>CAVTNF010000001.1:0-976980 GCA_963735975.1 uncultured Acidobacteriaceae bacterium
CACTCGGGGGCAATGGCCAAAGTGCTGGATAGTCCGAATGTCCGGTGTGATTGGCGAGCGGGTAATGGACGGTCGGTTGGCCTGCGCACAGAGGCCGGGTGCCAGCCTCACTCTGCAGCGTATAAAAAGAGAGATAATATACGCTGGCAAAAGAGAGGTCCCGTGAAACTAAACTCGCTTGCTCCGACCCATCACGGAGAAATAATTTGCGTCCAAAATGTCGCGAATTGTAGGATCTTCGCCAGCCGACATCGACCGGGCCTTGTCGTCCCCAAGCACGTTCATGACCGGACCTGCATAGGTTTTGTTGTGGAGGGGGAGTGCGAAGAGAAACTAAGCAACCGAGTCATGGACCTGAGTCAACACAAATTATTTTTTCGACCCGCCGGCGAAATCCATGCCAACCGGGCCGGGAGTAATGGGTTTCGTTGTCTCGTTGCGGAGATGCCAGGTGTATGGCTAGAACATATTCGTGATTGCGCCGTCTTACCAAGTCAACCCTGCTCCGTTCAAAACGTGGACCTAACTTGGCTTTCGATGAGGCTTTACCAAGAATGCAGGCTGGGAGGATTGGCGAGCCCCCTCGCGATTGAAGGCCTGATGCTGGAGATCGCCGCTGGTCTCGGCCGCGAGCACCGGGCCGATCGGCACAGTCACAGCCCTATTTGGTTGAGAAGCGCTCGAGATGCTCTTCATGCACATTGTCACGAGCCCCTGCGCCTCAGTACGGTTGCGGGCTGGGTTGGAATTCACCCTGTTCACTTAGCCCGCGAGTTCAGAAAGCACCAGGGCTGTACCGTGGGGCAGTATTTGAGAAAGCTGCGCGTCGAATCTGCCAGCCGCAAGCTGATGGAGTCGGATTCGCCGCTCGCGGTAATCGCTTTGGATGTCGGCTTCGCGAACCAGGCGCATCTTTGCAGAATCTTCAGACTTGTCACCGGCATCTCTCCGGCGCGCTATCGCGCCCTCGCAAGGGCCGCTAATCGCAGACAACATGTTGCAATCATGAAAGAATCTTAGGCGCGGCGACGTTAGGATGGGCTAATGAAAACATTCCTGCGCTTGCTGTGCCCCGCCGTCATTGCGGTTTTATCGATTGCGCCTGCTGCTCAACAGACGAATGTTCCGAGTCAGGCATCAATTCAGCTCAGCCCTGAGCGTGCAGTCAAGTTTCGACGGGCTTCCGATCTTCATTTTTCGCCCGATGGCTCCCGGCTCGTGTGCGTCGTCTCGGAAGTGAACGGGCCCGCAATAGAATCGCACCTTTGGCTGCTTCATATCGGCCAAGGAGAACTGCAACAGTTCACCTTTTCGCAGAAGTCGGAGCGATCGCCGCGGTGGGCACCAGATGGCGACAGCGTGGGGTTTCTCTCCAATCGCGCTGGGACTATGCAGGTTTATGTGATGCCGACCGGCGGTGGGGAGGCTCGCCCGGTGACGAACAGCGCGACCGAAGTCAGTGACTTCCACTGGTCGCCCGACGGCAAACAGATCGCCTTCCTTGCAGCAGAACCAGAACAAGGAAAGACCGACAATGACGCCCAGATTGCTGGCCGCGAACAGGATCTTGAACGTCTGTGGGTGGCCGATCTCGCTTCAAGAAAGACTCGCCAAATGACACGCGGCGCCTGGCGGGTTGATGGCTTCGACTGGTCAAGCTCTGACCAGATTCTCGTGATGGCGAGTGATCACCCAAAGGCCGAGACCTGGAATGATGCTCTGTATAGTATTTCGCTGACGGACGATGCAATCACTCCCCTCGGCAAACCCAATCAGCCGTTTGACGGACTTTTGCTTTCACCCGACCGCAAGCAATTCTCCTTTCTCTCGACTCGCACCAGCGGGCCGATTCCTCATGATCTCTTCCTGCAGAGCATCAGCGGTGGAACAGCTCGCGATGTGACTTCCGCAATCGATCGCGCGGTCATCGATGCAAAGTGGCAAAACGACTCCACCATCCTGGTTCGCGTTGCTGATGGCTTCCACAATCGCATTTTTCGAATCGGCTCCGATGGAGTCTCGGCGGCTATCGACCTGCCGCACTCTGTTCGTGCCTTCGACGTCGCGTCCGACGGCACGTTGGCTTTTGTTGGAGTTGGCTTCAATCGCCTGCCGGAACTTTTCGTCCGGCACATCGACGGTTCTGTGGGGCAGGTAAGCCATTTGCAAACGGAGGAATGGGGCGTAGTTCGGCTCGCCGATGCGGAAATCTTCCGCTTCAAGAGCTTTGATGGAACGGAAGTCGAGGCTGCACTGATGAGGCCGATCGGCCCAGCCTCTAAAGCAAAACTACCGCTCGTCCTGCTTGTGCATGGCGGACCAGCCGGCAACTTTTCCGCAGACTATTTTTGGTTCAACGCTTGGCCTCAGCTTTTGGCCGCAAGAGGTTATCAAGTCCTGATGGTCAACCCTCGGGGATCGGTTGGCTATGGCGAAAGTTTCTTGAAGTTGAATCGCACCGACTGGGGCGGCGGGGACTTCAAGGATTTGATGGCAGCTATGGATGCTGTGATCGCTCGTGGGGAGACCGACCCTAGCCGCTTGGGCATCGGCGGTTGGTCCTATGGAGGCGAGATGACGCAGTGGGCCATTACACAGACCAATCGCTTCAGGGCTGCAGTCACCGGCGGTGGCGTATTTGACCAAACCCTCGAGTTTGAAACCGAAGGTTCTCCCGCTGATGACGAATGGTACTTCGGCACGCCTTGGGAGCACCCCGAAGTCTTTGCACGCAACTCCCCAGCCACATACATCCGAAACGCACGAACTCCGACGCTCATCTTGCATGGCGAGGACGACCACAACAATCCGGTCAGTCAATCCCGAGCGTTGTATCGTGCCCTCAAACACTATGGTGTGGAAAGCGAACTGGTTATCTATCCCGGCGAAGGGCACCTGCCAAGACAAGAAAAACATCAGATTGACATGCTCGAACGAATGCTGGAGTGGTTTGATCGCTACCTGCAGTAGAGGGCCGTGGAAACGGTATCCAGTAGGAGTGGCAACGCTGGCATTTCGTAAACTCTCCGCTTCTCCGCCAACCGGGGGTTGTCTAGAAACGCTAGTGCTGTATCGGACGCGCCCCATATGGAGTGGCAGGTAGATTTTCTGGAGGCGTGCGGGGCGCGTCCGATACAGCTGTTTGAAGGTGGGTCATAGGTGATCTCCTTATGACCCAACCTTATCGGCTCACACCGGGGCTGACATCAGACACGCGAAAGCGTCTGCCGGAAAGGCTTCGTTCAAACGGGCTTCTAGGATGTTCGCGAACCTGAACGGAAAATGCTTAGCTTAGCCCTTATGAAAAACGGGCCACCCTGGCCAGACATCATCTACACTTTTCCAATCCGTGATTTCTGGGGAGGACTCACTTGTCGACCATTCGCGCTATCTTCTGGGACGTCGGCGGCGTGCTGCTGACGAACGCGTGGGATCACACGCAGCGCTCTGCGACTCTCGAGCATTTTGGACTGGACGAGGAAGAGTTCCACGACCGCCACGAACTGGTGGTTTCGTCGTTCGAGCGCGGCAAGATCACACTGGACGAATATCTCGACCGCACGGTGTTCTATCGCACCCGTCCCTTTACCCGCGACGCGTTCCGCGACTTCATGTTCACGCTCTCGCAGCCCCTTCCTGGAGTTCTTGAATTCGCGCGGTCCCTGAGCAATTCGGGGAAGTATTTCATGGGCACGATCAACAACGAATCCCGCGAACTCAACGATTATCGGATCGAAAAATTCGGCCTGCGCAAGATCTTCCGTGTGTTTTTCAGTTCCTGTTTCGTGGGACTGCGGAAGCCGGAGCGCGACATCTACCGCCTAGCGCTCGAAACCACGCAGATTCCCGCCGAAGCATGCTGCTTCATCGACGACCGCGCCTTGAACCTGGAATGTGCCGCGAAGCTTGGGATGCAGACCATCGAAATGCAAACCCTGGAGGAGTTGCAGGAGAGCCTGGCCAAATTGGGAGTGACCCCGTAGACGAGTGTGGAGCGGGCACTCCTGCCCGCTGCCGTTGATCTTGATCTTGATTTTGATCTTGTTCTTTCTCTCTCTTCACCTTCAATCTTTATCTTCACCTTGAAATTCTCCGACTCAACCCCAAAGTCAAAAGCGACGGACAGGGAGTGTCCGTCCCACACGGCTCGGAAGCGAAGGGTAAGTCACGGAGTCTTGCGGGCGTCCCTGACTTTGACCACTGCGCCGGCGGGGACATCGGATTCCAGCACGGTGAGCGAGAGATCGCTCGACCAGCAATCGGCGGCCAACTTCCATTCCCCGCCAGTCTGGCGCGCGCACACCCACAAATATTTGCCGCGCTCTTCGCGGCGCTTGCCGGTCGCGCTGGGCACCAGCGCTTTGCAGCGTCCAGCCTCGTAGGCCAGGTCGCCCACGACCTCCACGCGAAGAGGTTCGACCTCCACTTCTCCCAGCCCCGCCTCGAGCGCTCCGAAGAAGAACTCGCGGACGGCAGCCGCTCCGCGTATCGGAGGATAATTCGACCGCAGCACCATGGCATCGGCCGCGTAGAGATCGAGCAGATCGTCCAAATGCTTAGTGTTGCAGGCCAGCACCCACTCCTGGGTGACGCGCCGCACGGCAGCTTCCGCGCGACTCATATCTCCGCGCAGCGCGGCGCTCGGCCGCATCCTGTCTTCGCGCGCGGGATCGGCCCGCATGGCATCGGCTGCACCCCGCGGCATGCCTGCGTCATAGCCCGCCGGAAAATAGTGATGGTGATAGTGATGATGGTAGTGATGCGTCTCGCCGCCAGGCGCGCGGTTCCCGCCCGCATTTGAGAGCGCTTCGTTTAGAAAAGGATTCGGCGGAAGCGCGAGAGCAGGCCCAGGCTGACGTTCCTCGGGCGAGTAACCAGCTTCGATTTGGTCCGATGCCACCATCGGGGCCCCGCACATGCCGCAGAACTTGCTGATGTCGCGATTGTTGTGTCCGCATACGCGACACGGTCCCGAAGTTGCGTCAGGAGCAAGTCCCTCAGAGGGAAATGGGACGTTTGGTAGTGCACGTGCCACGTCGACGGAAGCCTCTTCCGCGTCGTTTTCGGCAGCCAGACGCTGAACCGCTTCCAAAGCCGCGGCTATGGCTTCCGGATTCGGCCGAGAGCTGCGCAGTTCCGGCTCCAGCTTACGGTAGATTTCCCGCATCGCGGCGTTAAGCTCCGGAGCGCGCTCCGGTTGCGGTTCCGGAGCGAAACCGGGATGTCTGGGAAGCTTCTTATCTTTGTCCACGAATGCGGTCCAGGATCCGAATGAGTCCGGTTGGGACATTCTAGCCCAGCCACCCGGCCTACCGGATGGAAAACTCGATTTTGCCTTCGGTTTCGGTGGGCACGCCGTTGCAGGTCGCGGGACGATATCTCCAGTGACGCACGGTATCAAGGACGTGGCGATCGCCAGCCAGACCTGCGCTCTCCAGGATCAGTGGGCTGTGCACGAGGCCGTCCGTACCGATGATGAAACTGACACGCACCTTTTCGCCGCGTCCGGCGGGGGCGAGCAGCGGATCTGGCGTTGCCAGGGCCACGGGCGCCTGAACCTGCTCGCAGGCCCAGCGCCAGTTTGTGTGAGGCACATCTGCGAACTGCGATGCGCGGATGAGCGTCCGGGAAAGCTGGCGTTCCCGCTGCTGCAGAACTGCCGATTGCAAGTGAGGCGGCTCAGTGGTGGCGGCCAAAGTGGTAAGCGGCATGAATAGTAGCAGTACGGCGGCGCAGAAATGACGAAGCATGGCGTCTTTCACGTGCCCTCTCATCGACTGAACTATGAGCGGCAACTGTTAGACCAACGCAGAATCAAGTTATGCCGTTATTTTGCAATAACTTACGGACATTACCTAAGGAAACAATGGATGCCATGTGAAGGCCCTTGCATACGAAGAGAGACGCCTTGGGCGAAGCCGGATTGGGCGGCCTTCCTCCCGGCGGCCGTTCGTCAGGCCGCGCGCCGCAACGTGAGTAACGTAATCTCCGGAGGGCAATTGAAGCGGATTGGAAGGCCCATCGTCCCGATGCCGGGATTCGTGTACAGGGTAAGCGGACCAACCTGGTACAAGCCCAGGAAATATTTCCTGGCCATATAGGGCAAGTAGAGCGGAGGGAGAAAGGGAATCCGCACCTGCCCGCCATGAGAATGGCCGGAGAGTTGAAGGTCTACCGGATGATGCGCTACGTGATCGGCAAAGTCCGGTTCGTGGGCGAGCAGGACGGTCGGTTCATCGCGCGGAACTTTCTCCAGCGCAGCGTTCAGATCGGAGGTCCCAGTCATTATGTCGCTGACGCCGCTGAGCCAGAATCGCCCTCCGTGGGGCTCAATCGGGACAGAGCGGTTGCCCAGCACCTGAATTCCCTGAGCTAGCAGCGCGTTAGTGACGCGCTCGGGATCGGTGAGAACGTCATGATTGCCCAGCACCGCCCACAGACCGTGAGGCGCACGCATTTGCCGCAGCAGGAGAGCGCATGGCTCGGCTTTGGCAGCGGCTTCTTCGTCGCTGCCGAAGGACGGGGAGGTAACGAAATCGCCGGTCAGCACGATCAAGTCAGGCCGCAAGTTATTGACGATGCCGACTGCGGCCTTCAGAGGATGGACGGAAAAATAAGGATCGTAATGGAAATCGCTCATCTGGGCGATGGTGAATCCGTCCAGTTCAGCGGGCCAGCGACGGAGTTTAATCTCCTGCCGCACGACGCGCGGCAGATTGGGCTCGACCAGTAAGGAATCAGCAGCGAGGCCAGCGACACCAGCGGCGGCCGCAAGCCGGATAAAGTTTCGTCTGTTCGTGGTAATAAAAGGCAATCTAGGTCTGGACCTTAGCTCGTGGTTCTTGGGGCATAATCAGTGTTCTTTCAGGATATCGCAAATGCGCGGTTGCCGATAGCGGAGCATCTTCCCGGCTCTTGGTCACAGTCCGCAAATTGTTAGATTCTCTTCGACCAGCAAAGGATTACTCAGAAGCTGAAAGTGGCCTGCAGTTCCAAGCGCCGGACGGCTGCGCCACTCGAAAACGGCCCACCCTGCAACGCATTGGGCTTGTCGAAGAAGTTGGAGCCCAGCACGCCGCTGGGATTGGCAGTGTTCACTTTGTTGAGGACGTTGCGCACGTTGACGCCGAAAGTAAGGTTGTAACGCCGTTCGGAACTCGGACCACTCATCATGGGTCCACCGCCAAAGAGGGGACCGTGCCCACCTCCACCGTGCCGACCGCCGCCAGGACCACCCGGATTGCCCGCCGTGCCCTTAGCCATGGGGCCGAATCCGAAGGTCTTGGTAAGGCGAAGATTCAGCACGAAGTGCGAGGGTCCCGTGGCGTAGTTGATTGGTGTCAGCGGGACGCCAGCCGGCGCACTCGCCGCGTCGAAGGTTCCCAGGGGTGTGCAATAAACAGTAGATGGCGGGGTCGGATTCACAACGCTGGAACACGTCGCCCGGGAAACCAGTTCCGGGCGATCGTTGAATACGGAGTCGCCATTCACATCGTTGGGCGAAGTGATGTTGAAGGGCGAACCGGCAGAGGCGACCATGAAGGGGCTCAGGCGAAAGGCGTAGGGCAAAGAAATACTTCCGCCGAAAAAGAGGCGTTGGCGGGTATCGAACTCGGCGCGGCCGTAATCCTGGCTGAGGTTATACGAATTCGAGGCGAAGTTTGAAACCCCAGACGCATCGCTGTTGGCATAGTTGAGCACGTAGTAGCCGAAGAGTTGCAGCTTCGAGCCGACGCGGATGTTGGTATTAGCGATGAGTTGGCTCTGACGGAATACGGCTTCCGAGATGTATTGGTAGATGTTGCCTGCGGAGGGGTTGGGGCGCACCCCATTGATGGGCGCATTGGCGTTGATCGTGCCGAACTGATCGAAGCCGCGCGAATTCAGATAGGTCACCGACACGGTTGCCGATTTCGTGACCTGCCGTTCCACGCTTAGGGCGGATTGCAGCGTGTAGGGCGCGTGCAGTCTGGGATCAATGCGGTAGATTGTGGGGATGGTAGTGGCATTCGACGCGCTGCAATTGGTGGCGACCGGAAAGCAGGTGGGATTATTGATGACGTATTCCTGCTGGACGAGGCCGTTCACTCGATCCGCCTGCAGGATCTGCTCCGATTCGAAGCGATCGTAAAAAATGCCGAAACCGCCGCGAATGACGACTTTGGGCGGAGCACTCCGGCCGCCTACGCCCCAGGCAAATCCCACGCGAGGCGCCCAGTCGCCATGATCGTGAATGTCATTTTGGGTTTCGAAGCGCAGGCCGTAGCTCAAGGTGATGTTGGGCCGCAGCCGCCAATCGTCCTGAAGATAAAGACCCGCATCGTAGGTCGTAACGCCAGCCTGGGGAATGCCTGCTGTAATCGACAACTGGCTCGCGACCGGAGTGCCACCGTTTTGCAGTTGTTGCTGAGCGTACAGATAAGAAACAGGACACGGCGACGTGGCCGGTAAGGGATGCGGGTCATTGGGAGAGTGGCAGTTGAGATCGGTCGTCCCGTTTAGCGACGAGAACGTGAAAGTGCCGTTGAAGCTTGAGGTCGAGAAATTAGCGTCGCGCAGGGCCCGGAATCGGGCGCCGAACTTCAGCCCGTGGTTGCCGTGAATCACTGACGTGTAGTTTTGGACTTCGTAGTGATCCTGGTGATCGACGATTGTGCCCTGGTTGTTGCCGCCGGCATCGAATGCCCCACGAACGTTAACGGTAGGAGTGGTGTCGAGCGCATTCTGGCTATCGCGCTCGCGCAGGTATTGAAAACGGGTCTCATTGACGACCTTCGCTCCGAACACCTGGGTGTCGCCAATCTGGAAAGTCTGCTCCGTGGAATCGTCGTTGTAGGCCTGAGAGGGCAGGGTGAAGGATCCAATGCCGTCGTTGTTCTGGGTGTCGCGGTAGTACTGGTAGCGGGCAGTCAGGGTATTGTTCTTGTTGATGGCATAGTCGAGGCGCGGGCCGATGTTGGTGCGATGGCGGGGATTGGGAACAGACTCGGAGGTCTCGATAGGCTTGAGGTTCTGATCGAGGATGGTAGCGTTGATGGCCGCCAGATCGTTGATGTTGCGGCGCTGAGCGGAGAAGAAGAATGACGCAGACTTGCCCAGCGGACCGCCGAGATTGCCGTTGTATTGGGTCGAATCGTAACCGGGCTCAGCTCCTCCAAAAGGATTGCGGGAATTGAAGGCGGAGTCATTGCCCAGGACGAACATCTGTCCATGGAATTTGTCGGTTCCCGGCTTGGTGAAGATTTCGATGCGGCCGTAGCCCAGTTTGTCGTACTCGGAGGAAAACGGATTCTGGTTGATGCGAATTTCGCGAATCGACGACTTGGGCGGAAGCTGGCCGGCCGTGAAGCCGTCAATGTACATCTGGCCGCCGTTGGGTCCCGCGGAAGGTCCGGCGAGCGCTTCCAGATCCGACTCCAATTCATCGGGATCGTCGGGCAGAGCCTCGAGTTCCTTGCCGGAGATGACGATCGCCCCGGCGTTGCTTGCCGGGTTCACATCGATGGTAGGCGCCGTGTCGGAAACCTGGAGCTTCTGCGTCTCTACCTCGATGGTCATCGAAACGTTGAGGCGCAAGGGCTGATCGGCGACCAGGACTTTGTCGTTCTCGTAGAGAGTGAATCCCCGTGCAACTACAGTAAGGGAATACTTCCCGGGCTGCAGATTTTTGAATTCGTACATGCCCCGGGCATCGGTCTTGGCTGTAATTGGAGATCCGGTGGAAGGGGTCATGACAACTGTCGCGTCGGTAATGGCGGCGCCAGAGGGATCGGTCACTTGGCCGCGGAGCGCTCCGGAAGTGGTTTGCGCCACCGAGGAAATCAGCGATAGAAAGAGTAAGCAGAAGATGATGAAAGCCTGTTTCATAAAAAGAATCTGTTGCAGTTGGTCCTTTCCTTGACGGCCTGAGCCGCAGATCCCAGGTATCGCCCCTGAGGGGCTAAGCGTCCTGAAGCAACACTATTGGCACCCGCATCATTGATTACCGGAATCATTGATTGCCGGCATCACCGCCCGGAGCGCCACCGAGGCTCCAGGGAGTCAGCATCATCGCCTCACTGCCGTTGGGTGCGGCCCGCAAAAGCGGTTCGACTCCGGTCAGCAGCGTGATGGCCGTGCCTGCGCTGGACGGAGTTCCTTCCGTCGCTACCAGCATCACGGCGTCGCCTTTGTGCAGGTCGGCAAGCGCCACGGTGGGCATGCGGTTGAGAATTTGCTGGAAGTCGGGAGCGCCCCCGGCGCGCATGCCCCCGCCCATTCCTCCCGTCCTTCCCCCGGCTGATCCCCCAGCATTCGGAGTCATTCCGCCGGACGGAGCGCTCTGGGTTGTGGCAGCAGACGAAGGGGCGGCGCCGGGCATGCCCGGGGGCATTGCGCCTGCGATAGCGGCTTTCAGGCGTATGGCAATCCGCTGCGCCATCTCGGCGGGCAATTGATGAAGCTGCGAATCAGAGGTGATTTTCACTTGTACGGATTTTTTGCTCAGCACGTCCTGAACGGCAAGCGTGCCCGCACTGGCATCGACCGAGTTGACGGTTCCGGCAATGTTGCGGAAGCTGCCGCTGACGATCTCCTCGGCCTTGAACTCGGTGCCGTCGATGCTGCGTTCGCCACGCGCTCGTAACTGGTCGCCGGGCCGAATCTGCTCAAGAGTACTGGGCTGCGCGTCCTCAAACTTGGTCGACTCCGAAGCGTAACGCCGCACCACCGTGTTCTTGGATGCGTGGACTGCAATGGTTTTCTTTCCAGTGAACCCGGTAACCGAAATTGTGACGGTGCCGGTTGCGGGATCGACGGCGCTGACTAACCCGCCCACGCCGCGCTTCTGCCAATCCTGGCGGATTTGATCGCTCACCGCCGCGACCACCGAACGAGAGATCACCAGGACCTCTAACGCGGAAATCGATTTGGCATCCTCGGACGCGAAACCACGGACGCGAACCGTGTCGCCCACCTGTAAGTCCTGCATCTGGATGGGCGTCGCGTTCTTGAGATCCTTTTCGCCCGGGGCGAGGCGCAGGATGCGCGCCGAAGGCTGCACGTTCGCAATGACCTCGGGGCCTGACGCAGGCGTCAAAGTGACGACGTTTCCGTTGATGGCCTTGATGGTGCCAAGGCGCTTCGCCACGGTGCTCGCCTGGGCAGGCTGCTGCTGCGGAGCCACGCCTGGGAGGGCCGCTAAGACGTCCGGGGAGGCCGCCATTACAGATGCCAGGAAGACGGTGATCAGGCTCAAGGCGCGATTCGTGGTCATACAGCCCAGAGTCTAATTTACATCGGCGGAAGCGGCGCAACCCCATGATTTACACAGTTTTACCCAGCCACAACAAGATTTACAAAACACCGAAATCCGCCATCGACACGGCTTTGCCGAGCCTGCCGGTCATCCAGAGTGCCAATAGACGATCCCAATCAGCGAATTTACGATTTGGTTAACACATTGTGGAACTCGGTCCCTGGGATGAGTGTCTCTTTCATACGCGGTCTTGTTTGTTGGGCAATGATCGTGATGGTTCCTTTGTCCCTGCTGGGGCAAACGCCATCGGCAATACTTCGCTCGCAGGGCGGCGGGGTCTGGGTCAACGGCTACGAGGCGAAAGATTCATCGGCGGTTTTTGCCGGCGACGTGGTTGAAACCCGGCCGGGATTTTCCGCGAACCTGAATCTGGATGGCTCCGCCGCAGTGATTCAGGCGGAATCGGTCACCAAGTTTCAGGGCGACTGGCTCGAACTGGACCACGGAAAAGTGTCGGTGGAAACGTTGAAGAGCTTCCAGGTGCGCGTGAATTGCATCAAGGTTGTGCCCGTCGCGAATCAGTGGACGCGGTACGAAGTCACTAATGTGAATGGAACCGTTCAAGTCGCGGCTCACAAAAGCGATGTGAACGTTGAGATCGAGGGGGCGCACCGGAAACCGTCGGCGGAAACGGTGGGATCGCAGGGAGGCAGCGTTCACGAAGGCGAACAGCGGAACTACGACGAATCGGAACTGTGCGGCGCGCCGGCACGGCCGACCGGAGCAGGCTCGGCTCTGAATCCGAAGTGGATTGCCATCGGGGCCGGAGGCGCCGCCGGCGTACTGATCTGGGTCCTGATACACGGAGGCGGAGGAAGCAGTCCCGTCAGCCCATCGCAGCCGTGATTAGTGGTCCTCGGGAGAACCGCTATATTTCCTCATGCTGGTTATTCTCTTCACACCAGACTGCGTCCGTGCGGGATCGCAATGCTGTGCGCAAAAGAGCCCGAAGAAACCTCACTTAGGGACTGTCTGACTAAGTGTCGGAGAAACAGAACCCCAGGTTCCTCGACTGCGCAGAATTGCCGAAAAGCGGCAATTCTGCTTCGCTCGGGATGACAGCAAGGAACCGCAAGCCAGGAACGGAACCTGGGTAGAGGCAACGCCCGCCAGGGCATGGCCTAGCGGGGGGTGTTCCAGCCCTTCCCAATTACCTCAGTAACGTTTCAGACCTTATTGTTTCGCTTTAACCTTGAGCTTCACAGTTGCGTTTCCGAGGAGTTTGCCATCTCTGCCACCAATACATCGCAAGGTGTTCGTGCCGCCTCGGCTCGCGCGTTTGTTCACAGCCTCAACATCCTCATCAAGTACGCACGGATGTATGGCTACGATCACAAGCGCACAGAGGCGCAATTCGAAACCACGTGGAACGAGTTGCAGCAAGGCCTCCCCACCACCGGGGACAGCGGATTTCTGCTGGGAGTTTCCGAGAACAAACTGCTGCTCGATGGAATTCCACTGGAAGCCGGAAACGCGGAGCGCAGCTTCGCCACACTGCTGACTACAGCGGGATTGGCCAGTCTGCATTTTTCTAAAGACGTGACGGTGGAAGATTTTACGCGTCTGGTGCGTGCGTTCACCGTTGCGGGATCGAAAGCCACCGACGTGGCCAAGCAGATCAAAGAAGCATTGGGCGCGGGCAAGCAGAACAGCACCATCAAGATCAATGAAGTGAAGTTTGTGGCCGCCGATCCGCTAACCGGCGATGTCAGCATTGCGGCGCAGATCGCCGCACAGACGCTCGGTCCGGAGTTCAGGCAGTGGCTGAATGATCCGCAGAAACTGCTGCAGTTGATCGCCGCGGCGGAAGGCGCGAATTCCAGCGGAGGCGGAGGCACTCCCGGCGTTCCGATGGTTCCGTTAGGCACCGTGCCCAATGGCCCGTACGGCGGTGGCGGAACTGGGGGAGGCGGAACCGGCAGTGGCGGAGGAACGGGTGGTGGGACTGGCACTGGTGGCGGCGGCGGCACGGGCGTCGCTCCGGCGTGGACAGGTGGAATGGTTCCGCTTCAGGAACAGGAAGTGATTCAGGCGATCCGGCTGCTGACGCGGTTTGGGCAGGTGCAGCAGGATCCAACGATCAAGGAAGAAGATCTCCACAAGGAGTTAACCGAGACCGACCCGAATACGCGGCTGAATCTGCAGCAACTGCTGGGAAGTTTGGCGGCGAAGGCATCGTCGCAAGAAGAAGACACGCCGCTGCTGATGAAAGCGGCGGAGCACATGGCCATCCGCTTCGCGCTGGAGCGGTATCAGAAGGGCGAAATCAAGGTCAATGCGGTGCACCAGATGATGGAGCACATGAGCCGGCAGATGGACTCGTTGCGCCAGATTCTGAAGATGCAGGAAGAGAAGATGAGTAAGGCCGGGATCCTGGTGGAGTCGCACGCCGACATCCTGGATCGCATGTTCTGGGCTGAAGTGCCGGAATCGGGCAAGAAGAGTGTGTTGCTGTCGCACGAAGCGCCGTGCGTGCCGCCGCGCAACGTGCGCCAGTTCGTGGAAATGCTGCTGGAGCGCGAAGACAAGCAGGCGGCCGCGGAGATTCTGAACAATTACTCGGTTTGCCTGAGCGCCAAGGAGGCAGAGCCGCGGCGCAAAACGGCGATCGGATTAAGCCAGCTGGCCGACCTGTATGCTCGGCTGGGCGGACAACCCATGGCGCAGGCCATCCGCAAGCTGAGCGAACAGCTCATCTCGGACAAGGATCCCGAACTGCAGAGCCTGATGAGCGCGGCGTTCGTGCGCCTGAGCCAGGAAGCCAGCGCCGCCAAGAACTATGCGGCGGTAAACGAGGTGTGCGCCGGCATGGAACTGGTCAGCGTGGAGCGGCCGGTGCTGATGAGCGATCTGCGTCCGCGCGTGGGTGTGGAAAACCGGCTGCCGGAATTTATCGAGGAAGCGCTGCGCACTGATCCCGTGCCGGCAGATCTATTGTCGGTTCTGCGGCGCACCAGCCACGCTGGGGCCGAGCACTTGGCCGACCGGTTCTTCCGCTGCATGCGGCGCGACGAGTGCGACGCCATGATCGAACTGGTGAAGGCGCTGGGATCGCCGGTGCTGGTGCAGTTGCGCGAGATCCTGCGTACCGGCCAGCCGCGGCAGGCGTCGAGCGCGGTGGGACTGGTCAGCCGGCTCGACGTGGGCACTTTGCTGGAACTGCTGCCCGTGCGTCTGCCGGAGTGGAACCGCTTCTATCACGACATTGCGGTGCGCCAGATTGCCTACGGCGCGGCGCCGGACCGCGGACGTACCCTGCTCGAACTGGCGGAAGTGCTGGATCCGCTGGTGCTGCCGGAGGCGGTGGACGAGATCGGCATGAGCGCCGACGTGGCTGCGGCTCCTCCGCTGATTGCCATGGCGCGGCCCGGAGACGCGGCTTCGCGTTCGCCGTTCGTGCAACTCAAGGCCATCGAGTCGCTGGGGCGGCTGAAAGATCCTGAGTCCGTGACGACGCTGCGGGAGATTCTGGAAACCAAGAAAACGTTCGGGTTCGTCCATCATAAAGAGTTGAGGATTGCGGCGGCGCAGGCACTGTCGAAGACTGATCCGCGCTACAGTTCGCAGGTGATGTCGGACAGCGGGTTCGAAGCTGCGGAGCTGGCAATCGCCCCGTTAGACACAGCGCCGGCTTGTCCGTGGGTTCGCCAGCGGCGCTATGAGCGAATGGTGCTGGCGAAAACAGTGATGGCGACGATCGGCAGTTCGTGGGGCAAATCGAGGATACAAATCCGTGAATTGAGCTTGGGCGGCGGCATGGGCACGAAGGAAGACAACCTGCGCATTGGCAGCGAGGCCGACCTGGAGATTTCCCTCGGCATGCGATCGAAGATTCGGGCGCATGTCCTGCTTCGCCGGGCGCGGGTGAATGAAGTCGGGTTCGAGATTGTGAACACCGACCTGGAGAGCCGGTACCGGCTGCGCCGGCTACTGGTCGACGCCTTGAATCACGCGCCGCAGAACAAAGGTCAGGAGTGGAGTGGCGATCGGAAGGTGTAGCAACACGGTTTCAATTTCAAGAGTTTCAAGGTTTCAGAGTTTCAAGGTCGCAGAAGCAATTCGAAGTCTTGCAGGTATAGAAAAGGCCTCCGCAGATGCGGAGGCTTTTCGATTTAGAGCCAGCAAAAACAAAAAGGGCTCCACGTCAGCGCCTTGTGAACCTTTGAAACTTTGAAACCTCGCCCCTACTTCACTTTGGCGAAGATGATAACCAGCGTGTAGAGGGCGAGCGACTCGATCAGCGCCAGGCCCAGGATCAGCGCCAGCTGAATCCCGGGACGAGCCGCAGGATTGCGCGCCAGCCCTTCAGCAGCAGCCGCAGTGGCCCTGCCTTGCGCCAGACCGCAGATGCCGGAGGCGAAGGCCATGGAGAATCCGGCGGAGATCGCGACCCAGTTCACTTCGCTCGAACCTCCGCCCTGCGCAAATGCCGGGACGGCGAACGAGAGTACGGACAGTGCCATGAACAACTTGCTCAGTGTACGCATTGTGTTGCTCCTTGTATGAATTGCCGCCAGTGGGTGGTTGACGTCATCCCGTGCAGACGCCCTCACGCTGGAAGCTACTACCCAGTACCTAGTACTCAGTACCTAGTACTCAGTACCTAGTACTCAGTACCTAGTACTCAGTACCTAGTACTCAGTACTGCAAACTTCTTTCAGTGCTCTTCGCCCACCGCGCCCTGCAGATACACCATGGTCAAGAGCACAAAAATATAGGTCTGCAGCAGCGAGACGCCGATGTGTAATCCCAGAAACAGAATGGGCACGCCAATTGGCACTAGCGAAAAGAAAACCCAGGTGACCATGTCGCCGGCGAACATGTTGGCGAAAAGACGGACGGTCAGGGACAGCACGCGCGCCGAGTGGCTGACCAACTCGATGGGAAGCATCAGCAGGGCCAGGGGGATCCGAATAAAAATCGGCATACTTGAATCCGAGGGACCCAGAAAGTGCTTGAGATATGCTGGCCCCGCGTGCTTGAAACCCTGCGTCTGGTAATAAACGAAAGAGCAAAGCGCGCAGCCCAGCGGAACCACGGGCACCGCGGTGGGCGACTCGAAGCCGGGGATCACGCCGAGCAGATTACAGAACAGGATAAAGAAAAGGAGCGCAGCCAGGTATGGCGTGTAGCCTTCGCTGTGGTGGCCGATGATTTCGTTGCTCTGTCCCTTGATGAACCCGTCGACGGCCTCGAAGAAGTGCTGCAACCCTCCGGGATTTTCGACTGAGAGACGCGAGCGCACCATCAGAAAAAGAATTAGTAGGAAGAGGAAGACGATCACCTCCATGGCCAAAGAATTCGGGATGGGGGCGGCGGCATACTTGGGTGTGATGCCTAAAAAGTGCAGCAGCGCCGAGACTGGCGCGGCGAACAGATGGTTCAGGATGGCGGTGAACCAGAGTTGTTCAGGCATAAAGAAGCTTTTAGCTCTTGGCTTTTAGCTCTTGGCTTTTAGCTCTTGGCTTTTAGCTCTTGGCTTTTAGCTCTTGGCTTTTAGCTCTTGGCTTTTAGCTCTTGGCTTTTAGCTCTTGGCTTTTAGCTCTTGGCTTTTAGCTCTTGGCTTTTAGCTCTTGGCTTTTAGCTCTTAGCTTTCCCGGAATCAGGTCGCTTTCTTCCTAAACTCCCCGCACCAGCGCCACGTACACTTCACACACTGCTTCGCAGGCGATGGCCGCGACGGGCAAGAACAAGCCCGCCAGGAGACCATTCAGGCTCGCGGGAGAAACAGTCAATATAACATAGGCTCCCACGGCCATCAAAACGTAGCGCAGCAGGAAACGCGAGACGATTCCCTGCCCTGATTGCGATGTGGCCGCGCCCGTGGCGCGATCGACGAAACCGCTGATCACCCGCTTGAGCCAATAAAAATTGACGTAGGCGATGGCGCATCCGAAAACAAAGCCGGCGGCGGGACGCAGGCCAAACTTCCACCAGGCCGCAAGCGTCAGCAGTGGAGCGAGTATCGCCATGAAGTGGCGAATGCGATCCAGAGCGCCGGAGTAGAAACGGTCGGCGGCGGCCTGCTCGGAGGTAGGATCGGTCTGGGCAGTATCGGGCATCAAAGGTGGGCAACATGCCATGGTACGCCAACCGTTGCGCAACCCTCAGCGGCTCCACGGGGCGCAGGAAATTCGCACATGTCTTGAGCATCGTAGAAGAGCGCGCGCTACATTCCAGGGAGAAGGTGGACCAAAACCTTCCCAATATCCAACCGCGCAGCGGCGGCATAATTTAGCCCAGGACGTGAGTCCTGGGAAAGTGCAGAAGCAGGAAACGAGTCCCGTACGGGACGACCGAGGTTCCAGGGAGTCTCTTAGGCAAGGCGTCTCCTAGGCTCGGTGGTCACCTTCCGTTTTTGCGCGGGTGAACCGTTCGCGAGAGCGAAGAAGGCACCCTTCGAACTCCGCATGCCTCGCTTACTTCGAATCCCGCAGCGCCGTTCGAATCAGTTCGATGAAGCCGGCGGCGATGCCGAGCAGAATCCCCACTAGGTACAACCACGTTGTGTGCAGCCAGCGGTCGAGCGCGGCCCCGACGAGCCATCCCACGACCAGCGCAGCGGGCATGACAAAGGCCAGCTGTCCGTAGCGGGCGTATTGCAGCCAGAAGTTTCGCTTCTGCGAGGAATTCTGATCCTCGGCCTGCTGCTCCTTCCGATCATCGGGTTGACTCGAAGACGGCATGTCGAAAAGTTCCGGGTGGGTCGAAGGCGATTCTATCCCAAGCAGCTCGGATGCGCTGCGGCCGGGCTGCGCCCGGTGGACAGCCGGGGGCGGCTGTCCCCACAAGGGCATTCTTAATGGACTAGCTTTGCCACACTGGGATTCTGCGCGATGCCCAGCGCCCAGTTCACCAACTCGATGAAGCGGTTGGGCATGATCCCAATGTAGAGCGTGGCAAAGCCGGTGATGCCAAGGCCAGCGCGCATGGCGTAGCTGACGGGCAGGTGCTCCTCACCTTTCTCGGGCTGGCGCATCAACATTGCGTTGGCGATCTTCAGGTAGTAGTAGAGTCCGAATACCGAGTAGAGCACGCCGAGCGCGGCCAGCGCGAAGTGTCCGGTTTCAATCAGGCTGAGGAAGATGAAGTACTTGCCCCAAAATCCGGCTAGCGGCGGGATTCCCGCGAGCGAGAGCATGAAGACCAGCATCAACACGGCTTCCACGGGAGCGCGGGAGTAGAGGCCGTTGAGGTCGTCGAGTTCGTCGCCGATGACGTTGCGATGCCGCAAAGAAGTGATCACGCCGAAAGCGCCGAGATTCATGAACGTATAAACCAGCAGGTAGATCAGGATGCCCTTGATGCCGTCGCTGTTGAGTTCCGTAGCCGAGCCGGCGACCAGGCCCAGAAGCATGTAGCCCACGTGAGCGATGGAGGAATAAGCGAGCAGCCGCTTGGTATTGGTCTGCGTGAGCGCGGCGAGATTGGCGCCGGTCATGGTGGCGATGGAGACAAACACCAGCAGAGGCAGCCACGTCGAGCGCATGGGCAGCAGGCCGAAGAGCAGGATGCGCATGAGCATCGCCCATCCCGCGGCCTTGACGGCGACGGACATAAATCCGGTAATGCTGGTGGGCGCGCCCTCGTAGGCATCCGGCGCCCATTGATGAAAGGGGATGGCGGCGATCTTGAACAGCAGACCCGTCATAGTGGTCAGCAGCGCGATGATCGCGACCGGTTTGTATGCGCTAGTCAGAACCTGGCGCGCCAGGGTTTGCTGGATGACCGCGAGGTTGGTGCTCCCGGTGAGACCGTAGAACAGCGACAAACCATAGGCGAAGATGCCGGAAGAAAATGCGCCGAGCAACAGATATTTCAGAGCGGCTTCGTTGGAGCGGCGGTCGCGGCGGAGGAATCCAACGAGCACGTAGGTGGAGATGGCCATCAGTTCCAGACCGATGAAGATGAGCACGATGTCGGAACCGGCGGCCATGCACATCATGCCGACCACCGAGAGCAGCATCAGGGCGTAATACTCGCCGTGGCTTTCGTGCTCGATTTCCATATAGCGGACCGACATCAAAATGGCGATCCCGGTGGCCGCGAGGAAGAGATAGAAAAAGTAAAGCGCGAAGCGGTCAACCAGCATGGTGTGCATCAGCCCGTAGGCGCCCGGTGCGCCGCTCAGGTCGAGCCAGTGCTGGATGTTATAGACCGCCTTCGCGGAAAACATCAGCCCAATGAACGCCGTGATGGCATTGGCCCACTTCTGCTCTTTCGGCAGCATGAGATCGATCAGCAAAATGCCGAGCGCGAAGAGCGTGAGCAAAGTGATAGGCAGGGCCAGCAGGTAGTCCGTCGAAGTGAAGCCGAGCGTGGGCACTAGGGTTGCCCCTTCTTGAGCGCATCGGCAGGGGGCACCATAGGAGCTGACCCATGCGGCGTTTTGATAACCGGGCCCTGCGCCGGAGGCGCGACCAGCCTGTACTGCGGAACGGACGCGCTCTCGACGGCTGCAGGCTGCGGATACCCAGGCCGGGCGACGGCGATGATGTGGTTCACCGGTTGTTCAAGAATCTGGAAAAATGGCTTGGGGTAGAGGCCGATCCAGAAGGCCATGACGATCAATGGAACGAACGTAGCGACCTCGCGCGGCGTCAGGTCGTGCAGCTTCTCGTTCTTAGGATTGGTGACCGTGCCGAAGAAGACGCGCTGGTAGAGCCAGAGCAAATAGGCCGCCGCCAGCACGACTCCCGGGACTGCCCAGGCGCCCCACTGCCATTTCTCCATGAAAGTCCCTTGCAGGATGGTGAACTCGCCGACGAAGCCGTTGAGCAGCGGCAGTCCCATCGAGGACAGGAACATGATCATGGTGATGGTGGCGTAGACCGGCATCACGTTGGAGATGCCGCCGTATTCGGAAATTTCGCGCGTGTGGCGGCGTTCGTACAGTATTCCGACGATCAAGAACAGCGCGCCGGTGGAGATCCCGTGATTAATCTGCTGCAGTACAGATCCGCTCAGGCCCGCGGGATTCAGCGCGAAGATTCCGAGCGTACAGAAGCCGAGGTGGCTGACGGACGAGTAGGCCACCAGCTTCTTCATGTCCTTCTGCATGAGCGAGACCAGCGCCCCATAGATGATGGCGATGATGGAGAGGCCAATCATCCAGCCGCGGACTGTCACATTCATGAACGTCGATGTACTGGACAGAACCTGCGGAAAAAATGGAAGCGAGAAGCGGACAAAGCCGTACGTTCCCATCTTCAGCAGGACGCCCGCCAGGATGACCGAGCCCGCCGTGGGCGCTTCCACGTGGGCGTCAGGCAGCCAGGTGTGGAAGGGGAACATCGGCACCTTGATCGCGAATCCGACAAAGAAGGCGAGGAAAAGCCAAACCGCGTATTGGAATGGAATCTGCGGCGCGGTCTCGTAGAGCGCCGTGAGGCTGAAAGTGTAGACGCCGGTCACGGTGTGGTGGTGGAAATACAGAAAAAGAATGGCCAGCAGCATCAGAACCGAGCCGGTCAAGGTGTAGAGGAAAAACTTGATGGCGGCGTAGAGCTTGCGCGGGCCCCCCCAGATGCCGATCAGCAGGTACATGGGCACGAGCATGGCTTCCCAGAAAACGAAGAAGAGAAAGAAATCGAGCGCCATGAAAACGCCGAGCATGCCGGTCTGCAGCACCAGAAACCAGATGTAGTATTCCTTGACGCGGGTCTCAATGGCGGTCCATGAGGAAAGGATCGAGACCCAGCCCAGCAGCGTGGTGAGCATGATGAGCAGGAACGAAATGCCGTCGATACCCAGGACGTAGCCCGCGCCGATCGTGGGAATCCAGTTGTTGGCCGCGCCCTCAATGAACTTGAATGGGGCAGTATCTCCGCTCTTGACTTTCTCCCAAAACCACGGCACCAGCGGCAGTGAGACCAGCAAGCCCGCCAGCGCGAAGATGTTCGCGATCCAGCGAATGACTTCCTTGTTCTCTTTGTTCACGAACAGAAGCACAATCGCGCCCAGCAGCGGCGTGAAGAGGATGATCGAGAGGATGTGGTTATACATTGCTTTTGGCTTTTGGCTTTTGGCTTTTGGCTTTTGGCTTCTGGCTTTTGGCTTCTGGCCTTTAGCTAAAAGCCAAGGGCCAAGAGCGATTTTCAGTGGTACACGTAATAGAACACAAACCCTACCAGGCCCGCGGTCATGACCAGCGCATACCATTGCACCAAGCCCCACTCGAACAGGCGCGCGGGATAACTCAACATGCGCGCCAGGATCGCGGGGCCATTCACGCCGACGCCATCGATAATCCACTTGTCCCACCAACTGGAAATGCTTGCGGTCAGACGGGTGATCCATCCGGCGGCGTTCACTGCGCCGTCGATCACGTTGGCGTCGAACCACGAACTCGCCTCACCGAGCCCCATGACGCCCAGGCGGATGTCGCCCAGTTTGCGGCGGCCGGTGAAGACGTAGTCGTAGCCTTCATCGACGTAATACTTGTTGAGCAGCGTGTCGTAGACCGGCGGCGCGGCGGCGGCAATGGGCTCGACGAAGCCCTTGTCGGCGTTTGCGTAGGCGCGCGAGGCCATAAACCATCCAGCGCCGGCAGCGGCGACCGAGAGAATCATCAGCAAGTATTCGGTACCGCGCGGGCCTTCCTCAGTTGCGGGCGCAGCTTCGGTGGCTTCGACTTTGTTCGCAAACACCGGTTCCAGAAATTTCCCGAAGCGATCGGAACCGCCCAGGCTCGGGGAAACTCCGAGATATCCCGCCGTGAGGGAGAAGAAAGCAAGAATCACCAACGGCACAGTCATCGACTTGGGGGACTCGTGAATGTGGTGCTCGACTTCGTGGCTGGTCACGCGCGACGGGCTCCAGAACGTCAAGTACACCAAGCGGAACATGTAGAAGGCGGTCATCAGCGCGGTGACGAAGCCGATGGCCCACAGCCACGGGCTGTACTTCCACGCTTGCCACAAAATCTCGTCTTTCGAAAAGAATCCGGCCAGGCCGGGGATTCCGGAAATGGCCAGAGTCGCCACGAACATGGTGCGGAACGTGACCGGAATTTTCTCTGACAGCGCCCCCATGTTGCGCATATCCTGCTCGCCGCTCATGGCGTGAATTACCGAGCCCGCACCAAGGAAGAGCAGGGCCTTGAAGAAGGCATGAGTGAAGACATGGAAGACGCCGGCGGCGAAGGCTCCGACGCCGAGCGCGAGAAACATGTAGCCAAGCTGCGACACGGTCGAGTACGCGAGAACACGCTTGATGTCGTTCTGCACGAGGCCGATCGACGCGGCGAATATGGCGGTAAGCGCCCCCACGATGGCAACCGTCTTCATTGATGTAGGCGCGAGCACGAACAACGCGTTGGAGCGCGCCACCATATAGACGCCGGCCGTGACCATGGTCGCAGCGTGGATCAGGGCCGAAACTGGCGTCGGGCCTTCCATGGCGTCGGGCAACCAGACGTAGAGTGGAAGTTGCGCCGACTTGCCGCAGGCTCCAACGAAGAGGAGCAGCGTGGCGGCAGTGATGTACGTCAGGGTGTCGCCTGAGAAATGCCCGGCGCGCGCCAGTTCAGTCACCTCGGTGAAACGAAGCGAGCCAAAGATCCACGCGATGAAGAACATTCCCAGGATGAATCCCGCGTCGCCGATTCGGTTGACGATGAAAGCCTTGTTGGCCGCGTCGCTCGCCGACTTGCGCTGGAAGTAAAAGCCGATCAGCAGATACGAGCACAGGCCCACACCTTCCCAGCCGACGAACATGAGCACGTAGTTATTGGCCAGGACCAGCGTGAGCATGGAGAACATGAAGAGGTTGAGGTATCCGAAGAAGCGGTAGTAGCCGCCTTCATGCGCCATGTAGCCGATGGAATAAATATGGATCAGCATGCCGACGCCGGTGACGAACAGCAGCCAGATGCTGGAGAGCGGGTCGAGCAGGAATCCGGCGTCAGCGTGGAAGGGCGCCTGGGAGCCGTCAGATTTCAAGTAAGTCATGTGGCCGGTGTCAGTGCCGAGCCAGGTATAGAGGACTTTCTCGTAGGGTTGGTGATCGTTGGCGGCAGCCCAGTTCGTGTATTGCAAGACCGCACCGCAAGCCATGACGAACGCCAGCACGACGACGCCGACGCAGACCGCACTCACCGTAGACTTCTGCAGCTTGCGCCCGAAGAAGAACATGAGGGTCGCGCCGAGGGCGGGAAGCAGCGGGATGAGCCAGATGTGATCTAGAAATAGCATGTAAGCTCTCAGCTGTCAGCTGTCAGCCAAAACGTTCGGTTCAAGCGCGGCGTATCAATTCACATCCCCCCTGTAGGCGCTGACAGCTGAAAGCTGATAGCTGACAGCTGCTCTTCTACCACTTCAACAAATTCACTTCGTCCACGTTGACCGTCTCCTTATTCCTGAAGAAGGCGATCAGGATGCCGAGGCCGACTGCGGCTTCGGCAGCAGCATCGGTGATCACAAAAATTGCAAACACCTGGCCATGCAGCGCTGTCGGGCCATGGATTCCCTGCCAGTAGCGCGAGAACGCAACCAGGTTCAGGTTGACCGCGTTCAGAATCAGCTCAATCGACATCAGCACGATGACTACGTTACGGCGAGTGAGCACTCCGATCACGCCGAGCAGAAACAGGGCAGCGCCCAGCACCAGATAGTGCAGCGTCGAGATGTGGAGCATGCTTTCCATTTTGACCCGCCAGCCTCTCGCCGCCCGCTAGCTAGAAGCTCGGAGCTAGCAGCTAGAAGCTGATTTTCAAATCCTCTTCTTCGCCATCACCACCGCCCCGATAATCGCCACTAGCAACAACAACGACGCGATCTCGAACGAGAACATGTATATCCCCTGGTGCGGGTCATACAGCAGAGCGGCGACGCCCTGCGTGTTTTGAGTTTCTCCGTAAAACACGCGGCCTTCCGGGAAAAGCGTTTTTCCTTTTGTATAGACGGCGATGAACAGCCCGCCCAGAGCAGCGGCCGCGGCGATTCCGACCAGCCATTGCTTGTTGAACTGGCGCTCTTTCTGGGTGCGCTCGATCGAGATCAGCATGATCACGAACAGGAACAGCACCATGATGCCGCCGGCATAGAGAATGATTTGCACGCCGGCCACGAACGGAGCATAGAGCATCAGGTAGATTCCGGACTGGGCCAGCAGCGCCGTGATCAGCGCCATCGCCGAGTGCACAGCATTCTTGCGCGTGATTACCAGGATGCCGCCGATGATCATCGTGGCGGACAGCAGGTAAAAGAAAAACGGTGTGGCGACGGGCGTCATAGAGCGTGTTTCAGCCACTCCTTTACCGGTTCTTCAAGAAAGCCCGCGGCTGCAGTCAGAATCAATAGCACCAAGCCAGTCGGCAAGAGGATTTTCCATCCTACCTTCATGAGCTGGTCAAAGCGGTAACGCGGGAACGTGCCACGATACCAGATATAGAGGTACATGAAGGCGGCAACTTTGGCGGAGAACCAGAAAATGTCATCCACGCGGTCGCGCACCGCCGGAATAAACAGGATCAGCCCAATCAGCGCCAGCACCGCGCCGAATCCGGCAAGGCCAATGGTCTGAATCTTGAACAGGGGATGCTTAGGCATGCGGGCGGTGTTGTAGAAGCACATCCCGCCCAGGAACAGAAAGGTTAGCCCGGGGAAAAGCGAGAAGACCAAATCCCAGGCGGGGCCGCTGAGGGCGTTGGGGAATGGCCGCAGCCATCCGCCCAGCCATAGTGTGACCGCGATCGAAGAGACAGCAATCATTGCCGAGTATTCCGCCAAAAAGAACAGCGACCAGCGGAAGCCGCTGTATTCGGTGTGGAATCCGGCGGTGAGTTCGGACTCGGCTTCGGGCAGATCGAAGGGAGCCCGGTTCGTCTCGGCCACCATGGCGACGGCGAAGATAAAGAATCCGATCAGACCAAGCGGGAAGAACTTGAAGACGAACCAGGTGTGCTGCGCCTGCTGCGCTTCCACGATCCCAATCATGCTGAGGGTGCCCGTTCCTTCCGCGTTCAGGCTCGTCATTAGAATGACCGAGACCACGGCCAGTCCCATCGCTACTTCGTACGACACCATCTGCGCGCTCGAGCGCAGTGCGCCAATCAACGGGTAGTGCGAATTCGAGGCCCATCCGGCGGTGACGATGCCGAGGACGCTGAGCGACGACACGCCGAGCATAAAGAGAATGCCGATGTTCATGTCGGTGATGGCGTGCGTGGGGCCGAAGGGGACAACGACAAACACGGTGAAAGCGGCCAGCGTCACGATGAACGGCGCGACCCAGAAGACCACCTTGTCGGCCTCGGCCGGCATGATGTCTTCTTTAAGCAGCAGCTTAAGGGCATCGGCGATGGGCTGAAGCAGGCCGTGCGGCCCTACGCGCATGGGCCCGAGGCGGACTTGCATGTGAGCCAGAATCTTGCGCTCCAGCCAGTTCATCGCAATCACGGCGATGGACAGGCCGACGAAAACGAGCAGGACATAGACCGTAGCCCAGAACCAATTGCCGGCTGCGCCCGGGGTCTGATTGCTGGAAAGGTAGGACTGGATGTAGTCGATGAACCAGCGCATCAGCGGTCTACCTCGCCGAGAACGATGTCGAGCGTGCCGATGACGGCAATGACGTCGGCGACGAGTTGGCCGCGACACATCAAATCGAGCGCCTGCAGATTCACGAAGCTTGGCGGACGGACGCGCACGCGATAAGGCTGCGTAGAGCCGTCACTGACAATGAAATATCCGAGCTCTCCTTTGGGCGCTTCGATCGAGTGGTAGACCTCGCCCACCGGCGGCTTCATCACCTTGGGCACCTTCGCCATGATGGGCCCTTCCGGGATTCCTTCAACCGCCTGCTCAATGATGCGAAGGGCCTGGCGCATCTCGATCATGCGCACGATGTACCGGTCATAGGTGTCGCCGTTCAGGCCGGTGGGGATTTCGAAGTCGAAATTCTTGTAGTTGGCGTACGGCTGCGCCTTGCGGATGTCCCACTTCACGCCGCTGGCGCGGAGTACAGGGCCAGTCACGCCAAGCGCGATGCAGTCTTTGCCGGAAATGACCCCGACGCCCTTGGTGCGCTCGAGCCAGATGCGGTTGGTGGTGAGCAGTTCCTCGTACTCGTCGATCTTTGGTTTGACGAATGAAACGAAGTTTTTGACGTCTTTTTCAAAGCCGTCGTAGGTCTCATATTGCAGACCGCCGATGCGGAAGGCGTGCGTGGTAAGGCGAGCGCCGCAGTATTTCTCGAAAATCTTGAGAATCTCTTCGCGGTCGCGGAAAGTGTAGAACAGCGGCGTGATGGCGCCGATGTCAAGCGCGTGCGTGCCCAGCCAGAGCTGGTGGCTGGCAATGCGGTTCAGCTCGGTGAGAATGACGCGGACGTATTGTGCGCGGGGCGGCGCTTCCACGCTGAGTAGTTTTTCGACGGCTTCGCAGTATCCCAGCCCGTTCGAGACTGCGGCGACGTAGTCCATACGATCGACGTAGGGATTGAACATCGTATAGGTACGGTTCTCGGCGATCTTCTCGACACCGCGATGCAGGTATCCGATGACGCATTCGAGGCCGAGAACTTTCTCGCCGTCTAATCTCAGAATTACGCGCAGCACGCCATGAGTCGCCGGATGCTGCGGCCCCATGTTGATGACCAGCTCGTTCGCATCCAGAAACGTCTTATCCGGCGTTTCCAGATCGAGCGGCGAGAGTGTGTTCGGGTCGTTCATGCGTCGGTCGTTAGTCGTTGGTCGTATTAGTCGTTGGTCCTTAGTGGTTTGTGGTTGGTCCTTGAACCTTATTGCCCGCTCTCGATTCCCAGGTTGATCTGCACCCACTCGTTGTCCTGTTGCAGAATCCCGTAGTCCTTGCGCAGGGGGTGGCCCTTCCACCCGTCAGGCAACAAAATGCGCTTCAGATCGGGATGGCCGTCGAACTTGATGCCGAACATGTCGAACACTTCACGCTCCAGCCAGTTCGCCGTCGCCCAAATGGGAACAGAACTGGCGAGCGTCTCCCCATCGGCAATTTGCGTCTTGACACGAATACGCTCGTTGCGCGGAAACGAGTACAGCACCCAAACCACGTCAAACTGTTTCTCGCGCTTAGGATAGTGCACCGCGGTTACGTCCACGCAGTAGTCGAACTGCTCTTCGTTGCGCAAGACCTGGAGGATCTCCGGGATCAGCGAGCGGTCCACGACCATATAGTTTTGGCCGAGGTGCGTCAGCGGCTCGATGCCCGACCCGTATTCGCGCTTGAGCTTGGCGACCATGGGAGAATCCCAGGGCGTGGGTACCGGGACGGCAGCTTTCGCGGCAGGTGCGGCAGGCTTGGCGGCGGCAGGAGCCGCAGGCTTCGCGCCAGCCGGAGCAGCGGGTGCAGCGGCTGCCGGCTTGGGTGGCGTTGCGGGAACTGTGGCAGGTTTTTCGGGAGGAGTTTTTGTTTCCGATTGAACCGATCCGGAGGGAGTAGCTTTCACTCCACCCGGCGCTGCGGGCTTATCCGCCGTCGGTTTCGGTTCACCTTCCGGCGGCGGCGACGAGGGGGATTTAGTTTCGTCCGGCATAGCTCGCGAAGGCACAAACCTCCGGCGCAGTGTGCGTTTGGGAAGAACGTTAACTTTTATCAGCTTGAAGGGATGGTGTCAACGAGGGTGGCGGGTAAGTGTAAATGCTCCAAGATAATGTCACCCCATAACTGCAACGAGATTCTGTCACCCTCCAAGGATGGTGACGATGAGTCAGAAAGAGTTCCAACGAGTGAAAGTGATTGAAAATGCGGCAGGCGGGAGGCTGAGCGTACGCGAAGCCTCCTGCCTGCTGCATTTGAGCGAGCGCCAGGTGCAGCGGCTCAAGCGCCGTTATCAGCCCAACTCCACAGATTGGGTACACCACGGCAATCGCGGACGCGCCGCGCCCTGGGCCATTTCCGTTCCCCAGAAGCAGTTGATCTTAACCTTAGCGCGCGGCAAGTATCAGGGCTTTAACGATTCTCATCTCACGGAAAAACTTCACTCCGAAGAAAACCTCACCGTCGGCCGCGAAACCGTGCGGCGCATCTTGCGAGCCGCCAAACTGGCCTCGCCGCAGAAGCGCCGGCCCCGCAAATATCGCTCTCGCCGCCCGCCCCGCCCGCGCTTCGGCATGATGGTGCTCACCGATGCCAGCTGCCATGATTGGCTCGAAGGCCGTGGCCCCGAGCTCACCCTCATCGGCTTTCAGGACGACGCCACCGGCCAGATCCTGGCCGCTCACTTCCAACTCGAAGCCGAAAATACGCTGGGCTATCTTCGTGCTCTGCATGCCATGATCCTTGCGCACGGCCTTCCCCTCAGCCTCTACCACGACCGTCACTCCATCTTCCAGCGCAACGATTCGTACTGGAGTCTCGCCGAGCAGCTCGCCGGAAAACAATCTCCCACTCAGCTGGGACGGGCTCTCGAGCAGCTCGGCATCCAGCAGATCCCCGCCTATTCACCCCAAGCCAAGGGCCGCATCGAGCGCGCCTGGCGCACCTGCCAGGACCGCTTGGTCAGCGAACTTCGTCTGGCTCAAGCCACCACCGTCGAGCAAGCCAACATTGTGCTGGCCCGCTTCTGCGCCGACTACAACCAGCGCTTCGCCCGTCCCGCCGCCGAGGCTGCCTGCGACTTCCGCCGCCTGCCCCGCCGCTTCGATCTCGCCCGTTGCCTCAGCTTGCACTACCAGCGGGTCGTCGCCGCCGATCACACCGTCACTCTGGGGGCGCAGTCGATCGCGCTGCCACCCTTGCCCGGCCATCGTGGTTACGCCGGAGAAGCAGTCGAACTCTCCCATCAACTCGATGGCGTGTTGCGCGTTTTTCGCGGAGATGTTCTCTTGCTCGCCCGACCCTCGCCCCTGGAAGAACACGCCGAGCGCCGACCCCAGCTCCTCACCTCTGCGCAGAAACGAAAATCGCCAACCCCGCGCATCTACAACCTCTCCGGCCGCCCCGCGTTGGCGGCCGTTACTTAAACGTTAAGGGGTGACAAAGTCTCGTTGCAGTTAATACGACATTTTCTCGTTGCAACAACACGAGGGTGGCGGGTAAGAATGTCCGAATCTGGAGACTAGGACAATCCACGCGGGAGAGAATGTCATTCTGAGCGCAGCGTTTGGCTCTTGGCTTTTAGCAAAAGGCCAAGGCCTTGAGCCAAAAGCCAAAGGCATGGCGATCAGGAACCAGAGATTTCGCGAGAGGTAGGGATGTTTCGACGGCGATGCCGTCCGCTTCGCGAACGGCATCTTCGCTGAGCATGACCAGAGCTATGCGCGCGACTGTGCCTGATACGTCTCGATCAAATCGCGAATCCGCTGGGCGTCGGCTTTGCGGTGGCCGTGACTGGTGATGGGATCAGTCCCGCCGGTCGATTCGATCACGATCTCGGACCAGAAGACTCCCGTAGAGATGTGGACCGACGCAATCTTCGACATGGCAATGCTCTCTTCGTTACTGCCGAACAAGCGCGACTTGACGCGGCTGACCCGCTGCGGGCTGATGACGAGTTTGGTCGGAAACAAGAAGTTGCCCTGCGTCCACCGGCTGGCGGAGAAAGTCTCGGCAGGAGAAGAATCCATCGGGTTGGTTGGGACCGTGGTCATGTCGCGAAAGGTGCCCCATCAGTTACACCCATTCCAGCGCGCCCTTTTTCCACACCCAGATGTATCCCACGATCAAGATCACCAGAAATATCAGCATCTCGACCAGACCAAACAGGCCGAAAGCCTTGAACTTCACCGCCCACGGAAATAGAAAAATCGTCTCCACATCGAAGACAACGAACAAAATCGCAATGATGTAGTAGCGGACGGTGTACCGTCCACGCGCGCTGTCGATGGGATCAATGCCGCATTCGTAAGGCATGAGCTTCGTCTTGCTCGGATTCTCCGGCCGCACGAGCTTGGCCAGCAACAGCGTAATCGGAAGCAAGGTGCCGACGATGGCGATAAAGATGAAGATAGGAACGTAGTTTTCCGGCATGGTTTCGTTCTCAACGGACCGAGCAGGTCATCGTAGCGCAGAGAGCCAGCCACTTCAAGCTGCGCGCGGCCGTCATCTAGGATGGGTCATCCCGAGCGCAGCCGGTTTTCAGGCGGAGCGAGGGATCTCCCTCAGCAGATCGTGGCGGGAGATCGCCGGAAGCGAGTTCAATCCAGACTGAGCCACTACCGCCATTCCGACCGATCTCACGCGAACCCATTGCGCGTGAGCGGCAACTCCCGAACCCGCTTGCCGGTAGCGGCGAAGATCGCATTGCACAATGCCGGAACAAATGGCGGCACGCCAGGCTCTCCCACGCCCGCGGGCGGCGCGGAACTTTCCACGATGTGCACGTCAACCTGCACCGGCGCATCGTTCATCCGGGCCACCGGATAGTCTGAAAAATTCGACTGGTCGATGGCGCCGTTGGTGGCGGTGATTTCTCCGGTACGGGCAATGCTGGTCCCAAACACCGCCGCACCTTCGAACTGCTGCCGAACCATCTCAGGATTGGCAACAATCCCGGTATCGACAGCCGTGTAGACATGGGGAATACGAACGCCGCCGGTGTTGTCGACTTCGACCTCAACCACCGTCGCGACATAAGTCAGGAAGCTGCGGTGCACGGCAATGCCCATACCGCTTCCCTTCCCGAATTTCTTTTTCCCCCAGTTTGCCTTCTCGGCGGCCACTTCGGCGACGTGGCGCAACCGCGCTGTCTCATAGGGATATTTCTGGACGAGTTCCGGAGGGCCTGGCGTGCCGGCTTCGACATTGCGCGCGGACCCGATCAGCATGAGCAAGTAGTCGTAAGGGTCACGGTTCGCGGCATAAGCCAGTTCGTTCGCGAATGACTGCACGGCGAACGCGTGATAGATGTTCGCCACCGAACGCAGCCAGCCGATGCGAACGTGCGCCACGGCCTGCCCGTTTTCGGAACGAAAGTTGGGAACGTCGAAGGGAGCGACGTTCCATCCCATCGACATTTCGCCCGCGCCTCCGTAGACGGCATCTTTGTCAAAGGTCGATCCGATGGGCGGAAAAACGGAGCGTTGCAGCCATGCTTTCGGCTTGCCCGCGTCGTCGAGCGCGGCCTTCATATACATCGCGGCGACCGAGTGATAGTAGTCGAACTTGATGTCGTCTTCGCGGCTCCAGACAACTTTGACCGGCTTGCCGGTCTTCTTTGAGAGTACGGCCGCTTCGACGGCATAGTCAGGCTTGGACTTGCGACCGAAACCTCCGCCGAGGAAGGTTACGTGGCACGTGACATCCTCTGTCTTGAGGCCAAGGGCCTTCGCGACCTGCTCCTGAACCCCCTGCGGATTCTGCGTCGGCGACCAGACTGTGACTTTCTCAGCTTGAACGTCGGCGACGGCGACCGGCGGTTCCATGGAAGCGTGCGCCAGGTGCGGCGCGAAATATTCCGCCTCGACAATCTTGCCGCCTTTGGCGAATTCGGCGTCCGGATCGCCGATGGTGTGAATGACCTTGCCCGGCTGGCGGGACGTCTCCTGCAGCTGTTTCTTGTATTCGCTGGAGGTATAGACGGCGTGGCTGCCATTGTCCCATTCGATCTTGAGTCCGTTGCGGCCTTTAATGGCGGCCCAGGTGTTGTCGGCGATAACGGCGACGCCTCCGAGAGGCTGAAAGGCATGCGGAGGCGTGAACGGATCGATGGGGATCGTCTTCTTCACTCCGGTCACTTTCAGCGTAGCGGAGTCGTCGACCGACTTGACTTTGCCTCCGAGCACGGGCGGGTGAGCGATGGCGGCATAGAGCATGCCGTCGACGCGAACATCCATCCCGAACAGCGACTTGCCCGCGCAGATATCGGAAACATCGAAGCCGGTGGCGGGCTTCCCGATATAGCGCCACTGCTGCGGAGACTTCAGCTTCAACTCCTCTTTCTTCGGCACCGGAAGCTTGGCGGCGAGCGCGGCCAGTTCTCCGTAGCCAAGCTTGCGGGCGGAACTCTTGTCGGAAACGATGTGAACGGGATCGGCTGCGCACTGCGATTCCGGAACTCCCCACTGCTGCGCGGCCGCTCGGACCAGCATCAGGCGGGCCGTTGCGCCAGCTTCGCGCAAGACGTCAAAAAATTCGCGGACGGAGTGAGAGCCGTCGGTATCCTGGGAGCCATAGCGCGCGTCGCCATCACCCTGGAGGACTTTGACACGGCTCCAGTCGGCATCGAGTTCATCGGCCAGAATGCGCGGCAGACTGGTGCGGACCCCGTTTCCCATCTCGGTGCGGTGCGCCACGATGTACACCGTGCCGTCAGTTTCAATGCCGACGAACACCCCGGGATGAAACGCGGCGGCATCGATGGATGGACTACCGGCCGCAGGAGCGCCAACGGGCGCCCCATTTTTCGCCGCTTTTGCGAGCAGTGGGGCTCTTCCGACAAACAGCACAAAGGCGCTGGCCGAGAACATGCCTTGCAGAAAATTCCGGCGGCTGACATTTTCAATGGTGATCTTTTCTGTGGTGATCATGCCCGCTCCTTTGCCGCTTCCTTAATGGCGGCGCGGATGCGCTGGTACGTTCCGCAGCGGCAGATGTTGCCCGCCATTACCGAATCGATATCGTCGTCGGACGGCCTGGGCGCGGAGGAAAGTAGCGACACGGCCTGCATGATCTGGCCGGGCTGACAGTATCCGCATTGCGGCACGTTGACTTCGGCCCACGCCTTCTGCACGGCGTGCGGACCGTGGGTGGAGATTCCCTCGATCGTCGTGATCTCGAGGCCGCCAACGGTGCCCATCTGCTTGGTGCACGAGCGGATCGCTTTGCCGTTCTGCAGCACGGTGCAGGCGCCGCACAGGGCGATGCCGCAGCCGAATTTCGTGCCGGTCAGTCCGAGGATGTCGCGCAGGTACCAAAGCAGCGGCATCTCGGGATCGCCATCGAAAGATCGATCGACTCCGTTTACTTTGAAATGGGTCATGGGCCACTTCCTGGGTGGTGTCGTTGGAAAATTATGGACCTATTCTACCGCCGCGAGGGACGAGGTTTCCAATTCAGCGGCATCGATCCGGAAAAAGAAAAATGGAGCGGGCCAGATCAGACCGCAGTGTCGCGTCCTCGTAATAGCGGGTCAGAATCCCATCTTTCCAGACGAACAGATCGGGATTGCGCCGCGCGAACTCGTCCCAATCTTCTGCTGTGGTGCGAGCCATGCGCTCCCGGATCAGAAAGAAATAGGCGTGGGTAATGGTCTCGTGGTAGAGCTGCGCCTTGCCGCGGACGGTGGCGAATCGCTTCAGCGCCGCAGCGAACCTGTCGAGAGCTTGCAGCACTGGATATTCGGACAAATAGGCGAACGCCAGGCGGACATGATCCCCATGGTGAAACGACTCCTCCGGGAGCGTGTCAGTCTCAAAACAATGAATGAGTTCGTTGTTGGTCATAAATTCCACCGTTGAGCTGTTTTGAAAGGGTGCGGCTTTCAGCCGCACCGCAAGCACAGCAATATCAGTCGCGGCTTTAGCCGCTGAGGGAATGTCCGCCGACGATTAAGACGAGACTCCTAATGCCCTCTGCCAATCGCGATGGCAAAGGCCGCCGCCGCATAGATCACGAGATTGCCGATCCCGTACATCCCGTGGAGCAGGTGAATCAGAATCGCGAAGACGAAAACAGCCACCAGCAGCCACGCACCGCGGATGGCCGTCCGAGGAATGAGGAGAAGAACGGAGCCCACGATCTCCCCAAACCCCAGCACCAGCCGGATGAATCCGGGCATGTGAGTCCGGGCGAAATCGTGAGCGGCACTGGGCAGCACGAACCGCACAGCCTCGATCAGAATCACGACGCCGAGGGCCCACTGCAAGACCGTCAGGCCGCATTCTTTGGGGCTGAAGCTCATGGTTATGTCCTATTTATCAGCTTTATCAGCGGTTCGTTTGCGCGGCGATTTCGCTTTAATTTCCTTGAGCCGATGGCTGGCGCTGGAATCCAGATCCAAATCGTAAAATTTCTTCAACTCCCGAATTCGTTCCAGCGAGGCCGGGCTGAACGGAGTCTTACCGTCGAAGGCGTGGAGCACGATCCCTTCCAGCACGTCACCGAGAGTCATGTCGTGGTATTCGGCAAACGCCTTGAGGACCTTCAGAATCCTTCTTTCCATGCGTACGCCGGTCTGCACCCGTTCCACTTCGAGTTGGGCATCGTTGGCCATGTGTACCAATGTACCACGGTACCACCATCGACGCAAAGTCAATCTGCGCTGGGCGTAATCGGGCCAGCCATGGCTGCCAAGGACTTCGTGGAAGTTGTGAGGGGACAGGCGACCGTCCTGTAACTGAGATTCGCTGAAGAAGTGCTGGCGCTCTCCCTAAAGTCAGAACGCTTTGAAAGGGCGCGGCTTCAGCCGCGCCGCCCAGGACCAACAAAAATGCGGGCTTTAGAGTGTGCGTGAGAACCAGGCAACATTGTACGAGGGAGGGAATTTCCGCCTGAGAATCGGCTGGCTGGGCTGAGCCCATCCGTGCCAGCCGGGTCAGGTTGAAGGAAATGGCCGCCAAGGTGAACTCCAGCGCCACCTGCTTCAATCCCCGCAACCGAAACCGCCTCATGCCACGCTGTTCTTTCAAGCTCCCCAGTACCGGTTCGACTAGCGCCTTGCGTTTCCCGTAGAGTGCTCGTCCCGCTGGAGAGCGCAGCTTCTGCCGCATGCGCCGCTGTCGGGGACTCAGCCGAGTCCGTGCACAGCGTTGTCCGGTGTTCAGTTCGCGCGCTAAATTCGAATCCGGCAGGTACACATCCAATCCCCGGGCTTCCAGTTGCTCCAGGTTGTCTAACGAGAAAAATCCCGCATCCGCCAAAACTTTCTCCGCTTTCGTTCCCATCTGCCGTTCCGCTTCTTCCACCAGCGGAATCAGACTGTCGTTATCGGCGGCGTTCTGCGTCACTCTTTGCCCCACGATCAGATGATCTTCATTGACCGCGATTTCCGCCGTGTAGCCCAGCGCAAAGCCGCCGCGCTCCCGCAAGAAGCGCGCCTCCGGGTCGGTGCGCGACATCTTTTTCAGCCCGCTCTTGCGCAGCTTCTCCAGCCGTCGCGGCATCTCCGCCAGGTGTTGCTGCAAGCCTTCCAACTTCAGATCCGTCCCCGCCCCTTCGTTCGGGTCCTCCCCATCACATTGCTTCTGCCACTTGCGGATCGCCCGCCGCAGCCGCGATCGCTCTTGCCGCAGCCGCCGTTCGGTCTCCAGCCGGTTACGCGACGCCGCCGCTTGAATCCGCGTCGAGTCAATCGCCACCTGCCCCAACCGTCCCAGCTTCAGCGTCCGCGCCATCTCCAGCACCTGCGTGAACACATCGTTCAACCCCCGCGCGTGCCGCCGCCGAAATGCGCTCAACGCCCAGTTGTCCGGCCGCGCCCCGCCCGCCAGATAGCGCAGCGCCAAATCTTCCCCGATCCGCTGCTCCAGCCGTCGCGCCGACGTGATCCCGACCGCATAGGCATACAGCCAGACCTTCAACATCAGGGCCGGATGGTACAGCACCCCGCCTTCCTCGCTGTACTCCTGCTCGAAACCGTTCAAGTCCAGATGCTCCACCGTGTGGTGAATGAAAAAGCAGAGATGATCTTCCCCCAGCTCCTGCTTCACGCTCGGCGGCAATAAATACGCTTGCTCGGGTGCATACGGCAGAAATCGTCCCATACTTCTCTTTCTGCACCATCTACCCCATAATTACAAGTCAGTTCTCACGCACACTCTTTAGCCCCTGAGGCGCCTATCCCAGTTCCAATGAGGCGAACTTCAGTTACAGGACAGGCTAGCAACGCAGCCATAGAGCAAAAGGGCCTCGTGAGGTGGCACTCACCGGCCCTCGCGTCAGATTCTCGTGAACCACTGCTTGCGCATCTCCAGAGCGGCCTTATAGCACTTCGAGGGGTCGAGCACACGCCCGGCCTCGCAAGTTTCGGCATTGCTCTTCATCACCGAGATCACTTCCGTCGGCGTAATGTTTGGCATGATGAGCATCATCTTGGCCGCAACGTTGGCCACCATCGGGATACCGAAGGAGACCCCGGAATCGCTGATCCTTTGGGCCAACTCGTTGAGCGGGTAGACCGATGCGCTCGCCGGAACTTGCGGCAGCTTTCCTACACCATCCACAAGTCGCTTTTCTTCGCGGGCCAACTGACTCTTGAGCCTGGCGTTGTCGGGATCTAACTCAAGCTTTTGTTTGAGGCCGGCGATAAACTCACGATCCTTATCTAATCTTTTATCCTGATTGTTCCTTTCCGCGAGATCCCGCTGGTAATAAGTTTCCTGAGCGAACCGCTTCGAGATCAACCCTGGGACATTCACGGACGGCACGAAAATATCGATGCCGGGGCCGTGGCCGCGTTGGGCTTGTTTCGTTCCATCGCGGGCGCAACCCCCGACCAGGATCACGTTGCCTTCGTCGAATCCGTTTTGCGTCCGGTACGTCGCCGTGAACTCAGTGTCGGCGTTGCCACTGGTCGCAAGGAACAGCACTCCCGTATTGTTCTTCACGATGCTCTTGATCTGCACCTCGCTCCACGGGCACACGACGCTGACGTTGACGATTCGGGCGCCTTGTTCGATTGCCCACTTGAATGCGGTAACCCAGACCGGGAGTTCGACTTTCCCGCCCTCCTGGGTGCTACCCGTCTGCACGTCGATGATCTTGATCAGCGCCGTACCCGATGCCGCGATGGAAGTCACGTGGGAACCGTGCTGGCCTTGGGTCGCGGGCAGGCCGCGCGTCAGACTTGGCGTCCCGTAACTGATGAATTCACCAAAAACTTCGCCTTTGCCCTTGCATTTCTCGCACTCGCCATCCTCGGTCGCACCGGTGCCTTGGCATTCGCCGCACTTTTTCTTCGGCCGGTAACCGCCCTGGGCGTTGCCGCTGTTCACCACCCGGTCCCCGAAATAGTCGTCTCCTTGGGAAACGACACCGCTGTCCAGCACTGCGATGTCTACCCTGACTCCCGGAGCCGGCGCCAAACTGCCGTTTTTCCGTTTGAGGCCTCGCGCCTCTTCGTATATTTCCTCAAACTTTACATCCCTCGTTCGCACGCCACTTTCCAAAATGCTGTAAACGCCGTCAGATCCGGGCACGAAGTAGCTCCTTCCGATTAGAAAAGAATCACCTGATCAATCTGCGAATTTCGTTTATGGCTTAGAAAAAAAGGAATCGCATGATATCCCTGCATTGCTGTTCGCGTCAATGTTGAAGAACAAGTTGTTGAAGAATATGTTGAAGAAACTTCGGAGTTAAGGCTCAGCTCGTTTCGGGGGTGTCGGCTGACCTGAAACTATGCCGATAGCTGTCGTAATATCCCCTTTACGCTCATCTTCCGGTGCGCGGGGGTTTTGAGTGAAATCGCCTGTGGCTTCCAAGGAACTGTCCCGGATGCTGAACGTTTAGTTATGCGGCCTGGGGTTCAATGGGAACGAGCTCGTAGCCCAGTTGTTTGGCTTGCCGTTTAAGTTTTGCTTGCAACTTTTTCTCCCTCTGGGCGTCTCTGGCATCCCAAATGGTCTCGTCATATTCGACTTGGTTCTTGATCATGGTGTAAAAGATCACTGCGATCTTATGGGCGGTTGCCATGGTGGCAGCTTGGGGGCCCAGCTTGGCTTTCATTCGACGCAGGTAGTTGCCCAAGGGGGTGAGGCTGCGATGGAGGGCATAAGCGGCCATGCGGAATAAATGGCCAGCCCGGTTCTTGACCCTTCGGGCTCCACGCCACAACAGCTTCCCGCCGCTGATGTCGTTGTCCGGACAGAGTGCAAGCCAGGAAACAAAGTGTGCCGCGCTGGGCCACCGCGACATGTCGCGGCCGACCTCACTGAACAGAGGCAACGCGTTTTCCTCTAAGCCTGGAATTTGACTGACATCTACTCCGAAGAGTTTATAGGCTTCGGTACGCAGATCGAACTCTGGGTGGGGATGCCCGTTCTTCCTTCTCCTTTTGCTTCCGGCTCGATTTCGTTTCCGGTCCGGTGGTAACGGTCTTTCCCCGGGGTCGATGCGCGGCGCGAACCCCTGCAGCATCTTCTCGATTTCCAGATCGCAGTTTACGATCTGTTGCTGATAGATGCGGTACAGATCACGCGATTGACCGAGGGTAAACAGATGCTCGGGCCGCCAGTTGCCTTCCAGTGATTTTCGGATAGTCTCGGTGTCGGCTTTGATGTGTGGATCCCGCAGCTTGGCGAGCTCTGCGCCGTCCCGTTGTCCAGCCAGAATGGCGTCCACAATGGCACGGCCCGTCAACCCGGTGATATCACTGATGACATGATGGATTTGCAGGTTCATTTGCGTCAGCGCCTTGTGCATGTGCTGCACGTGTTGACTGGCCGCTGCGACCAATTCGTTCCGGTGCCGCAGTATGGTCCGCACAGCGCAGACGTCCTGCCCAGGCCGAAATGCAGCTCGCAGTAATCCCACCGAGTGCAGGAACTGTAACCATTGGCATTCGTGCCAGTCGGTGCGCCGTCCAGGTACGTTCTTCATGTGGCGGGCATTCACCAAACAGGGGCGTATGCCTCGTTGTTCGAGAATCTCGAACAGTGGAATCCAATACACTCCAGTGGATTCTAGCGCCACCGTCGTCACCCCGCACTGCTCGAGCCAATCGGTTAAGCGCTCCAGATCTTCGGTGAAGGTTGCAAATACCCGCACGGGATTTTCGTCCCGCCCTGGAGGCACGGCTACAAACATTTCTCGTGCGCCAACGTCGATACCGGCTGCATTCGGCTCCAACACCGGCCGGTCTTCCAAACACATTCCTTTGTTTCGTCTCCGCCGCTTGGATTTCGCTTTCGGCGGCTGCAGATTATCGCCCTGTTTCTTGTTCACTGGTTGCTCGTTTTCTGAGCTGCAAGCAACGGCCAAGCTGCGCCATCGAAGGTACTCTTCCAATCGGAATCAGTTGGCTTGCGCCAACTGTTAACCACTGCCCTGCGCACGAAACTTGGAGCCACGCTGTTGTTCGGTGTCCGAAAACCCACCACTGACACTACGGCCTACTTCCCATTGCCTGTCGCTCCATCTCAGGATGTAGAAATGGGGCGGCCAAGACAAGTTCCTTTCCGCTTTGCCCCGACCACCGGCCGGGCCCTACGCTGTTGAAAAACTCGATCTCTCAAAACTGGTCGAAAAAACTTTGCGCTAGGATGCCCTACAAACAACGATCTCGGTTTTCGTGGACATTTCCTATCCCCCAAATTTTGCCCGTTTTGAGAAAAATGGACTTTTTCAACACCCACGCCTGATAACAGAAGTTACACCTCAACCCTCGAGCACGACGCAAAGAAAAGCCAGCCAAACAGCAGGCAGCAAGGTGCTTGTTAGCAATCGCCGCTAGAAGAGCTTTCGCGGTTGGCCGTGCGAGGTAGCGAATCAGAGTTGCTTCACGACGATTGCGATGCGAACTAGCCGGTCCATCCCTAGTCGCTCTGACGTTCAACCGCGCCAATATCGCAGCCGCCGGTATCCTCCTTGTCGGGACGCGGCGCGCCGCGTTGATCGGTCTTCAACAGGTGACCCAGATTATCGGTGCACCCACTCGGATTGCCAGCATCAATGGCGGGGCTTCCCTTGAGCAGAAGCATTGTCTGTGTCGATCCCCCGTGATTCCCGAGCGGTCCGAGCTTGGGGTCGGTGTTGTTCATATCGCCCGGACCTGTGAAGTTGCAGGTGTTGTCACTGCTCAGGTTAAAGCCAAGCGAGGTCATCGTCCCCCCGCAGTTCCCCCCTGAATTGCCTGCCACAATAGTGTTCTGCAACTTCGCACCGCCATTGCCGACGTAGATGCCACCACCACCGAATTGCGGGACAGCACTATTGCCGGTGATAGTGCTATTGCTAATCATCGCTGAAGTTGCAAATATCCCGCCTCCTTCAATCGCATCGTTTCCGGTGACGGTACTATTGTTAAGAACGAGCGGCCCGCTGTAGATACCACCGCCAGTGCAGCCTTCAATACAGCTATTGCCACTGATAGTGCTTTTGTTAATCGTCACTTTGCCTGCGAAGGAAATCCCACCCGTGCCGTACCCGGCAGTATTGCCGCTGATAGTGCTCCCATTAATAGTCAGCGTAGCGCTTTGGCTCTGGTTGTAGATACCACCGCCTTCAAACGTTACGGTGTTCCCCGTGATCCAACTACAGTTAATCGTCAGGGCCCCCGAGCTGTAACTGTAGATGCCGCCTCCCTCTCCATGGTCGAACGAACCATTGCGAATCGTCACGTCTGAAAGCACGACGTTGTGGGCAGTGTTGGTAATAGTCACCACCGGTGCGCCGTAGTCAAGCCCGGACTCACTGCCGTCGATGATTGTTGTGCTGTGGCCAGAACCGATTACCTTCAGGTTTACGCTGATGGTGAGATTCTCGTAGTACGTTCCGGCAGCAACTCGGATCGTGCCGCCTGAACCGGCCAGTGAGATTGCATGCCCAATTGTCTTGCACGCAGTCGTAAGTAACTTGCAGTCGTTACTATCACTCCCGCTGACCCCATTGACATACCATGTGTTGGGGAGCGAGCTGCTGCACGCAGCCGGAGGCGTAAGGGAGGGAGTCCAGATGCTGCTGTCGTAGAAGCAGAGCGTCTCCACCTCGGTCACCAGCCCTGCTTTGAAACCTCCCGTTGGACTCATCAGTAGGAAAGACGAGGCATTCGTACTGGACAGGGCGTCGTTGTCGACCCACAGTTGCGCCGTTATGGGCTTTCCCTGAGGATCGGCGGAAGGGTTCCGCTTCACTACCACGCCTTGGAGTGTTCCGGGGTTGTGGATCGCGAACCACCCCCGGGTTGCGTCCCAGAGCGGATTCAGCGGGGCGGCATTCCCGGCCACAACCGGGCCAGTGCACCCTCCGCCGCAGTCGTACACGCTCATGGTCGCTAGAGTGCCGCTGGTGGTTGGGTACAGCACCTGCGTAAAACCCTCACCGAGACTCAGGCGAGGCATGTAGGGACGGAAGTTATGGGCAAACGTTGTTGCTGTGAAATCGAAGGCCCGCTGAACTCCGAACCAAGTCGTACTAGGGTCGGCCGGGTTGAAGAAGCTGTATATGGTTTTGACGTTGATCCCTGCGGAAGACGGGCGGCAGCCTGTGGAGCTGGAGTTGATGGTGACCTGGTCGGTCCCAGACGGGAGGCTCTGGCCAGACCACGCCGTTGTGCCGGGTGGGGTCGTTGTGCCTCCGCCCACTAACACGAGTCCTCCCGACTCCGGGTCCGGCGGTGCATAGCTATTCCCCATGTACTCGACGGCGCCAGGGAACTCGGGACCGCACGTATCCAAGGCCCCCGAGCCGGTCATGTTCTGTCCTCCCGCCCACTTCAAGGTGGTGATCGCTTCCACGTCTTTGCCGGTATTCCAGGCGACGAAGAAGTTGCTAGTGGTCACGGTTCTGTTGGTGGGGTTAATCACGATCAGCCCAGAGTCTGAAGCGCTGGCGACAAGAATGAGCCCGGAGAACAAACACGCGGCTCTCGCGCTGCCCCAGAGCACACGTCGATTCCGCACAGAGATTACTACGCTGATACCCAAACAGAGCCAGAGCCTAACTCTGCGGGTCATGGCGAACACGTAAGCTTTCGTAGAAGTCTTTTGTGGACGCATGGGGTGCCTCCTGAGAACTCGGCTCATTCGCCTTTAGGAGTGTTGCGTTTCAACTGGCGGAAACTGCTCTTCGGAGAGGCGAGAGAAATTACCGTGTGACTCTATGCGCGTAGCCAGGCATTGTCAATGACGCCCATCACGTCACCTAGCTGGTCATGGTTGGCGAAATATCGCGATCTCGCTCATCTCCCCCCGCGACCGGGAACTTGAGTGTAGTGGCCGGTTTAACCATGGTAAAGCGCGACACCTATGCTACCGTCGCCCCATGACGACGATCATGAACGTTCCCGGCTTGGCCGCCGGACGCGCCCCCGGCTTGGCCTCTTCGAACTCCGCGGTCGGCAAATAGATTTTGTGCGCCGCCTTATCGATGTCCATGGTCTTGGTGCCAAGTCCGGTGGTCACGGTCTGCACGGTCTCCCACTTGCCAACCTTCTCCTCGGCGACGCTGAGCTTGCCTTCGCGGGTGCTCGCGAAGGCCTGATGACCGTCCCAGCGCGTTGCGTCCACGCCGGCCGCAATGGGAAGATCGCCGACCACCTTCCCGTCGTCTGTGCTCATGATGAGCATCTTCTGCGGTTTGCGGCATCCGATGAAGAGGCGATGCGTGACTGTATCGATGGCCAAGCCGACGGGAGAACCGCCGGGAGCGACCGGCCAGTGCGCGAGCACTTTCCGAGCCTTAAGGTCGACTACAGCAACCTGGTCCTTGTCTACCAGATTGACATAGACTTTGCCGGCGCCGTCCGCCGCCAGGTACTCCGGCTTGCCGCCCAGTTCAATCGGCGCATCAATCACCGCCGCCTTGGGATCGGCGTCTGCCTTGAGGGTGATCAACATGCCCGCATCGCCGCAAGCGACCAGGACGAGTCCGGTACTCTTGTCGTAGATGATGCCGTCTGCATCCTCTTTCGCAGCCACCGTTTCCAGGACTTCGTTGGTCTTGAGATCGAAGATTACAATCGAGCCGGCCCCGTCGCTGATGAATCCCCGTCCGAGTTCGGGAGCCACAGCGACGCCATGGTTGTGCTTCTGGCCGGTAATGTCGGCAATCATGTGACCCGAATCCGCGTCGATGACCATCGTGTGTGTGCTGCGCGGGACGTAGAGACGGTGACTGTTGGCATCAACTGTGATGTAGTCGAAGCCGCCCTCCCCTCCCACGTGAAAGGTCTTTTCGACAGCCCATTCGCCTTGAGCGAACGCGCGCGGGCTAAGAGTAAACGAAGCTGCCACAATCAGAAAGCATGAAAACAGGTTCCGAATCGACATGAGACCTCTCCCAGAAACACATGAGAATTTGTCTTGTCACAAAAACGACTTATTCACACTAGCCGGTGAATATGAAAGGAACCTGAAGATAGTTGACGATAAATTCCCATTTGCACTCAAAATCCCCGTCTCTGGGTCAAAACGTGTAATCGCCTGTTTTTGTCAGCTATCCCGTCGCGGCGCCGAAGAAGTGAGTTGCAGGATGCGCTGTGCAGAACTAGAATTCGCGCGGTAAATCATCCACACAATTTTGTTCGCACTGGAGGCGCGATATGAAAGCAAGAACTGTGTTATTGACTCTGGTCCTGTGTTTTCTGGCAGGGACAGTGTGCTTCGCCAGCGATATACAAATGGGCACCTGGAAGTTGAACGAGGCGAAATCGAAAATCGCTGCTGGGACACCCAAGAACAGCACGGTTGTCTATGAAGCTGCGGGTGACAGCATAAAAGTCACTATTGATGGGAACGCGCCGGACGGGACGGCTACGCACAGTGAGTGGACGGGTAAGTTCGACGGTAAAGACTATCCCTCTACCGGGAATCCGAACGAAGACATGCGCTCAGTTAAACAAATTGACGACCACACGCTTCACGTAACGTCAAAAAAAGGCAGTAAGGTTGTTCTTACGGCCCACGTTGTGGTCGCAGCCGATGGCAAGAGCCGCACGGTCACAGTCAATGGAACCGATGCACAGGGCAAGAAATACAAGAGCACCGCAGTGTACGACAAGCAGTAAAGGGATCATCTCCTCGAATGCTGCCATCGGAGTGATGCCCTTCCGCTCGCTTCTGAACGGGAGGGCATTTGTAGTCTGCTGGCATTATGAGTGTAATCGCCTGTGGGTGTTGAAAAAGTCACTGAGATTGGCAGGTGGAATTGGGCAGAAGCATGTTAGAAGAGAGCATTCGCATGCTCTGTTTGATTCTGATCGTCGGAGGCCTGCTGATCATGATGGGGCAACACGACCGCTCCGAAGCGTTGTTCTACTACTTCCGTCTGGAAGATCAAGTTTCCGAACATCATCTGCTGCGGCTGATCGACAAGCACATCAGCTTTGAGTTCGTCCGGCAGCAACTGAAGGACAGCTACAGCGAGACAGGGCGGCCGTCGATTGATCCTGAATTGCTGCTGCGCATTCTGCTGATCGGCTATCTGTACGGCATCACCAGCGAGCGCAAACTTGTAGAAGAGTTGCGCATGCACCTGGCATGGCGATGGTTCACCGGTCTTGGGTTCGATCAGGAGATCCCGCATCATTCGACGTTCTCCAAGAACCGGCACGGGCGGTTTCAGGAGTCGAAGCTTTTCGAGCAGTTGTTTGAGCAGATCGTGCGGCAGTGTGTGGAGGTGGGGCTGGTGAGCGGGAAGAATCTCTCCGTCGATGGCAGCTTCGTGGAAGCGAACGCCGCCAAGGAGAGCCGGATTCCACGGGAGCAGTTAGCGGAAGCAGCACAGGTCCATCACACCGTGCGCCAGTATCTGCGGGAGGTGGAAGAGCAGAACCCGGTGGAGGAACCGGTGCATGAGCAGGATCAAATATCGACCACCGATCCCGATTCCACCTATGCCACCAAAGGCGGCACCCCGGCGCGTCTCGGTTACTACGACAACTATCTGGTGGATAACGACAGCTGTGTGATCATCGGAGTGCAGGCCACGGCGGCGCGCATGAGCCAGGAGACGGTGGCCGCGCAAGACATGCTGACCCGTTTTGCCGAGTGGCAAGGACGAGCACCCGAATCGGTGGCGGCCGACACGACCTATGGGAATGGGGAGTTCTTACAGTGGTTGGCGGATCGTAACATCACTCCGTATATGCGAACCCGCGACAGCATCCACAGAAAGAGAAGTCCATTTTTCGGTCCCGAGCGTTTCACTTACGAGCCCGAACACAATCGCTATATCTGTCCCGCTGGCCAGCCACTCAACTATGGGGGTCGAGTTTATCGGAATCGCGCCTTCAACTACATCGGGACACGCAAAAAGTGTGGCCCGTGCTCGCTCCGACCACAATGCACCAGTGCCGCCTTCCGGGGCCTGATCATCCACCAGAACGAACCAGCCCGACAACGTGCGCGGGAGTTGGTCAACACGCCAGAGTTCGCCAAACAGCGGCAAAGAAAGAAGGTGGAAGCCTTGTTCGCGGAACTGAAGAATCAGATCGGATTGCGGCGCTTGCGTCTACGGAGACTCAGGTTTGTGCGCGAGCAGTTCTTCCTGGCGGCGGGTAGCTCAGAACATCAAGCGACTGGTCCGCTTCCTCAGTCAGCCGATAATACCGGTTCTGCCGGCCACCACTTAGTCGAACGGAGACAAAGAAAGCCGGCAACGGCATGCTCGCAGATGAAAGGGCGCTCTGTTGAGGGACTTTTTCAACAGCCACGCCTGGTAACAGCCGTTACATGCAACCAGCGAAAAAACTCGTAAAGACGAGCAGGCCACGTACGGCGTGTGATCGGTGCAACAAAGCGAACTGCCGCTGAAAAAACCCGAGTGAGTTGGGCACCGCCGCGTGGCTTCCAATTCACTCGGCTCGTCCTGCAGCAGCGACACACCTCGATCCTGCAAGAATCCTGCCGTGTTTCGAGCGGGATTACCGGTTGTCGGAGCCCTGGCCGTGATAGCCCTTTTCATATCCCTGAATGTAGGCCTGACGGTACGACGCTTTGTACTGGTCCTTGGTTGCGCGATCCGCGCTACGCCACGATGCCCAGAAGCTGGAACTGTAGCCGCGGTTGCCTTCCTTATAGTTATGACGCTGCGTCGCACGAGAGCTGTGCCCCCCCTGTCGATCCTGCAGGCCGTCGTTGGCGCCATCCTGAAAGCCGTTCTGGCTCGCCACGTTGTCATTGGGTTCGGATCGGGCGTCGTAATGGGCATTCTGCCCCCTGTGATCGGGATTGGCATCACGACTATTTTGGTAGCCTTGATCGTATCCAGACTCATAGGCACGGCGATCGTCCGCATTATTGGGTTGTAGGCGGTACTGGTGAGCCTGATTATTCGCGCGGTCGGCCTGCCCGTGGTTGAGGCCTTGCTGGTACATGAGGTTGTTCGCGTTGTCGTTGCGATTGGCCTGGTCTCTGCTCTGATCTTGCTGTGATTGAGCAGCGGCGACCTTCGGCGTGACGAACGCCGTGACCGCGACTGCAAGAGCAATTATCCATATTTCTTTTCGTATATTGAGTTTCATTTGAGACTCCTGATTTGTGCTGTGAAGAACGTTAGAACGCCCTCGGCATGGCTTGCTGATAAGGACAGTTGGAAGATACAAGGGCAACATCGTCCTTCATACCTGAGACACGTCACGCCAGCAGCCTGCTAAAACACTAGCGGATTGAGTCGCCCGCCGTCTGAGCTAGACTGCTCACATCTTTGGTCTACATACTGACCATCGCTGGTGGAATGAAGTCCATCACAGGAATGGCCGATGTCACAGGAGAAGTCCTCGACGTGATACGTACTACCACCACAGCCTCGCTGCCATTAAAGCTCAAAGACATCGGTTGCTACTGACCTGCTCCCCTCTTTCCGCACAAAACTAAGTATGATTTTTGCGAAAGGAAGGGGAAGAGAGTATGTCGAAGAGCAGGCACACGGAAGCGCAGATGATCGGGGCACTGAAGCAAGTAGAGGCGGGACGGAAAGTGGAGGATGTGGCGCGAGAAGTGGGCGTGTCCAAGCACACGCTCTACGCCTGGAAGGCGAAGTACGGTGGCATGGATGTGAGCCAGGCGCAGGAGGCGAAGCAGTTGCGGGATGAGAACACGAAGCTGCGAAAGCTGGTGGCGGATCTGAGTCTGGACAAAGAAGCGCTGCAGTCGGTGATCCGAAAAAACGGCTGGAGCTCGTAGCCCTGAAGGCGGCTGTCGAGCAAGTGCGCCGGGAGTATGCCTTCAGCCAGCGGCGTGCGTGCGGCCTGATGACGATGGCGGTATCGAGCTATCGCTACCAGAGCAGGCGCTGTGATGAGCCGCTGCGAACGCGGCTGGTGGAATTGGCGCGGGAGAAACCGCGCTTCGGGTATCGGCGGCTGCATGTGTTGCTGGGTCGCTCGGGAGAGCATGTGAACCACAAGCGAGTGCATCGAGTGTATCGGGCGGCCGGGTTGATGATCCGGCGCAAGAAACGGAAACATTGCGCCCGGGTGGGACAACCGCTACGCGTCTGGACGGCGGCGAACCAGGAATGGGCGCTGGATTTTGTGCGCGATGCGGTGGAGTGCGGACGGGCGATCCGGGTGCTGAGCGTGGTGGATGCGTACACGCGTGAGTGTTTGGCTTTGGAAGTGGACACGAGTTTCGCCAGTCGGAGAGTAACGCGAGTACTGGACGGGATCGTGGCCGAGCGCGGACGGCCGCAGGCGATCCGCTGCGACAACGGGCCGGAGTTGACGAGCCGGCATTTTCTGGCGTGGTGTGTGGAACGGCAGATCGAGTTGGTGCACATTCAGCCGGGCAAGCCGACGCAGAACGCGCACGTGGAGAGTTTCCATGGACGGTTGCGGGAAGAGTGTTTGTCCGTGAGCTGGTTTCAGAATTTGTTCGATGCGCGGCGCAAGATCGCAGCGTGGAAGATCGAGTACAACGAAGAGCGCCCGCACAGCAGTTTGGGATACCGGACACCGAAGGAGTTTGCGGCGGCGCAGGCAGCAGTCTTCTACACAGCTGAGCGAGGGGCAAGGGACTCAAAACGCCGTCCCTTGCCCCTCGCGCTCCCCCATCCCGGCTCAAACCGGAGAGGGAACGAAAGAAAGTTGTCGTATTCTTACGTGAACGAAAGCAGGGGGCAGGTCACTACCGTACGGAATTTCAGCTAACTGATTGATGAATCAGCCAGCTGGGACGGCGTTCAGGGTCGGCAATCGACGATAAATCGCCTCTCTAACAATGTCGGCGGTGTCAAGCACTTTCGTGCATCTCTAACAATGTCGGCGGTGTCAAGCACTTTCGTGCACACTACAGCATGCACTCGGAGAGGAGCGCCATTTCGCTCTCGTGGAAAATGTGCCGATCCAACCAAGGCTCGCTCGCAATCAAGTTTCAGGTCAGGAACTCAGTCCGACCCATGCATCTCTTCGGTCCACAACCTCGATCATGATTACTACTTCGAACTCCTCGGTGAAGAGGAGCAGGACGCCCAATCAATTACTCGGTGTTGGACTGCACACCATCGCGATTTCCGGGCTGTCCCGCGTGCGAACCGAACTTTCTAACTTGCTCGTAATCCCATCCCTTGCGCCACATCCAGAACATCTGAACCGCTAACCTGCGGGCCATGGCGACCTTGGCAATCTTCCGGCCTCGCCGCATCGCCAGGTGGAAGTACTTATTGCGCCACTCCGGGATGCTGCGGACCGAAACTTGCGCTGCCTCCACCAACAGAAAACGCAGCAGCGCGTTCCCTTGTTTTGTGATGTGTCCCAGCCGTCGTCGATTCCCGCTCGACTCCTCCAATGGCACCAGTCCCAGATAGCTTGCGATCTGCTTGCCACACTGAAAACGATCCGCCGTTCCGATGATCAGCACGAAGGCCAGTGCGGTCAGTGGACCCACCCCGGGATGCGTCATCAGTCGCTGCGCCGCAGGACACTTCTCCGCTTCCTGCTCGATGGTTTGCGTCAGATCCGTGATCGTGGGATTCAGCCGATCCATCAGCTCCAGCAGATCGCGTCGCCTCCGGCTCGCCCACGGAGCTAATCGGAACGCCTCCAGTTGCTCTCGTCCCGCCTCTCGCCACAACCGCTTCTTGCACCGTAGGCCTTCGTTGAGCGCCACCGCTTGCAGTTGGTTCATGATCCGGGTGCGCGCCTGCACCATGCGGTGTCGGTGCCACAGCAGTTGCCGCAGATCGCGATTCTCCCAGCTCGGTACCCAGATCCGCGGAAAGTCATCTTTCAGCATTAATTTCAGAATCAGTTGCGCATCCTGGCGATCCGTCTTCTGTTTGCGTACTCGCTTGCTTCGGATCTCGGCCGCGTCCCCGATCCACAACTCGAAGTTCAGCTCCGCCAGCAGCCGTTCAAACCAGCGCGCCTGCCCGCTGGCTTCCATCCCTACGCGCACCTTCCTGCACTCGGCCGCGAGATCGCGGTAGAACTTCTCCGCCTCCTCGCGGTGCTGCAGTCGCCGCTCTTGCAGTTCCCCAGTTTCGGTATCCACAAAAGCAATTTGTTGGAAGGCCGGGTGGTAATCGCATCCTATAATCATCATGTTCGGCTCCTTTCTCCCGAGCCTTTTGGTTGGTTCGCACCACCAAAGCTTACCTCGGGCCGGGGAGCCGACATTGTTATGGAATCAATTACACTCATCCTCCCTTGGGTGGGGAACTTGAGTGTAATCGCCTGTGGCTGTTGAAAAACTCGATCTCTCAAAACTGGTCGAAAAAACTTTGCGCTAGGATGCCCTACAAACAACGATCTCGGTTTTCGTGGACATTTCCTATCCCCCAAATTTTGCCCGTTTTGAGAAAAATGGACTTTTTCAACACCCACGCCTGTTCTCGTCAGTTGACCCGTTAGCCCTATAATCTCCTCTGGCTTGGCATAATTGAATCCCATGAGTCGGCAGCTTGTTGCCATCCTTGTGTATTGCGCGTTTTGTGCAGTCAGCGCAATGGCTAAACGTGTCGCACCCAAAGACGTACCTCCTATCGTTGCCAATGGGATTCGGTATTCGGCCACGGGAGACGGCAGAGACAGCTTTGTGGTGGCAACCGATGAAGCGACTGGAACAAACCTGTGGAGGGTAAAAGTTTTTCACACGCGAATCGAGTTCTGGAGGGGCGAAGAGGACAACCAATGGATATTTATCAGCGGCATGAAGCTCGATGGAAACTCTCTGCTGGTCCGAAATGAGAAAAATCGTTGCTACTCAATTTTCTTGAATACCAAACGCGTCAAGAATAGGCCGTGTGGTAACGTTTTCCCTCCCCAAGAGCCACGGTAGAGCCGATTACCTCAAAGCCCCTCAGTGAGCGCTATCGCCTGTGGGTGTTGAAAAAGTCACTGAGATTGGCAGGTGGAATTGGGCAGAAGCATGTTAGAAGAGAGCATTCGCATGCTCTGTTTGATTCTGATCGTCGGAGGCCTGCTGATCATGATGGGGCAACACGACCGCTCCGAAGCGTTGTTCTACTACTTCCGTCTGGAAGATCAAGTTTCCGAACATCATCTGCTGCGGCTGATCGACAAGCACATCAGCTTTGAGTTCGTCCGGCAGCAACTGAAGGACAGCTACAGCGAGACAGGGCGGCCGTCGATTGATCCTGAATTGCTGCTGCGCATTCTGCTGATCGGCTATCTGTACGGCATCACCAGCGAGCGCAAACTTGTAGAAGAGTTGCGCATGCACCTGGCATGGCGATGGTTCACCGGTCTTGGGTTCGATCAGGAGATCCCGCATCATTCGACGTTCTCCAAGAACCGGCACGGGCGGTTTCAGGAGTCGAAGCTTTTCGAGCAGTTGTTTGAGCAGATCGTGCGGCAGTGTGTGGAGGTGGGGCTGGTGAGCGGGAAGAATCTCTCCGTCGATGGCAGCTTCGTGGAAGCGAACGCCGCCAAGGAGAGCCGGATTCCACGGGAGCAGTTAGCGGAAGCAGCACAGGTCCATCACACCGTGCGCCAGTATCTGCGGGAGGTGGAAGAGCAGAACCCGGTGGAGGAACCGGTGCATGAGCAGGATCAAATATCGACCACCGATCCCGATTCCACCTATGCCACCAAAGGCGGCACCCCGGCGCGTCTCGGTTACTACGACAACTATCTGGTGGATAACGACAGCTGTGTGATCATCGGAGTGCAGGCCACGGCGGCGCGCATGAGCCAGGAGACGGTGGCCGCGCAAGACATGCTGACCCGTTTTGCCGAGTGGCAAGGACGAGCACCCGAATCGGTGGCGGCCGACACGACCTATGGGAATGGGGAGTTCTTACAGTGGTTGGCGGATCGTAACATCACTCCGTATATGCGAACCCGCGACAGCATCCACAGAAAGAGAAGTCCATTTTTCGGTCCCGAGCGTTTCACTTACGAGCCCGAACACAATCGCTATATCTGTCCCGCTGGCCAGCCACTCAACTATGGGGGTCGAGTTTATTGGAATCGCGCCTTCAACTACATCGGGACACGCAAAAAGTGTGGCCCGTGCTCGCTCCGACCACAATGCACCAGTGCCGCCTTCCGGGGCCTGATCATCCACCAGAACGAACCAGCCCGACAACGTGCGCGGGAGTTGGTCAACACGCCAGAGTTCGCCAAGGCACAGCGGCAAAGAAAGAAGGTGGAAGCCTTGTTCGCGGAACTGAAGAATCAGATCGGATTGCGGCGCTTGCGTCTACGGAGACTCAGGTTTGTGCGCGAGCAGTTCTTCCTGGCGGCGGTAGCTCAGAACATCAAGCGACTGGTCCGCTTCCTCAGTCAGCCGATAATACCGGTTCTGCCGGCCACCACTTAGTCGAACGGAGACAAAGAAAGCCGGCAACGGCATGCTCGCAGATGAAAGGGCGCTCTGTTGAGGGACTTTTTCAACAGCCACGCCTGGTTACAGCAACTGTCGAGATTCAGAGGCGAAGAGATGAAGGCAGTTCTGCGCGAACAGCGGCGACTTGATATTTATTCGGGCCAGTGGGTACCTAAGCCTCCACGGAGTGATCGGCGCAAACATGGGACGTAAACTCTTTGTCGCGCTGCAACTCGAAGTTGCGCATCATCTCATCGAAAGATGAGCCAGTGGGCGCACCAGAGGGTTTGAACCGCCAGCCACATTCCGAACAACCAAAACCCTGAAAATGCTGTTGGTCAATCCACACCAGTTTCCGGCTCATCGCCTTTGTCGCTGCGCCCCAACGTTGTCTGACCACATACCCAGTACCCGCTTGCCGTCAGGTGACGAAACGTTCTGGTTCGCCATAACGACTCCTCTCGTTGCGGCGTACTGTCTGATTGCAGTAGAAAACCTTCACCCGTGGCAAGAAATGCGTTAAGAACCGGTCAGTCTACATCCCCCGATTTGGATGGTCTGTAGGGCATCCTACACACATGAAGATTCTGGTCCGGCCGCTCGCCCCATTTTCAGGGCCTGTTTTAAGTTAGCGGAATCGCTTAAGTCTTGGTCACGTTCGTGTATCGCGGGGCTTGCGCCTCGCAGCGGTAAGCCAACGTAGGATGCCCTACAGAAGCGTGGTGGAGGTACACTGATACAATTTTCCGAGTGACGCTAATGAGCAGGGTTCCTGTTTTCCGTATCTGGGAGAGGTTGTCGGCTGTGATTCTGGTGTCTTGAGGCTCCTGTGACGAACAAAGACCCCCAAGTTGTGCAATCTGGCGAGCGCACTAATACCGAAGGGAAACCAGTCAGCAACCTAATACTCCTGTCGATCTCCGATAGCGACTACAGCTCACTTCGTCCTCATCTCGAATACGTCGACTTGCCAAACCATCTTGTCCTTCATGAGGGGGGTGGAAAGTTAGAATTTGCGTATTTCCCGAATCGAGGTTTGATTTCTCTTGTAGTCGTAATGAAAGATGGAAGGACCGCCGAAGCTGGCATAGTTGGCAATGAGGGCTTTACAGGAACACCGGCGGCTGTTGGCCTGAGCAGGAGCCCGCTTCAAGCGGTGGTACAAATCACGGGGGATGCGTTTCGCGTAGAGGTCGCAGCTTTGCAAGACACTTTGGAATCCACTCCACACCTGCAATTGATGTTGAGCCGCTATGCAGTAGTTCAGGGAATGCAAGTTGCACAAACAGCCGCGTGTAATCGGCTGCACGGCATTGAGCAGCGCCTTGTGCGGTGGTTGCTCATGACTCAGGACAGAGTGGATTCGGAGTCGCTGCCCATCACCCATGATTTTCTCGCAACGATGCTAGGGACAGATAGGCCTAGCGTGAGCCTGGCAGCTGGTGTTTTGCAGAAGAAGAAGCTCATCGAGTACACCCGTGGCGCAGTGAAGATCGTGAACCGCAAGAAACTTGAAGGCTCCGCCTGTGAGTGCTATGGGATTACCCAACAGTACAATGGCGAGCTAGGCTTGAAATAAGACCCCCAGTGAAGACTCGCCCCTGTGTTTAATTAGCGACTCGAAAAACGTTGTTGTCGTAACATGTATGGTCCGCCGGCTAACTGCAAGAAGAATCGGTTGCGACGAGAACAGTCTGCGAAAATGTATCCGGCCTCTGAGTGGAGAGTGATCTCCGGGCGCATGATGATGATCCGCGCGTGCCTGTCCTTGCTAATCGCCACGGTCGTGAAAGACCTTGTTACGTCTCAGGTTTTCAGGCACGCCGTTTGACTGTGTTTTCGTCTCCTCTTCCTTGGCAGACTTCTTGCGCAGCGAATTTCAATAACCACTTCGTCTAGTTGGAAGCAGCCAGGGCTCGGTGCCGGGGCTGATAGTCGTTCCCGCTGGCCAACACTGCCCAACTGATCCTGGCCAGTTTGTTGGCGGTCGCGACGATCACTACATTACGCGCGGCTCTAGTTTCCAATCCGCTCATCCACTGTCCCAGGCTCGATCCTTCGCGTTTGACCCGTAAGACCGCAGCTCGCGCCCCATGAATGAACATCTTGCGCAGATACGGATTGCCCCGCTACTGATCCCCAGCAGTTTGGCCTTGCCTCCGGTTGACCATTGCCGCGGCACCAATCCCAGCCAGGCGGCAAACTCTCGTCCCTTGTTGAAAGCCGCGCCGTTCCCGATGGCTGATACAACAGCGGTTGAGACCAATGGACCGTGAGTTTTCGGCAAGCGTGCGTGACGACGCTAACTGGCGCTGTTACGTTCATTGAGCCGCCGATGAGCGGTCGAGGGCGGGCCCATGAGCACAGCAGTCATTCCCGAGCCAATCGCACAGTTACAGCGTCAACTGGATCAGATTCGTAGCAGCCAACCGCGGGGGAAGAAGCTGCCGGATTCGGTGTGGCAAGCCGCCGTCGAACTAGCCCGGGAACATGGTGTGTATTCGGTCGCGCACCCGTTACGGCTGGACTATACGGGGCTGAAGAAACGACTCGATGGAGTTTCCCATCGCCGACGAAAAGCACGCAAGCCGGCATTCGTGGAACTGATCGCGCCCCCTTCAGCGATGCTGCGAGAGTGCTTGATTGAGTTCGAGTCGTTGCGCGGAGGTAAGGTGCGCATTCAGTGGAAAGCTGCCGCACCGCCGGATTGGATGAACCTGCTGCGGGCCTGGCGCGAAGCCGAGAGATGATTCAGATCACGGCGCAGATGCGCGTACTGGTAGCCATCGAGCCGGTCGATGGAAGAAAAGGGATCGACTCTCTGGCGCAACTGTGCCAGGAGAAACTGGCAGAGGATCCTTTTTCCGGCTGTGTGTTCGTGTTTCGGAGCCGGAGCGGGACGGCGATCCGGCTACTCAGCTATGACGGCCAAGGATACTGGCTGGCGCAAAAGCGTCTTTCGCGCGGGAGATTCGTATGGTGGCCGCAGGCGTCGGAACCAGCCAAGGCCTTGGAAGCCTATGAGGTGCAATTGCTGATGGCGGCGGGCGATGTGTCGCGGGTGCGCGCGGCGCCGATGTGGCGGCGAGTGAGCGTGCTGAAGTAATCAACCTCGCGACGAAAAAAAACACGGCGTCCCCCTTGCGTTCCAAGAAAAACCAGTTCATACTGCGGATCGATGGTCGAGTTCAGATATCGGGGCCGGAAGATCAGCCAGGAAGACATCCTTTATATACGCGCCCTGATCGAGCGGCACCCGCAGGAAAGCCGCCGCACACTATCCACCAAGCTCTGTGAAGCCTGGCAGTGGCGCCAGGCCAATGCAGCGTTGCGCGACATGGTATGCCGCGGCCTGTTGCTCATGCTGGACCGTGCCGGCCAGATCGAGTTGCCGGCGGTGAGTTACGTGCGGCATAACCCGCTGGCCAACCGGGCCAGACCGGAGCCGGCGCGGATCGATACCACACCCATCGCAGGCAGTCTGCGCCACCTCCAACCGCTGGAGTTCGAACTGGTTCGGCGCACCGGTAAAGAGCCGTTGTGGAACAGTTTGCTGGAGGAACATCATTACCTCGGCTACGAGCAGCCGGTGGGAGAACACTTGAAGTACTTGGTGTTGGGGCAAGGACGACCGGTCGCCTGTCTGGCATGGTGCTCGGCTCCGCGTCATCTGGGCAGTCGCGACCGCTACATTGGCTGGAGCGCCGAACAGCGCCGCCGCAATGTCCGCTTCCTGGCTTACAACACGCGATTTTTAATCTTGCCCTGGGTCAAGGTGGAACACCTGGCATCGCATATCCTGGGGCGCATGGCGTTGCGGATCTCCGCGGACTGGCAGCGGATCTACGGACATCCGATCTACTTCCTGGAGACGTTTGTGGATCCGGAACGATTCCGCGGAACCTGTTACCGTGCGGCCAATTGGGTGGTGCTGGGCAAGACGACGGGGCGCGGTAAACAATCGAATAGCTACGTGCCGAACCGGTCGATCAAACAGGTTCTGGGATATCCGTTGGCGAAGCAGTTTCGCGAAATGCTCATGGGGTGAGGATGAAAACCGCCAGGCGACGGGTCGATGTAAATCTGGACGAACTGGACCGGGTGCTGGACGGAGCACGGCAAGCGCCGTTGAGCGAGGACGATTACGAAAAGCTCAAGGAGGCATTGCATGCGCTGGCGGCGATGCTGGTGCAGCCGCGCAGCACGGAGAAGACCAGCGCCGTGCTGGGAAAGCCGGAAGGCGCGGAAGCTGGCGCCGGGACTCAGCCGGAGAGCAACGATTCCCCAGCGCCCGGACATGGACGCAATGGCGCGGGAGCGTTTGTCAGTTCGCGGAAGATCGCGATTGCGCACCCGCAGTTGAAGCACGGGGATCGCTGCCCGGAGTGCGAGAAAGGCAACGTATACGGGCAGAAAGAACCGAAAGTGCTAGTGCGCATGGTCGGGCAGGCGCCGCTGGCCGCCACCGTCTACTCGCTGGAACGGTTGCGCTGCGGTGCCTGCGGACAGGTGTTTACCGCACAAGAACCGGAAGGAGTAGGTCCGGAAAAATATGACGAGACCGCGGCCGCGATGATCGCGCAACTCAAGTACGGCAGCGGGACCCCGTTCTACCGGCTGGAGCAACTCCAAGGTCAGCTGGGGATTCCGTTACCGGCGGCGACGCAATGGGAGGTTGTGGAAGAGGCGGCCGAGTTAGTTAAACCGGCGCGCGACGAGTTAATCCGGCAGGCAGCGCAGGGCGAGGTGGTGCACAACGACGACACCAGCATGCGAGTGTTACGTCTCGCGCGCGAACCGTCGGACGAACGCACGGGTGTGTTCACCAGCGGCATCGTGTCCACCGGCCAGGGTTGGAAAATTGCGCTGTACTTCACCGGACGCCAGCATGCCGGCGAGAACCTTGCCGACGTGTTGCAGCAGCGTGCTCGGCACTTGGGCCCACCCATTCAGATGTGTGACGCGCTCTCGCGCAATGTTCCGAAGCTGGCTGCGGGGGTGGAGATTTTGCTGGCCAACTGCCTCGCCCATGGAAGAAGACAGTTCGTGGAAGTAGCGGCGAACTTTCCCGACCAGTGTCGCTATGTCCTGGAGATGCTGGGCCAGGTGTATGGTCACGAGGCCGAGGCGCGAGAGCGTGGTCTGGGGTCGGAAGAGCGCCTGCAGTTTCATCAGAAGCGTAGCGGCCCGGTGATGGAGCAACTGCATCACTGGCTGGAAGCGCAGTTCGCCGAGCGCAAGGCGGAGCCGAACTCGGGGCTGGGCGAGGCGATTACGTACTTACTGCGACATTGGCGGCCTTTGACGCTGTTTCTCCGGCAAGCCGGGGCTCCGTTAGATAACAATGTCGTCGAAAGAGCATTGAAGCGGGCCGTTCTGCACCGGAAGAATGCTTTGTTCTATCGGACGCTGAACGGGGCGGAGGTGGGTGACCTGTTCATGAGTTTGATTCACACTTGTCAGTTGTGCGGCGCCAACTCCTTCGACTACCTGACCGAGTTGCAGCGCCACGCCCAGAAACTGGCGACCAGTCCGGCGGAGTGGATGCCGTGGAATTATCGCGAAACCCTGGAGCGGATCGTCTCTCTATGAAGAAACCCAAGAAGGACCCCGCTCGGGAGGACCGAATCGACAACGAAATCATCGTGGACGCTTAGGGACCGGAAGAGCAGATGATGGGGTGGTATTACTACCTCGATGCCAAAATCCGATTTCCGTTTCAGGCTAAGTGCATCGCTACCACGGTCGTTTCACCGCTCCGAAAGGAAGAAACCGTCCAAGTCCAGCGCATGGCACCTGAAGATGCCTGTTCTTCCGATATCGTGCTGATCCGTTGGCACGGTCGGACTATGGCAGTTCCCCTGTCACAACTGGTCGCTACTGATCCCGACCAATCCGCTGCCGAGGCCATTGGCGACTGGCATTACTGGGTGGCGCAGGGCCACTGCTTCTGAACCACGCTGTCCCCCAGCGACTACGCAGCTTTACCGAAAACACACAATGGACCCACGCCAGGGATCTGCTGTAATCGAACACAACTCGGATCGCTGCTCGCAATCTGTTCGAGTTCGGTGTTCAGGGTCTCGATCTGCAACTGCAGGCCTTTCCACTCCTGCCACAAGAAATCCAACAGCCGACGCATGGCCGGGCTCAGTTTCTCGTCGGCATTTTCCAGGATCTCGGGCATCTGCCGACGCAGGCTCGCCGGCCCCTTGCGGAAACTTATGCCCCGTTCCAGCAGGAAGGCTCGAATCTGATTGATCACGCTGGTCCGTCGAGCTACTAGCCGGTCGCGCACGCGATGGAGCGCTTGCACGTCGAGCTGATCCTCTGTCTTGATGGGGACGAAACGCATGTTCTCCCGTTCCACGGCTTCGGCGATCGCCTCCGCATCACGGTAGTCGTTCTTGTTGGATTTCACGAACGGCCGCACAAACTGCGCGGGAATCAGGCGCACCTCGTGCCCTTGTTCGCGCAGGGCTCGTCCCAGAAAATGCGATCCCACTCCGGCCTCCATTCCGATCAACGATGAAGGCAGATTGGCCGTGTACTCCAGTAGCTGTGTGCGAGAGAACTTCTTACGGATTACGACCTGGGAACGGGTTCCCAGCGCGATGAGGTGAAAGGTGGTCTTGCCCAAATCGATTCCGATTGATTTAATCTGCATGGCGACAATCCTCCGTCTGGCTTTTTTGCCAACCTAATCATTACTCAGGTTGGCTCTCTAGACCGCGGACCATCTCATTATCGCCATAGCACTCATGACGCCCTGGTCAAGGCAGCTTCCGTCGTGCTCACTTTTGTAATCGCAATGCGAGCCTCCGCATTCGGCTCGCCGAGATCGTCCGGCAACCTGCAGACAGTTCGATTGGAAAAGCAGGCTCATTGGTCACTTGGCGCAATGCAAGAAGATGGCGCTCTCCATAACGGTGCTTGACTTCCTGGTGGTCGAGGACTACTCTCGCCTCGTCCCGAAAACCTGTTTCGCAGTTTCCGTCGGCCCCGGCGCGCATTCAGCAAGTGCGAACGCATTCACTCTAAAAATAAATAAGGAGGGTCACCCACTATGAAAACCTTCAACTGGCTATTCGCGGCGGCATTGGCGATTGCAGCACTTGGTTCCGCAGCGGCGCAGGAGCAGCCGTCGGGCACGATGTCGCCGCCCAAAATACTCACTATCATGAGAGAGTTTGTGAAGCCGGGAAAAGCAGGAACCATGCACGACAAAACCGAAACCGCCTTCGTTCAGGCGATGGCCCATTCGAAATGGCCGACGCACTATCTTGGAATGAACTCTGTTTCGGGCAAGTCCCGGTCTCTTTTCTTCACTGGCTATGAGTCCTTTGAGGCCTGGGAAAAAGACGTGGCTGCTACGCAGAAAAACGCCACGCTCTCGGCCGGACTGGACCGCGCCGGCGTTGCCGATGGCGAATTGCTGGATTCCATGGATGCCGGTGTGTTCGCGTACAACGCAGAGTACAGCCTGAACCAGAAAGCCGAGCATGCGACTGCGGCCACGCGCTATTTCGAGGTCTCGGTCTATCGCGTAAAGCCCGGTCATCACAAAGAATGGGATGACGGCGTGAAGATGGTACTGGAGGCGTACAAGAAGGCTCTTCCGGACGCTCATTGGGCGTGCTATGCGAGTGTATATGGGGCGCCTGAGGGCACATTTCTCTTTATAGTTGCCCGCAAGTCTGCCACGGAAATCGACGCCGATTTCGCTCACAATAAGGACTTCATGGCAGCAATGGGAGACGAAGGCATGAAGAAGCTGGAGGAACTCTCAGCCGCATCCATTGAATCCAGCGAAACCAACCTGTTCGCGCTTAATCCGAACATGAGCTACGTGCCGGCAGAGTGGATCAAGGCCGATGATTTTTGGAAACCCAAAGCCGGCAATTCGCTAGCCGCGGCTCCGAAGAAGCCAGCAGAGAAACCGGCGGAGAAGACCGGCGCAGGGCAATAAGCGGTTTTCGCGCCACGGCATGGAAAAGGGAGGGCACTCCTGGATAAAACTCGGGGTGTCCTTTCTTGTTGTGCCCAAGAACCCAGAGAAAGTGATGGTTGAGACGGAAGAGAAGGATTCGACGCTAAATCGGACCTTCATCTGGGACCGGCGTTGGCGTCGAGCAATTCCGCCTTGTTCACAATTCTTCAAGTTCCAACAACGGCGGGCGGATGATTGGCGAAACATCGCCATCTCGCTCATGGACCTTCGCGCAGTGAGCGCAAAGCTGCTTGCGACATCGCTTTATAACTAAAAATCCTCCTGCCCGCAGAACCCATCCCGTTTTTCCACAGTTCTCCACAGGGGATCTCGGGCCGCTTGTGACGAACAACCTTGACTCAGGGTGTAGAAAGCTCACAATTGGACTCGTGCATCCCAGTCCAATCCATTCCGATGTTAAAGTTGCCGGCCCAATCTGCGACGCTAACTCTTTATTCCGCAGTATTTTGCCTATAACTTCTTGCGATTCAATATTTTGCGGCGGAAGCGCCCTATCCCCAGAGGCTAACTCCCACGCCCTCAATATTTTGCCCCGAAGCGCGAAAAAAATGTTGATAGATTACCCCCAGCCTCGAGGCTGCGACAGGATAAAGCCCATAGCTTGCCCTGAGCCTGGCGAGGGGAGCGCAAGCCATGGCGATAGAAAGCGTTGTTTATAATCTCCCTTCCATTTCGAACCACAACAAAAGGACGCCATTGGCACTCGACGACGAAATTTACCAACTGCGGCGCGAGAAACTGAAAAAGATTGAAGCGCTCGGACAGGCTACCTACCGCACGAAATACGAATTCACCCACACCGTCGAGCAGGTCCTGGCGACATACACGTCGAAGACCGCCGAGGAGCTCGAACAAGCACGAGTCAACGTGCGCGTGGCCGGCCGCATCATGGCAATCCGCCTGATGGGCAAGGCCGGATTTGCTCACCTGCAGCAGGACGGGAAAAGGCTCCAGATTTATGTGAAGAAGGACGCGGTCGGAGAGAAGGGCTTCGAACTCTACAAACTGCTCGACCTGGGCGACCACATCGGCGTGAGTGGATACCTGTTTCGCACCCGCACCGGCGAGCTGACCGTTCACGTGGAAGAGATCACCTTCCTCAGTAAAGACCTGCTGCCGTTGCCCGAGAAATGGCACGGGCTGACCGACGTCGAACTGCGCTACCGGCAGCGGTATGTCGATCTGGTGATGAATCCCGAGGTGCGCGAAGTTTTCTTGAAGCGCACGAAGATGGTGCAGTCGATGCGCCGGACCATGGAAGCGCATGGATTCATCGAGGTCGAGACGCCGATGATGCAGCCGATCGCGGGCGGGGCGGTGGCGCGGCCGTTTGTGACCCACCACAATACGCTCGACATGGATCTCTATCTGCGCATCGCGCCCGAACTTTACTTGAAGCGCCTGGTGGTTGGCGGGCTGGACCGCGTGTACGAGATCAATCGCAACTTTCGCAATGAAGGGCTGGGATGGCGGTGGAATCCCGAATTCACCATGCTGGAGGCCTATCAGGCCTACACCGACTACCAGGGGATCATGAATGTGACGCAGGAGGTCATCACCGAAGCCGCGAAAGCCGTGAACGGCGGAACGAAATCGAAGTGGGGGGATCAGGAAATCGATTGGGCCAACTGGCTGCGGCTGACCATGCGTGAGGCCGTCATTCATTACTGGCCGGAGGCGGCGGGCGCGAAGCCGGAGATGGGCGACTTCGCCAGTGCTGAAGGAGTGAAGAAATTGGTGGAACGCTTCAACGCGGCGCACTCCCATATGGCATACGAGCCGGAGGCTCCGGTGGGCAAGACCATCGCGGCGCTGTTTGAGGCGACAGCCGAAGAGCACCTCACCCAGCCGACGATCATCTATGAATTTCCGACGGCGGTGTCTCCACTTTCAAAGCAGAAGCCGGAAGAGCCCGACTGGACCGAGCGCTTCGAAATCTTCGCCGGGCAGATGGAGATCTCCAACGGCTTCAGCGAACTCAACGATCCCGAGGATCAACGGCGAAGGTTCGAGGCCCAACTCAAAGAGCGGGAGCGCGGCGATGAAGAAGCGCACCAGATGGATGAAGACTACATTCGGGCGCTGTCCTACGGGATGCCACCGGCCGGCGGCGTCGGCATTGGAATCGACCGGGTGTGCATGTTGTTGACCGACTCGCACACCATTCGCGACGTGATCCTGTTTCCCCTGCTCCGGCCGGAGAAAAACTTAACCCCAGGACCTACAGAGGATACGGAGGAGAAGTGCTAGCTTACCTTTCAGGTATTAACCGGCAGGTATCTAATAATGCATTATGAGCGCTACCGGCAGGTTTCTATACTCGTCTCAGATTCGGGGGTTAGGAAGTAGCGGCGCTACCGTAGTGTCTGTTCGCAGGGCACTGGGTCGGTAGCGCTTCGCATTTATAGAGGATTCCTTCGTCACCGTGTCGCGACCGCAGTCCCTCCGTCGGCACGTCGTCTTCAGAACGCCAGCTGGATCCGGCTCATTAGCACGTTCTCACTGTGCAGAGGAGTCACGTTTCCCGGCGCCATTCTGAAGCCGGTATGCTCGTAGTCAGTTTCGAGCTTAATATAGCGGTTCAAATACCAGTTCAGGCCGATGCCCTGCTCTTTCGCCAACTGCGCGGCAGTTTTCGGGTTCGCGAACAGCGGAAACGCGTCGCCATCGATTTTCAGTTGACTGTACCTTAAGGCAAGTTCGACAGCTCCCAGGCGGCGGAACCCTGTCACGTGCTCGGTGGCGTTGCGCGGGCGGAACCCGCTGTAAGCGTTCTTTTCTCCGGTAAGCATGATCGATCCGGCAATTTGCCAGGCTTCATTTTTCACTCTGCCAGTAACGCTCTTGTTCAGCACTTCCTGCGACGAGATGACATACTCGCCCATGAGGCCGAATGGCCCGGCGTAGTAGGAGGCTTGCGGCGAGAGCCGGTTGTGCTGACCATTGGCAAGGGCCGTGGAAGAGTATTTGAAGAACGTTGTCTGGCCCATGGTTTTCAAGCCTGCGATCGTGCCATGTTGATGCCCGGCGGAACCACCCAGCCCGATGCCGAATTGACGGATCCCACTCACGCCCGTGGTTGCAAAGGGATGGAAGAATACGCGGGCGGCTCCTTCATTGGAATGCGCCCATTGCGTGAAGACGCCATTGGAGCCATCGCTGGACCCGTCGAAGTAGCCGCCGGCGTATGTGATCGAGTCTGAGAGCACGGAGCCGGATAGTTGCGCCCCAATATAACGCAGGGGAACCAGGTCCGAAGCCAGGGAGCGCTCAGCAAAGGTCAGGTCGCGGTCGGAGCGGAGGACTTCGAGTCCGATGGGCTCCTTGAATTTTCCGGCGCGCAACTTGGCGAACTTGAACGTCTTCAGTTCAAGGAAGGCTTCCTGAATTTGAGGATTGTTCTGGCCGAAGTCGGGCATGAAGCGAAAATCCACGGCATTGAACAGAGTGCCTTCAAACAACGGGCGGATGCGGCGAAAGAGGAGGGTATCCAGTTCCTCTCCCTGAGTGTTGGCCGAGAACATGCGATCGTCCAACTGGGCGTAACCGTGGACGTGCAGTTGAGTGGCGCCGTCGGACGTGGAGAACCACAGGCCGTCGCGGCGAACTGAGACCGGGGCGTTGCGCTTGGGCGCGGGGGAAGTCGGCTGCACTGCCTCAGTAGAGCTTTCGTCTGATAGAGCAGCTTGTGCCGTCGGCGCGGTCTCCGTCTTGGGCAAGGGCTGAGACGATGCCGTTAAGCTTTGAGCCCAGGAGGCCGCAGCAGATGTCACCACTATGAGAGTTGCGAAGAACAGAACCTGGATCGCTTTCATGTTTACAATCCTCACTTTTTTATTTTTTCTTCCACTGCATTCAAGGGGTAGACGACGAAGGCCATCCGCTTCAGCGGCTACGACGGCTGACTCCCCTTTTTCCAGTGCTGTCGCTCCATCGACCCTGGACTGACTACTACTTACATAATTATTTCCATTATGTTAGTAGACATCAAACGGAGACTTCGCTCCTTGCGTTAACGGACTGTTAGTTTCTAAAGGAGTCGGAAAATCCCTTCTGATGGTCTCTAGGTGGAAGCGGTCAATCCCCACTTATTCTGCAGGTGACGCTCCATCCCTTTGAAGACCACGCCATCCACGACGTAACCGATGGCGATAATCAAGAGCATGACGGCGATGACGGCGCTCATATCGTTCAGGTCGCGGCCCATCATCAGAATCTGACCGAGGCCCAGACTCAGATAGAGCATCTCGGCGGTGATGAGCGAGCGCCAGGCAAAAGCCCAGCCTTGCTTCAGACCGGTGACGATGAAGGGCAGGCTGGCCGGTAACAGTACGTACCAGAACAGCTTGAATCCTTTGGCTCCGAGGTTACGGCCAGCCATGCCGAAAATTCTGGGCATCTGCTTGCGGCCATCTTCCATGGCGAGAGTTACGGACAGCAGCGATCCCATGATCACTACGAAGAGAATGGCGTTCTGGTTGAGGCCGAACCAGAGAAGGGCGAGAGGCCACCAGCAGATGCTGGGCAGGCTTTGCAGACTGACCAGCAGGCCTCCCATGGTTTCTTCCAGGAACTTGTTGCTGGCGACACCCAAGCCGAGGATCATGCCGAGCACGACCGAGATGCCGTAGCCGATCAGAACGCGCTGCATGCTGACGCGGATCGCGATCCAGTAGGTGTGGTCCTGGAAGCCGGCGTATAGCGCTTCTCCTACGCCCCACGGCGTGGGAAACAGATACGGCGGCCAGATCTTAAGTTCGGCGAGGAGCGTCCAGAGGCCGAAGAGCGCGCCGTAGAAAATGATGTAGTGAATGGCACGTTTCATGATTGTACTCACGGTTCGATCCGCGGCTTCACGCCGGCGGCGAATTCGGCTTCGAGCGAACGGTTGATCTCATCGCGCAACTCGTCCAGAATCTGGCGGGCGGTTCGGGCGACGCAGGGATCTTCGAGGTGCCGCGGGCGCGGCAACTCTACCGGGAACTCGCTCTTCACGCGTCCCGGACGGAAGGTAAGGAGAACGACCCGATCGCCAAGGCGCACCGCCTCGCGAACGTTGTGGGTGACGAAGATGATGGTGCGGCCGGTTTCGCTCCAGATGCGCTCCAATTCGTCGTGCAGCAGGTCGCGGGTCTGCGCGTCGAGCGCGCCGAAAGGCTCGTCCATGAGCAGGACGTCGGGTTCGGTGGCGAGAGCGCGGGCGATGGCCACGCGCTGGCGCATGCCGCCTGAAAGCTGATGGATGTAGCTGTTCTCGAATTTCGCCAGGTGCACGAGGCGAAGATACGAGCGCGTCTTCTCTTCCCTTTCGGCTTTGCTGATTCCTTTCATCTTCATGCCGAATCCGACGTTCTGGCCCACCGTAAGCCAGGGGAAAAGGCCGTGCTCCTGGAAGATCATGAGGCGGTCTGGGCCTGGGCCCTGCACTGGCTTGCCATCGAGGAATATCTGGCCCGAGGTCTGCGGATGCAAACCGGCAATCAGATGCAGCAACGTAGACTTGCCGCAACCGGAGGGTCCGACAACGCAGAGGAACTCGCCGGCATTCACTTCGAGGTTGATGTGGTCGAGGGCGAGCAGACGTTCGCCAGTCTGCGTGCGGTAACTCAGGCAGATTTCGCTGAGACCAACTTTTGGAATCTCAGAGCGAACTGCGGAGACGGGACGTCCGACCGAGATCGGGCTGATCCTGCCGTAGGGGCTGCCCGATCGAGCGGGGCGAAGCGGTTCGGGGAGTTGCGTCGGACCACTATGCATGCTGGCGCTCATTGAATGACCTTTCTTCCTTTCTCGGCGAGAACCTGGTTGAGGAGCGTCAGATCGAAGAGGCCGGAGAGATCGGGCATCTGCCGGCCCAGGAAACCATCGTCGAAGGCCTGCTTCGCAGCCGTGAGAAGCGCACCGCGCAACGGATTGTAGGTGACCTGCATGCGGGAAAAGGCCTCATCGAGAACGATGGCGGGAAGTGCTTTGCCGGTCTCGGCTTGAATCTGCTGGTTCAAAAGCTTCTTGGCCTCGGCGGGATGGGCGTTGATCCAGTCGGTCAAATCAACGTTGGCGCGAATCCAAGTCTTCACCAGGTCGGGATGAGCTTTCAGAAACTTGGTGTTCACAACCAGCAATCCGATCACGAATTCGCCGTTGGGCCAGAGTGTGCGCTCATCCACAAAAAGACGGCCGTTGCCTTCGTGGATGAGTCGCGTGGCCCACGGCTCAGGAGCCCAGGCTGCGTCCAGTTCTTTTTTCAGGAAGAGCGTTAATTGGTCGGGATTCGCCATCGGGATGATTTGTACGTCGCCACCTTTGTCGTTGCTTTTCATGCCGTGGGTCTTGAGCCAGTTGCGCAGAGCGACGTCTTGCGTATTGCCGAATTGCGGAGAAGCTACGCGCTTGCCGTGGAAATCTTCAGGGCGGTTGATGCCGGAATCGTTGCGCACAATGAGGGATGCACCGCCGCTGGCGGCTCCAGCGACGACACGAAGGGCCTCGCCGTTCGAACGGACGTAGCCGTTTGTGGCTGGATTCGGGCCTACGTAGGTCATGTCAATCGCGCCGGCAAACAGAGCTTCGATCGCGGCAGGGCCGGCGTTGAAACTGGTCCATTGCACCTTAACCTGCGGTCCCATCGCCTTGTCGAACCAACCGTTGGCCTTGCCGACCATTGCTTGGGCGTGCGTGATGTTGGGGAATGCGCCGACGCGTATGGTGCTGGCATTAGCCTGGGCCCATCCCGAGACCGCGGTCGCGAACCATAAGAGATTGACCAGCAGCAGGCTCCGGAATAAACCGCAGAAAGTGAAACCGCCAACCTCAGCGGCTGAAAGCCGCATCAATTTTGCGTGACCTGCGGCACGAGTGGAACTCGTGCCCTTCCCGATCACGCGCCAATTGGCACTTCTTGCGCAGCCTGCCAGAGGTCGCCTAATCACTCTTGCCTCCGGCCACCATGGGGAGGACATTGGCAGGTTGTTTCTTCGGCTTCTTGGCGCGTTTCCCAGGCTTGCCCGCTCGCGGGCTGTGATCGCCGATCAAGTCGGCCAGAGTCGTGTTGTCGAGGATGCGCACGGCCGCGTCGCGCACGTCGAGAAAGACCTGGTACAGCGCGCGGTGGGGAAGGTCGCGATCGATAAGTTCGCGCAACTGCTCGGCGTCGCCGAAGGGCGCGAGTGGACCGTCAATCAGGCGAATGATCTCGCTGAGATGGATCTCCGAGGGATCGCGGCGCAACTGGTAACCGCCCTTGGCGCCGCGTACGCTCTCGACCATGCGTGCATTCTTGAGTTCGAGCAGGATCAGTTCCAGAAACTTTTCAGGCAGTTCCTCTTCGTACGCGATGGCGCGAATCTTGATGGCGCCCTGGCGGTGATTGCGAGCCAGCATCATCATGGCTTGCAGGGCGTAGAGTCCTTTTTGGGAGATCTTCATGAGCGCATTATGCCATTAACTCTATCTATGTAATAGACTTTATTATCATAAGCGACAAGGCAATTGGGATTCCATCGATAAAGCGATATCAGACCCCAACCAAATCTTTGATTGGGAACGACTTAGCCACGAGCTATGCTGGGCGAGACAAATGGGATGTGCAGCGATTTGCAGTTTAACTGCAGAAAAGGTTTCTCACGCTCCGTGCAATTCTGGCAGCTGCCCGTGGCTTTGCTTGCAGGTGAAACGGGGATTCAAGCCGAGATGCGGAGAACCAGCACGGTAATGTTATCGGGGCCACCCCGTTCCAAAGCCGTCTTCACCAAGGCTGCGCAGGATTCTGCCGGAGTTCCGGAGCGCACGGCGCGCGCCAGTTCCTGTTCTCCCACCAGACTCCACAATCCATCGGTGCACAGGACCAATGCATCCCCCTCCTGTAGGGCGAGGGGATGCTCGGGCGTGTCGGGCAACACTTCCCTTCCCGAGCCGAGGGCGGCCGTGAGAATGTGGCGCTGGGGATGGGTTTCGGCGTCTTCCAGGCGGACAATGCCGCTCTCGACGAGCCGGCCAACATAGGAGTGATCACGCGTCAGGCGGGAAACCGAGTCCGCGCGGACAAGGTAGAGGCGACTGTCGCCCACATGCGCGAAGAAAAGCTGACGGCCCACGATCGAGAGAGCAGTGCATGTTGTTCCCATGCCCTGCAATTGGATGTGCTCGGTCGCGTAGCGTTGAATATTGGCGTGAGCGGCATAGAAGGCCGCGACGAGGGCCTGCTGCGGATCGCTGTTAGAGGTCACATCGTAGACCTGGCGCACCGTTTCAACGGCCAGACGACTGGCTTCCTGGCCGCCTTCGTATCCGCCCATGCCATCGGCGATGACCGCGAGTCGGCCTTTGCGGCGGAAGTCCTCGTCGGAATCGGGCTCCCAGTAGAGGTAGGAATCCTCGTTGTTGGCGCGCTGGCGGCCCACGTCGGTGAGGCTCGCGATTTCGATTCCGGGTTTCGTGTTGCTACAGTCGACCGCCATAGAACAGCGCGCCAGTTCCGGTGATTGCCAGGGGAATGAAAACGTGTTGAGGCTCCGCTCACTGTAAGGGAGGCCGAGCTTTCCCCTCGCTCTCAGCCGATGAGACGATTTCGTAGACTACCACTTTCGGCGCGCATCTGAACACTGGGTTCACACTTATCCGGAAAAAGAAAAAAGCCGCAAAGGCTGCGGCTTTACAGCAAGCTTACACAAGGTACGTTTCGTAGAGACATAGCTTGCTACGTCTTGCTGGCGGCACTGCGGATGATGGCGAGAGAGACGTTGCCAGCAACGTCTCTACGGCGCAGATCTGCTTGGTGGAGTGCTTGTCTTTGTAGATCCTCTTGCTCATGTGGTTGGCTTCATGGTTGAGCTGGCGCTGATCCTGCTTAGTGAGATGGCCATTGTTGGCGGCAATTCTGCTTCGCTCGGGATGAGAGAGATGAGCTTAATCAGAGTCTCCATAGTAAGGTAGTGAGCGAATCCGGGGCCAAGGCGAGGCTGGCGGACTTGTTGGCCTGTTTCAGCGTTACTGATTTTGCAGGTCCGGAATTCGTCACTACCAGAACTTTCTGTCCATCTGGATTTTCGAAGCCGACGTGGTCCACCTCGGCGAGCTTGCCAACCGAGTCAAATCTTCTGGCCCCGCGGCGAACTACGCGGGAAAAATGCGCGAAGGCCCAGTACTGGCCGCTGCGGGTGATTTCCTTGGTCTGCGAGTGAATCGTGACCATGCCACCGCAGGAGAACGGCCCGATGTTGGGGCGGCCTTTTTCGTCGAGCGCGAGATTCCAACCGGTGATCGACTGGCACCAGTTGCGAATCACGGCGATGTAGGTACGGCCCCACTTCGCCCAGTCGGTGAGATAGTCGGGTGAGGTGTAATCGGGACCGCCTTCGGTCCAATAGAACTGCGCGTCGGGATGGGCCTCGTGGACTTTGCTCATCATGTCGGGCGTGCCGACGTATCCGTGGAAGGCGACCGAGTTGCAGTATTTGCGCAGGCCCGGGTCGTCGAGTTCAGCGATGGCGCGGCCCCACAGGTTGTAGTTGTGGTCGAGGATCCAGATCTGGGTGGAGAGGCCGTTCTCACGAAGCACCGGACCGAGGTGGTCTTTGACGAATTGGATTTCGTATTCTTGCGGCCACGAGCAAGCGGGCATTCTTCCGTCCTGGTCGGTATCGACTTCGTTCTGCACGGTAACGGCCTGGATGGGGACTCCTGCGGCGGCATATGCTTGCAGGAATCTCCGAAAATATTCAGCGTAAGGGCCAAAATAGCGGGGGCGCATGGAACCACCGAGCATGGAACCACCTGCCTTCATCCATCCGGGCGGACTCCATGGCGAGGAGAACAGAAACAAATCTGGATTCTCTTTGCGCGCCAGCCGCATGGTGGGAAGAACGTAGGTCTGATCGTGAGCGATCGAGAAGCGCTTCAGATCAGGGTCGGCGTCGCCTTCGTCGTAGCTGAACAGTTCGGTGGAATAGTCGCTGGAGCCGATGCAGGTGCGGCAGACATTCAGACCCATTTCTGAGGGATGAAAGAGTTCATGGAACAGCTGTTCGCGAGCCGGAGATGGGAGTTGGCTGAAGGTGTAGCACGCGGCGTCGGTGAAGGCGGCGCCGAAACCGAGCATCTCCTGGAATTTCTGGGTGGGATCGACAGTGATGACGTTCTCGTCCGCTGCACCCGCGGTGCGCCACGTTAGTGCAGGCGCGGACGCGTAGCGGAGCTTGCCGCCCGTGACGCGGACTGCCACGTCGTCCGAGGAGGGAGTGGCTGCGGTATCGAATGCAGACGCTGTGTTGGGGGTGGCAGCGACGGTGAGGCTCATTGCAGAGAGCTTCAGAAAACTCCTTCTAGTCTGTTTGTTCGACACTCGATCCTCCTGGGCGGTTTCAGTGTACTTCTAACGGGCCGCTCGAGTCGGAATTTCCCCGTTCTGACCGAAGGCATGTAGAATTTCTCGGTCGTGAATTGCCATGAGCGGAGAGCGCAATGAAATGGTCAGCGATTCTTGTCATGATGGTGGGGTTATCGGCTATGTCAGTCTCGAATGGAACCGCGTCTCCTGACACTGGAGAGCATGGAGTGCTGCTGGTCGCGAACAAAGGGGATCAGACGCTTGGCATCGTCGATCCTGGCGCCGGAAAACAGATCGCTACTGTGGCCGAGGGCGGGACGACCGGACACGAGGTCGCAGCCTCGCCCGACGGCCGTACCGCGTACGTGCCGATCTACGGCAATTCAGGCGTCGGCAAGCCGGGCACAGACGGGCGAAATATGATCGTGGTCGATATTGCGTCGCGTAAAGTCGTGGGCGATGTCGATTTTGGACACGGAGTGCGGCCGCACTGCGCCATGTTTGGACCCAAGAACGGAATGCTGTACGTGACCACCGAACTGGACAAGACCATCAGCATCATCGATCCGCGCACGCTGAAGATCGTGGGATCGATTCCAACCGGGCAGGCGGAGTCACACATGCTCGCGATTGCTCCCGATGGGAAGCGCGGCTATACGGCCAATGTGGGTCCGGGAACTGTATCTGTTCTCGACATGGAGAACAAGAAGACGATTACAGTGATCCCGGTCGCGGGTGTGGTCCAGCGCATCGCGGTATCGCCCGATGGGAAGATGGCGTTCACTTCCGATCAGACGAAGCCACGGCTTGCGGTGATCGACACGGCTAGTAATAAGGTCAAAACCTGGGTTCCTTTGCCCGCTGCCGGTTATGGGACAGCGCCAACGCCCGATGGGCGGTGGCTGGTGGTGGCGGTGCCAACGGCGAACAAAGTTGCGGTCGTTGATCTCGGGGCCATGAAAGTTGCACATGTGATTGATGTGCCCGCGGCTCCTCAGGAGGTTCTCATGCAGCCCGATGGCCAGGTGGCTTATGTCTCGTGCGATGCCAGCCATAAGATTGCGGCGATTCGGACTTCCAACTGGACGGTGGAGAAGTTGATCGACGCTGGCCCGGGTGCGGATGGGCTGGCGTGGGCGGGGCACTAGACATGCCATGAAATCTGCTGGAAATCGCTATTGAAACGATTTATTATCCGGGTTCCGTGAGGAGCCATGAACCCCTGTAGGAACATTCGTAAGGTTCAATTTCCTTTCTGCTTCGAATTCAGCACTGTCTGTCTCTGCTGTTGGGCAATTACGCTGACTGCGCTATTTGCAGGCGCTCAAATCAGAGCGAGTAGCGCGGGTCAAACCGCGGTGGTTCGCATCGATGTGAACCCCAAGCACATTCTGAATTCGTTCGATCCGGACCGTTCCCTTGGCAGTTCGATTGATGTTTTGTCGCATAGCGGAATCGACAAGGTCTACACGCCACACATCATTGAGGAATCGCTTTCGGCGGGATGGGGGCCCATTACGTACCGCAACAATAGCGAATTGCGGATGGCTGCCTGGCACTGGACCGAGAACGGCACTTGGAGCGACCCCGCGCACAAAAGCGGATATTTCACCGGCAGCACAGAACTCAAAGAGCCGACACGCTATATTCTGGCGTACGCTCTGCCGCATCGCGGCTTCTCAACCAGCGGCGACCGGCCGGTGCAGGGGCCGAATCTCACTTATTGGAAGAGCAATCCGTATCTCACGCGCAAGTTCACAGGAGAGAGCGACTCGCTGCATCCGCAGTGGGTGGTCGTGGACCTGCGCGCTCCCAAGCTCGTGAGCGCGGTGCGGATTGCGTGGGCCGATCCATTCGCGGTCAGCTATCAGGTGGAGTACTTCGATGGAAAACATGCTCTCGACTTTGACCATGGGCCGGCAGGAACGTGGAAGGCGTTTCCCATGGGCTCGGTGAAGAACGCAACGGGAGGTATCGTCACTCTGAAGCTTTCCGACACGCCCGTGACCACGCAATATATGCGGGTGCTGATGACGGAATCCTCCAATACTTGCGATTTACATGGCGACGGCGATATCCGGAATTGCGTCGGGTACGCGATCCAGGAACTTCACGCCGGCAGCGTCGATGCTGCCGGTGCGTTCATTGACGCGGCCGAGGACGCTACCGGCGACCAGCAGCCAACCTACTGCTCATCGTCGATTGATCCGTGGCACTCGGCGGCCGATGTGAATGCGAGCGGCAACTATCAGCACACCGGGTTCGATCTGTTCTTCACCAGCGGAATTACCAACAATCTTCCGGCGATGATTCCGGTCACCCTGCTCTATGGCACGCCTGACGATGCGGCCGCGCAGATTGCCTATATCGAGAAACGTGGCTACGCGATCGCCTACATTGAAATGGGCGAGGAGCCCGACGGCAAGCACGCGATGCCGGAAGATTACGGCGCACTCTATATCCAGTGGGCCGAGGCACTCCACAAGGTCGACCCGAAGCTCCGGCTGGGAGGTCCAATCTTCGAAGGGGTGAATGAGGACATCCATGTCTGGCCGGATGCACAGGGACGCACGTCATGGATGGGGCGCTTCGTCGACTACCTCAAAACGCACGAGCATTTGCAGGATCTGGCGTTCGTCTCTTTCGAACATTATCCGTTCGAGCCGTGCGACATTACGTGGAAGTCGCTCTACCAGGAGCCGGAGTTGATGAAGCACATTCTTCAGGTGTGGCGCGACGATGGCGTGCCGAAGGATGTGCCGCTCATGGTCACCGAAAGCCATCTGGCGGCGAACCTGACCGGACCGATGAGCACGATTTTCGCCGGGCTCTGGCTGGCGGACAATGTTGGGTCGTTTTTCGAGGGCGGGGGAGCAGCATTTTATCATTCCCCCATTCAGCCGCAGGGACTGGAACCGAGCTGTCTGGGTTGGGCGTCGTGGTCGAATTTTGTGGCTCCCCACGATTACGACATCACCGGCTACACTTCGCTTTACTACGCCGCCCACATGATTAATCTTGAGTGGGTGCAGCATCGCTCCGGCGTGCATGAGATGTTTCCTGCCTCGACGGGAATTCAAGACAGCGAAGGAAATGTGCTGGTGACTGCCTATGCCGTTCGTCGCCCGGACGGAGAATGGTCGGTGATGCTCGTGAATCGGGATGAAACAAGTCCATACTCAGTTCATGTTGCGTTCGAGGACTCAGCGGCAAAATGGCGCGGATCTTTCTCCGGCCCGGTAAACTTCACGACTTTTGGCAGCGAGCAGTACGTGTGGAAGGACGACGGAACGAATAGTCACGCCGATCCCGATGGCCCTCCCGTCGGTACTGAGTTCCAGGCGGACTCTCAGACGACGTTCGTACTGCCCAAGGCTTCCATCACCGTCTTGCGAGGCAAGGCAACGGGCCATGGGGAGTGAGATGAGATCGGAGCACGTGACTTCGTCGGCGTAGAATCCAAGCCGATCAGAACGGGAAGCGTATCGACAGAATCCCGTTGTGATTGCTGGTGTGGAAGTGAGTGGCGGCAATCTGGAAGCCGCCGCCAACCGTGAGCCCCACGCGCCCGCCCAGGTGAAACCTGCCCAATACGAGGCCAGGAGTCACGAAGGTCTGCTTCTTGCCGTCATTCTTGCCGTCCTGAAAGAAACTCGAATTGAGTTCAACTTCCGGCCACACCTTGCGCAGCACGTGATACTGGAAGGTGTTGTTCCAGGCATAGGTTCGGCCAACGATATTTGTGTCGGCGGTGGGGAGGCCGATGCCAAATGTTCCCTGAGCGTCAAAGTGACCGAAGCCTTTTCCGTAGGCGATGGTCGGAGTGATGACGGCGTGCAGCGCGCCGTTCGTATAGCTCCCACTGGGCACGCTCCAGCCGAGGAAGGCGGTCAGGATGTAGCTGCCCTGCTCTTCGTTTGCGGCCAGCAAGCGATACTTGACCAAAAATGACACGTCCCCGAAGCCGTCGTGAACCTTGGGATTGTTGTGCGCGAGATAGGGCGGAAGGCTGAGTATGACCTCGACTTTCTCGAACGGAATCAGTTCCAGGCCCTTTCCGCCGTCATAGTTGTTGGTCGTCACGCCCTCCGGGTTTACCTGCCAGACCTGATCGTAGCGGAACTCTTCTTCCAGCCGCGGCGTGGTGGTAGCCACCGGCGTGATCCAATGTGGTTGCTCTGCCTGAGTCTTGTCGACGCGCGGAAACCAGCTGGCGAAATAACCGTCCTGGGCGCTCACGAAGGTTGAGAAAAACAAAATTGCAGCGAGGCCGAGCGAGAGAAAATGGTTGCGCATCCGTCCCCCAGAATCTGATTAGCCTGCGGAAGAGATAAGCAGTGTATATTACAAGCTGTTTTCGTGTCTATTCCTATACGGTTTGATATTGTTTGTGAAATTTTTTGCACGGCGCTTGAGTCACTTTCCCTTCGGTTGACCGTGAAATTCATTGGCTGTACGATTCTTTCTTCTCATGCCACGTAAGCACCAATTGGGAAACGAACCGGATGAACTGCTGAGGCTGCGGGACGCGGCTTTGCAGCTGGGGATCAGCTTTCCAACGATCAAACAATGGATTTACAAAAAGAAGATACGCAGTGTGCGAACTGCAGGAGGGCATCATCGTGTGCCCAGGAGCGAAGTGGATCGGCTGCTTTTCAGGACGCGAGGCAAAACCGAACAGGAACGCAGGGACGTAATTCGCCGCGTCAGCGGCCGCAATCAGTTGGTGGGACGGATCGAGAATGTCCGGATCAGCGGACTGATGGCGGAAGTCACCTTATCGATTGGCGACCAGAGAATTATTGCTATCATCACTTCCCGGTCGGCGAGGGAGATGCAATTGAAAGCCGGCCAGTCGGCAGCCGCGCTCATCAAGGCCACCGAGGTGATGATCCTGCGGGTTTAAGAAGCAGATTCACCGACTGCTTGCGCCGTGGGCTTTATTCTGTCGCCGCTCCGCGGCTGCAAACCGCGGCCTTGTTCCACGCTCATTCTTGGAGACGAGTCCTACGCGAACTCTATCGGCCAAGGCCCGCGATCAGGGTCTCGAGAATCGCGGCGACAAGGAAGATGAATACAAAATAGGTGGCGGCGCGACTAGCAGAGTGATCTTGTTTCAGTTCAGACATGGGTCCTCACAAGTGGATTGCGTTCTGGCACAGATTCATCCTTACGAAGCCTCCTCACCAATCGTTGTCGGACACGTCCTTCGCGTCATTGGTCCGGTTGCGCTTTCGATATGCCAGAATCGTGATTCCTATCGACATGAACATCGGGGGGACAATCAGCACCAGAATTCCGGTGCGCAGCCCCTGAATGAACCGATGGCCCGCCCCGGCCGCCTGGGTGTAGCAGAGGGCACAACTTTGTGCGTAGCAGGCCGCGTTGGCTGCCAAAACTAGAGCGCCGGTCAACGCCAGCTTGGCGCCGCGGGCGAGCCGCAATCCTGTGAAATCGTTCACGGGCCCTCCTTTATTTTTATTTCGCAAAAGGTTTCATGGTGATCAGCCGAAAACTGTCGGCCCAGACCATGTTCAGCATCACCAACACAAATAGCGTCGCCGGAATCAGCGCGAGACGCAGATTCGACTTTTCATCCCGCAGGTGCATGAAGAACATCACCGCGAGGTAGGCCTGAATCGCGGCCAAAATCAGCATGCGTCCCAGGGAGGGCCCCATGGTTATGGCGACGACGACCTGGATCACCGCGATGGCGAGGATCACGCCGTAGACGATGTACGTGGTGCTCATACTGCTGGAAGTATCCGTGCTCATGGCTCCTCCAATTCGCTTTCTTTCGACTACCGCTTCATGTTGAGCAAGTAGATCAGCGGCACGACAAACATCCACACCAGATCCACGAAATGCCAGTACAACGACCAGATCTCTATGTGCTTGGAAGCATAGCGGCCAGCTTTGTATCCGGTGCCAACGACGACGAGGGCGATGACTCCGCCCACCACGTGCGCCATGTGCAAGCCGGTGACCGAGAAGAACGCTGCGCCGAACATGGGCGAGCCCCAAGGGTTCTGGAACAGGCGGACGCCCTGGCCGATCAGCGACATCCATTCCCGGATGTGCAATAAGGCAAACAAAATGCCTCCGGCCGCGGTGATCATGGTCCAGCGAAATGCACCTTTTCGGTCATCGGCCTGCGCCGCCCGGACGGCGAACAATACCGTCAGGCTGGAACTGACCAGGATGAAGGTCATCAGAAGAGCATTCCAGATGCTGGCTGATTCGAACACCAGAGGCCAGTCCGCAGCCGAGTTCCGAATGTAGCCATATGCGACCAGAACGGCGCCGAAGGTGCAGGCGTCCGAGATGATGAACAGCCACATTACAAGTTTGCTGGAAGGAATGGAAAACGGGCTCTCCTCCATTACTCCCGCTAGCGCGTCATGTTCCAACGTCGGATTTGCTCCGCTCACTGTACCCCCCTCAGAAATTGCCTTACAGCTTCATCCACAGAATGAACAGCAGGTAGATCCATAGCAGTCCCATGAAGTGCCAGTAATAAGAGGTGGCATCCATGGTGCTGCGGCGCAGGGGCCGCGCGGCACTGCGAAACTTCACCATCACTCGCGTCAGTCCGCCCAAGCCGCCCAGCACGTGAACCGCATGAACTCCGGTAAAGAGATAGAAGAAAGAACTGTTCGGGTTGGTGGGAAGGTAGAGACCTTGCGATCGTAACTTCATCCATGCCAGGTATTGGCCTGCTACAAACAACAGACCGAGAGCCAAGGTAGCATTCAACCACAGCATGGAGTCGGACCGGCTACGAGTCTGTCCTCGCATAAAAGCTGCTATCCGCGGCCTCGCCAACTCGAGGGTGATGCTGCTGGCGATCAATGCCAGCGTGTTGAACCAGAGAATTGGAGGCAGGACGATGTGGTGCCAATCGGTCGCCGCGCCTTCGCGAACGTACAAGGCCGAGGTGAGCGCGGCAAACGACATGGCGATCGCCGCCAGCGCCACCCAGATTCCGGTGCGCGTAGGCTCGCCCCTGGGATCGGCCACGGATCGCAGGTCGCCAGTCTCCGGGACCAGTCCACGAAAGCCACTGCCGCCATTTCCGTTGTGGGGGTGCTGATGTTTGTTGTCGTCAATTTGTACTGGCGGCGGTTGAAGTGTCGTTGCCATGAATACTCCGTTTCCCGGCATCCCTCAGGGGCTAAAGCCCGCATCTTTATTGGCTCTGGGCAGCACGGCTGAAGCCGTGCCCTTCCCAGATCCGATTTATGAAATAGCTTCTTGCCTACGGCGTTTCACCGGCGCGCTCCGGCGACGTTTGCATCAGGTAGTCGGCCGTTGAACTTTTGACTCCGTACTGATAGGGATCGTGATAGACCACAGGATGTTGGCCGCCAAAGTTATCGAACGGCGGCGGAGAAGAAGGCGTGGACCACTCCAGCGATGTTGCCTCCCACGGGTTTGGTGGCGCTTGCGGTCCTTTGAAACGCGTGTAAATCAGATTGAACAGGAAGATCAGCTGCGCGGCTCCAGTGAACAAAGCGGAATACGTGATGAATTTGTGCACCGGCAGCAACGGCACCAGGAAGTCGTCGGTGAAGGCCGAATAGCGGCGCACATTGCCTGCGAGCCCCAGGTAATGGAATGGCATGAAGATGCAATAGGTGCCGATGAATGTGAGCCAGAAGTGCAGGCGGCCCAAGGTTTCATTCATCATGCGGCCGGTCATCTTGGGGAACCAAAAGTAGGTTCCGGCGAAGACACCAAAGATGGCAGCGACGCCCATCACCATGTGGAAGTGGCCTACGACGAAATAGGTTGCGTGCAGATAAATGTCGATCGAGGGTTGCGCCAGGAAGAAACCGCTCACCCCGCCGCTGACGAACATGGAGATGAAACCCAGGCAGAACAGCGAAGCGGAGTTAATTCTCAGATTGGAGCCATACAGACTGCCCAGCCAGATCAGCGTCATGATGGTGGCGGGGATTGTGATTATCAGCGTGGGGAAAGAGAAGACCAGCGCGGAGAACGGATTCATGCCGCTCAGGAACATGTGGTGTCCCCACACCATGTAGCTGAGGAAGCCGATAGCCATCATGCAGTAGATGATGACCTTGTGGCTCAACATGGGCTTGCGCATGCTATTGATCAGAATGTGGCTGACGATGCCGATCGCTGGCAGGATGGCGATGTAGACCTCAGGATGCCCAAAGAACCAGAACAGGTGCTGCCACAGCAGCGGCGATCCACCCTGGTGCGGTTGCAGGTGATCGCTGATGTTCAGGCCGGAGGGAATGAAGAAGCTGGTTCCACCTACGCGGTCCAGGATCATCAGCAGGCAGGCCGGCATCAGAACGGCAAAGGCCAGCAGCGCGATGCAGGAGGTGATGAACCACGCCCAGGTGCAGATGGGCATGCGTGCCAGCGTCATGCCCTTGGTTCGCAAATCGAGAGTAGTTGCGATGAAATTCAACGCCCCGAGGAGCGAAGCAATACAAAAGACGAAGATCGAAAGGCCCCACAGAGTTTGCCCGACTCCCTGGCCCGGGCCGGAGTCCGCACCCACGGTGCTCAGCGGGGCATATGCGGTCCAGCCCGACAGCGGCGGTCCATCGCCTACGAAGAAGGCAGAGATCAGAATGCAAAAGGCAAGGAACGTCGTCCAGAACGACATCATGTTGAAGCGGGGGAAGGCCATATCTTCCGCGCCAATCTGGATGGGCAGGAAGTAGTTGCCGAAGGCGGCGAAGGGCGCGTTCGTCAGCACAAAGAACACCATCAGCGTGCCGTGCATGGTCATCAGCGAGAGGTAGTACTCCGGGGTCATCACTCCGCCCGGCGCTCCAACCTTGGAAAGAAATTGCAGCCCGGGGATCGGCCAATTGGGAGCGATCAGGTGAATTCGCATGAGCCAGGAAAGCACCATCCCTGTGACCACGGCGACCAGAGCCAACCCGTAATACTGCAGGCCGATGATTTTATGGTCGAGGCTGAAAACGTATTTGCGAATAAAACCCGTCGGGGCTCCATGATGCGCTGCGTGTGCGGATGCCTCGGACATTGCCCTTCACCTCTTCTTAGAGTTGGCACTCACCGTTCTTCGTTCGACGCGGAACGGCACGGACTGCACACTACGAGGACTGCGCCTTCAACCACTTGTCAAAATCATCCTGCGACATGACGTTGAGATAGGCCCTCATGTTGTAATGGCCAAGGCCGCAAAGCTGGGTACACACGATTTCGTACTTGCCGATCTTGGTCGCGGTGAAATGAAGGGAAAGATCGAGTCCGGGCACGAAATCCTGCTGGATGCGCAGCTCGCGAACGTAGAAAGAGTGCCCCACGTCCTTGGCGTGCATCATCAGGTGGATTTCCTTGTTGACCGGAATGACCAGCTCGCCAGAGGTAATGTCGTCGCGAGCGGGGATATCGTTCTCCGGATCCAGACCGAAGAAGTTCGAGTTGCCTTCGTCGATCTTTTCCGGATGGATGGCGCCGAACTTGCCGTCGGGCCCGGCGTAGCGGAAGTAAAAGGCGAATTGTCCGGCCTGAACCTGGATGGGCAGAGCGTCGGCTGAGGCAGGCTGGAAATAGACTTTTGCCCACGCTTTAGTTCCCAAGGCTCCCAGCGCAATCGCCTCCGCGCCGACGAGCAGCACCGCCGCAACCACGAGATACTTGGCGCCACCGGGAAAGTTCTTCAGTGGGCCGGCCTTGCGTCCGCCAAACTGCCAAACAAAGAAGCCCAGCACCAACTGCGCCGCCAGGAATGACAAACCGGCCTCGATCATGGTTTCGTCGAGTTGCTTGTCGATTTCAGCTCCGTGCGTGGAGATGTCCTCGGGCGGAGTCACGCTCGCTCCCAGGAACGTGTGGCTGATGATGGGAACTGCCGAGGCTATTGCAATCACGATCACCAGCACAGCAAATATCTTGCCGCCCATGTTCCCTCGCATGCGCCCGGATCATCCGGGCCAATGAAGTCGATTGGCGCAAAAGCCTAAGCGCCTGCACGATCGAGAAGCAATTTTCTAGTAGGCTTTGGCTTTGAAACTGAAGTCGATGGACTTCGTCTCGTTGCCCGTGATGGTCACATCCTGGGTTTGGGTTCCGTAGTTTTCATGCCAGGCGGTGACGGTGTACTTTCCCTCAGGCAGGTTGGGCAGAGAAAAGCCCCCGCTGTCTCCGGTGATGGAGTAATGGTTGGTCTTGAGAACCGCGAACCAGCCATGCATCCAGGGATGGATGTTGCACTTCACGGAAATGAATTCCGGAGAGTCGAACTTCTCCTGAATGGCCGGAGACCCAGGCGGCTGCGACTTGTTCCACTCGCGGTTCGCCTTCGCCAGAGGATGAATGTTGTGCGAAGTCTGGTCCGCGTTGATCACCTGCAATTCCTGGCCGGTATGCAGGGCGATGACGTGCGGAATGTACTGGCAACCTTTCTGGGTAAACGTCACGGCCTGTGAGGGTGCGTTGGCGTCGTCCGCGCCGGCGGAAATGTAGACCACGACGTTTTCGAGCGTGTTGTTGGGGCCGGTGACGATAGTCTCGGTGGTAACGGGATTGGCGTGCTGCTTGGCGCAGCTCGGCTCCTTCGACATGTCAATGGGTTTCTGCTTGACCGGGGTTCCTGTGTAGGTCACCTTGCCGCTGATGGTACCTCCGAACATCACGACTGGACACAACACGGCTACTAGCGCCGCAATGCAGGGTTTGCTCGCGCGCATTTCCTTGCCTCCTTAGAAAGATCGGTTGTTGAGAAGATCAATTCCTAGTTCCCGCCTCCGGCAGTCCGATTTTCGGACTGGCTGGTGGGCGCTTCCGCCTGCTTCTCCACGTAGGGAGGAATCTTCCCTCCCGCCGCCTTCAACACATCGTTTTCTTTGCTGTGGCGATGCGTCTGCAAGGTGCGCAGGAAGTGAACCAGGTCCCACGCGTCGTTGGGTTGAATGGTGTCGGCGAACGACGGCATCGGGGTTCCGTCCAGGCCGGTCATGAAAATTTTGTAAATATCTTCGTTGGTGGAGCCGCACTTAAAGCGCGAATCGTCTTTGCCGTCGGCAAAGTTATAGGGTCGGATCGGGTTGTCTTGGCTGTCGGTAAGAGTCGCCGCCGAAGGACCATCGCCTTTGCCCTGAGGGCCGTGACATTTCCAGCACTCGAGCTTGGTGAACAACGCTTTACCGTGCGAGATGCTCTCGATCGTCACCGAAGGCTCGGGGGGAATCGTGATGGGCTCGCCCGCCTTCTCTTTTTGCCAACGTGGCGAGAACGTCTTGATGTAGGCCACCAGATCGGCGCGCTGCTCGTTGGAGAATGTGTTCCAGATGGGCATGTTGGAGTTGGTTAACCCGCGGCCGATGGTGTTGAACAGATCCTGATCGGTGGGGAGGGTGCCGGTCAGAGTGGAGCGGCACTTGAACGTAGCCAGGGTAAAGTTGCGCGGTTTGGGATCAAGCCACACGGCGTTCTCGCCGTTGCCGTCGCCTAACTCGCCGTGACAACCGGCGCAGTAGCGGCGGAAGTCCGACTTGGCGTCTTTGGAATGGCCGGTTACCTTGCCGATGTGGCTTTCCATCTGCACCTCCGGCGCCGGCGGGTGGGGGCCGACATCAGGCACGTCCTGCGCCCGGGAAGAGATCCCGACGGCCAGAACGAAACTCACGATTGTGGTGAGTAAATGCACAGGCTTCAAAGTGTTCATAGACGTCCTCAAATTTGAATTTCACGCAGGCAAAACGTCTGCCGCCTGTTCGTTCCGTTAGAAGTCGAAATCAAATCCCGTCAGCAATTCGCTGGTGTTCACGTTGGTTGTGTTCAGCCCGAGCAAGGGACCAGTGCCGTCCTGGTGCAGCCAGTTGTACTCGTTGTGCCAGGCAAAGCCGGCACGGCTGGTCATGAACGGGTTGTAGCGGAAGCCGATGGTGTAGGTCGAGATGTTGCCCAGGTTGGACGCTGTCGCATTCGGCGACGTCGGGCCGCTGGCCTGCTGCGACATGCGGATCGTCTCATACCGCCCTATGAAAATAAGCTGCGGGCTGTACACGTAATGCGGTTCGAACAGTACACCGTTCCAGGTCGGTGCCCGCGAGTCAACCGGAAGCGACGTCCCTGGCACGTTGTTGCCGGTGGCGGTTCCGCCGATCAGATCGCCGTAGCCCTGCCCGAACCAGGCGTTGTCCCAGCCATGCTGGGTCACGACCTGCAGATCGATGTGCTGGCCGAAATAGAACTGGCCGACGAAGCCTTCGCGATGGAAAGATTTGTTGGAGAGGCCGGCACCGGGTAGGGGTGTCGTGCCTGTAGTCGTGGTCTGAGTCAAATAGTAAGTCGGTGCCTCGCCGATCATAGCGTAGGCGCCGATACGATCCACGCCGAGTTTGCCGACGTCGAAGGCCTGACTGGCAGTGAAGAAACCGGTGTATGCGTTGCCATAGGGCAACCCCACGTTGCCGTCGGTAGAACTGAGCAGAGCCGCCGAGTACCGGGTCCGGTCGTTGTAGGAGTGGCCCATGATTTCCGCGCCCAGTTGGTTGTCTCCCATTTGGCCGAAGATGTTGCCGTCGCCAACCGGAACGAAGTGATAGAGCTGGTAAATGCCTCCGTTGCCGGTGAGCGTCAGAACTCGCTTCTCCGAAAGCAGGTTATCGAGTTCGAACTTGCCCAGCTTGAGGTTGAGCCAGGGGCTACCGAACAGGTTGTCGAGCCGGGCCATGACGGTTTCGAAGTGGAAGGACGCGGTGTTGTCGGACGAAGGCAGCACATAGAAGGAAAAGTTCTTTTCCAGAGTGCCGCCGGTGTGGAAGTCCAAGCCACTAAGATCGAAGCCCGACGTGGTGACCCGCTGGACCGCCGATCCTGATGCCGCGCCACCCGAGTAGGTGTCCACTTGCACCTTGCCCGTGCTTACGCGGTGCCAAATCGGGATGATGCGGAAGGTGACCGGCCAATAGCCGGGATTCTGCCAGATCGGCGAATCGCGATCGTTCATCAACTGGTAGCCGTTGTCTTTGAACTTCTGGCCAAAGTAATTCAGCATGGGCCAGGATTCATGGCAGGCGGAACAGCGCAGGCCGTACTTGCGGGCAAATGCCGGAAGGGCATTCGCATTTTGACTGCTGCTCAGGGCCAGAAAGATCACAACCAGAACTACGGTTGCAAAAGACTGCGCCCTCGGCAGCTTCGAACAAACATGAGACTGCGTCTCCACACGCATGCGTTACTCCTCCAGGCCTTGAGGCCAGACTTACTTGCACAGAGCTTGCATCCCCACTAGACGCAAAACGGGCAAGATTCGCAGACTTTAGCATGTGAAACCCCTTTCACATGCTTGCGAGTCGGAGCAAGTGCAAAACTTTTACAATTTGTGCGGCGGTCGAACCACCGTACCGGGGCGGAATCCTACTACTGCCTCAGCATCGTTTGCAAGAAGTTTTTTTACATTCTTTTTACGCAACGGGGACAAAGAGGAATTCGAGTTGGCATATGGGCTGAATTCCAAGTCGAGTTGACAGGCGCCCTCCCGAGTTGAGAATGTGTGCAATTGGGGGTTTCAGTGAGACGGACGCACGGCGGGCGTGGGAGCGATATCTCCGATAACCACGAGGGTGGACTCAGGAACGTTCGTTTGGTCCTGGTGTGGACCGGTATCCTCCTCGCCTTCACTCCTCTACTCGCCGGTCGGGAGAAGGACGCTCTGCAATATGGGGCCGGCCTCATCGTTAACGTTCCGTTCCCCGAGAGCGAAGTTGTTCAAGTCGTACAGGACCTGGTGCAGAACGGAATTATTCGGGGAACCAAGGAGTACAACAAAGACGAATACGTCTCGAACGCCACCGCAGAGTCTTCGACGCACGCCTTTCCCGCATGGAGCGGTGAGGGGAAGGCTTTCTACAAAGTGAGAGCGCACGCCCTCGATCCCCGAAATTTCAAGGACAGCGGCGACGTTGGCACGCTGGCGGTGCGCTACGTGGTGCAGGCTCAGGATGAGAAAAACACCGTGCTGCGGATCGATGCGATCTTCGTCGAAGATTTCCGCCACACCGCGCATTTATCGAACGGCTCTGTGGAGAGCGCGGAGTACAAGGACATCCACGACCGGTTGGACGCGATCGCGGAGATGAAGACGCAAACCGCCGAAGCCGAGCACCAACGGGATGAGAAATTGACTCGGCAGTTCGCGCCGGCGGAAACGACAGGCGCAGCAACTCCGCCTCCACCGCCCATAGCCACCGTGGAGAATCCTGGCAATTCCGCTTCGGCGCCGCAAACGGGGACAACTCAAACCACGCCCCAAACGCTGGAAGAACGCCTCAAGGATCTTCGACGCCAGGTTCAGCGAGTGGTGAAGGCGCCGGGAGCGCCGCTGAAGTCCGCGCCTTTCCACACGGCGACCACGCTGCAGTCCCTGCCGACCGGTACGGAGGTTCTGATCGTGATTTCGACAATCTACTGGTTGGGCGTGGAAACTCACGATGGCCAGCACGGATGGATATTGCGCGACGAGTTGGAGCAGTTGCCATGAGAGCGCGGGGAAACATTACGAACCGAATTGGGGTACCGGCGCTTCTGTGGGTTCTGCTTGGGTCTTTGTCCAGTCCCTGCATGCGTGCGCAGACAAGTTCAAGCGAACGCCTATTCTCGCAGTCGAAAGCCACGGTTGAGAAAGCACTAAGGGCGATGCAGTCGAACCTGCTGGCGGGCCACCTTCCCGCGTTGGAGGGATTCGCTCAACCTGGAGACCATCCGCTCGACCTTTACCAGCGCGGCTACTACCAGACGACGGTGCAGGTCAGCCCAACCGTCAGTGGCGGATCGCTGGTGCGGGTCAGCACAAAAGTGACGGCTTGGTACAACGATCCGGCGGGGCACTCGGGATATCAACTGCTGATCTCGAATGGCCGTCTCGAAGCCGACCTGCTTGATCAACTGACCGACGAACTGGCGCGCACGCAGAGCCGCCAAAGGTCCGCGCCCGTGGCGTCGCCGACGCAAGCTTCAGAATCACCCGCAGTTTCAGAACCGACGATCTCGGCACCGGCCCCGAGGTTTCCAGAGACCGGCGGCAATTTTTCTTCGTCGGTGAGGCAGGGTCTCGCAGCTGAGGCAGGCGTGAGCGGCCGAACTCCGCAGCCCGACCCCGAGAAGACGACCAGCCCACTGCAGGCAGAAGCCGACAGCCTGGAGGAAATTCTCAAGAACCAGGCTCATCCCAAGAACCTGGTGGCTGTGAAAAAATCGGGCACTCCTGTGGTTGCAACTCCCAGCTTGAATGCAAAGCCTCTGTTTCTTGCCAGCATGCACGATGAATTTGAAATGCTGAACTTCGATAGAGACTGGGTGCACGTACGAATTTCCGGCCTGTCGCGGGGATGGATCTGGCGGAACAGCGTCGAGATGCCAGACGGTATCCCGGACACCGATGCGCCGGTCGTCGCCGCGCTGGCGCCTGCGGCGGACTTGTTCCATGTCGTCCGAGAGGAGATGGCGCCGTTCCCGGGAGATTGGGAACCACTCCGCTGTAAAAGCGTTAAAATCATTTCTGTGCAGAAAATCGATGAGAATGCCAAGGACGGCGGTCCGAAGGAGCGGCTGGAATATGCGAAGTTCCTGCTCGACAAGAACTTTGTCGAGTTGACTCAGAAGCCGCAGGATATAGCGGGAATCGTGGTGATTTTCGATTCCGCCGACGGCGGCATGATCGCGGCTCCATCGTCCGCACTCGCGCAATGGAAAGCCGGCACGCTGTCGGATTCTGCGTTGTGGCACAAGTGTTTTTTCGATCCGCCTGAAACGTTTGATTCGGCGGGACCTGCGGGCAACTAGTTGTCTAAAGTCGTGAGTGTGATTTGCGTTTTCGCTTGACATTGGAATGGGATGGGAGTACCCATTCATTCCTTGAGCGCGTTACGGCGTGGGGCCGTTAGGCGTTTTTCTCTACAACAAGTCAGATCAGTTATTGGAGCAGTTTCGACACGGCCTACTTCATGAGCACGATGACCCTGCCTCTTTCGGCTTTGCGCACACGAGCTACTTCCCTTTTTCGCGACTACGCTGAACTCACCAAACTCAGGGTGACCACTCTGATCGTGATGACCGCGTGGTGCGGATACTTCTTTGGAGCGCACAAGGCCGGAAATTCTTGGCTTAGCTGGGGGCTATTTCACTCCCTGCTGGGAATCGGCCTGGTCTCGAGCGGAACGGCGGCGCTGAATGAAGTCATGGAACATGATGTCGACGCCAACATGCGGCGGACGGCTCTGCGGCCGCTTCCTACGGGACGCATGACTCTGTTGCACGCCACCGTGGTTGGCCTGCTGGCAGCGGTCGGAGGCTCGATTTATCTCGCGTTCTTGACCAATCCCCTTACCGGATTCCTGACCTTCCTGACTTCGGTCCTGTATCTGGCGGCCTATACCCCGCTGAAGCGTATATCTCCTATTTGCACCTTTGTGGGAGCTTTTCCTGGCGCTATGCCCGGGGTTCTGGGCTGGACCGCCGCGCGTGGAAAGTTGGAATGGGGCACACTCGTTCTGTTCGCCATTCTTTTCGTGTGGCAGTTCCCCCATTTCTTTTCGATCGCCTGGCTCTACCGCGAAGATTACGCCAAGGGTGGAGTAAAAATGCTGCCCGTGGTTGAAGAAGATGGCCGTTCTACTGCCCGCCGCATCTTGCTGTACTCCGTCGCTCTAATCCCCATCAGTGTGCTGCCCAGTCTCATGGGAATGGCCGGCCGGGTTTATTTCGTGGGCGCGGTCGTCCTCGGCTTTGCGCTCTTGTACTTTGGAGTGCGCCTGGCATTTCTCAACCTGCCGTTGGCTAGCGCGCCTTCAAAGATGCGCGCGCGGCATGTTTTACAGGCCACGGTCATTTATCTTCCATTGCTTTTCGCCTTGATGATGAGCAACTCCGCGCGGCCCTGAGCGTCTAAGAACGCCCGAGGAATATCCTCCCACCGTTCTTGAACATTACCCCACCCCCGTGTTGTTACCACGGTAATCTCGACTCGGCGCCTGAGCAAACGCAGGATGTGATTTCAATCACAAGACCCGGTGATCTCTGCCGCGGCTGTGATTGAGACGTAAAGCAAGACCCGTGAACCGAAGAGTTGCCGGGAATTGATCGTTTGTTCCAGCGCAGTATTTTCTCCGGAAGGGATGCTCGTCAGAGGTGCGGGAGTAAGTTCGACTGACCGAATTCATCGCCCCGGCCACAGGAAAGGTCGGCCCCCACCGCCGAACGCCGGGACAAATTGGGGGTACAATGCGTTGGAATTCACGTTGTCTAGGTTTGGTGTTCCTCTTCGCTGCCGGCGTGACGTTTGCCCAAAGCGACTACAAAGTCGTCACGGTCACTGACGGTGGCACGATTTCAGGTAGCGTCAAATGGTCGGGGCCGGTTCCACACGCTGCCGTCTTCCCCATAACCAAAGATCCTCAGATTTGCGATCCGAACTCGAAGAAAAGTATCGACCTGGAGCGTTTGATCATCGGAGCTGGGGGAGGCGTAGCCAACACCGTGGTCTACCTCAAGAACATCAGCAGCGGAAAGGCCATGGATTTACCGGAACAGCGGCGGCATCTAGATCAGAAACACTGTCGCTATGTTCCGCACATTCTACTCGTCCCGGAGAACGGCACTCTCAGCATGATGAGTTCTGACGCGACCTTGCACACGATTCATATGGATGGAGCGGCCACGTTCAACCTGCCGTTTCCTTTCACTGACCGTGTGACGACGCGCACCATGGCTTACCCGGGCCTGGTCCATCTGCGCTGCAACGGCGGCCACGTTTGGATGAATGCCGAGATGATGGTGGTGCCGCATCCGTACTACGCCGTAACCGACGAGAGCGGACGCTTCGAGTTTACCGACGTCCCGCCGGGAACGTATCAGATCATGGCCTGGCATGAAGGCTGGGGCCTGCTCGGCAAAGAGCACTCCTACGATGTTCTGACTGAGCGCAGCGTAGAGCGGCCGGTGTTCTCGGAACCAAGAACCTGGGAAAAATCGGTGACCGTCAGGAACAACGCTGCCAGCAACGTGGACTTTGTGATCTCGAACAAGTGATTTTGTAACGCTAATCTCTCGCGGGACCTGTTCGCCCAACAGGTCCCATTGACCACCGCAACGACTTGCAAGCATGATTACTAGGCCCTTCGACCAGGATGAAGGGCGACGGTGAGACATGCTGATCCACCCAGATCGCCTTTTCCCGGCAGAACCGAACACACGAAAAATCGCACGCACGCTCTACGAACATGTGCGCGTCCTTCCTCTCGTGAGTCCGCATGGGCACACGCAAGCGGCGTGGTTTGCAGAGAATGAGCCGTTCCCTGACCCGGCAACGCTTTTCGTTCAGCCCGACCACTACATTTATCGAATGCTTTACAGCCAGGGCGTGTCGCTGGAAGATCTGGAGATCGGCCAAGCGAAACTGAAGGATGCGCGGAAGGTTTGGCGGATTTTTAGCCGCCATTACTATCTGTTCCGGGGAACGCCAACCCGGCTGTGGTTGGACTTTGCTTTTCAAGAACTCTTCGGGCTGACCGATCGGCTGAGCGAACGGACTGCGGACCTGTACTTCGACACAATCTCCGAAAAGTTGCAAGCGCCCGAATTTCTGCCGCGTGCTCTGTATGACCGGTTTCGTTTAGAGGTCCTGGGCACTACCGACTCTCCACTCGACCCGCTCGCTGATCATAAGGCCATTCGCGATTCAGGATGGAAAGCAAGAATCGTGCCGACCTTCAGGCCCGACGCGGTGGTCGATCCCGAGTTCGTGGGATTTTCGGAAAACATTACGAAGCTGGGAGAGCAGACGGGGGAAGATACATCGACGTGGGAAGGCTATCTGAAGGCCCTGCGCATGGCGCGCGAACGGTTTCGCTCGCTGGGCTGCACCGCCACTGACCATGGACATCCGACGGCCAGCACGGCGAATCTCTCGCCTGCAGACGCCTCGAAACTCTTTGCGAGAGTTATCGCTGGCATGGGGGACTCCGCCGCTCACGAGCTTTTTCGTGCTCAGATGCTGACCGAAATGGCGCGCATGAGCCTCGACGACGGCCTCGTGATGCAGATCCATCCGGGCAGCGCGCGTAATCACAATCGCCAACTCTATGAACGCTACGGCCGCGATGTCGGCGCCGACATTCCGACGGCGACGAACTACGTTGACGCGCTGCGGCCGTTGCTCGATCAGTTCGGCAACCGACGCGAGTTGACGATTATCCTCTTCACCTTGGACGAATCGACCTATAGCCGCGAGTTGGCCCCGCTGGCCGGGCACTATCCATGCCTTCGCCTGGGCCCGCCGTGGTGGTTTTACGACAGCCCAGCAGGGATGATGCGCTTTCGCGAGCAAGTGACGGAGACAGCAGGCTTCTACAACACGGTCGGTTTTAATGACGACACGCGAGCCTTTCTTTCCATCCCCGCACGTCACGATGTCGCGCGGCGCACTGACTGCTCTTTTCTAGCGAGACTTGTGGCCGAACACCGATTGGACGAAGACGAGGCGTTGGAAGTGGCGTACGACCTGGCCTATCGGTTGGTGAAACGCGCCTACCGGCTGGAAGAGGCGCCCGATGGTGCCTGAAACGGCTTTCGACGAGCAGGGCGGGAGTATCACGACGATGGACACGTCCCCAACGCGAACGATAACTTTCAGCAAACCCTGCGAGCTTGGCGGCGAATCTTCTATGCGGCCCTGGTGGAGCCGATTTGCGTTGAAGAAGGTGGAGTTCGTAGCATGAGCCTTTACTGCGCCGCCGGTGGTCATGAAACAGAACTCTCCCCGGAACAACTGAAGGAACTGTTGGCACAGAGCCTAACCAAGCTCGGGCCTCGGAAACGCGTGATGGTCGTTCCGCCGGACATGAGCCGCTTGCACTCGCGCGCCGGCGACCTCACTCGTTGCGCCTGGGAGTTTTATGGCGAAAGGCTCCAAGCAGTTCTCCCCGCTCTCGGTACCCATACCGCCATGAATTCCGCGCAGATTGAGCGAATGTTCGGAGTGATGCCGCGCGGACTTTTTCATGTTCACAATTGGCGGACGGACGTTGAGACGCTTGGCGAAGTTCCTGCGGAGTTCATCCACGAACAATCGGAGGGCAAGCTGAACTATTCGTGGCCGGCCCAAGTGAACCGACTGATTGTGCGCGGCGGGTTCGACCTGATTCTTTCTATTGGCCAAGTTGTTCCCCATGAAGTCATCGGCATGGCCAATTACAACAAGAACATCCTCGTTGGCACGGGAGGACCTGACAGTATCAACCGCAGCCATTACCTGGGCGCGGTTTACGGGATGGAGCGCATTATGGGCCGTGCCCAGAACCCGGTGCGCAACGTTCTCAACTATGCCTCCGACCATTTTCTGAAGGAGCTGCCTATTGTCTACATGCTAACCGTGATCGGGCGCGCCGCGTCCGGGAGGCTTGCGGCGCGCGGTCTTTTCATCGGGGATGACATTCGATGCTTTCACTCCGCGGCAGAACTGAGCCTTAAGGTGAACTTTGAGATACTCGACGCGCCGATTAAGAAGGCAGTCGTATATCTCGACGACGGCGAATTTCATAGCACTTGGCTGGGCAACAAGGCGGTCTATCGAACCCGCATGGCGCTCGCTGACGGCGCCGAACTGATCATTCTCGCGCCGGGAGTGAAGCAGTTCGGCGAAGACCCGGCGATCGATAAGTTGATCCGCAAGTACGGATATCGCGGCACGCCCGCAACCCTCGCTGCTGTCAGCGGGAATCGAGATCTGAGCAGTGACCTCAGCGCGGCCGCTCACCTGATCCATGGATCTTCGGAGGGTCGCTTTACCATCCGTTGGTGCCCCGGACATCTCAGCCGAGAAGAGATTGAAGGAGTCGGCTTCTCGTACGGCGATTTGGGGAGCATGCTTGAGCGCTATCCTCCCGAGAAACTCAAACACGGATATAACCGAATTGACGGCGAAGATGTTTTCTTTGTCGCTGACCCGGGCATGGGGCTATGGGCCTATCGCGGCAAGTTGTGAGGACGGATAGAAGTGAGGAAGGAAGGGTTAAGACTCAGCAACCATCGCTGGCGACCCGGGAAGTGCCCAGGAAACCGCTTCCTGATAATCTCAAGCTGGACACTGGGGAGATAGCAAGTCGTTGCCGCCGCTGATCAACGCACAGGGAATTTCGAAGGCTTTCGGAGCTAATCCGCTTTTTCAGAACATCTCGTTTACGGTTTTCGAAGGAGACCGCATTGGGCTCATTGGTCCGAACGGATCGGGCAAATCAACCCTTCTGCGTATTCTGGCGGGCGAGGTTGATCCGGACGGGGGAGAAGTTGCGGCTCGAAAACGACTCCGGCTTACGTACGTAGAGCAGGATTCCAGATTCCACCCGGGGCAGACGGTGCGATCGGTGGTCGAGAACGCGAGGGAGCGCTCCGAGGTGCCGGCATCAGAGCGCGGCACACGCTTCGCCGAGATTCTGGGACGAGCGGGATTTGAACAACTCGACACGCAGGCCACGGCACTCTCCGGAGGCTGGCAGAAGCGCCTGGCGATTGTCGAGGCGCTGGTGCAGGCGCCGGACATCCTGCTGCTGGACGAGCCAACGAATCATCTAGACCTGGCGGGAATCGAGTGGCTTGAAGCTGTGCTGGAGCGAGCTGCGTTCGCTTGCGTCGTCATCAGTCACGACCGGTACTTCCTCGAAAATGTCGCCACCGAGACTGCGGAACTCAACCGCGTTTATCCTGACGGGTTGCTTCGTGTGCGGGGAAACTACAGCACCTTTCTGGAAAAGAAAGAAGAGTTCCTGCACGCGCAGGCGAAGCGTCAGGAAGCTCTGGAGAACTTGGTGCATTCCGAGATCGAGTGGCTGCGCCGGGGAGCGAAGGCACGCACCAGGAAATCGAAAGCGAGAATCGACAAGGCCGGCGAACTGATGGCGGAACTCGCGGACCTGAATGCCAGAAGCCGCAGCGCAACGGCGCAGATCGACTTTTCGGCGAGCGACCGCAAGACCAAGCGTCTCGTCGAACTTCAGACGGTCGGCTATGAGGCCGGAGATCGAGTTCTGTTTGAGGATCTCGATTTCGTTATTACCGCGGGGATGCGAGTCGGGCTCGTGGGGCCAAATGGAAGTGGCAAGACGACGCTTCTGCGTCTGTTGCGCGGAGAATTGACTGCCTCCACGGGAGAGATTCGCCGGGCCGATTGGTTGCGGATCGTGTACTTCGATCAGACCCGCCAACTCGATGCGAATGTAACCCTGCGCCGGGCGCTGGCTCCTGAGGGAGACTCCGTCATTTATCAGGACCGGGTCATTCACGTGGCATCCTGGGCGGCGCGTTTCCTGTTCACCAGTGAGCAACTCAACCAGCCGATCGAGCGCCTATCTGGAGGCGAGCGAGCCCGAGTCCTGATCGCTCAGTTGATGCTACAGCCTGCGGATGTTTTGCTGCTGGACGAGCCGACCAATGATCTGGATATTCCAACGCTCGAAATCCTGGAGCAGAGCCTGCTCGAGTTTCGCGGCGCGCTGGTGCTGGTTACGCACGATCGCTACATGCTCGATCGCGTATCGACGGTCGTGCTCGGCCTGGATGGGCAGGGCAGCGTCGAGAGTTTCGCTGATTACTCGCAGTGGGAGGCTTGGCAGGCGGAACGCACACATGCCGCACCGCCCAGCGCTGAAGCTGTACCCCGCGCCGCAGTCACGGAAACGGCCTCGCCTTCAAGGAAAAAACTCTCATACCTCGAAGCTCGGGAATACGAGAGCATTGAGCAGCGCATCGCCGAAGCCGAGGAGGCGCTGCGGGCGAAGCAGGCTCAACTCGAGGACCCGGCCATCGCCAGCGATGGTCCCCGGCTGCTAAGCGCCCACGCCGAGATGGAGGCAGCCCAGAAACAGGTAGATACGCTTTACGCACGTTGGGCTGAGCTTGAGGGCAAGAAGAACTGAGCATCGGATGCAAGCCGCCGACCAAGAAAAAAGCTCATTTCAGTTCGATGACGGCCAAACCAGAAGCGGGAACTGATACTGCAAGTTCCCCATTCCCCAGATCACGAGTTTCTGGGGAATGGATTTCCGCTGCGGCGCGTAGTTCCCGAATCTCCGCCTGGGTGGGATAACTCGGCTCATGCATTTTCTTGTACGCTGCGTGGAAATCGCCGTGCTCGCCATCGACTCGCCAGATGGCGGCATGTCGCGCTTTTGTGTTCTTGAAACGCAGTGTGATGTTTTTCGCCGATCCACTTTGATTCGGCGGTGCGTAATTCCATACGGCGATCACGAGCGAACCATTCTCGCTTTTCGTCACCAGCGTGGAATCAGAACCAACGCTGAGACGCTGGTCTCCGAGCTTGTGAAGCAGTTCGAAGGCATCGAAGGCCGGCTTGGGGATCGAATCCTCGGCCACCAAGCCATATCCGCCATAGAACGGTTTCTTTACGACGCCCTGCTCTTCGAAGACGTCAGAAAACGACCAGTACGACATCATGTCCACCAAGCCGTCACATTGTTGAATGGTCTCGGCTAGCCATGGGCCCATGTAGACGGAGTCCGTGACTTCGGGTTCATTCTTGTAACTGGCGTTGAATTCGCTCCAGATCAGAGGGAGGCCCGGTTTGGCCGAAGCCCGGATCTGATCGTGAACTTTCTTGACCGCGCGGCACACCATTTGGTTGCGAGGGATATTTTCATTCGTCTGGAAGACGTCCATCGAGCTGTCGTTTCCGTAGACGTGGGTAGAAACGAAGTCCACGGGAATGTTGTTCTGGGTGCAGTGCTGTATAAACGCGTCGACCCAGGCGGCTTGCGCAGTTGCGGGCCCTCCGACCCTGAGCTTGGTACTCACTTTCTTGATGGCGGCGGCGGTGTGGTCGTAGAGCTCCCAATAGGTTGACTGCTTCGGTTCTCCAGCCCAAAAGTCGAGATTGGGCTCGTTCCAGACCTCGAAATACCAGGTCGCCACTTCATCCATTCCATAGCGCTTTGCCAGATGTTCCACAAACGCAGGGATGAACGCGTCCCACTTGGACCAGTCTTTCGGTGGAGCAACATTGGGTTTGTACCAAAAAGCCTGAAGCTTTGGAGCGGCGGCGAGCTTGTACGGCATGAAGCTGAGTTCAACGAATGGCTTCACGCCACTAGCCAACAAACCGTCATAGATCTGATCTACGTAGGAGAAGTTGTAAACCGGCTGTCCTTGACTATCCTCATCGTAGACACCCACCTCGTCGTCAAAGATGGCATGAAAGCGCACGTACTCGAAGTCGGTGATTTGGTGCACGCTGCGCAAATCCTGACGATAATTCTCGCGCAGGCTGAGGATGGCGCGGCCGGAGCCGAACATTCGCTCCCAAAAGTGGGGGAACGGGTGAACCGGGGCGGCGGCATCGATGAGAATTGTCTCTGACGTCCCCTGAGTTTGCGCACGCGCGACCGGAGCGGTCCAGGCAATCAGAATCGAGGCAATCAAGAGAATCGGCTGGTTTCGGCGCGGTCTGAGCATCAGAACGTTTCCCTCGAGGAGACTTGAATTCAAGAAGAACGCAAAGGATACATCAAATGGGACGGCATGAGCATCGGGCTAAGCGGCGGTCACGCGCGGCAGCCGCGTCCCCGACACATGGGAGACCGGCTTTTCGTGCAGCAGGAGTTCCGTTGCCTGAACGCGGCGGCTTCTGTGGAACCAGCGCTGCACCACATTGTCATGGAGAAGGTTGGCCATTGCCAGCAGGCTCATGCCTTGATGATGTGCCATCCAGCATCGCACAACCCGGAAGCGGGAGCGACGGAACCGACTAAAGGCAGAGAAATCCGCCGCGTCATAGAATCCGTAGGAACCGAACCATCCCAGGCTCTCCATGCGGTGAAGGTTGGCCAGTGCCTCTGTTGAATCTACAGTCAACGCCAAAAAGGTAGAGTATGGAGAAATGATGACTGGATTGGATTCCTCTTTCATCAGGGCGAGTTGGGGAATCCCGAATGCGCGGTACTGATAGTTGCCGGCTTCATCGAGCTTGGAGTAAGCCGATTCCGAAATCCCCCATGGCACTCCTTTGCGGGTTGCATACTCGCGCTGGCAGTCCACGGCCGCAACCCGGCTTCGGTCTAGAAGTGTGTTGGCAAAGGAGCGCATCCACAACGTCGGCATCAAGTACTCGAACATCGTCCCCGTCCAGGAAAGAAGAACTGGACGTCCCTGCGCCAGGGTGTGAGCCCGGCCCATACGGAACCAGCATTCCTGGGGAACGTCATCTTTGGCGATCGCGCAAAAGACCGCGGTACGGGACTCCGTCGCAAGTAAGTCGTAGCATGCCGGCTCCAGTTGCTGGGTCTGAACGTTGTATCCTACCGACATCAATTTGCGCCGGGGATTCAGAAGGAAGCTGAAATCCATACCGTTGGCGAGTTTCCCAGCTTCGGATGCTATGCCACGAAGGCTTTGGGCAAGTTGGACGGCATTCGACCGAGCCCGGGGAAGCAGGGTTCGCAGCTTTTCGTACAGATTCTGATCTTCTTGCAGTGCGGCGGGAATCGCTAGATCTAACTGACGCTGTAAGTCATCGATAAATTGCGGCAGTAACTGCAACGACGGACTGACGGCAGAGTTCACCCGAACCGCGGTGCCATTGCGCAGTGGCCTGAATTCTGGAAGCTCCCACGGAGCATACGATCGAACCAGGTTCTGAACGGCTCCGAGTCGAGCCAACGCCATATCTCGGAACCACTGATCCTCGGCACGGCTGAACTTCGAAACGGACCGTATTTCCTGCGCCGCAGTCTCGAACAAGCCAAAGATAGACGGCAGCCAGTCTCCGCTTTTGAATTCCCTTTCAAAGCGGACGAGTTGTTTCCGAGGGAATGCCCGCAAACCGGCCAGCACACACAGAAAGTCAAAAAGCCCTTCGGCCAAAGACGGCTGAAGAAGTGGCTCCTGTAGGCACGCCAGACATCCCTGCTGCAGGGTCCAAAGGGAAGCTAAAAGATTTCCGCTGTCAACCGAAGAAACGAACTGTGGCGACAGCGGCTCCAGTGTTCGCGTATCGTACCAATTCAGTAGATGACCGCGATACTTGGGAATGCGAGAAAGGGTGGCAAGGGTCCGTTGTGCGTGCGCTGCCATTTCCGGGACGGAGAGATAGCCAAGTTCACAAGCAACCTGTTGGGCGTTCAACAGCAGCCCTAGGTTAGTGGGCGAGACGCGGCCTGCGATCGCAGGCGGAGTCTCCTGGACATTGTCTGGAATCAACCAGTGATGTTCCTCTGTAGAAAACTCGGCAAAGTACCGCCAAGTATGCAGCGCTGAGCGCCGCAGCAAGCGCAAATCCTTTTGAGGCAGTTGTCCCTTGGCTTCTTGAGGTGACCGGTTGAGCCACTCAGAAACCAGTTTGCTGGAGGCCCACAGCAGCAAAATAGGCAAGGCGGAAGGCAGAGCGGAGGGCTGCGCGACCCACACCAATAGACCGACGCCGATTGAGAACAGCGGCGTCCAATTGAGGTAACGCTCCACGGGAGTAATGCGGGTGGCGGTTTCGGCCTCGGCGGCCGTCTCCCACTCCAGCAGGCGTTCGCGCGACACCATGCGTCGAAATATCGCTCGGGCAACGGCATCGAGCGAGAGCAGAGTCTGGTGCACGAGGAAAACCAGGGTCAGCAGGGTCGTAAAGCTGGTTGCCTGAAATACGGTGCCTGCTTGCCGTGCTATCTCGGACTTTTTCTCGAACACGGCTTTTCCCAGAGTGAAAGCGAACTCAAAACAGATGGGCAAGGCCAAAAGGAGTATCGCTCCCAGAGTCCAGGCAAGATGCTGGCCCCCGGGCACAAGCCAACCGAACAGAAGCAGGATCAAGGTGGCCGGCTCGACCAGGCTGCGGCGCAGGTTATCGAGAATCTTCCACCGGGAAACCAACGAGATGGGGTTGGGAACTCGCGCCCCCGATTCGTCGGGCACCTGGTTCAGGAGCCATCCGGCAATCTGCCAGTCACCGCGCAACCAGCGGTGTTTGCGCCGATTGTAGGCGCTGTAGTGTGACGGGTAATCCTCGATGAGTTCGATATCGCTGGCCAAACCGGCCCGCGCGTATGCTCCCTCGATCAAATCGTGGCTGAGAAGCGCGTTGCGCGGAAAGCGGCGGTCAAGCACGCGGTGCACCGTATCGACCTCATAGATTCCTTTGCCGGTGAAACTGCCTTCGCCATATAGATCCTGATAAGCATCAGAGACGGCTCTCGTATAGATGTCAAAGCCAGTCTCACCCGCATAGACGGCGGCCAACCGGGAGCGGGCCGTGCTTTGCACGCTGACTCCCACGCGAGGTTGCAGGATGCCATAGCCAGCGACCACGATGTTCTTTACCGGGTCGATAATGGCCTGATTCAGCGGATGAGCCATTGCGCCGATCATGCGCTGCGCCGATCCTCGAGGAAGCTCGGTATCGGTGTCGAGAGTGATGACGAAGCGAACCTTGGGAAGAATTGACAGGTCGCCGATTTTGACCGGGAAGCTGTCGTATTCCCCGCGCAGGAGCTTGTTCAGATCCAGCAGCTTCCCTCTTTTTCGTTCCCAACCCATCCAGCCTCTTTCCCGCGGGTTGTAAACGCGGTGGCGATGGAACATCAGGAACGATCCCTTATCTTCCCCAGCGTATTTCTCATTCAGTTCCTTGATGAGAGACGAGCACAGATCGATCAAAGGGCTGTCTTCGCGATCACGGTGGTAAGCGTCCGGCAGATCCGAGACGATTGCAAAATGTATGTTGGGGTCGTGGTTGCCCAGGAATCTGACTTCCAGATCCTCAACCAAGCCACGCACCTGGGTTTCGTTCAACAGCAGAGTCGGAATCGCCACCAGCGTCAGACAGTCGGCGGGAACACTCTTGGAAAAATCGAGCTTAGGAATAATTTCCGCAGGCAACAACGCAGTAATGAGGTAGTCAATGATTTGAACTGCGCTCTGGGAACTGGGCAATAACAAAAGCAGCATCGAAACCAAGATTAGGCCCAGAGAGCTATCGCGCGGAGTCACAAACAAGAGATAGGCCGTAATGAAAGAGCACGTGAGGAGGGCAATCCCAGGCATGAAGAACTCATCCGGATAGCGGAGCAGCCAACCTCGCAGTTTCTGAAGGAGGTTCGGCTTGCCCCCGACCCGGGCAGCAAGTGGTTCCCTTCCTTCACCGACGATGTAGTAGCCAATGTGCGATTCTCTAAGGGCAATCCGAGGATCTCGGTATCTTCGCTCATGGGCCTCGCGTGCCAGGGCGAGGGCTTCCTCCGCCACTTGCATCTCAGTGAGATCGGACTGTGCGGCGATAGCAGCGAGTTTGCGTCGATATAGACTCCGGCTCTCAAAGTCCATTTCAGCGTAACAATCCACTGGATCCTGGCGTAGAATCCGGTCGAACAGGATCAACGGCTCGAGGATCTCTTGCCACGAGATCTGTCCGACCTCACGCAGGCTTTGAACGCAAATACCCATCTCGCATGAGTCGCTGGCCGGGGCATTCAAAATCCTGCGGCCGCGTTGCGAGATCTCCTCGAGTAAAACCAGCTTCAGGACCGAAACCACGGCCTTGAATTCACGCAGTTCGAGAGCCGAGTTTTCCTGGAATCCCAGACAGAAGGCGCTGAAGGCCTGCTCGGAGAAGCGGTAGCCCGCCGCCTTTACGAATCCGGCAGCGACAGCGAGGACTCGAGGAATGTTCCGGCCCTCAAAGGTGTGGACGTGAGGCAACCGTCGACGCAACTTGAGGTCTGAGCTGATGCCCGCCAGGTCGGCATAGATCATCGATTCGTTGTCGCGAAGCCAGCGGACATCATCGGAAAGAGGAGAGCGGGCAGCCGAAGCGCTGACAGCCGCCATTAAGGGCATCAAGTTTTTCTTAAGCAGACGGCAACGATCTGAAAAGACGGGGGAAGACTTTATTCGCGGCACCCACGGAAGCTCGGAGGCCAGCTGCGCGCCTTTGGCACGCAACTCATGGAAGTCGGTTGAGTCGGTTGGGTCTCCGCCCGTACCTGGCGCGTCGGCCGTAGTTGGAGTCTGGGCCGGCTCCGGTATGCTCGTTTGAACGTTTGTGTTCAGCGGCATCAAATGCACCTAGCGATAACTGGCAGCCTGCATTTCAAACATCTCAGCGTACCGGCCTCCCAGATGAGTTAATTCATCATGCTTCCCATCTTCGACAACTCCACCGTCCTCGATCACCACGATGCGGTCGGCCATGCGCACGGTGGAAAATCGGTGGGAGATAAAGAGTGCCATCTTGCCTGCAGTAAGTTCGGCAAATCGTTGAAAGACCTCGAATTCGCTGCGGGCGTCGAGCGCGGCCGTGGGCTCGTCCAAGATCAGAACCTGCGCCTCCCGCAAGTAGGCCCGGGCTAGAGCTACCTTTTGCCACTCTCCACCGGAAAGATCCACGCCACCTTCAAAACGGCGCCCCAGCATTTGCCCATAACCGTGAGGAAGCCGGGCAATCACTTCGTCGGCCAGACTCTTCTCGGCGGACAGTTGAACCAACGGCAGATTGTTGAGCTCTTCGATGCGCCCGACCGCAATATTCTCGCTGGCCCTCATTTCGTAACGCATGAAATCCTGGAAGATCACACCAATTTCGCGGTACAGGCTTTCCAGGCTGTATTCGCGAAGGTCCACGCCATCGAGCAGAATCTGACCTTCGAGAGGGTCGTACAGGCGCGTCAGCAACTTGACGATCGTGGTCTTCCCCTGGCCGTTTTCCCCGATGAGCGCAACTCGCTCGCCGGGATGGAGACGAAAATTGAAATTCTTGAGAATTAAGTGCGAGCCCCCAGGGTAGCGGAAAGAAACGTCGCGAAACTCGAATCCGCGCCGGATCGGCTGGGGCGCTGGCAAAGCGTGGGGCTTCGAGCGGATCGTGGGCTCCATGTGGAGAAAGGCAACCAGGTCCGTCAGGAATAATGCCTGATCGGCGATGCTGGCCAGGGTCGAAAAGATCTGCTGGATATTCGAGCTTGCCTGCAGAATCGCTCCCGCTAGAAAAGTGAGCGTTCCGATCGTGAGCATTCCCGTCACGGTGCGCCAAATCACCAGGACGTAAGCGCCGTAATAACCGGCCGAGCCGACGACAGACAGAAGGGCGCCCGCCACCAGCCTGCGGCGGGCCAAGGCGACGTCTTCCGAATAAATCTGGTTCGAGAGCTGCGTGAACCGTTCGGTGAGGAAATCCTTCAGTGCAAACAGCTTTAGTTCCTTGGCCGCCTCTTTGCTGCCTCCCAGCACGCGCAGGTAATCGAGTTGGCGACGAATGGGAGTCTGGCGAAAATTCTTGGCGTAGCTCAGAAACGCGAAGTGACTTTCCCCGAGAAATGCCGGGACGACTCCGACGACCAGAAGCAGCAACAGCCACGGCGAAAAGACCACGATGGATATAGAAAGAGAGACCGTAGTCACGACCTGAGTCACCAGCCTACCAATCGACTGGATCATGCCCAACCGGTCGGTCGCCTGCACCCGTGCTCGTTCTAAGCGGTCATAAAAAGCCGGGTCCTCGTAGGCGATCAAGTCAAGCTCGGCAGCGTGTTTCATGACGAGGATGCTTACGTGCCGCGTGTAATTGTCGGCGAGCAGGGAGTCGAGATAATCGATCGTACGACTCAAAACGCTGGCCAACACCGCCAGACCGAATTCCACGGCCACCAACTGCCAAAGACGCGCCGGCACCGGTTGGTGGGTGGAAACGACGTGGACGATCGTATCGATGATCAGCTTTGTGACCCACAGAAGGGCCATGGGCAGCAGCGCGGCTAAGACGCGGAATATCAGATTGAATGCTACGACGGATCCCCCGGACTCCCAGACGATGTGGAGGACGACTGGAACATTGCGGAGGGCGGAGAGACGCTCCTGCCAATCGCTCCAGAATTTTCGCCGAGTAGACATTGCTTAAGACCTATCTAGCCAAGAGGGTGGTTCGACGCCCAAGTTGTGTATAGTTTATCGGAACTGCGCCGGAAAACCCACTATTCCTGTGCGACCCAGGTTCGATGACAAAATCGTTCTTACAGTTGGATGCCAGCGGCTTCCACGCTGGCAACAGGCCCGGGATTGCGGCTGGATCGGGCCACAAGCTGTGGCGCAGGATCAGTACTTTCGGAAGCCGGCACGCTCCATGCCGCGCCGGGCCTCCTCGGTCTTCATAAACATGTCCCAAACAAAGCCGGTTCGGAGGTTCTCGGCCATAAGCAGGGTAATTCCGGCGTCGATGCCGATCACGTCTGGGTCGTACCAGTTGGTGAGAGGATTGAACGCATTGACGAACCCGTACTTGCTCCAGGCGGAACCATATTTGTTGCGGATGGTCTTCAGGACTCGCAAGGTGGCCTGCGGCAGAAAAGGCAACGAGCCGCCGGCTGCGCTGGGCACGACCGTCCCATCGATCGGTCCCACGGCGGGGGGGCCACCCCAGACAACGTACCCATTGGGCGAATCAGAGGCGGTAATGCCCCACAAATCTTCGCTGTAGTCCGGGAACTGTTTGCCCAACTCAAGGCAGAAACAGCGATGCGCATTTGTAGCTGCTATCGAGTTTTGAAAATAGTCGGCATATTTATCGCGCTTTCCGCGGAAATCGAACCATGCCTGGGAATATTGGTGCACAAACAACGGCGCGAACGAGCCAACGTAACGGATACCATCGTACTCAAAGGGGAGACGCTTCCAAGCGGTCCACGCTTCTTCTTTAAGCGGATGAGACTCTGATCCCAGACCCAGCAGGTACATCATCATCAACTCGCTGTAGTAGTCCCAGCGGGAGGGCAGGAAGCCGATTTCGGGAGTCCATCCATGAGACAGCAGCGAGGTGTCTTCGGACAGCCACGTCCAGTCCACGCGGTTGAAAATCAGGTTGGCAAGTTGCTGGATGGAAGGACGCCTGAAATGCTGCCGGCAGGACAGGATTCCGCACAGCAGAATTGCCGTGTCCACCGAGGAGATTTCCGAGTCCCAGACTCGCTCCCCGGTATTCACGTTCGCCCAGTGATAGAAAAAGCCCCGGTGGTTTGGGAGTTTCTTCCAGAGGAAGTTCAAAGCTGGAAACAGTCGTTCCTCAGCCGCCGAGGTGGAGATAAATCCTCGTTTTTCCCCAATGCAGATCGCGGTCAGCCCGAACCCGGTCGCTGCAATGCTGGCGACGATTCCCGGAGCACCGCCGCGGACGCTGGCGCGATCCTGCACCAGTCCGGTTTTTGGATTGCCTTGTTCCCAGAAGTAAAGGAAGCTCGCGGCCTCGACGTCATTCAGAAACTGATCGTCCTCGGGCGTGAGAGAAAATTCCCCGGGAGTCTGACCCTGGGCCAGAAGCTTCTCGGGGCTGCCGATATCCAAAAAGATCGGAGAGAATGGCAGGGCAAGCCCTGCCGCCAGGAATTGCCGCATAACTTGGCGGCGGGACATTTCGTTGACGCGAACTTCGGTCATCCTCGTCGTGCCCTGAATGTCAGCCAAAACCCCATTGCAAGGAAGCAACTAATCATTAAGCAGTAACTGCTGACCTGGCAGAAGCCGTTGTGTATTCTGTTGAAAGGTTATCATGAGTTTTTGGTTCTTCGAGCGCCTAATGAAACTGGGGGTCTTGCTGAAAACGTGACGGTCTGGCGGAGCTACGCGATAGCCGTCCCTTTAGTCGCAGCCGTCGCTCTGGCGATTGGTCTCGCGTTTTTCCTGCGGTCGCGCGCGCGCCAGTCCACCTCGCTCCAAGGTGCGATTATGGTGCAGGACCCAGACACCCGAAAAGAACGGCCCATTCCCGGGGTTGAGGTCTCCGAAATCAACGGGCTAGCCACTGAACCGGTGAAATCCGACGCCGCCGGTTACTTTCTAATCAAGTGGCGCAAGGGAATCAGGCAAGGTCATGCGGTCACCCTGCAATTCCGACATCCCGGTTACCATCCCCTTGAGCTTCACGAATACGTCAGCGACATGCTGTACGTCGTCCGCATGGTCCCCAACTCAGTTCCTGCTCCAACTGTAAGCGACCGACCAACGATCAAGGTTGGGAACGTGCGAGTCCGGTACTCGCTCAAAACCATGACCGCGGTGAATATCGGGAGCGTGGTGAAGACCTTTCAGATCGAGAATCGAGGTGACATCCCGTGCAAGAACCAGCACCCCTGCTCACCCGATGGCAGGTGGAAGGCGGCGCTTGGCTCCGCCTCTCTGGATGCGGGAACCGGAAATGAGTTTCGAGACGCGACGGCTTCATGCATCGCCGGCCCGTGTCCGTTTGCCAGGGTCGAATCGAATCGCCTATCGCGAGGTGGACAAATCATTACAGTCACGGCTCGCGACTGGTCGGATACAACGACCTTCTTGTTGGAGGCTGAAGTATTTCACCCCATGGCCAGTGAAATCATTCACGAATTCTATCCTGTGATCTTTGGGAGGGGGCTCAGCTTCACTCTGCCGACAGCTGCCGAAGGGGTAACGATCGAAGCGGACGTTGACGACCAAAAGGTCTTTTTTCCGCTCGGACCTTCCCTTCTTCTGAGTTGGGCTAACTGTAACGCAAGTGTGAATCCCGAACAGACCCGGGTATGCCATTGTGATCTCAAGCCGGGATATCGGTTTCAATAACGCTTCAATTTCCAACGCTTCAATTTCCGGCTGGCGCGGCCCTCTCCAGGCTTTTGCGATCCCAGTTGCCAAGACTGGCGCCCGCCTCATAGGTGCTCTGGCAAAAGTCCAATAACGCTGCGCTGGGCGAATTGGCTCGGCGGACATCTTCGTACATCAGAAGGAATTCGCCGAGTTGCTTATGGTAGAAGGCGGCTTCAGGGCGAACGCGCGCCTCTTTGAATCCCAGCGGCTCGGGTGAGGTATAAGAGTAAAAGGCCGCGCCCTGAATGTCTCCGCCGCCCGGCCAAAAGCCGACACTGCTCACTTCGTGGGAGTAAGCTTCTCGTGTGATGGCATCGGCGCCGGCGCGTTCCGGAGCTCTTCGGCCGGAAAAGCGGCTGACCGCAAGGTCGAAGCTTCCCCAAAAAAAGTGCACCGGGCTGCACTTGCCCAGAAATTCCGATCGGAATTCGTTGAAAACTGCGTCCACCGACATCAAGATGCGCCAGAATTTCTCCACCGATGCGGCATCATAGGACGCGTGCACGCGATCCTGATCGAAAGCAATCGGATTCGGAATTTCGACCGGCATGTGCCAGATTTTAACGTCGATCCCGGCGGAGTGAAGCGCCTTCATGAATTCCTGGTAGAAATCGGCAACGGAGCGCGGCAAGAGCGGAAGTGTTTTCTGTAGTCCGTCACTTGTCTCGATCACCAACTGATGCCGCAGGAAGTCAAACCAGATCTCGAACGACCGTTCGCCGTAGGGGATTCGCGACGTGCTCAAGCCCCGAGCCGTCACGTATAACGGGACATTCCACCAATGGTTCACGACCGGCGTGAGACGCAGCCGAACTTTCCCCACAATCTGGGTCCACATGTGGAGTGTGGCATAGGTATCTTTCCATGCCTCCAGCGGTAGTGAGGGCCAACATTCCGGTTCACTACTGTCCGGTTAAAGGTCGAAGAGAATCAGCTGGTTAACGTTTTCGGCGAAATCGGCATCCGCATCGAGGGCCTGAAGGGCGCATAAAATGGGTGTTTTCTCGAAAAGCGTGACGCTCAGAATCTGTAGGGTTTGGTAAAGACTGGCCTCCAGCCCCAACCGCTTGCGTACGATCGCCACCAGCACGTAAACCGACACCGCGATCCAGATCTGGGTCTTCACCGCATTCTCGCTGGTACCATAGAAGGCCTTGATGCGCAGGTGCTGCTTGATCCATTTGAAGAACAGTTCGACCTGCCATCGGCACTTGTAGATTTTCGCGATGGTAAGTGGGGGGAGCACAAAGTTGTTGGTTAGGAACTTCAGCCGCTTGTTGGTCTCCGCGTCGAAGTAACTCACGCGCCGCAGTGCATCCGGATACACCGAGGCCGATTCGAAGGATGTCAGAATGACGGTCTGATCCGAGCGCACGCCCGTGCTCTTGTCCACCGGATGCGAGTAACGTCGTTGGAGAAGCACATTCGACTTGGTGCGCACGACAAAGAAGGCCGAGCTCAGCGTAAAGACGAAGAGCCTCTGGAAATCGATGTAGCCCCGGTCCATCACGTAGAAGGCCCCCGCCTCCGGCATGATCTCGTCCAGGATGTTCACATCATGCACATCACCGCTGGTGACGCGGATGAACGTGGGAATGTTGCCGTGCAGGTCCAGCAGGGTGTGCATCTTGACGGCGGCCTTGCGCCGGCGAAACTTCGCCCACGGAAACAGCGACAGACACAGATCGATGGTGGTCGAATCCAGAGCATACAGACTCTGCTCCAGCTCGATGCCAATCGGATCGCGGGCGTGCAGCGGCCGGGCGATGCCAATCAACACCTGCGCGAAATTGGCGAAGATCCTCCAATCATGCGATTCGTTCGCGTCGGCCAGCGTCGAACGCGCCACCTTGCCGCGGAATCCCAGGTGGTACAGCTTGCCCTGCATCGAACGCAGACAGGCTTCGATATCGCGCAAACTTTCCCGATAGGTCAGTTGCGCGAAAGCCATGGACAGATACTGATCCCAGCAGGAAAATCCGCGCAGCCGGATGTCGCCCTGATAGCGCTCGACGCAACGACGAAACTCCCGGTCGGGAAGGAAACTGATCAATTGCGAAAAGACGGTGCGGCCCTGATTCATGAGCCATTGTCTGCCGTCCCCGCCACCCAAACCAGCCGCCGACGTTCAAATCGCGGCAAGCTCAAAACAGACTCAACTCATTACCGGCCCGTGACTTGCTGCCAGCACACCCTGCTTTAGCCGGACAGCAGTGATTCCGGTTGATCGGCAACATAGGACGACACAGTACCGATCCTAAATAATTTCTCCCTAACAACAAAACGAAATCGTGTCTGCTCGAAGACTCCTTTGGCCTCGGGGAATTGAACGGAGGTGCAATGGCGGCCGATTCCAGGCTTTGCTAAGTCGCGAGCCGGTCACCTCGAGTTTTTGGATAGTGGAAGGAAGCGGACGAGAACGATTTCCTCGGGAGTGCCATAGCCACGAAAGTGAGCGGCCTGCGAAACTTGGCACCTCTTGACCTCGCTCCCAGCCAGGAGGAAAAACTTCTGCCGCTCGAAAGCGTTAAGCCGCCAGGGGAAAAAGCTTCGGGGAGCATTTGTGCTCGTCGAAATGGGTCGTCGATCAGCTCCGCTACGCGGAAAGAGCCGGTGGTTGCGAGACGCCTGCAACGCTCTCCCGCCCGCGAGCATCGAAGCTTAGTTGATGCAAGATTCGCGATCGGCGAAGGAGCAGAAGAGTGGCATAGCCAGCTCCCTTCATGTCCGTAAGCGTCACAAACGATGCTTTACCTCATGCGTGGTCGCGCTTTTGTTCGGTGCCATCACTTTCTCTGCGCGGAACTCGCAGGCCTACTCGGTTCTCACCCATGAAGAACTGATTGACCTGGCCTGGGTTGACTCCATCCGGCCTCTGCTGTTAGCAAAATTTCCCGGAGCAACCGAGGAACAACTGCGTGAAGCGCACGCCTATGCCTATGGCGGCTCAGCCGTGCAGGACATGGGCTACTACCCCTTCGGCAAGCAGTTTTTTAGCAATCTGACCCACTACGTACGCAGCGGCGACATTGTCGCCTGGCTCCTGAGCAATGCACGTTCGCTAGATGAGTACGCATTTGCCATTGGCGCCTTGTCGCACTACGTCGGAGATTCCATCGGCCACTCCCAAGCGATCAATCGGGCAACCGCAGTTGAGTTTCCCAAGCTCGCAAAGGCCTTCGGGCCATCGGTGACGTACGACGAAAGCCCGCACGGCCATATCCGGACCGAGTTCGCCTTCGACATTGCCGAACTCTCCGATGGCGATTTCCCCTCCGCGGCCTATCTGCGCTACATTGGTTTCAAAGTTCCGCGCAAGTTTCTCGAAGAAGCGTTCCAGAAGACCTACGGGTTCGACATTCACGAAGTGCTGGGACGAGCCCATCCGGCGCTGCGCAGCTACCGGAGCTCAGTGCGCAGTTTCATCCCGGCTTTTGCTGAGGCGGAAGTAGTGTTGCATCGGCACCAGTTTCCGCCGCATATCGATTCCGAAGCGGATCGTGTTTTTCGTGAGGGACTGGCCAGAACCGCTCATGAACGAAAGTGGAAGCATACGCAGAAGGGACCGGGAGTCAAGGCGCATCTGCTGGCGGTTCTTGTCTTCCTTGTCCCGAAGATCGGGTCCGCTTCAGACCTGGCCATCAAGATTCCCAACCCGCAGACCTACGAGATGTACCAGAGCAGCGTGAATCGCACGGTGGACACTTTTCGCGACATGCTGCACAAGCTGAGCCACACCGGAGATGAAGTGAAGTTGGCCAACATCGACCTAGATACCGGAGATCACGTGAAGCGAGGTGAATATCCGCTCGCCGACGCCACCTATGCGCGATTACTCGAGCGCCTCACCTCGAACCCGGACCGCGTCATCCCGGCCGACACGAAACAGAACCTCATGACCTATTACGGAACCATGGCCGTGACCGACAAACCGAACGCCAAGCGGGATGAACAACTGGCGACGCTTCGAATGATGAAAGCCAGCGACTGACCCCGTTTGACGGCTGTATATTCACGCCCGGCCGATCGGCGTCAGCGAGGACGAACAAGGCGACAAGAAAGACAAAGAGCGCAATGACCGCATATCACTGCTTTCACACTAACGCGTCCACTGGGCGAATGCCCCGCCTCAATTCCCAATGCGCCTTGCGGAAGTATGACTTCCGCCAACCCTGCGGCCGCTGAACTTGCGATGAACCGACGGCGTGAAACCCTGACCATCTCAATTAGCCTCGCCGCGACATTGTATTAGCCTCTTTAGTCCTTCACCGCTGACCTGGCGTCTGTCAGCATGCCCATACGAGATGTGAGAACAACAACTCACGATCTGCAACTACTTGTGTCAAAGCAACCGAGCAGATCCGCGACAGACCGTTAGGCCATGATTAGCCGATCGGGGCGGGCCGTCGTTGTTCCTGATACGCCTGTTGTGCGAGAACCAAAGCTCCGGCTATTCCCGCCCGATTACCGAGCTTGGCTGGGACTATGTATTGATCCAAGTTTTCAGTCAATTCTCGGGATTGCACATACCCATTCAGCAATCGGACGAGTTCGCTGCGGATCAGAGGAAAGATCCAATGCCTTTGCATAACTCCGCCGCCAAGCACAATACGCTTGGGCGACAGCGTGCAAACCCAATTAGCAAGCCCAAGGGCGAGATAATGTGCTTCGAGCGTCCACGCCGGATGATCTACAGGCAGTTCCTGGGCTGGCTTGCCCCATCGTTCTTGGATAGCAGGACCGGATGCGAGCCCTTCGAGACAGTCGCCATGAAATGGGCAACAACCCGGATAGTGGTCTCGCTGCCGATCGTGCGGGATTCGGATGTGTCCCAACTCAGGATGAACTAAACCGTGCAGAAGTTGGCCGTTTACGATCACGCCACCACCGATTCCAGTCCCAACGGTGAGGTACACAAAATCCGAGATGGACTGCGCAGCTCCCCAACGTGCTTCTCCCAGGGCGGCTGCATTCACGTCGGTGTCGAACCCGATCGGTACATCAAATGCCGCGCGAACCGTAGCGACGAAATTGAAGTTCTGCCAGGCTATTTTTGGAGTAGAAGTGATGTGGCCAAAAGTTGGAGATGACGGAGAAAGATCGACAGGACCGAACGAACCGATGCCGATTGCTTGCAATTTTCCATCGCTTCGCTGGCGTAAGAAATTCAGTGCATCAGCCATCGTTATCTCTGGCGATGTTGTCGGCAATTGCGTGGTGGCCAGGTCGGCGGGATCAGTGCCAACCGCACACACAAACTTAGTACCGCCTGCTTCGATGGCTCCAAACACACTTTTTTCCTCCCTACTGAGCCTGCGCTCTGAGTTCTCAGTCGTGGGCACTTCTTGATAACACACTGTGACTGGCTGAGGATAGAGTCCTCTACTCTTACTCTTTTGGTGGCGCAGCATCTTTGTGGTGTTGCTCGTATACCCGGAAGCCAAGGGTTTCACTCTGGAAGAGATGCAGAAGGTGTTCGCCACAGGCTAGACGCCGGAAAACGCGCGCTCTCACGCTGCTCTGGAATTCCCTTATTCAATGTTGAATACTTTCTTCGCCCGGAAATGGGCGTTATTATGCGGATATGTGTGGGTCGGTTTCCGTACGTCTTGGTGGAAATAAATTGCCGCGTGGCTGTCGAACCCTGCTTCAGCTTGTGACGTTTTGGGCGGCATGTTGGGTCCAATTAACTGCGCAAGGCACAGCACCGGACGTCGCTCTCAGTGAGACGGTCCGCGCTCACTTCTCTGCAGCGCAAGAGGCACAGCAGCGAGGTGACTATACTGCCGCCGAGCGCGAATACCGGGCCGTACTGGCTGAAGTACCCAATTTCGCCGAAGTCCACATGAATCTTGGCCTGCTGTATCAGCTTCAGGACCGTACCCCAGAAGCCATGGCAGAATTCCGTCTTGCGTTGAAGGTCAAGCCGACACTGGCGGGCGCAAATTTCTTCCTAGGAGTTGACTACTGCAAGAGTGGCAATGGAGCAAAAGCGATCCCGTATCTGAAGGCCGCCTCGCGACAGGAACCAGACCGACCAGATATCTGGTCATGGTTGGCGACCGCGCAGGAAATCTCGGGTGATTATCAGGCCGAAGTTGCGACTCTGAAACATGCTCTCAACTTGCAAACGCATGATGTGGACATGCTTTATCTGCTCGGCCATACCTATGAGACGCTGGGTAAGCGAGAAGTCACTCGACTTGAAAAAGCCGCTCCTGCTTCCTCGTGGTCCGAGCAATTGCTGGCCGAGAGTTATTCCTCCTCGACGGAGTGGTCTTTCGCGGTCATTCGATTCCAGAATGCACTGGCGCTAACACCAAACCGCCCCGAGCTGCATGTGCGGCTGGGCGAGGTTTTTCTGCACGCGGGCAGACTCGACCAGGCAGCGCCGGAATTCGAGCAGGAGTTGCGGATCAGTCCTAACGATTTGCGCGCAATGGTCCGCCGAGGCGAAGTGAAGCTGATCCAAGGCGACACTGATGCGGCACTTGAAGACTGGACACGGGCGCTTACCATGGACAGACCCCGAACTGAGCGTGTTTTGGGCGTACATGAGACTGGATTTGGGGAAAGCCGCCTTCGATCAACTGCCGGACGCATTGCGCCAGCGGATTCAGTCCGTTGCTCCCCAGATTCGCGCGCGTCACGATGCTGCTGCCACTTTGGCAGTCGCATTTCTGGCGGCGCAGAATGGCGGCTCACTTCCTGATGACACGGAACCGGCCCAGTCCACGAAAGCGACTGTCGCCAGGGACTGCGTAGAACGGGACGTAGCGAAAGCGCTGGATGCGGGTCAGTACTCTAGTGTTTCAGCGTGCTTGCTACAAGTGTTGTCGCCGCATTCATCGGGCGATTTTCGCCTTAAGGTTGCTCAAGCACTTTTCGAACTCGGAGAATATGAGAGTGCTCTGAAGGCCCTCATTGGGCTGTCGAATCAGCACTCTCCGCCGGCATTCTATTGGCGCGCCCGCTGCTTCGAAAAATTGGCCACCCAAGCTTACCTTCGGCTTTATCAAGCAGCCCCGAATTCATATCGCGTGCATGAGTTGACCGGGGATCTCGAGGCTGCGAAGGCAAACGATGGCAAAGCAATCGAAGAGTATCGCACAGCCGTTGCTGTGAAACCCTCCGTGGCAAATTTGCATTACAGTTTGGGCCATCTGCTGTGGAAAGAGCTTAAGACGGATGAAGCCCGAAAGGAATTGAACGCGGAGCTGGAATTGAATCCCCGGCATGCGGGAGCGCTTCATGACCTTGGCAACACATACTTGCTCGAGCACCAACCGGAACAGGCTCTGGCATACTTGAAGCGCGCCGGAGAGGCCGAGCCAGGGGATCCGGATATTCATCGTGATTTGGGGACCGCGTACGCCGGTCTCCACGACTACGCGAAAGCAGAAGCGGAATTCAAGGCTGCAATACCTGGGGATCAGGATGGCTCGGTGCACTACCAGTTGGCCAGGGTCTATCAAGCGGAAGGGCAAAAGGAGAACGCGGCGCACGAGTTCGAGATCTCTACTTCGCTGAACCGCGAATCGCACGCTAAACTCGAAAAGCAAACTGAACGGCTGAATCAAATCGAGGGCGCATCTTCGCCGCATCCGTAGGAGACTGCCCATTGGGGTGAGGGGAACTCTCACGATCTCGAATCGCGAGACGATATCGGAAGCCAATGCGACACGGTCCGCAAACGCTGATCTCTAAATTACTGCTTTCGCTCGGTCTCGCTGCGCAGGTTTTTTTTCTCGTACCCGGCACTGGTTTTGCCAGTCAGGGAAAATCTGATGCTTCAGTTCGGGCCGGCGAGAGCGATTCTCTGCAGCAGGGGCTCAAAGCGCTTCAGGATAATCGTCTCGAGGAAGCGCTCAAATATCTCACCGCTGCGGAAGGTGGCCAACCGGCGGATGCACAGATTCGAAAATACAATGGCCGAAATAAAACTTTTTTCTTCTTCGACTATGAGGGATTTCGGTTTCACACCGGCAGTTCTTCGACGGAGACGTGGATCCCCGAGTCTTTCAGGAGCGGCGACTTTTCCGCATTACTTCCCGGAACCCAGCTTTATGATCCGACCACGCACAATCCGATACCCGGCAACATTCTGAGCAACGATCCCAACTACAAACCCAGCGCGGTTATGGCCAAAGTGATGGCATCACTGCCTGCGACTAGCGGCAGTTTGACGAACAACGTATTTGACACGTCCCTAAACAGGACGACGGCAGACTTGTGGGACATGAAGCTCGACGAGACCATTTCTGACAAGCAGCGGTTCTCGTTTGGCTTTGACTACGACAATACACAATCCGGAACCTTTTCAGTTTTGGAGCCTTACATTAATCAACAAGTTCCGCAATCCACACGTTATGCACGCTTCAGCCACAACTATATATTCAGTCCAACCGTGGTGAATGAGTTCCTGGTGGGCTTCAGCCGCCGTTTTCGAACGGAAGCGTCCAATAGCTTGGGTCAGAATTGGCCACAGAAGTTGGGGGTGACAGGAGTATCGAATGTGACGTATCCCTGTTTTCAGTTTCAGGGAACAAATTATCAAAACAACCTGAACAACTGCGGCGACTCCCAGTTTGCCGACAATGTATATCAGGTAAACGACTCGGTGAGCGTGGTTCGGGGAAAACACACCCTGAAATTCGGGGGCGGGTTCCATGACGGGCAGTTCAACACACGCCGTTTCACGCAAGCCTCCGGCCAGTTTAACTATAATGCCGCCGAGACAAGCAGCACAGGCACCGCGGGTGGTACGGGAGGATACGCCGTTGCCGCTGCCCTATTTGGGCTTGTCGATTCAGGCACATTGAATTACGGGCACATTAACGGCCCACGTTATAAAGATTTCTACCTCTTCGGCCAGGATACCTATAAAGTCACGCCAAATCTGACCTTGACTTATGGCCTGCGTTACGAGGTGGACTTGCCCGCTCGCGAATCACGGGATCGCTTTTCCGAAGTGGATCCAACTCTCCCCAACCCGGGCGCGGGAGGCATTCTGGGCGCCTACACCTATTTTGGGAGCGGTCCGGGCCGCAACGGCAAGCACCGGCTTCAGGATACTTACTACAAGGCCTTTGGCCCGCGATTGGGCTTTGCCTACAGCATCAATGATAAGACCGTCCTTAGGGGCGGATATGGTATATATTACGAACCTCTCAAAGAAGGTTCCTACGCCGATCAGGACGGTCTGGGATTTTTCAACATTGAGGGTCTGAGCTTCGGTCTTGGAGCGCCGTTTCAGATCGATAGCGGATTCCCACACATCCAGCCCGCCTCGGGTCCATTCACGCCCGACGGGCAAAACGGGGTTAGCGGCGTCTTGATGGTTCCACAAAACAGCGGACGGCCCGCCGACATTCAATCCTGGAACCTCGATGTGCAGCGGCAGATCGCGAAGAACCTGGAGGCAAGTATCGCATATGTGGGTTCCAAGGGAACTCATCTCCCGGCGCTGAACATTATTCCCAATCAGGTAAACCCGACGTATCTGTCGGTGGGCAGCGAGCTGACGATGAACGTTAGCTGCCTGACGGCAGCCCCACCCAACAACTGCCCGAATGCGATTGCCGCAGGCGTAAAGGTTCCTTACGCGGGCTTCACGGGCAACATCAACCAGGCGCTGCGACCGTTCCCGCAATACGGCGATTTTAATCAGGAAGACGACTCCTTCACACCAGACCGCACCGGCAACTCAACCTTCCATTCCATGCAGGCCCAACTGAACAAACGATTCGCCGAAGGATTGAGTTTCCTTGTCTCATATACCGTCTCGAAAAACATTACCGACGCGGATTCCCAAGGCCCAGGTGTTCAGGGCTTCATTGGGGCCAACGCATGGATTGGGCAGAACTCATACGACCGCAGATCGGAAAAGTCGGTAAGCTCGCTCGACACACCGCAAAGACTGGTCGCCAGTTTCTTTTATGAGCTTCCAATGGGGCGCGGCAAGCGGCTATTGAATTCAGGGGGGGTGGCAGATCGCATTGTGAGTGGTTGGTCCGTGTCGGGGATATTAACTTATCAGTCTGGGCTGCCGACCGAGGTATACTCCCCTTGCACGGGTACGGCTGGTGCCGTCCTTTTCGCCGGATGTGAATTCACGGGCAGTGCGCGCGTGAATGTTATTCCCGGAGTCAAACAGTCCAATGGCCGGGATCTAAGTCCACTGACCACGCCTTTCTTCAATGCGAACGCCTTTGCCGCGCCGGCTCCCTTCACGTTCGGCGATGAATCCCGAACTCTGGCCAGCGCTCGCGCGTTCGGCGGCCGCGATGAGGACATCACGATTGGCAAGAAAACTAAGATAGGAGAACGTGGGGTGATCGATTTCCGGGCAGAGTTTTTCAACATCTTCAATCGCCACATCTATCAGCAACCCGGCGGGCCCGGAGGATTCGCTACACAACTGCGATCGCCCTTCGTACCCGCCAACACTGCCGGTTGTCAGCAGGCGTTTGCCTGCGGCTTCGGTGCAATCACGAGCGCCACAGGGCCGCGAGCCATTCAGTTTGGGCTCAAAATTGAATATTGACGTGAGCCCTGCTGGCGAGCGCTTTCGCTGGCGGGGCTCCGTCAGATTCGGCCCATATTAGCCACATGAGTCCTATACATCGCCGTGGCTTCATGAAGATCTGTCTCGCTGGCGTAACTTCCGCCTCGCTTGTCATGCGAAGTACTAGGGAGTTCCACGTACTTGCCGCAGAAGAGAGCTCGCATGCGGGATTCGCGACTCTCGAACACGGGGACCAGCAATTGCGTGTGTCAGAGCAGGGCGTGCCTTTTTGCTTCCAGAACTTTCTGCGCGTGGCGGATCACTGGAAACCAGCTACGCTGCCAGGCATCCCGCTCGTTACTGGCCCCTCGTTTCCGTTGGTGGCATCACAAGTCTCGACCAGCACCAGCAGGATTGTCGCCAGAGGTTCAGCAACCGCAGAGGACCTCAGAAAAAAATCGGCCTCGTACGACTGGAAGGCCGAAATCTCAGCTCTCCAGCCAGAAGCAGATCTTGCGTGGCTGCGGTTCAGGATCACACTGAGCCTGACTCGCCCGATCCGGCTGCAGCAGGGGACTCAGATTGAGCCTCAGATCATCGTCTGGCTGAAATCGAACTCCACGCTGATGGAAGGCCAGTCAGGAAGCTGGAGACGCGTCCTGCTTCAGCAACCCACGCGCAACTCGCTGGGGACATGGGGAAATGATATGCCCGCTCTTTACCTGCTCGACCAGAACGCCGGCGTCGAAACGATGATGTTTTTCGATGTTGGCGAGATGAGCTGGATGTCGGTCGAGAATGTGCCCCACTTTCTGGTGTATCGATGCTCAAGCGTGTCGCGAATTGAGAGGGACGGTACGCAGCGCTTTGGAGTCGGTCTGATCGCCGATCAGGCAACTGGAAATGTGCTACCTGCTGGCGAGGTCCGGTTCACTTACTGGCTCCTGCAGCGTCCCTTAACGGAGTTGCTCACCGAGCAAGAGGCAGTCTCGCGGTGGATGCGTGCATTGCTTCCGCTCTTCGAAGAGAAATTGGTTTGGCCTCGCTGCGCGGGTGCCTGGAAAGATTTTGCTGCTGGCACTGTCGCGAACCTGCAACAGAAGTAAGAAACCCAGGTCGAGGCTGCGGGACACACCGGGCTGCGCGCCTATGTAAAGGAAACATCGAAATTGTGGGAGCAACCCAAAGAGAATTTCGAACTCATGACTGTGGCCGACGTCCTATGGCCCTCCCTCCTCTATCTCCGGCTGCATCCATCACCAGCTTTTGAGCTCGAATGCAAACAGCTCATTGATGACTTGCCCGGGTTTTACCATGACGACACGCACAGCATCAGCAATGACTACGTTCGCCACGCCAACGAGCGGGCGGACTCGTGGTATCCATTCGAAAACGGTCTGGTTAAGTACCCGATGATCGCCAGCCTGACTACCTCGCAAGAAACAAGAAAATACTTTCTCGACGCTTTCGCAACTGCCGAGAAATTCGCTCACCAGTACGACTATCTTTTCCCGATTTATTACGAGGTTGCGACCCTGAGCGCGCAGGGTGCCGGCACAAACTACGCCATCGGTGGGCTCTATGCCTGGGCAGCACTAACAGCGAACCGCCTGACTGGAGAAACGAAATACCGCGGCGAGGCGCAGCGAGCGATCCAGGTGCTGTGCACGGTGCCGTCGGATCGGCTTTTCCACGAGCCTCAGGAACTCGCCTACGGCGCGCTCGCAGCGGCGGAACTCGGGATGCACCCGCAAGCGGAATACCCCCTCTTCGAACAACTACGAATGTTCTACTGGTATTCCGACTCGAGCCAAAAGAACCACGATATTCGCGGCATGGTGCAGGCAGCAGCCTCCATTCTTTATCCCGCATTCAAGGAAAACGTCGAGGCAATCCTACCTTGGACGGGTGTGATGAAACGAGGACTTGTCTTTGAGGCCCTCTTACGCTTCATGGATCAGCAACGACGAAATAACTTCTACTTCTTCGAGAAATGCTCGGAAGACCGCGGGAACGTTTCCATGGGATTCATCCCGTTCGAGAATCTCGGAACACTGGAACTCGGCGGACAAACCGGAAACGTGGGCAAGGAAATCTATGGCGCCGGTGAGTGCATTTGGATGTACCTCATGTTTGAGGCCCTGGGTCAGGTGAGTGATCGCGAACTGATGCTCGTGAATCTCGACTTGCTGGATATCTTCAATGCTAAGGAATTCCCCGCTCATCGGATTAACTTCATTCTTTATAACCCGACATCACAAGAGCGACACACAACAATCAACATCCCGCCGGCAAACGGCGGAAACGTGCGAATAACTCAGAACGGGACCGTTGTGTCAAACAATATGAACGTGCCCCCACGAGCGATCTTCCGATTTGTCGTGGAGTTTTGAGGAGCGACTCGTCGTGAGTCCCGAAATGAGGAACTTTGTTGCCGCTGCCAAATGCAGAAGGGACTGATATTCATGCACAGGATTCTTTCGCCCGCACGCATCGCTTTCTTCGGTGCGATTGCCATAATCACCACCGCTACGACCACACATGTCACAACGCCTTTCGGAACGTGGCAACGGGTTTCAGATCAACCAATCATCGCTCCGCAAGGTAACGGATTCGAATCAGCGGGCACATTCAACCCCGCGGTGGTGAAATACGATGGCAAGTTTGTCATGCTCTATCGTGCTCAGGATAGCCACGGCAAATCATCTCTGGGTTACGCCACGAGTGATGACGGCGTCCACTTTGTGCGGCAATCAAATCCCGTCATGATTGGCGAGGCGCCCTATGAGATGGGTGGCGGCGTTGAAGATCCCCGATTAGTGAAGATCGGTAACACCTTCTATTTGACTTATACGGGCTATAACAATGAAGGCGGCCAAGGCACCCATGCGAGCGGCCCAATCCATGGCGATGCGCAGCTTTGCCTGGCAACTTCTGCCGACCTGATCCACTGGAAGCGCCAGGGCGTCATCATGCCGGCTTACAAGGGCAAATGGAACGTCGGGTGGACGAAGTCAGGAGCAATCGTTCCCGAAAAGCTCAATGGTAAATACTGGATGTATTACCTCGCCGATGCTGCGAACCAACCGACCCAGATGTCCATTGCCTACTCGACAGACCTTGTCCACTGGACGGATGCGCTCGATCATCCGGTCCTCGCCAGCCGACCGAGAATGTTCGATTCTCAAGTCGTCGAACCTGGTCCGGCGCCGCTCATAACCAATAAAGGGATCTTCCTGATCTATAACGGAGCGGATGATAAGAACGTCTATCGGACTGGATGGGTGCTTTTTGATAAGAATGATCCCACTAAAGTTCTGGCGCGGGCTCAGGAGCCAATCTTTGAGCCGGTGCACGACTGGGAAAAGAACGGCCAGGTTCCAAACGTAGTGTTCGTCGAGGGCCTCGTGCGCGACGGCAAGCGCTGGCTCTTCTATTATGGCGGTGCGGACAAGTACGTAGGCGTAGCCTCCGCAGCAGTTCGTTGAGTCACAACGCTACTTCGCATCAGGCTTTCCAAACGAGGACAATCAACGCCGTGAACAAACGATCCTTTCTAAAGCTTCTTTCGACCCTGATGACAATGCCGGCTGTATCTCCTGTGCTCGCGTGGGCCCTCGGCGAGAAGTTGAAAAACTGGGCGGGGAATATCGAGTACAGCACGGAGCAACTGTATTCGGCAAACTCGTTGCAACAAGTCAGGGATTTTGTTGGAAAGCAAGCAAAACTAAAGGTTCTTGGCACACGTCACTGTTTCAACAGGATTGCCGACAGCACTGATTACCTTCTGTCCCTCAAGGCAATGGACAAAGTGATCACGCTCGATCCCAATGCGCGGACTGTGACGATCGAGAGCGGCATGACCTACGGACAATTGTGCCCCTATCTTGACGGCAAGGGGTTTGCGCTGCATAACCTGGCTTCTCTTCCTCACATCTCGGTCGCTGGGGCCAGTAGCACAGCAACTCATGGATCGGGCGACAAAAACGGCAACCTTGCCACAGCGGTCTCCGCGCTTGAATTTGTCACGGCATCAGGTGAGGTGGTGAACCTGTCACGCGCACAGGATGCCGAGACTCTTGAAGGAGCAGTGGTTGGGCTTGGAGCATTGGGCGTGGTTACCAGACTTACGCTCGATATTCAGCCCCGTTACATGATGCAGCAGTACGTGTACGAAAATCTGCCCCTCAGCGAACTGAAAGAACACTTTGATGCCATCATGTCGAGTGCCTACAGCGTGAGCCTATTCACCGACTGGCAAAAACAGCGTCTCAATGAAGTCTGGCTAAAGAGACGCATCGAAGAGGGAAAATCGTTCGTGGCGCCAAAGGAATTTTTCGGAGCGAAGCTGGCAACCAAGAATCTTCACCCGATCGCGGAGCTTTCAGCGGAAAACTGCACTCCGCAGATGGGCGTCCCTGGCCCCTGGTACGAACGGCTTCCGCACTTCCGCATGGGATTTACGCCGAGTGCCGGGAAGGAACTGCAGGCGGAATACTTCGTGCCGCTGCAGCATGCAATCGAAGCGATTCTGGCGGTAGAGCGATTGCGCGACCAGGTCGGGCCGCATTTGATGATCTCGGAAATCCGAAGCATTGCTGCCGACGATTTTTGGATGAGCCCCTGCTACAAAGCGCCGCGGGTGACTATTCACTTTACTTGGAAGCCGGACTGGTCTGCGGTTCAAAACCTGCTGCCGATCATCGAAAGGGAACTGGCCCCGTTTAATGCCCGTCCACACTGGGGGAAACTGTTCACCATTAGTCCCGCTACGCTTCGTGCCAAGTACGAAAAGTTATCGGATTTTGTCGACCTTTGCACCCGCTACGACCCAAAAGGGAAATTTCGCAACGAGTTTCTCAAGCGGAATATTTTTGCGGTAGCGTCCTGATTAAGCAATGCCACCAGACCTGTAATGCCGATGGCCGACAGGCCGTGTTCACGCGAAAAAAACACCAGCGAAACTTCTGATCGTTAGCATAGTCTAGGCTCCCGGCGCGTGCGCAGTGTGTCGCGGTCGGCTCGGCAAAAGCAGTGGAGTCCTCGCCTTGTATTCGAGATACGAATCTCCAAATCGAATCTCGAGCTCTCGCTCCTCATAGACCTTAACGAAGAAGATCCAGCCAGGCGACACAATCAGCATCACCCACACGACAAACCAAATCGATCGATAGCGGAGTCCCACGGACACCAGCAGGGCCAACGTGCACAGCAACATGGGATTTCTGGTCCAGGCATACATCCAGTCGGTGGCTAATCGGCTCGACAACTTTGCGGCAAACGGAGCTCCCAAACCCCGGATGGCCAGGTTCAAAACGGTGAGAGCGGTCGCAACCCCAGTCAGCCATACAAGCGCTTGGCCAAGTTGTTGCGGAATTGGAAGTGCACCAGGTTGCTGCTGCACTGAGCGGATGGCCGGAAAGATGCCGACTCCGAGAGCAATCATCATGGCGTAGTGCGTAAAAATGCTCGCCAATTCTGCACGCTGCTTGTTGGCGCCTATGTTTAACACCCGCCGACCCAACAGCGTGATCGGGTATTGAAGCAGCGGAGAGCACCAGATCAGTGCCAGATTCCACATCGGGCTGCGCTCGGCGTCGCGCGCCCATAGCCAGAACGCTGCTGTGAGAACAAGACCGGCGATTTTGAGGAACCTGGTGGTCATGAGTCGCTCGAGTTGGTGCGCACAATGACGATCCCCGAAGTGACCAACACTATCGCGACTGCTCCATACAAGTGCAACATCGCAACTTCAACGATGAGCCAGCCGAGCAATATAACTCCTTGCACGATTAAGTGCGAAGGAGTGTGAACCAATCGGCAGCGTTGCCGGGAAACGCCTGCGGTCCAGAACGAATGATTCCCAAGAGCCTAAGGAGCAGGAACTCTTCGGCTAAGTTTCTTCTGAATAAGAGAGCGGCAACTAAGGCAGCCCATCCGCTCAGTTTGAGCAGTAGTCTCCATCGGACGTCCACCTGAGGATCACCACCCCGGTTCAACTCCGACATGTGATCTCCTATGCCACAACGGCCGCTCGCGGCGCGAGTGGTTCGCGCATGCGGACCATGAGAATGCCGATTGTGATCATCCAGGCTGCCAGGGGGAAGCCGGACGCGATGGCCTCCGGACCCCAGCCCGCAGGATTGTAGAAGCGCATGATGTCAGGGCTGCCTACAAACATCGAAGGAACGAAGGCCAGGCAACCCAGGGCGCAAAGATAGCCGACCCAAGCGCTCCACGCAGGCAAGGCGCGGCTGGCCACGCCGGCGTACCCGGCGAGTGCCATCAGCAGGGCCATCAGAAAAAGGGCGACGGAGCCGTACATCAGGAAACTGCTCTCCAACATCGCGCGAATGATGACGCCGTTGGCAGGAATGGTGCGGGCGTCAACGACGGTGGCGGCTTGGAGCGAGTCGGCAACGAAGGTAAGCGTGATGTAGACCAGGCCAACTCCGAAAACGAGGGTGCCGAGCCACTCGTGCCGTTCATCAGCCCGGCGGATGAGGTGACGGAAACCGGCGAGGAAGATCATCATCAGAGTAAGGATAATGAAGTCGAAAAACACGCACGTCATGACGTTCGTGCCGTAAGTGGCGGTGAAGTCGGCGATCTTCACCGGGTTCGTGACGCCGGGAAAGCCGGCCCGCACGAGGTAAAAGGGGAACTCGACAAAAAACACGGCGATCGCGGCCAAGCCGCAGGCGCCGCTCCAGCGGTAGATTCTGAGATCATCCATGATGACTCCTCCCTGCTGCCCAGAGACTTTGCTCCTTGCTTCTTTGTCACCACACTCCCGGCAACAACCGATAACGCGTGCGCTTGGCGAATTCCTCATATCCGGGAAGTTCCTGGAGAAGGGTCTGATCCTCGCGAGAAGTACGCCAGACCATCAGAGCTACGATCGCTACGCCTAAGATGAGCGCCCCGACGGAGCCGAGCACCAGCGGCATTCCTAGATACATCAGGAAGGAGCCGACATACATAGGATGGCGCACAAAGCGGTACGGTCCGGACATGACGACACTCTGGCCACGATCCGTCTGAATGCGGACTGTTGCCTCGGCAAACGGATTAACACAAAGAACCCATGCGATCAGCACCATCGCCAGGACGAAGGCGATTGCGCCGACATATACAAAGCCAAACGGCATCAATGACCAGCCAAACCGCGTTACGTCCAGCCCCGCGACGGCAGGCTGAACGAACACGAGAGGAAAATAGAGAGCCCAAAAGACCTTGTCGAAATGCTTCGTGTCTTTTCGGCGGCGTTGTGCTCGCGCGTTCATCACCGCAGGGTTGTAACGATATCCGACGACTCCGATTGTGGTCATCCCTGTGACCCACAATACGACGGAGATCCAGCCGCGTATCCAGTCAAGTCGGCCCGCGCTCAGAAAAATCGAGCCGGTCCACCAGGCGGAGGCTCCCATAAGTTGAGCCAGCCCCCTTGCGGGATTCAGCGTAGGCGGGGTTGATGGCTGTTCGATCGCAGATGCATTTGCCATGGACTCCTCCAACAGACCAACCGCGTTCGGTATTAGTCGGTACTAACTCCCCAGGTTTCGGCAATCTGATCCCGCATCCTCATGCGGTCTGAGGACCGCTCCTTCGCTCGTTGCCCCATTCCAATCGGGGGCAACCGCCTCTGAGCAAAATCCACACTCCGACGACAAATTCAAATGGAAGGTAAGGAAGGTACACAGCGAATGAAAGTTCGTAGCCGGCCAGAGCGGACACTGTTCCGATCAAGGCAAGTGAAACAGCTGCCAGACCCCAGAGAGACAGAGCGCGTGGAATCATGGCCGATTTATAGAAGAGATAGTAAAAGAGGATCGCGCCCAGACAAAAAGGCAGCATCAGTAGCTGGTATCCGGAATTCATGGATGCGAGCGCCAGATTACCGCCTGCCTGCAAATCGGTGGGGTGTCCCGCGGTCGCGTATTCCTGACTAATCAGCAAGAGAGACAAGGCCGCAATTCTGCTCGCAACAAGCAGCGCCGCTTCCAATATGTAGAACCCAAAGCCTACCAGAGCCATAATCTCGCTTTGTCTGCGCAGGGTCAGGAAAAGAATGGCTCCGAGGAAGATGACTCCAACCGCAGTGATCATCTCACCGAAGATATTCGCTCTCATCAGCCACGGACGGTTCGCAATCCTGAGCATGCTTTGACTGATGTTTCCGGGCACGATGAATGCCACCTTCAGGATCACTCCACTGACCAATGACGTGACAGCTTGAAGCAGAAACGCTATGCCTAGAATTCTTGGAGCATGGTCATCAGAGTTCATTGCTCCCTCCGTGCTTGTGGCAAGTGCGAGGTGGACTTACCCGGAGTGCTCTGTTCTCCCAACCTGAAGCAGCCTTCGGCCCACAAGCCATAACCAGACGGGATACCCCAGCCCCGCAATGATCATAAAAACAGTGGCCACCTTTGGGAGAAACGGCACGAAAACGATGTGCACCAAATCAAGGCCGTGCGTGAGGATGCCCACATAGGCCGTCGCCCTGCTGAACACACCACGCAACATGACAACGGAAATCCATACCGCTCCGGTCTGCACCAGGATTCCGCCCATGTAGGCGCCCGTTCCGTGCCAGATGTCGGTGGCCAATACAGCTTCTCCCGCAGCCAGGAAATGGGCTTTCATGGCGTCGCTGGTCGCAGTTGCATACTTGTCACTCAGGGCCATCAGTGGCAGGGCAGTGGGCATCGCAAGTACCAGGGTCACGCCAAGAAAGACCAAGGCTGTCCCAATCGCCGCGTGGGTGCGTTCCGTGTCCTTCAAAGCCGCGAACAAGCCAAAGAAAAGCAGGTAGTACAAGGGCAGTACCAAGACAGTCGGAAGATCAAGACTCAACAGACCCACCACTTTGTTATGCTGCAGCACGCGAAACGCTTCCGCGACGGTGGAGGGCGGGCCGCCCAGGACGGTCATCTGCACCATCGTTGCCAGGCAGTAAACGAGAAAGACGAACGCAGCGACTCCCCCAGCCCGGCAAAGAAGGTCCCAGTTGAAGGCGGAGGATACAGAGAACGTTTGGGGCCGCATTGCTGGCACGCTCGGTCCTCATTTCAGGCCGCGCGAAGCAAGCGATGCAAGCGCCGGCTCTCGGAGAGTGCCTCAATTCTCATCGGCGTGCACCCAGAGGAACAGTGACCACGATCACCCCACGGCGTGATTGAGACGCACACACTCGCTTTTCGTTTCTCTCGTCTGCAGAACTCTCCTGGTCTCTCCGGACGGGCCCGGAATTTGACCGGCGCGAGAGACGGCGGGTATCGCAGACAATCCAGCCGAGTAGTTAGTCCGCCAGCAGTGGCCTGTTTCCCAATGCCACCCGCAATCCATAAAAGAGCAACGTTATCAGAACCGCAAACATGAAAAGCGAGTGTGGTGCGTACCACTCGGAAAGATCAATGGTGATCGGAAAAGTACTGAGCAAGCCGGCTACGACAAACGCGACAGCCAGGGCAAGCGTGCCTAGGCGGAGCAGGACGAACATCGTAATCACTGTCGTCAGGAGAGCGAATGGCCCTTCCAAGGCGAAATTCTCTGCGCCTAGGTTAACAAGGAGCGCCAGGACTCCCGTTGTCATTACGCTCAGCCAATAATTTCGCAGCAAGGTTCTCGCCAGAAACAAGGCAAATGTCATGGAGAACGCCGGGAAGATCCCTCCGGGCAAGCTGCCCAGAAGAAATCCCAGCACATCCTGAGGTGGGCCCAGGGCGAGCGTATTGCAGCCAATGGTGGTTTCGCCGGGAATATTGAACCAGCCGGGCAACGCATTGGCAAGGTGGTTTCCAAGCGCGATGACACCGCCGAACAAGATTCCCGCCAGCAGATCGCGACCGATCAGGGGATCGCGAAACCTGCCGGATAGCAAGCGAGTCCAAGAGATGAGTAATTCAGGCCACTGCCTGCGAACAAACGGTTCCAGAGCCATATACAGAAGCCAGAGGAACGCGGACAGAAACAGCGCCTGGCCCACCATGCGGATGAACATTTCCCATTCCGCTCCCAAGTCCAAAACATGATGAGCAACGAGCAAACCGGAAATCGCGGCCGCGCAGAATGCGAATGCCGAGATGCGTAAGGCGCCTCTCCGGTCTCCGCGTCCAAGTCGGATGTTGCGGCGGGCAAAGAGAGCGGCCACAACCAGGAAAATGAATCCGCCGGCAAAAAAGGTGGTGTTGCGTACGATCTGCGAGCGGGCCTGAGGCTGCGCCCGCATGCGCCAGGGCTGGCTCCATGGACCAATGACGTGAAAGTAAACCGGCTTGCCGTGGTAACTGGCGGCGTTGATCTCGATCTCTGTCTTGGGATCCTCGGGATAGAAACCCCGCCAGCCGAAGCGGCGATCGAAGGACACCGTCGGCAACCAGGTCGGCTCGGCGGATTTCAGGCTGGCGGGGTCAACCCCGGTCTCGGCCAGCATCTCACCCCAATTCGGGTCAGGCAATGCAGCCGAGACCTGCTCTACCTGAGGAGGAACTGCGCCCAACACCAGGAGCCTGCCATTTGAGTCAAGGACGACAGTAACCATGCCGGAAACTTCCTGGGGAGGATCAAAGACACTAACCCTGAGAGTGGGACTCGACGGGGCCAAGGCCTGCGGACTCTGCCGAAAAACAAATCGCAGAACGCCCTGCTCCGCCCGTGTCAGGTCTTTTCGCGCAACGGTCGGAAAATGCTGGGCGCGGTAGAGCAGGAACTCGTAGTTGCGCTCAAACCAGGACGCGCGATCTGCGGGCGCATACGTATACCCCGCCTTCTCTATGATTTCTTCGGTATGCACATCGAGCGCGCCTAGAGTCTTGCGTGGAGGCGCCAAACCAATATCGGTGGAATAGGGTGCCAGTGCGACAATTGCGCCGAACACCACCAGTGCTGCGAGGAAAAGGCTCCACGCCACTTTCGGCTGCAGAGCTCCCTCGCCGCCCGCCGCCGCCACCATTTCCGGAGAGGGTGTCTCTCCGGCCGCCAGTGCTGCGGCTAACGGATCTCCTCCCGGTAATGCGGCTGCAACCTGCAGCGCCGAATGTGGACGATTGTTGGGCTCCGCTTCCAGGCAGCGCAGGATCACCCGCTCGACCAGCGGGTTCAGGCCTTCTACCAACTGGCTCGGATTCGTCGGAGTCGTGCTCTCGTGTAGCCGGATCAACTCGGCCAGAGTCGCGGCCTCGAACACTCGCTTTCCGGTAAAGATTTCGTACAACACCAGACCGAGCGAATAAATGTCGCTCTGCGTGGTTGCCGCACCGCCGGCAAGCTGCTCTGGCGCCATATAGGCGGGAGTTCCGGCACGAATTTCGTCGCCGGCAACAGTCGCCAATCCTGCCAAACCAAAATCAGTCACTCGAACCTTGCCGCGCCTGTCCAGCATTACATTGGCGGGCTTGAGATCGCGGTGCAGCACTCCAGCCTCGTGGGCCGCAGCTAACCCAGCGCAAAGTTGCCGCGCGATGTCGATGGCCTTGTCCTGCGGAAGCCGTCCGATCCGCCTCAGCAATGAGGCCAGATCCTCGCCGTCGACATACTCCATGGTTAAGAAAGGAAGGCCTCCACTTTCACCGACGTCAAATACGCGACAGACGTTGGAATGAGAAATCTGCCGGGCAAGGCGAACTTCACGGTGAAACCGGGCCAGGGCTGCGCCATCACGAGACAGTTCCTCGGGCAAGAACTTCATGGCGACCGGTTGACTTAAGCGTAGATCATCGGCCCGGTAGACCTCGCCCATGCCGCCTTTCCCTAGCAGCGCCACGATGCGATATCGTTCGGCCAAAATCTGTCCAGGGACAAATCGACCATGGTCAAGTGCGGGAGATTCCAAGAGATTGTTGCGCGGAGGGTATGAATCATCGAGGGTAGTGCCATCCCAGTCGATCGTGGTGCGTGATGCAGCGGGCGCGCCGCACTTGGGGCAATAGCTCGCGGTCGTGGGCAGGACGGAACCACATCGGCCGCAACGGAGAGTCTGCACAGGGAGTCTCGCGTTCAAACACTAAGACTAACCCAGGTTGTCAATCTGAGGGCAGCGATGAACCTCAGCGGATGACCGGCAAAACGGAGGTTGAAACACGGAGAGTCAGGCTTGTCGGAAGTAGGCTTCTAGAAAACCAATATTCACGGGACCCGAATATGGAAACATCGTCTCAGGTGGATGGTCATTCTAATAGCGCTCTATGCCTGACGGCCCAAGTCGTTTCAGAAGATCGTTACGAGTACCGCCAGAGCTATGAGCGCGGCGGTCATCGACTAAATGAGGGCAGTCGAAGAAGCTAAGACGCCCGCTTAAACTGCTCGTCCAGAATAGTCATTCGACCAACTTGGTCGAGTTCTTGGCTTTATTCTCTCGGATCGAGAATGACACTCTTGTAATTCTGCGGGTGTCAAAGGCACGGGGCGCCCGAACTTCTCAATCTGTTCATGATTTAGCTCTCGGATTTCGTCCCTGATGGCAATGGCTGGGGTTGTCATCACGTGTACCTCCGTGAATCAGTCTAGCCGAGCGGATGCGCCTAGCACAGAGCGTTGTTCGGGTTGTGGTGCCATTTCTGTGGAAAAGCGGATTTCCGATTCCCGCAATTCAGCGCAACTCGCCGAACCTCGGCCTATTCTTGCTTCTTGCTCAAACGCCACACTATCGTGAGCGGATCGCGAGCCTTAACTGCATGAATCAGCCCGTGCTGTTGCAATGACTTTACGCTGCTGGCATTGGCACAGACGGGCCGGATGAGTTCATTGTCTTTCAAACGGTGCAAAACCGGGTTGCCGCCCAGCGAATCCGTTTCAAGCTGATAGCCATGTTCCAGTTGAGAGAGCAGGTCTTGCTCACCCTCGGTGAGTTTCGGCAGAATGTCAGCAGTCTTCTTTTTGGCCCTAATAGAGGTCACCCCCCGCCGCACGGACCAACAAACGTCTTCGTGAACCTTCGTGTCTTTCGTGGTTGAAAAGAAGCTGATTACCACGAAAGACACGAAGGATCACGAAGGAAGGCAGTACGATTGCCTATTTAGCGTCGCCGATTAGGTTCTTCGTCGTCACCGGAAATAGGCGTTCAGCACGTATTGCTGCAGCATCCTCTGGGTGTTAAAGAAGGAACCGTTCACCGCAATGGCGTGCCGCATCACATCGATGTAACGCTCTCGATCCTTGTAGAACATGGGGACAATCACTTGTTCCAGCTTTTCGTAGAGCAAGGACGCATCCCGCTGACCGCTGGCATCCTCTTCGCGCCCGCGCTTCTCCTCCCCAATCGACCAGCCGGTAACCCCTTCCACTAAGCCTTCGATCCACCATCCATCCAGGATGCTCAGGCTGGGGATGCCGTTGAGAGCCGCCTTCATTCCGCTTGTCCCGGAAGCTTCGAGTGGCGGTTGGGGCGTATTCAGCCAGAGGTCCACGCCGGAGGTGATTTGTTTTGCCAGCGCCATGTCGTAGTTCGGAAGGAAGGCGATAAGGATGCGGTCTTTCAGCGCTTCCTTCAACTCAAAGATCCGCCGGATGAGATGTTTTCCTTCCTGATCGCTGGGATGAGCTTTGCCCGCATAAATCAGCTGCAGGCCGCCGCTATCGCTCGCGATCTTCTTCAGCCGCTCCAGGTCGGTCAGTACCAGGTCAGCGCGCTTGTAGGCGGTGACGCGGCGTGCAAAACCGAGGGTGAAGACCTCGGGCTTCATTGGCGCCCCGGACTGCTGGCCGACGCGCGTGAGCAATTCCACTTTTGCCCACATGTGCGCTTCCCAAATCTCCCGCTTGGGAATGCTCTCGGCATGCCGCAGACTAAAACTATCCTGCCGCCAATCCGGGATGTGAGAATCGTAGAGCGCTTGAAACGGTGGGGAGGCCCAGGTTGCGGCATGAACACCATTGGTGATGGCATCAATGTGATAGCCGGCGAACATCATGCGTGAGACCTGCCCGTGTTTCTTGGCCACGCCGTTCACGTAACGGCTCATGTTCAACCCCAGGTAGGTCATGTTGAGAATTGCCTGACTATTCGACGATGTCGTGGGCACCCGCCGCGCCTCATGCCGCCCAAACACCCGGACCGCCATTTCCGGATCCAGAATGTCGGAAAGGTCCGCGCGAAATCCCAGGGCGCTCGCCAATGCGGACAACGGGAATTGGTCGTGGCCGGCCGGAACCGGTGTATGCGTCGTGAAAATACATCTCTGCCGGACGGCGGCCAGATCAGTGGCCTCGATACGTGTTCTGGAGGCTTTCCGTGCCTCCTCCAGCAACAGTTCCAGGATCAGCAAGCTGGCGTGGCCTTCGTTCATGTGAAAACGGTCCAACTTGTCATAGCCGAGCGCGCGCAACATGCGGATGCCGCCGATCCCGAGCACAATCTCCTGACAAAGGCGGTAATGCGAGTCACCGCCATAGAGAACGGATGTCAGTTTCCGATCCCATTCACTGTTTTCTGGAAGGTCCGCGTCAAGCAGATAGACCGGCACGGAGTAGCCGCCGGCCCCCTGCACCTGATACTTCCAGCACCGCAAAGAAACGGTCCGCCCTTCGATAACGACGCCGGTTCTCGCCGGCATCTCCGCCAGGAAGTCCTCGACCTTCCACTCGACCGGACGCTCAGACTGCCATCCCGCGGCGTCGAACCGCTGGTTAAAGTGTCCGGCGCGATGCAGCAGCGACATGGCGACGATGGGCACCTGCAGGTCGGCGGCCGAACGGATCGTGTCGCCTGCCAGCACCCCGAGGCCACCGCTATAGGTGGGAACGGCTGACTCCAGTGCGATCTCCATCGAGAAGTAGGCGATTTTTCTGTGGCCTTGCAGCGCGCGCATCACGGCGGGGCCGAGACGGTGCAGTCGATCTTTCAAGACACAGTCGACTGCGCCCTGCTTCATGATGGCGACCGCAGCTTCGTCGCCAATGGTGCCGGAAACAGCGAGGAAGGGGATCCCGAGCCCCTGCTGCTGCAGCAACTCCAACGCGCGAGGTCCGCTGAGTTGCGGCAAGGCATAGTCGGCCAGGACGATTTCGGGCGGATCCTCCAGATGCGCCAGATAATCGGATTCGGTCTCCACTCGCGTCCAGGACACTTCGAAGCCGCAACGGCGCAGTTCGGCCACCGCCAATTCAGCGTCGGCAGAACTGTCCTCGACGAAAAGAACACGCAAGGGCTGCCGCGCCGTAAGTGGGCGATCCGGGCCACTCATGGTAGGGGTCTCATTTGTACCGGGCCAGTTCCGGGAGAGTACGCTCCGGAACTGCTGTGGCCAGAATCGCCACCCTGCCAGCTATGAGTGTCCAGTGGGGCAATTGGCAAATACGCTAGGTCGTAGTTGGTCACGAGCCAGTATAGCCCCTCGGTTTTCACCGCCTCCAGGAAGTGCTCGAAAAAATCCCGGAGTGGGAACGCGGATGCGCCGCTGTGGGCACGAGCCAAGCTTTGGTCCAGTCGACCGATAGCTTGTAGTCGGGAAATCGCCGGAGCTGTCGGACCCTCCGAGCCCAGGCTTAGCTGTTCCGCCCGACGCTCAGGATCTGTAATCGCTCCTCTGGCGTCAGGCCCACAAACTCAAATCCAGAGCTCACAGTCGAGGTATGGCGCACGATAGCGATCGTACTCAACGTGCGTTTCGGCAGCGGGAGATCGATGGCCACGGTCTCCCCCACGCGGACAGTGCCCTGCACCAGAGCGCCGATTCCTCCTTCGCTGATATCAAGGCTGATGCCGCGTGAAGTTCGTACTCCGCGCCCCGTCAGATGACGGAGTGTGAGCGGGACGGTGAACAGTGCCCGCGCGTGTCGCCTCGCAAATTCATAGCTGCAAGTTGCCGGGCCTGTATGAGTGTCATGACCCATTGTCGCTCCTCTATTGGTCATCGGCGCACCGCGAGGAAGCTTGAGGGATGAAACGCAAGTCGCTGGCCGAAAGAGCCTTCATCGGACTGGACTGTATCCTCTCGTGGCATCGCGCGTCGGGGCATGTACTCAGGTAAAGGTTGCTAACCTAATCGAGAGGCCCGCGTCTCAGCTTGTATCACGCTCCGCGAAATCCTTATGCTGAAAGCGCCCCTACTGACGATTGCGCTGCTTCTCTTTTTTCTGATCTCTTACGCTGTCGCACAGCCTGCGGCTTCTCTTCCTCTGCATGACGAGATTCGAGCAGGCGACTCCTTGCTGGCCTCCTTTCAAAAGTCGCAGGGGTTTGGCGAAACGCCGCAGACCAAGGCCATCGAAGAGTACTTGCAGAAGGTCGGTGACAAGGTCGCTCAGCACGCGAAGCGGAGGCTGCATTACAAGTTTCATCTCGACCTGCATCCGGGATTCCGCAGCGCGGTAGCCTATCCAGGGGGCCAGATTGTGGTTGGCGGTGGCGTTCTAACCCTGATGACGCACGAGGACGAACTTGCGGTTGTGCTGGGGCACGAAATCGAGCACGTGGATCTGAATCAGGTTGCCGAGCGCGTGATCACCATAATGCAGAGAGACCATCTGACACCCGAGACTTTCGACAAACTCTCTATCAACGACTTCGGTCTACCTTACGGCAGGGATGGTGAACTGGCGGCTGATAGAGAAGGGATCAAGCTAGCGGTCGCAGCCGGCTACTCGCCCCACGCCGCCGTGGAACTCCTTGAGGTTTTTCAATTCCTGACCCGCGACGCAAAACCTGCCCCACCACGTAAGGATGCTCCCTCGTTGGAAGAACGCATCCAGCAGGCGAGAGATGAGATTAGAAGCCAAGGCTGGGATGAATCGAAACCCCTAAAGCCTTTGGAGCTTCCTTAAAGGAATCTTGATCTCCTTCTGACCGGGGGTTACTTGGTTAGAATCGTTTGGACAAAGTAATCGACCAACCTTCATCTGGAAACTAAGTCTACGTTGTATGCGAAACTCACGACTGTCCATCTGCCTCCCAGCACTGCTCCTCGCGATTACGCCAATATCTTTCGCTCAGGGCTCAGGTCCATCAGCGACGCAGCGACTGGAGGATCTGCGGCGATCGCTTCATGCGGCGCGGGAGGAGAGCGACTGGGCCGCCTACGGCATCTATGCGGCACAGCTCAAAGAGTTCCTGAACGGTTCCCCAAGATCGTTGCTGGAGATGGCGCGAGCAGATCTGATGCGTGGGCGTACCGCGGAAGCGAAGGCCGAGGTTCAGCATATCCTCGAGATGGGACAAGCTGAGGATGCATTGCTGGCGGCGCCCTTTGATGTGCTGCACGGTCTGGACGTAGGCCTCGCGGCTAACCGTAAGCCTGTTAGCAAGGCAACGCTCGCATGGGAAGTGCAAGATACCGGTTTATTGCCCGAAGACATTGACTATGACGCGCCTGCCAGGCGGTTTTTTCTGACCAGCATTCTCGAAAAGAAAATTGTGATGTTCAGCCCAGATGGGAACATCCGGGGCTTTGCCACTGCCCCCGATGGATGGCCGATGCTCGCTCTCAAGGTTGACTCGCAGCGACGCCGTCTGTGGGCGACTGAAGTCGCGTTAAAAGGGTTCAGCGCGGTGCCAAAGTCGGACTGGGGGCGCTCCGCCGTTCTCTGCTATGACCTCGAGAACGGCAAACTCCTGTTCAGAATCGAAGGCCCGGAAGGTAGCGCCCTCGGAGACATGGCGCTGACGAAGGCCGGCGTCCCGATTGTCTCGGACGGGGAAGGCGCAGGAGTATACCGGGTCACCGATGGCAAGATACTGGAGCGTCTCGACCGGGGCGATTTTATTTCTCCCCAAACTCCGTCTATCAGTGCTGATGGTAGATCTGTCTTCGTCCCCGACTATGTGCGTGGCATTGGAATCCTCGACCTATCGACGCTGCGAGTTCGTTGGCTTTCGATGGACAACAGGTTCACTCTCAATGGCATCGACGGACTCTACTTGCGGGGTGACAGCTTGCTCGCTGTGCAAAATGGCTCTTCTCCTGAGCGGGTGATCTCGTTCCGGCTCGATCCCTCGCATCGCAACGTCACCTCGCAGGATGTCATCGAGGCAGCTACCAGCACGATCGGCGATCCGACGCACGGAGTGATCGTGGGTTCAGATTTCTACTACATTGCCAACTCGGGGTGGGACACGCTCGACGACAATGGCCAGCGCAAGCCGACGGCGAAGGTTACGGCCGCGAGAATCATGCGAGTCGCTCTTCAGTGACGAGACGATTAGCAGGTTGCAAGAACTCCGAATTCATGTAATCGGCCCGAGAAGTAAGGAAGTCGACACTGGAGAGTGGCGATTCGGCCCCACGTCTACCTGTGAGCAACACGGTCCTGCGATACTCGTCGATGCAGTTTTCCGGGTTTCTCGGCTTAGCAGGAGTCGACCGAGGGAGAATGCCTTGCAAAGGATGACACGAAGAGAAGCGATCTGTTTGTTAGGTTCGATGTCGGCTGGAGCGTTGTTGACAGCGGCGCACAAGAAAACATCACTGATCGCGGCCAACTCGGTAACGCCAACGGGCAAGGACGACAGCACTCCCCCACTGGCGCCGGGCGCCCCTACATCGCTAGAGAGGATCGCGCTGATTGACACGTTCAGGAAAATATCCGAGGGGCTGGATAAGAAGTTTGAGGCGCGCACGCACAAGGGTGACTGGATGATGCCCTATCGCCTATTCCGGCCGACAGTCACTGGAAAACTGCCGCTCATTCTATACCTGCATGGCAGTGGTGGATTGGGCGACGACAACCTCAAACAACTGGGACTCGGCAATGTCTTCGGCACGCGAGTCTGGCTGTTACTAGAGAACCAGAAAAGATTTCCCTGCTACGTCGTCGTACCGCAAACGGACCGGGGATGGGTCCGCTACGATCCGGAGCAGTGGGCACAGGGCGTGGCAAAGGTGGTTCCCGGTTTAGGCGAGGGCTCAAGGCTGGCTCTCGAGGTCGTTGATGCTCTGCGCCGCGAGTTTGCCATCGATGAACAGCGAATCTATGTAACCGGGCAATCGATGGGAGGTGCGGGGACTTGGAATGTGATCGCCAATCGCCCGCATTTTTTCGCCGCCGCGGTAATCTGCTGTGGAAGCATTAGCGCCGATGACGGCACCGGGTCGATTGATACTCCCGTGTGGAACTTTCATGGGGAATCCGACAAGACCGTCCCGGTCTCCGTGTCGCGCGACCGTATCGCAGCGCGCCGGAAGGCTGGAGGGCGACCTCTCTACACCGAGTATGCAGGGGTAGACCACAACGTGTGGCAGTGGGCCTTCACTGAGCCGGAGATAGTGAATTGGGTATTCCCCCAACGACGTCCTACCTAGGGCAGCCGAGATAAGATTGGGCTTCCACCCCCGCAGACGACCCTCTGCGCTATTCGGTAACCCGCCGTTTCCCGGGATAGGTCTCATATCCCCGATCCCACAAGCAGCCAGACAAACGATTGACGTTTCCCGTCCACACCCACAGAAAGCGTTCCCTTCCTTGGCCAAAATAAAACGGCTGTGTGTAATCGTCACTGTAATAATTCGGCCTCCGCGTCGTCTTTAGTTGTGTAAGCAAGCTACTGGAGGCGTAATCTGCGAAGCGCACTAGCAGAGGAACCGGCAATCGCGATTCCGGACGAACTCGATCGAACTTTTCGGGCTTACCACGGCTTGGTCTTCCGCACGGCTTACCGAATTACGGGCAATGCGGCGGACGCCGAGGACGTGCTACAGACGGTGTTTCTGCGCCTGGTCCGCCGTGCGGGACAGCCCGATGCTTTGGAGCCGCATGCTATGGAGAAACAGGAGAGTTACCTGCGCCGGGCGGCAATCAATGCAGCCTTGGATGTAATGCGATCGCGACAAGCCGATCGCACCGTGGAGCTTGCGGAATTGCCCGCTGAGGGCGATGACCCTCCCGAGCTTCGCCAGGCACTAGGGCGAGCTTTGGGGCAATTGAAGCCACGGGCGGCGGAAATCTTTGCGCTTCGATTCCTTGAAGGCTTCAGCAATCCGCAGATCGCACAGATGTTGGGCATTTCACAGGTCCTGGTCGCGGTGATCGTCCACCGCACGCGGCAGCAGCTTCGCAGGGAGCTTGCTCCGTATTTAGGAGGGAGACTATGAAGGATGACAAGTTCGACCGTTTGTTATCGGCAATCCGGAATGAACACGCGGATGACAAGGTTGTTGCCCGGGCTAGCGAGCGGGTCTGGAATTCGATTACCGGGGATTCTGCTACCAAAGACCTTAGCACGCACACCCTTCGAAGCTGTGCGGATTTTCAGGCGCTGATCCCAGGGTATCTTGGAAAACAGCTCACGCCGGCACGCGCCTTGCTGTTTGAGGATCACGTGCATGCGTGTGTCGCGTGCCGCCATGCCGTTGAGTCCGCTCGGGATGGAGCGCCGCAGAAGATTTGGACGATGGAACCCAGGCGCTCCGCTTCGCCGTTATGGAGGTGGGCGATGGGCGCGGCTGCTGTCGCAGCAGTGACATTCGCGGTTCTTGCATTCACGAACGGGCTTCTTCCCGGCCAACATTCCGTTCGCGGTGCGGTTCAGACTGTCGACGGTTCCCTCTATGCCCTATCGGGCGCGGAGATGCGGGTGGTTCCGGCAGGTTATGAGATCCGGAACGGAGAGGAGATCCGTACCGCGAAAGGATCCACGGCGGTGGTGCGGCTGCTCGACGGCTCTCTGGTCGAGATGGGGGAACGCGCGGATGTTTCGCTATCGCGGGCATGGAAGGGCACGACCATTCATCTGGACGGCGGTCAGGTTATCGTGCAGGCTGCCAAGCAACGTTCGGGCCGCTTGTATGTTGCAACGGACGATGGCCTGGTCTCAGTGAAAGGAACGATCTTCTCGGTGAACCATGGGACCAAGGGCTCGCGCGTGGCTGTGATCGAGGGCGTGGTCCGGGTTGACTTTGGAGGAAACACAACGGATCTGCACGCGGGAGACGAAGCAACTTCGGGCGGCGTGTCGAAGGTTCCGATCCAGAACGAGATCGCGTGGAGCAGGAATGCCGCCAAGTACCTTGCCCTGCTGGGCGACTTCGCGGTCCTGCAGAAACAGTTTGCCACGATTCCCGGGCCCGGATTGCGCTACAACTCCGATCTTTTGCCTTACGTTCCGGATCACACCGTGGTTTTCGCGGCGATACCGAATCTCGCAAACACTTTGGGGGAGGCAAGCCGGCTCTTCGAGGATCGGCTGCGGCAAAGTCCAGATCTGCGCAACTGGTGGCGGCAGCAGCAGAAAGGAAACGGGCCGAAACTGGAAGATGTGTTGAATAGCATCAAAACGTTCAGCGGCTATCTCGGCGACGAGATCGTGTTCGCCGTGGCGAAGGACGGAGCAACCTACACCGCTCCGGTAGTGCTCGCGAAAGTGCGGCAGCCGGGACTGGAGGCCTTCCTGCAAAAGGAAGGCCGGCGTCTCAGTTCAAATCCGTCACAAGTGGCAATACAAACCGTACGTGACCCGTGGGCGGTAACACCGGCATCCGGCCGGCCGCTGCTGGTTTATATGGCGAACGATCTGTTGATCGCTACTCCAGAAGTGGCGGAACTGCAGCGTGCGGTCAGGCGGGCGCAGCAGGGTGGCAACAGTCCATTCGCCGAAACGCCGTTCTACCAGCAGATCGTTCGCAGCTACCAACAGGGCGCGGAATGGCTTTTCTGCGCCGACATGGAACAAATTGTCGCTCAGCACGTACAAGCTGGTAGCGACAGTCACAACCTGCCACCGGGAATGAGTGAGGTGCGATACTTGACGATGGAACACCGCGATGTTGGCGGCAAAACGGAGAGTCACGCCGCTTTGAGCTTCGCATCCGAGCGGCAAGGCGTAGCCGCGTGGCTCGCGGCGCCGGCCTCCATGGGGTCGTTGGAATTTGTTACTCCCGACGCCAGCATGGTGACATCGGCGGTGATCAAGAATCCCAGAAGCATCATGGAAGAGATGTTCAAGATGATTGGGAGCGGCGATGCGAACTTCACCCAGCACCTCGCCGATTTCGAGGCCAAGACCGGCGTGAACGTGCTCAATGACATCACCGCTCCACTGGGCGGCGAAGTTACGATGGCCTTCGACGGGCCGATGCTGCCAACCCCGCGGTGGAAGGTGATCTTCGAAGTGTACGATCCGGCAACCCTGCAATCGACGATCGCGAAGCTGGTTGATAGTTACGATCGCGAGGCCGATCAGAAGGGGCGCTCGCTGCGATTAACCGAGCGACAGGTCGGCTCTCGGACTTACTTCATCATTAGTGGTTCGAACCCGAACAATGCGAATCAGCCAACCTCCGAGGTCGACTACACTTTTGTGGACAGCTATCTGATCGCTGCGCCGGATATCAGCTCCATCTCGCGGGCGATTCAATCCCGCGAGGCCGGATACACGCTGCCACATTCCGCCGGCTTTGAGGCCCTCTTGCCGAGCGATGGGTACACGAACTTTTCGGCGATTTTCTACCACAACATTGGCCCGGTCGTGGGCCCGCTGGCCCGACAACTGAAAGCCAGCGGGGCTCTGACCTCGCAGCAACGCCAGTCGGTCGACGCGCTTACGGCGAACTCGGCTCCGGGCTTGATCTATGCCTATGGCGAGCCTGACCGCATCGTGGTGGCGAGCAACACCGGTTTCATGGGTTTTGACTTGGGCACCCTACTGACGATGGGTGATAATGGGCCGTTCCTTCCCCAGATGTTTCTGGGCGGCGCCCTGCATCATCCCGCGCCCCAAACTCAGTGAGTACGACGACACACCTCGGAGCGGCAAGCGGCGAAAATGCGAACACGCCGCTTGCTGCTTCGCTCCCTCCGCTGATTGAATTGCAGGGTCTTTCCGTTAAGTTTGGCCAGCGCGAGATCCTGCGCAGTCTAAGCGCTTCCTTGCAAGGGCGCGCCATTGGCTTGCTCGGTCCAAATGGCGCAGGTAAATCCACTCTGATCAACACCCTCCTCGGCTTCTACAAGTCCTCTGCGGGTTCGGCTCGTGTCTTTGGTTACGACATCGCAACGGAAGTCGGGAACATTCGCGGCCTGGTTGGATACATGCCAGAGAATGACGCCTTCATCTCGAAGATGAGTGCGGTGTCGTTTGTCCGAATGATGGGAGAGTTGTCGGGTTTGCCGCGAGACGTGGCCCTTGAGCGAGCGCACGAGGCGCTGTTCTACGTCGGCCTGGCGGAAGCTCGATATCGCGAGCTGGGGACTTATTCACTGGGCATGAAACAACTCGCGAAGTTGGCCCAGGCTATCGTTCACGGCCCGAAGCTGCTGATACTCGACGAGCCCACCAATGGCTTGGATCCTTCGGCTCGCCAGCGCATGATCCGCATGATCCGCGAGATTCGAGACGGCCAGGAAATGAGGATTGTGCTGTGCTCGCATTTGCTGCGCGATGTCGAAGAAACCTGCGACGAGGTGCTGATCCTTAAGCAGGGACAAATCGCTCATTACTCGAATCTCGACCGGGAGCGACAGGCAAACAAACGATTTCTCGAACTGGAGATTTATGGCGCCAATGGCGATTTCACCGAGGCAATCGAAAAATTGGGCTGCGAATGCGCGGTAACGGCAAACCGGATGAAAATGGTCCTCGCCGATGGGGTTGAGACTCGCGACATCTTCCGCCTCGCCGCGGAGCGCGAGGTACGCATCCGGCGGCTGAATTTCCGACGCGACACGCTAGAGGATATCTTCTTGAAGGCCATGGAGACTGATGTGCAAAGCCTGAAATCTGGGGGAAGGGGCGATGGCGGTATACAGAAATAACTACAAACCCTATTCAGGCGCATTAACTCCCGCCTGGTCACGCTTCCTGGTTCTGTTCCGTTATTCCAGACGAAACATGTTTCGTTCCAAGTTTCAGACGGCATTTTTTGTGGCCTGCTTCTTCTTCCCAGTATTGGGCCTGTTCACGATCTACCTGGTTCATAGTGCGAGTTTCCTCCAACAAGTCGGCATCCCCAGCCGGCTGGTTTCCGTCGATAACAAGTTCTTTTTCTATTTCGTCAATGTGCAGGGATTGCTGGCGTTTCTGCTGACTGCATTTGCCGGTCCTGGCCTGATTTCACCAGATCTCGCCAATGGCGCGCTCCCATTGTATTTCTGCCGACCGTTTTCGCGGGCCGAGTACGTGCTGGGTAAATCCTCCGTACTGGCCATCCTGCTTTCGCAGATCACGTGGATCCCGGGATTGATCCTCTTCGCGGTGCAAGGGAGTTTTGCGGGGACACGATGGACGTGGGACCACCTTTGGATCGCGGGTAGCATGGTCGCTTCTTCCTTGATCTGGATCGCAGTTCTGTCCCTGCTCGCGATGGCGCTCTCGGCCTGGGTGAAATGGAGAATCGTCGCAGGTGCCTTGCTGCTGGCGATGATGTTCTTCGGAGCCGGCCTTGCGCAAACGGTCAACGTCGTTATGCGAACCGACTCAGGCTATTTCTTCAGCCTCGGGTACTTGATGACGACGGTAGAGAACGCCCTCTTCCAAATTGATACCGAGCGAGCAATTTCGGCGGTCGATGCCTTCATAGCCCTGCTCGCGTACTGCGCGATCTGTCTCGGCTTGCTCATGCGCAAGGTGCGGGCCTACGAGGTAGTGCGGTGAACGATCGCATCATCTTTGAAGACGTATCGAAGTTTTACGGGGAGATTCTCGGTGTGAATCGGGTCAATCTTTCAATTCCTCCAGGCATTACCAGTCTCGTGGGCCCGAACGGTTCGGGCAAAACTACGCTGATGAATCTGATGACGGGTCTGGTAAGGCCCACGCGCGGGCAGGTACGGGTGCTCGGCTACAAGACTGATGACCCCGAACATTTGTTTCGGATTGTGGGCTATTCCACGCAATTCGACGCGTTTCCCAAGGGCCTGACGGGATTTCAGTTTGTGTATTCCTATTTGCGGCTTGCGGGGAGGGATGCCGAAAGCTCAGAACAGCTTGCCTGGAGGGCCCTCGAGCGTGTGAACCTCACCGATGCGGCCACGCGGAACATCGCCGCTTACAGCAAGGGGATGCGCCAGCGGATCCGGTTGGCACAAGCCTTGTCACACGATCCGAAGGTGTTGGTGCTCGACGAACCGCTGAACGGTCTGGATCCGCTCGCCCGCTCGGAAATGATCGCGGTTTTCCGTGCCGCGGCGGCTCGGGGCTGCTATGTGATTATCTCCAGCCACATCCTGCACGAAGTTGATGTCATTTCTGACCAGGTCATCCTGCTGAGCAACGGTTATGTCGTAGCCGAGGGCCCGATCCGTAGTGTGCGCAGCGAGATTCAGGAACATCCTACGCAAATTTTGATCCGCTGCGATCGGCCGCGAGAGTTGGCCGGGAAGATGATCGAGTATACGCACACGATTGAGGTCTCGATCCACCCGGATGGGCGAGGCCTGTTGCTGAAAACACGGGACGCGGATCAGTTCTATCTGGCGCTGAATCAGATTGCTCTGAACGGCATTGAAATCGAATCTGTGGTTCCAGCAGATGACGACGTGCTGTCTGTCTATGGATACCTGATCGGGAATGAAGAGGTGGTCCGATGATGAGCGTCTGGTGGCCACAGATCAAAGCTGTGATTCGACTGGAGCTGAAAAAGACCTTTTTCGCGAAGCGAGGCCTTTGGATCTACCTGGTTGCCGCTCTCCCGGTTCTGCTCTTCATCGCATATGCCGTAGCCACTTCGAACCAGCAGAGTCGAAGCGCCAAGGTCGCGCGCCGGAACGAGAAACCGCTGGCCTATCAGGATCTTCTGGCGGTTAAGGCTGGCATGACCAGGGAGGAAGTGGCCGCAATCCTCGGAAAGCCCTCTCTTATGTTGCACTGGGCTGAAAACCGGCCAATGGGGCCGCAGACAGCCTTGAATGTTCTTCACGAGGAGTATCGTTACTCGGATGGAGCGAACGAATTGTTTGTTGAACTGGCTGACGGTAAGGTCGCGTCGATCCATATTCATGAGGCGTACAACCTCGGCCAGGATTCGATCATGTTCGCCGGAGTCTTTCAGTTCTTTTTTCTTCGGCTGGCCGTCTTTTTTGGCTGCCTCGGCATCTTCATGAACCTGTTCCGCGGCGAAATCCTGGACCGCAGTCTGCACTTCTATTTTCTTGCGCCGATCCGCCGTGAAGTCCTGATGGCGGGAAAGTTTCTGGCTGGATTGCTGGCCACATGCACCATTTTTGTAACCAGCACGTTGCTACAGACTGCTGCCTTTGTGTGGCACTTCCCTCCCAGCGTGCGGGATCTCTACCTTTATCACAATCACGGTCTTGAACATGCCGCGATGTACGTGGGAGTGACCGTGCTGGCCTGTGTTGGTTACGGAGCATTCTTTCTGATTGCCGGAATGCTCTTCCGCAATCCGATCGTGCCGACGGCGGCGATCCTGATCTGGGAAGCGGTAAATCCATTCTTGCCGGCAGTCCTCAAACAAATCAGCGTCATCTATTACCTCAAATCGCTGTGCCCCGTGGACATCCCGAGCGCGCCTGGCACGCCGGCTCTGCTTGCATTGCTGATTTCCAACCCCGATCCCGTCTCGGTCCCGGTCGCGGTGCTGGGTATCGTGATGGTCGCCCTGGTTGCGCTCTATGTTTCGAGTATTCAGGTTCGGCGGATGGAAATTAACTACACCAGCGAATAGCGCCTGCACAAGCCAGTGATGAGGCTCAACTTACCTCCTTAAACATGAATCCAATTCAAAAGAATAAGCGCCAGAGCGCCGCTTCCCACGATGATCCATAGAGCAAGCCCCTGGAGAAGCGGACGAGCACCAACTCGCTCGAGCGTCTTCTTATTAAGCCCAGTACCGATCAGAAACAGCGTCACGGTGAGCCCAATCTTGCCGAGATGGTTCATGACGCCGAAAGTCGAACTGAATGCCGGCAACAGGCTGTTCAACAGAGCGGCCAAACAGAAAAACAGAATGAACCACGGCCATTGAATGCGTGCTTTGGACTTCAACGTAACGGCCGTCACAACGGATAGAGGGACGATCCAGAGGGCCCGGGTCAGCTTAATCGTGGTACCGATAGACAACGCGGTCGCACCATATTTTGCGGTTGCACCGACGACCGAACTGGTATCGTGAATGGCCAACGCCGACCACAGGCCAAACTGCTCCTGGCTCATGTGAAAGACGGACCCCAGCATAGGAAACAAAAACAGTGCAACCGAGTTGAGGATGAATACAGTCCCCAGCGCTACGGCCATTTCTTCCTCGTCTGCGTCTGCAATTGGCCCGACCGCGGCGATGGCGCTGCCTCCACAAATCGCCGTACCCGCGCTGATGAGGAACGCGGATTTCTTCCCCACCTGAATGACATACCCGAGTCCGAGTCCCAGCAGCATCGCTATCGTGATGCTGGCGGCGGTGTACAGAAATCCCGAGCGTCCGGCATTAACTACCTGGTGGAGGTTCATTCCAAATCCGAGGGCTACGACGGAGGCCTGCAGAAGGAATTTCGCCACCCGCTTGCTTTCGACATGGAAGGGGTGGGTCAGGGCGAATCCGTAGATCAGTCCTCCCAGAAGCGCTATGGGCGGTGAAACCAACCCGCTGGCCGCCAGAATCAGTCCCCCGAAGAACACGTACTTGCTCATGAGCTAGAGTCTGTCGCAGAGACAGAACCCATGTCCAAGCAGTAATTGTGATTGGCGATTAGTTTGGCTTATCGCCTGGAATTGCCCGTCCGGAGCTGGTTTCGGGGCATTTGCGACAGAAGCCGGGCGCGGCCGAGAGCAAATGTGCGCAGTGCGCCAGCCGGACCTTGCGGTTCCGGCCCGGTAGGAGAGACGAGCGTGAAGTGACGCGTGGCCCGGACGCCACTGACCTGAACGACTTTCAGCGCGCCCAACTCCAGTTCTTTTGAGATCGCCCAGCGCGATACGAAACCCAGGCCGAGCCCCGCTTCTACCGCAGACTTGATGGCCTCAGTGGAATCCAGTTCCATGACCTTCTTGAAGGACTTGAGTTTGAAGCCCGCCTTTTCAAGAGCCGTCTCGACAACTCGGCGCGAGCCTGACCCCTGTTCGCGCATCAGAAGGTTGAATGACGCGAATTGACCGTGGGACAAATGGTCGAATTCGAAATCCCGCGGTGTGATCAACACCAGTTCGTCTTCCATGAAGGGTTCGGTGCGCACACTCCGGTCACGTGCCGGCCCTTCGATCAGTCCGATAGAGACCTTGCCCTCGAGCAGGAACCGCACAACCTCGCTGGTATTGCCGCTACGCAGCAAAAACTGCACGCGCGGATGTTCGTCGAGAAAGGCCCCGATGAGTCGAGGCAGAACATATTGTGCGATGGTGGTGGAGACTCCGAGAGACAGATCTCCCGATACTTTGCCATCGTCCGTTCCGATTTCTCGTTCGGCGTCGGAAATCAAGGTTGCGACTTTGTTGGCATAGCCGAGCAAGATTGAACCTTGTCGCGTCAGTGAGATGCGACCCGCAGCCCGGTCGAAGAGGCGCACTCCGAGATCGTTTTCCAGCGCCTTGATTTGAAGCGTCACCGCAGGCTGGGTGAGGAACAGATGTTCGGCGGCCTTGCGAAAGTTCAGGTGCCTTGCGACCGCACGAAACACCTTGAGACGAAAATTTTCTAGCTGCGCCACTGGATGATTACCCGCCCGAGCTGCCCCCTGCAGGCGCGATGAGCTCCAACTCTAGAAATCATATCGGGAGGAGAAGCATCAAGCATACCTTACAAGTCCCTCAACCGGCAGACCTACCCAAAGAGATTGGGAATGTCGCGAATCCATAGGACCGTGGATACCATTTCGCGGACCTGACCCGCTTATTCGACGATGGGCACAAGGGGCCGAGACAGACTTGGAAGGCATCTTGCTTTTGTGTGTGAGTGGTTCGAGAGGCGCAGGCATCCTCTCATGTTGCAGAGAATACGGTTCAGTGTCTCCATCGCCGCTTCGCTCACCTCAATCTCGCATATTGTCCAAGCCACGCCGTCATTTTCGCAGATGGCGTATGGCCATGGGAATCCTGGTGCTTCTTCTTGCCGCAGCGGCCATCTGCGTGCGCGTCGTGATCGTTCGTGCCGAACCGATTCTGCGGAACCGAGTCATCGAGACTCTTTCGACACGCTTCAAAAGCGGAGTCGACCTTGCCGAACTTCACGTCTGGATCTCTAACGGTATCCAGGTGAGTGGCAAGGGTCTGAAAATCTTTGGAGCTACCGACCCAAATCCATGGGAACCTGGTGCCCAGCCGCTACTTGAGATCGGAGAGTTTCGATTTCAGACCGCCCTGCGCAACTTGTTCCGTGAACCGATGCACCTGGATACCATCTACGTGAAGGGCCTCACCATGAATATCCCGCCGAAACGCGACCGGCAGGAGATGAACAACCTGCGCCGACGATCGGGAAGAATGAGCATCACGGTCAAGCGCTTCGTGTGCACCGACACTAAACTCATTATTAATATCGCCCATCCGACCAAGGCGCCGCTGGAATTCGATATCAGCGATCTGGGCATGAAGGACCTCGGCCCAGGCTTGCCGCTGCGATTCGAGGCCACTCTGGTCAATCCCAAGCCGGTCGGCGACATCCAGTCGACGGGCCAGTTCGGACCTCTGAACGAGGAAAGCCCCCGCGACTCTGCTGTCTCGGGAACGTATTCCTTTACCAATGCTGATCTCGGAACGCTCAAGGGCATCGCAGGAATCCTCTCTTCCACCGGGACTTATGGTGGGACTCTGGGTCGTATCGAAGTGACAGGCCAGACCGACACGCGCGACTTTCAAGTCGCAAGTGGGCATCGCGTTCCCTTGCACACCGACTTCCAGGCGATTGTCGATGGAACTGACGGCGATACCTATCTCGATCCGGTTAGGGCCAAAGTGCTGCACTCGTCGTTTACCGCAACCGGCAAAGTCGTGCGCATGAACAATCCGCACGGACACGACATCGAACTCGCCGTAGTCATGGGTCACGCCAGTATCGAAGACCTGCTGAAGCTTGGCGTCAAAACAGACCCGCCGATCATGACCGGCGCAGTGGCGATGAGAACCAAACTCAGCCTCTTGCCGGGCCCGGCCGACGTTGCCAACCGGCTAAAACTTGCAGGAAACTTTCGGGTTTCAGACGCCCATTTCACCAACGAAAAGCTTCAGAGCCGAATCGATTCGTTAAGCCTCCGCAGTCAAGGCAAGCCGAGGCTTGCACAAGCACACGACGACGTGAACGTGGACTCCGATTTGCAAGGGAGATTTGCTCTTCGCCAGGGAGTGCTCACCTTTCCATCCCTGCACTTTCACATTCCCGGCACGCACGCGGATATGACGGGCCAATACAGCCTCGACGGAGAAATCTTCGACTTTCACGGAACGCTTAGGCTGGACGCAAAACTCTCTCAGATGACCACGGGCTGGAAATCCATCCTACTGAAGCCGGTTGACCCTTTCTTTCACAAGCACGGAGCTGGAACGGAAGTTCCTTTCAAAATCAAGGGCACACATGACGAATCCCACTTCGGCCTGGATTTTCGACACAAAACCGAGCGCTCCTATGCGAGCCACGAATCGACCGCAATACACTAGCGATCGCGCCACCGATGACCAGAACTGCATTCTGCCGTCCGAATGCTTTCTTTTCGAGGTTTCAGTGTTTCATTCACCAGTGCCCATACAGAATCCGGGGTATTGTTCGCCTCTTAGCAGCACAATATTTTTCGAAATATAACCCAGTTGATGACACTCCGCTTCGTCACTGGAACTCACTCAGGAGGAACAGGATGCAGAAGCACTCACTGCGACAATTATACGTCGACGAATTAAAGGACCTCTACAGCGCAGAGACTCAGTTGGTGAAGGCTCTGCCCAAAATGGCAAAGGCATCATCAAACGCCGGATTGCGCCAGGCGTTTGAGGAGCACTTGCGTCAGACCTCGGAACAGGTTTCCAGGCTGGAACAGATCTTCGAGACACTTGGAGAAACACCCGCCGGCAGGAAATGCGTGGGAATGGAGGGGTTAGTCAAAGAAGCCGCTGAGACGATGCAGGAGAAGTACGGAGACACCGTGATGGACGCCGCGATCATCGGAGCTGCTCAGAGAGTAGAACACTACGAGATTGCCGGCTACGGGACAGTCCGGGCCTTTGGCGAGCTATTGGGTGAAGGCAATCATGTCTCCCTAATCCAACAGACGCTGGAAGAAGAAAAAAAGGCGGATGAAAAGCTGACCCAGTTGGCAGAGGAGATTAATGCGCAAGCGCGAGAAAGTGAAACGGATGCGACTACTCGGCAGCGTAGTGAGAACAAGAGTGCGTCGAAGCGGGCAGCGTAGGCTGAGCGGAAGGACGCACAAGCGTCCTTCCCAGCTTTTCCCACGGGCTGTGAAATATACAGGAATGACCCGATTTTAAGAAGCGCGATACCGGAGTTAACTTCCCCAAAGACCTGATTTAAAACAATACTGTTCAAGAAGGATTCTTAAGTATGAGCGTAGCCATTATCTCGTCCACGTCACAACCCGGCTGGCGGGCGCTCTATCGGGCTGCCCTGTTTGAGACAGACCGAGACAGGACGACGGAGCGGATCGTCGAGGCGGAGAGAGCCATTCTGGCACGGGTGAAAGAGTTGTTTGCCACAACGGGCGATCATATCGAAGAAGATCAAGTACTCGACGATGCGCTCTACGCCTTAGGCGCACTTCGGAATTGCGCCGCCACCATGACGAACGCGGCTTAGTGCGTTCTCACTTGCGGCCCTTAGGGGATCCTGGGAAAGCAAAATTGTTGTAACGAACTGGGCAGGAGGGAGCGGCGGCTCCTTTTGCGGCGCCCTCTTCTTCCGCAGTCCGACGAACGTAGCAATCACCAGCAGCAGACCAAGCAAGGCATTTGATATTGCGCGAACGAATTCTCTAGACTGCCTTCCGCAGCGTACCGGCGCTTTCGGACCCTCGTTTTTCAGCCGACTTCGCAACTTCAGTCGGTGCTAGGAAGTGGGGGACCAGCCGCTTGCGGCGCTGCGGCTCGAATGGCAGCGGCCTTGTCCGCTGTCGGACAGAGAAAAAGCGTCACCATCCAGCCGAGAGCAATTCCCGCCAGTAAGAACGTTACCGCTGTGGGAAGATCGTATTCATTACGATTTCGTTTTTCAGTCGGCATACGTTTAAAGCCTCTGGCAATTGCTGGTTTCAGGTCCGCGCCGGAGCAATGATCGTCCTGCTAAATCGGGTCGCCTCAAGCTTCCTCGTCGGAGAAGCAGATAAAAAGCTGGCTCTCAACTCATGAATATGTCGCGCCACAGGTGAAAACCACACTAATCACAACGTGGGTCTGATGCTGTCGACATAGATCATGTTGCTGTTCAAGTTTAGTTTGCCGACGACTTTTACTTGTTTGCCGATGAACGGTTTCGCTTTCAGAGCATTGTCAAGTTGATAGTTCATCTTAGTCACCGGATCCTTCAATAGTACCTGGCCTTTCTCTTTTACCAGGCGACCTGTAAATGCCAGGGCATTCTGCGTTTCTTCATCGCCGGAAGGGCGCTGCCGGGCGTCTTGTCGCTGCGACTCCTGCGCGGTCCCGGGTTGCTGTTGGCGTGGCACCCCGGCATAGGACTGTTGCGCATGTCCATAATTTGCAACGCTAAATGCCATCAGAGCAGAACCGAGTAAAACTCGTACCAGAGAGTCGTTCATTCAACACCTCTTTGAGATCGCTTTCCACGTTGCCGCCTTTGTAACGGTCAGGCGGCAGAGTTTCACCTCGCAACAATCGCTTTCCCTGTGAAACAAAGGCGAACACTCTGTGTTGGCTAGCGCAACGGGGGAAAGTGTGTCAGCACCCTGTCGCCTTGACCATAGCCGCACGGCGAAGGCTAGCCCGCGGCGACTCCCACCGCGAATCCCAGAGTTGCAATCAATAGCGCAAGAACCACTGCAATCGCCGTACCAAGCAGCACAATTTCGACCCACACATGTTGAGTCTTCATGATGGCCCAATCCCCTCTCCAATGGCCGTTTATGGATGCAGCCTGGGGCTGAACAGTTGGCTGATTGAAGAGATTGCAACTGACTTGCCACTGGGCTGGGTGGCGGATGAGCAGTGAAACTCGCAGAACAAAAATTACTCGGGCCGTCGTGTAGAAAGTTCCGGTAGCAACTGGAACAATCGTTGTACGAGTATTTCAGGCTGTCTAAGATCCGACAGGGCACTAGGCCGCAACTTCGTCTTCCTTCATCGATCCGAGGCTCGCGGCTTCTTTAGCGCCCATACGACGCAGCACGTCAAGGGCGCAGTCCGCCTTGCTCTCGTGACATGACACATACACCACGCGCGCCAACGTCGGATAGTTGTGTGCCAAGCCTTTTCGCCTCAGGCTCGGAGAAGCCCAAGCCCATCATGGTTCTCGACCCGCCACATAGAGATACGAAATTCTGGTCGACCAGCAACGCATGGAAGAACGCTCGTGATCGAATGAAGAAACCAACCGTAGGAATAACGACGGCACCGAATTCCGAAAACCAGCCAATCATCCGGGCGCTCAGTGCGCTGTCTTCGCGCTCGACATCGACGATCTTGGCATCGCGGACCACTGTGGCCACAGGATGAGCGGGGGATAGCACCATGCAGATGTCCTCATTCTCGAATCCTGCCCGGTTCAGGGTATAGACAATTTCTGGCAAGGCAGCATTGCGAGTGTACATTCCATAGGCGGCGGTTCCAAGCGTGGACATGATTCGTGTACATGATTCGATCTCCTGGTAGGACGCGGGGCGATTGAGGGCGAAGCTCTAAATGCGATGCTTGAGACTACTGAAATACTGTCAACAACGCACTAGGGTGAATCGTGTAGAAGGGGAGGTAGTCAAGGCTCTATTCTCGGGTAAGCGGCAGCCAAATGCCCCCATGTGGCATCCAAAAATGGCTCGCAACGTGCAAATCGATAAACATCTTCAGGGAAGGTTCGGCCGCCGCAAGCTAGGGCGAAGAACCTGCAACAGTTGAACTGACTCCCTCAACCGCCAACGTTTTGTTGTGACACTACTGAAATTGCCCACGGAGCAACCGGCTGGCTGAGGTGGACTCCGTTGAAGGACCGTACCATGCGATTGCTCAGCGCCCGGCTCATTATCTCTCTCGTCATTGGCGTGACTTTAGTCTCGATGTGCTCGGCTGGCTACGAGGTCTTCGTTGTGAAGCGAAGCCTTCGGCGCGATCTACAGAGACGGGCGCAGGTATTGGGGGAGAGTCTTGCTGGAAACGTCGACCGGGACATCGAAAAGGGATCACACCAGATCCTGCAGAGGACAGTGCAGCGCTTCGCCAATCGCGAGCATTTGAAGGGCCTCGCAGTGTACGATCCGGCAGGTCATGTGATTGCCGTTACCACCGACCTGGCCTCGCAGATGAATGACGCGCCCCCCGTGGTTCTCCAAACTCTGAAGGAGGACCACGAAACTGACGCTTTTCAAAAGCTCGGCGACCTGCGTGTACACATCTGTGTTATGCCACTTCACGATCCGGACAAGTTCCTCGGCGTTCTGGCAATTGTTCATGACGCGGAATATATTCGGGCACAGAGCCTACGCATTTGGGGGGAGACATTTTTGAGCGCCTTAGCCCACGTTGTTCTGATCGCCCTGATTACACTACTGATCGTCCGTTGGAGTATTGAGGGACCGATCGCGCGAACAGCGCACTGGATGCGCGCCCTGCGCACTGGGCGCATGCCTTCGTCGCGCATCGGCGTGCCGGACTTGGAACTGTTTCGGCCACTGGCGCGAGAGGTCGCAACGTTTGCTGAGAGCTTGACTACGGCCCGCTCCGCCGCCGAGCGCGAGGCGCGACTCAGACACGAGGGGCAGTCGCAATGGACGGCAGAACGCCTGACCGCCGATGTTCGCGTGCGCCTCGGACCCGGCCGCCTCTTCGTTGTTTCCAACCGCGAGCCGTATATACACATGCGGCATGGCAAATCTGTCGAAGTAACCGTCCCGCCCAGCGGCCTGGTCACAGCCCTGGAGCCCGTTCTGGAGGCTTGCGACGGAACCTGGCTGGCCCACGGCAACGGGACAGCTGACAAGGAGGCTGTAGATCGGCACGGTCGATTGCGGGTCCCTCCGCAGGATCCGCGATATACACTGCGTCGCGTCTGGCTCACGAAAGAGGAGGAGGAGGGCTACTACTACGGTTTCGCCAATGAAGGCCTTTGGCCGCTTTGTCACATCGCACATACCCGTCCGATCTTTCGCGCTGACGACTGGAAACAATATCAGGCGGTCAACCGCAAGTTCGCTGATGCCCTGCTTGAAGAAATGAAAGATACCGAGCAACCCGTCGTACTGGTGCAGGACTACCATTTCGCATTGCTGCCAAAAATGGTCAAGCAGAAGAGACCGGATGCGCGAGTCGCCATTTTCTGGCACATCCCATGGCCGACTCCCGAAGTCTTCGGCATTTGTCCGTGGCAACGGGAATTATTCGAAGGGCTGCTCGGTGCCGACCTGGTCGGATTCCACATCCAATCACACTGTAATAACTTTCTCCGGACCGCGGACCAGGTTCTGGAATCGCGCATCGATTGGGAACACTTCTCGATACAAAGACTCAACCACACGACGACGGTGCACCCATTCCCAATCAGTGTCAATCTCACCAATCCGCCCTCGGACGCTTCAGAGCAGTCAGCTTACGAAGCGCGTTCGGCAATTTTGAAGGAGCTGGACCTTGAGGCGATCTTCCTCGGTCTCGGCGTAGACCGCATGGACTACACAAAGGGAATTCTGGAACGATTTCTAGCGGTGGAACGTTTTCTCGAAAAACACCCACGCTATCAAGGCCAGTTCTCCTTTATCCAAATTGGTGCACCGACTCGCAGTCACCTTAAGCGGTATCACGACTTGGAGGCGGAAATCGAGGTAGAGGCCGGGCGCATTAACTGGCGCTTTCAGAAAGACAAGTGGAAGCCCATCGTTTTGCTGAAGCGGCAGCATAGTCACCACGAGATCCAGCCTTATTACCGAGCTGCGGACTTGTGTCTGGTTACGTCGCTGCACGACGGCATGAATCTGGTGGCGAAAGAATTTGTGGCCGCCCGCAACGACGAGAGTGGCGTCCTGGTCCTCAGCATCTTCACCGGAGCTGCGCGAGAACTGCGAGATGCACTCCAGGTTAATCCTTACGACATCGACCAAACCGCCGAGGCCATTCGGGCCGCGCTGGAAATGGATCCTGAAGAGAAGCAGTCGCGCATGCAACACATGCGGCGCACAATTCGCGAACACAACATCTATGAGTGGGCGGGAAGTCTGATCGCGGAACTCTGCGAGGTGCGTTTGGACATAAGCGACCCTGTGCTCGATAGAATGCCCGTCCGAACGCCAGACACATTCCGCGCGCCAGCCGCGTAGGGTATTCGCACACTCCCTTAGAATTAGGAATATCGGCGCTGAACCTTACAGGGCAAAGAGCCGGTAAAACCCATCTATGTTTGAAGGCATTGCTGTATTTCTATATCGCGAGCGTTCTTCTTAAATGTCTTCCAGGAGAAAGCCTTCCAGGAGACAAACAATGGCAACAACGGCAAAAAAGCGGGTAGATGCGTCTTCGGCGTCTTCGGCGGATGATCTCAGGCGAACGTTCGACGACGCATTCGCACAGCTTCAGCGCACGGGAGATCCGGCTAAGGTTCCCATCGCGGTCCGCAATCATGCAGTCTCGCCAGATGATTTAGCCGATGAAAAACGGGCGCTGAACAGCGCAGCTCGCGCGCTCGCGCAGCTGTGGAATATCTCTCCCAGCCTCGTCCGCTGAGGAATACTCGTATGGTCCGTGCGTTAGCGGCGTACCTCCTGCTTTTCTGGTTGCTCGGTTTGCTTGTCCACCTGGGCGGACTCGTCCACCTGTTCGCTGGACTCGCAGTGGCGTTGTTGGTGACTGATCAGTTCATGACAGACGTAGAGAGCGCTCCACGTGCCTCCAGAACCCGTGTCAGATCCCTTAGCCGACGCCGCCTTCTGTAGAAGAAATCTGCTACTGTCCTCAATCACAAAAGATGCGGGGCGTGACGAGCGATGACTTATCGCCCGCCACCCCGCTCTTTGTGTGTAGGAGAATTCGAATACTGAGTGGAACTCACGGTTCCCTAGCGGCGAGAACCGCGCGCTTCTTCCGAATCGTCTGCATCTGCTCGATCTGGTACCCGCTGAGGCGGTTTTGAGGACGTCTTCAAATCGTCGGTCGCCTTCTTGGTAGCGTCCTTTACCTTGCCATAGGCATTCTGCACTTTACCTTCGACTTGTTTCGTTGATCCCTCGACCTGCTTTTTCGGATCATCTGTCCACTCTCCCGCCTGGCGTTCAATCCGGCCCGCTACGTCTTTCACCTTACCTTCTACCCGATCCTTATTCATACCTTCCTCCTGATTAGATTATTCCCCTCACGTCCGTTGCAGATTTCCGGTCAGGCTACAGGGCCAATTCCCGAATGATGTGCACCAGAACCGCGACGCGAGACTGTTATTTAGCAGCAGAATATGATTCATCCCGGGTGAAGATTACGCAGGAAGCAAGGGAGATTGTATCGAGTGAAGTCCGTAATGCTGGCGCGAGCGGCCCCTATCAAACAAGAATAAATACGGAAACAAGACGGGCTTGCTGGGCGCTCGACTAAGGAGTTATCTGGATCAGAATACCTGGACGATCCCATTACGCACTGCGTAGCGAGTGAGATCGGCGACTGAATGGAGGTTTAGTTTCCGCATCAGGTTGGTTCGATGGGTCTCGGCAGTCTTGACGCTCAGGTTGAGGGTTACTGCAACTTCCTTGCTAGTCTTTCCCTCAGCCAATAACTGGATTACCTCCCGCTCTCGACTGGTCAAGACGTCATTTGAGACGTCCGCGGTCTCGCTCTTACGATGATCGCGATCAAGATAGCCATCCAAGACCATCTGGCTGACGCGAGTTGTGAAAAAAGTTCTCTGCCGCTGCAAGGCCTCGACTGCGGCAACCAAGTCGCGCCCGGCATCGGATTTGAGCAGGAATCCGCGCGCCCCGGCGCGGAGCACCTCCCGCACTACGTGATCGGCGTCGTGCATGGTTAGGATGAGGATCACAGCTTCGGGTGTCGTCGACAAAATCTGTCGAGTGGCCTCCAGGCCGTTGAGGTTGGGCATTCCGATGTCGAGGAGGATCAAATCCGGCGTCAATCTTTCGGCAAGTTCGACCGTCTCACGCCCGTCTTTGGCCTCCCCACACACAACCCAACCCGGGTGGCTCTCCAGCAGTGCGCGGATGCCGTGTCTGGCCAATTCATGATCATCTGCGATCAGAATTCGAAGCATTCTCCACCTCCGAAAAAAAACTGAAATGTTCAACCTGGCGCAGTTTCGAAGTATGCGAAATACGTTTCCGTGAAATGAGTATCGGAACACTTACTCAGCGACTTAATTTGTCATGCAACAATCGTGCCCAACGCGTATGCCATTGCAACCCAAGCCATTTCAAGGTTCCAGTGCTCGCTGGATGTGTAAGGTTTTCCAACCGGAGGAGAAGCAAGTTGATCCGGGGGTATCGGGTTTTGCTATTCCTACCGTCTTTCCTGTACGGATTCACGAATATGCCTTATTGGTTCGACGGTTTCTGCAGAAAACCTGTGCGGCTTAGACGCGAGTCGCATCCAAAAGATACTTGGAGGCCGTACCATGCGTTTCGGCGCGACTTGTTTTCTCAGTCGAGCAATCAGAATTGCGGCGGTTGCGGTAGCTTTGTCTGCGATAACGTTCGCCCAGAATACGCCGTCTCCCCAAAGTAGCCCCTCTACCTCGCCAACCAGTGCCGCACAGAATCCTGTGTCCAGCCCTCCCCGCAGTGCACAACCGGTTCCTTCTGCGCAGCAATCCGGCCAGTCCCCGGCTGAGCAGCGGCCGGCTCAAGACCAGCAGCAGGAACCGATCAGTCCCGATTCCAGCACGGAGGATACCGGCAGGTTTGTTTTCAAGAAGGAAGTGCAGGAAGTGGTGTTGCATGCGACGGTAGTAGACGAGGCCGGGCACCTGGTCACAACCCTCGACAAAAATGCTTTCTCCATCTACCAGAACGGCAAATTAGAACCGATTACATCTTTCCGGCGCGAAGATGTTCCCGTGGCGATGGGAATCGTCATTGATAATTCCGGCTCCATGCGTGACAAGAGGGAACAAGTAAATCAGGCGGTGCTGAATCTAATTCGTGCAAGTAATCCGCAGGACGAGATCTTCGTCGTTAATTTTAGTCAGAACTCCTATCTGGATCAGGATTTCACCTCCAACGTCAACCTGCTGCAAGCGGCTTTGCATCAGATCTCGACTCGTGGTAGTACCGCTCTCTACGACGCCGTCGTGGCATCGGCGATCCATTTGCGGAATAATCCTCGGCTCAACAAGAAAGTGCTACTGGTCGTTACTGACGGGCAGGACAACATGAGCCGCGAAACGCTGCAAGAGGCTCTCCGCCAATTGCAGCCCAACAAGGCCCCGACCGTATACGCGATCGGGTTGACCGACGAAGGGTTTACGCGCGCTGCACATGACGCTCTGCAGAGTCTGGCGGCGAACACGGGAGGCGTTGCATTCTTCCCACAGAGCCTGGATGAAGTGAACGCGATTACGCGCTCCGTGGCACACGACATCCGCAGTCAATACACGCTGGCATATAAGCCGACGGGCACTATAACGGGATACCAGGCGATTCGAGTCGAAGCGAAGGGCCCCTCAGGCGCCCGGCTCGTCGTGCGCACTCGCACAGGATATTATCCCGGGGAAACTGTTCGTTAGTCCAAACTTGCCGCGAGCAGGTCAGGCCGCCGTCGGGCCGGTCGGCCCGGTGGGTGTTTTCGGGGGCGGAATCTCAATCTGGATGAGGTTGTTTTTAATCGCATACACGACCAAATCCCGGATGGAGTGAAAGCTCAGTTTTCGCATGATATTGCTGCGATGCGTTTCGACTGTCTTGGTGCTCAGATTCAGGAGAGAGGCGACTTCCTTAGAACTGTTCCCTTCCGCCAGCAACTGGGTGATCTCGCGCTCACGGGCCGTCAGTGTCGGCAACTTGGGAGCTTCATTCCGTGACATCGAATGCCCCTTCTCGAGAAAGCCGGCCAGCACCAGATCATTCACTCGAGGCGTGAAGAACATCCGCTTGTTCTGCAGAGCTTCCACGGCAGATACCAGATCGCGGGCGGCATCGGACTTCAAGACAAACCCGCGCGCGCCTGCGTCAAGAGCCTCACGAATCACCTGGTCTGAGTCGGTGATGGTCAACACGATGATTTTGAAATTCGAGTCATGCTGCAGAAGTTGACGCGCGGTATCCAGACCGTTCAGCAGCGGCATCCCAATATCGAGGATGATGACATCGGGCTTCAGCTGTAGAGTCTTCTCAACGGCCTCGCGGCCGTCGCTGGCTTCGCCGCAGACTTCCCATCCTTCGTGTTTCTCGAGTAAGGCGCGCAATCCGCGCCGAACAATTTCATGATCGTCGGCCAACAAAATTCTCAACTTCATGATTTACCCCCCACGGACCAGCGATGCACCGCTTTGAAACCAACCCCTAACATATACCAGCAGCGGTCTGTCCATTCAGCACGCCGTAAAAACGCGATGCTGGCTCACAGCTTCCACGGCCGCCAACAGATCGCGGGCGGCATTAGACTTCACAACGTATCCCCTTGCCCCAGCTTCCAGAGCTTCGCGCATCATTTGCGGAGAATCGTGCTGCGTTACAAACAAAATCTCCAGTTGAGGCGCTCGCTTCCTCAATAGACGACACGCTTCCAAGCCGTTCATTCTCGGCATGGTGACGTCGAGAACCATGACATCCGGGCTCAGGTCGTTTGCTTTTTCCAGCGCCTCAGCTCCATCTGACGCTTCCCCAATTACTTCCCAGCCGTCGCGTCCTTCTAAGAGCGTCCTCAAACCCTGCCTTACAATTGGATGGTCATCAACCAGCAGTATGCGAATAGTCATGCAGTTTCCGTTCCGTGAGGAAAGGCCGAGACAATCCGCCACATTTTAGCTGAATCCGTCCGTGATATGACTGACCAATCCGTTTCACTCGGACTTCCTTAGCAGCTCTTAGGAATGCGGCTGGTTCCCGTCCCCAGCTATCTTCGCGAATCGAGAGCTTTTAGCGCGGCTGAGTCCCCTCCTGAGCTTCTCCGAGTACCACACAGGTGCATATGCTTCAAGGACCTCATAGAGGTCTAACAGATCACGCTGGACGTCTGCCGCCCGTCGCCCCTTGTGGATCTAAAAGCTGACAAGCCAGTTTGGGAACTTTCTCGCGAGGACTCGCAATCGCAAGCATTATCAGACATTTCCACCCTCGAAGGCCGCCCCCCGGACGCGGCGTGACGCACCTTGAACCCGCACTGTCGCCTGACCGCAGCCGTCCCTTAAGGCTCCCGTTGAGGGTACCGTTGGGGTGGGGGCTGTCCAATAAGGGGAATCCTGTATTTTGCCAATGCCTCAGGAGGCCGGTGGCGCACTCCCGCCATCCGGTATCCACCCAGTTTATGGCGAAGGGACCACCGGAAAGTACGTCTGCTCGCGCAACAGGGCCTCGACCGCTTCTACGACCGAGCCAATGTCCTGCTTTGCGCACGCTCCCCGAATGCCCACGAGACGGGCGGTTTCGGCCAGTTGCCGCGAGAGGTGAAGAGTTACCATCAGGATGGGAATCTTGGGGAAAAGGTCGCAAATCTGCTTGGCGATATCGACGCCATTCAGGTCCGGCATCTGATAGTCGAGCAAAATCAGGTCAGGATGGGCGTCGCGCACTTTCTGCAACGCTTCCGCACCGGTTCGCGCCTCGCCACATACTCGCCATGAGGTTTGTTGCTCAAGAACGGCTCGCAGGTAGTGCCGCACCGACGGATTGTCGTCAACAAGTAGAATGCGAACCATGCGAACCCTCCCCCAGCCAGATTTCGCCCCGTGCCAGCGTTGCTTTTCAGGATAGCTTCCCTTCCGCCCCTAAATCCACGCAGACACTAGGCGAACAAAAGGGGTGCCACAATCCAGAAAAGCCTGTAGAGCCACCTGTTCAGCAATACCAGTTAAACCCGTTTTCCCATTGCCCTACCAGATTCCCTTGTCGCTGCGGGCGATCTTGTGCTCCAGAGCCGCAGCCGTGGCCAGGCACGGCAGCAAGCTAAGGCGCAGGCTGTTCCGAAGATCTCCCCTCAGCATGAGACTTTTTAGCTCAGCGGCATACAAACTCAGGGAGTGCGGCATAATCGGCACTCGGAGAAAGTCGCGCCGGAAACGGACCTGGTCGGCGCTGAACTTAGCCGAATGAGTCAGGAACGAAGGCAACGGAATACCATCTCCGCGGTATGCCTCGACATACTCTGAGACGATGGTCAAGTAGGTCGCGATGCCTTCCCAGACGCCCGCCGTCGAGCCCAAGGAACGTAGATACGCGAAGTCAACGGAATACGAATCCAATAGCAAGGCATTGTCCACGATGTCGCAAAGCCGAATGTTGAAATGCCGATACATGCGCTGAAGCGTGCTGATGACAATCCGATCTTCGGATGCTGGTACGCGAAAGAGATATATGCCCGCCCTCGCCGAGCAAGTCCGGTCCGCCAGAGACCTGGTTATGGCTGTTTGCTCCCCGGTTTGACCCAGACGTCCTACGTGCACTTCGACCAATTCTGGCAAACCCGGTACTATGAAATTCCACTTGTTCGCTAACCGGTCCCCCCAACTGCGGGCGGCGAGCTTCGCTTTAAAGTGCGAACTCATGATGTCGATTACGCCGGCGGCTTGCGCGTCCGTATAAAGGTCCAAATCGCCACCCAGATCGGGCCAGTGATCCAGGGACTTGATCACCGTGACCAGACATCCAGCCTTCTCCAAGGCTGCACAAATTTCCTCCAGAAAGCCAAGGGCGTGGGTGATGCGTGCCCGTTCGACCTGCACCGAATTCGCAACCCACTCCGCCCCGCGGTCGTTCCTCGCTGCGCCAAGCATCAACTGAAGCGGCTCAAATGCCCGCAGGATCACGTGGTTGGAGGTGGCGAGCGATTCGAGGTCATCGAGATCCCGCTCGTCCAACCTTGAAAATAACTCATCGCCCTCCACGCTCAGAATCGCACGCATCTGCGCGGACGTATCCGGAAAGGAAGGAGACACCAAAGTCAGCTCAGACAGTAGCCGAAGGCTTCTCGGCAAATTGTGCACCATTTCCATTGCGTGAAAGTCCCTGAAGGTTGTCAGAAAGCACCCGTTTTGATGTTAATTTTGGGCCGAGTGGTTGGCATTTAACAGGCAGCATGGATTCAATTCGCACTGGATCCAACTTGTGCACTTCGCGACACTGAGTGAAGCTGATCCGCTCAATGGCGGTGCCCTCCTCGTAGTCATTCCACGTCTCGATTAAGAGGAATGGAAGGGGGTGGGCATCGTCATAGTAGCGCTCGTAGAGCCGCAGAGTGTCGTCGAGAGTCTTCCCGCATCGACTCTGCATGTGCCGGTTCAGGCCCCATTTCGCAGCTGAATCATCAAAACCCGGCCATGCCGCTCCGACCGCAATCTTGTCAGGATGCTTGGTTGTCATGTTCTTGTAGAAATCTTCCAGGTACTGCTCGCCCCAATTGCTCCCGTCACTCGTCCATCCCTGATGCCCAGGCTGAACCCAGGCATAGAGCCCTGCAAAATCGCCGGCAAATTGAGGTTGCGGTTCGTCCTTGTAGAACAAGAGGGGCGGACTCTCCCATTCGCGGCAGTGGTCGACGACCTGGTTCCAATCCACTTTCCCATGTTTTGGAAAGATGAAGATCACAGGATGGCTGTTGTAGGTAAGATAGGCGGCGCGGTGCGGCGCCTCTGGACCGATGTATGCCTTGTAAGCTTTGTCCAGGGCCGCGATGGCTTCGTCTGTAGCCCGCCCGTCGTCGTCCTCGGCCTCGTTATACAACAGCGCGACCTGAAAATGACTTTCATCCGCAGCTTCCTGCAGTAGACCGAAGTTGTGATCGTTGAAAGGCTGGCTGTCGCCATACCAATCCACGATGAAAGCTGAAATGCCCATGTGGCGGGCCTGCTTAATCTGCCGGCGCAGCACCGCCGGATCGTTGCTGGAATAGCCCACATCCACGTGGACATGGTCGCCAAACCATGGCATGTAGACGGCGAGGAGTTTGGGCCAGGATCTAGGAGCCTGCAAGCCTTGTCGCAAGGCGCGGTGCATGCCGGGGGTAGTGCAACCGCTGCCCGCCATGAAACACACGATCGCAACTGCTAGCAGCGTCTTCGACAAATGAGGACTCCATATCTTCCACCGTTTGATGAAATTTGGATGCCGCTGCCGAGGTCGTGGTTGGCGGAAGGGTTAGTGCTCAGAACTGCGGGACGGCCTGAAGTTGCCGGATTACCCAACGGTCGGCAGCAGGCGTCATGAGTACCACATACCGTACCACCACGTGTTCAGTGTGAATCGTCTTACTTCCATCGAGAATCTGAAGGTCGTATTCGGCGTTATCGTGTAGCTCAATTACATCCCCTTCCGGAGCGTAAAACACAGCTTCCAGCTTGTGGCTTTGATTGGAATATCGGAAACTCAGCCCGCTGTGCCGTTGACTGTCCACCGCGTTGGTAAGCCAATCATTTGCCGTACCGACGAACAAACCGTTCAGAGCGGCGGTCGAACTGGATGCGCGAGCTTGAGCGAGGTTCACCCAGGCGAACTTGTAGTCGCGAATGACACTGCGTTCGGTCAAGCTTTCGACTGCTCGTGGGCCTGCTTTGCTGGCGTCTAGCACCACCTGGGGCGTGTCTGCGCCAACAGAAAAGCGGGGCACTGACAGAGCGAGCACTCCCCACACGAACATCGTCGCCAGCCGGGCGTCAGAAACGCTACGCCATTTCATCATTCTCCACCCAAGTGTAGTTCGTTCCCCATCACTACTCCAGAAGCGGCCGAAATTACAACTGGCCCTTTTGCCATCAATTGGGCGCGCGCGATCCCTTGTTTGATTGGCGCGTCTACTGTGCTCGTTTCGTTTCCGTCTTTCGCCGTGAAGGTCACGACTGTGCCGTCAGGCACGGGATTGCCTGCACAGTCGCGTACAGGCTCGGTCTCGACCACAATGCCTTTCGCCGTACGCCGACCCTTGATTTGCAAACGGCACGGATCGGAGGCCACCTGCTGCACAATCCGTCGCGTGGAGACATCACCGATCGAGGCGAGTATCTGCACGGCGCCGGCTGATCGGCCGGAATTCGTGCGAAACCACGCGATACCACTGTGCGTAGGAACCGAGTGCGACATCAGACTGGAGCCCCCCGCTGTCAAGCGAAAGTCCACCGTCGCTGGGGCCAGAACCAGATTTCTATATTCGTCGAAAGCCAGTGCGACTCCGCTGATTACGTCGTTCTGCCCCACCGGAGCCCGGGACGGGTGTACGAGAAAGGTGAGGCTAACCGGCTCCGCTGCCGTCACAAAGAACTCGGCACTGTCGCAGGTATCGGCGCAGAGAATTCCCACATACCTCCCTGCATTCTGTAGGTCACCCGAGGCCAGCGAGATTTGCTGCCCGAGGTCCACATCGCGCTTTAACGAAACCGATGGGCCCACCAGATAAAAGGTCGCGGTGCCGGTGCCCGTGGTCGGAATCGAAATCGAACTCCCCGCGACTACCTCCGACGGAACGCGAACCGCTCCCGCTTGAGCGTAAGACATTCCCACCAGGCAAAGGGCGCTAACAAAGCCTGGAAGCCATGTACGGCGCGCCCTATGACCTCTGCAGGCTGTATTGGTTAACGACGACATGAAAGTTCTGTACCTTCCCGGCCAACGACTTTGGGATCTCGACTGCGAAGGGCTCAGACTCCTGGGGAAGCAACGCACGCTCGACATATCCATCGGAAACCCACACGACTTTCCCGTTATTGTCGTAGAAGCTGGCGATCACATGTGGAATGTTCACGGTCTCGCCGCTCTGATTCAGCAGATCGCCGTGGAGCACCTCCCGGCCCTGCGCGTCTGTCTCGATCTTCTGATTCATTGCACCGATCACAGGATCGGACGACGCCGGGACGAGCGTCGCCTTCACATCCATGCGCACGTTCTTCACCTTGCTAAGGCTGATACGAGGAAAATCGACACGGTAGGGCGAAACTTGCTTAGGCAGCAGTACGTGGATGATCTTGTCGAAGCTGCTCTCTTCGTCAATCGCACTTCCAGAAGCATCCACTAAGGTGGCATTCACGTTGACAAATGCTGGGATCGTATCTTCATTGACGACCTCGCCCATCACGACCGTGCCCTCTGCGGAATCCATCGCGTTCATGGACATAATGCGCACGTGCGGCGCGTCTACATTGCGTGAACCCCACTGCTCTCCGGCCGTTCCGTTGACCAGATCCCAGCGTAAGTAGTTGACGGGGATTACTTGTGATGGCACGTTGGGCGGCGGAGCCTCGTCCCACACCACTTTCCAGTGATCTCGGCGTACGAGATGGAAGTCGCGAACGTCCACGACCGGACCCACCGGAGTGGCCCAATGCAATTGCACGCGCATTTGCGCTTTCGAGTCGGTGGCATGCAGCGGACGCATGTCATAACTTTCTAGATTCGAAAACGATCGCAGGTCGCCATTCGAGCCAATCCACTCTTGGATAAACCCCTGTTCGCCCTCACTTTGGTCGGTCCTTTCTACGCTGGAGAATGCCCGGCCCCAGTTGCGCCTTTGGACTTCACTCAAGAAACTCGCAAGGGCCTGCTCCGGAGTCGCCGCGTTCTCGGTGAAGCCCGGCAGAGCCGATCCCGACGCAATGCCTACGGTTCCGCTGAAGCGTCCTGCTCCGGTCAAGCCTAAGAAGAGGAGCAGAATGGTCACCCCGACGATGATGAGTGGCAATGCAATTTTCATTTCGTCCTCTCAGGCAACGTAATGCCCCTCACGGTGTTCTACGCGGACTGGCGGTTCGATCACTCGTCCCATGCGCTGTCTGGACGGCACCAGTAACACCAGGAACATAGCCAACACGCTAACGCCGATGGGAAGCGTGCCCCAAAGCACGCCCATCCACGCTGGCGGTATGGCATCAGATTCGATCCTGTGGGCAGGGGGGACGTCGTCCTTCGTCCATGCGGTAATGTCGCCGTTGTTAAACGTCTCGGTTTTCCGCCAGCCTGCGAAGGTCAGCAGCGGCTCATAGTAGGAATCGTGTACGAAGATGTATTTCAGTCCGTAACGGTTCGCATGTTCCAGCATCGCGCGCAGCGAGGCCATGCCGGCCGACCCGTAAAATTTCGCATTGGTGAGCTGCGCCGAACCGTATTGGGTCATCTCGGGTAATAAGCGGGCCGAATTGTAGTCTCCGTCTACGCTGCTGGCATCGGTATAGGTCGACACCTTGGCGAGTTCACTGCCGAAACCCAACGTTAGATAGCGGTAGGAATCATGCCCATCGCGGTTGAGAAAAGCGATCACCGGTCGCACGTCCATCGTAACGGTGGGACGATAAGGATTGGCGGTGAGCCACGCCAAGGCCGCGCCGATAGTTACCACCGATGCCAGCGACAACGCCACGGCGGCTTTGGCACGGAAGCGGTCTAAAAGCTCAGTCGCGAGCAGCCCTAAAATCGGCATGGCCATCAGCGTGGCCCAAAACGTAAAGCGCTCGAAGGTAAGAATTTCGAAGGCACGTCCAAGCAGCCACTTCGGAAGTGGTGTAGTGCCACCCAATCCGAAGATCAAGGTCAGCCAAAATCCTGCGAGCAACGGCCGCAAGCGGCGCACCGACGAACCGCGAATAATGATGAATGGCAAGGCCAGAATCAGAGCCCCATACGGGATTACGAAATAGTTGATCCCAGTAACCGAGTTCAGAAGGAAATTCCTGCGGCTGTCGTGCGGAATCGGAATCTGATGAATGGGATGTTGAATGAGGGTCATCCAGTAGGGCAGCAAAACGATGCCCACGCCAATCCCCGCCAAAACCGCAAACACCAAGGCCCGCGACACGACTACAGCCGGCGAACCACTGACGCGCTCGTCCCTGGCGTCCATGAATGCGACGCACAAGACAGGCCCGGCAAACAACACAACGCCGAAAATCAACGTCACGTGATGGGCCGCCGCCGCCGACAAACTGATGGCCAGCCCCTTGATAAGCGACCGCCCAGATGCTTGAGTAGACCACTCATAGAAGTACGGCAACGCATTGAGATAGAGGGCCACGGAAGCCACCGTTGCCAACTGTCCCGCTTGATAAACCAGAAATGCCAGCGCGCCCAGAAAAATGCTGCCGAGAGCCGCATAACTGGCGGCTCGCTCGTTCACCCAGATCTTGGCGAATCTAAACACACCCACTGGCAGCAGCAGAATCGCGATCAACTGCACCATCATGAAGCCCATGTTGAGCCCGGTAAGGTTGGAGAAGAGCGCGATCCACTGATGCGTAAGAGGGGGATATGTGGTTTGCGAAAACCCGGCGAACCATTTCTCGTTCCAGGGATTGAACCAGTGATGAGCGTAGTGGGAAGCAAGGAAGATATGGAAGTTCGTGTCGAACGAACCTAGAGGAAGTTCCATAAGCAAAAGCGGCCCATGGACCGCGAGCGCAACCAACACTATCGCCAGTAACGGAATGGGACGAGAGAAGCTGTAGTTATTGCTCATGCCGTGCGCTCCAGTGCCCTTCAGCACCGCTTGGATTCAGAAAATCCCTACAGGGTTTACCCTGACTTTCCTTCTCTGGGCCGCTGCCAACCTCAACGCCTCCCTTGGAAGGCAAACCTAGGTCTCAGGGTTGGCATCTGAGAAGAACCGCAGAAATCTTTTGCGGGAAGGCTCTCTAAATCAGAAGAAGACGCAGTGGTGACTCCGTGAAAAGCCGACTTCCGCTCACGAGCTTTTGCATCGTCATGGTTCTCGGCATCTTGGGGCGGGCTCGCGGCCAGACATTTGACGTCAACCGCCAAAGCAGTTCTTCTCAGTCAGGCAAACCAACTAAGTCAGCACCTGCGAACTCTCCGCAAAGCGACCCAAATTTGAGTTGGGGATCTGGTATCGACGTGGCGCGCCAGGCGCGCGCTGCGCAGGATGCCCTGAAGCGAAACGACTACGCCGCTGCGGTTTCATACGCCGAGCAGGCGGCAAAGTCGGCACCGCAGAATGCCGAACTCTGGTTCTTGCTGGGCTACGCAGCCCGGCTGGCCGAGCGGTATCCGCTATCAGTGGACGCCTTTAATCGTGGACTGCAGAAGCAGCCGAATTCTGTGCGCGGGCTAGCAGGATTAGCGCAGACGTATGCCAAGATGGGCCGGGACCAGGAAGCCGAGCAGTTGTTGCGTAGGGTTGTGGATGCCAATCCCGAAGACGCCAGCAGCCTGCAGCTTGCAGGAGAGCTTCTGCTCAGCAGCGACCCCAAGCACTCCCTCGACCTGCTTCTCCGCGCTGATGCGCTGCAATCTTCCGCCCACACCGATCTGCTGATCGCGCACACCTACCAGCGCTTAGGGCAGTCGGACGAGTCGACGCGATATCTGAATCGCGCCAAAAGCCGTGCGCCGCATGATCCTGACGTTTTGCGTGCCGTCGCTGAGCAATACCGCGATCAAGGAAATTACGATCAAGCCATTGCGACATTGCAGGCAGTTCCATCAAAGAATTCTGACGTCATGGCGGAGCTGGCCTACACCTACCAACTCGCCGGCAAACAACAGGACGCCGCCGAGCTTTACAGCCATCTGGCAAAAGCGGCAAAAGGCAATATCGGACTTGAGTTGAGCGCCGCGCAAGCCTGGGTCAACGTGGGGAAACCCGATGCCGCGAGCCCTTTTCTTGACGCCGCTCGACAAATTGATGGCAACAATTATCGTCTTCATGCCATCCTCGCTGCGATTGCCGAGTCGGACGACCGTCTCCCTGATGCGACTGACGAATACAAACTTGCTCTGCACAATTTGCCCGCGCGCCCGCCGGAAGGGCGGCTTTATCCCATTGAACTCCGCCTCAATCTGTACGAGCTTTACGCCCGCCAAGAAGATGCAACCGGAGCAAAAGAACAACTTGATTCCGCCGCGGCGGCCATACAGAATCTCCAGGTTCCCGCCGCTTCTCGTCCCGAGATGTTAAGGCTGCGCGCCGCCGTCGAAGCGGCTTCTGGCAATCTTGACGCCGCCAACCGCGACCTGAAAGAGGCACTGGCCCTTGCTCCCTCCAACGTGAACTCGCTGACGAACTACGGCACTCTGATGTGGAAGCTGGGCCAGAAGGACACGGCTCGCCAGACGTTCGCGAAGGTTCTCGAAATCGACCATCATAACCGGGAGGCGCTTTCGTCCCTGGGCTATCTGGCTCGGGACGCGGGTGACACGAAGCTGGCCGAGACTTATTTTTCGCGCGCCGCAGCTGCCCACCCCAAGGACTTCGCTCCGTACCTGGCTCTGGGCGATCTGTCCACTGCCGAACGCAATTTTCGCTCCGCCGAAATAAATTACGAGAATGCCTATGAGCATATGCCCGACAACGCCCTTATTGTTGCCGGAGGCGCGAATGCCGCGCTGGAGGCTCACAACTTGGATCTGGCACAGCACTGGCTGCAACGAGCCACCGCGAAGACAAGTACAAGTCCCCAGGTCAAGCGCGAGCGGGAACGTTACCTCACGTTCAAAGGCGATTATGACGAATCGGCCAGGCTTGGGTACGCAGTGATCAAGAAGTTGCCGAACGACCGCGAAGGAGTGGTTTACCTCGCTTACGATCTTTACTACCTCCAGCGCTACGACGAAGCTCTTGCGCTCGTGACCAAATATGAGCCGATCCTCGCCCACGACAAGGATCTTCCGCTCATTGCCGGAAACGTTCACGCCCACGATGGCGATTTGAATGAAGCAGTGAAGGACTTCACCCTGGCGCTGGAGCGCGATCCTAAAATGGCCACGGGATACGTGAATCGCGGCTTCGTCTTGAATGATCTCCACCAGCCGGGGAAGGCGGTGCAGGATTTCCGGACCGCATTGCAGTTACAACCGAATTATGGTCAGGCCCACCTTGGCCTCGCTTACGCCAGCCTCCAACTTCACCGCCCCAAACCGGCTCTCACACAACTGGATGCCGCACAGAAAGTTCTCGGAAAGTCGCACGCGTGGCACCTGGCTCGAGCTGAAGCGTTCCGGCAGGAGCAGGACTTCCCTCACGCTGCGAGTGAGTATCGCACCGCGTTAGCAGAAACGCCAAACGACCTGACGACTCAACTCGCATTTGCAGATGTTCTTTACCACATGCGGCACTACGCGGAGGCGACCGCTGCCCTCAATAACGCCGTAAAGCTCTCGCCATCGGACCCTACGATTTACGCCCTTATGGCACAGGTGCATGCCAAGCAAGGCGACCGGGAACAGGCGCTTCGTGACATTCAGACCGCGGAGCAATTGGGCGGCAACCGTATCGAGGTCCTTACCGCGACCGGCGATGCTCTGCTGACACTGGATGATCGCAGCGCCGCGATGCAACGTTTCTCCCGGGCCCTCGATGTACCCGGTGGAGACCGCATTGGCGTCCGTCTTGCCGTCGCGCAAATCTTCCTGCGACAAGGCCATCCGGATGAAGGCCGTCGCCAAATCGCGCTTGGATTCGCGGAGGCACGTCTCTTCCCGAACTCGCCGGTCACGGCAGAAGACCTCGCCGAAGCTGCGAACATCTTCCTGGCCATGCACGACTTTGATCTCGCAGAAACCTATTTCGACAAGGCCAAGATGGCGGGAGCAAACAGGCGCACGGTCGCGCTTGGCCTGACTAACACCTACCTCGCCGAAGGAAATACACGCAAGGCGGAAACAGAGTTGGCCAGTCTCGGTCCCACGAATGATTTCCAGGATGACTACGATTACATGATGGCCTCGGCCAATCTTTCTCGCCAGCGCCAAGACCCGCTGCATGCTCTCTCCGCCTTCGCACAAGCCAGCACCGTGTCGGGGCAGCAGGATGAAGGCGTCGCGGAAACTTCTCAATATGCGGCCGCCGAGCAGGAGGGCCGTCAGATCAACGACAAGGTAAGCTTCGTCCCCGAAGTTTCTTTCGCTCCCGCTCTCGAAGATATCAACGTCTACACGCTGGACGCCAGAATGCTCCGCGTGACCAATCCGGCGTTGCTGCCTCCGCCGCGCCACTCTTTTCAAAGCCTGGCCGAATCTCAGTACCGGGTGCACTTGGGAGACTTCCCTGCGATCACCGGGTTCGTCGGCCAGGGTATGACCACGGGCCACTTCCTATTCCCCAGCATCGGCGTCGTGCAGGATCGGAATACCTACGACACGATTTTGAACGGTGGAATTTCGCCCATTCTCCACCTTGGAACGAATTCGATTACCTTCAATGGCGGCTTGCAGTTTACGATTCGGCGCGACACCATCTCACCCGCGTTTATGAGCCAGAATCTCTTCCGGCAGTTTCTATACGTCTCGACCAACTCCTTCTACAACTGGGTTTCGGTTACTGGTAGCGCGGTCCGCGAGGCTGGCCCATTCACCGATCAGAGCCTGCGATCCCGTGATCTGTCGGCTAACCTTGAGTTCACGGTCGGCCGTCCCTGTTCCGTCCGCTGGTCGAGGAGTACTTCAATACTTCGGTCTACGCCGGACTGCAGCATAAGTTCGGAAGCCGCATCACCGCGGCCATACTCGCCGAGGATCTGCGTTCGTGGCGCGTGCAAGATACGCACTACGCGATCGCGCAGGCCCTGCTGCCGGGCGCCCGCTTCGAGGTTCGCGCCACTCCGCGCTGGAGTGTTCAGGGGTCGTTTCTGCTCTCCAGAGGTGCGGGATATCACGCCTACGACAATGCCCAGACCGAGTTCCTCGTCTCCTACGTGCGGCCACTCCATGAAAGTTTGAGAGAAGGAGGAAGCGAAGTTCCGGTGGCCTACCCGATGCGTTTCTCATTCGGTGTCCAGCAACAGACGTTCTACGACTTCCCGGGTGCTAGCAGAACCACGGTGCTTCCAGTCGTTCACTTCACGCTTTTCTAAGTTTACGTTGGCCGCCTAATGCCCACGATAGAGAGAACACGCGCCAACAATTCTTCTGGCAGGCACGCTTCAGGGGAGGCGTACGCGCAGGCGAAGACCACGCGCGACAAATTACTCGGCGGGAGCCTGACCCTGCTGGCCGGTTCCGGGCTGGTTGGAATTACCAATCTTGTTTATAACGTCGTCACCGCCCGCCTGTCCTGCCAAGAAGTACGGCACCGCGGCGGTCGATGAAGCCTGCGCCGCTGCGCTCGACATGGGAGTGCAGGAATACCGCTTCGTGCGTCGCTATCTGGAACGCTGCCCACAAGCCCCGCTGAGTTTGCAGCAAGTCGATCCTCTGATCCGCGAGCTGGTGCAATACCGCGACTTCATCAACTACAGAACTAAGGAGATAGGAGAATGAATCTGATCGAACTCGATCGTGCGCTCAAACAACTTCGCCTGGGCGGAATGGCCGCCGTGCTGGAGACCCGCCTGCGCCAGGCCCAGGCCGAACCGCTCGCCCCCATCGACCTGCTGTCGTGCCTGGTCTCCGACGAACTCGCCTTGCGTGGAGAACGCCTGCTGGAGCGGCGGAAAAAGCAAGCTCAGTTCCGCGACTCCCAGAAGACTCTCGACAACTTCGACTTCGCTTTCAACAAGAAGATGAATCGCGGCCTGGTCTTCGATCTCTCCACCGGCACCTTCATCTCGCGCCACGAAGACGCCTTGTTTCTCGGCCCACCCGGCACCGGCAAGAGTCACCTGGCACAAGCCATCGGCCAAGCCGCCATCCAACAGGGATACCGCGTGCTCTATCGCGAGACCCACGCCTTGCTCGATGATCTCGCCGAAGCCACGCTCGACGGCACCCGCAAGGAGCACATGGAGTTCTTGGTGACCGTACCCTTGCTGATCATCGACGATCTCGGCATGCGCAAGCTGCCACTCACCGCCGCTGAAGAACTGCTGGAAATCATCATGCGCCGCTACGAGCGCGCCAGCACTATGCTGACCTCGAATCGCCCGGTGGAAGACTGGGGCAAACTGTTGGGCGACGCGGCCGCAGTGAGCGCCATGCTCGACCGCTTACTGCACCACGGCCATGTGCTCAAATGCGGCCCTCGGAGCTGGCGCACCAAAACCGACTTGCCACCACAGGAGGCGGCAGGGTAGAACATTCTCAGTCCCGAACGGCCAATCCCGTTGGCCGGTTTTGAAGTGATAACTGTTGGCCGCTTTTGAAGTGATCACTGAGGTGCTGGGACCGACGGGTTTCGCGCACGCCACCGCGGTGTACACGCTGCTGATGCTGGCCTCTGCCATCACTCTGTCCTTTCAGGTGGTTTGTGCCAAATACGTTGCCAATCACGAAAATCCAGAAGACAAAGCCACGATCTTCACTGCTGTACATCGCCGGGCGTGGATCGCCGGAATTGCTCTCGGATCTGTTTTATTCCTGTGTAATCGGGCCCTGATGGCTTATCTGAATTTGCCGGACCAGGTCCTGATCTCGTTGCTCGCATTGGGAACGGCATTCTACATTCCACTCGGAGCGCGCCGGGGTTACATCCAGGGTATCCACGCATTCAGGTCTCTGGCTTTCAACTTCCTGCTGGAAGGAATCGTCCGTCTGGTCGGGGCGTTCGTGCTGATCAGGCTAGGACTGGGCGTGAAGGGGGCGGTGCTGGCGAGCGTCATCGCTGTCATCGCATCTTACTTCTTCGCTCAAACCAGCCCTGATTCGAACTTAGTCAGTTCTTGCACCATCCCAATTTCATTCAGGGAAGGGCTCCAGGCGATTGTGTTCTTCTCCGGCCAAGTCATCATCAACAACTTCGACATCGTGCTGGTGAAACACTTTTTCGCGCCCGATCAGGCTGGAATTTATGCTGCCGTGTCGCTGGTGGGACGTCTGGTCAATATGTGTGCGTGGTCCGTGGTCAACGCGATGTTTCCCGTCTCCGCAGCAGCCCGCTCCAACGATCGGGAAGCACGGCCCGTGCTGTTCATGTCATTGACGATGGTGTTCCTGATTCTCTTCGCACTGATCTTGGGTCTCTGGGCCGTTCCCAACTTCTTGTGGAGGACTCTCTTCGGCACACACTTTGAAGTGGCGAATTATGGGGGACTGGCAGCCTTGCTCATTCTTTACGCCGTCACCACCGGGATCTACTCGTTGAGTTCAGTGATGATCACCTACGAAATGTCCCGCAAAATAGCGAACACCAGTTGGGTACAGTTGGCTTTTAGCGCAGCCGTTGTGCTGGGCATCTGCGCCTTTCACCAAACCCTGCGGCAGGTAATCTTCGTCCAGTTGCTGCTCATGCTGATTTTGCTGGTCATGGTCGCTCTGCCTCTTCTGCGGCGCGAAATCGTTTCCCCCGAAGAGGTTCGAACCTACGCGCACTTGAGCATATTGCGCCACTTGAGCGAGCACGAAGTCATCGCCGAATTCCTGCGAAGCGAATTTCACCACCCGGAGTTTGAGGAATATCGCCAGGAATTTGAACACCTCGTCACCAATCCGAACCTGGAGAGTCATCGCGAAAATGCCTTGCGTCGAGCCTTGCTGTTTCTTCGTCGCGGCCCCATGTGGCGCGAACTCCCCGAAGATACCAAGTGGTTCAAGGTTGAGATTCGAACGGGAGATCTGGCCCGCATCCGCTTCTTTCCTCGGGCCCAGTGGCGCCGTGTGGCAGAGGGCAGTTTCTATTTATCGGACGTGGTCGAGTGCCTTCGTCTCAAAGGACAGGAGTCGCCGGATGACGAGTTTTTCCGCAAGCTCGACCGAATGACCAACTCAATGCACGAGACCCTGGTGAACCCTACGGTCTTGCTGATTGGAGTGGACGAACGCAGTCCCTTGACCATCCTCGACGGCAACCATCGCATGGCTGCGGCCATGCTGGCACAGCCCCCTGCCGCCTTTGAGAGCTTTCAGTTTATCTGCGGATTATCGCCCGACATGACCCGGTGCTGCTGGTATCGCACCAATGTCAATACGCTATGGCGCTACCTAACCAATGTTCTTCGCCATGTCTTTCACGATCCCGAGTCTGACATCGGCCGCTTCCAGATCGGCGATTCGTAGTGTGCTTTTATCGTGGTGGGGGCTGACTACTATTCGGCTGTGTCGGTTCTTCGACAATGCTGTTGTCGCGCCGCAGCAGCACGACCGGTTCGTGCTGTCGCCGCAATGCCTCGCGCTGCCGCGTAATCTTCTCCTCGACCTTAGTGTTGTTGTCGGCTGCGACTTCGAAGAGCTTCATTCCTTCCGCTGAGCGCCGGGTCGCGGCTCCAACGGTCGCATTGGCCCCGACCGCCTGTCGCGCGCGCTCATAGAAAAATTGCGCCGTCTCGCGGTCGCCTTCGAGTTCTGCCACATAGGCAATGTTGTTGAGCGCGAATGCATTCCCGGGATTGAGGGCGTAGGCCTTGCGGAAATCTTCGTCTGCTGCTCGCACGTCATTGCGATTCAGGGCTGAGACGCCACGCAGATTCAGTTCCGCGACTTGCTCCCGCAGGTCGTTGGCATGCGCCAACCGCGCGCGGAGACTCTTCGCACTCTCCGCTGCCATTTCGCTCACGCGGCGCCCCCGCCATGTGCGGTCGGCCGTCACGACTGCGGTCACATCGGAAAGCGCCCCCGCAGCTTCGTCGTAATATTTCAATGCCTCTTGCTCTTCCCCCTCCATCTCGTTGAGGACGCCGATATTATTCAGGGTGAACACGTTATTCGGATCGGTCTTCAGCGCGCCTTGCAGCATGGCATCGGCTTCCGCCGTACGTCCCTGGGACAACAGCCGCACTGCCTCCACGTTGACATGATTGACCTGGAGTGGTTGGTCTGTAACCGCCAATGCTTCTTTCATCGGCCGGCCGACGAGGCCCCGCGCGCTCGCCCGATCAATTACGGCCTCACTGGACTGCTCTGCCGCCAAAGCATAGAAACGCTCGGCGCGATCAATCTGTCCCTGTAATTCGGAAATGTAGCCAAGATTATTGAGCGTGAATGCATCATCGGTATCGAGCAGATACGCCTTGTAGAACAGGTCTTCTGCCTTGGCGTATTCATGTTTTCTGACGGCCTCTACTCCCTCGCGGTTCAAGCGCTGAACCGTTGTCAGCTTGCTTCGCCTCGGGATCGTTATCTTGAGGTCACCCGCCTGCGCAGACTGCAATTCAAACCCGAGAGTGACAATGCCGACAAAACATATGAACAGCCAGCTTTTAGCAAGCATGAGTACTCCGCGGTCGCCAGAAGTAATCCGAGACTTCATTTGGATGCCTACGAGAGGTTTTTGTTTGTGGCGAAATCGGTTTAGGTGCCTGTCACGGCGGATTTGGGACCACCTTTGCACCGGCAGATGGCATCGAAAAGCCGCGGGGAATACTCGCGTTATCGAGAGTTTTCATGAATTCTGTGGCGAAATTCGCATTCAATAGCCTGATTGTCGCCAGCTTTGCTTACGCACAGATACCCTCTGAACTGGCGCCTTCTAAGGCAACGTCTGCCGTGGTCTCATCTCGGAATGAAGGCAACATCAAGCTAGACCGTTCTGCCTCCGCAGATGCTCCCATCGATGCGGACATTGTCGCCGACCCCGCCAGCTTGCTACCTGACCTTCCCCCCTTGCCTCGGGCGAACGCCACCCTGATCGGTGGAACCGTCGAACGCCTGGATCGCGTGCGCGATCGACTCACAATACGGGTTTTCGGGGGTGGCCGAATGAATATCCTGTTCGATCCGCGCACTCGAGTTTATCGCTCGGGCAAGCAAGCTAGCATCGACGATCTGCATGAAGGCGAACGAGTTTATGCCGACACCATCCTCGACGGAAATAAAGTCTTTGCTCGGAGTATTCGTCTGAAGACAGGAATGGGTGTCGGTGAAAGTCAGGGCGTCGTGCTGAAATACGGGGCCGATCGCGGCGAGTTGACGATTCGCGATGGGATTTCGCCGGAGCCAGTCCGCGTCCGCGTGAACTCCTCCACACGGCTCACCCAAGGCGATCGTACGGTTGCAGACAGCGTGCTAACGCCGGGTTCATTGATCGCCATAAGATTCAGCTCCGAAGGGGACGGCCATGATCTGGCCCGTGAGATCGCCATCCTCGCCCTGCCCGGAGTTCGTTACACATTCGCGGGAGAGGTCGTACATCTCGACCTGCGCGCCGGTTTGCTGGTCCTGTTCTCCTCAACTGACCACAAAACCTACGAAATCCACCTTAATCCATCCCTCGCGCCTGACGACAACCTGCACGCCGGCGCAGTGGTTACTGTGATCACTACTCTTGAGGACTCACGTTATGTGGCCCGCAGTATGACCATCGATTCAGCGGGCAGATAACCCATCCAACTTACGTTGGCGCAAACCTACTGTAACTTCTGGGCATCGCAAGTCCCGCCCGTTGCCTGCGCAGGAGGAGACGGCGGCGTTGCCCAGGGCACGTTCTGGAAATCGAAGAATTCCGTCATGTCCATCTGCGTCGCATCCCGTTTCGTCAAGGCTGGCACATTGAATCGCGTTTCAATGAATTTCAGAAACGCCGTGTAATCGGCGACTGTGTGCGACACATAATTCTTCTTTGTGAACGGGGAGACCACGATCAAAGGCAAGCGATAGCCAGTGTAATTGAAGTCGCAGTTGAAGCCATTCGGGTCATTGCCGGTCCCGCAGACATCCGTCGGCGCCAGATCGATGGGTGCGATGCCATCCGGGTTGACCGCAGGCTGTGGTGGGACGTGATCGTATAGCCCCCCTGGTTCATCATAGGTCAACATGAAAACTGAATCCTTCCACGAAGGACTGCTCATCAAGGCGTTGATCAGGCTGGCGACATACGTGGCGCCAGTTTGCACATTCGTGCCGGCACTCGGATGCTCATCGCGCCCCGACTCATATCCGGCCTCGATGAAAGCGACAGACGGGAGCGTCCCGGCTTGAACATCGGAAAGGTATTGCGCGACGGGAACAACATTGCTGGGCAAGGAATTCGGAGGCGAATATTTCGCAAACTGGGTCAGATAAGTGCAAGCCCCGTTATTCGAGGATGAAGCGGAGCCGCTCGTGATGCCGCCTCTCGGTCTCTCAGCATCTGGAGGAGGGATTGTTGAGCAGAGGTCATCACTGTAGTAGACCTTCCAACTTACGCCCGCTTTCTGCAGTTCGTCAAAGATCGTGGGAGCGGTAAGAGGCGCATTGTCGGCGGCGTTGGTTCCGGGAGGAAAAGCGTAGCCCTGCGAGGTGGCAGCGTAAAGATACATGCGATTGATCTGCGTGCGGTCCAGGGCCGGCGCGAACCAGCGGTCCGACGTGGCAAAGTTCGATGCCATGAAATAGTAATAATTCAAATCGGTCCAATCGTAGTAGCCCATAGCTCGGATACCGGCAGTGTCAGTGTATTGGGGATTCGCGCCACTGGCATTCTGATTGATAGCAAAGCTCGCGGCGTTGTAAACAAAGCCATTCATCGCGGCGGTAGTGGAGCTGGGATTCTGCAAATTCCAGTCGAGATGACTCTCGTCCCACGAAGGCGAAAGAAGCTCAATGCACTCGGTCGCAAGATGATAAGCGGGAACCGCAGCAGCGCCGTTGTATCCCGGGTTGGACGCGTTCGTCGGCATGCCGTCAAACTGCTGCGCGGGAAAACCATTCGCCGCCCAATAGGCAGGCAGTTGCCCGAAATAGGTATCGAACGAGCGATTCTCCTGCACCATGACGACGATATGATTGATGGCATTGATGCCAGAATTCGGCGGCGTGGTCGTTGAGGTCGAACTCAGTCCCTGACAGCCGCACAGCGCGAGCAAAAGCACAATCATCCCTGCAACTGAATAGGCGCGGAGCTTTTCTTTCGTGGTCATCCTTGATCACCTGCTCTTCAGAACTCTCTAGAATCGAGGGCCCAACTTGGATGAGTTTTAGTGCTGGAATGTTGGCGTGTGATCGCAGTAACGGATTCACTTCGTTAGGCAGAGGGACTGAAAACACGGGCTTTAGCCGACAACAAAATCAGGACCAGGCACGGGGTTGCGCCTCTGTTCAGCGGGTGAACCACAGGGAGGAATGGCCCGCAGGTTCATCGCACACTAGTTCCCGAACCAAGGTGATCTATTCACACTGCCCAGGCGCACACTAAGCTGCTACCCGCCCAGAAAGTTGCAAGGCTGGTTCAGAGAAATCCAGGGGCGCGTGCCTCCCTCTAGAACTGGTTGTGTTGCGAGAAAGTGCCTCGGCCCCTCCGCTCCTGAGGACAGATGTGTCTTAAAAGTTGGCGTGTTGCAGTTCTGCTGCTGTCCGCGACCGGTGTGTGCGCGGCCGGAAACTACGTTGTACCCACCACCACGCTGGCCGCGCAAACGGCAAACAATACCAGTACAGCCGGCGGTTTTGTCGGTCAGACCAACGGCAATGCGGGTGTCGGCAATGTGAGCAAAGTGGATGTCCACTCACTGCTCTATTCCGGCGCAAGCACCAAGGTCTACGCTCATTTAATGCTCTGGTTCGGAGGGTCGAACCACATGAACGTGGGCTACAATTCCGCCGACCCGGCGCAGATCCACCGGCAGATTACGGATATGATCAGTCGTGGAATCGATGGCGTCATCGTCGATTGGTATGGCCCGAATAACAGCATCGATCAAGCCACAAGACTCGTCATGGCGGAAGCCGAAAGCCATCCCGGCTTCAGCTTCGCCATCATGGTCGACCAGGGCGCGATCCAATGGGATTCCTGCTCCGGTTGCTCGCCGCAGCAGGCGTTGATCAGCCAGTTGCAATATATCGAGCAAACCTACTTCCCTTCGCCGGCGTATCTGACTCAACAGGGAAAGCCGGTGATCACAAATTTCAACATAGACGCTTCCTATGCCGTCGATTGGAACGCCGTTAGCGCAGCTCTTGCCACGCAGCCGGTCTTTCTTTTTCAAGACAACAATGGATTCGGCCACGCGCTGAGCGGAGGCAGCTACTCATGGGTAATGCCCTCCACCAGCGACTATGGGATGAGCTATCTCACCAGTTTTTATCAAACGGGAATCCCGCTCACAAACGATCAAACTGTGGGTGCCTCTTACAAGGGATTCAACGATTCCCTCGCCGCCTGGGGATCGGGCCGTGTGATGGGCCAGCAGTGCGGACAAACGTGGCTGCAAACATTTTCGGAGATCAACCGCCTGTACAACTCGGGGAAGCAGTTGTCTGCGCTGCAATTGGTGACCTGGAATGATTACGAAGAGGCCACTGAGATCGAATCCGGGATCAGCAATTGCCTCACTTTGTCGGCCACGGTGGCTGGCAATTCGCTGCGATGGGCAATCCAAGGGGATGGCAGTACCGAGGACCACTACGTCGCTTATATCAGCACGGACGGTCAGAATTTAATGGCTCTGGGAGATGCGAGTGCAGGCATCGACTCTCTGAACCTTTGCAGCTATTCCATCCCCAACGGAAATTATGTGGTGTACGTACAGGCGGTGGGGAAGCCGAGCATTGTCAACCAGATTTCCGGGCCGGTGACCTTCACTTCCACTTGTGGGGCAGGCACGACCGGAAACACATCTCTCACCTTCGGCACGTACCCCTCGTCCCTGACCATAACCTCCGGAGCCTCCAGCACGGTTACCGTTACAGCAGCGTCTCAATCAGGCGCCTTCAATGGTGTCATCGGTCTGAGCTGCTCCAGCTTGCCCCAGAACCTGACTTGTTCGTTCTCCCCCGCTTCCATTACCCCCGGCGCCGGCGCCGCCAGTTCCGTCCTTACGATTTCTGCCGGTTCCGTTAGAGCTATGAACAACGGCTCGAGTAAGAGCATTGTCCTTTCCGCCACTTGGCTGTTTGGTTTGGGCATCACTGGAATTTGTCTCATCGGACGGTCTCAGCGCAAACGGTTCTTCCCCGCCCTCGAAGCCGGAGTTCTGGCTGTGGTGATGATTAGCTCCGTCTCCTGCGGCGGAAATTCGTCCGGCCCTAATTACGCTGTCACCGTCGTCACCGTCAACGGAAGCTCCGGCTTCGTTCAGCTTTCCACGACCGTTACCGTCACTGTTCGGTAACCGCAAATCACCATGGCCATTCCATGGAGAGTGGAGAATGGCGGAACGCCTTGCCCAGTTCAGAGAGTTTCGAGTCATGAAGCGCAGCAATAGAGACCGCGAAGGCACCCAGTTGGGCAATCGTCGAAATCGTAGAGCAAATTTGAGCTCCCGCGTGCGTTGCTGCAGTTCAAAGTGACGAAGATACTTCTGTACGACATTGGGCATGGTCATGCGCAACGCCGCGGAGAAATTCTGTGCCGCCATCAATCGCTGCTTCTCGGGAGACAGTAACAACTGGATCAAGCAACCCGCGAGCCCTGCAGCATCCCCGGGCGGACAAAAGTCGATGGCTAGCTCCTCCCCTTGCGCCATCTGCCGGAAGTCCGGCAGATCAGAGCACACGATGGGTACGCCATACGCACACGCCAGATGAGCAACGCCGCTGCATCCCGTGGACGAGGAATATGGCATGACCGCGACGCTGCAGCTTTGAAACAGATCTCTCAGCCCGTCTTCCGGAACATACCCGCGGAATTCGATCCGTGGATTTCCGGCACACTGCTGCCCCACGGACTCCGTGTAGCCGCCAGCCTGCGGATGGTCTCCGCCAGCGATTACGAGTTTGGTCTCGGGCAGTTTTGCCGAGATCAGATCAAACGCCTCAATCATAAGTTCAAGACGTTTATACGTCCCCCATTTGCCAAAGGCCAGAATGCGGTGGACGGGATTCCCGCGCCGTGAGAAGTCTGGGAACTCAGGACGGCGCGCAAGAATGCCATGCGCACGCAAATGAACGTTGTCCCGTCCATATTTGTCATTCAAGATTTTTCGATAGCCGGGCATCAGCACCGAGACTGAATTCGAAAGCAACAACATCCGGGTCGCAAGCGCGCCCGCGATGCGATACAGCCATTCGTGACGAATGCCCAGGTCTCTCAGTTCCACGGTATCCATTAAATGATGCAGTGTCACGTGCGTGTAGCGCCCGCTCAGGCGCGCGAGCAAAGGGGTCATGAGTCCACTGAAAGCAACTATGGGACTTCGCCCAAATGTGCTGGAAGAGAAGATTGAACCAAACCACGTCAGGCTTCAGTCGATGCAGTGCCCGCATCAGCCGAAACACGCTACTGGGGTCGTCGAACGCCCAGCAGCGCAGAACGGTAAACCCCTGAGGCTCGGAATGGATCGATGGGAGTTCGTCGGCTAGAACGGTGAGGCTGAGGAGCGGATTCCGTTGCAACTCCTGCGCGAGGTGAAACCCATATTCACTCAAGCCCCCGGTACTTGGGGGGAAGGTTGTAACCAGACAAATCTTCATTCGTCTCCCGTCTCATGACGGCCTTAAGGTTCGATGACCTTTCAAGACAAGATGTTGGCAGCCAAGGTGATAGGTGTACTGCTCATTTGTCTGTGAGCTTCGGATCCTCGCAACAGGGGGGGCATTGGGGCTGGAATTCGAACCATGTTCGATCCACACTTAAACCCATCCTGGAGACCGGCTTCAGGATTTCTGAAGTGGTTTCTTCGACAGAAAGCGGACCGATCACGTTCCATTCGACGAGATGGCTTAACGCGATATAGGCAGCACGATTCTGTCGCAAGAAATCAAGGGGATACTCGGGCTTCCGAATACGCGCGGCCTCCGGCTCGGTGTCTAGAAGGAAGGCGATATGTGGCTTAGGGCTTATTTTCAGAAGCATTCGCACATAAAATCGGATGGGCCACCAATCGAGGGGTAGATTCGCGAGTTCATCGTAGATGTACCTGTCAAAAATAATGAAGTCAGCGTCGCTTCGAGACCTTCTCGCAAAGGTCAGGCGGAGGCTAAGCGCGTCCAACAGGTACAAGAACAGACGCACGCTACTTGCGAACCAGGACGTAACGTTCTTATCGCGCCGGCTGATCGGCTTCTCGGGGCGTCCGACACCTTTGTCCCCCTTGAATGCTTTGTGGCTGAGAAATTCCCGTAAGTTAGGAAAGACTACGACGTCGTCCCAAAACGTGTAGCGTGCCGAACAAAACTCGTGCATCCGCAGATGCGACTGCAAGGCTTCAATTTGCGTGCTCTTGCCGGCCCCGTCAATTCCCGAGAAGCTTATTACTTTTGCGCGTCCTATTCGCATATCCACAAAACTCGGTTGGAACCGCAACCGAGGCTTAATGTGCGCCGGGCGGTTTGCTCGGCGTACCCGCTGCCAGCGCCAGAGTTGCACCTAACGCGACTCCGGCTCCAACAATCGCGCCCACCTTGAGGACGAGCGTGCGCACACGGCGCTGCTTGGCAGGGGCGATCGCAACTCCAGCGGGTTCGGCTGCGGTGACGCCGCTGACCCTAGGTGCTTCCGCTGCAGCGGTTCCGACTGGTCGTTGAGGCTTTGTGTCCTGTGGCAGAGTCGATTGCACAGTCTGAGGCTGAGATGAATCTATGGTTGACGATTGAGCAGAACTGTTCCCTTGTTGAGGGGCACTCTTATTCTGCGACTGTACCGCTCCAGGACTGTCGGGAAGTTCCGCGGACGCGGTCTCCTCAATCGCAGATGCGAACTGAGACCGGTTTGCCTCGTCCGCACCAACGATTGAGGATACCGCCTGCTCATGGCCCGCTCCGACCCATTGCGAATCACGCATACCGGTCTGTTGTCCGCTCTGCGCGAGAATATTGACCGGACAACCCAGAGCAAGTACGCCGCATGCCGCGTACAAAAAACCAGAGTCCCACAGTCGCATAGTTTTCTCTCCCTCGCGCCCAGCCTAACTAGCTGGCCTGCTTAAGGGCCTCCACGTCGCTGAACAGCCCGGCGGCGTACAAGGGGGCATCCTGCGGATCGGCCTCCGGCGGAATCGCGCTGAAACTCCGTACCGCATCTTCGGAGGTTGGAAACACTTCAAATACACGGTCCACGCGCATCAATTGCAATATCACTTCCGACTCGGGGGAGACGGCGGACAGCTTCAAATCCCCATCGCGCTTCATAGCCTCTTCCAGGCACTGCAGCAACATCTCAACCCCGGCACCGTCGATGTAACGGGCGTGTGAACAGTCCAGAACGATTCGTGGACGGTGAGACTCAAGCAAAGGCTGCAATTCCAGCATGACATTCTGCGCAGCTTCCCGGTTGAGTTCCTCCGGCAATTGCATAATAAGTACCGGTTTACTAATCAGCATTCTCATCACTCCTTTGAATTAGAACTGCGTGCTAGGCATCAGAACTATCATCTAGAACCTGCTTGCCCGCATCCTGCGCAGACATCGTTTCTCCCCAATCGAACGCTTCTGCGGACTGCATACTCGCCTCCTTGCGAACTACGCCATTGCGCCGAATCAATCCGGCATCTGCAATTTCCAAAGTCACATCCCGGTCCACATTCAGCAGTTGGTTTCCATTGACGATCGAGTGCGACACGTCCAGCCCAATTCCGACATAGCTGTTCGACAGAATCGAACTGTCCTCCACCACGGTCCCATAGTCGATCTGGCAATTACTCTCCACGTTGCTGCAACGGGTAATCAGGCACTGCTCCTCGATTTTCGACCTTCGCCCAATGTAGGCGGGCGCAACGATTCGTGCCGTTCGGTGCACCTGTGCCCCGTCGTCTATCCAGACGCCGGGCCGCATTTCCGAACCTTGGGGGCGGAGGCGGCAACGTGAGCTAAGACTGTCGACGACGAGACGCCTGAGGTCGCGCGGCTCCTCGAGCCGATTCACGTACCCGCGCACCGTGTAGTGCGCTGGTTCAGATTGCCCGAGCATCCCGAGGATGTCGTCGCTCTCTGTCACGCGAGCTGTATCAATGACCCATATATCCAGTGGCCCTTCCTCATCGAAGGCGCGCGTTACGATCTGCTGTTGTTCGCGATGAAATTGGAGAATGTCGAGCGGATCTAGTTCGACGAACGCAGCCGCCCGAATCAGGAATGACACGTCAATCTCAGGTTCCTTGCGGAACCTCAGAATCTGCGCTGCGCCAAGCCACGCATCGTCTCCCCAGGTCAGCGGGAAATTCGTTGCGGCTTGATCGACTTCACCCCGGACTGGAGCAAGGCAGTTATCGCCCAGGAGCGTGATGGCGCTAACGCCAGCGCGTAGCATTTGGTCGACGCCTCGCTCTAGCACTGATCGGCCCAGGGTTTCCACGCAGGCAAGCGGTATTTGTTCCGCGTGCAAGTTGCGGTCGGCGCTCCTCGCGGCTGAAAAGTCGCGGGGAGCATCCGGAATCTCTGGTGCCACGATCATGATTGCGCCTACCACTGCCACGTCGCCTTTCTGTAAGAAATCACACCTCGCGCTCATTCAACCTTGCCGTGATCAGCCTGACCTTTGCTTTCGCGGTTCCAGAGGCCGTTTCCCGGCCACCTGACTGCAGGTTGACGCGAACTTCCTGCTTCGCGACATCTAGAGTTGTCGACGGAGTTTTAGATATCCGCCGCCGTAAGATTCTTCTTTTTGGAAACAGGAGGTCGCGCATTTTAAGTTTCGCTTTGTGCAGTTGGGACTTGGAATTCCCAATCGAACAGTCGAGCAACTGCGCAATCTCGTGATGCTGATAGCCTTCAACTTCATGCAGCGCGAAAATGGTCCGGCAGCCTTCCGGAAGCTCCTGAAGCGCTCGGCGCAAAGCAATACGATCCACCACTCCCGCAAGTGCCGGGTCATGTTTGCCAAGATCACGATGTAACGAAGGAGATTCCGGGTTCAACGGTTCGTCCAGGGAAACGGTGGGCGGAGCCTTGCGCCGGCGAAGCTTCATCAGCACAGTGTTAACCGCGACGCGATAGAGCCAAGTCGAAAATGCGGCATCCCCCCGAAACGAACTGACCGTGCGAAAGACCTGAAGAAAGGCTTCCTGGGTCAGATCTTCAGCCTCAGCAACATCTTTTGTCATAAGCAGACAAACTGAGTAGACCCGGTTCTTGTGTTGCTGAAACAGTGTGGCAAAAGCTTCTTCATCGCCTGACTGCGCGCGTTTTACCAGGTTGATTTGGGAATTGTCGCGTCCCTTGACGCTGGTCGCGGGGATGACATTCGCTCCGGTCGCTGAAATCGCACAAGTCGCCACGGTTGGTCTCCTTCAGGTCTCTGAAAGTTATTCACTCGCTGCTAACATTCGCGAGCATGGATCAAAGAGTAGAAAAAGGACGCCAAGCGTTCTATCGGGTCACATCTGTAAACCGTTGCAGGAGAGTCTGTAAGCCTCCAGTCGAGGTGGCGAGGCAGAGATCCGCGTCTGGCAAGGCGTTCGGCTTGGCTGCATGGTTTCACGGACTCTCTGCAGGCACGAATACTGCTTGAATGCAGACTCAAGGCGATTGACTGTCGAAATATCAGTACAAGTGAAACTCCACTTCCACGCTGATCTGGACGTCTACGGGCTTTCCGTCTTTTAGTGCGGGTTGGAACCGCCACTGCCGAACGGCCTCAACTGCTTTCCCGTCCAATCCGAGACCTAAGCCGCGAACCACGCGGATATCGCGCGGATGTCCCGTTGAGTCCACGATGAGCCAGAGAACACAAGTTCCCTGTTTCTTGGCCTGGCGCGCCTCTTCGGTATAGTCGGGATCGGGTGCACTGATTGCTTGAGGCGCCGAGATACCCGCGCCTACCTTGTAGACTCCGCCTCCGATGCCGCCGCCGCTGCCTGCACCAATCCCTGGCCCATGGCCGACTCCCACGCCACCTCCCGATCCAGAGCCGATCCCCCCGCCGGAACCGGTGCCGTTGGATGGGGGAGCGGCCGGCATCACCACGCCAGTCGAAGGCCCAATATTCGGCATGTGATTTTCAGCGAGATGCACTTGTGGCGGAACTACCGCCGTGGGCGCGACCGCGAGTCGGGGTTTTTCGTTTCGAAGGATGATTGCTGGCGGCGTAATCTGCTGTAAAGCTACTTTCGGAGGATGTCCCTTTGGGGCCGGTAGGGCATCATGGTCTCCGCCGCCACCACCACCGCTAACCTCCTTTATGGCTGTTGGCAGAGCATACGAATCCGGGGATGGGGCGATCAATGTCACAGTTGGCCGCGATTCAGCGCGTTGCACAATCTGATGACCGACAAAAGCCCCGCTCAAGATCAAGCCGAGCAGAGCAATGTGGATCGTCGCAGACATCACGACACCATTCGCACGATAGTTGTTGTATTGTCCCCAGATTTGATCGGGTGCTGCCGAAGCGTAAGTGCTCACGATGGGGCGCTGATGTGCCATGCGCCCCGCATCGGGCCAGCCCCGGGCCACGGTTGGGCGTACCAGATCCATGACGGATCCACGGTTGGCAAGAGAATTTTCACGACTCGACATTACAGCTCCTCTAGCATGCAACAGTGTTGGTCGCGCAAATCGGTGCGCAAATTAGTAGCGGTTTGCCGAGCCGACGTGGAGGCAGATTCCGTGATCATGAAAGCTTCTCATGGTCTGAAGTCACAGGCGGCCGGTTAACACCAGAACAATGATCACCACAACGATCAGACCGAGTCCGCCACTTGGGTAATATCCCCACGAGCGGCTGTACGGCCACGTGGGCAATGCGCCCAGCAACAGCAGGACCAGCACAATAAGCAAAATGGTGTACATAAGCTCTCCTTGTTAACAAGAAGCGTTCCCCGATGATGATCGGCTGGCCCGGCAGAGGCCGGGCCAGCATTTGAAAATGGCGCGTAGACCCATCACTTTGAGAGCGCAGATCCGTTGGTATTGTTCCTGCTTGATTCTCTGCTTTGAACCGAGTACTTCCTGACCGCGGCCAGGAATGGCTCGCTGACAGAGGTGGGCTGCACCTTTCCGCTCAGAATGTCGGAAAACGGTACAAAGCTACCGTAGAGCACGCGGGTCTCGTCCTTATCCTGAGTTAGAGAGGCACCATTCAAGTCGATTCCGGCAAAAAGACCGCGAGCCCGGGAATAGGTCAATACTTCCGCCCTCATCTTCACATCGGTGTCTGCTGCGGCATCGCGCCCCACAGGCCCGGCGGCGGCAGAGGCGTCAGCACCAAGTTTGAATTTGCTGGAAAGCAAATGCTGCATGCCCTGATCGTTGGTCACGATCATGACCAAGTCCACTGCCTGGCCTCCGAGTTGCAGCCCCCAGCTTCCCCCCGTGATGGTCACCGGCGCGGGAGCGCTCCAACCGGATGCCGTTCGGCAGCTGGCAATTCCTTTACCATGATTGCCGCCGAATACAAAGGCGACCTTCACCATTGAAGGAATGACCGCAATACACTTGGCATCCCGCATGACCTTGTCCGGAATCGCCTTGTCCGGAGTCGCCATTACCTCGTTCAGAACGTTGGCCGAAGCATCGATGCGCTTCGCGATATCGGATTGGTCCTTTTGATCGGCGGACCAGCTCACTCCGACGAACATCGAACAAATGCTCAGCACCAGGAGACATCTCAGCACTAGTGAAGAAATTTGTCTCATTGTTTGTCTATGTCCTCCTTCTGTGCTCTATGTGAGCACCTGCGTATGGTCTGGCGAGTACAACGGTAGCTGACTGGCCCCAGCCGGTCACATCCGGCAGAGGCAGTAAACAGCGTGAGAACTTCCTTGAGAGGCGACCCGATCGTGATGCCCGGAACAGGTTCCCCTTTCAGGCATGTACGGGTTCCACGGTATTGTGGCCGGCGGCGCGTCCGATTATTCTGCAGGCCTACTCGACACAACGCCCCCAAAGCAGGTGCCGGTCCACTGGGAGTGACCGGCGCCTGCACCCTTCCTGGCAAGCAGAAGCCCAACATCAGGTAGTTCCACTACAGAAATTGAGCTTGCGGAATACAGAATGGCGCCGATATCTCGAGGCTAGTTCCCCATTTATGCTCGCTTACGATTATCAGGAGGCTAAAGATGCTTTACTGGGCGCTTTTGTTCTTTGTTGTAGCACTGATTGCTGCTGTTCTGGGCTTTACGGGCATAGCCGTTGCGGCTGCAGGCATTTCGAAGATTTTGTTTATTGTGTTCTTAATTCTCTTCCTCGTCTCGCTCATCAGCCACTTTGCGGGGAGCGGACGCCGGTCGTACTAGGCTGGTACGAGAGCGCGGCGGGATGAGACCCTCTATGCACTCGTTGATGTCAAGGCTCTCTGGGCCTACGCTCCGATTGCCGAAGCACGGGGGGTCGTCCCGAGCGCAGCCGGTTTTCAGGCGTAGCGAGGGACCTCCCTAATCCTTCTCCTCCACCGCACAGGCTGAGTGGTGATCGTCAGTCTATTCAATAACGGCCCAGTGCGGGCGACATAGGGACTAGCTCGCTGCAGGCTCGAGCGTCGCCGGGATCAAATGCTCTTGCTGCCGGGAAGGAATGACAACCTCAACGATCGTACCCGGGTTGGCGTTCGCTAAACGCAGACGCCCGCCCAGTTCCGTGACGCGTTGCCTCATTCCGCCAATGCCCACTCCAACGCTTTCTGGGCGGAATTGAATAACCTGTTCCTCGATTCCCTTGCCATCGTCGCGAACGGTAACTACGAAGTTTCCCTCCCTTCCGGTCAGGCTGACGCGGCCATTGCGCGCGCCCGAATGCCGGAACATGTTCGTGAGGGCTTCCTGGATAATGCGGAAGATCGCGGTTTCTAATTCCGGCCTGAGCCTGCCCAGATCAGGAGGATCAACCTCGAGATGAATTTCAATTCCGCTGCGTTCTGAAAGTCCCTCTAAATACCAGCGCAGCGCAGACACCAACCCAACTTCGTCGAGCAGAGGCGGGTGCAGAAGATGGGAGATCGTGCGGACCTGTGTAATGGCACGGTCGACCAACTTACTCGAATCAGTAGCCGCCCGCTGTATCGTGGGCGAGGAATCCTTGGAGAGAATTCCGTCCAGAATCATCTTGGCTGCAGCCAGCTCTTGTCCCAACCCATCATGAATTTCGCGCGCGATCCGCCGCCGCTCCTCGTCCTGCATCGTCATCAAGCGGCTGGAGAGGCGTCTGAGTTCGACCGTTCGGAGATCCACCATTCTCTCCAACTCAGTGGCATTCTCACGAATCGACTGTTCCAAAAGTTTGCTGTCGTGGATATCCGAGCATGTCCCGTACCATTTGAGGATGGTGCCTTGCGGATCTCGCAATGGGACGGCACGAGCGCGAAACCAGCGATACTGTGCATCCGCACCGCGTAGACGGTATTCGGATTCATAAGTTTCGCCCGACTGCACGCAGCGCAACCAGTGCTCCCAGCTACGCTCCCGGTCATCGGGGTGCATATATTCCAGCCATCCCACCGCGACCGCCGAACCCGGCGGTGCCGCGGTATATTCGTAGAATCGACTGCTGATGTAATCCCGCATACCATCCGCTTGCCGGCTGAAAATAATATCTGGCGCAGTCTGCACGATGGCGTCCAATTCCTGGTTCCTCTGGGCCAGGTCGCGATTCAGCTGCTCCAGGGCAACCGCTTTACGCTCTAACTCCTGCGTCCGATCTACAACGCGCTCTTCGAGTTCGACGTTCAGACGCTCAAGCTGCCGGTTCTTCCGGTGAAGTTCCGCAAACACCCGCACCTTTGCCCGCAGCACTTCCGGCACAATTGGGACTGACAGATAATCCACCGCGCCGTGCTGGTATCCCTTCAGGCGGTCAAGATCGGTCAAATGCACCGCGGAAACAAAGATGATTGCGACCTTCTGAAAGCGCGGATGTTGCCGGATAATCTCGGCCAGTTCAAACCCGTCGATCTCCGGCATACTTACGTCCATCAAAACCACGGCGACCTCGGTCTTCAGTAACTTCTCGAGGGCCTCCTTGCCGGAAGTCGCCTGAATCAGATTCTCGCCAAGTTCAGACAGGATGGCTTCATAGCTGAGCAGTTTGCCCGGCTGGTCGTCGACCATGAGAATGTTGACTTTGTCGTGGGTGCTCATGATGCTCTTAAGTGATCTGCCTTAGCACTCACCGCCTACAACATCACACATGACGAACCCGAGCTCTCCTCATCTGTGCAGCCACATGCGCAGCGCCGAGAGCAGTTGCTCAGTGTTGACCGGCTTGGCGAGGTATTCCGAAGCACCCGCCTCCAGACACTTTTCGCGATCGCCTTTCATGGCCTTTGCAGTCAGGGCTATGATCGGCAGCCGTCGAAAGGAAGGATTCTGGCGGATGACCTGCATGGTGGCATATCCATCCATTTCGGGCATCATAATGTCCATCAGGACGATGGCAACGTCGGGAGTCGATTCCAGCATGGAGACCGCTTCCCTACCGGTTCCAGCGGTTAGGACCGCCATGCCGCGGCGTTCCAGGACGCTGCTGAGAGCGAAAATGTTGCGCATGTCGTCGTCGACGACAAGCACCTTCTTCCCCTCCAGTGCTTCATCCGACCGGTGCAGCCGATCCAGCATCTTTTGTTTCTCTGGAGGGAGATCGGCTACAACTCGGTGCAGAAAGAGCACTGTCTCGTCCAGCAACCGCTCTGGCGACTCCACGCCTTTGACGACCACGCTGCGAGCCAGAGTATGTAAACGCGCATCTTCCTCAGGGGACAATTCCTTGCCGGTAAAAACAACAACGGGCAGGTCACCGACGGCGGGATTATCCCGCATCCGTTCCAGGATGTCGAAACCGCTCATATCAGGCAGACGCAAGTCGAGCACAACGCAGTCGAATGACTCCTTCGCTACGACGTTCAGCGCTTCGGCGCCAGTGGAGGTTACGGTAACGTCGATATCCTCATGACCGAGCAGTTCGCGAATACTAAGTTGCTCGGCCGGATTGTCCTCTACGATAAGAAGCCGCTTGCGGCGCGGCGTCGCGTATTCCTTGATCCGCGATATTGCCACGTCCAGCTCTTCCGGGCTCGTCGGCTTCGTCACAAAAGCAAATGCGCCGCGCGCCAGCCCATGACGGCGGTCCTCATCGAGGGTCAGCATTTGGACCGGGATGTGCCGGGTTGCCGGGTCCTGTTTTAGATGATTGAGCACGGTCCAACCCAGCATATCGGGCAGAAAAACGTCCAACGATACGGCGGTGGGATGAAACTCACGAGCCAGCGCAAGCGCTTCCGCTCCGCGCAAGGCTACCAGGACCTTGAACCCCTTATCACGCGACAAATCGCAAAGAACGCGCGCATAGTGCAGATCATCTTCCACGATGAGCAACACAGCGTCTTCGGGCCGCAGATTATCGCGATCGTCCGCAATTTGCTCCACAGGGTGCTCTGACACAACCATGTTTGACAGTTGCAGCGGCGCGGTAGGCGATAACGTGTTCCAATCTGACAGCGCCAGCTTCGATGTGGAGGGTCCGACATACGTAAGAGGCAGATAAAGCGTGAAGGTGCTCCCCTGGCCGGGCGTGCTGCGAAGCTGAATCTCTCCGCCTAACAAACTAGCGAGCTCACGGCTGATGGCGAGCCCCAATCCCGTTCCTCCATACTTGCGGCTCGTGCCGGCATCTGCTTGCTGGAACGCTTCGAAGATGATCCGTTGTTTGTCGAGAGCAATTCCAATCCCCGAATCCGTAACCTCGAACGCGACTACGGACACTGCTCCGCTTAGAATCGCATGGTCTTCGCTCCAACCCTTCGTTGCCACTGACACGGACAAACGCACCGAGCCATGCTCGGTGAACTTGAATGCGTTCGAAAGCAAATTCTTCAGCACCTGTTGCAGACGTTTCGAGTCTGTGACCAGACTGCGCGTAAGTTGTGGATCGGACTGCACCACGAAGCCGAGCTTTCGGTTCTCGGCTTCGTGGCGGAAGGGCCGCGCCACCATTTCGAGCAGGTTGGCAAAGAACACTTCCTCGGCTTCGACCGATACCGTGCCGGACTCAATTTTGGAAAGGTCGAGAATATCGCTGATCAGGTTCAGCAGATCAGTACCGGCGCCATGAATCGTTCGCGCGAACTCGACCTGTTTGGGTGTCAGGTTGTGGTCGGGATTTTCGCTCAGTTGCTGACCCAGCACCAAAATGCTGTTCAGCGGAGTCCGCAACTCGTGCGACATGTTAGCCAGAAACTCTGATTTATACTTCGAAGTAAGGGCGAGTTCCTTCGCCTTCTCCTCCAGAGCACGGCGGGCCTGCTCAATCTCCTGGTTCTTGCGTTCCACTTCCACGTTTTGTTCGGCGAGTTGCTGGGCCTTCTGTGCCAACTGCTCGTTGGTCTGCTGCAACTCTTTCTGCTGGGTCTGAAGCTCGGCTGCCAACTGCTGCGACTGCTTAAGCAGGCCTTCGGTCTGCATCGTGGCTTCAATGCTATTCAGCACAATGCCAATGCTGGCCGTGAGCTGCTCGAGGAACGCCAGGTGCGAGGCCGTGAAGGCGTTTAAAGATGCCAGTTCAATCACCGCCTTGACTCGGTCTTCGAAAAGCACTGGGAGCACGATGACATTTCGGGGAACCGATTCGAACAATCCGGAGCGAATCTTAACTGTCTCTTCCGGCAGGTCCGAAATTAACATGCGGCGCTTTTCGGCCGCGACCTGCCCAACGAGTCCCTCGCCAATTTTCAATCGGCGAAGGTGCCCGTTCTCACCGTCGTCAGCAAATGCTGACAGCAGCACCATGCCCGCCGACTCTTCGGTTTCCATCTGGTAGATCACGCCTTGCTGGGCGTTGACCAGTGGCGCCAGTTCAGAAAGCAACATTCGGCCGACAGTCGCCAGATCACGCTGGCCCTGCAACATTCCGGTAAAGCGGGCCAGGTTCGTCTTGAGCCAATCTTGCTCGGTGTTGCGGTCCGTGGTAAGCCGCAGATTGTCAATCATCGTGTTGATGTTGTCTTTCAGTTCTGCGACTTCACCGCTGGCTTCGACCTGAATTGATCGAGTCAGGTCTCCCTTGGTCACGGCCGTGGCGACTTCCGCGATCGCACGCACCTGGTTTGTCAGGTTATCGGCCAGCAGATTGACGTTGCCAGTAAGATCCTTCCACGTGCCGGCGGCGCCAGGCACATTGGCTTGGCCCCCGAGACGCCCTTCCACGCCGACTTCTCGAGCGACCGTAGTCACCTGGTCCGCAAAGGTGGCCAGCGTTCCCGTCATGTTGTTGATGGTTTCCGCTAAGGCTGCGATTTCCCCCTTGGCGTTCACGGTCAGTTTCTGGGTGAGATCTCCATTGGCGACAGCGGTGACAACTTTGACGATGCCGCGCACCTGCTCGGTGAGGTTCACCGCCATGACGTTGAAACTGTCGGTAAGATCCTTCCATGTTCCACCGACGCCCGGCACTTGTGCCTGACCGCCCAGTTTGCCGTCAGTTCCCACTTCGCGCGCCACACGAGTAACCTCGGCGGCGAATGCGTTCAACTGATCCACCATCGTATTGATGGTGTTCTTCAGTTCCAGAATCTCGCCTTTTACGTCGACGGTGATCTTGCGCGACAAGTCACCGCGGGCCACAGCGGTTGTGACTTCGGCGATGTTGCGCACCTGCCCAGTCAAGTTTCCCGCCATCGAGTTGACCGAGTCCGTAAGATCTTTCCATGTGCCCGCAACTCCCGGGACTTGCGCCTGGCCACCCAGCTTGCCTTCAGAACCAACTTCGCGAGCTACGCGGGTAACTTCGGCCGCGAATGCGTTCAGTTGGTCCACCATCGTGTTGATGGTTTCCTTCAGCAGAAGGATTTCTCCGCTCACATTCACGGTGATTTTTTTGGACAAGTCGCCGCTGGCAATCGCCGTGGATACCTCAGCGATATTGCGCACCTGGCCGGTCAAGTTACTGGCCATGGAGTTCACGGAGTCCGTAAGGTCTTTCCACGTCCCTCCGACGCCTGGCACCTGAGCCTGACCGCCCAGTTTGCCGTCGGTTCCCACCTCGCGGGCGACACGCGTCACCTCCGACGCAAACGAGCGCAACTGATCGACCATGGTGTTGATCGTGTCTTTGAGTTCGAGAATTTCGCCTTTCACGTCCACTGTGATCTTGCGCGACAGGTCTCCGCGAGCCACTGCCGTTGCCACCTCGGCGATATTTCGTACCTGTCCGGTGAGGTTGCTCGCCATGAAGTTAACGTTGTCGGTGAGGTCCTTCCAGGTGCCGGCGACGCCGGGTACTTGTGCCTGGCCGCCCAGCTTGCCTTCCGTACCGACTTCGCGGGCTACGCGCGTCACTTCGCCGGCGAAAGCATTGAGCTGGTCCACCATCGTATTGATGGTGTTTTTCAGTTCGAGAATTTCACCTTTCACATCCACGGTGATCTTGCGTGAGAGATCGCCTCGAGCTGACAGCGGTTGTCACTTCGGCGATGTTTCGCACCTGCCCCGTCAGGTTGCCCGCCATGGAGTTCACCGAATCGGTAAGATCCTTCCACGTACCGGCAACGCCGGGCACATTAGCTTGTCCGCCCAAGCGGCCTTCTGTGCCGACTTCGCGAGCCACACGCGTTACCTCGCCCGCAAAGCGATTGAGCTGATCGACCATCGTGTTGAGAGTTTCTTTGAGCTGCAGAATCTCGCCGCGCACGTCGACCGTGATCTTGCGCGACAGGTCACCGCTGGCGATGGCGGTTGCGACTTCCGCGATGTTGCGCACCTGGCCGGTCAGGTTGCTGGCCATAAAATTCACGTTGTCGGTGAGGTCTTTCCACGTACCGCCAACGCCGGGCACCTGCGCCTGGCCTCCGAGCTTGCCCTCCGTGCCGACTTCGCGAGCCACGCGCGTTACTTCACCGGCAAACGCGTTGAGCTGGTCGACCATCGTATTGATGGTGTCTTTCAGTTCGAGAATTTCACCTTTCACATCGACGGTGATCTTGCGTGACAGGTCTCCGCGCGCCACAGCAGTGGTAACCTCGGCGATGTTTCGTACTTGCGCCGTCAGATTGCCGGCCATCGCATTCACGGAATCAGTGAGATCTTTCCACGTACCGGCGACGCCTGGCACTACAGCCTGTCCGCCCAGCTTGCCGTCGGTGCCGACTTCGCGTGCCACGCGCGTTACTTCGGATGCGAATGATCGCAACTGATCCACCATCGTATTGATGGCTTCTTTGAGCTGCAGAATTTCACCGCGAACGTCGACCGTGATCTTGCGCGACAGATCGCCGCTGGCTACAGCCGTAGCCACTTCGGCGATGTTGCGTACCTGGCCCGTCAAGTTGCTAGCCATGAGGTTTACGTTGTCGGTGAGGTCCTTCCAGGTCCCGGCTACGTCGGGGACTTGCGCCTGGCCGCCCAGCTTGCCTTCGGTTCCGACCTCGCGCGCCACACGCGTAACCTCCGCCGTGAACACGCCGAGTTGCTGAATCATCGTGTTGACGAGATTGGCGGAGCGCAAGAACTCGCCCTCGAGAGGCCGCCCATCCACGTCAAGTCTCACGGTTTGAGTAAGGTCACCTTGCGCGACGGCGGCGATAGCGCGCGTCACCTCGGCTGTGGGACGAAGCAGGTCCTCGACCAGCGTATTGACCGATACCTCCATCTCTCCCCAGGCTCCTCTCGACTCATGGAACCGGGTGCGCTCCCGCGTCTTGCCCTGCTTGCCGACCACCTGGCCGACGCGTTTCAACTCCTGGGCCATGTGCTGGTTGGCAGCGACAATCTCATTGAACGTGTCGGCAACTTTTCCTGCCAGGCCTACCCAGGTACCCGGAAGTCGCACCGTAAAGTCACCATCACGCATGGTCTGTAGGCTGGCCAGGATTACTGAGAGATCCAGAGATCCATCGGAGGCTTTGGATTTTCCGTTGCTCCTGACGGGAGGGAGGTTCTCACTAGGATTGGGCGCGATTGGGTTGAGGGTGGTGCGTTTCATTGTTGTTCCCAGAGCAGGGCTAAAGCGCCAAGGCTACATGCGGCGATGCACTCAATCGCATCGGATGCGCCCCTCGCGTTCGACCTCATCACGGCTGGAGGCAGACCAAGTGCTGGAGGCAGAGCATCAGACTTAGAAGCGCGAGGCCACCCCCAAAATGGTCCCGTCCACGGCCCCGTCACCCATGCATTCGTACCATGAACGACGATGGCAAGCCCTAAGGTATTTCCTGTAGGAAAACCCTACCTCCATCAGTTAAATCGCCGAGCGGATCACTGCGGGGTTTGCTTTATCGAAGCGAGGAGGATGCTGCATGGCGAAATTACTCAGGCTGGAAAAATTGTTGCTTGCAAATACACAGCGAAGCGCCGCTAAGTCACGCTATGGACGAGCCCGATCGCAATGGAACCTCGCCTGCATTGATTTCCACTGTCGTCTGGCCCGCATTATTACTCTCAGGAGGCATACCCATGAATCAGGATCGCCCTAAGGACAAGGATTGGCGGGAGCTCTGCAAGGCAGCAGCCAACGAACCAGACCCGGACAAGTTGATGGATCTCATCGTCGAACTAAACAAGGTACTGGATGAACGCGAAACGAAGCGGAAGACTCAAGAGGACATAGATTGTGCCGCACGCTCTCTGCGAAGTGTGCGCGCGGTGACTTAAGCTAACAGCCTGTAGACTCGTCTGATTCTACCTCGCATCGCGCCGGCAACCATCGGCATTTCACGTGCAGGTCTATCGGTCCCACAGCCAAGCGACAACATACAAGACCGCTTTTGAAGCTGCCGGTGATGCCCGCGCGCGGTTAGCGACTACCCCTTCCCCTTCGGAGGCTTCGATTCCGGTCGGCTTGGCGGTTGTTTCTGTTGCAATCTCTGCTGCTGTTGTTGATGTCGTTGCTGCAGTTGTTGGGTCTGCTGCTGGTGCCTCTGCTCCATCTGCTGTTTTCGGGCATCATTGCCGTTCTGTTGCGCCAATCGCTGATGTTCTTTCTCCTGCTGGTTCTGCAGTTTCTGCCGTTCTTTCGTCTGCTGCTGCTCGAGCTTTTGCTGTTGTTGCTGAAATTTCTTATCGGCCTTTGAGTTGCCTGCATTGGATGGAGCAGAATGTTCCAACGGTGGAAGCTCGTTGGGGTGGACTGGATTCGTGGGTCGGCTTCCCTTCTCCTCAGTGGGTCGACTTCCATTCTTCTCAGCGGGTCGGCTTGCATTCTCCTCAGTGGGTCGACTTCCGTTCTCAGTGCGGGCCTGGGTCGCTCGTTGATTCGCAGGAGGGTGGTACGGTCCTCCGGCCTCTCGAGCGGGTACGGCCTCTCGGCCGTTGAATGCTCCTGGCCTCGCGGTGGCGGCGATTGGCGGCTTGCCGTGATTGGCCGACGCTCTCAACTGCGGATTTCCGCGGGCAGCCTGCACATGCTGAACTTGAGTGGATACCGGGGGAAGATGCCGTTCATGAGCGGCAGCTTCTTGTTCCGGCGTTGGACGGGCATTAACTCCGCCGTTGCCGCCGTTATAGCTAACCCGATTCACTGTCGTGGTGTTGTTGATGACCGTGGTGTTGTAAACGTTATGAATGTTGGTTACATTCACGTTGGTGACTGAACGGTTGTAGTAAAAATGGTCGTGGTCCCAGCGCCCGCCCTGGAAGCCTTCGCCAAAGTAACCGAACCCGTAGTTGATGCCGCCATAAAAGCCGACATGCGGCCCCCAGTAGCCATCGTAAAAAACGAATCCCCCATCGGCCCAACCCCAATAGGGCGGTGTCCACAGGAAACCGACTTCCGGAGCCAGTACCCATGTCCCTGGCACCCAATAATAGTCGCCGTCGTCGCTCCATGCCCAATAGCCGGGCGTCCAAATGTAGCCATCCCCCGGGCATAAAGGCTGCTCATAGACCGGCAGTGGGGGTGGGCCAAAGGTGACCGAGATACGAACCTGCCCGAACGCGGCCGTAGACATCGCCAGCACTGCCATGGCGAACGATAACACCACACGCATCGAGGGAATACGCATTGGCTTCCTTCTGCCGATCATCCTTCGCTCACCCGGTACCGCTTTGCTCCTGCGGGGCTGCGTGGATTGATTGGCATTGTCACAGAGTGTAGGGATCGTCCGAGTGGTTTAGCTTTTTCTTCCCCACAGACGCAGGCTGTTTCTCGTAAACTCCCAACAAGCCTCATCGGACGCTTAGAGATCGAACCCGCCTCCAGAGGTTGTGTAAAAAGTGGAGACTAGGAAAAAGGTGGGCACAGAACTATGCCTTTTCGTTGACCGCCTGCGCCGGATTGGCCACGGCAGTCGATGAACCCGATGCCGGAAGCTTCGCGATCACGGTAGCGCCATGCTCAGTGGAAGATATTTCGAGCCTTCCCCCAAGCTGCCCTAATCGCTCCCTCATGCCCCGGAGTCCCACGCCGACGAACCGCAGCCAGGACTCGCCAGACTCGGCCAGAATCGCCGAGGGAATCCCCTTTCCTGCGTCTCTGATTTCGAGGACAGCCTTTCCCTCCTTCATAGATAGCTGGACGTGCGCAGTTTCGCTGCCGGAGTGTCGATGCACATTGGTCAAACTTTCCTGGAGCACGCGAAACAGCGCTAATTCTGTGTCGCGCGACAACCGGCCAAAATCAGCGGACACATCGAAGGTGACTGGAATCCCACTTCGCGTCGTGAATCCCTCAAGGTACCAGGGGATCGCGGACTTCAATCCCATCTCTTCCAGCAGTGGTGGATAGAGCAGATAGGAAATCGTGCGAACCTCCTTCACGCACTCCTCCGCTAGACGCACACACTGCATAACTCTTTCACTGATTTCTGGGTTGCTCGGACTCGTGGCATAAGCTAGAGAATCCAGGTTGATTTTCATCGCGGTGACACACTGCCCCAAAGTATCGTGAAGATCCCGCCCAATACGCCTGCGCTCTTCATCCTGCATTTGCAGAAGGTGCGATGTGAGATCCCGCAGAGACTTCTCTTTCTGCATCTTTTCAGTGACGTCTCGAGTAACTTTCGCGAAACCGATGAGCTTGTTGGTCCCGTCGCGAACTGGCGTGATAATCACATTGGCCCAGAATGTGGAGCCATCCTTGCGGACGCGCCAGCCTTCTTCCTCGAATCGGCCTTTTTCAGCCGCCACCTCGAGCTCCCACGCGGGCTTGCCCGCCCGAACGTCCGGCTCAGGATAGAAACACGAAAAGTGCCGGCCAATAATCTCGGAGGCCTGGTATCCATTAATTCGTTTTGCTCCCGTGTTCCATGTGCTGACGTAGCCATCGGGGTCTAACATGAAAATGGCGTAGTCCTGAACCGCCTCGGCCATTAAGCGAAACCGTTCTTCGCTTTGCCGCAGGGCGACCTCGGCGCGCCTGCGCTCGGTGAGATCGCGCGTGACTTTGCCAAACCCGATCAGCCTGCCCGCCTGATCTCGAACGGCCGCAATGGCCACGCTCGCCCAAAATTTCGAGCCGTCTTTACGAACACGCCACCCTTCATCCTCGGAGTGTCCTTCTTGCGTCGCCTGTTTCAGCAGCTTGTATGGCTTGCCGGAGAGAACATCCCCCTCCGGATAAAACGAGGAAAAGTGTTTGCCTAGAATCTCCGGAGCTTTGTATCCTTTGATTCGCTCCGCCCCCTTGTTCCAGGTGGCCACGTGACCCTCGGGGTCCAGCATAAAGATCGCGTAGTCTGGGACAGCTTCCACGAACAATCGAAATTGTTCATCTCTCCGGTGCGATTCGACCTCGGTTAGGAGCGCCTGCATTCGCTGCTGTAAACGAACTACACTGCGCAGCCGCTCGTCTTCGGACGGAAGCCCGCTATAGCTTTCGTCGGGGACGACTCCCGAGTGTTCGTCGCAGATTCTCTCCAGTGAATCCGCGTGTTCCTCACGGCAGAAACCCTGCATCGGATAAGCGCACCGAAGCGAAAATGAGTACGCCCGCGCCAACTGATTCCAGAGTTTCTCGGTGCGAATCGCAGCTTCCGTGTTACCTTCCGCGAACAGCAAGGCCACCATCTCTCCGAATGCCACGATCCGGTGATTCTGATCCTGAGCAGCCGAAGCCGCTCGCGCAAGCACTCCACCAATAGCGTCTGAAAAGCGCGCCGCGTCCGGCAAGCCATTGACCATGAATCTCGAGAGAGTCTCGGCAGCATCCAGGGCCACGTACCTGCCACTGTCTACGACCTTTTGGAGATCCAGGCCTTGATCCTTCAGCTTCTGAGCAAGACTGTGTTCGTGACCCTTGGTTGCGATGACGACCGCGGAACTGCCCGCCATCAGAGCAGCACTGATGAAGTGCGTCAGTTCGTCGATCAAAAAGCCGTCTTCGCCGTAAAACTGCACAACGTGCGTGTGGTGTCCAGCCTTGGTTTCTGGAAGCGACTGCCGCGTCTGGGTTGCGCTCATTTTTGTCCTCAACAGGTGAGATCCCCTGCCAGCCCCTCGAAGAATTCATTCGAAGTAAGGAACGAGAAAGGGCAGGATGAATGATTGAGCAAGGTTCGGTCATCGTACATACAGAAGTTTCCCTACATGTATAAGAGCGCCCGGCTCGAACTACGGCATTCGCTGTATTGATTCAGAGGCGGGTGTCCTTTACGTTGGCAGAGTAAGAAGAGATCGACCTGGGCAGTCATGGGTTAGCGTCGGCTATGTCGACATTCGGACCCTCACGACTGCCCTTCCAATTTTGCTGCTGAAACCCAAGAAATGGGCGGGCAAGGGAAGTTGAGTTCCCAAGGAGGCTGAGATGCGAAAACTGATGACGATTCTGTTTGGGCTGAGCCTGCTGACGTCTTTGAGCTTAGTGGCTCAAGACACGATGAAGCAGGACAACAACATGAAAGCCGACACCTCAGCAAAAGCTTCCAGTCTTATGGGGAAAATCAGCGACGACGGGAAGACCTTTGTGAGCGACAAAGACGGTAAGAGTTGGACGATAAGCAATCCCGAAGCGGTGAAAGGCCACGAAGGGCATCACGTCATACTTAAAGCGCACGTTTCGGCAAATACTGACTCAGTCGACGTCGTGTCGCTCAAGATGGCCAGCGAAAAGATGATGAAGAAGGACAGCTCACAACAGTGATCTGCGAAAAGACGCTCCCCCGAGGGCCGGCTGTTCTGCTGGCCCTCATTTTTTTCTTTGAAGGATCATTCACCAGGATAAGCGCACTCACACCCCAGATTTCTTGAACACATAGAAGTTTTTCCCGTCGGCCAGGGTCTCGATTTCGATTCCGTTCGCCGTTGCGCCTCGGTGAACTGCCGAACGAACGTTGGCGAGCCCAATCCCAACATCGGCCAGGGGAATCTCAAGGGCCGAGCCGGCAGGAACTCCTTGTAGTTCTTTAAGAATCCCTTCGACCAGATCGTGGTGCTTCCCGCGCCGTCCCCTCCTCAGGCTCGACAGCTTGACCTGCCGGTATTTGGACGCCGTGAGGAGATTCGACTTTCCTTCCCTGGGCATCTGACTTCACCTCCAACCAGCAATATTACTAGAATGCATCGTTATACGTCAACTAAACGAAACTATAGCACTACGACTACGATAGCTATATCAAGAGAGATCGGCTTGGGGGAATGCGCACCCGCTGCATACGCGATCGCATCGATGAACGAACCGAGTATTCCTCCCTTTTTTTAGTGGAAAGCCTATGCTGGGGCAATCTGAAGGGCGGCCACCATGAAGAGCTGTAGGCGTGCGGCGCAAGGACGCCGTGGAAATGCACACATTCAGATAATTACTGACTCGACAAAGATGGCATGGTTGATGACCAAAATTGAAAAACAAAAAATGAGCTGCCGCAATTTAGCCGCACCAAAAAGGATCTGTTTCACAGTTAGCAAGGCCAAGTAGCTGCCTTCGACTTGAATCCTGGAAGTTGGATTACGGTGGAAACGCAACGAACTTCAACTGTCGAGATTGTGCGCCGTTACGGTTTAGCGGTACTCGCCGCCATCACCGCCCTCCTCCTCCGCCAACTACTCGCCTCGGTCCTTGGAGAGAAAAACCCGTATCACACGGCGTGGGCGGCTGTAGTGTTCTCCGCTTGGTATTGTGGCGTTGGTCCTTCCGTCCTGACCGTTTTCCTGTACCTGATCGGCCTTTGGTATTGGTTTCTGCCGCCGCTTGGTGCGTTCAATCCGGCAATCCCCAGAACTGATTTTGCCGGCATGCTCGGCTTCGTGGTCTTTTCAGGTTTTATCATTGCGGTGAGTGAGACAAATCGCCGCTCTCTGGCCAAAAGCAAGTGGGCCGAAGAACAACTACGTAATGCGCACGCGAACCTGGAGCGCAACGTTGCGGAACGAACGGCCGAACTAAGCATCGCGAACGAGAATCTCAGAGAATTGTCTGGCCAGTTGCAACAACTGCGCGACGAAGAGCGCAGACAGATTGCCCGCGAGTTGCACGATAGCGTCGGACAGATGCTTGCCGCGCTGAACATGAACATCGCCAGAGTGCGCTCTCAGGCCGACCGCTTGGACCCCAACATAGCAAGTGCAGTCGCTGAAAATGCCAGCATCGTCGAGCAGATCAGCAAAGAGATTCGCACCATCTCGCACCTATTGCACCCACCTCTCCTTGACGTGGCCGGCCTGGCCTCGGCAGTTCGCTGGTTTGTGGACGGGTTCGCGGAACGAAGCAAAATCCAGGTGACCGTGGAGGTTCCGGCTGAGTTTCGTCGACTCTCCAACTCGATGGAACTCGCAATTTTCCGGCTGATCCAGGAGTGTCTCACTAATATCCACCGTCACTCTGGGAGTAATACCGCGACCGTCTCAATTCGCGAGAAGGAGCACTCGCTTGTGGTAGAGGTCAAAGATACCGGCAAAGGCATCCCCCTTTCGAAGCAATTGGAACTCAGTTCCAATCGAACCGGGGTGGGGTTTCGCGGAATGCGAGAGCGACTGAGACAGTTCGGCGGAGAGTTGGATATTCAATCGGGCAACGGCGGAACGTCGGTCAGGGCCACACTACCTCTCGAACTGGTAGCCGATACGGACGCGGACCGAGAGGCAGCCTCCTGAAGTATGCCTTTGGTAGCAGATCTCGGTTACGCCTGCAGCCACGACAAAGATACGTTCGGGCCGCCGTTTCAGACCGCACGCCGGCCCATCACAAAGTGCAAGATCAAAGAGATCACCGCGAATACCAGCAGTAAGTGGATCAATCCACCAGCCACGTGGAACACGGTGAATCCACAAATCCAGGCGATCAGCAAAATTACAAACAATATTGTCCATATACTCATTTGCAGTTTCTCCTCGGTCGCGATCCAGGACCCGACGGGATCGCGCAACCAGTGCAGCGACACTCAGCGTAATCGTCGGCCCGTGACGTGTCAGTACGGAACATTTGGTAGCCGCTCGGCAATATGGCTGTACGCTGATGAGTTCGTCTACCACTCTTTCTTTTCGGGCCAACTTCGGCCCTCGCCCGGCAACTAACAAAGCTGCGGGGGGAGCAACCGGCGCCGCAGGGAGCGTTTTGATGGCAGACGACCTTAGAACTCGGACAGATTCCTTTCAGCCTTCGGTCACAGCTTGATGGCTTCGTGTTTGGCCCCAACCCTCGTCGTTACTTCAGCAACTAAGTTCACGTAGTTTGATTCAAATTCGAAGCGCCAAGTCGCGCACATAAAAGGGAGGACTACTCCATGTCGGACGATATGGAAAAGAACCGGCAGCAGGGTGGCCAAACCGGTCAGCACAGCGGACAGCCTGGAGACCAAGGCAACCAACCCGGAGAACATGGCCAAAAAGGCCAGACCGGTCAGGGCGGGCAACAGAACTGGGAGCCTGGACAACAGAAGAAGAGCGGCCAGGGGAGAAACGAAGAAGATAACGAACAGAAGGACCAGCAACGTCGCGCCTCCTAGTTGGTGCGGTGGGTTGATCTGCTCAAGGAAGTCCCGGCATTACGCTGGGACTTCGTTTTTGTATGGACGCACGGATCGGTCTTGGTGGGCGGCCCTAAGAATCGGCAACAGCGAGTAAAACCACTCGATGCTTGCATCGTGATCTCACACTCTACGCGGATTCGGTGGAAGGTACTCCGAGCAGTACAGCGTTTGCCCTATTTAAGGATCAAAGATTCCCTGATCTACTCTGTCGGGTATCCGACAATTCCGAGAAAGCATTTGGAGCCGTGGTGCGCCACCGTCTGAAATCACCCGGGGAGTCTGTTTTTGCCTGTACGAATCTTGATCGCTGACGACAATGCGTCGGTTCGAGCCGCCATGCGTCAAGTGTTGGAAGGTGTCGAGCAGCAATGGGAGATCATCGAAGCCGAGAACGGCAATGAGGCCGTCTCGAAGGCGTTAGAAACCAAACCCGATCTCATCATCCTCGATTGCGTGATGCCGCGGATGGATGGCCTTACGGCCGCACGGAAGATCGCACAGTTTCTGCCAGACGTGCCTATCCTGATGCACACTCTATATTCGTCTCCGCGCATTGGTCAGGAGGCCGATAAAGTCGGCGTACGAAAAACCGTGGCCAAGTCAGACAGCCGTGTCCTTATTTCGGCAGTCGAGGAGTTGCTCCACTCGAAGCCGCCCAAGTCCACACGGATACCCGCTGAGCCAGCCTCATCGGGAACGGTGACAGCCATGCGTCGCACAGAAGACAAGATTCGTGAATCATGGGCTCAGCTTTTTGCGACACAAGATGACAACGGACACGCAAACATCCTCGTCGAGCTTCAAGATGCCTTGCATCAGCACATTGAACAGCTTCGAGTGCGTGTTGCCAAATACCCAGCCGTGGTCGAGCGTCGTTCCCGAAAATGGACTCCACCCGAAGTTACGCCGGCGCTGAGAAAAGCCGCTAAGGGACACCCCGGTCACCAAACCGAGTCCAATACCCATATCGAGTCCAACACCCAACTCAATGGAGGGGCTGCCCGGACAGGCCCCGACAACAAAAAGGCCAATCCGGACAGCCTCTGAGTCCCGACATCTGTCCCCGAACCGCCCGCGCTACGCGTGCCATGACGTGGCAGACAACTTCGTCACTGGTAAGTAAAGTTCAGCTTATCCACGTACACCGTGTACGGTGATTGCCTGTAGTCCCCATCCATCTGATAGTTAACCGTTATTCCCCACCAGCCTGGTGCCGAGAATGGGTCATAGGTCCAGTTGAGTATGTGGGTCACGCCGTTGAGCGTGATCGTCTGTGGGTGTTGAAAAAGTCACTGAGATTGGCAGGTGGAATTGGGCAGAAGCATGTTAGAAGAGAGCATTCGCATGCTCTGTTTGATTCTGATCGTCGGAGGCCTGCTGATCATGATGGGGCAACACGACCGCTCCGAAGCGTTGTTCTACTACTTCCGTCTGGAAGATCAAGTTTCCGAACATCATCTGCTGCGGCTGATCGACAAGCACATCAGCTTTGAGTTCGTCCGGCAGCAACTGAAGGACAGCTACAGCGAGACAGGGCGGCCGTCGATTGATCCTGAATTGCTGCTGCGCATTCTGCTGATCGGCTATCTGTACGGCATCACCAGCGAGCGCAAACTTGTAGAAGAGTTGCGCATGCACCTGGCATGGCGATGGTTCACCGGTCTTGGGTTCGATCAGGAGATCCCGCATCATTCGACGTTCTCCAAGAACCGGCACGGGCGGTTTCAGGAGTCGAAGCTTTTCGAGCAGTTGTTTGAGCAGATCGTGCGGCAGTGTGTGGAGGTGGGGCTGGTGAGCGGGAAGAATCTCTCCGTCGATGGCAGCTTCGTGGAAGCGAACGCCGCCAAGGAGAGCCGGATTCCACGGGAGCAGTTAGCGGAAGCAGCACAGGTCCATCACACCGTGCGCCAGTATCTGCGGGAGGTGGAAGAGCAGAACCCGGTGGAGGAACCGGTGCATGAGCAGGATCAAATATCGACCACCGATCCCGATTCCACCTATGCCACCAAAGGCGGCACCCCGGCGCGTCTCGGTTACTACGACAACTATCTGGTGGATAACGACAGCTGTGTGATCATCGGAGTGCAGGCCACGGCGGCGCGCATGAGCCAGGAGACGGTGGCTGCGCAAGACATGCTGACCCGTTTTGCCGAGTGGCAAGGACGAGCACCCGAATCGGTGGCGGCCGACACGACCTATGGGAATGGGGAGTTCTTACAGTGGTTGGCGGATCGTAACATCACTCCGTATATGCGAACCCGCGACAGCATCCACAGAAAGAGAAGTCCATTTTTCGGTCCCGAGCGTTTCACTTACGAGCCCGAACACAATCGCTATATCTGTCCCGCTGGCCAGCCACTCAACTATGGGGGTCGAGTTTATCGGAATCGCGCCTTCAACTACATCGGGACACGCAAAAAGTGTGGCCCGTGCTCGCTCCGACCACAATGCACCAGTGCCGCCTTCCGGGGCCTGATCATCCACCAGAACGAACCAGCCCGACAACGTGCGCGGGAGTTGGTCAACACGCCAGAGTTCGCCAAGGCACAGCGGCAAAGAAAGAAGGTGGAAGCCTTGTTCGCGGAACTGAAGAATCAGATCGGATTGCGGCGCTTGCGTCTACGGAGACTCAGGTTTGTGCGCGAGCAGTTCTTCCTGGCGGCGGTAGCTCAGAACATCAAGCGACTGGTCCGCTTCCTCAGTCAGCCGATAATACCGGTTCTGCCGGCCACCACTTAGTCGAACGGAGACAAAGAAAGCCGGCAACGGCATGCTCGCAGATGAAAGGGCGCTCTGTTGAGGGACTTTTTCAACAGCCACGTCTGATACAGCAGTTTATTACTGGAGGTTCGCGCGACTTGAATCGTCAGGTGGTTCCAGGCGTTGTCGATTGGGTTGCAGGCAATGCCGGTCGGGACCCACTCCGCGGTGACGTTGTCCCAGACATCCCATTCGTTTCCTGCCCCGATGCGGCATTCATGACCCCACGTGAATCCCATCCCATTGAAGAATTGGTTGATATCGAATTCGAGCGCCTGTGACGCCCCGAAGTTGCTCCCATAGAAATAGACGTCGTAGGTAAAGTTGTGCAGCGTGGGCACGAGAGTGTGATTGGTGTCGGGCAGCCCCTGAGAAGAAAGGTCGCCAATCAGGTGCTTATTCCAAAGCACGTCCGAATACGCCATGTTCCCGCCAAGGCTGTACCGCGTCGAGTTTCCCGAGATCGTTGGCGACTTGATTCCTTGGACCATCGACCAGGTGGTTCGTGTGTTTTCGGTAAAGCTGCGTAGTCGCTGGGGGACAGCGTGGTTCAGAAGCAGTGGCCCTGCGCCACCCAGTAATGCCAGTCGCCAATGGCCTCGGCAGCGGATTGGTCGGGATCAGTAGCGACCAGTTGTGACAGGGGAACTGCCATAGTCCGACCGTGCCAACGGATCAGCACGATATCGGAAGAACAGGCATCTTCAGGTGCCATGCGCTGGACTTGGACGGTTTCTTCCTTTCGGAGCGGTGAAACGACCGTGGTAGCGATGCACTTAGCCTGAAACGGAAATCGGATTTTGGCATCGAGGTAGTAATACCACCCCATCATCTGCTCTTCCGGTCCCTAAGCGTCCACGATGATTTCGTTGTCGATTCGGTCCTCCCGAGCGGGGTCCTTCTTGGGTTTCTTCATAGAGAGACGATCCGCTCCAGGGTTTCGCGATAATTCCACGGCATCCACTCCGCCGGACTGGTCGCCAGTTTCTGGGCGTGGCGCTGCAACTCGGTCAGGTAGTCGAAGGAGTTGGCGCCGCACAACTGACAAGTGTGAATCAAACTCATGAACAGGTCACCCACCTCCGCCCCGTTCAGCGTCCGATAGAACAAAGCATTCTTCCGGTGCAGAACGGCCCGCTTCAATGCTCTTTCGACGACATTGTTATCTAACGGAGCCCCGGCTTGCCGGAGAAACAGCGTCAAAGGCCGCCAATGTCGCAGTAAGTACGTAATCGCCTCGCCCAGCCCCGAGTTCGGCTCCGCCTTGCGCTCGGCGAACTGCGCTTCCAGCCAGTGATGCAGTTGCTCCATCACCGGGCCGCTACGCTTCTGATGAAACTGCAGGCGCTCTTCCGACCCCAGACCACGCTCTCGCGCCTCGGCCTCGTGACCATACACCTGGCCCAGCATCTCCAGGACATAGCGACACTGGTCGGGAAAGTTCGCCGCTACTTCCACGAACTGTCTTCTTCCATGGGCGAGGCAGTTGGCCAGCAAAATCTCCACCCCCGCAGCCAGCTTCGGAACATTGCGCGAGAGCGCGTCACACATCTGAATGGGTGGGCCCAAGTGCCGAGCACGCTGCTGCAACACGTCGGCAAGGTTCTCGCCGGCATGCTGGCGTCCGGTGAAGTACAGCGCAATTTTCCAACCCTGGCCGGTGGACACGATGCCGCTGGTGAACACACCCGTGCGTTCGTCCGACGGTTCGCGCGCGAGACGTAACACTCGCATGCTGGTGTCGTCGTTGTGCACCACCTCGCCCTGCGCTGCCTGCCGGATTAACTCGTCGCGCGCCGGTTTAACTAACTCGGCCGCCTCTTCCACAACCTCCCATTGCGTCGCCGCCGGTAACGGAATCCCCAGCTGACCTTGGAGTTGCTCCAGCCGGTAGAACGGGGTCCCGCTGCCGTACTTGAGTTGCGCGATCATCGCGGCCGCGGTCTCGTCATATTTTTCCGGACCTACTCCTTCCGGTTCTTGTGCGGTAAACACCTGTCCGCAGGCACCGCAGCGCAACCGTTCCAGCGAGTAGACGGTGGCGGCCAGCGGCGCCTGCCCGACCATGCGCACTAGCACTTTCGGTTCTTTCTGCCCGTATACGTTGCCTTTCTCGCACTCCGGGCAGCGATCCCCGTGCTTCAACTGCGGGTGCGCAATCGCGATCTTCCGCGAACTGACAAACGCTCCCGCGCCATTGCGTCCATGTCCGGGCGCTGGGGAATCGTTGCTCTCCGGCTGAGTCCCGGCGCCAGCTTCCGCGCCTTCCGGCTTTCCCAGCACGGCGCTGGTCTTCTCCGTGCTGCGCGGCTGCACCAGCATCGCCGCCAGCGCATGCAATGCCTCCTTGAGCTTTTCGTAATCGTCCTCGCTCAACGGCGCTTGCCGTGCTCCGTCCAGCACCCGGTCCAGTTCGTCCAGATTTACATCGACCCGTCGCCTGGCGGTTTTCATCCTCACCCCATGAGCATTTCGCGAAACTGCTTCGCCAACGGATATCCCAGAACCTGTTTGATCGACCGGTTCGGCACGTAGCTATTCGATTGTTTACCGCGCCCCGTCGTCTTGCCCAGCACCACCCAATTGGCCGCACGGTAACAGGTTCCGCGGAATCGTTCCGGATCCACAAACGTCTCCAGGAAGTAGATCGGATGTCCGTAGATCCGCTGCCAGTCCGCGGAGATCCGCAACGCCATGCGCCCCAGGATATGCGATGCCAGGTGTTCCACCTTGACCCAGGGCAAGATTAAAAATCGCGTGTTGTAAGCCAGGAAGCGGACATTGCGGCGGCGCTGTTCGGCGCTCCAGCCAATGTAGCGGTCGCGACTGCCCAGATGACGCGGAGCCGAGCACCATGCCAGACAGGCGACCGGTCGTCCTTGCCCCAACACCAAGTACTTCAAGTGTTCTCCCACCGGCTGCTCGTAGCCGAGGTAATGATGTTCCTCCAGCAAACTGTTCCACAACGGCTCTTTACCGGTGCGCCGAACCAGTTCGAACTCCAGCGGTTGGAGGTGGCGCAGACTGCCTGCGATGGGTGTGGTATCGATCCGCGCCGGCTCCGGTCTGGCCCGGTTGGCCAGCGGGTTATGCCGCACGTAACTCACCGCCGGCAACTCGATCTGGCCGGCACGGTCCAGCATGAGCAACAGGCCGCGGCATACCATGTCGCGCAACGCTGCATTGGCCTGGCGCCACTGCCAGGCTTCACAGAGCTTGGTGGATAGTGTGCGGCGGCTTTCCTGCGGGTGCCGCTCGATCAGGGCGCGTATATAAAGGATGTCTTCCTGGCTGATCTTCCGGCCCCGATATCTGAACTCGACCATCGATCCGCAGTATGAACTGGTTTTTCTTGGAACGCAAGGGGGACGCCGTGTTTTTTTTCGTCGCGAGGTTGATTACTTCAGCACGCTCACTCGCCGCCACATCGGCGCCGCGCGCACCCGCGACACATCGCCCGCCGCCATCAGCAATTGCACCTCATAGGCTTCCAAGGCCTTGGCTGGTTCCGACGCCTGCGGCCACCATACGAATCTCCCGCGCGAAAGACGCTTTTGCGCCAGCCAGTATCCTTGGCCGTCATAGCTGAGTAGCCGGATCGCCGTCCCGCTCCGGCTCCGAAACACGAACACACAGCCGGAAAAAGGATCCTCTGCCAGTTTCTCCTGGCACAGTTGCGCCAGAGAGTCGATCCCTTTTCTTCCATCGACCGGCTCGATGGCTACCAGTACGCGCATCTGCGCCGTGATCTGAATCATCTCTCGGCTTCGCGCCAGGCCCGCAGCAGGTTCATCCAATCCGGCGGTGCGGCAGCTTTCCACTGAATGCGCACCTTACCTCCGCGCAACGACTCGAACTCAATCAAGCACTCTCGCAGCATCGCTGAAGGGGGCGCGATCAGTTCCACGAATGCCGGCTTGCGTGCTTTTCGTCGGCGATGGGAAACTCCATCGAGTCGTTTCTTCAGCCCCGTATAGTCCAGCCGTAACGGGTGCGCGACCGAATACACACCATGTTCCCGGGCTAGTTCGACGGCGGCTTGCCACACCGAATCCGGCAGCTTCTTCCCCCGCGGTTGGCTGCTACGAATCTGATCCAGTTGACGCTGTAACTGTGCGATTGGCTCGGGAATGACTGCTGTGCTCATGGGCCCGCCCTCGACCGCTCATCGGCGGCTCAATGAACGTAACAGCGCCAGTTAGCGTCGTCACGCACGCTTGCCGAAAACTCACGTGGTTCCAGGGCCGCTCGGGAGACATCCCGCGCAATCCGTATAATACGGCGGTTGCTGGGCGTAGCCGTTCCACCCACCCCGGCTGTGGATATTCCAAAACGTTTGGCCTGAGGCCACGGTAATGGTGAGGGGCCTGGTGGCCGCTCCGCCGCAGCGATCCCACTCTTCCACCACCACGTTGTAAGTTCCGGGAGTCAAGGCCAGACTGGTGCTTAGGCTTGCGCCATTCACCGAATACGCCAAGTGATACGGGGCGGTGTAGATTCCCATGGACGCTACGCCTAGGGAACAGGCAGTGGTCGCGGTCGCGACAAATTTCGCCGGCGCGTTGACTGTGCTGTGATTGGCGGGCGAGGTTACATATACACCGGTTCCAGATTTAACCGTAATTTTCACCGTGGCGGTCGATGCCCCGCCGCAATTGTCCCATTCCTCCACCACGACGTTGTAAGTTCCGGGATTGAAGTTGAGGCTCGTATTTAACCTCGCTCCGTTCACCACGTATGCCAACTGGTACGGGGCAGGATAGATTCCCATCGACGCCACGCCTTTTGAACAAGACGTGGTCGCTGTCGCTGCGAAGCTGACGGACGATGCTACGGTGCTACCGTTCCCTGGACTGGTCATCGTTACGCCGGCAAACGCGCCGGTTGCTGCAAAAAGCAGGATAAATACAGACATAAGTACGTGTTTCTTCATGCGAACATCTCTCCAGACGAAGTTTGATTTGAGATTTGTGTAACCGTTCAAAACCGAGGGACCACACACCGACATCAGGCGGGATTCCCTGGATCGTTCTAGGCCGCCAACATTTCCCTGAACGAGCCTTGGGAGCCAGCGGAGAATTCTGAGCGGAGTGCCTCCGACTCTATACAGGAAGTACCCGAGAGTCAAAGAGAAAACGGTGTATGAAGGGTTGGGATCTTAATCAGTAGTACTAAACCCAACTCTTGGAATTCTCGGATTCTAAAGCGACGAACGGTGACCAAGCGAGCGGGAATTTCGGATGCACATCCCAACGCCAGCGCCGCTCGACTTCGTTTATTCTTCGCTGCCGTGGAGCGTGAAAGATGGGGAAGTTCATTGGGGAGAGTTGCGTATACAGTGAAGACCCGATTGCAGCACCGAAGGGAACTTAGTTTTATAAGCGTGCGTGCTAGGCGGCTCAATACTCCGCTCAAAATATTGGAGGGAAGCAGCCCGCTTTGCGCTGTGAGGTATGCATGAACTACGCCTCCATTCCTGACGCGAACTGGCAGCGGCTATTTGCGGCAGCTGTCCGCGAGCGGGACCCACTTCTCGTTGCAGACCGGTTTCGCACTGCAAAAGACGCAATCTTGGACTACATTGAGGATTCATTCGAGACCGCGTCCTTATCGGAGCGCCGAGTGTTACTGGCCGCTCTTAACACGATTAGTGAGTTAGAGCAATCATCGAGGCCCAGCGACTTGCGCCTTCCTTTTGTCGTACCTGGGGTGGGACACGCGGCATAGGTTCGAACTTGGTGAGTTTCTGCGCCGCAGTGGTTACGCTTGTTTCTTTCTGCGGTGGTCGTTTCTTCGATCGTTCTGTGCGCCTGGAAAAGTAGCGTCCATCAAGTAGTGTGTCACTCGCACTGTCCGGTTCTGACGGTGCGTGGTATCCGCTTGAGTTCAAGGGGGCCACACGGCGCACTAGCTACCCCTTTACGTTGCAGTATGTGGCTGGACACGATAACATTAAGACCACGATGCGCTAGGTACACGCGCGCGAAGCTGCGGTTCACGAGTTGTTTTGAGCGGCTGCCAGACTTGCAGCGGCACCAGGGGCGCGTCGGTGCAAGAAGTCGTGCAAAATCCGGTGCAGCGGGAAATGCCCTCACCCGATGAACTTGCTAGGCTATTGATTACTGGAAATTTTCACACGTGCGGAAGTGGTGGAACTGGCAGACACACCATCTTGAGGGGGTGGCGCCGAAAGGCGTGGGGGTTCAAATCCCCCCTTCCGCACCAATTTTAATGCTGTAGATTGAATAGGTTACAGGCAGCTACCTGGTTTCGTACAATTATCGTACAATGCTTTCGGCGGGCTCACCTTCTCCCGGAGGCATTTATGTTGAGCGTCTACACTCGTCACTACCCTCCTTGCGCGCAGTCAGATCCCTATTACAGACGTTGCCACTGCCCGAAATGGATCATGGGCACTGTCGAAACGACAGGTGCCTTCGTGCGCTTGAGCGCCCGGACCCGCGCCTGGGAGAAGGCGGAAAAGAAGGCGCGGCTGATGGACGCGGAGGCGGCCGACCCTTCGCCGGCACGCGTGACCGTAGCGGACGCGCTCGACGCATTCATAGCAAGAAAGCAGGGACAGCGGCTATCGCACAGCTGGCTCTACAAGTTCACGCTGATGCAGCGTGAGCTCGTTAGCTTTGCGCAGGGTCGAGGTCTGACCTACATTGACGAATTCACGGATGACGAACTTGGCCTGCTCAGTCGATCCTGGAAGGTCGCACCCATCACCGCCCAGAAGCGGCAGGAACGTTGGCACTCGTTTTTCTCCTACTGCGTGCGTAAACGCTGGCTAAAACAGAACCCGGTCGAAGAATTGGGTGCAATCAAGGTTAGACCGGTGCCCACAGATTATTTTTCGCAAGAAGAGTTTCAGAAGTTGGTGAACGTAACTTACGATCTGTCTCATTGGAGCACGAATCCCGGACACCGGGACCGGGTACGGGCTCTCTTGCTTCTCATGCGCTACAGCGGACTGCGCCTGAATGATGCGGTAACACTGGAGCGGGCGCGCCTAACGGAAAATCGGCTATTTCTGTACCAGCAAAAAACAGGGCTGCCAGTATACGTACCGCTGCCGCCTCACGTAGTCGAGCTTTTGAGCACGCTGCCGAACAGCAACTCGCGGTACTTTTTCTGGACTGGGAATGGGCTGCATTATCGCGCGAGCAATTGCTGGCACGCCAGTTTGCAGCGCCTGTTCAAGTGGGCAAAACTCGAAAAAAGGGCGCACCCACACATGCTCCGGGACACCTTTGCCGTAGAACTCCTGTTGGCAGGCGTCCCGATTGATCAAGTGTCTATTCTGCTGGGGCACTCCAGCGTGAAGACCACCGAGCGGCATTGCGCTCCTTTCGTCAAGGCCCGCCAGGAGCAATTAGTTTCGTCCGTGGAAAAGAGCTGGCGGTCCAGGGAGTGCGCCTCGTGAAGAAGCGCGCTTAGCAACTCTCGGCGGTTTTGCATTAACTGCTGATAACCGTCAGCTTGCTTTGCGGAGCCTACGATGCACGCGATTGACCTGCTCCCCTCTTTCCGCACAAAACTAAGTATGATTTTTGCGAAAGGAAGGGGAAGAGAGTATGTCGAAGAGCAGGCACACGGAAGCGCAGATGATCGGGGCACTGAAGCAAGTAGAGGCGGGACGGAAAGTGGAGGATGTGGCGCGAGAAGTGGGCGTGTCCAAGCACACGCTCTACGCCTGGAAGGCGAAGTACGGTGGCATGGATGTGAGCCAGGCGCAGGAGGCGAAGCAGTTGCGGGATGAGAACACGAAGCTGCGAAAGCTGGTGGCGGATCTGAGTCTGGACAAAGAAGCGCTGCAGTCGGTGATCCGAAAAAACGGCTGGAGCTCGTAGCCCTGAAGGCGGCTGTCGAGCAAGTGCGCCGGGAGTATGCCTTCAGCCAGCGGCGTGCGTGCGGCCTGATGACGATGGCGGTATCGAGCTATCGCTACCAGAGCAGGCGCTGTGATGAGCCGCTGCGAACGCGGCTGGTGGAATTGGCGCGGGAGAAACCGCGCTTCGGGTATCGGCGGCTGCATGTGTTGCTGGGTCGCTCGGGAGAGCATGTGAACCACAAGCGAGTGCATCGAGTGTATCGGGCGGCCGGGTTGATGATCCGGCGCAAGAAACGGAAACATTGCGCCCGGGTGGGACAACCGCTACGCGTCTGGACGGCGGCGAACCAGGAATGGGCGCTGGATTTTGTGCGCGATGCGGTGGAGTGCGGACGGGCGATCCGGGTGCTGAGCGTGGTGGATGCGTACACGCGTGAGTGTTTGGCTTTGGAAGTGGACACGAGTTTCGCCAGTCGGAGAGTAACGCGAGTACTGGACGGGATCGTGGCCGAGCGCGGACGGCCGCAGGCGATCCGCTGCGACAACGGGCCGGAGTTGACGAGCCGGCATTTTCTGGCGTGGTGTGTGGAACGGCAGATCGAGTTGGTGCACATTCAGCCGGGCAAGCCGACGCAGAACGCGCACGTGGAGAGTTTCCATGGACGGTTGCGGGAAGAGTGTTTGTCCGTGAGCTGGTTTCAGAATTTGTTCGATGCGCGGCGCAAGATCGCAGCGTGGAAGATCGAGTACAACGAAGAGCGCCCGCACAGCAGTTTGGGATACCGGACACCGAAGGAGTTTGCGGCGGCGCAGGCAGCAGTCTTCTACACAGCTGAGCGAGGGGCAAGGGACTCAAACGCCGTCCCTTGCCCCTCGCGCTCCCCCATCCCGGCTCAAACCGGAGAGGGAACGAAAGAAAGTTGTCGTATTCTTACGTGAACGAAAGCAGGGGGCAGGTCACGATGAAGAACGGTTTCTGGTACTCGTAAGGTGCGATATCCGCGCTTGTGCAACGTCTCTTCCCTGCTCCAGCGGATCACGCCTGGTTCCCGTTCAAGAATCCTTCGCACTGTCTTCTCACTGAGCGCCCAAAGTTTGGCGATCTCGATCACCGAGTAGTGCTTCTCATTTGCCAAATCGAAAGGGCCTAATGATGACCCGACGGAAACCGGACGGAAACCGTCAGACGGCTCTATTGGTCTTCTAGCGGAGTCAGACATGGTACAAACCTCAACCGCAGCTGGATGTTAACCAACTTGATTCCACATGCTTAAATTGTCCAATGAATTCTCGGGCGATAGCTATTCCCAATCGGAATAGCTGGGTTAAAGCAATGCCAAATCAGGTGGGCAGAGGGGCTCCCATCTGCCTCGGCGGGAGACGCAGATTGATAACGCCTTCGAGAGGCGAATCTTGAGGGAATGCAAGAGCGACTTATTGAGCGCGTGTTGCCTTCTTCATGCTGACAACTCGGGCGGACGGCGATGATTCAATTGGCGTTGGTGGACGGCGCTGGTAGGCATATTTACGGAGGAAGGAACGCGCGAACTCGTTCGCCAATCGTGAATCATCGTCCTTTCTCATAATCACAGACGTTTGGAAACACAATGAGGTATCAGAAAGTGGCTTCACCACTACACCCTCTGCGTGAAAGCCAAGGGCCGCAGGTTTGGTGAGGATAGCGACGCCAACGTGCTCAAATACTAAATGAATCGCCTCTTGTGAGGTAATGGTGTCGTGCGCGTGTTTGGGAGCAATTCCCGCACGCCGAGCCGCGTCTATGATCGCGTCATGAACGACGGGGTGAACTCGTCGCGCGAACAGAATCCATTCATCTTTCGCCCAGGTCTTGGAGTGCTACTTGTTCCTTTTGAGCAGCCGCATGGGTCTCTGGGAGAGCCGCACAGAGAGGCGTCAGAGCGAACGGTACGGCCGTGATCTGAGAATCCTCCGGCGGTGCTGTCACCAGGGCCAGATTGAGTTCGCCTGCTAGTACACTCCGGACCAACTCGATCGAGAACTGACTGATCAGTCGAATGGCGAGCTTGGGGTATAGGGGGAGACGAACTGCAAGAAGGTCCGAAACCCAGCCTTGATCGGCTTCGTGCGAGTGTCCAATTGTTAACACGTTGTCCGCTCCCTCATGGGCGGTACGGGCGAGATGAAAAGCCAACTCCATATGGGACAGCGAAGAACGAGCATGTTCGACGAAGACACGCCCAGCGTCGGTGAGCTCTACACGGACAACCCGTCGATTATCGCGAGTGAACAGGCGAAATCTAAGCTGTTTTTCGATCTCAGTGATCTGTCTGCTGAGCGCAGATTGGGTGAGGTGCAATCGGAGGGCGGCCTTCGTGAAGTTCAGCTCTTCGCCCAAGGCAATAACCGCGTGCAAGTGGCGTATCTCGACGTTTGGGAACACGACTCCCAGCTCCGTTCAAGAGTGTGGTGACACGAGAGTTTCGTCCTGCCATTTGTGCCTGAAACGACGAGTGGTTATGAGCTTGGAACACTGCCAGTTCTGTAAAGTTTCTTGAAAGCCTAGAAAAAAATCAAATCTCTTGCATCTGAAACCCGCTCCAGGTCGAGGTTCTAGGGCATTGTGCCCTACAGACCGGATTTAGGCGGGAATGTAATGGGCATTCTGACCTGGACGCAATCGACCGAGCATGTCCAAAGTGCAGGCATCGCAGCAGCGGTTCAGGTATCGCTGTCACTCAAAGCTTTGGCGGGGCCGCCTTTGAACCCGCATCCAGCTTGTCCAGCCGTCCTCGTGAAATATGAGGCCGTAATGTTCCAACGTTACTTCGCTAGCAGCTTGCGGATAGACTTCAATTCCTGCCGACGTTTCGCGGAGCTCTTTGGATATGCCATCTTAAGTTCGTTGAGCGTATCCAGGAGGATTTGGGAAACAATCAACCGGGCATTCTCCTTATCGTCTGCGGGAACGACGTACCACGGCGCGTGATGAGTACTTGTCGCGTTCAGGCAAGCCTCAAAAGCATCCGCGTAGTGCTTCCAGTATTTCCTCTCGTGAACGTCCGCGAGGCTGAATTTCCAGTTCTTGTCTGGCTCATCAATGCGGTCGAGGAAGCGCTTTCGCTGTTCGTTCTTTGACAGGTGGAGAAAAAACTTGATGATCCGGGTGCCATTACGGTGAAGATGCTCCTCCAAGTCCACGATCGAACGATACCGCTCCTTCCAAGTTTGGTACCCGGCCAGTTCTGGGAGGTTTCCAGAAACAGCAACAAACTTTCAAATCACTTGCATCTGGAAGCTACCACCACGCGGCCTTACCACTTCTTTGATGTGTCTTGGATCACAGCTCCCTGTCGCACAACATTGCAGAATGGGGAAGGACGGAGGGCAAACTATGCACGGCGACGAGAAGGTCATTGAGCAGTTGAACTCGGCTCTAAGCTCGGAATTGACGGCTATTGTGCAGTACATGACACAGTCAGAGATGTGCCAGAACTGGGGCTACAAACGGCTAGGCGAGGGCACGAAGATGCGTGCCATCGAGGAGATGAAGCACGCGGAGGGGTTGATTGAGCGCATTATTTTCTTGGACAGTATACCCACTGTCGATGTCGGATTGAAACCTCAACTTGGCAGCAAGGTGCAGCAGCAAATGGAGATTAACCTTAAAGACGAGCAGGATGCGGTGCGTCAGTACAACGAAGCTGTGAAGGTCTGCGGCGAGGCAAGGGACGAAGGCTCCAAGGCTCTATTCGAGCGCATGATTCAGGACGAAGAGCGGCACGCGGACTTCTTGGAAGCTCAACTTCATTCCATCAAGGAAATGGGTATTGCCAATTATCTTGCCCAACAGTTGCATAGCGAGAAATAGCGAAGAGCATCCATGCTATCTGAGTTGCCGATTGACGTTGGCAGTGCACCTGAGCGTCACGACCATTAAACCGGTACCTCGACAGAGATGAGGTTCGGCCGTGGGCCGCCACGAAGTCAGAGATTAAGATATGCAAACGGCGAGAAGACAGAGGATTCTCATAGCTGACTGTTATGTGGAGGTTCTTCTCGCGCTAGGGAGGATGTTGGAAGACGCGGGATTCGACGCCACCACTGCATGGACTGGTCGTGAAGCCATGGGTCTTATCCAGTCGCAGACTTTCGATCTCGTGCTGGTCAGCAAGTATTTGCCAGATACCGAATGCGAGGACATTTTGAAAGCACTGCAACAGACGGGAGCAAGTACACCGTGCATTGTCATGCAGCCCTGCACGGCAGAATCAGCCGAACTCGACGCCCTACGGGCTGTGGGTGCCTGCGACGTTGTTTGCAAGTATGACTATTACCTAATCGTCGAACTTGTAACCGATTGGCTTGCTTGGAGCAAGACGGCCGCCGCTCAGGTAGCCTAAGAAGGAACTCTTCAAGAATTGGACGCCACGATCGCTGACAAGGAAGCCCTGCTCGTGGGAGAGATCACATAAGGCGGGGAGACCATGGTCTTGTGGAATGCTCAAGGCATCCCGCAGCGTTCCCGCGGTCGACACCGTAGCAACTGATGCTTCCGTTGTAAAACTTAAGAGGCGCAGCCTTTGCCGTTCTCGAAGACTATTCCTCACTTCCTTAGCAAAGAGGGCTGGCCAGGCCAGCCCAGCCCTCTTCTTGATGGAGGAGTCTTCAGAACTCCGCAACCAGACCAAGTGTGAACATCCTCGCTGTGTCGTAGGTTGGGAAGCCCAGTATCGGGGTGGAATTGAGACGCTTCGGGGCGCCCACTTGCCAACCGGATCCGGACCAGGTGTAGTCATAGTTGATAAAGCTTCCCTTCACGAGGAAGTGATCATGAATGCGGTGCGTGAGATAGGCTTCGTACACATTGCCCCGCGTATCGGTCTTCGGAGCAATGATGTCGTCTTCGGCCTGTGCGAAGTTGAACCAGTACTCCGTACCGTGGTTGAACTCGAATCCAACCTTGGTGCGGCCGTCGTCCTGCGGAATGCTGTACCTGACACCCACGTAGTACATCTGGCCATCGTGGTTGACAGGGGTTTCAAAAGGATCACTCATCAGACCCCCGAACGGCGTGGTCAGGCCATTGGGACGAAGACCTGACCAGTTGCCGCTGAGGAAAAGATCAAAGTTCTGCAATTTTTTCTGCAGGTTTATACCGTAAAGGCCGATGGCTCCCAGATTCGCCGACGGAGCGTAGCGCATGACCACCGGGGCGTTGACCGAAGCGCCGGTGAGCGGATTGTTGGGCAGTACCATCAATCCATCAAAGCCGTCCGTGACGTTCCAGGCGCGCGCCAGTGTCACTTGTATGAACGTTTTATCGGTGCTGTAGAGGTCCATATTCCCGCCGAACAGGTGCACCGACTTAACCCGGTCCGCAGGCGTCTGCAGCAAAGCCCCGTTGCCGAAGCCAGAGGAGTAGCCCATGCCGTAGCAGGCGCGCAGTGTCATCTTCTCGTTCACGTTGTAGCCGGCGGTGATTCCGTCGAACTGGAAATCAATGAGGGCGCCCGAGGGCGTGCCTCCGCGCGGCTCGTCGTCACGATAGTTAAGGGGCGGACCACCGGTCGACGGGCGGCGTCCGATCGAAAGGTACAAGTTCGATCCTCCGATGTGGTTCCAGCTGAAGTAGGCGCGTTCCACACGCACCATGTCGCCGGTTGGCACGCCGGTGGTGGTGCCGTCGATGGCAAGCGAAGTCGGCTGGCCGTCAAATACCTGCAATCCAGTCGAATCCCCGAACACCTTATACATGCTGAGACGGGCTCCGAAAGAGACGTTGTCGGCGACGTGGGCATCAAAACGCAGGCGAAGGCGGTTTGTCATCAGAGCGTCGCTGTTCGCGCTGTAGGCGGCCTGGAGAACTCCCGGCACCTGACCGAGATAGCTCATAAAGGCCTGTTGTTGAGCAGGCGTGAATGCGCTCACCATTTGCTTCAGTCCAGGGCTGTTCGGATTCGTACTGGTGAACGTCAGATTGTTAACGAAATATTGGTATGCTGCGTAGTTGCTGGCCACGCTGGTGTTTAGTAATTGCCCAAAATTTGCCGGCGTGTTTGGGGCCCCGTTTGGCAACGTCGGACTACTCAACAGGCCAATCATCTGGTTGGGTGTGTAACCGTTCAAGCCGGCATACCACATCGAGTTCACCAATAGGTTCTGCATTTGCATGCCGTCATAGTGGGTGGGAATGTTGCCGCGAATAGAGTGCACCTCGAAGCGGTAGTCGCCTCCCCACTCCAAACGGTCGCGAAGAGATTTCCGCTCGGTTGCGTTGACGCGCTCGTTAAGGTCGCGGACACTGGTTTGAAGATCCGAGACAACCTCGTCTTTCGGTGCTGCGGGCTGTGTCCCTGCAGCTGGCGTGGCTGCGGCCTTGGCTGCGTTTTCTTGTGCATCGAGCCGCTGTTCCATTGCGTTGATGGTTTTCTTGAGTTGATCGATCTCCTGCCGAAGCTGAGCGGCATCATCCGTCGTAGGTGGCGCGGTTTGAGCCCAAAGCCCCACAGTGAACAGGAACATCGGTACTGCCAGTAGGAGCTTTCGCATGAACAATTCCTCTCTTCTATGAATTGCGCGGCCAGGACGGTCGTGAGGCCGGAAGGCCGGGCCATGCGGGGTCAGGGTGAGCAAGGAGTCGTTTGACCGAACACGGCAGATACATAATTCGCTGAAGCCGAAAACTTAGAGTGAGCCAGATCACAATACTTGCGAAACTTCGCAAGTACTTAAGTCAGTGTCCCAAAGTGGTAAATAATCTGATTGCCTGTGTTTTGGGTCACAGACTTCCTGTTGAGCAGCCCACTATCATTTCGCCAGCTTTCGAGGTTGCGAAAGTTAATACGGTGGAGGTTTTCATGCTGCGATTTACTAAATTCATGCTGATACTGCTGGTCATCGTTGTGGTGTCAGGTCTCTTCTCAGCGATGCACGCCGCTCAAAAAGGTAGCGAAACCAAGGGCCGCCATTTCTTTAAAGACACCTGCCGGCAATGCCACACGAAGGGTGCAGTGGGGGGAGAGCTAACGCCTATGAACAAAACCATGGCGCAATGGCGTACCTACTTTGCCACGGGGACTCACAACCACGGCAAAGAGCCCCTAACAAAATACCTACCGACCGACCAATTGCTCGATGCTTCTGCTTTTCTGATTAATCATGCCGCCGACTCCCCGCAACCGGAAACCTGCGGTAAGTGAGGTCTGAGCCAAGCTGGCACGCCGCTGCAAGACGTCCGATTTTCCAGTTCCGCGGCGAATAGGAGAGACAGAAAATGATTCGAGCGTTCAAGGGATTTTACCGTGGGTCAAACTGCAGGCGGAGGCTTGCGTCGTCCGTCATCGTGGGATTCGTACTCCTCTCCACTGTCTCGTTGGGACAAGGTACCGGGGCACCCACGAATGCGCCGGAGGCTTCTCACGCAGCACCACTGAAGCTCGCTCATCCTCGCGTTGTGCTGAAGGACGAGGCCGGACAGAACGTCTTGACGACCGGTAAACCGATCAGCACGCGCCAGACCTGTGGTGGCGACTGCCACGACTACGAATTTATCGCGAATAGCTTTCATTTCCAGCAGGGCAAGAATGAAATGGACCGGGCCCTGCTCGTGTCCCATGGCGCTCCGCCATTCAACACCTCTCCGGGAATGTTCGGGAAGTTCTCGATTATTCCGAACCGTCAGCTCACTCAGGAGGACATTAAAGACCCCTCGGACGCCGATATGAGCCAACCAGAGTGGCTGACGAAGTGTGGCGGCTGCCACACCGGCGGCGGAATCTCCGAATACGACCTACGTGGACACCGCTTTCTGGGTCCTGACGCAAAGCCTAGTGGGCCGTTCGACCCGAGTTATACGATTCGTGACCGGGAAACAGGACAGGTAATTGCCTGGGATTGGCAGAAGAGCGGCATTGCGGAAGCTGACTGCTTTTTGTGTCATATCCCCAAGGCCAGTCGGGGCGAGCGCAAGAAGGAAATGGCGGCGGGTAATTTCCGCTGGGCCAACAATGCAACCCTATTGGATACGGGCATCGTCGTCCGTCAGGAGAGCGGCGGATTCACTTACAACCACGCTACGTTCAATGCGGACGGAAGCGTCAAACCGGAGGCGCTCGACATCTCCGATCCCACGCTCGAAAACTGCGCCCAGTGTCACGGATTCACGGCTCGAAATACGACCAACATTCAGGCCATTCAACACGCCGACATTATGCGCGGCACAGAAAAGTCCGGCTGGATCTATAACGGGGCAAAAATCAGCGATACGGTCTCACCCAACATTGTTGGCAAAGAAAAGATGGATTTCCCGTGGGACGTCCACGCTGCGGCCGGCTTGATTTGCACTGATTGTCACTTCTCTCTGAACAATCCGGGGCGAATGATTCAGGAGGATCCGAAGAAAAACCTTCGCTACAAACCAGCAGAAGAAGACCTGGCGGCGTATTTAAGGCGTCCGGATCATAACTTCGCCCGCGGCAATATTCCTCCGGAGACGGTGAATGTGACGCGTCACGACACCATGCGGGCCTGCGGCGATTGTCACGAGGCAGAGAAGGGACACGAGTTTCTTCCTTACAAGTCCACACATCTGCGGTCGATTGCCTGCCAGACCTGCCACATTCCGGCCGTTCACTTTTGGGCGTATCGAAGCGACGATTGGGGCTTTGTCATGGACACAGGCGGCAGTCGCATCACGTACCGCGGGATCGAGGGTTCCATTGTGGACCCGGAATCCGAGATAAGAGGCTATCTGCCGGCCTACATTCCTACGGTTGACAAGAACAACAATCAACAGATACGGCCCACCAACCTGATCACAGGCGTCTACTGGTTCGACAAGAGCAAAGAGAGACCTGTGTTCACATGGCAGGTGCAAAAGGCATTCTTCGCGGGTCCGGCGGCGGAAGGCGAGTGGCCTTATCGTCCTGAGATTCTGAAGGCGTTTGCCGATAAGGATGGCATCATCGATCTTCCCCAGGCAGTTTATGACACGCCCGAGAAAATCGCTCTGGTCAAAGGGCTGCTCCAGAAATACGCAGGCGTGGTCGATCCCGAGTTGCGAATCGAAGTCGTCCCTTGGGCAATGACCCACGGCATTGTCGGGAAAGGACAGGCTACGCGCGACTGCGCGGCGTGCCATGCGAAGAAAAGCATTCTGGCTCGCCCGGTCGATCTGAACAGTTCGCTTCCCGCCGGTACGCCGGTCTTCTTTCGTGGCAAGAGGGTGAACGTGGTGAACTTCAGTGGAGGGGAACCAACCTTCGACAATCGGATTCTGCTCAATTCCTTCTATATTGTCGGCTACAGCAGGGCAACCTGGGTGGAGTGGCTGGGTTGGATTTGCGTTTTCGGCGCGATCTTATTCAGTCTCTTACATGGCGCTTTTCGCCTATTTGGTGGTCAATCATGAACTCAACGTCGCCTTTGTATTCGCTTCATGAACGGATTTGGCACTGGCTCCAGGCAGCAGGCATGATATTTCTGATCCTCACGGGATTGGCCATTCATTACCCGGATCGCTTCGCTATTCTCGGCTCCATGGCGAACGCCGTGCGCTGGCATTCCTGGATCGGTTTTGCGTTGATACTGAATGCGTTTCTTGGGATCTTTTACCATGTAACCGCAGAGAAGTATCATCATTTCCTTCCGCGTATGGACGACTTTACCGACGCGGCCATTCGCCAGGCGCGTTTTTATTTTTATGGCATATTCAAAGGGGAGAAGCATCCTTTCGACGCCGATCCGCGGCGCAAGCTGAACCCGCTGCAAAAAATCACTTACCTGCTGCTGCTTAACATCTTGTTGCCTTTCCAGATCGTCACCGGAATCCTAATTTGGGGCGCGGACCGCTGGCCTCAAGTCTTTGTGCGGATTGGAGGGCTCTGGGTTCTCGGTCCCGCCCACACTTTGGGAAGTTACCTATTTTTGGCGTTCTTGATCGGTCACATCTACCTGGCAACCACCGGGCCCACACCAGGTAGCCTTCTGCGCGCAATGATCACGGGCTATCATATAGAGGAGGAATGAGTGCGATAGAGAGCCCGTCTCAAGGAGGCGCAAATGAAGAAGCGCAACGGCAACCGCCAACTGGAAGAGGAACTCTATGAAAGGCGGGCCGGCATCTGCAAGGCTTTCGCGAACCCGGTCCGCCTTAAGATTCTTGATCTGGTCGCCAAGCGGGCCTGCCCCGTTGCCGAACTCCACCAGCGGTTAGGAATCTCCGTAGCCAATCTCTCTCAGCATCTCGCAGTTTTGAAAGCGGCGGGCGTGGTGGGCACACGCCGCACGGGGAAGCAGGTCCACTGCTATCTCGCGATCCCCGAGGTAAAGCAGGCTTGTGCCCTCCTTTGCGATGTACTTCGCGCTCAGGTCAAGAACGGCCAGCGGCTTGGCATCTGAGCCTGGCGCATTCCCCCGATTCTTTCGGCCTTACCTCGCTCGCAACTACTTCACAAACATGGTGGCAGTCCGTGATCCGAGACACCTGATCGCGCGAAAGCCATGCGGCGAAATCGAGACAGTCTCTTGTAACAAAAACTCTGGGCTTTGCATTTCTTAATGCAGGGGATCTGGAGGCTACTTCAGTGACTGAGATCTTGGACTATCTTGTTCGGTATGGTTACCTCGCGATTCCCATTTGGGTATTTGCCGAGCAAATGGGTGTACCAATACCAGCCGCACCGATTTTGCTGGCTGCGGGTGCCATCGCGGGAACGGGCCGCATGAACCTGCTTGTCCTAACCGGATTGACGCTCGGGGCAGCTCTCTCCGCCGACCTCTTCTGGTATCGAGTCGGGCATACGCACGGCTCGCGGGCACTGGGCCGGCTTTGCCGGGTATGCCTCGAACCAGATTCCTGTATCCGGCGAGCCAAGAACCTCCTGGAGAAGCATGGTTTGCGCTCGCTATTGTTTTCCAAGTTCGTGCCGGGCCTAAACGCAATTGCGGCTCCCGTCGCCGGGACGATCCGCATTCCTTGGTGGCAGTTCGCAGCCGTTGACGGCCTGGGCATCATCCTGTGGGCCACGACGTTCGAATTACTGGGCTTCGCGTTTTCGAACCAGCTAGAACAAATTGCGGCCTACGCATGGAAGGCGGGCGCTGTCATCGTCGCGTTATTCGTAATGGGCTTGCTGATCTTCTACCTCGCGCAAAAGCATAGACGGCGCCAACAATTCTTACGGGACCTGCACATGGCTCGAATGACTCCGGTGGAACTCAAGGAGAAACTGGATCGCCATGAAGCTGTCACGGTGGTCGATCTCCGGCATTCACTCGACTTCCTACCCGAGCCCTACACGATTCCGGGGGCGATCCGGATTCCCATGGAGGAATTGGACGAGAGAAACAGCGAAATTCCGCGAGACCAGGAAGTTGTGCTGTACTGCACTTGTCCCAATGAAGCAAGCAGCGCCTTAACCGCCATGAAGCTGCGCCGCCATGGGATTACGCGTGTTCATCCGCTTCAGGGTGGTTTCCACGGCTGGCGCGAACTGGGATTCCCAATCCATTCGGAATTTGGTGCAGTGCCGCCCGCGAAACGCGAAACGATTTGCTGCACGACGTGCCCAGATTCCGATTCCTGAATCTGCCACGTAGGGAAGGTCGGACTTCCCTAACAAAGCTTACTTGTACGGAGGAAACGACAGATGCACCAGCAGCAGCACAACGCGTTTGAGACAATGAGCCGGGACGATTTGTTGCGGGCGCTGGAAATGTTTGCTAAGAATTGGCTCGCCCACGACGGTTGCTGGTTCCTTGCAGCCGAAGAGCGATTCGACATGGAAACGGCCATCGACCTGGATGCTCGTTCATGGAAGCGCTTCGCGGCCGCTGAGGCGCGTCGGATCATGGCCACATTCAAGATTCCAGACGGTGGCGGTCTTGAGGCCCTCGAAACAGCCCTTAACCTGCGCCTCTACGCGGTCATCAACACCCAACGAATTGAGTGGTCGGATGACCGCAGGCGTCTGCGCTTCTTCATGGATGTTTGCCGTGTACAGGAGGCCCGGCGTCGCAAAGGCCTGCCGGACTTCCCCTGCAAGAGCGTCGGCATGGTTGAGTTCGAAACGTTCGCCGCTACGGTGGATCCACAGATCCGGACAACATGCTTGCACTGTCCACCTGATGCAGTGTCTGGTCAGTGTTGTGGTTGGGAATTCGCGATTGAGTAGCCGCGTCTGGAGAGCCGTTGAAAACGGCGAGCAGACCTTTAGGATTTAGGTGCTGCGTCCGATGTTGCGGACAGCATGAACACCATTGATATTGAGAAGGAGGATGCAATTGAATCATTCGAGAAGTAGGAACATTATTTTGATCGGGGCCGCTCTGATTGTGATAGTTGTCACGGCCTTTGCTTATCAGGCAAGCCTCATATCGAGTTCCCATCTGATCAACCCCGATGAGTTGGTCACAATCCTGCAATCCACCAAAGGGGCCAAACCGCTAATAATTCAGGTCGGTCCCCACATGCTGTATGTGCAGGCGCATATCCCTGGCTCGGAGTACATTGGCCCGGCTTCCGACCCTGGGGGCATCCAGCGACTGCGCACGCGCGTGAGTTCCCTGCCTCGAAACAAGTTCATCGTAATCTACTGTGGGTGTTGCCCGTGGAACCATTGCCCAACGGTTCAACCAGCCGACGATGCCCTACGCGCTATGGGGTTCACGAATATAAAGGTGCTGTATATTCCTGACAACTTCGGGGCGAACTGGGTGGATAAGGGCTATCCGATCGCCAAGGGAGAATAACAATCTGGCTCCTGTTGCGAAAAGACTGAGGAGAAAACTTGCGGCCGGGATTGTGGCACTCGTGGCCATCGTGGGGCTATATGCCATGCAGCACCATCGCGGCTCATTGCAAAGGCCCAAGACCGCAGCAAAAGAGCATCTGTTTGCACCTGATTTTTCGCTTCCAGAGCTATCGGGGCAGCAGCTCACTCTTTCGGATTATCGAGGGAAGGTTGTTCTGCTCGACTTCTGGGCCACATGGTGTGAACCGTGCCGCCAGGAGATCCCGCATTTTGTCGATCTTCAGAACAAGTACCAACAGCAAGGGCTGCAGATTATCGGCGTTTCCATGGACGACGGACCGCAACCGGTACGAGATTTTTACCAACAGTTCAGGATGAACTATCTCGTCGTGATGGGGACGGCGGATGTCGCGGAGCGTTATGGGGGAGTTCTAGGTTTGCCGGTTGCCCTCTTGGTGGGCCGGGATGGTCGTATCTACGCTAAGCACATTGGCGCGACAGACATCTCAGTCTTTGAAAAGGAGGTAGTGAGCCTGCTGAAGGATGGAAACGGAAACAGCATCCGGTGAAGACTGGTAGTCGGGATTGTCACGTCAAATGACCGGCTTCACCTGTGCTTTTGCTCAGTTCATACGAGCAGCCATCTTCAACGACTCAAAGATTTGCCGGAAGATACCCTGCGTACAAACCGATTCATCGAACCGGCAACCTTTGTTAGGACGCGGCCCCATTCCTCCAGGTGTTGGTCGCCATCTCGCGTGAGGGTATATACCCTGCGGGCAGGTCCCGGCTCCCCTGTATCCCAATCCGATGTAATGTATCCGTTATGCTCCAACCGCCGCAGCGTGCGGTACAAAACCGCTTTCTCAATTTCTCCGTCAGTGAACGCATGCTCTGCCAAACTTCCCAAAAGATCGTACCCGTAAGAACGGCCCTTCTCCTTTAGCACAAGCAGCAATACCGGCTCTACGAATCGGTACAGGTGTCCCATCGCGCACGTGCAGGGGTAGTCATGCCTTGAGCACTTGTTTGTGGATTTTCTCTTTCGGGCGGTTCTAGGCAATTTGTTCCTCTTCCCGAGACAAAAGTCGCTCAATGGCCGCAACTGTGCCCGGAGTGGTCGCATTGGTTGCTCCCTGTCTCCAGTCTGCCGTTCAGAAACTCGGAGACTAGCACATCGGGGTCCGCTGTCGATACCCCGGTCAGCACCTGCACAGAGTTGGCTGACAGTAGATCTCGTGCCCGCGCACCGACTCCGGCGGCGATTACTGTCTGGGCGCCGTGTTCGACAAGCCACTTGGGAAGCAGCCCTGGAACATGCTCAGGAGCGGCTTCGGTGTTCTTAAGCAGGACCTGGCGTTGTTCCATGTCAACGTCCACAAACAGAAATTGTTCAGAATGACCAAAATGCTGGGACAACTGTCCCCCGGATAGCGGAATCGCGATTCTCATCAATGATCCTCCTCGTGCTACATCTAGGTGTATACTACATCCATTGCGAAAGAAAAGCATCTTCGTAGAGACCCGTTTCAGGGAGGAAACGATGATCAGCAAATGGAACATGCTCCTGCTCGGCCTCATTCTCATTCTTGCCCCTTTCGCCTGGCCCCAGGTACAAAACGATACAGTGACGTTGAAGGGGACGGTTAGCGAGACAACGTTTTTATCCAACGATGACCTCCACGTTTGGCTGCAGAATGACCATGCTGGATCCGAAGTCTGTTTAGGCCCAGCGCGCTTTCTGGACGATCAAGGCCTCCTGCCGACGATTGATGACACCATCGAGGTCACTGGCACGCGTGTTGGGAATGGATCTCTGCTCGTAGCCAGTTCCTTGCAAATGAGAGGTAAGACTCTGACTCTTCGCCGGGCGGCAGCATCCGAGGGCTGTGCGGACTGCGGTGGACACAACTGCGGCCATCACGCTTGCGGCGGCTACCATCACGGGTGCAATCACGATCATCATGGACATTGCTGCGATCATGACTGAGCACCCGCGGCAACGCCTGGGATCAAATCTGGCTTTCGCGGCCCTGATCATTGCATTGGTGACGTCGGGGTTGTGTGTCCCCCTAGGCTCTGCGCAGTCGAGTGGTCTGGATGTCTTCGCGAAGTGCGTGGCGGAGAAAAAGGCCAAGATGTATGGCAGCTTCTTGTGTCCCCACTGCGATGATCAAAAGAAGCTGTTTGGCTCGTCATTCCGTTACGTACCATACGTGGAATGTTCGGTACGTGGCAGCCGTCAAATGACATTCCCTTGCATCGCGGCGCAGATTCGCTTCACCCCCACGTGGATCTTCGCCGACGGTGAACGTCGTACCGGAGTCCAGCCGCTGAAAGATTTGAGCGAGAAGACAGGATGCAAGCTCCCATGAAGGGCGGCTCAATCCGCTATCTGTCATTCGGATGCTGCACGATTGGGGCAGTCTTGTCGGGCCTCTCACTTCATAGTCACTACGGCACTTCCGCCACGGATTATTGCGATCTAAACACGATGTTCAATTGCGACTTGGTTAACCGGAGTGTCTATTCCGAGTTCTTCGGCGTGCCGGTGGCTTTAGTCGGACTGCTCGGCTACATGCTGCTCTTCGTATTGTTTGCACAAGTGGGGAGGCGGGCGACGATATTCCGGTTTCTGGCCGCGACCATAGGGCTGGGGTTTGCTCTGTACCTTGCCTACATTGAAGCGTACGTCCTGGCAGTCTGGTGTCTGCTTTGCATCGGCTCGCTGGCGATGATCTTCGCGATCACAGCTCTAGCCGGAATGGCCGTGTGGCAGATTAGAAACATGGAGCCCAGAGCGAATGCAGGAAGATAAGTCGACACCCATCAAGACGGAGGTCTGCCTGCAATTGCGATATCAGAACGGTCGATCTACACGATCGTCTCGGTCCAGCCAACTCCTTGCTCCCGCAGCCTGGCGCCGGCTTGCCCCGCTTAATTCCAACTGCTTTGTCTGCGGAGAACAGAACCCAAACGGTTTGCAGCTTACGTTCAAAGATGGATCGACTGGTGTTTACGCTACTTGGGTTCCCAATAAGGCTTGCGAAAGCTTCCAGGGCACGGTTCACGGCGGCATCATCACAACCGTCCTGGACGAGGCCATGTCGAAAGCGATCATCGCCCGTGGCTGGGAGGCGTTCACTGTCGAACTGAATGTTCGCTTTCGAGGTCGTATCTCTCCTGGAGAAACGCTTCACGTGCATGGATGGATAACCGAAAAACACAAGAGAAGGATTCTGACCGAGGCCACTCTCTTTGCCAATACGGGTACCGAGCGGGCACATGCTTGGGCCACATTCTTGGTTCCACGGGCTGAGGAGGGATCATGAAAAGGAAGTTGCATATGCATGGGCGTGGAAGATCCGAACGATCGGTCACGGTGCGTCTGCTCATAAGCCTTGGCCTCAATGCCGCAATTGCCACCTCAGAAGCAGTTGCGGGCATATTCTCAGGAAGTGTTGCACTCATTGCGGATGCTACGCATAACCTCGGCGATGCTTTTGCGCTGGCCCTTGCATTTCTCGCGTGCAGTCTCAGTTCGCGTCCGCCGAGCCTGAAGCATACCTACGGTCTGAAACGCTTCGAGGTCATAGCGGCATTTCTAAACGCATCTGTACTGGTCGCGGTTGCGATTCTCATCCTCAAGCACGCGTCGTTCAGGTTGTTCCATCCGGAACCTGTGCGGGCAGGAATCACAATTATTGTGGCCGGCGTGGCGCTCGTGGCGAACAGCACGTCTGCCCTGCTTCTTCGTCACCACGACTCCCACGATTTGAATATTCGGAGTGCCTTTCTTCATCTATTTCAAGATGCGATTTCGTCACTGCTTGTTCTTGTGTCGGCCATACTGGCAAGGACCCGCTTCGGAACGCATCTGGATCCAATTGTCGCGATGATCATCGGCGTTGCGGTCTTGCTGGGGGCGCTCTCGATCCTTAAACAAGCGTTTGCCACGCTTCTCGAAGGAGTGCCCGACGGAATCGAGGTGCAATCTCTCGTCGAAACGGTAGAACAGCATTTCGATGCTGTGGACATGCACCACGTACATGTATGGCAGGTCGGCCCCAGGCAACGTGTCCTAACTGCGCATCTCTTGGTGCGCAATATGGATGTCGCTCAGGCTGAGATCCTGTGCAACAACGTACGTTGCTACCTAAAAGAAAAGTGGCACATTGAGCACACTACTCTCGAGCCGGAGGTTAAGGGATGCGGCTCGGATACTGTCCTCGGCGCCTGGAATCCGATCTTTGACGACGCGGATTAAGTTAAACCAGAAGATGACAAATACAGGCTTGAATCGACTGGAGGCTAAAGATGTTTCGCAGATTCGTAGTTCTCGTCGTTTTCACAGTGCTTGCAGCTAGCGCGACATCTGCCGCTCAGCGCGCAGTGTCGAACCCATCAAGCATGCTTGTCCAACCAAGTTGGCTGGCGGCCCATCTTTACGACCGAAACCTGGTGATACTGCATGTGGGAACGGACCGGAACTCCTACTATGCGGGACACATCCCAGGAGCCCGTTTTCTCGCCTTGAGCGACATTGCGGTGACTCGCAATGGCATCCCCAACCAACTTCCACCCGCTAGTGAGTTAAAGGGGACTTTTGAAAGGCTGGGGGTTGGGGACCGTTCGCACGTGGTCATTTATGGCGACATGCTCGGAGTGCTTGCCACTCGCGCATACTTCATCCTCGACTATCTCGGCCACGGAAACAATGCGGCTCTGCTCGATGGTGGGCTGGAGAACTGGTCGAGAGAACATGAAACAGCGAAGACTGTTCCAGCGGACCCAAGCGCGACTGTCTTGACGGTTCATTTGCATCCCGAGTTCATCATCGACTTACCCGCATTGAGACAAATCATGTCCAACAAGGGCATTGTCCTCGTCGATGCCCGCTCGCCAACGGACTATTCGGGTGCTGGCCCGGCTAATGGCCTCCTACGGCCAGGCCACATTCCAGGTGCGAAAAACCTGTTCTGGGCGGAAACCCTCGTCAGCAGGGAGAATCCTGCATTCAAATCGGCTTCGGACATTCGCGCCATATATACAGCCGCAGGCGTAAAACCCGGCACCAAGGTCATCGTGTATTGCCGGAGCGGCATTCAGGCGACGCATGACTATTTCACCCTTAAACTGACTGGCTTCCACCCCGTACTCTACGCGGGTTCGTTTGTGGACTGGAGCACTGCTTTCGGAACCCCGGTTGAGATGGGCGCTGGCGGAGAGCACTGATGAGTGGAGACTCATGAGACGCGGAAGACGAGCCTACTACGACAAATTCTCGAAGTTTTACGACCGTTTTGTCGCTTTCCACTCCCAAGACAAGCAGGGCCTGGCCCGGAAGTTTTTGGTGGACCAGATTCCCATCCAGAACGGTGGTTCGGTTATCGATCTCTGTACCGGCACTGGGACGCCTCTCGCCCACATCCAAGCGAAGGTCGGACCCAATGGACGAGTGGTTGGTTTGGATTTTTCACATGGCATGTTGAAAATGGCACGAGAGAAGGTCAAGAGCTTCGCGAACGTCTACCTCGTGGAAGCGGACGCAGGAAGCCTTCCCTTCTCGGCTGATACTTTCGATGCCGTCACGTGTTCACATGCCTTTTACGAACTCAAGGGGGAAACTCAGGCCGAGGTATTGCAGGAAGTCATTCGGGTCCTGAAACCGGAGGGAGTTTTTCTCATGATGGAGCACGACGTGCCTCCTAACCGTTTCATCAGAGCTCTCTTTTACATTCGTCTTACCCTCATCGGGACCGGACGAGCCATCACATTCCTTCGTCACGAACAGGAAGTGTTGGAAGGGCATTTTAGGGCGGTCGAAAAGATTGTGGCACCTGCCGGGCGCTCGAAGGTCATGAGGTGCCACAAATGAAGTGCGGATATCCCGCCGCTCACGTGTTCAGGAGCAGTCCCGATTTCCGTTTTGCCGGTGCTAGAGGGTAACCACCAGTCCTAGATCTCGCAACAAGCGCTACGTGATCAAGTTCATAAACAGCGAGGAGTGGGTCACGCGACATTATCTGAAATGATCAGACCAAGCAGGATCAGTTTCGGCGGAACCGCAGCAATCGTAACGAGCATGGCTCTCATTGCCGGCCTCGACGCCGCCCACACCGGAAAGGCCAGCGTGGTCAGTGCCCTCTTGATTGCAGCAGTCGCTGACAATCTCACCGATTCCCTGAGCGTTCACATGTACCAGGAATCAGAACGTCTTGACCAAAAGGAGGCGTTCATCGGAACGCTGACTAACTTTGGGACACGCTTGATCGTTTGTCTCAGCTTCGTATTGATTGTTGCGCTGTTCCCAACGGATCTTGCCGCCGTGTGGGGACTGGCATGGGGAATGTCACTACTGGCAATCCTGAGTTGTATTCTCGCTCGTCATCGCAATGTCAGTGCGGTGTCTGAGGTCGGCAAGCATCTTGGGGTGGCGCTGGCGATCATTTTGGTCAGTAAAGGCGTTGGTCATTGGATCGCCGCACATGTCATCTGAAGCGTTGTAGTTAATGGCCCCGACGTTCGATGAAACATTGTGACCGTTCTGTAACAAATTCGGCAGCAACTGCATTTGTTTTAAAGAAGGGGGATGAGATATGAATAGCAGTCTTCATTTTGTATCCTCAGCTCATTGGACGGGTGGCAGACAGGGCATTGTTGCAGGGCATGGAGTCGAGCCGTCGATCAACTTCTCAGCTCCGCCTGAGTTCCAGGGTGAGGCGGGAGTTTGGACCCCCGAGCACTTTTTCACCTCTGCTGTGGCCACGTGTTTGATCACGACGTTCCAAGCCATCGCGGCGTTCTCGAAGTTCTCCGCGCATGCATTGGAAGTATCGGTGGACGGTCAGGTGGAGAAAGTCGAGGGCGGATTCCGGTTCACCCGTGTCACTGTGCATCCGGTATTAACGATCCAGAGCGAATCGGATCGAGAGCGTGGAGCGCGTTTGTTGGAGAAAGCTGAGAAAGCGTGTTTGGTCTCGCGCTCGCTGCAAAGCGAGATAATTCTGGATCCGCGTATCGTGCTCGCTCCTGCGGGAGCTACCCACTGATCTGCAGATCGACAATGGTTGGGAGGGTTGAGAGTTCGTCATGCCACTCTATGAATATCAGTGCCTCGGTTGCGGCAATACCTTTGAGATGCTCCGTCGTATCAAGGACGCAGACAGCGATGTGGAATGCCCGAAATGTCGTTCCACAAAGGTTGAGCGACAATTCTCCACATTCGCTGCCGGTGGATGTGGTGTATCGGGCTCGCGTGGATTTACTTGAGCACGATAGACGCGACCGGTCGGTCGCCAGATTACGCCTCGTCAACGCTGTAGTCTCCTTTGCCCATGAAGGCGGTGAGATTCGTCTACCCTTTCCAACCACTGCAAGATGATCCGGCTTTTCGCCTCCCGCCCAAATTGCAGCTGAAACAGAGCACGCTAGCAGTCGATTTGACCTACAATTCATCCATGAAACTGGTTGTCCTGTTGACGATGCTATTGAGTTGTGCGATGGCTCCGGCCCAGCAGGCCGTTGACGTCGAAGCGGAACCGCACTACCACCTCCTGCTTGAAAACGATCAAGTTCGTGTCTTCCTGTTGACGTTATTCACTGACGAGTCCGCGCTAGTTCATTTCCGGCACAGTTTTCTAACGGTCACCCTCCAGGATGGCGAAGTGATTATTTGGGACGAAGGAAAATCTCCGATCCAGCACTTCCAAGTGCACAAGGGAGAAACGAGTTTCGTCTGGCTGACACAGGATCAGCAGACCAAAGGAGTTTCTGGCGGCTTCCGCAACGACCGGCCTGGCAATTATCGAAATATCACGATAGAGTTTCTCGATCCCGCGGTGGGCTGGGCACAGATGGGGAGTGGAACCATCAGTCCGCCAGCCTCGATGTTCCTGGGAGGGGCACTGGTGGCTGACGTTTTGTTGCAGCCGGGCGACGAATTCCCTGCTCCAGAAAAACCTGGAGCGGAATTGGTGGTTCCGTTAGGCGAGATTCATCTGAGAGGTGCGAATACTATTCGCGTTCGCAACTCAACCGGCGAAGTTGGGTGGATTCCGGCGGAGACGCCCTCGAAGCTCGCCAACACAGGAAGGGAACGTGCCCGTTTCATCGCCGTGCAGTTACGGCCTGGCGACTCCACGAATCCTCCGGCAGCCCCATAACAGGTTCGCGCTGGCTCGGCTATTGTTAGCGGATGCTGCACGGCGGGGCTGGGCATCAGATTCCGAGATTGAAGGGCCGCGGCAGTACCAGACTGAAGGTCCCGCGAGCCGGATTTTCATATCAATGATTACGGGATACGAAACGAGATTCGGACCCTCGTCGTCCCTTGCAAAGAACGCCAACGTGTCGACAACGAGAGCCGGGGCACCAGGCGCGGCCAGGACGCGCTACGTTGTCCGGCAACCGCACGGACGCAACGCGGATGGTAAGATCGCGCAGATCAGTCGGCACAACCGGTGGGGCGAGTCCCAGCGCTCGTTACAATCCGTGAGGTGCAGCCGTTTCCAAAGTCTAGCCGTGAAATGCGAAATGCCCGGTACATCGCAAGCCAGATCTTCTACTAGCGAACGCACATTAGGGTGAGCATAGCCCAACCTGACTCCTGAGCTGGTGAGCCAAGCCAGCGTGCGACGGCCAGCCTCGTCTACTTCAACAACGTCACCGAGATCGAGAATCGCTTTCCGGTCTTTGAGTCTGCTTCGAACCTCCGCCCAGCGCTGGGTAAGCAACGGCGCTGTTTGATGCGTGAGTCTCCCTTCCAACCGCAACTTCACGGTAGTTACTTCCTCAAAGACCAGGATTCGCAGCATGGGGCGCGACCTCCTGATTAGTAAATGCCGGAATCGCACGTTTTGTTACAACAAATTGGCGGCAATTCTCTCGTCTTGTTGTAGCTCCGCCCCAGAAGACGGGACCAACTCGACCTCTTGGCGGCCTACTTCTTGGCAGCCAAGGGACAAGTGCTGAGCCCCACCACGCGGTAGAGTGGACAGAAGCCGAACGCAGCGGTTACGAGAGGTACTACGCCAATCAGGCCCCACCAGCGCGCATTCCCGTCAAGCACAAACAACAGGCTCAATAGGCCCAGCCCGAGCACCAGGCGTACAATCCGATCCGCGTTACCTACGTTTGTTTTCATTGTGTCCTTCTGGACTCACTTCCACTGGGAAAGGTATATCTTCTTAACCGGAAGAGTCAGCAACCAAGGTTGCAGAGGAACAGATCTACCGATCGCCGCCAGCCAACTGCCTAATGGCATCTGGACTCAGTATCCGGATGTGCTCTCGCGCAAGAGAAACCCACCCCTCCTCCTCAAAATTCCGCAGCAATCGGCTGACAATGACTCGTACGCTGCCAAGTTCGTCCGCTAGGCTTTGGTGGGAAGCGTAAATGTCGCTTCCTCGACTTAACAAAAGGCCGGCCAATCGTTGATCGAGGCGGCGAAAGGCCACTTCTTCGACCAACTGCATCAACTCTGTCAGCCTCTCGGAAAAAAGACCAAATACCGTGGTCCGAAAATCGTCATCCTGCTTGACCAACAATTCGAAACAGGCAGGAGTCAGCAGCAACAGGTCGCTTTTCATTTTGGCAATCGCGGTGGCTGTATAGGACGTGCGGCCAAGCAAGCAGCTGCTCGTTAGGAGACAAAGCTGCCCAGGCTCAATCCTGTACAGCAGAATTTGCCGACCCTCTGGAGTCCCCTTGATCACTCGCACACATCCCGTCAACAGCAGAGGGAAAGCGCGGCATGGCTCTCCATCGTTAAACAAACTGCCCCCCGCGGGAACGGAGTGATGGCGTGCCGACGCAGCGATAGACTGGCGCAACGCCAAGGGTAGACGTTGCACAACAGGAAACATCCGATGCGTCAGCCTCTCGATTTCGCTGGAGATCATCTGTATGGCACCGGTAGGTGGGCAGTTCTATACGATTCCGGCAAGAGCCTGCGTGACTGTCTTCACCCAAAGAGGCGGATCGTCTGCGGGGCAGTTGTAATCGACGTCATCAAAGTAGTCGTCGCGCCTGCGCAGTAGCGCCACAAGCGGAACGCCCGGCGCGGCCTGCCGGAAGTAGCCGATAAGGCCTTGGCGTTCTTGCCGAGATGCGCCATGCCCGATCACGATGACTCCAGGCGATCGATTCGAGAGATCAAGATTCCGTGCAGCGCACGAACCAACCACAGAAATCACGGGGTGACCTAGCGATTCGAGAATCTCTTGGCGAATCGACAATAGACTGTGCCGATATTCGACCTGGATGATCGATGTCATTGGTTTCGTTGGAATCGCTCGATCCATCAGCCTTTCGATAGAAGTGGTGACGATTCTCGCAGCCCCAGCTTCCGAAGGAAGAACATCGCGGGGCACCAGTTGGTTATTCCCGACTGAAAAAGATTCAGCCCAACAAAAGCCGTGAACAGATACCAATAGGGACTGAGCCAGTGTCCCAAAGCCAGCGAAAGCAGGATGAACGCCCCCGCCATCAACCGCAGCCCGCGTTCTACCGTCATACTTGTGCCTCCTGTAATTGAGATTCCGCGACCTTTGCCTTCGGGTGGTTCCCGCGTTCGCTCATGTAATAGAGAACCGGCACCGCCATGCGCGAGAGAACTGTCGATGCGACTTCGCCGGCCATCAAAGAAAGTGCGAGCCCCTGGAATATGGGATCAAACAGGATGACGCTCGCGCCGACCACCACGGCCGCTGCAGTCAGCAGCATGGGACGGAAGCGCACCGCGCCCGCATCTACGACGGCTTCTTCCAGCGGCATACCCTGCGAGCGCCGGAGTTCGATGAAATCGACGAGGATGATCGAGTTGCGTACGATGATACCCGCGCCAGCGATAAATCCGATCATCGATGTTGCCGTGAAGAAGGCGCCCATGAGGGCATGCGCCGGCAAAATGCCAACCAGCGTCAATGGAATCGGCGCCATGATGACCAGTGGCGTAATGAACGAGCGGAACCAGCCTACAACCAGAACGTAGATCAATACCAGAACGGCCGCAAAGGCGAGTCCCAAGTCGCGGAAGACTTCGACAGTGATGTGCCACTCACCATCCCACTTCATGGAGAAGCGGTCGGTGCGGTCGGGCATGGTCGTGCCCTTGTATTGCTTTACCCCGTAGCCGTCGGGCAACTTGATCTTGTCGATGGCCTCGCTCATCTTCATGATGGCGTATACAGGGCTCTCTTCTCCCCCCGCAACATCTCCGGTCACGTAGACCACTGGCTGCAGATTCTTGCGATACACGCTGGTATCGATTGTTGTCTGCTTCAAAGTCGTCACTTCTTGCAGAGCGATCTGCCCTCCGGAAGGAGTGGGGAGTTTGAGGCTCTCAAGGTCCTGGATACCTGAACGATCGGGCCGTGACAGGCGCACCTCGATCGGAACATCCTCGCGCGATTGGGGATCGTGCAGCAGCCCGGCATCTGCCCCACTCAGTCCCACCTGCAAAGTGCGAGTAACGTCCGCGGCGGAAATCCCGTGCAGCGACGCCTTGTCGAGGTCTACCTTCAGGTCATACTTGGTCTGCGGGTCCTCAACATACCAATCAACGTCCACGACGCCCGGTGTTTGCTGAAAGACTTTCTTGATCTGAGCTGCCAGTTCAATCTGGCCTTTGTAGTCGGGTCCGTACACTTCGGCGACCAGAGTTTGCAGCACCGGCGGACCGGGCGGAACTTCGGCAACTTTGATGCGAGCGCCAAAGGGCGCGGCGAGCTTGTCTAATTCCGGACGCAAGCGGCGCGCTATTTCATGGCTTTGCGCTTTGCGATCATGACGGGACAACAGATTCACCTGAATGTCGGCCTGATTGGGCTGCCGCCGCAGAAAATAGTGCCGCACCAGGCCATTGAAGTTATAAGGCCCTGAGGTACCGGCATAGATCTGGTAATTGACGACGTCGGGCTGCGTGCCCAGATATTGTCCCAATGTCTGTGCTACTCGCGTAGTTTGCTCCAGCGGCGTGCCATCGGGCATATCGATCATGACCTGAAACTCGCTCTTGTTGTCGAAGGGCAGCATCTTGACGCGGACCCACTTCAACGGGACGAACGCAACCGCCGCGAGTAGGAGAACCACTACACCACCGAGAAACATCCAGCGGCGGCGCGTATCGAAAATCAGCGGGTTCATGATGCTACGGTAGAAGCGCGTGGTCCATCCCTCGGCCTCGTGGTGGCCGTGTCCATCGTCTTCGGCGTAGTGCCGCAACAGACGCAGCGCTGCCCAGGGCGAGACCACAAACGCCACGATCAACGAGAACAGCATGGCCGCAGACGCGCCGACCGGGATCGGCCGCATGTAGGGGCCCATGAGGCCGCGGACGAACGCCATCGGCAGAATCGCGCCGATCACCGCGAATGTAGCCAGAATCGTGGGATTTCCCACTTCGTCTACGGCTTCAACAGCGACGTCGACAAGCGAGCGCCCACGGCTTGCTGGCAGGCGGAAATGGCGAACGATGTTTTCAACGACCACAATCGCATCGTCCACCAGGATGCCGATGGAGAAGATGAGCGCAAATAATGTCACCCGGTTCAACGTGTAGCCGAACAGGTAGAAGATTGCCAGTGTGAGGGCCAGAGTTACCGGCACGGCCAGGAGCACCACGCCGGACTCGCGCCAGCCCAAAGCCAAGGCGATTAACAAAGTGACCGACAGCGTGGCGATGAGCAGGTGTTTGAGGAGTTCGTCCGACTTGTCCTTCGCGGTCTCGCCGTAGTTTCGTGTGACCGTGATATTCAGGTCCGCAGGCAGCATGTAGCCGCGCAATAAGGCAACCTTTGCGAGAACATTCTCCGCGATGATGCTGGCGTTCGTACCTTTGCGCTTGGCGAGAGTGATGGTTACCGCCGAATATTCGGGATTCGCCGACTGGCCGGTGGTCCCCTTCGCACTTGCGAACAACACATAGTTGTCGGGTTCGGCCGGGCCATCTTCGATCTTCTCCACCACGTCGCGTAAATAAACGGGCCGGCCGCCGTGAACGCCCACTACAACTTGCTGCAAGTCATCAGCACGAGTGAAAAACAAACCCGCTTCCACTTGAAATTCGCGGTTGTCGCGGGCGAAGTTGCCAGCCTGTCCCCGGCTGTTAGCACTCTGCAACTGGCCAACTACTGCTCCGGGTGTGAGACCGTAGGCAGCGAGCCGTTGTGTATCCAGTACCACTCGGACTTGGCGGGGTTGCCCGCCGATAACCGCTGTTTCCGAAACATCATCAAGTTTCTTAAGCGAGTTTTCCAACTCGCCCGCGACCCGCCGCAAACGATAGGAGTCATAATTCTTTCCCCAAAGTGTCAGGGCCATGATCGGAACGTCGTTAATGGAGCGAACCTTGATGACCGGTTGCGAGACTCCGGGCGGGATACGATCGAAATTTGAGTAGAGCTTGTTGTAGGTTTGTATGATCGCGTCTTCTTCTTTAGTGCCCACATAGAAGCGCACGATCAACATGCTCATACCGGGATGGCTGATCGAGTAGATATATTCGACGCCCGGCACCTCGCGGAGCAACTTCTCCATCGGCAGGCTGACCCGCTGGGCGACTTCCTCCGAAGACGCGCCCGGCATCTGCACAAACACGTCAAGCATCGGAACCACGATCTGCGGTTCCTCTTCGCGAGGGGTTTGCATGATGGCGAATGCGCCCAGGAGCAGGGCTGCGACGATGACGAGCGGGGTCAGCTTTGAATCAATGAAGGCGTGCGCGATTTTTCCTGCCAGTCGAAGCGCTGGGTGCTGGTCAGCCTGTCCGGAATTGTTGTTAGTGAGGCTCATCCATTGCTCCTAGCGTGCCTGAATCTTCTTACCGCTGAGTTCCCGGCTGCCCGGATCGGAAATTAGCGACTCGCCCGCCTGCAAACCGGCAAGCACTTCCACCTGAGCGCCGGATGGTTTGCCGAGCGTGATATAGCGCAAACCGGCGACACTGTTCTGGTCGAGCACGTAGATTCCCTGCAATTGCCCGCGCTCAACCACCGCGCTGCGCGGAATAAGAAGGGAGGACCTCTCTCCGCGAGAGAATTGCGCCCGGCCAAAAAGCCCGGAGCGTAGAGCTGGATCGGAGGGCACCTCGATCTTTACCAGGAAGCTTCGACTGGCTGAGTCTGCCGCGGGAACGATCTCGATAACTCGTCCTTTGAGCTCTTTATCTCCCACGGCATCGATGATGACCCGGATCTGCTCACCCATGCGGACGTAGCGCAGATCTGTTTCGTTGACGGTCGCTTCCAGGCGGTAGCGGCGCAGGTCCTCTACGGTGAAGATCGGCAGTCCGGGGCTCGCCAGCGTGCCAACGTCGGCTTTCTTCTCGGTTACGAGGCCATCGAACGGAGCCAGAATATGGGTGTAGCTGAGCGCCGTACGGGCCTGCTGCAGGGCGGCCTTAGCCTGCGTCTGCCCAGCACGGGCCATGTCGCGCCGCGCCTGCGCTCCCTGGTATCGGGCCCTTACTTCGTCGAACTCTTGCGGGCTGACCGACTTCTTCTCGTACAAGGTCTGATACCGATTGAAGGTGGCTTCCGCCAAGGCAAGGTCGGAGTCGGCTGCTGTGATTCCCTGCTGCGACGCGAGATCTGCCGCCGTCGCGTGGTCGAGAGCCGCACGGGGCTGGGCTTCGTCGAGGACGGCCAACACCTGTCCGCGCTGGACCCGGTCTCCTTCGTGCACCCGGATCTCGACGATAGTACCCATCATCTGGGCAGCAAGTTGGCTGGTCTCGGCCGCCCGCAAAGTACCCACGGCTTCTACCACGTCAGGGATATTCGCCGCCTGCGCAGAGATGACGGCCACGTTGCCGACAACTTCGGGCGCCGCGCTGACGGTTTCGCGTTCGCTGGAACAGCCGACGAACGTCGTCAAAGCTGTCAAGAGGAGGGCCATCGTTCCAGTGAGCGGGAGTTTCATCGGGCTTTTCACTTTTGTAAAAGAAATCAGATTCATGGCATAAACACCGGGGATTGCGGATTCAAACTTCCGCTCGCCAAGTCCAGGTTGGCGTAGCTGATGTGAAACTGATAGACCGCCTGCCAGTAGTCAGTCTGGCTGCGGCGTGCTGCCTCTTCGGCACCGAGAAGGTCGGTGATGGTGAGCAAGCCGCCGTCGTAGCGATCCTGGTTAATCCTCAGACTCTCCTGCGCCTGGGAAATCGCGGTACGCGCCACTTCCACCTGCTGGCGACTGGAATCCTGATCGTAGTAAGCCTGCCGAACTTCCAGCCGTACAGCGTCATTCGCCGCCTGTTTCAGCGCTGCCATCTTTTCTGCGATCGCGCGTTCTCGCGACAGAGCGGCCCGTTTGGCCCCGCCCTGGAAGAGATCCATCTGCAGTTCGATCCCTCCCAGCCAGTTGTTGCCACCACCTCCGGCGAGAAACGTCGGATTGTCCATCTCCCACCCCGCAAAGGCATTCAGGCGCGGACCGAACGACGATTTCGCGATGGCGACGCTGAGTTCCTGGGCAGATTGCTGAGCTTCGATCCGCTTCAGGTCCGGACGAGTCGGGAGGGCTTTTTGCTCCACGTCAGGCAGTGAAGCAACGGCAAGATTGCGGTCCGCAAGCGGATCTGCGGGCTGGTATTGCGTATCGGCTGGCACTCCCATGGCGATATTGAGTTGAGCTCGGGCCATGGCCAGATTGTTTCCGGCGCGAATGAGTTCTTGCTCACGGCCAGCCAAGCGCACTTTTGCACTCAGCAGGTCTGACTCAACCACCAACCCCGCGTCGTAGCGGACTTGGCTGCGGTCCATGATCGACTTGGCCGTTTTCTGCGCCTGCTCGGCCACTTCAAGCTGCTTGGTTGCGAGTAGCACGCCATAGTAGGACTGCACAACGCGGAACAGAATTTCCTGGTCGCTGCGTTCCAGTTGGTATGTGGCGGCGATATTCATTTCTTTGGCACGACTGACACCATGCCAGGAGGCGAATGAGTCGAACAGGTTCCAGGTTCCGCCAAAACGGGTGGTGAAATCCCCGTACGGAAGTGGAGTGTTCAGTTTGTTCAAGGGGGGCGCGAAGATGTCCGCCGTAAAGCGCTGCTGCCGAAGCTTGGCTCCGAACACATACACGGGATCGTCTCCCCGCGTTGCTGTTTCAGAAAAGTTGACTCGGGGCATCAGGAAAGAACGGGCTTCCTGAACGCCTGCCGATGCGGCTTTCGTATCCGCCAACGCCGCTTTGCGCAGCGGGTTTTTCTCCAGCGCAATGCTGGCAGCCTGCTGCAATGAAAGGGGGGAGGCCTCTGGGGGCGCCTGCGCAAACACAATCCCGGTAGCACAAAAGACCAGTGCTGCCAGTGGAGGAAGCAGAAAAGAACGGCGAACGGCAAAAGAAAGATTCATAGCGGCGAGACCCGGTCGAGAAAAGAGTCGATACGATCCCTTCATCGTCATCCACGGACGAATGCTCAAGCCGTGATCTGGATCACTAAGTTGAAAGAAAAGGTATTGCATCAGGAATCTCTTAAGCCTGCGTCGCGGCGGGCTCCGTCGGGTTCATCCACTCCGTCTTTTCGCGGACGATCTCAAATGTAGTATGGAAGCTGGCCGTTTTCTGCACCATCGCCCCGACCGAACAATACTTCTCCTCCGACAAGTGAATGGCTTGCTCGATGGCCGATGCATCAATGTCGAAGCCGCGGACCACGTGATGAATTCGAACTGCCGTGAACACCTGTGGTGGACGCTCCGCCTGATCCGCTTCCACGCGCACTTCGTATCCCGTGACTTTCTGGTGGTATTTCTGGCGCAGAATCGTGATCACGTCGAACGCCGTGCATCCGGCGAGTCCGGCTGCTACCAGTTCAATGGGTTTCGGACCACTGCCGCCTGCAGCGTCGTCCAACAGGAAGCAGTGCTCACTCCCGGTTCGCCCGACGAATTGTCTCTGCTGGCTAAGTGGCTGTGTCAGTTCAACTTGTGCAGAAATCATGGCCTTCTCCTCGCTCGGCTCCTGCATGGGAGCCACACGAATAAATGCAATTCCCATGAATTCTGTTACAGGAAAATAGAGGCAGAATGGAGAAACTAACGAGAAGGCATCGGAAGGCTGCCCAAGGTTCTTTGATCCAGTCACTTCCCGCTGGTGGCGAGTGCTCGGCTATAGGTTGCGAGCAGTTGTTTTCTTAGGGCAGCTGCCCTTTGGCGGTCCGGGCAGTCAGCAGGAGAGCGCTGACAGCTCTGTATGGTCGCCCCCAGACTGCGGAGAAACTTTTTACAAGGTTCGCAATCGTTCAGGTGAGCCTCAATTTCTTTGCAAGAAAAGTCGTCCAGTTCGCCGTCGAGATAATCTGAAAGCCCCGCGAACATTTTCCGGCAACCGCCCGTACCGGGCGAAAGCACGGATTTTCTCCGCGACCGCGCCGCTGCGCTGCCTTTGGCTTCCTCTTGTGCCTTCGCCAGTTCCCTCCTCACGAATAGACGGGCCCGGTGCAGTCGCATACGGACGGTCCCGGGGCGCAATCCCGTGATCTCCCCAACCTCTTCGTCGGTGAAGCCCTCCATGTCGTGTAGCACGATAACAATGCGATAGTGCGGCGGCAGATTGCGAACGGCCTCCCGCAGCTGCCCCGGTTCACCGCGAAGCGCAGCGCTCTCCGCGTCGATGCCCAAGGGTCCATTGAGTAGTGCCAGTTCCTCCCGGTCGGGCATCAATTCTTCAAGAGAAAGCTCCTGCTTCGGAGCGAACTTGCTCTTGCGGCGGCTCATCAGGCAATGATTCTTCGCCACTCGGTACAGCCATTTGGCTAAAGCGCCGGCGTTATCAAACTTTGGCAAGTATGGTATCGCCTTGACCAGCACCTCTTGCATTGTGTCTTCGGCATCTTCCCGCTGGCCGCACACTCTCATGCCGAAAGCGAATACGGACCTCTGCAACAGTTCGATTGCCTTCTCAAGTGCATCATCGCCCCCGCGCTTCAGCAAAACGATGGCTTGGTCGATTTCAGTTCGCATTCAAAGGACTCCACCCCAGATATCGCTGTAACCTAACCATACGCCGTGTCTTTCTGTGAGGTCCGGCACGCCGCCTGCGTCAACACACCCTTCCCAGGCTCTCAGATAACCCTGCATCTGTACACTCGAACAGTCCTTCTTGTAAATGCTCCAAGATAATGTCACCCCATAACTGCAACGAGATTCTGTCACCCTCCAAGGATGGTGACGATGAGTCAGAAAGAGTTCCAACGAGTGAAAGTGATTGAAAATGCGGCAGGCGGGAGGCTGAGCGTACGCGAAGCCTCCTGCCTGCTGCATTTGAGCGAGCGCCAGGTGCAGCGGCTCAAGCGCCGTTATCAGCCCAACTCCACAGATTGGGTACACCACGGCAATCGCGGACGCGCCGCGCCCTGGGCCATTTCCGTTCCCCAGAAGCAGTTGATCTTAACCTTAGCGCGCGGCAAGTATCAGGGCTTTAACGATTCTCATCTCACGGAAAAACTTCACTCCGAAGAAAACCTCACCGTCGGCCGCGAAACCGTGCGGCGCATCTTGCGAGCCGCCAAACTGGCCTCGCCGCAGAAGCGCCGGCCCCGCAAATATCGCTCTCGCCGCCCGCCCCGCCCGCGCTTCGGCATGATGGTGCTCACCGATGCCAGCTGCCATGATTGGCTCGAAGGCCGTGGCCCCGAGCTCACCCTCATCGGCTTTCAGGACGACGCCACCGGCCAGATCCTGGCCGCTCACTTCCAACTCGAAGCCGAAAATACGCTGGGCTATCTTCGTGCTCTGCATGCCATGATCCTTGCGCACGGCCTTCCCCTCAGCCTCTACCACGACCGTCACTCCATCTTCCAGCGCAACGATTCGTACTGGAGTCTCGCCGAGCAGCTCGGCATCCAGCAGATCCCCGCCTATTCACCCCAAGCCAAGGGCCGCATCGAGCGCGCCTGGCGCACCTGCCAGGACCGCTTGGTCAGCGAACTTCGTCTGGCTCAAGCCACCACCGTCGAGCAAGCCAACATTGTGCTGGCCCGCTTCTGCGCCGACTACAACCAGCGCTTCGCCCGTCCCGCCGCCGAGGCTGCCTGCGACTTCCGCCGCCTGCCCCGCCGCTTCGATCTCGCCCGTTGCCTCAGCTTGCACTACCAGCGGGTCGCCGCCGCCGATCACACCGTCACTCTGGGGGCGCAGTCGATCGCGCTGCCACCCTTGCCCGGCCATCGTGGTTACGCCGGAGAAGCAGTCGAACTCTCCCATCAACTCGATGGCGTGTTGCGCGTTTTTCGCGGAGATGTTCTCTTGCTCGCCCGACCCTCGCCCCTGGAAGAACACGCCGAGCGCCGACCCCAGCTCCTCACCTCTGCGCAGAAACGAAAATCGCCAACCCCGCGCATCTACAACCTCTCCGGCCGCCCCGCGTTGGCGGCCGTTACTTAAACGTTAAGGGGTGACAAAGTCTCGTTGCAGTTAATACGACATTTTCTCGTTGCAACAACACGCGAACAGTCCTTCTTAAATCTAATCGATTCTTGCTAGCTGTGACCAATCGCCTTGGCGAATGGTCAGGCATGGGATGGAACCCCCTCCGACGGCTGAAAGAATCTTGTAACAAAACGGACCTTTCCCGCATTCATTGTTTGACAAGTCCCGCGGGCCCCTAGAGTCCGCGCTTCATAAGACTCTACCGTTTGCACGTCGATCGGCGTGGTCAGCAACAGGAAAGAGGTAGTTCCATGGCTCAAGTGGTCGTCCTCGGAGCCGGAATTTCGGGGCATACGGCTGCCCTGTTTCTACGCAAATGGCTTGGCAAGGATCATTCGGTGGTCGTCGTATCGCCGAGTGCCAATTACAACTGGATCCCCTCCAACATCTGGGTCGGCGTCGGCCTGCTCAAACCTCATCAAGTGATGTTTTGCCACTGCCTGTCATCCCGAGAATCAGGGTATGGGCAACGTCGCGGGTGTGCAGGTTGAGGAAATACGGCGTGCTGTTGTCGGTTTCGACGACTGCAAGGTACTCCGTGCCCAGGTGCGGGTTCGTCTTCTCGCCGGGCAGGATCGTAAACAGAAAAGACAGGTCGGCATAATTCGTGTTCAGCAGATACAGTCGGCGGAGGTTGAACGCATAGTTGCCCGGCACAGTAGCGAAATATGCGTTCAGCTGGTTGTAGGTTTCCGCAAACAGATTGCCGTCCGCGTTGGTGAAGACGCCAGTGAATTCCGCTACGAGCTGATCGAGTTCCGTTCGTGACCGGCCATACAGCACAATCGTGAGCGAGAAATCGCCCAGCGATTGACCATCACCGAGGGTGCGCAGACAATCGCCAAGATTCTCAATGTCGGCCTGCTTGGACTCGTCCACCAGCACGTCGCGCGGGTTAGTCTTCGTGGCGTCGTTGCCCATCTGGGAGACGAATCCCGTCTTCGACATATTGAAGTGGCGGCGGCGCTTGTTCACTTCTTTGCGAGCCTTGTCCGCGGGGAGCGGCGTCCACTCCGTCACGACGTAGAAGTTAGCCGGAATCTTCAGCAGCGCATCCAGCACGAGGGGACGCGTTTCTGTGATGGCCTCTTTCATCGTCAGCACACGGACGATGTGATCGCCGACCCGCAAATGATCGCGTTCAGCTTCGATGTCGGAGTTGACCACCTGATAGTCGAGGAACTGCGTGGACTGCGGCTTGCCGGCAACGCGCCAGTCGTCATAATTCAGCAAGCGGCGGAAGAATGTGAATTGCCCCTGCCGATTCAAGATCTCGATTTGCATGAAATCTGCAAGCTGCCGAGCGAAGGCCTGGACGCGCTGGTCGAGCCGTTGAAGATCGCGCTCGATATGCGCCCGCAACAACTTCTTCATGCTGTCGTTGCTGAACTGCGACTTCAGCTCGGCAATGGCGCCTTCTGGATCGTGTAACAGGCGGGCTAGCGCCGTGCCGACGCCGGTCTTCGACCGGGCACCTTCGAGCAGGATGCAGTAGAAGATTTCAATCTGATAGAGATGGTCCCGCTTCGCTTCGAAGAACTTCCTCCGCTGATCGATTGCTGCTTCCACAATCGGGTCGTCATATTTTGCGAACGGGATATCGGGTCGATTCGATTTGAAGAGGTATTGGTAAATGTGGAGGCCTGGGCCAAAGGCTTTCAGCGCCGCCTCCAGCCTCTTCACTGCATACTCCTGTTGGGAGCGGTCCAGACTTTCGTAGTCCACGCCGGGAACACTGAGAACCATGCCTAGATCGCCACTTTTGGTAAGGAAGGCTGTCTCGTTCCAGAAGCCGTAGAGGTTGATGTGGTCGTTCAGAGCCGCACTTTCTTTCCAGGGCTTGATGACTTTGTCCAGACGCAGCATCACACTACCTCCACGCGTGGAACTTGCTGCTTCGCGGCGTCATAACGCAGCTTGTATCGTTCGGACTTTGCGAGGATGCGGAGGAATGCGGGATCGCTGTTCGTTACCCAATGCCCGAAGGCAAAGCCGCCAATGAAGACGGCGATACCCGCGAGGATGGAATTGAAGAGGTTGAAGGCCCCCACTGCGCCGACGCATACGAAGTAGAAGAGCGTCCGTTCCACTCCCAAGTAAGTCAGTGGCTTGTGCAGACTCTTAAAGACTCGGTTCGTGCGACGCAGCTGCTGTGGTTTGTCGGGCATAGCTTCCTCGTCTCGGCGCGCGTAAGGGTGGCTGGGAAGGGCGCTATACGCCCCAGAGCCAACTCAAGACATTCACTGCCATGACGGCAATGCCCGTTCCGGCGGCAACACCAGCGAGCGCCTTTTTCGCGCCGGGCTCGCCGTGCGCGAATCCGTAGCCTCCGATCACAATTGCGACCAGACTCGCTACCTTCGCTATGGTTCCGGTGAAGAGGCTTTGGATGGCGTTAAAGCCGGTGTCGAACGGTGAACCCTGTGCCGTCGCAGCTATCGGTACGAGAAAAAGCAAGGAAAGAATAACTGCGGTTGGACGAATGCATTTCGACCTAAGAAGTGGCTGGATTTGACGGATTTGAACGACATGCGACCAACGTGGCATATGCACCTCCGGCAGCACTTCAAATCGTCTGCTTTTGGCGCAAAGCTAACCTCACTCAATCACGATGTCCAATGAATGTTCGGCGGAGACCTATTCCTGGCAGGAATAACTGAGAAACACGAAGAATGTCGAAGTTGCACGTCACTTGCACATGACCGCAAATTTGGTAGATGACTCTGCAATTCCCTGGAGAACGTATGGACGAATCCTCTCCTCTCCTTTGAGCTTGCATGCTGGCGCTGGTGGGCCAAAACGTTGGCCGGGGCATCTAATTCTGTGAATGCAGGGGGGATTCAATATGCCAATCACTGTCGCTTCCATTGCTCCGTTCGTCCCAATTATGCAACTGCTGGGCAAGATCATCGAATACATCACTGAGCTTCAGAAAAACTCTAGGAAGCACAACCAGGCGCTTGCTGAAATAAAGGCTGCTTTGGCACACCTGAAGAAAATGCTCGAAGAGGAGATTGAAGCCAGAAAGAAGGAACAAGCGCTGTCGGCTTCCGACCGTGCTTTAACAAGGAAGCTAGTGTATGGGGCTGGGGCTCTTGCATGCAGTTCTTGGATTTATATCGGTTTGCACTTGGCAGGTTTGATCCGGTAGGTAGGCTGACGGGGCCTCGTTACGTCTGCGTGAGATCCGGAGACGGCGTCGAAGCATGCTCACCATTCCATCGCATTCTCGAACGGTGACCCTTGACCGATGGGAGGGGCGGATGTCAAACTGTTGCTGTCAGGATTGAGAGGAAGCGCTTCGGCGCGGTTTTCTCTTCTGCGCGCATTCGCCGTACAATAAACGTACAATGGAAGCGGGATTGTGGGGCATTTGGGCCTTTACGCCGAATGCAAAATCAATAAGTTACGTGTTATCAACGTGATGGAGTAGTTCAAATCCCCCCTTCCGCACCATGTCTTCTAGAACGGGCCTTGGCCCGCAAGTCGACGGCAAGGTCAAACTCAGAAAATCGCAATATGCGGTTGGGGAAAAACGCAAACTCATGATCTACGGTCTGGTAATAACGATTCACATTATCGTCTGCTTTTTCATCATCATCGTCGTACTCTTGCAGAGCGGCAAAAGCGGCGACATCTCGGCGGCGTTCGGCGGGCAAGGCAGTCAGACTGCTTTCGGTCCTCGCGGGGCTGCCAGTGCCCTCTCCAAGGCGACCACATGGTCGGCCGTAGCTTTCATGCTGACTTCGATTACGCTCTCGATTTTTGCTACTCAACGTGGCGGCCCGAAATCGGTGTTGCAAGGGCTGAAGGGACAGCCGGTCAAAACGCAGCCCGCGCCGGCTCAGACTCCGGCAACTCCTCCTCCCGCCCAGAAAAAATAAGCACGATCCACTTCCTGTCCCTGCTTCGGGGGCCAAACCCGCGGTCCAGGCTTGCTTCCGACGCCCCCGACCGCCAATTCCCTGCAGGAAAACCCCGAATTGTATTCCCGAACTTAACGGTGCTACCATCCGAGGCAGTGGTTCATAGTCTGGAGGTGGCGACATGCCGGATAGAGATAGCAATAGTTTTGTGTGGTTCCTGGCTGGATTGGGATTAGGCGCACTGGTGGGAGTGCTGTACGCGCCGCGTTCGGGTACCGAAACCCGCGATGTATTGCGAGCGCGCGCCGAAGAGGGGCGCGACTACGTGCGCAACCGTGCGCAGCAGGCGCGCGATCAGGCCACGCAGTGGGCCGACCGCGGCCGCGAAGTTCTCAACCAGCAAAAAGAACAATTCCGCGCCGCTTACGAGGCCGGTCGTCAGGCGTATCAGGAGACCACGACCGAATCGGGTGCGTCCAAGAATCTCTAAGAGATCGCAGCGCCGCCTTCGGCCTCCGTGGCGGCGCCAGGGCTGAAACGGGACGAGGCAAGGATCGGGGAACATGGACAAGCTCAATGTGTTTATCGCGCTGACGGGGCTTGCGGTCCTGCTGCAGGCCTGTGTGCTCGCGGCCATGTATTTCACCATACGCAAGAGCGGCGAGCGCATGGAAGCTCTGGTGCAGGAAGTGAAGACCAAAGTGATGCCCACGGTAGAGCAGGCGCAAGCCATGATGACGGAAATTCGCCCCAGGCTTGAGGTGATCGCCGAGAACCTCGAGGACACTACAACGGCGGTGCGGACCCAGGTGCTGCGCGTCGACGCAACCGTGAATGACGTGGTCGATCGCGCCCGCCTGCAGGTCATCCGCGCCGACGAGTTGCTCAGCCGCACTCTGGACCGAGTGGAACAGACTTCCGACATGGTGCATAAGACTGTGATCTCACCCGTCCGCCAGCTTTCGGGATTGGTGCAGGGGATTACAGTCGGGCTCGAGTTCCTGTTCAGCGGGCGGGGGCGCAGAAACGGTGGCGGGCGCGAGCAACGGCGTCCGGTCCCGCAGGATGAGATGTTCATCTGAACCCGCGCGCGGCAGTTGCTCTGATTTCGCTTCGTCCCAGGTAAGAGCACGCCTATGCTGGATCCTCGTCTTTTTTGCAATGGTGTAATTCGCGCTGTGCTGGCAGCGGGCCTTCTGCTTTCCGCGACGCTTGTGGCTCAGGACAAGGTCGTCTGGAGCGATCGGGAAAAACCGATCGCCGAGCAGTTGCACCGTCTGCGCAAACTGGATGACAATGCGCGGGCGCGCACGACCAAGGATCTGGCACTGCAGATTCGCGCGCTGCCGATGGTTCCGAACAAGCTACGGCTGGCAGGATGGTTGGCCAGCCTGTCGACTGAAGGCGATTTTGGACGTGAAACCTTGCAGCAGGTTACAACCACCCTCGCGAACTCCCTGCAGGAACAGCCGGCGGCGGGAAAACCGGGCGAGCCCGATGATCTCTACATGGAACTCGCTTCGCTTGTGCGCTATGAGCATATGCAGGCAACGTCGGACAATCCGCAATTCGCCGAAGCAATGGCGAAGATGGAAGCCGCTGACGCCGCGCGCGACAAGGCAGACTTCACGCTCTCTGACTTGCAGGGAAAGACATGGCATCTTCGCGACCTGCGAGGCAAGGTCGTGCTCGTGAACTTCTGGGCGACGTGGTGTCCACCGTGTCGTAAAGAGATGCCGGATCTGCAGGCGCTGTATGACATGTACAAAGCTCAGGGCTTTGTCGTGTTGTCGATCTCTGATGAAGAGGCCGCCAAGGTTACGCCTTTTATCCAGGAACGTAAGATCGGCTATCCCGTCATGCTCGATCCGGGGCGGAAGGTGCACGAGTTGTATCGGGTCGAAGGCATCCCCAAGAGTTTTGTCTACGACCGCGAAGGCAAGATGGTCGCGCAGTCGATCGACATGCGCACCAGAAGCCAGTTTCAGCAGATGTTGGCGCAGGCAGGACTCCAGTTGCAGCGATAAATGCGATATTTGGTGCGAGCGCGCGTGAAGCCAGGCAAGGAAGGCGATCTGCTCGAGGCCATTGAGCAGCAGACGCTCGGACAAGGATCAGTGGCTGAGGGCGAATATCTGCGCAACATGCAGGAGGCGCGACTGTGCTCCGATGACACCGCACGCTGGGTGGAAGTCTGCTACTGTCCGACTCCCCTGCTGGAAGAGCGTCCGCACTGGGAAGAATATTTCGCTTTGACCCGTGTGCAGGATGCCCACGATCGCCGCAAGTGCCGCGATGAGAATGGTTCGGAGCCATGGGCGTGCGGCGAGTGCGACTGCACGGCGCGGCTCGAGGAGAAAATGAAGGCGGCGGGCACATCGTTTCTTGACTCGCTAAGGCGCAAAGCTCCGGTGGCCTGCTCGGGCAAACCATCTCAACGCTGATCCCGCCGGTTCACCTTCCTTCTAGTGACAAGATTTGCCTCTCAGTTTAGTGTGTTTTTGTGAATCGCGGGCGCACGCTCTTCCAGTTTCTGATCGTCGCCACCCTGGCCTTCAACCTGAGGACACATCTCCACTCGGCTGAGAATGCGCCATACCAATCTGCCGGCACGAAGAAGATGGCGGCGCTGCTGGAACAGATCTATCGCGAGCAAGACTGGAAAACCGATCCCAACAAAGACGCGGAGCGTGCCAGTCACTTGCGCGAAGATCTGGCCGCCAATCCCAGCCTGCGCGATGAATTGAAAATCCGCGAAGTGCTGGCGGAGAACCTGCTCAGATCGGGCGACAGCGCGGGCGCTGTCGAGCAACTAGAAGTGATCCGCACCCAGTGCCAGAAGTTCGGAGTCGTACTTGCTCTCGCGTTCGACAAACTGGTGCGCGACACTCTAGCTATTTCGTACCTGCGGCTGGGTGAGCAGGAAAACTGCCTCCACTACCACGGCCAGGATTCCTGCCTCTTTCCCATCAAGGGCGGAGGCGTCCACGTGGAACGGCGAGGCGCCGAGGACGCGTTCCGCGAATTGACGGCGGCTCTGGAAGAAGATCCGAATGATTTGAAGTCGCGCTGGCTGCTCAACATCGCGGCCATGACGCTGGGCAAATATCCGAATGACGTGCCGGAGAAGTGGCGCGTCCCGCCGAACACGTTCGAGTCGGAGTACGACATCGGCCGTTTCTACGACGTTGCGACTGATGTTGGGTTGGTGATCAACAACCACTCCGGTGGAGCGATCATGGAAGATTTTGACGGCGATGGGCTGCTCGACTTAATGGTGTCGGGTTCGGGGCCGCATGACCAGTTGCGTTTTTTCCATAACAACGGCGACGGCACGTTTTCCGAGCGGACGCGCGAGGCGGGACTGACAGGCGAGACCGGCGGCCTGAACCTTGTCGTCACGGATTACAACAACGACGGCCATCCCGACGTGCTGGTGCTGCGCGGCGGCTGGTGGGGACAGAACGGGAAATATCCCATGTCGCTGCTGCGCAACAACGGCAATGGCACATTCGACGACGTGACCGAGGAAGCAGGCTTGCTATCGTTGCATCCGACCCAGACGGCGGCCTGGGCCGACTACGATAACGATGGCTGGCTCGATCTGTACGTGGGCCATGAAGCGAATACGACGGAAAATCATCCGTCGCAACTGTTTCACAATAATCACGATGGGACTTTCACCGAAGTGGCCGGACCCAACGGGCTGGCGGACATGGGCTTCGTCAAGGGCGTGGCCTGGGGAGACTTCAATAACGACGGACGCCCAGATCTGTACGTTTCCGTGAAGGGCGCGGCCAATCATCTGTTCCGCAATGACGGCCCCAGGGATCCCAAGAACCCGCGCCCCGATCGCTGGAAGTTCACCGACGTGACCGCGCAGGCGGGCGTGGCTGAACCGATCCAGAGCTTTGCCACATGGTTCTTCGACTATGACAATGACGGTTGGCCCGACCTGTTCGTTGCCGGTTTCTATGTGGACACGCTGAATGATATCGGCGCGTTTCAGCTCGGTTTGCCGTACAAGGCGGAGGTGCCGCGGCTGTATCACAACAATCATGATGGCACGTTTACGGATGTGACCAAGCAGATGAAGCTGGACCGCGCTATCTTGGTCATGGGAGCGAATTTCGGCGACCTCGACAACGACGGCTGGCTCGATGTGTATCTGGGCACCGGCGATGTGCCGTACGAATCGCTGCTCCCCAACCGCATGTTTCGCAACGACGAAGGCAGAGTTTTTCAGGATGTGACTACGTCGGGGGATTTTGGGCATCTGCAGAAAGGGCATGCCATCGCCTTCGGCGACATCGATAACGACGGCAACGAAGATATTTTCGAGGAGATGGGCGGCGCGGCCAGCGGAGACAGCTATCCCAGCGTGTTGTACGAAAATCCCGGCCACAACAACCACTGGATCACGCTCGAATTGGAAGGCGTGAAGACGAATCGCGCTGCGTTTGGAGCGCGCGTCAACGTCAGCGTGAAGGCTGGGAGCGGATTGCTCCACATTTACAGAACTGTGGGATATGGGTCGAGTTTTGGCGGCAATCCACTGCGCCAGCACATTGGTGTGGGAAAGGCGGAGCGGATTGTAGAGATCGAGGTCACGTGGCCGACTTCAAAGCTGGTGCAGAAATTTCGCGACCTGCCGGTCGACCGCGCCTTCCATCTGCGCGAGGGCGATGGGGCGCTAGCGCCAGTTCAGTACAAAAGCTTCCGGTTGCGACACTTGCCACCGGTGGCGCATCAACACTAAGCGCCAACTGTAGGGAATGCTCAGGCCCAAAGAGTCGGCGAAAAGCCTTTAACCGCAAAGAACGCAAAGCAAATCCGCAAAGGTCGCGAAGAGAATCCGGCCTCCGTACTCGCAGCCACTGCTTTTCTCAGCGTTCTTAGCGGCCTTCCTTCGCGAACTTTGCGGTCAAAAGCTTTTTTATTTCCGAAGCACCCGAATGCGTTGATCTCACACAAGCTGCGGCAGGACTGACTCCAACTGCTTCAGGTCCTGCGCCACTTCTCTCAAATTGAAGACCAGCGCCCAGAAGGGCAGCATGCGATCGAGGGCGAACGGAGCCGTGGCGCGCTGGGCACGGAGTTTGGCGAGATCGGCGTCGAGATCGCGGATGGCGGCATCGAGTTCCACGGAGTTCAACAACGTGCCGGGATTGCGCACTCCCTCTGCTAATGACCCGAAGTGCCGCGCGGTTCTCTCCGCCAACGTGGGCAGAGATGGCACCAGTCCGGGCTCGACCTGGGCATGCACGTAGAGCGAACTGTCTTCCGCCATGGCAGTGAGACGCCGTCGAATCTGGTCGCCTAGCTCCACGACCTGCTGATACGCGCTTCGGTTGAAGCGCGAGAAGGCCAGTTCGCTCCGGGCTTCGTCCATTTGCTGAGTGATGCCGCGGCGCAGGTCGTGCAACTGGCGATCGAGTTGGCGCACCTGCTGTTCGTTGTCGATTCCCTGCAACGCTGCGGCGGTGACGGCGCGGTAGACCGCGCCGGCGCCGTCGAGAATATTGGCGATCTTCTTGCGCAGGACCTGGCGCGCATGCACCGGCCACACCAGGGCTCCAACGGCAAAGGCGACGAACGCTCCCAGCAACGTGTACAGCACGCGGAGCCAGGCCATATGCCAAGGTTCGCCCTGTCCGCCGAAAACGAGGATCAGCGCCGCGGTGAATCCTGCCGCGGTGAAGCTGGGATGGAGTGCGGTGAGGTAACCGAACAAACTCGCCAGAAGAAACAACACGATGCCCGCGCCTACAGGCCCTTCGCCCAGCACGGGGATGAGCAGTGCCGCCGCGATTGCTCCGCAGGTTGATCCGATCGTGCGGTAGAGGGCCGCTTTCCACGATGCCCCGAGATTGGCCTGGGTCACAACCAGCGCGGCGAAGACCGCCCAATAGCCCTGGGGCAAGTGCCATCCAGTGTAGATCGCGTAGGTGATGGTGCCCGCCAGCCCGGTCTTGATTCCCTGCTTGAGCGAGGCGGATTCGCGGCTCCAGAACGAGGGAGGAGTAGATGAGATGGAAGTCTCAGGCAGTGGCAGCGAAGGATTTGCAGATGCCATGCGGGGGATTATAAGCGGTGGGTGAATTGGTAGGGTGGAGTGCGCGTCGTGAGATTTCTGCAAAAATACACGCCATGACTTGCGTCAAACGTGTCTTCGTGTTTCTCCTCTTGGCAGCTTCGCTCTCCTGCCAGCAGGTTCAAAGTCGCGCTCCGCAGGCAGAGATTTTCGCTTTGCCAGACCTCGGGCTTCGATACCAGCCGCCAGTTGGGATGAGGGACAAGACCCCAGCTTCGGCCAGGGATGATCGAGCTCACGCTGGGTCATACTCGGCACGGGCCGCGAAAATGCTCCTCGACTTGGACTCGGCGGAGAACGACTCCTCTCCTGATTGGCACCAGATTTGGATATTTATTTTCCCCCGCAATTCGTTGACAAAGCTGGATGACGCTGCCGCGGAGGAAAAGATGAACAACGCATTGGCCGGACCGAAAGCTATCGCGACGGGTGCAACGCAGAGCACAATGTTGGCAGGCCACAGATTCAGGGTATCGGAGTTCGAACTCAAGGAGCCGCCGTTCACCAGGCATGCAAAGATTTTTACCGCTTTGCAAAGGTCAGCTTGTGTCGTTTGTTTTCGTGTCGAATTCCGCTGCTCAGGTGAGGGCGATGGAAGAGAGCTTGAAAACCTTGGATTTTTCCAACAAGTGAGTGGTCTGGTATCCACCTTGCTTGCGCTCGATTATGCAGAGAAACTTCTACGCGATCCAGCCGCCGCCGACCACAATCTCACCTTCGTAGAAGACCGCCGCCTGCCCCGGGGTAATGGCTCGCTGCGGCTCATCGAAGGTGACGAGGATTTCGTCGTCTCCTACACGCTCGATCATGGCTGGCGCGGGTTCGTGGCGATGACGAATCTTCACGGCGACCCGCATCGGCTCACGCAGATCGTCGACCGAAATCAGGTTCACGCGGCGGGCGCGCAGGGTGCGCGAATAGAGATGCTCGTCGCCGCCCACGACGACCTGCTTGTTCGCGCCGCTGATCTGGATGACGTAGAGCGGCGATCCGGTGGCGACGCCCAGTCCCCTGCGCTGGCCGACGGTGAAGTTGTGAATGCCGGTGTGCTCGCCGAGAACTTCGCCGCTGGTCGTCACCAACTCGCCCGCGGTGTCGGGCAATCGCTCGCCTTGCTCGGCGAGGTAGGCGTCGATGAAGCGCTTGTAGTCGCCGCCGGGGACGAAGCAGATTTCCTGCGAGTCCGGCTTTTCGGCTAGCGCCAGACCATGCTTGCGGGCAAGTTCGCGGACTTCCGGCTTGGTCATGTCGCCGAGCGGGAATAGCGTGCGGCTGAGCTGCTCCTGGGTGAGACCGAAGAGAAAGTAAGTCTGGTCCTTGCCCAGGTCGGCGGGACGCTTGAGCAGCCATCTTTTTCTATTTAACTTCCCACGCGCGTCATCATAGGCGACGCGGGCGTAGTGGCCGGTGGCGACTCGATCAGCTCCGATCTGGCGCGCGACTGTGATCAACTGATCGAACTTCAAATGATTGTTGCAGAGGCTGCACGGGATGGGCGTTCGGCCGGAGAGATATTCCTCCACGAACGGGCGTACCACGTCGCGCTCGAAGCGCTCCTCGTGATTGACCACGTAGTAGGGGATGCCGATCTGCTGGGCCACGCGGCGGGCGTCGTAAACGTCGTCGAGCGAGCAGCAGCGTCCCTGCACCGACTCGGCCATGCCCTCGTGTCCGGCGAGGCGGCGCTGGTTCCAGAGCTGCATGGTCAGGCCGACAACGGTATGGCCTTCTGCGCGCAGCATGGCCGCGACGGTGGAAGAATCCACACCGCCCGACATGGCTACGGCGATGGTTTCGGGTGACATCTTTGGCTTTTAGCTCTTGGCTTTCCCTACTCCGTTGGATGCGGCCCGGTATAGTCGGAACAGCACGGCTTCTGTACGGGCTTGAATTCCATCAACTCGACACGCGTCAGGTCTGGATCGTACACGTTAAGCTGCCATTTGCCGTCTTTACCCATCTGCGCCTTTTCGTCGCCATGTGGCTTCCAGCCATGCGATTCCAGAAGCGCCTGCGCCTGTTTTATGTCTTTCACGCCCAGCGAAATGTGATTCATCACTCCCGTCAGCTGCAGATCCGGATGCTCGGGCTGATGCAGCATGTATTCCAGCCAATCCGTGCCGTCCGGAACCTGGAGCGCGAACCATTCGGTTACATCGTCTTTCATGCCGCCGTGCCAGTAGGGGCGAAATCCCAAGATATCACGATAAAAGTGGTCTTCGGCGTCCTGGTGATACACGAGAAATCCGGTGTGAATCATGTGGCGCGACACGGCGGAGCTGGGCGACGGCGGCGCGCTCTGGCCCCTGCCCCGTTGAATGAACTCGATGCGGTGGCCTTCAGGATCGTCCAGCGAAATCATCAGGCTGTGGTCGGATCCGATGTCGCTCTGGATTACAGAAGGCTTCAGACCCTTGTCGACCAGATACCTTCGCATCGCCACGAGGTTGTCGGTGGAGAAGGCGACGTGATCCATGCGATCAGTGGCCTTGGCATCAGGGGCAGCGCTGTAGCCAACCCATTGCCTGCCGATCATGTAACGGATCGTGCAGCCGCGCTCGACGGGCGGAGCGGAGGCGAGTCCGAGCACATCACCGTAGAGTTTCCTCATACCGTCGGGTGCCGTCGTATAGAACGACACGTGGTCGATGCCCAGGATATGCGGGCGCGCGGCGGGAGTTTGCGAGAGAGCGCAGACCTGCAGTGCTGCAAGAAGGAACGGGAGGGCTAGGTTCTTCATGGCGCTTCGATTGTAGTCCAGAGCGGTCAACGGTTAAACCGCGCCAGTTCCCCACTTCTCGCGCGAAAGACGCGCGAGAAATGGGGCACCCGGCCAGAATTGTACTTTCTATCCGGCGACTCCATCTAGAAATTGGCGCAGCAGCTTCGTGGCCGCTTCCGGCTGCTCCCACGGGGAGTAATGTCCGGCCTTTGGGATGACACGCAACTGGCTGTCCGCGATGTGATGGCGCATGAGTTCGGCTTCGTTTACGCCGGTCAGCGGGTCTTCGTCGCCGGTTACCAGCAGCGTAGGTACATTGATGGTCTTCAATGTTTCGACGGAGTCCGAACGCTCGGCCATGCCGCGTTGCACCTGGGCGATGTCATTCGGAGACATCTTGAGCATCATGCGGCGAGCGCCGTCTACCAGGTCGGGGCGATTTTCTTGAGTCGTCTTCGCCAAGACCCGAAGCAGCATGCCCTCAATGAATGGTTCGGTGCCTCGTTCGAGGACATCGCTCGCGGCCTGCAGGCGTGCGGCCCGGGCCTCAGGGCCGTCGGCTTGAGCCTTGGTGTTGCACAGACCGAGAGCGGCCACGCGACCACGGTACCTGCGCCAGAATTCGAAAAGGGCGTAACCTCCGATCGAGACTCCAATCAGCGGCGCGCGGCCCACCTCGGCGTCGTCCATCACCCGGGCGATGTCGGCCGCATGTTTCTCCATCATGGCTGGACCTTCGCCGACCTCCGATTCTCCGTGTCCGCGAAGGTCAGGCAGGATCACGCGATAGCGCGTGGCCACGGTCGCGGCTACGGGCAACCAGAACTCATGGTGCGCGGGAAAGGGATGCAGGAGTACGACCGGAGGGCCATCGCCGAGCGTCCAGTAGACGATCTCGGCGTCACCGCTCTTGATGCGTTGGGAGGGGGCAGCCTGCATGAAGAGAATTTACACGAATCTATTCTTTGTCGGGCGTTGCGGGGGCATAGAAGTCAACCAGATTTCCATCCGGGTCACGGAAATAAGTGGAACGAGTCCCCCATGGTTGTGTGGAAGGAGGCTTGACCCATGTTTTCACAAGGCTCTGGAGCCTGGCGTACTCCTTGTCGACGTCCGAGACCCTGAATTCCAGTATCACACTCTTGTTCCTCGCCGCTTCCGTCGACCCGGGAATGTATTGCTGTTGGGCCGCCGCCGAGAAGATCGCCAGCACTCCTCCACCGGTGTGGAATTCGGCGTAATCGTTGCCAGACCTCTGGGCTTTCAGTGCCAGGATGGGCTCGTAAAACTGAACGAGATGGCTCACGTCATCTGTAATCAGACAAGTGTTGATCAGTCTTGGGATTAGGCTGGCATCCGAGGGCGAATGGTCCGTCGTCTGGGGATTGGCAGACCACCCCGCGACGGCCAACATCAGACCAATAGCTAAGAAACTCGCGCGAGGGGTCACCATCACGGTTCACTCCTTGACCTTGATCAGGCTACGATCTTGACCAGGTTACAGGTTCGTGGCTGGTTTCGCGGCCACGGGCGCAGGCAGTAGCAGCGGTTCTTCCGGCATGATAATCCACGCAATGATGTAGGCGAGGAATCCAAAGCCGGTCATGAATGCCGTGATCAGCCAGACCACGCGCACCAGGGTAACGTCGATGTCGAAGTATTCGGAGAAGCCGAGGCAGACGCCGGCGACCTTGCGCGCCAAACGCGGACGCACCAGGCGGGTCCGGGCCAGGGATGCGCCGACGCGAACGCCGCAATAGGCACAGATGGCGGCATCGTCCTGAATAACCTTTCCGCAGTAGTTGCAGTACATAGCTTCCCCCTCCCCATGTTACGGAAACCGCTGATCGAAAGTTCCCTTCACTCCCGGTACGCTTCCTTGATGTAGCGGCGCGCCTGGTCGGCGGGACCGGTATTGGCGTTCCCGGCCAGCACAGTCTGATATCGCTTCATAGCCAGATCACGCTTCTGCAGGAGATCGTACATTTCTCCGGCAGCGAGATTCGCCTTCTGCAGAATGTCAGGATCAGGATTGGGCGCTTCGTTCACTAACTCATACGCGGCGGCGGCGCCGGCCAGGTCCTTCTTACTCCGCAACAACTCTCCCAGTCCCCAGGCAGCCATTTCGTAGTGCAGGTTGTGGTACTTCCCTTCCCGGCCGTTTTGCCACACTTTGCGGTAGGCGGCCTCGGCTTCGTCCAGACGCCCGGCGGAGCGCAGCAGATTAGCTACCTCGGTGGGAAAAAGGTGATTGTTGGGATACTTTGACGAGAGCTCCCGCATGTAGCCGAGGGCCTCATCGTATTGGTGCTCGCGGCGCAGAAACAGACTGAGGATTACCTTGGCGTCCACCGAGTTCTCGCTGTCGCTCTTGGCGACCTCGCGCAGATATTCGAGGCCCTTGTCCCTCGATCCGTTCAATCCGGCAAGGGCAGCAGCGACTTTAATGCTCCACGGTAGATTCCCGACGACGTAGTTGTGCGTGCCAACGACCATCTTGGCGTCGAGATAGTCGGGGTCGAGTTGAAGCACGTGTTCATGGTCGTGGCGCGCAGCCACGGCATTGCGGAGCGCCGAAAACCAGGCCCGCTCCACCAACCCGGTATAGACAGCGAACTGGGCCCGCGTGACGCCTCGGCAATAGAGCGCATCGACGTCATTCGGATTTGCCTTCAACCGCTGTTCTTCCAGCATCTCGGCCCTATGCGCGAGATCCTTGATCCGCTGCTTCACTTTCGGATCCGTCGGGCGCGGCGCGTGTCCGATGAAGCTGTCGTTGGTGTAGTCCCCGGTATTCATTCCGCCGGTGTCGTACAGATTGCGCATCAGGATTACAGTCAGCAGATGGTTGACCGCAGCCGAATCGTTGGGATGCCGCTCCAGGATCTTCTCGAATTCGTGCGTCGCGCGGTCGTATTCCATGTTGTAGAAGTAGTCGAACGCCACGGTGGCATTGAGATCGCGCGGGGCACCGTGTGGGGTTGCGGGATCAGCCGGCGTCTGGCCCGGCGCCGGGATCCAAGCCAAAGCTATAACGAGCGAAAGCAAGGTGAGCCACACGGACCAACTCTGATCGAGATGCTTTTGATTTTTCTTGGCTGAACCCATGATGGAAACTATATGGCTAGTTTAAAACAATCGGAGAGAGCGTGTGGCCCCGCCCCTTGCGCTTCCTGGATGACAGACTGAACCAAGAGCGTTATCTACGTGCCCGCGACGCTACCTGTCAGTTCACCGATCGTTTTCTATAATCTGATCGCGCGTAGGCAGCCTACAGGAGAGGCTGGGCCTGAGTAGTCTGCGCCAGATCCGCCGATGAAGTTCGGACCATGGGCATCGGAAGATTGTGTGTCTTTGACTTCCCGCATCCTGTTTTGAGTTGTTTTGTACGGACGCAATCGGTCTTGGACCTTGGTCACTGGTGCATCTTTACTCGCTGGCGCGCGTAATTATTGCCAGCACAAGGGAAGCAGGTAAGCAGTTGAAATAGTTATAAGTACTAGTTCCCGCTGATACTTAGACCGCGACTTGGCTTTGGCTGTCGGAATGCCATTGCCCTTAAAGGTTGTGAAGCAGGATTTTGCCGACTATGGCTGACTTGTTACATGAAACGCATCAGGAGTTCTGGCAGCCGCCCGCACCTGTGATGGCTGGCGAGATGGTAGTCCAATCCGCACCCACCATGGCTGAGGTATGCCCTCGGTGCGGGACCGAGTTCCTGCTGGGCTCCGGCTTTTGCCACTCCTGTGGCAGACGGCGTCCGGAAGCGCTAAGCGCTGCTGCCAAGGCCGACGCGGCAGAGATGGCCGGGCTTTGGGAACAAGCGGTTAATTGGACGGGCTCGGCAGTCGCGGGATCCTATCGGAGATTGAGTAAGATAAAGTTCCCCACGTGGCTCCACTATCTGCATTTCCACGAGATTCAAAGATGGATCGGCCTTTCGACGGCTTCGCTGGTGGCCTTCATCATTGGACTCGCCTGCATCGCTGGAGCGTTGCTCGCCGGATTGCTCAATGCCAAGACCTTCATCGATTGGCAGGCGATCCAGTTCTACCGCGCTGAATGGCTGCTGGGTGCAACCGCGTCGTTCGTGGCGGGAATTCTGCTGAAGAAGTCCTCCGGCGGCTAAAACTCCGATCTCTTCCTTCTCAGTGCGTCCGCGAGCTACCACATCCTGCCCATAAAAACGGCATAGGACCGGGAACTTGCCCGTCAGGTCAGGGCGAATGCGTCAATGTAGTTGTCGATGCGGAATGCACTGCGATCAAAAACACGACAGACGGTGAGTCGAGAGGCGGGACCCGAAATGGGGTTTTCTGATTCTGGATACGTAGCTAGGATTCGCTTCCCGATCCTGCCGCGCGACGCTGCTGGTTCATGCGATAAAGATGATTGACCGGACCTGTTCCACGGCCCAAGGGATGTCCGTTCGAGATGGCAGCGCTGACGTAAGTCTTTGCCAGCAGAGCGGCTTCGGCCAGTCCGCGACCGAGCGCCAGGTGGCAAGCCATAGCCGTGGCGAAGGCGCATCCGGTGCCATGGGTCGAGTTTGACCGTTGCCGCTCAGCCTTGAAGACTTCCTGCTCCATCCCGCGTTTTGTTGCAAAACTCAACAGATCAATGGCCTTCTCCAGATGGCCCCCCGTAACAACCAAGGCGGGAGCCCCCAGCTCGTGTAGCTTGGCGGCGGCGGCCTTCATGCCCTCCAAGTCCTTAACCTTAATCCCTGTAATGGCGGCTGCCTCATCGATGTTGGGGGTGACCACGTCGGCTAAGGGAATCAGTCGCTCGACCAGCAGCTTGATGCCCGCGGCGTCCAGTAGTTCGGCGTTGGAGGACGACCTAAAGATTGGATCCAACACAATGTTGGGCAGACGGGCCTTATTCGGACGATTTTCCCGGCCAGCCGAGGGCCTGGGCGTCGGAGTGGAGAGAAAATCGGCCACCGCCTTGGCTACCTTCCCGGATCCCAACATTCCGATGCGGACCGCAGCTATCTCCAGGTCCGCAGCCAGATCTTCCAGGGTGTCCGTGATTAGCTCTGGCTCGACCACTTCGACCCGCCGAACGCCAGAGGTGGACTGCACGGTCATGGCGGTGATGCAAGCCACCCCGTAGCAGCCGTGGGCCGCGATCGTCTTGATGTCGGCCGTCACCCCGGCTCCGGAGGAAGGGTCAAATCCAGCAATGGTCAGTACGATGGGTGGTCTTTCAGCCATGACCTTCCGTTTCGCAGCAAGCTTGAGGGTACGCCTTTTCTGAGTCCAAGAGTCCTATATCGGCGGGTTGGAAGTTACCTTTGATCTGAGGCTCAAGAATAAATCTTCGGTGCTGACTTTGGAGTCAACTTCGTAAATACATGATTCCATGTAATTTGCCGATCAAGATCCTGTAAGCCATTGATTCCATGTAGACTGTAAATTCTACCTCACTCGTCCGGATCGGTTATTTACTAAATTATAAATACGTAAGCTTCGCTAAACAAAAGGCATTGGCTGCATGTGACTAAATTACCAACAGGTTACGTGTGAAATCCATTACTAGGAGGTAATCGTTTGGCCCCCAGTCTGGTCTTGACACGCATTTGGCACGCCGATAGCATTTCACAATCACGTCCGAAAGTACAAGCCGAGGCTAGGACCACTTTTGAGTATGCGAGGAGAACTGAATGCAACGACGTTTAGCTCATGGACTGGCGATCGCTTCTTTGATCGTCAGCCTGGGAGCGGCTCAGGGACCGAACATCTCGGAGGCGACCCAAGCGCCTAGTAGTTCAGTCCGAAAGAAACCCGAAGTCCGCAAACAGGCTGGCAAACAGAAACCGTATCAAGTTGGCACCGCGTCGTGGTATGGCGAGAACTTTGTGGGAAAACCCACCGCCAGCGGCGAGCCCTACGACATGTACGACATGACCGCCGCTCACCTCACGCTCCCCATGGGAAGCTACGTGCGAGTGACCAACCTGCGCAATGGTAAGGCGGTAGTGGTCCGGGTCAACGACCGAGGTCCGATCGTTCCGGGCCGGATTATCGATCTTTCCTACGGTGCTGCCCAGGCTCTGCAGTTTCGGCACAGGGGCCTGCAGCGGGTGCGCCTGGATCTGGTCAACCCCCAACAGGCGACGTACCAGACTGTTGCCTATAACCATCCCCCGATAGCGCAGCTCCCCTAAAAAGTATAGACTCGCGGTGATGGCAGCCGCTCTGCCCAACCGCATGCCACTCGGTAGCGTGAGCTATCGAAACCACGATCTGCGAGGCGACGATCTGCGAAGCGATGACCCGCGCCAGCGGCTCATCGTTGCCCTCGATGTCTCCACCGCCGCCGCCGCACGAGCAATCGTGACGGCGGTGGGAGACTCTGTGCTGACCTACAAAGTCGGCATGCAACTCTTCACTGCCGAGGGACCGCAGATCGTGCGTGAACTGGTGGCCGCAGGCCGGCGTGTGTTTCTCGACCTCAAGTATCACGACATTCCGAACACTGTGGGAGCAGCGGTATCCGAAGCGGCAAAACTCGGCGTGAGCATGCTTACGGTCCACGCCGCTGGGGGCGGCAACATGTTGCGGGCCGCGGTCGAAGCAGCGCAGGCCAGTCCGGGACTGATGGTGCTGGCTGTAACCGTGCTAACCAGCCTGGATGGACATGATCTGGAAAAGATCGGCATCCGAGGCTCGGTCGAGGATAGCGTCGTGCGCCTCGCCACCATCGCTCTGGCCAACGGATGTCAGGGCGTCGTGACGTCGGCGCGCGAGGCTTCTACCCTGCGCGCGGAACTCGGCAACGGCTTCGCGATCGTGACTCCGGGCGTGCGGCCGGCAGGCAGCAGCGTGGGGGATCAGGTCCGAGTCGTGACTCCCGCCGAGGCGATCGCATCCGGAGCCAGCCACATCGTCGTCGGCCGGCCGATCACAGAGGCCGCCGATCCCGCCGCCGAGGCCAAGGCGATCCTGGGCCAGATCAGCGGCTAGCAAAACTCATCTGAATCACCAGAGATATTCCTGTCTGCGGCGGGCAAACAATGGCATTCTGCGCGGTATTCTGGTAGTATGATGGTGGTATGAAAGAGAAGACATCTATCACACTCTCGCGGGAGGTTCTGTCCGGGATCGACCGAATCGCGGGATCGAAGCAATCGCGCTCGGCTTTCATCGAAGCCGTGCTGGCTCGGTACCTGCGAGAGAGGGCACGTGCGGAACGGGGCGCGCGCGATTTGGCGATCATCAACCGCAACGCAGAACGGCTGAACCGGGACGCGTTGGACGGCTTGGAGTATCAGGCTCCACTCGGCGACTTCCCCGAGGAGTAGCACTCCCCTGCGAAAACATGAAGCGTGGAGAGATCTATCGAGTGCACAAACCGGAGGGAGACCCCAAACGCTACCGCAGCTTCGTTGTGGTAAGCAGACAGCACCTCATCGACTCAGCCTACGCCACTGTCGTTTGCGCTCCTGTGTTCACGAACGGCAGCGGGTTGTCGACCCAGGTTGCGATCGGCCCCAGCGAGGGTCTCAAACATGACAGTTGGATCGTCTGCGACAACCTTAGAAGCGTGCCCAAGGCAGACCTCACGCAGTTTGTAGGGTCGCTTTCCTGGTCCAAGCTCGCCGAGTTGGATGAAGCCCTTAGGATCGCTCTAGCGCTGGACTAGGAAACGGCGATCTCGCAAGTCTGACGTGACGTACTCCTACAGCTTCTCGAAGAATTCGCACGCCGAGCAGGAGATGTAGACCCCACCCGGAACCCCGCGCTCGCGGTCTTTCACACGCTTGACGATGCGGGTGGGCTTGCCGCACTTCGGGCAATCCGTGCTCTTGGTGGTGTCCATGACCTTCTTGCGGTCAGCGGTTTTTGCGATCTTGGCGCCTACTGCCATGGCGAAATGTCTCCTGATGTTTCAATATTTGCGCAGCGCGATCCGCCTGCTTCTGCCGCGGATGGATGTGGATGGGATGTCTTGAAAACCGGCCCGGATTAACGCGATCCACTCGGGAAGACTCTGAAGCTGCGTCTGGGTTCTCTTCCGTCGCCATCGATTTTACAGTAAGGCTGTGCCGGCTGTCTTGCGTCCACCGAGCTTTAGGAGGCCATGGTATAAGCAGGAATCGCATTTGCACCGCGACGGAAATTCGGCTCGGCAACTGTTTGTTCAGTACTCCACGAGTTCCTTCATGGCCAGGAACAGATCGTTCGGCTGCGGCAGAATAGCGTCTTCCAGAATCGGCTGATAGGCGACGAATGTGTCTTTTGCGGCGACGCGGCGGACGGGCGCGTCGAGTTTATCGAAGAGTTGGTCGGCGATGCGGGCGGCGATCTCGGCACCGTAACCCCAACTGAGCGAATCTTCATAGGCGACGAGCACTCGGCTGGTCTTGGTCACCGAAGCGGCGATCGTCTCCCAATCAAACGGATTCAGGCAGCGCAGGTCGATCAGTTCGACGCTGACATCCTGCTCGCGCTCCAGTTTCTGGACAGCTTGCAGGGTCCGGGGCACGACCGCGCCGTAGGTGATGACAGTCAGATCGGTACCGGGATGAACGATCTTGGCCTTGCCGAACGGGATCATGTAGTCCGGCCCGGGATAGGGCGCGCGTCCGAAGGCCTCGCGATAGAGGCGCTTGTGCTCGAGGAAAAGCACAGGATCGTCGCAGCGGATGGCCGTGCGCAGCAGGCCGGCGGCATCGAGCGCGTTCGAAGGAAACACCACGCGCAGGCCGGGAATGTGGGTAAAAATACTCTCGCCGCACTGCGAGTGATAGATGGCGCCGCCGGTAAGATATCCGCCGATAGCGACACGAATCACCACCGGACACGAGAATCCGTTGTTCGAGCGCCAGCGGATGACGCTGAGCTCGTCGCGAATCTGCATCATCGCCGGCCAGATGTAGTCGAAGAACTGAATCTCGACGACGGGCTTCAGACCGCGGGTGGCCATGCCGGTGGCGCGGCCGACAATCGCGGCTTCAGCCAGGGGCGAATTGAATACACGGTCGCTGCCGAATTCGTTCTGCAAGCCGAAGGTGAGTTTGAAGACTCCGCCCTTGCCCTTGACCAATTTGCGTTTCAGGTACTCTTCGCGGCTGACGTCGGCGACGTCTTCGCCGAAGATCACGATGCGCTCGTCGCGTTTCATCTCGTCGCGCAGCGTCGCCGTGATCAGGTCCGCCATGGTCTTGTTGGCTGGCTTTTTGCCATCGGACGAGGTCGCAGGCTCTGACGTAGCCGCTTGCGTGTCGAACACTGGCGACGTTGGATCGAGGTCGGGAGAGTACACGTACTTCATGATCGATTCGGGAACGGGCGGAAGAGCTTCGAGCGCCGCATCGACCGCAGCCTGCAGTTCGGCCTCGACTTCTTTCTCCAGTTGGTTGATGTCCTTTTCGTCGAGGATCCCCTCACGCAGCAGGAACATCTGCGTGCGGGTGACGGGATCGCGGGCCGCATCGCGCTCGCGTTCGGTGTCGGGGCGGTAGAGTCGCTCGTCGTCCGACAGAGAGTGCGAATACGGACGGATAACGTGCGCGTGTACGAAAGCGGGGCCGTGTCCCTCGCGGCAATATTGCACCGCGCGCTGAAATGCGCCGTAGCTCGCGACCGGGTCCGTCCCGTCGACTTCTTCGAAGTGGAAGTTGGGGAATCCAGAGACGAGGCGCGAAATGCTGCCGCCGGCGGTCTGCACCTCAACCGGCACCGATATGGCGTAGCCGTTATCTTCCACGCAGAAAATGACCGGCAGCTTGCCCAACGCGGCAGCGTTCATCGCCTCCCAGAATTCGCCTTCACTGGAGGTGCCATCGCCGAGCGAAACATAAGTGACTTCGTCGCCCTGGAAGGTAACGTTCTTGAACTGGCGGTAGTCGACGAACTTTGACGGCGGAACCTCCGCCGCCTTCGGATGCCGAGCAAAATATCGTCCGCCCTCGGCGCAGCCCACGGCCTGCAGAATCTGCGAACCCGTCGGAGACGATTGCGTCACGATGTGGAGATCAGGATAGCTCCAGTGCGAAGGCATTTGCCGTCCGCCGGAACTGGGATCGCTGGCCGCACCTACGCCCTGCAGAAACATGTCAGAGGGTTTGACGCCGAGAGCGAGGCATAACCCGCGATCGCGATAGTAGGGATAGAACCAGTCGTAACCCGGCTTGAGCGCCAGGCCCGCCGCCACGCCGATGGCCTCATGACCGGCGCCCGACATCTGGAAATAAATTTTCTGCTGGCGCTTAAGCAGAATTTCCCGGTCGTCGATGCGGCGGGAGGTGTACATCAAGCGGTAGGCTTGGATGAACTGGTCGCGCGTCAGTCCGTCATAGACTTTGCTCTTCTTCGCGCCGTTGGCCGCAAGGGCCAGCTTGGGGTCGGTCTTTGTGGTCGCCATCCGTTTCCTAGACTTGATTGGATGCTGGCAGCCCGGTCCGCGATTTCACGCGAATTGAGCGGCCATTCGCTACCCGGCCTCACCAGTAAGGTGCAGATTGCGTGGAACCTGTTGCATTGTAAATGGTGAGGGCAGGCTTGGGAACATACGGGGAACAGGAAATTTCGATCTGCCGGAATCACGAGTGCTGCGCCGAATGGTCAGCCAAGAACCCGGCCAACCGCGGATTGCCGGACACCGCCCGTTCCAGTTGTCGAATCAGTTCTGCGGAAGGTCCCGACCGAAGTATGGCCTCGATGGCGGGTTCGGAATGGAGCGTGTCTTGCCGAACTAGATCAAGCAGGAACTCGATCGCCTCGGGTTGGCGGGTCAGGGCGGTGGCGGAAAGCAGGACGGAGCGGAACCATGGGTCGGGCGGGGGATCGTCCACGAACCTCTGGTGCAGTGCGCGGAACGACTCCAGAGAACGGTCAGAGGCAATGGCCAACGCTGCTTCCGCCGCGGAATCGTCGCCAGCCGCCAGAAAACGGGCGATCCACGGAATCGCGCTCTTGCCTTCGATCCGCAGGATGCCTCCGTAGCAGGCGCCCAGCACTTCCGGTTCGTCGGCGCCGAGCACAGCCCGCAGTCGCAGCAACAGAGCAGCGGCGGGCGAACCGGTCTGCTCGACGGCGCGTGCAGCTTCCACGCGCACCGACTTGTCTTTGTCGCTGAAGAGTTCCAGCAGGTGCTGCAACAAATCCGTTTCTGGCAGGCTGCGGCACTGGACAAGGGCGAGAGCGCAAGTGCTGCGCAGAGTCCCGGCGGTGTCAGAGCGGCCTCCCCAGACGGGCTCGAGTTGAATGTGGCGCATCCCGCGCAGGAAGACCGCGGCATCCTGGTGCTCAAATGCCGCGAGCGCACGGCTTAACGCATTTTTCGCCCAGCATTGCGGATCGATCTTGACCGGGTCGGTAAAGAAGCGATCGAACGCAGCCAGCAATTCAGGGATCAATTCAGCGAGCGCGAGTTCCCGGACGAGATCAGCTGCTTTCGCGACCACGTAGTTATTTCGATGAGCCAGCGCCTTGCGCAGCGGTGCAACAGCCGCCGCTGGTGGATGCTGCCGGAGGGCGTCCAGGGCGGCGAGTTGATCCTCGAAGCTGCGCTTCGCGGGCATGCATGGGAGTTTAACGCGCCCGAGGCTAGCGGAGCTGCGCTCCGGCGGACAGCCGAGGGCGGCTGTCCCCACATATGGCATCGAACACAGCCTCCCCCGAATCGCTATGGGGCCAGGGACTCGTTATGGCTTTCCCGCGGAATTGAGCGCGGGAATCGCGGACACTTGTGCTGTGTCCGCCTCGAAGTATCGCCTCTGGAAGTACAGGGCAACGTTCACCAACCCGATGAGTGCTGGCACCTCGACCAGCGGCCCAATGACCGCCGCAAACGCCGCCCCGGAATTGATGCCGAAGACGGCGACCGCGACTGCAATAGCAAGTTCAAAATTATTGCTGGCGGCGGTGAACGACAAGGTCGCCGTCTTCGAGTAGTCCGCCCCCAGTTTGCGTCCCATGTAGAACGAAACCAGGAACATCACCACGAAATAGATCAGCAGCGGAAGGGCGATCCGTAACACGTCCAAAGGCAAGCGCACAATGTAGCCGCCCTTCAGCGAGAACATCACCACGATCGTGAACAGGAGCGCGATCAGCGTGATGGGACTAATCCGCGGGATGAAGATCTTCTCATACCACTGCTTTCCGCGCGCGCGAAGCAGAACGAAGCGGGTGATCATTCCTGCCAGGAAAGGAATGCCGAGATAAATGAACACGCTCTTGGCGATGTCGCGGATCGAAACGTTGACCACCGAACCTTGCAGGCCAAACCACTCGGGCAACATGGTGATAAAGATCCAGGCATACACCGAGTAGAACAGCACCTGGAAGACGGAATTAAACGCCACCAGGCCAGCGGCATAGTCGGTGTCTCCCTTTGCCAGTTCGTTCCAGACAATCACCATGGCGATGCAGCGTGCCAGACCGATCATGATGAGGCCAGCCATATATTCGGGATAGTGCCGCAGGAACACGATGGCGAGGACAAACATGAGAACCGGGCCGATCACCCAGTTCTGCACCAGCGACAACACAAGGACTTTCCTGTTGCGGAAGACCTCGCCCATTTCTTCGTAGCGGACTTTCGCCAAGGGCGGGTACATCATCAGAATCAGGCCCACCGCAATAGGAATCGACGTTGTGCCCACGCTGAAGCGATTCAGGAAGGGCACGATTCCGGGCAGCGCCCATCCCGCCGCCACGCCAATCAGCATAGCGGTGAAAATCCATACCGTCAGGTACCGGTCCAGAAAGCTGAGACGAGACGAAACGTGGGTGCTCATGTGCCTGCTAACCTCGGGGATGGCGCGCGCCATTTGCGGCGGGCACGCTCGTTGGAGTTTATTGCTTGCCGATCTTGTCCACTTCCTTCTTTACGGCGAGACCGTCAAGACTGGCCAGGGGCAGACTAAGGAACAGGCCGATTCGGCGATCGAGGGCCACGAACGCTTCGCGGAAAGCCCGTTGCACTTCCTCCGGGGTTCCGCGAACCGCCGCGGGATCGGGAATGCCCCAGTGGGCTGAGATCGGTTGTCCCGGCCATACCGGGCATACTTCTTTGGCCGCATTGTCGCAGACGGTGAACACGAAATCGAGATTCGGTGCGCCCGGTTCGGCAAATTCTTCCCAACTCTTGCTGCGAAGGCCGGTGGTGGGAAGGTGTGCAATCTCCAGTTCGCGGAGCGCTTGCGGGTGAATCCTTCCCGCCGGATGGCTGCCCGCGCTGTAGGCGGTGAACGTCGGCCGGCCCTTGAAGTTCAGAATCGCCTCCGCCAGGATCGACCGCGCCGAGTTCCCGGTGCAAAGAAACAGAACGTTGAAGTGCTTTTGCATCACGATCCTCCTGCGTCAACTCAGTTGCAGCACGCTGGACCACAGCGGGGCGCTTGCGCGCCGACCGGCTTCACGGCGCGGATAAAGGCGCTCAGGAACTTGCCGTCGACCTGCGGGGCAAGAGCGTCGACGTCAATTCCCTGCCCGGAGAGAAATTCACGGGCGTCTTCGGCGCGGTAGATGCGCGTCGGTTCAACCTCAATCTGTTCGAATCCGGCTGCCGCGAGTTTGCTGCGGTAGTCGTTCTCATCGAGCGCGCCGGCGATGCAACCCACCCAGGCGAGGACACTCTGCCGAATCTCGGGCAGGATTTCGCCGCGCGTGACCACATCCGAGACGGCAAAGCGGCCGCCCGGTTTCAGCACGCGGAAGGCTTCGCGCAGCACTTTGTCTTTGTCCGCGGAAAGGTTGATGACGCAGTTGGAGATGATCACGTCGACGGAGCTGTCAGGCAACGGGATGTTCTCGATCTCTCCCCTGAGAAATTCGACGTTCTCAATGCCCGCCTTGCGCTTGTTGTCATTGGCCAGGGCGAGCATCTCGTCGGTCATGTCGAGGCCGTAGGCTTTGCCCATGGGACCGACGCGGCGTGCGGAAAGCAGCACGTCGATGCCGCCCCCAGAACCCAGGTCGAGCACCGTCTCACCCGCCTTCAACTCGGCCAGTGCCGTCGGATTGCCGCAGCCAAGCGAGGCTAGCAGCGCCTCTTCCGGGATCTGCCCTGCCTGCGAAGCGTCGTAGAGGTTGGTGGTAATAGGATCGGCGCAACCGGTACCCGGAGCGGCGCCGCAGCACGAACTGCCTCCCGATTTCACGCGCAGGGCAGCTTCGCCATATTTCTGTTTTACGACTTCCTTGATGTCGGAATGGATTGGGAAGGGCACGGCTTCAGCCGTGCCGTCCTGGCCTGAAACAGATCCGGGCTTTAGCCCCTGAGGGACATCCTCAGCCATCGAAACGGTTTTTAAATCAGAGGTCGTCATCACTAACTCCTATTTGCAGATTTGCACAATGTCTTGCGGTTTGAGGGCCTTGTTGCGAGTGCAGCACTCGGCATAGAGGAATTGCAGCAACTCCTGCAGCGCCTCGGTATTGGCGGTATAGCGCAGGAACGTTCCTTCGCGCTTCACCACCACCAGGTCTTCGGTTCTGAGTTTGTCGAGATGATGCGAGAGGGTCGAGTTGGGAATATCCAGCTCGTCCTGAATCTCGCCCACGACGAGTCCTTCGGGATGAGCCGAGAGCAGCAACTGCATGATGCGCAGCCGCGGCTCGGTGCCCATCGCGGAAAACATGTCTGCGTATTTCGCGACGCGTTCGGCGGACTTGGTGGGAGAAGGCTTGGCTAAGGGCGTAACCATATTTCGATAATGCTAGAAATATGGGAGGATGTCAAGTGCAAAAAGCAGCCGAGGTGCGCTCGGCCCGTCCGGCTCAAAGACCCGGACCCACACACCTGAACAACGCTCCTAATCGTTTATCCTGAAGAAGCATGATTCGTATTCTCAGCCCCTTCGACCCGCGCCCGATCCGGTTGGTCATCTTCGATCTCGACGGCACGCTGATTGATTCGCGGCTCGACTTGGTTCATTCCGTCAACGCTGCCCTGCGCCACATCGGGCGGCCCGAGCTGCCCGAAGGGGTGATTGCCAGCTACGTCGGCGATGGCGCGCCGATCCTGATTCAGCGTGCGCTGGGCGGCGAAGCGGTTGACGAATCGCTGCTGCGCAAGGGGTTGGAGTTTTTTCTTTCGTATTATCGCGAACACAAGCTGGACCACACCACCGTGTATCCGGGGGTGGCTGAGGCTCTGGCCGCAATCCAGAATTCGCAGAATGGCGCGCCCCGCAAGATGGCTATCCTCTCCAACAAGCCGGTGATTCCGTCACGCGCCATTGTCGAGGCAGTAGGGCTCGGGCCGTTTTTCTCGCGGGTCTATGGGGGCAACAGCTTTGCCACGAAAAAGCCTGACCCGGAGGGCGTGCGCACGCTGCTCAAAGAGCACAGGGCACTTCCGGAGCAGTCCGTGATCGTTGGCGATTCCCACGTCGACATTCGCACCGGGCGGAACGCCGGCCTGCACACGATTGGCGTCACTTACGGCTTTGCCCCGCATACGCTGGATGAGGAACCTCCCGACGTGCTGGTGGACAGTCCCCGCGAGTTTGCCGACCTTTTCGCCCTGCCCCCAGAAAAGGCATAAGCGTCGGTGTGGGGCGGGCACTCCTGCCCGCTTGCTTCATCGGTGCTGCCGGCAAAGGGGCAGGAGTGCCCGCTCCACACCGCTCTTTCTAAGTTACACTTCTGCATACTACGAAACAGCGCTGGCGCGACACACTAATGACAACCAACCACTCTGGCCTCACCAACAACTTCACCGGAAAAGAACTGCGCAAGCTGCGCAGCCTGAAAGATCCACATGGCATTCAAAAGTTTCTGGACGACATGCCTTACCACCTGGAAGACACGGCATGGTCGCCGCGAAAGGTGTTGGCCGAACGCTCCTCCCACTGCCTGGAGGGAGCGATCTTCGCCGCAGCGGCGCTGCGGGTGAACGGATACCCTCCGCTGCTGCTCGACTTCGAGGCCGAGCACGATACAGATCACGTCATCGCCATCTTCCGCCACGACGGTTGCTGGGGCGCGGTGGCCAAATCGAACTACACCGGATGCCGCTGGCGAGAACCGGTTTACCGTACTCTGCGCGAACTGGCGCTCAGCTATTTCAATTCCTATTTCAACCTGCGGCGCGAACGTACGCTGCGGCGCTACTCAGTTCCTGTCAATCTGAAGCGTTTCGACCGGCAGAACTGGATGACTACCGACCAGCCGGTATGGTTCATCGTCTATCACCTCTTTGATATCAAGCACTATCCCCTGCTGACCAAGGCCCAGGAAAAACGGCTGCATCGTATCGATGAACGGCTCTTTCAGGCTGAGTGCCTGGGCAAGGCTTACAAAACAAGGGACTAGCTGCGGCGGTGGTGGTTCAGTTTGGATTGAACTCGCTTCCAGCGTCCTCCCGAAGGCCTGCGTTTTCTCCAGCGGACCAAGGGATCTCCCGCCAGGATCTGCTGAGGGAGATGCCGCGCTCCGCCTGAAAACCGTCTGCGCTAGGGATGACCAATCTTTGATGACGGCCGAGATCCAAACTGAGGCACTGCCGACCCGGCCCACTGAAGGTTTCAGCCGATCTGCCGATTTGTATAGAGGACTTGCTCTAGCCCACCGTTTGGGCCCATTCTTGAATTCGGGTCCGACGGGCGGCCGGGCTCCGCATATCTCCCCGATTCAAGGAGCAGCGAATGGAAGGCCGCAGTCAATTCGGAACCGGCTCGGCTCGTGAGGTTGTGGATGCCCGCCGTCATCCCCGCTTCAAGCTGGAAGTCGACATTTGCGTCTATCCCCGCAACAGCGCGGTCATTCGAGGGCACACCGTAGATATCAGTGAATCCGGAATCTCCGCAATATTGCGGGAGGAAGTGCAGCTGAACGAGGTCGTTCGGCTGGAATTCGCCCTGTCGCACGGCGCGGTGGAGGTACACGCTTTAGGTCGCCAGCGGATCGCATTCCGCTACGGCTTCCAGTTCCTGGAGTCCAGCGATGCGCAGGATGTCATTGCCCGCACCTGCCGCGAACTTGCCATGGGGCGGATCGAGTCTGAGCCAAAGGCCTAGAATTTTCGGCACAAAACAACCTACAGACGGCCACTGTCGCTCCCCTGGAAGGATTCAGTAAGAATTCGCTGAAAACCTGCGCGGAACATCCTGTGGGAACTTAAGACCTTCTAAAATCGTAAAATCTGCTTATGAGAGTCTGGGGTCTCGCGCTTGTCCTTCTAATTTCGGGTCTCCCCCTGTTCGCCCAGCAGGAAGGTTCTGCTACTTCGCCGACCACCCCTCCGGCCGCACCTTCGGCCGAGCAAAGTTCGCCGCCCGTGGCGAACGAAACGCCAGAGCCGGAGGAGAGCCTCAAGCTCGACCTCACGCCAGACGCCAACGGCAATCTCTCGCAGGAGCAGATGCAACGGTTGCTCCGCGTGGTCGCCGACAAAGACCTGGAAAATGACAAGCTTCAGCGCGACTATACCTATATTGAGCGAGACGTCGAGAATAAGCTCGACGGCAAAGGAGAGACCAGGTCCACGGAAGCAAAAACGTACGAGGTTCTCGAGATTTATGGCGAGCAGGTGCAGCGGCTCATTGAAAAAGACGACAAGCCGCTCTCCGGGAAGGATGCGGCCAAGGAAGAAGAGAAGATCCAGAAGATCATCGACAGGCGCAGAAACGAATCGGAGGCTGATCGCAAGCAGCGAGAAGAAAAACAAGAGAAAGAACGCGAGGACAATCGCAAGTTCATTCGTGAGGTGGCCGACGCTTACAACTTCAAACTGGTTGCTACGGAGTTGGTCGGAGGACGCGAGGCCTGGGTCATCGACGGCGAGCCGCGCCCGGGCTTTGTGCCGCACATGAAGGAGGCGAAGTATCTCTCCAAGTTTCGTGGGCGGGTATGGATTGACAAGAAGGATCTGCAACTCGCCAAGATGGACGTGGCGTGCCTCGACACCGTCTCCTGGGGTGTGTTTCTGGCACGCGTCCACAAGGGTACGCGTGTCACCCTGGAACAGACACGGGTGAACAACGAGGTCTGGCTGCCCCTCCACCTGACCGCGAAGATCGACGTACGGCTGGCCTTGGTAAAGAACTTCAATGTAGGCGTGGAACAGACCTACCATGACTACAAGAAATTCCGCACGTCGGCAAAGATTGTGGGCGTCAGCGAAGTGCAAGACCAGAAGTAGATTTGGCCCTAAGGCCAGCCTTGTCTGCCCAGGCAATCCGGCAGTTAGTCAGTTTGAGACACGATTCGTCTCCGGGAACGCTTCAGCGGTGCCGTCAGCCGCCAACAGAGGACAAAGCTTTAGCCACTGGGCTTGCCCGCACATTCACAGCGGCTAAGACCCGAGATACGCGCGCCACTTTCACCATGCCTGAAGGCATACCCTGATACGAATCTTTTCTTCAAACTGCAACCACTTACGCCCGAAGACAATTCTCCACCGAATCGCTGGCGCGGTTCTATAATGCGAAGTCCCGAACCCAGAGCCTCCGAGCATTCGTGAAGCCTCTGGGCGTTGGGGACGGCGTTCCAATCCTGATCTCCTCAGAGGGGTTCGCATGTCCACTCTTACCCGTCGTGATCTGCTGCGCTCCGGCCTTGCACTCTCCGGTTCGACCCTTGTCCCCGGCGTAGTAAGCCGCGCTCATGCGCTACTGGCAAGCTATCGGGATACGGCCCCGGCTGAAGATACGGCCGCAGTCGCTCCGCGCGAACGCTTGCTGTTTGACTTTGGATGGAGGTTTTTTCAAGGCCACGCCTCCGACCCGCTCCGCGATCTGGGCTTTGGCAAGGATCAGGGAGATTTCGCCAAGTCCGGCGGCTTCGAGTTTGCCACGGCGAAATTCGATGACTTGAAGTGGCGCGCCCTCGACCTGCCGCACGACTGGGCGGTCGAATTGCCCTTTGTGCGCGATGAAGACCTGCAATCCCATGGCTACAAGCCTCTGGGCCGCCGTTATCCCGAGACCAGCGTCGGCTGGTATCGCCGGGTGTTCGATATCCCCAAAGAAGACTCGGGGCGCCGCGTGGCGATCGAGTTCGACGGCGCATTCCGCAGCGCGCTCATTTTCCTGAATGGCTATTTTGTCGGCCGCAATGATAACGGATATGCGCCCTTCCGCTTCGATGTCTCCGACTTCCTCAACTACGGCGCGAAGAATTTTCTGGTCGTCCGCCTCGACGCCAGCTTTGGCGACGGCTGGTTCTACGAAGGCGCTGGCCTCTACCGGCACGTGTGGCTGACCAAGACGGACGCGCTCCACCTCGGGCCTTGGGAAAGTTATATTCGCCCCGCGGTCAAGGGCAATGCAGCCACGTTGAGTCTGGGCACTGTAGTGCAAAATCAAGGCCGCGAGCCAGAAAGCTGCCGGGTGCGCTGGCAGGTTTTCGACGCCGCGGGAAAAGTCGCGGCTACCGCCGAAACCGCGCCGCAATCCGTCTCTCCTGACAACTCGGGGACTTTCACCGCGAGTGCGAGCCTGGCGAATCCCGCGCTCTGGTCGCCAGAAAGTCCAACCCTTTATTCTGCGGTTGTTACGGTTGAGTCCGGCGGAAAGACGCGCGACGCGGATCGTATCCGGTTTGGCGTGCGTACGGCGGTCTTCGATCCAGACAAAGGATTCTTCCTCAACGGCAAGTCGGTGAAGATCAAAGGCACCTGCAATCATCAGGACCATGCTGGGGTCGGTGCGGCGCTTCCGGATCGCCTCCAGGCCTTCCGAATTGCCGTGCTGAAAGAAATGGGCGGGAACGCCGTGCGCACGTCGCACAACATGCCCACGCCGGAGTGGGTTGAGGCCTGCGACCGCCTGGGCATGATGATGATGTGCGAGACCCGCATGATGAGCGCGAATCCTGAAGGCATGGCCCAGCTTGAGACGATGGTGAAGCGCTATCGCAACTCGCCGGCGATCATTTTGTGGTCGATGGGCAACGAAGAGTGGATCATGATGCCGCAACCGCAAGGTGTGCGGGTGATCGACGATATGATCGCGCGAACCCACGAACTCGATCCGACGCGCCTGTGCACGGCCGCGGTGAACGCGTCCTTTGAAACCCACTTCCCGGAACAACTGGACGTGATGGGTTTCAACTACAACCTCAAAGTGCATGACGACTGGCACAAGGCGCATCCGAATAAGCCCTGCGTTGGTTCAGAAACGGCCAGCACCCTCTCCACTCGCGGGATCTATTCGACCGACAAGCTGCGCAATTGGGTCAGCGCGTACGACTTGAACCATACTTCGTGGTCCCAACTGACTGAGGAGTGGTGGACGTTCTACGCCGAGCGCGAATGGCTCGCGGGAGGATTCGCATGGACCGGCTTCGACTATCGTGGCGAGCCTACGCCGTACGGCTGGCCTTCGATCAACTCGCAGTTTGGCATCGTCGACACCTGCGGCTTCCCCAAGGACAACTTTTACTACTACAAAGCCTGGTGGGGTTCAAAGCCCGTGCTGCATCTTTTTCCGCACTGGAACTGGGATCAGCGCGAGGGCGAGCCGATTTCGGTGTGGGTGCACTCGAATCTTGACTCGGTCGAAGTTTTCCTCAACGGCAAGAGCCAAGGCTCGCAGAGAGTGCAGCCACTAAGGCATCTGGAGTGGAAAGTAAAATACGAACCCGGCGTGCTCGAAGCACGCGGCACAGAAGACGGCAAGGTCGTGCTGGTTGAAAAGCGCGAGACCACAGGTGAGCCCGTATCGATCCGCCTGACCCCAGACCGCAAAGAAATCAATGCCGACGGCGAAGATGTAGCTGTTCTCCAAGTCGAAGTGCTCGACAAGGAAGGCCGGACGATTCCCACGGCTGGCAACATGATCAGCTTCAGAGTTACCGGCGAGGGCAAATTGGTCGGAGTCGGCAACGGCGACCCCAACTGTCAGGAGTCCGACAAGGAACCGAAGCGCAGCCTGTTCAACGGCCTGGCCCAAGTGATCGTGCAGGCTAGCCGTACTCCAGGGACGATCACCGTCGAGGCTTACACCGAGAACTGGCCGCCGCCGAAGCTGCCCCCGGTCCGGGTCACCATCACAACAAAGAGAGTGGAGTTGCGGCCCACGGTGCCCTAATGAAACTTACTCGTTCCTGTGATCCCGAGCGAAGCAGAATTGCCGGCTTTTGGGCAATTCTGCGCAGTCGAGGGACCTGGTGTTCTGCTCCTCCGATACTTGATCAGAAATTCCGCAAGGTGCGAGAGGAAGCATGTGCCTCCAGTTCCAACCTGATGAATGCCGCTCCATGGCGTTTATAATAGAAAGATTCCCTGTTATCAGAATCGGATTCTGAGGAGGCCGACAGCAGAAAGCCAGCCGAGCTTTGCTCGGCCCGGCCGGGTCAAAGACCCGGCCCCACACAAGGGGCAGACCATCGTGACCGAGGACCGAAACTGTCCTCAATCAGGAGTAGCTTCTGTCTGAGCCGCCGGGCCAAGCTGATGGCTTGAGAGCTGATAGCTGAAAGCTGTTTTCCATGGACTTCAAACTCGTTTGCAGTTACAAGCCGCAGGGCGACCAGGCTGCCGCGATTCAAGCGCTCACGCGCGGACTGTTTGATCGTGAGCAGCATCAGGTTCTGCTCGGAGTGACCGGGTCGGGCAAAACTTTCACCATGGCCAAGGTGATCGAGGCCATGAACCGTCCAACGCTGGTCATGGCGCACAACAAAACGCTGGCGGCGCAGCTTTATCACGAGTTCAAGAGCTTCTTCCCGCACAACGCGGTCGAATATTTCGTGTCGTACTACGACTACTACCAGCCCGAAGCCTACGTTCCCGCCGCCGACCTCTATATCGAAAAAGAAGCGACCATCAACGACGAACTCGACAAGCTGCGGCTCTCGGCGACGCGTTCCCTGTTTGAGCGGCGCGACGCGCTGATCGTGGCCTCGGTGAGCTGCATCTACGGCCTCGGCTCGCCGGAAGCTTATTACGGCATGATGCTGTTCCTCGAAAAAGGCCAGAAGATCAAGCGCGAGGACATTACGCGCAAGCTGGTCGACATTCTCTACGAGCGCACCAACGGCGAGTTCCGCCGCGGAACGTTCCGCGTGCGCGGCGACGTCATTGAGGTCTTCCCTACCTACGACGACATGGCCTACCGCATCGAGATGTGGGGAGATCAGGTCGAGGCGCTATCGCAGATCGATCCGCTATTTGGCACGGTGAAGCAAAAATACGTGCGCCTCCCGATTTACCCCAAGACGCATTATGTGATGAAGGACGAAACGCGCGCGTCAGCTGTGGATTCCATCAAGAAGGAACTGGCGTGGTGGGAGGTCGAACTGGAAAAGCAGGGCCGGCTAGTCGAGTCGCAGCGCATCCATCAGCGCACCATGTTTGATCTGGAAATGATCAAGGCCATGGGCTATTGCCATGGCATCGAGAACTACTCGCGCCATTTCACCGGACGCCTGCCGGGTGAGCCTCCGCCAACGCTCCTGGACTATTTCCCGCGCGATTTTCTGATGTTCATCGATGAGTCGCACCAAACCGTGCCGCAGTTGCGCGGCATGTACGCCGGCGACCGCTCCCGAAAAGAAGTGCTGGTCGAATACGGATTCCGCATGCCGTCGGCGCTCGACAACCGCCCGCTGACGTTTGAGGAATTCGAGCATCGCACCAATCAGCTGGTTTACGTTTCGGCGACACCGGGGCCGTATGAACTCACGAAGTCGGCAGGCGTAGTGGTCGAGCAAATCATTCGCCCGACCGGTTTGATCGACCCGCCCGTTGAGGTCCGTCCCGTGAAGGGGCAGATTGACGATCTCCTCCACGAGATTCGCGCCCGCGTCGAGAAAGGCGAGCGCGTGCTGGTCACAACCCTGACGAAGCGAATGTCGGAAGACCTGGCAGAGTACTACGCCGAGGTGGGCGTGAAGTGCCGCTACATGCATTCGGAAATCGAGACCCTGGAGCGGGTGAAGATTCTGCGCGACCTGCGTAAGGGAGAGTTCGATGTATTGATCGGCATCAATCTACTGCGCGAAGGCCTCGATTTACCAGAAGTGTCGCTGGTTGCCATTCTCGACGCCGACAAAGAAGGCTTCCTGCGGTCTTCGGGATCACTGATTCAGACCATCGGCCGCTGCGCCCGGCATTTGAACGGCCGCGCGATTCTTTATGCCGATCGCCAGACCGATTCGATGAAGCGCGCCATGGACGAGACCTCGCGACGCCGTGCCATCCAGGCGGCCTACAACGAGGCCAATGGAATCACTCCGGAATCGATCGTGCGTCCGCTGGACATGACGCTCGCAGCGATCGTGGCCGCCGACTACGCCGACCTGACCGGAGGCGAGGCCGAGGGCATGCCGGAGTTCAAATCGCAGGAGGAAGTCGACACCTACATCGGCAAGCTCGAAAGCGACATGCGCGAAGCCGCCAAGCGGTTCGAATTTGAGAAAGCAGCCAAGCTGAGAGACACGATCAAGGAACTAAGGACGAAGGAATTCCTCTTCGCGTAGGAGACCTCTGTTTCGATGACATTGAGTCAGAGTCAATTCCGGAACATCCTCTCGCGCTGGACGTGTTTGGCCATGGAATTCCGCGGTCGGACCCGTCGCGCTATATATTACGCCTTGCTAATAGGAAGTTCCGCGCGCTCTCAAGGTCTTGACGTCTTGCGGCTCGGCGAGACTCGCCTCGACCGGGAATAGGTGACGCCGCGAATTCGCTCGTATTGCTCTGCCGAGATGATTACAGATTTGTCGCGGTTCTTCCGAGTGATGAGCACAGGTTCTTGCTGGACCGAATCGAGTAAGGCGCCGAACCGTTTTCGTGCGTCGCTGACGGTGAGTGTTTTCATAGGGATGCCATCGGCAAAAATAGACTAGCGCTAAAGTCTGGCAGCTGTCGGGCCTTCCTGGCCGGACAGCCGAGGGCGGCTGTCCCCACATGAACTCGGATGCTGGCTACCGCCCGTACGCGGCTGCCGCGGCCAGCGGCTTGCGATGCAGCGTATAGCCGTCGTAGGTTTCGGGGCGGAAGTTGAGATTCGGGGCGTAGAGCTTCTCTGTCTGGCTCAGGAACAGGTATCCGCCGGGTTCAAGGTAGAGGTGCAGGCGTTCGATCAGGGCGGAGCGCTGCGCGCGAGAAAGGTGCGGCAGCACGTCCATGCAGAAGATGCAGTCGAAGCGCCCGATGTAGACGGGCTTGGTCAGGTTCATGGTGTTGAAGGTGACCAGGTTGCGCAAACGCGGCTTCACCAACAGGTGCACGCCGTTGCCGTTCGACCCGTTCGATCCGTTCGATCCGTTGCGCGATCCCGATGCCGATCCATTCATCACCTGGTTCTGAGGCCCGTCCGCCGCGCCGTTCTGGCCGGTGTTGGCAGTACCAATTTTCGAGAAAAACGTGCGGATGGTCGCGGGAGGCAAGCCAGTGAGCGCGGATTGCGGGTACAGTCCGCGCTCGGCGACATCAATTGCCGAAGCCAGCAGGTCGCTCCCGACAATGTGAATCGACCAGTCTTTGGCCGCTGACATGGCCGATGCTGGTGCACACTCCGTGATTCCGCATCGGCTGGCGGGTGTCTTTTCCTTTACATCCTTGCCCCCGTTCCCGTTCGCGGAGCCATTGCCGGCGCCGGAGCCGAGCGCGTCACACACCGCCATCGCAACCGAATACACCTCTTCCCCCGTACCGCAACCGGCGCTCCAGACACGTAGCGTGCCGGGCGCCTCGTCGGCTTTGCGGGAGTTAATCTTCTGCGGGATCACGAACCGCGCCAGGGCATTCATCGCGCCGGGATGGCGGAAGAACCCGCTGTGGACGTTGAGTACGCCGTCCAGAAACGCCGGCAACACGGAAGGATCCTGATCGGAGGCGCGCAAACGCTCCATCAGCGCGGCGGAGGATTCCAGTTCCTGATGCTCCAGATACTCAGCCACATGCGCCGCCAATGCGCTGTTCGGGCAGTCGAGCAGGATGCCGGCCTGGCGTTCGACCAGTAGCCGCAATTCCGACAGTTCGTGCTCGAGAATGGTGACGCCCGGCATCAGTCTATGCATATGCTCTTCCCACGACGGTGCGCGACAACTAGCTCCTACCTAATCTCACCTGCACCCGGGGAGGGCAGTTCTCATGCTCCGGCAACAGCAGCGTACGTCTTGCCGGTGTCTCTTTCTACCTGCTGTGCGACGACATTCATTTCCTTCTCCAGCGACGAGAAGCGCTGCATGATCTCGTGAATGCGCAGCGCCATATTGCGAATGGTTTCGATCTGCGCCCGGGTCTGGGCGGAGAGGCTGCCCGGCTCCAGCAGAAGCAGGTCCGAATTTCCCAGCACGGATGTGAGCGCGTTGTTCAAGCTGTGGCGCATCTCGAGCATGTAGCGGCCCAGAGTCGCCTGACGCTCCAGTGTGGCGCAGGAAAGCTCTGCGGCCCGCGCGCGGGTTTCGGCCCGCGAACGGTGCACGGCTTCGCTGCCCGCCAGGACAAGGGTCTCAAGCCAGTGCTCGCTGGGTCGCAGGATGGAAATACGGGGCCAGCGCTCGTGCACTAACTGCGCGGTGCCGGCATCGTGGCAGACGCAGAAAACCGGCTGACCGGTAGAGTGCAAAGGCTCGAGTACCACAGAGAGCAAGTCCCGTCGCAATTCGCCGACAATCGCCACGTCAAAGACATCCGCCGCAAAGCGAGGCCACAAATCGCTGCTCAGCAGGGTGAAAGTCGGAACCGTGCGCTCCATCTGCCAGCGGGCGGTGATGCGCCGCGAAAAGTCGGCGTCGTCGGAGATGATCAGTACCGTCGGTGTATCCACTGGCACGCTTTCCTTTGCTCAGCCCTTGTTCTTCGGTTCCGGCGCGGGATCAGGTTCCCAGCCCGGCGTGGTTGAAACTTCAAACTCCGGCGCATCCGCAGCCGGTTTGGGTGCAGGCTTGACGCTCGGCCGGGCCAAGGCGGGCTTGGCCGAAGGTTTCGGAAGACCAGGCGTCGCCCCCCCAGCTGGCGCCGTTGCTGCCGCCGCATTCGCTTTCGGCGTAACTGGCACACTTGCTTTAGCCGCAGCCGGCGCGGGTTTGGAGGCTGCTCTGGCGGCCGTTGCCGACGCCGCCGGCGCCGATTTCGCCCTGCCATCCGCCATGCCTTCCGCTTCCGGAGCCCTTCCGCGGCCCAGCGCATATTCCACCGAGGCCCGCAGATCGACCAACATGCGCAACGGTTGTCCCGAGGAATACTCCGCCTGGAACATCACTTTCCACGACTGGCAAATCATCCGCAGGCGAAGAATCGGTTCCTGTGCGGAAAACTGCGCCCGCCGGCAGTCGATGGTTTGAATGCCCTTCTCCTCAAGCTCCGTCAGCCCGTCCACGATCAGGTTCAGATCGCCCAGCATGAGCCGGAAGAACACGCGCCGCATCAGGTACCCAAAGCGGGTGAAGGCCACAAGAGCAACTGGCAGATAGAACAGATCGCCGGCCTGGCTCTTGGCTTTGCGTCCTTGCTCGAGAACTCCGCCATGCAGAAGTTCGTCGAGCGAGCGGCACCGGCGGGCGGCTTCCAGAACCCGATCGAGCCCGTTCAGCCACACCGGCGTCTTCAACTCCACCTGACTCAGAACCGGTTCCAGGGTTTGAGCAACGTAGGCCAGATCGACCTCGTCATCCTCAAGGCCTGAGGGCGCCATCTGGCTGAAATACTGCACCAGCAGAAAGTCGATCTTGTCGCGAATCCCATCCGTCTTGGGCGTTTTCACCAGGAAGTGCTGCAACAGGTTCAGCAGGCTTTCCGGAGTCACCAGCGCGCTGGTTTGCAGGAACTGGCGCAACTGGTGAACTTGCACCCGCTGGTCCATCTCGTCGAGCCAGTGGTTGGCCTGCTCGACCACGTCTTTTCCGGGCGTTTCAACTCCGGCCTCGAGATCGGCGCAGGCTCGTACATCGATGGCAAACTCACGCGCCAGTTCGAAGTAAACGGGGTACAGCCGACGGGCCGTGTTCCATTGGGTAGCGAGATCTTGTACGGGTGTGGAAGGAGTCATGATTTCACGATCCAGTTGGGCACCTCGCCCTTAAAGCGTGCGGCCACAACGGTGCTGCCGGGGTGATACTGCACCGCGACCACCGAAGCCTCGACATCAAGCGAACCATCCGAGTTGCGGAGCCGAAGAACATCCGCGAACTCCAGGGGAATGTTGCAGGCGAACAGAACTTCGCGGGGCGTGCCAAATTCAATGACTGTGCTTTCGGTGAAGTTGGCGGGAGCAGAGTCTCCGGATTCCAGTGTGCGGGTCAGCTGTACCGGAATGCGCACGGGTGCGGCCTCCGGAAAAAAACGGGCGAGTCCCGCCACCGCGCTGGTGGCTGGTGCGATGCGTCCCGTCGCTGTGGCTTGTTGCGCCAAGCGGATGAAGAGCCCCCCTTACCTAGACTCGCTCTGCCCGACTTAACGGCGGGCCGGCTTTCCCTTCCCGGTTAGGAATCATGATGAAAGCCAAACTTCGCCACTAGAGAGCGAGCAACGCGGCAGCCAATTCTGGGAACGGAAGGATTAGCACTGAGGTGGGTGCATTTTCAGTAGGTTAGGGTCGAAAGCGGATTCTGCAAAGCACTCCATGTCAACAATACTCGCGACATGCGTCTCAAGTTGAAACAGAATCTCACTCTGGCCAATTTATTCGATCCAGCTCATCTGCCCCCAGAAACTATTTGGGCGAAATCGCCTGGCCGGCAAAAGCCTCGAGTGATTCCCAGTCATTCCCCCCGCACGGGTTATCGGTCGTCTTGCAAACCGAGAAAGCGACGATGGGGTGAACCTCCCACAGAGAGAACCGTGGTGGTTGACCGCCAATGGGAGCGTCCTGATCTCCGTTGACCTGGTGCTCGTTGTCATAGAACAGCTGTCCTGTCGCGCGAACCATGCGACGCCCCGTTTCGGCCTTGGAGAGGTTCTTGACCGACCAGGTTGCGGGACGGTTCTGCGGGATCATCTCGACGACTATGCCCGCGAAGGGGCTTTTGTCCGGGTCGTCGGCGAACGGGATGTGAAAGTCGTTGTTGGCGCTGCCGCCCAGGTTGCAATTGACAGATTCACCTGTGTTGGGATGTGGCGTTCCCACCAGAAATCCGTCCACCTGAACTGTATCGCCCTCCGATACCGTCTGGCCACTGCTTACCAGAATGCCTTGCAACCGAGCCCGAGCAGCCGCGTCGAGCCCGTGGTCTTGGCCTACCGTGGAGTCAGCCTGGTTCTGCAGAATTGTGAAATCAGCGACGGCCAGCACTTTGGGCGTGGCCGACGTCGGCAGATGTCGCTTGGTTTCGTTCAGGAGTTGCTCGTCAGGATCGTCTGGGCCGGCACAGCCCGTAATCGGACACACGTCCAAACTGGCCACGCACACCCCAGCCTTATGAGCGCTACTTCCGCGGGCGGCCGTGGTGGCGGGCTGGGACGGTCCCAAAGCGTTCATGGCCAAGCCAATGGCTAAAGGCAGCACCGTTCCGGCAGTCGTAAGGACATTTTTCTTTCGCGTCGCCATACGGGTCTCCTCAAGCCTTCACTCCACCGCTACCCGTGCCTGGCGTCGCCGTGGTCGGACTGGGTTTATTGTCCGGTTTGGGCTTGTCGTCGGGCGTGGGCTGAGTGTTGCCATTGGTGGATGCACTGATCCCCCGGCTGACAAGATAGGAACTGGCGCTGATCCCCAGCAGCGCCAGCACGCCACCCGGCACATCGGGAAGAGGTGGTTCACTCTGGGATGCCCCGGTCTTAACCGGTCCAGAGCTTTCGCGCAGTTTCACGTTCGAAATCACGATCAGAAAGAAGCTCAGCGCAATCACGAAGATGAAAATCATCAGCTGAAACCGCGATGTACTCGCCATCCCGTCGTCATCGCTAAGCAGGTGGGTAAGGTCAATCTGATTCGTAGCAATCTTCCAAACCAGCACTAGCCCAAACATGCCGACTATCCCACACGCCAGATAGCCCACGATGATCTCGAGAACCTGAAGAGATTGCGATTGCATGACCGATCTCCTTTTTCGACTATTTCTGTTTGTCCGTTTGGGTCAGATAGAGACGGCGGCCCAGGTAGAGGGCGTGGCTGCCACCGTATAGCAGTAGCCAGTTTTGCGGGACGTCCGGTAAATGCGAACGGTCCTTTAAGACGAGTCCCAGATATTGCGACGCGGCCGCGAGAGTAGCCAGCAGGAGCTGCACGCGTGCCGGGCTGAACGACCGGTCCCCTTCTTTCTTCATCAGCAGACCGCGGGTGTTGATTTGTCCAGTGAGCAGGTGAATCACGAGGACCGCGAAAAGAGCGAACAGAATGGCTTCACCCTCCCAAATAACGAGTTGGGCGACATTGTCCATTGACACCCCCACCGTGGATCAAGCCGGAGGACTGGATTCGATGGGGCCGTACTGCACACACCCGTGGGAAGCTACGCCTTTACTGTCGTGCCGGAACTTCAAGTCACGCAGTTACCTTCGACGGAGCGCATCGTAGTCCGCTGGGGTTAGGCATTGCAACAGAAAATTGGTGCGTTACGAAATCCGAAACTCTGGCGAGTCGCAACTCAGGGCGCGACTCCCATTTGCCGGCTGGGCGGCCGGGTAACCTACGAGACCGCGAGCAAGCCCAGAAGTATGAAAGCCACCCACCGGATCGGATAGCTTGCCCTTCCGAATCTACTGCAGCGTGTGACTGGACGACGCTCCCGCCGCGCCGCCGCTGATGTTGTAGCGCTTCAGCTTGCGGTAGAGCGTGGCGCGGCTGATGCCGAGCATGCGTCCGGCGAGGGCTTTGTCGCCTTTGACCTGCTCGAAAACGCGTTGGATGGTCGCGCGCTCGATGTCCTCCAGGTCCGTCGTGGACGAGGGGGCCCGCTGAGATTCGGCGACGGCCATCGCCTCGGCAAGGTCAGGGTCCATCACCGTCGGTCTCCCCGCGACCGCGGTGCCACCGGTGGCGACCGCAGAGCCGGCAGCAATGGAAGGCGGCAGGTCGCTGAGATCCATGATGCGTCCGTTGCCCAGCGCGACCGCGCGCTCGATGCAGTTTTCCAGTTCCCGCACGTTGCCTGGCCATTCGTATCCCATCAGCGACTTCATGGCGGCGCTCGTAACCTGCAATCCCGAACCCGGCGCGTAACGCTCCAGGAACCAGTGCACCAGCATCGGAATATCGCTGCGGCGTTCACGCAACGCCGGAACGTGCACGGTGACCACGTTCAAACGAAAATAGAGATCCTTGCGAAAGGTTCCGTTTTTGTAGGCCGCCTCCAGATCGCGATTCGTCGCGGCGATGACCCGCACGTCCACCTTGACGCGCTGGTTGCTCCCGACCGGACGCACTTCCTTCTCCTGCAGAACCCGCAGCAGCTTGGCCTGCAACTCCAGAGGCAGTTCCCCGACTTCGTCGAGGAAAACCGAGCCCCCATCGGCGGCCTGGAACAAGCCTTGCTTCGATTTCAGAGCTCCGGTGAATGCTCCCTTTTCATAACCGAAAAGCTCGCTTTCGATCAGCGTTGGCACCAGCGAGCCGCAGTCCACGGCGACAAAGGCGCGGCCGGCAAAGGCGCCGCGAAAATGAATGGCGCGCGCGACCAACTCTTTGCCCGTTCCGCTCTCGCCATAAATCAGCACCGGTGTCCGCGTATCTTTCAGGCGCGAGACCATGCGCAGCACTTCCTGGATTTTGGCCGACGATCCCACTATGCCGTGCACCGCGGTCTCCGAGTCGGTGCGCTGACGCAGGAACGCGTTTTCCTCGACCAGGCGGATTTTCTCCGCCATCCGCCGCAAAAACAGTCGCAGTTCTTCGAGCGGAGAAAATGGTTTGGAGATGTAGTCGTACGCGCCCAATTTCATCGCCTGCACTGCGGTTTCGACCGACCCGTGGCCGGTCATGACCGCAACTTCGGTACGGGGGAGGAGCTTTTTCACTTTTTCCAGGAACTCCAGCCCCGACATACGCGGCATCACCATGTCAGTCAGAATCATGTGCGCCGGTTGTTCTTCGAGCAGCGCCAACGCGGAGTCACCGCTTTCCGCCTCCAGGCACACAAAGCCAAGGGCCTCGCCCACGGTGACGCACAGTTTGCGGATGCTCTGCTCGTCGTCGACGATCAGCAGGCGGATGCGAAGATCCTCTTTGCTTCCCACGTTATTCACTGCGCCTTTCCCATGGCCTTGGACACGGCCTCAATCAATTGCTGCACGCGAAATGGTTTCTCCACGCAAGGAGCGCCGGTCTGGCGCAGCGTCGCGACCGTCTCCTCATTGGCAATGTCTCCCGTGATGAAAACCACGCGCGACGCCAGATCCGGCCGATGCCGCGCAATCCAAGCATGCACCTGGCCGCCATCGACTCCGCCCGGCGTGCGCATGTCCGAAACCACCCCGAGATACTGGCCCTTTTCCAGCAGGCGAAGAGCCTCCACCCCAGACTCACAACAGACCACGGGATATCCGCTGCGCTCCAGAGCGGCTTGCACATACGACATGACCGCGGGCTCGTCCTCGATCAGCAGCACGGGGAGCGTTGGCGGTTTTACAGCAGGTACGTTCATTTTTGTTTCACTCCGGCAGCCACACCTAGCGAAGCGGTGTGGGAGGTCGAGGGCAGGCGCACAATAAACGTCGCCCCGTGCCCTCCAAGATTGTTGTGACAGAGGATCTCGCCGCCGTGCTCTTTCACGATGCCGTAGCAGATGCTCAGGCCGAGCCCGGTGCCTTTGCCGACCTCTTTCGTGGTAAAGAACGGGTCAAAGATCTTGTCGGGATGCGAAATTCCGTTGCCGTTGTCGCGGAACGAAACCTCGACTGCGTCTCCCGCCTTGGTGGACATGATCTCGATGCGTGCCGCTCCCCCGACTTCGTGGACCGCATCATAGGCGTTGTTCAGAATGTTGAGGAAGACCTGCTGCAACTGGTGCGCGTCCCCCATGACTTCCGGCAGATCCTCATCGAGATGCTCGATCACGTCGACCCCGTGGCTGGTGAAGTCGTAGGAACGCAGTTGCATGGTGCGGCGCAGGATCGAATTTAGTTGTACCGCCGTGCGCTGCGGCGGCATCTGCCTGGCGAAGCTCAGCAGATTCTGCACGATCTGCTTGGTGCGCTGCGCCTCCTGCAGAATGACTCGCAGATCCTTGCGGGCCGTTTCCGGCAGATCCGGATTCTCCATCAGCAAATCGGCGAAACCCAGGATGGCGGTAAGTGGATTGTTGACTTCGTGCGCCACTCCGGAAACTAGCTGCCCCACCGCGGCCATTTTCTCGGCATGCACCAACTTGTCCCGCAGAACCACGGAATCCGTGATATCGGTGAGCACAGCCACCATGCTGGTGACGGTTCCCTGCTCATCGCGCATAGGACTCAGATTGGCGGAAAATTTCCCTGCTATGCCGTTGCCGCGAACGATCTGCAGTTCCAGATTGTCGACCTGCTGGCCGTCGAGGGTTCGCTGCAGAGCCTCACCCAAGGGCCGATTAAAGTCGGGGGCGGCCAGTTCGAGCAGCGGGCGCCCGAGCAGTTCGCGTTGATCGAACCCGGAATCCTGCCAGCGGCGATTGGCGTAGCTCACCAGTCCCGCCGTATCGGCCACCAGGATCAGGCTCTGCGTGTTGCCGAGAATCTTGGCGGAGAAATCACGCTCGCGGTGCAGTTCGGACTGGTAGGTGCGCAGTCCGGTCACATCCAGCATCAGCCCCCGAATCTGCTGCAGGCGGCCCAGGTTGTCGTACATCCCGAAGGCATTGATCAACACGTGAATCGGGGAGCCGTCTTTGCGCCGTAGTGTCGCTTCGAAATTGCGCAGGTGGCCATCGTGCTCCAGAACCTCGGCGTGACGCTCCCGTTGCCCGGGCGAAAAGTAGAGCTGTGTCGCAATGTCGATCTGCAGCAGTTCCTCGCGGCTCCCGTAGCCCAGCATGCGCACCATGGCGTCGTTGACTTCCACAAACCGGCCCGCGGGCGTGCTGAAGAACAGGCCTTCCTGAATGTTGTCGAAAAGCTCCCGGTAGCGGCGCTCCGCCTCGCGCCGGTCGGAGATGTCCTTGAGGACGTGGATGGTCTGCAATCCCTGGTCGGAAGCCCCATGCACGCGCGAGGTCGAGACCAGGAAAGTTCGGTCAAAAACCGGATGCACGAATTCGTCGGCGTCATCGGCCATCGCCCGGCAGAAGGGACACACATGCGCCGCCGTGCTGTTGGGCGCGAGCAGGGCGCGCATGTCAATGCCAATCAGGTCCGCCGGGGGCACACCGATCATGGCCGCGAGCGAGCGATTGATGCGAAGCACCTTCCCGGCCCGGTCGTGCACAACGATAAAATCGGCGATGGCATCGAAGATCTCCATCCAGTGCCGGTTGGATTGCTCAATCTGCGAGAACAGACGGGCATTCTCCAGCGCCATGGCAGCATGGCCCGCCACGGTCTCGAGAAAAACCCGGCTCTCCTGATCCAGCGAGCGCGAGCCACTGGAGAGGCAGAGCAGCCCAGCTAGTTCTCCGTTGCCGCCGGGCAGCCGCACCACCGTGCAATCCGCCCAGTGCAGTCTGGAGGCGCCATCTGGACCGAGCAACGATTCCGCCGATCCGGAAAGGACACTCTCGGCGTGATGCGCAACATAATCGTCGAGAGCCGATGCGATCGCGCTGTTTTGGTCCTGTGCTCCTGCTGATTCTTCTCCGCCCGCGCTGGCAGGGGAAGTCGCAGTCGCCGGTTCCTGGGGATGCACAGCGATCACCTGAAAGCTCCCCTCGTGGCGGACCGCCAGCAGGCCGGCGCGAGAGCCGGTAAGTTCGACGGTGCGGCTGACAAACCGGCGGCCAAAGTCCGGCAGACGCAGAGCGCCATCAATTTCGCGCGCCAGTTCGATCAAGGCTTCGGCGCGGCGCCGGTGCTGTTCCGAAAGGTGCAAGCTCCGGGCAACCTCGAGTACGACCGCCGCCTGATTCGACAAAGCCCGGGCGCGTCGAATGTCCTCCGGCGAAATACCGGCCGCGTCGAGACGGTCGACCACCCCGAACATTCCTAACAGTTGTCCGCTCGACCCCAGCAGCGGCACCACCAGAACCTGCTTCACCTGATATTTCTCGACGACTTCAAGGTTCACCCCAGCAGTGCGTTTGGCGTCGTCGGTCCAGAAAACCTCTTTGGCACGCAGCGCTTTGGTGGCAATGCCTTCGGGGAACGGCAGGTCCTCACGGCGTGGCTGGCCGTTTTCCACCCCGTAGCGAATCCGGAACTGGTTGTCCTCCAGCAGGGCAATGAAGCAACGCCCGAAGCCCAGAAAATCCGCGGCATGAACCACAAAAGCCTGCAGAAAGTGCTCCAGGTCGCCGCTGGAACTCAGTTCGGATGAAATCGCCAGTAACTGGTGGAGTTCGTGCGACTGGGCATGAGCGGTGGAATACAGCTCCGCGTGGGCCAGAGCCACGGCTCCGAAGCCAGCAATCGCCGACACCAACGCCCTTTCTTCCGCTGTGAAAACGCCGTCTGGCCGCGGGTAGATGAGAATCGCGCCCTGGGTACGCGTTGTGCGGAGCGGCGCTGCGATCAGCATTCCAGGGGAAACCAGGTTGCCCAGGGAGTGCGATTCGGCTCCGACAGACAGGGTGATGGGTTCTGCCGCCGCGATCGCGCGCTGCGCCAGATCCGCGGCGAACCGCAGCGTGTGCCGGTCATGGCGGGAATGAACTGAGTTGGCCAGTTGCGGAGTCTCCGCCGAAACGGCGCGCAACTCAAACGGCCCCTCCCGCTTCAGCAGCACACACACCAGCCGCGTCTTCAGCAGCAGGCGCAGGCGATCGGCCAAAGCCTCGATCACTGCGGCAACATCCGGAGTGCCATGAAGGACATGAGCCATGTCAGCCAGAATTTCAGCCCCGCGCTGCTCTTCCCGAGAGGTTTCGCTCAAGCGCGTCGCTTCCAGCAGGCTCCCCAATTGGCCGGCCAGGATCGTAGCCTTTGCCGACAGATCTTCGTTGAAGAATGTGTCATCGGAATCGTGCAGGAACGCAGTCGCTCCGATGACCTCGTTGAAGACCATCACCGGAGCAGCCATCAGAGAGCGCGCGCCAAACTCCCTCGCCCCCGGGAACTTCACCGAATGCACATGATTGGCGAAAATCGTCCGCCGCTGACGCACCGCCTCGGCTGTCACCGAACTCTGTTCCTGACGGATTCGCGTTCCTACAAAATTCGCGGCCAGCTTGCCGTCGGCTTGCTCGCCCACCAACTCGTCCGCCTGGCACCGCCAAAAATAAACCCCGGAGACTCGGAGGAAATCGCGCGTCGCGCGGCAAAACAACTGAATGAGCGCGTTGGCGTCGGAACGTTCACTCGCCATGGCCGCAATCCGGAGCAGCAGTTTCTGGAAGCCCTCGTCCGAGCCAGGAATGAAGCTGGTTTCCGGGGAAAGAATGGGGCCGCGATCAGAAGTGCTCAGACTGCCATCGGTCGTCAGGGGAACGTGTTCGTGATTCACAAGTGCTTGAATCTAATGGGAAACTAAATGTCATCTCAATTTGAGTCAAGGGAAATGGGCATAAGGGGTGCCTTTGTGTGAAATCCCGAGACTGGATTGAGACTGAGTCTCACCCTGAGAAGTGTAACCGCATTTCGCGGGAATGAGACAGCTCTAAGGTCGCACTTTGCCCTTCGAGACTTTGCTTCGCGTCATAACCACTTCAATTACTCATAGATACAGCCCGTTACTTCGGTTTTTGCCGGACGGCACTCGTGGCCCACCTGTTGCACGGTCACGGGGGCGAGATTCTTCAATCTGACGGAGGAGTTGTGTCTCGACGAGCCGCAGTCGCATTGATGGCGGTAATGACCTTGGCCGGGAGTGCGGTTCCGGTCCAGGTGGCGGCGCAGACGCAGAGCGAAGACATTCTCCGCCGCGCCAAGACCAAAGTGCAGCCCGCATATCCGGAACTGGCGCGGAGGATGAACTTGGCTGGCACGGTAAAGATCGAAGTTGTCGTCGCGCCCAACGGCACGGTGAAAGACGCCCGGGTAGTGGGCGGCCATCCGGTTCTTGCGAACGCCGCGCTCGACGCCGCCAAGAAATGGCGCTTCGAACCGGCCGGAAGCGAAAGTTCGGGGATTATCGATTTCAAGTTCGAGCCGCGGTAAGCAACCTCGCCGCGGAGGAGAAACGGCATGACGATTGGTAAAAAGCTGTACATGAACTTCGGCGTGATCCTCACGATGGTTTTAGTGCTGTTTCTCGTGAACTGGTCCGCGGTGCAACGGGAACACGACGCCAAGAAGGCGATGCAACAATCGCTGGACCTGGCCGGCGCCACCAACGCCGTGCGCTTCCAGATAATGCAGAACTGCCTGTACCTCAGCAACTACCTGCTGAGTGGCGACACGCGCGAAATAGACCGGATGAACGAAGGCCTCCGCACCTCGAGCGAGAAGCTCGACCAGGGCAAGACGCTGGCCAACTCGGACCTAGTCAAGACCGCGCTGAGCAAAGCGCAGCAACTGGAGCAGTCCTGGGGCAAGGAGTTCGCGCAGCCGCTGATCGAAAAGCGTAAGGACGTCGATTCCGGCAACGCTACCGTGGCCGAACTGCAGATCTACTATCTCCAGAAAGATGCCTCGTCTTGGGTGAAGAACTTGAACGATGCGCTGGATGTGGCCGACGCCGAGAACCACAAACTGGTGGAGGAGCGCCGCCAGTCCGACGAGAACGCCGCCTCGCGAACTATCGCAGTATCTATCTTCAGCACCCTGCTTGCCCTCTGCGTCGGAGCAATCGTTGCCTTCCGCACAGCCAAATCCATCACCTATCCGCTGACCAATCTGATGAATGTAGCCCGCGGCATCGGTAACACCGGCGATCTGGAGCACAACATTGACGTCAGCCGCGAGGATGAAATCGGCGAACTGGCCCGCACCTTCTCCAAGATGGTGACCTACCTCAAGGAGATGGCCGGCGTCTCCGAATCGATCGCCGGCGGCGACCTGCGCGTGGAAGTCAAGCCGCGCTCTTCGCACGACACACTGGGCAATGGCTTTGCCCGCATGGTGGAAGGACTGGCCGGCCTGGTGCGCAGCGTCCGCGACGCCTCGTCGCAAGTGGCCAGCGCGTCCAATCAGGTGGCCGGCGCCTCGGAAGACTCCGCCAAGATCGGGCTGCAGGCTTCCTCCGCCATCGACGAAGTCACCAGCACCATGCACGAGATGAGCGTCAACGTGCAGAACATGGTGAAGAGCACGCAGGTGCAGGCCTCCAGCGTCAGCGAGACTTCGGCCTCCATCGATCAGATGGTGGCTTCGATCCAGCGCGTGGCCGACACCGCCAAAGTCCTGCTCGACATCTCCAACCGCTCGCGCGAAGAAGTGCACAGCGGGATCGCCACCATGGAGAAGGCGACCGACGGCCTGAACCGGATCAACACCACCATTAACTCCTCGGGCGAAATCATTGGCGCTCTTGGACAACGCGCCGACGACATCGGCAAGATCATCGAAGTCATCGACGATCTGGCCGAGCAGACCAACCTGCTGGCGCTTAATGCCGCCATCGAAGCCGCTCGCGCCGGAGAACACGGTCTCGGTTTCGCCGTCGTGGCTGACGAAGTCCGCAAGCTCGCGGAAAAGTCGGCGCAGTCGACCAAGGAAATCTCCGAACTGATCCAGAGCATTCAGAAGGAAGCCCGCAAGGCGGTCGAGAACATGGACCGCTCGACCTCGATCGTCAACGAAGGCCTCGAACTGGGCGGAGAACTCAACGGGGCGCTGCGCAAGATCTCGAACGTGGTCACCGAGGTCTACAAGTTCGCCCAGGAAATCGGCGCCGCCACCAATGAACAGTCGCACGGCTCGTCGCAGATCGCGCGCGCCACCACCCGGCTCAACGAAATCACGCACGAAATCAACTCCGCGGTCGAGGAGCAGGCCTCGGGAGCTCAGGCCGTAGTCAAGGCCATGGAGCGGATGCGCGAACTGGTGCAGCAGTCCACCTCGGGTTCGACCGAACTGGCGGCTTCGTCCGAACAGATGTCCAAGATGTCCCGTGGCCTGCTGGAATCGCTCGACCGGTTCTCGCTGGAAGAGTCCTCGCGACAGGCAGCCGCTGATACTGCCGGCCGCGCAGCGCGGCGTGCCGCAGCGGCGGGGCAGTTCTAAAGCTGGATGCGGAGGACGTGAATCCATGAGTCGTGAACTCCATATCGTGGGCTTTCAGGTCGGACGTGAGACCTACGGCGTGCCCATCACTTCCCTGCACGAAATCGTGCGCGTGCCCGAGATCACCGCCGTGCCCGACGCGCCCGACTATCTGGAAGGCGTGATTAACCTGCGGGGCAAGATTGTCTCGGTGATGGACCTGCGCAAGCGCTTCGGAGAAAAACAGGCGTTGCTGAAAAAGCAGAATCGCATTCTGGTGGTGGAACACGGGGGAAGGCTGGCTGGATTGATCGTCGATTCGGCCTCGGAAGTGTTGAAGATTCCCTCCGACGCGGTCGAGCCGCCGCCGGCAGTTTTTCAGGAAGGCGGCCTGAACTGCGTCACCGGGCTGGGCAAGGTCGGAGGACGGCTGGTGGTTCTGCTCGACATGAGCAAACTGCTCGCCCCTGCAAGTCTGCAGCAAGCCAAGCGCGAGGCCGGAGAGAAGAAGTCGGGAGCAAAACCGGAGGGGCTGGGCGCGGCGGCGCGTTAAGCCAAGTGGCTTCAAGTTTCAAAATTTCAAAGTTGCAAAGCGAGGTTCGAAAAAACTGTGAAGCTCCGAACCTTGAAACATTGAAACCTTCGAAACCTTGAAACTTTGAGTTCAAAACGAGAGCGAGCATGAGCACATCCGGAGCAGCACCTGCTCCCCTACTGACGGAAGCGGAATTGAAGTTGCTGCAGGCGCTGATCTACCAGGAGTGCGGCATGCACTTCGACGAGCGCCGCACCCACTTCCTCCAGGACCGGCTGCTGCGCCGGCTGAAGGAATGCCGCGTCGATTCGTTTTATGCCTACTATCGCCTGTTGATCAGCATGCAGGGCAAGGAAGAACTGGCCAAGCTGCTGGAACACCTCACGGTCAACGAGACCAGCTTCTTTCGTCACAAGGCGCAACTCGACCTGTTCCAGAAGACCGTGCTCGAGGAATTGTTCAAGCAGAAGAGCATGCGCCGGGAATATTCGATCCGCATATGGAGCGCGGGGTGTTCTACCGGCCAAGAAGCTTACACGCTGGCCATGCTGCTCACCGACGCTCTTTCCTATTACTACCTGCGCAATCCGCTGCCGGTGGAGTTGCCTCTGCCCAAGCCCCTGGTGCCTCCGCCGTGGCGGGTAGACATCCTGGCCAGCGACATCAGCTACTCGGTATTGCGGGCCGGGCAGGACGGAACGTACAGCGAGAATCAGATGTCGATGGTCGATTACAGTTACCGCCTGCGCTACTTCGACAAAATCGGCGAGCGCTACGCCATCAAGAAGCCGCTGAAGGAAATGGTGCACTTCGACTTTCACAATCTGAAGACCGAGTACCTGCCGCAGCGCAATGACGTGATCTTCTGCCGCAACGTCATGATGTATTTCGATGAGGCCGAGCAGAAGCGGCTGATCGAGAAGTTCTACCGCTGCTTGAATGCCAACGGCTATCTCTTTGTCGGGCACGCGGAAAGCCTGCTCGGCCTGACCAAGAAGTTCCAGATGGTGCACAAGGATAGTGGCACGGCGTACCAGAGGCTTGAGTTAAGGGGTGCGGAGTAACGAATGACGAACTTGCCTGATGAGCGCAGCATGGAACTGCGGGAGCTCTTCTTTGAGACCTCGCAGGAACTGCTGCAGGCGCTGAACGATGAAGCGCTCAAGCTCGAGAAGCAACCCGGCGACGAGGAGATCGTGCGCAGCATCCGACGCACGGTACATACGTTGAAGGGCGATGCGGCGGCCTGCGGCCTGCGCGAGTTGAGCGAACTGGCCCACCAGTTCGAAGACGCACTATCCCTCGAAAACGCGGCGACGCAAGCGGCTGTCGCTGAGATTGCCTTTGCCGCCGCCGACGTTTTTGTGGAGATGATTGCCGCCTACCGCTCTCGCAAGAAGCTGCCTTCGACGAAAAACCTCAGCAAGCGAATCCAGGACCTCACCGCCGCGCCCACCGCCAAGAAGTCCCGTCGCACCCGGAAAGCCGGCGCCACGCCCACCGCCAAACCTTCCCCCCAGTCGGTCGCTGAGTGGACCGAGTACGAGAAGCTCGCTATGACCCGGGCTCAGGCCGACGGGCTGGCGGTTTATCACATCGTGGTCAAGATCGATCCCCACTGCGCCATGCCCATCGCCGGGCGCCAACTGATCCACAACGCACTGGGCGGCGTCGGTGAGTTGCTGGCGGTGCGGCCCGACCCGAAGTCTCCGGCCGCGGCGAAGCAGGTCGAGTTTGTACTGGCCAGCGCGCAAACGGTCGAGCAGATCGCGGCCAAGGGGCGCATACCGACCATCGCCCAGGAAGTGACTCTCGAGCTGATGCTCGCGCCCAGCCCGGCCCCAGCACCGGCCGAAATCGACTCGCCCGCGGCGCAGGAAACTGCGACGGAAAACTTGCCCCTGGCCACTGCGGCTGTCGCGCCACCTGCCGCTCCCTCGACCGAGCCGGGCGGAACCCATATCTCGCAGGAAAACATTCTACGCGTGGAAGCCGGACGCATCGACAGCGTGCTGAATCTGGTGGGCGAACTCATCATCGGCAAGTCGATGTTGCAACAGGCGTTGAATGAGTTCTCCAAGCGCTATCCCAAGGAACTGCTGCGCGGCAAGTTTGCCGACGCCATGGCCTTCCAGGCTCGCGTGCTCAACGATCTGCAGCGCTCGGTGATGAAGATCCGCATGGTGCCGGTGGATCAACTGTTCCGGCGCTTCCCGCGGATGGTGCGCGATGTCGCGCGGCAGTGCGGGCGCGAGGTGGAACTGGCGGTCAGCGGACAGGAGACCGATCTCGATAAGGGCATCCTCGACGCCATTGCAGAGCCTCTCACGCATCTCGTCCGCAACGCCATCAGCCACGGCATTGAGTCCCCTGAGGAACGCCGCCAGGCGGGCAAGGCGCCGCAGGGCGTGGTTCGCCTCAATTCCTATCACCAGGGCAACCAGGTCATCGTGGAGGTCAGCGACGACGGTCGCGGCATCGATGCCCGCAAGATTCGCGCCAAAGCCATTGAGCTCGGCCTCACCACGCCCGAGGAGTCAGCCCGGCTGACCGAGACTGAGACCCTCGATTTCATCTTCCGCCCCGGTTTCAGCACGGCCAACGAGGTCACCGAAGTGTCCGGGCGCGGCGTAGGCATGGACGTCGTGCAGAGTGTGCTGCACCGTCTCAAAGCTTCGGTCAGCGTGGAGACGCGCCCTGGCCAAGGCACTACGTTCCGGCTGAAGCTGCCGCTCACGCTGGCCATCATCAAGGCTCTGCTGTTTTGGGTTGAGCAGCGGCTGTACGCGATTCCGCTGAACGCGGTGTTGGAGATCGCGCGGACTTCCGAGTCGGAAGTCCACCAGGTCGACAATTACGAAGTTCTGCAACTGCGCAACCAGGTATTGCCGCTGCTGCGGCTGGGCCGCCCCGCGGCCGACGGAGATCACAGGTCGAAGCTGTTCGTGCTCGTCATTTTAGTGGGAGAGAGGAAGTACGGTTTGATTGTCGATGAGTTGGAAGGCGAAGAGGAACTTGTGATCAAGGCTCTGGACGACCACACGTTCTCGACCGACCTGGTCTCCGGCGCTTCCATTCTGGGCGACGGGCGCGTGGTGCTGATTCTCAACCTGCCCGCCGTGGTCGAACACGTGGCACGGTCGCGTCCCGAGGGAACCGGGCAAGCCAATTCCGGTCTGCTGCTCACGGCCGCCGATCGTGCGAGCCTGGCGCTAGGCCCCTCCGTGGGAGGCCGCATATGAAGAAGAACCCCGTGCGCGTCCTCGTGGTCGACGATTCCGCGCTCATGCGCAAGCTGATTCCGCAGATGCTGGCCGCCGACGAATCCATCGAAGTCGTGGGCACGGCGATGGACGGCACCTTCTGTCTGAAGAAGATCGAGGAGCTGAAGCCCAACGTGGTCACGCTGGACCTGGAAATGCCCGGCATGAACGGCATCGACACGCTGAAAGAAATCATGCGTCGCGAGCCAGTGCCGGTGATCGTGTTTAGCTCCCACAGCACCGAAGGCGCTTCGGTCACCATGAAGGCGCTCGGGCTGGGGGCGTTCGATTTTGTGACCAAGCCCAAGGACGCTTCCGCGCACATGGCGGAAATCTCAAAAGAGCTGATCGCAAGAATCAAAGCGGCGGCGGAATGCAAACTGAAGCCGCGCATGGTGATGGGCGTTCCCCAGAGACCACAGAAGGCTTCAGCACCGGCGGGAGCGCCGCCGACCAAGGTAGTGGCCATTGGCGTGTCGACCGGAGGCCCGCAGGCCCTCGAATACCTGTTCACCCAGCTGCCAGCAGATTTTCCTGGAGCGATTGTCGTGGTGCAGCATATGCCGGATGGATTCACGGACATGTTCGCTCGACGTTTAGACGAACTGAGCGCGCTGCGGGTGAAGGAAGCGCAATCGGGCGACCTGCTGCAGCCCGGACGCGTGCTGATCTGTCCCGGAAGCCGCCACATGAAAGTGAAACGGCTGCCCATGGGAGACATCGCGGTACTCACCGACGATGCTCGCGTGAATGGGCACCGCCCCAGCGTGGACGTTCTGTTGCGCAGCGTGGCCGAAGAATTCCGGGCGCAAGCGGTCGGGGTGCTGATGACCGGCATGGGCGACGATGGCGCAGAGGGTTTGGGAGCCATCAAGAAAGAGGGCGGCATGACGATTGCGCAGAGTGAAGAGTCCTGCGTGGTGTACGGCATGCCCAAGGCGGCGATCGAGCGCGGATACGCTATCCGTGCGGTCGCGCTGGATGTGATGGCGTCGACGCTGCAGGCCCTCTGCGGCAGGAACACGGGCTCCGACATGGGGTCGACCGGCCGCGCAGTACGCGCCGGAAACTAAGGATCTGGCTTGGCAAGTACCTATGACCAGAGTGATCTGGCCGGGGCGAGCCGGGCGTGATATGCAAGTGGATAAGGGGAGGCCTGTATGGAGCAGTTTGCACCAGTAAAACGCAGCAAGGACGGGCAGCCGGTCCGCTATTTGATCGTGGACGACTCCGTGTTTGCCCGCAAGAACCTGGCCCGCATGATCGAAACATTCGGCGGGCAGGTGGCGGCCGAAGCCGGAGACGGCTTGACTGCCATCAGCGAGTTCGACCGCACCCATCCTGACATCGTGCTCATGGATATCACCATGCCGCAGATGGAAGGCATCGAGGCGGCCGAACGAATCGTACAGCAGCATCCGGAGGCACGCATCGTGATGGTGTCCTCGGTGGGCTACCAGGAAAACATCGTCGCGGCGCTGCAGCGGGGCGCACGGCACTTCGTGCAGAAGCCGGTGAAGCCGGAAGTGCTCTACGAAGTCATCAAGTACGTCCTGGGCGACGACGGGGTCGTGGCCAACGCAGCTGGAACGGGAGCATAACCCAATGAAGATGGAATTGATCCAGCCCTTCATCAACGCGGCGGACGCCGTGTTGTCGCAAGGCCTGCAGGGCGCCACCAAGGTGGGCAACCTTACGATGGAAGAGGAAGCCTACCGGCGCAAGGGCGTTGCGGGCATGATCGCGCTGACGGGCGACATCGAAGGCCGGATCATCCTCGATCTCGAGCCGTACACTGCGGTGCGAGTGGCCAGCCACTATGCGGGCGCTGACCTGCCCGAGTCCGATGCGCTGATCAAGGAAACCATCTTCGAACTGGCCAATCAGGTCGTGGGCAACGCCATCTCCGCGCTTAACGACCAAGGCTTTCATTTCCGAGTTCATCCCCCGCTTCTTCTGACGGCGCAGGAGGGCGACAAGACCAGCGAAGATACAGAAGCGCTGGTCATCTGCTTCGAGACCTCCCTCGGCAACGTATTCATGAACGTCGCCCTGCGCTACAACAAACGCCGCATGGCCGATCACACGGCGGTGGGAGCGTAAAGGTCAGTCGCTAGAGGGCAGAACGCTGCCCCCGGAAATCTACTGTTCGGAATTCGTAATAAGCGATCGAGATTCCATGGTGTACAGCGAATTGCCACTGAGCATGGATCAGGGCCGCTGCAAAATGAGAGTTCCGGATTTCGTAACGCGTGACAGAATCCAGTGACGATCTGCGATCTTTCCTTCTAGAATTGCACGCGTTTTAGTCGGGCCCAGACTGCTCCAGCGGCTCGCGCAAGATCCTTTCCCCCCAAGTGAACGTGGACAACGTGGCGCAGTCGGTGACTAGGTCATCGGCTGCGCGCGTCGAATCCGAACCGTCCGCCCCATTATAAGTAGGCCCTTGCCAGGTTCTCAGCGTCTTTAAATCTGCTTTGCGAGGAGAATTTCGATGAGCGACCAAAATCCCAGAGGATCGATCAAACTGCCCAGTGACTTTGTATTCGGGCACGTTCGACCGGATCATCGTGCACCGGCCGCGCCTACGCCGCCCCCGCCGCTCGGTCCACTCTCCGCGTTTGTCGGAGATTGGGTTGGGCATGGATTCAACACCATCTTCCGGCCCGATAACACCGTGACGCCAACCACACTGCCGAATCCTCTGATCCCACCGCCCGCTAAACTCGACAACATCCTGGAACTCAACCTCACGTCTGAGAAGCTCACATTCTCACCGAGCCTGGGCTCAGTGCCGAATCGTGGGACGACGCCACAGGGAGACATCTTCCTCAACGGAGTGCCTTATTTGCAGACCATCGAGGATATTACAATCCACGGCGAACGGGTCGGGATTCACGTCGAGCCCGGCATCTGGATTCATGTGCCGGCCACGACCGTGCCACCGCTGGGGGAATCGATCACGCGCATGGCCTCGATTCCGCACGGGACGACGATCGAAGCGCAAGGGACTTTTTTGACCGTCGCCGGGCCGCCGAAGATAGATCCGGTCGACATCACGCCCTTCGTAACCGGAAACCCTGCCAAGACGATCAAGTTCCCCAGCCAGACCGCGGCGAACGCAAACACGCCGAGAATCCCGCAGGATCTGAGCCCCTTTATCGCCGCGGGCACCCTCACGCAGGCCATGCTGGACGATCCGAACACACTGCTGCGCGATCACATTAGCAAGCAAAAGATCATCAACACGATCGCCATCATCATTTCCACAGCCGGGCCGCCTCCGCCACAGTTACTGCCGTTCGGAGGCGGGGTCGATAACATCGCCTTCTTGCTCGGCCAGGCCGCAGGGACTGCACCCAATGCCCAAGCCTTGCAGATGTTTGCGATCTTTTGGATTGAAACTGTCGAAGAGGTTATTTTGGTCCCGCCCCTCTATGTAGGCGGGCCGCCCCTCGCCATAAAACCCAAACCGAGTGTTGCGGGTCAGCTCATGCCCACGTTCTACGTGACGCCGCCGTATGACGTGGACACGCCGCGCGAGCTCACGGTGACTTTCACGCAAATTCAGTACACTCAGACCGTCCTGCTGAATTTTGCTGGCCTGACTTGGCCGCATGTCTCGGTGAATACCCTGGTGCCAGCCGATGACATTATTGTTCCTCACTCCGCATGGAAGTAAGCTGATTAGCGGCTACGGGCGGGGCTGTCTTCACGGCGGCCGCCGCTGTTGACGCGGCCGGCGCACAGCGCCGTCATGCCAGTAACGAGAGCTGATCGCCGGGAGGCGCACCATCGGAGTCTTCGGTGGGGTCGGCGAACCTTCTCAATTCCGGATACTTCTGAATGAGCGTGGGCGAGGCTGGCACTCGCTTGCCGGTCACCATGGCTTTCAGCTCCAGGGCGTTGACACCGGCCTTGCTCTCAAAGTGATTGTTGGTGATGACGTAGGTGGCCTGCGCCTTTTCGGCGACGTTCTCGATTCTTTCTTTCCAGCCTTCCAGCTCTCTCTCTTTATAGAGATAGTTGTAGCGTTGGTTGCGATTGTCGGATTCGGGCGTCTGATCGACGAACCAGTCGCTGTAGTTGCGTCCGTGCAGGCGCACATAGGCGATGGGCGCGGTGACGTGTTCGGTGGGGGCGAGGGAACGGCCGAGCAGCGGCTGATCGATGTTGCAGAAGGCGACGTTTTTCTGCGTGAAAGCCGCCAGCGTCTCCTCATTGTTCCAGCTCGAGTCGCGGACCTCGACCACGCGTGGATATTCGATGAACTGCCGCAGCAGGCGCTCGAGGTATTCGCGGTTCAGCGATGTGTTCTTGAATGAGATGGGAAACTGAATCAGCAGCGCGCCCAGACGGCCCTCGCTGGCCAGCGCGTCCAAACCCTCGCGGGTGCGAATTTCGTCTTCGTCGGTGGGGCGGATGGTCGCGGCGGAAGTCGGCTCCATCACCGCGATCGGCGAGTGAGTGAAGGCGCGATAGAGCTTGGCTGTGAACAGGAATCTCGGATTCACTGATGCGACCTTGCGGCACCAGAGTTTCGCGAGTTCGGGCTTCAACGGCCCGTAAAACGAAGTATTGATCTCGGTGGTGTCGAAAAAACGCGCCAGATATTCGAGCGGATGAATTTTGCGATGCTGCATTCCCGACGGATAGAAAATGCCCTCCCAGTCTTTGTAGGACCACCCGGCGGTGCCGAAGCGGACACTTCGGAAATCGAATCGAGACGACGGAGCTGGGACAGTGGATTCCATGAGGTGGAACCGGAGACGGAGGGCAAGGCAAGGGTAGCATACGGCATCAGGAGCTGAGACGGAGAACGCTATGTTAGAAGCGCGGGAAGATCACGGGCACCATGCAGGATTCGTATGACTTGGAGCGGCTTTCTCTCCGGATCGTAAACGATCAGATAGTTCGAATATGGGTACACAACCCAGAAGCGAACCGGCAAAGACGTTAGATCCGCGCGGATGCGTCCCGCCAGAGGCGAATCGGCAAGAAGATCACAGGCCTGAAAGATCGCCGCCTCAACACGGTCGGCGGCTTGGGGGTTGTCTCCAGCGATAAAAGTCCAAATTTCAACGAGATCATCCGCGGCTTGAGGCGTGAACTGATACTTGCTCATTCCCGCGGCGGTTGGCCGAGCCGAGTTCGCTTCACTTCGTTGAGCCTCGATCGCACTTCGTCGGCTTCCAGCAGTTCTCCACGCTGAGCGGCTGCATAGCCTTCGGCGATCTGTTTCTCAATTTCAGTTCGATGCTCATCGAGCCAAGCTTCATGCTCATGGAGCATCGCAACGGCCCGCTCCACAAATTCGTCGATGGTTCGATAGGGCCCGCGTTGAACGTCTTGACGAATCAATGCTTCAAGTTCGGGCCGAAGCCGAATTTCCATGTCGTTATTCTACCTGACGTCGCGGAGTAACTCCGCTCCGCCGATAAAGGGGACCTGACGCGCAGGCTCCATGGGAAACCGCAGACGAGGGCATGTGGCGAGGTCAGCACAGCGACTCTATATCTGGTCACGGGGGCGAGTTATGGGGAAGACAACCGCAAAAAGACAGCCGATGCAGAGGAGGGTAAATACAAGCCATCGGGCACCGGGCGAAGCTATGAACAAGGAGATCCCCAACCCAATGGGAGCACCCAACATCCACTTCCCGGTGAATGGCTTGTTCCACCGGGAATACGTCTTCTTCTGTTTCCTGCTCACGGACAGATTCTAATGCGAATTCTTCACTCCAGCGACAGCACCACCCAATACACACCCGTGGGATAGGTGTCAGTGCGGGCGTAGCAGGCGCCGATCGAGAAGGTATGGAGCGTGCGGCTGGCAACGGCGTGGGCGGCTCCGTTGGGCAAAGTTTCCGGATGCAGGCTGGTGTAGGTGAGCACGGTGAAGCGTTCGGCGAGCTTGCGCGCTGGGGCGGTGGCAACTTTATCGGCCTCCGCCATGGAGCAGGCCACGCTGTCGGCGACCAGCAGATCGCGGCGCTGCAGCTCGGGCTGGCTGGCTTGGCGCCGGGTCTGATTCACGGCCACGGCGATGCGGTCTTTCAAATCAGTGATGGTGTATGCGGGGAGGGCCTGGCCAAAGTCTTGCACGATGTAGAGCCGGTCGCCGTTTCGAACCACGCCCAACCCGACCACGTTATAGGCCGGGTTGAGCAGGTTCGCGCGATGCGGCGGGGATAGCATGAGATGTTGGTGGCCGTGCTCGGCGTCGTAGTCGAGCGCAACGTTTTCTCCTTCCTGATCCAGGTGGAGGTCTGTCGTGGCCGCGAGACGTTGTGGCAGGGAGGGCTCGCCGTCAAATTGGTGAGAAAGCTGCCGCGCTGCGAGCATGGCCTGCGCATGGGTCCGGGCCGCCTGCGAAAGGCCGGGATCGAGCATTAAAGGCTGTGCCCCGACTTGCCGGCGAGCCTGATTGGCGAGTTCCAGCAATTGCTCTTCGGCTTGAGGCTCGGCGTTGAGAAATGGAATGTCGGCAGGCCTTGCGGCGGCGGGCTTCAGCGTGGCTGGTTGGGCGTCCTGCGCCGGCTCGGCTGAACTGGAGGGCGCTGCCATCAACTGCGTCGCTGGTTGGAGCGTCGCGACTGCCGCAGCGAGCAGGAATGTCAGCGATAAGCTTGGCGCTCTGTGCATCCAGTTTAGCCCTCCCGACAGGACCGCTGGGAAGATCGGGTCGTGCTCAAGTCGTTTCCGGCTCAAGATCGTCCAGGCTCAAACTTCGGTGCTGGTGCTAGGCTAGGGGTTGGACTTGAAAGGATGTAGTTACCTGCGTCTATGGAACTAGCGATCAGTGGGGTCATTGGCCTGTTGTTTGGTGGCGTGCTGGTGTGGCTCGGGTTGGGGGCGCGAACGGCATCGGTGAGAGCCCGCTTGTCATTGATGGAAAAGGAATTAGCAGGCGCAAAGGCTGATCTGGCAAGGCTTTTGGAGGATCAGAAGCAGTGGATCGCAGGGCGCGCCCGACTGGAATCGGCGCTGGAATCGGAACGAAAGGTCAGCTCCGAGAAGATCGAATTGCTGACCAGGGCCGGGGATCGCGCCGCCGAGGATTTGCAGAATGCCTTCAAGGCGCTGGCGGCGGATGCACTGAAGAGCAACAACTCCTCGTTCCTGCAGATCGCGCAGGAAACTCTGAAGCGATTTCAAAGCGAGGCCAAAGGCGATCTTGATGCGCGGCAGAAGGCGGTCGCCGATCTGGTCGCCCCGGTGCGCGATTCGCTCAGCAAGGTCGACGCGCAGATTCAGCAGATGGAAATCGCGCGCGGCGAGGCCTACGGCGATTTGAAAGCGCAGGTTCAATCCCTCATCACGACGCAAAGCGAATTGCGGTCTGAGACTGGCAACCTGGTGCGGGCGCTGCGGACGCCGAACGTCCGCGGGCGTTGGGGGGAGATTCAGTTGCGACGCGTGGTGGAGATCGCCGGCATGTTGCCGTACTGCGATTTCGCCGAGCAGGAAACCATCGTTGGGGAAAGCGGGCGCATGCGGCCGGATCTGGTGGTGAAGCTTCCGGGCGGCAAGATTGTTGTGGTGGATGCGAAGACGCCGCTGCAGGCGTTTCTGGACGCCTTCGAAACCACGGACGAAGAAGCGCGCCGGGCCGCGCTCGCCAACCATGCGCGCCAGGTTAGGGATCACATGAAGACGCTGAGCGGCAAGAATTATTGGGAGCAGTTCGAGGCCACGCCGGAGTTTGTGGTCATGTTCCTGCCGGGGGAGACCTTCTTCAGCGCTGCTCTGGAACAGGATCCCGGTCTGATCGAACATGGGGTGCTGCAGCGCGTGATTCCCGCGTCACCAACAACACTAATCGCCTTACTGAAGGCCGTCGCTTACGGATGGAACCAGGAAAAACTGGCGCGCAACGCACACGAGATCAGCGCGCTGGGCAAGGAACTGCACGAGCGCCTGCGGAACCTGGCCGTTCACATCAGCGCGGTCGGCACAGGACTCGATCGCGCCGTGGAGTGCTACAACAAGGCCATCGGATCGCTGGAGAATCGGGTGCTGGTCTCTGCCCGCAAGTTTTCCGAATTAGGCGCGCCGGTTGTTGAGGACATTCCGGAACTCGAGCCTATCGAGACCACTGCCCGAGCCCTCTCGTTTGAGTGGGATGACGAGGGTCTGGAGATTTCTAAGGACGACACGCGCAAAGCAGGCTAGAGCGACCCGCTTCGCCTCGCTCACGCGTGGCGGCGAAGCGAAGGGGATCGTGGGCAGCCCAAGGTCCGGGAGTCGCGGGCACAACCGGGTGACGGAATCAGTGAGCAGCTAAGGCCTGACAAGAGTAGTTGGCCTTCCTCCGCACAATGGTTCTTATCCGAAAAAACGGGGCACGCCCCGGCAATAGACGCCTGCCGATTCAACCAGCAACTTCAATCAGTGTTGCGAAATGATTGCTGGTCAAGCACCCCCTAATTGGTCATCACCCCCATAATGAAATAAGTGCTTGTGGTGGCTACACTAGAGGGAACTGATTGACCAACCGTATGTCGACTGGCATCCCCACTGACATAGCCTCCAAAAAGGTTATTCCCACATCCCCCGCAGCGGGTCGCTGCCAGAAGGGGGCCATTATTCGAATTGGTTGGGAAAAAGATCACGAAGTAGTAATCGTTGACGGGCGAGAGCGTGACTGACACCGGATCGAGCCGCACAATGCACGGGTTGACGGTAGAGACCGGCTGTACCGGACAGTTCGCGGTGCTCGTCAGCGAGATCGTTGGATTCGAGACTCCCTTGAATTTTACGGGAGTAACTGCAGTGATCTTATAGCCTGCACGCGTGGTGTGGTAGAGAACCATGTTGTTGATGACCGCAGTGGAGCCACCCGTGAAGCCGATGTAGAAGACGGTTCTTGTGGTGGGGATCGGGAACAAAGCAAATCCGGGAATCAGGTTGATGGCTGAAAAATTCGACCAGGCACCAACGCTAGTCAAAAGACCCGCCACTCCGGTGACCAGATTCTGAGGCGTGGCGCTCGTGCCCGGCGAGAGACTGAGGTCTCCGAAGCCATCGACGGTCAAGGAACCCGCGCCCGTCCCCGTGCCTGCCACGGTTAACAGCGCCGTCTTGGCAGCGGCGGCCTTAACGGCGAGCGGCTGAGTGAAAGTATCGGCGGCTGCGAGATGGGCATACGAGCCTGCGGCAAAACCGCCTAATGAAGCGGCGTTGACGTTGGTCACGGCGGCGCCGTTACCCGAGAGCGTGCCACCCTTGACCGCAGTCGCAGTGATGGTCCCCGCGCTGAAGTTCCCGGAAGCATCGCGCTTCACGATGGCGTTGGCGGTGTTGAGGTTCGTTGGAGATACCTTCCACGAAAAAGTGAGAGTGCCCGAGGTGGTGACGGGCGATCCGCTCACCGAATAATCGGTCGAGGGAGCGGCAAGGCCGACACTGGTGACAGTTGCAGCGGGCACGGATGTCTGCCGAGTGCCGGGACCATCTTGATGATTGCCGCCGGAGGACGGAGTCGCAAGCGCAAACGCTGTGGGTGGGAGGCCGCCAATGGTTTCGGCATCCGCGGCCTTCAGGGCGTAAGGCACGCTGAGCAGCACGACACGCGGGCTCTCTGCTTGGCCCTGCACGCGAACTCCGATCCATCGAGCCTCGCCCGAGGCGAACGCATCCAAGGGCAATCCGCTGGGTGTAGCTGCGCCGAGGAGCACAGCGTAATGGCCGTTGGCATCCAGATTCACACTTTGTGCTTCCATCCATAAGGCTGCGCCACCTTGCTCCTCCTTGTAGATGGAAAAGGTCATATCGACTGCTCCGCTTAGCACCTTGCCCTCGGCATCGACCGCGATACCGTTGAATCTCACTACTGCGGGTACGCGAGTATTCGCCGTGGGACTAGCCAAAGGTTGCTGAGCGAGAGCGAGGAAGCTGCAGAACAACAACGCTAGGGTCAACGAAACGGCTCTACGAGTCCTTTTCATACTTAACTCCTTTCAGTTTTCCGGATGGCGGATGGTCATGACGCCAGCAATGCGCTCACTGCTGGTGCGTTCGAGAGCTGCGTGGGGGATGCAGCAGTAGTTAAGGTGGAGAATTCGGAATCGAGCTCGCAACTAAAGGGCGTGGGTTCTACAGCGCACGGGCCCTGGTTCGAAACGCGATTACGAAACTCGCCTTTTGGGGAAACACTGAACCTGAGAGAAAACCGGAGCCCAAAAACCCGAGCACTCTATCGCTGTCCATTGCCTTTGTCAAGGTTGCGGGGAAAGAATGTCGTTAGCACATCAAATGTCCGGTCGAAATAGCACGTGATATGTCCGCTTTTCCGGCGGTGAGAGTAGGAGACCATGCGGAGCATGGACTCTTACTCGAAGGCCGCCATGGAGCGGACGATGAAAATTCAGGAAGTGTTGTTGCGGGCGATGGCGGGGAAAATCACATGGTTTCAAGCGGCCGAGATTCTGGGTTTTACGGATCGGCATGTGCGGCGCATCCGGGAGCGTTACCAGGAGTTTGGCTATGACGGGCTGTTCGACCGGCGGCGGGGCCAACCCTCGCCGAAACGCGTTCCGTTGGCGATGGTAGAGGAGGTTCTAGGACTCTATCGAGAGAAGTATTTCGATCTGAACGTTCGCCATTTTCACCAGAAGTTGAAGGCCGAACACCAGATCGATTTGAGCTACACCTGGGTGAAAGCCGCGCTGCAGGGAGCGGGGTTGGTGGCGCGAGCGAAAAAACGCGGGGTGCACCGCCGACGGCGGGAGCGGCGTCCGCTGCCGGGCATGCTGTTGCACATCGATGGCAGCCGGCATCAGTGGTTTCAGGACGAGCGCGGGTACGACCTGATCGTGATTTTGGATGATGCCACCAGCGAGATCTACTACGCCCAGCTGGTCGAGGAAGAGTCCACCTTCACCGTCATGGCGGGGTTGAAAGAAGTGATCGCGGGCCGGGGAGTGTTCTGTGCCTTGTATAGCGACCGGGGCAGCCATTTCTGGCGGACGCCGAAAAGCGGAGGCCAAGTCGATGCCCATCGTCTGACCCAAGTCGGTCGTGCGTTGCGCGAGTTGGGCGTGCAGATGATCCCGGCCTATTCGCCCCAGGCCCGAGGCCGGAGCGAACGCAATTTCGGCACCTGGCAAGGACGCTTGCCGCAGGAACTACGATTGCACGGCATCCATAGCTTGGCAGCCGCCAACCGCTTCTTGCGCGAACACTACATCGCCGAGTGTCGTTAGCACATCAAATGTCCGGTCGAAATAGCACGTGATATGTCCGCTCTTCCGGCGGTGAGAGTAGGAGACCATGCGGAGCATGGACTCTTACTCGAAGGCCGCCATGGAGCGGACGATGAAAATTCAGGAAGTGTTGTTGCGGGCGATGGCGGGGAAAATCACATGGTTTCAAGCGGCCGAGATTCTGGGTTTTACGGATCGGCATGTGCGGCGCATCCGGGAGCGTTACCAGGAGTTTGGCTATGACGGGCTGTTCGACCGGCGGCGGGCCAACCCTCGCCGAAACGCGTTCCGTTGGCGATGGTAGAGGAGGTTCTAGGACTCTATCGAGAGAAGTATTTCGATCTGAACGTTCGCCATTTTCACCAGAAGTTGAAGGCCGAACACCAGATCGATTCGAGCTACACCTGGGTGAAAGCCGCGCTGCAGGGAACATGTTCCGGCATAACGACGTAGCCGACGACCACGAAGCGGTATCGGGCGCGGACCTGTTCGAGGATCGAAAGGAAACGGTCGCGGGTGCGGGCAGAGCTCAGAAATGGTAATCGGCGGTAGCAAGACCAGGTGATAAAGTGCAGGTGATGAGCGCCATAGCTGCGATGCAAACCGCTCGGCATGATGAGTCTCATCGTAGCGGCAGCATCGCCACCCGCCCTTGCAAAAAACGCAAGGACGGGGCACCCGCAGTTTCGGAATGGGAAAGGAAAGCCGGGCCACCCGCCCAACACCCCGGTAGCGGCTGCCGATCATCTACCGCCCGCGGAAGCCGCATCCACCAAACGAACTGGCTGCTGTAAGCACAAGAAACTCAAGGAAAAGCGGGATACAGAATCCGAGAGAAACCTCCAGAAAGGCATATTCCGCGTTCAAAATTGCATCTATAATTTCGGAAGTATTTCTTTTTGCGGTATTTAGCCTTCCCGAAACGTGGCCGGACATGGCAGCGAAGTTGCTCATTGAGGATCGGCGGGATCTAGCCGTTACGCCTCCCCAGCCCTCCAGGGGTTCGGGGCCAGAGCCGAAGTTCATGAATCGGGAAAGCCAAGCTCGTTTCGTCGCGGTTCTGTTGGCTCTGCTGACCGTGGCCGCGGTGGTTTTTGCCGGCTTCAATTTCCAGAAGGAACGCGAAACGGCTGTCCCCGATGACGGCGTGTGGTGGATCGAACACAACGGCCACCTGATCGCCGACCGGGTCGATGCCAACGGACCCGGCGCCAAGGCTGGTATCAAACCAGACGACCAACTGGTTTCCGTCAACGGACAGGAAATCAAAAGCACTTCGGGACTGGTGCGCCAGCTCTATCGCACCGGTGTGTGGTCGAAAGCATCGTACTCGTTGAGCCGCCAGTCGGTGACCCTCGACTCGCAAGTCATCCTGGTTCCTGCCGACCGCTCGCTGAACAACTGGCTGCGGTTGATCGCCATCATTTACCTGGGAATCGGCGTCTATGTGTTACTGCGCCGCTGGACGGCGCCCGGATCGACGCATTTTTACATCTTCTGCCTGGTTTCTTTCATTGCCTATTCGTTCAAGTACACCGGAAAACTCAACGACTTTGACTGGACGATTTATTGGAGCAACATCGTTGCGTGGATATTGCAGCCAGCGCTGTTTCTGCACTTCGTTCTAGTCTTTCCTGAGAAGCGGCAGTTCGTACGCCAGCGTCCCTGGCTGCTGAGCTTGGCTTACCTGCCGGGCGCGATTTTGTTGGGCAGACACATCATGGCGCTGAGGCTGGCCCAGGCCAGCGGCCATCTGCGTTGGAACATGGACCGCCAGGAAATGGCTTGCGGCGCGGCTTTGTTCATCGCCGCAGCGGCGGTCTTGTGGCATAGCTACCTGAACGCCGGCACGACCGTTCTGCGACAACAACTGAAGTGGGTTACGCGCGGCACGGTCCTTGCCATCATTCCCTACACGCTCTTCTACGTCGTGCCCTATCTGATGGGCTGGCTACCGGGCACGGCCATGAAGTTGTCAGTGCTGTCCCTGGGTTTGTTACCCCTGACCTTCGGCTATGCCATCTTCCGCTACCGCCTGATGGACGTGGATCTCATCTTCAAGCGGGGCGTCGTCTACACTCTGGCGGGCGCGACCGTGGCCGGCTTGTACTTCGCGCTGGTGGCAGGCGTGGCCTGGATCGTCCAAACGCAAAAGCCCACCAGCGGAGCGGTTGGGCTGATCATCGCGATGGTGGTTACCGCGCTGCTATTCGATCCGGTGCGCAAGTGGATTCAGGATCGCGTTGATCAGTTCTTTTACCGCACGCGTTATGACTACCGGCGCACTCTGATCGAATTCGGCCGCGAGTTGAGTTCGGAAACGGATTTGAACGCGCTGCTGACTTCCGTCATGGACCGTCTGTCGCGCACACTGGGTGTCGACCGTCACGCCATCTTTCTCAACATGGGCGACGGGCCGGAGATGTTTTCTTTGTCCAAGTGGTCTGGGCTGACTCCGCCGGCAAGGCTGGATCTCAGCTTTCTGAGCGTAGCGCGGCCGGAACCGGCGGGACATCTGTTTTTGGAGAACACTCACCAGGTCCCGCGCGAGACTGCATCCGCGCAGGAAACAATCGCTCGTCTTGATCTGAACTACTACATTCCCTGCCGGGCTCAGCAGAGAACCATCGCCGTACTTGGCCTGGGGAAGACCAACAAAGGCGACTTCCTCTCCAGCGAAGATGTCGAGTTGCTGGAGACGTTGGGTGGGTATCTGGGCATCGCCATCCAGAACGGCCGCCTTTATGCGTCACTCCAGCAGAAAGTAGCGGAGTACGAGCGCCTGAAGGATTTCAACGAAAACATTGTCGAGTCGATCAACGTCGGCATCATGGCGCTCGACATGGAAGACCGCATCGAAAGCTGGAATGCCCAAATGGAAGTCATGTACGCCATGCCGCGGTGGCAGACTCTTACCCAGCCGTTGCGGACCATCTTCCCGCCAGAGTTCGTGGAAGAGTTCTACCGGGTGCGGCAGAACGCGGGCATTAACAACCTGTACAAGTTTCGTCTGAAGACGCCAGCAGGCGAGATGCGCACGGTGAATGTGGCCATCGCTCCGTTGGTCACGCGCAGCTTCCAGGTGGTCGGACGGCTGATCATCATGGACGACATCACCGAGCGTGTCGAACTCGAAGGCCAGCTTTTCCAGGCCGACAAGCTCTCTTCGATCGGGTTGCTGGCGGCCGGCGTGGCGCACGAAGTGAACACGCCGCTGGCCGTGATCTCGTCTTACACGCAGATGCTGGCCAAGCAACTGCAGGGCGATCCTCAAAAATCGGGCCTGCTGGAGAAGATCACGCGGCAGACTTTCCGCGCATCGGAAATCGTAAATAACCTGCTGAATTTTTCGCGCACCAGTGGCACTGAATTTGCCGACGTCAACGTCAACAAGGTCATCACCGACACGCTCGCCTTGCTCGAGCACCAGTTCAAGACCGCCAAAGTGAAGGTGCAATCCGAATTGACTCCGGCAATCTCCGCGATCCAGGGGAATCCTGGAAGGCTGCAGCAAGTCTTCCTGAACCTGTTTCTCAACGCCAAGGACGCGATGCCGGGCGGCGGCACGCTGAGCGTAGCGACGAGCAATGGCGACATGGTCAGCGTACGCGTGTCCGACACTGGATCGGGCATTGCGCCGGAACATATTCAGCGCATCTACGATCCGTTCTTCACCACCAAGACCTCTCCCAAGGAAGGTCAGAACCGCGGTACGGGTCTAGGTTTGTCAGTGACCTACGGCATTATTCAGGAACACGCGGGAAAGATTCGCGTGGAGAGCACGCCGGGGGCGGGCACCACGTTTGCCCTGGATTTCCCTCTGGCCAGGAAGGCAGTTCATGTCTGAGGCAGCAATCATTTCGCGGGGTGCGCTGAACGGGACCGTGGCGCATGCGGGTTCGGTGCTCATCATTGACGATGAGGCGGAGATTCGCGAATCCCTGCAAACCCTGCTTGAGATGGAGGGCTTCTCCGTGGAGACCGCCGGCAGCGGGGAGGATGGACTGGCTCAAATCGGAGACCGCGCGTTTGATCTGGTGCTGCTCGATCTGGCGCTTCCCGGCCGCGATGGCATGGAAATTCTCTCCGAGATCCGGTCTCACGACTCGCGCCTGCCGGTCATCATGATAACCGCGTACGGGACGGTGGAAAACGCGGTGCGCGCCATGCAATCCGGGGCGGCTAATTTCGTTCAGAAGCCCTGGGACAACGAGAAACTGCTGGCTGACGTGCGCGCCGCCGTAGGCTGGCGCCGAGCTGAAGAAGAAAACGTTCAGCTCAAGCGCGCTCTTAAGCAGCGTTATAACTTTGAAAATATCGTGGGCAAGAGCGAGCCCATGCTGAAGATTTTCGACCTCGTGGCGCAGGTCGCCAACAGCCGGTCGACCGTCTTGTTGCAGGGCGAGAGCGGTACGGGCAAGGAAGTCATCGCCAAGGCGATTCACCTGAATTCTCCGCGCCGCGACAAGCCCTTCGTGCCGGTCAACACCGGCTCCATGCCGACGGACCTGCTCGAGTCCACGCTGTTCGGCCACGTCAAGGGAGCTTTTACCAGCGCCGTGGCTTCCAAGAAAGGGCTGTTCGAAGTTGCTGACAAGGGCACGCTCTTTCTCGACGAAATCGCGACCATGGGGCTGGAGACGCAGGCGAAGATCCTGCGCGTGTTGCAGGATCGTCGCTTCATGCATCTGGGCGGCATCCAGGAGATTCAAGTTGACGTCCGCATCATCGCCGCCACCAATATTGACTTGCGACAAATGGTGCGGGAAGGACGCTTCCGCGAAGATCTTTTCTACCGGCTGAATGTCATCACCGTGGAACTGCCGCCGCTGCGCCAGCGCAAGGAAGACGTCCCGCTGCTGGTGGAATTTTTCCTGAAGAAGTATGCCGAGGAAAATGGGCGTCCCACGCAGCGGGTTACCCCTGAAGCTTTGCGCCCGCTCATGGCCTACTCTTGGCCTGGCAATGTTCGCGAACTGGAAAATGTGATCGAACGAGCGGTCGTACTGTCGTCTGGGCCGGAAATCAGTATGGATCTGTTGCCCGACTCTATGCTGGGGCGAGGCTCGGCGCTGGCACTGCACGACCCGCCGCCTGATGCCTCGCTGTTTGAAATTGTCGAAGATGTCGAGCGCCGCGTCATCACCGACATGCTGGAACGCTGCAACTGGAATCAGACTGAAACTGCGGAACGCTTCCACGTGCCTCTGTCGACCCTGAACCAGAAAATCCGCCGGCTGAATATTGAGATCAAGAAGAAGGGGCGCGGGTAAACCGGCACCGGGCGTTAGGCGTCAGCCTTCAGACATCAGCCCCCATCGCTGTCATGCAATGCAAGGATTCGGGATGGGCTGACGCCCGAGACCTGACGCCCGATCTGTTATAGTTCGGTCAAGCCGGCACTTCCGTGATCCAAACGTGCGTCGGCGCCGAACCGCATGCAGCTTACCTCGCCCACGGAATTCGCCAAGCAGAAAGTCCAGGCGGTTCAGGAATACACGCTGCTGGCTGCTCAGGCCCTGGCCAACCTTTTCCGCAAGCCTCTTTATTTTGGGGACATGGTCCAGCAGGCCGACGCAATTGGCGTTGGGTCGCTGCCGATCGTGGTGCTGACTGGTTTCTTTACCGGAGGCGTCCTGGCCCTGCAGACGGCCAACACTCTGCAGCGCTTCGGTTCGATCACCTTGATCGGGCAATTGGTCTCCACCTCGATGGTGCGAGAGTTGGGACCGGTGCTGACCGGACTCATGGTCGCCGGACGCAACTCTTCGGGGATGGCCAGCGAACTTGGGTCGATGGTCGTTACTGAGCAGATCGACGCCATGCGCGCGCTGGGCACCGATCCCATCAAGAAACTCGTAACCCCACGCGTTACGGCGACCGTATTCATGTTGTTCTTCCTCAGCATCATTTCGGATCTGGTGGGATTGGCCGGCGGGCTCATGGTGGCCAAGCTGTTCCTGAGTCTCGATGCCCGCCAGTACTGGGCCAACGCGTGGCAGGTACTGGTTTTTCAGGACGTCTTCATGGGCTTGCTGAAGCCGACTCTGTTTGGTTTCATCATCGCGACCATCGGCTGTTACTACGGAATTACGGCGCGCGGCGGTACGCAGGGTGTTGGCCGCGCGACCACGCAGGCCGTGGTGGCTGCTTCGGTCTTAATTCTGGTTACGGATTTCTTTGTCACGAAGCTGTTGATCTCAATATTGTCGTATAAGTGATCTATGTCGGCGCCCACTCTGCCCATCGATCAAGTTTCCCCTGCCGATCACCCACCGTCCGGCGCCGCGATCGTGTTCGAAGATGTCTACCTCTCGTTTGAAGACAATCATGTCTTGCGCGGCGTTTCCTTTCATCTTCCCTATGGAGAAACGAAGGCGCTGTTCGGGGTTGCGGGAGCGGGCAAGAGCACGATCCTGAAGCTTTCCCTCGGTCTTCTGCAACCTGATTCCGGGCGGATCACCGTTTTGGGCAACGAAGTCACCAGCATGCGCGAGCAAGACTTGTTCCCCATGCGGGGCCGGCTGGGCATGGTCTTCCAGGAAAGTGCGCTGTTCGATTCGTTGACGGTGCGGGAGAATGTCGCCTTCCGGCTGATTGAAGAGCATGGCGTCTACGATGACGAGACCGATGGCCGGGTGCGCGAAGCTCTGCGCTTCGTGGAGTTGGAGCACACCCTCGACATGTTCCCCTCAGAACTATCGGGGGGGATGCGGCGGCGCGTGGCCATCGCGCGCGCCATCATCACGCAGCCGGAATTGCTGCTGTACGATTCGCCCACCGGGGGGCTTGACCCGGTCACGTCCAACACGATCGTCGAACTCATCATGAAGCAGCGCGATGTCTACAAGACCAGTTCCCTGCTGGTCACGCACCGCCTGCAGGACGCCTTCACCATGGCCACGCACGAGTTTGACCGGCAGAGCAACAAAGTCCGGTCCCTGCCTCGCGGCCAGTATTGCGATCTGCCGATGAGTTTCCTGGTTTTGCGCGACGGCAAAGTCATTTTCGATGGCGACGTCCGCCGCCTATCGCACAGCCGGGACGAGTACATCCGGGAGTATATTTCGTAGCGTTTTGGAATTGCCCGGCGCGGCTGAAACAGGTTGCAGAAAAACTCCGGCAAAGGGCAGGGCGCCCTCAGGCGCTAAGCGCACACTCATTTTCGGCGACTTAACGGCACGACTGAAAGTCGTGCCCTTCCCAAAACCTGCACGAGCCGGAGTTTTTCCGCACGCTGTAGCGGCGCCGCGCTGCTAACGCTGGCTTGAACTCCAAGGCCCGTGGAGCGGGCAGAGACGTTGCGAGCAACGTCTCTACGACTGCAAGACGAGACGGAAATGCCATTTCTTCCAGGGCTGGCTCGATTCACTCCTACTTGGGTGCTGTCAGATTCTTTCCCGCTTGCATGAAGGCATCGAGGTTGGACTTGTCAATTAGCGCCGATCCCGTGTCGACGAAGACAGGAATGGGCGCATAGCTGTCTTTCGACCAGTCCTTATCCAGTGACGGCGGCTTGTGGTGGTACAAGTCGTCGAGCATCAGCAGCCCGACGAAGGCCATGGTATAAGGCTTTTGCGCGATGGTGGCCGCGATTGCGCCCTTCTGAATCCAGTCGAGCGTCTCCTGATCCGTATCCATCGCAATCACAACCTTTCCGGTGATGTGATAGCTGTTCAGGACGCCGGCGACCTCTTTGCCCGATTGCGCTTCGAGACACACGAAGGCGTCGACCTTGTCGCGCTCCTTGCCGATGATCTGCGTCGTTGTGTCGAAGGCAATCCGAGGGTCGCCCTGGATATCCACCACGCGCGTAACCTTGATCTCCGGCATCTTGGCCAGTGCGTCTTTGTAGCCGCGCAACCGATCCTGCAAGTTTGGCTGGTCCGGCATCGTGAAGACAACCACGTCGCCCTTGCCCTTGAGTTCCTGGGCGAGGCGCTGGCCTCCGGTGAACCCCGCTTGATAGTTGTTGGTGCCGATGAAAAACAGTCGCTTGCTGGCCGGTGCATCCGAGTCGATGGTTATGACCGGGATACCGGCGGCGACAGCCTTATCAATGCTGTCTTTGAGCAGCGCCGCATCGGTCACATCCAACAGGATGCCGGTGGCTTTCTTCTGCACGGCCTGATCCAGGGCATCGCGCTCGGCCTTGGGATCGAAGTTCTGTGGCCCCTCGAAATCAGAGCGAACTTTCATTTGTGATGCGGCGTTCGAGAATCCCGCCCCGGCGGTCTTCCAGTAAGGAACTTGCAGATTGGCGGAGACCAGAACGTAATATTCGTCGGAATCGTGGGCGGAGCCGCAGCTCAGAAGAAATACCAAAGCAACGGCGAGAGCAGCACAAGAAAGGATCCTACGCGAGAGCAACATTGCACCCTCCTTCTCCTATCCCAATAGACGCGAACTTCGGATGTGAGCTTTCCGCGAGAGGATTCTAAACGAGCGGTCAAGCGGTGGCCAGTGATCTAGCGCAGAGCCTTGTCCAGAAGGCCGGAAATAACCGCCTCGTCGACCTCGCCGGCGCGGTTGTACAGCGCTGCCAGCCCCAGAACCAAGGTGGTCGCGATCAAAAATGACCGCATGGCTACACCCCCACAGGAAACGGCTTCGAATGCGCCGTAGTCCGCAGCGAAGCCGCTCCAAATCTTCCCTGCAGCAGCGACATCAGCCCCGTATACCAGTACCCCACGACAAACAACAACAGGAAAGGAACAGTGATGTAATTCTCATTGTCCACGGCGTAGTAGACCGTCAACGCGAAATACGATCCAATCACCAACTCCAGCCACGGCACCCACCCCAGGCGCTTGCGGTACTTGGTGGCGCCGATCTTATCTTTTTTCGACTCGACCCGATACTTTGGAGTCCGCGCGAACGCTGACTGTTGTCCAATGAGGGCCTCGATCACGGCCTTGGTGTTGGTGATGGTCAACCCAATCCCCAGCGCCATCAAAAAGGGCAGATACAGCAACGCCCTCGGCCAGCTTCGCGGAAAAAGTTCCCGCTGCGACACCAGATAAAAACTCGAGATCGAAAATGTCGACGCCATGAACAGGGGCAAGTCGATGTAGAGCATCTGAAACCAGCCCTGATAGAAGCGAATGATCATGGCCGGCAGCAGCAGGACTGAAAGCATTATCATCAGCGGATAACTGATGTTCGCGGTCAAGTGATACCAGGCCTCGACCTTGGTGTGCAGCGGCGCGTCGCTGCGCATCACCTGCGGCAGGATCTTCTTGCCCGTCTGAATCAGGCCTTTGGCCCAGCGCGCCTGCTGCGTCTTGAACGCGGTCATTTCTACCGGCAGTTCGGCTGGACATTCTACATCCTGCAGGTAGAGAAATTTCCATCCCTTCAGCTGGGCGCGATACGAGAGGTCGGTATCTTCAGTCAGCGTGTCGTGCTGCCAGCCGCCCGCTTCTTCGATCGCCCTCCGGCGCCACATCCCTGCCGTGCCGTTGAAGTTGAAAAACAGTCCTGTGCGGGCGCGGCCTGAGTGCTCCAGCACAAAGTGGCCGTCGAGCAGGATAGCCTCCACCTCGGTCAGGAATGAATAGTTGCGGTTGATATGAGTCCAGCGCGTCTGCACCATTCCGATCCTCGGGTCGGTGAAGTGATGAATGGTACGGAGCAGAAAGTCTTCCGGCGGTGTGAAGTCAGCGTCGAAGATTGCGATGAACTCTCCCTTTGCTGTCTTCATCCCCTCCGCCAGCGCGCCTGCCTTGAATCCGTGGCGATTGGTGCGGTGGTTGTAGCTGACAGGATTTCCCAGCGCTGCGTAGCGCTCCACCAGGTCCCGAGCCACATCGACGGTTTCGTCAGTGGAATCGTCCAGCACCTGGATATCGAGCTTCTCCCGTGGATAATTCAGCTTGCAGATCGACTCCAGCAGTCGCTCGACGACGTATTGCTCGTTGAAAATCGGCAACTGCACGGTGATTCGTGGCAGGTCTTCGAAATGCGCGGCCGGTTCGGTCGTGCGGTTCTTCTGGTGCTTGTAGTAGAGATAAACGAGGACGTAGCGATGCGCGCCGTAGCCCGCGAGCAGGATCAGCACGATGAAGTACGGAATCAGCAGGGCCAGGTCAAACCCGTTCGCATGGTAGATGCCGCGAAACGTGGTGTCCAGAAAATGCTGGCGAATGTAGGGACCGATGCCCCGGGGGGCAGCCCAAGTCGCCAGCGTCGATGTCAGGATGAGATTAGAGAGCAACGGGCGCTCCGGTAGAACTCTATTCTACCGGAACGCGGGTTCACATCGCCGGGGTCCGGAGCAGGCCAATCCCCAGAGTCACGACCGACACTGCCAGAACTAAAGCCCCGACGTAGATGAAGGACAGGAATCCATTAGGCTGGGTCGACGACGGTAATGGCATCGACAGGAAAAATCCCAACGGCACGAGGATAGCGGCAGCCGGAACGCCAATGCGCGCCAGCCAGAGCAATGATGGCGGCAAGGCCGCCGCATCGGCTAATACCTGGCATATCAGCGACAGGATCACGAAAACTCCAGCATGGGCGTGGCCGGCACGGAAAAAATTCTGCCGCAGGGCGTTGTCCATATAATGGCTGCTCCGGTCGCGCAACGAAGTGAGCAGGAAATAGCCGCCGTACTGAATTGTGGGAACGGTGATCAAAATAATTCCAGCCATGGTTCGGGCTTCTCGAGTCATAGGTCTCCTCCTTCTGCTGTTGGTTTCGATGTGATTGAATCGTGCCGGCTGCCCCAGCCTTCCGCGTTTTCGTGTTTTCGCGGAGGGTGGGGACTTTGACGTTTCTGATGGTTCCAGAGTTAGCGGTTCTCCGCTACTTCCCCGCCATCAGGCACAATGAAGGCATCCACCCGCAGGCCGTCTGGCAGCTGCGAACCGCGCTCGAGTTCGACCAGAGTCTCGAGGATCTTAGTGTCCACTTTCTCTGTGGGTTCGTCAGTCCTGACATTCTTCGGGCCCAGTTGCTGCCCCACGCGCACCACGTGTCCCCAGAATTTCTGTTTTCCAAACGCGTCGGCGGTCACGTAGGCCCGTTGCCCCACGTGAACTTTGCTTACGTCGGTCTCATCGACATCAACCCGCACGCGAAGCCTGTTGCGGTCGCCGATGGTCAAAATCGGATCGGGGACAGTGGAGGAATTCGAGACGCTCTCGCCGCTGCGATGATGTTTGCGCAGCACGCCTCCGTCAATCGGGGAGCGGATGAATGTCTTCTCGTACCGCGCCTCGGCCTCGGCAAGCTGGCCCTGTGCGAGCTTCAGATCAGCCTCGGCGAACGAGCGATCCCCTTCCCGGGCATGATCGTCCACCGGCGCGTGCTGCTCCTCTGCCGCGTCACACTTGGCTTTGGCCACGTCGGCCTCGCGCGCGTAGCGATCCAGTTCTTCGCGCGAAACCACGCCCGCAGAAAACAATTCCTGGCGCCGGCGCAGCTCGGACTGGGCGTTCTCCATCACCGCCCTGGCCTCGTTCACCGACGACCAGGCTTCAGCGCGCTCTTGCCGCCGCGCGCCGTTAATCACCTTGCGCAGCACGGCTTCCTTGGCCATCACGTTGGCCCGCGCGGACTCAACCTGCGCGCGATAATCCGCATTCTCGAGTTCGGCAAGCACCTGCCCGCGGTGGATCGCATCTCCTTCCTCGACGTTCACCACCTTGAGCCGTCCGCTCAGTTCGGAGCCAATCTTGATGTCCTCGGAATACGGCTCCACGCGCCCTGGTCCGGCGATCAACTCTTGCTCCCGGCTTGCCGAGGCGGCGGCCGCCGCGACGGCGGTTTCATGCGCCCGTCGCGACGCGACCATCAGCGACGCCGTCAGCAAAAACACGCCCAGCCCCACCGCTACAGCCATGCGGCTCTTCAACAGCGTTCGAATCGAGTAGTCTCTAGTCATAAAATCCCCACTTCCTCATATCGCTGGTACCGCATGCTAGACCAAACCCACCGCGGCCTGGGACAAGTTGTGCGCCAGTAGCCCCGGAGGCATCATCTCCGACTCATCTGCCGTCGCAATCGCGCCGTCTTCGATCTTCACGATGCGGTCGGCGAAACTCAGTACTCGCGAATCATGCGTCACGATCACCACCGCGCGGCCTCGTTGGTGCGCCAGTTCGCTCATCATCTGCATCACCGTTCGGCCGGTGTGTGAGTCCAGCGCTGCTGTCGGTTCGTCCGCGAGAATGATTCCCGGATCGCCCGCCAGGGCTCGCGCAATCGCCACGCGCTGCTTCTGGCCTCCACTCAAGTCGGCAGGAAAGCTGCCGTATTTTTCGCCCAACCCCACCTGCTCCAGCAATTCCTGCGCCCGTTTCTTGGCCTGCGCTGCGGAAACTCCTTTCAGATCCAGCATGAGCTCGACGTTTTCCCCCGCGGTCAGAGTGGGAAACAGATTGAATCCCTGAAACACGAAGCCGATATGCTCCAGTCGCAGCGCCGGCAAGTGCCTCTCGCTCAGCCCGACCACTTCTTTTCCCGCGACCCGCACACTTCCCGAGGAGGCCGTCAGAATGCAGCCCATGATCGACAGCAGAGTAGTCTTGCCGCTGCCGGAAGGCCCCATCAGCAGGAGCAGTTCGCCTGCGTGTACGTCCAGGTCAACCCCGCGCAGGGCAAGTGTTCCGGTCGAGCCTTCATCATATTTTTTCGTGAGCTGTCGAACTGCGATTGCGGATTGCATCTGTATTCTCCCCAGCGCCTGAAGGCGCCACAGTTTGCCTTCGGGTTCGCCACGCCTCAAGGCGTGCCATGATACGAATCTTGCTAGCCTCGAAACACCATCGCCGGATCGATTCGCGTCACCTTATTGATCGAAACCAGCGCGGCCCCCACGCACATCGTCAGGGTTAGGAAAAACATTCCCACGGCCATCGGCGCGGGCATCAGGATCGCGGCGCCACCCTTCTGGCTGGCATGCACCACAAACACGCTGACGATCATCCCCAGCACATAGCCAATGACCGCGCTGATGGCTGCCTGCTTCATGATCACCTTGTAGACGTAGCTGTTAGGCGCTCCCATGGCCTTCAAGGTGCCGAACTCGCGAATGTGGTCGACCGTGGTCGCGTAAATCGTCTGTGCCACGACGACGAATCCCACGACCAGGCCTAAAGCAGCCGCGATCAGCACCGCTACGCCGGCGCCGGTCGTAAACATCCAGTAGAAGGTGGTCATGCGGCTGAACTGCGCTGTGGTGAGAACGTCCACATCGGTCAAGTGTTTGAGCAGATCTCGTCGCACCTGCTGCAAATCCGCTCCCGGCGCGAGTTTCACCAGGATGAACATCGTCTGATCTTCGCGCAGCCCGGCATAATCCTGCGCATTCTTGAAGGTGGTGAACACGTATGGCGAAGTCGTGAACGACCGAATCCCCCGAGTAAATCCCACCACCCGCGCCCGATATCCTCCGATCTCGAACACCTCGCCCACGCGCGTCACGCCCAGCTTCTGCTTGTAGAGTTCGTCCATGATGACGGCATCCGGATACTTCAAGTCCTCTACCCGCCCCTCGACCAGGTTCCACGGCTGTTCCAGCCGATCATCAACGTTGATGCCGACAATCTGCACCGACTCCTGCCCGCCATCGTGGCGCTTCCACTGCGTCCAGCGCGTGATGATCTTCTGCGCATCCGCCACACCTTCGACCGCGCGCACCTGGTTCAGCTTGCGTTCGCTGAAGGCGACTCCCTGCTCCACGTACGGCACATTCTTCGACGTGATCCACAAATCTGCGTTCGAGTGGTCAATCAGATTTGACGTCGCCGTCGTGAACCCGATGAACAATCCCAGCTGCACCACGATCAGCACGACCGAGAAGACGATCCCGGTCAGCGTGACCGTCAGCCGCACTTTGTCGTGAAACAAATTCCGCTGCGCCAGAGGAGGCATGATTATTTCTCCTCCGTAGGAAGGTCGGGCGTGATCGGCCCATCATCAGCGCCGGGTGCCCCATTTCCCGCGTCCTTTGCGGAAAGTGGGGATTCTTCGCGCGCGCCATTTCTCACCTCTGGTGCGAGAAGAGGTTCGTTTGCGGAAGGGCGGACTCTTAACAACCCACGCAACGTGACATCGAGCATCGTCTCCGCGCGATCCCGCAGCGGACGCCATTCCACCCACGGGTCCTTGCACTTGGCTATATCCAGCGAAATCACTCCATGTACCGACGCCCAGAGCGTCTGCGAAATCAGTTCCGCGTCCTGCAGTTCTTCGCGGAAGCATTCGGCATTGATGGCCTGCTGCACCGCAAACTTGAGGAGCGCGTAGGCATCGACCTCGGGATTGCCCATGATCTCCCGATCCTCGTCGTCCGGCTCGTGCTCAGGATGGGGCGTCATGAACATGAACACGTAGTGATGCGGAAAGCGCGTGCCAAACTCGACGTAATTGCGCCCAATCTGCCGCAAGCGCTCCAGCGGATCCGACGGCATCGCCGAGCTGGTCATCACTTGCTGCAGGTGGGCAAAATCCTGCCGGCACAGCTCGTGAAATAGCTCACTCTTGTCGGCAAAGTGAACGTAGATGGCGGTTGGCGAGTATTCGATCTTCTCCGCCACGCGCCGCATGGAGACGCCTTCGTAGCCCTCGGTAACAAACAACTCACGCGCGGCGTCGAGGATCTTGTCTCGCGTCTCCGACTTCTCGCGCTCGCGTCTCTCTTTGACTCCCATAACTGTGATCCCTTAGTTAACGGTGTTTAGTTAACATCGTTAAGTTACTGCTCGTCGTTCATATTTGTCAATAAGAATCTGCCATGCGCCTGTTGATATCTTTCCAAGTATTTGAATAATAAAGGAATATTATCGGGATTGTGCATTTCACGTAAGGGAGAGATTACAATGATCCCTTCAGGGCTAAGGTGCGCGCGCAATGGAAGAGTCGGCTAACGGAGGTATCGGATTTTGGCAGCACAGCAAGATGGCGATCAAATACGCCTTCGCTGAATTTGGAGCGGGGCGGGATATGGCACTAGGGACGATCATAGCCCTTATTACACTAGGGATACAGGTTCGGGAGCGCCTGATTCCGATTGCCGATTGGCAGGAGCACAAAAAATGGTGGATTCTCAGTTTCGTACTGCCGTACATCGTGGTCTTGGGTGTTCACGCAATTTGGAGGATGCTGCAGGCTCCGTGGCGACTTTATCGGAAAGAAGAAATCGGGCATAGGGCAGCACTCACGGAGGTCGATGACAGGTGCCGTAAGACAGTTTCCGCGCTCGAAGAAACCACGCGGGGAACTCTCGCGGCAGCGGAAGAGGAGCACCGTAAGGCTCTGCAATCGGCAGAGGACAATAGTCGCTCCCTGCGCGCTGAATTGAGTGCCACTCAGCAACAGTTGGCCGCCCTCAAGCGCGATTGGGCTGGAGATTGGAAGGAACTCGCTGGTCAGTTTAGAGAACTGGTGAAACACCACATTTGGGCACAATGGAACAGAACGAGCGCTGGCGAATCATGGGATATAACTGGAGGGGGCCAAGAGGTTATCCGCCGCATTGAATCCTTGTGCAAGCACGCTGGTGATTTGCTTCTCGCATCTCCCAAGGTAGCTCGGAGCGTAGCTCCCGAACTGCTGTCCTATCTGGCGGCGCGTGATCGTTGGCTGTTTTATCTGAAGGCAACGACTAGGGCATTCCGACAAGACATGGGTTATGGAGTCGAGACATTGCCAACGGGAGACAAGATCAACCTTCTATTTGGCACCATACCTGATCTGCCCGAAGTTGCCGCCAACGCCTGCATGGAATGTGCGGGCCAAGAATACTAGGCAGCCTTCGTGAGTTCCTTGCACCGCCACCCCATAGGGGAAGCTGCCAACCGCGATGGTCTTCACCACTGTCCCGGAGCTGGTGTTAATCACCATCACGGTGTTGGCGCTGTTGTTCGCCACGTAGGCGTAGGGTATCCTCGCTTGAGCGGCTTGCAGAACGAGCAAAACAGACAGGAGAAGCTGCAGGAGAGTCCTCAAGGGACGCATGCTCCCTCCTCTGGCGATCGATAGATTGTGTAATGCCCCAGGAAAGCGGGGCCAGGTAAGGGTGTCCCGCTCCGTTGGGCGCGAATTATGTGCTGGCAGCGGCGTCTTGTCAATGCCTTAGCGCAATCAACGCCGGGTGCCTCAACCTTCGCGTTCTTTGCGGAGGGAGGCGGCCTGCAATTTGCCCCCGCTGCCGCCCTCAGCTACAAATAGAACCATCCATGGAATCCTCAGCCGCGGCGTCTGCCCGCCGTTCCGGATGGCTCGTTGAAGTCTGGGCCCGCGTGCGCACATCCCCTTTCTGGATCGTCAGCATCGCCCTGGTGCTCCGCATCGGCTGGATCGTCATCGGCCACACCTACAGGTTCAAGAGCGCAGACGACAACTTCGGCTTTGGCTGGGAGATGGGGCGGGTCGCCGCTTCGCTGGCCTCGGGCCACGGTTTCTCCAATCCTTTTGGACCGCCCACGGGGCCCACTGCGTGGGAGCCTCCGCTCTACCCGTACCTGGCCGCCGGCGTTTTTCTGCTCTTTGGCATTTATTCGAAGGCGTCGGCGTTCATGCTGCTGGCGCTCAACAGCGTCTTCTCGGCTCTGACTTGCATTCCGATCTTCCGTATTGCGCAGCGGATGTTTTCCGAAAAAGTCGCCGTCGGTTCCGCTTGGGCCTGGGCTCTGCTGCCCAACGTCATGTTCTGGTGCACACGCTCGGTGTGGGAGACGAGCCTGTCGGCATCGCTCTTGGCTGTGATTTTCTGGCTCGCGCTCACCCTGGAAGATCGCGACGGCCTGCGGCCATGGATCGAGTTCGGAGTGCTCTGGGGCATCGTGGCGCTGAACGGCACGTCGCTGCTGTCGTTTCTGCCGGTTGCAGGATTGTGGGCCTGGTATCGGAGAGTAAAGCGCGGCAAGCGGTCGCTGGCCGGCGTCGCGCTGGCGTCAGTGGTTTTCGTTGCCTGTATCACACCGTGGCTGGTCCGCAACTACCGGACATTCGGCCAGTTCATCTTTATTCGCGACAACTTTGGCGCGGAGCTTCGCCTGGGAAACGGCAACGGCGCCGACGGAACTCTGATGCTGTATCTGGATCCGCCGCACGACGTCTATGCCATGCGGCAATTCCAGTCGATGGGCGAACTCAACTACATCGCCATGCGCAAACAGCAAGCCCTCGCCTACATCAAGGCGGACTACGCGCGTTTTGCCGGACTCTGTTTGAAACGATTCATCTGTTTCTGGTCGTCGCCGCCGAAGCCGACGCGACCCGCGTGGCTCGAGCCCGTGAAAGCCTCTCTCTTCCTCGCCTCTTCGGTGCTGATGTTTTGGGGGTTGGGCCGCGCTTTGCGACAGCGCAAGCCGGGCGCGTGGCTGTTCGCGTGGCTGGTGCTGCTGTATCCTGCGGTGTACTACGTGGTGTACGCCATCCCTCGCTACCGGCATCCCATTGAGCCGGAGATGGCGATCCTGTGCGTGTTCCTGCTGACCGAGGCCGGAAAGAAGACTGCGTCCTCGTCCAGAGCGACTATCAGCCGGTGAAGTTTGTCTCTCACCATTCCCAGGCGGCCGCGTCTAACCCATGGAAACGGAGGGAGTCATGAACCGCCAACGCCGATTCGCCACCTGGTCCGGAGTCGCCCTCGGAAGCGCTTGCGCCTTGTTCGCCTTTGCCCTGAGTGCCCATGCCTCCGAAAATCGCGCCTTCACGGAGGAATTTCATCAGACCTACCCGCTGACGCCCGACGGGCGCGTTGAACTCGACAACATTAATGGCGACGTGCACATCTCGAGCTGGGACCGGAACGAAGTGAAAGTTGACGCCGTAAAGTACGCTGGCACGAAGGAGCGGCTGGAAGACGCCAAGATCGAGATTGATTCGGAGAAAGACTCGCTTTCGATCCGCACCAAGTATCGCGAACACGATTTGAACTTCAACTGGGGTTCTCACTACAACCCCGCCGGTGTGGAATACACGCTGACCGTGCCGCGCACTGTGCGCCTGGACGAGATCAAGTTGATCAACGGAGAGCTCGACCTTGCCGGCGTGAGCGGCGAAGTGCGCGCCTCCTGCATCAATGGAAGGCTGGATGCGCGCGATCTTGCCGGGCGCACGCACCTTTCGACAGTGAATGGCCGCTTGGAAGCCCGGTTTGAGCAGCTTGCCGCGAACTGGGTCGAGTTGAATTCCGTCAACGGATCGCTAGAACTGACGATTCCTTCCGACTCGCAGGCAGAGATCGAAGCCAGCACCGTCTCCGGCGGGATCAGCAATGATCTTGGCCTGCACGTGAATCATCATCAGATGGTCGGCCATGATCTGCGCGGACAGATGGGCAACGGCGGCACACACATCAAGCTGTCGGACGTGAATGGCCGAGTTGAGATTCATCATGCGCAGGATGGGCGCGCGCTAAGCCCGGTGAAGGACCTGAGTCATCGTGATAAGGACGACGATGACGACGAAATTTAGTAGATTGTATATCCCGGCGCGGGTGTGCGCAGGTCGGGCTTTGAGGCCGTCAGCAGCAGCGCCCCCTCGCGCTTGAAGGCCCGCAAGTCGTCCAGGCTGCGGAATGACTTCGTCTTGTAGTCATCGGGAGTGGGTGTGTCGTCGGGGATGCGGCGCGCTTCGACGTTGTCGAATGCGTGCTTCTTGAGCAGTTCGACGTACTCCGCCGCCGACCGCACGTGAACCGGAACTTTCAGCTTATCGACCCACTGCAGCGAGTACGGATTGTCTTTGTACAGATTGATCAGGATGAACAGCCTTCCCCGCGGCGCCATCACGCGAAATAGCTCCATCAGGGCGCGGTCCTGGTCGGGATAGTAATAAAACGATTCGACCGACAAAACCTCATCGAAGAAGTTCTCTTCCCAGGGAATCTGCTGCGCCGATCCCCAGACGTAGAGGATATTCTCGAAGTCTTTCGACGCTTCGCGCGCTTGCCGCACCATTTCGTCGGAAACATCAAGACCGATAACCTGGCCAAATCCTTCCGGGCCTTCGCCAACCAACCGCGCCAGCAATCGCGTCGCCCATCCCGAGCCGCAACCCAGATCGAGCACGCGTTCGCCGGGACGAAGATTCATCAGGCGAATCGTCTTTTCGGTGATGTCGAGGTGATGGCGCTCCATCTTCTCGCCTTCACCTTCGGCGGCCCAGCGATTGAATTCGTGTTGCAGCTTCTCGTCGGGAGTCTGGGGTTTGTCAGGCATATTCAATTGATTTTATCTTCTGACCCGGCGAAGGGAAGCAAGCAGGAGCCTGAGCAAGTGTAACCGCTGTCTATTGTTTGACATCTTATAGGATGTGATATTATATAGGATGTTGCATGATTCACAGAGTGGTCCTCGACACTTCGATCGTGGTCGCGGGTCTCCGCACTCGCTCGGGAGCGGGAAATGCAGTTTTAAGGCTGATTGCGAGTCGGCGACTTGTCGCTTTGGCAACACCTCCGCTATTTTTGGAATATGAGGACGTGCTGAAGCGACCGGAGCAGCGTCTGGCGCACGGCCTCGTGCCGGAATCGATAGACGAGTTTCTGGCGGAATTCGCGGCTTTGGTCGAACCCATTGAGGTACATTTTTTGTGGCGACCGCAGACCCGCGATGCCAACGATGAGATGGTCCTGGAGGCCGCGATCAATGGCCGAGCTGACGCGCTGGTGACATACAATATCGCGGACTTTAGGCGGGCGGGCGAGCGCTTTGGCATTCCAATCGTTTCTCCGGCTGAGTTGCTGAAGAAGGTCAAACGATGAGCAGAGCTACGTATCCTTTGAAGCTTCCTCTATCCATCAAGAAAGCAGCCGAAAGGCTGGCCAAAGAGGACGGGGTGTCATTAAACCAATGGATCGCTTCGGCAGTTGCGCAAAAGGTCGGAGTGGTTGAAACTGCCGCCGACTTTTTCAAGAAGCGCTCCCGAAATGCGACCGGGAGCGGGTTGATGAAGTTTCTTCGCGACGCTCCGAATGTGGCCCCTGAGCCTGAAGACACCGTGCGATAATCCCTCCGCGCGAGGGACGGCGGCGCTACGCCTATGCTACAGTTTTCCTCCTGATGGCGACACACCCACCGAATCCGCCGCCCGCGCCGACCCCTGGACCGCTCTACTGCCCGAATTGCGCGGAGGAAGTGACCGATCCCCTGACCTGCGGAGACTGCTCGGCGGTGATCTGTCGACGCTGCGGAACGCCCCTGGAATCGCCCGATGAACTGGGAATCGGATGATGGAACCGGTTCCGGTCTTGCCCGCCACCGAGACGCCACTCGCGAGTTCAACGCCATCTGACTCAAAGCCTACTCTGGTGCGCGGGCTCGGGCTGCTCGATTCCGTGCTGCTGCTGGTCAGCGGCATCATTGGCTCATCCATTTTTCTTACCGCAAAAGATATTGCCGGGCCCCTGCCTCAGCCTGTCCTGTTTCTTGGGGTTTGGGTGCTGGGGGCGGTGATCTCGCTGGGAGCGTGCGTCGCCTTTGCCGAACTGGGCGCGATGTTTCCCGACTCTGGCGGCCAGTACATCTACTTGCGCGAGGCCTACGGCGATCTGATCGCATTTCTCTACGGCTGGATGCTGTTCGCCGTGGCCAATGGAGGAACCATCGCCGCGCTCTCAGTGGCATCGGCGGCATATCTGGGAAACGTCTTCCCCGTCGTTGCGCAGGAGCGCGTGGCGTTCGCCATTGCCGGGATCGCGGTGACCCGGGCTCATCTGCTGGGATTGGTGCTGATCGCTGTATTGACGTACGTCAATGTGGTTGGCTTGCGCTGGGGTGCTCTGCTGCAAAACGTTTCCACGTGGACGAAGTTCACGGCGATGGTCGCGTTCGTGATCCTCGGATTCGCCATCGGAAAGGGCAGTTGGTCGAACTTCCAGTCCCACGGAGTGGGTTTGACGATGGGGCTGGGGCCGATGCAACTGATCTCGGCGCTGGGCGTGGGATTGATCGCGGTCTTCTGGGCCTACGACGGATGGGTGTATATCACCTGGGTTGCGGGTGAGGTGAAGGAACCGCGAAGGAATGTCCCGCTGGCCATGGTTTTGGGCGTGCTCGCGGTGGGTGTGATTTACATGGCGATGAACGTGACTTACATGTATGCGCTGCCGCTGAAGGAGATTGCCGCGCACGAAACCATCGCGCACGCTGCAGCGGCGGCGCTGTTTTCGCCACGGGCGGCCGGATGGTTGTCGCTCATGATCGCGGTCTCCTGTTTCAGCGCCGCGGCGACCTGCACGCTCTCCGGGGCGCGAGTTTATCTGGCCATGGCGCAGGATGGAGTTTTCTTCCGGCGCATGGCGGTGATTCATCCCAAGTGGCGGACGCCTGCTTTCAGCCTGATTGGACAGGGCGTATGGGCCGCCGCGCTCACGCTCAGCGGGCGTTACGACCAGCTTTACACTTATGTAATCTACGGCATGGTGCTGTCGTACACCCTGACGGTGATCGGGATGTTTTGGCTGCGCTGGAAGCGGCCGGAAATCTCGCGTCCGTACCGGTGCACGGGGTATCCTTGGCTGCCCGGGATTTATGTTTTAGTCGGCGCGGCGTGGACGCTGAACACGATCATCACTCGGCCGACCGAGGCATTCTGGGGGACGGCGATCGTGCTGATCGGCGTGCCCGGATATTTGTACTGGAAGCGCGGCAACCGGAAGGCTGTGGCTGTGGAGTAGGCGATGTTTGAGCGGTACACCGAGAAGGCGAGGCGCGTGATTTTCTTTGCCCGGTACCAGGCGAGCCACTATGGAGCGCCTGCCATTGATACGGAACATCTGCTGCTCGGGTTGGTCCGAGAAGAAAAGTTGATTGGCAGCCGTTGGCTGCCAAAAGTGAAACCTGAATTGATTCGGACTCGGGTCGACGCTTGGACACCGCTCGGGCAGCCGATACCGACGAGTGTAGATCTCCCGCTCACCGAGGCCAGCAAGCGTGTTCTGTTTCACGCCAAGGACGAAGCCGATCGCCTGAGCAGCAAGCACATTGGGACGGAACATTTGTTGCTGGGATTGCTTCAGGAGGAGTGTCCGGCATCGCAGCTTTTGCATGAACTGGGCGGCGACGTTTCCAGTCTGCGCACGCTATTTCAGAGAGAGGCCGAAAGCGCACACGCGTTGGTGTCCGGCAACTCTCCTCTTTCAAACCCTGTGCGACCATCGGCCACAGAAACTGTGCAGATCCACGGTTTGTGGTGGAATGCGGACTACATTCACGACGCAGTGAAGCGCTGCCTCAGGCACAACTGGCACTGGCACAAAGCGCTGTGGAAGCCTCGAGACCTGGTGGTGAATCGCAAAACCGGCAAACTCTCGTTCGACTTGTCGCTGGCTCAGGACGCGGAGAACTTCGAGGTCATCAAAGGTGGTTGGAAGAGGGATCATTGCGCCGTATGCGGTTGGGAGTTGTTCGAGTCGGAAGATCACTACGGCACCGGCTACACCAACGGCCGAGACTGGCTGTGTCTGGAATGCTATGACCGGTTCTGGGATCGTCCAAATTTCATCTCGGGTTCGTACTCGGACATCACTTAGCTCGGTTCCGTTGTAGTTGTGGCCTGTTTTGAAAGGGCGCGGCTTTCAGCCGCGCCGCTAGACTCCGCAAAATCAGCCCCGGCTTCAGCCGCTGCGGGAATCCGTCCCCAGGGCCTAAAGGCCTGCTCTTTCCTGGCTTTCGCCGGCGCGGCTGAAGCCGCGCCCTTTCAAATCAAAGTTCAGTCAGAGAGAATCTGAACCGGCGATGCCCTCCAGTTTCGTCTTGCCCTGCGCTTGAGTCGGTGTTATTTGTTCTCGCTCGCGGTAGCCTGATCCCGGGACACGCCATTGGCCGAATCCAATCCGAACCGGCAAGCGGACAACATCGCCTTCCTCGCGCCCGGCGTCTCGATCGCGGAGGCCGAAGATCCTAATCGCCCACGGCAGGTCATGGGATTTCGCGACCTGCTGCTGTTTTATGTCATCACTGGCATCAGCTTGCGCTGGATCGCCACGGCGGCGGCCGCAGGCCCAAGTTCGATCGTCATCTGGATTGGCGCCTGGCTGTGCTTCTACACGCCGCTCGCTCTCTCGGTGCTGGAACTTTCCTCGCGCTATCCGAACGAGGGCGGACTCTACGTGTGGAGCAAGCGCGCCTTCGGCGACTTCTCCGGCTTCATGTCCGCGTGGACGTACTGGACGAGCAATCTGCCTTACTTCCCGGCTGTACTCTACTTCGCCGCCAGCAATGTGCTCTTCATACGGCAGGCGGCCTGGCAGCATCTCTCGGGCAATGCGACTTTCTATATCGTCTTTTCCCTTCTTACCTTGAGCGCGGCCACGGTGATGAATGTTGTTGGACTCGATGTGGGCAAGTGGCTGCACAACGTGGGCGCCCTTGCCATGTGGATGCCAGTGGGCATCGTGATCGTCATGGGATTCGTGGCGTGGCATCGCTATGGGTCGGCAACAACGTTCACGATGCACACGATGATGCCGAGCACCCATCTCAACGACATCATTTTCTGGTCGGTGCTGACGTTTGCGTTTGGCGGATGCGAAACCGCGTCGTTCATGGGCGAGGAGATCAAGAATGCCCGCCGCACCATTCCTCTCGCTCTGCTCTCGGGCGGCATCACGGTCACGATCTGCTACATCCTGGGCACGGTCAGCGTGCTACTCGCCTTGCCGTCGAGCGAAGTCAACAGCCTGCAAGGACTGGTGCAGGCTGTCTCGAAAACCGCGGCGCGCGTGGGGTTTCCCGGAGTCCTTCCGTTGGCCGCTTTTCTGATTGCGCTGAGCAATGTGGGCGCGGCCGGGGCGTATCTGGCCGCGGTCGCGCGCCTTCCGTTCGTCGCAGGGCTGGACCGGTTTCTGCCGCCAGCCTTCGGAGCATTGCACCCGCGCTGGAAGACTCCATGGGTTGCATTGCTCACTCAATTCCTACTAGGCGTGGTGTTTATTTTTCTGGGGCAGGCCGGGACTAGCGTTAAGGGCGCTTATGATGTGTTGGTCAGCATGGGCGTGATTACATACTTCATTCCGTACTTGTACCTCTTCGCCGCGATGATCAAGCTGCAACGGGAGCCTGCGGGGCCCGGTGTCATCAGGGTGCCGGGAGGAACAGCCATCGCAAAACTGGTCGCAACCGTCGGATTTCTCACCACCACACTGACGATCGCGCTGTCGCTGATCCCGCAGCCGGACGAACCGAACAAGGCGCTGGCGCTGCTGAAGATCATCGGAGGATGCGGAGCACTGCTGCTCGTTGGAGCCTGGATTTACTGGTCAGGAAAAAGGCGAGCGGTGCGAGGTTAGCCGCCAGAACCTTAAGGCTTGGGCAACGGCTTATGTGGGGACAGCCGCCTTCGGCTGTCCGCCGGGCGAAGCCCGGCCAAAGCCCGGCTTGTCTTTTCCACTGGGTCGATACACAAGCGCGAGCTGCGCTCGCGCGGACAGCCGAAGGCGGCTGTCCCCACATGAACCACTACTCCGGCGTCGCCGTTTTCCTCGGCGGATTGAAGAATGGCAGCGTGGTCACCCTCACGTTCGTCTTCAGCCGGATCGCCTCGATCGTGATCTCCATCTGCAGAGGAGTGCCGGGCTTCGAAGACTCGGTCTCGATGCTCGCCAGCGCGATCATCTTCTTCAGAGTCGGAGACCAGCTGGTCGTCGTCGCCTTGCCGACTTGTTTCTCCCCTGAATAAACGGGCACCGCGACGCGCGAAGCCTGCGACGGCGCGGCGGGAGTGAGGCCGTAGCGTTCGTAGAGCTGTTCGACGTCAGTCCAGTCGACTTCGAGACCGACAAGTTGCCGTGGCACACCGTTCTTGGCGTCGCGTTCGAGAGCGCGCTTGCCGATGAAGTTTTCCTTTTCCAGATGGACCATCTTGGCAAAGCCGAGCTCGTAGGGCGAGAACTTCTGCGACGGAATCAGAGCTTTCTTCGAACTCGTATAGTCGACCTCGATCAGCAGCAACCCGGCTTCCACGCGGGCCACGTCAAGAGCCAACATGCCGGCGGCGTGCAGGTCAAACTGCTTGCCTTTGTCGGCCAGCGCATCCCAAACTTTGACCGCGTCGTTCCAGGGCATCCAAATTTCATATCCCAAATCGCCGGTGTAGCCGGTTCGCGAAATGTCGACGGGAACGCCGGCAATCTTGCCGCGAGTCACGCGGAAATATTTTAGGTTGGCGATGTCGGCCTCGGCCACGGCTTTCAGCAACTTCGCCGAAGTTGGCCCCTGCAGCGCGAGCGCCGCGACTTTCTCGGAGATATCTTCAACCTGGACATCCATGTTCAGGCCATTCTGGCGGAACCAGCGCAGGCTGGGATCGGCGGCGGTCCAGCGATAGACGTTTTCTTCTAAGCGCGAGATCGTGCCGTCGTCGATGACCTTGCCTTCTTCGTCGCACCAGCAGCAGTAGATAACCTGGCCGACCTTCACCTTGTTGATGTCGCGCGTAATGACGCGGTTCACCAGCCGGGTCGCGTCTTTGCCTGTGATCAGATACTTGTACAGCGGCGAAATGTCGATGAGCGCAGCCGCGTTGCGAATGGCGTTGTACTCGTGCTCATGATGCACTTCGTACACGCTCACCGCGTAGTAGCCCGACCATTCGCGGTAATTCAGGCTGTTGCAGAGGGAAAAAGTTCGCTCGTGAAATGCGGTTCCGATGGGCAAGAGAATTCCTCGCGCAGAAATTCTGCGTCGCAGCCGGATTATACCCGATCTCCTTAGCCTCCCCCGACGGCGTCATCCCGAAGGCCCGCGTTTTCTCCAGCGGTCCGAGGGATCTCCCTGCACGGCGACCTATGTTTATCCGTCACAGACACGGCAAGGCGAAGTGAGCTAAAACAACTCTATGTCCAAACAGTTCTTCGTCTATATCATGAGCAACGACTCTATCTCCGCAGTCCTCTATACCGGCATACCCGGCGACCTCCGCCGCCGCGTCTGGCAGCACAAGAACAAACTGATACCCGGCTTTACCAGTCGCGACAACCTGACCCGTCTGGTGTACTACGAGCGCTTCTTCTACCCGGACGCGGCGATTTCCCGAGAAAAGGAAATCAAAGGCTGGCGGCGCGGCAAGAAGATCGCTCTCATCGAGTCAATGAATCCTCGCTGGGAGGACCGGGCGAAAAACTGGCAGGATCAGTACAAGCCCACAGTAGATGCAGGGAGATCCCTCGCCCCGCTGGAGAAAGCGCGGGGCGTCGGGATGACGCCAATAGTCTCGCGATTGCCCCTTCGTCAACGAGTGACTGAAAGTCAGACGGTCGAGCGTGCAGACAAGACTCCTGACTTCCAGATAGAATAACGCTCGACCATGCTCTGCGCCTCCGCATCCGTGTTGAGCCTTCTCCGCCGCTGGACCGTCCTTCCTAGTGGCCTCTGACCCATCGCGGTGCTATCGTACGTCTGCATTCTCCTTTTAACTGAAAGTCTTCCCGGTTTTGCTCTCCACTGATTTAGAGCTGAGAGCTGACGGCTGAAAGCTGAGAGCTACGACTCATGGCGAATTCCTACGACGTAATCGTAATTGGCGGCGGGCACAATGGCCTGGTCAACGCGGCGTACCTGGCGCGCGCGGGCAAGAAAGTGCTCGTGCTCGAACGCCGGCACGTGCTGGGCGGCGCGGCTTGCACAGAAGAGATTGTGCCGGGATTCAAGTTCTCGGTGTGTTCCTATGTCGTGTCCCTGTTGCGGCCGGAAATTATTCGCGATCTCGATCTTCCGCGGCATGGCCTGGAGATTCTTCCGCTCGATGGCACGTTCACGCCCATGCCGAGCGGCGACTACCTGTGGCGCGTGAATGACCACGGCAAGACTCACCGCGAAATCGCCCGCCACTCCCGCGTCGATGCCGAGGCCTACGACGAATTCGGCAAGGCCATGCAGGCCATGTGCCGCTTCGTGAAGCCGATTCTGAGCATGGTGCCGCCCGATCCGACGACGCTGAATCCTCGCGAACTGATGAAGCTGCTGTTCATTGGGCGGCGGTTTCAGGGCATGTCGAGCTACGACAAATACAATCAAGTTCAGCTCATGACGATGTCCGCCATTGATTTCCTCGATCAATGGTTCGAGACCGACGTGCTCAAGGCGACCATGTCTGCGTCGGGCATCATCGGAACGTTCCTGGGCGTGCGGTCTCCGGGAACAGCCTACGTGCTGCTCCACCACTACATGGGCGAGATCGACGGGGCCTTCCGGGCCTGGGGATTCGCGCGCGGCGGTACGGGAGCGATCTCGAATGCGATTGCCGACGCCGCCCGCGAGGCCGGCGTCGAGATCCGCACCCAGGCGGGCATTTCGCAGATCATCGTGAAGGGCGGCAAAGCCAAGGGCGTGGTGCTCGCCAACGGCGATGAGGTTTATGCGAACGTAGTCTCTTCGAGTGTCGACCCGCGGCTCACCTTCACCAAGTTCATGCGGCCCGAGCATCTTCCCGGCGACTTTCTGGAAGAAATCAACCGCTACAAGTTCCGCGGGTCGTCAGGCAAAATGAACATGGCGCTGGACGCGCTGCCCAACTTCAAATGCATGCCCGGACCGGGCGCGCACCTGCGCGGCGCGATTTCCATTTCTCCGGCCGTCGAGTACATGGAGAAGGCCTACGACGATGCCAAGTACGGCAACTTCTCGCGGCGCCCATACATTGACATGGTGATCCCGTCGCTGACCGATCCTTCGGTCGCGCCTCCCGGCAAACATGTGCTGTCGTGCTTTGTGCAGTACGCGCCGTACAAGCTGCGCCCCGGGCTGAACTGGGACGATCAGAAGGAAGCCTTCGGCAACACGGTGGTCGACACGATTGCCGAATACGCTCCGAACATTAAAGACATCATCATCCAGAAGCAGGTGGTCACACCGCTTGATCTCGAGCGCGAGTGGGGATTGAGCGAGGGAAACATCTTCCAGGGCGAACTTTCGCTCGAGCAACTGTTCTTCCTGCGACCCGTGCCCGGATGGGCGCAATACCGCACGCCGATCAAGAACCTGTACATGTGCGGGTCGGCCACGCATCCAGGCGGAGGCATCATGGGGGCGAACGGACGGCTGGCGGCGCTGGAAATTCTGAAAGACATTAAGGGAGCGGCCTGATCATGCCCGGACAAACTGCGGGACAAACCCAGCGTGATGTCGTGATCATCGGCGGCGGCCACAATGGCCTGGTCACTGCGTTCTACCTGGCCAAGGCAGGGTTCAAGCCTCTCGTGCTGGAGCGCAACGCACAAGTCGGTGGCGCAGCAGTCAGCGATGAGTTTCATCCCGGATTCCGTTGCTCCACCCTGGCGCATACCGCGGGACCGATTCGGCCGGAGATTCTTCGCGACATGAAACTGGAGCAGCACGGGCTGCGCCTGATCACCCCGGACATTTGTGTAACAGCGCTCTCGCCCGACGGGCGGGCGCTTTCCCTCTACCAGGATGCGGCGAAGTCCGCGCAGGAGATCGCAGCGTTCTCCCAGAAAGATGCGGCGAAGTATCCCGAGTTTCAGCAGTCGCTTGAGAAAATCAGCAAGGTCATCGCCGAGGCGCTCGCCACCACGCCACCGGACATTGACCACCCCAGCGCCGGCGATCTGTGGAGCATGTTGAAGACCGGGCGCGCGATCCGCAATCTCGGAAAGAAAGATATGTTCCGATTGCTGCGCTGGGGGCCCATGGCCGTGGCCGACCTGGCGTCGGAATATTTCGAAACGGAGTTGCTGCGGGCAGTGATCGCGGCGCGCGGAGTGTTCGGAACTTTTCTAGGCCCGTGGTCCGCAGGAAGCGCGCTGGTCCTGCTGATTCGCGCGGCCGCCGATCCCCGTCCCGCTGGGGCAGCGTCATTTGCGGCGGGCGGCATGGGCTCGCTTACACAGGCAATGGCGTCGGCCGCTATGGCTGCTGGCGCCGAAATCCGCACCGGCGCCGAGGTCATTGAAATTCGTGTGCACGACGGCACTGCTACCAGCGTGCTGCTTTCCACAGGAGAAGAAATCTACGCGCGCGCGGTCGTTTCCAATGCTGACCCCAAACGTACGCTGCTCAAGCTAATCGATCCCACACATCTTTCGCCCGACTTCGTGCAAAAGCTGCAGCACTATCGCGGCAATGGCGCGGTGGCGAAGGTGAATCTCGCGCTCGCAGGCCTGCCCAAGTTCACCGCGCTCAAGAATGGCGATGCCACGGCGCTCCAGGGACGCATTCACATCGGCAATGAAATCGACTACCTGGAGCGCGCTTTCGACGAATCCAAGTACGGCAATTTCTCTCGCCTGCCTTATCTCGAAGCCACGATCCCGTCGCTGACCGATCCCACGATGGCGCCTGAAGGTAAGCATGTGATGTCGATTTACATGCAGTACGCGCCCTACAAGCTGAAGGGGGATTGGGACCAGCAGCGCCGAGCCCTCGGCCAGACCGTCGTGCAGACGCTCGCGCAATACGCGCCGAATCTGCCCGAACTGATTCTGACCCACCAGATCATCACGCCGCGGGATCTCGAAGAAAAGTATGGCATGACGGGCGGGCAGATCTTCCACGGCGAACTCGCCCTCGATCAGTTCTTCACCATGCGCCCGCTGCTTGATTGGGCGCGCTATCGCACTCCGATTCAGAATTTGTATTTATGCGGGAGCGGGACGCATCCCGGCGCGGGCTTGACCGGCGGCTCGGGCGCAAACGCCGGCAGAGAGATTCTGAAGGAACTGAAGCGCTAAACTCCGGGCAGCTTGCGCAAAGATCCTGACGTACCTTCGCCCGGTTGGGTAGATTCCACACAGCGGATTTCAGAACTGCACGGAAACGACCCTACCCTGGGGTGACGCTATTCGGAACTGATTAAGTCGATTCGGCGGTAACGCCTCGACAAAAGCCATGTCGCGCAGGGACCGCAAACACCAGACTCCCCCGGGAAGCCGAACGTATTCGTGTTTTCCTGCTACGCGAACCTTCTCGTCCCCGAAGCTGAGAAAGTAATCAGATGCAGCCGGTACATGCACCAAAACGATTGCGTCTGCCTCGCTGTCCCATGGATGGGCAATGAAGACAGAAGCGGATGTGGGCTGTCCGTCAATCGTGACCTTCCCGTCATCCCACCCTTCCATCCAGTGCGCGGGAGCATACGCGGCAGCGATCCATATCGTAATCAAAAGAAAATTGGCGAGGAACAAAAGCCATCGGCAGCTCGACAATACGAGCGAAGCGACAGCGGCAACACATGCGAAAAACAACAGCGTATGCGTCAGTGCGGATGTTTGGAAAATGACTCCATAGGGTGTCTGTGCTTCGATAAAAAGCACAAGCAATAAAATCCAATTTGCCAGAGCCGCAACGCCGATTGCTATGACAATTCGGCTTTTTGCCGTACTAGCGGTCCGCGCTCTTCGCCAGCGGAGGAGTGCGAGCACCGCGAAAAACGGCGGTGAAACCAGCCACACCAAAATGAGTACGACGCGAACAACCTCGATCAACGACATGTGATTGCAAGACTAGTCCCAAAAGAGCAGGACGCCCAGGTTACTGTCGTTAGCAGGCGACAGCACCCGTTCACCGGTTATGAGTCCAGACTGCCTCACGAGAACCAACGGCGTCCAAGCTACGAGAGCGAGTGCTTCCGCTCGCTCTTTCCAGTAAAGTATTTCTTCAAGCTCTTCGGGACCTCCCGGCATGCGCAGTGCTTTTGATGTTCTCTGTGCCACTTGATTCTTTGCGCCAACGTTGCCTTAGCTGGCATTCGATTTTTCTGATGCCACGTTTTGTTCAGCACGATTGCTCACTTTCATGAAGAATAGCGCCATTCTCCTCATTAGTTGTCCCGATCGCAAGGGCGAAGTCGCCACCATTGCCGACTTCGTCTACCGGCACGGCGGCAACATTCTGCACGCGGACGAGCACGGCGACGAGGAATCCGGACTTTTCCTGATGCGGGTCGAGTTCGATCCCAAGGATTTCGACATCGACCTCGCCGACTTCGGGAAGCATTTCGCGCCCATCGCTGGAACTTTTGCGATGAACTGGCGGCTGGCGCAATCCTCGCAGCGCCCGAAGATGATCATCTTCGTTTCCAAGTACGACCACTGCCTGGTCGACCTGCTCTACCGTCATCAGAGCGGCGAACTCGCGTGCGAGATTCCGCTCATCATTTCCAACCATCCCGACACTCAGCCGATCGCCGACTTTTATAAGGTCCCCTTCACGGTCATTCCTGTCACCAAGGAAAACAAAGCTGAGGCCGAGGCACAAACCCAGGCCTTGCTCGAGAAGCATCAGCCGGATTTCATCGTGCTGGCGCGATACATGCAGATCCTGTCGAACGAATTCGTCAATCGGTATCCGCAGCGCATCATCAATATTCACCACTCGTTCCTGCCGGCGTTTATCGGTGGCCGGCCTTATCATCAGGCGTCTGAACGCGGGGTGAAGCTGATTGGAGCGACCAGCCATTACGTCACGCAGGAACTGGATGACGGTCCCATCATCGAACAGGACGTGGTGCGGGTGTCGCACCGCGATACCGTCGAAGACCTCATCCGCAAAGGGCGCGATCTGGAGAAGATTGTTCTGTCGCGCGCGGTGCGCTTGCACATCGAAAACCGAGTCCTGGTCTACGGCAACAAGACGGTTGTGTTCTAGTCTAATGTGATTTCTGTGTTGCCTTGTCCCGCTCGCCTCGTGTTGTCATCCTGAGGCGGGCGCGTTTTGCCCGCCGAGGGACCTGGGCAACGGCCGCGTAGTGCACAGGTCCTTCGGCGCCCAAGAACGGCGCCTCAGGATGACAAGACTTTTCGTCGCAGAATTCTGGGTGTACCCTGACTTGTGCGCGGAAGTTCATGCCCTTCCGAGCGACTCCCCGCTCCTCCCATTGACAGTGTCGCTCCAGTGGTAACTTGCACCGGTAGTAACCTTTCGTTTTTACTTGAACATTAGTAAAGAATTAGGGAGAAATGTTGCCTCGGGGGCACTTTTGGCCGAAGATCTTCGCTTTGAACTAGCGATTCTCGCGACCGTGCAGGGCTTCTACCAGAAGCTCATGTCGGACACGCTGGGCGGGGAACTGCCCGTCCCCCGCGGCCTGGACGAGGATGCGCTGCGCCATTCCGAGCGCGAACTTCCCAACACCCTGACCCGCATGTACCGCTGGCTGCACATGCTCGACATGGCCATCACGCCGGCCATGCTGCGGCAGGCGCTCACCTCAGACACGGATTCGGAAGTGGCCGAGGCCTTGCTCCGCTACTTCGTGAGGCGGCGGGTACCCACGGATGTCAACCGGGACAAGACCGATCTGATCTCCACATTTCTGTACCGGCATCCGCGCGTGCCGGGGCAGTGGGAGCAAAGCGGCTACACCCTGGATGGCGCGTTGCCCCTGTCTCCTTTTGAAATCGCGCTCATCGAAATCCTGGCCGACACGGACGTGCCCTCGCTTCCCGAAGAGCATGTGCAGTTGTTGCGCCGTTTCGATCCCTTGCGGGAAGAAGTCGCCCGCTTCCGCGACTTCAATGCGCTGATCGACTCCGGCATCATCGGGCGCGTGCGCGAACTGAAGCAGTGGCTCGATTCTTCGTTCTATCACCCCGGCGTGCTGGCCACGGTCTCGGCCTACAACGCGATGTTTGGCAAGAAGTTTGACGAGCTCTTCGCCAAAGCACTAGGCGAAATCAAACAATTCGGACAAGCGCTGGAGGAAATGGGCGGAACGATTCTGACCACGGTCGACGGCGTGGAGGTCACGGTGGAACACGTGGCCGCCATTGAAGAGCGACAAATGTTGCAGGCCGACTACGGCAGCACCGCGGAGAAATTCCGCCGGGTTTCGAAATTGAAGAAGGAACTGGACCGGCGTCCGCCGATCCGGCGCTCCCTGCTCACTCCGGCGGCGCGCGCGTCGCACGCCTCAGCTGGCGCCGCCGCAGCGCCCCGTGCCGCTCGGACCGCATCCCCGAAGGCTCCGCCCCCGGCCCCGGTCTTTCAGCCACCCACTGTCACCGCGCAGCAGATCTCGGCCGAAGAGAGCAAACTCCGGCGAGTGGAAGAATCCATTCGCGTGTTCGTCCGGGTGGCCGATCCCAAATACCGCCAGGTTGTGCCCATGCGATTCTTCAACCTGACGTTATCGCCGGCGGAGGCGGACGCATACAGCGCGGCGTTTCTCGAGGAAAAGAGCCTGCGTGCCGACGTGGCGCGCACCTTGATCCGCCTGGTTTCGATTTCAGCGCGCATCGCTACGGAACTGGAAGAACTGAAGCGCAGCCAGAAGATGTCCTCGCTGTGGAAGCTCCATGCGGACGCCGTGGTCGTCCTGCTGGACATGGCGAGCACCGCCACCGAAGACGCCGGCAGTGTAGCCAAACTCGCCGAGCAGGGAGGCGCCGGTGTGGCGGCCAATGCAGTCCATGATTCGGTGCGGCGTTTGCGCGGCCGCTCGGATATCGCTGTGAAGACCCTCGCCAACGTCAGCTAGGATTGACCTAAGGAGTGCGCACCTTCCGGGCAACCTCGTCGCCCAACAACGAGAAGTGCCCAATGTTCCAGGTGTAGAGCACATCGGCTTTCGCCTTCAGCGCGCAGGCGGCGACGAGCGCGTCGTATGAAGCGCCTCCTACGATACCGAGGGCAGCGGCTTCACGAATTGTCGCAAGGTAGGCCGGAACATCGAGCGCCACGAAACTGAACCGCTCTTGGATCATTTCGAGGAATGTCAGGACCTGTTGTCCGCTCGTCCGATGCTTGCCCGGCAACCGGGTCATGGTTGCATAGACTTCGGCGATGGTGTGCGCTGCGCAGAATGCCGATTTGACGGTCGCCCGCGAAAATAACTGAAAACTTCGCTCGTGGTGGATGTGTCCGGGGACGAATACGGGAACAAGGACCGAGGCGTCGGCCAACCACTTCATCTCGGTTTCCTCGTTTTTGCTGGCGGACGACTGCCCCGCGCTGCGGACTTGAGCCCCATCCATGACTCTTCCCGTTCCCGGCGAATATCGCGGATTGTCTTGTTCACAGACTCAACCGTCAACGGTTCGTCGACGTCGAGAACCCATATGCCTTGCTTTTTTCGTAGTCCGGCCGTGCCCCGGACTGGGCGCAGCACGATCCGATCCTCAGAACTTTCCAATTCAAGTGAATCCCCTGCGGCAAGCTGCAACTCGTCTCGTACGGCCTTGGGCAACACGACGCGTCCAGCTTTGTCCACGGTTAGAGTGGTATTCATGATGGCATTTTACCATGGTTCGTACCATCAACGATGGCATCCGCGGACAACGCGCTTCTGCACCTACATCGTGGGAGCGTTCCGACGATATGAGCGGTATGGCCTGGCAACGACAGTTGGGAAGCCGCCGAACAGAGTTGGGCTGCGGGCATAGGTGGCGCCGTTTCCACTTGTAAACCCTGCGGGAGCGGCCGCTGCGCGCGTTGTATACTGCCCCGAGAAAGGAATGACATCGGAAATGAAACGAATCCTATTGAGCGCTCTTTTGTTAAGTGGCCTGATGCTGGCCGTCGCCCAGGTGAAGAAGGAGGACCTAGTCACTAAGAACACCAAGAGTCCGGGCGCCGAAACCAGCGTCACCATCAACGGCAAGAACCTCTGGATCTACTACCACGCTCCCTCCGTCAGGGGTCGTCAAATTTTCGGCGGTGCCAGCGCGCTCGAGCCGTACGGCAAGGTATGGCGTCTGGGCGCCGATTACGCCACTGTTCTGCACACTGACGCCGACCTCGAGCTGAATGGCCTCGCCATTCCCAAAGGCGACTACACCCTGTACGCCGACCTCGACAACGGCCAGTGGAAGCTGATCGTCAATAAAACCCTGATGGCCGGCGGCCGCCACATCTGGGGCGTGGGGGTTTCGCCGGACGGCGTTCGCGAGGGCGCCACCACCGATGACCCGGCCACCGAACTCGGCCGCGCTTCGCTCACCATGGGCAAACCGTCATCTCCGGTCGAAACCCTCAAGATCACGCTGTCGAGCGCCGGCGGCGCCAAGGGAAAACTGCTCATCGAATGGGAGAATGTGACGGCGTCGACGCCCTTCACCGTGAAGTAGCGGCTTCCCGCGGAGGGTAATCCGCAACGCTCGACTCGCAGCCTTGGCCCCACCCACTGCGCGCTTCCACTCTCTTGGGAGTCCCGGTTTCGGGCGAGGGAATTTTGTCTTGAAGTTTGTTTTGCACAACGAGCAGTAATGCTCCGAAGAGCGTCCGCTCGGTACACGTAAGAAGGTGAAGGCGTGGACCTAGTTTCCCACAGGGCTCAACTGGCGTAACATCCCATAGCACTCGTTAACCCGGATTGGCGATCTACGTCGTATTTGTCAGCGCAGAAAAAGACGGGCGATTTCGCCCGTCTTTCCAAGCCAAAGGCCAAGAGCCAACAGCTAGTTGATATCGAACTGCTGCTGGTGTATCGCCGGATCGCTTTTCACGATGATGGTGCGCTTGGTCAATTCCGGATGTCTGGGCTTGCTCGGAGCTTCCCGGACTGACAGGGGCATTTTGAGCGCTATGGCCTGTTCTCGTCAGCCATCGTGGAACTTCGCCGAGAGTCGGCGTAAACTCTGCCCATGTTGACCAACAATGTTCGCGCAATTGCGCTGACCTCGGTTGCCCTCCTGCTCCTTGGCAATATTGTGTTCGCGGTCATCGTTAAGGACACGGTGCGGTTTGAGCAGCCAATCCGAGCGATTCACGGGAGGGTGTCCAATCACGGTAACGCCATCCCCTCCGTCTGGGTGGACGTCTATGACAACGCACAAGTCTGCCTAGACCATTCAATGACCCCGGCTGAGAAAAGAAAAAAGCAAAACAAAATTGCTTCTGTGAAACCAAAAGCAGATGGCGAGTTCAGTATTAGGCATCTCCCGAAGGGGTTTTATGAAGTCGAGTTCGGAAATCACGGCATGGGCGGCTACAATGTTCTATCCGTGCTTGTAAACGTTGACCCCAAAGGGATACCCGGGGCGCTCTGTGTGAACTTGGGTCTCGAAAGCGACGGACAAAGCAGCGTTTTTAATTGTTTTGCGAAGTAGCTGTTGAAATATCCCCCATTACACTCATCATTCGAGCGGCCGGTCTTGTTCGAGCGGAGGAAAAAAGACGGGCGACTTGCGCCCGTCTTCTCGTTCTTGGCTCAGGGCTCCCGACTCGCGGCTAGTTAATATCGAACTGCTGCTGGTGAATCGCCGGATCGCTCTTCACGATGATGGTGCGCTTGGTCAGTTCTTCCATCTCGTTCAGCAGCCGGCCATTGTTGGACTTCAACTCCTTGGCCACGTCCGGATGCACCCGCAACATGACATCTTCATGCTCCAGATGTTTCGCGATCTTCCTCATCTCCACGTAGATTTCGTTGCACACCGTGGTGACCGACTTCACGTATCCGGTCGATTCGCAGTACGGACAGGGAGCACCGATTGTGCGCTCGAGCGACTGCTTGACCCGCTTGCGGGTGATCGCCACCAGGCCGAAATCGTTGAACTGCAGCGTCTTCGACGGGGCGCGGTCGTGGCGGAGTTCTTCCTCCAGAGCCTGCATCACGCGCTGGCGGTTGCGGCGCTCGTCCATGTCGATGAAGTCGATGATAATGATGCCGCCCAGATCCCGCAGCCGGATCTGCCGGACAATTTCCTTTATAGCATCTACGTTTGTTTTGACGATCGTGTCTTCCAAGCGCTGCGTCTTGCCGACGTATTTGCCGGTGTTGATGTCGATCGCCACCAGCGCTTCGGTCTGGTTGATCACGATGTAGCCGCCGCTCTTCAGCCATACTTTCGATTTGAGCGCCTTGTTCATTTCTTCGGCCAGGCCGAACTGTTCAAACAGCGGCGTCTCTTTGGTGTAGAGCTTCACCCGCTTGACCAGCGCCGGCTGGAAGCGGTTGAAGAAGCGCAGCACCCGTTCATATTCCGGCTCGGTGTCGGCCCAGATCACGTTGAAGTCGGAGGTGACCTGATCGCGCAGCACGCGCTCCACGACGTTGAGGTCGTGGTAAATCAGCGCGGGCGGCTTCGAGCTTTCGGCGCGATTCTTGATGTCCTGCCACAGTCCCTTGAGAAAGCGGATGTCAGCGCGCAGTTCGTCTTCGCTCGCGTTTTGCGCTGCGGTGCGAACGATGAATCCGCCGTGCCCGTTTTCGCGCTCGCTCTGGATGATGCGCTTCAGGCGCTGGCGCTCTTCTTCCGACGCGATTTTGCGCGACACGCCGGTGTGGTTGACGGTCGGCATGTAAACCAGGAAACGGCCGGGCAGCGCGATGTGGCTAGTGATGCGCGCGCCTTTCTTGCCGATGGGTTCCTTGGCAATCTGCACCAGGATTTCCTGACCTTCCTTCAGCAGGTCGCTGATCAGGGGAACCGGAGCTGACTCGCGGCGCCGGAAACGGCGTTGGCCACCGCCGCCGGGACCGCTGCGGCGTCCGCGCTGGCCGCGACGCTCCCAGGCTGGGCGCGGCGCTCGTTGTGTGTAGCCTGCAGTCGCCGCTGGAGCACGAACCTCGACGCGGGCGTCGACCGTGCCATTGCCGCGGGCTTCCGCATCCAGCATAGCCTCGGCTTCGGCCTGCGCTTCTTCCAATTCCAGCTCTTCGCTATCATCCTCGCCTTCGGCGTGAGTTCCTTCCGCGGCATGCACTTCGCCAGCTTCGGCCAGCCCCGACTCGGTCAATAATGACTCGTGAATCTCTGAAACCACGTCTCGAGCGTCGCCGTTCAGGTGTTCCGGCCCTGCCGCCTGAGTCTCCTCTTCAAACTCGTCATAGCCCTCGTCGGAAGACGATTCGAAGTGGATCGTGTCTGCCTCTTCTTCGTCGATGGTCTCTTCCTCCATCGTGCCCGGAGCGGCGAATACCGGCGTCTGGTCCTCTCGCGGGGACGGCGTAGGCTGATCGTAATGTTCGGGGACCGGGACAATCCGATTGTGCACTTCTTCTGAGCTGACGTCCTCGGCTTCTAGCGCGGCGCTTCGCTCACCGGGCCAGCCGAGAGCGGGTATGCTCGCTTCTTCTGGATGCCGTAACTCCCGGTTCCAGTCGGTTGTAGTGGAAGCCGATTCTGCCGGTTCTGCCTCAACTACGCGAATGTCTTCATGCTCGTGGTGCTCATGCTCTTCGTGCAGCGGTTCGGCCACCGAGTCCAGAGCGGCAAAAATTGGCTCATCTTCAGGGAAGGCTGCAGCGAGCGGCCGGTTCTGCTCGGTGGCCGTTTCGGTCGCCACTTCGGTCTCATGGGCCTGAGCTTGCGGCGCCTGAGGCTGCGTCTGCGCAAAGCGCTGATACTTGGAAATGGATTCTCCCGGCAGCAGGATGGGCGTGTATCCCGGAGGTGGTCCTGCAGGCTGAGTTCTACCGGAATCCGCCGCACGGGGAGGTTCAGGCCGCGAAAAACGCGACTCCGCTCCACGCTCTGTGCCGCGGTCGGAACCGCGGTCAAATCCGCGGTCTCTGCCATCGCCGCGTCCGTCCCGACGCCCACCGCGCCGTCGGCGACGTCCCCTCCAGCCGCCACGCTCTCGATTCTGGGTATCGCCGTTGCCGCCTGGTTCCTGTGCGCCAGTTGCTGGCACAGTCGGCTGCGCCTCGGCGAGGTTCTCGGCCTCAAAGGATCCTTCGTCGGTATCGGCTTGCAAAATGGGTTCCGGGCCAGCCGTCTCAGTCGGCTCGACGGCCGCCGGCGCCGATTCTGCTTGCGCAGCCTGCGGGCGCAGGTCCTGGATCGCGCGAGTAGCCGGAACGGCATCCGTCAGATCCTCGTCCTGCTCCTCCAACTCCATGAAATCAGAGACATAGAGGAAGGCGTCGCGCTCCAGGCCGATGTCGACGAAAGCCGACTGCATGCCGGGCAAAACGCGCGTGACGCGGCCTTTGTAGATGGACCCGGCGAGGGTGTATTCATTTTCGCGCTCGAGGTAGACTTCCGCGAGCAGATCGTCTTCCACCAGCCCCACTTTGGTTTCGTGAGGGGTAGAAGAGACAAACAGTTCCTTATTCATTAACACTCCGGTCCCGCCGTTTTACGGCGGGCTTCACCGGGGTGGAGTCAGGCAAGGTGCGGGAGGATTGAAGGTCGCGATGCCGCCCCAAACAGGGGACGACCTGGATCGCAGGAGTCTTCTCCTGACCAGGTGCGCTGCATAAGCTTGGGAATCTTTTGCACTTATCGCTTTTAATTCTGCCGGGGTTTGTGACCGCACTCTCAGACCCGTTTGGGTCGGGGGGCCGTTCCCTGCCCGGCTGCCTTCTTAGCTTCAATCCTGCCCAGCCCTCGACTGCTCGACTGGCCGGTGAAATGCCCTCTTTACGCGAGGGCGATCGATATTTTTGGGGCTGCGCCTCCAAGCGCAGCAACTACTTTCTGCCGTCCCCCGTTTATGCTCCTGTAACCGTTGTCAGTTTACGAAGCGGCGCATACGAACATTCATTACCATCCCCAGCGCCAGGAACATGAACAATACGGAAGACCCACCATAACTCATCAACGGCAGGGGTATTCCGGTGACCGGCATAAAGCCAACCACCATGCCGACATTGACCAGGATATGGAAGCTAAGCACAGCCACCACCCCCATTACGACGAACGTGCCAGCGCGGTCGGGCGCTGTTTGCGCGTTCTGGGTCAAGCGCATCAGCACTATGAAGTATAACAGCAGAATCCCGAGAGCGCCTACGAATCCATGTTCCTCGGCGAATGCCGCGAAAATGAAATCCGTTTGCGGAACCGGCAGGAAAGCCCCATGCGTTTGCGAGCCTTTCCCGCCCCACAGACCTCCAGAGCCTACGGCAATCTTGGATTGCTCAACTTGATATCCCGACCCCTGCGGATCCATTTCGGGATCGATAAAGCTGGTCAACCGCTGTTTTTGATACGACTTCAGCACATGAACGCGCGGCACCAGGAAAACGGCGCTGATCCCCACCACCGCCAACAGACCAACGGCCAACCCCTGCTTCCACTGCATGCCGCCCAAGAACACCCCCATCACGGCTATGGGAACGTAGGTTAAGGCGGTGCCTAGATCGGGTTGAGCCAGAACCATCAGCATAGGAATGCCGACGATCGCCCCGGCCTTCATGAAATCGGACCAGGAAAGATCTTTGTGGCGCATCTCTGCGAAATACTTGGCCACGGCGAGAATCAGAATCAGTTTGACCCACTCCGATGGCTGGAAGTGGCTGCCCCCGATCTTTATCCAACGCCGCGCTCCCAGGTACTTCGAGCCGAAAATCATCACCGCCATCAGTGAGCCGATGGCCGCAAAGTAGAACCAGTGGATCTGATCAAGGAGCGCCTGGTAGTTCACCAGGCTCATCAGGAACATCGCGCCCACCCCGGCCACCACCCAATAAACCTGCTTGACGTGCGCTCCGGCGAACTTGGTGTGCATGGTAGCGCTATGGATTTCCATCACCCCCATGGCGCAGATCAGGAGCACGAAGCCCAGCAAGACCCAGTCGAAATCGCGGTATGAAACGTAACGGCTCATAAAAACAGCTTCTAGCTGCTAGCTCCTAGCTGTTAGCTTTTCCGGGCTTCACTCCGACGCCGGAAACCATCGTAGCGCCGGCGTCCCGCCAGCTGTCGCGAGGCCGTCTCGGCCTCGCAGTCTCTATCTCCCCTCAGTTCGCCTGCATTCCCGGCGCCGCCGTTGCAAGTGCCACCGGCTTCCGCGGCAGAGCGAGCACAAACCGGCCGCCTTTCAGTGTTTCTTTGCCGCCGTCAGGATCGGGTTCGGTCCACAATCCGCCGATATCGACCGTCTCGTCAGTCTTCGGTTTCTGCACCATCTTCTGCGGCGTCTTGCGCTGTTTGTCGACGTAAGCCTTGATCACCTGGGTGGCCAGGCGCGCCGCCAACTTGCCGTGTTCGCCGCCCTGAAAGAGCACGCAGACGACGATGTCGGGATTTCGCCGCGGCGTGAATCCGACAAACCAGCCATTCTGCGCCAGGGCTTCGGCGTTTTTGAACTTCGCACGCGTTGCTAGCGACACGATCTGCGCCGAACCCGTTTTGCCTGCGATATCGATTCCCGGAATATGGGCAGAAGGAGCTGTACCCTCCGGCAGCAGCACGCGGGACATTGCGTCGGTGATGAAGGTCCATCCGTCCGGGTCAATGGGGACACTCTTTACATCCGTCAAATGGCTGGCTTCAACGTAGCCCGGCGGTATGTCAGTGGGGTTGATGACGTGGGGCACGACCATGCGCCCGCCCATCGATATTGCGGAAATGGCGCGCAACAATTGCACCGGCGTAATGGCAACCGCCCCCTGGCCAATGCCAACCGAAATCGTCTCCCCGGCAAACCACTTTTGCTTGAAGTTCCGAATCTTCCACTCTTCCGACGGCATGACGCCGGCCACTTCGTTAGGCAGATCGATTCCCGTCTTTTGCCCCAATCCCAGCATGGTCGCGTATTTCGCGATGCGGTCGATACCCAGCTTTTCCGCCAGCGTGTAGAAAAAAACGTCGCAGGATTGGTAGATCGCCTTCTCCAGCGTGACCGGCCCGTGTCCGCCCTTCACCCAGCAACCGAAGCGGCGGCCGTAGAATTCGGCGCCTCCGGTACAGTTCACCTGGAGAGTCTGCGCGATTCCTTCCTGCCAGCCCGCCACCGACATGATGATCTTGAAGGTCGACCCGGGGGCGAGTTGCGCCTGGATGGCCTTGTTCAACAGCGGCTTGTCCGGATCGGTGACCAGCTTGTTCCACTCGTCGCGCGACACATGCACGGCAAAATCGTTGGGATCGTAGGCTGGCCCGCTCACCATGGCGAGAATCTCGCCGGTGCGTGGATCCATGGCCACGATGGCTCCATTTTTTCCCGCCAGCGCCTCCTCGGCCGCGATCTGCAGGTCAATATCGACGGTCAGTTTCAGCGGCTTCCCCGGAATAGCTTCCGTCTCGCCCAGACGTCCCACTTCGCGGCCACGGCTATCGACCAGCGCCTGCCGCGAGCCGTTAGTGCCCATCAGCAGATTGTTGTACTGGCGCTCCACGCCGGAAATGCCGACCACGTCACCCGCGTTGTAGAGCTCAAACTGCGGCATGTTCAGCATGTCTTCGCTGACTTCGCCTACATAGCCGATCAGGTGCGCCATAAACCCGTTGCGCGGATAGAGACGGCGGTGCGACATGATCGTATCCAGCTCGGGTAATTCGTTGCGGTGCGCTTCGATGAACTGTAACTCGTCGGGAGTGATGTCTTCTTTCAGGAAAATCGGCTGGTACTGCGGCATGTAGGCCGAGCGCCGGATGCGCGCCCGCACCTCATTCGCGTCCAGATGCAGGCCCTGAGCAATCAAATCGACGTCGGCGGTCAGGTCACGCGAGGAATCGCGCATCAGCAGTGCGGTAAATGACGGATAGTTGTCGACGATGATGCGTCCTTCGCGGTCAAGAATCTTGCCCCGCGGCGCCAGCACGGGCACATTGCGAATGCGGTTCTTTTCCGCGGCCAGGGAATAGTAGCTGCTCTGCATTACCTGCAGGCGCCACAGTCCGTAGGCGAGCACCAAAAAGATCGCCAGAATGACGTACTGGGTCGCGGTCAGGCGGAACTCGGAAACTTTTTCGTCACGGCCGAACATAATTCAGTTGCCAGTACCCAGTACCCAGTGGATCTTCCTCCAACGCTCGCACTGCGGCAATTTTGGGTCAATCTCGTCAGGGTTAAAGCTATTGTAATCCCGAGCGTGAGTGCGCCACGGACCGACGCATAACGAAGGTCACCGTCTCTGCATCTGGGGCCAAGCAGAACTCGCCCGAAAATCACTGGGTACTGGGTACTGGGTACTGGGTACTGGGTACTGGGTACTGGGTACTGGGTACTGGGTACTGGGTACTGGGTACTGGGTACTGGGTACTGGGTACTGACAACTGGGTACTGGTTTCAGGTCCTCTGCTTGAACTTATCCAGCAAGAAGTAGATCACAACACCCAGCACCGCATTCGCCAGCCCGGCCAGCAGGCCGCGGCTCCAACTCCAGTTCAGGGTCAGATTGACCAGTCCTCGTGCTACCGTGAAATAGACTGCTGCGTGTACCAGGTAGAAACCCAGGATCACCAGAAGCCGCGTGCCGGAGTTCTCGACATCGAGTTTCACTCCTAGCGACGAGGCGCCGTAACCCACCACCGTCTTGGCGATTCCGTACAGACCCAGGGGAAGTCCGCCAAGCGAATCCTGCACTAATCCGATGACGGCTCCGGTAAGCAGGCCGGAAATCGGGTTGCGGCGGGCCATAGCGAAGAAAATCGTCACCAGCAGTGGCAGGTCCAGGTAGGAAAACAAAGGAAAGCGGCGCGGCAGGAATGCCTGCAGAAACAGCGCCAGCAAAGGAAAGCCGACCGTCGCCGGAATACTGAACCGGTAGACCTCAACCTGCTCCCCCGATGTATAGGTAATAGGCACGCTATTGTGGATTGTTCTCGTCGGCAGGCGGTTGAGGATTGGATGGCTGGGACGGAGCGGCTGGCGCGGGTTTCGTCAATGGACTCGGCAGGGGCTTGGCGGATGGTGCCTGCGTAGACCCCGCGGATGGCGCCTGCGCGGGCTTGTTCGGAGCAGCTGCAGGCTTCAATCCAGTCACGGTTTTGCTTGGAACGGATATTTTGTGATCGGCGGAAGTCGAGGCGGTCGCGGGCACCGTTGATGCTCCTGCCGGGACGCGCGGCGTAGCGGGAGCAGATGAGGTCTTGGGCTGCGGTGCGGTCGCTGAGCCAGCCGGCCTGGGTTCAGCATTCGCAATCGAAGCAGGCTTCGGCGAACCGGTCGATGTCCCCGCGGCGGTCGCGGCAGTGGCCGCAGTAGCGGTACCTGCGTCGGCGGCCGGCTTGTCGGGCACCGATGGCAACCGCTGCGCCAGAATGTCAGCCGCGCGCACGCGAACGTTATCTTCTGCCGTCGCCTGTCTCTCCTGTTTCTCCACCAGCACCAGCACTTCTTCAAGCTTGTTCAGGTTGGCCGCGGCCTTGATCTTGATATTCAGGAACAGGTCCTTGCCGTTCGACACCTTGGCCACCGTTCCGACCGGCAGCCCCTTGGGAAAAATCTGGTCGCCACCGCTGGTAAGGACGGTTTCGCCCACGGGGACTTGCTCGTCGCTCATCACCCGTTCGAGCATGACTTCCCCGTTAGCGGTCCCGCGCAATACTCCCTGTAGACGCGATTTTTCCAGGATCGCTCCCACTCCGCTGGTCTGATCGTTGATCAGCAGCACCTGCGAGACCGAGGGGTAGACCAGCATGACCTTGCCCACGATGCCGTCAGCCGTGATTACTGCCATGTCGCGTTGCAGTCCTGCATCCGTGCCCTTGTCGATATAGATGATCCGCGAAAGGTCGCTGCCGCTGGATCCAATCACCTGCGCCGCCACCGTCCTCGAGATGAACTGTTCTTTGAAGGCCAGCAAGGTTTGCAGGCGACGCGCCTGGGCGGCGTCCTCGCTGAGACGCACCTGCTCGATCCGCATCTGCTCAATCTGTGCCTTGAGATCGCGGTTCTCGGCCCGCACACCGCGCAGATAGAAATAGTTGTGCCAGAGGTTGCCCACGCCGCTCTGGACCCAGACCACGCCGCGCTCGAAAGGAGTGATCGCGCCTACCGCCCAGATGCGAATCAGGCGTGTGTTTTCCGTGTCGCCGCCTCCGCGCTTGACCTGCACCGCCAGTCCCAGCACCTGCAGAAACAACACGCCCACCAGGATGATCAGGTTGCGGTAACGGACGAGGACGGATTCCATGACTCAGTACCTAGTACCCGGTTGCCAGTTTGTAGTGCCGGCGTCTCGGCCTCGCCCCCGCAGCCCCATTCTGAGTACTGAGTACCGAGTACTGGGTACTGCTTTATTCGATCGATATCTTCCGCAGCAGCTTAAAGTCGGAGAGCATCTTGCCGGTCCCCAGGACCACGCTGCACAGCGGATCGTCGGCGATCGAAACCGGCAGCCCGGTTTCTTCGCGGATGCGCTTGTCGAGATTCTTCAGGAGCGCGCCGCCGCCGGTGAGCACGATGCCGCGGTCGCTGATGTCGGCTGAGAGCTCGGGAGGCGTCCGCTCCAGCGCGACGCGAATCGCGTTCATGATGGTCGAAACGCACTCGCTGAGCGCCTCGCGGATTTCTCCGTCATCCACCGTAATCGTTTTAGGAACGCCTTCGATCAGGTTGCGGCCTTTGATCTCCATCGTCATCGGCTTATCGAGTTGGTGCGCGGAGCCGATTTCCATTTTGATCTGTTCGGCGGTGCGCTCGCCGATCAGAAGGTTGTATTTCCGCTTCAGATAATTCATGACCGCTTCGTCCATCTGGTTGCCGGCCATACGCACGGAACGTGAATAGACGATGCCGCTCAGCGAAATCACCGCGATGTCGGTGGTTCCGCCCCCGATGTCAACCACCATGTTGCCGCTCGGTTCAGTGATGGGCAATCCGGCGCCGATCGCAGCCACCATGGCCTGCTCGACCAGATGCACTTCGCTGGCTTTGGCGCGATAGGCCGAATCCATAACCGCGCGCTTTTCTACCTGCGTGATCTCGGAAGGCACGCCGATCACGATCCGGGGATGCACCAGCATCTTGCGGTTGTGCGCCTTCTGGATGAAATAGTTCAGCATCTTCTCGGTCACCTTGAAGTCGGCGATCACGCCGTCCTTCATGGGCTTGATGGCGACGATGTTGCCGGGCGTGCGGCCCAGCATCTCTTTCGCCTCTTTACCTACCGCCTCAACCTCGCCCGTATTCTTGTTGATGGCGACGATGGAGGGCTCGTTCACCACAATGCCCTTGCCGCGCGCATAAACCAGAGTGTTGGCGGTGCCGAGGTCGATGGCCAGATCGCTGGAGAAAATGCTGAACAGCGACCGCAGGTTGTGCGCGCGGGTTCCGTTGGAGTATCCGTTGTTTGACATGACGAAATGTTCCTGCGTCTTTTCTAAGCCGCTCCCCGGTTGTGTCCCGGGCGTCTCTATATTCTTATGTTGGCTGGCTATCCCTATTCTACGGGATGACCGGCCAGGCCATGTTTCAAAGTTTCAAAGTTTCAACATTTCAAGGCGTAAGAAGCACGCATTTACTCGCACTCACCCCGTGAAGCTTTGCCACTTTGAACCCTTGAACCTCTGAAACCTTGCTACTGAATAATGATCTTCGTCTGCTGCGTATTCACCCCACCCTGCGCCGTCTGCGCTGTCACCGTAATCACCGCTTCTCCGGTGGGCAACGGCGGCGTGAAATAGTGAAATCCGCCATCGCTGCCGATCATCGGTACTTCGCTGCCGTTCACCATGACGCGCGCTCCGGTCTGCGTCCTGCCCGTCACTTCGATCACGTGCCCGTGCTGAATAAACGGATCCAGTTCCAGTTCGATGGCCTCGGTGTCCTTGCCTTTCGCAATAATGGTGAAGCGATTCTTCTCGCTCTCCACCGACTCCTTGCCGGCGTTGTCGTAGGACTGCACCATCCAGTAATAGGCGCCCTCCCCGAGACCGGAAACCGTAACCGCCGCGGTGTTGATCTTCTTGTCGACCAGTGTAGAAGAAAAATAAGGGTTGCGGGAGATGCGCAGGCGGTAACCAACTGCATTCGCCATCGGGGTCCACGAAAACTCCACGTCCTTCATGGCTTCGCCGGAAAACAGAGGAGCCATGTTGGCCGGGGCAATCGGCGTGGGCGGACCGATTTCCTTCACCTTTTCGAGGTGCGCCTGCTGCCCGGTGAAACTGACCTTTTCCCAGTTGGCCAGTTTCACGGTTTCGCCGTTGCGTGTGACCTCGCCGGTTCCTTTTTTCATCACGATTTCGTGCTGGTCGGACTTGGGATCATTATGCACTTGCGCCGCGGACTCGGGAGCCAGTGAAGCCGTGGCCCCCGCCACGATCACCTGCGACTTCGATCCCTGGCTGTAAGTCGCGGTCGAAAGGTCCACCGTTCCGGTGCTCACGGCCACGGCAACGTTGGTCTGCTGCTGGTCGTTGGCTGAGTTCTCCTCGATCACGATCAGCGAATCCTGCTTCACGGTATAGCTGGTGCCGTCGTTGAACACGACCTTGGCCATGCCTTCGGAGCCGGTCTGCACCACGTCACCTTTTTCCAAAGGAACGTTGTAGTCCGCGGCCATCCAGGTATTGCTATTACCCTTCTTCACCCGCACCGTGCCATCGAGCGCCGTGAAGTGCGCCTGTTGCGCGGTCGATATCCCGCCCGTCGAGTTCGGAGCCATACCGGCCACGCGCTCCAGCAGCTTGCCGGCCATGTCATCCGCCTTCTTGATGCTGTTTTGGGTGAACTGGGGAAAAGTCGCCCGCATGAACACAAAAAATATCGCGGCCCCTGCCAGGATCAGCAGCGCCACACTGCGGTACGTGACCGTCGTCCACGCAATGTGGATTCCCGGTTTGCGGTTATCGGAAGACACTTGGCCTGAAAAATCCTCTATAACCTTCGTGAATATGCAGTAATAGAAAACGGTAGCACAAGAAAAACTGGGGGAAGAACAGGTAATCGAGTTGGAAGGTTACCTTGGTGACCCGCCACCTCAGCCGCCGGGGCGACCACACGATTGGACACTCCCACTTGTTCCCCGTCGATCGGCGAATGGCCCCCCTTTTGATGCCCCCGAGCGCCACGAACCGAGGCGGTGCCCCATCCGCAAGCCGCGAAAGCCTGCCCTGAGCGCAGTCGACGCAAGAATAAAGCCCACCGCGTAAGCCGTGGGAATGCTAGGGGAATGAAACAAGCCCCGCAGGGGGCGTAAGAAAGGCTAAGATACTGATCCACCGGCTCAGCTATCCTTGACCTTCTTATGAGCACTGCTTCTTCCGCTCCACATGGCGATCGGCAGTCTTTCCTCACTTCCCCTATGGCTTTGATTTGGGCCATCGCCCTCGCCAAACTCGTCTTCCACATCTATTTCAACAACCGCTACGGCTACTTCCGCGATGAGTTCGATTACATGTCGTGCGGCGACCACCTGCAGTGGGGATATGTCGACCAGCCTCCGCTGATTCCGTTTCTGACTCACCTCTGCCGCGCACTACTGGGCGACTCTCTTCGTGCGATCCGTTTCATCCCGGCGCTGGCGTCCTCCTTGCTGATCGTACAGACCGCCGTGATCGCCCGCGAACTCGGCGGACGCCGCTTCGCCCTGCTGCTCAGCGCCATCTGCGCTCTGGCCGTGCCGCAATATCTCTCCAACGGCAGTCTGCTCGGCACCAACTGTCTCGAACCAAACCTCTGGATGGGATGCGCGTATTTCATCATCCTCGCCATCAAGAGGAACGATCCGCGCTACTGGCTGTGGTTCGGCGTGATCGCGGGCCTGGGCGTGGAGGAAAAATATTCCATCGCCATCTTTGGCCTGGGAGTCGTGGTGGGCCTGGTGCTAACCGAACAGCGCCGCATTTTTCTCAGCAAATGGTTCTGGCTCGGCGGGCTCGCTGCCTTTCTCATCTTCTTGCCCAACCTGCTGTGGAACATCCACTACGACTGGCCCTTTGTGCAGTTGATGCGCGCCATCCGCGCCGAGGGTCGCGACGTGGTGTGGGGCCCATTGCAATTTTTCTTTCAGCAGGTGCTCGTCATCAGCCCTTTTGTCGCGCCCATCTGGCTGGCCGGGTTGTTCGCGCTGCTGTTCTCCGAGCGGCTCCGGCCGTATCGAATCCTGGGTTGGAGCTATCTGGTCTCGTACACAGCATTCTTCCTGCTTCACGGCAAGAATTACTACCTCACTCCCATTTACCCCATGCTGCTGGCGGCCGGGGCAGTGCTGATTGAAAATTTGCTAGACCGTCCCGCAAGCGGCACGCCTCGCCTGCAGTGGATGAAGCCCGCCATCGCGATCAGCCTGCTGGCCAACGGAATCTACCTTGCTCCCATCGTCATTCCGGTTCTCTCCCCCGACAACTTTCTCACTTACGCGAAATCTCTTCCGTTCAAGCTCCCCGTGAATGAGTACTCCCACATGCGCGCGGCATTGCCGCAGTGGTACGCCGACCAGTTTGGTTGGAAAGAAATCGCCGACGAAGCCGACGTAGCCTGGAACCGCATCCCCGTCAACGAGCGCGCCGACTGCGGCATCTTCGCCCAGGACTACGGCCAGGCTGGGGCCATCGACTTTTTCGGCCGCCGCCACGGCCTTCCCGGAGCCATCAGCGGCGACCGCACTTATTTTCTCTGGGGCCCGCGCGGATATTCCGGCAACTGCCTGATCGTGCTTGACGACGACCGCCCGCGGCTGGAGCAATTGTTCGAGCAGGTTGAATTCGTCGGCACTTCCCCCCCGAATCCCTATGCCTTGGAACAGCAGATCAGCGTCTACATCTGCAGAGGATCGAAATTCGGAACGTTGAGCGCTCTCTGGCCCCGGCTCAAGCATTGGCGCTAGGAAACGTCAATACAGAACACTTCGCTCCTGTGAAGCGATTTATCCGCGTTGCGCGCTTGACAACGCGTCTCACGGTCCAACACAATCACTCAGCCCGCCAAAGCTGGTAGCGTGTGGATCGTCGGCCGTTTCTCTATAAAGAGGTTTTCTATGATTCGTTGCGAAACCATGCTGGTCATTTTCTTGCCATTTCTTCTGTCGACCTTCGTCCGAGCGCAGAAAGTCTCGATCTCGCAGCCGACGGTCTGGTCCACCAAGCCTGACCTCGCCGCATTCGAGAAGATGGAGAACGATCGCCTCGCCGCGGCGCAGGTCTCGATCGACACGCTGCTCGCCGCCAAAGGCGCGCGAACCATTGAGAATACGCTTGCGCCTTTCGATGAAGCGACCCGGCAGCTCAACTCCGCCGCCTATCTTGCTCTACTGATGGAGCAGGTGCATCCCGACACCGCCTTCCGCGATCACGCCACGGCCATGTTGACCAAGGCCTCGGCCGCGCAAACTGCCATTGCGCTCAATCATGATGTCTACAACGCCCTCGCGGCTCTCGACCTTTCCAAGGCCGACAGCGCGACTCGCTATTACGTGCAACGACAGCTACTCGAATTCCGGCTGGCTGGAGTGGACAAGGACGAAGCCACGCGCGCCCGCCTCAAGAAGCTGAATGACGAGGCGACAGAAGAAGTTTCGATGTTCGATCGCAACATCTCGGACGATCAGAAAACGGTGGAGGCTGAGCCCGGAGAGTTGGACGGCCTCCCCCAGGACTATATCGATCGCCACAAGCCGGGAGCCGATGGAAAAATCCACATCACGACCGACTACCCGGACGCCTTGCCGGTTCTCACCTTCGCGAAAAGCGACTCGCTGCGTCGCCGCGTCCTGGTTGCATTTAACACACGGGCCTATCCCAAGAACAAAGAAGTACTGACGAATCTGTTGAAGACGCGCTACGAGATCGCCACGTTGCTGGGCTATCCGTCGTGGGCCGACTACAGCGCCGCCGACAAGATGATCGCCAAGGGCCACAACATCGCGGACTTCATTCAGCAGATCAACGACGCCGCCCGCCCGCTGGCCCAGCGCGAGTTCGAAATGCTGCTGGCCGAGAAGCAGAAGACGAATCCGGGCGCGAAGGAAATCGGGGATCACGAGAGAAACTATCTCTCCGAACTCGTGCGCCGCGAGAAGTACAACTTCGACTCCCAATCCGTGCGCCCCTACTTCCCGTTCCCGCAGGTCAAGCAGGGCATCCTCGACAGCGCTGCGGAACTGTTTCACGTCAGCTTCCAGCAGGAGCCGAATGTTCCGGCGTGGGATCCCGCGGTCGAAGCTTGGATCGTGCTCGACCAAGGCAAGCCCATCGGCCGCTTCTACCTCGACATGCACCCGCGCCCCGGCAAATACAGCCACGCCGAAATGGTGCCCGTCCTCGACGGCATTCGGGGCAAGCAGTATCCGGAGGCGATTCTGGTCTGCAATTTTCCTATGCCGACCGCGACCGATGCCGGACTGATGACTTACGACGACGTGCAAACCTTCTTTCACGAGTTCGGCCACCTCATGCACCACATTCTTGGCGGCCAGCAACCCTGGGCGGGTATCAGCGGCATCAGCATGGAATCGGACTTCGTCGAAGCACCTTCGCAAATGCTGGAAGAATGGATTAGCAGCCCGCAGGTGCTGGCCAAGTTCGCCCGCCACTACAAAACCGGCGAGCCGATCCCCGCCGACCTCGTTGCCCGCATGAATCGGGCCGCAGCGTTTGGACGTGGCACCTGGGTGGCGCGCCAGCTTTCCTTCACGGCCATCTCGTACGACATTTATAAGGGCAAGCCCGAGGACGTCGATCTGGACGCTGTCACTTTCGCCGACTCCCGCAGCTACACGCCGTTCACGCCTTTACCCGAGACTCACTTCTGGGCCTCCTTCGGCCACCTCGGCAATTACTCTTCCGCCTACTACACCTACCTGTGGGACAAAGTGATCGCCGAAGATTTCTTCGTGCAGTTCGACCACAAGAACCTGCTGGCCGGCGACGCCCCCGCGCGCTACCGCCGCCTCGTGCTCGAACCGGGCGGCTCCATGTCCGCCAACGACCTGGTCAAGAATTTCCTAGGCCGCCCCCACAACATGACCGCCCTGCAAAAGTGGATGGCGGAAGAATTCGACACCTCAGCAGAAGGAACCAAAGCCGCCGGAAGGTAGAGGGAAAGCTCATGTAGGGACAGCCGCCCCCGGCTGTCTGCCGGGCGCAGCCCGGCGCTTTGTGGCCGGAATTAGGTTACCCAGCGCAAACGCGCAACCCGCCACGTCCTCTCGTAATCTAAGAGGTTACCGAAGTAAAATGATTCGGTGACTGTTGCCAGTTAGGTTAAACTATATGGCCAACAGCAATCTTCCCCCAAAGAAAGGACCAGACGTGGCAACCGCCCCATCCGGCAAGGCAAAATCCGCCGAAGACGAACTCCTCGAAAGTGTGGGGAAGATGATTGATGAAGCGGCCGAGAGGATGAGCCACGAAGAATTCATGAAGGTCAGCCAGAAGGCTAAAGATAACCTCGATCGCGCAATTGCCGCTCACTCACGGCGGCGTGGAACTGCCTAACCCTTTCTGCCATTTCCTCGCTGCTGATATCTGGCTGAATATCCTTCATCAACTGTCTAAATTCACCCTCCGACTCGTGCCCGCCCGCCCGCATAATCGTCTGGACTCGTTCCAGCAGTTCGGCGCGCCTCTTTTGTCTCTCCTCGCGCTCGCGTAGATCGCTCGCCCTTCTGAAGCCCCGCCAGAATTTCTTCATTCGTTCTTAACCTCGGGGTTGCCGAATACACTCCGTCTCGACCGACTGCTAACGATCTCCTTAGAACCAAGACCCGCCGCTAACGGCGCGGTCAGCGTCGGATCGTCAGCTCCGCGTCTTGGACATGATTTCTACTTGCGCACCTCATTGGTTGAGTGCCCATCGTAGTCTCCCTTCAAGCTGAGATACTTCTCGCGCTTTCTGCGCCGCGCTCTGAACACGGTCGGATGACGCTTAAGCGCCGATTCTATAGCCTGCCTATTACCCTCGCTGAATCCAATGTGATGGAAGAATTGTTCCATTTCTGCAATTCTAGCCTCGGGAACAAACGACAAATACTCGCGCATGGCTTCCCAAAGAGGAAGATGCGCACGCCATTTCTCGAACTCCGTAGCGTTCGTTGCATACATGCTCGTAATCCGCTGGGCCTCCCGTTCTGTATAGTCAGCGTCGCCACTCTGAGAATGCCAGTCCCAAGGACCAGTAAGAGCCAGTAGCCGTTCCATGCGCTGCTTGCGTCGAGTCTTTTCTGCCCTCAGATCAAGGAACTCGTTGTAGGCGGCGGCCAATTCCTTCATGCGGGTCTCTACGAACTGCATTCTAGAGACCTCATGATGCAAGCGGTCACGCATCTGTGCTTCTACTGGATGCTCTGTCACCTTCATGAACAGAGAATAACACCATTACATAACCCATGTAACATATTTGGTTATGTTGTGATTATTATATCTCGACCCACAGAGGGACTTTTGGACGGGGACCAGAGATCGAACCGACCGATGCATGGGCCCCACGGCGCTTCACGGCGCCTCGCTTGCCGCCTCTTCCCCGCCGGTTGTAGCATCAATAGGTTTGGGCAATCATCCCGGAAAGGCAAACATCATGGCCACCGATACTCTAGCCACGCCAGCCACTCTCAGCACCAGCCAGACCCGCGTCTTCAAGAATTTCATCGACGGCGAGTGGGTCGAGTCCTCGACCGGAGAGACTTTCGAAAACCGCAACCCCGCCGACACCCGCGACCTGGTCGGCATCTTCCAGAAATCCAACAAGGACGATGTGAACGCCGCCGTCGACGCCGCCAAGCGCGCCTTCAAGAAATGGCGCCTCGTCCCCGCCCCGCGCCGCGCCGAGATCGTTTTCCGCGCCGCCGAAATCCTGATCGAGCGCAAGGAAGAGTACGCCCGCGACATGACCCGCGAGATGGGCAAGGTTCTCGCCGAGACCCGCGGCGACGTGCAGGAAGCCATTGACGCCGCCTATTACAACGCCGGCGAAGGCCGCCGTCTGTTTGGCCCAACTGTGCCCTCGGAGATGCCTAACAAGTTCGCCATGGCCGTGCGCCAACCCATCGGCGTCTGCGGCATGATCACGCCGTGGAATTTTCCCATGGCAATTTCTTCCTGGAAGCTGCTGCCCGCGGTGGTCTGCGGCAACACCTGCATCATCAAACCGGCGCAGGACACTCCTCTTTCCACCTTCAATCTCGTTCGCGCGCTGAGCGATGCCGGCCTGCCCAAAGGCGTAATCAACATCGTCGCCGGATTCGGTTCGATGGTCGGCACCCCGCTGGCCGAGCACCCCGACGTCCGCGCCGTCTCCTTGACCGGATCTTCGGAAGTCGGACGCATCATCGGCGGCATCGCGGCGGAGAGCTTCAAGCACTGCTCGCTCGAACTCGGCGGCAAGAATCCCATGATCGTTCTCGACGACGCCAACCTCGACCTCGCCATCGAAGGCGGCCTCTGGGGAGCATTCGGCACCACCGGCCAGCGCTGCACCGCGACCAGCCGCATAATCGTGCAGAAGGGCGTGTACCGCGAATTCATCGACCGTTACGTCGAGCGCGCCAAAAAACTGAAAGTCGGCAACGGCCTCGACGAAACCGTGCAGATGGGCCCGGCCGTCAACGAAAAGCAGCTGCAGACCGACCTCAGCTACGTCGAGATCGGCAAGAACGAAGGCGCCAAGCTGGTCTGCGGCGGCAACCGACTCGACCAGGACGACTACCAGCACGGCTGGTTCATGGAGCCGACCGTGTTCACCGACGTCGATCCCAAGATGCGCATTGCACAAGAGGAAATCTTCGGCCCCGTCGTCTCGATCATTCCCTGCAACGATCTCGAGGACGCGATCGAAATCGCCAACGGCATCGAGTACGGCCTGTCGTCGGCGCTCTACACCAAGGACGTGAACAAGGCGTTCTCGGCCATTCGCGACCTGTACGCCGGCATTACCTACATCAACGCGCCCACCATCGGCGCTGAAGTGCATCTCCCTTTCGGAGGAACAAAAGCCACCGGCAACGGCCACCGCGAAGGCGGCATCGGCGCAATCGATTTCTACACCGAGTGGAAGTCGGTGTACGTGGATTACTCCGACAAGCTGCAGAAAGCGCAGATCGATAGAGAAGACTAAAAGCTTTTAACCGCCAAGGTCGCGAAGAAGGGCATTTCTCTGCGATCTTTGCGGTAGTTCTTTGCGGACTTTGCGGTTAAGCTTTTGCTTTGCCTTTGTCGGAGTCTTTCATGCCCATCACTCAAGTCCGCGAAATCACTGCCGCCGCCCGGCTGGAAAACGTCCGCTATGCCATCCGCGACCTGGCGTGCGTCGCCGATGAAGTCATCAAACTTGGCCACCAAGTCCTGCCGCTGAACGTGGGCGATCCGCTCAACTTCGATTTCCAGACGCCGCCGCACATCATCGACGCGGTCTACCAGGCCATGCGCGAGGGCAAGAACGGATACGCGCCCTCGCCCGGAGTTCCGGAAGCGCTGGAAGCGATTCGCGGCGAGGCCGCGCGCAAAGGCATTTCGACCGTCCGCGATGTATTCGTCACCTCGGGCGTCAGTGAAACCGTGGACCTCTGTCTCTCCGCGCTGGTGAACCCGGGCGAGGACGTGCTCACTCCCAGCCCCGACTATCCGCTGTACTCGGCGGTGCTGTGTAAGTTGGGAATCAAGCTCAACGCTTACGATTTGAATGAAGACGACGCCTGGCAGCCCGAACTGGCCGACATCGAACGCAAACTCACGCCGCGCACCCGCGGCATTGTGCTGATTAATCCCAACAACCCGACCGGCTCGCTGTGCACGCGGCAGATGCTCGAACAAGTCGCAGAACTGGCGCGCCGCCACAACCTGATCGTCTTCTCCGATGAAATCTACGACAAGCTGATTTTGGAAGACACTCCCCATATCGCCTTCGCCGCGGTCGCGCCCGACGTGCCCTGCGTAACCTTCGGCGGCATGTCGAAGAACTACCTCGTCCCCGGATGGCGTATCGGCTGGGGCATCGTCTCCGGCGACGCCGCCGCAGTGAAGAGCTACACCGAGGGCGTGCATCGCCTGCTGCGCGCGCGCCTCTGCGCCAACCACCCCGAGCAATACGCCATCAAGCCCGCGCTCGAAGGCCCGCAGGATCATCTCGTCGAAGTGCAGCGCAAACTGCGCTCCCGCCGCGATCTCACCCAGAAGTGGTGTGAGTCCACGCCACGTGTAAGCTGCGTCGCCCCGCGCGGGGCTTTTTATGCTTACCCCAAAATCAACATCCCCGAGAGCGACGAAATTTTCGTGAAAGAACTCATCCGCCAGAAGCACGTCATGGTCGTCCACGGCTCCGGCTTCGGCCAAAAGCCCGGCACGCAGCACTTCCGCATCGTGTTCCTGCCGGATGAGCAGACGCTGACGAAGGCGTACGCGGGGATTGCAGAGTTCCTTGCTGACCGGTACGGGAAGGATTGAGGGTGCCCCGCCCTTGTCGCGTTCTGTGCGACAGGGTGGGGGCTTTGACTTTGCATAGGGCCGTCTTAGTTAGGCGGGTGTCCTATCCTCTCCTCAGTGATTACACGCGGAACGTCAACATCCCCGCCCCTGTCTCTGCAAAGAACGCAGAAACAAAAAGGGGCACCCCCGGCCTTTTCTTCCCGACGAGGATTATGCCGTTTATGACCATGGTATAATGACCATGATCTTGAGGACACCTTCATGAAGACCATGCCCGCCGGGAAGTTCAAAGTTCACTGCCTCGCGGTGATGGACGAAGTTCAGTCCAAGCGCGAAGCCGTCATCATCACCAAGCGCGGCAAGCCGGTGGCAAAGCTCGTCCCGGTCGAGAAAGAAAAAGACGACATCTTTGGCTTCCTGAAGGGTAAGGGCAGGATACTGGGAGATATCGTTTCTCCCCTCATCAGCCCGGACGAGTGGGGCGATCTGTATTGATCCTTCTCGACACCCATGTGGTCCTTTGGCTGGCTTTTGAGGAGACGCGCGTCTCCAAGAGAGCGAAGAACTCAATAGACGAAGCCCGCCAGCGTGACCAGGGGCTCGCCGTCTCCGATTTCACTCTGTACGAAATCACCATGGCGTCCCGAAAGAAGCGCATTGGAATCGACATCAGCCTAGAATCATTCCTCGACGAAATAGAACGGCGGTTTGTCGTATTGCCGATCACCCGAGACGTTTGCGTCCAAACCCTCGCATTTCCTCCCAGCTATCCCAGGGACCCGGCCGACAGAATTATCGGTGCTACCGCGCTCGTACAAGGACTGACGCTTGTGACCGCCGACCAGGCCATCCGCAAATCAGGAGCTGTGCCGACAATCTGGTGAGAGTGGTGCAGCTGAGACTCAAAAGTCTTTAACCGCAGAGACCGCAAAGAACACCCGCAAAGTGCGCGAAGGCACGCCAGAGATTGTCTCTGCGTCCTTCGCGGCTCTTCTTCGCGTTCTCTGCGGTTAAAGGCTTTGCTCTTAAGCTTTCTCTTTCCCCGCGAATCTGATTAAATCAAACGAGACACAACCTTGGCGGCGTGCTGGTGTTCCTACAATCGTGGTCGATATTCATTCCCACATTCTCCCCGAAGTAGATGACGGCCCCAAGTCCTGGGACGTCGCGGTTGCCATGTGCCGCGCGGCGGCCGCCGACGGCATCACGCACCAAGTGGCTACGCCTCACGCCAACGACCGCTACGACTATGACCGCGAATATCTGCAGGGAGTGGTCGCGCGTCTGCAACAACTCGTGGGCGAGGCGCCGAAACTCAGCCTGGGCTGCGACTTTCACCTGTCTTACGAAAACATTCAGGACGCTCTCGCCCATCCCACACGTTACGTCATCGAGGGCACGCGCTACCTTCTGGTTGAGTTCAGCAACTACAGCGTGCCGCAGCAGACTACGGATTCTTTCCTCAAGCTGGGAGACTGCGGCATCACCGTGATCCTCACCCATCCCGAGCGCAATCCGATTCTGCGCGAGAGCCTGCAGCGCGTGGTGGAGTGGGCCGAGCAGGGCTGCGTGATCCAGATGACCGGTTCGGCCCTGACCGGATTCTGGGGCGAGCGCACCCGCCGCGCCGCGCAATGGCTGCTCGAACGCCAGGCGGTGCACGTGCTCGCCACCGACGCGCACGACCTGGAGAAGCGCGTCCCGATCCTTTCCACATCGCGCGATGCCGCCGCCGAAATCTGCGGACAGGAAGTGGCCGAGGCCCTGGTCGAACTCAATCCCCGCGCCATCATTACAAATCAGCCGCTGCCCTACTTCCCTCGACCGCTAGCAGGCAGCTACCGCAAGAGCGGCAATTAGAGCTGGTCTAGAACCAGGCCGCCCAGACCACGGGCGCCTTCGGATCAGTTATCGTTCGTCTGCGCGTCGTAGGAAGCCGTGATTCACACCGTTCCCGTCCACGTAGTTGCCCATCACGTCTCCTGCTGCATTGTTGCCAGAGGAATAGGTTCCATACACGGCGCCTGGAGCATCGAATCCAATAAACTTGCCGCCAGGTATGTATTCGAAGCTGTGAGCATTGCCGCTTGCATCCCAGTAAGATCCGGTGATCGCCCCGGCCGCGTTGTTGCTCGCTATGAAGGTGCCCCCGACAGCCCCTGGAGCGTCATAAGTTGTCATCTTTCCATGAGGACTCCGCAGGAAGCCGTGACTTATATTGCTCGCGTCGTAGTACACTCCCGCCACATCCCCCTCCGCGTTGATGCTGAAGGGCCATGTCCCCTGCTGTGGACCTGTAGCCGCTTTAGGATCGTCGAAGGTCGTCAACTTGCCGTCCCGGGTGTGCACGTAGCCGTGATAAAGGTATTTTTCGTCTATGTACCATCCGGTCACTGTACCCGCCGCGTTCAGGCCATAAAAAGTTGGGCCGTCAGTGCCCTGGAGTGCACCCTTCCCTGCACCAGGAACTTCGAAGATGACGTAATTGCCATCACGAAGAATCAGGTATTCGTGAATCAGAAAGGTCCTGTCGATGTAGCCGCCGCTGATCGTTCCCTCATCGTTGATGTTAGTAGTCCACGTGCCCTGCCCGGCGGCAGTCCCTGCACCGGGAACGTCCAAGGTCGTGATTTCGCCGCCAGGAGCGCGCAGGAACCCGTGATACGCACCGCCACCGTCCGTAGTGGTTCCTACGATCACGCCCTCGTTGTTCATACCGTAAGGATTCGTGCCTTGCCCGCTGCCTGTGCCGCCTGTGGCGCGTCGAAGGTCGTGATCGTGCCCACAGGAGTGCGCACGAAGCCGTGATTCACATTGCCCCCGTCTGTGTACCACCCGATGATCGCGCCCCTTGCATTGATGCCATAGGGGACGGTCCCCTGGTTAGCGCCAGTGCCTGCGCCGGGAACGTCGAAGGTGATGATTTTGTGCCGCCGCCATTGCGTTTGTGCCTGCGGCCACGCGGTCGAAGCAAGGAACGTAAAGAGAATCAACAGCAGAATGCTGATGCGTTTCATAATTGCCTCCTACGGGTGTGACGGCTTCTTGTTAGGGAGATTTGGCCTGGCGATGGAGGTGGCGGGAGTGTGGCTCAAGATCGCGGAATCCTCGGCCGCCGCACAGCCAATGACAACGTTGTTAGTTCCCTGGTTGAGAGCCGTGTCGCTGGGGTCCGCGCACACTGCAAGGTCGCGCCTTGTCGATGCGTCGAGATAAATCTGTGCATTGCCCGCAGTGCTGTCGACCGTGAATCCACCAACGTTGTTGCCGATCACCGCGCCGTGAGTGGCGTTGTACAGGCCGATGGCATCGAAGCCGTCCGTGCCCGTGACGGTGTTATTCCAGATCAGAGTGCCTTTGGTGTTGTACGCCCCGATGCCTTCCGAGAGGGTGTCCTGCACTTCAGCTTTGTTGTTCCAGACAGCCGCCTGGATCCACGGGTTTGTGGCGTCGTCAAGGAGATAGAAGCCATCGGCATACTGTCCTGTCGCGACAAAAGTGTTGTCATGAATCAGGTAGAGCGAAGGGCTGTTCGGAACAAACTCCGGCTGCCAGGGAACAACCCAAGCTGCGGCGCCAGTGCCTGATGAATGGTTATGGGAAATTTCGAAGAACGAGTTCTGGGAAGCTTCGATGTCAATTCCGCCATAGCCGTTTTCCACGTAGTTGCCGGCAGAAGGCGAGCCTCCAATCGTGACCCGGCTCGCTTGCACGAATCCATCCTGCGAGATTCCCACGAACCCATTGCTGAACGAGCTGTTCCGTACCGTGAACGAGCCGACGAAATACCAGTCCCAGGGCGTGGAGCTGCGAGGAAATTCGCCGGTGTAGTGCAGCAGGTTAACAACGTTGTAGCCAAAATACGGATTCGTCGGGTCGGGCCGTCCTTCCATATGAACGCGGTCGACAGTAGCGGTAACGGACTGCCCGGTGAATGTCATCGCGTCCAACAGGCCGACATACGTCACTCCTTCGAACGCCCAAGGCAGCGTAGTCGTGCCGTTTGTGGTGGGCACGATGAGCGAGAGATCCGAGACGTGGATATTGCCATTGACAAAAACGATCACGGTTCCCCAGAAACAGTTTCCGGGTTGGGGCCTGCACAGACTGTGAGGAACAATCGCCTCGATGTTCACGAACAGATAGGGAAGCGCTTCGATGATCGTAGCGTCTTTACCCATTCCCTTGAAGGTTCCGTGAAGGTTGTATTCGACGAGCTGCTTGGTGAAGTAGTGACCAGCCTGCAACTGCACCGTACAGCCGGGTCCGTATGCGACGCATGCGTCGAGCGCTGTTTGAATGTTCGCAGTGTCGTCCACGCCGTTCGGCGGCGGGACGTGGACGGTGTGAGAGGCCGACCATGCACTGACTGTTGTTAACAAGCACGTGGAAAGAATCAACAGCAGAATGCTGATGCGTTTCATGGTTCCTCCATGAAATACCTCGCGCTGAACAGCGCGATTCGAAAAGGATGTGTGGGGCCTGCGCCTCGAGGGGTGTTGCGTCCGGGGGGGAGAGTGGCTCTTCGGGGAGGCGAAACGATTTACCGGCTGATTGTCTGCTCGGTGCTCCTCTTTGTCAGTGATGCCAGTCACCGTTGGGAGGGGTACCCGTATACCTCGGCGAGCGCTCAACGAGAAACCGACCAGTCACGCTGAAAGGGTTTCGGCGTCACCTGGATTCACCCACTTCTCCTCAGGGCGGCGGTTCGTCTTTAGCTGATCACTCCAGGGAATGGCTCGTGCGGCCGTTCTCGTGACCGCGTTTGCGGGTGAATGGACGGGCCTGACGATGAGGATAGTTTGAGCGCCGGGGCCCGCTGTCGGGGAGTTGAATCGATTTACCTCGCTGATATAAGTGGCCTGTTTTCATGCATTTAGATAGAATTATTATCACAGGAGATGAAGCCTGCAAATGACTGCAAAGAAGGAGCTTGCGCATGAATGCACCATTCCCAGTGCAGCGATTATTGCGGGCCGGAAGGATCGCTCTTGCCAGCAGCCGAAGCAGGCGGAGGATCGGCTTTCGGAGCGTTCTGGGAGGCAACTCGCGGCGCGTCCGGAGAAGTGGTCATGGCGCTCTCGGGATTGAGCAGGTGATCTTTGCTTGGCCCCAAGCCTAATTTGATCAGCGCTCGCGAGTCGGGAACTTCTTTGGTCTGCCAACCGTGGTCGCCTTGATAACGCCGCATGGCTTCTTCGCTGGCTTGATTCCAGGTGCCGGTGGGCTCGCCGCTCAGGTAATGTTCGCGAATCAGAGCTTCCTGAATGGAACGGGCTCGTTCAGAGTCGATCTTCTGCTGTCCGCGCACTCGCGCGGATTTCTTCTTTCGAGAAGAGTACTTTGCGGAGGTGCTGCGCGTCGCCCCGGGGGCTTTGGCGGAACTGGATGACGAAGACGTTATCTTGTGATGCTTCCGCGGCTTGGCCTTGGCGGTAGCTGGTTTGTGGCCTGCGGAATCGCTGGCCCCGCTCTGCTGGCGCGCGTTCGCCGCCGGCACACAGGCAGACGTAAGCAGCAGCACGCAAACCGCACCGTGTCGAACCCGACGAATTATCCCGAGACTCTGCGTCACACTTGCCCTCAGCGCCTGAAGGCGTCACCGATCCTACAGAACGTACGGCGCGGCTGAAAGCCGCGCCCTTTCAAAACCTCCACCGTTCAAACTCCAACCCGCGCAAAAATAAAAAGCCCAATTGGCCTCTGGCACTGTAATCATCTTCGAACAAAGGCTACAGTGCCAGTTCCGACTGGGCTGACCTAGGTTACGGAAGTGTCCCGGCCAGGAAGATCGTCCCATCCTGCCGCGACGAACCCCGCTGCCGCACCAGGAATACCACGTCCTGGCCGCTCTTCAGGTTCGACTCGATGCGGGAGAACTCCTCTTCACTATTCACCGGCTGCTTGTTGATCTCGAGGATGATGTCGCCACGGCCAAGGTTGATATCCTCGGCGAACGAATTGGGCTTCACATCCTGCACAATCACTCCCTTGCCCGCAGGCATGTCGAGGCGATCCGCCATTTCCGGAGTGACCTTACGTACGGTCACACCGAACTTGCTCTCCTTGGGCGAACTGTTATCGTCGTTCTCCTGATCATCTCCAAGACGCGCGGCAAACAGCTTGGCGCGATCGGCGATGGTGACCGTAGTGTCCTGGCTCTTGCCGTTGCGCAAGAAACCTAGCTCGACTTTCGATCCGGGCTTGCGCGAGGCGATGTCGCCCACCAGTTCGGCACCCTTCGTGACCTTCTTGCCGTCCACAGTGGTGATGGTGTCGCCGACCTTCAATCCCGCCTGGTCGGCGGGACTGCCCGCCACCACACTGGAGATGGTCACGCCGGTTCCCGATCCGTAAACGCGGGTAATCGCCGGATTCTCCACGGCGTCGAACATGATGCCGATGGAACCGCGCGAAACTCTATGCTCCGGCCCGGTGAGCTGGTTGTAAACCTCGACTACGGTTTTCGAAGGCAGGGCAAATCCCACGCCTGCGTAGGCGTTGGTCTCGCTCAGGATGGCGGTGTTGATGCCGATCACTTCCCCGTTCATGTTCACCAGCGGTCCGCCGGAGTTGCCGGGATTGATGGCCGCGTCGGTCTGAATGAAAGTCTGGAATTGGCGGCCGGGAACGATGTCGCGTCCCTTAGCCGAGACGATTCCTGCCGTTACCGTTTCTGAGAGCCCGAACGGGCTGCCCACTGCGAGCACCCAGTCACCGACCTGCATGCTGTCGGAATTGCCCATCTTGGCCGCGGGAAGCGCGCGGTCTACGTCGACCTTGATCACGGCGAGATCGGTTTCCTGGTCGGTGCCGACCACCTTGGCGTCATGCTGCACGCCGGGCGGGTCATCCTGGAAACGCACCCGAACGCGGTCGGCTTTCTCGACCACGTGCCGGTTGGTGACGATGTAGCCCTTCGCGTCAACAATCACGCCGGAGCCCAGCGAGCGCTCGCGAATGGGCCCTTCGCCCTGTCCAAACTGGCCGCCGCCGGGACCGCCAAAGAAGTGATTGAAGAAGTCGTCCATGCCGCCGCTGTCGTCGTCGTCCCCACCGCCGCCGGGATGGCGACGTTGCAGGTTCTTGATGGTCGACTCTGTGTTGATGTTGACCACACTGGGTTCCAGTTGCTTGGCGATCTGGGAGAATGCACTCGACATCTGCTGCGGCGAAGGCAGGGTCAGCGGGGTGGCGTCGCTTTTCTGGCCCCCTTCTTTCCCCTTCACGCCGAAGGAGATGATCGTCCCGATCAGAATCCCGACCGATAGCGTAGCCAGAATCGTCAGTGTATAGGCCCAGCGATGAGCCTTGATGCGCATCCACATTGCGCGCGAATCCATAGGTCTACTTCCCTCCAAAACTCACAAACCTTTAATAGTATACCCATTTATCCCGTGTTGCCGGAATCGCCGTGAAGGCGAAGTTCGCTCTCGTCAATGGGCTCTGACCATTAGACGCACAAACCGGCAAAACTGTTTGATGGCGGGCAAGTTGAGCGAAAGTTAAGTCGGGAAAGCGCGGCGTGATTGAAGAACAACTCCTGCGATGTGGCGCGGGTTTGCTGTAGATGTTTTGAAAAGCCAGCGCTTTTCAGCCGGGCAGCAAAGGTAAGAGGGGAACCATCACAACTCCTGTTTAGCGTCACCCCGGCTCGAAGAGTCGGTAGCCCGCCCCCTCTCGGTTCAACTCAGCATCTGCGAGACGCGCGGATGCCGGAAGGTCACGAGCAAGAGTCCAATCGTCTCGCCATCACTATTTGATGCGGCTCTCCCTGATTTGGTAAAGTGCAAACCGATCAGTCTTAAAGGCAGAGAAAAAATGGCAACTACAAGGAGAGTCATTTATGCCCACGATTGCGACAAAGGACGGAACGCAGATTTACTACAAGGACTGGGGCAAAGGTCAGCCTATTGTCTTTAGCCACGGCTGGCCGCTGTCGGCCGATGATTGGGACAACCAGATGATGTTCTTTCTCAACCACGGCTATCGCGTCATAGCCCACGACCGGCGCGGACATGGACGCTCCTCCCAGAGCGGTGATGGCCATGACATGGATCACTACGCCGACGACCTGGCGGCGCTAACCGCACATCTCGACCTCAAGGACGCAATCCATGTCGGCCACTCGACCGGCGGGGGCGAAGTGGTGCATTACCTGGCTCGGCATGGCGAAAGCCGTGTAGCCCAAGCGGCAATCATCAGCGCCGTGCCTCCGCTGATGGTGAAAACGGCCGCCAATCCGCTTGGGCAACCCAAACAAGTGTTTGATGATTTTCAGGCGCAACTGGCCGCCAACCGTTCCCGATTCTATTATGATGTGGCGTCTGGACCGTTCTACGGTTACAACAGGCCGGGAGCGAAACCCGCTCAGGCGGTGATTTTGAACTGGTGGCGGCAGGGCATGATGGGAGGCGCCAAGGCGCACTATGACGGCATCGTCGCCTTCTCCCAGACCGACTTCACCGAAGATCTGAAGAAGATCAATGTGCCCGTCCTCGTGATGCATAGCGAAGACGATCAGATCGTTCCGTACGTCGCCGCCGGACCGTTGTCGGCAAAGTTGCTGCGGAACAGCACGTTCAAGAGCTACAAGGGCTTTCCGCACGGTATGCCGACGACCGAGGCCGAAACCATCAATGCCGACCTGCTGGCATTTCTCAAGAAAAGTAAGCAAGTGGCCGCATAGGACTAATCCGGCCTGCACTCTGATGAGAAGGCCGGGCGTTCATTTCGACTGTCCTGAGGCGGGAAGATCGAAAGGAACAAACCGGAAACTATGCGATTGTTGGCGTAACATCAGGCTATGTCGAGAAAAAGACTCGTGGGTTGGCGGTCCCGGTTGCAGACTGTCCGTAGGTGATCGGTGCTGGCTTCGCAGAAACGGGCTGCTTTTTCGCCGGTGCGATGAGCGGCTTGTCAATCTTGCGCTGCTCGTGTGGGATGGGGAGGGTAAACTGTGTCCATCAGAAAGTGTGCCATTAGTCCCAACGGATTGCACAGTTAGCGCATCAGTAACGTCGATTACACATGAATTTGAGTGTAAACGCCTTCGTTACGACAGCTACTTCCGGACGTTATCGCGACTGCTCCCCGTTGACGGACACAACCCTGGCCGATGCTGCATTCAGACACCCTGATACACCCATCCCAAAAACGACTTGGGACTCTGAAAGCCCTGTCCCCACTCCGCATCATAGGGGGCGGTGGGTTTGGCTGAGATCACCTCTTCCACAGTCCTGCCCTGCTTCTTGAGCCTAGCGACTTTCTCGCGCGCCTCGATTAGCACATCGCGAAACAGCGTTAGGTCGGCTTTCCCCCCGACTGCGCCATGGCCTGGAATCACAACCGTGGTTGCGGTCGCTCTCGCAAGGTTCGCTTCCGCTGCGCGAATCTGACCATCAATGCTGCCTCCGGTCGAGTAGTCGATAAAGGGATATTCGCGATTCCAGAACGTGTCTCCGGTGTGCAGAACATCAGCCTCGGTAAAATGTACTGAGATGTCCGAATCGGTATGAGCTGGGGCGTAGTGCTTGAGGGCGAGGGTCGATCCGTTGGAGTGAACCGTGTGCTCGTCCTTAAAAACAGTTGTGGGGATCGCTCCGGCGGGCGCGGCCGGAAACGTGTAAACCCAGCCTTCCACGCGCGTGTCCACCGAAAGACGATTGCGGGTATTCTCGTGAGCCAAAATGCTTGCGCCTGCCTGGTGCACCCACTCGTTGCCGCCGGTGTGATCGAAGTGCCAGTGCGTGTTGATGAGTTGCTTGATGGGATCCGCATTGATGCTGGCGAGAGCCGCCGTAACGTTCGGCCGCGCGGAGACGACTTCGGCATCGACGAGAAGCTTTCCGTCCGGACCAGTAAGAACGGCGATGTTTCCACCGGGGCCAAGCAGGACGCTGATATTGCGCCGAAGCGCTTGCACCGTGACCTTGGCTGTGGCGGATTCCTTTAGAGCAATTTCAACCAGGCCTTTCTGCGCAAAGAGTCGGGGTGGAGCGAGACACGCGGCGGCAACCGCAACCCCACCCGAAATCAAAAACTGACGCCGCGAAACTTCGTGGTCGTGGGCTACTCGGGTGCTCATAATTTGCTCCTGTTCCGATCTTCTGCACTGCCACTGAGTGTGGCCCGTGTCCCCGCGAAGAGTATAACCGGGGGATCTGATACGATGGCAGCGAAAACAGGGAAATACGGAATTACCGAGATAAGATTACACGTTCGCGCCGAAGGCAAGCAGTCGCCAACCGCTAGGCAACCGTCTCAACTGGCGAAAAATCGCGTCTCTAACAATGTCGGCGGTGTCAAGCACTTTCGTGCACACTACAGCATGCACTCGGAGAGGAGCGCCATTTCGCTCTCGTGGAAAATGTGCCGATCCAACCAAGGCTCGCTCGCAATCAAGTTTCAGGTCAGGAACTCAGTCCGACCCATGCATCTCTTCGGTCCACAACCTCGATCATGATTACTACTTCGAACTCCTCGGTGAAGAGGAGCAGGACGCCCAATCAATTACTCGGTGTTGGACTGCACACCATCGCGATTTCCGGGCTGTCCCGCGTGCGAACCGAACTTTCTAACTTGCTCGTAATCCCATCCCTTGCGCCACATCCAGAACATCTGAACCGCTAACCTGCGGGCCATGGCGACCTTGGCAATCTTCCGGCCTCGCCGCATCGCCAGGTGGAAGTACTTATTGCGCCACTCCGGGATGCTGCGGACCGAAACTTGCGCTGCCTCCACCAACAGAAAACGCAGCAGCGCGTTCCCTTGTTTTGTGATGTGTCCCAGCCGTCGTCGATTCCCGCTCGACTCCTCCAATGGCACCAGTCCCAGATAGCTTGCGATCTGCTTGCCACACTGAAAACGATCCGCCGTTCCGATGATCAGCACGAAGGCCAGTGCGGTCAGTGGACCCACCCCGGGATGCGTCATCAGTCGCTGCGCCGCAGGACACTTCTCCGCTTCCTGCTCGATGGTTTGCGTCAGATCCGTGATCGTGGGATTCAGCCGATCCATCAGCTCCAGCAGATCGCGTCGCCTCCGGCTCGCCCACGGAGCTAATCGGAACGCCTCCAGTTGCTCTCGTCCCGCCTCTCGCCACAACCGCTTCTTGCACCGTAGGCCTTCGTTGAGCGCCACCGCTTGCAGTTGGTTCATGATCCGGGTGCGCGCCTGCACCATGCGGTGTCGGTGCCACAGCAGTTGCCGCAGATCGCGATTCTCCCAGCTCGGTACCCAGATCCGCGGAAAGTCATCTTTCAGCATTAATTTCAGAATCAGTTGCGCATCCTGGCGATCCGTCTTCTGTTTGCGTACTCGCTTGCTTCGGATCTCGGCCGCGTCCCCGATCCACAACTCGAAGTTCAGCTCCGCCAGCAGCCGTTCAAACCAGCGCGCCTGCCCGCTGGCTTCCATCCCTACGCGCACCTTCCTGCACTCGGCCGCGAGATCGCGGTAGAACTTCTCCGCCTCCTCGCGGTGCTGCAGTCGCCGCTCTTGCAGTTCCCCAGTTTCGGTATCCACAAAAGCAATTTGTTGGAAGGCCGGGTGGTAATCGCATCCTATAATCATCATGTTCGGCTCCTTTCTCCCGAGCCTTTTGGTTGGTTCGCACCACCAAAGCTTACCTCGGGCCGGGGAGCCGACATTGTTATGGAATCAATTACGCTCTTTGAGTCAATCATCTGGGTCCGAGGTTCTCACCTTGCAAACCTATGCAAGGATGTGGCACCTCGGTCGTGGCGTCATCCAGAACAGGGACCAAGGGTTGGTACCCGCGTGGAGGTTAATGGTTACCTGTCGTGAGAAAGGAATCAAAAATGGCAAACTCAACACGCCGTACCCTGCTGCGAGATGGCTGTGTCGCCGTCGGAGCGGCCACCCTCGTCTCCCTCGGCTCGCCGGAGCTGGCGGCAGCGGAAAGCGAGTCGGCGAGTGTTTTTCATGTGTTCGCATTTCAGTGGAAGCCAGGAACATCTGAAGCCCAAAAGGAAAGAGCCGCGAAAGAGATTGCCGCTTTCCAAGGAGTAATCCCCGGACTGCTTCAAACCCATGTCGGCCCAAATCTTTCGCCGCGCGGAAAAGGCTATACGTTTGGCGGGGTCATGCAATTCAAGGACAAAGCTGCACTCGAGGCTTATGTTCAGCATCCGGCACATCAAGCTCTGCTGGCGTGGCTCGTGCCGCTGATCGACGCCATAGAATTGGACCTTCGCGCCTGATTGCAATGTCTCAGGGCCTAAAGGCCCACTCTTTCCCGCCTCCTATCGGCGCGGCTGAAGCCGCGCCCTTTCAAATCCAAGGGCCCCCAGCAACTTTCGAAACGGATATAGCGTGAAGGTTGGGACGGACCATCAGACCGGGCCGGCCACTTCACTTCGCCTCGTACACCGTCTTGCCACCCACAACGGTGCGCAGCACTTTTGTGCCGAGGATCTTCTCGGGCGCAGACGCGGTTACGTCGCGGTCGAGGACCACGAAATCGGCGAGCATGCCCGGCACTAGCTTGCCCTTTTCCTTTTCCTCGAATTCGGCGAACGCGGAACCCGTGGTGTAAGCGGCGATGGCCTGATCGATGGTGACCCGCTGCGCAGGGAAATATTCCTGTTTGCCATCTTCGCTCTTGCGCGTGACCGCGGCGTAAAGCCCGCGGAACGGCGATACGGGCTCCACTGGATAATCGGTGCCAAATGCAAGCGTCACGCCCTTGTTCAAGAAACTTAGCCAGGCATATGAAGTAGCGGCGCGCTGCGGCCCCAGGCGATCCTGCGCCCAGCGCATGTCGGTCAACACATGACTGGGCTGCATCGAAGCGATGACTTTCAAGTCCTTAAAACGCGCAATCTGCTGCGGAGTTGTAACCTGGGCATGTTCGATGCGCAAGCGGAATTCGTCGCTGCCGTTCGGCCCTTTAACGTGGGCCTCGCGCGCCGCTTTCTCGGCTTCCGAGAAGGCATCGAGAGCCATCTGCACGCCCTTGTCGCCGATGGCGTGAAAACCGATCTGAAAGCCAGCAAGTACGCGCTCTTTGGTCATGTCATTCAGCTTGGCGGCGTCGTATCGGGGCAACCCGGAGTTCTGCGCATCGTCGGCGTAGGGTTGCAGCAGCGCCGCCGTATGCGATCCCAGCGAGCCATCCATGTATCCCTTCAGCATGCCGGTGTGGAGCATCAAGTCCGATTGCGGATGCGCGTTGCGTTTGCGGTCCAGTTCTTCGATGGGGTCTTCGAAGGGCAGCCACTCCGTGATGCGGGCCGTCAGCTTGCCTTCCTTTTCCAGTTCTTCGTAGATCTGAAAATCTTCCCAGGTCGAACAGGCTTTTTCGGAACTGGAGCAATCCTGCGCCGAGGTAACGCCTTGCGCCGCCAGTTCCGCGAGGGCCGCTTCAATGGCTTCGCGCCGCTGTTCGAGTGTGGCCGCAGGAATCACACCCCGCACGGCGGCCTGCGCGGTCTCCCGCAGAATGCCGGTGGGCTCGCCATTTTCATTGCGGTCGATGTGGCCCCCGAGTGGATCGCGGCTGGCCAGGCTGACGCTTCCCAGTTGCAGCGCTCGGGTATTGGCCACGGCAATGTGGCCGTCGATACGTTCCAAAAACACTGGATGACCGTTGGAGACCTCGTCCAGATCCCAGCGCAGGGGAACGGCTTTGACCGGCCACAACGTTTCATCCCATCCCGCGCCCACGATCCAGTTGCCCGCCTTGGCCTGTTCGACTTTTTTCTGCACGCGGGCGCGAAGCTCATCGAGCGACTTCACCCCCGTCAAGTCCACGCTGAGCTTGGTGGCTCCGGCATCTTCCAGATGCAGGTGAGCGTCGTTGAATCCGGGCATGACGAAGTGCCCGCCGAGATCGACCACCTGGGTCTGCGGACCTTTGAACTTCCGCAAGTCAAACGCCTTGCCGGTGGCCAAGATGCGGTCGCCGCGCACGGCGATGGCCTCCTCGCGCAGGATGGAACTGAAGGCGCTATTGGCGGGCACGCCGGTGTACACGTTGGCGTGCACGAAGATGACGTCGGCCTTCGGTCCGGAGGGAGCGGAGGTTTGGTCAAAGTTTTGCGCTTGACTCCGCACAAGATGAAACAGCGACAGCAACAACGGCGCGAACATTGCCATCGTTACATATCTCAGCTTCGCTCTCCCAGGCTTCATTCTCCCACCCCCACCCCCGCCAGAGCCAGCATGGTCAGCAGAATCCGCTTTAATCCCATTTCGCGGCCGTTGGAGTCGAACCATTCTTGCAAAGTGTGCGCGCCGCCACCCGATCCTCCACCGCCGATGGCCACTGCCTCGAGGCCCAATGACAAGGGAACATTCGCGTCCGTCGATGCGCGCTGGACTTGAGCCGCGTTGTTAAGTTGGGCGTCGACCGCGCGCACCACCTGCAAAATGCGCGCCCCCGGCGGCAACTCGCCCGCCGGGCGATTGCCGATGACCACCACCTCGCAGCTCACGCCAGGACGTTTCTGCGCCGATGAGCGCATCTCCGCCGCCATGGTCTCTTCTTCGACGGCGCGATTCAGCGCCTGGCGGAGCGATTGCTCCAAGCGCTCCATCTCCGTCATCGAGGTCGAGCGGATGTCGACCTTCATGCTGGCCGATTCGGGAATCGAATTCACTGAAGTGCCGCCGCGGATCACTCCGATATTGAACGTAGTCTTGGGCGCATTGGGCACAGGAGTGGCATGGAAGGTCTCAATGGCTTTGGCCAGGATCACGATGGGATTGGGCGCGCCAAAATCGCTCCAGGAATGTCCGCCCGGCCCGCGCACGATCACTTCAAAGCGCCGGCTGCCGAGAGCCTCAGCCACGATCGTATCGGCGCCGGCGCCGTCGAGCACCAGACTGTAGGCGATCGAATCCTTCCACCGCGGCGTGGAGAAAATGTGGCGCATGCCGCGCAGGTCGCCTTCGCCTTCTTCGCCGACGTTGCCGATGAATACAAACGGCGCCGCATGGCGGACGCGCACCGCCCGCAGCAGCGCGGCAATGCCCAGCAGCGCCGCCACGCCGGCGCCATTGTCCGAGACTCCCGGCCCGTAGATGCGGCTTCCCTGCTGGCGAATATTCAGCGGCGTGTTGGCGGGAAAGACGGTGTCGATGTGGGCGCTGAGTGCGACGTAGCGCTTGCCGAAGCCGGGATGCGTGCCGAATACATTGCCCACGTCGTCGATGCGGACATCGTCGAGCCCGACTTCGCGAAATCGTTCCGCGAGCCATTCGCCGCGCGCCGACTCGCCGAACGGCGGCGCCGGAATACGCGCCATCTCCATCTGCCAATGGGCGAGTTGCGGCTCCTGCAGGCGGAACCAGTTGAACGCTGAGCGCACCTCGGGCGAAGCCGCCAAGCGCGCCACTTCCTGCTGCACCGCAGGGGCGAGTTCCGGCATGTCCGGGCGCGGGGGGATCGGGCTCATGGCAATATGCGTCAGTTTACAACGCGCGGGAAGGGATTAGGATTGGCTAATCTGGAGCAGAACATTACGGACGGGTGGTAATCCCGTGTTCCCGGGACCTCTGTCATCCTGAGGGGAGCATGCGGTTCGCACAGCGAACCGCATGCGGAGTCGAAGGATCCCTAGCAGTCGGTATGACCTGCTGCTTTGCAGGGAGTCCTCTGCACGAGCGGATGCTCGTCCATCACCAATAATGTGTTGCACCAAAACTCCCTTATGGGCCGCGAGTAGCGCAAAGTGGCACGGGGTCCTTCGACTTCGTGGTGAATTCACTTCGTGAATTTACCACGGCGCTTGATTGGATAACAACGACGGCTCCTCGCGAGCGCCGAGTAAACTTGAGTTTTTGCGAAGAACCAAGACTCGGAGCAAAAGGAGCCGCCAATGAAGATTATAGGCTGTGATTTTCATCCGAGTTTCCAACAGATTGCTATGGTCGATACTGAGACCGGGGAGCAGACCGAAAAGCGGCTGGCAGCGGCCGAAGCGGTGGCGTTCTACAGCCAGTTGCAAGGGCCGGTGCTGGTGGGGATGGAAGCTTGCGGAAACACGTTTTGGTTCGAGCGTCTACTGGCCAGGCTGGGACATGAGTTGTGGCTGGGAGATGCGGGCAAGATCCGGGCCCTGGAGGTACGCAAGCAGAAGACGGATCGAAGAGATGCTGAACTGCTGTTGCAGTTGCTGCTGGAGAAGCGGTTCCCGCGGATCTGGGTGCCGAGTCTGGAACAGCGGGACCTGCGGCAGTTGCTGTTGCATCGCCACAAGCTGGTGGGGATGAGGCGGCAGGTGAAGAACCAGTTGCAGCATCTGGCGCTAAACCAGGGAGTGCAACAGAAGCGCAAGCTGTGGACGCAGACGGGAAGAGAAAAGCTGGAAGCCCTAGCGCTCACCGGCTGGACTGCGCAACGGCGGGAAGAGTTACTGGCCTTGCTGGACGATCTTGATCCCCGGATCGAGAAGTTGGATCAGGCGGCGCGGGAGGCGGCCCAGAAAGACGCTGTGGCCCGCTTGCTGCAGACTCATCCCGGGGTAGGACCCATTACCGCTCTGGCGTATTCGCTCACCCTGGGAGAGATCGGGCGCTTCGCCCGCAGCCGCCAAGTGGTCAGTTACCTGGGACTGAATCCCGCCGAGCATTCCAGCGGCGGCCGGCAGCGCTTGGGATCGATCAGCAAACAAGGCAATCCGATGTTACGCAGTCTGTTGGTGGAGGCGGGCCAGAGCGCGGCCCGTCTGGTACCAGAGTTAAAGCGCGCCTACCAAAGGCTGAAACACAGAAAACATTCTTCTGTGGCCAAGGTGATGGTAGCGCGCAAACTGGCGGTGCGTCTGTACTGGATGTGGAAAACCGAGCAGCCGTATTCCGCCACTCGCATGCAGAGTAGCCCGAGTCATCCTGTGGCTGTGGTTTAAAGCCGTGCGTTTGAGTGGGCGCCTGCCTCCCGGAAAAAGTCCGGGAGTTTGAACGAACAATCATGGTCGAAGTTGCGACCGAATAGATGGTTGGTGGAGCAGCAAGGCTGCCACCCGTGATTCAACGTGAATGCGCGAGTCTTGGTCATCGTGAAAAAAATCAAAACCCCAACGAGAGCGAAATGGCGCTACTTCAAACCCCAAGGCGTCGACGAATTCGTGTACCTTGACACCGCCGTCGTTGTTATAGACAGGATGACAAAACATAACTACGACGCCAGCAGACTACTTGCGGCACCGATCCGACGCTCCACCATCGCCACTAATTCCTTCGTGCACGGGATTGCGATCCCGTGGCGGCGGGCGCCGCGGACGATGGGGCCGGCGATCGCGTCCAGTTCGGGAGGCTTACCTTGCGCCACGTCTTTCTGCATCGAGCTGCGCATGTTGCCCGGCATTTTCACCACCGACGCGATCACGGCGTCGGCGTCAATTTTGGCTCCTTCGGCGACGGCCACCGCGCTGGCTTCCCGAATGCAGGACAAACCTAAGTCTCGCCAGTATGGATTGGTCAGGATTTCGCCTGTCGTTATATCGCCCGCCGTGGTGGTGAGCGCGAAGGCGGCCAGGAACACGAGCTTGCTCCACATCAACGTGGCCTCGTCGTCGATGAAGCGGCATTCGAAGCCTAGATCCTGCAACTGTTGAACCGTGTCGCCCAGCAAGGGGCGCCCCGCCGACAGAACATTAAGCCTGGCAAACGACGAGCGGTGGATGATGTGCCCGGGCGCAACCCGCTCCGACTCAACAGCAATCGTCGCCGGGATGACGCGATCCGCTCCGTACTTGGAGCGTAGCAATGCCAGATGATCGACGCCGTTGAGCAGCGGAACGATCGCTCCCACGGATGCCGGATTCGTGAGCGCTGCCAACGCCGAGTCCAACTGCGTCGCTTTCACGGTAACCCAGAGCACGTCGATCGGCGGCACTTCCGCGGCGCAGGAGATGTCCACCTCGAAGTTGCCGAAAGGACTCTCCAGGTGAAGTTGCCGCGGATACTGATCAAGCGACTCACGCTTTACGACCAGCGTTACGGGAGCGCCAGAGTGGGCGAGGCTAGCACCGATCAGCCCTCCCACTCCACCGGCACCGAGAATGGCATGTCGCAAATGATCAGTCATTATTGGTCAGTCATTATTGGTCGGTCATCATTGGTCGGTCATTGCGGTCAGATATTTTTCGCGGTCGCGGTACTGATGCTGATGCAATCCAGAATTTCGTTTTCGCTCAGGGTATGGTCGCTCTGCTTGGCGCGCTGGTAGATGCGATCAACGGCTTCCTCGGTCGCCGGAATGCCGTGGCGCTCCAGCCAGAACAGGACGTTGGACTTCCCGCTCATCGGGCCGATGTCGATGATCTGGTCCAAGCCGAACACATGGGAGGGCACGCCCGAATAGACGGTGTTCGCGAGCACGACGTCGTTCTTGTGATAGGCCTTGATGATCGCAGCGGCGTGCACGCCGGTCGCGGTGCGGAAGGCGTCGTCGCCCACCACCGGATAGTTCTTCGGAATCGGCACGCCGGTCGCCCGCGACACGGCCTGGCAATATTCCTTCAGCTTGGTCAAATCTTGCTGGTCCCATGGCGCGATGCCCATGAGCTTGAGATTGACCAGCATCTGATCGATTTGCGTATTGCCGACGCGCTCGCCGAGGCCGATGGCGCAGCCGTGGACACAGTTGGCGCCGGCGATGATGGCGGCCATGGAGTTGGCAATGGAGAGGCCGCGGTCGCTGTGACCGTGCCAATCCACGCGGACATTTTCGCCCGAGGGCTTCACGCATTCAGCAATCACAAACCGCACCAGCGCCAAGGCACCCATCGGTGTGGCGTGCCCCGCTGTGTCGCAGATGCAGATCGCGCGCGCGCCGCAGTTGATGGCGGTCGAGTACAGCCGCTTCACGGTTTCGGGATCGGAGCGGCTCGTGTCCTCGGTGACATACATGCAGTCGAGCCCGAGCGAGACCGCGTACTTGACAGCCTTCTCGGTGGTGCGCAGAAGAAAATCGTCGGTCCAGCCTTCGGTGAACTGGCGAATGGGACTCGATCCGATGAAGGTCGCAGCCTCGATGCGCAGGCCGGTCTTCTGGACGATATCCGCGATGGGACGAATGTCGTTTTCGTGGGTGCGCGCGGCGCAGTTGGCGCGGATCTTCATCTTGTGCGCGACGATCTCGCGCGCTAGCGCCGTCACCGCTTCGACCGCGCGCCGACCCGCGCCGGGCAGTCCGAGATCGAGCGAATCGATCCCCAGCGCCTCCATGAGATGAAGGATCTCAATCTTCTGGGCGATCGAGGGATCGCGCACCGACGGCGACTGCAATCCGTCGCGCAGGCTCTCATCGTTGAGCAGCACCGGCCCCGGCGGTTTCAGGCCCGGAGGGTGATTCTTGTTCCAGTCGTAGATGAGGTCGGGAGTGTTCATGGAAAAGCTTCTAGCTCCTAGCTGCTAGCTTCTAGCTAAGCTCACGTGGGGAAAGCGGCCAAGCCTGCCCTGAGCGCAGCCGAAGGGGCTGTCCGGCCGAACGAGGTTCGGCCCTGCCTATGACGCCACGGAGTAAGCATACTGAATCCCCAAAACCCCGATCGCAGCTAGTAGCTAGTAGCTATTTCTCCTTCGGCGGCAGCGTCAATCCGAAGACCGAAATCATTCCCTTCCCGGCTACGTTCACCTTGGTCTCGCCGGGAGTCGGCAGATACAGCGTCTTGCAGTTTTCGCAGCGATAGACTTCGGCATTCGGTCCCCAGGCTTTTTCGACGTCGCCACATTCGCGCTCGACCGAATCGGTCCTATACGACCAGAGCTTCAAATGGCCGCCGCAGAATTTTCCCTTCGCGTCTTTTTCGTTGCAGGCGCGCTGCCCAGCTTTCTTGACCTTGACCTTGTGCTTGGGAAGCTGCTGGACGCTCTGCGCTGCAGTGGACACTTCGCTCGTCGCCAAAGGACATACCCTCATTCGGGCGGCAAAAACACCGCCGGATTCGGCCTGATGCGGCCATTGTAACCGAAAATGCGGCGCCGATACTTTCCGCGGCTGAGCGCGTGGAGGCCAGCAACGTAGCCCCGGACGCATTCGTCCGGGATTCGCTCGCCCCGCTCGCTGGGCGGACGAATGCGTCCGCCCCTACGTGGAGGCAGACCTGCCCAGGACTGAGGCGGCGCTGTCGTATGCTAGGCAGGTCGGTACCGGCATTCATCTGCGAGATCGAGACTGCATGAATATTTACAGAAGGTCGCTGGCTGGCACTTGCGTCTTAACCGCGCTCCTGCTTCTAATCCTGCCGACCCTCGGCCAAGGGCCGCAGAATAAGGCCACGGTGGAGCAGGAACTGGTTCACACCGAATACGGGTTCTTCGAGGCCTGGAAATCAAAAGACCTGGCGTACTTCCGCAGCCACATTCCCGACAATGGAGTTTCTTGGGGTGAGTCCGGAACTTTCTCGCGGGAACAGCAACTGGAAGAGCAGCAGAACTCGGCCAAGACATGCACCGTCGAGGGCTATGGCTTGTCGGACTTCGGCCTGCTGCCGCTGGCGAGCGGCGTCTATCTTCTGACCTACAAAGCCGAGCAATATGCGACTTGCGGCGGAGAAAAAATTCCGGTTCACATGAATGGCAGTTCGGTCTACCTCTTCAAAGAAGGCCGCTGGCAGGCAATTTACCGGGCAAAGGTGCCATTGAAAGAACAGTAGCTTTAAATTCGAGCGTTGATGTCACGCATAAGCGTGATCCTAATCACTTATCGCGCAATGAACCAATGCGACACTTGCCATGCAGGATGAGAAAGCAGCCGCAACATGTTGAAATCAAAGGCGGGAAGCTATCAGCCCTTGTGCCTGTTGTCGCATGATGTGATCAACAAAGTATCGGTCATCATAGGTAATTGTGACCTTTTGACCAAAGGGGCTTCGGAAGGCTCGGAAGAGGCAAGACGGTTGTTGCTTATCCGCGATGTCGCCAAATCAATCGCTGAGCAACTCAAACAGCACCATTGCGAAGTCGAGGCCATGATTCGAACGTTGACGACACAGGATCGCTCGGCTGCAAAAGTGGATTGAATTGGGGACTGTTCTGAAAGAATCGGTAGTGGCTCAGATTGGGTTGAACTCGCTTCCCGCGCCATCCCGCAGGCCCGCGTTTCTCCAGCGGGCCGAGGGATCTCCCTTAGGATATGCCTGCCGGGCGATCCCTCGCTCCGCCTGAAAACCGGCTGCGCTCGGGATGACCCATCCTCAATGACGGCTAATTCAAACTGAACTACTACCAAAGAATCAGTACCGAGGGCGCTTCGGCCCACGCCTCTGCTACTCTAGTCAATTCCACGCCATCCAGGGACTCATGATCACCATCGTGTCGGGACTGCCGCGCTCGGGAACATCACTGATGATGCAGATGCTGGTGGCCGGCGGCATGTCGGCTCTCTCCGACGGGGAACGGCAGGCCGACACCGACAATCCCCGGGGATACCTGGAATGCGAGCGCATCAAGCAACTGCCCAGCGATCCCGGCTGCATCGCCGAGGCTGAAGGCAAAGTGGTGAAAGTCATCTCGCGGCTCTTGCTCTCCCTGCCAGCAGGCCATGAGTATCGGGTTGTGTTTATGCAGCGTCCACTGCCGGAAGTGATTGCGTCCCAGGATCAAATGCTGCGCCGCCGCGGAACTTTCAAAGAAGGAACCGACCCGGCTGTTATATCTGCGGCCTTCGAGAAGCATTTGCGCGAGGTTTACGGCTGGCTCGATAGCAAGACCTACGTGAAGACGCTGCGCATTCCGTATCACGAGGTGCTGAGCCAGCCGAAAGAAATTGCCAAGCGGGTCCCGGAATTCCTGCGAGTCGACCTCAACGTGGACGCGATGATCGAGCCCGTGGATGCATCTCTCTATCGGAACCGCTCCCGGTAGCGAACTATATTCATTAGAACTCGCGCTTCGCGGCAGGCTGATCGAGGCCTACGATGCCCATCTGGATATCTGCAACGTAATAGTTTTCCCCCTTCACTGGCGCGCCTGCCATGCGTCGCAAGATCGCGATCTGACCGACATGCGTGAGCGCATCGGCGATCGGGCCCTGAAACAGTTTTTCTGGCGGCGCCTGCAGGGGTTCATTCGACGCCAGGAAGTCGTCAAACTTTTTCAGGGCGGCGAAAAATCGTTCCACTCCTTGCTCCCATGGCAGCGGCGGCGAGTTCTGCCATTTCTGCTGGCCCATGGCGATCGCCAGGGCCCAGTCGAACAGATCGCCGACGTGCGCGAGAATCTGTCCCGGCGTTCGCAGTCCTTCACCGCCATGAAAGTCAGCGAAGCCGGCGGGCGCGTTGCGAACCGCTTTTCCGCCACGATAAGCGAGCGTGGCCAGCGTGTGGCGCAGCAATTCTCGTTTGGGATCAGCAACCGAGGAGGAAGGATCGGGTTTGGTCATGGCGACAAGGTTACACTGGAGCCGAGGAGACGAAAAGCATGGCGAATGAAGTCCCACGGGCTCAACCTGGCGCGGTGAGCCGCGGTAATGCCGAGCACTATCGCTGGGGAAACGACTGTGACGCGTGGTATCTGGTCAACGATGAGCAGTTGAGCGTCATCGAGGAATTCATGCCGCCAGGCGCTGCAGAGATTCGCCACCATCACGAGAAGGCGCAGCAGTTCTTCTACATTCTCTCGGGCGAAGTTTTGATGGAAGTCGAAGGCCAGACTACGCTGTTGTCCGCTGGAAGCGGCATCCGCGTGCTAGCGGGAAAGGGCCATCACATTCGCAATCCGTCGTCGGGACCGGTACGGTTTCTCGTGATCTCGCACCCCAGGAGCCATGGTGATCGGTTCAACGAATGAGGCGGCACCCGCCGGTAGCCAACGCCATCGTCGTCTCCTCAAGCGCGCCTGTCGAAAATGCCGCACTGGGTGATGGCACAAAAGGGCTAGAAGGCAGTGCATTAGCGGCTTGGGTAAGAATCGTGCCCTCTCGCTCTCACCTTCTTTGGCGACGGCGCGTGCCCGCTCGTATTCTGACTGGCGGCACTCGGGCTTTGCAAAAAAATAAGGATGAAGGGAGAATCCAGGCCTTATACTCGGTGCGCGAAAGACGTAGACCTGCCACCTAACGCTGGAGAACTCGGAGTCAGAAATGGAAGAACTAGAGCGGATATCACGCGCCGACCGGGAGTCCGATCCCGATCGACTTCGAAAGGATGTAGCGGAATTCTGGAAGACACACGTGCTGAGCAGAATTCCGACGCCCAAATGGGAGAATTGGGGTGACCATGACCTGCCACTCCTCAGCAACCCGTCTGCTGTGCAAACCACCTGGATGCTCGATTGCCAAGGAACTCCGACTCGTGCCATGGAGACCGCTGCCTTCGAGACACGTTCGCAATCGACTGTCAAGTTCGTGGGGGTAACGTACCCGAAGGGCACTGTGCCAGCGGCGTTTCTGATCTGTTTTCGTCATACCGCCAAGGCCACGGATTTTCCTAATGCAGGGGTCTTGTTGCGCAGGGGAGTAGGCGACTACCTCACCGGGCGGATGCAGCTTGCGCGCCAAATTTCAGCGTCTGGTAAGAACGTGGTGGCGGTCGTGCCTGTTGCCGTCGGAAGTTCCGGCGAGTTCGAGAACAATGAGCAGTTCGTGACGAGTTGTCTCAAGGAGATCAATAAAGAACTCTTCAGCGGAAGTGTCCTGCCTCCTCTATTGCTGGCATGCAACAGTGACGGGATCGAAAAAATGCATCGATTTCTAATTAACTGTCCCGGCTTGCGGGCGAAAGTCAAGGCCATCTTCGACCTTGACGGATCCAAGGTGATCGCCGCGCGAGGCATTACCCTTTCCGGCACCGGCGCTCAGGTCTTTCGGTATTCCGGACTAAACGCTCCACCCCAGGGGAAGACCGAAAGCGAGATCGCATACCTGAATCGAACCATGGGCGCGAGCCCAGCTTGGATTCCTCTTCCCCTCTCACGCTGGGAAAAACATGGGCGTTATAACGGACCGAACGATGCCAATTGGTTGCACCATTTCATCCCCACCTGCATGGTGCAACACGGATTGGCGACGGCCTCCGCGCTCTGAGGGCATCTTCGAGCAGCGCAGTGGAGGGTTACCAGCATTCATTTGTTTCGGCGCGCCGATCGAGAACATGAGGTGGATCTTTTGGGCGATTGGACGCCGACCCGAGACGTAGCTGGCTGCGTCTCTAGGAGAGAATCGATCACAACTGCTTGCGCCGGACCACGCCTGCGGCTCGCAACGCGCCGCGCAGGCGCGTTCCCATACCACGCGCGAACTGCATATCCAGGAAGCCTTCCATTTGGCGGCGGAAGCTCTCGCCGTAGCCGTGCCACCACACTTTTTTCATCCCGGGCATGCGGTCCATGTCGAGATATTTCACTCGCACCATTTCGTCCAGACCGAAGCGGCCGTGGGTGCGGCCCACGCCGCTGGCCTTCACTCCGCCGTGCGGAGCTTCGCTGATGCCGAAGCAGGAAATCACATCGTTGACCATGACCGTGCCCGCGTGGATGCGCCGGGCCAGACGCTCTCCTCGCTTGGGATCGCGCGTCCAAACGCTTGCCGCCAGGCCGTATTCGGAATCGTTAGCCAGGCGGATGGCTTCGTCGTCGTCGGCACACGCCATCAGCGGCAGCACCGGGCCGAAAGTTTCCTCGCGCATGATGCGCATGTCTTGCCTCACATCGGCCAACACGGTGGGAGCATAGAAGTTCACGCCCAGTTCCGGCAGCCGCGTTCCACCGGCCAGAACCCGCGCCCCGTGCGCTCTCGCGTCTTCAACATGCGATTCCACGATCCGCACCTGGCGCTCCTGGATCATGGGGCCCACGTCGGTGTGCGAATCCATGCCATTGCCCACGCGCAACTGCTTGGTTTTTTCCGCACACGCCCTGGCAAAGGATTCGTACAAAGTGTGGTGAACGTAGCAGCGCTCGACTGACAGGCACGCCTGCCCCGCATTGACGAATGCTCCCCAAACCGCCGCGCTCGACGCCACGTCAACGTCGGCATCGTCGAGCACCAGCATGGGATCCTTGCCGCCCAGTTCGAGCACGACTGGAAGTAAGCGCTCCGCAGCGGCCGCGGCAATCCGCTTCCCGGTCCCAACGCTGCCGGTAAACACCACCTTGTCGATCGGGGAACGCAGCAGAGCCGCTCCGGCGGGGCCCTCGCCGACTATCACCTGAAATACATCCTCGGGGACGCCTGCGGCATGCAGCAACGACGCGAGCTCCAGCGCAACTAGCGGCGTCAATTCTGACGGCTTCAGGACCACGGCGTTACCCGCAACCAGCGCCGCCAGCGTTTCGGTCGCGGGAATCGAAAATGGATAGTTCCAAGGCGAGATGATGCCGATCACGCCATGCGGTTCGCGCACCAGCCATCCTCTCTTAAGCTTGGTGACGAGATTTCCGTGGGGTACGGGCTCATCGCGCAGCAATCCCCATGCGTTGTCAATCAGAAACCGCGCCGCATCCAGCACCACTAACACTTCGGTGACCAGAGCTTCGACCACCGGTTTGCCCACTTCGCGGGTAATGGCCGCGGCGATCTCAGACTTCTTGGCGAATAGCTTTCCCTGAAACTCGCGGATGACGGCGATGCGCCGTCGCAGCCCAAATCCGGCCCATGCCGCCTGAGCGGAACGCGCCCGCGCTACGGCAGCGAAAACTTCATTTTCATCAGCACACTCGAACTCGCGCAGAACTTCGCCTGTCGCCGGATTCACCGGGACGACCTTCCGCGCCGCGATTTGTAGATCAGTAGCCATGAAGAAATCCTGATTCAATCAAATCTTAGTCCGTAGAGACGTGGCTTGCTACGTCTTGTTGGCGTCGCCGCAAAACTTTCCAGGCCAGCAGCGCCGCCGCGAATTTTCGGGATGCTTCTTCGATACGAGTCCGAAGCCCCACTTCTCGCAAAGAACCTGAGAAATGGGGCACCCGGTGACCTGGGGCCGCGCTGCTAGTGCATCCCGGGATATTTTCCCAGATAAATCAGGAGGAAATCCGCCGAATCCATTACGGCATGCGCAATGACCGGCAACGCAAGGTTGCGTCCGCAGGCAAGAAACAATGCCCCGAGCAGGAGGCCGTCCCACATATTCTCCAACTGCCCCGTGATTCCTTGATCGAGGTGGCCGAACCCGAAAACAACGCTGACCGCGATCAGGCTCAGGGCCCAAGCGGCCTTCGTATCGTGAAACACTCCGGCGACGCGATTCATCAGGTAAGCGCGATACACGATCTCCTCACCCAGCGCTCCCAACACCCAAACCAGAAGCAAGTAGACGAGCAACAACTTCAGATTGCCGACCAGATTGGCAAAGTCCGACAAATCCGGCATCTTCCCCAGCCATCGCGCCAAGAGCGGCTGGCTGACAAAGAGTTCAAATAATTCCATGCCCACTCCCGCCGCGAATCCCCAAAGAACCGCCTTCGCCCAGCTTCGCGGGCGGGCGAAACCAACATCCTTCCAGCGCATGCCGCGCAGGCGCAGCGAGGCCCAGCCCAGCAGGAACAGATACGGAGTCTTGCTGACATAAATGTGATGACGGATATCGGCGTAAAACAGCCCTGCCACGATAGCGAACTCGGCGACCGCCAGCCACACGCTGTTGCGCGCCCGCTGCTGCAGGGAATGCATGTCCATAAACAACAGCCTCCGCTAGTACTCAACACCGATCAGATACAATCCACTCGCGGGCGCTGTCGGCCCCGCCGCGGAACGGTTCCGTGCTGCGAGGATGCGCGACACGTCCTCCGCCTGCAGCGTTCCCTTTCCAACGAGAATGAAAGTCCCTACCAGATTGCGGACCATGTGGTGCAAAAATCCAGAGCCGCGCACGGTGTAAACCAATTCCCCGCCAGCGCGCTCCCATGACGACGAATGTATGGTGCGCACATTGGATGCGGGTTCATGCTCGCGCCCGCGTTCGGGATCGACCGCCGCGAACGAAGTGAAATCGTGCTCGCCCGCCACCAACGCGGCGGCACGCATCATTGCCGCTTCGTCGAGCGGATAAGGATAATGCCACACGTATCTCGCCAGAAACGGCGGACAGATCGCTCCCCGATAGATCCGGTAACGATACGTCTTCGCCCGCGCCGAATGGCGTGCGTGGAACTCCGGCGGCGCCTCATTCACTTCCAGCACGCGCACCGAGGCCGGCAGAATGTCGTTGAGAGCTTTGCGGAAATTCTCCGTGGGTACGGAAGACTCCGTGACAAATGTCACAACCTGGGCGAGCGCATGCACTCCCGCGTCGGTGCGCCCCGAACCCTGCGGCAATACCTTTTCTCCGGTAATGCGTCCAATGGCTGAGGCGAGGGTACCCTGCACCGTGGCGGCGCCGGGCTGCACCTGCCAGCCGGAGAATTCCGCTCCATCGTAGGTGAGGATGACTTTGAGATTGCGCATGCTGCGATCTTTGGAGTCCTGCGCGGCGGTTCGATCATCCAAGCGATTTCAAACTGTGCATCATGCTGAAGGGGCGATCCTTGCCTCGGCAGCCAATGTAACAGTTTCACGAGCGCAACGGAGAGAGCTAAGTTTATACTGTATGGTTTTCTACAGAATCCGGGAGTGCCCAAGCCGCTGCGGCCCGCGACGCGGAGCCGACGGGAATCGAACCGTGAGGACCGGGAGCAGCGGCGGGAAGGTCATTTTTTCCATAGCTTTCAGGAACCTTCAGCCCGTCCTTTGCGTACCAGTGCCTGAGTAGGACTTTCTTTGTTGGGCAATTTAGCCCTATCAGGCGAAACCCAGGCCCTTGCTGCAATGCCTTAATCAATCTGTCTAATGAACTGGTGTTAAACGAACGGAGATGAGTAGATGCCATTCGCATGTAGAACCCTGACCATCCGGCTCGCGCTGGTGGCGAGCTTGTTTGCGACTCTGCAATGCTGGGCCCAGAATGCCCCTGCCGTGTTGCCGGATAAGCCGGTGCCGACTCTGAATTACTCTCAGCCGGTGTCGCACTTTCCCAATCCCATTGGACCGTATACGGCGCGGCATCTGGCAGCCCCTAATCTCGCCAACACGGCGCGCATCGATCAAGTGATGCGAGACGGCAAGGTGTATTTGTCGCTCAACGATGCCATTGCGCTCGCCCTGGAAAACAATCTTGATCTTGCGATCGCGCGTTACAACCTCAACATCGCCGATACTGACGTCATGCGCGCCAAGGCCGGCGCCAGCATCCTGGGCGTCAACGCCGGAGTCGTGCAGAACACTCCCGGGGGCGGCGTGGGCGGAATCGGCGCCACCGCCGGCGTATCCACTGGCGGAACCAGCCTGGGAGCAGGAGGTGTCGGAGCCGGCACCAACGGATTGGTGAGTTCGACGCTGGGGCAAGGACCGCTCATTACCACGTTTGACCCGGTTGTGACTGGCACTCTGCAGATGGATCGTGCCTTCCAGCTTTCTTCCAACGGTTTTAACGGCGTACCCGTGGTGAACCAGAATACCGGCACCGCAAACTTTGCTTACCAGCAGGGTCTGCACTGGGGAACGAATATCTCAGTGGGCTTCAACAACAGCCACATCACCAACAATGTACCCTTCACGACGCTGCTTCCGGAGGTAACATCCAGTTTCCAATTCAAGCTGACGCAGCACCTTCTGCAAGGTTTCGGTACGGCTGCCAATACTCGCTTCATTCGTATCGCAAAGAACAATCGCGAACTCACGGATGTCGCTTTTCGCCTGCAGATCATCACCAGCGTTGATCAGATCGAAAACCTGTATTGGGATCTGGTTTATGCGTACGAAAATGCCCGCGTGCAGAACGAGTCGTTGGCATTTGCGGAGAAAACGCTCTCCGACACAAAGAAGCAGGTCGACATCGGCAGCCTCGCTCCTATTGAAGTCGTGCGGGCCCAAAGCACGGTAGCCCAGGATCAACAGCTTGTGACCACCGCCCAGACTAACCTGCAATTAGAGCAGTTGCTGATGAAGAATGCCATTACTCGGACATTGAAGGACCCAGCACTCGCTACGGCTGAAGTCATTCCAACCTCGACGATGGACATTCCTCAGCAAGAACCGGTCGTTCCCACCGAAGATCTGATCAACGATGCTCTCCGCCATCGCGCTGAACTGGTGGAATCACGCATTGATCTCAATAGCCGCGACTTGAGCAACAAGGCAGTGCGCAGCGCCCTTCTGCCCACACTCGATCTGTTTGCATACTATGGCGGATCGGGACTGGGGGGAACCCTGAACCCGCTCACTCCCCTATGCACCAACACGAGCACAGGTTTCTGCATTTCACCCGGTGCCATCCCTACGCAATTCAGATCGGGCACGCCGGTCTCCTACAACACCGCTCTTGACAACCTTGTGACCTCTGCCGCTCCCGACAAGGGGGTCGGACTCTCGCTCAATATTCCCATTCGCAACCGTGCGGCGCAATCTCTGCAAGTGCGGTCCGAACTCGAATACCGGCAGGCCCAGATGCGCCTCCAGCAAATCGAGAACCAGGTTGGTATCGAGGTGCGTAATGCGCAGTACGCGGTGCAGCAGAACCGCGCCAGCGTTGACTCCGCCCGAGCAGCCGTGGAACTGGCCCGCCAGTCGCTCGATGCGGAACAAAAGAAGTATCAGTTCGGCACCTCGACGGCGACTCTGGTCTTGCAATATCAAAGCCAGCTGGCCACCGCGGAGTCGACGCTCGTCAACGCCACCGTGGCCTACGAGAAGTCGCGGTTGGAACTCGATCGCGCCACTGGAAGCGTGCTCGATCATGCCGGCATAAGCATCGATGACGCCGCTCGCGGACAGGTCACGCGGCTGCCCAACGTTCCTTACGTTGCTCCGCGCAAGGATCTGCCGGCGCAGTAAGTTGTGTGGCGCGGGCAAGCGTGCCCGCGCCACACTTTTTTGCTCACAATTCTTTACAATCTGTGGCCCGTTCGTGGCCGCTTCTCCCGCTAAGATGAAGTGACGCTTTATCCTGTTCTGCATCCATGGTCTGGCATCAACTTTAATATCCTTTGAAATGAAAGCATGCCGCTCTCATGCAAGGAGAATATCCATGTTCTTTCCGCGTTTGAGTTTTCTGTTCCGGGTGGTGCTCTGGGGTCTCACTTCCGCCCTCGTGCTGGCAACCGTTCCAACCGCAGTCCGCGCGCAGCAGGCGCCAGCGGCTCCCACCTCGCAGGCGACGCCACCAGCGGCGCCGCAGCCGGCGCAGGCGCAGACCGTTCATCTCAAAGACTATTCGCAGCCGCGCTCAGCGTTTCCCCATTTCCTGCAGCCTTATATGCCGCAGGAGATGGCGCAGCCGAGTCTGGTCAACTCGCCGCGTATCGATTCGCTGATGCGAGATGGCAAGATTTATCTCTCGATCGACGACGCCATCGCGCTCACGCTCGAGAACAATCTCGATCTCGACATCGCCCGCTACAATCTGAACATCGCGGAAGCCGACCTGCTGCGCGCCAAGTCCGGGGCCAGCATTCTCGGCGTTAATACCGGCATCGTGCAGAACACCCCCGGTGGCGGCATCGGCGGACTGGGTGGCACGGTTGGGTCCGGCACGGGCGGCACCACGGTGGCGGCTGGCGGCGCCGGCACCGGAACCAACGGACTGGTCAGTTCGACGCTTGGCGTGGGATCGCCCATCACCAGTTTCGATCCGCAGCTCACCAGCACGCTGCAGCTTGACAAGAACAATACCGAATCAACCAGCCCGTTCAGCCCAGTCCCCGTTCTGGCTCAGAATACCTACACGGCTGACTTTGCCTACACCCAGGGATTCCAGTGGGGAACCGTCATGTCGCTGGGCTTCAACAATACCCACCTGACCAGCAACAGCACCACCGTCCTCCTCACACCGCAACTTGGATCGAACTTTCAATTCCGGCTAACGCAAAACCTGCTTCAGGGCTTCGGATCGCTTCCGAACACTCGCTTCATCCGTATCGCGAAAAACAACCGTGAGATTTCTGACGTCGCCTTCCGTCTGCAGGTGATCACCACCGTCGACCAGATCGAGAACATATATTGGGATCTGGTCTACGCCTACGAGAATGTTCGCGTGCAACAGGAATCGCTGACCTATGCTCAAAAAGCGCTCGATGACTCGAAGCGCCAGGCGCAAGTGGGGACTGTGCCTCCAATCCAGGTAGTGAGCGCGCAAAGTACAGTGGCTACGGACCAGCAGAACCTGATTGTGGCCCAGAATAACCTGCAGCTTCAGCAACTGCTGATGAAGAACGCGCTCAGCAGCAGCATCGAAGATCCCGTGCTCGCCGAGGCCGACGTGATCCCCACTTCCACGATGCAAATTCCGCAGGAGGAGCAGGCAATTCCCATTCAAGACTTGATCAACGATGCGCTACGCCACCGTGCTGAACTGGTGGAGTCGCGCATCGACCTGAACTCGCGCGACATCAACAATAAGGCCGTGCGGAACGCGATGCTCCCGACCTTAGATGCCTTCGCGTACTACGGTGGTTCCGGGGTCGGCGGGGACGTAAACGCCGCATGTCAGTTCAGTGGCGTTCCATGTTTTAGCTCAGCTAAGGCACCTCCGCCGTTTCGCAGTGGTCATCCGGTAAGCTACGGTGGAACGCTCGATCAGTTGGTGAATTCGACCGCGCCCGATCGCGGCGTCGGTCTGACGCTCACTATCCCGATCCGCAACCGGCTGGCGCAATCGAACCAGGTCCGCGCCCAACTGGAATATCGGCAGGCCCAGGTGCGCCAGCGTCAGTTGGAGAATCAGGTGCGCATTGAGGTGCGCAATGCGCAGTTTGATGTTCGGCAGAACCGGGCCGCGGTGCAGGCCGCGCAATCCGCGGTCGACCTGGCGCACCAGACCTTTGATGCCGATCAGCAAAAATTGAAAGTCGGCCTCACTACCGAAACCGCGATTCTGCAGGACGCCGCCACCCTCACCACGTCGGAGTCAAATCTGGTCTCGGCAAAGGCGGCGTATGAGAAGTCGCGCATCGAACTCGATCGCGCCACCGGACTGCTGCTGGACCATGCCGGCATCGACGTCGGCGACGCCACTCGGGGCCAGGTCACGCATCTGCCGAGCGTCCCGTATGTGGCGCCGCGTCAGGACGCGGCGCCCGCGGCGTCGCCTCAGCCTGGTGGCCAAATGTAGCGGCGTGTGGAGCGGGCACTCCCTTCCACAGGCTCAGGGCAGCCTCTGCCCGCTGGCCGGCAGCATCGATACGGCTAGCGGGCAAGAGTGCCCGCTCCACATACTTCGCCTGATAAACTAGCGCCCGATGGCGAGACCCCCGCGGCCGGCACTGCCCAAATTCTTTCTCTGGCTGCTGCCGCTGTCGTTTGTGCTGCAAGTGGCGTCGATTGGAGTGCTTCACGAGTATCGAACGCGCCCGGGACAGGACAATTTCGGCTTTGGCTTCGAAATGGGGCGCATCGGCCGCTCCATCGCCGAGGGCCAGGGATTCAGCAGTCCCTACGAAGGCACCACCGGACCGTCGGCCTGGGAGCCGCCGCTCTATCCGTTCCTGATCGGCGGTGTGTTCAAGATTTTTGGTGTCTACACCTTCGCCTCTGCGTGGGTGCTGCTGAGCATCAACAGCCTGCTGGCGTCGCTCACTACTATCCCCATCTTTTGGATTGCACACCGGACATTCGGCGAGCGGATCGCAATCTGGTCCGCCTATAGCTGGGCGCTATGCCCCTACGTGTGGTACTGGTCCATCCACTGGATTTGGGATACGACGTTTACGCCGCTCGTGCTGGCGTGCGCCTTCCTGCTCGCGCTGGAATTGCAGGATTGGCCAGGCTGGCACGGTTGGGTGTGGTTCGGAGCGTTGTACGGCGTGGGCGCACTGGCGAATCCGACGATGCTCGCTTTCCTGCCCTTCTGCGGTCTGTGGATCTGGCGGCAGAGATACAGACGCGGATTGTCGTCACTACTTGGCGTGGTTTTGTCGTCACTCACATTTTGGCTCGTTCTATCTCCGTGGCTCATTCGGAATTACGAATCGTTCGGACGCTTCGTCTTCATCCGCAATGATTTCGGATTGCAGTTCCGGCTGGGCAACAGTCCAGGCGCCGATGGCATGTTGATGCCTTTCCTGCAGCCCAATCTCGATCCGGCAGAGCTTGCGAAATTTCAGCGCATGGGCGAACTGGCCTATGCCGCCGAATGCAAACGCGTGGCGCTGGACTGGATTCGCGCGCACCCGGGGCGCTTCGCGATCATCAGCCTGAAACGCTTTTTCTACTTCTGGAACGGCGTGCCGCGACCGACCAACAGCGCGTCTTGGATCGACTTTCGCAGTTCGGCGTTCCTGGCCACCTCCGTGCTCGCGATCTGGGGGCTTGGCCGGGCTGTGCGGCAAAGGCGGCCCGGGGCTTGGCTTTTCACGGGGTTGGTATTGACCTATCCCGCCGTCTATTACTTCGTCTATCCGCATGCTCGCTATCGCCACCCGATAGAACCGGAGTTGATCGTGCTGATTGTCTTTCTGCTGTCGGAGACCAAGATGGGCGCGATGTCACGACCGGGTCAAATTTCGATGTGAGACAATACCGCGTTTACTCCTTATACGCATGACGATTTCCGTGGCCATCGTGGCGATGGATGAAGAGGCCAACATCGGCCGTACTTTGGCCAGCGTCGGCTGGGCTGATGAAATCGTCCTGGTCGATTCTGGCTCGAAAGACCGTACTTGCGAGATCGCCCGTGAACGTGGGGCCCAAGTCATCGTCGAACCTTGGCGCGGCTACGTGGCTCAGAAACAATACGCGATCGATCTTTGCACGAAGGACTGGGTGCTGCTCGTCGACGCGGATGAAGAAATCAGTCCCGGCCTGGCCGAGGAAATTCGCCGTGTAATCAATGATCCGAATGCAGTCAGCGGATACTGGCTGCCGCGCAAGAATCTGTTCCTCGGCCGCTGGATGCAGCACGGCGGCTTTTATCCCGATCCGAAGCTGCGACTGTTTCGCCGCGGCCAAGGATTCGTCACGGGGCACGATCCGCACGACCGTTGCGAACTGAAGCCTGAGGTGCCGCAAACGACGCGGCAGTTCAAGAATGCGATGGTGCACTACACCTATCCCAACCTCAGCCTCTACATCGCGCACATGAACCGTTACTCATCACTGGGCGCCCAGTTGGCCGTGGCCAAAGGGCATCGCAGCTTCAGTTTCGCCGATATCGTTCTGCGACCGTTGGCGACGTTTGTCTACAACTATTTCGTTCGCCTCGGTTTTCTCGACGGCCGTGAAGGGTTGATGCTGCATCTTTACCATGCGGTGTATGTTTCGTGGAAGTATGCCAAGGCGTGGGAGATGTCGCGTCAGCAGTCGTGATGGTACCGAGACGTTGCAAGCAACGTCTCTACGACGGGCACGTGACTTGTAGAGACGTAGCTCAGCTACGTCTTGCCTGCGGCGCGACGCACTCGATGGAGCCTACCGACCGGTCGTTTCTACCGCATCCCCTGCCTTGCCCGATTTCGTGCGCTTCCCTATGATCGAGAAAGAGCACTGGGGTTCGCATGGAGAAGAAGCCGTCTAAGCCGCAAGTCGCCGATAGTCCGGTCGCGGATGTGTTTGAGAACCGCCATCCCACTAGTGACGAGAAAGACTGGGTGGAAAAGACGCTCACGCCGACGCTCGAAAAAGCTCCCGAGCGACCCATCGGCGCGCCCACCGGCGTGAACCTCGACGAGCACGGGCGCGCGCGTTTTACCACGATCTCCGGCGTGCCGATCCGACGTCTCTACACTCAGGCCGATCTGCCGGCCGAGTGGAGCGAAGGCGCCTACCTTGGTCATCCCGGCCAACCGCCCTTCACTCGCGGCATTCATGCTACCGGATACCGGGGCAAACTTTTTACCATGCGCCAGTTCTCCGGCTTCGCGTCGCCTGAGGAAACGAACCAGCGATACAAGTATCTGCTGGAGCACGGCGGCAGCGGACTTTCCGTCGCCTTCGACCTGCCCACACTCATGGGCTATGACTCCGATCACCCGGCAAGCGAAGGGGAAGTCGGCAAATGCGGCGTCGCTATCGATTCGCTGGAGGACATGGAGATTCTTTTCAACGGCATCGACTTGGAAAAGACGACGGTCTCGATGACCATCAACTCGCCCGCCTCCGTACTGTGGGCAATGTATCTGGTGGTCGCAGAAAAGCAGGGCGCCGATTGGAAGAAAATCTCGGGCACGATCCAGAACGACATTCTCAAGGAATACATCGCGCAGAAGGAATACATTTATCCTCCGGCCCCGTCAATGCGGCTGGTGATCGACACCTTCGAGTTCGGCTCGAAATTCACGCCACGGTTCAACACTATTTCGATCAGCGGGTATCACATCCGCGAGGCCGGATCGACGGCGTTGCAGGAACTGGCGTTTACGCTCTATGACGGGGTCGAGTACGTAGAATGGGCGCGGCGGCGCGGACTCGATGTGGATGAATTCGGCCCGCGGCTCAGCTTCTTTTTCAACGCGCACAACGACTTCTTCGAGGAAATCGCGAAATACCGCGCGGCGCGCAAAATCTGGTATCGCGTGATGAAAGACCGGTTCGACGCGAAGAATCAGCGCACCTGGCTGATGCGCTTTCATACGCAGACGGCGGGCGTATCGCTGCCGGCGCAGCAACCCATGAACAACATTGCGCGCGTGGCGCTACAGGCGCTGGCGGCGGTGCTGGGCGGAACGCAGTCGCTGCACACGGACTCCTACGACGAGGCCTTGGCCTTACCAACCGAAGAAGCGGCGCGCATTGCGCTGAGGACCCAGCAGATCATCGCCTATGAGTCTGGAGTGACGCAGACGGTCGATCCGCTGGGCGGATCGTACTTTGTCGAAACCCAGACCCTCCAGATGGAACAGGGCGGGTGGGATTACTTCGGCAAGCTCGATGCCATGGGCGGCATGGTGAAGGCGATCGAGCGTGGCTATCCGCAGAAGGAGATTGCCGAGTCGGCCTACCAATACCAGCGAGCGGTCGAGGCCCGGGAGAAAGTGATCGTCGGCGTGAACGAATTCGTGATCGAAGAGGGCTCGCCGAATATCCTTTACATCGACGAAACCGTTGCCCGGCAGCACTCGGCCAAACTCAAAGCCTTGCGCGCCCGGCGATCGAACGACGACGTACGGCGTAAGCTCGATGCGCTCAAGAAAGCGGCGGCGCAGGAACCGAGGGCCGGATCCAACGGCGATATCAGTCCGGCCAATACCATGCCCTACATCGTGGATGCGGTGCGCGCCTACGCCACCGTGGGCGAGATCTGTGAAGCGCTGCGGCAGGTCTACGGCACCTATACGGAAGTGAGCATCACCTAGGTAAGCGCTTCGTCGAGAGTCCCACACATTCAAAAACTCTCAGGAGTCGCAGACGGGTAGACGGCAACTGTTGGGCCACACCGGGCGCGACGGAAGCCGTGGGAATGACCGGCGTAACCGGGATGGCCCTAAAGTTTGACAGGAAGGGCCGATGTTGCAGGTATGGCCATACCTGCGACTGGTTGCCGAACCTGGTTGCTTCTGCCACTTCTGCTGATTTGCACCGACACTGTCCACGGTGAACCCGGGGATCAGGCCGCGTACACGTTCCGCGCCAACGTGAATGAAGTTCGCGTCAGCTTCTCCGTCGTCGACCAGAACAACCGCGGCGTGGCGACGCTCGAGGCCAGCGACTTCGCCGTAGTTGACACAGATGTTATCGTCCGCAACTTTCAAAGCTTTACCCGTTCGGATTGGAGCAAACTCGAAATCGCCATCCTGGCCGACGCCAGCGAATCTACCCGGCCACACTTTCGCCAAGAACTCGCCGACGTACTGGAACTTGTTTCACAAACCGCGGGAGTGCCGGAGGAAAACCTCGCCATCTTCTCCTTTGATAACCAGCGGCCGGCGCTCGTCTGCGCCGGAGACTGTCGAGTTTCCCACGCGGCCGACCGACTTGCACCGGCACGGGCAGGAAGCCTCACACCGTTGTTTGACACACTAGTCTTCGCGTCGGGTTTTCTTTCGCAACATGGCGATGCCCAGACCGCGAAAGTGCTCATCGTGCTTTCGGACGGGGACGACACGATCAGCCGGAGTTCAGCAGCCGATGCCATCCAGGCCGCCGTCGGCAGCGACGTCCAGGTTTACTGCATCGCGATCGGCAATTCTGCTTTGTCACCGAAGGGCGCTGCCGTTCTGCACCGTGTTGCGACCGCCACCGGCGGCAGGGATTTTCCGCCACAAGACGGCGCGGTCAGCGCACTCAACACAATTTTTGAGGGCTTTCGCGCGACTTATACGGTCACTTATCGACTGCCCACTCATGCGCCTGGGTTTCATGCCATCCGCATTCTGCCCACACACAACCGGAACCTGCAGTTTCACAGCCGGAGCGGGTACTTCTATCCGCAACGCGCTCGATAAATTGAGGAGCTTATGAAACGCACACTGATTTTCATTCTGCTGCTCGTCTATTGGCTTATCCTCTCAGCGCAAGCTCAAACTCGCCAGCAAGGAACGATCATCCGCATGAGCATGACCGATTGCATGGAACAGCAGCACCGATTCATGGCTGCCATGTCGGGCAACGGAAAGGCGGATGAAGGCCTGCTGTGCCCTGAGTACGTACTGGTGACGGACAAAGTGGTCTATGTCATCAGCGGAAGGAGTTCTGCGCAACTCTTACCTCTGGCCGAAATCACGCGTTTTCGGTTGCTGAAAAATGAAATGCTGATTCGCGCCGATGACGAACGCAAAGAGTCTCATTTCCACATCAAGGCCATGGTGCTGCGGCCGGAATGGGAGCGCAATCAAATGCTCATGGAAGCGGAGGCTACCGCGATGGTCCGCCATCACCTGGACGCCGCCACGACGAGTGAGCGGCAGTAGAGGTCGGCACACTCTCCGCGCTCGGCTTGGCTGCCTGCATCGCTAATGCGAGCTTGCTTCCTGGGCGCAGGAGGCGACGGCTTCCCGCAGGGCATACGCGCAACGCCAGCGAAAACCGTTGCCATCATGTTGGCCGTATCCCCACACTCTCAGGTGGAGCGTGTCTCCTTCCACTCGCGAGGCCTCGACGAAGACATGATCGTTTTCGCGAAGCGCGGGGCGCAGTTCGGCGGGGACAAGCAGAGTCAGCGTGGCTTTATCGAGCATGACAGGGTCCTGGCGGCCGGTTGCGGAGAAGACCAGAGCGCGGGAAGTCTTCTTAGCCACATACTGGGTTACGACGAGTAAGTCGTTGCTCGCCCATGCCACCGCGGCCACGCCAAGGTAGTCGCAAAGTTTCCGCGAACGCCCGGTCGCCGACTCGATCAGCCAGAGCGAGCGGAATGTACCAACGAACTCGGACGGGGCGCCCTCATGCTCTGCATTGCGAACCACGAATCGGCCGTCCGGCGATACCAGCTCGCCGGCCTGGGGGAACAGGACAAATTGCGACGCCAGGGCCACAACACACAAGGCCGCTGCGACCGCAGCCACGCCGACCACAATCCTCCAGCGGAGCATTCCGCACGCCTCCAATGCTATTCGAGTTGAACCGACGTTAACTCAGCAATGACAAGGCTCACACGGAACATTACTTTGGTTTGTCGTTTATTTTGCCGGCCTGAAAGCCCGGTATTGGCGTCGTGGACCCGCAAGGAACTTTCTGGATTCGTTTTGTAACCCAACTTCCTCGGCGCCGATCGGCTCTAGTTCGCTTCCCTCTTGCTTCTCTTATTCTTCTTCTTTCCCGAAACGCCATCCACTCCCCACATACGCATATGACATTTGTGACACATATCGTTCGTTTCCGTGTTTTGATTCAAAGCATCTTCGGGAATCTCGGAACCCATCTTCAGAAGGTGCGGCTTCGTCGACCCATGTGCCAGATGACAGCTGATGCAGGACATTTCACGGCCGGTGAGTGGATCGGGAGTTCCGCTGACAGGATGACGACCATAGGGGTGCCCGATGCGGTTGTCGCTCGTGAGTGCGATAAGAGGCAGGTAGGGTGAGGCAACGCTTTTTGGGTGGACCAGGTGACAGTCGAGGCAGAGTTCGTTCACCTTCGCCCGCAGCAGGTGAGGATTTACCGAGCTGTGCGGATTGTGGCACCGCGCGCACATTCCTGATGAATAGGGGAAGTGCGGGTTCACGAACGTGAGGGGCTGATGACACTCGGCGCAAACGACCGATTTTGCCGACTTGAGAACGACGTAGCTCCCATCCTCTCTGCTCTCGATGTTGTGGCAGGAAGTACATCCCAGCTTGACGGCGGGATGAACGTGATCTCCGGTCGCGTGGTCAGCATGACATTCCAGACAGTTCGAGCTCTCATCGACATGAGTAGGATGCAGGCCTGCATAACAGAGGGGCGAGACCAGCAGGCAGGCAATCGTCATGCAAAACCGTAACCGCGCGGCGATAGTCATAGAGGCTCTCGTCAGCGATCGCGGTTGGTTTCCTGTGAGGCCGCGCCAGGTTTGAGGCGAACCAGGTACGGCGAGAATGGTGTAACTTCCAGCGCCAGTTTGTCTTTGGCCGAATAGATTCGAGGCGGGCTCGCCTTCACAACTTCAATTGACCAGCCCAAGGATCGAGTTTCACGCGACTGCCCAGTGGCAAGGCAACGATTTGCTGCGGGTTCTCGAGTTCGAGTGGCGGCGCAGCGTCCGCGACCGCGCTCATGAACGAAACGCGACTGTCGGTAACCAGACTCTCGCCCAGGTTTGCCTTGACCAGGCACGGGACCCTCCGCCCATACTTGGCCAACGCTTTGAGGAAAAGCCCGGCTTCGGCGAGGTTGTCTTTGTAGGGTGAATTGGCAAGAATCTTAAGTCCCAGCGCATCGGCCTCGCTCTCCTGCTCGGGAGTATGTTTGAAATCGAATAGAGGCAATTGCTTGAGGCTGGGAACGACCAGGCGATCGTTGAACGCGAAACTGCTGTCGAGTTCGTGGCCGAGCACCACATGGGCCAAGGCATGGGACAAAATGGTGGCCAGCGCGGCTTCATTGGGCAAGGCATCCAGAAGTCCCCGGCTGACCAGGATGGTGTGGCCGATCGATGCAACTTCAATGGGGGTCGTGGGAAGAATCCGGCAACGGACCTCCGGGTCCAGAACAATTTTGTTGGTTACCTCCAGATTCGAGACCACGGTTTGCAAAACTTTGTCGACTTCACCCTGGGGCACAATTAGTCCGAGTTCCTCGAGCTTGATCAGGACGTTGTCTTCTGCGCGCCGCTGCCATGAGCGCTGAATATCGAGCGGACTCTTGTCGGGATTATCCGACGAATCCTTGGCCGCTTCCGGATCAACCACGATCTCAGTGAACTCCGATTCCCGGCCAGCCGGGCCCAAATTGTAGCCCCAGATCCGGGTTTGGGCTTTCAGGTGCGGACCCCGCGTCTGCGGTTTGTTGGAGTCGAACTCTTCCGAGTAGACCACCGCGGGAAGCCACACCCCGGCGCGCAGGTTCATCCGCCAGCTGTCGATGTGGAACGTGCCATAGCTGCCGTTGAAGCGGACAACGTTATACCCATCGTCCTCAACCCAGATGGCCCCTTTGAAACGGCTGGCCTGGTCCTTTCGAGGGCTCACTTCGAACACCAGGCAGCGAACTTCCCCCAGAAATTCGCTTTGCATGTAGCGCAATTTGTAATTCTTGCGATCGAAGCCAGTGCGATCGACGAAGATCATACTGGCGAAGCCCACCGGACTCATCGAATAGAACTTTGAGAACGAGCCCGCCATCCGCTCCACAAGCCGCTTGTCCAGATAGAATACTTCCTTCGCCTGCTGAAATTGAACGCGCCCGAGGAAGTAATGGTCTTCGGCGGGGACGAATCCCAAAGCGCTATCCGGTTGCATCCGCTGCAGGTAGGTTTCCACCATGGGGCTGTAGTTGCGAATCGTCGCCGCAAGCGCGCGTTCGTTGGCCATGATTCGGTCAACGGCTTGATCTGGATTGGATTTCGGATAGCTGTTTGCGAAAACTTGCACGCAGCTAAGCAGGGTCACCACCAACAGAAAAGAACGCTTCGTCATACTCCGCCTCCTGTGGATCGAACCGTCTCTGAAGCACAATCCGGGACGCGTGCAAGACCAGAGCCGCAGGCAGCTTCAGGGAGGAGGCAGGATCATCCCGCGGACGAGACAGGCGGTTACCGGAGGGAGCGGACCCGAACCCGCTTCGGTCCACCAGAGGCTAACAACCAGAAAACGGAGGCTTTCCATGAAGCCTCACTTCTGAAAAAAGACCAGATTTCCGAGCCTCGAGCATCTTGGGGGAAGACGATGTTGATATTAGGGGTGGTTGCTTACAGTCACAGTGATGCGGCTCACGGAAAGGGGTGATTCGACTCATAGGAGCCCTTAGGCTCCTTGACCCGGTCCCAAGGTCATTGCACGTCTACCCGCCCGCCCTCGTAGATTCGGACTGCCAGCGGCTTCACTCGAAGAAGACGAAAGGGGTTACTGAAATCGTCCGTCCAAAGCACGGAAGTTTCCTCATCGGGCACAATCGGACGCCCGTATCGCAACAGACCCACGGTATTCAGCGCAGCGGGATCGCGTGCCATCAGCACCCAGGAACTGCCCAGCCCGCTCTTGAGGTCGAACACATGAACGATGCTGGCACTGAGGTGGAACTCCTTCATCAGCCCACGGTAGACGGGCGTCAGATCCATGGTGAAGGCCGGAGTGTGGATCGCGATCACGGCTTGGGCTCCCGCGAGGTGCCCAAGGTAAACCGCAAACGCCTCCCGCGTCAGCAGATGCACGGGAATGGAGTCGCCGTTGAAAGCATCCAGGACGAGAAGATCAAATCGTTGCGCCCGTCCCAACGAGTATTCGCGCTCCAGCGACATGCGGCCATCCCCTACGACCACATCCACCTTCGCCTGGGAGTCGGTAACGAAGGTGAATCGCGGACTCGAACCTTCTGACATCTCAGCAACGGCGGGATCCAGTTCATAGAAGCGAATTGAATCGCCGGGGCGTCCGTACGCGGCCAGGGTTCCTACGCCTTCGCCGATAAGGCCCATGCGCATGGGCGCGGCACTCTCGCCCGCTCGTTTCGGATTCTCGTTGATGGCCAGACCGACACCGCTGTTCGGCACGTAGCTAAGGGTGGGCACATCACGGTACGCGGGACTCTGCCACTGGAATCCGTGTATAGCCTTGCCATGAGTTAGCAGCGAGACCTGCGGCGAGCCCGCGACTTTCAGTACTCCATAGAAATTCCGCGAGCGAGCAAGAATCTTCTGCATGCCAAGATTACCCAGTTTCACCCCTGCGGGCTCGACTGCAAGGCGGATGAAGCAATACGAAAAAAGCACGAGCACCGCGGATGCGCCGACTAGAGGTGTGACCAACCCTTTGCCATTCTCGTGGCCGCGGCTGAAGACGGCTACTGCCAACACCACCGGCAGCGCGACCAATGTGGCAATAACGTAGTACTTCAGAGCTCTAAGCTCATCAGCAACGCCAGGCTGAGCCAAGGATGCCAGATAAGGAACCAGGAAGATCGCCGCGACCATGGCGAGCACTGGCCACTGGCGAGAACTGCGAAACCACGACGCGGGATCAAGCAGGAGTACCGCGGTCAGAAGGAGCCCGGTGCCCAACAAAGAGATCTCGAACTCCCAGAAGTCAGAAAACAGCAAGGGAGCGATGACTCCGACGAATATCCCGCCCAGAGCGCTACCTGCAGAAATCGCTAAGTAAAAGGCGGTCAGGTGGTGGGCCGGAGGCTTCAGCCGCACCATTTCTCCGTGGCAGACCATGCAGATTGCAAACAACAAAAGGGCTGAGGCCGCAAGCTCGAACGACGTGGCATGGCTCAGCAGAGCCGACAGCATGAGCAGCACAGAAATGAGATAGAGCCCATGAAACACTGGCCTTTTGTACCATTTGGGCTGGCCGAAGCAGATGATGAACGAGACCAGGTAGATGCACAACGGAACGACCCACAACAGGGGTACGGGCGCGATGTCTTGCGAGATCATGTTCGTGATCGCCAGGAAGGCGATCGTGGCGCATCCCGGCAGGCAAAGCCAGAAGAAGTATCGCGCCCAGGGGGATAGTGTCTGCGATAGTGCAGTCTCATCCGCAACGTCCTCCGATTGCAATGAAGGCAGCGCGCTCAGCTTACGCAGGGGAAACGCACAAAACACCATTCCCGCGCCAAAGACTCCATACAGGGCGGACCACCACCAGCATTGCACTCGGAGCCTGAAGTTCGGCTCGATCAGCACCGGATAGCAGATTAACCCCAACAGAGATCCGAGATTGGAAATCGCGTACAAACGATAGGGAGACTTGCGGCTCTCGAGGGTGACCCATCTCTGGAGGAGCGGCCCTGTGCTCGACAACACGAAGAATGGTAGACCAACGCTCGCCAGGATCAGACCAATCACGTGGACCACCGGCTGTTCGGCGTTCAACGGCCTCCAACTTCCGCCGGGAGCAATCGGAGAGGGCCATGCCGCTCCGGTGGCAACCAGGGAAGCCACGGAGGCAGCGATCAGAAGCAGGTGCAGCCGGAACTGGACCTTCGGCAGCAATCGAGTTGAAACCGCGTGGGCGTAGGCATACCCCGCAAACAGCAGCGTCTGGAAGACAAGCATGCTGGTGGTCCAGACCGAAGCCGACCCACCAAACCATGGCAACAGATATTTGCTCAGAATCAGTTCCACCTGGAACAACAAGAAAGCGCTCAGAAAAATGGTTATTGCGAAAGTCGCGAGACGCCCGGGTTCCCCTGATTCCGAGATCGCGAGCGGCGCGGTCTTGCTTCGAGCAGAGATGTGCTGTTCCGTTGGTATCAACTCGTTCACCGCTCAGTATTCCGAAGCATGAGCATCTATACCACAGCCCCAAACCACGGGGGATCTGGAAGTTCTATCCCGGTCGACGGTTAGCCTGTTCCTACGGGGATTTCTGTGCGCTGAAGGCTGATAACCACAACCAGCGCGAAAAGGCGCAGATGCTGCGAGGAAAAACGCGATCAGGAACCGGCAAGGCGGCTGGCTGTGAACCATTGCCCGCAACTAATTCAAAACAATGGCACAAGACCACAGCGCATTGGTAATCGACTTGCTTTTCAATAGCCGTCCACCGGGACGCAGCATGGCTTTGCGTTCTGGGGCAGATACATCGAAAGGGCGAGCAAACATCCATGGCGAATGAGGTGGAGTCGCGAGCATCGAAGGTTTGGGACTCTAAACAGGTGTACGCCATGGCTGGCGTTTGCCTGGTCATCGGTCTAGCTCTGGGCTACTTGTTCCGAGGGTCGGAGTCTGCCCCGGTTCAAGTCTCCGAACAACCGCAGATGATGTCTGCCGGCGGGGCGGAAGCACCTGGGCAACAGCCGATGCCAAGTCTCGATCAGATGAAGCGCATGGCCGACAAGAAGGCAGAACCACTGCTGGCAAAGCTTAAGAACGACCCCAACAATTCGGACCTGCTGAACCAGATTGGAACAATCTACAAGGCGACTCACCAGTTCAAAGAAGCCATCGGATACTACCAGAAGGCGGTGCAGGCGAATCCCAAGAATGTCGGCGCCCGCACCGACTTGGCCTCTTGCCTCTATTACGAGGGCGACGTCGATGGCGCTCTGGGCCAGTTGCAGCAGTCTCTCAGCTACGATTCCAAAGACGCCAATTCCCTGTTCAATCTGGGAATGATTCGCTGGAAGGCTAAGGGCGACCGCAAGGGGGCAGCGGAAGCGTGGGAGAAACTGCTGAATTCGAACCCAGGCATACCCAGTAATAAAAAAGCGGAAGTGCAGAGCCTGCTTGCTGATGTGCGAGGAGAAGTGCGGGGAGAATCAGCCAAACCCTGACGACCTGATTGCTTCCGGAATTGCCCGTGGAAACAACCAGGCGACACGAACCTTGAGTCGCCGATAATCACGCCGACCGTGCCTCGTGATATTCCTTCTCGGTGTTCACCGCCCAGATATTACTTTTGTCGGTAATGCCGGCGAGAATGTTGTCCACCGCCGTCATGGCGGTCAGCATCGAGTGGTCCATGTTGTTGTATTTGTGCATGCCGTTGCGGCCCACCAGGAACAGGTTCTCGAACTGGTCCAGGTATTGACGCACTTCGTTGAAGCGCGCGTAGACGCCAAAGTATGCGGGATAGGTTTTGGGCATGCGGGCCACAATCGAGTCGAGGACATCGGCGCGGTCAATCACGGCGATCCTTTCCAGTTCATCAATCACCAACTGCGCCATCTCGCGGTCGGATTTGCGCCACAACTCGTCTCCCTCCATACAGAAGTATTCGGCGCCCAGCCAAACCTTCGACGGGTCAGCAACCAGGTAGGGACTCCAGTTGTTGAAGATCTGCAATCGCCCCACCTGCACGTCGGGCTCCTGAATGTAGATCCAGTTGTCGGAAATGAGCTTGCCGTCCACTTCAGGGTCCCGGAGTTTCAGCTTGTTGAGTAGCAACCCGACGGCAATGAAGTCCCGATATTGCAGGTTCTCGGAGATCTCCTTCACGGTCTCGGGTACGACCTGGCCCAAGGCGCGGACTAACTCCTGCACGGAGGTTGTGGAGAAGAAGTAGTCTCCCGTAAAACGGCGTTCCTCATTGCCGGAACCCCTTGCGTTGACCGCAACTACTCGACCATCGCGGGTTTCGACCCCGGTCACGTCAAAACCGGTGACGATCTCACCGCCGGCAGCAATCACCTTGCGGGCAACCTCCTCCCACATTTGTCCGGGTCCGAATTTCGGATAGAGGAATTGGTCGATGAGGGAGGTCTCGGTTCCCTTTTGGCCTACGCCTTCGGCACCCTTGTTTGCAGAGTGCCTGAGAAAGTGGCCAATGGCTTTGCGGATCGAGAGACCCTTGATGCGTTGCGCACCCCATTCCGCGCCGATAGTTTCGCAGCGCACGCCCCAGACCTTCTCCGTGTACGATTTGAAGAAAGTGAGGTAGAGTTCGCGGCCGAAGCGGTTGATGAAGAACTCCTCAAGATTGTTGACCGGCTTGATGGGAAACAACACGCTTCGGAGGTAACTCAGCCCAATCCGTGCGGTTCGCCAAAGGCCCAGTTTGCGGAGCGTGTCCCATGTAAGCTGCACTGGATATTCAAAGAATTGGCGCAGAAAGTAGATGCGGGAGCGCCGCGAGCGCAGTAGCATGCGCAGATCGGCGCCGTCGGCCTCGTCCTCCTGGGCAATCGGCATTTGCGCCAGCCACCAGTTCATCACCCGATCACTCTTGGAGAAAAAACGGTGGCCACCGAGATCCATGCGATTCCCGTTGTGCCGGATCGTACGCGAGATGCCGCCCATGTAAGTGCTGCGCTCCAGCACGATTGGGTGGATATCGGAGCGCGTCAGCAGTTCATAGGCAGCAGTCAGCCCGGCGGGGCCAGCTCCAATGATGATGGCGGTTCTCTTGGCGGTTCTCTTGGACATGACCGGCACACATCTACAAGTTTCGGAGCCTCTGGCGACGCGGCTATCCGCGACCTAGCAATTGCTCCGAACGTCTTGCTGTGACCTATATCACAATCCGCTGTGATGAAAAACGCCGCATTCGCTACCTAGGCCCCCTACCCTGTTTGTCAGACTGATGCGAGCGGAGTGGGGGGCTTGTTTCCATGGTAAGAAGCACGGACAACTCCCGTCACGCCATGCATTCCAATAAAATCCGATCGGAGACTGTTACGGATCGAAAGCTATGACCACCGGGCAGGAATTGCGCGCACTCTTGCGGTTGCGGGGACTGCAAGTACTTGCCCTGGCGCTGCTGCTTGGGCTCGCGGGCTGGAGAGCCTTTCAACTCAAGTTCTCCGTGCTCGACCTGGACATATGGTGGCATCTGAAAACCGGTGACTGGATTGTCCAGCATCTCGCGGTGCCCCACACAGGCATTCTCTCCAGAACGGCGGCCAACCGCCCATGGGTGGCTTACAGTTGGGGCTATGAAGTCATGCTTTCGCGTGCTTATTCATGGTTCGGACTGCTGGGCATTGGGATGTTTGGAACGCTGCTTACGATTGCCATCGTCTACGCGGTTTATTGGATGGCACGGCGGCTTTCCGGACGGTTCTGGATCAGTTGCCTGCTTGCGGTTGCAACGTGCGCGGCATTCCTCTTCGACTTAATGCCTCGTCCGGTATTCCTCTCCATCGTGCTTTTCACCGTGGCGCTTACGCTGATTCTGAACGCGCAGCGCACGGGCCGTGTCCAGACACTGTACTGGCTGCCCCTGATTTTCCTGTGCTGGGCTAACCTGCACATCCAGTTCATTTACGGATTGTTTCTCGTTGGATTACTGCTGGGAGTGAATCTCGTGGAGCGTGGGGCGGCGCGCCTCGGGATGGGCAGCACCGTTCTGCAATCGCCTACTCTGCCAGCCGGGCCTCTGGCAGTGGTGTTCAGCGCCTGCGTAGCAGCCACGTTGATTGGGCCGTATTCGTACCATCTGTACGGCGTTATTGCCGAGTATTCGCGCGCCAAGGTCGCGTACTCTGCAATTGTCGAACTGCAGCCGCTGAGCTTCCGCGTCTGCAGCAATTACGTGGTGCTGCTCCTGGCGGGCACGGCTTTCTACGCGGTCGGATGGCAGAAAAGAATCAACCTGTTCAAGCTGGGCCTGCTGACGGTTGGCAGTGTGGTGGCGTTTCGCACCATGCGCGATGCCTGGTTCATTTGTGTACCCGCAGCGGCCTGCCTGGCCGACACTTCGGTTGACGACAGCGGGCGCGAGCCGCAGGAAAGCCGCTTCGAATTGGCGGCCGTGGTTGCGATCGCGGCTCTGACCATGGTTCTGTTTGCTCGTGAAGCCGAGTTCAATAACCGCGGTCTTGACCGAGCCATTACTGGTAACTTCCCGGTCTATGCCGTGAACTTTCTCCGCCGCAATCCTCAGCCCGGACCGCTGTACAACACGTTTGACTGGGGGGGATTCCTGATGTGGTACATGCCGCAATCCCCAGTCTCGATCGACGGACGCAACGATCTTTACGGCGATGAATTTGACGCCCGATATTTCCAAACACAGGGCGGCGAGCCCTCGTACAAAACCGACCCGACTCTGCACGAGTCGGACGTCATCCTGCTACGCAAGACCGACGGCCTGGTCTACGCGCTGGACCTGGATCCAAATTTCCGGAAGATCTACGAGGACAAACTCGCGACCGTATTCGTAAGACGCTAAACCGCTGGCCCAGCGCGCTGCGACGTCGTGAGGGGCGGGCGGTTTCGCAAACTCCCCAGTGCTCACTTCATTGAGCCATTCGCAGTGCGAGCTGGCGACGCCGCTCCGAGCGCCCACGGCACGGCGCGCGCAAAAAAATTCGAGAATGGAATGAACCGAATCTCTCCTATTGGACCTGGTGGCAGTCGCTGCACGAGTAAAACCTGTTGTTTACCGTCATCTGGGAAAGGAACAGCTGACCTATGTATTTCCCATCATGGCAGGAAGTGCATTGTTGGCCGGCTCCCATGGTGACATAGGGAAGCCCCACCAGACTTCGCGGAGCATCCTGGCCCTCTCCGTCGTGGCACTGCTGGCAATTCGGGCCGAATCGATTGTCCATGAGAACGTGCTCTACGCCGAGCGGATCAGCGCTGGAATACACAATGTTGATCCAGGGCGTGGTGGATTGCGCACCTACCGGCGCCGTACGGTTGCCGACACCTGCGATAAGGATGATTCCCGCCACCAACAAAAGGACTAGTAGAACCTGCTTCATTTTGTTCACCTCTCTCTGAGATTTCAGGGTCGGGAACAAACTTCGCTGTTGCATGCCGGTTTGCCGACAATGATTTTCTGCATTTATTTTTGCCTTTTTCCCGTATTGGTACCCTGAACCCTGAATTGACGCATCGGATTCTTCCCATATTCACGCCATCGATTGCCGTGACGTTGATCACTGATCCATGTGAGGGCACATCCATGCCGACGTTCGCCAGCATTGCCGAAGGGCTGCTAGCATACTCGCCATGCATCAACTTTCTGCGGACTCAGCGAAGGTAGAAGGGACCGTCGGGCAGACAGGTCGCTACGAACACCTCGCTGATGCCGTTTATGGCGTGGCCCTGCTCGTATCGATCTCGGTATGGTTTCTGGCGATTCGGGCACCGCTGTGGCTGGACGAAACAGTGTCTTACTGGCAAATTGCGGGTGGTGTCAGACAGATTTGGGCGCGCTCGCTGCCGGTTCCGTCTTTCCCGGCTTACCTGTACATCCTGTGGCTAACCAAAACCTTATTCGGCAACAAAGAACTCGTTCTGAGGATTCCGTCAATCCTGGCTATGCTGGCCGCGGTATACGTACTCTATCGGTGCGCACGGGAACTGTTTGGCCGCGATGTCGCTCTGATCGCGACGGTGCTTTTCGCCTTCAACGCCGACATTAGTTTTGCTGCGATCGATGCGCGACCCTATGCATTTGCGATCCTGACGACGAACCTTGCGATTCTTGCATTCCTGCGTTGGACCAGAACCCATAAACTGAACTATGCCGCGTTATTTGGAGCCGCCACCGCGGGCATATTCCATTTCCAATACCTGTTTGGCACCGTCGTGGTGGTATTCGCGATTTACTACCTCGCGACGCAATGGGCCTCGCTTCGATCTGACATGCGACAGATAGCAGTTGCGTTTGCCTGCTTTTTTGTCATCATGCTTCCCCTCATACCGCAACTTACGAACATGTACCGCACGAGGAACAGCCATGTATTTGCTGACGCGCCGCGGCTGATGGATACTTTGCGCGTCCTCACGCCCGGCAGGGTTGCGTTCGTCTTTGCGGCCGTACTTATCGTCGCCGCCCTGACGAGAAAGCTGATCGTCCCCGGTAAGGAGAGGTACCGCACTTTCTTGTTCTGCTTCCTGCTCGCAACGGTACCGACGGCAATCCTCTACGCGGTCAGCGTTAATACGCCCTTGCATCTCTTCATTCCACGGTATCTCCTGGTCGCGGTCCCCGGCATTGCCTTGGGCTGGGCATGGCTGGTGAGTCTCATCGACTCCAAAGTATTGCGCTTGTTGTTCTGCGTGGGGTTCGTTGCTCTCAATGCCTCCCGGGCTTATACGTCGCCGTTTGCGCGCACTCACGACTACAGCTGGAAATACGCGTTGCAGTTTGCCGATGACAATGCTGCTTCCGATCACGCGACCCTTCTGATCTGCAGCGATCTGCCGGAATCAGATTCACATCCCATGCCCTCGGAGCCCGCCGAGGATAGCATTTTCTTTGCGCCTTTGAGCTACTACAAGGTACGGGCCCCGGTCGTTCCTTTGCCTCGATCACTTAACGCGGAGACGCAACGCCAGTTCACTGATTTCTGGCGTCAACCAAACGGCGCCCGCCGGCGGTTCCTGGTTTTAGCCTATGTCTACTCGACTCGCACGATTGACTGGATCGCTTATCAGTCCCAATTCACCCATGCGCCGCACATATTCGGGCAGTTTGGGGGCGTCTGGGTCGTGGAGTTCGTGCCGCGCGAAGGAAACTGAGGTCTGGCCTCGGCCGAAGCGGCACGGCTGAAGCCGTGCCCTTCCCAAAACCACTCATGAGATTAGCTTCTAATTGCAGGAATTGGGCGCCTGGGTTGCCGATGTGATGCTGGGCGCGATCTGCACGATCCAGTAATGCTCGGGCGCAACGGGGCCAAACGCGAATGGCAGCGGTCCCCAGTAGGAAGAATAAAAGCCCGCGCCGAGGGCCGGAGATATGGTGCTGGCCCAACTGTGAAGGGGCACCTCAACGACTTGCTGCGAAGTCACATATTCGGGATTTACAACCTTCATGTTGGCGTTGTTGAAGGGCACAACCACGAAGTCCCCCGGTTGCAACGCGGGATGATCCCAGTCCACCGGACGCGCGCCCGATAATTCCATGTAGTATTGAAAACCCCAATGTCCTGTGAACCACAGATTACCGCCTTGTCCGCGGGTTTTTTCCTGGATTAGCGACACGACGTCGCGGGCCGAGTTCGCCAGTTTCGCATCGGCCCGAGCAAGCCAGATTGATACCCAACCACACAGCAGCAGGGCGAAAGCAATCTTCGCAATCATGGAACGCGAGGAGGCTACGGCAACGCGATCAAAACGCCGGGCGATCAGAATACCGGTTGCAGGAATCAATGGCAGAACCGAACGCACATTGATCGTCCAGTTCACGAAAGCGGCGAAGAAAAACGTTCCCATGATCCACATGGTCAGGAACAACGCATCGGCATTCTGTTCTTCCCAGAAATCCACAGCGGCGAGCCCCAGAATGGAGATTCCTCCAGCCAGGCAAAGAATGAGCTGAGTGGTAATCAGCACCCCGTATTGGCCGTCGGCGGTAAGCGATTCAATTCCGCCGGCGTGCATACCGATCGTTACCCAACTTAGGGCGATCGAAAGTCCACCCAGGACGCTTAGAACAATTCCCCCCAAGAGTCGCTTGCGGGACCAGATGAGAGGAGCAAATACGAGCGCGGGTAGGGCGCAGCCCCCGGCGTAGCTAAGTCCTTCGAGAGCTCTCGCCACGCGAGAGCTGCCGACCAAGGCTCGCTGCTTTTCAGCGTATCCAGCGGCGCCCAATAGCAATCCGTGACCATACAGGCCGGCGGTCCAAAGCTGGTAGCCGAAAAGAGCCGCTACCGGAATCAGCAGGTACACCAGCCAGTTTCCGATGCGTCGTTCTCGCACCAGTGAATAGGCCAACAGGAGTACGACCAGGGAGACTCCGAAATACTTGGTGAGGGCCGCGAGGGCAATCAGAACTCCCGAGATGATCAGGAAAAGCGGCTTCCGCGGCTCCAGTCCTTCGATCCAGAAGATCGCCGCCCACACCCAGATCGCCAGCATCATGACGTCGCACATGACGCTGCTGGCAGAGACCAGGAGGCCCGGCGTTAGAAGCGTAGCCAACGCTGCCAGAAGCGGATAGCGGGTGAATCTCTGCGCCAAACGATAGGTCCCGAGTACCAAAGCAAGTGCCATCGGCAGGAAACCAAGGTGCAGTGCTCGCTCCGACCAGCCCGCGGCGCTCCCGACCACCGCGGCGTAATAGGACGCGAGCGGCGGATTCTGGGTCACGTCCGACATCGGCACGCGCGTGAATTCCCAAATGAGCTGATATCCGTAGGGATTGAACGGATGTTTCGCGATATTTTGCGCAGCCCAGACGAATAGGGTGTCGTCCACATGAAACGCACGTCCGGAAAAAGGAAGCAAACAGAGAATGGTGCCGGCCGCAAGCAGCAGGTATGAGTGCCGGGTTGACCAGTGCTGCAGCACAGGGTTCTTGAGTGCTGCCGCGCTATCGATTGGCTGAGCCGTCTGCGCCGCAGCGGCAACCTCGACTCGATCAGCAAATCTGGCGCTGTCTTCGTTCATAAGAGCGGTTCATAAGAGTGCTTGCCGGGCAGCCGGGCTTCACACTGGTAGCTAATTTCTCCTCACCAAAACGCAGGCCATATCATCGCGGTACACGATTCTAAAGCCCGGAAGCGCAGCCAGTGCTTGCCCAATCGGAGACGACGACTCCAGAAGGAACGTTTGCGCACGGGCAAAACCCGGGTGAGACTCCAGAGGAATTTCTGCATCGGTCAACCTGAAGTAGGAGAGCGTATCGGCATCAGGGTAAAGACCAACGCGCCCGTCAATGACCACCGGATACTCAGGCAAGTACCAGACCAAGAATCCTCCCCACTTGTAGGTGTTGAACAGCGGAGGCGGAAGGCGATTCTGTCTGATGTAGTCGCTGGCGCGCACCGGAAAGCTCTCTTGCACCTTGGCCATTAGAGCTGCGGGATCGGACGGAAGACGAAAACCGCCTATCGCGAGAATGATGACAGTCATGGCCACCGTCAGCGGCTTCTCCCAACGTGCGCCGCGAGCAGTTTTCGCGAGCTCCGGATCGTCGAGGGGGAACATGTCGGCAATGATGCCGACAGCGGCGAGCACAACCAGCCATGAATCTCTTTGCAGGCGGAACGAGATGAGCGCGCACAGCACCAGCAGGGAGATCTGGAAAAGATCGCGCGAACGCCGACGGCCCAGCACAAGAAGAGCGGTCATTGCCAGCAACATCAGCAGATAATCCTGGGGCTGCCGAAAGCGCATGCTGTGGAGCTCAGAAAAGTAGCGGTCGGTAGCGGTGCTTGTGGCGCTCCGCCAGATTACTTCGTAAAGATGGTAGGTGTAGGGCGTGAGCAGAGTCGCAAGCAGGCAAGCTGCGAAGGCGACGGCAACGCTTGCCAGATTCTTGCGACGCGCCGTTTCGGAGTTTACGCTGCCCAATTGTGGGCCAACCTGCTCGACGAAGGACGCAGCGCAGAACAGCGCAAATGCCAGCAGTCCATAAGCAAACTGCCGGTCAAAGTTCGCCCAGACGAGGAAGAGCAGCGGCAACCAATAGAGTGACTGTATCCGGCCGGTGCGCCTGGCGTGCAGGAGCAGCGCCAGTTCCAGGGCGAAGAAGAAGATAGAAACAAGACGCGATTGCGGCTCGAGAACGGAAATGCAGTATTGCCCGATTACAGCGAGAAGGGCTGCTCGCCAAAAAATCTTCCCCGTGGTTCGTGCCAGAAGAAGCAGGGCGGCTGCGATCGCCACTTGAAACACCATCAACGAGAAGGGCAACCCGCGCAGCGCAAAAGCTCTATACGCAACCGCCGTCATAATGTCAAAACCCCAGTTCGAGTCAACCCAAGGCAGAGACGAAGACTGTGAGAAGAGCCCATCGTGTGGAACCGCGTGGTTCTGAAGTGTCCACGTTCCTGCGCGCAAGTGCCACCAGATGTCGGGATCAGCCAGCGCGGTGAGGTGAGCAGCGTTGTACAGAGCAGCCGCGGTGAGAATTGCAAGCAAGACAGCCAACCGTACTCCTGCGTTGTCCAGTTCCCACAAGCGCAAAGCGGAAACTCTGCTCGTATCGGATTCGGTCGACGCACGCATGACTGGGGAATGCTTGGCTTCGGGCTCCGGGCGATTCGCGGCAGCACCAAACTATCTGCGGCTTGGCCAAGCTATCAAAGCGCAGGTCCCACGGGCAAATCTGGGCTGCCTACTTCTTCTTTCCGATCACCTTGCTGGCAGTCATCGCGCTATTGTGGGCCTGTCCGTGACACATAAGGGTGCAGGTGTCATTGCCTGCACTGTAGGAGTAGGTGATTGGAGTAGCTCCGTTTGGCGCGACTACGTTGGTATCGAAATTGACGAGGCGCTGACCGGAGATGGTCGCCGAAGTTCCGCCCATGCCATGCGCCGTGTGACAAACGGAGCAAGAGAATCCGGTATTCACGTGGGAGAGATGCTGGCTCCAACTCAGGTTCAGCTTGGTCAAATCGTGGCACTTGGCGCACAAGGCATAGGTGCCGGTCGGGCTCAGGTCCGGGTTCGGATACAGATATTGGCTGGGGATCGGCTGCCCGGGCACGGTCGACTGCGTGAACTGGTACTGGCGCTCCAGAATGTGACTGTACTTCGATCCATGCGGCCCGTTCGGGCTGTTCCCGCCCGACTCACGGCTGTCGTCGTTGTTATGGCAATCGGTGCAGAAGATCTGTGAACCGATGGCGCGCAGCGGGGCGGAGCCGGTCAGGTTCCACATGTTACTCAACAGCGTCGGTTGATTTGCCGCACTGCCGCTGTTGGGATACATGACCGGGTGAGCCGAGGTCGCGATGGAGGCAAACTGCGGAATCAGGTTAAGAGCATCGGCGGGCGCTACGAGTCGTGCCGGCAAATATCCGAAAATCGGATTCGTGGCCTTCCCACTGCTGTTGCCATGGCATCGCAGACAGTTCTCGTACTGGTTCACCGCGGGGTTGATGATGGTCGTACCGTCAGCGCTAACGCCGGCAACGCCGGTTTGCGAGACGCGAATGGAAGGAGCCTGCAGACCGGTAAAAGCAGAAACCGCGTACGACGAATGGGCGTTGTGGCAGTCCACACAGGTGGCATGACGATTGTTATTGAGGACAACGTCTTGCCCGATCAGATCCTCCGCCGCATCGTGATTGTTGGTGCCCTGGGGGAACGGGTGACCCACGTTGCCCGCTTTCGTGTATTCGGCCAACACATTCGGGGCGGCGGGTGACACATTGGCGCCGCCACTATGACAGGCCACGCAGTCCTGTTCGTTCGGGGCCCGCGTCAAGCGGGTTGGTCCCGGTGCGTTGTGCGGCATGTGGCAGGAGATGCAGGCGTTTTGCGAGACGGTTGCATAATGCCCGACGTTGGCATTTAACGCCACTGTGTTCGAAGCCTGGGCATGAGCGCTGGTGGGCCAGAGTGCGAGCGGGTTCTTTTGCCACTGTCCCGGATTACTCTGGCCCGCGACGGCCCGGTTTGGATCATGACACGCCAGGCACATCTCGCCCTTTGAACTGTCACGGACTAGAAAGGTCGTCGAGACCTGGTCTTTGTTCTGCACATGAGGATCGTGGCAACTGGTGCACTCCACATTGCCCTTGATGAGATTGACCGTGGGGTCCCCAGTCTTGCCCTGCACCACGGTTGAAAGCAAATCGAGGGAATCCTGCAGCGGCAGCATCAGACTAAAGGGGTGTTGGGGTTGCAGGGGGTGTTGGTTGTTGACATCGACCGCGCCAATCAGGTCCGTGCCGTTCACGGTTCCGCTCAACAGCATGGGACCGTATGCGATCGTCTGTCCAACGGCCACCGTGCCATCATGACAGCTCAGACAGAGACTGCTGTCGGAACCCATTATCGTCTGCGGATTCCCCTTCTGGTGATACGTCGAACTGGTGTAAGGGACGTAAGTAGTGGTCGCGAGCTTCTGGTTCCAAAGGGCGGTTCCGGAGGCGAGTCCTGAGTGCGGCGCATGACAGTACAGGCAACCTGCCGCCTGACCGACAACTGGCGAGCCGCTGCCGGGTGTGAGTTGATGCTGGCCGAGCACGTCGCCGCTGAACTGCGCGAGCACGGCAGTCCCAGCGAAGAGCACTACGCCGGCAATGAATAGTTTCAGCTTCACGGCATCCTCACAGCTGCCTGTTTCGGCAACCCGTAATAGTGAAAGATCTGGATGCGGCGATTGTAGGAATCAACCACGAAAATGCGGTCTTCGTGGTCGATGAACACGCCAGCGGGCAATTGAAACTCCCCTGCCCCCGACCCATGCTGTCCGAAGTAATAGAGAAGTTGCCCTTCCAGATTGAACACCTGCACCATGTTGGCCAGGCCCTCAGCCACGTACAGGTGCCCCTCCGAATCGAACGCGACTCCTTTGGGCCGGAACACCTGGCCCAGCGAATCTCCCAGGGTTCCGATGCTGAAGCGGTAAGTTCCAGTTCGATCGAAGAACTGCACGCGGAAATTCATCGCGTCCACGACGGCCACGTTATCGCCTTGCAGCAGGACTTCCGTGGGCAGATTGAATTCTCCCGGGCCAGTGCCGCGCTTTCCGAAAAATCCCAGGACGCTCCCTTTCAGGTCGAGAAAAAATACCTTGTTGCGTAAGGTGTCGGTCACGTAAATGCGGTCGGCTGCGGAATCTACCGCGATTCCGGTGGGGCGTTTGAAGTAACCTTCTCCACCCTTTATGCTGCCCAGCGCGTGGCGAAACTTTCCGTTGGAGTCAAAGACAAAAATCTTGCCCGAAACCGAGTCCGTCACATAAATGTTGTCCTGCGCGTCGACCGCCACACACTGCGGCGTGAGCATGGGATCTTTGTCCCGGTCCCACCGCGAAAGGAACTTATATTTCTTCTCGGTGAAGTCAAAGATGTGAACGCCCGCGGCTCCGGGATCGGTTACGATGACCCGCCCGCGGGAATCCCGGGCAATGCTGTAGGGTCGGACCAGACGCCGGTAATCGGGGGCACCCACGACTACGTCCAGCACCTTCTTCCAGAAGCTGCGCTTGTTCTGCAGTTCGCGCTCCGAACTGAAGCTGCCCTCGTAAGTGAGCCGGCGCCCACCATCCATTTGCAGTTCTGGTCCGACTAGCGGCGCGGGCGTCTCCTTGGAGCGGCTCCAAGAAGGAGTCAGCAGCACAAGAACCAGTATTAGTGAGAGCCCTTTCCCCATTCCCCTCGATCCTCTCCGACGCGACAGCTTTAGAAGAAGTCGAACCATCGGTTGATACCCACGTAAAATGTCGTTCCGTTGAAGGGCTGCCCCCCCACCAGACTGAAGCCCTGCTGCAAGTTGCTATATCCCCCGGTAAACCCCATCTGCCGGAATCTGTACTGTACCAAGGCGTTCAGGCTCTTGGTGTGATAAGAAGAGACTAAGTCCGGCGAAGTCGTGTTGCCGTGCGAGACCGAATAGGACGCGGAGACAATCAGCCGGCGGATCGGCGAACTGCCCAAAGAAAAGTTGTAGCTCTTTCCGCCGAACAGGACCAACGGGGTCAGATTGGGCACAGGCAACGGCGCGATACCGGCGGGCGTGAGAACCCCGCTCCCCGTCGAACTGGCATATCCGGCACTGCCCGATACGTGGCGGGAAGCAAGAGTCGTGGAGTAACTCTGGGAAGTGTTCGTGGTACCCGCTTGCTGCACGATTCCGCTATGAGTACCGGCGAAAGAGCCAGTCCAGCGCAGTTTCCAGATCGGATGGAAGACGTTAGCCCCATAGGTATAAAACGACGTCAGGTAGGTCACCAGCAGGGTCTGCTGGTTTTGCGAATAGCTGAAGTTGCCATTAAAGCGCCATCGTTCGACATCGCGCGAATAATTGCCGCTGGCGATCAAAGCGATGGCGCTCGAGCTTGGGCTGCCGGCCACGGCTCCCGTCCGGTAATCTTCCAGCCGGAACAAGCCAGTGATCGTCCCCCCGAAAAGCGTACGCGAGGTCCCAAGTCCTCCGCCAACCACGGTAGATGTGTAAGTCTCTCCGAGAAAGTATTGCTCCCGGTAGCCGACAATGCCATCTGCTCTCAAATCGTGGGGCAACTTGTAATTGGCAAGGACGTTCGTGTCCAGCGAATGCGAGCCCGACGACACGAAAAACTGGCCCGGAACACCCCCGGCAACCAGCACCTCATTCAGATCTGCGGCCAGGTTATCGATGTAGTTCACGGTGCCGGTCAGGCCGAGTTGGCTGGTGGGGGCCAGGCTGACGTTGCCGAAAACGTTGTTGACCTTGCCGTCATCGTGGTAGCCCTCAGAATCGGCATTAAAGTCCGAGTGGTTGTAACCGGCCACCGCGTTGCCGTTAAACGGGAACTTGTGCGAAACGCTGAACGAGTAACCGTCGCCGGTCGAACTGGAACTCTCCGCCTGGGACTGTAGAAACGCCGGCAACTCTGAGTAGGCGTTGGTATGGTTATAGGTGGCATTCAGCCTGAATCCGTCCAGATCGTAGAGAGAGCGCAATCCGACATTTTGGCTGTGGGCGTCCGTAGTAGCGTCGGTACCGTACAGTGAAGCTACGCTGTTCGACCGGTTGTAAAAAGCGGACAAGCTGGGCCAGTCCGGAACGTTGGCGCTCCAACTGACGCCGAGGTTGTCACTATTGCCATGGGTGGTGACATTGGGCACGCCCGGAATCGCGAAGACGCCGCTGCTGTTGTAGTCCTTCGTATAGGTCACCGCCCCGGGAAAATGGCTGCCGCTGAAAATAGAGCTGGAAAAAGCGACGCCACTGGAGTCGTCCACCGAACGGGAGTCTGAGTTCGCCCGCGACTGGCCATAGTAGGGCGTGAGGTTGAAGCTGAGAAAGTTAGGGTTGTAATAGAAACCGCTCAGCGAGGCACTGCCGTTCAACGCGAGTTGGTGGCTCGATATTTCCTGGTTGCCGTAAGCCCCGTTATAGCCCGTCCCGATAATGCCGGTCAACTTGCTGAGGTCTACGCCGCCTATCTCGTACTGAGCTGCCGCCGGCAGTGTTGCCGACAGGCCCATGCAGACGAGAAAAAATGTTGTCGCGGCAATCCGCATAACCTCTCCTAGAGTTGCTGCACCTTTGCGTTCTTGCGCAACCGTGAATCCAGCTCGGCGCGCAAGCGGTCTTCTTTCTCCTTTTGCAGATCTTTGCGAAGCTGATCTTTCACCTCGTCAAACCTCCGAATGCCAGCCGGAACATGCCCGTTCAGACGGAAGAAGGTGAACGTTTTGGCGAGCGGGATAAGACCGCTGACTTCACCTGGCTTCATGGCGAGGGCAGCTTTAATCACTTCCGGCGGAAGTTGATCGCGCTCTACCGCTTTGTGGTCGCCCATGTTCACGCGAAAATCGTCTTCCGAGATCTTCTCCGCCAGCAATCCGAATTCCTGGAAGCTTTTAGTGGCTTTGGCCTGACGCAAGGCATCCTCGGCTCGCCGCCGCGCCTCATTCATCGCCTCTGGGTTCGCGGTATCGGGAGGCATGATCGAAATGGACTGGAACTGGAAACTTTCCTTATAGCTGAAGCGCTCCGGGTGTTTGCCGTAATATCCGCGGGCCTCAGCGACCGAAACCACCGACTTGTCCGCGACTTCGGCTTGCAAGTAGGCATCGATCAGCAAGGAGCGCCGAATCCGGTCTTTGAGCACCTGCTCCGAGCCGGACGCTTCTGCCTGCAAGTAGCTCTGATACTCCTGTTGGGAGGAGAACTTTTTTTTGAATTCAACCAGGGCGCGGCTTAACTGGTCGTTCGACACCGTTGTCTTCTGCCGCTGCGCCTGTTGGAAGGCCAGTTCTTGAAAAATGATCATCTGCAGCGCACCCTTGCGGATGTCGGCTTCCATCGCTTTCGGAAAGCCGTTGTGCTGGCGCGCGTAGGGGAAGATGGTGTACATCTCGCGCAGCAAGTCACGGTCGGTCATGACGACCCCGTTCACGCGCGCTATCGGCTTGCCCACGACGGTCTGCACCGGGCTCATGGCAAACGCGTTCGAAGGTTGAGCGGCCACCGCGGTGGGAGCGTGCGAGGCCACCTGGGCCGAGATTGAGGCAGCCAGGGCCGCCGCAACCAGGACCGGTCTCACCAGTCTTCCGCGCATTGAAAGTCTCTTCATCGAATTTCCCTCCCACGCCGCTCGTGAAACAAGACTTTGAAACCACGGGGAGGACCGAAGTCCTCCCCGCGAAAAACCACTTTACGTGGTCGGAACGTTTGCGTTGTTGTACTCGTTCGCATGGCTGCCATGGCACTGGCGGCAGAATTGCGAAACTGAGTTCCCGCCGTTGCCCGGGTTGTAATAGCCACGAAGGCCGAACTGCGTCTGGTAATAGCCCTTAGTTCCGGCAATCGTGCCATTGAACACGGTCATGACGTGCTGGTTGTGGCAGGTGGTGCACATCACCACCGGCTGGTTGTTGTAAACCGAGGGGCTGACCCCAAAGCCATAGTTCGCGATGAACTTGGTCATCAATGGGCCAGGCACGATCGAGCCGTTGGCGGCGACGGTGCAATCCCAGTTGTGTCCGCCGCAACCGATGACGGCGTTCAAGCCAGCCGGGTGGTCGTTCTGGTAATTGCCGGTGCCGCTGCCATCATTGCCCAGCCAGGTGGGAACGTTGGCCGAGGCATAGCCGAGAGCGGTTGGGTTCAGATTTTCAGCGACCCAGTCCACTTTGCCGGTCATCATGGCGCCCTTCGCCAGGTTGCCGTCATGGCAGCTCAGGCAGAGCAGAAGACCGCTGAGGTCGGGAGTGGTGGCCTGGTCGTTGGCCGGAAGAGTTTCAGCCCAGCCGCCGGCGTCGCCAAAATAGATGGTCGAATTCGCCAAGGCTCCGGGGTTTTGGCCCCACAGGGCGAGATTGCCCTGGAAGCCGCTCTGATCGACACCGCCGTTACCGGCGGGGCCGCTGTGTGGAACGTGACAGCCCGTGCAGCCGCGCCCATGGTTGTTGTGCGCGCCTTGCACGTCGACTGGCGACTGGAAGTTACTGTTGAGCTGCGCCATCGCCATACTCGCGGCGAAGACCACAACCAGCAGTACAAAGAGTAGTTTCTTCATTGCAATGAAACCTCCTGTTATTTGTGTTGCAACACGTCACGTCGTATTACTGCGTACAGCTAACCAACCATTGCCGAAGATGAAAACTCATCTCCGATTGAGGGCCCGCGGGCCGTCAAATTCATTGCGGCTTAGCCGCTGAACTGTCAGCCGGGGCGGCATCCTTCGTCCCCGGCGTTGCTGCCGGCTTCTGTGACGCAGCAGATGCTTGCGCCGCTGAATCTTCCGTCTTGACTCCCGACGCGGCCGCTTTCTTTTCCCGTTCTGCCTGGCGACGGTCAAACTCGGCTTGCGCCTCGGCCTGCGTGATGTACCGGAAAATCTGCACCTTGCCGGTGGGATATTGCTCGAGTGTGAAAACACGATTCGATTTATCGATCGCGATTCCCACCAACCCCTTGAACTGCGAGGCTATTTTTCCGTGAGTGCCGAAGGCCAGCAGCGCTTGGCCCTTGTTCCCAAAAATCGTGACCCGGTCCAGCGCTTGGTCGACGACCCAGATATGGCCGTCGCTGTCGACCGCGATACCTTTAGGCCGTCCAAACTGCCCCGGCCGCATCGCCGTTCTTGCCCAAGGTGCGAATGAATTGTCCGTCGGCGTCGAAAACCTCGATGCGGTTGTTCAACATGTCGGTGACATAGAGATTGCCATCCTTGTCCACCGCGACGCCGACGGCTCGGCGAAGTGCCCGGCGTGGTCAGGTATGCTTCTTGCCGGCGGTTCCAATCTTGCGCAGCAGCTTGAAGGTGTCCGCGTCAAAGACCAGCACCTGATCCAGGCCGCGTATCGGCCACGTAGAAGAAGCGGTTTTCGGTGTCGATCGCGATCCCGACGGGATCCTCAGGTCCCTCGCTGAATCTCATCCATTGACTTGTGCTTGGCGTCGAACACCAGCACGTGGTGCAGCTCGCCGTCGGCAACAAACAGGCGGTCGTCATCGTCGATGGCCATGCCGAAAATGCAGCCGAAATGCGCATCACAGCCGTGCTTGATCAGTTCGGATCTCTTGGTTTCGGTGTTGAAGATGAAGATCGCGCCCACCTTCTGGTCCGCCACATAGAGCGGCCCTTGGAATCGACGGCCATCCCGTAGCGGCCGGACCAGTTCGAAGGGAGTCTTGGCGATTGCGCTGGTCTTTTCTGCGTCCCCGCCATGCGGTCCATCCAGCTCTCTTTTTCTTCTGGTCGGTGGGCTGTCTCGTTCTTGGCCCGGAGAAGTGAGTCGAGGTAGCTGACCCGCGCGATGATGGCGGGCTGCGGCCAACTGAAGCTTGGAATAATCGACTTGGTTGGGCTGGCGGCGGCGCTTTGGTCTCCTTCTTCTTCTTCTTGGCCGAAGGCCGGCAGAGCCGCTATGGCTGCCAGCGAACACCACCAGCGCCAGCGCCGCTACTGCCTTCCTGCAAATCGAATTCTTCGCAGTTTCGAGCATATCTCGTCCTCCACGCGTCTCATTGCATACCGCTGTCTGGCTTCAGGATTAATCCTGGCCTTGTGACAGGTGTCGCAAAACGCCATAGTTGTTCACCTGATCCTTCACTAGCAGTCCGGCCTGCGCCGAGGCGTGCGGCTGGTGGCAGCTCAGGCAGTTCATTTGACTCGGGACCTTGTTACGTCTTCGGATCGAACACATCTGAGATCGGATGACTCTGAACGGGTGACCGAGGCCGTACTGCAGCGGCAGCACGGATCACCTGGCTGAAATAGTTCTCCGGCAGCTTTACTTTGCCGTTGAAGATGGTCACCAGATGCGCGGCTCTCAAGCCGCTGGGCTTGGAGTCGGGGCCGTGGCACTCCAGGCAGAGCGCATTCCCTTGTGCGCGCAGCAGGTGATCATTGTCCCCGCCATGTGGCTCGTGACAGGTGGCGCAGCCTTGGACGAAGGCGGGCTGGTGCAGATGGGCTTTCTTGCCCTGCTCGGCCTGGTCGCTGTGGCAACCCAGGCAGATGTCCACGGATTGGTTTTGGGAAGTCCGGGCTAGCGTGCTGGCATGGGGGCTGTGGCAGTCGGTGCAATCTCCCGCCGCGCCCGGATGCTGCACCTTCGCCGTCTCGATCAGCTTCGCCTTGTCGTCGTGGCAGGTCAGGCAGAGATCCTTCACGTTGGCTTGCGTCAGGACGACCTTGCCGTCCTTGGCCGGAGCGTGGCAAAGTCGCAGCTCTTGTCGGCGAACGGAGCATGCAGGAATCTGGCCATGAGCTTGGGAGCTGCCGACTGGTGCGGATCATGGCAGCTGCAGGCAGTCGGCTGTGGCGAAGGGCTGGTCGTGGTGCGCCTTTTGCAGGTCTGGCGTCCTTGGCATCGTGGCAGTCAAGGCACAGCGCCGGGGCGTCTTTGGTCAGGTGAAATCGAATTCGGGCTTGCGCTTCGGCTCCCGTCTTGTGGGTGATGTGGCAGGTGTCGCAGCCCATATCGAGGGCGGCGTGACGGCTGCCCTTCTCGGGACGTTCGTCCCGGTCTTGTGGCAGCCAGGCAAAGATTCTCTTTTGCGTCGCCTGAAGTCGGCTTCAGCAGCTGATTCTTGTTGTCGCTGGTGTGCGGATCGTGGCACTTGAGGCAGTCGCGCACGGCCGGAGGATGCACCGTACCTTTCATTTCGGCCGCATTCTTGTCGGCGTGGCAGGTGAGGCAAAGGGCGTACGGAGTAGCGGTGATCAGCTTCACCCGGGTGATGTCTTTGTTGACCCGGATTTCATGGCAGCTCAGGCAGCCGGTGGCGATCGCGGAATGAACGGATTTACCCTTGCTCTTGTCCTCATGGCACTCCAGGCACTTTGCCGAATCAATGTTCTTGTCGAGGGAACTGGATGGGTCTTGGCCCACGCCGAAGAAGCCATGACGCAGAAGAGACTGAGGGCCACTAGCGCCTTCGGCATTGATCCGGTTCGAGTTGGAACAGATGGCAACATGGCCAACTATGCATGTGCACGAGCCTCGCCTTCGCGGGGGAATAAATACCGTTTCTGCTGCGGGTCTGTAACTTATTGCATAAGAGCAAGTTCCGACGAGTGCCGCTGGCTGTTGCCAATTTCCACAGTTCTGGTCCCTTAATGAGAATGGGCGTTCTCCCACACCGGGATTGGTGAAATGACCCACGACCCACAGGGAGCCAGAAGTTCACAATTCGGAGCGGATTCGGCCCTCGTTTTGTGATTTGAATCACACACTTGCGACGGTGGGTGAAATACCAAGCGCTGCTTCGAAAGATGAGTGTTATGCCTCACATTGCGCTGGGCGCGGAACCTGGGAACCTCGTTCCAACCCATTGATGCCAAATGATTTGGAGAACGATCAGCGAGCAGGGCGAAGGTTGGCGTGGAACGTGCACCTGCTGCTGGCGAAGAAGAGGAAATATGGCTCTGTCACTTCGCTCGGCGTACCGAAAAACCTGGCAGACCCTGAGTTCGATCAAGACTGGGGTCATTCTGATTATTCTGGTGGTCATCTTCTCGGCGGCTGGCACGGTCATTCTGCAGCGGCCCATGACCGATCCCGACGACATGCAGCGCGCCTACTCGCCGACGATGCTGCGTTTCCTTGACGCCACCGGCCTCACCGATGTTTTTCATGCGCGCTGGTTTGTCGCGCTCCTGGTTCTGGTCAGCCTGTGCATCATCGCGGCATCGGTGGAGCGGTTTCCTAACGCATGGCGATTCTTCGCGCGGCCCTACAAGAGTCCGGATGAGACTTTCCGTAAGGTTCTTCCCACGCGGGCGCTGATTCCGATTAAGGACGAGGAACAGGGATTGAGCGCAGCCGAGCGAGGGTTGGAGCGCATGGGCCTGAAGTCGGAACGGATCGTTCGCACCGATACTTTCTCGCTGTTTGCCGAGCGCCACCGCATCTCGGAGATGGCGGTCTACATCGTGCATGCCAGCTTGCTGCTGATTTTCCTGGGCGGCATCGTGGATGCACTCTACGGCTGGCGCGGGTTCCTCACACTCAGTCCGGGTGCGACCAGCAGCCAGATCGAAATGAAAAGCGGACTAACGCGGACTCTTCCGTTTTCGATCCGCTGCGATGGGACGGGCGAGGAGACTTACAAGGACGGCACGCCGAAACGCTGGTGGTCACAATTAGCGGTTCTCGACGGCGGGCGCGAGGCGGAACGGAAAGAGATCGCGGTCAACGATCCGATGGTCTACCGGGGAGTGCGTTTCTACCAGGCCAGCTACGGCCGCACTGGGAAACTCGACCGGCTGATCGTCGAGGCGACCTCGGTAAGCGGCAAGACCACCGCATCGCAGGAGCTTTCACTCGCTCTCGGACAAACCGTGGACCTCGATGACGACACCAGCGTGCAACTGGCAGAGTTCATTCCCGACTACGTGGTCGAAGATGGCCGGGTTTACGCCCGCAGTAACGACGTCGAGAATCCCGCAGTTCATCTCATTGTCACCGCGAAAAAATCGCATGCCAAGGTGAACGTCTGGCTGCCGGAAATCCCTGGCATCGCGGAGAACGCGTCCTCCCCCTACCGTTTCGAACCGAAAGACCTGAAGACGGGTTACTTTACCGGACTTGAGGTTTCGCACGAGCCTGGCCAATGGGCAGTGTGGGCCGGGGTCGTGTTGATGGCCATCGGTCTCACGTTTGTTTTCTATGTCGCGCACGTGCGCTTCTGGGTGGTCCCGGTGCGGGACACGCAAGGCCGCTTGTCGCTTTGGGTGGGGGGAACGGCGAACCGTAATCGGGAAGCGTTCGAAGAGAAGTTCAAGAAACTGGTAGATCAGATTCAGAAAGAATTGAAACTGGAATTGGTGGCCAAGGAAGCGCCGGCCACATCGAACGCCGGAAGGTGAGTCCGGCTACGGAGGAAAGTGGATATGGCACGAGCGAAAGTAGAACAGCATCCGGCAACCGGCACGGGGCTGGTCGTGGGCGTGGGGTTGAGCATCGCATTCCTGCTGTTCATCGCTTTTCTGAACGTCGTCAAGAGTGGAAACATTCTGAGCGAGTCCAACCTGCTCTATGCGGCTCTGGTTTTCTACGCTGGTGCGGGAGCCTTGTATCTTGGCTTCGGCGTGACGGGAACAGACTCCTACGTCAAATTCGCATCTCTCATGACCTGGGCCGGACTGGTGGCCAACACGGGAGCGGTGGCACATCGCTGGTACGAGGCCGGTCATCCCCCCTTTGCCAGCATTTATGAAATGCTGCTCAGTTTTGTGTGGACGCTGGCCGCGCTCACTCTGATCGCGGAAAAACGCTACGGCGTGAAGATCATCGGCACGGTGACCATGCCGGTAGCCATTGTGGGCGTCATCCTGATGCAACTTCTGCCCAGTGAGGTAAGGCCGCTGGTGCCGGCGCTGCAGTCCACCTGGCTGCACGTTCACGTGACGCTGGCTATGCTGGCGTACGCCGCCTGCGCTCTGAGTTTTGCCTTGGCCATGATGTTCTTGATCCAGGACAAAGTGAAGACAGAGATGTTCCTGGCGGCGACCAGCGTCTTCACCATCGGTATCTACGCCGCAATCTTGACCCGCTTTGAGAAGTGGGGCGGCCTCAATGTGATCGCGTGGGACCCGGAAAACAAGACGGAAGTGTTCCTCTCGAAGGGCGTGCGGCTGTTTGTGACCATTCCCGATCTTGGGTGGCTGATGCTTCTAGTGTTTGCCGCCGTTGCGGCTCCGCTCGTGCTATACATCCTGTCGCAAGTGAAGAAAGATGAGCGGCTTCTGGGAATTGCCGATCGCGCAGTATTCATCAGCATCTTGCTGCAATCACTGGCGCTGATCTTCTTCGTGCTGCGCGCGCGCGACGGGCAGTATTCGTCACTCGATGCGGAAGGTTTGTATACAACCACCTTGGCTGCGAGCCCGTTCATCCTGTCGGCACTGGTCGGGGGAATTTTCGCCAACCTGCTGTATCTGCTGTTGCTCTGGCGGCGCGAGGACCTGGAGCGACTGCTGCCCGACGCCGACGCACTCGACCGCATCACTTATAAAACCATTTGCATTGCCTTCCCCCTGCTGACCCTGATGATCGCCGCCGGCGCCTACTGGGCCAACCGGGCCTGGGGTTCCTACTGGAACTGGGACCCCAAAGAGACGTGGGCGGCGATCACATGGCTGGTGTATGCGGGCTACTTGCACATGCGCATCACACGCGGCTGGCGCGGACGGCGCGCCGCCTATTTCGCCATCCTGGGATTCGCAGTGGTGATGTTCACCTTCTTCGGCGTGACTTATCTGTTGCCTGGGCTGCACGCATATGCCTGACACTGCAAAGGAAATGACGAACCCGGAATTGGAACCCGAAGCGGACGACACGAAGTCGACGGCTCCGTCGCGGACGAGTTTTTACAGCACCGGGCACTCTGATCCCGTGAGGTCTGGGGAGCCCGCTCGTCCACCGACTTCGGACGCGCCTGCGCCCGCGGAGAATCCTGATCTGCCGTGGCTTCGCATTAACTGGGAGATCAAGGCGCTGGTTCCAATCGCCTCCGTTCTGCTGGGTGGAATGTTGCTGTTTCTGTTGGCAACACTCTCCTGGCGCGACCCGGAGCGGCACACGGTGTTGCTGGTAGCGGGCGCCGGTGCGGTGGCGATTTGTGGCGCCTTGCTGGTGGTTCTCACTTACCTGATTCAACGGCCGATGGTCGAATTGCAGCAGAAGATCTCGCAACTCGGCGCGGGCAATCTCAACGTGGCCGTCAGCTTTGCCAACCGCAACGATGAAATCGGCGACCTGGGCCGCAACTTCAACCAGATGGTCGAGCAACTGCGCGAAAGCCGCAGCGAAATCGAGCGCCTGCACCGCACGCAGATGTCGCGCGCCGAGCACCTGGCAACGCTCGGGGAACTGGCCACGGGATTGGCGCACGAAATTCGTAACCCGCTGGCCGGAATTGCCGGCGTCATCGAAATCATTGGCCGCGACTTGCCCACCACCAGTCCGGCGCGGGCGGTGGTCAAAGACGTCCGCCAGGAAATTGCGCGCATCAACCACATCGTTACCGATCTCTTACAGACGGCGCGGCCGCATCCGCCAAGGGTACGCAAGGGCGATCTGAATACGACGGTCGAGCATGCGGTCATGCTTGGCCGCCAGCAGGCACTGGCGAAATCGATTGAGATCATTCTGAAGAAGGATCCCGCCCTGCCCGAAGTGGAGCACGACAGCGATCAGATTCACCAGGTTCTGCTGAACCTGCTGCTTAATGCCTTACAGGCGATCAACCTGAGCGGAAGAGTCACCGTCACCATCAAAGCGCAGGGGTCGATGGCAGTTGTAGAAGTAGCGGACAACGGCCGCGGCATTCCGCCTGAAGACCTGCCCAACATTTTCCGCCCGTTCTACACCACCAAAGGCGAAGGTACCGGCCTGGGATTGTCGTTGGCCCGCCGAATCGTGGAAGACCACCACGGCTGCATCGACGTGACCAGCACGGTCGGCAAAGGCACGACCTTCGCCGTTGTGTTGCCGCTGGAGCGTGCAACCGCCCAGCTGGCAGCCTCCTAGGCGCTTGCTCCACCTCCATTCCGTAGTAAGCTAAGAAGGCATGCCAGCGGAGAAAATCCTAGTGGTGGATGACGAGCGCCTGGTGCGCTGGTCGTTGCGTCAAAAGTGCGAGGAGTGGGGATACGAGGTCGTCGAAGCGGCGGCCGGCGAGCCGGGACTACGCCTCGCCCATCACGAGTCTCCGGACCTGATTCTGCTCGATGTCCGCCTGCCGGATCTGAATGGCCTTCAGGTGTTGGAGCAACTCAAGAAGAGCGGCGACTCGACCGCGGTCATTATGATCACGGCTGACCCCCAGCTGGACGACGTCAAGAGCGCGCTCAAGCTGGGCGCGTATGACTTCATCGGCAAACCGCTCGACTTCGAGGAACTGCGGGTCACGATCCAGAATGCGCTGGAGGCGACGCGACTGCGTACCGAGGTGCAATCCCTGCGCGGCGAGGTGCGCCGTCGCACGGGCTATCACGATGTGGTTGCAGTTTCGTCAAAGATGACGGAACTGATGAACTTCGTGCAAAAAGTAGCCGCCAGCGAAGCCACCACCATTCTGATTCAGGGCGAAAGCGGCACAGGGAAAGACCTTGTCGCCAAGACGATTCACTACGAGAGCACCCGCCAGGACGGACCTTTCGTTGCCATTAACTGCTCGGCGATCCCAGAGACCCTGATGGAGGCCGAACTCTTCGGTCACGAGAAAGGCGCCTTCACTGATGCCAAGGCGATGAAGAAGGGCCTGTTTGAAACCGCCAACGGCGGCACGCTGTTTCTGGACGAGATCGGCGAACTCTCGCCGCTGCTGCAGGCCAAGTTGCTGCGGGTGCTGGAAGATCAGGTCATCCGGCGGGTGGGTGGCGTCCGCGACCTGCAGGTGGACGTCCGGGTGGTGGCGGCCTCAAATCGCGACCTGGAAAAAGCGGTTCGCGAAGGGCATTTCCGCCAGGATCTTTACTACCGGCTGGCGATTATCGCCATCTTTATCCCGCCGCTCCGCGACCACACGGAAGACGTTCTGCCGCTGGTAAATTTCTTTATCGATTGGTATAACCGGAAGTTCAAGAAGGCGGTCCGCGGCATCAGCCCTGAGACCCGGCGACTGCTGCTGGCGCACAACTGGCCCGGCAATGTGCGCGAGTTGAAGAATTGCATCGAGCGCGCCATGATCCTGGAGGACGAACCCATTCTGCGCCCGGTCTACATGCCATTCGCTGTGGGAGAAGCAGCCCGGAGTGGCTTGACGGCGTTTGAGCACAGCAGCACCCCGGCCGATGGCGGCGGCAAGCAACTCCCTGATGGCCGCGTGCTGCCACGGCTTTACATTCCAGAAGAGGGCACCTCGCTGGAAGAGGTGGAACGCGCCATGGTGGAACTGGCCATGCGCCAGGCTAACGGCAACCAGACCCACGCCGCACGCCTGCTCGACATCAGCCGCGACGCGCTGCGCTACAAGCTGAAGAAATTCGAACTCGTCCCGGTAGGCGAGGACGAAGCTACAGATTCAGTTTCCTCCGAAAACTCAGCCGGATAGAGGTTGGCACTGTTTTTCCGGTCATGCCGTGGCGGCTGGGATCTCTACGCATGCCGAGATGCAACAGAATCACGACTCCACCGATTTCCTGCAACGGACTGGTAGGTTCTTTCACTATCGCACTAGGAAGGAACGCCACGAAGTCCGCGGGGCCGCTCTCCCCGAACGGTTCTAAGTCTTGCGCGCAGCGTAACGGTGGAATATGTCGGAGCCCACTCTGGTTTCCTCATTCTTCTGGAATTTGGGCCATAGCGTCATCTTTGATGCAAAGTTCATCACTTCCGCTGTCGTAGGGGCATTAGGAACCGCCGTCACCGTACAGCGCAATCTAAGTGAAATCAGAGAGAGCCGTTCCAAGCCGGTCAGAACCCTGGAGAACCAAAAGGTCGCGGAACTGGTCGATATGCTGGCTAAAGTGCCGCCTGGAGAGTCGTTTTCTGCCTGGAGGAAAGAACTAGAGCTGCAAGTGAGTCAGGGTATCAGAGAACTGGACGAGCTTCGAGCAAAGGAATCGAAGCTGGCAGGAAGGGCGAACCGTGATCTCACGTTCGTGCAGCGCTTGTTCATTTTGTTTCCACCGGACGATCCAAGGCTCTGGGTCGTCCACGCCTTGGCTTATGCATTCCTAGCCGTTGGCCCTCTGGCTGTTCTCCTGTTAGTCCTCTTCGGGATCGGCGACGCCGGCAGGATTGGCGATGTCATGGTTATGGTGGTTTTCGGCGCGCTCGCTTTTCGGGCGTGGGCACTGGCCGAAAGAAAGTGGGCAATGGAAGCGCTGAGACAAACAGACGGATCGGATCAAACGTCGGCAGAATCGGGTCCGCTTCAGGCTCTATTCGTGCTAAGGAAATCGCGTGGCTGGAGGATGTTGGTTGCACAATTATGCATGTGGACCTGCCTGTTTTGTGCTGGGGAGAGCCTTGAAGACATATTCCTGGCCGCGGTTGACGCCAGCAAGAGCGCAACACAAGTGGCGCAATCGGGAACGACAACCCTTGCAAACGCGAGCAGGCTGGAACCAGGACATCAACCGTTGGACGCACCGGATCCGGCGAAGAAGGCACGAGACGATGCCAGGAGCGGCCTTCTTCTGTTTGTGACCTCTTTGCTGGGCGCTGGCATATGCAGAGCTTGGGCGGCGGCAGAATGGCGGCATGGATCGTCACCGGCCCCTCTCCGATTTGCCAATGCGATCTTCTGCCTTCCGAAACTGGATACGCCGAAGGCGTGGCTCCTCATCGTAGGCAACGTTACGGCAATGGCGGCGCTGATCATATCGCTCGTCACGTGGCCGTTGATCTTCAGCGATCCGCTCGATCGGGTGGAATTCGTGTTCGTGTGGTTGGCGGCGTGTATCGCCTCTAACTGCTTGTTAAGCTTTCTCGGGCACGCTGCTATTCGATCCAACGAGAGCAACCCCTCTGCGGTCGCCCAATCGGCCGCCGTTTGAGTTCCGGGCCTGCTAAGTTGCCGAGCCACAGTGATCGATTGTTTCCCTGTCAGGAAGCCTTCGCGATAAACGGTCCGGGCCTGCCTTCTGGTCAAATCGCAACCAAGAAAAAGGGCTTCTTTTTGGAGAAGCCCCGGGCGCCGGTATGAACGATATGAAGTGGCGCTAACTTTTGTATTGAAATCTCACGCGCCTTCAGCCTCGCGCGGCGTGCTCCCTCGCCTTGGCGATGTATTGCTCGACCTGCTGGCGTTGTGGATAGTCGGGATTCGCCTTGAGCAACTGCTCCCAGGCGGAGATCGCGCCCTTAGGATCGGCCTTGCCCTGCCACCGCACCCAGCCTAGGTTGAACAAGGTCTGAGGATGGCCGGGACGATATTTGAGCGAGGTCTGCATCGCCGCAATCGCCTTGTCGGCGTCGCCGGTGTACCAATAGGCGGTCCCCATATCGGTGCGGACGTCGGGATTCTCGGGATGAATTGCCAGCGCTCGCTCGTAATACTGAATGGCGTTGGGATACTGCTGGCCGTCGTAGAACACGTTCCCCAACTTCACCAGCGAGTCATAGTCGTTGGGATTCTTGTTGACCGCATCGAGCAGCGGGGCGGCCGCCTGGGCCAAGGCCGCCTGTACTTCAGAAGCTGAGGGAGCTGGGGCCTGCGGGCGTGGCTCGCTTCCATGCTGAGCAGAAGTCACGACAGTAGCAGCGGGCGACGCCGACCCACGAAACAAGTAGCCAAGCGCTACCCCCAGTAGCAGGCAAAACGCCGCCAGTATGTAGGCCTGCGTCCCGGTCCAGTTTGCAGCTGCACTGGTTCCGCCAGAGCTGGTGCGATTAGTAGTTGATTGCGACTGCTCGCTTTGTCCGTTTCTCATTTGTCTGTCTCTCCGATCTGGTGCCGGCAGGCGCCTCCTGCGGCGAATCCAGGTGGAACAGGCGCGCTACGGCCGCAGCCATCTGCTCCTGTTCTTCCTTTTCCGGAAGTTCCTTGAGTTCGCGAGCCAGGGAACTGGCAATTTTCTGTATGACCTGACCTGTGACTGCGTGTAACGATTGGTCCTGCTCCCGGGTAAAAGGCCCGCGCTCTGAAATGTAGGACTCCAGTTCCTGCCGGCAAATCTCTTCGAGGCGCCGCCGCAGCGCCACGATGGTAGGTACCACCGGTTCCGCTTTAAGCCGGGCGCGGAAGGCCAATGCCTCCTCCGCGATGATCTTGTCTGCGATGGTGGCTACGTCAGTGCGGCCGACGGCATTGCCCTTCGCGACCCGCTCCAGGCCTTCCAGGTCGTAGAGCAGAATTCCATCCACACGGCGCACGTCCGGATCCACGTCGCGGGGCATGCCGATATCCATGATGACCAGCGCCACCCGGTTACGCTCGGTTGCGATGCGCTCTGCCTCTTCGCGGGTCAGAATGACGTGCGGGCACCCAGTGGAGCTGATGACAATGTCGGCGCGCAGCAGGCACTGCCAGCGGTCGGCGAGCGTCGCTGCCGTGCCTCCCAGCTTTGCGGCCAATTCCTGGGCCCGGGTTGGAGACTGGTCGATCACGACCACCGAGGCCGCGCCGCTCACGACCATCTCGCGGGCCGAGACTTCACTCATCTCTCCTGTGCCCAGCAACAGGACTCTGCGGCCACCGAGCGAGCCGAAGATCTGCCGAGCCAAGTCCAGCACGGCGGAGGGAATCGAGACCTTCAACTGGTCGATGCCGGTGTCAGCACGCACTTGCTCGGAAAGACTGAGCGCTTTTTCGAGAATGGCATTGAGAAAACGTCCGGCGGCGCCTACGGTCCGTGCCTGCTCCCATGCCTCCTTTACGTGCGCAACAGCATGGGGCTCACCCAGCACGAGGCAATCCAGGCCCGTGGCTACGCGGAAAACATGCGTGAGAGCCACTACATCCAACAGGCGGTAGAAGTGTTCCCACTCCGTTAGCTTGAGGCCACGGTCAGCAGCAAGGAATTGCAGCAGTGAATTGGCGGCCAAGGTAGGCTCGCCAGCCCAGAGCAGAAATTCCGTGCGGCAAGAGCTGGACAGAACAACCACTTCCTCGATGCCTTCCGCATTCTTGAGCCGCCGCAGGACTTCGTAGCGCCGATTTTCGCTGATCCAAAAGCGTTCCCTCATGGCCAGCGGAGCAGTGCGATGGTTCAGTCCAATCACCATCAGTGTGGGTTCCAAGACGATACCTCGGGCGCGAGTTGCAAATCTGAAAGGGCAAACCCATTGCCAAAGAAGGCTTCGCACCCGAGATATCAACTCGCGTTATTTCAGTGGGTTACACGGACCGACAAAATTGGCGGACAGGAGACGATTTTGCGGCTGCGGCATATTACGCCGAATGCGAGTCTTTTGACGCGATCCTGGCATTGGGAGGATGGCAGGCTTGGATTTGGGTCACGATCGACCGTGACCACGATCACAGACCGTTTCAGTGGCAACGTAGAAACTGTCCGACGTTAGTGCACTCTTAATCTGCCTCGTGATGGCGAGGCAGTTCCAGGTTGTGAAAGGAAAAGCAATCATGAAAATGATGAAGCTGGCAGTCCTGATCGCGATGATCGCGTTGGCGTTGTTTCTAATTCTGCCCAATCTGTCCTGGGCGGCCGACGATGGCGCGGCCATCTACAAGACGAAGTGCGCCGCATGCCATGGCGCGGACCTGGGTGGAAAACCGGCGGCCAAGATTCCCAGCCTGCTTTCCGATGATGCCAAGAAAGCTTCCGATGCAGACCTGACGGACATGATCGCCAACGGCGGCAAGAGCAAGAAGGCGATGCATGCGTTCTCCAACAAGGGCGTGAGCGCGGACCAGGTCCAAATGGTCATTGGATACATCCGCGAGGCGCAGAAGAAGTAGTTTGGCCAGGTTGCAACAAAGAGAGTAGAGACCGCTGTTCCAATCGGCGACCGCAGCGCCCACCCTAACGGGCAGGCACGAAAAAGCGAGGGTGAGTGATCCGCTCCCCGGCGAATCTCTGGCCTTGCAGCGCCAGACAGCCGGAAGTCCCCCTCTCCGGTTCGCCACTCACGGAACAGCCAGCCCGGGTCTTGGTGCTCACCCCAGACCCGGGCATTTGTTTGCGCTCTCCGCGCAAGCTCAGAACCCGAAAATGGGAGGAAACCGCGCTTTCCTGCGAAATGGGTCACGGCGGGGTGTGATTCTAATCACAGCCTTTTTCCGGCCCGAAAATTACTCTATTTCTTGCTTGTTGGGGTTCTTCTCGAGCTGGGACGCCGAAGGGGGGACATCATGGTAGTTGCTGGCACTACTCCACATATGGGCCGTTTGGCCCACGATCTTCCAAAATACGACTTTTCCAAAACTCCGATGCTGGTCTATTGGGAGATGACGCAGGCGTGTGGGCTGGCTTGCAAACACTGCCGCGCCGAGGCCATGCCGAACGCCAATCCGCTGGAACTCAACACCGAGCAGAGCCGGCGGTTCCTGCGCCAATTGGTCGATTTCGGCAATCCCCTGCCTCACCTGATCCTGACCGGCGGTGATCCGCTCAGCCGGAAAGACATCTACGAACTGATTGACTACGCCAACGGGCTCGGCCTCGAGGTTTCCATCACGCCTAGCGCCACTCCCGAGTTGACCAACGAAGCCATCGACAAATTGAAGGCCCACGGGATTCAGAGTCTGGGGCTGAGCCTCGACGGCTCCTGCGCCGAAAAGCACGACGCCATCCGCGCGGTTCCTGGCACTTTTGAGCGAACCTTGGAAGCGGCACGGTATTGCGGAAGATTGGGCTTGCCGATTCAGGTCAACACTCTGGTCGCGGAAGAAACTGCTGACGATCTGCCCGCGATCTATGAATTGCTGCGCACCAGTTTTCCCGTGATGCGATGGAGCTTGTTCATGCTGATTTCGGTCGGGCGGGGTAAGGCTCTGAACGAGGTATCGCCGGAGGAAGGCGAGCGCATCATGCGCTGGGTGTTTGACCTTTCGCGGCATTCGCCGTTTCAAGTCAAGACCACCGAGGCGCCATCATACCGGCGCATCGCCATCGACATGATGCGTTCGGCAGGAATGGCTTCTCCGGAGATGAAAGCCACGTCCGTCTATAAGGGTTTCCAGATTCGCGACGGCCACGGCATCGTCTTCGTCTCAAACCTGGGCGAAATCTATCCCTCGGGATTCCTGCCGTTGAATTGCGGCAATGTGCGCACTGGCTCGCTGGTCGACGTCTACCGCAACTCCGAAATCTTCCGCGGGCTGCACTCGCCCGATCAGTTCCACGGAAAATGCGGCGCCTGCGAGTACAGCCACATCTGCGGCGGATCGCGTGCCCGCGCCTTCGCCTACACCGGCGACGCACTGGGCACTGACCCGTTCTGCCCGTATGAACCGGGAGAAGCCGCGCCGGGCGTAGCATCCTAACGGTCGGTCGAGGGGCGCAATCTAAGGCACCTCACAGATTTCGATCACGTTTCCTTCGAGATCGCGTATCTCGAAATAGTGCGTGCCTTGCCGGTCTTGCTGAATCTCCCCCGAGCTCACACTTCGCGAGTTCAGAAGTTCCCGTGCCTTCTTTAGATTCGATGCGTACAGCAGAGGTGTAAGTTCCTCGGTAGGCTTGCCCACAGGTCCGAGGGGCACGGCGTACTCGTCCTTGGAGAATCCCAGCGCCACACAGCCTTCACCATCGTCCATCTCGAAGTTTATTTTGCGCAGGCCGAGCTTCTCCATGTACCACGCCGCTGCGGCCGCAACGTCGCGTACGCCAATGTAGTTCACACCACCAGATGAGAGCAGATGCGACATAGCGGACCCCGTCAAAGCGGTAGAGTCACGATTGCATTTTAAGAAGGTCGCGAAGGGCCTGGGAACTCGTCGTTAGACTTCAACCCAAAAACACAACGCCCCAAGGCGCGTTGATGGTAATACATTGGCGGCACGCCTTGAGCGCTTACTCATCTTCAAGCACTTAACGGCACGACTGAAAGTCGTGCCCTTCCCAAGTGCTGCACAGGCGGAGTTTCTTCGCCGCCTGTTGAGCCGGTGCCCTGATACAAATCTCAATTGCACCGTGAGCCTTAGGAATACAGCTTGATGGGCTGGACCACGCGGGTGATGGTGCCGCCCGGGCTGGGTTGGTCTGGCTTGAGCCCGCTGCGCATTGAGGCGAACAAACCGACTAACTGGCCGAACATCACGTCTAGCACCGGGCGATAGTGGTCAGGAAAATCGGCGGGGCAATCCAAGGGCAAACAATAATCTGCAAGGGCCGATATCTCGTCGATACCCCGCACCGTAACGACGGTCCGCACGCGTCCCAGCCGTTTGCGGTCGATTTCACGTAGCAGGTCGAGTTCATACCCTCGGCGACGCGAGTCGCTGGACAGGAACGCTACAAACACCGTCTGCCCGTCCACGCTCGACATGGGTCCATGGCGCAATCCCAGCGGCGTTTCCGCCAAGGTAGTAACTTTTCCGGCGCTGAGCTCAACCACTTTCAGCGCACACTCGTCGGCTACGGCCCGAAGGGCTCCCGATCCGACGAAGCACGCCCTCGTACAGCCGAGTGTGGTGATGGACGCGGCAACCTCGGCCGCGGCCGGCAGGAACTGCTCGCCGCTGTTGGCTATTTGCTCGACAACATCACCGAAACCTTCAAACTCGTCCACATGCGCCACGCATTGTCCGGCCAGGAGCATGTTGGTGAACGAACTGGTCATAGCGAGACCGCGGTCGTTCACCGCGTCGTCGAGAATAAGCGCAAAGGCGCGGCCGGAATGGCGCGCGCAGAGTTGCGCCATTTTTCCCTTGGGATTGCAGGTGATGACGACGTGGCGAATGCCGCGATGCCGATCGAGCGCCCGCTCCAGTAGCGCCACTCCCTCCGGACTATCCCCGGAGCGGGAGAAGGAAATCCAGAGGTATTCGCTTCCTGCTCGATGGAAATCCTCGAAGTCGGTGAGCAGCGTGGTGCTGGGAAGCGGCCACGCATCGCATTGCCATCGCCGGCGAAGTAATGGGGCCAGGGCGCGTCCAGTGTAGTCGGAGGTGCCCGCGCCGACCAGGTAGACCGTAGGCGGAGTGGTCGACCGCGGGCCGATGCCCGCGCTCCGGAGCATTTCCGTCAGATCGGAGCGCAGTTCCCGGCAGCGCTGGTAGGTCTTCCGCCAGGTCACTGGTTGCTGCCAGATTTCACGCGGCGTGTGCTCGAGTCCGCGCTCGGTCTTCTCCTGTTCCGGCAAATCCAGCAGCATGAGCAAGGGGTCGGGCAATTTAGTATTCGCTCCAATCGAAGAAACAGTAGTCTATTACAGCTCCGCCCAAAAGGAAAGTATTCGCAAGTAAATGAAATACCGTTCGCAAGGAAACTGCGACGCTAAACGCCGCGACCGAACGCAAGCACTTGTTGGAGTACAGCCAAAACGGGAGGCTCTTCCTGCAATCGAAACCCCACAACTGGGGAGGACTCTCGGGCAACTAATCCTCGGCGGATGTGTTTCACTAACTAGAGGAGAAGACAATGAGCCGTGGATCGAATCCCTTAAGCATGCTGCTTCTAGCGGCTACGCTGGCGTCATCGGCGGCTGGAATCGCGTGCGAGCATCACGCTTACCGTGTGTACGACCCTTACTACACCGACTACCACGTGTGGAATGATAACGAGGTTACCTACTATCACCGCTGGGCCGATGAGACGCATCGCGACCGGGATCGCGACTTCCGGAAGCTTCGTCCGGAGGAGCAGAAGGAATACTGGACCTGGCGCCACAACCACGGCGACCACGACCACGATCACCACTAAGGCGGTCGCGCCCTGGGCCCGATAAGTCAAAAGCTCTTAACCGCTGAGGGCGCCGAGAAGTGCCGCCAAGGACGCAAAGAAAATCCGCGATAAGTGCGGCGGAGACGTAACCAGAGATCTGTTATGGGTTCAGAGCTCGGAGAGCCTCGTCCGTGGTCGTCAGTCTGGCCCCGAGTTGCTGCAGTTCAGAAATGGTGGACTGCCCGTCTTCCCGCTTGAGAGTTTCGATGGCATCCTGCACCACGGCCACGCGGCGGCCGCGTTCGAGTAATCCTTTCGCGGCGAAACTCACGCAATACTCGGTTACGACTCCGAAGACGACAAACTCTGCCTGATCTCCCAGACGGCGAACCAGTTCATCGGCATGCCGGCTCTCAAAAATATTCAGCGTCTGCTTCTCCAGCAGGATTTGCTGATATTTCGACAAATCGTCGGGCAGTTTGGCGTCGGCTTCGTTTGGGATGCGAGCGATTTTGTCCGTCAGCGCCTCAGGGACAAGTTCGGCACCTGCCGTTCCTTTCACGCAGTGCGGCGGAAAAATCTTGAATTCCGGATCATTGGGTGTGTGAAAACATCCGTGGGACACGAGGAATACGCGGCCCTGCCGGGCAGCATCCGTGAGCCGCCGTAGGTTCGGCAGAAGCTTCTCCGCCCCCGGAACGTAGAGTTTTCCTCCTGGCAGCATGAAGTCGGCCTGAACGTCTACCTCCCAGAAAATGAAGTCGTGCGAAACCATGGGTCTCCTTGCGAGGTTCTCCTTCTCGTCGAAAGGCGAGCGTAGCACTACCGTTGGCAACTGACAATCGGCGCGGCCTCGTGCAGCGTCAGGTATGATTTGCGAGTTGTCCAATTCACCCAGAAACGCATCCATGAGCCACGACGCCCCAGCCAAATCCACAAGCCCCAACAAGCTCGTGATCCGCAACATCGGAATGCTTCTCAGCGGAGATCTTGATCGCGCCATCCTCGACGCAGACACGGTCATCGCCATCGACGGCGTGATTCACTCTGTGGGCAAAGAGAAGGAACTGGACACCGCCGGAGCAACTACTACGATCGATGCCAAAGGCACGGCGCTGGCCCCGGGATTGATTGACAGCCACGTGCATCCGGTCTGCGGAGATTGGACGCCGCGCCAAAACCAACTCGGCTGGATCGATAGCTGCCTGCACGGCGGCGTCACCACCATGGTGTCGGCCGGAGAAGTTCACACGCCGGGCCGGCCTAAGGATATCGTCGGCCTGAAGGCGATGGCCGTCTTTGCGCAACGCGCTTTTCACGCATTTCGCCCTGGAGGCGTGAAGGTGTACGCAGGCGCGCCGGTGATCGAACAAGGCATGGTCGAGGATGACTTCAAAGAACTGGCAGCGGCTGGCGTGAAATTTCTTGGCGAGGTCGGCCTGGGCAGCGTCAAGGACGGTACCACCGGACGCCGCATGGTTGAATGGGCTCGCAAATACGGCATTCAGAGCACGATTCACACCGGCGGCCCGTCGATCCCCGGATCGAGCCTTATCGACAGAGACATGGTTCTTGAGACTGACGCCGACGTGATCGGCCACGTCAACGGAGGACACACCGCGCTGCCCGATGATCAGATCGTCGAGTTGTGCGAGCGTTCCCCTCGCGCTCTCGAAATCGTTCACAACGGAAATGAACGCGCCGGATTGCTGGCGTTGCGCACGGCGAAAGAACTCAAGCAACTGCATAGAGTGATTCTGGGGACGGATTCGCCGGCGGGCTCGGGGGTCCAGCCTCTCGGCATTCTGCGGATGATATCGATGCTGTCGTCATTAGGCGAAATTCCGGCAGAAGTGGTAATCTGCCTCGCTACCGGAAACACCGCCAAAATGCGCAGCCTCAACTGCGGGCTGATCGCCCCCGGACGCGAGGCCAGTTTCGTCTTCCTCGACACGGCGCAGCAGTCTGCCGGCAAGAACCTGCTCGACAGCATTCAAAAAGGAGACCTGCCTGGAGTGGGCATGGTCATTACCGACGGTGTGGTCAGCATTCAGCGCAGCCGCAACACGCCACCGGCGACACGCGTCCCGGGGGTTGTACGTGCATAGACGGGTAATGATTCTTGCGATGTGGTTCATCATGCCGTGGACATCGTTGCTGGCACAAGCACCGATCCCGGACTGGTGCCGCGCTCTTCCGCGACCAGAGTACAAAACTCTCGAACGCGTCCCGATCTCCGATCCATGGTTCGAGGTTTACAAGCCGGCTGCCGGTGTCTTCGCCATCTATGAAGCGCACCAGGCTGAAGAAGTCATCAGTTACCTCATTGTGGGCGAAAAGCGGGCCCTGTTGTTCGATACCGGCATGGGGATCAGTGACATCAAAAAAGTAACAGCCGAACTGACATCGGAGCCGATCATCGTGTTGAATTCCCACACGCATGACGATCACGTCGGTGATAACTGGGAATTCGAGACGATCTACGGCATGGATACCGACTTCACGCGCAAGAACGCGCGTGGCTCGCGAGAAGATGCGCAGGCGGAGATCACGCCAGACCAGATTTGCGGCACACTACCAAATGGATTTGACGCTAAGGCGTATGCCACGCGCCCTTGGAAGATCACTGCTTATACGCACGACGGCGACCGCTTTGATCTCGGCGGTCGCACCCTGGAGGTGATCGCCACGCCCGGGCACACGCCCGACGCGATTTCGCTGATCGATCGCGCCAACGGCCTATTGTTCACCGGAGATACTTACTATCCCGCGCCGATTTGGCTCTTTCGCCCTGAAACCGATCTGGATGCCTATGCCGCGTCGATTCGCCGTCTGGCGACCCTCGCACCACAGGTCAAACTGGTTCTGGGCGCACACAACATCCCTGTGGCAGAGGCGACAGTCCTGCCGCGACTGGTGGCTGCGTTTGCTGCGGTCCGATCGGGAAAGGCCGCCGCCGCCCCGGATTCTCGCGGAAAAATGCTCTACCACGTGGACGGGATCTCGTTTCTGATGCGCGCCCCAACCGCCCACTGAGCGGACGAACTAGCGCAGCCCGTCTTCGCCCTTAATCTGATCCTTGGTCAACCCGCCGACTCGTGCCAGCGGACGCCCACTGTCGGTCACTGCGATCGCCACCATGATTTCATTCGCGCGCGGCGCGTCGTTCAAGCGCACTTCCATGCCGTCAAAGTGGCTGCGCACGAAGGCCGCGTCTTTGTGGCCCAGAGGAATATCGAGCACCACGCCCAGGCCGCCGCGTTTTTTCGACGACGGAATCAATGCTGCTCCCTTGCCAAGCACGCGACGCACGGGCGCCCCAAGTTTCGGGTGAAGGATCGCGGCTGCATGTTCGAGTTCTCCGTTCTCGCCGACGGCTGCCGCTTTGCCGTAGCTCTCTGCCGACGGACCTGAAATCCCGAGCGCGGCAACCGCACGGGCAGTAAGCAACTCACCGAGTTCTTCGCCAATCACCATCAGGTCTGACAGGTCCTCGACATACTTCCCGGCGCAGGGATTCTCGACCACGGCCACCGCTGCCGCTTTCCGGGTCGGAGGAGAAACTTCGCGTTCCATTTCGCGCTGTGTCTCTTCTACAAAGGTCGCGATCTTGCGGATTTTCGCTTTCATTTTTGCCCTCAGCGCAGTCCGTCTTCTCCCTTGATCTCCGACGCCTTAAGCCCTCCCACCCGGGCATGCACGCGGGCGCCGGTCGTCATGACCAGAGCCAGCAGAATCTCGTCGGCCCGCGGAGCATCGTTGATGCCTACCTCCATCGCGTCGAAGTGGCTTCGGACGTAGGATGCGTTGATGTGCGTGATGGGCACGTCCAGCCGAGTTCCGGGACCGCCGACTTTTTTGCTGGACGCCACGATCGCCTTGGCCCCGCCCAGCACTTCGCGCATGGCGTATCCGCCCGGTACATGCCAGAGTGCGCCGTGCTCGATCTCGCCCTCAGACCCTACAATCGCGCCCTTGCCGTAACCCTCGACGACTCTCGCATCGCCGCCGAGCGCCGCGACCAGCGCCTGCGCCATCGCCAGTCCGAGAGGCTTGAGATCGTCCATGAATCCCTCGATGTCGGCGACGTACGAACCGGCAAACGGATTTCCGATTACTGCGAGTGCTGCAGCGCGGCGCAATGGTTCCTCTGCGATGGGACCTCCTTCGTGAAAGATTTCCTCCACGCAGGTTAGTTTTTTTCTGACTACCACCTCAGGCATGCACCACGCTCCCGTCCCGAAGTGTATCCGCAATTCTCTTTGTCTCTCCAATTCCTCCAACGACCCGCATTTTTTCTCGCAAACAAAGCGCGGCGGAACGGATCAAACCCATTCTGAGTAGACGTTCAGCAGTGCGCGTGCCAGCAGACAACGCCTGTTCTATCTCATACGCAGCTAGGCCCCCCACTGCTTGAGTCACCGGACGTTCTCCAAGGTCGCTGTCAGGTGCGAGTTCGCGGGCCGGAACCCGAACAATGGTGGGGTGCCCGGGAAGGTCCACCGAGTTGGCGATGATCGTTGCTGCCGCATCAGCCGCCGCTGCGTAATCGGCGAGCACGGTGACCGCGTCCGCAATTCCCAGCGAAAAGCTGCGGCCGCGCCATCCGCTGGTCGCAATGCCGCGCACCGGATCGTCGCACGTCAGCGTAGTCGTGCCGAACAGCGACGGGCGATCCGGGCGCTCGACCATACCGATTACAAACTTCTCGCCCGGAGTCAAATGCAGGGCAATATCTCCACCATCGTTCACGTAGGCGCGAGAAAGGTCCGCAGCCGACATCATGGCTTCCAGAATTTCTTCCGCCACGGCGCCTGCCACGGCCGCCATGGGCGTGATGAAGCAGCGGGAAGCATAGGGCATCACGGCGGCCATCATGCGCCGCGCCACCGAACCGCGAGGCCATGGCGCCTCCGGAATGCAGGGCTGGCGCAAGAACGCAAGCTCGCCGCACAGTTCGTCGAGTACCGTCACGAACCTTGCGGTGGCAGCCCGGTACGCCGTATCGACCGCGCGTGGCGCTCCGAACGCCTCCGCGATCAGATCGATCGGCCCATCGTGAAGATGAAGCCTGCGTCCATCGGGCAGCAACCGGATTTGCGCACGGGTGTTCATTTCGACAAGTCGTAACCGCTCTAGGTCTTCTTCCTTCCGCCTTCTCCGCCCGGCCCGATTGGCCAAGGATTATCTGTGCGCGCAGCTAATCGCTTTCGGCGTTCGCTCCGCGTCGAAATCGAACTCAGAGGACGCACGTTGTCCATGTATCCCCCCAAGGCCGCGTAGTCGGCCACTTTCAGCGTGAATTCAATCGGGGCCACCAGTGCGGGTGTTGGGACGTATCCGAAGGCATTGCGAGGTATTCGCGTGACGTCGGCCATGAAAGTAATCCCGCCGCCCGGCCAAACATATACCGGCGCGCCGCCACAGGTCACGCGGGTCAGAGCGTCGCGCACCGAGTGCGTCAGCTTGACTGGATTCTCGGTCACGCCCGCCCGCAACGATCCGCCCGCGCCGCCCATGAACAGCACTGTACACAGCGCAGGCTCGCAGTTCTCGCGGATGCGCGCGACCGATTCGCGCAGGCTTACAGGCAACTCGGTTTCGCGTGGCTTGAGGTTCGCATCGAGTTCGAAATAGGCGCAGTGCTCGCCGGTCGTACTGACCATCAGCAGCCGCAGCCCGGGCCAAGCCTTCTTCGGGTTAAACTTGCCCAGAATCGCAAGAGGATCGTCAAGATTGGTGCCGCCCCACGACGTTCCCGGCTCCGCCACCTGAAAATATCTTCCCGGTGTGGATCGTCTTCCCTTCAGCTTGATTCCGGTCTCGAGCACGCCCAACAATTTTCCCGCCTGATGTTCCGACAACACGCCCGTGATGTGATCGTCGACCACCACGACGTCATCGACTTTGCCGAACCACTGCTTGGCGAACATTCCGATCGTGGCTGAGCCGCAACCGACGCGCATGCGCTCTTCCTGGACGCCATCGACAATCGGAGGCTGGCCCGCCTGCACCACAACCTTGGCGCCGTCATCAATCTTCAGTTCAACGGCTTTGCCGTTACACAGGTTCAGGAGCGCGTCGCAGGTTGCCGTCCCCTCACGCCGGCTGCCGCCGGTCAAATGGCGCACACCGCCGAGCGAGAGCATTTGTGATCCGTACTCGCTCGTGGTTACATGGCCAACGGCTTCGCCTTGCGCTCGCACTGTGCTGCATTCTTCGCCCAGATGGCGATCGGTGTCGACCTTCACTTTGACGCCGCAGTAGCTGAAAATTCCCTCCGTCACCACGGTCACCATGTCTACGCCCTGGATCTGTGACGAAATGATGAACGGCGCCGGCTTGTAGTCGGGATAGGTCGTGCCCGCGCCAATCGCAGTCACAAACGTTTCGCTCTGGCTGACCAGGGTTCCGTCCCAGTCGCGGCTGCGTTCGAGAAACGGAACCACTGACTCGCCGCGCTCCAGGGTGCGATCGAGCACCACGTGGGGATCAAGCCGTACCAATTTGCCTTCGTGATTCCCGTAGCGATCGCAGGCACCCGTGCGCCCCGGCTTGATGTAGCAGAGTACGGGACAGGCATCGCAGCGGATGGCGTCGTCAGTCACGTTCACCTCCGACGGACTTGGCGAGAATCGCGGCGCGAACGCGATCCGGGGTTGCGGGAACTTTGTGGATACGCACGCCGATGGCGTCATGAATCGCGTTGAGAATGGCGGGGGCGGTTGGAATCACGGCCTGCTCGCCAATTCCTTTCGCGCCGAACGGGCCAATCGAAGATGGTTCCTCGATCAGGATCGACTCCACCGGAGGCACATCACCGGCCGAAGGGATCAGGTAGTCATGCAGATTCTCACCCTTGCCCGGGAAGAATTCTTCCATGAGCGCCATCCCCAGGCCCTGCGCCACGCCGCCCTCGATCTGGCCTTCAATCAACGTGGGATTGATAGCGCGTCCGACATCGTGCGCCGCGGTCACTTTGAGTACGCGCACCGTACCGAGTTCGACATCGACTTCGATTTCGGCCATGTGCGCTCCGAATCCGAAAACGGCGTACGGTGTCCCCTGCCCATTCTCGTCCAGCGGCGTGACCGGGGGATCAAACGTGGCCTCGACGGTGATGACGTATCCGTGCGCGTCAAGGGGCAACTCAGGAAGCAGCAAGGTCGTCTTCCTTCCGTTTTGGAGCACTGTCAAGCGTCCATCGTAGAAATCAACCACGGCGGAGTCACAAGCGCCAACCAGTTTCAGGATCTCGCCGCGCAACTTGGTCCCCGCCATATGCGCGGCTTTGCCGGTCACAAATGTCTGCCGAGAAGCGGAAGTTTTGCCGCAGTCTGGAGTAATCGCCGTATCCCCCGACACCAGATCGAACTGCTCTACCGGCGCGCCTAGCGCATCCGCGCAAATCTGGGTCACGATGGTGTTCGATCCCTGGCCAATATCGACCGCGCCTTGATGCAGATTGATGCGGCCGTCACGCTTTAAGCCGATGCGCACCGTCGACGGATTTGGCGACGATGTATTTCCGCAGCCGTACCACATGCCCGCCACTCCAACTCCGCGGCGCAGAGGTCCGGTCGAGACTGCATTAAATTCCGATGCCTGCACGCGCGCAGCTTTCCATCGAGGCCGCAGCGATTCAAGGCAGGCACGAATGCCGACGCCTTCCCCAAGAACTTGCCCGGTTACGGTCGGCGTGCGATTGTCGAGCGCATTTAGAATGCGAAACTCGAGGCGATCCATTCCGACTTTGTCCGCCAGATCGTCGTACAACTGCTCCTGCGCGATTGCCGCCTGCGGCACGCCGAATCCGCGAAAGGCTCCCGCCGGGACGATGTTGGTGTGGACGGCACGAGTCAGCGCGCGATAGTTCGGCACCCGGTACGGACCCGAGGCGTGAACGGGCACGCGTCCCGCAACCGTCGGCCCCCAGGAAGAATAGGCGCCGGTGTTGAAGTCGGCTGAAAAATCGAGTGCGGTCAATTTTCCATCGCGCGTGACGCCAGCGCGCAGTCGCATGCGCGCCGGATGCCGTTTGGTAGTCGAAATGATCGACTCACTCCGCGAATACACCATGCGCACCGGGTGGCCCAGTTTCCATGCCGCCAGGGTCACAAACGGCTGGACCGACAGATCGAGTTTTGACCCAAAACCGCCGCCAACTGCGGTCGGAATGATTCGAACATTTTCCGGGGAAATTCCGAGAATCTTCGCGATGTCGGCGCGATCCATGTACGGGGACTGGGTACAGGCCTGAATCTCGATCCCATCGCCGACGCGGCGCGCGAATCCGGCTTCCGGTTCGATGTAGGCGTGCTCGACGAAACCAGTTTCGTACTCGCACTCAACCACCACGTCCGCTTCGTCGAGTGCCTTCTCTACGTCGCCCGTAACCACACGACCACGAACCAGGACATTGCCTTCGCGGTGCGCATGGATGCGAGGCGCATCGGCCGCGAGCGCCTCGTCAATCGTCTGCAACGCCGGCAACTCTTGCCAACGAATCGGGAAGTCTGCCAAATCGAGTGCCTCGAGAGCATCTGCCTCGCCGACCACCGAGGCCACGGCTTCACCACGGTAACGCGCTTCTCTGTGCGCAAATACTGGCTGATCCGCATATTTGGCAATCACCGCGTAGCAGTCGACGCCGGGGACGTCCCTGGCGGTCATAACCAGCATCACGCCGGGATGCGCCGCCACAAACTGATCCAAGTCGTCAAACTGAAATCGCGCACGGTGATGCGGGCAGCGAATCACGCGTACCCCCAGCGCTCCGGCGGGAGTTTCATCCGCGCCGAAGATTTCCGTGCCGTCGACTTTTTTTTTGCCGTCGAGACGCACTAGCCGCGCACCCACCGCTGCGCCTGCAGCGGGCGACGCTTCGGGCGCCAGACTCGCCCCAGCCTCCATTACCGCGCTGATGATCTTCCGGTATCCAGTACAGCGGCAAAGTACGCCGCCGATCGCACCCATGACCTCGCGCTCGTCAGGAGACGAATTCCTTTCCAGCAGCGCGGTCGCCGCCACCAGCATCCCCGGCGTGCAGGCGCCGCATTGCGCCGCTCCGTGGGAGAGAAATGATTGTTGCAGCCGGCCATGCAGTGGCGAGCGCGAATCTAGTCCCTCGACCGTGGTGATCTCGCATCCCGCAACCTGTCCCACAGCCGTCAAGCACGCGCAAACCGGCTTGCCATCGAGCAGGACGGTACAGGCACCGCAGTCGCCGGCGTCGCAGCCCACCTTTGTTCCAGTAAGTCCGAGGTCGTCGCGCAACACACGCGAGAGACGGCGCACTCCCGACACTGCGACTTGAACTGCGCATCCGTTCACGGAGAACGAAAACAGGTCGGACGTCGATTCAATCGACAGTTTGTGCGTGGTCGCCATTTCAGCGGTCTCCCATGCAGGCTTCAAGCGCACGTCGCACTAAGGTCAGCGAGGCATCGCGGCGATAGTTGCCCGTGGCGCGAACATCGTCAATTGGGGACAGCGGCGCAAGATGCTCCGCCTTGATAAAAGCACCGATTCCCAGCCCGGAGGGACGGCCCACGAGTTCACGTTCCAGATCCGCAAGCCGCTGCGCAGTCGCCGAGCACGATCCGACCGCAATGTGCGCATCCGCCACTAGACCCGCGTCGTCTGCTTGCACAACCGCCGCCACCATGGAAATTGATATGACCAGATAACGCCGCGCTCCCAGCTTCAAGAATGCCGAAGCCGCATGCTCCATTTGGCGTGGTACCACCACCGCCGCCAGAATCTCCTCTGGCCGTCGCAACGTCTGGCGATTTCCCGTGATGAATTGCGCCAGGGGCATTCGGCGCCGTCCCGCCGTGGAGACCAACTCCACCTCGGCATCCAGCGCGAGAAGGGGCGGAACGCCGTCGGCCGCCGGCGAGGCATTACACAGGTTCCCGGCTACGGTGCCACGGTTCTGAATCTGGACCGATCCGACTTCTCGCGCCGCCGCCTTCAGCGCATCGAAACAGCGGGGCAGCGGCGTTCGAAGGACATCGGTCCACGTGGTCAAGCCGCCGATGCGAATCGAGTCTGGCTCGATCGAAACTCCCCGAATCTCTCGCAGCAGGGTAATATCGATGACCCGGCCGACAGGCTGCCGGTCGCCGAGACCCGGATAGAAATCCGTGCCTCCGGCCAAGATCTGTCCGCCTGTGGAGGCCAGCAACGAAACTGCCTCATCGAGTGTTTTGGGCCTAAGGTACAAAGGCTTGAATCCCCCAGATGACGCGCCGCGACTTGCTTTCAGCGTTTGTATACGAAGGCGGCGGGTTTGTACAGCGGGCCGCAACCCGCGAGACTAGTTGACTCACGTGGTTCCGCCGTCTCACTCTGGCCGACGATATACAACTTTAGTTCCATTGACGCCCGCCACCGACTCTGGCAAAAAGAGAGCACACATGTCGCACTCGAACGTCAAAACCTCGACTCGATTCCTCCTCCAACGGAGGACCACGAAATGATTTTCAATGATCAAGGACCGACCTGTTCAGCCAATGAAATTCTGGAACAGGCTGCGACCAGAATGGGTTTGACGCCCGCTCAAATGGAAGATCTACTGGAGTCCGAGCTCGATGCCGAACAGTTGCTCGACTACATCACTGCAGTGGTCTCGAATCGCATGAACTGAAGCCGTCCTGGCGCGACTGGAATTCGGCAGTCCTCGGTTTCCGGCTCTCTCTTCTCGGCTATCGGAGAATCTCGCCCTTTGTGTTCTAATCTCCCGGTCGCAATTCCTGTTAGCGCCTCATGCTGGAGCAACCTATGCAGCTTGAGTTCCTGAAGCAGTTCGCCACCGTTTTAACGGCCTTGATTCTCGCGAGTTCCGTCTGGGGGCAATCGACGCCCTCACCGGCTGCCGCTCCCCCCGCCGACCTTGACGCCTACGTGGCCGCTTCCATGAAGAATTTCGACGTCCCGGGAATGGCCGTTGCCATCGTCAAAGACGGCAAGATTGTCGTGGCGAAGGGTTATGGTGTCCGCAAACTCGGCGACCCGACTCCCGTGGACGAGTTCACCATGTTCGGCATTGGATCGAACACCAAGGCGTTCACCACTGCCGCGCTCGCCACTCTGGTCGACGAAGGTAAGCTCTCCTGGGACGACCCGGTTTACCAGCGACTGCCCGGCTTCGTCCTGTACGACCCGTACGTCTCGCATGAGATGACGATCCGCGATCTGCTGACCCACCGCAGCGGCATGGGACTGGGAGAGGGCGATCTGTTGTTCTGGCCGCACACGACCTACACGCGCGAAGAAGTGATTTACAAGCTGCGTTTTATGAAGCCGGCCTCTAGCTTTCGCAGTCACTACGCGTATGACAACCTGCTCTACATGACCGCTGGACAAATCATACCCGCCGTGACAGGCACTTCCTGGGATGACTACGTTAGAGAGCGCATCTTCGCGCCGCTGGGCATGAACCACTCCAATGTCAGCACAGCCGCCTATAAGCCGGGCGACGATTACGCCTACCCGCATTCCCGCGTCGATGGCAAGCTGCAGGTTGTTCCGTTCGAAGTGCTCGACAACGCGGGACCGGCGGGCGCGATCAATTCTTGCGCGGCCGACATGGCGAAGTGGGTACAGGTGCAGTTGAACCGGGGCAAATTCGTCGACCGCGACGGCCGCTTGTTCGCCGAGCAGCGCTCGAAGGAGATGTGGTCGCCACAGACGATTCTTCCTCCTGGCGATCCTCCGCCGCCGCTGGCCGCGCTGAAAGCCAACTTTGCCGACTACGCCCTGGGTTGGGGATTGCGCGACTATCACGGCCGAAAACTGGTTGGCCATACCGGAGGGCTCTCTGGATTCGTCTCGCGCGTCATGTTAGTGCCGGAAGAGAATCTCGGGGTGGTTGTGCTCACGAACGCGGAGGAAGGCGGCGCCTTCGATTCGATTCTGTACCATGTGCTCGACCATTACTTCCAGTTGCCGCCGACTGACTGGATCGCGAACTTCAAGACGCTAAGGGATAACCAGGAAAAAGATGCGGCTGTAACCATGAAGAAAGCCGAGGGCGCGCGCGCTGTAGGCTCGAGGCCTTCCCTGCCGCTGGAAAAATATGCGGGCGTTTACAACGATGCGTGGTACGGCCCCATCACGATTCGCATGGAAAACGGCGGCCTGATCATGACCTTCGACCACACGCCCAGCATGATCGGCGACCTGCAGCATTGGCAGTACGACACATTCAAGGCGCACTGGCGCGTGCGCAACATCGAAGACGCTTTCGTTACCTTTTCGCTAAATCCGAACGGGAGCATTGACAGCGCCCGCATGGCCGCGGTTTCTCCTCTGGCCGACTTCAGCTTCGACTATCAAGACCTGCTGCTGAAACCTTCGGAGAAGAAATGAAGCCCTGAGCCATACCTGCTCGCCTAGCCAGGTGAAAGCGGGTTCATCTCATTTCGTTCTGTGGCTTCTCGCGTTCCTGGTGACGGCGCTCTTTGTATCGCTCTCCGTTTTGCCTGTGATTCCCGTCGCCAGCAAACTGGGATATTCGGGGAAGGTCGCACTGGTTGTGGTGGGAGCCAATTTCCTGGGACGGATGATCTATCGCGCCGGGCCCCAGCAGCGCGCAAACGCCCTATCGTAGGAACACGCACGCCGGGTCTTCCACCCGCACACTCGATTTCCGTCGGGCCCCCGTCGACAGGTTGTAGACTACGAGTATGTGATCCTCCACGATCAGTAACTGATTTTCGCTGACCCATCCCAGCATCGTGGCATGAGGCAGAAATGCAACGCGTCGGGGAGCGTCGTCCAGGTTTTTCACTTCTACTGCCGGCAACTCCGCCAGAGCCTTGCGAATCTGCTTGGATTCTTCCGGATTCGCCTGCCCTTCCTCTGCCAGCTGAATCGGTTGGTTGGGCTTTGCAGTCGCGGTAATTGTCATCGCTACTAGCGCGCGGTCCGGCGACAATCGCGCGTTGGAAGTGACGAAACTCACATCGTAGTCAGGGTTCTTATACGTTCCCTGCTCGTCAAATATCGTTCGCGTCTTGCCGTTCGCGAGCACGAGCGTCTGATCGTTACTCTGATTCGACCACCCGCAACAGGCAGTGTCGGGGATCGCCTCGACAATCACGTCGCCTCCTAGATCGGCGTCGAGCACGCGTCGCACCGGCTCCGGCAGAGGATGTGCAATCCACTTACCGCTTTCCAGTTGGTAGCGCGTGCTCGCTTTGTAGGCAGGCTCCTCCTTTCCCGCGACAAACTGGGTCATCAGAAGGAACTTCCCCACTCCGCCATCGGGAGTCCAAACCACGCCGTATGGACAACTCTCCTCGCAGGCGCCTGTCGGACAGCGGCAATCCGGCAGTTTCGACGTAGCCAGGTCCTCGTGGCCCGAGGCATTCAAATCGGTCTGCCAAGCCTCCCACATCGTGGTGACAGAAAGGTCGACCCCCTCCCGCACCAGGCGCCTCTCCTGGTTCGCGAACCAGAACAGGTGACCTCCATCTGCAACGAGGTGAACCTCGGGAGCCGACTCAGTGACCGCTTGATTCGATCCTGTGGTGGCGCTCTCACGCTTCACGCCAAGATCGAACGCGGTCGCAGCACGGCCGTTCCAGAACCAGACCTTGTGCGGAGCTTCGACGTCGCTGTCGGCCAGAGGCAGAGAGACGGACGGCGCAAACAGAATTTGTCCCAGGCGGTTTACGGAAACGCTGCGCGGAGCCTGCACGGCCTCAGCCGGAACCTTTACCGTCTGCTTCACGGCGAACGTGGAGGGATCGTACTCCACCATTTCTCCAGGCGCACGCAGCACCCACAACCGCGTGTCCTGCGCCAGCAGTGGCACGGCCAGCAGCAGTAGAACACTGATCAGTCGTAAGCATCGTCGCATAAAATTAGTTATGTCGTAGAGACGTTGCTTGCAACGTCTTGCGTCCGGCTCGGCTAAGCGCCAGGCGTAAGCCGCGACCACGCTCCGCGTACAATAGCAGTTTGCAGTATCGCGAACCCCGTTGAAAGAGGCTTTGATGACCACTACGCACCAACCTCGCCCGCATGCCGCAATCGAAATTCCTGCCGTCCCGCTCACCACCGAAGGCTACAGCGTGCTGCATCAGATGATGCGGCTGCGCTGGCCTGCTTGGCGCGCCCTCGCTTCACCGGAAAAGTCCGCCATCGCGAAAGAAGCTTCCGAAGTGCTGGCGTCCATGGAGCAGAACCCGGCCGGCCAGTCGGCCCTCTACTCGCTTATCGGCCACAAGGGCGATTTGATGCTGATCCACTTCCGCGAGTCTTTCGCGGATCTCAATCAGGCAGAGCTCAGGCTCGCAGGCCTTCGCCTCAGCGATTATCTCGAGCCCATGACATCGTATCTGTCCATCATCGAACTCGGCCTTTACGAGTCTACTGTCAAGGTCTACAAATCCCTGGTGGATCGTGGTATCGAGCCGCATTCCGAGCAGTGGAAGGGCGAGATCACGGAGACTCTGGCACGGCAGAAGGAAGCTATGCGGCCGCGCCTTTATCCCGAGATTCCGCCGAACCGCTACGCCTGCTTCTATCCGATGGATCGCCGCCGCGGGGAGGACAAAAATTGGTACACGTTGCCCATCGAAGAACGAGCGCGCCAGATGAACGAGCACGGCCTAGTTGGCCGCCGCTACGCCGGAGAAGTCAGACAGATCATCACCGGCTCGATCGGATTCGACGACTGGGAGTGGGGCGTTGATCTGTTCGCCGACGACCCTCTCGTTTTCAAGAAGCTGATTTACGAGATGCGCTTCGACGAAGTCAGCGCTGTCTACGCTTTGTTCGGCCAGTTCTATGTGGGGGTGCGCGTTCCGGCGGCATCGCTGGATAAGCTGCTGAGTGGAGAGTTGCCGCGATAGGGCAAGTTTCAGAGTTTGAAGGTTTCAGAGTTTCAAGGCAAACGCAATTCGCTGTTATCTTGAGACTTTGAAGCCTTGAAACTTTGAAATCTTGAGGAGCTCATGTCTATCTTCGGCCTGATCGAATACAAAGACGCCAGCCCTGAAGTCCGCACCATTTACGACGACATCATGGCAACCCGCAAGACGGACTCGGTCAACAATTTCTGGAAGGCCATCGCGAACGATCCCGCCACCCTCAAACGGACATGGGAAGACATCAAGCAGATCATGGCCCCCGGCGCGCTCGACCCGCTGACGAAAGAAATGATCTACGTAGCCGTGAGCGTCACCAACCAGTGCGGTTACTGCATCGCCTCGCACACGGTGTCGGCGCAGAAAAAGGGGATGAGCGACGCCATGTTTAAAGAGCTGATGGCGGTCGTCGGCATGGCCAACGAAACTAACAAAATGGTAACGGGATACCAGGTCGAGATCGACGAGCAGTTCAGGACCAGTCGTTAGCCGCTCGTGTGGGACGGACACTCCTGTCCGTCGCTTTTGACTTTAGTATTGAAGTGGCCGGGATTGGCACCAGTGAAGATCAGGATCAATACCAAGATCAAAGGCGACGGACAGGAGTGTCCGTCCCACATATTTTCGAACGACTAGAATTTGGATACAGGCACCTTCCACTCGTGCGCTTTCATATCGACACGCCGCCCGCGGAAGCGCACCCCCTCGGCTTCGAGCCGCAGGCGCTGCTCGATCGCAGAATCGCCGGTCAATTTGATCTCGCCGCCCGCGCCGAGCACGCGCTGCCACGGCAATCCAAACCCTCGACGCAGAATGGCAGCCACCTGACGCGCCGCCCCCGGAAACCCCGCTGCCCGCGCGATCCCGCCGTATGTGGATACTTTCCCCGGGGGAATCGCGCGAATCGCCTGCTCGATTCGCAGACGCATCGCACCAGCTTTGTTGGAGTTTTTCTTACCCACAAGCCAGTTGTCCCAAGGTCTGAACGGGGTCCCCCATCCTGCGACTTCGCTCAGGGCCGGCCTTTGCCGCGTTCTGTCGAAGTGGGCGGGATCCGCGTTAAGCCGCGCTGCGGAACGACTCCAGGGCTTTGTATTCCGAGTCGTGCACGTCAAACACGGTCAGCAGCTTGGTGACCTGCAGCAGGTCTCCCACGCGCTTGGTCAGGTTCGCTAGTTTGATCGTGGCCCCCGCGTTGAGCGCCGTGGTGTGCAGCGCCACCAGCGTGCCCAATCCGCCCGAATCAATGTAGTTGGTGTCGCCCAGATTAAGCACGATGCGTTTATTGTCTTGCAGAGCCTTCTTTACTTCTTCGCGCAGCAGGGACGACTCTTCGCCAAACACAATCCGCCCGCTGCAGGCGATGACCAGAATTCCGTCCACTGTTTTTTTGGCAAGTTTCAGTTGCATGGAAACGCTCCTTTGCGACCGCCCGTTGAATGCCTTCTTCCAAGCCGCAATCCGTACGTTTGTTGACGCACCAGCGTATCGCTTTGAAGCGAATCTTAGCAAGCCTGCGGCGTTATGTCTTGAGGCAGCGCACCCTCTGCATCACGTATAATCGTCTCTTCTGCTCATGAGTTACACCGTCCTGGCCCGCAAATACCGTCCGCAGAAGTTCTCCGAGGTCATCGGACAAGAGCACGTCACCCGGACTCTGCAAAACGCCATTGAACAAGGGCGCAGCGCCCACGGCTATATCTTCAGCGGCCACCGCGGTATCGGCAAAACCACGGTCGCCCGCATCCTGGCCATGGCGCTGAACTGCCGGTCCAAGGACAAGCCGGTTGCTGAGCCCTGCGGCATTTGCGAGTCGTGCACCGAGATTCGTGCAGGCAACGCGGTCGATGTCATCGAAATCGACGCGGCCACCAATCGTGGCATCGACGAAATCCGAGAACTGCGCGAGGCCGCACGCTACCGCCCCGCCCGCGATCGCTTCAAGATCTACATCCTCGACGAAGCGCACCAGATCACCGACGCCGCCTTCAACGCGCTGCTCAAGACTCTGGAGGAACCGCCTGACCATATCGTCTTCATGCTGGCCACCACGCAGCCGGAAGACATTCCGCAGACCATCCGTTCGCGCTGCCAGCATTTCAGTTTTCGCGCGGTCAAGTTCGACGACATCGTCGGCCAGTTGCGCGATCTGGTTACGCGGGAAAAAATTGAGGCCGACAATGATGCCCTGGCTCTGTTGGCCGAAGCGGGCGACGGTTCCATGCGAGACGCGCTATCCATCCTTGATCAGGCCATCGCTTCGGCAAGCGGAAAGATTACAGCCGAGTCGGTTCGGAACCTCGTGGGCGCGGCGCCAGCGCACATTCTGGAGCAAGTGATGCAGGCGGTGTCCGAAGGGAAAAGCGAAGAAATTCTCCGCCAAGTCGATCAGTTGATCGGGGAAGGGCACAGCCCAACCCACTTTGCGCGCCAAATGGTCCGCTTTCTACGAAACGCGACCGTCGCGAAAATCGCCGGCAAGGATTCTTCTTTGCTGCAAATCTCCAGCGAGGAGCGCGAACGGGTTGCCCGTGTCGCCGACCTGTTCGGCGAAGAAGATCTCACGCGCCACCTGCAGATCATGCTCCGCACCCACGGGGAGTTGGGATACAAGCAGGAGCAGCGCTTCCACCTCGAACTTGGGCTGCTGAAGATGGCCCACGCGCAAAAGCTGCTGCCCATTGAACAATTGCTGAGTGAGGCGGCAACCGCGCCCGCCGCCACCGCCCAGCGGCCTCCGGCGAGACCGGCCATCGTGGGCGGCGGTCCCAGCTCCGAGACGCGGCGCCCAGAGCCGCCTGCGGCTCGCTCGAATTACGTCTCCCCCTTCGCTGCCGATTCCGCGCGCAAAGGAACGCCGCGACAAGAAGATTCGTCCGGCTCAGTGCCCGCTCCCGGCCCACGCATCGTCGCCGCTGCGAGCCAACCAGAACCGGTAGTCATGGGCTCCGCCGCACCTGCGCCTGATCCGATTCCCTCACCTGTATCCGATCGTAGAGACGTAGCTGGCTACGTCTCTGCAGGCACCACGAAAGCGCCGGCACCTGAGCCATCGTCGGGAATCGCGGGGCAGTTGACGGACGAGCCTCCGGCATCGGGCGTGTCACCCGAGATCGAACGGCTGCAAAATGGCGTCCTGCAGGCCCTCACTGACAACAACCAGCGAATCCTGGTCTCCATGCTGTCGGCGGGCGAATGGAGCGTACAATCCAACGAACTGGTCATCAAGGTGGCGGAGTCGCAGACGGTGGTCGACATGTCGCTGGGCCAGGAGGCTAAGCGAATCGCCATCGCGTCGGCCAGCGGAGTCCTCGGCCGTGCGGTCAAGTTGAAAGTAGTTCCCGGCGCAACAGTCCCACCGCAGGAAAGCAAACGCAACGGGGCGTCGCGCCTGACGCCGGGACCGAGTGGGCGCAGCCGCGCCGAGCAGGACCCAGTCGTGCGTCGCATGCAGGAAAAGTTCGGCGCCGAGATCCGCACTGTGATCGATTACAAAGAAAAGCGGTGAAAGGCAAGGGTTCAAAGTTTCAAGGTCCTAACCCGATGTTCGCAGCATCGACGTAGGCAAATTCGAAACGTTGAAACTTTGAATTACGTGAGGTGCTATGGGTGGATTCAACCTGCAAGACCTGATGTCCAAAGCCAAGTCGCAGTATGAGTCGCTGCAGAAGAAGATGCAGGAGACCGTGGTCGAGGCTACGTCCGGCGGCGGCACCGTCACCGCCAAAATGGATGGCCGCAAGCAACTGCTCAGCCTGCGCATCGATCCCGAGGCGGTGAAGTCCGGCGACGTCGAAATGCTGCAGGATCTGATTCTCGCCGCCATCAACGAGGCTGCCCGCAAGGTCGATGCTCAGATGCAATCCACCGTCGGTGGCATGCTGGGCGGCCTCGGCATTCCCGGACTCTGAAGGTAGGCGACGGCATCCCGATTGCGGTTCCGAGGTCATACAGGATGAAAACTATTCGCTCACAATTTGCCGTCGCTCTCATTTCTTTGTGCATGATCGCCGCCGTCCGAGAAGCGGCACAAGCTCAATCTCCCCGCCAAAAAGAGGCCCTTGTGACCAATCACGCCACCGGACCATTCGACGTGAAAGTAACTCCTCAAGACGACAAAACTGGTGATACCGCCCTGGGCCGTATGGCGCTCGACAAGCAGTATCACGGCGATCTCGAGGCCACTGCCAAAGGTCAGATGCTGACTGCCAGCACGGAAGTCAAAGGATCCGGCGCGTACGTTGCTATCGAACGCGTGACCGGCACTCTTAAAGGCCGGAGCGGCAGCTTCATTCTGCAGCACACCGGGACCATGACGCAGGGGGTACCGCAATTGACAATCACAGTCGTGCCGGACTCCGGCACCGGCCAGTTGGCGGGAATCGCCGGAAAGATGAAGATCATCATTGCAGCCGACGGAAAGCACTCCTACGATTTCGAATACGCTATCGCAGCAACCCCGTAATCGTAGAGACGTAGCTTGTTACGTCTCGCCGCCGGCAGAGACGTTGCAAGCAACGTCTCTACGGCAAAGTTTTCGGTTTTTGATTACTGAAATTACGAAATCGTCCAATGTCTAAATTTGCCGAACCCATGTCCCGCCTGATCGATGAGCTGAAAAAGCTCCCCGGCGTCGGCGCGAAAAGCGCGCAGCGCCTGGCCTTCCACATCTTGCGTTCCAGCGAGGAAGACGCGGAGGCTCTGGCCGCCGCCGTGCGCGACGTTAAGGCCAACCTCCGCCTCTGCTCGGTGTGCAACAACATCACCGACGTTGACCCTTGCGTCTACTGCACCAGCCCCACCCGCAACCAGCGCCTTGTCTGCGTGGTTGAAGAACCCACCAACATCGCCGCCATCGAAAAGACCAAGCATTTCAACGGTGTCTTCCACGTTTTGCACGGAGCAATCTCGCCGCTGCATGGCATCGGCCCGGAGCAGTTGCGCATCTCGAACCTCATCTCGCGCGTCGACGCGGGCAACGTCGACGAAGTGATCCTCGCCACCAATCCCACCGTCGAAGGCGAGGCCACGGCGGTTTATCTCTCGCAGCAACTTAAGCGCGCCGGAGTGAAAGTGACTCGGATCGCCATGGGCATTCCCGTCGGCAGCGACATCGAATACACCGACGAAATCACCATGCTGAAGGCCATGGAAGGGCGCAGGGATATGTAGACGAGATTCGGTTGTAAGAAAGCTTGCTACGTCTCTGCCAGCACCGCCCGCCTTTCGTAGTAGAAGTGCACAACGCACTGTGCAAACTGTGCAAGACTTTGCCGCTTTGGGTGAGCCGACCCCAGTCAGGCCATCTGGTCCCAAATCGAGCGCGAATCAAGATACGTTTAATCAGTGAGTTGCATGAATTATTGTCAACTCCACTTGAAGACCGATCCTGGCACGCTAGTTGCACTCATGCCCCGGTCTGTCTCCGCGCTTTTTCGCCGTCTTGGACTTCAGTCAGCGACCTATGACTGGTTTGAGGAGGGCATGCCGGGTGACCGGACTGGTTCTTAAGCGACCAGAAATGCAGCCTCAGCGCCAGTCGCGCCGTGCTGCGATGTAACCGCATCCAACTCGACGCAGAAGAAGCCGGGCCAACCAGCCCGGTTTTCTTTTGTGGCTTCTACGTTGGATGACGGATCAGTCAGTGGAAAGAGAAACTTTGGGATCTAGGAAAACGTTCCATTCGTCATCAGGGGCCGATAATCCCTCTGGCAGAGTGCCGCGATTGTACTCGGCCATGCGGTTCTTCCACTTGAGGAAGTCGGTGATGCTCTGCGGTTCGATGCGTACCTCGACCCGCCGCAAGCTGGCCAGCAGCAGATTCATCTCGTAACGGAATCCCGTGGCCGTGCGCAGATTCTTAGCTGAAGCCCGCACCTGCTCGATGCGTCCGCGACGAAATTCCAGCAGCCCCCAACCGACGGGTAATTCCTCAACTTTTACTAACGCGGACGGCGTCAGATAGAAACGCTCGCTACCAACGCCCTTCTCTGGCTTCAGACGAAAAGGTTTGGCGCGGTCGGCCAGAAAATCCGCGCGAGTGACTTTGCACTCGACCAGCACCGAATGGCAGGCCCGCATCCAGCCGATGGCGTCGGGCATCTCCCCGCTGACGCAGGCCTGCTCGGATAGCACCACGCCGCAGCGATAAGACCGCAGCCACTTCACCGCTTTCTCCACCAGTTGCGTGTGAGTCATGGGAGCAGTCTACGTTGTAACCGAGAGGCACGACGCAGGAAAGTGGCTGGGAAGCTTCGGGCTTATTGTCCGACGTACGTCCTTCTCCGCAGTGGCACTGCGACATGTGAGAAGAATGGTCATCCAGGATCGGAACGGCAAACGGTATATTCATCCTGTCCCAGATGTTTCCCCGCTCCTGCGTAAAGGGACATACGAAGAGAGCGCTTCAGTCCAATCGTTCTCCGACGTTTACGGGGTTGAGAAACGAATGTGGGATAATTGCGCCGTCTTCATCGCCCTCACCACCACCGGCCTGCGCAGTGCGGTCTCTAGCAAATATCTCTCGGCGGCTACAGTTTGCGCCGTGGCACTTCCAGGCGTATATCCCTCGGCGGCGATGACCAGCGCTTCATTCTTGCCAAGAGCTGCCGGTTTGCGCACGAAACCGTTCGTGCGGTGGCCACGACCCCGTTCTTGCACAGCCGCGCTTTCAATCTGGACGCGTCGGATATGCCCATCGTGAGTGTCATCCAGAGCGTTGGCCAGCCGGAGAATTGCAGCCAGACGAACGACAGTTTTCTGCTCGGCCGGGAGCAGATCGCGCAGCGCCTTGTGACTCCGGGTCGGAAGCGCGCCACAATGAAAGCGGGCCACGAGGGCAGCGCGCTGCATGTTTTCCGCGCTCCACCCCAAGGGCGTACCATGGGCTTTGATCAGCTCCTGAGAGACCTTGTGATGTCCTTTGTTGCCCTTGGCCTTGCCCACATCGTGAAGAAGAGCGGCCACATACAGACTTGAGCGCGCATCAGTGCCGTTGCCATTCGCTGTTTCGGCGCCCAACAATCCTGCTTTCCCTAGGCCGTCGTAGAGTTCGAGCGCCAGGCGAGCCACCCGTTCGGAGTGCGGGAAGTCGGGGTCGAGAGCCTTTGCCCACAACTTCATGCGCCGGGTAGCAATCTCCTGAATCTGCTTGCCTTGCGGCAATCCAGCGCGCCACACATTCCACAGTGAGTCGGGACCGACCATCTTCTGGCGATACTCTTCAATCCGCTTACTCCGCTCCTCGAGAATTCGCTCATGCCAGCGTTTGCGCGATTCATCATCCGGGAAAACGTGGCAGGAGAGAGCGGTTGCCCAGAGAACGTCAAGGTCGTGTACTTCGCCGAGGAGATCCTGCATGTGCTTCAGATCGTTGCTCCAGGCTTTATGTTCAGCGGGCAGAAAGTTTTCCACGATATAGCGGAACCGCTTGATCCCTATGCGCAGCGTGTGGAAGGCCACCTGCGACCGGTTGCGCAGAGCGCGGGTGTGCAGTTCGCGGGCAGCGGTCCAGCGCTCCAGGGCGAGGTGCTTAAACACCGCGCTTCCAGGCCGGATTCGACCGGCCCGCAGCGGCAACGACTTGCTCCACTGGCGCCATTGTTTGCGATCGAACTCCTCGAGGGCCGCGCGAGCCTCATGCTTCTGCTGTCCCTCGCGGTGGCGCAGGAATCCGAGCAAAGCCTCCGCAGCGGGATCTCGCGTATCGTTCCTAGCCGGAGCGGCCTCTGCCGGGTCACCTGAGTGTTCTGCCTCTGGCGGCAGCGCGGGCAGGAGTGCCCGCGCCACATCGAGCGCGGGGTGGAGTTTGTCGATCCACTCCATCATGATCTGCACGTCGCGCAGGTCGCCCAAGCGCTGGAACAGGCGCTTGCCTGCTTTCTTCATTGCCTTCCACTCGGGATCGGGATCCATGGCCATCATGCCGTCGGCCAGGGAACGGCAGCGGCGCAGCGACACCCGCAAGTCGTGGACGGGATCGGCGCTGAAGTCGGCGGCGACGTGGTCGCACTCATGGAGCACGCGCAGCATCCAGTAACGCAGACCCGTGGTTTTAGCGGCTGTTTTCAAGTCGTTGGCTCTCGGCCAGATCAGTTCGTCTCCGTGGGTATTGTAATTAAGATGACCTCCCGACGTTTGTGAGTGTCGCGCGCTGTGCGCAGGCTCGCACATCTTCGCGGACCATCTCTCACAGAATTCTCTCGTGCGTGTAACCGGCCGAAACCAGCGCGGCCAGAAGTTCAGCGATGTGGTCTGGGCCCCGAGTTTCCATGGTGATGTCGATTGCGGTATCGCCGAGGTTTACGCCGTGGTAGGCGCGGTCGTACGCAGTTTCGACGATATTGGCGCGGTGATCAGCGAGGATTCCTGTGAGCCGGTGCAGGGCACCAGGATAATCCGGCAAGTGAACGCGCAGGCGGACGAGGCGGCCATCTTTCACCAGACCGCGCTCGATGATGCGCGAAAGCAGGGTGACGTCGATGTTGCCACCGCACACGAGAACGGCCACGCGTTTCGCGGCCAAGGGCAATTTGCGGTTCAGCACTGCGGCGAGTGCGGCTGCGCCGGCGCCCTCGGCCAGAGTTTTTTCGCGCTCGAGCAGAAGCAAAATCGCATTAGCGATTTCTTCTTCCTCTACAGTGACGATGTCGTCGACGTACTTCTGCACGAGCGGCAGGGTGCGCTCTCCCGCGCGGCGCACAGCAATGCCGTCAGCTATCGTCTTGGCAGCGTCCAGGGTAACGGGCTTGCCTTCGGCCACGGCAGCCTGCATCGAGGGAATTCGGGCAGGCTGGACTCCGAACACGGTCACGGCCGGATTCATTTCCTTCACGGCGCAGGCGATTCCGCCAATGAGCCCGCCTCCTCCGATGGGCACGATCACGGCTTCAATGTCGGGTTGCTGTTCGAGGATCTCGAGCCCAAGAGTTCCCTGCCCTGCAATGACCGCATCGTCGTCGAACGCGTGGATGAGGGTAAGGCGATCCTGCACACCGACCTCGACCGCTCTCGCGTAGGCTTCGTCGTAGTTGGTGCCGTACAGGACAACTTCCGCGCCATACGCGCGTGTGGCAGAGACTTTGGTGAGCGGCGTGGGAAGCGGCATGAAGATGCGGGCTTTGATGCCGTGACGGCCAGCGTGATAGGCGACTCCCTGAGCATGATTGCCTGCGGATGCGGCGATCACGCCGCGAGCGCGTTCGTTCGAATTGAGCGTGAGCAACTTGTTCAGCGCGCCTCGTTCCTTGAACGCGCCGGTGCGCTGCTGGTTGTCGAGTTTGAGGAAGATGGAATTGTGGGTCAGGCCAGAGAAGGTCTCGGAGGGCGTGCAGGGCGAGACCCGAATGTCCGAGCGGATTCTGGCCAGGGCTGTCTGGATGTCTGAGAGTTGGATCATGATGCGTGCGCAGCCATATTACCTAATATTGTTGATTCTTGATTTTTGATTGTTGACTGAAACAGCACGAAGCCTTGGGGGCATCAGCAATCAGCGATTTCGCCCTAGCGGCGAAGGCGATTCAGAATTTTGATGCCGTCCATAAAAATTTTCGACTGCAGCACCCCTCCTTGCTTCCGGTTAGTCAACCTCGGCCTCGGCTGAGTCCGCTATAATTTATTCACGCCAATGGACTTTGATCAGCTCATCACTTTTCTGGAAGTGGCTAGACAAGGCAGTTTTTCGCGCGCGGGCGAGAAAGTATTTCGTTCGCAGTCGGCGGTGAGCGCGCAAATTCGGCAACTGGAGCAGGAGTACGGCGACCGTCTTCTGGACCGGTCGGGCAAAACAGTAAAACTGACGCCTGCGGGGCAAGTGTTCTACGAGTACGCCGAGCGCCTGAAGAATCTGCGGGATGAGTCGTTGGTGGCGGTCGCGGATCACAGCGGAACGCCGCGAGGCACGCTGCGCGTCGGCGCTAACGAGGCGACGTGCCTATACGTCTTGCCCGAGGTCTTTGCAGAGTACTGCCGGCGTTATCCTCCGGTACAGATCAGCATCTATCGAAATTTCAGCTACAAGATCGTGGAAAAACTGGAGAACGGGCAGGTAGAAGTTGGGGTTTTGACTCTGCCGATCACGTCGCCGAGCCTGAAGATTCAGCCGATTTTTCGTGATAAGTTGATGTTGATGGTCAGTCCGAAGAATCCGCTGGCCAAGCACAAGGCGGTGCCGGTGAGCGAGGTCGTTAAGCACCCGCTGCTGTTTCCCAAGACCGGACACACGCGGAGACTGCTGGACAAAATTTTTCGTCCTTTCAGCGCGGATGTCCAGGTACGCATGGAACTGCCCAGTATTGGAATGATCAAGAGCTTTGTGGCGGCAGATCTTGGCGTGTCGCTGATTAGCGCAGCGTTCGCCCGCGACGAGGTCGATGCCGGGCGGGTCAAGCTGATCGATTTGGAAGATGTGGAACTGTACCGCGAGCTGGGACTTGCCTATAGGCGTGACCGGACGCTTTCCGTAGCCACAACCGCGTTCATTGCGCTTCTGCGACAGATCACCGGAGCTGGGAAAAAAGCGGAAGGCTAAGACAAGTCTTAATTAAGTCGACGGCGTGCTTAGTCTAGTCGAAAGCTTTTAACCGCGGAGAACGCTAAGAAATGCCGCTAAGGACGCAAAGGAAATCAGGGCGGTATGCGGCGGAGAATGGATTCTAAGACTCCTTACTCTTTTTCGATCGTTTACATCGGAAATCTGGATTCGTCCCATCGGAATTTTGAATTTCCCGCCCGAAGTTGGGTGAAGTAGGCTGGAGACGAATCGTCGTACCTCCGTACACGTATTCCATGAAGACCGTCATCCAGAAGGCGACGCGAATTACATCGACAGGCACAGGCATGTCGACACGAATTACGTGTCTTCTGGAGGACGGGAACGGATAGAGTAAAGCACTCGTAAGCAAGTTCAACCGAACCCACCGCCAGAAGCGATCTGGCGGTGGGTTTTTTCATGCGCGAAATCAGGAATGGAGTTCAACCAAAATGATCGGATTACAGCGACAGAGCAGATTCGAACGCGGCGACGATGTGGTGGTAATGAAGTTTGGCGGCACGTCGGTGGAAGATGCGGCCGCCATCCGTCGACTGATCGCCATCGTGAAGAGCCGAATGAGTTCGCAGCGGGTGGTCGTGGTCAGCGCGCTCGCGAGGGTCACGGACCAACTATTGGAATCTGGACAGGCCGCGGCGGCGGGACATCTCGGCTCGGCGCTGGCAATCGTGCGAAACATTTACGTACGCCACGAGCAACTGGCAGACGAACTGGTGGATGGCGCTCCTCATGACGCCCTCGATCGGGAGTTGCGACGTGAATTTCAGGAACTGGAATCGCTATTGCATAGCCTGGAAACGTCACGCCAATTCGACCTCCGATTGCAGGATCACTTGCTCGGCTTTGGCGAGTCTCTCTCCAGCAAACTGGTGACGGCGGCCCTGTGTGAAGCACCGATCCGCGCCATGCATGTCGACGCCCGAAGCTGCATCGTCACCGACGGGCGCCACGGCCAAGCCAATCCCGTATGGGAGACGACGAATCGCCGGTTGCAGGATGTATTGGGTCCGCTGCTTGAGTCCGGCAGCGTGCCGGTGATGGGCGGATTCATCGCGTCCACGCACGATGGGATTCCGACGACCCTTGGCCGAGGCGGGTCCGATTTCAGCGCTGCGATCGTGGGAGCGGCCCTGGGCGCCGCGCGCGTCGAGATCTGGACCGACGTAGATGGCATCATGACTACTGACCCCAAGGTATGTCCGGACGCGCAGGTGATCCGCAAGATGAGTTTTGATGAAGCGGCGGAGTTGGCACACTTTGGCGCGAAGGTACTGCATCCGTCGACACTGGCTCCGGCAATGCGAGAGAACACTCCCGTGTACGTTCTGAATTCGCGGCGACCGGAGGGCGAAGGAACGGAGATCGTGGCTCGGGCGAGAACGGGTAACACGGTCAGAGCGATTACCACTAAGAGGAAAGTTGCGGCAGTCGAGATTCAATCGCCACAGGGAGTCGGTGCGGAAGTACTCGGCGCGGTATATGCGGCCTTCGATCAGCATTCCTGTCCCGTAGACCTCATGGCTGCGTCACTGGGCCGCGTGTGGTTGCTGGTGGGCTCAACGGCACCTTTGCCGGGAATTGCCGCCGACCTTCAAGGCGTGGCTGAGGTGCGATGGGAGAACCACAGAGTCCTCGTCTGCCTGGTCGGCGAAAACATTCGACGGCAGCCAGAGGTCGCCAGCCGAATCTTCGCGGCGGTGTCTGACATGGACGTGCGCGTGGTTTGCCAGGGAGCGTCGGACCGGACGATCTCGTTTCTGGTGGAAGAGTCGAAGGTCGACGAGTCGGTGCGACGGCTCCACGGAATGTTTTTCCCACAGTCAGAACCGGCGCAGGACTGGGGCGGGATTAGTAGTGCGTTCTGTCAGGCCGGCTGAGTGCATTGTCACGCATAGCGTAACCAAACCACATTGTCATCCCGAGCAACGCGAGGGATCTAGGTTCTTGTTTGCGCCATCGCCGCCTTCGACGCAAGCAAACACCCAGATCCCTCGCTTCGCTCGGGATGACAGAAGTTTTCGAGGGACGACAGACTTTTTTCGAGGGACGACAGATCGATGGGACGCGGTGAATCAGTCGGTGAATTCTGCGGCCTTCGATCCGACCGCTAGAGTTGAGTCGGACGCGGGCGCGATGATGTGCAAACCGCACTCGGTCTTGGCGAAGCCCGGCCAACGCCCGGCGCGCGGATCTTCTCCCGGCCCTATGGCACGCGTGCAATGCGTGCAGCCGATGCTGGGATAGTCCTGATCATGCAGCGTGTTATAAGGCACATCATTATCATGGATGTAGCGCCACACTTGCTTTGAAGTCCAATCCACGATGGGATTGATCTTTACCAGCCCAAACTTGGCGTCCCACTCTATTCTGCGCGCGCCAGCGCGTGCCGAGGTCTGATCGTGGCGGATGCTGGTGATCCAGGCTCTGAGCTCGCCCAGCTTGCGGCGCAGCGGTTCGACTTTGCGCAGGTTGCAGCATAGATCGGGATCGCGAGTCCACAGTGCCTCGCCGTGAGTGCGCTCCTGCTCCTCTGGGGAGAGCACCGAATACACCTTCTCGATCGCGATGCCGTATTTCTCTTCAATGCGGTCCATCAAGCTGTAGGTCTCGGGGAAAAGGAATTCGGTATCGACGGTAAACAGGCGGAAATCGCGGCGCACGCGGGAAGCCATGTCAATCAGCACCATCCCCTCAGCACCGAACGCTGAGGAAATGGCTACGCTGCTGCCAAACGTGTTGAATGCCCAACTGAGAGTGTGCTGCGGGCTCCATGTATCACCCGCGTTCTGCACTGTACTGATCTGGTTCTTGATTTGGTCTTTCATGCGACTGGCTCCTCGTTCGTTGCGAAGTCCGGCTCCTCGACATCTGGTTTGTGAAATGAACCGGCAAGCGATGTGGCGTACAGCGTGCCATCGATTGCCAAAGTTGGGGTGGGCACTACGAATTCCTGGGCAGCGACCACCGGATCGGCAAAGCGCGCAACCTCCCCAACCACCAGCAACGTTGGCGCCGGGAGCTGCGGTGCATGGGTCAAATCGGCGATGGTGGTGCGGTGCGTGCGCTGATGCCGGGTGGTGGCACGCGAAATGATTGCGCACGGAGTTTCACGCACGAGTCCGGCTGCGATCAGCTTCCCAGCGATTTCAGAGTAGTTCTGGCCCGGCATATAGATGACGAGCGTCGCGCCGCTGCCGGCCAGCTTGCTCCAGTTGGCTTCATTACTCCCAGCTGCTTGATGTGCGGTGATGAACACAACCGCGGAGGAGTTTCTTCGATGCGTGAGCGGAATCTCGGCCACGGCTGCGGCACCGAGAGCGGAGGTGACGCCCGGCACGATTTCATAGGGCACGTTGGCCCTGCGCAGCGTGTCGATTTCTTCACCCGCCCGGCCGAAGATCAGCGGATCGCCGCTCTTGAGCCGAACGACGTTCACTCCGGACTCTGCGAGCGCCACCATCAGATAGTTAATCTCGCCCTGCAGAACCTTCTTCTTGCCACAGCGCTTGCCGACGCTGTGTAACTGCGCCGTCGGAGGAATGAGATTCAGAATCTCCGGCGCGACCAGGTCATCGTGCAAGACGGCTTGGGCTGTGCGCAGCAAACGCAACGCTTTCAGAGTGAGCAACTCCGGATCACCCGGCCCCGCGCCGACCAGATAGACTTTTCCCTTCATTTATGCTCCCCATGAGCGACGAGTTCGGACGCCTCGGCCAGAGCCGCCTCGACGGCCTCGCGGCTGGCGAGAGAATGGAGAAGGTCGAGTTTGCGTTCCTTGTCGAGATCGCTGGCGAGGATGAGCTTGCGCGTCTCGCCCAGTTCCGCCACCCACTCGGCGTATCCTGGGCCGAATTGCTTTTCCAGCTGCCGTCGTATCTGTTGTGCCAGGGATGGGCTTTGACCGGCGGTGGAAACTGCGATCTGCAGATCGCCGCGGCGTACCACCGCGGGGTAAAAGAAGTCGCACAGATCGGGAACGTCGACCACGTTGCACAACACTCCGCGCCGCTGCGCTTCCCGATAGACGCGCTCGTTCAGACTGCGCGAGGAGGTCGCGACGACGGCCAGGAAAGCACCGTCCAAATTGTCGGGCGAGAAGGCACGTAGGTCGAGTTCGATCCGTCCGTCGTGCGCCCACTCGCGAACGGCAGGGCTGGCGTCGAGCGCAACCACCCGAACTCGCGCTCCAGTGTCGAGCAGGCTGGCGATCTTGGGCTCCCCGACTTTGCCAGCGCCCACCACCAGGCATTGCCGGCCCTCGAGTTTCAGGAACATAGGAAACAAGCTAGTCACCGATCCCTCCTAGTTGCGACAGATCCTGCGAAGAGGGCAGATCGCGGGCCACGGCCGGCACAAATTCGCCGGCCAGAAACTCACGCAACTGCGCATCGCTATGGCGGGCAAAAAACCGGCGCAGATTTTCACCCGGCTCTCGCAGGGCCAGATACTGCTCAAGCAAGCGCTCGAGCGCGTCGGGAACCTCGGTCGCCGCGCAGCGATATCCGACGGGGCGCGCGGTGGACTGATGCAGGCCGAGCGCTCCGCCTACGCAGAAGTAGTAGGCATCGACCATCCGGTCGTGGACCTTGATCTTCTTGCCTTCAATGCCGATGTCGGCGATCCAGTGCTGGCCGCAACTGTTGGGGCATCCGGTGACATGCAGCTTGAGGTGCTGATTGAAGCCGGGCAGGCGTTCTTCCAGTTCCTCGACCAGCCAGCGCGAGAAGCTTTTCGTTTCCGTAATGGCCAGCTTGCAGAATTCGGTGCCGCTGCAGGCCACCGTGCCTCGCGCGAAGGACGATCCGCCAACTCGCAGGCCGATCGCGTCGAGTTCTTTCGCCAACGCGTCGGCGTTGATGGTGGGAACATTCACGACTAGCAGGTTCTGCATGTTGGTGGCGCGCAGTTCCCCGCCGGCAAAGCGTTCGGCGAGTTCGGCGGCGGCGCGCATCTGGTCTGCTGTGATTCGTCCACGCAGAGCGACCGCTCCGACGTATGAGAGGCCCGATTGCTTCTGCGCATGAATCCCAATGTGATCGCGATAAACGTCGTCGGGCGGATGCTCTTCCACCGCGGGGTCAAGTTGGAATCCGATGCGATCCTGCAATTCGGAGAGGAAGCGTTCGGCGGTCCATCCGTGGCGCAGGAAGAGAAATTTCAGGCGGGCACGCTCTCGATGTTCCCGCAACACGTCGGAATCGCGGAATATTTCCGTAATCCCTTTGATCACCGGCAGAACCTGGGTCCAGCGAACGAACGCGTTCAGGCGAGCACCCAGATAAGGTTCGGTGGACAGGCCGCCGGCGACTCGAACGGAGAAGCCAACTTCAGGTTTGCGGTCAATCGTGCGAGTGATCGCCGTCAGACCGATGTCGTTGATCTCAGGATAGGAGCACCAAGAGTGGCATCCCGCGATGGAGATCTTGAATTTGCGCGGCAGGTTGTAGAACTCCGCGTTTCCCGCGAGCAAGCGCGAGGCTTCGAGCACCAACGGGGAGGCGTCGCAAATTTCATCGGCATCGACGCCAGCCACCGGGCATCCGGTGACGTTGCGAACGACATCGCCGCAGGCTCCGGTCGTATTCAGTCCCACTTGCCACAGGCCGTCGAGCACTTCGGGCAGCGATTCAATCGTGACCCAGTGCAATTGAATGTTCTGACGAACGGTGAGGTCGGCGATTCCGTTGGCGTGAAGGCGGGTGAGATCTGCGATGGCTCGAAGCTGGCGGGAGTTCACGATGCCGTTGGGAATGCGGATGCGCACCATGAATCTTTGGAGGGCGCGGCCCTCGCCGCCTTGCCCGCCGGTTACGCCGGCGCCGTCTCCCTGGGTGTAAACGCCCCACCAGCGGAAATAAGTGCTGATCCATTCGGGCGGGATAGAGCCGAAACCTTCGCTCGCGAAGCGGCGAATTTCGTCCAGGCCCTCCCACGGGTTCTTGGCGCGCTTGATACGCTCGACGCGTTGTGCTTTGGTTTCTTTCGCTGTGATCGTCATAGAAAATTCGCCATAAAACAAAAACCCACCGCCAGTTGGTCTGGCGATGGGTATGAGTGCTTGGATTAAGAAAGAATTCTTAGGTCAGCAGCCTCCCCGCGCCAGCGCACACGCATGCACAACAACAACAAGTACAACAGCACAGGGCGCCGAGATTGAGGCAATCCGACATTCGAGTCTGCATCATAAGTTGAGCAGCCAAAACCGTCAACTCACTTGCGTAGTCAGTTCGATGAATAATTTGAATGCAAGGAATCACAAATTCGCACAATTTCTGCTGGGAGCTGGCGACGCTATAGAATCAACAACTTAGGAGTCGGCCAAACCTGGGTGATATCTTGGTTTGCTCGTGCACGATCGCGGACGCGATCTTAACTCTTTCTGAAAGGTGGTTGTTCGATGACTCGTTCCGCCGTGTTCCTGTTCTTCATGATTGTCCTGTTCGTCGGGTTCGGTTTTTCCCAGAGTTCGGTCAGTCCGGATCCTTCTAAGCCTACGCTCGACCGGTTGCAGTCGCTGTTGAGGCAGAGAGAGGCGGAGTGGCATTCCCACTCCGATGTTCCGCACCCTGAAGATCCCAGTCTGAATGACGCCGATTGGTCCACCTTAACAGTTAAGAATGTTTCGGGCCCCGGCGGAGAGAATGCGAACGAGGAGCACTGGAAGGGAACCCGCGTTTTCCGGCGGTGGGTACAGATTCCGGAAAAGATCAACGGGTACGCGACGCAGGGTTCGCGGGTACTGCTGGATCTGCGTTTCGGCAGTCCGGGCAGCCTGATGATCACGGTATTTTCGAACGGAGGGATTCTGTACCGCGGGGACGACGACAATATCCTCCCTGTCCTGCTGTCGGAGAATGCACAGCCGGGGCAGAAGTTCCTTGTTGCGGCGCGGGTGGTGGCGGGAGACGACGTGCAGTCGGAGTTCTTCCACAGCGAACTTATCGTGGAAGCGCCGCACACTCGGCCCGATCCAGCATTTCTGCGTTTGGAGATCCTCGCAGCGCAGCCCTTGATTGCGGCCTACGAAGATGGAAAGGCCCAGCGTGAGCAGGAACTGGATGCGGCGGTCAGGGCGATTGATTTCTCTCCGTTAGAGCGAGGAGATCAAGCCGGGTTCGATGCTTCTCTGAAAGCGGCGCACGCTAAACTCGAGGTGCTCAAGCCCTGGCTGCAGCATTTCACCATTCGTGCTGTCGGCAACTCGCACATCGACATGGCGTGGCTTTGGCCCCGGACCGAAACCGTAGAAGTGGTGCGGAACACGTTTCGCAGCGTGCTCGACTTGATGCGCGAATATCCCGACTTCAAGTTCACGATGTCGTCGGCGCGCGCCTATGAATGGATGCAGGAAAAATACCCCGACATTTACAAGGAGATCGAGCAGCGGGTGAAAGAGGGCCGCTGGGAGGTCATCGGCGGCATGTGGGTGGAACCCGATCTCAACATGCCGGACGGCGAATCGCTGGTGCGGCAGATTTTGGTGGGCAAGCGCTACTTCCAGAAAAATTTTGGCGTGGATGTGAAGATCGGGTGGAATCCGGATTCATTCGGCTACAACTGGCAACTGCCGCAGATCTACAAGAAGTCCGGCATGGATTATTTTGTGACCCAGAAGCTGCTCTGGGCGCACGAATTCACCACCTTCCCCTACAAACTTTTTTGGTGGCAGGCGCCGGACGGCAGCCGTCTGCTGACCTACTTCCCGCACGACTACGCTGGTGGCATCGATGCCGAGCCGCTCGGAAAGGATCTCTCGATCTGGATGCCTTCCATCTACGGACCGAAGCTCACTGACAGTCCCGAGATGATGCACCTGTACGGTGTCGGCGACCATGGCGGCGGCCCGACGCGGGTAATGCTGGACCATGCCGATCAACTCAGGGCCCCGGATAGTGTGTTTCCGAAGTTGCAGTTCAGTTTCGCCAGCGAGTTCTTCGCCGATCTGGAGAAGAAACTTCCGAGCATGCAGGTTCCCACCTGGGACGGCGAACTTTACTTCCAGTATCACCGCGGGGTGTTCACCACCCAGGCCGAAACCAAGCGCAGGATTCGGCGCGCGGAAGAACTGGTGTTGAATGCGGAGAAGTTTTCTTCGTTGGCCTCGTTGTACGGGCACACTTATCCGCAAGAGGGGATGGAGCAGACCTGGAAGAACCTGCTGTTCGATCATTTCCACGACATCATGCCTGGGTCTGGTATCGCGGTGAATTATCTCGACGCCAAGCGGAATTTGCAGAATGTTGACCGCTTCGCGAACGACTTCGCGATGGGCTCGTTGCGGGAGATTGCGGCGCATGTCAACACCCAGGGCGAGGGCGTGCCGGTGATGATCTTCAACTCCCTCTCGTGGCCGCGCACCGAAGTGAGTGAGATTGAGGCGCAGCTACCGGCGCCAGCCAAGCAGATCGAGGTCGTGGATGCAAGCGGGAAGCCCGCAGAGGCGCAGTTGCTTTCGCTCGATCCCGAAACACACCGGGCACGATTTCTGCTGTTGTCGAACACGCCGTCGCTAGGATATCAAACCTACTTTGTGCGCGCGGCAAAGAGCGCGCCAGTCGTTCATTCCATGCTTAAGGCTTCCGCCGACACGCTGGAGAACGAGTTCTTCCGCGTCAAGATCGACCCGCAGAGCGGCTGCATGACCAGTTTGTTCGACAAGCGCAGCGGCACCGAGTCTCTGGCTCCTGCGGAAACGGATACCGGCGGGCCGAAGAACTCGACGTGCGGCAATCTGCTGCAAACCTTCGTCGACAAACCCAAGCAGTGGGATGCCTGGAACATCGACGCGGATTTCGAAAAGCAGCACTGGGATCTCGACAAGGCCGACGAGGTCAAGCTGGTCGAGAGTGGTCCGCTGCGGGCGGTGATTGAGGTCAAGAATCACTTTCAGAATTCGACGTTTGTGCGCGACATAACTTTGTATACAGGCGTCCCGCGGGTTGACGTAAAGATGCAGGCGGAATGGCACGAAAAGCACATCCTGCTGAAAGTCGCATTTCCGGTGAGCGCACACAGCGACAAGGCAACCTTCGAAATTCCCTTTGGCTCGGTGGAGCGCCCGACCACGCGCAATACTCCCGCAGAACAGGCGCAGTTCGAGGTACCCGCGCAGCGTTGGGCTGACATTTCGGACGCGAAGCACGGCTTCAGCCTGCTCAACGACTGCAAGTACGGATACGACGCGAAAGGCAACGTGCTTCGCCTTTCGCTGCTGCGCTCCCCGGCGTGGCCTGATCCGCACGCCGACGAGGGCCATCATGAATTTACCTACTCGCTCTATCCGCATGGCGGAGGCTGGAAAGACGCACTCACGATCCGCCGTGGTTATGAGCTGAACTACAAGCTGATTTCCCTGCCGGTCGGAAAGCATGAGGGAGCGCTCGCACCGGAGCATTCCTTCGTGCAGGCCGGATCTGAGAACATCATCGTGACCGCGCTCAAAAAGGCTGAGGACGATGACGCCTTGGTTTTGCGCTTCTACGAATGGGCGGGCAAAAACGGAGAGACGGACGTGCGGATTCCTCCCGGAGCGCAGTCGGCAGCAGAGACGGACTTGATGGAAAGGCCGATCGGCAGCCTTCCCGTGCAGAACGACAGCGTTACAGTGCCCACGAAGCCATACGAGATCATGACCATCAAAGTGCAGTATCCGTCAACTTCAGATTCGGCGGCGCGGCACGGCCATGACTCAAAGTGCCACGAATGAAGGCCCAATTCTGGGAGTCGATATCGGAGGCACAAAGGTCGCCGTCGGTCTGGTCGGTCGTGACGGAACGCAGACCCGACAACCGATGATCGCGAACGGCACCGCTGAGGCGGGATTGCAGGCTTAAGGGAAGCGATTGACTCTCTATTTTTCTCTGCCGAGGCTACGGCACCGATGCGGGAATCGCCGGCGGGGCGGCACTCTGTGCCGAGGATCTCACGTAGCGGCCGCAAATTCATCGCAACACCAAAAGGACTCGCATGCTGCTGAACTGGCCCGGTCACCGACTCTCACTATGGATCGCTTGCGGACTATGGACTAGCACACCCTTGTTCTTGTGCGCTCAGAATCTGCCAAAGGCGCCGCAGGCCCAAGTGTTCACGCTCACTCCCACGCCCGGCACTTTCACCGAGCCGGCGGTCGCAGTGAATCCAGGGAATGCGCAGCAGGTGGTCGCCGTTTATCAGGACAACGCGCACGCCGCATACTCACGGGACGCTGGCCGCACGTGGTTGGTAGCCGAGGGCGTAGAAGCCAAAAACTATCGTGTGTCCGGCGACGTGTCGGTGAGCTTCGACAACCAGGGTCACGCCATCATCTGTTACATCGCTTTCGACAAGCTAGGTACGTTCAACTACTGGGCGCACGGAGCTACGCGCAACGGTATCTTCGTGCGCCGCTCGCTCGACGGGGGAAAGACGTGGGAAGCGGACCATATTCCGGTGGTGGAACAACCCACATCACCGGGGATTCCCTTCGAAGATAAGCCTTACATCGTCGTGGATAACACTAAGAGCCGCTTCGCGGGCAATCTTTATATCGGCTGGACGCGTTGGCGATTGACCGACTCTCAGATGGTGCTGGCGCGGTCCACTGATGACGGCAGGACATGGTCGAAGCCGATCGAAATCGACGCGCATCCTGGCTTGCCGCGCGATGATAACGGAGCGGCCGAGGGCTTCGACGGCGTAGTCGTACCGGATGGCACGCTCTATGCTATCTGGAGCCAGGATAACGAGATCATGCTGACCACATCGCGCGATGGCGGCAAGAGTTTCTCTCACGCCCGCGCCGTCATTCACACAGCACCCATCATGTTTGCGGTGGAAACCCTCCAGCGCGCGAATGGCTTCCCGCAAATTGCAATCGATCCAAAGAGCAAGCGCCTCTACGTTACCTGGAGCGACTATCGCAACGGCGACCTGGACGTTTTCCTCGCGACTTCCGACGACGGGGGTGAGCGCTGGAGCGCGCCCGTAAGGGTGAACGGCGATCCGGTTCACGATGGTGCAGAGCAGTTTTTCCAGTGGTTGGCGGTGGACCCAACCGACGGTACGGTCGATGTTCTTTTTTACGATCGCCGAGGCAATCCGTCGGGCCGAAAGCAAATTGTGGTTCTGGCGCGCTCGACCAACGGTGGACGCAGCTTCGCCAACTACGCATGGACCGACCAACCGTTCGACGCCAGCGGCGTCTTCTTCGGAGATTACACTGGACTGGCGGCCTATGGCGGGCGGGTGTACGGAGTTTGGATGGAAAAACCTGAGCCGGCGCCCGCACCCGCCCCCGTCACGACGGGCAAACCACAAGAAGACAAAGAACCTACTCCTCAACCTCGCGGCACGATCGTGAGAGTCGGAACTGCGGACTTCACGAAACAAGACGCGTCCAATTAGACCGATCTACAGCCACTCCTCCAAAGCTGCGCTAACCCCAAGCGGAGTTCCGCTCCGTTGGACAGCCGAGGGCGGCTGTCCCCACATGGCATCACACAACATGGCATCACACCGGCCAAATTGTGCGCACCGTCGCGCAGGACCGTGATTGAAATCACAAGCCCGCTCGTAATCATTCGATACAAACGACTTAGGGTCAGCATGAGTGCGGCATAACGGGTTCGCTGGCGCGGTGCTAGTAGATTCGGGCTAATGCTGACGTAACCGCAGCTTACTAAAATGGCAACGCTCATGAATCCAAAGTGGAACGGGCAGTTCTCCTGCTTCGACCTCGTCGCAAAAACCGACGGAAACACCGGCGGGCGTTCCCGCACGGTCATACAAGTACGCGATATCGAGATCGGGGGAAACGATTTCGTGGTGATGGCGGGTCCTTGCGCGGTCGAGTCCGAGGATCAGTTGCTGCGAACTGCCGAAGCCGTGGCCGAGGCCGGCGCCTGCATGCTGCGTGGCGGAGCGTACAAGCCTCGTTCTTCGCCATATGCGTTTCAGGGGCTGGGGGTGGAAGGTCTCAAGCTCCTGCGAAAGGCGCGGGAGGCGACCGGGTTGGCCATAGTCACCGAGGTCATGAGCGAGGAAGATGTCGAACTGATCGCCGAGTATGCCGACGTTATGCAGGTGGGCACGCGGAGCATGGAGAATTATGCCTTGCTCGAAGCACTGGGTTCGTGCGGACGGCCCGTGCTGCTCAAGCGCGGGATGACGGCAACTCTCGAGGAACTGCTGCGGTCGGCGCAGGTGATCGCCATGGCAGGCAATCCTCAGATCATCCTTTGCGAACGCGGCATTCGGACATTTGAAACCGCTACGCGCAACACGTTGGATATCGCTGCCGTCCCTGTGCTGAAGACTGTATCGCATCTGCCTGTGATCGTAGATCCAAGTCACGCTGCCGGAATCCGTTGCCTGGTACCCGCCCTGGCACGGGCCGCTGCTGTGGTAGGTGCCGATGGACTGCTCGTGGAAGTGCATCCCCATCCCGAGGAAGCATTGAGCGACGGCAATCAGTCGCTGACTTTCGGCGAATTCCGCGAGATGATGGATGACCTTCAACCATACTTGGCGATTCAGCAAGCGGCCCGGCAACTTCGCCCACGACTATTCGCCGTGGGAGGAACGGATTAGTGGCGCCGCGATCCATCCTGGCTGGCGGGATTTCGCGTCTGGTCGTCTCCCTGCCGATCATCGTTGTTGTTCTGGCGATCATCGTTCTGGCGATCGTTCCTAGGCCGACGATTGGCTCTGCCGGGGCGGAGGAAGCGTCGGCGGACGGTGATCCCACCGCGTTCTTGTATACCGTCGCCACACGTTATGAGCCGCTGGCCTGGATGCATGGCACCGATCGTTTCCCTTCCGGCGCAGCCATCTTTCTGCACGACTCCATCCATAAACGTCCGCTGGTTGCCGACTTCGCAGCCTCGGCCGATCCCGCGGTCTCGTTCGACGGACAGCATGTTCTGTTCGCCGGGAAACGAACGCAGCAGGATCCCTGGCAGATTTGGGAGATTTCTGTGACTGGCGGCGAAGCCCGGCGCGTGACCTCCAATTCGCAGGATTGTGTTCGGCCTTTCTATCTGCCCGAAGATCGAGTGCTATACGCCTGCAAGAATGCTGGGCGATTTGTGATCGAAGCCGTCAACCTGGGAGAAAGGAAGTCCCTGCCCTTAACTTATGGGCCCGCGAACTCTCTGCCGACGGATGTTTTGCGCGATGGACGCATTTTGTTCGAAGCGGGATATCCGCTTGGGTCTGAATCTACGGTCGAACTTTACACGGTGTATTCCGACGGCAGCGGAGTCGAATCTTACCGCTGCGATCACGGCCAGGCGCATCATCAGGGCAAGCAGATCAGTTCGGGCGATATCGTATTTGCCTCTAGCTCTGGACTTGCGCGATTCACTTCGGCGCGGGCGCAAGAAGGTCATATTTCTGCTCCTACCGGAGAATACGGGGGCGACATTGCCGAAATGCCTTCCGGCGATTGGCTCCTGCCCTGGCGCGCTGATGCGAAAGCGTCTTTTCAACTGATGATCTGGAGTCCGGGTGCTCCCACGCTGCGCAGCTTTGTGGTTGAGCCTGGCGCCAACGTGGTTCAGCCCATCGTGATTAGCGAACGCGTCGTACCCAACCGTCATCCCTCGGGCCTGCACGACTGGCCGAATGCAAACCTACTCTGCCTGAACGCGTACACCTCGAAATACCGGTTTTCTGCTGGCTCGATTGAATCTGTGCGGCTCTACTCTCGCGACGGCGCAGGCAACACGAAATTGCTTGGGACGGCGCCCGTTGAACGCGATGGTTCATTCTTTGTTCAGGTGCCTACAGAACAAGGTTTGCAGATCGAACTGCTGGACGCCACCGGAAAGACGATAAAGCGGGAGGAAGGATTTTACTGGATGCGCCGCGGCGAACAGCGCGTCTGCGTTGGGTGCCACGCCGGCCCGGAAACTGCACCGGAGAATGCGGTTCCGATGATTCTGTTGAAATCGACAACTCCCGCGGACATGACCGGGTCGGCCACGCACAGCGCTTCGGGAGGACATTAGCATGAAGATAGGAGTTCTCGGACTACTGCTGCTGTCCTCTTCTGTGCTGCTGGCGCAAGCACCGCAAGCTATTACTCCGAACACGATCCGGTTTGAAGACGCGACGGCAAAATCAGGCATTCAATTCACCCACAGCTTCGGGGCGGAGCAACTTGGTTCCCTGCTTGAAAGCACGGGCTCCGGCTGCGTCTGGTTCGATTACAACAACGATGGCTTGCCCGATCTGTACGTGGTGACCGGAAAGCCGCTCGAAGAGGGCATGCATCCGTATCCGCTCAAGCGGCCGCCGGCAGTTCCTCCGCACAACCATCTGTACAAAAACAACGGCGACGGAACGTTCACCGACGTCACCGACCAGGCGGGGGTGGCGGCAAACATTTTCGGCACCGCAGCGATTGCCGCTGATTACGACAACGATGGCTACGTCGACCTGTTCGTAACCGGCTACGGCAAGGCAATGCTTTACCACAACAATGGCGACGGAACGTTCACCGATGTAACGGCCAAGGCTGGCATCAAGGTAGACGGCTGGTCGATAAGCTCTGCTTGGCTCGATTACGATCGCGACGGCTGCGTCGACCTTTTCGTCGGCCGCTATGTGAAGTTCGACCCGAAGTATCGAAATTTCTACGCCGCCGACAATTATCCGGGCCCGCTCGACTACGCCGGCGACACCAACCGGCTCTACCACAACAACTGCAACGGCACCTTCACCGATGTGACCGACAAGTCCGGGATTGGCGCCTTCAAGGGCCGCACCATGGGCGTCACGGCTGCCGACTTCGATGGCGACGGCTATCCCGACATTTACGTGGCCAACGACAAGACCGAGAATTTTCTCTTCCGCAACAAGCATGATGGCACCTTCGAAGAAGTTGCCGGCGATCTGGGCGTGGCCTATGGCCAGAACGGTGAGAACACTTCGGCGATGGGACCGATCTTCGCCGACGTTGACGGCGACGGCCGCCTCGATCTACTGGTTACCGATTCCAAGTACAACCGGCTCATGCGCAACGTGGGAGCGACCGGTTTTGAAGATATCGGTCCCACCTCCGGGATCTCGCAGGCGACGGCGCAATACACCAGCTGGGGCTCGGGCATCTACGATTTCGACAACGACGGTTGGCTTGACATTCTCATCTTCCATGGCGGATTGATCCATCTCATCCCGCAGGAGCAATCGCTGTTTCGCGGCCTGGGCCATGGCAAGTTTGCCGACGTCTCGCGGGAAGGCGGCCCCGTGCTCGATGTAAAGACGGTCTCGCGTGGAGCCTGCTTCGCCGACTACGACAATGACGGCAAGGTTGATGCCTTCGTCGTCAATCTGGGCGCGCCCGCCAGGCTGCTGCATAACGTGACGGAAAACAGCAATCACTGGCTTACAGTGAAACTGAAGGGAAAGAAAAGTAATCGTGATGGGATCGGCGCCCGCCTCGAACTGACGGCAGGCGGGCGAAAACAGATCGCCGAGCGGTTCGCGGGATCGGGATACCTGTCCCAGGACGACGGCCGCATTCACTTCGGTCTTGGCACCGCTACCAAAGCGGACAAGCTGACCATCCACTGGCCGAGCGGGCAGGAACAGACTCTCGAGAATCCCAGCGTCGATCGCATCCTCACCGTGGAGGAGCCATAGATGTCGGCCTGCACGAAAAACCGCGCCCGACTCTGGCTGACCGTCCAAGTCGGGGCAATTGTAGCGATGGCATTGTTGGTGGTGGCGGCCACACCCGCGGCAAAGCAGTCAGCGGCGTTTCCTAAGCAGCGTTACCTGTCGCCGATTGAGATGACCTTCTCCGCGGATGGCCACCTGCTCTACGTTGTTTGCGGGGGGAGTGATGAAGTGCGAGTTGTCGATGTGGCATCAGGAAAGATCGTCGGCAGCGTTGCGGTGGGTCATGTCCCGCGCGGCATTGCATCTTCTCCTGATGGACATTGGCTGTACGTTACGAATGCGTGGTCCGACAACGTGTCGGTGATCGACGCAGCGACTTTGAAAGTCGTGCAACTGCTGCCTGCCGGATTTGAGCCGACCGGAGTCGTGTCTGACTTGGCCGGAATGACGCTTTACGTGGCTAATCGGCTGAGCGGCGACGTTTCGGTGATCGACCTAAAGACCGGGCAGGAGACCAAGCGCCTGCTTGCAGGCCGTGGCGCAAGCTACCTGGCTCTATCTCCTGATGGAAAGTGGATCTACTGCACACATATCTATCCGAATCCCGGCGCCTTTCGCACCCAGCCGAATTCGGAGATCACCGTGATCGACACCGCGCGGCAGACAGTTGTCGAGCGCAAACCGCTGCATAACGTGGCTGGCGTATTTCATGTCGCACTCTCGGCAGATGGCAAGCTCGGCGCGGCAGCACAACTTCGTCCCAAGAATCTAGTACCTCTCGCGCATGTCGAACATGGCTGGGTATTTGGTGATTCCCTGACGTTGTTCGGGCAAGACGTCGGCGAATCTGTTCAGATTCCGATTGACGAACTCGATCGCTACTACGCGCTTCCTTGGGGAGTCGCGATCACACCTGACAAGTCCAAGATTTTTCTGACGACCGCCGGATCGCAGAGCGTCACAGTTATTGATGTGGCCCGTCTGCTTCACACGGCTAATACGAGGCAGCGGCCCTTCGTCAATGATCTTTCCGCCTCCGCAGACTACGTAGTCTCTCGAATTCCGGTCGGCCACAATCCCCGCGGCGTTCTGCTCTCGCCGGACGGGAAGTACGTCTACGTCGCCAACCGCCTTGACGACGACATTTCCGTGATCGATATGGCGTCCGACAAAGTCGTCTCCACAATCGACCTCGGCGGTCCCAAGGATGTCGACGCGCTCCGCCGCGGCGAGCGGCTTTTCTATACAGCCGACTTCGCCTTTCAAGGACAGTTCGGATGTGCGAACTGCCATCTGGACGCGACCATCGACGGTCTGCAGTGGGACCTCGAGCCCGATGGCTTCGGCAAGGACATCGTCGACAATCGCTCGCTCGAGAACCTGGCGGGCACCGAGCCGTTCAAGTGGAATGGCGGCAACCCCGATATGCCGACCGAGTGCGGGCCGCGCACCGAAAAGTTCTTCTTCCGCTCGCAGAGCTTCACGCAGCAGCAACTTACCGATCTGGTGACCTTCGTGTACTCGCTTCCCTATCGTCCCAACCGGTACAGGGCCGCCAACGATAACCTGACGCCGGCGCAGGAGCGCGGCAAGGCAATCTTCGAACGGACGAAGTACAAGACCGGCAAGCCAATCCCGGAAGAAAACCAGTGCGCCACTTGCCACAGCGGGCCCAAGGGCACCAATCAGAAACAGATTGATGTGGGCACGGGCAAGGTGACTGATCGCTCGCCCGTGATCGACGTGCCGCAACTCCCGAACATCGCGTACTCCGCGCCTTACCTGCATGATGGCTCGGCGCGCTCTCTGGAAGAAATTTGGACGGTGTTCAACCCGAAGGACACGCACGGCGTAAGCAACGACCTGACCAAAGACGAATTGAACGATCTCATCGAGTACCTAAAAACGTTATGAAAACGAGATCAGATGTTGACCGCGCATCCACAGGTTCTCTAAATGCAATGCGTCATCCTGAGCGAAGCCGCTTTTCAGGCCGAGCGAAGGACCTCGCAAGATTCGTTCTCGTGTCAGCGGTCCTCGTCCTCTCCTCTGTGGCACAGGACATGCCCCGCTTCCGCTGGGAAAACTTCACCACCGCAAACGGTCTGCCCGATAACCACGTGTTCTGCGTGCTCGTCGACGGGGCGCGCATCTGGGCCGGAACAGAGAACGGACTGGGCCTGTACGAGAACGGCACATGGAAGGTCTATCGCCCCGTGGCCGATCAGAAAGAACAAAGCCTGGCGTACCAGGCGGTGTTGTCGCTGGCGGTCGACAAGCGCACCGGCGACGTGTGGGCCGGCACGATGGGCGGACTCAGCCGCATTTCAGCGGGCCGCATCGACACGTTCACGCAATTGAACTCGGGGCTGAGCAACGACGTCGTATACGGGGTCGGCGTCCAAGGCGACTTTGTGTGGACGGCCACCGCCGCCGGCGCCAGCCGCCTGAACACTCGCACAGGCGAGTGGGCTCTCTTCAATGAACGCAACACGCCGATGTTCGAGATCTGGACCTACTCAGTCAGCCCAGCGCAAGACAAGGTCTATTACGCCGTCTGGGGAGGTGGCGTACTCGAGTACGACGTTCAGACCGAACGCTGGAAGGACTACAACGATCCTGACGGAGAGACCGAACTCGTCCTGATGAAGGATCAGGGCCTGATCCACGAGATCACGACTTCCGTCAGCTACGTCGACAAGATTCTCTGGGTCGCCACCTATTTTGGCGCGAGCCGTTATGACGGCCGCTATTGGCGTAATTTCCTGCAGAAGGACAGCGGCCTGCCCAGCGACTTTCTGAACCAGGTCAAGGCCATCGATGCCAATCGCGCCTGGTTCTCTACCGACAAAGGCCTGGCCTATTACGACGGTGTGAACTGGGCGGTTTACCGTCCAGCGCTCGATACCCGCAAACCGGAAATGTTGGTACGCGATGCGGGGGGAAAGGTGAAGAAGATCGTGGTACAGAGCGCTCCCGCCCACAACTACATTCTCGGCGTCGATTTTCAGGGCGACGATATCTGGGTCGCGACCGCCAAAGGGCTGAGTCACGGCATTCGGCAGAAGAGCTCGGGCGGGGAAGCTCAGGTTTCAAGCAAGCACAACGCATCGCATACGAAGTGAAACGATCAGGAGGCAAAAATATGAATGTTCAGGACTTGCTCGCGGAAGTGGGTACAGCCCCTGTGGTGAAGCGGGCGATCACCAATCACTCAGCATTGAACGAAGCCTACGACTACGGCAGCGCGTTTTCCCGGGGCATGCGGATTGATCTGAATGGGCTCACCATTCTACTTATTTCTGGCACCGCCAGCATCGATGACGCCGGCAAGACCGTTCACGTCGGTGACCTCCGCGGGCAGATGCGGCGCACCTTTGACAACATCAGCAAGCTCCTGGCTTCCGAAGGCGCTACGTGGCACGACATCGTTCGTACGACCTGCTATCTGCGCGATATCGAGCGCGATTATCAAGCCTTCAACGAGGAGCGCACGCGGTTCTACAAAGAGCAAGGACTGGACCCGCTGCCTGCTTCAACGGGAATTCAGGCGATCCTGTGCCGCCCGGATCTGCTGGTTGAGATTGAGGCGATCGCCATGTTCCGGCAGGAATCGCCCAGGGAGTAGCGACATGCGTCTCGCGCTGGTTTCTATCACGGCGGCCGCGCTCACATGCGCGGCCTGGGGCCAGGCCCCTGCGCCTTGTTCGTGCGGTAAGAACCCGCCCGGTCCGCCCGCACCGCGTTCTCTCAAGCCTTACACCGGCGCGCCCGAGGACTTGCGGCCGTTTTCGAAGTTCACCACTCCCTATCACGAGTTCTATCAGGACCTGATCCAATACAACGGTGCAGCCCGCGACATTCCTGATCCCGACCTTGCAACCCTCAGCGAGATTTGGATTGGCTTCCTCGGCCCGCTCTACGACCACCCCGATCAAGTGTTCGGGAACCGCATGCTGAACGGCGCGACGATGGCCATTGACGAAGCCAATGCTGCCGGCGGCTACGGCGGTAAGCCTTTTCGCCTGGTGACCCACAACGATTATGACAACTGGCAGATGAGCGGCACTGCGGTTGCAGGCGCTTCAAGAGATTCTGCCATCTGGGGCGCGGCCGCGAACGACGCTGTCAGGATGATCTACGAGGACAAAGTTTGGGCCATGTTCGGCTCGATCAGCTCGGAATCCACACATATTGCTCTTCGACTGACGCTGAAAGCTGAAACGCCGCTGATTAACAGCGCGTCCACCGATCCGACCATTCCGGAGACAATCATCCCCTGGTACTTCACCGATATTCAAGACGATCGCGTACAGGGTTACACGCTGGCGCGGCACCTCTATAGCGAACTCGGAATGAAGCGAGTGGCGATCTTGCGTGTGAACGACCGCTATGGCAGATTCGGGGTCCTGAAATTCCGCGACGCGTCACGGCGACTAGGACATCCCGTGGTGATCGAACAGAAGTTCATGCGGGGTGATACGGATTTTCGGCGGCAGCTTCAGGTCATCGACGACTCGCGTGTCGATGCCATCGTGCTGTGGACCGACATCGGCCCAACCGCGATGATCCTGCAGCAAATGCGGGAACTGGGCATGAAGCAGCGCGTATTCGGCAGCCATCGCACCATTGGCGACGAACTCATCAAGCTCGCCGGGGCCGCAGCCGAGGGCTTCGAAGCTGTTTACCCTTACGATCCGACGCGCACCGATCCGCGATGGCAAGAGTTCAACGCACGCTACGAGGCCCGCTACCACGAGAAACCGGATCACTTCGCAGCGCTGGCTTACGATGCGATGCAGATTCTGCTCGATTCTATTTGCCGTGCCGGCCTGAACAGAGGCCGCATCCGCGACGCGCTCACTGGAATCTCATCCCACAAGGGCGTAACCGGGGACATGGTGTTCGACCCGAATTGTAAAAACATCGCGCCCATGTTTCTCGCCCAAGTGCACAACGGAGCTATTTCGTACCGGCGCATCACCATGGAAAAGCCTTATGCCCGGGTGGGGGAAAACGGCGTTGGGTATTCCGGCCCATCTCTGCCCGACGAACCGGCACCTCATCTGCAAATCGGGGTATTCGGGCCGCATGCAGATGAAATCGTGAGGTCGCCGGAAACCGACCGCTGGCTGCACACTCTCAAGGCCCGTGGCCAAAGTCTGGCGCCGGTGCCGATTTCTTCGGACTCATCGTGGGGGAAAGCGTCAGACGATCTCGTGAAGGCTGTCTATCAGGAGCACGTGCTGGCAGTAGTTGCTCTCGATCGGCCCTCAAGCCATCTCGCCGAACAGATCGCGGTGAAGTCGTTCGTCCCCGTGGTGGCAATCTCGTCCGACCGCGCGCTCACCTCCACAAACATTCCCTGGATCTTCCGTCTGCCGGATCGTACTTCGCTGGAGCAGGCCTTGGAGTGTTTGTCGGCTGCGGTTAATCAGGCGGGACCGAACCGAAACAAGATCCGTGAACTTCTGTCCTCCGGTACTGAGTTCGCCGGAGTCAGTTTTGAGTCGACCGGAGAACCTCGGAAGCCTAGCGTCGGATCGAGGCACCGCTAGTCCACTTCCGTGTGTGGCGTGGGCTAAACCATAGTGTCATCCCTCGCGAAGGAAGGGATCTGGGTCCTTGTCCCCCGGACCCACCACTGTTGCCAATGTCAGCAAACACCTAGATCCCTCGCAGTGTTCGGGATGACAAATCGTTCAGGCTGTGAACTGGCCTGATCGAAACGGCGAGGGTAGCATTCGCCCTGCTCCTTCTGGTACCTTCGACAATCGTCGTAGATCAATAAAACCACGCTAGCAGGAGTTCTTGGCAGAATCCTGCGCAACGGTCCCGCGAGGGTAGATAATGGCTGGCGTGAATCGTGCGCTGAGCTCCTCTCAAGTCGTGAATATCGAAGATCTGCGCCGTATTGCGCATGGTCGTTTACCCAAGTCGGTGTTCGACTATCTGGATGGCGGAGCCGAGGCCGAGATCACGCTGGCGGAGAACTGTCGCGCTTTCCGCGATGTTACGTTCCGCCCTCGCGGCGCGGTCGCTGTTGGCGACTGTGGCCTCAAGACCCAGGTGGTGGGGCACGAAATCTCGTTTCCCGCGATGCTGGCCCCAGTCGGATACAGCCGGTTGATGCATCCCGGCGGAGAGGTAGCCGCGGCTCGCGCTGCCGGAGAAGCCGGCACCGGGTACATCCTCTCTACCATCTCTGGCCACAAAATGGAGGATGTGAGAGCTGCGTCGCGCGGACCCGTGTTCTATCAACTGTACTTGCTCGGCGGACGCGCCGCGGCTGAGGGCGCACTGGATCGGGCGCGGCGCGCTGGTTTCAACGCCCTGGTCATCACCGTTGATACGCCAGTCGCCGGCATGCGCGAGCGCGATCCGCGCAACGGAATGAAAGAACTCCTCGGAACTTCGCCGTTTGCCAAAATCCCGTATTTGCCGGAGTTTCTGGCTCACCCCGGCTGGCTGGTTTCGTTTCTCCTCGATGGCGGGGTCCCAAAGCTGGAGAACGTCGTGGTCCCGGGCCAGGGCCCAATGGAGCTTGTCGACGTCGGAGCGGCGCTTGCCAAGGCCACGGTGACATGGGAGGATCTGCGATGGATTCGCGAGCTCTGGTCCGGGCCGATCGTGGTCAAGGGACTTCTCACCGGGGACGATGCCCTACGTGCCATCGATGAAGGTGCGGCGGCAGTAGTGGTGTCGAACCACGGCGGCCGGCAACTCGATTCAGTCTCCCCAACGCTGCGGGCGCTTCCTGAAGTCGTCGCCGCGGTAAAAGGAAGGATCGAGGTGCTGATGGACGGCGGCGTCCGCCGCGGCAGCGACATCGTCAAAGCCCTGTGCCTGGGAGCGCGGGCGGTTCTGGTAGGGCGCGCCTATGCTTATGGACTCGCCGCGGCAGGGCCGTCGGGGGTGAGTCGGGCGATCGAGATTCTGCGATCTGATGTTGAGCGTACCCTTCGGCTGCTCGGCTGTGCTACGGTCGGCGAGCTGAACCGTGGCTATATCTCCACGCCGCCGACGTGGACGACATAGGCCTCAGCAGCCAGTAAACGCTTTCGGGGTACCCGAGGGCAAAGGCCTTGTGTTTACGTGCGGGATGCTATGCGGACTCCAAGATCATGTTGGCGTATTGCGTTGTATCACCGGTGCGGATCAATCCTATGGCCAGAGGGACTCTCTGCTTGAACTGCAGGTGCGGCTCAAATGCTATCGGAATATTCCCGAAGCAGCGCTCGAAGCTGGTCAGCGTCTCCGCATTATTGACGCGGCGGAACTCTTCCGCCATCACGACCTTGCCAATCACGAAGTTGGCTTTAATGGCGTTGAAGACTTCCAATACGCGGGGCACGTCATCTACGAGAGAGATGTCGATGGTCTCGACCTGCGGCCAGTATGGAAATCCGCGGTCCGCAATCACCAGAGTGTTGGTATGGCGAATGCGGCACAACAGCGAATTGATGGCCGGATTAAGAATTCCGCTCTTGAGCACGATCACCGTTCCTAGATCAAGCCCGCGCTGGTCTGATTCACTTTTGTCCTTGCGGAGCGCAACGAGTTGCGCCGTGCATGAAATTGTAACGGGTCCACCCGAAAACGCTATTTTAGACTAAGTGTATCGATCCGCAGCCCAGAAGCGGCAATTCTGCTTCGCTCGGGATGACAGAAGGGAACTTAATCAGGGTGTCCTTAGAGTCTGATTTAGCTCGTCGCGGCCACCTGCTTTGATCCTAAGAAAGAGTAAAGGGCGATAACGATGTAAGAGATCAGAGGCACCACGTACGCTACGGCGATGTTGTGGGCGGCCTCGGAAATGAGACCCATCGCCGGCGTCAGCACCGCACCACCAACAATCGCCATGACCAGAAGCGAGCCACCGATTTTGGTATTCGGACCAAGTCCCTTGAGTCCGAGCGCAAAGATCGTGGGGAACATCAGCGACATGAAGAAACTGGTCAGAAACACGCACCACAGGCCGAACCATCCGGGAAACAGCACTCCCAGGGAGACGAGCACAATGTTGACAACACTGTAGGCGCCCATCAACTTATTCGGGGCAATGGTGCGCATCAGGTAGGCGGATGCGAATCTTCCCACTCCGAAAGCGGCTAGTGTGCCGGTGAGGAAATAGCCAGCGATTTTTTCGGGCTGGTGAGTGGATTCCTGGACGTACTGGATGAAGTAACTCCAGGTGCCCACTTGCGCACCGACATACAGAAACTGCGCTAAGACCGCCCACAAGAAGTGCGGGTAGCGAAAAAGTTCTTTGAAGTGGCCGTGGTCGCCCGTGCTGTTCTCGTGTTCACTCTGAATCGCAGGGAACCTGGTGCGCAAAATGAGCAGCGCCCAAAAAAACGCCACCGCCCCGATGACCAGATAAGGCTTGATGACTCGCAGGGTCTCGGTCCGCAGGTACGCCTCGTATAATCCCTGGGCCTTGCGCACGGCAACTTCCTGTGGGCTCAATTCGACACCGGAGAATATGAAAACAGTTCCTATCAATGCTCCCGAAATCGCTCCAAACGGGTTAAATGCCTGCGAAAAATTCAGTCGCTGTTCCGACGTGTCAGGATCGCCCAGTTGCGCTATGAAAGGATTGGAGGCCGTCTCCAGGAAGGAAAGGCCATTGGCAATCACGAACAGCGCGAAGAGGAAAAACCCGTAGCTCCCCGCCAGGGCGGCTGGCCAGAATAGAAAGCAGCCGCTGCCATATAACAACAACCCAATCACAAATCCGGTTTTGTAGCCGGCTTTCCTCATGAGAAAAGCAGCCGGCATGGCCAGTAGGAAGTAGCCCATGTAGAACGCCGACTGCACCAGTCCGGCCCGAAAACGGGTGATCGCAAACGACTTCATGAATTGGCGAATCAGCACGTCATTCAAGTTGTTAGGGATTCCCCACAGGAAAAACAGGGCCGTCACAAGAATGAACGGAAGCAGATGTCCAGCTGGAAACAGGGTGTGCCCGTTGCGTCCCGAATTCGATACACCCGGTTTTCCTAGCGCCGAAACAGGCACAGTTCGCCTTTCACAAACCAGGAGTTAGCTCCCGACGACCCATGGCGCAACGACTCAGTGCCGAGGTTGGAACTGGCCGTGTCCGAGTGACTCGTATCGGGTACTAGACTCAGCTCATAGAGCACACTACCGTGTGGCGGCAGCGAAACCGCGAGCGAACCTGAAGGCGCCAGATCTTTGTGCTCCCAGAGATCTCTGGGTTTGTACGTCTTTCCTGCGAGCCCCAAGTCCTGCCAGTCATAGCGCAGTGCGGCCACGGACTCGCCGATATTAAAGATCGCCAGGTAGTGCATATCTGTGAGGTCGGAATTGGCCAGCCATACGACTGTCTTATCGGTTTGGATCACGGGATGATTTCTGGTCGAGTGTTGATCCACCGTGATCACTTCGGGATTCGTGAGCAAAGAAACTGTCCAGTCATCCGCGGAGGGCAATTCCCCCCCCATCATCAGAGGCGAGGGAAAAATACACCATAGCGTCATCAGGGTGCGCTGTTCATCGCGTGAAAGCTTGGTCTGGCGCGCTTTGCCCCAACCGGGCGCCGGCCCCAGCTGGCCCAGCGGCAACATGTCGGCATCCGGCCAGTGCCCAGGCTGGGATAAGCCTGCCCACTTGGCAACATTGGCAAACTGGTCACCCAGCCCCTGCGGATAGGGCACTGTGCTGTGCCACAAATCCCAGATATCATCGGAGATCCGCCACATCTGCGCGTACTCCCGCATCTCGTCGACTTTATCGATCGGTGCCGAGCCGGGCGATAAGCTGAGGACAATTGGCCGCCCTGTCTTCCTCACAGCTTCGCTTAGCATCCGGATCTCGTCACCCCGGTACGGCCGACTGGCAATGCAATCCACCTTGATGAAATCGACTTCCCAACTCGCATAGAGTCGAGCGATCGAATCGTAGTAGGCATGGGCACCCGGTTTGTGCGCGTCGATCCCATAGTTGTCCGGATTCCAGGGGCAGGTCTCGGATGTGTCGACGGCGTCGATAGCGTGGAAAGACGATCCCTCGATGGCCAGATTCTTTTCGACCGCCTGCTTGGGAATGCCGCGCAGGATGTGGATGCCGAACTTCAACCCCAGAGAGTGCGCGTAGTCCGCTAGAGGCTTGAATCCTGCCCCTTTCTCTGATGATGGAAACCGATTGATGGCCGGCGTGTAGCGCCCGTAAATATCCAGACTGAACTGCGAGTTCTTGGAGTTGCCCTCGGGTGTAGGGTTGGTCACGAACCACTCCATGTCGACCACGACATATTGCCAACCGAATGGCTTCAGGCGCTCCGCGAACCATGCGGCATTGGCCTTAAACTGGTCCTCGGTAATCGTGGTCCCATAACCATCCCAACTGTTCCAGCCCATGGGCGGAGCAGCGGCCAGCACAGGGTTGGTCTTTTCCCGACAAAACAGGTTTTGTGATCCGAAGAAGAGCGCACTGCCGACCAGCAAGACACGCCATTTCATGAAGAATCTCTGCCTTCTACCGCCCTTTGCGAGCTTATCCGCGTGGCTGAAACACCGAGTTTACACCTGGGCGGCTGCAGCTACCGATAGACCGTTGGAGCCAGCGGTCCTTTAGACACCTATTTGTATGCGAGAATTGTTGGCGCAGGTCCCTTCGAACCGCGTATTGATAATGCTATGCCGAACCCTGTCCTGAAACTCGACCCACGCGACAACGTCTTAATTGCGCTGCAAGATCTGCGCAAAGGAGAGCGGATTCGCGTTTTGTCCCACGACCTGGTTCTGGCGTCCGATGTTCCAGCGAAGCAGAAGTTCGTGACTGAGAACCTGGCACCCGGAAGTGACGTTATCATGTACGGCACTCTCATCGGCAAGGCGCGGGAACCGATTCGGATTGGCGAGATTCTGACCACACGCAACACTCGTCACGACGCATCTCCTTTCCAGGAAAACTCTCACCAATACCGGTGGACCCCGCCCGACGTCGGCCCGTGGCGACAGCGAACATTCATGGGGTACCGACGCGCTGACGGCCAGGTGGGGACGCGGAACTGCTGGTTAGTGGTGCCGCTGGTCTTTTGCGAAAACAGAAACATTGATGTGCTGAAGCATGCCTTCGAAGAAGAGTTGGGCTTCGCGCCCCCGAAGGTCTACCGGCAGCAAGTGGCAGAATTAGTCCGGCGTTACCGCAAGGGAGAAGCAACAGCGCATGCCCCCTCCTCGCTGCAGGAAACTCTACAGGCTGCCGTCAGTTCGAAGGTGTTTGAAAACATTGATGGCGTCAAATTCCTGATGCATGAAGGGGGATGTGGCGGCACGCGCGAAGACTCCGACAATCTCTGCAGTCTGATCGCGGGCTATATCCACCATCCAAACGTGGCGGGCGCAACGGTCCTCAGTCTTGGCTGTCAGCACTCGCAGACGGGGATTCTTCGAGAACAAATACTCCGGCGTGATCCCGACTTTAAGAAGCCCCTGCTGATGTTTGAACAGCAACAGAGCGGATCAGAATTCAAGATGCTGACGGAAGCAATCCACGCTACCTTCTCGGGTCTGGTTGAGGCGAACAGAGCCAGCCGGGCGCCGGCGCCGCTTTCGCGCTTGTGTGTGGGCCTGAAATGCGGCGGGTCGGATGGTTTCTCAGGTATTTCCGCGAACCCTGCCATCGGGCATGTGTCTGACATGATGGCAGAGCTACAGGGGAGAACAATTCTTTCTGAGTTTCCGGAGCTCTGTGGCGTTGAACAGGATCTCATCGACCGGTGCGTCAGCAGACAAGTATCGGATCGGTTCATTCAGCTTATGCGCGATTATGCCGCCCGAGCCCAGGCAGTCCGGTCTGGATTTGACATGAATCCTTCCCCGGGAAACATACGAGACGGACTAATAACGGACGCCATGAAATCTGCCGGGGCCGCGCGCAAAGGAGGAACCTCGCCGGTAACGGCGGTTTTGGACTATCCAGAGTACTCGAGGGCAGCAGGCCTGAACCTCCAGTGCACACCCGGCAACGACGTGGAATGCGTCACGGCGCAAGTCGGTGCCGGAGCGAGCATCGTCTTGTTCACGACGGGTTTGGGCACGCCGACGGGCAATCCCGTGGCACCGGTGATCAAAATTTCCACCAACACGTTACTCGCGCAACGAATGAAAGACATCATCGACATCGATGCCGGCGGCATCATTGCTGGCAGCCGAACGGTCGAAGAAGTGGGCGACGCGATTTTGGATTTCGCTGTCCGCGTGGCCAGTGGCGAAATCCGCACGAAAGCAGAGTTGTTGGGTCAAGACGATTTCATTCCCTGGAAAAGAGGAGTCTCGCTCTGACACCTCCTCAGAAGTCGAGCGCATTCCGACTGGATGGCAAAGCCGCCATTGTCACCGGCGGGGCTAGTGGCATTGGTCAGGCGATCGCGGAAACGTTTGCGCTCAATGGCGCTTCTGTCCACGTTCTCGACACTAATGAAGAGCAGTCGGCAGCGGCCGTTCAGGCGATAACAGAGGCTGGCGGCAAAGCGCACGCCTACCAGTGCGACGTTACCAGTCAGGCCGAAGTCAAGTCAGTATTGCAAAGCATCTTTGTAAAGCAGCAGGTTCACATCCTGGTCAATAACGCCGGGATTGCCCACATCGGCAAACTGGAAAATACAGTTGAAGAAGACTTCGACAGAGTCTACCGCGTGAATGTGAAGGGCTTTTACAACTGCATGCTGGCCACGATCGACCATATGAAGACGCATGGCGGCGGAGTCATACTCAACCTGGCATCAGTCGCGGCCTGGGTGGGCCTCTCCGACCGCTTCGCTTATTCGATGAGCAAAGGTGCGGTCGTGGCGATGACATATTCCGTGGCCAAGGACTACATTGCAGACAACATTCGCTGCAACTGCATTTCGCCGGCGAGAGTGCACACACCCTTTGTCGATGGATTTCTGAGTAAGCACTATCCGGGACGCGAGCAGGAAATGTTCCAGCGCCTATCGCAGGTGCAGCCCATCGGTCGCATGGCCCAGCCCCACGAAGTGGCAGCCCTCGCACTTTTTCTCTGCTCGGATGAGGCAAGCTTTATCACCGGAGTCGACTATCCGATTGATGGGGGCTTCCTGAACCTGCACGGGTAGACAATCTCGAACGCCGATGAACATTGACTCCCATCAACACTTCTGGCGCTATGATTCCCGCCGCGATGCGTGGATCACAGGGGAAATGTCGGTTCTTAAGCGGGACTTCCTGCCCGAAGACTTGATTCCACAGCTGCGTGCGAACCGGGTGGAAGGGTCCATCGCGGTTCAAGCATCCCAATCCGAATCAGAAACCGTATTCCTGCTCGACTTGGCGGAGCAGTTCGACGCGATCAAGGGTGTCGTGGGTTGGGTAGATCTCTGTGATCCGGATCTGCCGAAGCGACTTGAACATTTTTCACGCTTCGAAAAGCTCCGTGGTTTCCGGCATATCGTGCAATCGGAACCCGATGACCGGTTCATGTTGCGCGAAGACGTTCTGACCGGAATTCGACATCTATGCGAATTTGAATTTACCTACGACATACTGATCTATCCGCAGCAACTGCCGGCGGCAATCGAATTGGCAGAGAGGCTTCCCTATCAACCTTTCGTTCTCGACCATCTGGCCAAGCCGTTAGTCCGGTCCGGCGTGATCTCTCCCTGGGCGGAGCAGATCCGCTTACTCGCAGCCAACCCAAACGTCTACTGCAAGGTGTCTGGCCTTATCACGGAAGCAGACTGGCGGAAGTGGCGCGAGATAAATTTCAAACCGTACCTCGATGTCGTGTTCGATGCCTTTGGACCCGAAAGGCTGATGTTTGGCTCCGATTGGCCCGTTTGTTTGTTGGCCGCAGACTACTGTGAGGTCAGGCAGTTGCTCGCTAACTACCTTGACGACTTTCCCGTCGAGCAGCGCGACAAAATCTTCGGAGGAAATGCAGAAAGGTTTTATAGGCTAAAGACCTCCCACTATGAACCTTCAACTGAAAGATAAGGTCGTACTCATCACCGGCGGCGCCAAAGGAATCGGTGCGGCCACAGCTCGTATTATTGGGGAGGAGGGCGGTATTCCCGTCATTGTTGATCGGGATACACAAGCAGGGGACAGACTACGCGATGAACTTCGCCAGGACGGCATGCGATGCTCGATGATTGGAGTCGATCTGAGCTCGGCGGCACACTGCTCGCAAGCTGTTCAACACGCCGTCCAAGAATTCGGACAGTTAGACGCGCTGATCAACAATGCGGGAGTCAACGACCGGGTCGGGCTTGAGCATGGCAGTCCTGAGCAGTACTTGGGTTCGCTCCAGCGAAATCTTCTGCACTATTACGACATGGCGCACTATGCCCTGCCACACTTGAAACGCTCACGGGGCTCGATCATCAACGTCGCCTCCAAGACGGCGATTGCGGGACAGGGAGGAACATCCGGCTACGCGTCAGCCAAAGGTGCAATCCTGGCATTGACTCGCGAGTGGGCGGTCGAACTCATTCCCTATGGTATTCGCGTCAACGCGATCATCCCGGCCGAAGTGATGACCGATATGTACCGTCAGTGGCTTGGCAGTTTTCCTAATTCTGAGGAGAAACTTCAGGCGATCGTTTCAAAAATCCCCTTAGGAAAAAGAATGACGACCGCAGAGGAAATCGCTGCCATGATCGTGTTCCTGATCTCGGCAAAAGCCCAGCACATTACCGGGCAGCATGTTTTCGTGGATGGGGGCTATGTCCATCTTGACCGAGCCATCACTTAAGAAAAAATGCCCTGTCATCACGAGCACAGCGAGGGATCTGGGTGTTTGCTTGCAGCGGCAGCACGAGTGCGCGCGGCAAGAACCTAGATCCCTAGCTTTGCTCGGGATGACACTGGTTCACCCCACGGTGTCCATGAAAATGGACTAGACCATTTCTTCCGTGGCGGCAAGTACCTTGATCTCCAGTTCTTGCGTTCCCAGATACGGATGGATAGCTTTAAGCTTTACCGTGCCGGGCTTTTCCTGGGCTCGAATCCAAATCGCTCCAGCTCCGCCGATTAACGAGAACGGATTATCTCCAATTATCTCGGCCGGACCTTCCAGTTCAAGCTTAATCGCGTCGTTCGCAAAGGGCTTGACAGCACCGAATTCGTCGGTAACGCGCATGACCACTCGAGTAGAGTCTGCGCCATCGGCAATCAATTCGGTGTCGTCGGGAAGGAACAAGAACCTCGTATCGACACCTCTCCCCGACATTTTTTTCTCTACGACCTGCTTGCCTTGAATGTAACCCTCGATCCGCAGGTCTCCCCATTTGTGGAATAACTCGCCCATTTCGAGGATGAACGGAGCATACCGGAGGTGCGCGAACTGCTTGCGGTCCGGATCTACCTCAGCGATCAGCTTGTCGTCGATGTAGAACTTGAGATGGTCGCAATTGGAGCACACCATCGCCTTTGAGAATCCGACCGACGCGTCTCCTCGAGCCCAATGAAACGCCGGTTGTAGCACAATCTCCTCGGCTGGGTCGCATTGAGACTTGTAGAATCCCGCAGCAGGCTTTGGTTCACGGAAAATGTCGGTAACACCGTGATAGCAGATTCGATCGCCGGAGCCGAAGTTGCCGTGCGTGTTGTAATCGAATGCACACCATGCGATGCCACCCGCGTACTGGGGATTCGACGCTAACTGATCGTGGACTCGAGCATGTCGTATCGTATGCTCGGTGAGCCGTTCGACCTGATCGATGGTCTTCGTGGGATAGGTGTGGCCGACAAATTCCGTGTTCAAGTACCGCGGATGGTTCGGCGGCTTTAGCGGGAAACCGAAGTCGTTCATGGTGAAAACGTCTTCCAGGAATTCAGATTCCTGGAAGTACCGGATGCCTCCCGTCTGCCGAGTTGGGTCGAGTTGATGGGCCACGGCATTTGTGCGCGTGTAGAAATCATGGTTGTCCCGCGATTCGTTGATCCGCACTCCCCACAGGATGATGGAGGGATGGTTCCAGTCGCGGCGGATCATGCGCCGCACATTGTCGACGGAAATCTGCTGCCAGGCCTCGTCCCCAATATGCTGCCATCCGGGAATCTCTTCCAGAACCAGAAGGCCGAGTTCGTCACAGGCGTCAAGAAAGTGACGCGACTGCGGATAATGCGAGGTGCGGACAATATTGCACTTCAGTTGGTTGCGCAGGATCTGGGCGTCGCGGCGCTGCGGACGTCCGGGCATGGCCTGCCCCACCCACGGGAACGTCTGATGACGGTCGAGACCGCGGAGCTTGATTACTTTGCCGTTTAGTTCGAAGCCGTGATCGGTGAATTGAGCTTCACGAAAGCCAAATCGGCGGGAGTCTTCGTCCAGGACTTGCGTTCCGCGGCGCAAGCGCACGCGGGCAGAGTAAAGGTTCGGCTTTTCAAGTTCCCACAGCTTGATTCCGCTCAGACCCTCAAGGTGTGCCGTATGTGCGACCGGTTCGCTCACTGTGCCCGAGGCTGGCACTTGTTGCGACGCCTCGCCAACGACATGGTCGCCGTCGAGCAACTCGACTTCGATCATCAGGCCTTGTTTCGAGGCTTCCAAATGCTGGATGAAACATTCGACGTCGACTGCGGGGCTCGCGGTGAGCACATTCTTCGGTCGCACGAAGATGTTTTCGATAAACGTCCCTGGAACAACACGCAGAGAAACCTCGCGATAGATGCCACCGAAGGTGAGGTAGTCAATTTCGTATCCGAATGGTGGAATGTCGGGACGCTCCGTGGAATCCACATCCACCGCCAGCAAGTTCTCGCCGCCAAAGTTGAGGTGAGGCGTCAACTCAAACGAAAAGGGCGTGTATCCGCCTTTGTACTCTCCAAGTCGTTCTCCGTTGATCCAGACCGTTGAGGCGGTCATTACACCTTCAAAATCAACGAAAACGCGTTTCCCGCTTGCCTCTGGGGGAAGCTTGAAGCGGCGCCGGTACAGAGACACGAATTCGTATGTCTTTTCATCAAAACCATGCCACGGCAGCGGAACGTTTGTATGCGGGATCACGACCCGCTCAAAGGCAGAATCGTCGAAGTCTTTTGCGTGACCACCCTCGACAAAGCTACGGCTGTAGCGCCATTTTCGATTCATGGGGAAGACAAGCCTTCCGGACGGCGTTGAAGCGTCAGATTGCGCGCCATTTTCCGGAACTACATAGGGCGCGAGGGCGGCTCCGGCAATGAGTGTTCCCGTTTGCTTCATAAATCTGCGTCGATCCATGTTGTTGACTCTCTTCCTTGATCGTCATTGCACACACTAAAGCTTGACGGCCTCTGAACTTGAACCGTGAGACTTACACCGTCCAAGAGAGCAACTGCTCGAGATCGGCGGCTGATGTGGATTCGGTCCCGCGTGGCATAGACGGGCCGATCGCCAGCGCTTGACTGTGCCCTTCAAACCAAACCAGGAATGACGACTGCTCAGCTCCCGGAAGGCGTTGCTGATTTAGCCAGTTGTAATATGCCCCCATGTCGGCGTCGATCAGAGACCCGACAACGTCGAGTTCCTGACGGCCTGGTACCGCGGAGAGCAGTTCATTCATCGGCCTCTGCCGCTGTCGCGGGGCAAAGCGTACCAGCAGCGTGAGCGGCTGAGCCCGCCTCAGAGTCTCGCGTGCAGCCCACTGCGCAAAACTTGTGCTGAAGATCTGGGTCCCCGAACCCTCCGTTAGCAGGCTGACCTGGAATCGATCGAGCACTTCATCTCGTGGTTTGCCGTTACTCCCCGCGCTCATCCCAAGATCTGCCGGACGCATCTGGGCCAGGAATGTACGCAGCGCTTCCGGGCCCATGCCCGGCCGGTCAAGCTCGGTTTGCATCTTGCGCAACAGCGCAGCGCGCGCCGGTTCGAGCGCCTTGTAGGAGACGCAGGTAAGCGCCGGGGCGTCATCCGCCTCCTCCCCGCCATCGATATACCAGTGACCGTAGGGAGCGGGATGTGCCTTGGCCCTCGCAGCAACCACGTCCAGCAGCAACTGCAGTCCGTCCTCCGGTTTCACACGGTTGAAATAAGCACCATGGGCCCGCAACTTTCGAAACAGAAGCCCGTCATAGGATGCCACTCCCTGGCCCACGACCGTTATCCCCAGCCTGGGAATCAAAGGAGGCTCAGGCGGCACTGCTGAACGCAGCCGGTCCGCGTATTCGTTCGAGGCCTTGCGAAATGCGTCGAGTTGATGCGTGGTCCACAGATGGGCCGACAGCTGCTCGACAAACTGCGCGGGCGACCTCACCCAATCGAAAGCTTCGAGCTGAGGAGAAAGGCGGATTTCTGCGAATCCTTGAAACCATTCTTTGAGCTGACCGGCGGAAAGGGAGTCGAGATGCGCCAGTTCTTTATCGTGTGCTTTGCGCTCTGCTGGAAATTTGAAATCGTAATTGATAAGTTCGCGTAACAGGCCAGGTACGAAGCTCGGCGGCAATTGTTCCAGTGTCCCCAGATAGTTGGTGACGACCTTGCGTGCTTCTGGCGGATAGCCCGCAAACTGTTCCGGTTTGAGATCGCGTGGAAGCATGAAAGTTACAACAGCTCGGCGATCGGTTTGCCTTGAGCGAGCGACGTTGAAAATCCAAGCAAAGATCCGAGCGTAGGCACCAGATCGGTGGACTCCATCGCGCGGTCGAGGACCACGTTTTCGCGAATTCCCGGACCGGCAACCAACATCCAAGTCGTCCGCGAGAGGACGTCCCCGGTGCGGTGATGCTGGAAGCCATTTCCTCCGGCGTCATCGTCGGAGTCGCGGCCGAAGTCGGGCAGGATGAAAAGAGTCGTCTTGCCCGCATATTCCGGTTCGCTCTGAATGGTCTTCCACAAGTCGGAGCACAAGCGGTCCGTGCGCCGGATTCCTTCTACATAGAGCGAGTACGCTCCGGCGTGCGCTATGTCAATGTCGTGCATGGTGATCCACAATAGACTAGGCGACACTTGCCGCATCAATTGGTGGGCAATGTAGACAGAAAGCTCATCCGGGCTCGACAGGGTTTGAGCATGGGCCTTGAAGTCGTCGACCGAAAGTTTCAAGATCATTTCGAGTTGCTGTAGTTCAAACTCGCTGCCTGCCAGTTCCGGTGTGTAATAGGGCGATTCGTAGTTGTCGCGCAGCAAATGTTCGTAGTGGTTGCTGCGGCCGGAGGTGGCAGCGGTCAGCAGATGCTTCGGAAGAATCACGCGCGCGCCCAGCCCGGACCCATACGATCGATGACTGCTCTCTCCAATCCGGTTGAAGCCGTTGCTGGGAGCAACCACCCAGGCATCTGAGGACGGTCGCTTCAGGCCTTTGCGAAAGTATTCAAATACCGTCGGGGATTGTGGAGGTAGCGAGGCAAAATTGTTGATGGTTTCGTAAACGCCGGTCGCGAGGCTCGCGGTCGCCACGTAGTGGCCCAGGATTCCACGATTGATGACCTGCGTGAAAAACGTGGCCTGTGGGATGAGTTCGCGCATCAGGTGTGGGATGTTTTCCTGGCCTTCTGGCGCGAAGGTCTCCTGATCGCGCGCCCCGCCTCCAAACGTGACCACTATGACTTTTCTTTTGGCCGGAGAGGCCGCAGCTCGAGCCCAGGAAGGGCGCAGCAAGGCACTTCCCACAGCCACTCCGGCAGCGCTACGCAGGAAATCACGCCGGGTGCGGGCAAGGATGTGGCCTGCCTCTCTCGGATTAGCCGCCCTCAGACGGGCCGCACTCACCTGTCCGCGATTCTGTGGCGAGATTGTCATCAAAGGTCGATCCCTGTTGCCAGTGCCGGCGATCACGGTTTCGCTGGCATTTCATCTTTCTCGGAGTAGACGAACTGCCGAATGTCCGCTATCTGTTTGTCCAGATCAGCCAGGTGCTGCGCGCGCAACTGCTGGTAAACCTGGAATTGCTCTTGCGCCTTCTCCTTCTGGCCCGTGTGCACGTAGGCCTGGCCCAGCCGATAGTGAGCGTCGGCGAGATCGGGATTGTTTTCCATCGCCTTCCCGTATTCGGGAATAGACGAGGCATACTGAGCCTGGTCCGAATAAAGATTCCCTAACTGCAGATGCGCATCGGCGAACTTGGGATCGAGCGCCACGGCCTTCTGGAGCAGCGATTCGATCTGATGGAAATCGAGGCCGGAGTCCTGTGCTCTCTTTCCCTTCCACAAACTCATCGCGTAGTAATAAAGCGCGCGGGCATTGCCCGGCTGCAGTTGTGAAAAACGGCTGAATCGCTGGACGACCTCATCGGCGTGGTTCGGAGTGCTGTCATAGGCCTTGGATAAGAAGAAATAACAACGCGGGTCCGAGGGGCTCAAGTCAGCCGCCCGCAGAAGGGATTTGACCGCGTCGTCATAGTTGCCGCGCGAGTACAGAGCGATGCCCAGGCCGATCGCCATCCGCGACGAATTCGGGTAGCGCTCGGCAGACTGCCGGAAGACTTCAATCGCCGGTTCGAGCGTCCGGTGCATAAGAAGTTCACTGCCCCAGTCGAAAAGGTTGCTCTCGCTCGGGTCTTGGTGCGCGGCGGTTTCAAATTCAGTGGCCGCAGCAACATAGTTCTTGTCTTTTTCTTCGATCTGACCCAGAAGGTTGTGCAATTCCGCCGTATCCTTCTGCTTCAGGAGATCTTGGACCGACTGGCGAGCGTCCGAGAGCTTTCCAATCTCGGCGTAGGCGAGGGAGAGGTCGTACCCATTGTCGTAGGCCGAGGGATTTATCTTCTGCGCGCGCTCAAGAAACGGCACCGCTTCGGAGATTTTTCCCAACTGCACATAAAACTCGCCGAGATTGTGGTTGGCGTCGAAGCTATGCGGTTCGAGCCTCAGGGCTGCCTTGAACTCTGCTTCCGCCCGCTCCGACTTTCCCAGGCGCACCAGATTGGCGGCCAAGTTAGTCCTGGCGGCTGCCAAATCCGGCTTGAGGCGCACAGCCCTTTCTAAATGCTCATTGGCTTTGGCGTCCTGCGACTCCGCGGAATACGCCATGCCAAGAAGTTCGTGGACCTCAAAGCTCTGCGGGACCTCGCGCAGCAGACTCTCCAGTTGTGCCGCGGCTTCTGAGAAGCGTCCTGCGTCGTAGTCAGCTGAGGCCGCCTGGAACTTGCGGTCAAGCTGTTTGGCATCTGGCGCCGCTTGCTGGTTTTGTTCGGCAGTTGCTGTAAGCACCGGCGAACACGCGAGGAGGGCGGCAGCAACCGTGCACATGGGCCGATGTCTGAAGATCACAGCGTTTGTATGTTAGCACCCGCACCGCTCATGCAGAAGCGCTCGGCCGATAACAATCGGAAGGCGCTATGCAAAGAACGCCTTCCGCATGGTCACGAACAAGCTCAGTAATAAAGCTTCAAAGCAAACTGGATCTGCCGCGGATCATAGGGAGCATCGCGAGTGGATCCGATCTCGCCAAAGTTCGAATTGTTGAAGTTGCCGGAGTTCGGAACTGCCACGACGCCGTTGCCGCCGAAATTGGGGGCGTTGAAGTTTGGATGATTCAGAATGTTGAAGAACTCAGCCCGGAACTCCAGGTTAAAGCGCTCGCTGAGCTTGAATCCCTTGAACGTCGAGAAGTCAAGCCGATGGAATCCTGGCGCCGTCGTGGTTGCCGGGCCACCTCCCAAGGCGCCAAAACCACTCAACGGGATGCAGCCTTTGGGGGTATCCGGGATTGGAACAGTGGCTCCCGGCGTCCCTCCCAGCTCACAGGGTTGGTTGAAGGCTGCCGGGTTTCCAAACCAGCTCAGTTTCCCGTTCAAGTCGGTGTGCAGTCCGAGTTTCTGGCTCTGTCCGGGGACGTTTATATCGTAGCAGTTCCCGCCCCCTGTTCCGGCAGCCGTTTGGGACGGGCAGGTGAGAGTAATCGGTTGGCCGCCCTCAAGCGTGGCGATCGCGTTGATGCTCCAGCCTCCAAGCAGCGCGTTCGCTAAGCTTCCAGCGCCGGCCATAAAACGCTTGCCTTTGCCGAACGGGAGCGCATAGCCACCGCTGAGGTGGAACACGTTGGTGATATTGAAATCGGCCAAGCCGCGATCCTTCCCGATACCAAATCCAGGAATCCATGGCGCACGCCCCGCTTGGGTGTTACCTCCGTTCAGCAAGTCACCTGCGGTAGAAAATGTCCTGGACCACGTGTACGTGGCCAGGAAGTTGAGTCCGCCCCTATACTGCTTTTCAATCTTCGTCTGCAAGCCATTGTAACTGCTGCTTCCGATGGTTGCCTGGTAACTGCCGCCACCGAAACCCGGAAATGGAATGAAGCTATTCGTGGCCGTGCCAGCCGGCAAGAGGGTCAACACACCATTGGCGCCCATGGCCCCTGTTTGAAGATGGCGACCCTGGGTTGACACATATGCAGCCTGGACCGTCAACGTCGGCTGGATCTGGTATTGGAGAGTAAGGTTGCCGCTTAACGTGTAGGGAGTCTTAAAGGCGAACGAAAGACCTTGAAGTCCCAAGCCAGAGCCCTGGACTGCGGCAGGAGTAAGAGGAATGCAGGTAAAACCAGAACTAAGAGTAGCGACGTTGCCCGGGCCTGCCGTCGAGCATGTGCTCCAGGGATTTGGATTCCCGCCCCCGGAGGGCGGTGTGCCGAGTGGGGTCCAGTCGTTCACGTTAAACCACGAGAGGTTATACACAAACGGATAATTTTCGCCATCGTTGGGCCCATACCCCTGGTTTTCGAATGCATTGTAGAAAATTCCGTACCCTCCTCGAGCTACAAGCTTGGGCGTAACTTGATACGCGAAGCCAATCCGCGGGGCAAAATTCGTCTTTTGTGACGTTCCCAACCCCTTGCCATAGCCGCCCACCTGCACCTTGATGTTGTCTGCAGCCAACTGATTGGCCACACTTGCACTAAGTGGCGGCGCGCCGCTCGGGAGCAAATACATGGGGGAGCCCGTCGGAGGCCCGAACGGAACAAAGTTAGCCTGCCTGCCATAGAGCTCGTAAATCAGCCCGAAGTAGTCCCAACGCAGGCCCAGATTGAGGGTGAGCTTGCGATTCACCTTCCAGTCATCCTGAAAGTACGTGGCGAAATAGTTCTTTCCGTCATCCGTCGTAGCAATGTTGGAGGCGTATACACCGTCGGTGCCTCCGACAAAACTTACTCCGGTCGGCCCTCCAGTCGTAGCCTGAGGAGTCAACAAGAACTGCGCGATACCGGTGTTGTTCCCATTTTCCTTAGAAATATCCGTGTAATCGCCGTTGAACTGGAACTGGCCTCGCGACCAGGCGGGCTGTAGAGTTGAGAACCGGATGTGTTGGTACTCAACGCCCATCTTAAAACTATGGTTCCCGTAAATTTTGGTGAAGTCATCAGTAAACTGAATGGTCTGGCTGACTTCGTCCGAGGGAAGGAACGAGTTGCTGCCCAGCGTCGAAAGACCATTAAACGTAATGGCGGGAAGACCGCCGTTCAAGTGCCCCTGCGGTATGCCCTGAATTCCAAATTGCGCCGGTATGTCACTCGAATTTGCGCCTTCCGGACCGGTACGCGTGGTGTGAAGGTAATTCAATCCAGCGCGAGCGACGTTCACAACGGTGGGTGAGAACGTGCGGGTGTAGACCAGCGAATTATGTTGAGATAACGCCGTCTGGATGCCCTGCTGGAAAGCTCCTCCATCGGCGATGCCGCCAAAAATCCCGGGGATGTATTGCGGGTCATCGTCATAGACAAAACTGTAGCTCACCAAATCCTTCTGGCTGAAATTGATGTCCATCTTGGTGAGGAACGAGTTACGGTGCTCGTACAGGCCGTTGCTGCTAGCAAAATTGTTACTGACTCCGCTAATGGTCGGATTTGGGAAGAGATTCAGTAACTTGATGGCGTTCGCGTCCAGTCGGCCCGCAGGCAATTGGTTGAGGCCGGCGCTGCAACCCGTGCTGAAGTTGACGGTGTTCTTAGGGCAAGTGCTGAACGGGTCGCGGACAAAACCAGAGGACACCGGTATGATACCCGTGATTGGATCCGCTGTGCCCACTGTAACCGCACGAGTCGTGGCTGGATCCAGAATCGTTCCACCGGGAATCACGCGGCCTAGATCGTCGCACCTCGCGCCGGAAGCCGCACAGTTCGCGACGCCGCTCTGATTAATCAGGTCAGAGAGATTGGTGTAGCCACTGTTGCGATCCGCCAGGGTCGGCACGGTGCCGGTCTGAATCGTGCCCTGCACCCTGCGGAAGCCCTCATAGTCACCGAAAAAGAATATCTTGTTCTTGATAATCGGCCCGCCGAAAGTAACCCCGAATTGGTTCTGGCGCAACTCGCCTTTCTTGATGTTGTTTGCATCCTCAAAATAGTCGGCGGCGTCGAGTTTATCGTTTCGGAAGAATTCCCAAGCCGCGCCGTGAATCTGGTTTGTACCCGACTTGATAGTAGCGTTGAGCACGGCACCGGCAGACCGGCCGAGTTCGGCGCTGAAGTCGGAGGTTTGAACCTTGAATTCCTGGACTGCGTCGATAGGGGGAAGCACGACGTAGTTGGTGCCGTTGAGGAAGTCCACGGTGTCGGAATTATTGTCGATCCCGTCCAGCAAATAATTGTTTTGCGCCGGCCGCAAGCCGTTCGCCGAGAAGGCCCCACTGGCTGCGTTGCCACGGGTATCGGCCTGCGGAGTGTTCACGCCCGCTGAAAGCTGCGCCAGGAACGTGAAGTTGCGACCATTCAACGGAAGATTGTTCACGTTGCGCTGATCGACTACTTGGCCAACAGAAGCGTCCTGTGTCTGGAGCAGGGGAGCTGCGCTGGTAACTTCAACGGTCTCAGTGACGGCTCCCGGCTGCAGTTTGAAGTTGACCAAAACGTTCGAGCTGACATCGACGGCGACATGGGCTGCGCTGTCGGTCTTAAAACCCTGCGCGGAAACGTCCAGCTTGTAACTTCCAACTCGGACTGGGCTGAACTTGTAGCCTCCGTCCGATCCCGTGTTGGTGGAGAGACTAGCCGCTGTGCCTTCATTGGTGAGCGTTACTTTGGCCCCGCTTACAACTGCGCCTGAAGAGTCAGTAACCGTGCCCGTGATGGAACCGGTGTCTACCTGAGCTTGGAGCAGCCCGACGCCGAAGTTGGTGAAGACCGCAATGGCCAATAAGCAAGGCAGGATCCAGGCAAATGCGTATCGGTTCATGAGCTCTCCTTTGAGCCTCGCCGGCTTGCATCCGGGCAAGCCTCGCGCCACTAAACTCCACTGCAGCGGATTCGTACCCTCGGGCACGGCACCGCCTACGTCATCGTTGATCGGGAACCCCAAATTAACCGCTTAACCTAAAAATACTAGTGGGTGGGGAATATCATGGCCTGAGACGCGTTGTCAAGATTTTTTTCTTGATTTACACTCGCGCGACATCTTTAACTCCACGATGTGATGGATCGCGCGATGCAAAATCGTTTTACCTTTCAGCCGGCTGAGTGCCGCAGACTATGAACGTAACTATTCGTGATGTGGCGAAGGCGACCGGCGTTTCCACCGCCACCGTCTCGAACGTGCTGAATAAGACCGGCAAGGTGGGCGCGGATACTCGTCGTGTCGTGCTGCAGGCAGTTAAGCGCATGGGCTACGTTCCTGATGTTCACGCACGGCACCTCGCTTCGCGTGATCACCGCACCCTCGGAATCATCGTCTCCGACATCGAGAACCCGTTCTTCCCGGAGGTAGTCAAGGGCTTCGAGACGCGTGCGCGCCAACTCGGCTACGACGTAATTCTCAGTGATACGAACTATGATCCGCGCAGGACGCGTGAGGCCGCCGATCGCATGATGGAGCACAAAGTCCGCGGCGTGGCGATCATGACCTCCGAGATCAGCGTCAAGCTTGTCCATCAACTCGCCCGCAGAAGAATTGCTGTCACCTTCCTGGATCTGGCGCCCGCCCGAAAATACATGAGCAATCTGCGCATCGACTACTCCTCAGGTGTGAAGCAGATTGTCCAGCACCTTTATGCCAAGGGACATCGCCGCATCGCGTTCGTCGCGGGGAGGCCAGGACTAAAGTCAAATGCAGTACGACTGGAAGCTTACGAAGAATGCATGAGGGATTTAGGACTAGAGCCTGGCTCAGTATTTCCGGGCGACCTGCGCTTCGAGGGTGGCTTGGCCGCCGGTCTGAGCATTGCAAAGCTTTCTTCGCCGCCGACTGCAGTCGTGGCAGTTAATGATCTCACCGCGGTTGGCGTCGTGAAGGGACTCTTGAAGTCGGGATTCCGCGTACCGGAAGACATTTCGGTTACCGGCTTCGATAACACGCGTCTGGCCGAATATAGCAATCCCTCCATCACCACCGTCGACGTACATCGTGAGACTCTGGGCCACTTGGCCGCAGAGGCCCTGCATGAACTCTCGAGCGCTGAGGACCCGCAAGGCCGCGAATACCAGATCGGCGCTGAACTTGTGTTGGGAGGTTCCTCCGGGCCAGCGTCCCACTGAATCAACCTCATTGGTAAACTGGCCGAGAACCCCAGTCGGGACCCTGCGCATGCCGCATTGGAAAAATGAAAACCAAGCTATTTCGCGCCGAACTTTTCTGAGACAGATGCAGTGGGCGCCCGTACTTTTCCTGCCCGCACCAATTCACCGCTCCCTTATTCGGCCAGGCCTACAACGAATTGTTCCCGGTCCAGTTTCGAAATTTCCGTTCGCTGATGTTGGATTCACGCCGCACTATCCAGCGAAATCTCCGTTAGACGATATTCTTCGGCTGGCCGCTCCCGGGACGGACGAATACGTCACCGAAGGATACGTCTCTAAGTTGATGGGCCTGCTTGAGGAATGGAGTCAGCATTTGAAACGGGAGCCCCCGGCAACCGAAACCCTCGGCAAGTTCGTGGACGCGGCGATGCAGTCCACTTCGCTCAGTCCGGTTCGCGAGGTCCCTTTGCGCCCCGGCGATCGAATCGAAGCGCTTCGACGGGATTTTGGACCCCGATTGTTGGCCGGCCGCGAGCGATTCCTCGAGGAGATGAAGAACTACCTCGCCCCTCTGCGGCAAGTGGAGACCGCTGAATTCGAAATCTACAAGTGCATCCCGGTTAACGCCCCACCGCTGACGTTCGAAGCCAGGATTCGCTATGACTTTGTGGGCACGCGAGATGATCGCGTGCGCGAAGAGCGAATCGGCTCGTGGCTCACTCAATGGTCGCGCGATGAGTCCGGTGTCTGGCGAGTTTTGAACTGGAGCGCTAGCGAGGAAATAGTCACCCGCGCCGCCGATCGCATTTTTATCGACATCACTCCCCAAGCTCTCGGGCAAATCGACTCCTACAAAAACCAACTGCGTCGGGGAACTGACTATTGGCGGACGGTTCTCGATGGGGCAATCGGAGTCGACGTTTACGGAAACAACGGCGTGGCAGTGGGTGACGTTGACGACGATGGGGCGGATGACTTGTACGTCTGCCAACCCGCGGGCCTGCCAAACCGGCTCTATCGCAATCGCGGCGACGGAACGTTTGAAGACGTGACGGAGAAATCCGGCGTGGGTGTGCTTGATTTCACAGCATGCGCGCTGTTCGCCGATTTTCAAAATCGAGGGCTTCAAGATTTGCTGGTGGTCTGTGCGACCGGACCTCTGTTGTTTGTGAACGACGGTCACGGAAAATTTTCGCTCAAGCGCGACGCTTTCCACTTCACGCTCCCGCCCCAGGGGTCGTTCACGCACGCTGCCGCCGCCGATTATGATCGCGATGGACGGCTCGATCTGTATTTCTGCCTCTACAGCTACTATCAGGGACTGGACCAGTATCGCTATCCCGTTCCGTATTTCGATGCGCGGAACGGACCGGCAAACTATCTCTTCCGCAACGTTGGGAACGGAGTCTTCCAGGATCAGACCGAAGCTGCCGGTCTGAATATCGACAATGATCGATACAGTTTTGCCTGCTCCTGGGGCGACTGTAATGCAAACGGTTGGCCGGACCTGTATGTTGTGAACGATTTTGGGCGCAACAACCTCTATCGCAACAAGGGAGATGGAACATTCGCCGCCGTTTCCAGCGAAGCGCAAGTGGATGAGGCGGGAGCCGGCATGAGCGCCTGCTGGCTGGATTTCAACAACGACGGGAAGCAGGACATCTACGCAGCGGGAATGTGGGTCGCGGCCGGCATGCGAATTTTTGAGCAACCGCATTTTCATGAGGGAGAGCCAGAAAAAATTCGCGCCCTTTATCAGCGACACATGGCCGGCAATTCCCTATACCGGAACCTGGGCAACGGCACGTTTCAGAATGTAGCCGTGAAAGCAGGGGTTGAAATGGGCCGCTGGTCGTGGTCCAGCGATTCGTGGGATTTTGACCATGATGGTTACGCGGATTTGTACGTCGCGAATGGTTATATTTCTGGCCCTGAGCAGCGTGATGTCTCCAGCTTCTTCTGGCGGCAGGTCGTCGCAAAATCTCCATCGGACTCAAGTCCTTCGCCCAGCTACGAGCGCGGCTGGAGCGCCATGAATGAACTCATCCGTTCCGACTCGACCTGGAACGGCCACGAGAGAAACGTCTTCTTTGCCAACAATCGCAACGGCACATTTTCCGACGTCTCGGGAGTGGTCGGCCTGGATTTCGGTGACGATAGCCGGGCCTTCGCCCTCGCCGACCTTGATGGCGACGGCAGGCTCGAAATCGTGCTTAAGAATCGAACCGCTCCGCAAATTCGCATCCTCCGTCTCGCGATGGACGGCGTCGGCAATGCGATCGCCTTCCGTTTGCGCGGGAAGACCAGCAACCGCGACGCGATCGGCGCAGCAGTGACCGTCGAAACGGAAGCGCTTCGGCAGACAAAGTATGTGCAGGCAGGGTCAGGATTTCTTTCTCAGCACACCAAGGAACTGTTTTTCGGTCTGGGAAAGAATCAGGACCCGGTTCAAGTGACAGTCCGATGGCCTAGAGGCCTGTCGCAGACTTTCAGCCATTTGCCAGTCAATCATCGCGTTGAAATCGAGGAAGGTGCAAGCGACTTACTTGCCAAGCCATTCGTGGCTTCTCCGCAGTCTTGGGCTCAACCTGGCGACGCCGTAATTGGGCAGATTCTTCCGTCATCCTTGGCAACCTGGCTGATAGAACCGGTGAAAGCGATGGATTTTTCGTTGCCGGACCTCGCCGGAGACCTGAGAGATCTGCGCTCGTTACTAGGAAGATACCTTCTGCTAAATTTCTGGGAGACGACCTTACCCGCGTGCCGCGACCTATTGCGGCGTCTTCGCCAATCGCATTCAGCACTCGTCACCGCGGGCCTTCGCGTGGCTGCGATCAACGTCGACGACTCATCCGAGGCTGACGCACTGAAGTCATTCGTCGCCAAGGAAGAGTTTCCGTTTCCCATCCTTCTGGCCACGCAAGACGTGGCGGGCATTTACAACATCGTGTATCGATACATGTTCGACCGTCACCGTGACCTCTCTTTCCCAACGTCTTTTCTGATCACCGCCGACGGGACCATTGTTAAGGTCTACCAGGGGATTTTTGAACCCAACGCGCTGTTGCAGGATTTGGCCTCGATGCCGGGCAATCCAACGGAACGCGCCCGCAAAGCGCTTCCCTTCCCCGGTACCCTCTATCAAGACACATTTCAACGCAACGCTTTTACCTACGGCGTGGCCTTCTTTCAGCACGGATTCCTCGATCAAGCCGAGCAATCCTTCAAGCAAGTCATTGCGGCGAAGCCGGATGACTCTCAAGCTCTTTACAACCTGGGGACGCTCTATCTCCGTCGCAACTCGCTATCCGAGGCGCAACAGTATCTTGAACAAACCGTAAAATTGCGTCCGAACTATCCTGAGGCCTGGAACAATCTAGGCATGATTGCCGCACAAGCTGGCAACATCGAAGAAGCAATCCGAAATTTCCAGCAGTCCTTGGAATTGCGCCCCAACTACGCTACCGCGCTTTTAAATCTGGGAAATCTGTACCGGCGGCAGAAGAATCTTGATGAATCGGAAAAACTTCTGATGCGAGCCCTCGAGAGCGAACCGGAAAACCCCGAAGTCAACTACAGCTTGGGAATGCTGTACGCTCACCGGAGCCAAGCTGAGCGCGCTCTTCTATATTTGGAGAAAGCCATAAGCCTTCGCCCGGATTACTCCGACGCCCTCAACAACCTTGGCGTTCTGTTGGTGCAATCAAAACGCTATCCCGAGGCAGAAGAAAAATTCAAAACCTGCATCCAGGAAGCCCCGAACTTTGACCAGGCATACCTGAATCTGGCGCGCCTCTACCTCGTTTTGAACGACAAAGAAAAGGCGCGAACGACTTTGCAGGCGCTGCTGGAAAGACAGCCGCAGCACAAGATGGCCCAGCAGATGCTTCAAATGCTATATTGAGGCCTCGGGAGAGGCATTTGCAGATGTCCGGTTGCGCCTCGATTCAACTCCATAAAACCAAATGCGGTTTTTCAATGCCGGGCGTTCTTGCTTTGCTCCTGATTGCGCTCTCCGGCGTTGGGCAGACTGCTCAACAACCTCATTACGACAGCCATGTCGCACACCCGGACAAGAGACCTTCCCCTTTTCAAGAAGCTGAGGAGCTCATTCAGAACGGATTACTCGATCAGGCGAGGGAGAAAATCGACGAGCAGCTCAAGCTGAATCCTTCGAGCGTGGAAGCCTACAACCTGTTGGGGATCGTCTACACCGGTGAAAAAGACTACGACCACGCTCTGGAGACCTTCCAGAAGGCGATAAAACTGGCTCCCAACTCGACCAAGACTCACAACAACCTGGGCAATCTCTATGTCACCCAACAAAAACTCGACCTCGCAGAAAAAGAGTTCACCAGAGTCTTGAGCCTCGCTCCGGCAAATCGTGATGCCAACTACAATCTCGGTCTGCTTCTACTCGCGAAAGGAACTCCAGTCGCTGCCATTAAGCACTTGCAAAGGGTGCATCCGCAGACCGTCGAAACGCGCTTCAATCTGATACGCGCTTACCTTCAGGCAGGCAAAACCCCCGAAGCACTGCAGGCCGCTCGCGAACTATCGGCGGCACACCAGCAAGACGTCCAACTACACTTCACACTGGGGGTGCTGCTCGCTTCTGCGAAGCAGTACAAGTCGGCGCAACTCGAACTGGAACAGGCGAACGCGCTGCAGCCTGAAACCTTCGAAATCCTCTATAACCTCGGCCAGGCCTATCTCCGGGCACAAGATTACGCGCAAGCGGACCTCGCGCTGAATCGAGCACTGAAATTGAAGCCTGACTCCGCAGAGACGCTCTATCTGTTAGCCCAGGTTGATTTTGAACAGTCGAGGCCCCTGGACGCTCTAGATCTGCTGGTGCGCGCCCACAAGCTCGCACCGCAGAACACCGACGTGATCTTCCTCATGGCTCGCGTCAGTATGACCCAGAACTATTTCGAAGACGCGATTCCCCTTCTCGAATCGGGTCTGAAAATTGCGCCGCGGCGAGCCGATCTTCATGCCGCTTTGGGCGAAAGCTACTTCATGTCGGGCAAGACGGAAAGTGCAATCGAGGAGTTCAAGAAGCTCATCGAATTGGATCCTTCGGGCCGCTCATACGCCTTTATGGGACTTTCTTACCGGCATCTGGGACGATTTGATGAGGCTCTCAAGTATTTCGAGGAAGGCCTGAAAAAGGATCCGCATAACACATCGTGCCTGTTCAATATCGGATACATCGAGGAACGGCGGGGAAATTACGCGCGGGCAGAAGACCTGTTTCAGCAGACACTCCGATCAAGTGCGGATTTTCCGGAGGCCCTTTTGGAATTGGCAAACCTGCGCGCCAAAGATAAGAAATTCGCCGAAGCCGCCGAACTCCTCCGGAGATTTGTGAAAGTAAGCCGCCATCCCGCCGACGGCTATTACAAGCTGGCTATGGCTGAGCGGAGCATGCATGAGACTGCCGCCGCGCAGAGAGATCTAAATGTCTTTCAAACGCTATCGAAGAATTCAGCAACCGGGCCCTATCCCTATCAACACCTTTTCGATTACCTCAATAACCGATCCGCGCTTTCTCCCCAGGAACGCACCGAACTCGACGTCTCCGGACTGACCGAACAGATCCAGAAGCATCCGGGGCAGCCTCAGGATCTGTACTTACTGTCCGAGACCTACCTGAAGCTCGGCAAAATGGACGAGGCCCGGCAGACGATCACTCAGCTTGATCAAATGAGCGCGGATGACTATCGCACCCAGACTGGCATCGGTGTTTTGCTCGCGCGTTATCGTCTGTTCGACGACGCCATCCAACATTTCCAGGCGGCATTGCACGCAAATCCAGACTCCGACGACGTTAAATTTGATCTGGCCGATGCTTATTTCCGCAAGGGACGGTACGCGGATGCACTCGACGCCGCGCAGAAAGTTTCGGCCGCAGGCCAACAGGATGATGCTTTCCTGTCATTGCTCGGAGACATTGAAGCTCACGTAGGCGAAACTGCTAAGGCGACTGAAATCTTTCGCAGTGCCATAAATCGCAATCCCGACAACGACCAATACTACCTATCGCTGACGCTCCTCCAACTCCGCGACAATGATCTCGCCGGAGCGGAGCAGACCCTGCAACGCGGCCTGGCGCGAATTCCCGGCTCGGGGAAGATCGTATGGGGCTTGGGGCTGGTCTCGGTGCTGCGAGGGAATGCCAAGCAGGCGGCGGCTCACTTGGAACAAGCGGTGGAATTGCTACCGGAGTGGGTCGGCAGCTATTCCACGCTCGGCGCTTTTTATTACCAGACCGGACAAATCGATAAGGCGCGGGAAGTGCTCAGCCGCTTCAAGGGAAGCAGCGCCGGCGGTCTGGATGTGGGGCGCATCGAAGCGACTCTGTCCAGGGCTCCAGTGAACGCGCTCGCAGCCGGCCAGCCAATTCCCATGGACGCTCGCCAACAACTGCTTCAGTTAGCTCTGCTCATTGCGGATCGTAGCTTATGACAGGACGTGGGGTTCTTCGGGCAATGCGAAAGTTTCTGTGGCACCGCCGAAGCGAAGCGGATGCGCAGAATCTGCCGATTCTGCGCACCACTGCCGTGCTCATCCGGGAGGGGAAGCATACGGCGAAGACTAACAAGAGCCTCGCTCTCGGCGTTATCTGCGGCATGCTCCTGGCGCTCGGAATTGCTATTAGCGCTGGCGTCCATTCGAGCGCCTTCGCCGCTCCGGCCCCGGCCGCGCAGGAATCTCGGATCCCCGTCCGCTATATCGATGTCCGTGAAAGCGCCAAGATTACTTTCCAACAGGATTCCACACAGACCGAAGAAAAGTATTATCTCGAAACCATGGGCACTGGCGTCGGTTGGATCGACTACGACCAGGACGGCCTCATGGACCTTTTCTTCGTCCAATCCGGCGCTACCGACGCCTACAAGCCGCAGCATCCCTTGCGTAGCGCTCTCTACCACAATAACGGCGACGGAACCTTCACCGACGTCACCGAAAAAGCCGGAGTCGGTGGAGAAGGCCACTATGGCCAGGGCGTCGCGGTCGGTGACTTTGACAATGATGGATTCCCTGATTTGTACGTCACCGGCTACGGACGCGCGATTCTTTATCACAACAACGGCAATGGTACGTTCACCGACGTCACTGCTAAGGCCGGTCTCGCCGACGAAGGACAATGGTCGACGAGTGCAGGATGGTTTGATTACGACAAGGACGGCTGGCTCGATCTTGTCGTCACCAATTACATCGACTGGACTCCGAAAAATAATCTCTGGTGTGGCGAACGCCGGCCGGGATATCGTTCCTACTGCCATCCTGGCAATTACAAAGGCGAGCGCATCAAGCTCTACCGCAATAATCATGACGGAACCTTCACCGATGCGAGCGATTCCTCCGGAGTTGGAAAGCCCGAAGCCAAGGGCATGGGCGTGGTTCTAGCGGATTTCAACAATGATGGCTGGCCCGACATTGCCATCGCCAACGATTCGTGGCCAAACTTTCTGTTCATCAATAAACACAACGGGACCTTTGAAGACGTTTCGCTGGTGTCGGGATTAGCCGCCAGCGAAGATGGCCGCTACGAGGCCGGCATGGGCATCGACGCCGCCGACGTAGACGGTGATGGGTGGATGGACGTCTATATTACTCACCTCGACTTCGAATTGAATCGTCTGTATCGCAACAGCCAGGATGGTTCTTTCACGGACGAAACATTCCGCTCGGGCATCGGAAATAAGGCGGTTTTGATGAGCGGCGTGGCCATGAAATTTCTGGATTACGACAACGACGGCTGGAATGACATCCTTCAGGCCAACGGTTCCATGCTCGACAATGTTGCGCTGTATCACAACGAAGTTTCCTACAAAGAGCCGTTGCTCATGTATCGCAACCTGGGCAAAGGTCAGTTCGAGAAAGTATCCGAGTCGCTGGGGCCTGATTTCATGCGTCCCATCGTTGGGCGCGGGCTCGCGACGGCTGACTACGATAATGACGGCGATATCGACATCGTTACCAACAATCGCGGCGACTACCCCTCGCTTTTGAGAAACGACGGTGGGAACGCCAATCACTGGCTGACCGTTCAGTTGATCGGAATAAAATCGAACCGCGACGGCACCGGCGCTTCACTCAAATTAACATCGGAAGGATTCGTGCACATCGAGCAGGCTAAGGGCGGCGGAAGCTACATGTCGGCCAGCGATCCGAGAATCCATTTTGGTTTGGGGAAGCGAACCAAGATCGAATCCCTGGAAATTACGTGGCCGAGCGGGCAGGTCGATCGGTTAACCAACCTCTCGCCGGACCAAATCGTCGCGGTGAAAGAAGGCGCAGGGATTGTACCGCGCCAGTTTCCCAAGATCCGGAGTCCGAAATGATAAAGTGGAATCGGGCCGGATAGACTGTAATATCGGCTCGATTCCGGTTGACCTTGGCTCCGATCTGAAATTTGCCAGCTATGAATTTTCCCCGGCGGCGTCTTCTCAGCTCTTCCCTCGTGGTTCTCGGCAGCACGCTGCTCGACGCTCTCACTACGCCACTCTGGAAATGGAAGCAATCCCTGGTGGTTGATTCAGTTCACGCCACGCTCTTAGCGTCGCCAGTGCAGTTCGTCGACGTAGGCCGTGAAGCAGGGCTGAACATTCCCAACGTCTGGGGAGGCACCGAACACAAGCGCTATATTATCGAGGCCAAAGGCAGCGGCATCGCGTTCTTCGATTACGACCATGACGGCTGGCTCGACATCTATCTAACCAACGGAACGCGACTCGGGGAGTCCTGGCCCGCCGGGCAGGCGCCCACTACGCGTCTCTACAAAAACAACCGTGATGGTACGTTTACCGACGTAACCGAAAAATCAGGACTAGCGCGCACCGGCTGGCAGACCGGCGTGTGCATCGGCGACTACGACAACGACGGCTGGGATGACCTCTTCTGCTGCTTTTGGGGAAATAACATTCTGTTTCACAACAACGGCGACGGCACATTCACGGATGTGACTCGCAAGGCCGGGGTCTACGACGAGCACCATCGCTGGGGATCGGGCTGCACTTTCCTCGACTATGACCGCGACGGGCATCTGGATCTGTTCGTCTGCAATTACATCAAGCTCGACCCGGTGAAAACCGGTCAGCCGGGTGATCCAGCAGCTTGCCAGTGGAAAGGGATCCCGGTAATGTGTGGCCCACGCGGCCTTGCCGGCGACACGAACGTGCTCTTCCACAACAATGGCGACGGAACCTTTACCGACGTGTCGGAGAAATCTGGCATTCTCAAACCGGGTCCCCGATACTCGATAACCGCAGTGTCCAGCGACTTCGATAACGACGGCTGGCCGGATATTTACGTCGCCGTGGACTCCGAGCCCAGCATTCTGTTCCGCAACAATCACGATGGTACTTTCACAGACATTGCGGTGATGGCTGGCTGCGCGTACAGCGAGAACGGACACGAGCAGGCAGGAATGGGAATCGCCATTGGAGATTATGACTGTGACGGCTGGTTCGATATCTTCAAAACAAACTTCGCCGACGATACTTGCAACCTGTATCACAATAACGGCGATGGCACTTTCAGCGATGTAACGTTCGCCTCTGGAATTGGAATCAACAACCAGTACGTCGCTTGGGGCTGTGGGTTTGTCGACTACGACAACGATGGTTGGGTGGACCTGATCCAGGTTAACGGGCACGTCTATCCCGAGATCGGCGGCCACGAGATTGGCCAGACTTACAAGAATCCGCGACTAGTCTACAGGAATATGGGAAACGGGCAGTTCAAAGACGTGTCCTCCGCGATGGGCCCGGGCATCACCGAGCAGTATTCCAGTCGAGGCGCCGCGTTTGGCGACTACGACAACGATGGCGACATCGACGCTTTAGTTCTGAACATGAATGACTTGCCGTCGTTGCTGCGTAACGATGGCGGTAACAAGCAGAACTGGATCAAGGTCAAATTGATCGGGACCAAGTGTAATCGCACCGCCATTGGCGCTCGGGTACGCGTGGTTGTGGGGAGCCATTCTCAAATCGATGAAGTGCGCAGCGGATCGAGCGTCATGTCGCAGAGCGACCTGCGGTTGCACTTTGGGTTGGGAAAAGCGCAAAGCGTCGACGTGTTGGAAGTGAAGTGGCCGACCACACAGAAAATCGAACGTTTCACGGCGGTGAAGGCGAACCAGATACTCACCATTCGCGAGGGTAACGGCATCGTCGATCCCGCCAAAGCGCAAACGAAAGCGGCGAAATGAAGGCTCTTCTCCTATCGCAATATCGTCATCTTGAACTGGCCGACCTGGCTATTCCCCAGCCGGGAGCAGATGAGGTCTTGATTCGGGTTGCAGCGTGCGGCATCTGCGGAAGTGATGTGCATGGCTATGATGGCTCCTCCGGCCGCCGCATTCCGCCGATCGTGATGGGACACGAAGCGGCCGGAATAATTGCCACGGTTGGCGAGAGCATACAGGGCTTTTCCGTAGGCGATCGCGTCACATTTGATTCGACTGTATATTGCGGCGAATGCGCTCCGTGCATCCGGGGAGAGTTCAATTTGTGCGATCGCCGCCAGGTGTTGGGCGTGTCATGTAGTGACTACCGTCGGGCTGGAGCATTCGCTGAATTTGTCGTGGTTCCTGCTCGCATCGTCCATCGTCTGCCGGACAATCTTTCTTTTCCTGAAGCCGCGATGTTGGAAGCTGTTGCCGTGGCCCTCCATGCGGTCTCGCTCGTCCCCGTCTCTCAGGGCAGTACTGCTCTAGTTGTCGGCGCCGGCACTATCGGACTGTTTGTGCAGCAGGCTCTGCGTGTTGCGGGTTGTTCCCGGGTTTTTGTCGCTGATGTGGATTCGACACGCCTGCAACGAAGCCGTGATCTCGGCGCCACCGCAACATTATCTGCCGCATCAGAACTCACTCAGCAAGTTCTGGAACTCACGGGGGGAGTGGGCGCCGATATTGCGGTCGAAGCCGTGGGCAAGACCGAAACCGTAAACACCGCGATCGACAGCGTCCGTAAAGGTGGGATCGTCATCCTTGTGGGTAATATTTCGCCGCAGGTCACCATGCCGCTCCAGAAGGTGGTAACACGTCAGGTTCGCTTGCAGGGCTCGTGCGCATCTGCGGGCGAATATCCGAAGGCAATCGAGCTTTTATCCAGCGGAGCAATTCGCGTGAAGCCTCTCATCACCGCCATTGCACCGCTCCATGAAGGTCCACAATGGTTTGAGCGCCTGTATGCGCGCGAACCTAACCTGATGAAAGTTGTGCTCACTCCAGGAACCTACTTGTGAAAGGGCAACCAGGCAGCCAAGGACTCTTCGATCTGGCCGGGCGAGTGGCGATCGTCACCGGAACCAGTCGCGGACTTGGCCAGCAATTTGCGCGCGCTCTTGCGATGGCTGGCGCAGATCTTGTTCTCACCAGCCGACATCGCGATTCCCTTTCAGAGTTCGAAGTGGAGATCAAAGCGTTTGGCCATCGCGCTATCTCACTCGAACTCGATGTGCGCGATCACAACAGCCTTGAACGAATGGTATCCGCCGCAGACGATGCCTTCGGCCACATCGACATTCTCGTAAACAATGCCGGATGCAACGTCCGCAAGCCCGCGCTCGACGTGACCTGGGACGACTGGAATCTGATCCTCGACACCAATCTGCGTGGAAGCTTTTTCGTGGCACAAGCGGTTGCGCGCCGCATGATCCCGCGCCGCTACGGACGAATCATCAATGTCGGCTCGGTCACCAGCGTCGCCGGCTATGCTGGACTCGCGCCCTATGGCGCAAGCCGCGGGGGCATCCGGCAACTCACCATGAGCTTGGCCGATGACTGGGGACCACACGGAATCACGGTCAACTGTCTTGCTCCTGGATGGTTCCGCACCCAGCAGAATAAGGTTCTCTATGAAGACAAAGAATGGGTGGAATATCTCTGCGACCGCATTCCGCTCAAGCGCCCGGGCGATGTTCACGATCTGGATGCGGCAGTCGTCTTCCTCGCCGCAGAATCGAGCCGTTACATCACCGGGCAGACTCTGCTGGTAGATGGTGGCATTTCCACGGGCGCGACCCGCGCGTTGCCCAAAGCTCGCTAGTCTCTCGGCCTTGAGTTACTGAAGAATTCGTGCGGCCCAGCCTCCTCCACTGGCGAGCGAAAGCTTCAGCTTGGTGGTTCGGTCGACGCGGGAAGTGGTCTTCTTGTAGTCGCTCGCGTCTCGATCCGCGTTTACGCCATCCTGATAGGCCTGCATGGTGAACGTTCCCTCAGGCAGGAATGACAGATCAATCTCGAGATCGCGCGGCGTCCAGTCAGTCATCGCACCAACGTACCAGTCGCGGCCGTTTCTTCTGGCAACGATGACGTATTCGGCGATGCGCCCATCGAGTATTTTCGTTTCGTCCCACTCGCTAGGTACCGGACCAAGAAAATCCATGATCTCCGGTTCCCGCATGTAATTTGACGGACTGTCGGACAACATCTGCAGCGGGCTCTCAAAAACCACATACATGGCGAGTTGATGGCAGCTGGTTCCCAGTGCCATCGGCTGACTGAATATGGGCGCGAAGGTCGCCTTAGTCGCGTTACGCATAGCACCCGGCGTGTAGTCCATCGGACCAAGAAACATGCGTGTAAACGGCAGAGTCACGTTGTGCTTCGGTTCAGCCTCACCGCTCCATTTGCTCCACTCCATGCCGCGCACACCTTCGGTACTGATCAGATTGGGCCAGGTGCGAGTCATGGTCGCGGGTTTCTGGTCACCGTGAAAATCAACCAGCATCTTCCGCTTGGCACATTCCCTGCTGACTTTGTAGAAGTAGTCGATCAGGATCTGATCGCTGCGTTGCATGAAATCAACCTTGATCCCCTTCACACCCCACTTTTCGAACTGATCGAGCGCCGGAATCAGTTGATCGTCGAGCGTCTTCCACACTACCCACAGAATGATTCCGACGTTTTTCTGTTTGGCATAGGCTGTCAGTTCATCCATATTGATTTCAGGAACAACGTCGAGAACGTTTCCCAGTTTGTACCAGCCTTCGTCAAGAATGATGTACGGGATGCCGTACTTCGCTGCGAAGTCGATGTAGTACTTGTACGTTTCGGTGTTGATTCCCGCCTTGAAATCCACGCCGTAAACGTTGTTCGCATTCCACCAGTCCCATGCCACTTTCCCCGGCTTGATCCACGAGGTGTCCTGCACCTGCGAGGGCTTTTCCAAGAGATATACGATTTGATTGGTTAGCAGATCGCCGTCGTGGTCGGCAATCCCGATGACGCGCCAGGGAAACGTGCGCGTGCCGGCAGTTACAGCAATATAATCGGCGCTCTCAACGACTCTGTAATCTCGATCTCGAGTAAGACTTTCTTTCAGCGGGTAAGGAGGAAACGTAGCCGTGAGCCCATTGCCTCCGGTGCCGTGCAACCAGAGGCCGGGATAGTCTTCCAGGTCCGATTCTGCGATTGCGACCTTCGCGCCTTCGCCAACGTCCACCACCGCGGGCAGTGTGGCGAGAAACTCGGGGGCTATTTCACTCAAGTGCTGGGGAAGGTACTTGCGTTCGTTGTGCGAGAAGAAGCTGTCTTCCTGCGGATAATAGACTATGGAATTCGACGGAAAATTGAATGCCGATTCCTCTCCGTAGACTCTTACCTTCTCCTGCGGCATCGAGGTTTCGAAACGATAAGCCGCTCCCTCGTCGTAGGCGCGGAACACCACGAGGTACCCGCCCTCCATGTTCAACCGCAGTTCGTTGTAGTGATCGCGAATTTTCGCAAACTTCTGGCGGACCACAGGTACCACGACTTGATCGTGAGAATTTGTCTTCGCGTCGATCACCTTTGGCTGAATGCCTAATTTCTTGTGCTCCACATCAAGAGAAAGGGTGGAGTTCTCGAGCACAGCCCTTCCCTTCAAAACGACGTCATACCGAATCTGCCCAACGGTGCGGATTCTGATTTCGATTCGCCCGTCAGGCGAGCGCAAATCATAGCTGGATTGCGCGGCGGCATCTTCAATAAAAACGGCAATTAACAAAAGTAATAGCAGGAGGGGAGTGTATGTCCTCATCGAGTGACCTCTCGGCTGACAGGTATTTGCATTCGAGAAAGCGAATCTTACTCGCGCAGACGCCAGAAACTCAAATCACCACGGCGTACCTGAGACGAGAAGTTCCACGATTGTGGAGTTAGCTTTGAGGCAATCTATCGCGGAACGAAGGGTGGACGCGGGTCCGAATTCGGGCGCGAAGCTGCTGGCGGGTCTTTCAAAACGAAGAGGAATTGCCGAAGTTCCCGCCTTTGCCGCTCTACTGTGGCAGCTTCGGTTTTGTCGATCTGTTTGTACTGGTCGAATTCGTTCCGCGCCTTCGCCTTTTCGCCGATCCGCTTGTACGCCAAGCCGAGCCGGTAGTGCGCTTCGCTGCTCGCGGGATTTGCCGCAATGGCCTTCTGGTAGGCTGCCACGGCTTCCGCAAAAGCCCCGCGCACAAAATGCAGATTGCCGAGTTGCACATACGCCGCGTCGAGTTTGGGATCGATCGCCGACGCCTTCTCCAACAACTCTTCGGCGCGCCGCAGCGCATCGAAATTTTGCGATCCTCTGTTTTGCTTCCAGAGGGCTATCGCGCAGTAATAGTTTGCCAAAGCGTCTTCCGGCTTATCTTGGGCAAAACGGGCCAGTTTCTGCTCAGCACACGGTAGCGGGCCGGAGGCCGCCTCCTGCATTTTGCCCAGAAAAAGATACGGCGCCGGATTCGCCGGTTCGAGATCTGAAGCCTGGCACAGGCGCTGGGCCGCTTCATCGGCGGAGCCACTCGTGTAGAGAGCCGCTCCTAATCCGGCCAGCATTCTGGCTGAGTCCGGATGGAGGCGGGCGCCCTTACCAAATACTTCAATGGCCGGAGCGGCCGCTCTGTGGAGAAGCAATTCCCCTCCCCACGCAAAATAGTTTTGCTCACTTGGATTCAATCCGACCGCAAGTTCATACTCCCGCGCCGCCCCCATCGGATCGCCTAGTTTCTCCTCGAGATCGCCGAGCCAGCGCCGCAGGTTCGCTTCGTCTTGCTGGCCGAGTTCCTTCTTGTTCGCAAGCATTTGATCCACGCGATCGCGAGCTTTCGATAATTCTCCGCAAGCCTTCAGAGCCAGCACCAGATCGAAGGCGTTTGGATAATCTCTGGGGTTCACCTGATATGCAGTCTCCAGAAGAGGAATGGCTTCGCGAAATCGTTGCGAACCGAAATAAAACGCCCCAAGTTGATGATTTGCTGCAAAGCTCCGCGGACTCTGCAGGAGTGCAGCACGCAGCGCATTCTCCGACACGCGCACCTCTGAACCTGCCTCACCTTTCGGAGCTGCAGGGGACGTTTCCTCGGATTCGCCGGCCTCTAGATTCAGCGTCTCCCTGGCCAACGTCTCGCCCGTGCGCATCCGGGTTTCTGATCCGTGGCCGCCTGAGCCGGTCGAGTCGGTAATGCCTGCGACAGTAAAGTTAGGCCGATCGTCAAGTTCTATTCCCGCCGCGGAGGGAGACGCTGCAGCTGACGCTACAGAAGAAGACGGTACGGATGCCTGAAGAACAAATTCACAATGCTTCTTTTCGGCGGGAGACAGGTTGATCGAATCCCCGATCGCATCGCGAAAACCTGATTTCTGGAGCGTTACTGTGTAGGTGCCAGGGCGAATCCCAGGGAATGCAAAAGCTCCGGCCGCATCGCTTTTTGTCTCCGTAGGGCTTGACTGCCCCTCCTCCTGGAGGATAACAGCGACGCCCACAATCGGCTTCCCTGCCGAATCACGGACAATGCCGTCCACCTGAGCCGCTGGCAGCTTCGAGGCGTCCTGCGCTAGTGCCAGCACCGCGGCGAAGTTGACCAGCAGGCCGACGAAAAAGACCAGAAGGTGCAATTTATGATCGGCCTTCATGGAGTGTCCCAATCCCGTCTCGAAATTTCCGACAATCGCTTTAGGGGTGAGGGCGCGATTGCCTAGTCCGACAATGCCAATTCTAGACCCTCAATCGGCGATCGCAACCCGCAAAGGAATAATCGTACGACCGGTTCGTTCGGAACTGCTGCCCCCGACCGAGCCGCTCCCCCTCTGTGCATAAATTTTCATTAATTCGTAATCCAGCCTCAACATTACTGGTCTATCCATAGTGTGTCCTTTAACGACCCTTAAATTCACAGTCACCCGTTTTGAGCGTTCGATGATTGCCGCCTTAGCGATCAGCCCAACCGATTCTTGGAGGATCACAATCATGCAAATCAGCAAGTATCTTCGCCAAACGAGTCTCGCGGGCGCGCTGGCTCTAGCGAGCATGGCGGGCAGCAATGCCCTCTATGCCAAGTCTAAGCCCGTGGTTCTGCCCACGGGTGCCACCATTACGCCCAATGCAGCCCCGGGTTCCGTCTTCCAACGGCTGACAGTTGTGTTGCCCGACTATCCCAACTACTCACCCGACGGTGCCGAAACCACAGCCGTCAGTCCCGATGGCAAGACCCTGCTCATTCTGACTAGCGGTTTCAACCTCAATCTCGATAGCGGTGGCAACTACCAGCCGCAGGATTCCGGCGAATACGTGTTCGTGTACGACATCTCAATTCCCAGCGCTCCTCTCAAAAAGCAGGTCGTAATGCTGGAGAACGAGCGCGCTTTTGACGGCATCGTCTGGAGTCCGGACGGTAGCAAGTTCTACGTCGCCGGCGGAGCCGATGACGACGTCCACACTTTCTCCCTGAGCAACGGACAGTGGGCAGAAGTTGGCTCTCCGATCAGTCTCGGCCACACCAATGACCTCATGAGTCAGGAGACTCTGACCGGTCCCACGGCCGCATTGGCCGGAGTCACAGCCGACGGCAAGACCCTCTTCGTGGCCAACCACGAGACCGACTCGGTAACATCCGTGGATCTCGGTAATGGCGTCGTTCTGCAGGAATACGACCTTCGCCCCGGCCTCATCAATGTGGCACAAACCGGAGTCCCAGGCGGAGAATTCCCCTACGGCGTGACCGTGAAGGGCAGCGACACCGTCTATGTGTCCAGCGTCCGTGACCGTGAAATCGATGCCCTCAGCTTCTCCAACGGCAGTCTCAGCCTCACCCATCGGATTCCCGTCTCCGGCAACCCGGAGAAAATGATTCTGAACCACGATCAAAGCAAGCTGTTCGTGGTCGCCGCGAACTCGGATAGTCTGATCATCATCGATACCTCGGCAAATAAGGTGGTCGGGCAGGTGAACACCAGCGCTCCTTTTGGTGTCCTCGGTTTCGGAGATCGCGTCGCGAAGGGCAGCAATCCCAATAGTGTCGCCTTGTCGCCCGACGAGAAGACCGCCTATGTCACCAACGGCGGCACCAACTCCCTTGCAGTCGTGAGCCTTTGGGGCGAGCAGCCGTTCGTGGTGGGACTCATCCCCACCGGTTGGTATCCCAACTCGGTGAGCGTCAGCCCCGACGGCGGAACTCTCTACGTGGTGAACAGCAAGAGCGTGGAGACCGCGAATCCAATGAACTGCCGTTATGCTCCCAACGGCACGCTGGGCGGTGGGCAAGGCTCGGGATGCGCGAGCGCTGCGGCGCAGAATGGCGGCGGTAACCAATATGCCTGGCAAAATGAGTATGCCGGTTTCCTTACCCTGCCCGTTCCAAAGTTCCTGGATCTTTTCAAACTCACGGCTCAGGTTGCCAAGAACAACGGCTTCAACTTCCGGCTGAGTTTCAAAGACGCCGAGACCATGGAGTTTCTGCGGCATCACATTCAGCATGTCATCTACATCGTGAAGGAGAACCGTACCTTCGATCAGATTCTCGGCGATCTCGCTAACGGCGCGAATGCGGATCCGGCTTTGGCGCAGTTTCCCAATGCGATCACGCCCAACTTCCATAACTTCGCCAACAATTTCGTGACCTTCGACAACTTTGACGACAGCTCCATGGTCAGTATGGACGGCTGGCAATGGTCGACGGCCGCTCGCGCTCTCGACATCAACGAGAAGTGCACCACCGTCAACTACGGCAAGGGTGGCTGTCAGTATGACAGCGAGGGCACCGCCCGCAACGTCAACGTCGCGGTGCTTGGCCTCAAAGCCCGCGAGCAGGAACAACCGGTCTATCCTCCCGATCCGAACCTTCTGCCTGGCCCGGCGAATGAAGTCGCCGCCGATGGTCCGAACGGCCAAGGACAAGGCTATCTCTGGGACGCGGCGATTGGCGCCGGCCTCTCGGTTCGTAACTACGGCTACTATCTCGACCTGGGAGCCCCCGTGTACCGGCCCTACATTACTCCGACGCTGACGGATCCTTACTCCGCTGGCATTCAGGTGGCTTGGTCGGCGGTTCCGGCTCTGTTGAACCGAACCGACATTTACTTCAGGGGGTTCGATCAGACGTTCCCCGACTACTTCCGTTATACAGAGTGGCTGCGGGAATTCAAGCATCAGGAACAGACCAATACGTTCCCCAATCTCACGCTTCTACGCCTGGACCATGACCATTTCGGCAATTTCGCCACCGCCTCATTCGGCCTCACCACGCCCGAACTGCAGATTGCCGATGACGACTATTCCGTCGGTCTCGTGGCCGACACCATCGCCCACAGCCGGTATGCCAACAACACTCTCATCTTCGTCATCGAAGATGACCCACAGGATGGCGCCGATCACGTCAGCGGCGACCGCAGCCTTGCTTTCATCGTTGGCCCGTACGTGAAGCACAATGCGGTCGTGTCCACCTTTTACAACACCGTTGCTATGATGCGCACGATGGAGGACGTCCTCGGCCTTCCTCACCTGAGCATTCACGACGCCACGGTTGCCCCGATGGCCCACGCCTTTGACATCCGGCAGGATTGCGATCCGAAGCACAACGGTGGATCCACTTGCTGGACGTACTCGGCAACTCCGTCGCTCTACCTCAGGAACTCCACGTTGCCCATTACTTTCCCGGCGGAAGCGGCCGCGGCAGCAGTGCCGCGTACCACTCACGATGCCGCGTGGTGGGCCGCTAAGACCAAGAACATGGACTTCAGCGCCGAAGACCTGAACGATCCGGCCAGCTTTAACCGAATCATCTGGGAAGGCATGATGGGAGGCAAGCCGTACCCCAATACTCGTTCCGGTGCGAATCTGAGCCGCACCGGCACGCCGCAGCCTGAGAGTCGCCAAGTCAGTGGAAAAGGCGGGTCTAATTAACTTGAAGCATGCGTAAGTCGCGCCAGCCTTGCCTACGGGGCGCCTCAGGAGGAGGCGCCCGCTTTTTCGCGATTCCGCGGTGAGCAGCTATGCTGTTTTCCGGTTCTCTTTTGTGATTGGACACGACTCGTTCTATGGGCCGTGGAAGCAGGAGATCGATCTAGGCCTGTCTCGCCGGGTCAACATTACCGAACGCCAAGTTCAACGAGTGCACCGTCCGCAAGACCTCCAGTGGTTCTTCCGGCCGCGCAACCGGTGGGTGAAGCAGTGACGGCTCGTAAGGACCATGAGCGCCCGCCCGATCTCGCGGGCTCGCGTTCCAAGTGGACGGAACAACGGCCTGGTAGTTCTTGATCTTCTCGTCTTGAATTACGATCCAGTGTGACAGCGTTCCGCGTGGCGCCTCATGAGTGCCAAGGCCAGGTACGCCGATCCCAATCGGACACACACCCGGAATCTCATTGAAATGCCGCGTGGAACAGGACGGGGGGGGTCACCGGAACCCTGCAGCCGAGCTTGTACAGTCACCAGCCCTTGCGATGTCCCTTGTCGCCGAACGCAGCCGCGAATCGTCCGGCGTCGAAATGAGCGCGCCGCGGGCAGTTTTCGTGAATGACGCGGTCATACCCGAGTTTCGGCCGGCTGAACTGATCTAATTCCGGCAGCCGGCCCATCGTCACGTATTCCAGAACTACGGCTAGCAAGTTATACGGATTGGGTGGGCAGCCGGAAAGATTGACGATCGGCTTTCCGTAAATCACTGGATCGACGCCGACGTTGGATTCGGGTCAGCCGAGGGGATACCACCCCACGAAGCACAGGAACCGATGGCGATGACCGCTGCCGATTGTTCGGCAACCTCTTTAATCACCTGAATGGCAGGCCGGGTTCTCTTATTCGACTGCGGTTGAGTATCGGTCGGACGGTTCTGGGATAACTCTGGGTACGGAGATGAAATATAAAATGACCGATTAATCTTGAGCTGCGCTTCGCTCCCAGTTAGCCTTCCGACTCTTCCCTCCCGGGCTGGCCATGTGGTTCGCTGGTCAGTCCACATCGACGCCGAATGCCACTGTTTATCCCCGATTCCGTCTTTGCCCTCAGTGATACTAATCACGGGAGGGCGTGATAGTACCCATCCGAAAATGCTGAATGGAAGCGAGCCGGTGGGCGTCCGGTTAGCGTCGGTTTGTTTTTTCGGTCCGGTGACGGATATCGCGCGCTTACGCCGTGACTAAATATCTCTCAACAGGTTCCTCGCGGGGAGATGAGAGAACACGGCGCGATCTGGTTGTGGCATCCTCAGCGGCACTATCGATCAACTCCTCGACATCGATCAAACCCTCGAGAAAGTCATAATCTCTTTCTTCCAGGTCTGCTTTCCACTCGGCTTCTTCTTCCCAGCTCCATGGCGACTCTGTGTTCCTGTCCATCTTGGCCTCCTCCGCGCTGGCTTTCCGACTGATCGTTGTTAACTGATCGGGATGTCGGCGACAATTGGGACGAATGCATAATGAAACCTGTTCGGCAACGTCGCAGTGATCACCGTCACGTTCTTCGCTCCCCGCTCGGCGGAACGGTACTGGTCGAAGGTTTTGCGAACGCGGGCGCGCCGATTCCGATTACACTCAGTTCCGCAATCCACAATCAGGCGCGCCCCCCACAGCCCAGAAACAGGCCCTCCGCAAGGCATGCGCCATCATCAGTGACGGGCATCACTGCACGCCTTCTCTTTTTCTGGCGCAATTAAGCGTTCTCATCCCGCAGTCGCGCGGCAATCTTGTATGAAGCCACCATTTTCGACGAGGTGAGAACCTCAAGAGGTGGACTAATGAAGCGCTTGCTCTTTTGCGGCCTTGTGATTTTTATTTGTCTGCCGGCATTGGCGCAACAGACCGACATCAACCGTTACACCCTGTTTACCGGGTTCGACTACATGATCAGCCCGGCACGCAACCTTACTGAACGCGGCTTCGAAACCGACTTCGGCGTCACCGTGAGACCCTGGCTGGGTCTCGGTGGTGATTTTGGAATTCTGGGCGACGGTATCATAAGCGGCGCGGGCACCATCGGCGGCGGTGAAACGATCTACGCGCCGTTGCTGCGACAGGTCCCGCCACCGTTTGGTCCTATCGACCCGAACTCGATTCACGTCCCTATCAAATCACAAACGTACACCTTTGCCGCCGGCCCGCAGTTTTATCTGCGCAAATGGGAAAAGGTTACGTTCTTCGCGCGACCCGGCTTCGGCGGGATTCACGAGAAAGCAGATATTACTTTCCCGGCGAGTCTGCCGCTGTTATTCGGTCTACTGCAAGTCCCAGTTCCGGCGGCGCATCAAACCGATACGCAAATATTCTTCGGCCTGGGCGGTGGTTTCGACCTCAACGTGTCTCGCAAGATCGGCGTGCGGTTCGCGGCTGACTGGGTGAACACTCACCTGTTCTCCAATCTGCTGGTACCCCGACAGAACTATGTCCGTTTCTCCGTGGGTCCGACTTTTCGCTGGGGCCACTTGAAATAGGCAAGGCAGCGACATAGTGAAAAACAAATCCCTGGTTCCGTCGTCCCCCAGTGACGGCGGGGCCCTTTCCTTTCGCCGAGTCAGGAGGAACCCTGACCATGAAGCCTCAGACCCTGAATGACATCTTCTTTGAAATCGTAGAACGTAAGCACGAGCGACTGATGCTGGTGCGCGAAGCATCCCAATGGGCTCCTGTCAGTTCGCAGAAGCTTTACCAAAATGTGGCTGGCATGGCGCGGGCGCTCAGCCGATGGGACCTGGCAAAGGGAGATCGACTGGCCATACTGAGTGAAAATCGGCACGAGTGGGCGGTCACCGACTTCGCATGTCTGCTGCTGGGCGCAGTAGTCGTGCCCATCTACTCGACGCTGACGGCCCAGCAAACGGCTTACATTCTCAACGATTCCGGGGCCAAAGTCGTTGTCGTCTCCACGGAGGATCAACTAAAGAAGGTCCTTTCGATTAAGAACCAAACTGCCGTAGAGAAAGTGGTAGTGATGGACCCCGTGGAAAATGATGAAGCGGTGCCCATGCGCCGCCTGATGCAGGAAGGCCCCACAGAGCGCGATTCGGAACTGGAAGCCCGCGCGCGTTCCATCTCTCCGGACGATCTAGCATCGATCATTTACACCTCGGGGACCACCGGTACCTCAAAGGGTGTGCAGCTGAGTCATGGCAACTTGACTGCGAACGTACTGAACTCGATGAATGGTTTTGAGGTGGGCCCGGGGCAGATCAGTATCTCCTTTCTGCCCCTCTCACACGTGACGGCGCGTCATGCTGATTTTGCTTTGCTCTATCGCGGTGTCACGCTGGCGTATTGCCCGTTCTTCGAACAATTGCCGCAGACTCTTGCGGAGGTGTTACCGACGATTTTCGTCGCCGTGCCGCGGGTATACGAGAAGATCTACAGCCAGGTAGAACAGAAGGTTAAGGGATTTCCGAAACGCGCGATCTATCGCTGGGCCCTTTCGGTGGGCCGTGCCCACAGTCCTAAGGTTCTGGCAGGCAAGACACCGAAGGCACTCAGCTGGAAACTGGCCGATAAACTGGTTTATTCGCAGGTGCGCTCTCGAATGGGCGGCAGAGTTGGAACATTCGTCTCCGGCGGGGCTCCTCTAGGGAAGGAACTGGCGGCGTGGTACGCGAGCATCGGGATTCGCATCCACGAGGGCTATGGCTTGACCGAAACTTCTCCGGTCATCGCGATCAATACACCGCGAGCGCACAAAATGGGCACAGTGGGGCGTCCGTTGTCGAATGTCGAGGTCCGGATTGCGAACGATCAAGAGATTTTGGTGCGCGGCCCGTCTGTTTTCCGCGGTTACTGGAACCGGCCTGAAGAGACCAGAAACGCATTTGTGGATGGCTGGTTCAAAACCGGAGATATCGGCAATCTCGATGAAGACGGATTCCTGTCCGTCACCGATCGCAAGAAGGATCTCCTCAAGACATCGGGTGGGAAATTCATTGCACCCCAGCCGATCGAGAATTCCATCAAGCTGAATGCGTTGATCGGAACCGCCGTGGTGCTGGGAGACCGCCGGAAATTTGCTTCCGTAATTATTTCTCCACACTTTCCCCTGCTCGAGGAATGGGCCGGTGTCAACCGCGTGCCCTTTTCCTCCCGGCAGGAACTGGTGGCCAACCCGAAAGTCAAAGCTCTCTACGAGGATATCATTGCCGAGGTGAACCGGGGCTTGGCTCGCTACGAAACGTTGAAAAGAGTTCTGCTGGTGCCGGATGAATTCACGGCCAATGATGGCACGCTGACCCCGACCCTGAAACTTCGCCGCAAGGCCATCGAGGAACGCTATCGCAAGCAGATCGATGACCTGTACAGGGAAGCTGAAATCGCATCCGTGGCGTAGTGCCGGATTCCTTAAGGTTATGGGGACTAGGAATGGTAGAGTCAATTCTGCTAATCAACGCAAGAACACGAGGCATATGCAGGCCAAGCGGACTTGAATACTTAGCGGAAGCAGTCTCGAACGCGAACATACCTGTAGAGATCCTGGATCTCGCAACTGAAGAGGCTCCTGAACAAGCCATCCAAACAGTCCTCCAGTATGAAAAATACGCTGCGATTGGCATAAGCATATTCAACACCCAGTGGGACACGGGCCGCGACGAAGTCAAATTCTTTTTGCCTGAAATCAGAACCATGATCTCGGACATCCGCATGTGCACCCAGTGCCCGGTGGTTCTTGGTGGTTATGGTTTCAGCCTGCAACCGGAGGACATTCTCGAATATGTCGGAGGCGATTACGGTGTTGCTGGTTGCGGTATATCTTCATTCATTGACCTTCTTCGGCGCATACGATCCGGTTCCGAGCGTTCTGGGAGTATTGTTAGCGATGAGAAAGGCAAATACTTGGACTTCACTCCCAAGCGAAACCTGGTGAATTCAGACAACTACTCGAAACAGGAAGAAGTGTTTGTCAGCACCAAAATCGGGTGTTTTGAGAATTGTTTCCACTGCCCAACGCTTGCGGTCAAGTTTAGGCTCAGAGAGCCTAAGTATGTTGTTGAAGAAGTTAGGAATCTCGTTGAGCAGGGAATAGAACATGTTTCATTCATGCATGACACATTCAATGTACCTGTCGAACATGCGCACGCGATCTGTGAAGGTATTTCAGGCTTGCAGATCCGATGGAGTGCATACATCTATCCAGTCCAGAAGTTCCTGCCTCCGGAACTTCTGGAAATCATGAAAAAGTCAGGGCTAGACCGGGCAGATATTGGAGGTAGGATCACAGGATCGGAGGCAATGTTGAATGCATACGGAGTCCGATTTGCGAAGAGAGATATTGAGTGTGTCACCGATCGTTTTAAGGCGAATGGAATCGAAACGTCCTGGTTCATAGGGTTTGGGGCTCCTGGAGAGAGCAGGGATACCATTAACGAAACGTTTGATTTCATAGACCAGGTGCGGCCTGACCGTGTAGGAATGTTTACACGGACAAGGGTTTACAAACATTCCCCTCTCGGAAAGCTTTGCGTAAGCCAGGGGATTGTTAGTGAACACGATAAACTAATAGAACCGACATACTATCCGTTCTCTAATGACCTGAGGGACCACATTTTTGAACAGGCCAAAGGAAGAAAGAACTGTACCGTGTATTACTAATCGCGGTGAATCCAACTGACATTTCGAGGCACGGTTGGCTGTTGGCGGCTAATTCTATCCGTCATGCGAACACCGAGATATTTGTCTCCTTGGTCCTCTCAGGGACACAGAACCGCTGCGTAACAATCTGAGTATTCCTGTTAGAAGCAAAAGGTCGGATCGCGATTTGCAGTGTGGAGCTATGGCCCAAGTTGCAAAGTCAGTGCAATTAGCTCCTCAAACTCTGGCGGCTTTTGACACATACATTCGTGGCGCTGAAATGGAGGCAGAGGAGACTCTGCGGTCTGGCGGGCCATTCCTGTGGTCGGACGCAGTTGCCGACAGGGCCCGGCGGGTTCGAGCAGGCCAAGTCGTGGCGCAGTTCTGGGCAGACCATGGACCCGTCAAAGTGCCGAGTGGCCTCATTCATGATTGGGTCGGCGCCTCTTTGATTCCCGGTGCGACCGTCGCGGATACGTTGGCACTCATTCAGGACTACGACAACCACAAAAATGTTTATGCGCCCGAGGTAATGGCCTCAAAGCTCATCATCCGTCACGACAACGATTTTCGGATTTATCTGCGGCTACTGAAGAAAAAGATCATCACGGTAGTGCTCGATACCGAGCACGAGGTACATTACCGCTCTCTGGATCGGTCACGCTCCCTCTGTCGCTCGTATTCGACGCGCATTGCAGAGGTGGAAAGCGCCGGGAGCCCGAACGAGAAAGTGCTACTGCCTGACACAGGGTATGGATTCCTTTGGCGTTTGCATTCCTACTGGCGGTTCGAGGAACGCGAGGGAGGCGTCTTCGTTGAGTGTCGAGCGATATCGCTGACGCGCGACGTGCCCTTTGGGCTTGGCTGGGCAATCGAGCCGATTATCCAGAAACTCCCCGCGGAGTCTCTGATCAAGACCTTGGAGTGCACGCGGACAGCGGTGCTGACCAAGACGAGATAGATCCCATGTTTGCGGTCCCGGCTCGCTTGTCACCGCCTACTTTTCTTTACTGCGGGGGAATGAGCGCTTCCGCCTTTCGAATTGCTTTTTCGTGCAGCTCCCAGGAATGGATGGCTTTACGACATCCTTCACGCGCCAAGGCAGTGCTGAGCTTTTTCTCTGCCTCGTCGAAGGTTTCTTCTGCGTCCATTCTCGCGCGGTAGGCTTCGTCGTCAGCTTCCTTAACCTTTTTGGCAATGAGCAGCGCCTGCGGGTCGATCAGTTCCGACGGCGGCTTCTGTTGAGTATGCACCGTCGCGATGGCCGTGCGGGCAATCAGGGCTTTGTAAGCAACCCTTACACGGTCGGGCCAGCGGTCCTTCACGGCTTGGTTCAATTGGTCAAGGGCGGCATTGGCCTGGTCGGCAGTCTTCCGCACCATTTTCTTTTCGCGGAGCCATTTCATCACTGACCACGCCACTGCTTCGGTCATCAACGCTTTCGCCGTCTCGACGGCAGGCATCTTTTCCATCGGGCCTTCCTAAGCAGAACAGACTATTGTTCGCTCGTCTTCACTCCAGCAGGCTAGAGAGAACATTGTCGTCGTAATAATGTTGCTTTCGAGCTCGACTGATGCGGAGTGACGGAGATCACATGGCACATTGATGCGACGCACAACGGCGCAGACATCCGTTGACTAACGACCCCCGCAGATCTATAGTGTGGGTGTTGCTGCAGTGCAGCAAAATATGGAGGCCGTTTATGCGAACCACCAAGACCCACGATGAGCACTCGCCCCTGGAGATTCTGACCGAGCTGGCCGTCGAGGGAACATCGAGCCTCGTCGAAGCTCAGCGGGCTCTTCTTAACCTGGCACAACAAGAAAATGACATCATCCTTAACGGAGTAAAAGAACGTGTGGGCGGTTTCGTACCTGCGGTTGCGATGACCGACCTTATCCGGCGCAGCCTCGACACTCTTCTCGGAATGCAGCAAGAGTTGCTGACCACCACCAGCAAGCAGACGCTCCAGTGGCTGGAGTCGGAGAAAGCTGGGAAGGGCGATCGTGCCGCTCACCTGGCGGAGTTTGCCCGCGAGGGCGTAGAGACGTTCGCCCGAGCGCAGAAGAAGTTCCTCGACGTAGTAGCGCACGAGGCTGAGAAAGCTACGAGCGGCAAGAAGGAGCACGAAGTCAAGGCTGTCAAGAAGACGGAACTGGCACACCTGGCGCGTGAAGCGGGAAATGCCTTTATCGAGGCGCAGAAAAGACTGCTCGACGTCATGGGTCAGCAGATGAACGTCAACCTTGATGCCACGACTCGAGCCATGGAACTCATGTCGCCGTCCCGCCTGACACCGATGGCAAACCGCACCGGCGAAGGCGTGCGGAATTTTGTCGACGCGGAGACGTCCCTGATCGGGTCTTTCATTAAGCCTAAGAAGGTCATCGGCCACAAGCATGCGCGGGGCCGCACGGTTCGTCAACATAAGGCGGTACCCGCTTAAGCTGCGCTGCCTGTTGGACGCAACCCGGGGGCCTCGTGGTGATGGCGCCTGCGTTCACATGGACGCAGGCGCTGGTGTCGAATTGCCGGTGAGGAAGCGGTTCAGCATCGTCTGCTCCCACTGTACCCACAACCTGCTGGTGTAGAGCATTGCGCTGCATTGCAGCGTAAACCAGTCCCGCGTTTGGAGCGGGGAGCGGAACGCGGATCGATTCGAGAGCCAATGCTGGGCGACGTGACGCGCGAGGGTAAAACCCATCGGCGTATCGGTCCCGACAATGTCGCCTAGTATCCCCTCTAGCGTGAACAGCACCTTGGACAACATGATCAGCGAGCTAGGGAACTTAACTCCCTTGATCGCCACACGTTCCAGCAGCCGCATCGCGTCCGCGCCGCTCGGCAGACGCGACGCTGGCATCTCGTCGATAAACTCGGCTACTACCTCGCGAATCATCCTCCCGCGGGGCGATGTCATTCTCCTGCGGTGCTGACTGAGCGCCCCGATTTCGCTGGAGGCGCCAACCGGATCTCGCAGGCTGACCATCAGAAACAGAAGCGCGAGATGCCGGCGCTGCTCGCGACCCAGCCGCTCCCTCAGCGCCCAGTCCAGAATTGTGAGTTCACCGCTGCGATTGTTGTAAAGCAGGTTTCCAGGATGGGGATCGCTCTGGAAAACCGCATTCTCCGCCGGCGAAAGGAGAGGCACGGCGACGAGGGCTTCGACGAGTTGTTCCGCCAACTTTCGTCGTCCCGAGACCGGCAGGCGAGCAGCCGCGCTCGTCACCTTAATTCCTTTCTCCTCGGTGAGCGCCGTAATGGTCGGCGTACATAAAGGGCGGATCACACGCGGCACCCGAACGCCTGAAATGGATCGATAGAGAGTCCATGCTTCGACCAGCGTCTTCTGTTCGCGAGCGAAGTTGACTTCGTGCCGGAGCAAGCGCTGGACCTTTCGAAAAGTATCGGGGAGCAGATCCGAGGGAAACCCGTATGTGTGGTGCCGGTCTCCGAAGTATTGGGCCAGACCCTGGAGATAGTCCATGTCTTCGGCGAAGTACTCGGGGATATGCGGCTTGAGAACCTTGAACACGCCGCGCTCACATCTCCCGCTGTCGGGATTTCGCCAGGTGAAGCGCACGACGGCACTGACGCTGGCCTCCGAGAGGATCGTTGGCGCTATTTCAACGGCAAAGGTCTTGAGCTTTGGTCCCAGACTTTTTTCGATGATGGCCCGTATCTCTTCAGGCTGGACGTCGCGAATACCGTTTTCCAGCTTGGCCAGCGCCTTGCGTAAAGCGGGACGGAGATGCTGGTTTCGCGCGATGACTTGTCCGAGCTTCTGCAGGCCTGGAACCTTGGCGATGAGTCGCAGCAGGCGTACTTCGGCAGACGTATCAACCGGAAGTTCAATCTGCTCCAGGAGCTTGGGAGCCAATCGCGCGGGAGAAAGGTGCGCCACCACGAACATCATCGCGTCCCGCACCGGCGGACGCCATTTCACATAAGCCTCAGGTACCAGGGCATCCACCGGAACAATCTCATCCACGATCCATCGCGCCATCGCGTCGCGCACGGACTGGCCAGCCGGGCTTTGCAGTCCGGCTTCTATGGCGCTGATTCGTTCAGCGGCTGTCCCCTGCGGCAAGAAATTCTCCAAGGCCGCGCGCAGCTGATCGGGTGCGAGCTGGCGAAAACCGCCTGCAGTGGCGGACACGTCCAGCATAAAAAAGACCTACCCATTCACACTATGCCGTCCGCACTCGAATACGCAGTGATCGCCATCACCGGAAGATTCAGAGAATCTGTGAGACAGTTGTGGTGTCGAGGCAGGAAGATTCGTGGCCACTCTAAATGAAGTATTCTCCAGGCTATCGGTCCGGCGCCGATACGAAGTGTGGTTTATCCGCATGGGGCTTGCGGACGGCAGCGGTGCGTGGTGGTTCCGCTATCTGCTGATGAATCCCGGGCGAGGCGGGTGCGAAGGGAACCCACGAGCGAAACCTGTTCAGGTTTGGGCAACGTGGTTCCCGGCTGGCGGCAGGGCGCAGACCTTCATTCAGGAATTTCCGCTCGATGGAATGGATCTCAGCCCCAAAGGCCAGACTCCGTTTCACTTTCGATTTGGCGACAACGGGATTGATGATCATTCCTGCCGGGGGGCCTTGCAGGTTGATGGACACGCGATTGCCTGGAATGTACGTTACCATTCCACGTTTCGCGTAACCCTGAGCAACAAGGGCTGGATTGGTTTTTCGCGCACGCCGCACTCCGACGCGCTTTTTTCCGGCCAGATCACGCTCGACGGCCGCAGCTTCGCAGGAGACTCTCTGGGCTTCGGAGTGCAAGGCCACAATTGCGGATACCGGCATCGTAACTTCTGGACGTGGGCTCACGCATACTTTCCGCGGGCCGGGATGCCGGCCACGACAATGGAAGCGTTGGTCTACGAGATGCCGTTGGGCCTGGTCTTTCGCAAAGCAGTACTCTGGCACGATGGTCAGCAGCACGTCTTCCGGAACATGCAGGAAACATCCGACCGGGACAACATGCTGTGGAAGTTTCGCTGTGTCGCGCGAAATGGCTTTCGTCTGGAGGCCGCGATCGACGGCCACGGTCCGAGCATCCATCGTCTTCCTTATATAAAGACCGATTGCTCAAGCAGCTTCGAAGTCGTTAACAATAGCCTCGCATCCGCTTCCCTGCTGCTGGAGAGTGTGGAAAGGCCTGCCGAGAAACTGGAAACTACGACCGGCGCAGTGCTAGAAATGGTGGGCTGAACTATTTGCGTGAATCAGCCAAGGCTAGCCGCTCGGCGACTACGGCATAGGCCGCCGGGTTGAACGCCATTCCAATATGGGTGCCCGGAACTTCCACATCCACATCCGGATCCATCGTCATGCAATAGCGCCAGTCCACAATGCCGTCATGGCGCGTATAAATAGCGGTCTCGACCATCGAGTCGGGGACTTTGCGCCGGAGCGAGCCCAAAAAATTGCACGTGCACTGTCCCGTATAGCAGTCGGGTAGTACTCCGCGACCGTGCTCTTCGAGAATCCGGAGTCGAACCGCTTCCGCAGCGCGTAGAACCGCTCGATTGGCGACCGTGCCCCGGATGGGCGCGGCTAGCGTGGTTACAGACGCTACGTCTTTCGGCCGCTGGCCCGCCACCGAGCGGGCGATCACTCCCCCCAGGCTGTGACCGATCAAATGGACCTTGCGGCCGGTCTCGGCCAATGCCTTCTCGATCGTCTGGTTCAGGCGGCGTTGGATCAGCAGGTTAGGACACTCGGCGTTGATGCCGATACCGGAAAAATAAGGCCTGTATCCGATGCGCCGGAGCCAGGCATGAAGCTCCGTAAGGTAAAGATCGGTGCCGAGAAAGCCGGGAATAATGATCACGGCCGCCCCATCCCCGCGCGGCACGCCCAGGCCGTAGTACACGGGCGTCGCGTGCAGAATAAGGATTTCAGCACCAAAAAGTGCTTCGGTCCAAAGGGAGGTGTCGGCTTCGGAGTAGCGCTGTTGAGTAGACTTGCGCCTCTTGATGGGTGAAGGACTCGCTGCTGCGTTTTTCTTTTTGCGCGGCAAGTTCGTTTAAGGTGTGCCCAATCCCCGCGTGGTTCGCGAAGGGCGCTAATGCTGCACCGCAATATTATAATGCCCGGTTGTTGCCGGTCCAATAGCCCATTCGTGGAATGGACAGCTCAGCGCTTCGGACGGGAGCGCTGTGGTCTGCGGGCCGGCTTTTCCAGGCGGGCCTCGAGTTCCGCAACTCGCTTGCGCAGGGCCTGAACTTCCGATTCGTCGTCTGGCGGAGGCGAGGATGCGGCTGCACCCAGAAACCGTTTCATCATGTCGACCGGAGAGAGGATGGCGGACTGAACTTCGCTCAACCGGTTCTTTACAGCATCTTGCAGCTTCTCGTACGTGTCAAAAGCGGACTTCAGATACCACATGAGGAATTCCTGGCGCACCTCATCCGACGCCATGATCAACTGCCGCAGCAACTCGAGCGGCAGTCCCGTCGGCTTATCCTTTGCGTCCTCGGTGATGATTTGGGTCAGGGTCACCCGAGTCAGATCACGGCCGGTCTTCGCGTCAACAACGCGGACCTGCTTGCCCGCACGGACCAGCGCCGCCAGATCGTCAAGGTTCACGTAGCGGCTGCCGCCGGTGTCGTAGAGCCGGCGATTCCCGTATTTCTTGATCACTGTGACGGATGGTTTCATAGTGACTCATCCATGCTGCTTCGCACAAGCCAGTAAGAATATCTTGACACAAGTCCCTTGGACTCGTATAGTTTAGTCGATGCTGCAATGCAGCAATCGGAGGTATCTAAATGGCAGCAGTTAAGCATGAATCTCCCCGCACTCATCCCGGAGAGTCGTCGGTGGTTTCGCTACTTTCGGGTTGGGCGCAACAGGGCGCGCAGACTCTCTTCGCTACGCAGCGGATCCTCATCGATCTCGCCATGCGGCAGAATGCCAGCGTAATGCACGCCATAAAACAGCAACTATCAGACCCACTTCACTCTCCAACGGCAATTCTGAGCGAAGTCGCCGGAGAGGGCATGACGAGTTTTCTTGAAGGCCACAAGGTACTTCTCGAATTGGGTAAACAACAAAACGAGATTCTGATGACTGGCGTCAAAGAACGGGTGGGAGACTGCCCGCGGCGTCATGCCATGGTCGATCTGTTCCGGCGCAGCGTGGATACATTCATCCACATGCAGGAGGAGTTCCTGAAGATCGCCGGCAAGCAGACTCATACCTGGGTCGACGCTGCCAAGGCCGGCAAACCGTACCAGCCTGAGCAGTTCGTCGACGTGGCCCGCGAAGGCATGGAGAATTTCGTCAAAGCCCAGAAGCAATTCCTCGATGTCATCGCCGAGGAGACAGCGAAAGCCACGAGCGGCAGACACACTAACGGCGCCGGAAAGAAGATGAAGCACACCGAGTTGTCGGAACTGGCTCGGAAGGCTACAGACTCATTCATCGAGGCGCAAAAACGGCTGGTCGAGGTCGCGGGGCGCCAGGTGAACGCCAACGTGAAAACAGCGGGCAAAGCATTGGAACTCCTGCGGCCGTTCCCTTCCCTCCCCTTGAGTGAACTCACGCGAGAGGCTGTGAAGAGCTACGTCGAGGCCCAGAAGGCATTGATGGATGTAATGGTGAAGCCCCCGAACGGCGCGAAGACCGTGGGACGGGCAGAGCGTCGCGTCAGGAAGCCAGCAAAAAAAATGAAGGTGGAAGCGGCCGTCGCCTGACCGACTGAAGCCATCTTTTTTAAGCTCCTCGGGCTTCTGCCGCGCTGACGCTTATCGATGAGCAGAACTGAGAAGTTGCGCCAACGTGATCTGGTCTGTTGCCAGGTCACGTTGGCAATATTGTTGTGTTTTCGCGAGAACGGCGTCTTTGTCTGAGGACCTTGTTTCCGCGTGTCTCCTAATTCGTTTCTCATGCTGAATTAACCGCACCAGTATATTTCTGAGGGAGAGCGAATATGGCTACGCTTAGCGCAGTACCCGCTACCAAAGTCCCCGGGGGCAGTTTCCTGATCGAGGAGCGCAAGCCCGAGGACGTCTTCACACCAGAAGATTTCAGTGAGCAGCACCTGCTCATTGCGCAAACCGCAGAAGAATTCGCGAACAAAGAAATCGTACCCAACATCGAAAAGATGGAGCACAAGGATTTTGCCGTCACCCGGGACTTGTTGAAGAAAGCCGGTGAACTGGGGCTGAGCGGGGTGGATGTTCCCGAGGCCTACGGCGGCATGCAGATGGATAAGGTCACGTCCGCTATCATCGCCGATCGTGTGGCAAAACACGGCGGCTTCAGCACGACCTGGGGCGCGCACACCTGCATCGGCACCCTGCCCATCGTCTACTTCGGCACGGAAGAACAGAAGAAGAAGTATCTCCCCGGACTGGCCAGCGGCACGACGGTTGGGGCCTACGCGCTTTCGGAATCGTCGTCAGGGTCCGATGCGCTGAATTGCCGGACCCGCGCCACGCTTTCCGCCGACGGCAAGCACTACCTTCTGAACGGCGAAAAGATGTGGATCACCAATGCCGGATTCGCGGATTTGTTTACTATCTTCGCCAAGGTTGACGGCGATAAATTTACTGCGTTCATCGTAGAGCGCGGCTTCCCCGGCTTTTCCGTGGGCGCGGAAGAACACAAGATGGGCATTCGCGGTTCCTCCACTTGCCCCCTCATCCTCAACGATTGCAAAGTTCCTGTGGAGAACGTCCTCGGCGAAATTGGCAAAGGGCACCAGATCGCGTTCAATGTTCTGAACGTGGGGCGGATCAAACTGGGAGCAGGATGCGTCGGCTCAGCCCGCAATTGCATCGAGGGCGCCATCGCGTACGCCAAGCAGCGCAAAGCGTTCGGGAAGGTCATCGCCGATTTCGGCTTGATTCGCGAGAAACTAGCCAACATGGCGGCCGGCATTTTCACCGGTGAAGCCATGGCCTACCGAACGGTCGGTATGATGGATGCAGCCATCGCCCAACTCGGCCCCGCCAGTCACGACGACATGGGCCAGGTTCGCAAGGTGATGGACGAATACGCCGTCGAGTGTTCGATCCTGAAAGTGTGGGGATCGGAGTTCATCAGCTTCGTGGTCGACGAAGCGGTGCAGATCCACGGCGGATACGGTTTCGTGGAGGAGTATCCCGCAGAACGCAATTACCGGGATGTCCGCGTAAACCGGATTTTCGAGGGCACGAATGAAATCAACCGCCTGGTGATCACGGGGTTTCTGCTGAAACGGGCCATGTCCGGCCAACTCCCGTTGATGGCGGCGATCAAGAAACTGATGGATGAAGTTCTATCTGGAACCACCGAGGAGCCCGAAGAAGGACCTCTTGCACAAGAGCGAAAACTGGTCGCCAGCGCAAAGAAGATCGGCCTGTTTGCCGCAGGCATCGCCACCCAGAAATACATGACGGCGATCCAGGATCAGCAGGAAATCATGGGCGCGATCGCGAACATGGTCATTGACACCTATGCTATGGAATCAGCCGTGCTGCGGGCGCAGAAACTGGCCGCGCGGAACGGCGAGGCGCGCTCCGCACTAGCCGTTGCCATGACCCGCGTTTACATGTCCGGCAGCATGGAGAGAGTCGAAAGCGCCGCCAGAATGGTTATTGCAGCCTGCAGTGATGGCGACATGCTGCGTTCGCAGCTTGCGATTCTGCGCCGGCTGTGCAAGTACGAGCCATTCAACACGGTGGCCCTACGGCAGACCATCGCACAGAGAGTCATCGATACCGGCAAGTACCTGGTTTCGTAGCGCATCAAGGGTGGCGCTGGAAAGGTATTCTAAGTTCGGTGGAGTTCCGTGTGTTTTCGGTAAAGCTGCGTAGTCGCTGGGGGACAGCGTGGTTCAGAAGCAGTGGCCCTGCGCCACCCAGTAATGCCAGTCGCCAATGGCCTCGGCAGCGGATTGGTCGGGATCAGTAGCGACCAGTTGTGACAGGGGAACTGCCATAGTCCGACCGTGCCAACGGATCAGCACGATATCGGAAGAACAGGCATCTTCAGGTGCCATGCGCTGGACTTGGACGGTTTCTTCCTTTCGGAGCGGTGAAACGACCGTGGTAGCGATGCACTTAGCCTGAAACGGAAATCGGATTTTGGCATCGAGGTAGTAATACCACCCCATCATCTGCTCTTCCGGTCCCTAAGCGTCCACGATGATTTCGTTGTCGATTCGGTCCTCCCGAGCGGGGTCCTTCTTGGGTTTCTTCATAGAGAGACGATCCGCTCCAGGGTTTCGCGATAATTCCACGGCATCCACTCCGCCGGACTGGTCGCCAGTTTCTGGGCGTGGCGCTGCAACTCGGTCAGGTAGTCGAAGGAGTTGGCGCCGCACAACTGACAAGTGTGAATCAAACTCATGAACAGGTCACCCACCTCCGCCCCGTTCAGCGTCCGATAGAACAAAGCATTCTTCCGGTGCAGAACGGCCCGCTTCAATGCTCTTTCGACGACATTGTTATCTAACGGAGCCCCGGCTTGCCGGAGAAACAGCGTCAAAGGCCGCCAATGTCGCAGTAAGTACGTAATCGCCTCGCCCAGCCCCGAGTTCGGCTCCGCCTTGCGCTCGGCGAACTGCGCTTCCAGCCAGTGATGCAGTTGCTCCATCACCGGGCCGCTACGCTTCTGATGAAACTGCAGGCGCTCTTCCGACCCCAGACCACGCTCTCGCGCCTCGGCCTCGTGACCATACACCTGGCCCAGCATCTCCAGGACATAGCGACACTGGTCGGGAAAGTTCGCCGCTACTTCCACGAACTGTCTTCTTCCATGGGCGAGGCAGTTGGCCAGCAAAATCTCCACCCCCGCAGCCAGCTTCGGAACATTGCGCGAGAGCGCGTCACACATCTGAATGGGTGGGCCCAAGTGCCGAGCACGCTGCTGCAACACGTCGGCAAGGTTCTCGCCGGCATGCTGGCGTCCGGTGAAGTACAGCGCAATTTTCCAACCCTGGCCGGTGGACACGATGCCGCTGGTGAACACACCCGTGCGTTCGTCCGACGGTTCGCGCGCGAGACGTAACACTCGCATGCTGGTGTCGTCGTTGTGCACCACCTCGCCCTGCGCTGCCTGCCGGATTAACTCGTCGCGCGCCGGTTTAACTAACTCGGCCGCCTCTTCCACAACCTCCCATTGCGTCGCCGCCGGTAACGGAATCCCCAGCTGACCTTGGAGTTGCTCCAGCCGGTAGAACGGGGTCCCGCTGCCGTACTTGAGTTGCGCGATCATCGCGGCCGCGGTCTCGTCATATTTTTCCGGACCTACTCCTTCCGGTTCTTGTGCGGTAAACACCTGTCCGCAGGCACCGCAGCGCAACCGTTCCAGCGAGTAGACGGTGGCGGCCAGCGGCGCCTGCCCGACCATGCGCACTAGCACTTTCGGTTCTTTCTGCCCGTATACGTTGCCTTTCTCGCACTCCGGGCAGCGATCCCCGTGCTTCAACTGCGGGTGCGCAATCGCGATCTTCCGCGAACTGACAAACGCTCCCGCGCCATTGCGTCCATGTCCGGGCGCTGGGGAATCGTTGCTCTCCGGCTGAGTCCCGGCGCCAGCTTCCGCGCCTTCCGGCTTTCCCAGCACGGCGCTGGTCTTCTCCGTGCTGCGCGGCTGCACCAGCATCGCCGCCAGCGCATGCAATGCCTCCTTGAGCTTTTCGTAATCGTCCTCGCTCAACGGCGCTTGCCGTGCTCCGTCCAGCACCCGGTCCAGTTCGTCCAGATTTACATCGACCCGTCGCCTGGCGGTTTTCATCCTCACCCCATGAGCATTTCGCGAAACTGCTTCGCCAACGGATATCCCAGAACCTGTTTGATCGACCGGTTCGGCACGTAGCTATTCGATTGTTTACCGCGCCCCGTCGTCTTGCCCAGCACCACCCAATTGGCCGCACGGTAACAGGTTCCGCGGAATCGTTCCGGATCCACAAACGTCTCCAGGAAGTAGATCGGATGTCCGTAGATCCGCTGCCAGTCCGCGGAGATCCGCAACGCCATGCGCCCCAGGATATGCGATGCCAGGTGTTCCACCTTGACCCAGGGCAAGATTAAAAATCGCGTGTTGTAAGCCAGGAAGCGGACATTGCGGCGGCGCTGTTCGGCGCTCCAGCCAATGTAGCGGTCGCGACTGCCCAGATGACGCGGAGCCGAGCACCATGCCAGACAGGCGACCGGTCGTCCTTGCCCCAACACCAAGTACTTCAAGTGTTCTCCCACCGGCTGCTCGTAGCCGAGGTAATGATGTTCCTCCAGCAAACTGTTCCACAACGGCTCTTTACCGGTGCGCCGAACCAGTTCGAACTCCAGCGGTTGGAGGTGGCGCAGACTGCCTGCGATGGGTGTGGTATCGATCCGCGCCGGCTCCGGTCTGGCCCGGTTGGCCAGCGGGTTATGCCGCACGTAACTCACCGCCGGCAACTCGATCTGGCCGGCACGGTCCAGCATGAGCAACAGGCCGCGGCATACCATGTCGCGCAACGCTGCATTGGCCTGGCGCCACTGCCAGGCTTCACAGAGCTTGGTGGATAGTGTGCGGCGGCTTTCCTGCGGGTGCCGCTCGATCAGGGCGCGTATATAAAGGATGTCTTCCTGGCTGATCTTCCGGCCCCGATATCTGAACTCGGCCATCGATCCGCAGTATGAACTGGTTTTTCTTGGAACGCAAGGGGGACGCCGTGTTTTTTTTCGTCGCGAGGTTGATTACTTCAGCACGCTCACTCGCCGCCACATCGGCGCCGCGCGCACCCGCGACACATCGCCCGCCGCCATCAGCAATTGCACCTCATAGGCTTCCAAGGCCTTGGCTGGTTCCGACGCCTGCGGCCACCATACGAATCTCCCGCGCGAAAGACGCTTTTGCGCCAGCCAGTATCCTTGGCCGTCATAGCTGAGTAGCCGGATCGCCGTCCCGCTCCGGCTCCGAAACACGAACACACAGCCGGAAAAAGGATCCTCTGCCAGTTTCTCCTGGCACAGTTGCGCCAGAGAGTCGATCCCTTTTCTTCCATCGACCGGCTCGATGGCTACCAGTACGCGCATCTGCGCCGTGATCTGAATCATCTCTCGGCTTCGCGCCAGGCCCGCAGCAGGTTCATCCAATCCGGCGGTGCGGCAGCTTTCCACTGAATGCGCACCTTACCTCCGCGCAACGACTCGAACTCAATCAAGCACTCTCGCAGCATCGCTGAAGGGGGCGCGATCAGTTCCACGAATGCCGGCTTGCGTGCTTTTCGTCGGCGATGGGAAACTCCATCGAGTCGTTTCTTCAGCCCCGTATAGTCCAGCCGTAACGGGTGCGCGACCGAATACACACCATGTTCCCGGGCTAGTTCGACGGCGGCTTGCCACACCGAATCCGGCAGCTTCTTCCCCCGCGGTTGGCTGCTACGAATCTGATCCAGTTGACGCTGTAACTGTGCGATTGGCTCGGGAATGACTGCTGTGCTCATGGGCCCGCCCTCGACCGCTCATCGGCGGCTCAATGAACGTAACAGCGCCAGTTAGCGTCGTCACGCACGCTTGCCGAAAACTCACGGAGTTCCTACGCACGGCGACTCGAGCCAGGAACTCCACTCGCCACTGGCTTGCCACGGCTGGCGCCGCCGCCGTTGTTGTTCCTACTATCGGAGGAATAAAGAAACTCCTCGATCTCATCGATTCGTTCGTCGGCATCGCGGTAGCCAATCTCAATCAGATCACGCGTGTACTTTGAAGTGAAGAGCAGGTAGCTCATCAAGTCAGCACAGGAGCCCGAATCCTTTCCCAAACTGCTGACGAAATACTTGATCAGATAGGGCATATCTTTCTGATGTCGTGCCGCCAGGTCTGACAGATTCTCCGATGGGGTGATGACTAGGGTCTCCAGCGGCCTGATTCGTTCGCTCTCCTCAACGTCAGGCTGCACAATGTGGCCGCGTTCGAGCAGATGATTCAACCGTTCCAGATGCTCGATGTCAGTGGCGATATGGTCCAGGAACATCACGTTAAAGAGAACTCCCATCACCTGGGCGAGCGAGGGATTCTTCTCGTTCGTACTGATCTCCTGCCTTTCTTTGTTTCCGCATCGGACTCCGATCGCGAGAACCTTTTCCGCCCCCAAACGGATGACGGGGCTGAGAGGTTGTTGCAGGCGAACACAACCATCACCAAAGAATGCTGATCCTTTCGGGACTTTGAGTCGCACCGGCTGAAAGATCAGGGGAATCGCCGCTGACGCGCAGACGTGGTCAACCGTGATTTTTGTCGCCACCGTCACCAAACGGAGCCGGTTCCACAGCGCGTGCCCTTTGGCGCCATGAATAAAGAGATAACTCTTCCCCGAGTTATAGTTGGTCGCCGAAATAGCGAGCGCATAGAGGCTGCCGCGCTTGATGTTTTCCTGGATGCGGTCGCAATCGAGATGCCGGTTGAGGTAGTTCCTCAAAGGAGTCGCATCTAACAAAGATCGCGCGTTACCGCCGCCGAAAATTCCTCCAAAAGAAAGATCCAAGATCCACGTCAAGGAATTGTGCGCCTGCGTGGCTAGATCACAGTGAAAGATATCGGAAGGTCTGAGACGTGCCCACAGATCCGCGAGGGCCTTCGTGGCCGAGGCAAAATCGTCGGAGCCGACTGCCACGGCGGCGCCATTCACCGCTCCCGCGGAAGCTCCGCCGATGATGGGAAAAGGATTGCCGCGTTCCTGAACTCGCTTTATCTCTCCGATACGTCTAAGAACTCCGGCTTGATAAGCGCCCCTGGCGCCACCACCTGTGATCACCAGACCGATCGCGTTCTCCATCGGTTCCTCCTGGGTTTAGTTCACGAGTTTGACGTTCAACCTCAGGATTCTGCAGTGCCTTGCTAATTAGAACTCTCGTCGCTCGGTTTTACTGTGACCCCACTCACTGCATCGGGTGAGACGAGGGAAGATGATTGCACCGGTCTATAAGCCCGCTATAACGACGGTACCAGTGTCGCGCGACAGATGGATGTATGGCCACGCGCAACGACAAATTTGATTTCGATTTCATCGTCATCGGATCCGGCTTCGGGGGTAGCGTTGCCGCCCTTCGATTGGCGGAAAAAGGGTACCGAGTTGCTGTTATGGAAATGGGGAGGCGATGGACTCCCGACTCTTTCCCGCGCACAAGTTGGTCCATTCATCGTTGGTTCTGGCGTCCGAGACTCGGCCTGCGCGGTTTCTTCAACATGCGTTTCTTCCGCCATGCCACGATCTACCATGGCTGTGCCGTAGGCGGCGGGTCGATCACCTATGCCAGCACTCTGCTCCCCGCGCCGGAGAAGGTCTGGGACGCGGGATCCTGGACTGGATTGGCTGCGTGGAAGGCAGAGATGCCTCGCTATTATCAAACCGCATCGCGCATGCTCGGTGTAACGCAAAACAAGATCCTGGGGCCTGCCGATTTACTCCTGCAAAAAGCTGCGGAAGCAGCCGGTCGCGGCCAAACGTTCTACCGCACCAGCGTCGGCATCTTCCAGCCTAACGAGGGAGTACCGGGCAACAAAACCTTCCCCGATCCATTCTTCGGCGGGGATGGACCGCCGCGAGCCACCTGCACCGCTTGCGGCGGTTGCATGATGGGTTGCCGCTATGGTGCGAAGAGTACTCTCGATCTCACCTACCTGTACCTGGCGGAGAAGCATGGGGCGCGCGTCTTTCCAGAAACGAAGGTGGTAAACGTCAAACCGCTTGCTGGAGTAAGTGACGGGAGCGCTGGGTACGAAATCCGCGCGGTAAAGTCCACCGCCTGGATTTGCCGCCAGCCCCAACACCTTTCCTGCCGAGGCGTGGTCTTCTCCGCGTCCTCGCTGGGCACGATGGAACTGCTGTTCCGGCTCAAAGACAACGGTTCATTACCAGCCATCAGCGGCCGCCTGGGGAGACACGTGCGCACCAATTCGGAATCGCTCATCGGGGCGCGCATGCCGGGTTGCAGTGAAGATTTTTCGCAGGGCATCGCCATCGGCTCCGGCATCTACATTGACGAACACACCCATATCGAAGCTGTGCGTTATCCCAGTGGCTCGGACTCCATGAGTCTGCTCACCACCATCATGACCGATGGCCGGCCTGGTGTTCATCGCATCGGACTCTGGCTGAAAAACGTCCTCGGCTCCCTGCTATTCCACCCGGTCAAGACGGTGCGCCTGTTGCGACCTTGGGGCTGGGCGCGGGAGCATGTGATTCTCCTCTGCATGCAAGCCGTCGAGGGACATATCGAGATGTGCTGGGAACGCCCGTGGTTTTGGCCGTTCCGCAAAATGCTGGTCAGCCGCGGGAATAAGGTGCCGACCTACATTCCAAGAGCCAACGACTTTGCCCGGAAATTCGCGCAGCTCGCAGGTGGCACCGCGATGAGTACCATTCCGGAGATCTTGTTCGATGTTCCCGGCACGGCACACTGTATCGGAGGTTGCGTCATTGCTGGGTCGCCCGACCGCGGTGTCGTTGACAATCGCCACCGCGTCTTCGGCTACCGCAATATGTACATTTGTGACGGATCCGTTCTGGGGGCAAATCTCGGGGTCAACCCGAGCCTGACCATCACCGCGTTGGCCGAGCGGGCGATGAGTTTCATTCCTTCAGCGTCAGAAACATCGTGGAGCGACGCCGCATAGACAAGGCACTGCTTTGCTGAACAGCTATTCCGTTGGCGACTTCCTGCGCCCGGCGCGGCTGAGGATTCGCCGCACCTTCTTCGGCGAAACCGAGAGGCGAGCCGCCACCCGCGAAATCTTCCGGCCCTCCCGCTCCCAAATCTTGGGAATAATGAGTTCTGCGAATTCTTCTGTGATCTGCTGGAAAGTTTTGTCGCCGACTGACCCTTGGGACCACGCGCGCAGCGTAGGGTTGACCTTGCCGCCGCGCTGCACCCTGACCTTCAACGTTTGCAGATCGTCCCATGCACCCTCGGCATGGACACCTTTCGACAGGGTCAGGGCCTGGTCATACCAATCTCGTGCCGACTCGGCATCATCAAAGAAGCGATTGCAGTAAGTCAGCCCTCGCCAAACGTAGGCGTGGGCGAGCAGTCGCCGGTTCTCGGTATGCTTTGCCAGTTCGATGGCTTCCTGGACATAGTCCTGAGCGAGCCGGGCGTGGCCGCCGGGCTCGGCGCTCTCCCCAATCCCTTCTTCGACGCGAGCGTTTTCGATCATGCAGCGCAACAGGCGCGTCCGGGCCATGAGGATATGGTCGTGTCGCGACTCTGCGAGGTGATACGCCGTCTCCGCCATTTCCTCCGCGTGTTCCAGGTCTCCATTGTCCAGATGGAGAAATCCGTAATTCAAGTGCACGCTGCCCAATCCATGATGATTCCCATACTGTTCATAGATGGCGGCCGCCTCACTAAGTTCAGCCAACGCCTCCTCCCGCAGTTGCTCAAAACGACCTCGATATGACGGTTTACTCCTGCCATTGCCGGACGTGCCACGCGTGGCAGCCTTTCTCCGCTTTTCTGCTTCCGCATCAATCTTGCGCCGCAATTGCAGGGCAATTAGCCGCTTGACGTAGGCCATGTTATTCAGAGACCGCGCCACATTGCGATGGCGCGGATCGAGCCTGCGGTAAAACGCAATGGCGATTGTGAAGCTCTCTATCGCGTGCTGATAGCGTCCCTGGCGGCGGGCGATCCGGCCATAAGAGGAATGGATGTTGCCCAGTGTGAGATAGTCGTCGGTCTTGCTCAGGATGGCTTCGGCGGCCTGCAGAATTTCGACGGCCTGCTTGGCGTTGCCTTTCTGAAAAAAGAGCCAGCTCTCGAGCACTCGCATCACGGCCGCCATCGGCGCGTGGCCAAGGTTCAGCGCCAGATCTCTGCCTTTCACCGCAAACGCCAGGGCCTGATCGTACTCGCCCTTCATGCGCAGGCAGCGACCCTTCCAGAAATTGGCAATCGACAGCAGTTCCTGATCATCGATCTCCTGTTCGAGGCTCAGGACAAGGTCGAAGTGCCGAATAGCCTCATCGGTTGACTCCGCCGCCATCGCCACCATGCCCTCCGCCATGCGCAGGTGCAGGTAGCCGTGCATAGGCAAGCGCGCCCGCATGGCTCGAGAAAACGGGTCGACAATCTCTTTTACGAGTGCTGGGCGCTGGAACCCAACATCCACCCACTGGGCCAGATAGCCTACAAATAGAGGAGCATTCTTCTGTTCGGGATCAAATGAGGTGAGCAGATGCCGATGCTCTTCCAGGCGTGCAAGGCCACGCCCGACGCGCCGGCAGACCAGGTCTTCCTTCAGTTGCGCGAGAAACTCATCGGAGATCTCGGCAGTTTCGTGGCTCATCTTCCGACCAGGCGTTGTGTCTGTTGCTAGTCGATGTAATCATAAGCCACCAGCGTGAGGAATTCAGTGAATTCCGCGCTGGTCATCATCCGCTCGAAAATTTCCGCCGCGTCGGCCATGCGTCCGCCCTTCAACTTATTCTTTTGCTCGGCAATGGTTTGGCGAACCATCTCTCGCGTCACGGGGCGGCCGTCGCTGAGCCGGGCTCCGTGTTTCACCCACTGCCACACCTGGGACCGGCAGATTTCCGCCGTGGCAGCGTCCTCCATCAAGTTGTAGATAGGAACGCAGCCGGAACCGCGCAGCCATGACTCCAGATATTGCAGTCCGACGTCAATGTTCCAGCGCAGCCCCTCTTCGGTGATCTTCCCTTGAGTAACATCGAGTAGGTCTTTCGGCGTAACCTGCACGTCTTCGTTATTGCGCCTGCGGCTGATCTGGTTCGGCTCTTTCATGTATTGGTCGAACACTTCTTTTGCGATCGGCACCAATCCCGGGTGTGCGACCCAGGTGCCGTCGTGCCCAGCATTTACTTCCCGAAGCTTGTCCTGCCGCACCTTTTCCAAAGCTTTCTCGTTCGCTGCAGGATCGCTCTTGATCGGAATCTGTGCCGCCATTCCGCCCATGGCGTGAATGCCCCGCCGGTGGCAGGTTTGAATCAGCAACTCGACATAAGACTTCAGGAAATGCTTGTCCATCGTCAGGGTGGACCGGTCAGGCAGCACAAAGTCCGGACGGTTCCGGAATTTCTTGATGAAGCTGAAGATGTAGTCCCAGCGCCCGCAGTTCAGCCCCGAAGAGTGATCCCGCAGTTCATAGAGAATCTCGTCCATCTCGAAAGCTGCCAGAATCGTTTCGATCAGCACGGTGGCACGAATCGTGCCGCGCGGAATGCCGAGTTCATCTTGCGCGAAACAGAACACATCGTTCCACAACCGCGCTTCCATGTGACTCTCTAACTTTGGCAAATAGAAATAGGGACCGGTTCCTTTGCGGATCAAGCGTTGCGCATTGTGGAAGAAGTAGAGTCCGAAGTCGAACAAGGACCCGGAGATGGGTTTTCCATCCACCAGAAAATGTTTTTCGTTCAAATGCCAACCCCGAGGACGCACCAATAGGGTTGCCACACGGTCATTGAGTTGATAGCGCTTCCCTTCCGGACTCACGAAGGTGATAGTGCCGTCGATGGCATCGCGCAGATTCGCCTGTCCTTCTAGATTGTTCATCCACGTGGGAGAATTCGAGTCTTCAAAGTCTGCCATGAACACACTGGCGCCGGAGTTCAGCGCATTGATGATCATCTTGCGGTCGACGGGGCCCGTGATCTCCACACGGCGATCGAGCAAGTCCTTCGGAATGGGCGCAACCGTCCATTCCGCTTCGCGGATGTGCGCCGTTTCGGGCAGAAACCCAGGCAAAGTGCCGCTGTCTATCTCCCTCTGGCGAATCTGCCGGCGCTTTAAAAGGTCGCGCCTTCGCGATTCGAACCTGCGTGCCAGTTGGGTCAGGAAGCGGCTTGCTTCTGGTGTCAGGATTTGGGTCTCAATGTCATTGCGGGTCGCTATGGTAGCCATGCCGGTATCGTACCTCTCTTTCCGCAGAGCCGCACACTCCTGCTGGGACAAAACGGACTACCTGGCCAAATCGGGCGACCCGGTTTGTGGTCCTTTGCGAGATGGGTTCTACTGCAACTTGACCGGCACAAACGGCCCAGGAGATTTCTGACATGAGCACTCAAGACAACCTAGAGCAACAGTGGAACATCAACCCTCGCTGGCAAGGCGTGAAACGCCCCTATAGCGCCCAAGATGTCGCCAAATTGCGAGGCTCGATCCAGGTCGAGTACACCCTGGCTCGTCTCGGTGCGGAGCGGCTCTGGTGGCTGCTGCACAACGAATCGTACGTACCTGCGCTCGGAGCGCTCACTGGCAACCAGGCGGTGCAGCAGGTACAGGCCGGTTTGAAGGCCATCTACCTGAGCGGCTGGCAAGTCGCCGCCGACGCCAACGACGCGGGCCAGATGTACCCGGACCAGAGCTTGTACCCGGCCGATAGCGTTCCCAATGTGGCACGCCGCATCAATAACGCCCTGATGCGCGCCGACCAGATCCACCACGTGGACGGAAAGAACGGCATGTGCTGGATGGCTCCCATCGTGGCCGACGCCGAAGCCGGATTCGGCGGAACGTTGAATGCTTTCGAACTGATGAAGGCGATGATCGAGGCCGGTGCCGCTTGCGTGCATTTCGAAGATCAGCTTTCCTCGGCCAAGAAATGCGGCCACCTCGGCGGTAAGGTTCTGGTCCCGACTTCAGAGGCAATCCAAAAACTGGTGGCGGCTCGTCTGGCGGCCGACGTGCTGGGCGTGCCCACATTGATCATGGCTCGCACCGACGCCGACAGCGCTCATCTGCTGACCAGCGACATCGACCCGCGCGACCGCGAATTTATCACCGGAGAACGTACCTCGGAAGGATTCTTCCGCATCCGTGGAGGTTTGGACTCCGCCATTGCGCGCGGTCTTTCCTATGCAGCGTACGCCGACATGATCTGGTGCGAGACTTCGCATCCTGACGTGGAGGAAGCTCGCCGCTTTGCGGAAGCAATCCATGCCAAGTATCCGGGAAAACTGCTGGCATACAACTGCTCGCCATCGTTCAACTGGAAGAAAAATCTTGACGATCGAACCATCGCCACCTTCCAGCGCGAACTGGCGAAGATGGGATACAAGTTCCAGTTCGTCACGCTGGCCGGATTCCATGCTTTGAACTTAAGCATGTTCGAACTGGCGCGCGGCTACAAAGATAGCGGCATGACTGCTTACTCGCGCTTGCAGGAGAAAGAATTCGCGCGGGAGGCGCAGTATGGATATCAGGCTGTGAAGCACCAGCGCTTCGTGGGCACCGGATACTTCGATGCACTCACGCAGGTGATCGCCGCCGGCACGGCGTCGACTACGGCGCTGGAAGGGTCGACCGAGCAGGAACAGTTCTCAGGCATCAAGCTTCAAGTGCATCCGAAACACGGCCCGGATGCGGCCTGCCAGCCGATTTTGGGCGACTGCCCGTCGCCGGCTTCGGAGGTCATGCCGATGGAAGAGTCGCTCTTGCCTTCGGGAGACTAAACCGAGCAACCGTCGAAAGCGACTTCACTCACGGAACGCCCCAGGGCGAAATCATTCAGCCCGGGGCGTATTCTTTTGCTGCTGCTCTGCAAGCTTTTCTGTCAGCATTTGCACGTTGGGGACCGCCTTTTTGTCCAAAATCCCAACACCCAAAGTGCGCTAGCGCACAGACCTCTCATCACCTCGACCCTGGCAGACGGGAGCAGGAGCTGCCAGGTCCTGTGACCTTCGTCACACGTCGACGTGACAGGCGACGCTGACCGCGCCTATCCAAGGAGTTCTAATTTGGGACGAGGTTGAAGTCACGTGGCCGCCGGAACCCAGTCAGCTAATACCTTCGAAGATGTTTTAACGCACTTATCCGAATCGCATGAAGTTTCGGTGTACGCGGCCATCGAGAGACTGGTGCAGGCGGGACAGATGGTCGGGTTCGACGCCCATGATCTCCTCCGGATGCTCGATCAAGGCATGACCTTCGAGGAGCTGCTCGAACTCATCGCATCGAAAATGGAATGTCTGCAAAAGGCAGCGTAGTCGTCTGCCAGATTAGACTTCGACAGCGACTACGGCATCGTGAGGTAGCTCATGAGTTTCGTTGAATGGTCAAAATCCAGCGTTGACTACAGTCGTAAGCTCGTGGATTCCGCGGTCGAAGGAGCACGCAGCGGGGAAGACGAATTTCTCAAAGAGGAATCACTGGCCCCTTATCTCGAGGGGTCTGCGCGACAGGCCTTGAGGCCCACAGCCGTTGGAGCGTGTCTGGGCTTGCTGGGTGGGTACCTGGGAAACGGGCGCCGCTCCACGAGCAGGGCTCTCGCCTACGGCTTCCTCGGCGGAGCCATCGGCTTTTGCGCGGGTTTGATTTGGGAGAACCGGCAACTCACGGCGAGCGTCGCATCCGGCGCATGGAAAAACATTAGCAAGACCCGCGATGAACACTGGTTCCAGAAGAATCCTATCGACTATGCGTAGTAGTACGCAGTCTGAGCCGACATGCTCCCGCACGCAACGATGACGCAGCCGTAAGGGAGGGAACCGATGATCACGAGTGAAACAGTTAAAGAGCGGGTTCAAATCCCCCTCGCCACAGAAACTCTCAGTGCGGAACGAACTGCGTACCTGGAAGGACTGGTGAGTCAGGCCAGGACCGCCGCCGCGGTCTTCACGCAATTCACTCAAGAGGACGTCGATCGAATTGTGAAACCGATGGTGCTGGCGGGACTGGAACAGGCTCAACATCTCGCCCGCCTGGCGGTCGAGGAAACCAGGCTCGGAGTAATGGAAGACAAGGTCATCAAGAACATGGTGGCCAGCGAGTTTGTCTACAACTACATCAAGGACAAACGTACGGTCGGCGTCATCCGCGAGATTCCAGAGCGCAATCTTCTGGAGATCGCGGAGCCGATCGGAGTGCTATTTTCGCTCACTCCGATTACGAACCCAACGTCCACGGTCTTATTCAAGTGTCTCATGGCCATCAAGACGCGGAATGCCGTCATCTTCAGTCCGCATCCCAAGGCTTGGCGCTGCTGCTCCGAGGCAGTAAAGATAATGTATGAGACCGCAGTGAAGCATGGTGCTCCTGAGGGCGTCTTCACCTGCCTGGAGTCACCCACTCTTCCCGACAACGCCTACCTGATGCGTCACAAGGACGTAGGTCTGATTGATGCCACCGGTGGACCTGGCATGGTTAAAGCTGCCTACAGCTCAGGCAAACCTGCGTTGGGTGTGGGCCCGGGCAATACACCGGTCTACTTCGAGAAGACCGCAGACCTGAACACGGCGGTGGTCGACATCATCATATCCAAGACCTTCGACAACGGAACCATCTGCGCCTCCGAGCAGACGGTGGTGATCGATGACGAGATCTACGACCAGGTGCTGAAGAAGTTCGCCGATCTGGGCGCACACATCTGCAACGAGAAAGAGACCCGGTTGCTGGAGCGTACCGTGATCGATCCGCAAACTGGATTCATGCAGCCCATGGCTGTCGGGCAGAAGGCCACCGACATCGCCCGCTTCGTCGGCCTCTCCGTGAAACCAAACACCAAACTTCTAATTGCTCCGATTCAAGGGGTGGGTCGCGAACATCCGCTGTCGGTCGAGAAGCTTTTCCCAGTTCTTGCGGTCTATCGTGCGAAATCCGTCACTGAGGCGCTCAAGGTGTGTGTGGACGTGAACCACGCCGGCGGCCTCGGACACACGGCCGTTATTTTCTCGCGCAACGATGAGGTCATCCGTAAATTCGGACAGTTGATCAACACCGGCCGGATTATTGTGAATTCGCCGGGATCCATCGGGGCCCTGGGCGCCGTTTACAACGATCTTGTTCCCACCTTTTCTTTTGGGTGTGGAACCGGCGGCGGCAACAGCACCACCGACAACGTGAATATCTTTCACTACCTCAACATCAAACGGCTGGCCCGCAGGACACAAAACCATATGTGGTTCCGAGTTCCAAACCAGATTTACTTCAACATGAACGCGGTGGAGAATCTGCGCCAGTTCACGTCCCGCTGCACCATCGTGGTCACTAACGCTCCGCTCGAACAGATGGGCCACGTCGATATTGTGCGGCGCCACATTTGCCCAAAGACTCACGTTCATGTCGTCGTCATTCCAGATGCCGAGCCTGAGGTCAAGGTCATCACGCAAGGAGTCGAGGCACTCAACTTCTATAAGGCCGACCAGATTATCGCCCTAGGCGGCGGGTCCGTGATCGATGCGGCGAAGATCATGAAGCTCCAGTACGAATCGCCGGAAGCGGACCTGGAATATCTGGCCGCTCCTTTCTTGGATCTGCGCAAGAGAGTCGTCCAGTATCCGACGGAAAAAATGAACCGGGCGCGACTGATTGCGATCCCCACCACCAGCGGCACGGGAAGCGAGGTCACGCCATTTGCCGTTCTGATCGACAAGGAGCGTGGCCGCAAGGTGACCCTGGCGGATTACTCGCTGACTCCCGATGTGGCGATTGTCGATCCGCAATTTGTGATGTCCATGCCGAAAGGCTTGACCGCCGACACCGGCATCGATTGCCTGACCCACGCGCTGGAAGCTGGAGTCTCGAATTACGCTTCGCCCTACACCGACTCCAACGCCATGCAGGCGATTCGGTTGGTGTTCAAGTACTTGCCCATCGCCTATGAGCATCCGTGCGATGAAGAAGCGCGCTGCATGATGCACAACGCCGCCTGCATCGCGGCGATGGCGTTTTCCAACGCTTCCGTGGGTGTGAATCACGCGCTCGCCCACGCCTTTGGAGCCCGCTTCGGAGTGGCCCACGGCCGCGCCAATGCGCTCATGCTGCCGCACGTTATTGCGTACAACGCTTCCGTGCCCGCCAAGTTCATGCCGTCGCCCTACACTCAGGGATATGTGGCTCACAAAAAGTACGCGACAGTCGCGGATTTGTTGGGTCTGGGCGGTCACAACACCGAAGAGAAAGTGAAAAACCTGATCGCAGCAACCGAGCAGTTGCTGGACCAACTGGCGTTTCCACGTTCGATCGCTGAACTGGGAATTTCGAAAGGAGAATTCGAGCGGGCGGTGCCGGAACTCGTCAAGGTTGCATTTGACGATCCGTCCTGGCGTTCAAATCCTCGCATGCCGTTGATGAGCGAACTGGTCGAACTGTTCTGGAAGGCATATCAAGGGCGAGGTGTAGCCAACGAAGCTGCGCCTCAGGAACAAACCGTGTAGTGAATGGCGGACCTTATGGCGATGATTGCTGTGTTTCTCAACATTGATGAAGAGCACATCGTTCCTGCCCTGCAAGAGGCTGGAGCAAACCTGGATCGCACCCAGGGCGAAGCGGTTTTGGATTTCTCCTCGGTGCACCGGATCGATTCAAGCGGACTGCGCGCCTTGGAAGAATTCGCCCGCATCGCGGATGAGAAAGCGGTCAAGGTCGTGCTTCGCGGCGTTAATGTCGACGTCTATAAGGTGCTCAAGCTGGTCAAGCTGTCGCAGCGGGTTTCTTTCGTGAACTGAAACATCGCCCCTTGCGGGCAACTGAATAGGAGAGCTGTCGTGCACGACCATCAACAGGGTGACCGCCTTTCCTGGGGCGATACGGTTTTCCTGCATCTGGAACGGGAAGGCATGCCGCTCAATGTAGCCAGCATCTGCGTGTTCGAGGGCGAAGTCGCATTCGACCACTGCGTTCAGTTCATCGAATCGAAGTTGCCCTTGCTTCCGCGCTATTTCAAGCGCGTGGTGCCGGCGCCGTTCGGCCTTGGGCTACCTAGCTGGGAATACGATCCGGAGTTTGAACTCAGCCGCCATGTACGCGAAGTAACGCTCAAACACGGCACCGACGTTGAACTGCGGGCTCTGGCCGGAAAGATCTTCAGCCAGGTGATGGACCGGCGGCACCCATTGTGGGACCTAACCATGGTGCGGGGACTGAAAGGCGATCGCACCGGGATGATTTTCCGTCTGCATCATTGCCTCGCCGACGGTATTGCCGGTGTGGGCATTTTGAACGCGCTTCTGGATGCGAACCCGGAAGCACCGCTCGTGCCCACGAAAACGCAAAGGGTCAAGTTTCATATCCCACGGCCGCGCGATCCATTGACTTCACTCACGTCCGAGTTCGTAGAGTCTTATTCTGATTTCGTAAAGCGAATTCTCTCCGCCATGACCGATCTGCTGAGTATGGCCGAGCGTGTGGCAGCCAACGGCGGGCCGGTGGCAGGCGACGAGTTTGCCAGTCTGTTCCCGGAAATCACAGCCTTTACCGAACGGCTCCGCTTCAATGTCATTTACCAAGGCCCGCAGAAATTCGCTTGCACCGAGATTCCCTTAGCAGACGTCAAGGCCATCCGGGTCAAGTGCCATACCAGCGTGAATGACGTCATTCTCGCCCTGGTGACGGCCACCATTCGCCGCTACTGTGAACTTCACGGCGACCCGGTGAAGGGGAAACTGTTGCGGATCATGGTGCCGGTCAACCTGCGTGGCAACACCAGCACCTCGGAACTGGGCAACCGCATTTCCCTGGTTCCCGTCACCATTCCGCTGGATATCCGGAAGCCGCGACGACTGCTCGCAGCCGTCAACAAGAGAACTGAGTTTCTTAAGCGCATGCACGCCGCCGAACTGGTGAGTTTGGCCGGAGGATTGATCGGCATGTTCCCGACCTCCATACAGGGCATGGCCGGACCGCTTGCCAGCCAGCTGCCCATCACTCCCTTCAACCTGGTCTGCACTAATGTGCCCGGGCCGCAAGTCCCGCTCTATCTGCTCGGCCACAAGATGCTGCACTGCTATCCCTACGTTCCGGTCGGAGGGGAGATGGCCGTCAACTGCGCCATCTTGAGTTACAACGGCACCGTCTATTTCGGCTTCAGTGGAGATGTACACGCAGCACCCGATCTCAGACGGCTGGAGAAATTGCTGCAGGAGAGCTTCACGGAACTGCGGCAGGCGGTCGGACTCGAACCGCCGCAGAAGAAACAACTACGTCGGAAACGAAAGGCGGCCTCGGCGGCGCTGCCGGCTAAGACTATGCCCGTGCCGGTTCCAATTACGAATGGCGCTTCGCCACTTGAGTCGAAACGAGAACCAGAACCCACGCCGACCAATAAACAGGAGAAAGCTCTGCCACAGTTCATAGTCGCGTAGGGATCGCAGGTTTAGGAAATAGACCATGGTAGGTATCTATTCACCCGCGCAAGTCACAGATTGGCTGGTCCCCAGCCGCAACCTGTTTCTGACCATCCACGTTCTCGGGGTCGCATGCTTTCTTTACATTGTGGCCAAGCGCCTGGTACCGCTCGTTCGAGCCGAGAGCGATTTTCGGTTTGACCACCCACTGACTCGATTAGGAAAAGTAGCACAGTACTGGCTGGGGCAGTGGAAACATCCGCGCTACAAGTTCGCAGGGATCCTCCACATTCTAATTTTCGCAGGATTCATTCTCCTGGCGGCTCGGGCTTTCACGACGCTAATCGTCGGGGTCTCTAAGAATTTTGTCATGCCCGGCTTTTCGGGGAGAGCGGGCCACATCTACGACATTCTTACCGACTACGCCGCGACTGTCGTCCTCCTCTGCATGGTGGTCGCCGTGATCCGGCGGTTGGTATTCAAACCCGCGCGGTACGCAGTCCCGGCAAAGTTTGGCAAAGCCCATATGGCCGACGCCGTATTCCTTCTAGCACTCATTGCCATCCTGATGGTGGCGGACAGTCTCTTTGCCGCCAGTAAAGCCGCCGGGCACGCTTTGCAAGGCGAGAACGTTGAAACTCTGGCTGTCGTATCTCTTCCCTGGATGTTGCAGATTATTGTCGGCTCATCGTCTTTGGCCACACTCTGGGTCGTTAACGTCAGCGCCTACCTCCTTCACGAGTTGACCTTTTATTTCCTTCTCTGCTACCGGCCTTTCGGAATCCAGTTCCACGTGGAAACGTCGCTGTTCAGCATTTATTTTGCCAAGTTGGGCCGAGGGACGTTAAAGCCTGTGCGCTGGGACGTCTCTGACGATCATTTGGAACAGCTGAAATTCTTCGGCGTGAAGAAGTTCGAAGACTTCACCTGGAAGCACATACTCGACTTCTATTCCTGCGCCGATTGCGGGCGCTGCGCCGACAATTGCCCGGCCAATGCTGCGGGTCGTCCGCTGGCGCCGCGGTTCCTGACTATCAAAGCCAGAGACTACGCCTTCCAGCACTATCCCGTATTCGGCAAGGCCAACAATAGCAAGCCGCTGATCGGCAATATTTATTCGGAGGACGAAATCTGGTCCTGCACCACCTGTGGCGCCTGTGAAGAAGAATGTCCGCTGCTGGTCGAGTACATCGACAAGATCGTCGATCTTCGTCGCGGCATGATCGATGACGGGAACGTTCCACAGTCTTTGCAAAAGCCGTTGAAGGCTCTGGAGAGTCGCGGCAATCCGTACGGAAAGATGGAGAAGAAAAAGGCCGACTGGACCAAGGCTCCGGAATTCCAGCAAAGCTGTCACGTCAAGATCCTCGACCACAATAATCGCGCCGACACTCTGTATTTCGTCGACAGCATTACTTCCTACGACGACCGCATGCAGTCGATCGGACGAGCCACCTCCAGAATCCTCGTGGACATCGGAGAGAACTTTGGAATTCTCGGGGCCGCGGAAAAAGACAGCGGCCACGAAGTGCGACGCTTCGGCGAAGAGATGCTCTTCATGGCCCTGCGCGATCACAACACCGATGCCATCAAGGCGTCGGGAGTGCAACGCATCGTCACCGCCGACCCGCACGCTTACAACGCTCTAAAACACGACTACAAGGATGTGCCGCCCGTCGAGCACATCAGCCAGGTCATCGCCCGGGAAGTTAAGGCCGGCAACATCCAGTTCCATCGGGTTGAAGGCGAAAACAAGATCTATGCCTATCACGACCCCTGCTATCTGGGACGTCACAATCAGGTTTACGACGATCCGCGCAGTGTCCTCGATGCGATTCCGGGTCTGAAGCGAGTGGAGATGAAGGGCTCGCGCGACCGGTCCTTCTGCTGCGGTGGCGGCGGACTCATGCTGTTCTACGAACCCAAGGAAGAGCAGAGGATGGGCGTGCTCCGAGTCCGCATGGCGGCAGATGCCGGAGCAAATGTGATCGTGACCGCATGCCCCTTCTGCATGGTGAATATAGAGGATGCAATTAAAGTCGCGGGCATGGAGGGCAAGATGTCGGCGATCGACCTGACAGAACTGGTGGACCAGAACATTGTGCGGGAAGGCCGCACAGAAGTTTGTGAAACAGCGAATTGTGGAGGTTGAACGTGGAAATTCTCGTTTGCGTACGAAGAGTGCCGGACACCTCAGAAAACGAAATCGAGCTGAATGCCGCAGGCAACGACATTGAGCGCGACGAACTCGTGTACTCCGTGAATGAACCGGACAACTATGCGGTTGAAGAAGCTCTCCAGATCCGTGACCGTGTCGGGGGCAACGTCACCGTAGTCACGATCGGCAGCGAAGATGACGAAGAGATTCTGCGCCGAGAGCTGGCGATGGGTGCGAACACGGCGGTGCTGATCTGGGACGAAGCTTTCCGCGGCTCCGATGGCCGGGGCACAGCGACGATTCTTAAAGACTTCGTGCAGAAGAGTCATTACGACCTGATCCTGACCGGAGTCCAGGCCGACGACGGCGCGGCCCAGGTGGGTGGAATGCTGGCGGCGATGCTCGACTATCCGTTCGCTTCTCTGGTCAATTCCATCACAGTGGAGGACCGGAAGTTGAAAGTCAGCCGCGAAATCGAAGGCGGGAACCGGGAGATCAATGAGATCGACCTGCCCTGCGTCCTCTCCATTCAGACCGGCATTAACGAGCCGCGTTACGTCGGGATGCGAGGCATCCGCCAAGTCGCCTCCGTGCCCATCCCCACTTTGGGAGGTGCCGACGTCGGCGTCGACAAAAGTGCCGTCGGGGAGGCTGCGGCGAAAGTGAAGCGGCTGGACTACTTTGTTCCCGCACTCAGCAAGGGAGCTGAGATGCTCCGCGGCAGCCGGGAAGAGAATGCCGACAAAGTTCTTGAGTTGGTAGCCGCGAAGGGAGGGCTGAAATAATGCCTCGCATTTTTGCTTACATCGTGCATAGAGGCGGCGTCCCCGACGATTCTGCGACCGAACTGTTAGCCGCAGCGCGAAAGATCGACGCCAAAGCGTCACCCACAGCAATTCTTACCGGCTGCGGAAAAGACCTTGATGCCGCGTGCGGCTCGCTGCGCTCTTCGTATGACGAGATTTGGAAAGTCGCGAATGAAGCCCTCGCCTATCCTAACGCCGAGATCGTCCGGCAAGCGCTGGTGAGCGTTGTGCCGACGCACAGCATTTTGCTGGTGCCACACGATCATTTCGGAATCGATCTGTCCCCAGGCCTTTCGATCAAGCTCAACTCCGCCTTTGTTTCCGATGTGCTGGCCATTGATGCTGCTGACGGAAACGCTCTCAAGCTGGTGCGCCAGGAATTCGGCGGACAGGTCAGCGCTCACATGCGTTGCGACATTTCCGCGGGCGCAGTAATCAACGTCCGTCCCGGCGCATTCAAGCCGGAGCCGGCGGCTTCCATCGCAGGCGTAGTTGTCGATAAATCATTCAACCTTGGCTCCCTAAGACCGCGACGCAGGTATCTCGAGACTATGGTTGCCGAGTCAGGTGATGTCGATATCACGAAGCACAGTGTTCTTGTCTCCATCGGCCGCGGCATTCAGGAGAAAGAAAACGTAGCCCTTGCCGAAGAGCTCGCCGAAGCTCTCGGTGCAGCGGTGAGTTGCTCCCGACCCGTGGTGGACGCAAAGTGGATGGAGAAGTCCCGGCAGGTTGGTTCGTCGGGCAAGACTGTCAAGCCCAAGGTCTACCTGGCTTGCGGCATCAGTGGTGCGTTCCAGCATTTGGCCGGCATAAAGGGCAACCCGTTCCTGATCGCCATTAACAAGAATCCCAAAGCCCCCATCTTCCAGGTGGCTGATGTCGGAATCGTCGACGATGTTCTGGAGTTTCTGCCGGAACTAACCAACAAAGTTCGCGAAATGCGTGGCGCTGCCGTAAATTGAGGTCCCATCGATGCTTGCACACAAGACTCTGAAGCTGAGCGTGAAATCTCTCAAGGAGTTTGCCAAAAAGCGTCTGCCCGACGAGACACTGATCGATTTGGATAACCGCGATGAGTGCCCGATCGAAATCGTCCGCGACATGTGCAGCCCCGACAAGCTGGGCATTCAACTTCTCTTCATTCCCGAAGAGTTCGGCGGCATGGGCGGAGGCACGTTCGACGTCTACTGCATCTGCGAAGAAATGGCACGGATTGACCTGGGCATCGCCACCTCCGTGCTGGCTACTTTTCTCGGCAGCGATCCCATCACGGTCGGTGCCACGCCAGAACAAAAGAAGCTTTGGCTGAGCCGAATCGCAGATGAAGGCTTGTTATTTGCCTATGGAGCCACCGAACCAGAAGCCGGCAGCGATCTTGGAGCGCTGCGCACAACAGCGGATCCGGTCCAGCAGGATGGCCGAGTCGTTGGCTACAAGATCAATGGAAACAAACAGTGGATCAGCAACGGCGGAATCGCCGGCGCCTACACGGTTCTGGCCAATACGCCCAGCGGTCCGAGCTGGTTCATCGTAGAAAAAGGGACGAAGGGATTCACTCATGACGAACCCGAAGACAAGCATGGCATCCGCCTCAGCAATACCGCGGCCCTCGCCTTCAATGATGTCTACGTGGACGCCGACCGCCTCATCGGTGGGGTCGAAGGTCAGGGATTGATTCAAGCGCAAGCGGTGTTCGGCTACACGCGCCTGATGGTGGCGGCATTTGGCCTTGGAGCAGGATGGGCCGCGCTCGATCGCGCAATTCCCTACTCCACCAAGCGCATTCAAGCCGGCGCCCCACTCTCGGAAAAGCAAGGTTATACGCACAAATTGATCGTGCCGCACGTGGCGCGGTTAGAAGCTGCCCGCGCGTACATCGAAGAGACTGCCGACCGGATCGACGCCGGCGAAGGAAGCCTGAACACGGAAGGCGCCATCGCGAAGTACATGGCTACCGAGGCTGGCAATCAAGCGGCTGACGCCAGCATCCAGGCACTTGGCGGCTACGGTTATACCCACGAATACCTTGTGGAGAAGATCAGCCGCGACGTTCGCATTACCACGATTTACGAAGGCACCTCCGAAATTATGGAGATGACCATCAGCCGCGACCGCTGGCAGCTTCACCTGAAGACGCGTGGCCAGCATTATCACGAGCGAGCCCGCGAGTTGGAAGCGCTACATGTGCGCCATCCAAAGGCTGGCGCGGACATCGCCGCGCTGGCTCATCACGCGCTCGCCGAAGCTATGGAGAGGGCACGCGTCGCGCGCCTTACCCGTTATCAGCACATTCTTCTACGCCTGGGAGAGTGGATTGCCTATGCCGAGAGCGCGGGCAGTTTGGCTCGTCGCGCCGCACTTCTCGCGGAGGGCAAGCTGAACGAGAAAGCCAACCGGCGCTTTGATGCGATGGCCCTGGCGGCATTGAGCCGCGTGTTCGCGCGCGAAGCGGCGCTGAAAGTCGCCGAAGATGGTTTGCGTTGGATTAGCGGAGCTGGCGGCGTGACCGATGCCGAGATGTCCGCCTTCGAAACAAGTTTGCAGTTGCCCGCCGTTCATCGTGCCCAGGCGGGTCTGGTTTCTGACATGGATTACATAGCCGACGCCATCTACGCGCGTGCAGCCAAGCCTGCGCTCGCCGCGTAAGCATCAAGACGCCGGACTATCTTCACAGCAACCGCCACCGGTTGCCTCAGGAGCGTCGTCATGGAAGACACAGCCAATCGTGCTATCGCGATTGTTGGAGCGGGAGCCGTTCTGCCCGATGCCGTCAACGTAGCCGCCTTCTGGGAAAACGTGAAGCGCGGCCGTTACAGCATCACTGAAGTTACCCCGGATCGGTGGGACCCCGCGTTTTATTACGACCCCGATCCCAGCGCCCCGGACAAAACCTACTCGAAAATCGGCGGCTGGGTGCGCGATCAGGTATGGGATCCGATGAAGTGGCACCTGCCGATTCCCCCGCGCGTCACCGACGCCATGGACCCGGCGCAGAAATGGGCAATCGCGGCTACGCGTGAGGCCCTCGAAGACTACGGCTACCCGAAGCGTCCGCTCGACCCGGACCGAGTCGCCGTGATCCTGGGCAATGCCATGGCGGGCGAAAAACACTATCTGACCGCGCTGCGCGTGTACTTCCCGGAATACACGCATGAACTAGCAGGCATTGCCAGCTTCGCAGCGCTGCCGGAGGCGATGCGCAACGACATAACGCGCGAGTTGCACGTCAGGATCGGCAAGCACCTGCCCGAAATTACAGAAGACAGCATGCCCGGCGAGTTGGCCAATTGCATTGCCGGACGCATCGCGAACCTCCACAACTTCCACGGTCCGAACTACGTTTGTGATGCGGCATGCGCGTCCGCAATGGCGGCCATGACCGCCGCGGTAGAAGGGCTGATCGAGAACGATTTTGACGCTGTGATCACCGGCGGCATTGACCGCAACATGGGAGCCCAGACATTCGTTAAGTTCTGCAAGATAGGCGCACTCTCTGCGACAGGCACTCGTCCATTTGCCGAAGGAGCGGACGGCTTCGTCATGGGCGAAGGCTCAGCGATTTTCCTATTGAAGCGACTGGCAGATGCCGAGCGCGACGGAGACAAGATCTACGCCGTGCTTCGTGGCATCGGCGCTTCGAGCGACGGCAAAGGGAAAGGGATCACCGCGCCCAACCCGGTCGGCCAAAAGTTTTGCCTTGAGCGCGCTTGGAAGAATGCGGGCATCTCTCCCGCGACCGCGACGCTGATCGAAGGACACGGCACATCAACTCGCGTGGGTGATGTGGTCGAAGCGCAGAGCCTGGCTGACATGCTCAGCGCTCACCATCTTCCAACGCACTCGGTGGCACTGGGCTCGGTCAAGTCCAATATTGGTCATCTCAAGGGTGCGGCGGGAGCTGCTGGCGTGTTGAAGACTGCGTTGGCACTTCGGGACAAAGTGCTGCCGCCCAGCGTGCATTGCGAACATCCCAGTCCCGACATCGACTTTGCCCACTCTCCACTCTACGTCAATACCGAACTAAAGCCGTGGACGGTTCCGGCCGACACTCCGCGGCGGGCGGGAGTGAGCGCCTTCGGCTTTGGAGGCACCAACTTCCATATCGTGCTCGAAGAGCACATTCCCCACAGGCTGACCGGAAACGGTAAGCGGTCGGTCGCTGTCAGCACTCTCCCCCAGACTGCGATCAATGAGGTAATCATGAACCCAAAAGAAGTTCCCTCCCCCTCTGTTTCGTCTGTTTTAACCTCCGCCTGCAAGGCACCGCTGCGTGGCGCGCTGCTGATTGGCGCTTCCTCAGAGACGGCGCTTGCCGAGCGTCTACGCGCCATGATGAAGGAGGCCGAGGCCGGCCGCGCACCCGCGCTGGCAGCGCCGTCCGAGGCCGACCTGCGCGCTCCCGAACGTCTGGCAATTGACTACACCGACGCTGCCGATCTCGCCGACAAATCAGCCAAAGCACTCAAGGCTCTCGCGGCGAACCAGTCCGTCGTGTGGAAGGCTCTGCGTGCTCAGGGTATCTTCCGTGGTCATGGTCCGGCGCCCAAGGTGGCTTTCCTTTACACTGGCCAAGGTTCACAGTACGTAAACATGCTGCGACCGCTCTACGCTGCGGAGCCGATTGTCACTGAAACTTTTTCCGAAGCCAACCGGGTAATGACTCCCTTGCTTGGCAAGCCCCTTACCGAGTTTCTGTTCGTCGACGAAACCGACCCCAGCGCTGTGGCAAAGGCCGATGACGATTTGCGCCAGACCGCCATTACTCAACCGGCGGTGATGGCCATCGATCTCGCACTGACTCGTCTGTTGGCGGCTTATGGCGTCCAGCCCGACATGACAATGGGACACAGCCTCGGGGAATACGGAGCGCTGGTTGCCGCCGGTGCCCTTCCTTTCGAGGATGCGTTGGAAGCGGTCAGCGCCCGCGGCCGTGGCATGACCCGCGTAGCGGTCGCAGACAAGGGCAAGATGGCGGCCGTGTTCGCGCCACTGAGCGAAATCGAGCGTATTCTCAAGGCGGTCGACGGCTACGTAGTAATCGCCAACATCAACAGCGACCATCAGGCGGTGATCGGCGGAGCGACCGATGCGGTCACTCGAGCCATAGAAGTTCTCAAAAAAAGCGGTTACGAAGTTTCCGAGCTGCCGGTTAGCCACGCGTTCCACACTTCGATCGTCGCGCCGGCTAGCGAACCGTTGCGGAAGGAACTGGAGCGCCTGCATCTGGAATCGCCACGCCTGCCCATCGTCGCGAACGTAAACGGCGAGTTCTATCCCGTTGGCCCCGGCGTGGTGCCGAAGATGTTGGACCTGCTTTCCAAACAAGTCGCATCTCCGGTGCAATTCGTCAAAGGCCTGCGCACGCTGTACGAGGCTGGGGCGCGGATCTTCGTGGAGGTCGGGCCGAAGAAAGCTCTGCAAGGCTTCGCCGAGGACGTTCTCGGCGATCGCGGCGACGTGGTCGCGCTCTTCACCAATCATCCGAAGTTCGGCGATATCGCATCCTTCAATCAAGCGCTGTGCGGCCTTTATGCGGCGGGACTAGGCCGTGGGACCGTGGAAGTCTCATTCCAGAAGCCAGCGGCCTCTACTTCGGCAGTACCCGCGCCTGTAGAGAAACCCAAGCCCGTGGCTGCGCCTTCTGCTGCAAGTATCCCGGCTTCGCCAGGCGCACGCCCGAACGGCGACCATTTCGCCGAACTTGGCCACTTCTTCGCTGACGTTCTCGAACGCGGGTGGCAGATTTATCAGCATGGAGATCGTCCTTCGACTGGCCTTCCAGTCGTCATCACGGGCGCCGCTCTAGGTCTGCCCGGAACCGAGCACATTTTTGATGACGCCAACCTTGCCCGCATCCTGCACGGCGATCAGTTTATCGATCTCGTTCCCACGCGCTTGCGCCGCGCCATGCTCGACAAGCACATCACGCGCCTGGTCAAAAGCGACAACGGCGGCCCGACATTCGAGACCATTAATAATGTCGCGGACGTCATCAAACTGGCGGGCCGTGGAGGCGCGTTCGATCTGGAGAAAGAATTCGGCGTTTCCGCCGAGCGGTTGGCCGCGCTCGACCGCACCACTCAACTGGCCATTGCGGTCGGTATCGATGCATTGCGGGATGCCGGCATCCCGCTCGTTATGCGCTACAAGACCACCAGCAAAGGCACCCAGTTGCCCGACCGTTGGGCCCTGCCGGATGCATTGCGCGACGACACGGGCGTGATCTTCGCTTCGGCCTTCCCTGGCTGCGACTCATTCGCTGACGAAGCTTCGCGTTATTACGTGGATCACTCACGCCGTGAACAGTTGGGCATGCTGGAAAGCCTGCTCGCACGTGCGGCCAAGGCGAATGGCGATTCCGTCCTTGAACAGGAGATTGAGCGGCGCGCGGAAGACTTGCGAGACGCCATCGAGAAAGAGCCGTATGTCTTCGACCGGCGCTTCCTGCTCCGAGTCCTTTCTATGGGGCATTCGCAGTTCGCTGAATTTATCGGCGCCCGTGGCCCCAACACGCAAATCAACTCTGCTTGCGCCAGCACCACGCAAGCCGTAGCGCTGGCGGAAGACTGGATCCACGCCGGTCGCTGCCGCCGCGTAATCATCGTCTCGGCCGACGATGTCACCTCCGACCACTCGATCGAATGGTTTGGCGCAGGATTCCTGGCCAGCGGTGCCGCAGCCACCGACGAAGTGGTCGAGGAAGCCGCAACCCCGTTCGACCGTCGGCGCCACGGACTGATCGTGGGAATGGGTGCCGCGGGCTTGGTGGTCGAGAGCGCAGAGGCCGCTCGCGAACGTGGAATTCAACCGATCTGCGAAGTGCTGAGCACGGTCACCGCCAACAGCGCCTTCCATGGAACTCGCCTCGACGTGCAGCACATCGGTCATATGATGGAAACCTTGGTCTCCCAGGCCGAAGCTCACCGGGGAATTTCGCGACATCAGATCGCGCCGCACACGGTCTTCGTCTCGCACGAAACCTACACGCCAGCGCGCGGAGGCAGCGCTTCTGCTGAGATCAACGCGCTCCGCCACGTGTTCGGCGACACCGCAGATCAGGTCGTGATCGCCAACACCAAAGGATTCACTGGTCATGCCATGGCTACCGGAATCGAAGACGTGCTGGCGGTGAAAGCACTGGAAACTGCAGTCGTTCCGCCCGTGGCCAACTTCAAAGAAGTTGATCCCGAGTTGGGCACGTTGAACCTGTCTAAGGGCGGTGCCTACCCAGTCGAATACGCATTGCGGCTCGGCGCGGGATTCGGTTCGCAGATCAGCATGTCCCTGTTGCGATGGGTCGCGACGAAAGATGGCATGCACCGTCGCCCAAATGCTCTGGGCTATGCCTATCGCATCGTCGATGAGAACTGCTGGAAGTCTTGGCTAAGCCAAATGGCAGGTTATCCAACGATAGACCTGGAAGTAGTGCACCGCACTCTGCGGGTACGCGATCAAGCGGCAGCGGCCCGTTCGGCGGAATTCGCGCAAAAATCTGAATCGGCTCTGGCTCCAGAGTTACCCAAGCCGACAATTCCAGAACTGGCGACGGTGCCCGTGCCGAGTCCGGTCGTTGAATCGAGAGTACAAGCTCGAACGCCAGAGCTCCCGCCGCCCACGTCGCCGAAACCTGCCGTAGAGGGCGGTCCTGTAAAGGAGCGTGTGCTGGCCCTGGTCGCCGAGAAGACAGGTTATCCGGTGGACATGCTTGATCTGGATCTCGATCTCGAGGCTGATCTGGGAGTGGACACGGTCAAGCAAGCTGAGGTGATGGCTACGATCCGCGAAGCATACGGAATTGCCCGTGACGACAAAATCAAACTGCGCGACTTCCCCACACTCGCTCATGTAATCCGTTTTGTGCACGAGCGGAAACCCGAACTTCGCAATGCGCAATTCACACCACCACCGGCTGGGGTGGCACCACCGCCCGCGGTTAAGGAAGAACAAGAAACTAACCCTCTTGCGCAGACGCCCGCGATGATCAAAGCCAGCGATGACCACCGCGATCCCGTGGAGAAACGCATCCTCGCCCTCGTGGTTGAGAAGACCGGATACCCACAGGACATGCTAGACCTTGATCTCGACCTGGAAGCCGACCTCGGCGTCGACACCGTCAAACAGGCGGAGATGTTCGCGGCCATCCGCGAGATCTACAGCATTCCGCGCGACGAGAACCGCAAGCTCCGCGACTACCCCACCCTGGCGCATGTCATCCGATTCGTGTACGAGAAGCGGCCGGACTTGGCGGGTACGGCTGTGACGCCTTCGTTGTTGCTGACTTCATTCCCTGCGACGGTGAACGAACCGCTCGCAGCGCCTGCCGTGGCGCCAGCAAGTTCTGATGATCCAATCAAAAAGAAAGTGCTGCAGATCGTGGCTGAGAAAACGGGCTATCCGGAAGACATGTTGGATCTGGATCTTGACCTGGAAGCCGACCTCGGCGTCGACACGGTCAAGCAAGCCGAAATGTTCGCCGCGGTTCGGGCCGCCTACAACATTCCGCGCGATGAAACTCTCAAGCTGCGCGACTTCCCAACTCTGGCGCACGTGATCAAGTTCGCGCACGACAGGTCGCGGCTCCTGGCGTCCACTCCCATTGCGCCCGAGAAGCCAACCGAACCAATGCAAGTAGTGTCTCCACCGGTACCTTTGATCAAGCCTGCGCACCCAACGCTCGCTAGTCTGGATGCTGCAAATCGCATTCCACGACGCGTGCCCGTTCCGACCTTGCGTCCACCGCTTGCTTTCTGCAAAACCACAGGTGTGAAACTCGGCCCCGGCAGCCGCGCCGTACTCATGCCGGACAAAGGCGGCGTGGAAGAAGCGTTGACGAAGCGTCTCCAATCGATGGGAGTCGACGTACTCCGCATCGACCCAATGTCAGATGCGGACACGCTGACCAGTGGTCTCAAGAATTGGATCGCCGGCGGGACTGTCGATGGAGTCTACTGGCTACCCGCGCTCGACAACGAAGGAAACCTGAGTGAACTCGATCTCGCTGCCTGGCACGAAGCTTTGCGCGTGCGTGTGAAATCACTCTACGCCGTAATGCGGTCTCTGCATGAGCAGGTGGCACACCCAGGCACTTTCCTGGTGACGGCGACGCGGCTCGGAGGCCAGCATGGCTACGACCAGGCAGGAGCAGTTGCTCCGCTCGGGGGCGCCGTGGTGGGCTTCGCCAAGACGTATAAACGGGAGCGACCGGAATCCCAGGTCAAAGCAGTCGACTTTGAACCGAATCGCAATGCCGCCGAAGTCGCCGACTTGCTGATCGAAGAGACGCTGCACGATCCGGGAGCGGTCGAGATCGGATACACGTGCGACCAGCGTTGGACCGTTGGCCTTCAAGAACAACCAGCGGCCGATGGCCAACCGGGCATGGTACTCGACAAGAAGAGCGTCTTCCTGATCACTGGCGCCGCCGGCAGTATCGTTTCGGCCATCACCGCTGACTTGGCCGCCGCATCCGGAGGCACATTCTACCTGCTGGATCTGGTGCCGGAGCCCGATCCAGACAATCCTGATCTGAAGCGCTTCGTGACCGACAAAGAAGGCCTGAAACGTGAACTGTTCGCGCGCATCCAGACCCGCGGTGAACGGGCCACTCCAGCTCTCGTCGAGAAAGAACTCGCGGGCCTGGAGCGGGCCCAGGCCGCTCAAACCGCCATCGCTGCCGTGCGTGCGGCTGGCGGCACGCCAATTTATTTCAGCGTGAACATAGCGGATGCGGACGCGGTAGCCAAAGTAATCGATCAAGTACGCCAGCGTAGCGGCCGCATCGACGTTCTCTTGCATGCCGCGGGAATCGAACGCAGCCACTCTTTGCCGGATAAGGATCAGAAAGAGTTCGACCTGGTCTTTGACGTCAAGAGCGACGGATTCTTCAATTTGCTGCATGCCATTGGCGACATGCCACTGGGTGCAACGGTAGCTTTCAGCTCGATTGCCGGGCGCTTCGGCAACGTCGGCCAGACTGATTACAGCGCCGCCAACGATCTCCTGTGCAAGATCACGTCGAGCTTCCGCACGCTGCGCCCGGCAACGCGCGGCATCGCGATCGATTGGACGGCATGGGGCGGAATTGGCATGGCGTCTCGCGGCTCCATCCCAAAGATCATGGAACTCGCCGGAATTGACATGCTGCCCCCGGAAGCGGGCATTCCGTTAATCCGGCGCGAACTCACCGCAGGTGCGACGCGCGGTGAAGTTGTAATTGCCCAGCGTCTCGGCGTTTTGCTGAACGAATGGGACGCGACCGGCGGGCTTGATGCGCCGGTAGCAGAATCCGCATGGACTTCTTCGCCGCCAATTGGACCCATGGTAGGCAAGGTCGCCTCTTTGAGCCTCTACGACGGCTATTCGATCGAGACAACCCTCGACCCTCGGGTTCAGCCGTTCTTACATGATCATCAGATTGACGGCACCCCGGTGCTACCCGGTGTTATGGGAATTGAGGCGTTTGCCGAAGCTGCCCTGTGCCTGTTACCCGGATGGCAAGTTGAAGCGATCGAAGACATAAGCTTCCAGGCGCCATTCAAGTTCTATCGCAGCGAACCGCGCGCGTTGCGGATTGAAACACGAATCCACCCGCATGGAGACCGCTTGCTGGCAGATTGCCGCCTCGCAGGCTATCGCTCCCTGCCCAACCAGCCAGAGCCTCAACCGACCACACACTTCACGGCGCGTGTACAACTCGCGAAACTGGTTGCGCAGAGGCCGCCAGCGAAGGGATTCATTACACCAACTGGAAGCAGCATCGAAGCTGCCGATATCTATCGGCTATATTTCCACGGGCCCGCATATCAGGTAGTCGAGAGGGCGTGGTGGGATGGAAAGGAGGTCATAGGTCTGTTGGCGAAGGGCCTGCCCCCCAACCATCATCCATTGGAACTACCTACGGTGATGGCACCGCGGCTCATCGAGCTTTGTTTTCAGACTGCCGGAGTCTGGGAGTTAGGTGCGCAAGGCCGCATGGGCCTACCGCAGCGCGTTCGCAAGGTCTCTTTGCTCCGTCCAGCGGATCTGGCCGAGGGTCGCTTATATGCTGTAGTCACGCCCAACACGGCTCAGGGAAACTTCGATGCGGAAGTGCTGGACAAAGAAGGAAACTGCTACCTGCGTCTCGTCGGCTACCACACTGTGGCGCTCCCCGATGCCATTGACCGGGAGCGTCTGAAAAACATGCAAGCGGTCATATCGGCCGAACCAATTCTGGCGGCGTAACCGCACGCCCAACTAACTTACGAATGGTTCATAAGGACGCTTATGGAGAACGAATTCCAACGCGTTGCCATTGTTAACCGCGGTGAAGCCGCGATGCGCTTTATCCACGCGGCGCGCGAATTCCGTCAAGAACACGGAGTGCCGCTGCGCACGATTGCGCTCTTCACCGAGCCCGACCGCCATGCCATGTTCGTCCGCAAAGCAGACGAGGCGCTCTCCCTCGGTCCCGCACATTTCACCGACCCCGATACTCGTCGGCCCAAAAGCAGCTACCTCGATTACGGGCGCCTCGAAAAGGCGCTCGCCGCCGCGCACGCCGAGGCTGTCTGGGTGGGATGGGGCTTCGTGGCGGAGCATGCGGCATTCGCCGACCTTTGCCGCGACATGGGCATTGTGTTCATCGGGCCCGCCGGAGATGTAATGCGTCGCCTTGGCGACAAGATCGCCGCCAAACATCTTGCCGAGCAGTCGCAGATCCCTGTCGCTCCTTGGAGCGGTGGGCCCGTGGAAACTCTCCCGGATGCCTTCACTCACGCGGATCGCCTCGGCTTTCCGCTTCTGATTAAGGCCACGGCGGGCGGCGGCGGGCGCGGGATCCGGCTTGTGCATTCCGCTGACCAACTGCCCCATGCCTTTGAAAGTGCCCGAGCTGAGGCGTTCAAAGCCTTCGGAGACCCAACTGTTTTCTTCGAGCAGTTGGTACAGGGAGCACGGCACGTCGAGGTCCAGATCATTGCCGATCGCTACGGCACGACCTGGGCGGTAGGCGTTCGGGATTGCACGATTCAGCGCCGGCATCAGAAGGTCCTCGAAGAAGCGCCCTCTCCTGCGCTTTCTCCTCAGGAAGACGAGGCACTCCGCGAGGCCGCAGTTCGTCTGGGCAAGACCGCGCGCTACTGCAATGCCGGCACCGTGGAGTTTCTATACGAACCTCAGGACCACCGCTTCTGGTTTATGGAAGTGAATACCCGGTTGCAGGTAGAACATCCGGTGACGGAGTGCACCACCGGGCTCGACCTGGTGAAGCTTCAAATCCAAGTGGCCAGGGGTGGCCGTCTATACGGCGAGCCCCCCCGCACCGTTGGCCACGCGATCGAGGTCCGGCTGAACGCGGAAGACCCCGACAACGACTTTGCTGCAGCGCCGGGCATCATCGAACGCTTCCGGATGGTGACGGGCCCGGGTGTGCGCGTGGATACGGGTGTGGCCCAGGGCGAGAGTGTTCCCGCAGAATTCGACTCCATGGTCGCCAAGATCATTGGCTATGGTCAAAACCGCAACGAGGCGTTGGCCCGGCTCCGGCGCGCTCTGCAGGACAGCGTTATCGTTATCAAAGGTGGTGCCAGCAATAAAGCATTTCTGCTGGACCTGCTGCAGCGCAGCGAGGTACAGAACGGGCAAGTGGATATCGGATGGCTCGACCGCATGGCGGCGGCCGGCGACCACCTCTCCAGCCGATATGCCGACGTTGCCTTGCTGCAAGCTGCGATTGATACGTACGAGGCTGAGTTGGCTGTGGAGCAGGCCCAGTTCTACGCCTCGGCCGCACGAGGACGCCCACATGTGCCGAGTGAAATTGGGCGCACGGTGGCACTGCGCTATCGCGGCCAGTTCTACTCGGTGAAGACTCACCGCATCGGTTCGCGGGACTACCGGCTAGAAGTAGACGGTGCACGGATCGAGTGCCACATTGACCGCCTGGATGGCTTCGAGTGTTGGCTGACGGTCTTCGGATCCCGGTTCCACGTCGTCTCGATCGTTCAGGGAGTGAAATCCAGGATTGAAGTGGATGGTGTGTCACACCAGGTGGATCGAGATGACGGTGGCGTCGTGCACGCACCGGCCCCAGCCGTGGTCGTTTCCGTCGCGGTGAAGCCCGGCGACACGGTTGCGATAGGGGATCGCCTCGCCGTCCTCGAAGCCATGAAAATGGAAACGCAGTTGGTCGCACCGTTTTCCGGCAGAGTCCGGCAAGTGATGACGATGCCGAACGTGCAGGTGGATACCGGCGCCCCTCTGATTCAAATCGAAGCCGCCGGCGCCGAGGACGCGATCACGCCCCAGAATCGGGTGATTTTTGGTGCGTCACGAATCGCGACGGAGAATACGGCCGGCGTGCAATCTCGTTGCCGCGAGAGCCTCAGAGAACTCTGCCAACTCATGCTGGGTTTTGACCTGGATTCGGCTTTGAGCGCCCGCCAACTCGCCACCTGGAGCCAGAACTGCCCAGCCCACAGCAACGAAGTGAGGCAAGCAGAAAACGAGATTCTCAACATCTTTGTGGACATCTGTTCGCTGTTCCAACGCGAGCCAGAAGTGGACCACCGCGCAGCTGGGGAAGAACCCAGCGCAGAGGCTCACCTCTTCGCCTACCTGCGCATGGTCGAGACAGGCGGGGAGGGGCTCCCACCAAACTTTGTCGACGCCCTGCGGTGTGCTTTGGCGCACTACGGTGTGCGTAACCTGGATGGCTCGTCAAAGCTGAAAGAAAGTTTGCTGTGGATCTGCAAGTCGCACCTTCGGATGGAGCAGCAGACAAAATGCATTCTGGACATCCTTGAAAGGCGTTTGCGGCATGTCAAAGCCCCGGAGCCGCATGCCAATGGGTCTTTCCGGATGCTGCTTGATCGCATGATTTCGATCACTCACGTGCCTTATCCCTCCGTCAGCGACCTGGCCCGAGAAGTGCGATATCGCTATTTTGACCAGCCTGCGTTTGAGCAAGCACGAACTCAGGTCTACGACGAGGCCGAGATTCATCTCGGCAATCTCGCAGCTCATCCTGACGCACCCGACCACCGCTCCAGGATCCATGCGCTGATCGAATGCCCTCAGTTGCTGGCGGGCCTTTTCGCTGGCTGGTTCCCGTCCGCTGATCTCGCTTTACGCAGGACCATGCTGGAGGTTCTCACCTGGAGGTACTACAAGATCCGCACGCTCCTGGATGCCAGTTCGCCCACGGTGGACGGACAAGGCTATGTCACGGCTGAATACGATCATGAAGGCAGGCGCATTCACGTCTTCGCCACCTACGCGAAACATGACAGTCTGTCCGCCGCCGCAAATTCATTACTTTCCGTGATTGCGGAAGTTCCCTCTGATCATGACGTAGTCATCGACTTTCATCTCTGCTGTTGCGGCAAGCTGGGCGATCCAGACGCCACCCAGCAAGAAGTGCAGTCAATGGTGAACCGGGTTCCTTTTCCTCGCTCGATCCGTCGCATCGTGGTGTCAGTCGCGGGCCTTCGCCAGGGCCAACGCGTAAGCCATATGCAGTACTTCACTTATCGCCCCGGCAGCAATGGGTATGAAGAGGAAAGGTTCTACCGCGGATTGCATCCCATGATGGGGAAGCGTCTGCATCTCTGGCGGCTCAGCAACTTTCAGATTGAGCGCCTCACATCCGTTGAGGACGTCTATCTAATCCATGCCGTTGCCCGCGACAACCCCAAGGATGAACGTTTGTTTGCGGCTGCCGAAGTCCGCGACATAACACCGGTACGCGATGACTCGGGCCGCATCATGCAATTGCCGCATCTGGAACGTATGTTGATGGAAGCGCTGGCTGCGATCCGGCTGTTCCAGTCGCGACGCCGTCCACAGGAACGCCTGTACTGGAACCGCGTATTCTTGTACGTCTGGCCGCCGCTCAATCTCAAGCCGGATGAATTGCACGACATCGTCCGCAGGCTAGCGCCATCGACCGAAGGCCTGGGGCTGGAACAGGTTGTAGTCCGCGCCCGCATTCCCAATCCTGCCACGGGAGAACTGCGCGACATGGTGGTCCGCATTTCGAGCCCCGTCGGCAGCGGCCTGCTCATCACATTCCGTCCCGCTGATAAGCTTCTTCCGCTAAAACCACTGACCGCATACGACCAAAAAGTCATCCGCGTCCGCCAGCGGGGAATGGTGTACCCCTACGAGATCGTCAAGATGCTCTCTCCAGCACGGGAAGACACACGAGCCGAATTTCCTCCCGGCGATTTTGTGGAGCACGATCTCGACGCCGAAGGCCGGCTGGTCCCGGTCGAGCGTTCCTACGGCCAGAACCGGGCCAACATTATTGTCGGAGTGATCCGCAACTTTACCACTCGATACCCTGAGGGCATGACGCGCGTTCTGCTGTTGGGAGATCCAAGCAAAGATTTAGGAGCCTTGGCCGAGACAGAGTGTCGGCTCATCATCGCTGGTCTCGATTTAGCTGAACAAAAGGGCGTTCCCGTGGAATGGTTCCCCATCTCCGCCGGCGCGAAGATCTCGATGGACAGCGGCGTGGAGAACATGGACTGGATCGCCCGCGTTCTGCGCCGTCTGGTCGAGTTCACCCAGGCTGGCGGTGAAGTGAATCTCCTGATCAACGGAATCAATGTCGGCGCGCAACCCTACTGGAACGCCGAAGCCACGATGCTCATGCATACTCGAGGCATTCTTGTCATGACGCCCAAGGCAGCGATGGTTCTCACCGGCAAGCGTGCCTTGGACTACTCGGGCGGCATCTCGGCCGAAGATAATCAAGGCATCGGCGGCTACGACCGCATCATGGGTGTCAACGGCCAGGCCCAATATTGGGCGCGGGACATCAACGAGGCCTGCCACATTCTCTTCCGCCACTACGACCACACCTACGTTTTGCCCGGGGAGCATTTCCCTCGGCGGGCCGAGACCGCCGACCCCATCGACCGCGACGTTCAGAGCTATCCGCACAATGAGAATGGAGAGGAAGGGTTCGCCCGCGTAGGCGAGATCTTGTCAGACGAAACCAATCCCGGACGCAAGAAGCCCTTCGATATCCGCAGAGTCATGATGGCAACAATCGACCAGGATCATGCGCCTCTCGAGCGCTGGGCCGGGATGCGAGCGGCAGAAACCGCGGTGGTATGGGACGCCCACCTCGGCGGCTATCCGGTGTGCCTCATCGGCATCGAATCCCGCTCCATGCCCCGCATGGGATTTGTTCCGGCCGACGGGCCAGATCAGTGGTCCGCCGGAACGCTCTTTCCACAGTCATCCAAGAAGGTGGCGCGGGCCGTGAACGCTGCCAGCGGCAATCGCCCCGTCGTAGTCCTGGCCAATCTGTCCGGGTTCGATGGCTCACCGGAATCAATGCGCCGGTTACAGCTCGAGTACGGCGCGGAAATTGGCCGGGCAGTAGTGAACTTCAAAGGTCCTATCGTGTTTTGCGTGATCTCGCGCTACCACGGGGGCGCGTATGTAGTCTTCTCGCGAGCGCTGAACGAACGGCTCGAAGTGTCGGCCCTGGAAGGAACGTACGCCTCGGTCATCGGCGGCGCTCCCGCAGCAGCAGTAGTTTTCGCCGGTGAGGTTGAGGCCCGGACTCGTAAAGACGAACGCCTGCAAGCTCTGAACCAGGCAATGCTGCAGGCGGAGGGTGCCGAGAAAGGACGATTACGCGCCCAGTGGAACGAACTCTACAAGGTCGTGTATTCCGAAAAGTTAGGCGAAATGGCCAGCGAATTTGATCGCGTGCACAGCGTGCACCGCGCGCTAAGCGTCGGTGCATTGAACTACATTATTCCGCCCGCAAGTCTCCGTTCGTATCTCATCAATGCGGTCGAACGTGGTATCAGAGGCGAGGAGATCGCGAGCGAAAAGTCAGACCTGGAAATTGTGGAAGCAGCCTAGTTTTCGGCGCAAGAGCCTCGATGGATGTCTATTGGCTGGAGCAAACCGAAGCCGATGTGCCAGCCGAAAACCAATGGCTGAGCGCCGGAGAAATGCTGTGCCTCGCAGGCATGCGCTTTGCCAAACGGCGCACCGACTGGCGTCTAGGTCGCTGGACCGCCAAGCGCGCACTGGCAGCTCACCTTAATCTGCCCACTGATCTGTCTGCCCTCGCGAACATAGAAATCCGGGCCGCACCATCCGGCGCACCCGAGGTTCATCTCCTCAACCAAACCACGTTCGTCACGATTTCACTGAGCCACTGCGCCGGCACCGCCATCTGTGCCGTCGCGCTCTCCGGAACAGAACTTGGCTGTGATCTGGAATTGGTCGAGTCGCGCAGCGATGCCTTCTTTGCCGATTACTTCACGGCCACAGAACGAGCACTGGTCGAGCAAGCGTGCCCAGAGGAGCGCCCTTTACTGGTAACTCTGCTTTGGAGCGCGAAAGAAAGCGCGCTCAAGGCTCTGCACGAGGGGCTTCGCCTTGACACACGGTGCATGGATGTGAGCCTCGTCGATACCGTGCCTGCGCGAGAACAGCGGCGGCATGATTCGTGTCCCGTGTCTCTGCTAGATCCGACCTCCAATGGCTGGAGTCCCCTGCGGGTTCGTTATGCCAGCACCCGTCTCTTCCGCGGTTGGTGGCGACACTCGGATCACATGGTGCGCACCATAGTTTCCCATCTCCCGCTGGCGAAAGCATCTTCTTAGCCATGGCAGCGCCTCCGCTAGACAGCCCTATTCGTGGCGTAGGGCCTCGATCGGATCCAGCCGCGAGGCGCGGAAGGCCGGGATCATTCCGCTGATCAGCCCCACGGCACCGAGAATAAGCGTGGAAGCGATCAGCGTTCCGGGAGCAATGATCAGCCGGATGTCGCCGGCTTCCGCGTTCTTGGCAAAAGCGCTGTACAAAGTCAGCCTTCCCACCGAAAGCGCGACCGCGTAGGCCAGCACCACTCCCAGCACACCGCCAATGAACGTGATGGTCAGCGCCTCGGCAAGAAACTGCAGCAGAATGTACCTCCGTCGGGCACCCAGCGCCTTCTGCACGCCAATTTCCCGCGTTCGCTGCGTCACCGAAACCAGCATGATGTTCATCAGGCCCACGCCGCCGATGCCGAGTGTCAGCGTCCCAATGAAACCCATCAGGATCTTCAGCCCCAGAGTAATGATCTCGAACTGATGCACCTGAGTCATCAAGTTGAAGACTTCCACGGCCTGGCGGTCCGTCTGGTTGAACTTATGCTGGGTCGCCATGATGGTACGCACCGTTTGTTCCAGGCTCTCGTACTCGGGGGTCTGGTAGGTAAACCAGATGGTGTCGAGATAATGGGTAGACTTCAGATCACTCATCGTGGTGAAGGGGATGTAAATCACGCGGTTTATATCGTCGTTTCCCTCCTGCATTTTGGCGCGGAGGACACCCACGACTTCGAAGCTGAGGCCGTTAAGCCGGATGTGCTCGCCCAGAGCGTTGCGTCCGGAGAACAGTTTCTCCTTAGCTTCCGAACCGATCATCGCTACGCGTGCACGCTGCACCTGGTCTTCCATGTTGTAGAAGCGACCCTGCCCCAGCTTCAGCGCGCGAACCTCCATCACGTTGGGATCATTGCCGGAAACTGCAAAAGTGAAAACCCGGGTGTCGTACTGGACGCTCACCTGTTTGCTGACTTCCGGCGTAATGTGCGTGATCTGCGGGAGATTGGTAGTAAGGGTCTCTACATCGTCCTGAGTGAACTTGACCAGGACTCCAGCCTTCTGACCGCCTGCCTGCATGGATGTTCGGCCGGGAACGACGATGACAAGTTTCGTGCCGAAATTCGCAAAGATGTTGGTGCAGGCCTGGCCGAAACCATTGCCATAAGCCAGTAGCATGACTACTGTGGCGATGCCCCAGGCCATGCCCAGCATGGTCAGCGCCGTGCGTCGGCGATTGTGACGCATGGCAGCATACGCTTCGTGGAGCAGATCACGGAACATATTGCTTTTCCCAGCATCACTCCTGCCGGAGGGCTTCCACCGGTTGCAGCATGGCCGCTTTGCGTGCGGGATAAAGACCCGCGACCACTCCGGCCAGGGTTAGACTGCCAATCGCCAGCACGGCTGACATCGGCACTAATTTGGGCGGGTCAAATCCGCCTGGCCCCTGCACTCCCCCCATCAGCGCCATCAAGCCTGACGCCAGCCCCATACCGATCAACCCGCTTCCCAGGGTAAGAAGCAAGCCTTCCAGAAAAAAATGAAACAGGATGCTGCCGTTGGTGGCCCCCAGGGCCTTGCGCAATCCGATTTCACGCGTGCGCTCGGTGACTGCGACCAGCATGATATTGATCACGCCGATTGCACCCAGAGCCAGCGTGACCATGCCCACCGTGCCCAGGAACATGTTCATCACATCGAAAATCGTTCCCACCATTTTTGATTCTTCGATCGAATCCCACTCGTCAAAGGCGTTCTGATCGCTAGCGTCGAATCCGTGATTGCGGGCAATAATCCTGTGCACATCCGCCTGCCCCAGCGCATGCTCAGCGGTCACGGTGGGCTGATATTCAATAAAGGAGATGGAATTATGATGGTTTTCACCCTTGAGGGGGAAGTCCATGGCCATCACCGGAAAAGGGATGTAGCCGCGCATATTCAGCCAAGTGTTATCGCCGCGCCCGAGGTGCGGCATGCTGCCAATGACTTCGAAACGGATGCCGTTCAGCAGAACAAACGCGCCCACCGCTGGGCGCCCGGGGAAAAGCGTTTTCACCAGTTCATTGCCGAGGACGATCACATTGCGCTTCTGCTCCTCGTCCATTTCATTGAGCCAGCGCCCCTCCTTGAGCGGAAGATAACTGATCTCGTTCAACTGAGGCTCCACGCCCAGAATCTCGACCCCCGCACTGGCGAATTCGCTCACCTGCTTCAAGTCGGTGCGTGACAGCAATGGGCACGCATTGCGGACGTGTGGGGCCTGCGTACGGATATCCACATAGTCCTGGTAGGTAAGCAGATAAGGACGAGCGGAGTTCATGCTGCCTTGGACCGCTGGCGCGCGTCCGGGAAACAAGAACATGATGTCCTTGCCGAACTCGGCCAACTCTCGCTTGTTGCCCGAGCGGAAGCCTTCGCCCACACCGACCAGCAGAAGCAAAGATCCCACACCCCAGGCAATCCCGAACATCGAGAGAAACGAGCGGAGTTTGTGCGCCCAAAGATTACGGAAGATCTGCGCGAGGATGTCCGACACGGCCCGCATAATGAGAAACATTGTACATTTTGAATACGTAGAACCGACCCCCGAACTGCCGCATTTCAGGGCGGCGGTCCCTGTCCCTGCCATCGACACAACAAGCGGTTGTTTAGCTGTGTCGGAATGCTTGGGCTGGTGCCGGAATCTGTTCTCGAGGAGACTGGAAAAGGTGGCGGGTGACTTCTAGAAATCCCGGCATCCTCCACGTAGCCGTTGCGCGTGACGGTGTGAGAAGGAAGAAGGAACGCTGAGATGTCGATCTTCATTCGTTATGGGTTCTACTCGATCGCCTGCGCAGCGCGCCAGATGGCTCGCTCGACGATCAGTCCCTGATGATCAGAGCCCGGTGTAAAATCCACTTATTCAGTCCACAGAAACGGTTCCCTGGGCTCGCATGCGGATTCCTGCTGATGCCGATCAGCATTCCTGGGAATGATCGCGGGACAGCACTGTACGTCATTGCGCGGTCAGTCCTGAGGGCGACACCGGCTCTTCCTTGCGCGGCAAGACTTGCCGTATCCTGGCTTTGTGGCACTCACAGGCAGTGCGCCCGAGAGGTTGCGGTCGAGAATCGTTACTTCCGCCCCGCCGCGAGCGACGTTGCGGCGCGCGTCATGTGTCCATCGACCATGCGCCATATTCCCAGGGGGTTCTCGTCCTTTAGTTCTTCCGGCAATGTCTCGTCGGGAAATCCTTGATAGCAGACCGCCCGCGTAAACCTGAAAATTGCCCGCGTTCCAACGGATGTGGAGCGTCCGTCTGACGTCGAGGGATATGGGCCTCCATGCACCATGGCGTGGCACACCTCGACTCCGGTCGGGAAACCGTTGAAGACGAGGCGTCCGACTTTTGTCTCAAGAATTGCGACGAGATCGGCGAAGTCACGGAGATCCTGCTGCGTACCGTGAATCGTTGCGGTGAGATGTCCTTCGAGAGAGCGGGCAATGTCAAGAAGCTGTTCGCGACTCGAGTGAGGCACAAGAAGGGTCGTGGGGCCAAAGATCTCCGCATCCAAGCCCGACCCCAGGAACGCAGCGGCATCGGTTTCAAAAAGAGCGGAGCTTACGGCAAAACCCTTTTCATCCGGCCGGGGCGCTTCCGCGACGAGTGTGACAGCTGCGTCGGACTTGCGCTTGGCGAGTGCGACGTCGTACGAAGAATGAATGGCGCTGGTCAGCAGATGGAACGGATTTGATGCGGAGACCAGCTGTCGTAGTTTGTCTGTAAACGAAGCGGTGTCGGCGCCCTGAGGGAGAAAGACCATTCCAGGCTTAGTGCAGAACTGACCGGCACCAAGGGTGAATGAAGTGTGTAGTCCCGACGCAATTGCGTCACCACGCTCCCGCAGCGCACCCGGGAGGATGAAGACGGGATTCGTGCTGCTCATCTCCGCGTAGAAGGGAATGGGCTCGGGACGTGCCGCGGCCACATCCATGAGCACTCTTCCTGCGGCGCGTGATCCGGTAAAACCGCCAGCCTTCACGAGTGGATGCTTCATCAACGCTGTGCCGACCTGAGTGCCGCTACCAAATAGAAGCGAAAACACACCTTCCGGCATGCCGCATTCGCGAGCGGCCTCGCGAACCATCTGTCCGACGAGTTCGCTGGTGCCGGGATGCGCTGCATGAGCTTTCACGATGACGGGATTTCCACCCGCCAGCGCCGAAGCGGTATCCCCTCCGGCCACGGAAAAAGCCAACGGGAAATTGCTGGCGCCGAAAACGACGACCGGGCCCAAGGGGCGCAGCATGGAACGAATGTCTGGCCGGGGAGCAGGCTTGCGATCAGGGTCGGCGTGATCAATGCGTGCGGCCACCCACGAGCCCTCCTCCGCGACCTGAGCAAACAATCGAAGCTGGGCGCAAGTGCGAGCGGTTTCACCCTGCAAACGTGCTTCCGGCAGAGCCGTCTCGCGGCCAGCCCGCTCGATGATTTCATCAGCAATGGACTCGATCTTCGTCGCAATCGTGCGTAGGAATGCACCGCGGTCTCGTCCTGAAGTGCGGCTGAAGGCGACAAAAGCTTCCGAGGCAAGACGGGCTGCGAGGCCTATCTCGTTTGGGGTTGCGGCTATGAATCCTGGCTGCAGATGTTGTCCAGTGGTGGGATCGGTGGCATACAGCGGTTCTCCCGAACCATTGCCATCTCGAAAACCGATCAGCGATCGTCCTGCAAGTTTCGGCATGACTTGTAACTTACTTTCTGTTCGGCAGAGCGAACCCGGCCACGGGCAGCGGCCGGGAACGCAAAGCGTCACGAATGATGCTGCTGGTCCGTTCCAACTCGTCACCTACTAATTCCAGGCGGGGCGCGACGGACGCGGGGATTTCCCATTCCAACTTCAGATTGCACGAGCTTGATGAGTTGAACAAAGTTCGGCACGGTGTCCATGCGCAACAAGGGCAAGAACCAACGGTATAACTCAAATGCCTTGTCACTCTCACCATTGATGGCGCAATTGAACAGTTCCACCGACTCGCGCGGTAATGCGTTGGCCAGGCCGGCAATCCAACCTGTTGCTCCAACTCCGATCGCCTCCAGAACAGCGTCATCCACGCCGACCGAAATCTCCAGGCGGTCGGTCGAGCAGGGCGCGAATGGCAGATACACGCCTGGCGTCGGTGCTCGATTCTTTTACTGCCTCGAAGTTCTCATGCTCCGCTGCCAGTTCGCGAATCTGCTCAGGAAGAAAATCCGTTCCGTAGGCAACAGGATTGTTGTAGAGCATGCAGGAAAGAGGAGTGGCTTCGAATACAGTCGCAACGTGGGTCTTCATCTCCCGCCAATTGCCCCGATAGACATACGGAGGCAACACCATGAGGGCGTCGCAGCCAAGATCAGCGGCGGCTTTCGCGATCGCCACCGCTTCAGAGGTAGTAAGCGCGGAGATGGAAGCCACAACCGGTCCGCGTCCTCGAACCGCTGCAACACAGGTCCGCAGGACTTTCAGCTTCTCGTCGAAAGACAGGGTCGCGCCCTCACCGAGTGAGCCGAGAGCAACAATTCCCGCGCAGCCATTGTCCAGGAGCCAGCGACAATGGTGCGTGACGGAGCTGTGATCGACCTGTAGATCTTCGGTAAAACTGGTGGTGATTGCAGGCAGCACACCATTCCAGTTCATCATTGTCCTCCTGTTACTTCACTGGGTTGCGGGTCCGACTGTCTTGCAAGGCGGCCAGGGTCTCGACGCGAGCAGGAAATACCGGCGGCCGAACTGAATCCGGGTTCCAATGGAAAAGGAATTGGGTTGCGGGACCGCAAACTCGTCCCTGGCAAGGCCCCATGCCGCAACGCGTTTGCAGCTTGGCGGCGCGCCACGAAGTGTGCTGATGAAGACGCGAATACGGAACGTCTTCGCAACGGCAAACTGTAGTTTCGGACAAGGGCAGGCTTTTCAGTTCCGAGCGGAGGCAGAACGTGCGATCGAGCAGCTTTGCAAAACGGCGCGCCTTCTTGCGCTTGCCGAACCATGCTCTCGCTTTGGTCGCCTGTCCAGCCGCGGCCAGTCCTGCAATCTGACCTTCGACGAGCGCCTGTTCGACGCCTCCGATGCTCGTCGGTTCTCCGGCGCAGTACACGGATGGAACCGTCGTTTTCTGAAAGTCGTCGACCTGCACCCGGTCATGGGTAATTGCGCACCCCAGCAGCGAGGGCAATTCGACATTGGGAATCAGATGAAAACCGCAGGCCAGATAATCACACGAGATGGTTTCGACTTTGCCCGCGCGAGAAACGGCTGCGCTTTCGACAACGGACTCGCCGTCAGCGGCGAGCACCCAACTGTTCGCGGCGAATGGAATGCCGGCGAGATCCCGTTTTAACTGGATCCCCTGAATGATTTTTTCGGGCCAGCGAACGAGCGCTGCGCTGAATCTTGCCAGGCTACTCCAGGACGCTTGCTCGCAGATCAGCGGTATCTCGGCGCCATGTTTGCGGAGATATGCGGCAACCGCCAGCAGTAAGGGACCGGTGCCAGCAACAACTACGCGCTTGCCGCGAATCGGAAGGCCGCCCTTGACCATCGCCTGCAGACCGCCCGCGCCCATTACATTGGGCAAAGTCCAACCGGGAAAGGGCAAGAATCGCTCCCGCGCCCCAGTTGCCAGCACGAGCTTCTCGTACTCGAGTTCGCAGAAGCCGCCGCAGCCTTCCGCGAGGAGAACACCTTCTTCCGGCTGGTCGACGATTCGCAATCCACAGAGCGCGGCAGCGCCGGAGATGCGCAGCCGCTGAGCCCATTTCGCGGCATCCGTCTTTTGTTGACCACCCGACAGTTGATCACTCGACGCTTGACCACCCGATTCGCTCCGCCAAATCTGACCGCCGAGGCTGGGATTGTCGTCGACGATTCCGACGCGGACTCCACACTCCGCCGCGCAAGTCGCAGCCAGGCCTGCCGGTCCTCCACCAATCACCAAGACATCGAAATGGCGCCGCTCTTGCCTGTTCATCGATTCATTTCTCTGTGTTTATGTTCATGCCTGGCTCACACAAGGTTTGACAGCTCCGGGCGTGCAGATTGCCGTCGATTGCTACGCGACACTCAAAGCAGATTCCAATGCCACACAGCGGGCCGCGCGGCTCACCGCTCACGGATATGCGACACGCTTGTCCAGCAAGGATGACTGCGACCGCTACTGTCGCACCCGAGGGGACGACAACCGGAGCGCCGTTGACGGTCACGGTGAGCTGGCTAGGCATGCACGCACTCCTTGGCAGTCCGCGAGGGTAAGTACGGCTCAGCGGGGATCTGCGGTTTATTGCCGATGATCTGGTCTGCAAGAATGCGCGCGGTGGCAAGGGATGTGGTGATTCCCAAGCCTTCATGGCCTGTCGCCAGGAATATGGACTTGTCGCCGGACATGTCGCCACCCCATGGCCCGATCAAAGGAAGCTTGTCGGGAGTAGCAGCGCGAAATCCGGTCCAGACACGCACGGCAGACATCAGAGCCAGTCGCGGCATGTATTCTTGCGCGCGTTGCAACATGCGTACGAGCATGAAGTGATCCACTTCCTTGTGCTCTGCACCGTACTGCCGCGAAGATCCGATGAGAATCTGGCCCGTGCGCCGAGGCTGCACGTTGAACGCGACGGAATCGCCCGTGACGGAGTGCGCGCTCTTCAGATAGCCGAGTTCCACCAACTGGTGGCGCAGGAATCCGGGATAGCGGTCGGTGATGACGAGATGGCCCTTTCTCTTCTTAATGTCGAGTCCCGGAGTCAGGTCAGCCGCAGACGCTCCAGCAGCATTCACGATGATTTCCGCCGAGATCTCCGTACCGTCCTTCAATCGAACCCGACCCTGGCCAATCTGCGCGGCGGGGACTCCGAGGCGAAGTTTCGCGCCGCCCGCCTGAGCACGCTCCATCAGAAAACGGGCCGCACACGGCGGATACAAAACGCCATCTTCGGGGACGAGAAGGCCGCCGGCCATCCCCGAACGAAGATTGGGCTCCAGACTCTGCAAGGTTTTGGCGTCGAGCACTTCGGTAGGAACTCCGCGCGCGCCGTAGTAGGCTCGCTTGCGGTGGACCTCAATCATCTCCTCTTCGTCGGCCGCGACCCAGATCGTTCCGCATTGTTCATATTCGACATCATCGGGTAATTGCGGTCTTAACTCTTGCCACAACTGCTGGGAGTAGCGAGTCAAGGCAAACTGCGCGTCGGAGTCATCCATGACAACGATGTGGCCCATTCCCGCAGCGGTTGCGCCGCTTCCGACCACGTCCGCGCCGACGACTGCGACGCGCTGGCCGCGACGGGCAAATTCGTCAGCACAGGCAGCCCCCACGATTCCGGCGCCCACGATGACCACGTTATAGTCAGCTTTACTCATGCACGAATACCCATGCAAAGCGGATCGCGCGGATCGAGCACCAGTTCAGCCTCAGCATTGACGAATGCCGATCCCTTAATGCTGGGATAGACCTTGCCATCGCGCACCTTCACACTGCCTTCAAATACGCTGCCTACAATGCTTTCCTGCTTCCAGGTCTGGCCTTCGCGAATTTTGCCATCGGCGTAGAGGCACGCGAGTTTGGCGCTGGTCCCCGTGCCGCACGGGGAACGATCATAGGCTTTGCCCGGACAGAGCACGAAATTCTTGCTGTCTACGCCCAGAAGGTGGGATGGGCCGAACAACTCGATATGATCAATCTCTTTGCCGTCGGCACCGGCGATGCCATGGTCACGAAGAGCCTGTCGGATGGCCCAAGTGAAGGTCGTCATGGAGTCGATATTCTGGACGGTCAATTCTATTGCGTGATTGCGCACCAGGAAGAACCAGTTTCCGCCCCAGGCCACATCTCCACGGACTTCGCCGTATCCGGGGACGTCGACCGCAATATTAGCTTCGCGGCGATAGCTTGCGACGTTGTTGACCGTGACCTGGCCATCTTCGTGCAAAAAAGCGCTCACGGTGCCAACGGGCGTCTCGATTTTGTGCTCTCCGGCCCCGATGCGTTTCATATAAGCCAACGTCGCAACCAGACCAATGGTGCCGTGACCGCACATGCCCAAGTAGCCGACATTATTAAAGAAGATGACGCCGGCAGCGCACGCCGAATCGAGAGGATCGCAAAGCAAAGCACCTACCATGATGTCGGAGCCGCGCGGCTCGTTCACTATGGCGGAGCGAAAATGGTCGTGCTTGTTGCGGAAACATTCCAGCCGGTCGGCTAACGGCCCAGTGCCCAGCTCAGGACCTCCGCTTACGACCAAGCGTGTTGGCTCGCCACCGGTATGGGAATCGATCACCCGGATTCTTTGGTGCTCCCGCATTTATCGAAATCGCTCCGATACCGATTGGATAAGAATCTCCCGCGAAAGGGCAGGTCGCCCCTCCTTAGAAAATATATGAAGGGCGAATTAGTTAGGCACAGTCGTATTTTATGGATACAATATGCAATCGTCAAACCCAATCTGCCCCACACGGTATCGATTCCCTGGGAGGGGGACTCACGGCCGCGACGCTGTCTGGGCTGCTGGTCGCGATTTGTCTCAGCCAAACCGGGTCGCTGTTCTCCGCCGATTCGTGGCACAACATTGCATTCGCGACCGGTGAAGTAAAGCGACCGGAGCGGAATATCACGCTCGCCATGGTGATCGGCGCAACCGCGGTGATTGTGCTTTATATCCTGGCGAATATTGCATACCTGGTAACACTGCCGCTGGCGGCCATCCAGCAGGCGCCAGCGGGTCGCGTGGGAACCGCTACGTTGCAGGCGATCTTTCCGCGTGTTGGAACTTCGGTGATGGCCGCTGCCATTATGGTCTCGACATTTGGCACCATCAACGCTCTGACCCTGACTGGAGCACGCGCCTATTATGCGATGGCTCGGCAGCGACTCTTCTTCCCTTTCGCGGGCAAACTCAACACGGCAAGTGTGCCAGCTTCTTCGCTGAAGTTGCAGGGGCTCTGGGCGGCGTTGCTGGTACTTCCGCGCACCTATGATCCTGCCACGCAGAGATGGGGAAACTTGTACAGCAGCCTGCTCGAGTATGTGATTTCCGCAGCGCTGATCTTTTATGTGCTGACCGTGGCGGGAGTCTTCCGACTGCGAATCACACGGCCGAATGCACCGCGACCGTATCGCACGATTGGATATCCCGTGGTCCCTGGTCTCTACATTTTTATGGCTAGCGCAATTCTGGCCATACTGTTCGCTTATCGTCCGGCGACAACCTGGCCGGGACTATTGATTGTCCTATTGGGAATTCCAATTTATCTATTGATTGTCTGGGCGGACCGGGGACGAATGCAGAGATTTCAGAGCCGCGAACCGTTCAGGATGCGGAGTGACAGAACTGAACCGGAGGAGTTTCGAATGCTCGTGAACGTCGCTAAACGAATAAGGCGCTCGCCAACCTTTCTGCTAAGGGCTCGGGAAGGTCGTATCTCTTCGTGTCTGCTGGCGCACCTGGAGGAACGCCTGCGGCCAGGACCGGCGGGCCATAAATGGAGAATGTTCGGCGAATGTAACATCTTATATAGTAGGGTTGAAACAGGTGGTCAAGCAGGAGTCAAGGTCACCCTCTGAATATGAGCCTGGAAACAGCTTCGGATTCTGCAATCCCGCGACAGTCGCTCACCTCGGCTGTTGCCGATAAATTGCGCGACCAGATCATTCGGGGAGAGATCCCGGAGGGCGCCCAACTCCGGCAGGACGCGATCGCCACGCAATATCAAGTCAGCCGAATTCCTGTTCGTGAAGCGCTGCGGCAATTGGATGCAGAAGGCCTGATCGCGATTGTTCCTAACCGGGGCGCAATTGTGCCAGCCTTGTCGCCTGAGGATATTGAGGAGCTTTTTTCGATTCGTGCCTTGCTCGAACCCGAAGTTCTGAAGCTCTCGATTCCACATTTGACAACGGACGATTTTTCGGAAGCCGATGCCGTGCTGCGCAAATATGTAATCGAACTTCAACGGGACGACCACGTCTCAGCTTGGGGGCGACTGAATTGGCAGTTTCATTCGATCCTTTACTCGCGCGCCAATCAACCGCGTTTCATGGCGATTATCCGCAACGTCAACAACAATGGCGAACGATACACGCGCCTGCAACTCTACCTGACCCACGGCATGAAGCGCGCCAACGAAGAGCATCACCAGATGCTGGAGTTCTGCCGCCAGCGGGACGTGACCCAGGCGTGCAAACTGTTGCGTCGGCATATCCAGTACGCGGGCGAGTCGCTGAAGCAGGCTCTGGAGCAGAAGAGAAGCGAGGCGCAGGCGAATGCGGGCAATGGTGGGCCGCGCTCGAAATCCTAAACAGCTTAGTGAATTGACAGGATTGCCGTCACTATCGACAGGCGGGGTAAGTCGAGCTGTATCTTCGATCCATTCACTTTGATTGGCTGAGGCTTTGGAACAACGCGATCGGGATTCTCAAAGTTGTTGAAGGCATTCCAGTCCACGTCGTGAAGAACCTGGGCAGCGCCTCCGTCCGCGATGCAACCCTCCAGCGTGCATTCCACCTGCAAGTCAGCATTATGTCGAGGGTTCACGAACGTGACGACCAACTCGTGGTCGCTCTTGGAGGCGACTCGCAACGCAGTCTTGGAGCCGTGCGGCTCGAAAAGTGAAAATGCATGATAAGTGGTGGTGCGAACGCAGTGCTCGCCCACAGGCCCGTCCGTGAGCAAGAGAGATTGCAGGACGTTGGCCATCTGCGCGATGTTGCACATGTATAACTTGTCGGCCTGGCGATTGAAGATATTCAGTCCCAGACCGGCGGCGATCGCGCTGCGCATGGTGCTTTGCTGCCAGAGCTTGCCGTAGCGTTTCTCGTCTTCTTCCCGAATGTTGTCCCAGACGCCCCACTCGTCGAGGATCAAGCCAATCTTCATATCGAGCACCGCACGCTGGTGGACGATGGACTCCTCCATCTGGGACCAGTTTGTTCTATCCTGCCGCCTCCTGAGGAGGCAACTCATCGGCAGTCTGCAATGGATGCCTCGGGTTTCTGAGGGTTGTACCGTACTCGACATGCGGGGCGAGTCCGTGGCAAGGCGAGCCGAACATCAGCTTCGCTCTGGCCTCGGATACCGGAATCGGCCCACACCGAGTATTCGCGAGTCGCAACAGCGTAAGCCACCTTGTATTCCGCTCTCCAGGTTATTTGCCCACCCCAGTACGTCTGAAGTGCGTGGTCAGCGACGATTCTTGTATCTTGAATGGTTCCGCGCACCCGCGGCCATTCCGCCGCTCGTGAGCTTCGGTGCAAGAAGGTAAGTAGCGCCACTGTGAGGACGCACACGGCGGCGAACACTACTGTGGCACGGACGTTTATCGTCCATTCACCGCGATGCGTCATCGCTTTGCTGGCCTAAGTGGAACCCATTGTTGTTCACCAATATCCCTACAGCTCATGGTTATAACATGGAGGCATCTGTTTAACCTCGCTGTTTAACTATGGCTAACACTGATCGCGGATCAGCGTCGGCGACGTCTGGCGTTGCCCAAAGATTCCCGGTCTTCCTTGACCTCGAAGTTGGCCGGAGGCGTCACACCGAGCAGGTACTGGACGAAATAGTCCCACCGGCGCCGCACCAGATATAAAGCATGCTCGCCGCTCTCGCCAGGCTGATGCCGCGTTCGGCCAAGGCTGAAGAATCGACTGTTGGAGCCTTCTGAGCACCTTCGGCGGAGCACGATGCTGCGAGTAGTCCGCAAGCACAAAGGAGAAGGACGCCATCCAAAGAGAGTGTTGCGGCGGAGAATCTATCCATGAAGAACAGCGGGATGTGAAGTCGCCGCTTGCGCGAAGTAGAGCGCGCGCTTCCTCGCATGCGGACTGATCCCGAGGGAACCGCTGGATTCGAAAACGAAGTTTGCGTATGCACCAAAATAAAGCGTAGTGTATACAATATCCATGGTCAAGCATCCGTCCTGAATGGAGGGGGAGGAAATAATAATGGCGCGATTCGGGGAATTCTCTCGCAGGCATTTCATGACGTCGGTTGCGGCGACGGCTGGTTCAACTCTCATACCGAGAGCTTTGATGGCAATGCCCCCGCAAGATCCCGTCGCGAACACGACTCAGAAAGCAGGCAAGTCCGTCAGCTACGAAAAAGTCCCGTGGAAAGTGCGGCCATTCCCCATGAGACAAGTCCGATTAGGAGATGGGCCATGCAAGGTCGCGATGGAGGCTGATCGTCAATATCTGCGTTCGCTGCCGCCGGACCGGCTCTTGCATACGTTTCGAATCAATGCCGGCATTGCCTCGTCTGCCGAGCCGCTCGGAGGATGGGAAAAGCCCGACTGCGAACTTCGTGGTCACTACGCCGGCGGCCACTACCTTTCCGCTTGCGCCCTGATGTATGCCAGCGCAGGTGACGAGGATCTCAAGAAGAACGCCAATACCGTCGTGGCCGAACTCGGCAAGTGCCAGGGCGAACTGAAGAGCGGCTACCTGAGCGCCTTCCCGATTGAGTTCTTCGATCGGCTGCGCGAGCGCCAAAGAGTGTGGGCTCCCTTCTACACCATTCACAAAATCATGGCAGGCCTTCTCGACATGTACGTTTATTGCGGCAACACGCAGGCCATCGATATGGTTCAGAAAATAGCCGGCTGGACCGCCGGTTACACAGGGTCACTCAGTTATGAACACATGCAGCGCGTGCTCGGCACCGAATATGGCGGCATGGGAGAAACGCTCTCAAATCTGTGTGCGGTCACGGGCAGGGAGTACTACCTTGACGTCGCACAACGCTTCGATAAGAAGCAATTCTTCGATCCGCTCGCCTCTCACCGCGACGAACTGAAGGGTTTGCACGTCAACACGCATATCCCACAGGTCATCGCCGCGGCGCGACTCTACGAACTCACCGGCGATCGGCGCTACCGCGATATCGCCGAGTACTTCTGGGACGAAGTTGTCAGCGAACGCTCTTATTGCACCGGAGGCACCAGCAACGGCGAGTCATGGAATACCGATCCCGGCAAGCTTTCGACGGAACTCAGCTCCAACACCACAGAGTGCTGCTGCGCCTACAACATGATGAAGTTGACGCGGCACTTATTCGGCTGGTCGCCCAATGCTCGTCTGATGGACTACTACGAGCGCACTCTGTTCAATCACCGACTGGGCACGATCAATCCCGAGGACGGCACGATGATGTACTACCTGCCTCTGGCGGCGGGCTACTGGAAAACTTTCGGCAAGCCTTTTGACGCCTTCTGGTGCTGCACGGGAACGGGTTCGGAAGAGTACGCCAAGCTGACCGACACCATCTATTTCCACGACGACGATTCACTTTATGTGAATCTCTATATCGACTCGCAACTCGAGTGGCCGGAGAAGGGATTGCAGGTCAAGCAGGAGACGCGCTTTCCAGAAGAGCAAGGAACCACGCTCACGGTCGTGGCGAAGAACCCGGCAGGACTCTCGATCAATCTTCGGATTCCGTACTGGGTGCAGGGCGGCAGCGTGAAAATCAACGGCGCTCCACTTCCGGCGTTCGCTAGTCCGAGCAGCTATCTCACACTCAACCGTGTCTGGAAGACCGGCGACAAAATTCAGCTTAGCTTGCCCATGGGCCTGCACATCGATAGCATGCCCGACAACCAAACCGTTCAAGCTGCGATGTACGGACCATTGGTGCTGGCGGGACGCTTCGAGGCGGTCACGAAGGAGATGACCTACGGAGATTACGAACCGAAGCCGGGCGACCAGAAGAAGGTAGCGGACATCGTCGCTGACGAGAGCAAACCTACAGGCTGGATTGAGCCAGACGTCAAGCAGCCCCTCACATTCAAGACAGTGGGACAATCGCAATCGTTGACGCTGGTACCGCTCAACAAGGTGATTCACGAGCGCTACGCGGTCTATTGGAAGGTCGACAACAAGACCACATAGGATTCCGATTCCCCTCTGCACGCCGCATCGTTTTTGGGCGTTTCCGCGGTAGCAGTGAAAAGCTCGCAGACGAGATAGCAATCGTGGCGCAACCGTAGTGTAGGGTTCAGACGTCTCCGGTTAGAGCGAAATCTGAACAGGCTTTCCATCAAAATTCACGCGATGCGTCGCTCCGGCCAACTGTACAGTAATCGCCCGCGGTGCCGGCGGCACGAGCCGTGAGCCTGGGGCCAGATGCAAACTGAGTATTCTGCGCGTATCGTCCCACGCCATTTGGATTCCCATCCATTGACCTTTGCGATGATCGAAGGATATTCCGTCGTCCTCGTACAGCAAGAATGAACCCTCAGCACCGGGATAAATCGACACAGAAAGTGGCTCATCCACTTTCTCACCGGTAAATTGCTTCACCGGACCCAGCGGCAGAATCGATCCCTCGCGCACATACAGCGGAATCGTTTCGAGATCGACCGGACGGCTGATTTCGCGGCCTCCTTCAACCCGCTCATGCGTCCAAAAGTCGCACCAGGCGCCACGCGGGAGGTACACGCGCCGCGCCGTCGCGCCCTTCTCGACGACCGGAGCAACGAGAATATTCCGGCCCCACAGAAACTGGTCGCTGCATTCGACTGCCTTCGGATCGTCGGGGAAATGGAGCCATAGAGCACGCATGATCGGCATGCCGGTGGTCGCACATTCGTGCACAGCACTGTAAAGGTAGGGCAACATGCGATAGCGCAGTTCCAGATATTTCCGGCAGATCGGTTCGACCCGCGCGTCGTGCAACTGGCTGGAATCGGGAATCGCGGCACCGTTGTAATTTCTAATCTCAACCGGTCCAGGATCTCCGGTGTTCCATCCCCAGGGCAGGCGCAATTTCCAGGTACGGCCGTGACAACGAAACAGTGGACAGAATGCTCCGAATTCAAACCAACGCAGATACAACTCCGCAGTAAATTCTGGGGTGGGAACGAAGCCGCCGATGTCCGTGCCCCAATACGGAATGCCGCTGAGCGCCGTATTGAGAGCGATGGGAACGTGAGTCTTCAGCGTTTCCCACGTGGAATACACATCGCCCGACCAAAGGAACGAAGCGTAACGCTGCATTCCCGCGTAAGCGTTGCGATGCAATGCGTAGGGACGCTCATTCGGCCGATCGATCTGCGGACCCTCCCAATACATGCGATTGCGAACCAGACGCGAGGGAATGTCGAGCGGATCGCCTTCGTCGGGCCACCATCCATCGATGCCCATGGCAAAGTCTTTGCGATGCGCGTCCCAATAGCAACTTGCGGACTCCTCATCAAAACGCGCCAGGTCGCAGGGATCGTTAACCGCGCCATGAAGTCTGTCAGACAGAATGACCGCGTGCATCACGGCATGAAAATGATCTCGATGCAACTCATCGAGCATTTCCTTGGGATCGGGAAAGACCTGAGAATTCCATGCGAACGAGCCATTTTCAGTATTCCATCCGGAGGGGCAGAACCCCGTGCCCAGGTAAATCAGCGCATCACAGGGCAGCTTTTTGTCGCGAAAAGTTTTTGCTTCGGAAAGCACTTCCTCCCGGCTGGCGAGCGTGCGATGCGATTGTTGATAACCGAGACTCCACAACGGAGGCATTTCGGCGAAGCCTGTGATGCGGGCATATTCCGCCATGATCGTGGCGGGATCTGGTGACGCCACAAAGAACAGATCGATGGCGGCGTGGTTTGGGGCTTGAAACTTCCCTTGCGGCCCTGTGAAGTCGAAGGCGCCGTGGGGTTGGCGAAAGAATATCGCCCACCCTGATGTGCTGATGATCCATGGGATCGGAACTCGGCCGCCGTGGGTCGCTAGTTTGTAGGCGCCTTGTCCGCTGCGCATGGAGTCCGCCGACTCGCGGCGGTCAAATTGTGGGCCGCCCTCGCCTAAGCCGAGCAGTGGAGAATTTCCGTTCAGGAATGACAGAACACCCGCGTCCTCGTCCCAATCGAATTCCTGGATAACATCGCCACGCTCATTCGCAACTCTGATGCTGACGGGGTGAACTGAAATCTTAAGCCGGAGATTGCCAACTGAAATCGCTTCTGCCGACCCCGCTCGTAGCTTCGTAACCGGAGCGCTCCAGGAGTCTCTGACCAGCGATCCGTCAGTCACTATTTTCGCGACGGATCTATGGTTCACCGGGAGGATGCTGAGCCTGAACGTGAAGCGGCTGATCGGAGTGATTTGTATCTCGATTTGCTCCGCAGGACTCGGTGCGACATCCTGGGCCGCTTCGCGCTTGGGGACGATCATGCCGGTGGAAGCGGCGAGGAGTCCTTTTAGGACGTCGCGACGATTCCATCGTGGACTCATATATTCACTCTCTTCCCCTTTGCAGGAAATGCCCTTAAGTCAGCATAGCGACGGTCTTCCAAATACATCAGCCGGCTCCGCACGCCAGGATCGGGTGATTGTAGCGGAAACAGGCAAATGGAGTAAACGTTTACCATTCGCGTATAATCCAAACTCATCCCCGCCCCGGGAACGGAGGAAACCAATTTGCGATGGCGAATTGCCATCCTGGTCAGTGCCGCGATCGCGATCAGCTATCTTGACCGACAGACGCTGCCGGTCGCTGTGCAAGCAATCAGCAAAGATATTCCGATTACCAACGGGCAGTTCTCTGCTCTTCAGTCCGCGTTCTTGTTCTCTTATGCCCTGATGTACGCGGGCGGCGGCAAGCTGGTGGACCTCCTTGGAACCCATCGCGGGTTCACGGCGATAATGTTGTTCTGGTCGCTCGCCTGTGCCAGTCATGCTCTGGCCGCGAGCTTCGCAATGCTGTTGGCAAGCCGATTCCTGCTCGGCGTGGGTGAAGGCGGTGGCTTCCCAGCCGCTACCCGCGCGGTAGCGGAATGGTTTCCGGCGAAAGAGCGTGCCACCGCGATGGGCATCATCAATGCCGGAACCGCAGTTGGAGCCGTCGCCGCCCCTCCACTTATAGCCGTCGTTCTCAGCCACACCAACTGGCGCTGGATCTTCGTTCTCACCGGCGGCCTGGGTATCGTTTGGGTACCTTGGTGGCGGCACTCCTACTCTTCTACGGTTTCTCTGGCCTCATCTTTCACGAATCTCCCGCGGGAGCCGGCAGCTAGGCTGCCTTGGACGCATCTGTTTCGCATCCGCGAGACGTGGGGTTTGGTGACCGCGAAATTCCTGAGCGATGCAGCCTGGTTTTTTTATCTGTTCTGGCTTCCAAAATACCTCTACGACGCTCGCGGATTCGATGTGAAAGCTGTCGGTAATTTTGCATGGATGCCCAGCGCGGCGGCAGGAGTGGGGTGTCTGTTGGGTGGCGCATTTTCGAGTTATCTGGTGCGACGCAAGTTCTCACTCGGCGTGGCGCGGAAAGTCGCGCTTGGATTCAGCGCCGCCGTCATGCCGTTCATCATTCTGGTCCCCGCAGTTCCCGCGTCCTCAGCCATTGCGCTGTTCTGCCTGGCGTATTTCGGTCAACAATCGTGGTCGACTCTGGTCATGGTTCTTCCCGCGGATCTGTTTCCCCAAAATGTAGTCGGATCAGTCGCTGGACTGGTTGGTTTCGGAGGAGCCATGGGAGGAATTGCCTTCGGCGAAGTAGTTGGATATCTGCTGGACCATGGTTTCGGTTACAGCACGGTTTTTCGCATCACGGGAACGCTACACGTCGCCGCCTTCCTGGTTATTCTGATCTCCATACCTGTTCTGTTGCCTCTGAAATTCGAGCCACAGTTGAATTACCGAGGGGTTGCATGAAGATCACCGAGATTCGTACCCGGGTCGTGCGATGGCGTGGGAAGACCGTTCCATTGCCTCCCCACTTCTGCACTAATCCGATGGATCTGTTGGAACTGCCCGCAGCGTCGATGCGGACTTTTACATTTCATGGTTGGCTGATAGTCGAGGTGTTCACTGACGACGGTCATGTCGGATTGGGCAACGCGGCTCTGGCACCGCAAATCACGAAGCAGGTCATCGATCTCTACCTGAAACCGTTATTGATCGGCCAAGATCCGTGGGACATCGAGCGCCTCTGGCAGCACATGTATCGCAAGACGATGGCATTTGGCCGCAAGGGAATCGGCATGGTCGCAATCAGCGCCGTCGACATCGCGCTGTGGGATCTGGTGGGCAAATCTGCGAAACAGCCGGTGTATCGCCTACTTGGAGGCAGAACGAAAACGCGCATTCCCGTCTACGCCTCGCGCCTCTACAGCGTCGGCTTCAGCGAACTGGCAGCGGAAGCGAAAAGATATAAGGACGAGGGCTACCAAGCCATGAAGCTTCGCTTTGGATGGGGACCGGTAGATGGCGCTGGTGGGATGGAGAGAAATCTTGAGTTGGTCCGAACCGTCCGCGAGGCCGTGGGCGATGGCGTTGACGTAATGGCGGACGCATATATGGGCTGGACTCTCGACTATGCCAAGAGAATGCTGCCGCTGCTCGAGCCGTTTCACCTCCGATGGCTGGAGGAGCCCGTAATCCCAGATGACATTCACGGTTATGCCGAGCTGAAATCCTACGGGCGAATTCCGATCGCTGGCGGTGAACATGAATTCACACTCTACGGATTCCGTGAACTGCTGGAAGCGCATGCACTCGACTACATTCAGTTCGACACCAATCGCGTGGGCGGGATTACGCAAGCCCGCAAAATCGCCGCCCTGGCAGAAGCACACTCCGTACCAGTGATTCCTCATGCCGGCCAGATGCATAACTACCACGTCGTTATGGCCAGTTTGAATTCTCCCATGGCGGAGTATTTTCCAATCGTCGATGTCGAAGTGGGTAATGAGTTGTTCTGGTACGTCTTCCAGGGCGAACCCAAGTCGAAGGAGGGCTACATCAATCTCGACGACAACACTCCGGGTCTCGGGCTGACCATCAACGAAGCGGGGCTCGAGCAGTTCGAGGTGATCGAATAATTCCATATTCCATTGATTCCATGACTCGACTCATCCAAGTAAGAAAAGGAACTGTTCGGCGGGTGGCGCTTGTCGAGGAACCCAATGTCCGATTGTTGGACGGTTGCTCTTCGACCTTCGAACTGGCGCGGATCGCGATTGCGGCTGGCATGAAGCTCAGCGACATGGCGCGGCAGCGAGCCAAACGCGAAACACTTGAGTACGACCCGATCTACGACGGCCGGTCTGAATGGCGTCTGCTACCAGCGATTGACCATCCTGACGAGCTCTCGCGTTGCCTGATTTCTGGCACCGGATTAACGCATCTCGGAAGCGCGCGCGGACGCCAGTCCATGCACGAGACGGCAACCGAGGATCTGACTGACAGTATGAAGATGTTCCGTTGGGGAGTCGAAGGCGGCCGTCCGCCCGAAGGAAGCATCGGGATTCCTCCAGAATGGTTCCACAAGGGCACGGGTGGTGCTTTGCGCGCCCATGGAGAACCGCTCGACATTCCGGCTTATGCCGAGGACGGCGGCGAGGAGGCTGAGATCGCGGGCGTTTACCTCATTTCTCCGGATGGCCAGCCCTATCGCATCGGCATGGCAATGGGGAACGAATTTTCCGATCATGCCTTCGAAAAGAGAAACTATCTGAACCTCGCGGGTTCGAAACTCCGTACCTGTGCGCTTGGACCGGAACTTGCGGTCGATGCGGAATTCGAATCCGTGCCAGTCGCGGCAACCATCGAGAGGAACGGGGAAGCTCACTGGACCAAGACCTTCCGTACCGGAGAATCGGAGATGTGCCACAGCCTGCGCAACATTGAGCACCATCATTTCAAGTTTGAAAGTCACCGCCGGCCGGGAGACATCCACGTGCACTTCTTTGGAACCGACTGCCTCAGTTTTAGCGACCACATTCAGCTGCAAGATGGAGATGTCATGCAAGTCTCCGTCGAGGGTTACGGCCGACCTTTGCGAAACCCGGTGCGCGTAGACAAATCGAAACCAGTTCTCATTAGCGTTACTCCTGTGGGATGAGTGAAACCATGTCAAAACCAAGCGTTGCGATTCTCGGCCTCGGCATCATGGGCTCGGGTATGGCGAATCGTCTGCTCTCCGCGAACTTTCCTTTGGCCGTTTATAACCGTAATCGTGAAAAATGCGTTCCCTTCGCCAGCGCAGGAGCATTCGTCGCGGATTCGCCGCGTGAGGCAGCATCGCGCTGCCAGGTCATTCTCAGTATGGTTGCGGATGACACCGCATCCCGCGAGATCTGGCTGGGAGAAGAGGGATCATTGAACGGAGCTCACGCGGGCTCAGTCTTGATCGAGTCCAGCACGCTAAGTGGGGACTGGATTCAGGAACTCGGGGCCAAGGCTGCCGAGCACGGTTGCCGATTCCTGGATGCGCCGGTTACCGGCACCAAGCCTCACGCGGCATCTGGCGATCTGGTTTTTCTTGTCGGGGGCTCGGCAGAAGCACTCGACGCAGCGCGACCCGTGCTTTCCGTTCTCGGTCGCGATGTGGTGCATCTGGGCCCGATCGGAAGCGGCGCTCTGATGAAGCTCGTCAATAACTTCCTCTGTGGAGTGCAAGCCGCGTCGTTTGCCGAAGCGGTTTCCATGGTCGATGCCGGCGGTCTTGACCGCGCGAAGGCCATATCAATTCTCACGGGTGGTGCTCCGGGAAGCGGAATCGTGAAGCGAGTTGCGGAACGAATCGCTGCCAACAATTACACCCCGAACTTTGCCCTGCGCTGGATGGCCAAGGATTTGCGATACGCCGTACAGGAGGCCTCGGCTGAAGGAATTTCTCTGCAGACTGCGACCGCGGCGCTTGCTGTGTTTCAACAAGCGATTGCAGAAGGCCATGGCGACGAGGATTTTTCAGCCATTTCCAAATCGTCCAAACGACTGCCCCACTCATGATTGTGAAGGACCGAGAAACAAAAATGCAGCTCACTGGATACCGCACTATTGCGTTCGCATTAGCTTTACTTCTTTCGTACTTGATGTTGGACGCCGTCGCACAGCGCGGTAATGACAAGAAGCCTACGACTCCTGGCCCGATGCTTGCTCAGGGAGTAGAAGATTATGACACTCCCGACTTCACGCTGACCCTTGTACGTTCGTCTCAGACCGTCGCTGCTCTTAAGCCAAAGGGAGCGGACGGCTTCGACTTCACACCTGGGGACTTGCTGACCGAACGTTCCCAAAACGGATATTTTCATTTGGGTGACATCACTCTTCGGCTGCGTACGGAAGGCTCAGCCGACTGGAAGAACTATTCGACCTCGGCTGCGCGCACACCGGTGAAGACGTTACCCGCATCTGCGAGCGTGTTGGCCGCCGCAGATCTGACTCCCACGCTGCCTGCTGATCTCCCGTTGCGAATCACCAGAACCTGGGCGGTGGATGAAGGCAAACTCATCCTGCGCTTCGCGATGACCAACACCTCAACGAAACCGGTTCAGATCGGAGCCTTGGGGATTCCGCTGATCTTTAACAATGTGCTCAACGATCGCTCGCTGGAGCAGGCTCACGCGATCTGTTCCTTCTACGATCCCTACATCGGCGAGGACGCAGGGTACCTGCAAGTGACCCGGTTGAACGGACACGGTCCGACACTGCTGGTCGTCCCTGATGGCAGAACACCGTTCGAAGCTTACAACCCGATTCTCGACAGGAAAGGTCACTGGGGCGCCGCGCCGGTATTCACGGATCCCACACCGAGAGGAATCGCCTTCGAGGGATTTTACGAGTGGATGGTCCATAGTGAGGCATACGCTGAGAATGAATGGAAGAACGCACATCCCTGGAACCCTCCCACCAGCCTCACGCTTGCACCGGGCGAATCCAAAAGCTATGGGCTCAAGCTTCTCGTTTCTGATTCGATTCGAAACATTGAGAAGACACTTGCGGGTAATCAGCGCCCGGTAGCGGTTGGCGTGCCGGGGTACGTGTTGCCCCAGGACATGGAAGGTCGCCTGTTTCTCAGGTACGGCAGGCGGGTTAAGTCCTTGAGGGTTGAGCCCGCGTCGGCAATTGAGATTCGGGAAGATTCGTCCAATCACAAGTATTGGAAGGCCTACACTCTACATGGCAAGAACTGGGGGCGTTCGCGGCTAATCGTCACTTACGACGATGGGACAGTGCAAGCCATCCACTACTTCGTGATCAAGCCAAGTTCACAGGCGGTCGCCGACATGGGTCGCTTTTTGACCACTCGCCAGTGGTTCGCAGATTCAAGCGATCCGTTTCACCGCGCTCCCGCGCCAATCACTTACGACCGCGAGACGAATCAGATGGTGCTACAAGACAGCCGTGTCTGGATCGCGGGTCTGAGCGACGAGGGCGGTGCCGGTTCATGGCTGGCAGCGATCATGAAGGAACTCGTTCAGCCGAACAAGAAAGAACTCGATAAACTGCAGCAATTCGTCGACGGCGTTTTATGGGGAGGGTTGCAATCCAAGGATGGACCTCACCCATACGGCGTACGCAAGAGCCTCTTCTACTATCAGCCGGACCAGATGCCTCCCAATTATTACAACAGCAGTTTCGACTGGAAATCCTGGACCAGTTGGAACAAGCAGGCGTCGGAAGCGGTTGACCGTTCTTACGATTATCCGCACGTGGCCGCGGCATACTGGGTGCTCTACCGATTGGCTCGCGATCACAAGGGATTGGTCACCAACCATCCGTGGGATTGGTATCTGGACCATGCTTACGAGACTTCCATCGCAATGACTACGTATGCGAGAGATCTGTCAGTGTTCGGTCAGATGGAGGGCTCGATTTTTGTGCAGATATTGACCGATCTCAAGCGCGAAGGAATGAATACCCAAGCAACTGCTCTAGAGAGCAAAATGCGCGAGCGCGCCGATCGCTGGAAAGAACAGGCCTATCCGCTCGGCAGCGAAATGCCATGGGATTCCACTGGCCAAGAAGAGGTCTATGCATGGACGAAATATTTCGGCTATCACGACAAGGCCGAAGTAACGCTGGACGCAATTCTCGGATACGATCCGGCGATTCCTCACTGGGGCTATAACGGCAGCGTACGCCGTTATTGGGACTTCATTTTTGCCGCCAAATACCGGCGGCTCGAGCGGCAGCTGCACCATTATGGTTCCGGATTGAACGCCATCCCGGTGCTGACTGAATATCGTGAACACCCGGAAGATCTCTACCTATTGCGAGTAGGCTACGGTGGAACGATGGGCGCGCTCACAGACATCGACCAAGACGGGCTTGCCGCGGCAGCCTTCCACGGGTTCCCGGATATGCTTAAGCCCGATCCTTATAGCGGCGACTACGGCCCCAACTTCTTTGGACACGCCTGGAACGCCGCAACCTATCTCGTCGATTACCCCGACTTTGGCTGGATCGCATTTGGCGGGAATGTCAAAACGCACGGGAATGTCGTCACAGTCGCCCCGCGCGACTCGTACCGAGCCCGAGTTTACATCGCCTCCCTCGGATTATGGCTTACGCTCGACGCAGGCAAATTTGAGAGTGTCGAGATGAATCACCGCACTGGAGTAGTACGAATACAACTGGCCGCAGCGACTGAAGCCACGCCAGAGGGTCTGCTGCGAATCGAACAGCCGGCCAGAATTGGTGGCGTCGGAACCTATCGCCCTACGGTGTCGTTGGAGTCTCGGCGTTGTGCGTATGTGGTTCCGCTCCAGAAGGAAACGACCTGGGTAGAACTCAGGGCTGGCCGTTGATTTCGAAATCACCGACGTACCATGGGCTTTTGCAGACGGGCCGCGAGCAGGATGTATTTGGAGACTTCCGCGTGCGAAATCAGGGCAAACGTTTTCTGAAACTGTGGAGGCCGCTTCGCTGCTGTGTTAAGATACCAGCTTGCTATTCTGTCTTTTTTCGATGATTAACCTCCATGGACATCCGTGAGATCGCTCGGAGAGCGAGAGTATCCACCGCAACAGTATCCAGAGCAATTAATCGCGTTCCAACCGTCGATCCTCAGCTAGCCAAACGAGTGTGGAGGGTAGTGGACGAGCTAGGGTACTACCCCAATACTCAGGCCCGCGCCTTGGTGTCAGGACGCAGTCGCATTTTTGGCCTCATCGTCTCAGAATTCACCAATCCATTCTTTCCAGAGATCGTCCAGACCTTCGAAAATCTCGCCGTCGAAAATAACTACGAGATTCTACTCACCTCAACCGTCAATGATCCCAAGCGGATGGAGTTGTCGGTTCGGCGCATGATCGAACGCCGTGTGGATGGCGTTGCGATCTTGACTTTTGGCATGGAAGAGACTCTGCTCGAACACCTTCGCTACCGCAAGGTTCCACTCGTATTCGTTGACGTAGGCCCGGATGTAAGAGGAATAGCCAATATCAAGATTAACTATCAGAGCGGAATCCGGCAGGCCGTGCAGCATCTGGCAGCACTCCGGCACACTCGCATCGCGTTTGTCACGGGTCCGTTGCATCTGAAGTCTGCTCTGGCTAGGCGAGAATCTTTCAAAGCGTGTATGACGGAAATCGGACTTTCCCCTGACTTGATCGTGGTGGGAGATCACCGATTGGAGGGAGGAATGCGTGCCCTCGCGGAGCTCAGCAGCTTGAGCGTTCGACCGACTGCCGTGCTCTGCTCCAACGACATGACCGCGATCGGAGTCATGCGGCAAGCCTATGAGCAGAATGTCAACATACCGGACGACCTTTCTGTGGTCGGGTTTGACGACATCCGTTTGGCTGAGTTCACAACTCCTCCGCTGACCACGGTTCAAATGTCCCAGAAGGAACTGGCCAAGATTGCCTTCCGGGCTCTGTTGAACGAGGTCGAGTGCGATCCGCCCTCGCACGAGCGTCACGAATATGAACTGCCGACCAGTCTGGTGCTGAGGCGTTCTACTGCGTTGGCCCCAACCGGTCGGTCGCAAACGTCCGCCAAAGGAACCGGGGGCAGATCCCGAAACGCATCACCTACGATACCGCAGTAGAACGGAACCTACTCCCTCTCGATCTGCGTTTCCGAAGAAAAACTTGGCCGAATGCCCTTAAGAAGGAGGTTGCAAACTCACGGGGCACGGGAATAATCTAGGTTGCGATAACCTGAGTAAACGATTACCGTAAACGGCGCGAGGCACCGAGAGCGACAGTCAAAGGGCGATGCCGCAGCGCTTGCGACTCCCGGGGTATTGGTAGCAAACCACGGTCCATTTATTACGGTCAGCCAAGGGAGTCGAAATGAGGGGGTGAGATCACCTGTGCTCGAACTGCATCGAGTTTTGCGATCGAAATAGGGAGTTATATGGCGAAGAAGAAGATGGCGATGGGTGTGATCGTGGGAAACCGGGGATTTTTCCCGGACCATCTGGCCAAGAGTGGCCGCGAGGAGATGCTGCGCGTGCTCGGGGCGCATGGGATCGAGGTAGTGGCTCTGACTCCGAGCGAAAGCAAGTACGGCGCGGTCGAAACCCGGGAGGAATCCCGGCGCTGTGCCGAATCTGTTCAAGCGCAATCGCGAGCGGATCGACGGCATCATCGTCACCCTGCCCAACTTTGGCGAGGAGCGCGCCATTGCCGACACCTTGCGTCTGGCCGATCTCCGCGTACCGGTGCTGATTCAAGCTACGCCCGACGATCCCACGAAGATGACCATCGCTTCGCGCCGCGACAGCTTCTGCGGAAAAATGTCGGCCTGCAACAATCTTCGGCAGTACGGCATTCCTTATTCCATCACAACGCTGCACACTGAGAGTCCCGACTCGCCCGAGTTTGCCAAAGATCTGGAATGGTTCTGCAGGCGTTTGCCGCGTGGTGAAGGGATTTCGCAACTTGCGCGTCGGCGCCATCGGCGCTCGTCCGGCGGCGTTTAACACCGTTCGCTATAGCGAGAAAATCCTGGAATCGCAGGGCATCTCGATCGAGACGCTGGATCTTTCCGAAGTGCTGGGCCGCATCGAACGTATGAAAGACAACGACGACCATGCGCAGGCCAAGCTCGCCGCCATCAAGAAGTACGTGGATGCAAGCAGCGTGCCCGCTCCCGCCTTAATGAAGATGGCAAAACTGGGAGCGGTCGTCGACCAGTGGATGGCCGCGACCGAGGTCACGATCAGCGCGGTCCAGTGCTGGACTTCGATTGAAGAGAATCTGGGCGTGGTTCCCTGCACCGTCATGAGCATGATGAGCAACGAACTGCTGTCGAGCGCTTGCGAGGTGGACATTTGCGGCGTGCTGGGAATGCACGCCCTGCAGCTGGCCTCAGGCACGCCCGTCGGCGCTTCTCGATTGGAATAATAACTATGGATCGGATCCGAACAAAGCCGTTTGCTTCCACTGCTCGAATCTGCCCAAACATTTCTTCCGCTCGGTGAAGATGGACTTTCAGGAGATCATTGCCGGCACCGTCGGAAAGGAGAACACGTTCGGAACCTGCGTTGGGCTGATCAAGCCGGAGCAAGATGAGCTTCGCCCGCTTCTCCACCGACGACACTTCGGGCAAGATGCGCGGGTACGTGGGCGAAGGACGATTCACGGACGACCCGCTGAACACTTTCGGCGGCGCGGGTGTGGTTGAGATCCCGAAGCTGCAAAAACTACTGCATTTCATTTGCGAGAGAGGTTTTGAACATCACGTGGCGGCGAATCTTTCCACCGTTGCCTCGGCCGTGCATGAAGCCACCACTCGCTATCTAGGCTGGGACATGCACTATCACGGTCGCGAAAACGGAGCCTGCTGATGGCCATCGTGGCTGGAGTCGATTTCGGAACGCTGAGCGTTCGTGTTTCTCTCGTCGACAGCGAACGGGGCCTGATCGAATCCGCGATCGCCGAGTATCCGCTGCATCGCAAGCGCGAAGATCCCGAATATGCCACCCAATCGCATGACGATCACATGCGGGCGCTGGCTTCCGCGACCCGCGAAGTCCTGAAGAAGGCCGGCATCGCGGGAGATCAAGTGCAGGCCATCGCGCTCGATACCACGGGTTCATCGGTGATTCCGGTCGGCAAAGATCTTCAGCCACTCGGTGAGTATTACTTGTGGTGCGACCACCGCGCCAAGGGCGAGGCTGCCGAGATCACCGAAGCGGCTCACCGCGAACGTCTGGAGGCGATCCAGTGGTGCGGCGGGGTCTATTCGTCAGAGTGGGGTTTTTCCAAGCTACTGCACTGGCTTCGGCATAATCCCGACAAGCGATCGGAGTTTGTCTCCGCCTTCGAGCATTGCGACATGGTCGCGGCTACGCTGTGCGGCATCACCGAATCCTAAGAAAGTAAAGCGCAGCATCTGCGCCATGGGGCACAAGTGGCTGTGGAACGCGCAACTGGGCGGCCTTCCACCGGAAAGTTTTCTCGTAAAGGTAGACCCTTTGTTGAAGGGAGTTCGCGACAAACTGGATGGCGAGTATTCCACTTCCGATCAAATCGCTGGCACACTCTCTTCCATTCTGGGCAGAAAAGCTTGGGCTGAAGGCGGGAATTCCGATCCCGGTTGGCGCTTTCGACGCGCACTGGGATGCGATTGGCGCCGGGTGCCGAACCGATGACATGGTGAACGTCATCGGCACATCGACTTGCATCATTGGCATCACTCCATCGGTGAATCTGGTGCCTGGAGTTTGCGGCGTTGTGCAAGGCAGCGTGCATCCTCTGCGCACGGGCATCGAAGCCGGGCTCTCCGCCGTCGGAGACATATTCAGCGCCATTGCTTCTCGTGCTGGCATCGATGTCAAGACGCTCAGCGCTGGCCTGGAAAACTATCGCGCCGGTCAGACTGGCTTACTGCGCATGACCTGGGACAACGGCGATCGCACCGTGCTGGTGAATCCCAACTTGCGCGGCGTCACGCTGGGATGGAACTTGCAGAGCACCGCACAAGATGAACTCTTTGCCGCCATCGAAGGAACCGCGTTTCATACACGAGTGATTCTGGATCGCATGGCTGAGCATGAAGTGCAAATTAAACGCGTGATCAATGCTGGAGGCATTCCTCAGAAGAATGATGTGCTGAACCAGGTGTACGCCAATGTGCTCGGCCGTCCCGTGTTGGTTCCAGCCAAGAGCGTGGTGAGTCTCGGATCGGCAATCTTCGCATTTATGGCGGCCGGCACTTTCAGGACAATCGAGGAAGCACAGGATAGGATTTGCCCCTCTCATCGCACGTTCCTGCCGGAGGATTCGGCGCAACGCACTTACGGCCGTCTGTACCCGTTGTACAGCAAGTTGTATTTCGCCTTGGGACAGCGGAGCAGTGACGGGATGGGAGACATCCTGCCTACATTAATCTCTGTCGCAGGGTCTGCAAGAGGCGGAGCCTAGTGTAGGAGCACATCAGGAGCACGGATGAATTTTCAGCGAATCGTGCTATCAGTCCCGGTTCTCCTCGTTCTGATCAGTCAGCTATGCTGGCCCCAGCAGACATCGCACAATCTGAACATCCAGGTGCAGTTCGATCAGCCGGAGGGGCAACTCGCGCCCGTCTGGAACTACTTTGGGTACGACGAGCCCAATTACACCTACGCGCCGATCGGCAAGAAGTTGCTTTTTGAATTGGCCGCTGCGAATGCTGTGCCGGTCTACATACGAACTCACAATCTGCTGACAACCGGCGATGGATCTGCATCGCTAAAATGGGGATCGACGAACGTTTACACGGAAGATGCATCCGGTCATCCCATTTATAGCTGGGTCATTCTGGATCAGATCTTCGACACGTTTCATGAGGCAGGCATCAAGCCACTCGTCGAGATCGGTTTCATGCCCAAGGCGCTTTCTACCCACCCGGAGCCCTATCGTCACGACTTTCCGCAAGGCAAGGTCGGCGACATTTACACGGGCTGGGCCTATCCTCCGAAGGATTATCAGAAATGGTCTGAACTCGTTTTCCAATTCGTCCATCACCTTCGCGAGCGTTACGGCGATGCCGAAGTGAAAACTTGGTTGTGGGAAGTATGGAATGAACCTGACATCGGCTATTGGCAAGGAACGCCAGAAGAGTATTTCAAGCTCTACGATTTTTCGGTCGAGGGAGTCCTGCGAGATCTTCCCGGGGCGCGAATCGGGGGACCGGACAGCACTGGCCCAGGTAATGACAAGGCTGCAGAGTTCCTCCGGGCCTTCCTCGAACATTGCTCGCATCAGAAGAATTACGCAAATGGCAAGACGGGATCGCACCTTGATTTCATCAGCTTCCATCCCAAGGGATTGCCCACGTGGCAAGGCGACCACGTACAGATGGGAATCAGACGCCAGCTTGCGGCCATTGAGCGCGGCTTCAAGATCGTGGCATCGTTTCCGGAGTGGAAGCAGACTCCCATCATTCTGGGCGAGTCCGATCCTGAGGGCTGCGCGGCTTGTTCGGCCGAAAAGAATCCGCAGAATTTGTACCGCAACGGACCTCTATACGGCGCCTACGCGGTCGAGGTTCTGAACAATATCCTGGAGTTGGCGCGTCACGAACACGTCAATCTTCTGGGGGTGGTCACATGGGCATTCGAATTTGAGAATCAGCCTTACTTCGCAGGTTTCCGCGACCTGGCGACGAACGGCGTGGACAAGCCCGTCGTGAACGCGTTTCGCATGTTGGGGCTCCTGGGTAGCGAACGGGTGAAGGTAACCAGTTCAGCAGGCTTGCCCAACGATGACGTTGTGCGCAGTGGGGTACGAGCGTTGCCTGACATCAATGCGATCGCGACTCGCAAAAACCGAGAGATCGACGTCCTGGTGTGGAACTACCACGATGACGACGTTCCCGTCCCAGCTGCGCCGATCGATCTGGCAATAACCGGATTGCCCGCTGATGCAAATCGCGGGTTGCTCGAACACTTCCGCCTGGACTCCGACCACAGCAACGCTTTCACTGCGTGGAAAGAGATGGGGTCGCCACAATCTCCGTCCCCCAGCGAATATGAACGCCTGTTAGGCGCTGGCCAATTGCAACTCCTGAACTCGCCTGCGTGGGTAGCAATCGAACATAGCCAAGTTCATTTGCGCTTCGCACTGCCTCGGGAAGGTCTGTCCCTCGTGCGACTCACATGGTGAATCTGCCCCGAGCTATGCCTGCAGTAGCAGGTTCCATACCTGCATGGAGGTCGCTTGCCGGTTTGCCCACGCGTAATAAGGAATGAAGGTAAGCGGAATTTTTCGGGATCTCTCTTCGCCGCGATACCGCGAATAGAGCGCCTTGTCGGATCCCCGTTCGTAGACAGCGCCGCTATGATGAAGCACCACCATTCCCGCTAACAGATCGCTTCGGAATTCAGTTTGGAATTGTTCTGCAGGCTGGCGGCCCGGATTGACTGCCACATCGCTGAGAGAGATGCCGCTGGGTTGATCGATCTCCTCCAGGCAATAAATGAGCGGCCCGCGCTGGACCGCGACTCGCCCGCTGTCATCCGCCACGCGAGGATTTGCTTCAACGATCTGCGGCACGACTTCAACCTTAAGCTGAATGACATCGCCCGGCGACCATCGGCGACGTATCGGAAGATAGGTTCCAGGCGTCACAGCCGTCAGGCTCTTGGCATTCACGTTAACTTGCGCATGATCGGCCCAGCCAGGAATCCGCAAATAAAAGGTAAACTCGGATGCTTCGGCCGGAGTCACGGTGATTTCCACATTGCCATCCCACGGATAATTCGTCTTCTGCGCGACTTTCAAGCCAACTCCGTTCTCCAGGCCCCAGTTGAGCTCCGAGTTGTCGTACAGATGCACGTAGATTCCGTCCGCGCTGGTGCTGTAGAAATATCCCGGCAGCGAACCGAAAGTGCGCTCGAGGTTCGGCGGACAGCAGGTCACGTCGTACCAGGGATTCCGGATCTTATCTCCGGTAGACGGGTCAAACGCCAGTGGATTGCGATAGCAGTAGAGCGTACCGTCCAGCGACATCCCGGAATTGATTCCGTTGTACAGAGCGCGTTCGATGACATCGGTAAACTTTGCGTCACCGGTAACGGCGAGCATGCGCCAGTTCCACATCATGTTGCCGATGGCCGCGCAGCTCTCGCCGTAAGCACGAAAATTTGGCAACTCGTATGCATCCCCGAACGCTTCGCCGTCAGATCGCGAACCGACTCCACCGGTCACGTACATCTTGGTGGTAGTCATGTCGTTCCAGAGAGTGTTCAGCGTCTTCCAGTATGAGTCGTCGCCGGTCTCCAGATAATAATCAGTGGCGCCGCAACACGCGTACATCGCCCGAACCGCATGCCCCTGCATCTTGGTTCGCGCGGTGAAGGGAGTTCCGCTGAACATATAGATCGTGCGGCGTTCCGGCAACTCGATACGTTCGTCTCCCTGCAGGATGTAGCCCGCAAGATCAAGCTGGCGCCTGTCGCCGGTGATCCGGTAAAGCTCGATCAATCCCATTTCGATCTCAGGATGGCCAGAAACGATGGGCTTCTTGGGTGCGGGACCGTAATTCGGGATCAGGAAATCATCGACGAAGCGAATGCCGGCGTCGAGCAATTTGCGATCGCCCGTGGCTCGGTAGTAGGCGATGGCTCCCTGCAGCATGTGCCCCATGTTGTAAAGCTCATGGCCCGTGGTTTGAGTCTGCGGAAGCATTCGCAGCGACTTGCGGTCGTCCTGATAGTAAGTGTTCAGATAGCCGCTCGGTTCCTGAACGGCAACCACTTCGTCAATGAGATTCTCGGCGCTTGCACGAAGTTCAGGACGATCGCCCGACTGCAGCACGAATCCAACCGCCTCGGTCCACTTGTACACATCGGAGTCAGAAAACACGGGACCGCTTTGTGCAGCGGTGCTTTTGCCCACCAGGCGGCGAAAGTTATTCATCCGGCCATTGGCTTCCAGCAGGTCGTGCATGGTGGGGAGGCTCCTGGTCACGTTGATCTCGCGGCGACGCGCCCAGAAGTCGCCGGTGATAGCCACCGCACGCACGGGAATATCCCTCAGCTTGGCGTGAGGTGATTTGGCGAGATTCTCCACGCCCTGGTCCTTCCAACCGGGCGAGTCGGTCAGCGCGACAGGAGCCTGCGGCACAGATCTCCCGCCGACTCCGACCTCGGCATGAGCCGAACGGACGGGCAGCGACGTGACAGCGGCTGCCGAAATCGCCGCGGTGACGAACTGTCTGCGCGAAATGTTTCCTCTCTCAGCCATATTGATTCACCCTGTTTCTATAACGACCATTGCACAACTGTGTACGAATGCGCCGGAACCTCAAATCTCGTTCGCCCCTGACTGCTGGCCGGCGCCGAAAATGATTGCGGCACTACTCGTCGCGGCGCCGCAAATGTATTCGAGGCTTTCAGGTCATCGCCTGTGAGAATGAATGCCGAAATCACCCGAGCAGGAGCGGCATCTTCCCATACCACCTCCACGTCGTGAGCCTTTGATAGATCGCGGTTCAGGACGAAGAGGGAGAGCTTACTATCGCTCTGGTCCAGAGAGCCGGCTACATCCACATGCGCAACTGGCTCCAAGCCGGAGACTTCATAGGTGGATGATTCCACCAGAAGCTCCAGCACCGACCCCTTCGCAAATTGCAGCGCCCAGCTATATGGGTAGTAAATTGTTTGCTGCAGGATCCCGTTCGCATCCGTCATGATTGGAGCGATTACGTTTACCAACTGAGCGAGGCAGGCGAGTTTCACGCGGTCTGCATTGCGGAGCAATGAATTGATGAGGCCGCCGACCAGCAGAGCATCCTCCAGGTTGTAGACCTCTTCCAGCAAGTGCGGCGCTTCCTGCCGGTGTCCGTCGACGGCATCTCCTGCAGTTGTGCGGTACCAGACGTTCCATTCATCAAAGGACAGCCACAGCTTTTTCGGAGATCGCTTGTGTCCGCGAACCAGATCGCAGACCGCAACTGTCTCCGCGATCTGGCGCTCCATGCTCAGATTCATGGCCAGATATTTCGACGTATCACCGCCCGTGTCGCGTTCGTTGTTGCCAAAGTAGCGGTGCAAGGATAGACCATCCACGTACTGATAGCACTGCTCGAGTACCTCGCGGTCCCATTCGAGGTAGGTCGGCATGAACGGACCACTGGATCCGCAGGCGATCAGTTTCAGCGACGGGTCTACATAACGCATCTGGCGGGCCGCATCCGCGGCCTTCAGACCATACTCCGTGGCCGACATGTGACCAATCTGCCACGGGCCGTCCATCTCGTTGCCCAGGCACCAGTGCTGAACCTTGTATGGATCCGCAATGCCATGCTGACGGCGCAGATCGCTCCATTTGGTCCCCTTATCGACGTTGCAATACTCAACCAGAGCAGCCGCTTCCTCCGCTGTGCCTGTTCCCAAGTTCAAGCCCATGAGGGGCTCGGTGCCCGCGGCTTTGCACCACGCCAAAAACTCGTTCGTTCCGAATTGGTTCGACTCGATGGTGTCCCAGGCCTTATCCAGCACCCGCGGCCGGTCTTTCTTTGGACCAACGCCATCGAGCCAGTTGTAGCCGGAGACAAAGTTTCCTCCCGGATAGCGAATGATCGGGACTCCGAGTTGCCGGATTTCGTTGAGAACGTCTTTCCGGAATCCGTTGGAGTCGGACAATTTGGAACCGGGATCGTAGATACCCTCGTAAATAGCCCGACCAAGATGCTCGAGGAACGAGCCGAAGAGATTGCGATCGAGAGGCGCGATAGTTCGTCTCGAGTCGACGAAGACTCGGGCTGGTCTGCTGGAACCGCCCGAGGAAACAGCCTGTCCTAAAGCACGTGCTGCTAACGAGCGGCTCCCGAATAGCGCCGTCGCAGAGCATGCTAACCCTACATTGGAAGCCTGTTTTAGAAAGCGGCGTCTGGAGGCGGAAAAGCGATTCATTGCATCCCTCAATGGATGAGACTTTCTATATATACTCTCTGATTGCAGTCGAAAACACCGCTCTCACTCTGGCGCAACGCTCACGACCGGAGGTAGTGATCACCCCGACCCAACCCAGTCCCTCTGGCTTAGAAAAAAGTAGCGAGCCGAAGTTCAACCCTCCGGCTCGCCATGAAAAACTCTTCAAACACGACTAGAATGATATTCTCAAGCCCAACTCAATCTTTCTGGCGTCAAAGGGATTGAGCGTGCTGGTGACTTTGCCGAAAGTGCCATCCGCCATGTTCGGATCCACAGTACCCAGGTTGCCATGATTGAAAACGTTCAGAAAGTCAAAGCGCAACTGTAGGTTGCCTTGCTCCCCGAGCCAGGGGAGGTGGTTGTTCTTCAGCACGCTCGCATCCGCTTGGAACATTCCCGGGTTGCGATAGATGTTACGCGGCTCCGTCCCTTGGGTTCCTTGCGGAGCCTGCGCAAAATCAGAAACCGTAAACAAGCCGCGGATGTAGGCCGAGCGGCTGTGCGACCCGGTAAAGTTCTGGGTGGGATTTAGCGGGATGTCGTAGTTGAGCCCGTCAAGATTGTAGTCGCCGCTGTCAGGCGCGAGCACATTCGGCGTGATTACGGGACTCCCGGCCGTAGCGCTGGAACACGGAGTCGGCGTACCCCCTTGGTTACACATCACATCCGCGGGACGGTTGTCGATTACCCAGAACGGTGTACCCGTCTGGACGGCGATAATGCTGGACACCTCCCAGCCGTCGGTCAACACTCTTGCAAAACCACTTTTCAGTCCCGGCAAAGTGTAAACGCCGGAGAATGAAAAGCGATGCCGCACATCATAATTCGCATCCCCGTAATAGTTAAAGTAGGCATTGTGATCGGGGATGTTTGCACCGCCGTTCTGGTTATCCTGGTCGAACCGAGTATTCGCTTCAGGGTAGTCTTTGGCGTGGGATAGGGTGTATGAAGCCTGGAAATTGGCGCGATTTCCGGCTCTCCCACGGAGCGATAGGATCATCGCGTTGTAGGTGGCTTGATTGGCATTGTTGACCCAAGTGATGGCACCAAAATTAGGGTTGGGACGGTTGAATGTCTCGACTACGCTGCCGGCAGCCCCCGAGAAACTTACATCGCCAGGCACGCGGTTCACGTCAGCTCCCGTCAGTCCGTTGTAGCTGCGCGAACCGGAATAGCTGGCACCTGCCACCAGTCTTCCTGGCAACTGGTGCTCCACGCCGATGACGTAATTCACCGCCAACGGCGCTTTCATGTTTCGATCAAGAGAGTCGACATTGGTCGGCAACCCCGCAATCCCACCCGCGGCATTCAAGGAACCCGCCGGAATCGATGGCAGGACAAACCCCCACGGGTAGCTCCCCGACGGTGCAATGGAAAAGTAGTTCCCCAGCGGTTGGCCATTGGGTGCGACGTTGGTGAAAGTCTCGCTCAAAACTCCGGGAGGATTATTGCGCGTTTGGTCGATGGTCTGACCCATCGCAATCCAGTCATGATAAACACCGACTCCGCCGCGCACTGCCCACTTGCCGGTTTTGGTCGGATCCCAGGCAAAACCGATTCGTGGGCTGAAGAGATTCTTCATTGAGTTGGCAAACACCGATGGAACGGTACCAACGGTCGCGTACTTCACCTGCTCATTGAAGTTTCCAGCAGTTCCCAACTGGAGAGCGCTGAACACGAAGCCGCTGTTTCCCCAGGGAGTGTGGTTTGTGAAATCGTCCCAACGCATAGAAAGCGTCAACGAAAGATTCGACTTTACCTTCCAGTCGTCTTGCGCAAAAAAGCCAAAGGGGTTTTCCTGGCCGCCAAACCTGATCGATCCGGCTGTACCGGTGAGCGGATTGTAGGCACCCACTGATTCCTGAAAGACGTTGTCCTGCACCAGGTCAAGGAGGTTGTTGAACGTGAAACCCGGACGAACATTAGCCGGCGTGAAGTCACCGTGCTCGATGCCCTTCGCACCGTCGTACCCAAACTTCAGAGTGTGTTTTCCGTGCACCCAGCTCAACACCGATCGCCAGTTGTACATCGGGCCTCTGTACTCGCCTGGCCCCCATCCCCCGCCAACCGCGAAGCCCGTAAGGTTGCCAGCGACGCCGACATTCGGCACCGCCAGATTGGCGTCCTGCCCGTTTGCGCCGCCCACACTTGCAAAGGCAAAGCTGGATTCCCAAAGCAGATTGGAGTTAAACGTGTGCGTAAAATCGATCTGCGCATACCGATTTCTCATGATGTCCAGCGCGCCCAGCTTCGGCCTGGGCGACTTCTGCTGCTGGTCGAAGGAATCGTTGTAATAACTCAAGTACAAGCGATCGTTATCCGTAAAGTACTGGTCGAGGCGGAAGTTGTACTGCAGAGCGTTGTAGTATTCGCTGGCGTTGAAGCTACCGGTATCTACCATGGCGAGGCTACACGGAGGCGCCCCGGCCGTACCGCAAAGGCCAGATGGAAGATATGTCTGCGCCGTTTGGGCAACGGTGGCGCCGAACAAATTACTGGCTGGCCATCCCGTGAGAACTTGGGTTCCGACCGTGTTCGGATAGTTCGCTTGCGCCCATTGCACAAACGTCGGGTCCTCGAACAACTGTTGCCCGGTTGCACCGGGTACAGTGGACCAGAGTTTTTCGAAATCTGCGAAGAAGAAAGTCTTGCCTTTACGAATTGGCCCACCGAGCGCGCCTACGAGATCTTTCCGGGCGTAAGGCTCGGCGGCTCCTGTCACGAAGTCGGGCGTCGCCTGCAGATCCTGGTTGGCAAAGAAAAGGCTGCCGGTTCCGTGGAATTGATTGGTCCCTGACTTCGTGGTGACCTGAATCAGGATCGAGCTTCCCAGATTGTCCTCCCCGCCCCAAGTGTTGGTTTGCAGCGAGGCCTCCTGCACCGCGTCCGGAATCGGCGCGAGGATGATATTGCCATTCTGGACTGGGCTGGTGACGTTCATGCCGTCAACCATGACCACGTTGCCGGTATAGCTACGCCCGTTGGCACTGATTTGGGGAGTCTGCGTCCCGAAGTTGTCCGGCAGACCACCGGGAGCTTCTCCTGCGAGCCGCGTGCCTACGCCAACCACGCCAGGAGTGACCGCGAGGATGTCCCAAAGGTTGCGGTTGGCCGACGGGAGATCGCGAACGGTGTCCGCCGATAGGGTCGCCTGCAAGCGGCTATCATCGGTGTCTACCACAGGAGCATGCACTTCCACCGTGATCGATTGCTGCGCACTCGCGACTGGCAGAGCCAGGTTGATTCCCTTCGTCTCTGATGTGTTGAGAGAGAAGTTCGCTTCCGCCTTTCTGAAGCCGTTCGACTCGGCGGACACCGCATAGGTGCCGGGGGGAAGGCTGCTAAAGCGATAGTTTCCCGAATCACTCGTTGTGGTTGTGGCCATGACTCCGGTGTCGAGGTTGCGCAGGACAACAGAAGCCCCGTTGATCGCGGCGCCTGCCGGATCCGAAACCACACCCTGCACATTGCTGCTGTACTGGGCAAAAGTGGGGAGAGTAAAAAGCAGCAGAAACACAACAAACCACAAGGAAAGGCGCGACTCCAAGTTAGCCACTGTAGTGCCTCCCACAACGAGGTGCGAGTCTGGCGAGTAAACGATTTCCCAACTAATTGAAATAGCTTATAGCCTCCCCAGAAAGGTACTGTCAAGCACTTTTTGGACTTTTTGGACTGACCTGACCGCAGCATTTCACAGAGGACCCGCGGACGCCGCACCAAGTCGTCTTGACCGCGGAAGGAAGAAACAGCACGGGGAAACATTGGCCGCAACCCTGTTTTCAGGGAACTTCACAGTTGGGTTCTTCAGGCCCCAACGGTTTCCGTCCAAACAAGAAAACGCGATGTAACACTCAATAGATCAGTAGCTTATGGTTTTGAGCACCAAACCCCAAAATGCACCCGCGCAATGACTACTGGAGTTCAGGTGGCGGAACCTCGTGGCGATACAGACAGACATCTCAGAGAGAATGGCAGCGCTGTGGCAAATCAGGGTTAGCAGACTGAGTTCCTTCGGCGAGCATCCTCCTCGCGCTCTCCAAAGGCACACAAAACGCTCCTCGACTGGTCAAGTTTTGCGTGGGCACGAGGGAGTCTTTGGTATAACCTAGCAAGCGATTACACAGATTGAGATCTTTTCCTCAATCTGTCTTTCATATCCTGAGAGAACGTTCATGGAAAGACGCCGACTTGGAAACAGTGACCTCGACATTACGCCCATCGGAATTGGCGCCTGGGCGATTGGTGGAGGTGGCTGGAACGGGAGCATGGGGCCACAAAACGAAGATGACTCCATTCCGGCAATTCACGCCGCCTTAGATTGGGGTCTGAACTGGATTGACACGGCCGCGCTCTACGGTCTCGGCCATTCGGAAGAAGTAGTCGCGCGTGCCCTCGAAGGATGCACGCCAAGACCCTACGTCTTTACCAAGTGCGAGCGGGTCTGGGATGCGAATGGCACAGTTGGCGCATGCCTCAAGGCGCAGTCGATTCGCCGCGAATGCGAAGACAGCCTGCGCCGGCTGCGAACCGATGTGATCGATCTCTACCAGATTCATTGGCCCGAACCGGACGAAGATATCGAAGAAGGATGGACGGCGCTAGCGCGCCTGCAGACGGAGGGCAAAGTCCGATATATCGGAGTCTCCAACTTCAGCGTTCGCCAGATGCAGAGGGCGCAAAGCATCGCTCCCATCACATCTCTGCAGCCGCCTTATTCGATCGTCACTCGTGCGATCGAGAAAGAAATCCTGCCCTTCACTGTCCAGAACCACATAGGCGTCATCGTCTATTCACCAATGTCCGCCGGATTGCTCACCGGAGCCATGACGAGCGAGCGAGTCGCGAACTTCACCGCAGAGGACTGGCGAAGAAATCTTCCCAACTTTCAAGAGCCGCTGCTTTCCAGAAATCTGAAACTCGTAGAGCGTCTTCGCCAAATCGGGAACCGGCACGAGCGCACTCCAGGAGAAGTAGCCATTGCCTGGACCTTGAACAATCCGGCAGTGACCGGCGCGATTGTCGGCTTCCGGAGCGCGAAACAAGTCTCTGGAATCATCGGAGCGACCGATTTCCGGTTGACTGCGAGTGAGGTCTTGGAAATCGAGAATGCGCTGAAACAAGAGATAGCCGCCTGAAAACAAGTCTGGTCGCCCACTTGGCCTGCCACGATCGTCAAGTCTTGAGAAGAATACGTGAAGGAAGTCCGCATTGTCGCATCTCTTATCACCGACGACAACGACCACCAACACCAGCAGGCTTCCGCTGCTCAGGAAACAGCGACCCGCCTGGGAGCGGAACTGCAAATTTTTTCGCGAAGAACGACGCCATTTGTCAGAGTCAGCAGCTTCTTGAAGTAGTCCAGGCTCGCGACGGCGACGTGAACGGCATTCTTGTGGAGCCTGCCAGTCGAACCGCCTTCCCGAAAGTCGCGCAGGCGGCGGTGACATCGGGCATATCGTGGGTGGTAATCAATTGCAGGCCGACTACTTGACGGAACTTCGCTCCAAGAGCGCCATCCTTCCCCGCTCCCGGTGCGTTAGCAACCCTGTCGCAACCTAACTCTGATCGCCTGAAGCGACCTGGAAAAGGCAGTTGACAATAACCGGGCAGGAGGCGGAAGCTGGTCTAGTAAACGTTTGCTATCAGAAACTCGGGAGAATTCTCATGGCTTCCACTGTCAGCCGCAGAACCTTTCTCAAAGCCGCCACCGTTGCCTCCGCGGCTTCCCTCGCGGCCCGCATCATTCCTGCCCGGGCGGAAGTGGCTAAGGGGGCCGTCGCCGTCAATACTCCGCTTACGACCTTTGCATACTCTGATGTGGAGTTGCTCGACGGCCCGATGAAGCGGCAGTTTGAACAGAACCATGCGCGTTTCCTGAACCTCGACGACGACCGCCTGCTCAAAGTCTTCCGCCAAGTTGCGGGGCTACCCGCGCCCGGCGAGGATATGGGAGGCTGGTACGACCTGACCGGCTTCAGTCTGGAGCACAACGACTTTCATGGCTTCATCGCTGGCCATAGTTTTGGACAATATCTTTCTGCTCTTGCACGGGCCTACGCAGTTACGGGTTCAGAACTCACCAAGGCAAAAATCAATCGCCTGGTGAAAGGCTACGGCGAAACGCTCGATCCAAAGGCCAAGTTCTTCCTCGGCTATCGATTGCCGGCATACACCTACGACAAGCTCTCGTGCGGCCTGATTGATGCTCACGAGTTCGCTCACGATCCGCTGGCCATGGACATTCACGAAAAACTGACTCACGCCATCCTCGCCTATCTGCCGGAGAAGGCCCTGTCACGGCAAGAGCAACGCTCGCGCCCGCACAAAGACACATCGTTCACGTGGGACGAAACTTACACTTTGCCTGAAAATCTGTTTCTGGCCTATCAGCGTAGCGGCGACACGTTCTACCGCGACTTGGCCAAGAAGTATCTTGAGGATGACACCTACTTCAACCCGCTCTCCGAAGGCAATAACGTATTGCCCTTCGAACACGCGTACAGCCATGTAAACGCCTTCAGTTCCGCGATGCAGGCCTACATCACACTGGGGAGTGAAAAGCATCTACGGGCCGCGAAGAACGGCTTTGAAATGCTGTTGAAGACGCAAAGCTTTGCCACGGGCGGCTGGGGACCGAATGAATCATTTGGCGAACCCGGAACGGGTCAACTCGGCGACAGTCTCGCGCTCACTCACGCCAGCTTTGAGACACCGTGCGGCGCCTATGGCCATTTCAAGATCACGCGATACTTGCTTCGCGTCATCAAGGATTCGCGATATGGGGACAGCATGGAGCGCGTCCTTTACAATACGATTCTCGGAGCCCGGCCGATTCAGGCGGACGGCACCTCGTTCTACTACTCGGACTACGCCACGACGGGCAAGAAAGTCTGGTACGGACAAAAGTGGCCGTGCTGTTCCGGAACCTTCCCGCAACTCGCGGCCGATTACCACGTCAGCGCATATCTGCGCTCGGCCGATGGCGTATACGTAAATCTCTTCACGCCTTCTCGCGTGCACTGGAATGACTCTGCTGGGCAGTACGGGTTGAAGCAGGAAACCAAATATCCGTTCGACAACAAAGTCCAGATCGCGGTCTCCGCGTCACAGCCGAAGGAATTCACACTCTATGTCCGTATTCCGGGTTGGGCGACGCCGGACCCAGTACTTTCCGTCAACGGTAATCGAGTTTCCGATTCAATTCAGGCGGGCACGTTTGCCGCCATCCGCCGCACCTGGAAGGACGGCGATCGCGTCGAACTCGAACTCCCCATGGCAGTTCGGCTGGAACCTGTGGATCAAAATCATCCTAACCTGGTGGCCTTGTTGCAGGGCCCGCTTGTGCTGTTCGCGATCGCCGATTCGCAGCCCAGCTTCGATCGCAATGGGTTGCTCCAAGCCAAGCCCGTAAACAATGCCACCGGAGATTGGACCGCGACTGCGGCCGACGGAAGCAGCGTAACCATGCGCCCGTTTATGAACATCGACAAGGAAAACTACAGCACGTACGTCGTGCTGAAGGCCTGAGAACGACGTCCGGCCAGCCTGCCAGTCACTTGGGTTGGCTGTCCTCTTCCACAAGTTTGTACTGGTAGCGCTGGCTCTCGGCGTGCGAAGTTTGCCTGCGCAGCTCCGCCAGACGCTTCAGCAGATCGGGGATTTCCGCTTTGTTCCCAGTTTTCCTTAGCGCCTGAATCAAGTGATACAAGGCAGTTTGGTCCTTCGGGTCTTGGGCCAAAGCCTTCCGGCACTCCCCGGCAGCCTCCCGGTAGCTGCCAGCCTGCAAATAAAGTTTCGCCAGCACTGTCCGAGCCCCGCTCAGCCCGGGCCGTAAGGACACCGCTTGCCGGGCCGAGCGCATGGCCAACTGAAATTCCGGTGTGCCCGGCTCGATGCCTTTCTGCGACAGAAAGTCCGCTCGAAGATAGAGCAGAACGGGATCTTTCGGCTTTTCGGCCAGTCTGCTTTGCACTTTCGCGAGCGCGCCATCCAGATCATTCTCTTGCTCAGCGAGCAGTCCCTGCGCGGCAGAGCTTAGCGACTGATGGGGATCCAGTTCGTGAGCGGTTTCAAAGTCGGCCTCCGCCTTGTCGTACTCGGCCAACTGAACATACAGAACGCCCCGCGCCAGGTAGAGCGGCGCCGCCTTTGGCAACTGACCGATACCGTCGCTAGTCACATCGATGCCAACCTGAAAGGAATCATGCGCGGAGCTCAGGTTGGCGAAATCGACGTAAAGATTAACGTTGTGTGGATCGAGCAGAATGGCTTGCCGAAGAGCGGCGACCGCTTGTGGCGTCTCCTGGGAATCCTCATACGCAGTAGCCGCCAGTTCAAGGGTCTCGACATCCGCATCACTCCGCTGCAGCATTGGCTGCAGTGCAGAAAGAGCGTTCTGCGGTTTGTGCGCCATCAGCTGGACGGCTGCGAGCAGGCGGCGCTCTCGTCCGTCCTGCGGGCTAAGGGCCACGGTGCGTTGCAGAACGTCGGCTGCTTGATCGAGTTGTCGGAGCTTCATCAGACAAGTCGCATACGCATGCAATGCGTCAGGTCGCGTCTCAAACAACACTCCAGCCTTCTCAAAATGAATGACTGCGACTGCGCAATTGCCCCGCTGATATTCGAGCACCGCCAACATGCCGTGACTGATCTGGTCTGCGGGACGCAAGCGAAGCATACGCTGCAACAATGGAATCGCATCTTTGCTTCCGGCTTCGTACTCGATCTGGATCGCACCTTCCAGGGCTGGAAGATAGTCCGGTGAAATCTTGAGGGCAGCTCGAAACGAAGCCAGGGCGTCTTGCTTACGCCCCTCCCCTGCGTAGGCAGTGCCTTGCATCGCCCACAGCTGCGCGTTCCCGGGCGACTGCTGCAACGCCGGCTGAAGGAGTTCGAGAGCCTTGGCAAAATCATGGTTCTGCAATGCCGACGCGACCAGATCGATTCGATCCCCGGCAGGCTGGGACAACGCACAGCTTAGAAGCAGGAAGAAAACGAGAATGCCGCAGGTCTTGGGGATGGAATGTAGGACCTTCTTCATCGGACCTGCCACAGATCACCTATGCTCTTATACTTCAGGACCCGGCGCTTCGGCCACGTCAATGGCATCGTGCGCCTTCCCAAACGAAAGAAGCCGACCCGCTTCGAACAAGCGGATCGGCTGTGTGATCCTCGATCGGCGACTCAGAACGAAATCTTGCCTCCCAATTGCCAGAATCTGGGCTCATGGGATTGCGTCGCCTGGCCGAAATTTCCATCTGGGAAATTCACATCGACTCCGCTTCCACTGGTTCCGTTCCATGCATAGTTTGGCCGGTTGAACAGATTAAAGACTTCAAACCGGAATTGAAAATTGACTCTTTCCGTAATGCGGTTGTCCTTGTAGAAGTTGACGTTCGTCTCGATAAAGTTTGGCCCGCGGAACGGCGAAGCCTTCTCGTTTCCGTTTTGACCGAAAGCCGGAATCGCGAAGTCGCTCTTAGGAATTGCACCCGTCAGCCAAGCGCCGTTGGAGGTTAACTGATGGTAGCTAACTGCGTCCGGATATGAGGCGGCAGTCTCCCCATCGGCGTTGTAGTTCCCGCTGCCGGCCTGGTAAGCAACGGCTGGGTCGGCTGCGGAGCACCCGGTGACGTTACTGAGCGCCCCCGATTGGCACACCGCCAGAAAGCCATTGGTATTGTTCGCGGTTAAGCGGATAACCCGACTGTACGATGCTTGTTCCGCTGATTCCCCAACCGCCGGTCAGATAGCCCACCGCCCCTCTTCCTCCATTCAAACCTTTCAGCGAATAGTTCAAGCTGAGGGAGAAGCGATTGGGCGCATCAAAGATCGATGGACCGTAATACTGCTGGGGATTCAGCCCCTCAGAATTGGGATAGTACAAAGCGTCGTCCTTGGAACTGGAACGGGTGTAAGAAGCATCTACGTATCCGCGCGAGAAGCGTCCTTTGACATCAAAGATCACAGCATCGTAATTGCCATGGCGGTCGTTGTCCGCGTAGGTAATTGCCCCGAAGCTCTGATTGAGACGGGTCGGACTGGGAATGACCGGCGTCAGACTGGTGTTCATCTGCTGGATCAGATCGCCTGGGAAGGCATTGATATCCACGCCATAGGAAACACTCCCGATGGCGTTGCCGTTGCCGACGATATTGTAGGAGTGGGATCCGTTATAGCCGACGCTGGCGGCGAAGATTCTCCCCAGCTTCCGCTCCACGATGACAGACCATATATCCGCTTTCGGGGACTTCAACAGCGGGTTGATACCACCGATGGCGAAGCTGGCACCCACTACCCCACCCTGCGAATTAAGGCCGCCTCCTGATTGCGGCGTCGGGCCTGTACCCGTACCGAAAGTCGGGAAAGTGAATCCAAACGGAGGCTTGCTGCTGGTCCCAAGGACCAAGATCGGAGCCTGGGCGGAAGCCGTTCCGCCCTGAATAAAGGTCGGGCGCAACTTCTCCCGGTGGGCTGCCGCGGAATTCCTCCTGCACGTTCGCCTGGGTCAGCCAGTTGTTATATATGCCAAACCCACCGCGCACTACCCAATCGCCCTTCCCCGTTGGATCCCAGGCTACTCCGATGCGAGGGCTGAACAGATTGTTGACCGAATGCAAGAAGGCGTTGTGGGTAGCCTTGGCATAGCCGTTCGCCATTTGCTGTTGCTCGGTATGAACCCGTGCCTAAGTAGAAGTTTCCAAACACAGTCGACGGCGCTCTTCGACCAGGGGTTGCCGCTGTCGTCATAGCGCAGGCCCAAGGTCACCGTCAGATTCTTCCTGGCCTTCCAGGTGTCCTCCACAAAGAGTCCGAAGGTTCTGGAAGCGGCATCCCAACTCCACAATTGCTCTGTACCAGTCGCGGGTTGTAATAGATCCCGTTTTCGTTTGAGGGGGTGTCTTGGGCGAGCGTCAGCAGATTGCTGAATGAAAATTTCGGCTGGGACCAAGGCCCCTGGAAGGGCTCGACATCGTCCCCATACCAGCCTTCATAACCGAATTTCAGGGTATGGGCTCCTTTCACATGCGTGAGCACGTCGCGCCAGTGATAGTTGTGCTGAATGAAATCTCCCTGCGCGAAACCCACGCCGAAGGCCTGCCCGGAATCCACATTGATGCCGTTCACCGATATCGAGGGAACGGTGTAATCCTTGGCTCCGCTGCCCAGACACTCCCTCTACCCTGCTCTGACCGGCGGTGAAGTCATTCAGCGTGTTCGGTGAAAAGGTGTGCGTCCAGGACGCCTGTCCCGCCACTTGCCACGTATTATTCAAGGCGGAGAATTGCGTCATGGGCGACGGCGCGCCGGTCAGGAGAAGAGTCCGGAAAAGGCTGACGTAGATGCGGTCATTCTTGAAATCCTGGTCGATGCGGGCAAAATATTGCGTGCCATTCCGTATTGACGTTGCGCCATAGGAGCCCGTGTCGATCATAGGCAGAGTTGAACAAGGGACTCCGTTCTGCCCAGCTGGCGTTCCGCAACCGCTCGCGCTGAACCAAGAATCTGTTGCGCGGTTTGTGAGACCGTGGCGCCGGCCACCCCAGCAGGCAGATAAGTGCTGAGTACTTTCGTTCCCACCGTGCCCGGATAATTCGCTTGCGCAAAGGAGATGAATTCGGGCTCTGGGAACGTCACCGATCCGCCGGCGCTCGACGAGGAGCGTAGCGGTTCCACCGAAAAGTAGAAGAAACATTGGCGGTTGTGCGGAATCATCGGACCGCCAACCGCTAAATCCATGTTGTTGGAATGGAATGGCTTGTAGGGGACTACTGCCGAGCTCACAAAGTGCTGGCTCGCAAACATCTTCTGGTAGTTGAACCAGTCCGACGCTGAGCCGTGGAATTGGTCCGTGCCAGATCTGCGTGGTAAACATGGTTTGCAGTCCGGCGGCGCGGCTGTACTGGCTCGTGAAAACGTGTTGACCTGAATACTGGTTTCTTGGATAGCGTCAGGTTGAGGAGTCAGATTCAAGACGCCTTGGCGAATTCCACTGGTCACGTCGAGCCCGTCCACCACGTAGTGATTATTGTTCTGGCCTTGGCCGTTGGCGCTGGCGTCAACCTGTTCTTCGGTAGAGTAGTTGTCTACGCCGGATGCGGGACTGCCTGACGCGCTTGTCCCCAAGCCGGAAACTCCCGGCGCCAATGTCACCAGCGTGACGAGGTTGCGACCGACGATCGGCAACTGCGCCACCGCCCGATTTTCGATAGTCAATTGAGTGCGACTATCAGCAGTGTCCACCACCGGAGCCTCGGTACTGACCAGCACTGACTCACTGACCGAGCCGACCTTAAGAGTGATCGGCACACTCAAGTTCTGTGCGGTCAACAAAGTGACGTCTGCCCGGGCCTTGGAGAATCCGGCCGTTTCCACGGTCACTTGGTACCGGCCGGGAGCGATGCTCACAAAAATGAAGTTGCCGGCGGAGTCTGTGGTAGTCGCCTGTGTGACGTTGGTTGCCACGTTGACTAGCTGCACGGTGGCCTTAGGAATGCTGGCCCCGGATGGATCTTGCACGCTACCCTGAATGCTGCTAGTGAACTGAGCGAAGGCGGTAGTCGTGAACAGGAGGACAAACAGCAGTTGCAGACAGCGGCGAGGCTGCACTTTTCGTAGCATTCTTCCCCCATGCGGTTCGACCAGGAAGCCGAATCGAGAAAACGTTTACTCCGAATGCGTACTATCTAAATACTAGAGGTTTCCCCTTGTCAAGAACTTTCTGATCCGCGCTCGTTCTGGAGATGTCCGACCAACAACTGCAAACAAGCCCAACAATGCAGACAAACACTCAGTCTCGGCTCCAGCCCTTGTTCTTGATCATTCCGGATCCCTCGCGCAAGGTTATGAGTTGATTCGCGGGAATTTTCTTATATTGCTCGTGCAGACCGTTGGGCCAGTAGATATCGAGATCGACCAAGTTGAATCCACCCAAACCAAAGTGCAAACGGGAATCGCTGCAGGAATAGAAACTGGACTGGCTGAGCACGGTTTGCGCTTGCACTTTGCCACCGTACCGGGCCAGCACCCGCGCTCCAATGGCGCTGCGGTTTGACTTGACTCCCTCAAGTTTAATCTTCACCCAGTTCTGCTTCACCTTCATGTCATTTCGCAACAGGGATGGCGGTTCATTCATGTTGACGATAAGGATGTCGAGATCCCCGTCGTTGTCGAAATCTCCGAATGCGCAGCCGCGGCTGCAGTGAGCGTCGGTCACTCCTGGGCCGGCCTCTTGACCCAACTCCTCGAACGTGCGATTGCCCAGATTCCGAAACACGGAGCGCGGTGTTTTGTTGGCGTACTGGGGCAACTTGCGTTCGACCTCAGGGTAGACATTGCCGGTAGTCACGAAAAGATCCGGATAGCCGTCGTTGTCTAAATCGACGATGCCGGCTCCCCAGCAAACGTAGCGAGTGTCGACTGCCACCCGCGTGGATCGGGTCACATCATCGAAATTCCCCTTGCCGTCGTTGTGGTAAATGCCGTTGGCGTCTTCGGCAAAGTGAGTCTTGAACAGATCCAGATGGCCATCCAGATCATAGTCGCCCACTCCCACACCCATTCCTGCCTGCTCCATGCCATCGTCGCTCAGTGCAACTCCTCGTACCACACCTTCTTCGCGAAAGGTTCCGTCATGGTTATTCATGAAAAGTAAACTCGGCGTGGAATCGCACGCGACAAAGATATCGGTCCAGCCATCCTCATCGAGATCCGCCACAATCACCGTCATTCCGTAGCCCTCAGTTGCGTTCGCGACTCCCGCCTGCTTGCTCACGTCGGTGAAGGTACCGTCGCCGTTGTTCCGATACAAGGAATGCCTCCCCGTGGGTAATCCTCGCGGCCCGCACTCAACCGGTACGCCTTTCCAATTGCAATTCACGTTCTCGCCAGGCACCGGCGCGTGCTCAAAGGAGAAGCGCACGTAGTTGGAAACAAAAAGATCGAGGTGGCCATCCCGGTTGTAATCGAGGAAGCTGCACCCCGCTCCCCACCGCGGCTGCTCGTTCCACAGGCCGGCGGCCTTGGTCACATCAGTAAATGTGCCATCGCCATTGTTGCGGTAGAGACGATTCTGCCCAAAGTAAGTGCAAAAAATATCTTCGAACCCGTCGTCGTTATAGTCGCCAATGCACACGCCTGACGCCCAGCCCACCGCTTTCAGTCCGGCTTTCTCCGTGACGTCTGTGAAGGTTCCGTCGCGGTTGTTCTTGTAGAGGCGATTCGTCGCATCCGGTGGATCTCCCTCCAGGCGCGTGCCCGACAACAAGAAAACATCGATCCATCCGTCGTTGTCATAGTCGATAAAGGCGCACCCGCAACCGGTAGCCTCCAGAATATATTTCTTGCTTTCAACCCCGCCGTAGATCACTGGAGCGTGCAGCCCAGCGGCCGCTGCCACATCGACGAAGTGGGCATAGAAGGGACGCCCCGACGGCGCTGGTCGCGCCACTGGCTTGACCGTGTGAGGGGCAATCCCTTGGGCCAGGAGGCTTCGTGGCGTCACCAGGAGAGCTGAACCAAGAGAGAGTCGCACAAAGTCGCGGCGATTAAGGGTCAAGGCCGTTGTTGCTCCGAGGGAGTTTTCTCTTCCACCAGCTTGTAGCGGTTATGTTCAGCTTCTTCCTTGGTGCCCTCGATGCGGAGGTCAGCCAATCGCTTGAGCAAGTCGGGGATGTCCTTGGTCTGCCCGCTTTTGCGCAGCGCTTGGATCAGGTGATACAACGCCGTTTGGTCCTTGGGGTCGCCATTCAACGCCTTGCGGCATTGCCCGATGGCTGCTTCGTTCTCTCCAGCCTGCAGGTAGAGCTTCGCCAGAACGTCATGCGCGGCCGCCAGAGAAGGGCGGAGCGAAACGGCTTTCTTGGCAGACGCCATGGCTTCGCGAAATTCCGCACTGCCCGGATCGGGGCCGCTTTGCGTCAGAATGTCGGCTTGCAAATAAAGAAGGAATGGATCGTTGGGCCTCTTAACCAGTTTCGATCGTACCGTAGCGAGCGCGCGCGCGGGATCGTTTTCCTGCACGGCGGCGAGCCCCTCCGCAGCCGAACCCACTGACTGCCGCGGATCGAGCGCGTCGGCGGTCTCAAAATCGGCTTCGGCTTTGTCATATTGCGCGAGCTGCACATACAGGACACCGCGCGCCACATACAATGCCGCCGCTTTCGGCTCCGCTCGAAGTCCGGCGTTGATCATGTCAATACCGACGGCAAACGACTGATGATCAAGAGAAACGTTGGCGAAATCCAGGTAGAGATTGATATTGTGAGCATCCGACAGAATCGCCTGCCGGAGAAGACGAACCGCTTCCGGAGTGTTCCCATCGGCCTCGTAAGCGGAAGCGGCGAGATCGAGAACATTCGCATCGGTCCCGCTTTCCTGCAGCACCGGCTGCAATGTGGCGATCGCATCCTTGAAATGCTGCCCCATCACTTGGAGTGACGCAAGCCGGTAGCGAACACTCGCATCCGCGCTCGCCTGCGCCAACGCCCGACTGAAGACCTGAATCGCCTTCTCGGGTTCCTTCAGCCGCACCAGGCAATCGCCGTATTCCTGCAACGCTCCGACTTGCGATTCTGCCAGCGAACCGCTCTGCTCAAAGTGAGGCACAGCCGCGGCGCAGTCTCCGCGCCGGTAATCCAGCACCGCTAACATGGCATGGCTGGTCGGATCCTTCGGACTCAGCTGCAGGATATGCCGCAACAGCGGGGCCGCGTCCTTTCCTCCGCTCTCGTACTCGATCTGCGCCGCCCCTTCCAGGGCGGGCAGATAATCCGGAGAATTCTCCAGCGCGTGGCGGAACGCCGCGAGTGATTCCCTTTTGTCCCCTTTGCCGGAAAGGGCAATGCCGCGCAAGGTCCACAATTGCGGATTCTTGGAGCCGCGTTGCAGTTCGGGTTGCAGCAATTGCAGGGCCTTGTCGAATTGTCCCACCCGCAACGCCGAAGTAATGGCTCCGACCTGTTCCGAGGTGGTTTGAGCCGCAGCCAAGGAACAAGCAGCGAATGCAGCGGCCAGCACACCGAGCCGAATGGGGAAACGCATACCCGCCATTATTTCTCTCCATTCACTCGGCTCTGGAATTTTTGGAACGATATTTCCCCACATCGGGCCTGAACCGGCGGTTGACTGCTATCTTCGTGCATCCGCTGGTTTGCTTTCAAGTCCCATTATTTCTCATTGGAGTCCCCACAAATTGGTTTGCAGTACAATCCTTTGCCATGAGATCGAACCTGCGCATCCGGGGAAATCGTTTGCTCACACTTGCTCGCAGGTTGCTTCCAGTCGCGATTCTCGTCCTCACCGCGGCCACCGATTCCGGCGTGCGCGCTCGCTACCCTGAAGACGATATGGGGAAGGATTCTCTTCCGGCCCGAAAGAAGGCTCAACTGGAGGCCGCAAGGCAGTTCAAAGTGTTTTACCGGTTCCAGTTCGCCGACAAGCTCAAAGAAAGCGGCATCACATTCACCTACCATGCCGTTGACGATATCACCAAACACATGCGCATGGGCCACTACGATCACGGCAGTGCTGTAGCAGTCGCGGACGTCGACGGCGACGGTTTCTACGACATCTACTTTGTGAATCAAGTCGGGGGAAACGAACTTTGGAAAAATCTCGGCGGTGGCAAGTTCGAGAACATAACGCAGGCAGCGGGCGTCGGCTTGCCGGGCCGGATCAGCGTGGCCACCGCCTTCGCTGATATCGACAATGACGGCCACCAGGATCTCTTCGTCACCACCGTTCGTGGCGGAAATGTATTGTTCAAGAACGACGGCCACGGACATTTCAAAGACATCACCGAGGAAGCAGGCCTGGGGCTGGTCGCCCACTCTTCAGGAGCTTTCTTCTTCGACTACGACAACGATGGCCTGCTCGACCTCCTGGTGTGCAACGTCGGCAAGTACACCTATGACGAAAAAGGACCGGATGGCGAGTACGTTGGCATACCCAACGCTTTTGATGGACACCTTCACCCAGACCGTTACGAGTATCCCGTCCTGTACAAGAATCTGGGCCACGACCGGTTCAAGGATGTTACCGCCGAAGTTGGGTTGAAGCCGCATGGTTGGTGCGGCGATGCCGCCTTCACCGACCTGAACGGCGATGGCTGGCCCGACGTCTTCTTTCTGAATATGCAGGGACACAGCCACTACTACGAAAACCAGGGCGGCAAAAAGTTTGTCGAGAAGACAGACCAGTATTTCCCCAAAACTCCTTGGGGCGCCATGGGAATCAAATTCTTCGACTACGATAACGACGGCCTTACGGATCTCTTCATCGTCGACATGCACTCCGACATGAGCGACGAACCGGGCCCTGAGAACGAAAAGAAGAAGTCGAATATCACCTGGACAGATTCCTACATCCAGGGCACCAAGTCCGATTACATCTGGGGAAATGCGCTCTATCACAACTTGGGTAACGGGAAATTCGAAGAAGTGTCTGATCGCCTCGGTGCAGAGACCTACTGGCCGTGGGGACCCAGCGTGGGCGACATCAACGCAGACGGGTGGGATGACATTTTCATCGCATCCGGGATGAGTTATCCCTATCGCTACGGGATCAATTCCCTCTTATTGAACGACCAAGGAAAAAAGTTTGACGACGCCGAGTTCGTTCTCGGAATCGAACCGCGCAAGAGCCTCTACACGCCGTGGTTCGAAATTGACTGTTCTGACCCGCAAGAAAGACAGGCACAGGAAAAGCTGGATAGCAAGGTCTGCGTCGGCCAGAGCGGCAAGTCGATCGTCATGGCGCCACGGTCCAGCCGTTCTTCCGTCATATTCGATCTGGATAACGACGGAGATCTCGACATCGTGACCAACGATTTCAATTCCGAGCCGCAGGTGCTGGTCAGCGACCTCGCCCAGCGCAGGAAGATTCACTGGCTGAAAATCGTGCCTGAGGGTACCAGCTCAAATCGTAACGGACTCGGTGCAACCGTGCGCGTGCGCGCCGGCGGGCAAACATACACCAAGTACAACGATGGCAAGTCCGGCTATCTGGCCCAGAGCGTCCTCCCGCTTTACTTCGGTCTCGGAGAGATTAGCAAAATTGACCGCGTCGAAGTCGACTGGCCGTCCGGGCGCAAACAGGTGTTAACGACCGGGATTCAGGAAAATCAAACGCTCCACATCATAGAGCCCCAGTAGCTGAGCAAAGGCCTGGGCACGCAGACGCGAGCCGGGCCGACTACGGTCTCGGTGGCGTTGCCGCCGACGAAGTGGGCTTGCCGAACTTGGCATCATCAACCGGAACATTCTGCCTGATCTGATCCAGTTGGATGGTCGAACTTTCCCCCGGACGAGCCGTCGTCCAGCGGTACGCAATCTTCACGCCGTCGACGTCCCGGTAGTCGTCGTAGTCGATTTGAGTGGGAATCAGGCCCAGAGGAGATTCGGCAAACTGCACAAGTCGCTTCAGCAACCCCGCCTGTTCATCGAAATAAAGCTTCACCTGCGGCTTGCCCACGTTTTTGCAAGAAATCACATAAGCACCCCGGTCGCCAATCTTCTCCGGATATTCCACGCGGAGATCACCAAACATCTGCTTAATACGCAACGGGAAGTGCAGGTCAGCGTCGATCTGAGCAGCATCCAGATCGGAGCCATGCATTTCACGTATAGGCCCACCCGGTGTGCTGGACCAACCCTGATGGCCATCGAAAACGGTCACGCTGTCGCCCGCGGGCATGTGTCGAACCACGACCTGTTTGTCGGGCGCCCGATAAAAAATTTCAATCGCGATGGCTTTCCCACCCAGAGTTGCGGTACCACGCTCCTCGCGGCTGGTGATCCTTTCGATCGCAGACGCTCCGCCGAGCGCGCGAATGTAGTTGTCAATTAATTCGTCTGCGGTAGGCATGTCCACGGGAAGCTTTTCTGGTCCACCCACCGGTGGCTGGGACTTTACTTCTTTCGCAACGACTGGAACACTTTCCGGCTTCAGCGAGCCCCTATGGCAGGAGTAACAAGTGACTACCCTATTCCCTGCGAAGCTCTCTTTATCGATCGCAAACATCATTCGCATCATGTCGCGCGCGATCTGTTTCGGCTTCTTGTCGTCTTTGTCGAAATGATCCTGCACGTGGCAATAGTTGCATTCCACGCCGAGTGACGCCGTGATGAATCGCATGGCAGGAATCAACTGATCGGAGGAAACTGCCTTGAGCACCTGGATGTTCTTGAAGACGGCCTCGGCCGTCCGCAGTGAACTGCCGGGCAAGAGCTTCTCGCCAACCTTGTCCGATTGCTGATCTATAACCGCGCTGACTCTCTCGGCCAACTCGGCGGCCTTCGTTGCGTTTCCCTGGCGCTTATAAAGATCGATCAGCGGCATATCCGCCGGCAGATGAAACGGATCAATCGTCACGGCGCGTTCCAGGTGCGCTACCGCTGTGTTGATATCGCCAGCTTGCAGGTACGCTGACGCCGCGTTCGTCTCGCCCGTGGCCGATTCCGGGCCGAGTTGCAGCGCGCGATCGAAGGCCAATTCTGCTTCAGTTGATTGTTTGCCCAGCAGCAACGCGGTCCCCATGGCGGTAAAGACTGCGCTGTCTGCAGAGAACTGGTCTTGCACTTCCGTGAGCATGCGGTAACCGCGAACTACAAATTGCGGGTAACGGCGTTCCGCCCCCACGTTCACATACGCGATGCCCAGATTCCTCTTCTGCAAATCAGGCGCAGGTTCACGCCAGGCCGCAATGTCTAGATTTTCCGGCAAAGCTTGCTGTGCCTCGGGACGTCGCTGGATTCTGTGGTCGGTAAACGCCGTGTGTCCTCCGTCTTTGGCATCACGGCGCGGCATGTGACAACCGATGCAGTTACTCTGCTTACCCGGGTGAGAAGCAGTGAAACTCTCCGTGTGGCAAGAAAGGCATTTGGACCGGAAGAACTGGACTGGTTCCAGAGGTTTATTGTGTGGATCATGGCATGTGCCGCACCACAGCCGGCCATTGCTCATGCGCGCACAAGTGCTTCTGGCCAGCTGCTCCACCTGGCTGATGACTTTGAATTTCTCGGCATCAGCGCCCGGTGGCGAAAGATTATGGTAAGTAGTGAAAACATCCTCCAGACGCTGCCCTGGCCGAAAGTCGCTGAAATTCCTTCCTGGATTAAGCACTCTGCCCACTCCCAACAAGTGACATTGCTCGCAGATGCTGTCGCGTGCAGCCGGGTCCAGTTTCGCAGGATTGATAATCGTGCCCGCCCTTGGGTCACTGAGATGTTTTTCAGCCGAGCCATGACATCGCTCACACGTAATCGCCTCCGCAGAAAAGGCCGGGATATGATACTGGTTCGACGTGCCGGAGATGTGTAGCGCAGTTCCTGAGTGACAGAAGAGACATCCTTCTGCTATGGGTCGCGTAAAATCCGGATTCACCAATCCCTCGTATCCGGGCGCCAAATCGTATGCATGACGACTCGCATAGTACGCGACCGGCGATTGGAACAGATGACCCGCCAAGTCGACCAAGTAGCCAGAAGCATGGATCCCGGAACCGATCACGTAATCAATGCGGTAATTGGTTATGTCTCCGCCACTCTCCAGGCGCTGCCAAGAGCCAGTTGGCGACGAATGTATCGTGATCTTCGCGTCGGGCGTCTGCACCGTGCCCTCTGGCTCCTGCCCCGCGCGGCGCAGCGAATGGGCCATTGCAGAGCGTGCGTAGCCCTCGACTTCGGAAGAGTGGCAGAACTGGCAGCGGCTTGCGCCAACAGGCTCCTTTACGAACTCCGGTGGGCCCGCGTCCGCGTTCGCGTGTTCGGCAGTATCGTCGGTGGATTGTCCTCGTCCCGGCCAAGCAGCAACCACAATTCCGCCCAAAAAGATAAGCAAAAGCGGAAGAGTACGTCTCGAGTGCATAGTCAGCCGGGATACACCCTCGAAGGCAGGTGGAATTGTACCTCGGTTGGTCGTAGGCTTTTCGTCCCTGAGATAGTGGAGTGCGTTTCGCTGATTACCGGCGGATGAGGTTCTCTTCCAGCTTTCATGCGACTTTTCCTTTGGGAGCGGCGGCTCAGGTTCACCTTGGGCATGCATCGATTTGACGAGATCGGCCGCCGAGGCTCCTTCGCGCGACAGCCCATAGCCAACTTCTCGTACGATGCGCTCCTTCAAGGGATGAATGAAGTGCAGATGTGTACCGAATCGTTGGCATCCACGGTGAGGATGTGGCCGTGAATTAGGACGAAGTCGGCGGCGGGGTTTTGCGCGGGGAGCATCGGAGTAAACAGCAGGTCCCCAGTAGGACGCTTGACGCACTGAGTTTGACGTGCACAGACACTGTTCGATTCTACGCGCGAGCCAGGCTATTTCTCGTAAACCGTCGAGCCTCCTGTGGCCGTGCGTACGATCTCGATATCTTTGATTTTCTCTTTGTTCACTGTATGAGGATCATCTGCGAGCACGACGAAGTCCGCCAGTTTGCCCGGTGTGATAGATCCTTTGATCGCTTCCTCATGAGAGTTGTACGCACCATTGATGGTGTTGACCTGCAGGGCTTCGTCTACGCTGATGCGTTGGTTTGCACCCCAAGTCTCTCCATTCCAGCCGGTACGCGTCACCATGCCCTGAATGCCCATCAGCGGAGCGAACGGCCCGGGGCTAAAGTCTGAGCCGGCCGCCGCTCGAATCCCGGCGTCGAAGAAGGAACGGTACGCCATGCTGTGCTTCATGCGTTCTTCTCCATAAAAATGAAACTTGTCGGAGTTGTAATAGGCGTACGTCGTGAAGACGGCGGGGACTGCGCCGAGTGCCTTGATGCGCCGCAGGAGATTATCGTTGATCAGCGTGCAGTGAGTGATCTTGGGGCGCACGTCGGGAAGTGGCGCAGTCTGCTGCGCCCGCTCGTACGCGGTAAGCACCATGTCGATGGCCACATCTCCATTCGCATGGCAGTTGGGTTGAATGCCCGCCCGCTGCACGCGCTCCGCCCAGGCGTTGAGATCCTCCTGTTTTTCGGTGATATTGCCGCTGTAAGGAGGATTGGTTCCCGGATAGGGCTGGCTCAGCGCCATCGTACGCTCCGAGAACGAGCCATCGGCGGTGTGCTCAGAGGTGGCGCCAAAGCGAATCCACTCGTCTCCGAAGCCGCTGCTGATCCCGTTCTTGATCATTGCCTCCAAAATGTCCCCGCTGGTCTCAAAGCTCACCCGGTGCAGTAGTTCGTCGCGCGCCCGCACTTGCTGGAGCGTAAATAAATCGCCGCCTTCGTGGTGAACGCTGGTCAGTCCATAGCGGACGAACTGTTTGGAGATGTATGCCAGCCCGTCGCGATCACGCTGCTCCTTCTGCTCTGCCGTGAAGGTCTCTCGTTTGCCAACGTTGTTGAACACGTCACGCGCGCGATCAGTGACTCGTCCGTTGAGTTCGCCGTTTTCGTCGTGGTCGTAGGTGCCGCTCATCCGGTTGGGAGTGTCCTTGGTTACTCCGGCCAACTCCAGCGCCTTGCTGTTGTAGTACGAGGTGTGGCCGCCGCGATGATGGACGCATACCGGATGCTCCTTTGAGACCTGGTCTAGGTCGTGCAGGTTGAGCTGGCGGTTGTCCTTCACCTTGGTGTCGTCGAAGAAGTATCCATCAATCCAAAAGCCCGCGGGCGTCTTCTGGGCTTTGGCTCGGAGTTTCTCGATGATGCTGGCGATGGTGACAAACTCGACCTCATAGGGGTTGCCGACGATGACCTCGTAGAGCAGGATGTTGCCACCCGCGTGATTGTGGCAATCGATGAATCCGGGTACGACTGTCATCTGCTTGGCGTCGAAGGTCCGCGTTCCCTTGCCGATGAACGCCTTGGCTTCTGTTGTGCCTCCAACAAAGACGAAGCGTTCGCCCTTGACGGCAAAAGCCTCCGCCTTCGGCATACGGGAATCCACGGTGTAGATCTTGGCGTTGAATACCACCAGATCGGCGTGGCGTGGATCGTCGTCGATGCCCTGCGTTTTGCTAAATGCTGTGACACCCAGAAAACTGCTGCATGCAAATCCGGTTAAGCCGGCTCCTGTCAGGCCCAGGAATTCCCTACGACTGTGGCGGTGTTTGTTCATCGCTCCTCCTCTTAACCATCTGCGCCCCATGATCTTCTGCCCGAACCGGCGTGTTGGACGTCCGAAGAATCATCGCGATATTGTGGGGAGTCCATTTGCGTGTGCCGAACCAACCGTTTAGTTGGGCTGCTTTTCTTCGCATTATGTCAATGAGGAACAGAACGTCACACTCTCTCCAGTCTCTATTTCTCTTTAGCCAGCTACGGATCTCTCCGATCGCCTGCTTTTCGGGCAATGACTCAATCGCGTACAAGGACTCAAGAACACACCCGTCAACTGTTCCAAACCACTTTTTGAATATCAGTGCTAATAGACCCGACGCACCTGGATAGTCCAAACCTCTAATGCGCTTAACAATGTTGAGACACTTTCGAGAGTCCGTTAGATCGAGTTCATCTAAGACTTCGAGACTGCATTTCACAGAAAAAAGATGTTCAAAGCTGTTCTTGTCAAGGTCCGTGAGCTTTTCCTGAAGATGATTGCCCTTGAATTTCCAGTGGAAATACTTGTTAAGGAAGTCATACCATTGCTGCATATCGAGTTTGTGGATATATTCCAGGTCCCCTGTATTTATGAAGTCTTCTATGGGGTGGCTCTTGTGACCGTCAAGGTTTAGCCAATAGCGATCGAGTGCATCAAGCCACTCGTTCTCACCGCGCAAGTCCCAAAGATCATTGATATCCAACACCATGCGTCACCGAACTCCATTGCAAGCGTGGGATTACGAGCACATCGCCCTAGCAAACGCAGCACCGGAGAAGTTCGAGATCCCAGACTTCTGCCACGCTTAGAGGCGATCGCGGCTATGGGCCCGAGCCTAGTGGGTCAGGCGCCAGCAGCTACAGCTTCGTGCTTTCCATCCGCTGTGATTTCCCGAACTGCTCGGTAACCCTGGTCAATCGCGATATTGGTGTAAGCGTGGCCGTCGGCATCAGAGTTAGCAATGTGAATGCGTCCGAAAGCCTGCCGGCCGATGACGCACGGACGCTCGGACGCAGGGCGGTCCAGAGGTTCAAACAGCGGGTTGTACTCGTAGGCGTAACCGTGCGGCCAACGGTTGACGGTGATCGCCTGAATATCGCGAGCTGAGTCGAATCCTCCACCGGCAAGCATGCGTCCCAGTTGATCGCGGACGTTGCGTTCGAAAACTTCGAAGGGTGTTGTCAACAGCTCGTAGCGACCCGCTCGATACTGTTCTTTGGCCGGTAGACCGGGTTTGCATGGAGTGCGCAAAAGGTGCAGCAAGCAGGGTTCTTGTGGAGAGCTGGGGAAATGGTACTCGCCCATGGAAACCGGGAAATCCAGCGATGCTCCATTAAAGTATCCGCCCGGTGCGTAGATGGAACTGACCCTGAGTTTCTGAAACGATTCCCAGTTCCTGATCTGCACGTTCGTGTAGACGAGCGGAAGTTTCACGCAGTAGTGTAGGGCTTCCTTTTGCTTCTCCGGCATTTCGGGGCAGAGATAAGGAATCACCATGTTGTAGCAGGCAAGGACGCAATGCGCCCCCTGTACCTTGTACGCCTTGCCGCCGCGAACGTAAGTGACCTCAACCTGCTTTGCGTCGTGTGGATCACCGACATGCTTTGCGTGTACGGCAGTGCTATTTAACCGGATGCGCACTGCGGAATCGGAGTCATCGAGACGCGCATAGTTCACTCGCGACGTCACCACGTCTTCCATCGTGCTTCCCGGGACAGCGCCGGGAACTAGTGAACGAACGAGCAATCGCGCTACCGACGCGTTGCCGTCTGGAAAGTGGAAGATATAAGGCTCAGCCTGCTCCGGACTGTCTTCAGTGTTTTGAAGGTTTACTCCCTTGAATCCCGGATACTCCATCTGCAAGCAGTCCCACGCCGATACCGCATCGATGCCTACCGCATACAGTCCATGAGGGGCGGTTTCGAAAATCTTTACGACTTCGGGATCGACCTTCACGTACTGAAGCAGATAATCCTTATAGCTTGTCTTAATAAGCTTCCGGCGCTTTTCTTCAGCAGGTAGCCCGGCCAGATAGTCGATCTTCATTTCCTGCAAACGAGCCAAGTCTTTGCGCGCTGCTTCGGAAATAGGGATCTGCGCCAGGACGTCCGGCGGGAAGGTCAAGCCGAGATAGTGCGTCCCAAACCCCGGCAAGAGGCGGTCGACGCCGAACGTTTCCTTGTCGAAGAAGGTCGCGCGCTTCAGTCCCATGCCCTTATAGAGGTTCTGGTCGAAATACTTGTAAAAGCGATCGACCTCGATGCCCAACTCCTGCAGCAAACCAAATGCTTCCTTGCTGTAATGATGCGGAGCCTCCAGAGATTGAGTTCCTCCATAACCAATCAGCAACCGCTGACCGGGCTGGAACTCATTGCGCTTTGCGTGGCCGCCGAAATCGTCATGGTTGTCGAGAATCAAAATCTTAGACTTTGATCCGGCGAACTTGCGGAAGAAATAGGCGGAGGCAAGACCGCTGATGCCCCCGCCTACGACAACCAGGTCGTAAGCTTCTTTTTCATCAACCGCATCCGGCCAGGTTTCTCCATCCCGCATGGCATGAGCCACTTCCCACGATCCGTCGTGGCTTCCGCGCATGCCGGTCTTGGCTGGAGGATAGTAGTTGGAATCTTTTTCGGGAGCGATCTCAGCCGCAGCCAGGAGCTTCAGCCAGACGGAACTGGCCGGCGTAAGCGAGGCCCCAACCGTGACGGCGCAGCCATTCAGGAAATCACGCCGCGTGATGTTGCGATCCATCCCCAGCGCTGAATCCAGCTTCTTCCCCATTCTGCCCTCCAGAGGCAGACTCTCGTCCGCTACGATTCGTCGATTCGAAACATGATTCAGCCCGCGTTGTAAGCCAGCTTGCTTCGGTGTTTGGCAACTAAAGTCTCAGCCAGTATCATCCCTAGAAGGTCACCTTGAGCGCCAGTTGCATGATCCTGGGAGCGTACGTTCCGCCGATTTGGCCAAACGTTCCTGACACGACGGACGTAGCCGCAGGTGGCCGGAATTCGGCGTGATTGAAAACATTGAAGGCCTCAGCCCGGAAGATGAGCTTCGTATTTTCACCGACTAGATTGGTCGACTTCTCCAAGGCGAGATCGAAATTGGAATGCCGCGGTCCGTGCAACGAATTTCTGCGATAGGTTCCGTAGAAACCGAGCGGGCAGGTACCCGCCCCAATACAGGCATCTTGCTGGAATGAGCCGGGATCGAACCAATAATTTCCGGGGACTCCGTTGAAGGTTTGCACGCTCCGCGGATTGAAGGTCTGCACCGAACTGACCATTTGGTCGGCCCTCACAATTTCGCCATCGCCGGCTCCCGAGGGACCAGAATCGGTCGAGCGCTGGTGCGTCCCCGCAAGAAAATCCAGCGGAATTCCCGATTGAATGAAATAAATAGGATACAAACTCCAGCCGCTGGTTAGCCGTCTCGGACCGCCAGCCCACGTTTTAGCGAAGGGTAGTTCCCAGCCTCCGCTAAACGCCAATCTCTGGCGGAGATCGAAATCGGAATTGCCATAAAACTGGTTGTGGTTGTAGTAAGGAATGGACGAGACCCGCGAGTTGAATCCGGTTCCATTGTCCAGATTGTGCGACCAGGTATAGGACGCGGTAAAGAACACATTCCCGAGATAGCGCACATCCTGGGCTCTTTTCGTAAGGCTGGTCAGCAGGCCATTGTAGTTCGCGTGATCGAGGCCATCGAAGGTTGGAGCAAAACCGAAAGTGAGAGGATCAGCGTTTGGGTTGGAAGCCAGCAATTGGTAGTTCAATAGACGCGTGCTGGTTCCCAGAATCATAGGATTCTGATCCACCCAGGTAAGCAGTTTGTGCGAGGAACTTCCGGCATAGCCGATCTCAGCCATCAGTCCGTTGCCGATCTGACGCTGGATGCTCACGTTGTATTGATAAATGTAGGGTGTCCTGAGGTGAATATTGACGAAATTGTTCCCGGAACCCAGAAACGGCGTGAATCCTGCATCTGCGAAATTGATGTTGGAAGGCGGAGGCTCTTGGGAAGGAAAGGGATCGACTAAGCCAGCCGTCCCATACGGATCCGAAAGTATCGCACCTGCCGGGTCCGTTGGAAGTGTCGGTACATTATTCGGGAGGAAGGTGAAGTCGGTGCCGCCCGCCCAAGGCGCTTCGTCGGTCGACCAATCCGACATCCACCCGTTAAGCGTGTCAAAGAACATTCCGCCGCCCCCGCGGATACTCGTCTTGCCATCGCCGAAAGGATCCCAGGCAATGCCGATGCGCGGCGATAAATTTGTATGGTCGGGGTAATACCAGCCTCGTGGTGCGCCCGGATCGCCGGGCACCAGGAAACCGAGGGGCGCGCCCGGGAATTTTACTGACTGCCGACCGGGGACAATGCTGAAACTATATCCGTGAGTATCGGTCTCGGGAGTGGTGTATTCGTAACGAAGACCGTAGGTTATCGTAAGACGCGGCGTTGCTTTCCACTCATCCTGTGCAAAAACTGCGTATTGTTTCTGGTGCTCGTTGCTGGGCGCTTTCGAATATTCGCTAAACTCATCCATTGCTCCGAAGAGAAAATCTGCCAGATCATTTCCGGAGCCGACCCCACCGGGTCCGTAGAGATAGAAGATGCCATTGGTCTGGTACGCGTAAATGGAATTTTCCTGCATGATCCCGAAGCGGCCGCCAAACTTGTAGGTGTGGTGCCCGCGATTCCAGGTCAATGTATCGGAAACCGAATAGTTGTTATCCGCCTTCCAGGCGACATTTGGATCAAAACCCACAGTCATGCCGCTGGCAAACGAAATTGTCGGTGGCCCAAAAGCATCATCCGAGTTGATGTTGACACCCAGTTGCGATGGCGTAGGCAGATGGCTGGTGGGCAGGGCGGTTGAGCGGAAACGTTGTGCAGTCACCAGCAATTCATTGAGGGTGGAAATCGAAATAGTCTTCGTGTAGTTGATGTTGGCAAAGTAGTCCCAGTTTGTCGTAGCAGCAACGAAACCCGGGATGTTAGCGCCAAAAAACGGATTGGTGATCGGTTCCTTGTTATAGCCGACCGACAGCGCGATGCGATCGTTCGTGGTCGCGTAGAAGTCGAACTTTCCCACGTACTGATCCGCGTTATCCCTTTGTGAGCCTTGGGGAAATAATTGTCCGCCAGGCGATGTCGGGATAATGCCCGCGGCAATATACTTCTGCGCGACCGCGTCGATCTTCGTAGGATCGATGATTCCCTGGGCGGCCAACGCTGAGTTCGACTGATAGTAGGTACGCGCGCTTGAAGCGCACGGCCCAAGTCCGCCCGGAAGAGTAATACTGGGATTCCCGGTCAGGAAACACTCTACAAAAGGATCCCCCGAGAAATTACCGGTTAACTCTGCTGGAGTGTAAACCGTGACAGGTCCTGTCACGGACGCTTCGTTGATGGTCTGGGACAGCCGCTGCCCCTGGTAGCCGAAAAAGAAGAAGAGCCGATCTTTGCCGTTCAGCCAGTGGCCCAACGTGATCGGGCCACCAATTACTCCTCCGAACTGATTGCGCTTGAGCACCTGGCGAGGCTGCCCAATTTCATTATCGATGTAGTCGTTGGCATTCATCGCATCATTGCGCAGGTATTCGAATAAGCTCCCGTGCAAGGCGTTGGTTCCCGACTTGAGGACCACACTGATGGTGCCGCCTCCGTTGCGGCCATATTCGGCCGTGTAGTTATTCTCCAGAAGCCTGAACTCCTCGACGGCCTCAGGATTGGGATTAAAGACGACCTGGTTGCTCGTGGTTCGATTGTTCAAGCCGCCATCGAGCAGGTAAGTGACGGCGTCCCCGCGGCCTCCGGCTATACTAATTCCTCCCAGCCCGGTCTCGGTGGATCCACCGTTGCTCGTACCGTACGTCCCAATGTCGTCGGCGATGGGAATGACACCCGGTTGTGTCAAGGCGAGGTCCAAAGTATTGCGGCCGTTTAGCGGAAGATCCTGGATGGGCTTGCCCGTGACCGTTCCCCCAATGGTGGGATTCACAGTTTCAACTTGAGCCGCCTGCGATTGTACGTCCACGACTTCGTTGACGCCTCCCACTTTCATGTGAATGTCGATGCGTAGCGCCTGATTGATGGTGAGTTCCTGCGGTTCGGTCCTGGCTTTGGAGAAGCCCTTACACTCGACGGTGACCGAATACTGCCCGATGGGAACATCGAGCACCTGGTAGTTCCCCTTGTCATCGGTCACGGTATTCCAGCTTACATTCGTGCCGACGTTGGTGACGGTCACTTTGGCGCCAGGAACTGCCGCCCCCTGAGGATCGGTGACGATGCCAATGACTCTACCGTTCGTGTTCTGTGCCGCAGCGAAAACAGTGAGGGCCACGGCGAGATACAGACCGACTGCCACCCACCGTGCACAGGGTGGGTGAAAAAAACGCTTGCAGCTGCGAAGTTCCATGCGAAGCCCCCCGAGAAAGGTTGTTCCTTGATTGCCGCCCAAACCGCAGAGATTAGCACGAATGAAAATCGAAGTAGGAATAGGGGCCCCGGTACAGGCCGGTGATCGGGAAGAGGCAAGAGCACCATCACAAAAGATTTCGCGCGTCATAGACGGCACCCCGGACCCAACCGGCCTCATCCTTTGCAGATACCCAGACCTTACGAGAATTGTGGAAGGTTAGAAAAGTGAAGACTCAGTGTCAAGTAAAAAATTCCTATAGGGACAAATGCGTTTCTTTAATGGCGGGCTTTGCGTACTGCCAGAATTCTGGAGTGCGGCAAGGGTACAGCAAGTTCCTGCGGGCGGCGGAAATGAACCCCCGCAATGGTCTCCATTCTCCTTGACAGACTTCACCGTTTTTTCTAACCTTGCGAACTTATAGTAATCTCTGAACGTTCCGCCAACCGTCACCGGCTCGACTGCAACGCTGAGGACCGTCAATGCGCCGCTTGCTGCTTCTATTTACTTTGTTGTGCCTCGGGTTGAACCCAGCCTTATCCCAAGATCGTGACTATGGCCGATCCATGGTCATCACTGACCACGGGATTGTCGCAACGAGCCACGTGCTGGCCTCGCAAGCGGGGGCGCAAATTCTTTCCCAGGGCGGTTCGGCAATTGACGCTGCCATCGCTGCGAATGCTGTACTTGGGGTGACCGAGCCTATGATGAACGGCATTGGCGGCGATCTGTTCCTTCTCTACTGGGATGCGAAGAGCGGCAAACTCTACGGGTTGAACGCCAGTGGCTGGGCGCCGCAAGGGCTGACTATTGATTTCTTGAAGAAACAGGGCATCACGTCTATGCCGGCGGTCGGAATCCACAGTGTCACAGTGCCGGGGGCTGTAGATGGTTGGGCAAAGTCTCACCAGCGTTTTGGAAAATTACCTTGGAAGGTTCTGTTTACACCCGCGATTTACTACGCCGAGAACGGCTATTTCGTGCCCGAAATCATCCATGACTTCTGGGTTATCGGTAGTGCGCGGCTGAAACAAACCGAGGAAGCACAGCGTCTCTTTCTGCACGACGGAAAACCACTCAATGTAGGCGACAAGTTCTCTAATCCGGACCTCGGGAGGACGTTGCGACTGTTGGCAGAGAAAGGACCTCGCGAGTTCTACGAGGGTGAAATTGCGCGAGCGATCCTCAAAACATCGGCCTCTCTGGGCGGAACGATGCAGGCCCGCGACCTGGCAGAATTTTCGTCGGAGTGGGTTGAGCCGCTTTCGATCGACTATCGGGGTTGGAAAGTTTACGAGCTTCCACCCAATGGGCAAGGCATGGCGGCGTTGGAAATGCTGAATATTATGGCCACCTCGCAGCCGGACAAAGGCGGTCCCCAAGGTACGGTAGAGCTACACAAAAAGATCGAGGCGATGAAACTCGCCTACACCGACTTGTATCGCTATAACGGTGACCCTCATTTCGCGGGCATCCCGGTGAAGGGCCTGCTTTCCAAAGAGTACGCTGAACAACGTGCAGCACTGATTGATCCACAGAGGGCAAACTGCGCCGCGGTCAGTGGTACGCCGGCCAAGAGCGACACGACCTATCTGGCGGTGGTCGACAAAGAAGGCAACATCGCTTCCATGATCCAGAGTGTGTACGACTTCTTCGGCTCCGGCGTTGCGGTCAACGGCAAGGGCTTTCTGCTTCAGGATCGCGGAGGACTATTTGTACTCGATCCCAACCATCCCGATGCGCTGGCTCCGCACAAGCGCCCCTTCCACACGATTATTCCTGCGTTTATGGAACGAGGCGACGAACACATCGGATTCGGAATAATGGGTGGTTCCAATCAGCCACTTGCTCACGCGCAATTCGTGTCCAACATCGCAGACTATGGATGGAACATCCAGGCGGCGCTTTCTGCTCCACGGTTCACGATCCGCGATACCGGCGAGGCAATCAAGTGCACGATTCTTCTGGAATCGCGCGTCTCACCGGAAGTGGAGGCCGAACTCCGGAAGAAGGGCCACGAACTGAAAATGCGGAAGGATTATTCCGCGTTGATGGGACGCGGACAAGCTGTGCTTCACAACTCGAAAACTGGTACGAATTTTGCGGCTTCTGATCCGAGGGCAGACGGTTCGGCAGAGCCGGAACCGATACCGGCACAGTAGCACCTTAAACAACGTAACGCATAGGCTTGGGGAATCCTGAATGCTTGCCAACTTGATTCAATGAGCGACGAGAAACGTGACCGGCAATTGGGGATGCATCGCCGCATCACGCGCCGCGACTTCCTCAATGGCGTTGCCGTCGGCATCGGAGCGTTAGGCTATTCCAGCCTGCCCGGCCTAGCCTCCACTCTCCAAAACGACTCCAAAGCTACTGGCCCCTCGGTCAACACGTATCCGCCTGCGTTGACCGGCATGAGAGGCAGCGCGCCAGGCTCATTCGATGTTGCCCATTCACTGCGCGACGGAACCTTCTGGGAAACCGCCGCTAGCCCAATAAACAAGCACGAAACCTATGACCTAGTCGTCGTCGGAGGCGGCATCAGCGGGCTTGCGGCAGCTTACTTCTACCGCAAGCAGGCCGGCGCGAGTTCGCGCATTCTGATCCTTGATAATAATGACGATTTTGGCGGACACGCTCGCCGCAACGAATTCCGCGTCGCTGGACGCCTGCTGCTGAGCAACGGCGGAACCCAGTCCATTGAGAGCCCTTCGGAATATAGTGACGTGGCGAAGGAAGTTCTCAGAGACTTGGGAATTGAAACAAAGATCTTTTACAACGCCTACGACCAGAAGCTGTACTCGCATCTCGGCACTGCCTGTTTCTTCGACAAAGAGACGTTTGCGGCGGATCGCCTGGTCACGGGAATGGGCTCGACTCCCTGGCCCGAATTCCTCAAGAAGAGTCCCTTGCCCGAAAAGCTGCAGCAGGAGATCGCGCGTCTTTACGACGAAAAGAAGGATTATCTTCCCGGCCTTTCAAAAGAAGAGAAGCATGCGCGGCTGGCCAAGATCAGCTACGCGGGGTTCCTGACTGAAATTTGTAAAGCGGACCCAGCCGTTCTGCCATTTTTCCAAAGCTACACAAACGATTTGTTTGCGGTAGGAATTGATGCTGTGTCAGCTCTTGCCTGCTATCGAAATCCTGATGATTACGGGGCATACCAATACGCCGGGTTTAACGGGCTGGATTTAGGTGGAGACGAAGGAAAAGAAGAGCCCTACATCTTTCACTTTCCCGACGGGAATGCGTCGATTGCCCGCTTGTTGGTCCGAAGTCTGATTCCTGAAGCCCTCCCAGGTCACACCATGGAGGATGTTGTGACCGACCGTGCCAACTACAGTAAGCTCGATCACTCGTCATCCCTCATCCGACTTCGTCTTAACTCAACCGCGGTTCGCGCCCAGAACAGCGGAGCGCCAGAATCAGCCAAGCAAGTAGAAGTTTCGTACGTGCAGTCAGGAAAGCTGAAGAAGGTAACGGCGAAGTGCTGCATTCTCGCTTGTTACAACACGATGGTTCCGTATCTCTGCCCTGAGCTTCCCGAGAAGCAAAAGGAAGCTCTGCACTATGGCGTCAAGGAACCGTTCATCTATACGCATGTCGCCATTCGCAATTGGTCGGCGTTCCACAAATTGGGGATACGACAGATTCTTTCGCCGGGTAGCTATCACACCTTCACCATGCTTGACTTCCCGGTCAGTCTGGGCGCGTACCAATTTCCCAGCAAACCAGAAGAGCCCATGGTGCTGTTCATGCTGCGGACCCCTTGCAAGGCGGGTCTGCTGCGCCGCGATCAATACCGCATGGGCAGGTACGAACTGATCAGCACTCCCTTCTCCGAATTCGAACGGAATATCCGCGAACAGTTGAATCGCATGCTCGCGGCAGCCGGCTTCGACTCAGCCCGCGACATTGCTGCTATCACAGTGAATCGTTGGGCACATGGATACGCCTACGAATACGATTCTCTATTCGATCCTCATTGGGCGCGAGACGAGCGTCCTTGCGTGATTGGTCGTAAGCAGTTCGGACGAATCTCCATCGCAAACTCCGACGCCGCGGCCAGCGCTTACACCAACGCGGCCATTGACCAGGCCTACCGGGCCGTTCAGGAACAAGTGAAAGGTGCTTAGAAATGTCTAATCTCGACAATGAAAACGCTCGTCGATCCCGTGACCGCGAGCTTGGCATGCACCGCGATATCACACGCCGGGATTTCTTGAACGGCATTGCACTTGGAGTGGGTGGCACGCTTGCCGGTCCATGGCTTAGCGGTTTGCTCGCGGCCCAAATGCCCGCGCCCTCCGCACAGGACCGCCCCGGCTACTATCCTCCAACGCGCACCGGAATGCGCGGCAGTCATCCCGGCGCTTTCGAAGTCGCCCACGCATTGCGTGACGGCACGTTCTGGGAAACCGCAGGCAAGCCGGTAGAGACGGGCGAGGAATACGATCTGGTGGTAGTGGGTGGGGGCATCAGCGGCTTGGCGGCTGCGTATTTCTATCGTAAGCAGGCCGGACCCTCAGCCCGCATTCTGATCCTTGACAATCATGATGATTTCGGCGGGCATGCCAAGAGGAACGAGTTTCATTTAGATGGGCGCATGCTGCTGACCAACGGTGGCACGGTTGCGATCGAATCTCCTTTCCCTTACAGCAAAGAGGCCCGCGGACTACTGACTGAACTTGGCATCGACCCCCCGGCACTCCAAAAGAAGTACTCGGGTAACGCGGCGTTTGGCGGTCTCGGATTCGGCTACTTTTTCGACAAAGAAACCTTTGGAAGCGAGCGACTGGTAACGAACGCTCCCGGAGGCTTCTACGGTAGGCAAGGAGCTTCCGGCAAATGGGCTGACTTTCTCGCGCGTACTCCCCTATCGGCACAGGCTCAGCAGGACATCGCCCGCATTCAGGAAGCCAAAATCGACCACATGGAAGGAGTGCCGCAGGAGCAGAAGAAGGCCCGGCTCTCGAAGATGAGCTATAAAGATTTTCTGCTCAATGTAGTGAAGGCTCATCCGGATGTCATTCCGTTTTACCAGACTCGCACTCATGGCCTGTATGGGGTCGGTATCGACGCGGTGCCCGCACTGGATTGCTGGGCCATTCGCTTCCCCGGATTTCAAGGCATGGGCCTCGATCGCATGCCCTCAAAAGGCCTGAGCTTTACGGCATTGGGAGAGGTAACGCCGCAAGAGGAATATCACTTCCACTTCCCCGACGGGAATGCATCGATTGCGCGAATGTTGGTGCGGTCGCTGGTTCCCGGCGCCGCTCCCGGGAACACGGCTGAAGATATTGTGATGGCAAAGGTGGACTACAGCCGCCTCGAGCACAACGATTCTCCGATCCGCATACGTTTGAACAGCACTGCGGTGCTGGCGCGGCATGTTGGAGATTCTCCTTCCGCCAAGCAAGTTGAAGTCGTGTACGGACGCGATCAAAAAGCGTACACCGTACGTGGAAAAGGCGCGGTGCTGGCTTGCTGGAATATGGTCATCCCGTTCCTTTGTCCAGACCTGCCTGCCGAGCAGAAAGAAGCTTTGCACTACGGTGTGAAGGTTCCCCTGGTCTACACCGTTGTGGGACTGCGCAACTGGACCGCTTTTCACAAGCTCGGAGTCAGAGGTGTTTCCTGCCCGGGGATGTATCACAGCTCTATGCATCTGGATCAGGGGCCGAGCATCGGCGACTACAAACCGTCGCAATCTCCCGATGAACCGGTTCTGGTCCATATGCTGCGTACTCCCTGCCAGCCGGGCCTTTCTGCGAGGGAGCAGCAGCGGGCCGGCCACTACGACCTGCTGACTACTTCGTTTGAGACTTTCGAGCGCAACATCCGCGACCAACTTGCCCGTGTGGTAGGCAGCGGCGGCTTTGATCCGGCGCATGACATTGAAGCCATCATGGTCAATCGCTGGCCGCACGGGTATGCGTACGAATACAACCCGCTATGGGATCCCGATTGGCCGGAAGGCAAGCGGCCATGCGACATCGCTCGCCGACGTTTCGGAAGCATTACCATAGCGAATTCGGATGCCGCGGCAGCCGCCTACACTGATCAAGCTATAGATCAAGCCTACCGAGGGGTACAGGAGTTGTTTTCAAGATAGCCGAATCGAGAAAGAAGAGTGGAGGAAACAATGCTTAACCGCAGTCTCCTTGCCGTTTTGTACGTTGTCATGAGCTTGACCCTGAGTGTGCCATGTGTTGCGCAACAATCGACGGCAGAAAAAGAAATCCTCGACCTGGAAGAGAAGATGAACGCGGCCTACGCTGCCAACGATCTTCCAACATACTTCGCCTACTACGCTGACGATTGCACACAATGGCTGCCGGAAGGGCGAACCGATTTGCCGCAATACAAGAAGGAGTGGACGGAGTTCATCCACAACGGAGGAAAGATCGAGTCGGACCAGATTTCCGACATGCACGTGCAGGTTAATCCCCCAGGAGACACCGTCGTAGCAAGCTACCTTTTACATGTCAGGACCCGATCACCAAAGGGCAAGGTGAGCGATGAGGACTTCCAGGAATCCGACGTTTGGTTCAAGCGTGACGGAGTTTGGAAGGTCGTACACCTGCACTACTCTCCTGCCCCCAAGAAAAAGTGATTTCCGACATCAGTCTGGGGATTTCTGAATGAGCAAGTCATACGATCGAGCGTGGGGATTCGGAACTGGAAAGCATTCCAAAAGCTGGGAGTCAGCAACGTTTCCGCACCGGGCTCGTACTGGTCGGATGTAAGTCTTAACGCTGCGGTTAATCTGGGTCAGTATCGAAGTCCCACAGACCCCGAAGAACCCATCCTTCTTCACTTGAGCCGCGCTCCCAATAAGTCTGGGTTGCCGGCTCGCGAGCAGCACAAAATCGGCAGATATGAACTGTTGACCACAACTTTCGAAACCTTCGAGCGCACCATTCGCGACCAGCTTGCCCGCACGCTCGGTTCAGGCGGATTCGATCCGGCACGTGACATCGCAGCGATCACGGTGAATCGCTGGCCAGACGGTTATGGCTATGAGTACAACCCCCTGTTTGATCCGGATTGGCCTGAAGACAAACGTCCCAATGTGATCGGTCGTAAGCCATTTGGCAGAATCACGATCGCAAACACTGACTCGGCAGCCACAGCGTACACCGATACCGCGATCGATCAGGCTCATCGCGCCGTAGATGAACTGCTGGGAGCCTGATCGTCAACCCCCAATTCTTCGACGACCGCAAGGAGAGGTCCAGAATGTCTGGAGCAACGTAGTCGAATGGTCTCGATGTGCAGAACCGCTCGGTAGTGGTGCTATTTGGCAAAAGAAGCTGCGCGAAGACATGAACTTGAAGTTTGCTTGGCAAGTCTTTAACGTGACCAACTCGGTCCGCTTCGACACAAACACGAATACCTCGTCGACAATGGCTCGGATGACGGTTCATTCGGCCTTTACCGGAGAACCCTTACGGTTCCGAGAGTACAACAATTCTCATTGAGGTTCAGTTTCTAAGCGGCCTCAAAGAGGCAAGAACAATTTCAGAATGTGGGTGGAGTATTGACCCACAGAACGGACGCTTGCTTGTTTGTCGGGTTAAACCAGCGGTGGCCCCGGTTGCTCTCGAACCAGAAGCTGTCACCTTGCTGCAACAGGTGACATTCCACTTCATCAAGCCAGATTTCGAGCGTGCCTTCAAGGATGTAGAGGAAGTCTTCCCCTTGGTGCATGTATGCGCCGTCGCTGCCGGTTCCGGGTGGAATTCGAATCAGCATGGATTCGAGCATCTTCGTGCCGGTAGAAAGCAGTTCCATGCGAACTCCGGATTTTGTTTCCAGGCTTTTGCGGTTGCGCGGCCGAATTACTCGATTCGATTGGCCCGGCAGGTCATAAAGCTCCAGTACCGTGGTGCCGTAGGCCGCCGCCAACCGATAAATGGTGGCGACCGAAGGGTTCGCACGAGACAATTCGATGGCGCTGAGAAACCCTGCGGAAATGTGAGCTTGCCGAGATGCCTCTGTGATGGTTAACTCTCTTTTCCTTCGGAGTCGGCGAAGCTTGTTACCCAAATCCGGAGTGGGCTTGGGCGCGGGCGTTGATTGGTCGGCACGCACTTTGCTCCCCAGAGCCTCCTTGATCCCAGGCACGTTTAACTTTTTAACGTCTCGCAGGTACTTGATGCGTTTCAGAACATCGAGCAGTTCTGGCGTATACAGACGATAACTGCCTGCGCTTCGTGCCGGGGTTACGAGGCCAACGCTCTCCCATAGGCGCAAGGTTGAAGAACTGATTCCCAGGATTCGCGCGGTCCGTCCCACGGTCAGAAAGCGGGCACTTTTCGAACTCGGCGGAACCTTTGATTTGGTCGATTTTGTGCGTCGCAAGCAAGTAATAGTAGCGCGGAATCTCGCGAAATGTGAAATTTGGCAGTTTAGCTCACTGAGAGAGCAAGGACACGAGAATGAAACCCAGTAGCACGAATGGCAAAGGTAAGATATCCCGCCGCACATTCTTGGCGAATTCAACCGCGCTGGCGTTATGAAGCCAATCCGCTGGCGCAGTTACTTTCAGCTCGTTCTTGACCGGTTGCACCCGCTCCAAACTCGAGTGGAATGTACGTCCTACTCGGGAGGAAAGGGCTGTTTCGATCTGATTGACTTCTTCCGCTTTTGTGAACACGAACTGCGCGTACAGTCGCGTCCCCCGGGAGAATCTTCCCTGAATTCTGGAGATCAAAACTGCCCCTCAGGGCAAGATGGGACGGATGCCTGTAAGTTCGCAGAAATCGATCAGGGCAGGGTACAGTTCCGTCCCATAGCCAAGGCAAGCGTACTCGTTCGTCCAGTTGTCGAGCATGCGGTCGATATCGCAATGAGCAGTGACAAATCCGTGGGGCCAAAACGGGATCCCGCACTCGTGGAGCCGCTGCTCGATTTGATCCTGGGGTGGCTCAAAAATCGTGGCACGAGTCATCACCATTTGGAATTCACCGCTGACACGGCCGAGACGGGCTAAGACTCCCTCGCCCACCTTGCAAATTAGTCTCACTGAAAGCCCGCCGGCCTCGCCTTCCGTAGGGATGCCATGTTCGGAGAAACCAGCCGGCCCCAACTTGCCGGCAAGAGATGGCGGACATGCCCCATCGCCGATGATCTTGATTTCTTTTTTCTTCTTGTCAATGTGCTGAAGGTCGCCATAGTAGACACGTTCCTTGCTCAGCGTCGTGAGAAGGAATACGGTGAGCGCGGTATTGAAATCTCCGAGTGTGGAAGTTCCATGACCGTCTTCCAGCATCATGCTTTGCGCAAAGCAGGTAGCGGAATAGTCGTCACCCAAACCGGGGAATGACTGAATGGTATAGAAATCGAATTTCTCTTTTGCGACGCATTTCTTGAGCGCGAGGTACAGACGGATGGAGCGTTCATTGACAATGTCTTTCTCCGGCGCCGTGCCGAACAGTTTTTTTAGCCGGGGCTGAAGTCCGGAAAGTTCCCTCGCGGAGACCGCTTCGGCGGCGCGAATGAGTTCGGTCGTATCCCTGGAGTCGATATCCACGCCAAACATCCGCATCCATTGCGATGGATCGGCCACCCCGCACGTCTGACCCATGCCACGGCCTCCAAACGTGCCCATAGTAGACATGTTTAGAAAGTTCTTCAAATGAGCGGCGCGGGCATAGCTGACGATCTTCAGGATGGTGTCAGCATCATCGGCCTCTCCATAAACGAACTTGTGAGGAACGCCGATCTCGAGCAAGCCGCCATGCATCACCAATCCGCCCACTGGCCGCCAGCCCTGTGAGCCAGGGTGCGTCCAGATCAGCACGGCTTTGCCGCTGGCAACGAGATCGCGGATCGCCGCCGCCAGGTGTGCCGCCCAGACCCACGTACCAGAAAAAAGTATGACCAGATCGATGTCGTCATCAGACTTCATTTTCTGCAGAGCACGGCGAGCCTCCTCTTTGGTGGCAATCACGATGTCGTGCTCCACAACTTTCAAGCCGGCTCGCGCGAGAGCCCGCTTGGATTGTTTAACAATGGCGTTATCGATGAAGGGCGCGCCCATTGGATCCTTAAGCCCGTCTTTGTGGACGCCGTAGACAATGAAACCCACACCTGGCTTGATCAAGCTTCCTCCTTTACCTTTCACCAAGAAACTGGAACCGGATGTTCAGCATTGCACAGCTGCCGATCTCAATTGTTTGTAACACTCGACCTGCATTCGATAGCTGGCCGCCATCGTGGGGTCGGGAACCAGCACGCTGCTCTCCCGCACCAGCGCGGCAACCGCCTGGTCAATGCTTCCGTACTCGCCAATTGCGGCGCCTGCCAGGATGGCGGTCCCGAGACAGACGGCCTCCTGCTGCCTCATGACGTGCAACCGGCAGCCGGTAATAGCCGCGCGCAATTGCAACCCCAAGGCCGACCGCGTGCCACCGCCCGTAACGTAAATTTCCTCAAAATTTCCAGCCGCTTCCTCCAGCGCCTCGGCCACCACCAACAGCTCGCAGGCCAGTCCCTCCAGGATTCCCTTATAAATCTGAGCACGGCCCGTTCCAGGATTGAGGCCACTGATCAACCCGCGTGCCCGAGGGTTGAACTCAGGATTGCATGTTCCGATTAAGTGGGGAGTGATGCAAAGGCCGGTTGGACCATCAGGCGAGTGCGCCTCAAGAAAGCTATAGTGGCTGGCTTCAAGATCTTGGCCCAGCCCATCCGAGCGCGCCGTTCTTGATCCGTTCGCATAAAGCAAATCATGAAACCACTTCACCATGATCCCGGAAGGGAAGTAAGCGAGGGTAACAAACTTTTCTGGAACGACGTGGCAATAGGAATTGAGCGATGCGTCGAGGGCCTTATCGCTCAAGCTGGGTGCGTCAGACGCAGCCAGCAGACATTCATATGTGCCGATTGAATCTGCAACACGACCGCGACCAGTTACCCCTGCGCCGAGAGCGCCACAGGGCTGGTCGTGACCTCCCAGAACAACTGGGGTTCCTGCTGGAAGACCCAGTTGACTTGCGGCGTCAGCGTTTAGCTTTCCAGCAATCGTCCCGGCAGCAACTGGAACCGGCAGGAGTGCGGCATCGAGTTCCATTGCGTCGAGAATCTCATCGGACCAGGACCGCTTTTGGATATCAAATGCAAGAAAGCGCGAGGCCAGCGAGTAGTCTACGTAGGCAGGCAGTCCCATCTTCTGCAGAACATATCCGATCAGAGTGACAAAGGTCTTGGTCGACTGGAAAATCTCGGGCTTATGCTCTCGCAGCCAGAGAATCTTGGGGACGGGATACATCGGATGCGCCAATAACCCCGTGATTCGAAAAAGTCGCTGGCGCCCAAGAATCTGTTCGCACTGGTTAGACTCACGAACGGCGCGGACGTCTTGGTTAAGAATTGCGTTACCCAGGGGGTTCCCATGCGAATCGACCGCAACAAACGTCTCACCATGTGAGCTGAGACAGAGAGCCCGGACGAGATCTTTCTGATCCTTGCTAACCGCCTTGCAGGAAGAGCAGACAGAACCCCAGAATATTTCAGGATCCATTTCCGCAAAGGAAGGGCTCGGGAACTGAGGCGTGTAGCCGGAACAATGCTGAGCGAGGATCTCGCCGCTGATGGCAAACGCCACCGCTTTGCAAGCGCTCGATCCAATATCAACGGCCAGCAGGCTCATGTTTCAAAAACCTCTTGCAGGTTGCCAAGCGAGTAGCGACCGGGATCGATCGTGGTCCAGGGCGGTTTCGATAAAGGATTCACACCGGGAGCGCTGTTGAGGCGGAGTTCGCAAATGTGTCCCCCGCCGTCGAGCACAGCAATGCTTCCCCATTCGGCGCGGACATGATAGCCAGGACGCCCGTCCAGTACGTTCGACGATCGTCGTACACCAGTTTGAGTGCGCTCTGGCATTTATCTCGTCCGGCGAGCTGTTTGGGTACCGTCCAGGGCTGAACGTGCATTCCCGAGAAACGTTTTCATATCGGCTGCTTGAAATACATTGCGCCCAAAAAAAACACCGGCCGCTCCGGCGAGTGCCGCACCGCGGATCATCTTCAACGCTTCCTCGTCGGAGCCCTGACGGGTCCCGCCCAGCACCAGGATCGGGATGGGACAGCCCCGGATGACAGACTTCATGGCAACCGGATCGCCGGTGTAATCCGTTTTTACGGCGTCGGCTCCCAGTTCCACTGCCATCCGCGTGTGCAGATTCAGCCATTTCGGATCTCCCGGATTCTGCACGTTCTTGCCACGGGCAAGCGATTCGACGATGAGGGGAATGCCCACACGCTCGCATTCGCGCGCTACCTCAGCCGTCCGCGCCACTTCTTTACTCTCGAAATCGGCATTGCCCGTACCCACGACCATATAGGTCAAAACTGCGTCGGCTCCATGACGCAAAGCGTCTTCCGGTCGGGCCAGCAAGGCACTGCGCAACTCCCCAGTTCCGTTGTTGCCGATCGCAGACCAAACCGTGGTCCAATCAATTCGGGCAATGAGAGCCGGCAGGCGTGATTCGAGGGGCGAATCCGCAAATTGACGGATCAGGCCAAGATTGAGAAGAACGGCATCAACTTCAGCTTCCGCAAAGCGGCGGATTTGCCCGAGAGGGTCTTCCGTTCCCGGAATCGGTCCTAAAACCAGGGCGTGATCAAAGGCCACGACCAGTGCACGATGACCTGAGCCGCCCAACACTCGACAAAGTCTGACTTTTTTCCCGCAGTCGCTCAAAACGAACCTCTTACTGTCCAAGTCGGGGACCAAGGTAGTTCGTATGTGAGCGATTGTCAATTCTTTTTGTTTGAAAGCTTTCGATTCCTCGTTCTCGGAGCGCCGGAGTTGGGTTCTGCAATCAGCACTTGCACCCCGGCAGCCCGGAGCGCCTTGATGAATTGAGGATCCGTGCCAGAGTCCGTGACCAGAGTGTTGATATCAGTGACCGGGCCCACATAAGCGAAGCACTGCTTTCCAAATTTCTCGTGATCTGCCAGGGCGATGCGCGTTTTGGTGGCCCTGGTCAACATCTTCTTGATCTGCGCTTCCGCATGGCTGGCAGTAGAAACGCCGTACTCCGGATCGATGGCGCTTACCCCCAGGACGGCCTTGTCCAGACGTATCTCCGACAGAGCGCGGTGGGCCCACTCTCCGGAAAGATAAAAAATGTCCTTCTGGAGGTCGCCCCCGGTACACAGCACTGTAATACCAACGCTGCGCTGCAACTCACAAACGATACTGGGAGAGTTGGTTACTACCGTGAGGCGCTGGCGGTGAATTAGGCATCGGGCCAGCTCCAACACTGTTGTGCTGCCTTCGAGGAAAACTGTGTCGCCATCCAGAATCAGCGGTTCGGCCGCCCGCGCGATCTGTCGCTTCTGCTCGCTGTTGCTTCGCAACAGGGCATCGTACGAGGGTTGAAAATTCGTGCTCGACATGCGAGAAACGGCCCCACCATGCGATCGAACCAACACGCCCTCGTGCTGCAGTTCGGCCAAGTCACGGCGAATCGTCGCAGCAGTCACATTCAGCCGCTCGCAAAGATCCGAGGCCGTCACCGTACGCTGCGCCGTAAGAATTTCGCGGATTTTGAATCGCCGTTCTTCGGCAAGCATAAGAGGCAAAGGAAACAAGACATTGTACCGGAAAAAGAAGGGAGTGAGATTTTGAAATGATTCAAAGATGAACAAAATAGTTGACAAGATGAGCACAAAGTGAATACATTCGCGCACGCCATCTTTTTGACCGGCGTGGTACACGCAAGAAACTAAGGTGGATCGGAGCTCCCCATGGAATGTTCTACTCCGCGTCTTTCCCGTTGCCCTAGGCCGAAGTACGGTACCCTGCCTCTCGCGTTGCTCCTTACAGTGTTTACCTGCACGGTCGCATCGGCACAAAAGGACAGTGGAGCGATTGCCGGTACCGTCAAGGATTCGAGCGGAGCGGTGGTTTCCGGCGCCAAAAGGTGTCGATGCCAACGGAGAAGCCGCAAGTGGATTGAACCAAAAGAGTGAGAGTACAGATTTCGACTTTTACGAGGACGCATCGATCACGGGATCGAACAATCTCCTCTACACCACGGGCGCGGTCAAATCGCTGCACTCGATGGGTAAGAGAGCGATCGGTTACGTGGATGCTGGCGACGCAGAACAAGTACGCGCCGACTACCGGCAGCATGTGGACTTCGATCACGCCTGCAGCGGCTCTCTGATAGGGAACCCTTTCTCCGGCTTCCGGAACGAGTACATGCTTAACATCAATAACGACAAGGGGCAGTCTGATTTCATTCGCAACATGGTTGCAGCGCGTACGGACAGGGTCGCCGCCAACGGATTTGACGCAGTGGAATACGACGTCTTGGCGAACTACGAGAACAAGTCAGGCTTCACCATCACGTATGCGACACAGGCAAGTTTCAATATCTCGCTATCGACGATCGCCCATAACCACTTTTTGTCTGTCCCGCTGAACAGCGATGTGGATCAAGCGACCGATTCTACCATCGAGTCGGCAATTGACTTCGTCATCGACGAGCAGTGCAATCAGTACAGCCAGTGTGGGAATTATTCTGCGTGGCAGGCTGCTGGCAAATCGATCTTCAATGTCGAAAACAAGCTCAGCACCGGCAAGTTCTGTCCGCGGGATAATTCGGCGAACTTGAATGGCATTGCGAGGGGTTACAGTTTGGATGTGACTCCTTACGCACCTTGCCGTTAACGGCGCGTTTGCACAGGTGAATCGGCGGGAGATATCACCCTCCCGCCGCAGAATTTGGAGCGGATGATCTGCAGGCCTATGGAGCCCGAGTGGCAATCGTAACTACCGTAGCGTCCAAGGCTACTCCTAAACTTCGGCGTGCTTTGGGGCTTTGGGATCTCATTTTCTACGGTGTGGTGGTTATCCAACCCACGGCTCCCATGCCGGTGTTCGGCGTCGTGAGCGAAAGGGCGCATGGTCACGTCGTCACCGCAGTTCTCCTTGCCATGCTTGCGATGTTATTTACTGCGATCGCGTACGGTCGCATGGCCAAAGCCTATCCCAGCGCAGGGTCTGCCTTCACCTACGTTGGACGGGAAATCCATCCCGCCCTCGGTTACGTGACGGGCTGGGGAATGGTGATGGATTACCTGCTGAATCCACTGATCTGTACGATTTTTTGCTCGCAATTAGCCTGCAACTTCGCCCCAGGAGTGCCGTACGTGATTTGGGCGCTTTTTTTTGCGGGATTGTTCACCAGCTTGAATCTGTTCGGCATTCGCACCTCGGCGCGCATCAATGACGGGTTGGTCATCGGCATGGGCATCGTGATCGCAATCTTCTTTGTAGTGTCCGCGCATTATGTTTTCCGACATCCTCACGCGGGAGCCGGCTTCTTCTGGCAGCCCTTTTACGATCCAAACACATTCGAAATGAAATCAGTGTTGGGTGGAACTTCGCTTGCCGTTCTTACCTACATCGGGTTCGACGGGATTTCGACGCTGTCGGAAGAAGCCAAGAATCCGAAGCGCGACATACTGCTGGCGACCGTTCTAATGTGCCTGATCACGGGCTTGCTTGCAGGCTGTGAAGTCTATGCCGCGCAGTTGATCTGGCCTGCCTCCCGGCCGTTTCCAGACGTCACGACGGCCTTCGTCCATGTAACCGGAATGGCGGGCGGTCCTTGGCTGCTGCGATTAGTGAATGGAACACTGTTGGTGGCTACGATCGGCTCCGGAATGGGATCTCAGCTGGGTGCAGCGCGCCTCTTGTATGCCATGGGCAGGAGCAACGCCATCCCCAGATCCTTTTTTGGCGTGCTAGATCCAGTCCGGCGAACGCCACGCAACAATGTTTTGTTTGCTGGCGCCCTTGCTCTGTTGGGTGCGCTTACCATCAGCTTCGAACGAGGGGTTGAGCTGCTGAACTTCGGTGCGCTGATTGCTTTTATGGGGGTGAACGCCTCGTCCCTAGTTCACTACGGCATCAGGGCTGAGGAGCGCGGATTCAGCGATCTGTTGCCGCCAATCTTCGGATTTCTGATCTGCCTGCTTTTGTGGTGGAATCTGAACCCATATGCCAAGATCGTGGGCACAATTTGGATGTTGCTGGGACTTGCTTACGGTGCATTTCGCACGGGGGGCTTTCGCCAGGACCTGATCAACTTCGAGATCCCTTCGGAGCTGTAGTCTCTCAATCGGGCTCGTAGCGACTCCGAGGGGCAGGGTGATGGTTCCGTTCACCGAGACCGATACTTTCTTCTCCGCCGGCACACCGTCGATGCCATCCACCACTAATCGAACCGTGTAATCCCCGGCCTTTGTAAAAGCGTGGCTTACCTGCCTGCCCTCCTCCGTCGTGCCGTCGCCGAAGTCCCAGTGATATGCGAGGGCCGGCACACCGGTGGCATTCACGCTGCAGGACAGCTTCAGATCTTCGTCAGTCCTCACATGGTCTGGAACTTGAATGCTGACTGAAGGAGCCTGTGCCGGTTGCGAGTTATCGATGATCTTCACCAGCTTCACCGAGTGGGGCGGTTGTTCCCACTGAATGGAACCACCCTGTGCTGACAAGGGATGCCCGGGCTCAAAGACATCCTTGAAATCATAAGCGCGTCCGCTAGGGAACTTGAGCTCTGAAAGCGAGAACCGTTGAGATCTGATTTGTTCCGTCCAATTAAAAACCGCCAGAATTGACTGTCGTGCGTCAGCCATACTCTGCAGGAATGGACTATTTTCGCTCAACAACGAGCACAAATAATGCACAAACTGTCACAAATGTATTAACATCGTAGGCCCCGAGCTCGGCGTATTTACACCACTGAGGAAGCCTCCCAGGTGCGCGGTCGCCAGAACCACCAGCACGGCTACAGCCTCGATGGCAAAGCGGTACGTGGGCACTTCTTGTTCTCTTTTTCGACTGCGAAAATGCAGCCACCAGGCGAGACAGATCAGGCCGCCTGAAAAGCTGCCAAGTATCAAATGCAGGAGCAGTGTCCCTTTCAACCTCTGCCCTTCGAGTTGCAACTGCCAGGCGAGTATACCGGTGGCGATGACGGGATGATTGAGAGAGCTGCCACGAGCAGGTTGTAATATGCAGCCTCCGCAAAGCCGCGGCGGTTGCTCCAGTAACCGATAAGATCAAAAGCCACTGCGGTGACGAACAGACCGATGGGGAAATGAACGAGTACGACGTGCTGCGCATGCCGGGCAAGCACCAGCGTCTTCAGATCAAACAACTGCGGGCGAATCAGCGTCAGCGATATCATCTTGAGGACCTTTGACCAATAGAACGGACCATCGCGCAACATTCCTGCCTTTTCCGCATTCGAGAAAACGCTCCGCGATCATTGAGTCGATGTGTGAAGTTCCCGAGTTACGCGCCTAAAGCCGCTATTTTCGGGGGCTCTTACGGCGCGGCTGGAAGCCGCGCCCTTTCAAAGCTCGCAAACTTCTGACACGAACTAAAGGGACACGACTCTAGGGCTGCACGATAATCTTGCCGGTCATCTTCGGATGTATTCGGCAGTAGAAGGGGTAGTCCCCCGCCTCGGTGAAGCGAAACTCGAACCTGTCGTCAGTGTCCAAGGCGGCGGACTTGAATTTGCCTTGTGTGCTGTCGACCGTGTGAGGAATGTCGTCATGGTTAACCCAGGTCACTTGTGTTCCCACTTTCACCGTGACTGTTACGGGTGTGTAGGCAAAGTTGTCGATCTTAACTTCAGCGGTTGAGTCGGTTGGTGCTCCTGCAGCAACTGCGACCGCTCCATCTGTGATGCCTGCGTGCTGGGCTGCCAAAGAGGCAACGCTACAGATCATTACGGAGGCGATGGCAAGCAGAGCGAGAGCGCTCCACTTCAAATAAACGGACGGTATGGCCGTGCCCTTGATCATTATTTACTCCTGCTAATTCATCTCACCGGATAGAACCGGTGCGTCTCGTCTTTTTCTCCCAATGGTTGAGTGGCGCTCATTGCTCATTGCGACATTCATTCCTGTCAAGGCTCAGTCGCCCGAACTGGAAGGCATGGAGCCGTCCAGCGCCGAATCGACAACCGCCAGGCTCTTGCCGCTGACCAGATAGTTCACGTCTGTAATGCCCAACACCTTCTGCAGTTGGTCAGCCGGCACCTTCATTGGTCCGGCAGAAGGTGCTTTTCCGGGCGCTGGTTGGGCAAAGGCTGTCGACATCGCCGTGTGAAATGAAACTTTACCTTCGACCTTTTGCATCACCTGATGAATGTGCCCGTTAAGCACAGTCACCGAGCCGAATCGCTTGACATAAGACAATACCTGTCCGCTGTCGTCCGTCCCCCAGCCCCAGTCCGGATAGATGGTCCACAGCGGAATGTGCGCGAAGAGCACAATCGGGGTACCGGCCGACCGGCCCTTCAGATCATCCTCCAGCCACTCCAGTTGCTCGTGACCGAGCGATCCCAGGCCTCCGGCTTTCAGGTTGGCAACATTCACCAGGCCCACAAAGTGGACGCCTTTGTGATCGAAGCTGTACCAGCCAGTTCCTTTGCTGCCTTTGCCGAAGCGCTGCAGATATTGCTCGCCGTTGTCGATAAGCATGTCATGTTCACCGGGCACGAAATAAATCTGTTTTGCGGAGGCTCCCCTTAAGGCCTGATCGAGCGTGTCGAACTCACTGGGCTTCGAGAGATGGCTCAGATCGCCGGTATGAATCATGAAGTCAGGTTTCTGCGGCAACGCGTTGATCTTGTTGATCGCGACTTGCAGAGTGGCGGTGACATCGGGGTTAGCCGGCTTATCAAACCCGATATGGCTGTCGCTGATTTGAACAAAACTAAAATCTCCGCGTTGGGTGGCGTCCTTTTCGAGGCCCTTGGCGAAGGCGCGGGAGACTGGGATGCCTCCGCTCATGGCCCAAACCAGGCCGGTGCCTGCCCAGGCCATGCACTTCAGAAATCCGCGACGGTCAACGCCATCATTGTTCAGATCTTGCAGCCTCTGATCGATCAAGCCCTGTTTCTTGTCTGTCATTTTCCCTCCGAGTTCGTGGCCCTCGCAGGTGATAACCGAGACCACTCGTTTTTATTCCAGCTCTATGGGGATGACGGAGATCTTTTTGCGAGGAAAAATCAGGCGGGCTCAAGTGGGTAGTGGTGCAGTTCGAAATCCACAGAGCTGGCAATCGAGTCCGGCCTGTGGGAAACTGTCGGCATGGCAAAACACCATTTCGGCCTTGAGACGACGGTTCCTTATGTGGGCTTCCAATGCACCAAATGCGGGAAAATAGTCCCGGCTAAAGACGGTAAGCCTCCAAAAGAGGCTATTGCTGAGGAATGCCAAACTGCACCACTACCCTCAAGTGGGGTCTTGCGCTAAGAACGAAGGAGTTTTCGACTCCGATGATCAAGACAAAACGGAATGCGAGTTTTGCTATGTTTCCGCCAGCGGCCGCGTTCGTGATTCAATCGCTCGCTGAGCACGCGCTGGAGGATCACACGTAGTCGAATAGGGTCATGAACCCGAAATCCATATGCAGCTGTTGGTGGCAATGGAAGAGCGTGAGACCAGGATTGTCCGCAGTAAAGTCGATTTCTGCTTCCTGATAACCGCCTAGCATGACAACGTCCTTGAGAACTCCGGAGGTTGATTTGCCGGAGATCTTCGTGAGTTCGAAACTGTGCCGGTGCAGATGGACGGGATGGATGTCATCACTCGCATTGCGCATGCGGATGCGATATCGTTTGCCTTCCTTCAGATGGAACGATGCCGGGGTCATTTCACCGGTCATGGGATAGGCAACGCCATTAATGGTCCATCGATTAAACCCCTTCTCAGCGGCGTTGTCTTTCGCAATCGTCATCTCGAAGGTTTCATCCGGAGACTGGCTGCTCGCTGCCGGCTTAGCAAAACGCGTGTAGTTCCAGTGATAGGGGACCGACTTAAGCCATTGTCCTTTGCCCTTCTGGCCGGCATATTCGACCGCGATGCCCATTCCGTGCCGACGATCGTCATCATCCAGATCCCCCAAGATCCACACACCCGGATGATTCATCTCGACGATGGCGGAGATACGTTCTGCTGTTCCAAGCCAGAGAACCGGAACCGCGACCGGATTCGGCACAGGATTGCCGTCGAGCGCCATCACGCGAAACGCGTGTCCGGGTAGAGCAAGGCTCCGTATCTCAGTCGCGCTTCCATTCAGAATATGAAACAGAACGCGTTCCCCTTGCTTGACGCGGATCGGCTCACCGTGACCGAGCATGCGGCCATTGATGGTGAACGAGCCATAGCCAACCTCGTACCCGTGAGGCATGCCCTTGGCAAGCGATGCCTTCATGCTGGATTCGCCCTGCTCCTCCAGATCTTTGACCTTAACCGGCGGTAAGAAGTTCTGCGGCATGTCTCCGCCGCGGCTGAGCGTTGGCTCGAATTCTTTCAACACCAGGAACACTTCGCGGTCGTAGTTGCCCGCTTCATTCCGGCCCTGGATGTAAACCGGGCCGACTTCTCCGGTGTATTGCCCTGCGGCCAGATTGGCGCCCGCACGATTATGCGTGTGATAGAAGCGAAAACCAGCCGGACGCGGAGTAAATGTAATCCTTCGCTTGCCATGCGTGGGAATGAAAGGCGTTCCTTCTTCCGAGGCGCCATCCACGTCGACCGGGACCATCTGCCCATGCCAGTGCAATTGTTCGGGAACTTCGGTGTCGTTGAAGATGTCGACCGTGACCGGTTGGCCTTCCTTGAGGCGGACCAAAGGGCCGGGGAATTGTCCGTTGTAGTTTGTGGTCGAAATGATCCGGTTGGGTGCGATCTCGATCGGCGACACGTTGATCCTGATCGCATAGTCGGCGGGTCTCGACTCGGACGCATCAGGAGCGGAAGCCGATGGCTGTGTCTGACTGAAGCCATCGGCGCGTGGGAGCAGAAACGCCCCCGTCGAAATTGTTGCCATCTTCAGAAACCGTCGTCTTGATTGAAGAAGGTCGTTCATAGAGTTCTCCTTCCCCGCTATTTGCTGCGAAAAGATCAGGCGCCTCCGCCAGAAGTGATCAGGAAAAGTAGACAGCAGAGCATGGCGAAGTCGGCGCGGGCGTCACTGACCATGTACCAGAATCCCTGGTTTGATCGGAACAGCTCCGGAATCTTGGTAGTAGCAATCGCCGTTGAGATAATAATCAAGAGTGGGATGGCTGCCAGCCTCGTCCAAAGGCCCATGAGAATGAGGAACCCACAGGCAATCTCAAAGGCCCCGACAAAGTGCGCGGTGAAATACGGATGAGAGAATCCGATCTTCGCGAAGCGGACGACACCCATGTTGGGGTCGATGAACTTGAGAATGCCTTGAGTTTGAAAGATCAGGCCAACAGCGACGCGGATTAGCAAGAAGCTTCGAGAACCTTGCGGTCGGAAGAAGCGGACCAATGAGTTCATGCCAGGCGTCCGTCGTAGAAAGATGCTATCTTATCGGTTTTCGTTGTCGCAACTCGACCGGCGCTGACGTCAAAGCTCCAGACCCGGGGCAGGTGGCCCAGGCTTGTGAACGCGCTGGCATCAGCAAAGCGGTGGGTGGTGGTTGGCCCAGGCGTGATTTTGCTGGAATCGCCAACACAGAGGGTGCCCCATCCTTCGCGCAGTTTGCGAAGGGCGGGAACCACGATCGCGTACGCAACGGGGTTGGAGCGGAAGGGAACAAAAGTTGTGTCGGCAGCATCGCCACCCGCCCTTGCAAAAAAACGCAAGGACGGGGCACCCGCAGTTTCGGAGTGGGAAAGGAAGAATCAGGAAAGTGGGGCGACCCGCCCCACTACGCTCACAATGAACCTGGTCCCGTGGTGGTCAACGAACCGCAGAAGGCCGAGTTGCGGCTTCCGAAAATCTCCTGATGCAGGCTGCAGGAATGCCCAGGCTTCGAACCTCGCGAAGCGTGGGGCAGCCGATTTCGTGGCGGTGCGTGCGAAAGCAAGTCTGGGCCAGCCCCCCAGCCTCCCCACCCGGACTCACGGGGCTAGGCGGGCAATATTCGAACTAGCAGATTCCCCGTCCCGGTTGGTTGCCCGTACGCGATACGAGACCGGCTGGCCTTTCTTCAAGCGGGAATCGGTATAGTCCGTGGCAGCCGAGGGCAGCTCGGCAATCCTCTGCCATGAGCCGCGGCCAAATGTTGGATCGTCGCGGCGCTCCACGACGATATGCTCCGCGCCGCTGTGCACTTGCCAGGAAAGCTTCACCGCAGTGGCCGCCAGAGTGGCACTCAAAGAGCTGGGCGCCTCGGGCAGAACGGGCCAGTCAAAGTACTCGGCGTCGGCAATCGCCATGATGCTGTCGGTGACTGGTAAGGATTCAAGTGTGTCGGTCGTATCCTTTTTCCACTGCAAGGGACGGATCTCTCCCGAGACAACATCAACGAGAACGGGATGCTGGATGCCGGTATTCTTCAAAGAGAATGTTGCATAGAAGGAAGGGAACGAACTGCCCGGCAAGCTGTGGGCGGCGAGCCAATACGCAACGATGGCCTTGCCGCTGGTTGATCGAAAACCATAGCTCATGAACGGGAAGCCACTCTTCCGACGCAGCGCAGGCACATCGCTACCGGAAAGCTCGATCGAGGGATCAAACTTGGTGTCGGCAAACAGTGCGTTCGTGTTTTGCAACGCGTAGAACACAGGACGTGGCGTGAAGTCGTAATCGTGGTTTGTCAGTCCGTGAACGATGCCGAAGTCGTCGTATTCGTTACCATCCGTGCCTGCGGTCAGCAGCCACACAAATGTCTTCACTCCCGCGGCGTGGTTATAAATCAGTCCACGAGGCACATACTTTGCCTGCACCGATTCGTCGGATCCCACCCACGACGGTATGGAATTGAATTCGTCATCAAAGAACGGGACTCCCGGCTTGATACCTGGATAACTCTTAACCAAGTCGCGCAGTGCTTGCGGAGATTCGTTGAGGTATGCGCCGTTATCCATAGTCTCCGGATTCATATTCTGTCCGTATCCCGGATAGGTGTGATAGGCGTACACATCGATTCCGGAAGCACACTGGCAGATGTCGAAAGCGCGTTGAGTGAACTCCCGGGTCGGATCCGCCTGGCCACCATAGATTACCTTTGCTTGCGGATCAGACTTATGAACAGTTTCGATAAAAGGACCCAATAGCCGCCCAAACTGTTCCGGATTTCCCCAAGGGTTCCAGTAGCCAATGTCCTGTTCATTCCACAATGCCCAATAGTGGATGCGCTCGCGGAAGTGATTCACCATCCATGCGGCATAGCGATTGAAGGCAGCGATTTGATCGGGCGTTGTCGGCGGCCAGAATACGGAGTAAAGACTGCGGTCATCATTGTGGAACGATCCCGTCTCGGGGATGCTGACGTCGGGCCGCTTTCCGCTTGGAGACGTGTACATCACGTTGCCGTAAATCAACTGCACTTGGATATTCATTCCGTTGTCCACAAGCGAATCAACGGCATCTTCCAACTCGGGCGAAGAAGCATAGACGCCGCGCTTCTGCTCAATCCAGTCCCAACTGGTGCGGTCGGAACTATTCTCATATTGACCGATACGAATCCACTTGAACCCGGCGTCGAACATCCGTGTCCACCACCAGCGGTTCCATGGCAGATAAGGATCGCGAGGCAGGTCTGAGTTGATTCCGAAGCCATCGTGAATTTGCGATGACCGCTTGGGAGGGACACGATCGGGCACCGGGCGCGAAGCCTGGGCGTCCGCACTGAGCGCGGTTACAAGCAAAAAGGCCAGCAGGGCGAGAATAGCTACCCGATCATTCTTAGCATGTGTCACACGTCCACTCATTGGGTTCCCCTAGTACCGTGACCGCGTGATTGTGTAGTCAAATGTGGTTCGGGCCTTTTTGCGAGTAAATTGCCATTGGATCGGAACGCGATGACGGTTCATACGCCGGCTCCAAGCCTGAGTTTGTCTCCGCAGAGAAGCCCGATCTCCGATCCGGCGCTGGCCCAGGCATTGCCGCGAAAACAGACTGATCGCGATCTCGGCCTGATTCAGCCAACTGCCGTGCTTGGGGGTGTAGTGCACCGTAAACCGATCCCACAGCCAGCCTCCGGCCTTTTCGCCGAAGCTTTCCACCAGCGCCTTGCGCGTATGCGAACTCAGATTGTCCAGCACCAAATGGATGGTATCCGCCTCCGGGTAACGGATCGCGACCTCCAGCAGGTAGTCGGCAAACTCAGGCGAGGAGCGGTGGGCCGTCACCTTGGGGAAGTACTGTCCTGCTTTCGGCTGCACCCCGCAAAACACGTTGGCGGTGCCGCAACGCTGGTATTCGCCGTCGCGCCGCGCCACTCGTCCCGGCCTCATGGCCTGGGGAGGACGAACCTCTTGGTGGAGCACCACCGGTTTCTCGTCCACACAAACCACTGGTTCCCGCTCACTCAGCGGCTTTTCGTACACGGCCAAGATGTCCTCCATGCGCCGGATATATTCCTCATCCAGTTCCGCCACGCACCACATTTTTTTCCCGCCACGGCTTCAGGTCGTGGCTTTCCAGCAAGACCCGAATCGTTTCCCGTCCCACCCGCGGAACCAGTTTGCGTTTCACCACTTCTTCGGTCAGCAGGCGTACCGTCCAGCGCGAGCGGCCTTCCGGCGGTGGGCCACACGCCAGCGCCACGATGCGTTGCCGATGCTGCGCATCCAGCAATGCCGCTTTTCCCGGCCGTGGCCGCTCGTACAAGGCCCGCTCCAAGCCGCCTTGCCGATAGCGTTGGCTGGTTAGCCACACGGTCTTTGGGGTTAACGCTACGTTCTTTGCTACTTGGCGGATGGGTTGCCCCTCGGCCAGTTGCCGCAGGGCCAAAGCCCGCAGCACCGTCCGCACGGGCTGCAAACCACTCTGCAACAAGCGCCGCAACTCCTGCCGTTCCTGCTTGGACAACCGAACCCAAGATCGATCCTTCATGTCCCAGCTATAAGCTCGGACCCGGTTTCCAACAAGTATCTATCTGTATTACTATCTATGTGGTCGAAGTACTAGTGAGAATTTCTACCCCTCGTCAAATTCAGAACTACTAGGCCCACTTCATTCTGACGATTCATTCGTTCGCTGCACTAATGGAAGCACATCCGATTCAATCCAGGCATCGCCCTCTCCGACGGGGACACCCGAGAAGATCCACCAGCGCTCGACGTGCTCCACGGTTTCTCCCGGCTGTAAGTCAACTAAAGGTCCAAGGGTTTCCAGTTCGAGAAACTCGGAGTTGGTGAACACCTCAAAATTACAGCCAAAGTCGGGATAAGTGGCGCCGCCGCTAATTACAGCTGTGCGCTTAATGAAGAGATAGCCATTTCTGTAGTACGCGCCCCATCCGGCGGCGTTATAGATGCCGCCCATCTGCTCTTTAAACTTGCCATTGGGATTTGGAAGTTGTCGTAATTGGATGAACGAAGTGCCGAAAATCCAGCGGGGATCGGCAAAGTCCGTGTAGGACCAAATGCCGAAGGCTCCCACCGGCAAGTAATGGTCCTTATCCATAGCCACACGCGGAGACAAAGGCAAAATCGCGCGGCCTTCTGGCCGCAACATGGTCGGCGACCACGGTGCGAGTCGGGTGGGACGCGTATCGTGATTGATGATGCGGTGCGTGATCCGAACTAGCGAACCGGTCCTCGCCAATTCGATCTCAAGTTCCTTCTGCAGATGGGTACCCGGGGCCGCATCTTCCGATGCGGCAGTGAACCGCATCGCGCTGCCGTGATGTGAGACCGCGACCGCGCCATTGTCGGGATAGTATGTTCTCTCCACCTCGGGGGAAACCCACAGGCGGTGGCCACCATAAAGGCGGAAGTCCGAACCCCCGCACGTCCCCGCATCTCGCTCGACTTCATGCAGCAGGTTTTCTCCGCCGCAGATGCGATACGCGAGAATCCGCGGACCAACATCCGCGGTTATAATCAACTCGACATTACCATTCGACAGCCGGTACGCATTGTTCCAGCCGCGGTATGCGAATCGCTCAACCATGGTCCGTGAATGGCCCTCAGGCAAGTTCTCTCGAGTTCTTCTGAATTTTGCCCAGGGCCGTTGCGATTTCCTGAATATCTTCTTCATCTCCCAACAACGCAGGCTGGGGAATCCAGACTGTCTCCCATGCGGCCTTCTGCGTTGCCGGGAACTTTTGTTTCAGGAAAGCATGTTTCTGCGTGGCCTGCTTTCCGCTGAGGCAGCTGCGATACTTCCCATTCTTAAACATGTCCAACTGGTGGAGCGGCGGATAGCTCGCCTGGTTCGGAATGCCTTCCGCATTCATCGCCTCGATGAAGCGTTCCATAGATATGCCTGCGAATTCCTTCTTGTTCACGTGGAAGATGTAGGCATACTGCCCGTTGCGGGTGCAGCGTTCGTCGAGTTTTTGCGGCGTGATGCCCGGGATTTCCCGCAGCAAACGGTCCAGCGTTCTTGCGCTTTCATGGCGACGCCTGGTTTGTTCGTCGAGACGGCCCAGTTGCACGTGGAGAATGGCTCCCTGCCACTCACTCAGGCGGTAGTTGGATCCATAAATGAAATGACTGTAAAACCACTTGCCGGGCATGCGGCCACAGTCATGCACCGAGCGTGCCTGCACTTCAAATTTGTCATGGTTGGAAATGATGACTCCGCCCTCGCCGGCAGTCATCAGTTTGCTTGCCTGAAAACTAAAAGTTCCCGCGACGCCGAATGTCCCGATGCGGCGTCCGCACCATTCGCTGGCGTGGGCATGCGCGGAGTCCTCAATTAAGGCAATCCGATGCCGCCGGCAGATCTGTGTCAAACGATCCAGGTCGGCCGGGTGGCCGCCCATGTGGACCGCAATCACGGCCTTGGTTCGCGCGGTGATGGCGGCTTCCACCAAGTCGGGATTGATGCAATACGTCTGAGGGTCAACATCTACTAAGACAGGCAGCGCATTGGCAAATAGAACCGCGCTGGCGGTGGCCACGAAGGTGAAGTTCGGCACGATGACTTCATCACCGGAGTTGACGCCGAGACCGGCCATCGTGACCTCGAGCGCGGCCGTTCCGTTGGTGACGGCGATTCCATGACGTGCTCCGTGGAACTCGGCGAAGGCACGCTCAAACTCAAGCGTCCTGGTTCCGGGTGTTCGCCACCAGACACGGCTCTCCAGCACTTTTTTAAGTGCCTGCTGTTCCTTGTCGTCGTAATACGGCCACACAGGAAATGGTTTGTTCTTTGCTTTCTTACCACCTAATAGTGCGAGGACGGACATGAATGGATCTCCTTGAAGCCCTAGAACTGGTTGAATCCCTTGGCGTAGCGGAATGCTTCCACGTAGTGTCCGTCTTTGCGCGGCTGTTCCCGGCGCAAATCGTCCTTGGCCGCTTGCAGGTCCTTGGGATCCCAATCGGGCCGATATTTGTGCACAGAAGGCTCGAATTGGCTGACTTGCTTGCAGGCGGCATCGAACTTCAATTCGGCGACGCTGTCGATGTTAACGAAGTAGTTCGCCTCCAGCGGCGACGGATAGAAAAAGTACATTTCCGGCACTTGGTAGGGTTCGAGTCCCTGTTGCAGTTTTTGATTGGGGAAATAGAGCCAGAATTCGGCGGCCCGCACCGCGTCGATGGTATTGAAAGCCGCCATGCGATGGTCACTTTTGTGCCAGCGCTCATACCATTCGCCAGGATCCACGCTTAGGAGAATGTCCGGCCGGATGCGGCGGATAATCGCCGTGGCTTCCTCGGTCAGCTTCGGTTGCGGCGCATATTCCAACATCCCATCGTCGTAACCCATCCAAAGAATATTTTCCTTTGGCGTGCCCAGCTGTCCCTCGGATACTTCCTGTTCGGCCCGGCGGATTCGGGCAAGACGTTGCGAACTCATCTCCGGGTCGTAGGATCCCTTGTCATCATTCGTGTAAACCACGATGTACACCTTATTGTGATTGCGGTTGAGCAGGGCAATGGTCGCGCCCGCGCCGAAGACGTCATCGTCCGGATGAGGGGTAAATATAAGGATCGTCTTGTTCTGCAGATCTTCCAGCCGCGTTTGTTGCGCCTGAACGCTGCCAAGCATGGTGGAGAAGAGGAGAAGAGACAAAATCAAACGGGTGCGCATCAGCCAATCCCTTGATGATAAATTGATTTAGTAAAACGTTACTAAATTGCTCCTGCATTGGCCCCACTGTCAAGCAAAAAACCGCTGGCGGAAGATCTAATTCATTGGTGTTAGTCCCCACATAATCGCAAACTTTTTGGCCTCACGCTGATTTTTGATCTTGACAGCAGAAGCCGTCTTCACTCAGAATTTAACGGTTTACTAAAACCATTCATAAGATCGAGTCGCAGGAAATCCGAACAATACGCTTGGGGGAAACTGATGCTTCGCAATATGCGTGCTGTGGTTCTGTCGCTGACGTTCCTTGCCTTACTGCTATCTGCTCTGAATTCCCTGGCTCAAGTCGACCGAGGACAGATTGTCGGCACCGTCACCGATCCATCGGGAGCGCGAATTGCGAACGCCCAGATAACGGTCAGCAACCGTGAGAACGGTCAAGCAATCCACCTCACGACTGACGGGGAAGGCAACTACAGCGCGAAGCTGCTGAAGATTGGGACCTATTCCGTCTCAGCCGGCAAACCGGGCTTTGCAACCGTCGTCGAGCCCAGCGTCGATGTCGCTGTAGATCAGAGTGTGCGCGTCGATCTGGTGCTGAAACTTGGCTCCGCGACCGAAATGGTCGAGGTAACGGGCGCCGCCCCGCTGCTGCAAACCGAATCGTCTTCTCTTGGAACGGTCGAAACCGAGCGACGAATTTCGGCTCTGCCGCTGAATGGCAGGAACTTTATCGCTCTTGCGTATCTCGGCCCCGGCGCCAATGGCGGCCAGACCGGATCCAACGTCAGCGGCGGTGTCTTTGAAAACGAGCGCGCCAACGAAGCAGTGTCGGTAAACGGCCTGCGGGTTTCGAACAACAACTTTCTTCTGAACGGAGTCGACAATAACGAGTTTGGCCTGGGAGGAGTGGTCGTACTACCGCCCCCCGATGCCATCCAGGAATTCAAAACCGAAGAAAACTCCATGAGCGCGGAGTTTGGCCGTGGTGGCGCCGCCGTCAACGTGGTGCTCAAATCGGGCAGCAATCAATTACATGGCGGGATGTATGAGTTCATTCGCAACGACAAACTGGATGCGGTCAATTATTTTAATCAAGGACAACAGCCCTTTAAGCGAAATCAGTTTGGAGCATTCCTGGGCGGACCGATCATCAGGAACAAGACCTTTATTTTTGGCGATTACCAGGGCTCTCGCCAACGCGCCAGCCTTCCCTTCCTTTCCACCGTGCCGCTCCCTGCCGAGCGCGGCGGCGATTTCCGGGACCGCCTGACCGGAACGACATTCACGCCTTGCGCCGACGGTTCCGGACCCTCCTTCGATACCGGAACCATCTTTGATCCTAATAGCACCTACAGTTCTCCGTGCGCCGATGGCAGCACAGTCTTAGTTCGGAATCCCGTGCAATATAAAGGGCAGGTCAACGTGATCGACCCTTCCAAGATCAATCAGGTGGGTTCCAACATCGCGAACTTCTACCCCCAACCGACCGATCTCACCTCGCAGTCCCAGAACTATCTGGCCAATCAGAACAACATCAACGATCAGGATTCGTTCGACATCCGGGTTGATCACCGCTTCCGCGAGCAGGATCAGATCTTCGCCTCATACAGCTTCGGCGACGTGCGCAGTCAACAACCGGGGCCGCTCGGCCCGTTGTGGGGAGGATCCGATTGCTGCCCCAGCATCAGCGACTCGCGCGCGCAACATCTTGGGCTTGGCTATACTCACACTTTCTCGGAGCGCTTGCTCAACGATCTGCACGGCGGAGTCTTCCGCTATGCCGTGAATGCGCTGCCGTTCAATTTTGGTAAGAATGTGGGTGTGCAACTAGGCATTCCCAACGTGAATCGCCCCGGTTATCCGAATTCCAGCGGGCTCACCAATATTGACATCGCCGGATTCACCTCCTTGGGTGATTCGCAGTGGCTTCCCGAACACGTGTTTGAAAACATCTTTCAGGTTGCGGACACGGTGACCTGGATCAAAGGCCGCCACTCGCTGAAGTTCGGCGTCGATTTTCGCCGTCAACAGCGCAACTTCTTCCAACTTTCCAATCCGCGCGGGTACTTTGTTTTCGGAGGCGGGTACACCGCCGACTTGACTACCTCCAACGGCGGAAACGCTCTGGCTGATCTTCTGTTTGGAGTTCCGATCTCAAATGAGCAGGACTTCTTGGCCGGACTCTATCCCACTCGCTATTGGGACCTGGCTGAGTTCTTGCAGGATGATTTCCGGGTCAGCCACAACCTGACGATCAACTTCGGCCTGCGCTACGAGGTGACTTCGCCGGCGAATGGAAGAGTTGGAAATTTCGACCTCAATAAGGCCATCGTCACGACGTCTTACGGGCCGGGCGCAGTTTCCCATGCCGGCGTGCAGTTTGATAAGAAGGACTTCGGACCGCGCCTGGGATTCTCGTGGTCCGTTGCAAAAAATACGGTAGTTCGAAGCGCTTTTGGAATGTTCTATTCTGCCGAAGCGAATATCTTCGACGACCTGGGTCTCAACCCGCCGCAACTCAGCTTTTATGCCTCGAATTTCAGCTACGGAGCGTTTCCGTCGGCGTCGCAGCTCGTGTCGAGCGGCTTCCCCAGTTCCTTGCCGCCAGGCAGTGCCACAAACATCACCGGCCCGGTTAAGACCACCGGACCGGTGCGAAAGATTCCTCGGATTCTCGAGTGGAATCTGAGCCTGCAACACCAGTTCGGCCAGAACTGGGTTGCTCAGGTTGGCTATGTTGGAACCCGTTCCTACGATCTCTGGAATCACGAGGCCAGCGACCTCAATCAGGCGCCGCAAATCCTCGACACCAACTTCTGCGGACCCGACCCGACTAATTGCATTCCAAATTTCGGGCGGCGTTATTTCGCCCAGCAGCCAGGTTTGACTCAGGTTCTCCCGCTTGACTATCCGCAGTTCCAGTCGTTCTACAACGCATTCCAGGCGTCGTTGAACAAACGATTCTCGAATGGTTTCAATGTGCTGGCCGCATATACGTTTGCCAAGAACGTGGGCAATGCTGACGGCAATGTCGGCGGCATTGTGCAGAACTCGTATTTCCCCAACCTGGAACACGGACCCGTCGCTCCGGATTTGCGGCAGCGATTGTCGGTGAGCTATGTTTATGAAATTCCAGTTGGGCGCGGACGACATTTTCTGAACAGCGCCAATGGGATTCTCGATGGTTTCCTTGGTGGATGGGAGGTTGCCGGAATTACTGCCGCGCAAACCGGTGAGGCGGTCAATGCCGTGATGTCGACTGACCTGAGCAACACCGGGAGTTTCAGCTATCGCCCAAATCAAACTGCCAATCCTTACGACTTCTCGTTCGACACAGCAACGCAAGCCAGTCTGGGCTGCTCCAATCCTGGACATCAGACTCTGGATTGCTGGTTTAACCAAGCGGTGTTCGTAACGCCTCCACTGGCCCCGGGACAGGAATCCGCCCACGCCTTTGGCAACGCCAGGATCGGCGATCTGCGCGGCCCGCACCTGGTAAATTTCGACCTGGTCCTGCAAAAGAATTTCAAAATCATGGAGAGGCAACAAATCCAGTTTCGCTCGGAGTTCTTCAATCTTTTCAACCATCCCAATTTCGGATTGCCTGGAGGCGGCGCGTCGGCTCCGGTGGATGTACCAGGAGGCGGCGCGATCACAAACACGGCGACCGACAATCGCCAGATTGAGTTCGCCTTGAAATATACGTTTTGAGTGGGTGGCTGTCTGAGGATGATGCGGTGACTGAATCGAAACTGAAAACAAGCTCCACGGTCACTCTGCGGGATGTTGCAAAAGAATGTGGACTTTCGGCAACTACCGTATCGATGGTCCTGAATGAGTCTCCGCAGGCAAGCTATATTCCGGAATCGACCAAGAAGCGGATTATTCATGTGGCCGAGGGATTAGGCTATCATCCGAATCCTTTCGCCCAGGCTCTGCGTAGTCGGCACAGCCATACGATTGGCGTGATGGCGCCGGACATTGCAGATCCTTACTGCGCACAGATTTTGCGCGGGATTGAAAACAGCTTTTCGCGGTCGAACTACCTTCCTTTTTTGGTCGACATTCAAAACAACGGCTTGCGTTTCAAAAAATACCTCAACGTCCTGCTCACACGTCGTGTCGAGGGGTTGATCATCTTAGCGAATTCGCTCTCCTTTGAGGCTGAGCTTCTCAGTGCTTTGGAAAGACAGAAAGTCCCCTCCGTTATTTTGGGCCGCGAACCCGGGACCGATGCCCTGAGTTGGGTCTCGACCGATCATGAGGCGGGTACGCAGCAAGCACTCGCGCACCTTTATCAGCTGGGCCACCGCAAGATTGCTTTTATCCGCGGTCCCAAGATGATTATCGATAGTCACCATCAATGGTCAGGAATTTGTTCTTTTGCTGCCGTGGCCGGTTTAGAACTGGATCCCAGGCTGGTGGTGACGCTGAGTGATCCGTTTTCCAGCTACGAAGGCGGCTACGAATGCACAAAAGAGTTGCTCGCCTTCAAAGTTCCGTTCACTGCACTGGTGGCATTCGATGATATGACCGCGTTCGGTGCGATTCGAGCTCTGATCAACGCCGGCCTGCGGGTACCCGCGGACTGTTCCGTGATTGGATTCGACGATATTCCCGCTGCGGCTTTCTACAACCCTGCCCTGACGAGCGTTCGGGAGCACATGGAGACTCTGGCAGCAATGGGATCAGAGATCCTTATGGAGTCCATACGCGCCCACCGTAAGAACACGTCCGCTAGCCCAGTTCACCACAAGGTCAAGCCGCAATTGATTGTCAGGGAGTCAACCACCGTACCCCGTAATACCTGAATATCTGACTGATTCCGTCTGTGAAAGATCCAGACCTCCAAATCAAAGACGCCCTGACGGCTCTTGCCTTGTCCTCCAACGAGAATTCATGTACCCAATTCCGATGTTTCAAGACCCCGAGCACGTCGTAGACTCTTCGCAGAAACGGAGCACCAAAACGTTGACAAGGGGACATTACGCAGGCAAAATCCGAGGTCTGGACCTAACTGCCCTTTTTCCGAGCGGGAGCAAGACGAGATTTTCTGGTGCGACAGCAATGGAAGCAGTCAATCAGTGACTTTCGCTTCCAAGAGCACCTGTCATGATTGAACCGCCAGCCGGCGCTTCGACGCCCACTTCGAGACTGTTGCTACTGTTCCCGAATTCTTGCCGAGAACCCTGGGCCAGCCACTGGGCTGCCTGCGGACAATTCTCGGCGAGACCCTTGTTGTTCGAACTGAGAATCGTCCAGTTGCGCTGTGCCTCGGGCAGTCCAGACCCAGCGGCTTGGCAATACAGCTGCGCCGCTTGTGCAAGGTCGCGGGGGACGCCGAGCCCAAGTTCATACATGTAGGCAAGATTGTTCAAGGCAGGCGGGTAGCCCTGCTGTGCCGCACTGCGATTGCACTTTAGCGATTCCACCATGTCGGACACTCCAGACCCGGCGGCGGCCTGGCAATACAGTTTGACTGCCTGGGCCAGGTCGCGCGGGACGCCAAGCCCATATTCATACATGTAGGCGAGATTGTTCAGGGCTGGCGGGTAGCCGTGTTGTGCCGCAGTCCGATTCCACTTTAGCGATTCCGCCAAGTCCTGAAGACCTCCAATCCCATGTTCATATATCCACGCGAGCCTAACCTGGGAGTACAGATCACCATGCTTAGCAGCTTCGCGGTATAGACTCGCTGCCTTCTCAGGATCGCGTGGCAAACCCAAGCCTTCCAGGTAAAGTGTGGCCAGGTTCGCCTCCGCTTTTGGGTTGTGCTGGGCGACTGCTTTTGCGAACCAGCGAGCCGCCTCGGCATAGTTCCTCGGCAAGCCTCCTTCACCGTTGAAGTACATGCAGCCTAGGTTGGTCTGGGCGGCGGAATCGCCTTCGGCGGCAGCGCGCGAGTACCATTTCGCCGCTGCCGTCGCGTCCCGGACCAAGCCCCTACCTTCGGCATACAAGCTTGCAAGGTGTGTCTGAGCGCCAGAGTTCCCGGCGTCGGCGGCCTGGTGGTACCAGCGTGCCGCCTCCGCGAAGTCCTGTGCGACCCCGCGGCCAGACTCATAGGCTAGTCCCAGCATAAACTGGGCATCGATGTTCCCTTTGGATGCACGCTTTCGTAGATGGGCGACGTTCGGAAAGCTCGCTGCCGTCGTCGACCGAACGAACGTGAACAGCGTGACCGCAAACATACACAGCGTGACCCACTTGCGCATTCTTCACCTCTATGAAATAGGGCGCGTCTTGAGGGACAGTTCCCCTGTAGCAGTGCCTGCCTTACGCTTTGCATCAAGAATGAAATGGGTACAGCGGTGGATATGAAGCGTGACTAATTGAGTGTGAAAATATCGCGATATATTTTCGGTGTCAACGGGAAACGCAATTCGAAATCCACATGGCCCTGATCGAATTCTGAGGTTCGATATAGTGTTGTAAATCGCAACACGGCGGCCCATCTGTGACAGCTACTGTGAAGCAACTGTCGAAGCTCATTGTTCGGCGAATTCCAGCCGTGCCAAAGGCCAGAGGCGCGAAATGGCTCGGCTTTAACATTCTATTCACATGACGATTTGGTCGAGGCATTACAGTGGTGCGACAAACCGTGCGAGGCGTTCCTTTGTGGTTTGGGGGCTGATCGGCGCACGTTAGTTTCTCGGTTCACACCGATGGGATTCTTAGTCGGCAGTATTGGCTATTCAGTTCCGGAATGAATTGCAGATAAGCACCAACGAGTGCGCTTGCAGGCGGTCAAGCGAGCCCTGTTGGAATGAGGCAAGGAGGGTTCCATGCAGCGGGCCGTTAGACGGTTGTGCCTTGGGTTGTGGCTGATTGCCATGTCGGCAGGCAGCGGTCTCGCCCAAAAGGCGCTGACGTGGCAGGAAGTTCGTGATAAGTTTGAAGCGGCAAACCCAACTCTACGAGCTGGACAAATTGGCATCGATGAGTCACGAGCTCAAGAGATCACGGCGAATCTCCGTCCGAACCCGAACCTAACCATTCTTGCCGACCAGATCGATCCTTTCAACGGCGGGCCGTCTCACGGGCCTTTCGCCTACCTGTTGTCCTCGGGAACTGTGAGCCAATTATGGGAACGCCAGCACAAACGAGGGCTGCGGCTGGAGAGCGCTCAGCAGGCGACGGCAATTGCAACCTCTGGGCAAGCCGATTTAGAGCGAAATTTGATCTTCAATCTCCGTGGGGCATTCGTCCAGACGCTTCAGGAAAAGGCCATCCTGAGTCTCGCCAAGGAAAACCTGGCCTATTACGACCACGTGCTGGATGTAAACCGCGAGCGCTACAAAGTCGGCGGAATTGCCCAAGTCGATTTGAAACGCCTGGAATTGCAGCGGGTCCAATATTTATCTGACTTGCAAACTGCCGAAGTGAATCTGCGGGTTGCGAAAATCCAGCTCCTTATGTTGTTGAACGATCAGACTCCGGTCGAACAGTTCGATGTCATCGGCCCATTTGATTTTGCGGAGCAGATTCCTCCCCTCAGCGACGTTCGTCAAGCGGCCCTCGATACACGCCCCGACCTCAGGGCGGCGTTGCAGTCCGTCGATAAGGCAAAGACCGACTACCGGCTCGCTGTAGCCAACGGATCGACTGATCCGGTCCTTGGTTTCGATGTCGGGCGAAATCCCCCTATCGATCAGTACGTGGGGTTCAGCGTGAGCATCCCTTTGCGCATTTTCGATCGCAATCAGGGTGAAAAACGCCGCACGCAGTTGGACATCGACCGAAACGATAGGCTGGCAACCGCAGCGCGGGCGCAGGTTTTCAACGATGTTGATTCCGCCTACGCCACGGTCAATAGTGCAGTAATTCTTCTCAAACCGTATAAGGACCAGTACCTGGAAGAGGCTTCGAGCGTAAGGGACACAATCTCGTTTTCGTATCAGCACGGCGCGGCATCGCTGCTCGATTTTCTCAACGCTCAGGCCGACTACCGGAGCGTGCAGGTGAATTATCTAAATCTGGTCGCCTCTTATCTGAGTGCGGCCAGCCAACTGAATCTTGCCGTAGGACGCGAGGTGATCCAATGAACCGCAGGGATTTGGCGATCTTGTCCTTGCCTCTGATAGTGTCCCTATTTTTGACGGGCTGCAGCGGCGGAAAAAGCGATCCCCAGGCAGAAGCGCCGCCACCGCTCAAAGTCGAACGCGTAGAAGACCGCTATGTGTTTCAGGTGGACCATCCCGAACGGTTTGAATTGGCTCAGGCGACAGAGCACATTGCGTTGCCACAACTGCGCGTCACCGGCACGGTGAATCCAGACATTTCCAGAGCTGTTCCAGTCATCTCGCTAGCCGTGGGGCGCGTTGTGGAGATAAACGCACGACTCGGAGATACGGTTAAGAAGGGCCAACGGTTACTCAAGGTGCAGAGCGCTGACATTTCGGGCGCCTTCTCCGACTACCAAAAAGCAGTGGCGGACGAGCAGCTCGCCGGATCACAACTGGAGCGTGCAAAGCTGCTTTACGACAAGGGAGCGATCTCGCAGAACGATCTTCAAATCGCACAAAATGCGGAAGACAAAGCCAAGGTAGACGTCGCGAATACTGCCGAGAAACTTCGCGTTCTGGGTAGTCCTACGCTGGATCGTCCCAGCGGCCTGATCGAGATTCACGCTCCGATCTCCGGAGTGATTACCGATCAGCAGGTTACAAACGGTGCCGGCGTCGCCGGGCTCTCCTCACCCAATCCCTTCACAATCTCTGACCTGAGCTATGTCTGGGTATTGTGTGATGTATACGAAAACGATCTGGTCAATGTGCGTCTCGGCGAGAAGGCTGACATTCGTTTGAATGCCTATCCCGACCAGGTACTGGCAGGCACGATCAGCAATATTGGCCCCGTGCTCGACCCGAACATTCGTACCGCGAAGGTTCGAATCGAAATGCGGAATCCTGGCCTGATGCGGCCGGGAATGTTTGTGAGCGCAACCTTCCACGGCCGGCAGAAGCAGAAACGAGCCGCCGTCCCGGCCACCGCGGTTTTGCACCTGCATGATCGTGATTGGGTCTACGTGCCGGTGAAAGGCAATCAGTTTCGGACGGGCAGAAGTTGTGGGCGGCGACATGCTTCCCGGCGGAATGCAAGAGGTCATTTCCGGTCTAACACCTGGCCAGCAAGTCGTGGCCAATGCGCTTGAATTCCAGAACTCGGCGGAGCAGCAATGATTCGGGCAATCGTTGATTTCGCTTTGAATAGCCGCTTCGTTGTCTTGAGCATGGCGATTCTTCTGTTTATCTGGGGCATTATCTCGTTTCACAACCTTCCGGTCGAAGCCTATCCAGACGTCGCTAACACTTGGGTTCAGGTCATTACGCAGTGGCCTGGGCGAGCCGCAGAGGAGGTCGAGCAGCAAGTCACGATTCCCATCGAAATCCAGATGAACGGCATCCCGCATCTTCAGCATGTGCGGTCAGCGTCGCTAGCTGGACTTTCCGTCGTGAATCTCATTTTCGACGACAATTCCGATAATGATTGGGACCGGCAGAAAGCGCTGGAGCGGCTTTCGCAGGTCACACTTCCACCGGGCGTCGCCGCAGGGATCGGCCCAGATTTCAGTCCGATCGGTTCGGTCTATTGGTACACACTAAAAAGCACGAACCCTGCGTATGACTTAATGGACTTGAAGTCCCTGCAGGACTGGGTCATCAGCAAGTACATCCGATCGGTGCCGGACGTGGTCGACGACTCATCATTCGGAGGTGTAACTCGCGAATATCAGGTTCGCGTCGATCCGGAGAAATTGATCTCCTATGGATTGAGCCTGGCTCAGATTGAGCAACAACTGACAAACGCCAATGCCAACGTCGGTGGTAGTTTCATCGAACAAGGTTCGCAACAGATCAACGTACGCGGCGTGGGGCTGGTCACCGACGTCCGTGACATTGAAAAAACGGTGATCAAGGCGCAAAACGGCACTCCCCTTCGGATCAAAGACATCGCCGTGGTCACGCAAGGGCCGAAGATCCGCCTGGGGCAAATCGGACGGGCCTACCATCGCACCGACGGGGTCGTTGAGGATGATAACGACGTAGTCGAAGGGATTCTTTTTCTCCGCAAAGGCGCTGACACCGCGACCATGCTGGAAGGCCTCCACGCCATGGTCAACAAGCTGAATGATCACGTTTTGCCTCCCGGTGTGAGGATTGTCCCTTACCTCGACCGCGACGATCTGGTGCACTACACAACCCATACCGTCCTGCACAACCTCGCAGAAGGCATGATCCTCGTCGTCATCATCCTGTTCATTTTCCTAGGCAACGTTCGCGGTGCAATTATCGTCTCCCTAACCATCCCGTTCGCGCTGCTCTTTGCTTCGATTTGCCTAGACCTGCGGCATATCTCAGCGAATCTGCTCTCGCTAGGCGCGTTGGACTTTGGCATGGTCGTGGATGGCGCAGTCGTGATGGTCGAAAATATCGTGCGGCATCTGAATCGCCCCGAGGAGGCTCCGCTCTCGCTGGTGGACCGAATCCGCAAGGCTGCACATGAGGTGCAACGCCCTGTTTTTTATGCCATCGCCATCATTGTTACCGCGTATCTTCCGATCTTTACTCTGCAACGCGTCGAAGGGAAGCTGTTCAAGCCAATGGCATGGACCGTCGCCTTCGCATTGCTTGGCGCCCTGATCTTCTCGATGGTGATTGCGCCGGCACTGGCGAGCCTGCTGTTCCGTGGCGATGCGAAACAATGGCAGAACCCGGTGATGGGATTTCTGATAAAGCACTACAGAAACAACGTTCACTGGGCGATTCGCCACCGCTGGGTGACTGTTGGCGCGGCGGGTTTTGCGCTTCTGCTTTCGGCATTTCTTGCCTTCAGCGGTGTAATCGGGTCCGAGTTCCTCCCGCATCTGGATGAAGGTGCGATCTGGGTCCGTGGGACGCTGGCTCCGAGCACCGGGCCTACCGAGAGCGCTCGTGTTGCGGAGAGGGCTCGTGAAATCCTGTGCTCGTTTCCAGAAGTCCCGCAGGTGGTCAACCAAATCGGAAGGCCAGACGACGGAACCGACACGACCGGCTTTTTCGATACAGAATTTTTTGTCGACCTCTTACCGAAGGAGAAATGGCGGCCGGTCTTTCATCAAGACAAGGAGCGGCTCATCGAGGCAATGGACCGCGAGTTGGAAAAGATTCCAGGAGTGCTCTGGGGCTTCTCGCAGCCCATCTCCGACAACCTTGAGGAAGCCACGAGCGGCATCAAGGGTGCACTCGCGGTGAAGATTTACGGCGATGACCTTAAGACCCTCGAAGCGAAAGCAGACGAGATTGTCGCCGTCATGCGACCCATTCGAGGCGTGGAGGATCTTGGCGTATTTCGCGTCATCGGTCAACCCAACCTCAACTTTACTGTCGACCGCGATCAAGCCTCGCGCTACGGTATCAATGTTTCCGATGTGCAGGGCGCGATTCAGACCGCCGTGGGAGGTAACGCCCTCAGCCAGGTGCTGATCGGAGAACAGCGATATGACCTTGTCCTCCGGTACTTGCCACCGTACCGAGATACAAAGGAGGCGATCGAAAAGATTCGATTGCTGGCGCCCTCCGGTGAACGGGTATCGCTGGCACAGCTAACGAAGATAAAAGTGCTGGATGGCGGCTCGGAGATCTACCGCGAAGAGAACTCCCGATACATAGCCGTCAAGTTCAGTGTGCGAGGCAGAGATTTGGGCAGTACCGTCGACGAAGCGATCAAGAAGGTCAACGCCTCGGTTAAGCTGCCCACAGGCTACACCCTGGATTGGGCAGGCGAATATGAGAGCGCAAAGCGCTCCCAACGACGGCTGCTAATTGTGTTGCCGCTGACGATCCTGTTGATCTACATCCTTTTGTACACCATGTTCAAGTCCACAAAATGGGCGCTTCTAATCCTCACAAACATAGCCATGGCACCTATTGGTGGACTGCTCGCGCTCCTGATCACCGGTACGAACTTCAGTGTCTCATCAGGGGTGGGTTTTCTCGCACTATTTGGCGTATCGGTGCAGATAGGCGTGATCATGGTGGAATACATCAATCAACTTCGAGCCCGCGGGTACGACATTGAGGAAGCTGCTGTGGAAGGCGCCGTCTTGCGGCTTCGGCCGATCATGATGACCATGCTGGTTGCAACCTTGGGCCTGTTGCCAGCGGCCCTCTCCCACGGCATTGGGTCGGATTCGCAGCGTCCTTTTGCCATCGTCATCGTTGGCGGCCTCATTGCGGACTTGATCATCAGTGTGATCCTGTTACCGACGTTATACGCGTGGTTTGCCGGTCCCGACGATCGGCTGCCGTCTGCTGACACTAGCGACGCTGCGTAAATCATCTCTTTGAGCGGTGTGGAACTCTGAAGAGGCATTGGAAGGATTCTGACAAATGACGAAAGATGAAGTCTGCTCCCGAATTCGTGAAATCGCCATCATTCCGGCTATCCGGGTGTCGTCGGGCGATGATGCACACTTTGCGGCGGAGGCAGTCATGCGCGGCGGGATACCGATCGTAGAGATCACGATGACTGTACCCGGAGCGGTGGAATTGATGTCCCACCTGGTTCGTTCCGACCCAAAGATTATTGTCGGCGCAGGCACCGTGCTCGATACCGACACGGCGCGCTTGTGCATAGACGCAGGCGTTGGTTTCGTCACTGCTCCGTCACTGAATCCGGTGATCATGGAATTCGCAGCCAAGCAAAACATCGCCGTCTTGCCCGGTGCCTTAACACCGACCGAAGTGGTCACCGCGTGGAGCGCGGGCGCTGATTTCGTGAAAGTCTTTCCGTGTGGTCCGGTCGGTGGGGATAGATATATCAAGGCGCTCCACACATCCTTGCCGCAGATTCCATTGATCGCGGCAGGAGGCGTGAATCAGCAGACAGCGGCCGACTTCATTTTGTCGGGTGCGACTGCAATCGGGGTTGGCACGGAACTGATTCCGACCGAGGCTATTGCAAGAAGACAATCGAAACGCATTCACGAATTGGCCCGCCGGTTCGCAAAACTCGTAAAAGATGCGCGGGAACAGATCGAAGCCTGGAAACGCAGCCAGGTGGTTAAGGAATTCACAGGCACCGAGAAGTGCGAGAAGTAAAAAACACTGGCGGGAGCGAAAGGGACTCGAACCCGCGCGGCCTCTTGGTTGAGAGGTTAGGCGTTTTAACTGAAAAACCGCATCCGCATTATTTTCACTATCAATTCCTAATATTCTGCCTGATGTGCGACCGATCGGTCTTTTCTGCCAAACTGAGTATTGCAACGGAGGACATATGGCGGCGGCGACCGTGGCACTCCCGGCGGCGGCCGCCATGTTCAATCAACACGGATTCGACGGGAGCCCACTTTCGGAGTTGATGAAAGCCACGGGGCTGGAAAAGGGCGGTATTTATCGCCACTTTTCGAGCAAAGAAAAGCTGGCGGTCGGGGCGTTCGACTATGCGTGGAAAGCGGCCTGGGAGGCGCGCATGCGCGATCTCGGCTCGATCGCGAACAGCGTCGACAAACTGAAGCAGATCATTTTGAACTTTGTCAGCCGTCGATCATCGGTGCCCGGCGGTTGTCCGTTGCTGAACACTGCAATCGATGCCGACGACGGCAACCCCATTCTTCGTGCCAGCGCTCTCAAAGCACTGGGAGTGTGGCGCGCGCACCTTGTTTCAATCATTACAGCGGGTAAAAAGCGCAAAGAGATCAGGCGTGGTGTCGATGCGGCAGCGTTGGCGACGTTGATCATTTCTTCTCTCGAAGGGGCGCTGGTGGTTAGCCGCCTTGAACGAGACCCCAGAGCTCTGCAAGCGGCTCAAGCGCACCTTGAGCACTATATGGAGACCGAGGTGCGAAAAGCCAGAAGTCGATAGTGTCGGGCGAGTCTGCCAATTCTGTATTCGAAAACCGGGGCTCATGAAACACAACATCCGTTTAATTCACCTTGTACTCTGACCGCAAGATTATTACGACGCGTCGAACGGTAGCGCCGGCATCTTGCCAGCTGTCCTGAGGGCGTCTCGCCCTCAGAGCGGCGGGCGAGGACGTCCGCCGGGCGGCCGTCGAGACGGCGGCTGCTAACTTCGAAATCGCTGTGGTCATGATCTAACGGTCACCGCACTAGGAGGGACATCCATGAAAAAGTTAAGACAGCTCGATGTGGTCCACCGTTTAATCCAGCGTGCTTTTGATTCTCCCTGCGACTTTAGGGGCGCAGACGCGGCCGCCAATTGTTGAGAGGTGGCTAAGACCTACGGTCTCGATTCGCGGGACAAGATCGAGGCGATCCGGTACACCTGGAACCTGATTTTTCAGAACTCCACCATTTCGGTGGAGGGTTGGAACCCCGAGCGCCGGAAAGTCTACGAGCGGCTCGGCGGCCCTGAAACCCCAGAGAAGCTCGCCGTTTCAACAGCCACTCGCGATATCGCTAATTGACCGGGGGCCGCTCGACGGATTAAGCAGCCTGGATGCAAAATGTCAAGGTTGCCATTTTTCCGGCAAACCGCAAAAACCTTCGCTCCGCAAGGCGCGAATTGTGGCAATATTTGCTAATTGAGGTAATTCCCCATGTTGTCGGTTCGCGTAATTTTCTGGACGGTAGCGATGGCATATACCGGATTCATTCTGACCAACCAGGGGCTGCGAACCTTCAACAGCCTCTCTATTTCAGAAGCATTCCTGGGAGCTTTAACAGGATTTTTACTCGCTATCATGTTCACTCTCCGAGAGAGGCGGCGACAAAGACCGGCCGTAGTTACATATCCCATGGAACAAATTTTCCCCAACTGGGGCAAATCCCGCGAAAACGGCAGCTCACATCCGAAGCCAAAGGGTTGATCCAAACAGGCGGGCTCAGTTCCGGCTGCTCGTGCTTGATCAGGTCCGCGTGAAACCAAACTCTCAATTGACGTTATATCGCGTTGATGTGCCCCCGCCCTTAGTTCCAGTCGCAATGTAAGTTTTCAGTAGTTGATGTTCCGCGGGGATGAGGTCTGGAGCAGGGGATGGCGCTTGAATCCCCTGCTCCAGCATCCTTGTGCTAGCTTTCCTCACGCCCTCATCTCCGTTTTCGCTCGTGCAAATTCCGCCGGCGGCAGATAGTTCAACGAACTGTGTGGACGTTGCTGGTTGTAATCCTGGCGCCAGCTTTCAATCTTTGTTCGCCATTGCTTACGGCGTTCGTGTTTGTCGCCTTACTACGCCGGGGAGAGCGAGTTCTTCGCTGGCCACGAGTTGGTCGCCTGCGCCGTGGCCGCGAGATCGGCAATAGTTTCCGGGGCGAGCGGGGACAAGGAATCCGACAGAGGCTCGAATTGCGGTTCCTGGGGCATGCAAAATTCCGGGGTGTATTGATATTCCGGAATGATCTCGCGCATCTTTTTTCGAATGGACAGATCGGAGTCGCCGCCCGCGGCCAGCACTGCCAGAACGGAGAGATGCTCGCGCAACGATAGCCAATCCATGCGCTTCGCGCAGGCCCTCTTCACCTTTCGGCTGGGAGTGGGCAGCTGTTCTTCACAGGCATAAAACAACTCTTCATACAACTTTTCGCCGGGGCGCAGTCCGGTAAACGCGATCTCGATCTCCTCCTCCGATTTTCCCGAGAGCCGAATCAGGGTCCTGGCCAGTTCAAGAATTCGCACCGGCTCGCCCATATCGAGGACCAGAACGTCTCCATGTTTTCCGACCGTATAGGCCTCGAGCACCAGCGATACCGCCTCGGGAATCGTCATGAAGTAGCGCGTAATCTGCGGATGGGTAATGGTAAGGCGTTGCGCGGTCCGAATCTGTTCCTGGAAGATGGGGACCACGCTCCCCTGCGACCCGAGCACGTTGCCGAAGCGCACCGAGGCACAGCGCATCGCCGACGCCGGCCGCGCTGCGATCATCAACTCACCCAACCGCTTCGTGCATCCCATGAAGCTGGTGGGATGAACGGCTTTATCCGAAGAGATCAGCACAAAGCCTTTACACGACGATTCCTCGGCAATATCCAGCAACGCCTGCAGCGCGAACACATTGTTTTTCAGCGCCTCTGACAGGTTAGCCTCCATCATGGGGACATGTTTGTAAGCGGCGGCGTGGAAAATAATCTCGACGCGATGTTGATGCAGCAGCCTGCGTACACGAGCCGTATCGGTAACGTCGGCCACGCAATAAGTCGCGCGCGTGCCGGAGGGGGCCTTGGTTAAGGTCTGCTCCAGATAGAACAGGGGTGTCTCGGCCTGGTCCAGGCAGATCAGCTTCGCGGGGCTATATAGGAGAATTTGACGGCACAACTCCGATCCGATCGAACCCGCCGCCCCGGTGACCATCACCACCTTGCCCTCGACATTGTGGCGCACGCTCGCCAGGTCCAACTGGATCGGTTCGCGGCCCAAAAGGTCTTCGAGTTGGACTTCGCGCAGTTGTCCGAACGTGACTTTGCCCTGGAGCAGATTCTCGAGACTGGGCATGATCTTGAACTTGCGCTGGCTGTTCTGACAGATTTCGACGATGCACCGCATGGCTGCGCCGGTCACCGAAGGCATGGCGATCATGAGCTCGTCAACCTGGTATGTCCTGGCCAAGGCGGGAAGTTGCTCGATTCCGCCCAGCACGGGCACGCCGTGGATTTTTACCCTTCGCTTGGCCGGGTCGTCATCCACACAACCGACGGCAATGTAGCCGTGCCGCGGCAACTCGCGGATGAGCATCTCCGCCGCGGCTCCCGCCCCGACAATCAGTACGCGTCCGGCGGGATCATCGCGCCGTCGCCGCCGATCCGGCCTTCGCATAGGCTGCGCCAAAACCCGGGACAGCAAGCGCACTCCGCCCAGCAACAAGCCTGTCAGCAAGGCTTCGAGCACGTACACGGAAAGGGGAAACCGGGTTATCCCCAGAACGTATCGCATCGACAGGACAAATGCGCAGGTGCCGAGCGTCACCGATTTGAGGACGTCTTCCGCGTCGCTGATTCCGGTGTAGCGCCAGTATCCGTGAAACAACCCGAACCGCGCCATCGACGCCAAGCGGACCATCAGCAGGACCGGCGCCGCCGACAACAGCAGAGCAGGCTCGGGACAGGAAAATTCAAAGCGCAGTGTCCAGGCGATCCCTAACGACGAGAGGACTAGGAACCCCTGTAAAAAAACGATCGCCCAGGTTCGTTGATTCAGTAGCATGGTTACCTCGATGGGGAAAAGAGATGGAGAGAATTGGCGGTGCCACCGGGCGAGTAACTCAGACGGAGCACGCAGAGGTCGTGGAACAATCAACTTGCAACGGATTTCACAAATCGACTGGGAAAGGGCAAGGCTTCTGCCGCGCCGCCTCCGGGATGGGCTAATCGCGGCCTAGCCGCTGAGGTACGCTCTTTAGAAATCGCCCATAGGATTGGTGAAACCCACTGTGAGTCTTGAACAAAGCGTCTGGAGAGAAACCCTCACGATGCCGCCGCCGCTGCAGAAACTCTCGTTTGGGTAGCTTCCTGCATGACTTTTTGCACTGCGAGCCAAGTATCGCGGATGTTCTGATCCGACAAGGTGGGGTGAACCATGAACATCAAACTGGTTTCACCCAGTTCCCTGGCCACCGGAAGCCTTGCTTTATTTTGATTTTGATTTTGATTTTGCGACTGGGACGTAAACGCTTTCTCCAGGTAGATCTCGCTGCAGCTTCCGACCGAACACGGAATCCCCAAGGCATTGATCGCCTGCAGGATGCGGTCTCGATCCCATCCCGGCCGCAGGGTTTCGGGACGCACGAACGCATAGTACTTGTAGTAAGCGTGTTCGATCTCGCGCGGCGGGCGCGGGATGCGAAGGCCGGGAAGCTCGCTCAGGCTCTCGGTCATTACGGACGCGAATTGGCGGCGCCTCGAAACCCACGCCGGGACCTTCCGCAGCACGATTCGCCCCACAGCGGCCTGCATCTCGGTCATTCGCCAGTTGGTGCCGAACGATTCGTGCAGCCAGCGGAATCCAGCGGAGTGTGGCCGGGCATCGAGGGCGTCCAGGCTCTTGCCATGATCTTTCGCGCTCCAGGCGCGCCGCCAGATGTCGTCATCGTTGGTGGTCAGCATGCCGCCCTCGCCTCCGGTGGTCATGATCTTGTCCTGGCAAAAGGAGAATGCCGCGACATCGCCTAAGGAGCCGATTGGACGTCCCTTGTAGAACGCGCCCTGCGCCTGCGCGCAATCCTCGACGACTTTCAAATTGTGCTGGCGGGCCAGATCAACAATTTCATCCATCGCGCACGGCCAGCCCGCCAGGTGTACCGCCACGATCGCCTTGGTCTTTCTCGTGAGCACAGCGCGAACCTTATCTGCGGTCAGGTTCTGGCTGTCGCGGTCTACGTCGGCAGTGACCGGGCGCGCCCCTACTGCCGCCGCGCAACTTGCCGAAGCGATGAATGTTCGGGCCGTGGTGACGACCTCGTCGCCCGGCCCCACCCCGAGCGCTCGCAGCGCGGCTTCGAGAGCTACCGTGCCATTGGCCAGCGCGACGGCATGTTTACACCGAGTGAATTCGGAAAATTCTTTTTCAAACAGCCGGCCTTCCTCGCCCGTCCAATAATTCACTTTCCCGGAACGCAGCACGTTCATGGCGGCCTGGATTTCTTCCTCCGCAAAATAAGGCCAGGCAGCGCGCGGTGCCGCCGCCGAAAAGCCGGTGGATTCCGGAGCGATCTCCGGCGTTCGATTCATGGTCATGGTGTTTCGGTGCCTCTTGGGATGAATGGGGCTAACTGGCTAGGAGTAGGTTTGTTCTTTCTGCTCTTCGGCGGGTCGGACCCCGGTACTTTGGGCTGACGATGGGACCGATGGACGGAACAGCAGAATTCGCAGGGTTTCAAACAGAATGGCGAGGTCCGTCCGAAAAGAACGGCGGCGGACATAGGCAAGCTGCAAACGCATTTTTTCCGGCCGGATGAACTCGAGATAGGCGCGTTCCGGATCAGCATGTCCGGCAAGCGCCTGACCTTCATCCCGATCCCAGATCGATGCCCAATCGGTGATGCCGGGACGCACGCTCAGAATCTCCCGCTCCTCAGGCGAAAATAACCGCACGTATTCCTCAACTTCCGGACGCGGCCCGACCAGACTCATGTCGCCCAAAACTACGTTCCAGAGTTGCGGCAATTCATCCAGCTTGAACTTGCGCAGCCATGCGCCGCTCGCGGTGATGCGCGGGTCGCCCGCCGACGTGCAGGATCCTCCCAGTTGATCGGCGTCAACCACCATGGTGCGAAACTTATACATCTTGAAAATTTTGCCATCCCGCCCAACCCTCTTGCCGCGGTAGAAGACCGGGCCCGGGGATGTGGCCTTCACCAACAGGGCAATGATTACAAGCAGGGGCGACAGCAGGACCAGAGCCAGGACTGCGGGCGCAAAATCAAACAGTCGCTTCATCGGCGACCTTGAACGTTGATGCGTTTGGAACTCATGCGTTTACCTTTTTCTCGTGTGCTTCAACTTGTACGTTTGCTTCAACCTTTACTTCTACTTCTTGCGCAAGCCGATCGGTATTTCCGGCGGGCGCCGGAGCCAGGTGGTTCGCGCCGCGGTTCAGGCATATTCCCACTAAGGTGCCGAAGCCATAGAGGAAGTGGTAGCAGGGCATCACCAGCGCCACACAGGGTGTGAGTTTCCAGCCATTTCTTCGTCCGATAGAAAGCGCCGTGACCAGCGTGACCGCGAGGTAAAGAGCCAGTCCCGCGATCCCGGCCCCGAGCACAGGACGTGAGAACAGGCCGATGAGCAGGCTCGAAACGAGGCCTGCAGCGAAACCGAGCGGGGCGGCATGGCGCCAGCAGAAACTGCTCCGGCACCCGAGCCACATCCGCGGCATCCAAACTCCGTTGCTCCACGCCTGGCGCATAAATTTCCCAAAAGTCGCCGAGTTGTAATAGACGACCGCGATTTTGCTGGAGAGATAAATCCCATAGCCCGCACGCCGGATGCGCGCATTCAGCTCAAAATCCTGGTTGCGGACAAGGTCTTCGCGATACAGTCCGACCCGATCGAAAACTTCGCGCGGGAAAGCGCCGAAAGGCACCGTATCGACATAGCGGTCGCCCTCGCCCAGACGGTAGGAGGCATTGCCCACGCCCACGCGCGTCTGAGTGAAAAGCGCGATCGCCTTAGCCATCGGGGTGCCGCTTCCCGGACGCGTGATGCAGCGTCCGCCCACGTTGCCCGCGCCCGTGCGTTCGAGTTCGGCAATGCAATTCACGATATAGTCTGGCGGATACTCCGAATGCGCGTCCATGCGCAGGATGTAGCGTCCGCGGGCCTGGCGAACGGCGAGGTTCATGCCCGAGGGCACGTCGCGGCCGGGATTCGGCAGCAGGCGAATCGAGGGATGCGCGGCGGCTTTTGCCATGACTACCTCGCGCGATGCGTCCTCGGACTCGCCATCGGCCACCAGAATCTCGTACTGCTCTTCGGGAAACCGGTTGGCGAGGATGCTGTCAAGGCAACGAGCGATGTATTGCTCCTCGTTGCGCTCCGGGATGATGATCGATACGCTCGGAATCTTCGAGCCTGCGATGGCGCCTTCTGGCATTCTGGACGGCCTCATCTCCTGGAAAGTTCGAGCCTGTTGGATCGTTCGATGGTTTCTGGTAATTCGGCCGGTTCGGTCTTCACTGGCGCGAGCGGCTTTCGCAGGCCGCGGTATTTGAGGACTTTCGCGGGCACTCCCCCCACGATCGCGTTGGCCGGGACATCGCTGGCCACCACGGCGGCAGCGGCTAGTACCGCGCCATCGCCGATGGTGACGCCGGGCAGGATGATCGAACGGGCGCCGATCCACACGTCGTTGCCGATATGCACCGGGGCCAAATGGAGCGGCTGCAGGCGCATCGGAATCCCCGGGTCCATGCCGTGATTGCTGGTGTAGATCAGGACTTCCGGTCCCATCATTACGTCATTGCCGATCACAACCTCGGCCAGCGAGCCGATAATCGAGTCCTGGCCCAGCATCGAGTGATGACCGATCGAAATGTTCCGGCCCGAGCCGAAATAGACGCGGGGACGAATGTTGACGCCTTCGCCGCACTTTCGAAAGATGCGCTTGACCAGCAACCGGTTTAAGCGCGCCCCCATCGTTCCGGGATTGTCGGACGATCGGATATGGCTGGTCACGGTATAATACAGAGCGAGCGCGAGCTTGCGCCGCATACTTTTCTCCTGGAGAGGAATTCGAAAAATGAAGGTGGTTCACGCGAAAATTCGCTGGATCAGGCGCATGGTTTCGATGGCGTCAGCCAGCGACACGGCATGGCTCGGCAGGCCACAGGCCGCGCGGACCATCGCCTCGGCCTGCAAACGGAAGCCTGGCTTAAAGTTTCTATCCCAACTATTTGGATCGACGAAACTTGGATCTGCGCTCTGGGGGCGTCCGCCCAATTCCTGGGTGGTCAACTGCTCCAGCGGACGCATTTCCCATCGCTTCTCTGGGACGGTCACGGTAACCGCCCACGGCCCCGGCCCGTGCCAGATGCCTTCATAGAGCCCAACGTCGCCACTATCGAACTCGATGCGGCACACCACAACGCCCGGATGTTCCGGGTCCCAGCGCAGAATGGGGTCCACCACTGTAATATTGCCGCGCCCGAACACTCGCAGGTAATCGATGGTGTGGATCGAGTTCGCGTACATGTAGTGGCGCACCACTTCCGCCGGTTTACCGCCGGCGAGGGCCGCGGACTGCGACTGCTGGTCTTGCACTTTGATGAAGCGCGGAGCCGAGGTTCGATCAAGTTCGGCTTTTGCCTGCAAGGTCGTCGCCAGAAACCGGCGATTCAACGCCACCAGCACGCGGCATTTCCGGTCCTCGGCGGCGCGCTGAATGTCCAAGGCATCGTCGAGGTTGTATCCGGGAGGCTTCTCCATCACTACCGTCCAGGGAAAGGCAAAACTGGCCTTGGCCACGGCATTGGCCGCTAATTCTGGAACGGTCACAATGACCAGCGCGGCGCGGCTGCGTTCATACACTTCGGGGATCGAGTCGCACACCGCTGGGATGCCAAACTCCACCGCGAGTGCTTCGGCTCTTTGCCGGGTTCGGCTGTGAATCGCGGCCACCTCGACGCCGGAAATATCGCCCAAGGCGCGAATGTGCTCCCGGGCGGTGTAGCCCGCGCCCATCACGGCAACTTTACAGGTGGTCGTCGTCTGAGTCATGAGTATAGGAGGCGCAAGTTGAAATCGTTGGTTGGAATCACTAGATTTGCATCATTTTGATTTGCATCATTTTTTGATTTGCATCATGGGTATTGGAATCTGAGATCGCGAGGCAGGCTGCCATTGGTGCTCACCGCCCGGTGGTCATGCTGGTTGGAAATATGAGCGGCGACCAGCGTAGCAATTGCCGTTCTCGCCTGCTCGCCCGTGGGATAGTCACCACCGGCTATCAAAGCCTCGAGCACCGAGCGCGTGGGCGCAACCGCGTCGGCGGGGGCTAATTGCAAACTCGATTCCTCCGACGCCATGCCATAGCGGGCCGTCGGCAACGCGCGATGTTCCCGGCCGCGAACCGCGAGTTGCAGTCTCCCGCTCAGGTCGTCCGCGACCAGCATCCCGGTGCGGCCGGCGTAAACCGTGCGAATGCCGTGTCCCTGGTCTGCGCCAATATCCATGTACAGTCGTTTGCCGCTCGGGGTAGTGACGCGAATCGCTCCGGCGGCATCCTGAAACTGGGCGCCCCGCGGGTTGGGAGTGCGATCGTCGGAAAGCCAGGCCGCTACCTCGCTCGGTATCTCGCCGCTGAGCCAGCGCAGTAATTCGAAGTAATGGACGCCGTTCATCGCCAGGCCTACGTTGCCTGCGACCACGGTGATGCTGGTCCAGGACCCAAAATCTTCCGACTGAAGAATTCGTCGCGCGGTCAAATACTGCGGCATGAAGCGCGTCTGATGGTTGACGGCCAGACGGACGCCATGCCGCTCACAGGTCTCAATCATCCGGTCACATTCCCCCAGAGAACTCGCCATGGGCTTTTCGCACAGGATGTAGGCGGCGGAAAGGCTATGCCTAAGATCACCCGGCGCAGCCCGTTGACGAGCGCGCTCCCGAGCAAAGCGCGCTGGCACAGATGCTGCGCGAGAGCGCGCCGCGCCAGGAGCCGCAGAGCCGATTTTTCTCGCTCCTCCTCATAAGATTCCAGTTCATAGGATTCCAACCCGGCTTCGCCGTAGGCGCTTTTCTCCGCCCGCGATATGATCCCCCGCTGCACCGCTGGATCGGCCTCCATGAGGAGAGAAGGCATGCCGCCGAAGATTCCGCGCCAGCCCGTTCGATAACTGAGTTTTCTCACCGCCCACTCCGCCATTACACTACCTCGCTTTGATCGAAGTGACGAACGACACGACCAACGACGCGGTTTATGCCCCTCAGACGGCCCGGCAGACGGATTCCGGCAAACCACACGGGCAGGGCGGCCAGGGGCGCGAGCGCGACCGAACAGAGCGCGAGCTTCACCAGCACGGCTTGAGGCGCGCCCCAGGATGAGGGTACGACTGCGGAGATTCCGAGGAGTGCCGCGAGCGCGTATAGCACCGGACCAAAAGCAGCTCCCAGGAAATGAAGCGTTGAAACATGGAGAGTACGCGCCGCCATCACGCCGAGAACCAGAGATCCCGCCGCCTGGGCCGCACACATCGAGGCCGCCACGCCCGACAAGCCGTGAGCATGGCTCAACCCCCACCAACTGCCGGCGGTTCCGCCCACGATGACGAGAATTCTCACCGCGAGCGACTGCAGACCGCGGTCGAGCGTCACGATCAGGGTCTCGGGAACCATCGCGATGGCGAAGCAGGCTTCGCCAAGCATCAGAATGCTGGCAGGCATCGCCGCCAGAGTGTATTTCGGCAAGAACCAGCCGAGCATGGCGGGCAAAACGATGTATCCGATTGAGCCTACGGCGATGCTGAGGACGGCGATCACCGCTGTCGGCAGCAGAAGATACGGACGCAGTTGCCGGCAGTGCTCGCGTCCAAAACGGAATAGCCGCGGCACCAACACCGTGAGCAGGATGCATGGAATCTGGCTAACCATCAGGCTGAGGGTGGCGGCAACCTGATAGCAGCCGAGTTCCGCGCCCGCGCCCCGGGCCCAGAGGATGACGACTCGGTCCACGTTGTGAATGGCAATGTTACCCAAGCCCAACCCCATCAGTATTAACGATGGAATCAGCAGGCTGCGGAACGAAGCCGCATGGGTCTCAAATCTGTCCCTGAACCGGCCTCGGAAATTGCCCCGCAGCGGCTGGCGCGCGTACATGAACGCCAGGACAGTCAACAATGCCAGGAAAACCGAAGCGTAGAGTCCATACAGACCGAAGCGCACGGTCAGCGCGATTCCCAGCGTCAACTCGAGTGCGCCGAACCCTCCCATCCAGACTCCCGACTCGCCGACCCGGTGGGTTGAGCGAAACACCACCGAGGAATACATGTAGTGTTTGTCAAGGAACATCAAAGCCATCACTGTGACGATGCCCCACGCCGTGACTCGGCTCAAGGCGCCGAGCGACGGCAGGAAGTGGACGGCGAGCGCGAACGCAAAGACCAGCGTCCCCGCCATGGCGACCATCCATGCCGTGCCCATCGCCTGCCGCGCCTCGGTTTCTTTGCGCTCTTCTTCTTTGCTCTCTTCGAGGAGTTTGGGCAGGACGCGGCCCAGGCCGTTGGTGAAACCAAAGTCGGTATAGTTCGAGTATTGCCGGTACACCAGCAGCGCTCCCCAGATCCCGAAACTCGAGGGGCCGAGAATGCGCGCCACTACCAAGTCCCGCAGCAGACGGGCAGCCGCAAACACGACGTATCCGCCGCCGTACTGCAGGGTCTCGCTGCGGGTTGACTGCTGTGGCACCACCGCACTATCGGTTTCCACGGGCTGGAGCTTGACGGCAGCCGCTGGTGCGTTCATTGGAAGAGTCACCATGCCGGGGTCGTCGCCGGAGTATTGGTATTGCCGGATCCGATCTTCGTATTACAGGAGTTAAGGACGGACGATGCGCGGGGAATGAGCGCGTCTTCTGCTCGATGCGAGCGCAACTGCCATTGCCCGTTGATATATCCGATCAGGTAGAACAGCGTCCACCCCGGGTACGCGGTGTAGTAGGCGCCCTCGGCGCGGAACGCCAGCATTCCTCCCGTGATTTGTCCAAATAGAATGACTCCCAGCGCGGAAGCCGCCACCGGACGAAGTTCGGCCACGAACAAAGCCCGGATCAGGTTGGGCAGCGAGTAGGCTAGCGCCAGGAACAAAGCAGCCAGCAGGCTATTCTCAAAGGCCTCGGTGACCAGTAGATTGTGCGCGTCGGTGTAATCGGAGAAGTGGCGGAATGTGCCGTATCCTCGCCCGTGCCACGGCATCTCGCGCCATATCTGCTGGTGGAAGTAAGTGAACTTGCTATCTCTGAGCTCGCGTGCGGCGTTATAAGCGCCCGAATAGTCTCCCCCATAGAATCGGTCCGACCAGGCGTCGAATAACTGAACGTTCAAGTCGAAACGTTTTTCGACCACCGCCAGCCCGGCGCCGAGCGTTGCCAAAACCAGCGCGCCCGCCAGCGTGGCTCGTTTCAGGTCTTTCCGGGATCCCAGAAAGACAACCACCAGGAATACAGCCAGGGTTAACGTGGCGCTGCGGGAGAGCGACAACAGCATGCCCAGCACGCTCACCAGAAGAATCGTGAAACTCCACCGCAGCGAGGTTCGGACCGTAACCCAGGCCAGGCTCACGAACGCGGTAAGGAACAGCAGCAAGGCGTTGGAGGCGTAGATGCTGCCGAAGTTGCGGGTATGGAACAAATCCTCGGCGCGTCCGGTCGCGAGCCCGGTCGCGATGAGCGCCAGCGAAATCCCGACAAATCCCACCAGCGTCCAAGCCGGCCACCGGTCGCGACTGAATTCCTCGCTGCTGGTTGCCCGTCCGGCCATCAGAAATAGCAGATATCCCGGAACACTCCACGACCACGAGGAGACGGCCCAGGCCGCATCCACCGAACCGGGGATCTGCGTGGCACAGAAAACGATGTACAACCCAATGCAGAACTCCGCGCCGCCCCATCGCAACTCTGCGGCGCCCCGTGCCCTCCACAACAGCAGACTCAACAACAGCAGAAGCAACAGGACATGAATGGGCGCGACTCGAGTGGCTGCGCCCCAGCGATCGTTGTCGAGGTTGTGGTTCAACAATGACACCATGGGAAGGAAAGGAGCGATGCACAGCAGCTTGCGCGCCAGCCGCGGGAAGCATCGATAGTTCCGCACCCACACCACCACCAGAGCCGTGATAAAAAACCAGACTGAGAGTTGAGTGGCCACTGTGATCCTACGGTTGGCTGTACGTCCCGGCTTTCGGGCTCGCGTTCTTCAGGCGCAGCGAAATGCCTTGAACGGCGTGGCGCAGTTCCTGGACGGTCCTTTCCACATCGCTCAGTCGGACGGGGAGCGCCAAGATACGGTCTGTCATTCGCTCGGTGACTGGGAACATGCCGGGACGAAATCCGAATCGCCGCCGGTAGACAGGCTGCAAGGGGATGGCGGACCAAACGTTGCGAATGCCGATACCGTGGCTCCTCAACTGGGCGATGATCTGGTCGCGGTCCGCGCGACTGAATTCTTCGCTCAGGCAGACGACATACGCGAACCAGCTCATGCGTGTCGTTTCCGGCGTCAGGTAAGGACGATTGAGATCGTCCCACCCCTCTAACAGTTGGGCGTATCGCTCTGCCGCCTGCTCACGGGATTCGAGTACCTCTTCGATGCGCTCGATTTGGGCCAGCCCGAGGGCGCAGTTAAGATCGGCCAGGCGGTAGTTGTAACCCAGGCGTTCGCAATCCGCTGGCTCGCTGCCGGCGTCGCTGCCTTGATCCCTCATGGCGCAGCACAGTTCGGCGATCTTCCAGTCGTCGGTCACGACGGCCCCACCCTCACCGGTCGTGATCGGGCTGTCGGCAGAAAAGGAGAACACCGCGGCCACTCCGCGCGAGCTGGCGCGTCGACGACGGTATTCCGCGCCGATCGACTCGCAGGCATCGATCATGAGGGATAATCCGCGCCGGGTTGCGATCTCCTTCAGCCGATCGTAATTCGCGGGCTGGCCAAAGGCATCGACGGAGAGAATCGCCTTCGTCCGCGGCGTGATCGCGGCTTCGACTTGGTCCGGGTCAAGGTGATAAGTTCGCGGGTGGATGTCGACAAAGGCGGGGATCACGCCTTCTTGCAGCAGGCCATTCGCGGCCGCCGCGAAGCCGAAGGCGCTGGTAATGACCTCGTCTCCAGCTTCCAGGCCCAGGGCGCGGACCAGAAGGTGAAGTCCAGAGGTGCCGCTGTTGACCGCGACCGCGTAACGGCGATTCGCGAGTGCGGCGACCTTCTGCTCGAAATCGGCGCAGGTCGCGCCGGATCGGCGACGGCTCGATCCCAGAGTTTCGACCACCGCGCGGATTTCGTGGTCGGTGATGTCGGAACCCGCCGCGGGAACCGGCAGCAGTTCGGCAACGGTGATCAGGTCGAGAACGCAGTTTTGCTGGTCCACCACGGGCACGTGCTTCAGGGTGGAGGTCAGCAGGAGATCCCGAATCTGCTCGATATCCTGCGCCGGCGTGACCGTCAAGGGCGCACGGTTCATGATGATCGCGACCGGCAAAGCGAAGTCCACGCCGCGAAGGGTGGCGCGCCGTGCGTCGCCGTCGGTCACCGTGCCCAGCAAATGGCGTTCGCCATCGACCACCAGGGCGATGGCAAGACCGGCTTCATCGATCGCTTGCAGGGTTTCCCGGATGGATCGATCTGCAGTCACGAAAACCCTGCTCTTGGCCGAACTCATTCCATTCTTTGGGTTCAGAATGCGCGCCGGGTTGCCGACCGCCGTGACGTTGGCGGGGACGTCACGGATCACCACCGCGCCCGCGCCGATGATCGAACCGGCGCCGATGCGGATCGACTGGATCACGCAAGCGCGGATCCCGACCTGGCTGCGGTCGCCCACCACCACTCCGCCCGCCAGATTCGCGCCCGGCGAAATATGAGTTCCATCCGCCAGCACGCAGTCGTGATCGACGGTCGCCGCCGTATTGACGATCACATTCGCGCCGATCCGGCTGCCCGAGTTGACGATAGCGCCGGCCATGATCACGGTGCCGGCGCCGACCGTGACGTCGCGCGCCACCACGGCCGAGGGATGAATCGCGGTTGCCAGTTCGAAGCCGAGACCTTCAAGTTCCCCTGCCTTCGCCATGCGGACCTGATTCGAGCCGATGGTGACGATCGCAGACGCCCCGGCGGCGAGCAAATTGGGGAGCGCTGCGGCGGGCTCCATCACCGGAACCCCCGCCAGTTGCGCGACACGCTTCGAGGCGTCGTCATCGACAAACCCAAGCAACTCCATGCCGGACAGGGCGAGAATATCGGCGACCACCTTGCCGTGGCCGCTCGCTCCATAACAGAACGCCTTCATGGTTATCACTGGGATGGGTGAGTCGGACAGTCAGTTAGTAAGTCAGTTGTTTCTGCAGCAGTCGGGGAGTCGCTTCGAGACCGAGGAGGGTCTCGACCATACGGCGGCTTGCGTGTCCGTCGCCGTAAACGCTGGCGGACGCGCGCGCCAGCGCGCGAAACTCACAGTCGTGCAACGCCCGCTCGATCGCCTTCTTGATCGCTTGCCGCTCACAGGGGACATCGAGGATACAGGCGCTACGCTCGCGGCCTTGCTGGCGGGAACCGACATTGACCACGGGAACATGCAAAGCGGGCGCTTCAATGATGCCGCTGCTGCTGTTTCCGACCAGCACGTCGACCGCGGCCAGCAGGCTAAGGTAGGTGGTGTGGTCCAGATTCTCGAAAACACGCAGCCAGGGCGCGGTCCTCGGCGCGCGCAGTTTGTCGATCACGCGTCGGCCGCCCGCATCGCAATTCGGGTAAATCGCGATCGCTTCATGGCCCAATTCTTCGAGCGCCGCCAGGCTCTCCGCCATTTCGGAGCCAGCCGCGTCCGGCGTAGTGGACACAGCATGCTGGACCAGAAGAATGGATGGCCGACCGAGGCGAATGCCCAGCCGCCGGGAGAGTTCATCCGCATCCAACAATTTCTGGTCGAGAATCGAATCGAGGCCGGGAGCGCCGGTGAGGAAGACGTTTTCCGCCGGTTCGCCCATGCGCACGACGCGTTGCCGGCTGAGTTCGGTAGCGACGAAGTGGATGTGCGACAGTTTCGTAATCGCATGCCGCATGCTTTCATCCAGCCCGCCCCGCGTGACCTCGCCGCCGTGGATGTGGGCGACGATCCGGTTCATTCCCGCCGCGGCAACCGCTCCCGCAAACGCTTCCGTGCGGTCCCCCAGCACCAGGACAACTTCGGGGTCGATCATATCCAGTGCCTGGGTCATACCGTAAATTCCGATGCCAATCGCTTTGGCCATTGCCGCCGGGGAGTCGCCGCTGAATGTCATGTCCACGCGGGCAGCGATGTGGAAACCGTCGTTTTCGATCTCGCGATAGGTATCGCCGAACTCGTGCGACAGGTGCATGCCCGCCACAATCAAGTGCAATTCCATTTGTTCGCGGCGCTCGATCTCCCGCATCACCGGTCGCAGCAGTCCATACTCCGCCCGGGTACCGGTGACGACGCCAACTCTACGCATTCGAGATCTCGCTGAGCCCGCTCCAGTCAAGCATCTCGCCCGCCCGGAAGGAGCGCGTCGCCTGACGTCCAACCAAGTCGTCCACACGCTCGCTTGCGATTCCCGTCCCTGGCCGCTGACAGGCCAGCATGGCGGCGGACAACACACTCCCGGCGGGGATTTCCGTCGCGGCGAAAACGCTGCGCCGAACCAATTGCCGGTTGGGCAACTCGCAGGGCGCCGGACGCTTGATTCCATCGCCCAAGGCCAGTTCAATGTTGCGGATGCCCCGGACCAAATCCCTGATCTTCTCAGGTTCCGCCGAGGCCGCGTGGTCCGGGCCATCGAGCGAACGACTCAGAGTGAAGTGCTTCTCGATTAGGCGCGCGCCCAGAGCCGTCGCCGCCCAGGCGATCTCGTTGCCCTCGGTGTGGTCGGAATATCCCACGGGTAAGCCAAAGGCGATGGCCATGGTTTCGATCGCGCGCAGGTTGACCTCCGCCGCCGGCGCCGGATACTCGCTGACGCAGTGCATCAGCGCTAGGTCATTGGCGCCTTCCGCCTGCATAATGCCGACCGCTTGCCCGACTTCCTCCAGGGTCGCCATACCCGTCGATAGGATCACCGGCCTGGCCTTGCGCGCGACATGACGAAGCAACGGAAGGTTGGTGATTTCTCCCGAGCCCAGTTTGAACATCGGCACCGAAACTTCTTCGAGCAGGTCTGCGCTTCTGGCGTCGAACGGACTCGAGAGGAAGAGAATTCCCTTTTCTTTGGCGTAGTTCGCGAGCTCGAAGTGAGCGCTTCGGTCGAGTTCCAGTCGGCGCAGCAGTTCGCGCTGCGATCGAACCGGATCCCGGCTGTTGCGGATCTGGTATGGGGCGGGACTCGCCTCAAGGGATGCGATCTCGTCGGCGCGAAAGGTCTGAAACTTGATCGCATCCGCCCCAGCTTCGGCGGCGGCCGCGACCATCCGCCTGGCCAGTTCCAGATTGCCGTTGTGATTCACGCCCGCTTCGGCAATCACGAATACGCGGGAGAACTTCATGCGCTCCCTCCGGTTGGCGGAGCACTCCACAGACCTTCGGCAACCAGCCAGTCGAATGGTGTGTCGATGTCGAGTGCTTCCCGTTCGCTTGCGATCACCAGCGCCTTGCTGCGAGCGCTGTAGAATGAGCGTTTCGACAAGATGGTCTCGCGCGATGCCACGTAGACGACGCCGGCGAGGCGGTAGGCGGGAGCAAGCTCCTGACGACGCCGCGACTGGGACGGATTGGAAGAAAATGCTTCGAGGGATCCGTCTTTCGCAATCCGCCGGCACCAGTCGGGATGCTCGCGGGCGGGAGCGACCGAAACCACGCTTTCTCCCCCAGACCGGACGAACAGATCGCAGGCCGCGCGAATCGTCGCGGGAGTTCGAAACGGAGAAGTTGCCTGCAGCAGCATCACGGCATCGGGCGAGTAGCCGCGTTCAATTTCGAGCCGTTTGAGGTCGTAGATGGCGCTTTCGATGACGGGTGAGTCATCGGTCGCCAGTTCCGAGGGACGCATCCAGGGCACGTCCGCTTGGGTCTCCCGCGCCAACTGCGCGATCTCGGAATCATCGGTGCTTACCATGATGCGGTCGAGACACCGTGCCTGGCGCGCCGATTGGATGGCGTGTACGATCAGCGGCTGGCCGCCGAGGATGCGCTTGTTTTTGCCGGGGACGCCCTTGGAATTCGCGCGGGCGGGAATCCAGCCGAGGATTGTCTGCATGGAAGTATCTCTGAGCAAGGCGAAATCAGTAGACTGTGTGGCGAAGCTTCCACTCCCCGTTTTCGCACTTCCAGAGATGATCGGAGCGCCAGCTATCGACCACGTCCCGGAAGGTTTGTTCGTCGATGCCGGTATAGTCGAGAAAGTCGGCAAAGTATTTGCGGGGGAATTCTCCGTCATATCGCCTTACCAGCGCGATGCCCTCTTCGCGCGTGATCTTGCTGTCGCGAATCTCGTGAGCGGCATCGGATGTGGCCCTTCCGATGCCGAACTTCACAAAGCCGAGATAGTAGTGGAACCCGTCCAGCCGGTCGTCCAGGCTGGCGTATTTCGAATAGGTTCCCTCGCTGTGTTCGGGATTGACCGTGAAATTGTTGTGCTCCCGGCAATAGTAGAAATTCTCCTGCGGGTCCCAGAACCGGTAGTACCCCAAGAAATGGATTTCCGTCCGCTGGGCGACGATTTGCTCGTAAGCCGGCGCGCGAAACGCCGCCAAGTCTGTCGAAGATAGTCCGTGCTCGAGCCAGAACTCCGGCGGCAATCCTGAGAAATAGTGGTCGTCGTGGTCGGCGACCTGACGGGTCGGCCCGAAGGCGTTCTTCATGTCGCCCCCGTATTCCACCTCCCCGTTCTCCCCGTACATGATCAAGGGCACGTTGTGCATGATCGCCATCTTCAAAGGGTAGTTGGTTTGCCCGTAGATGAAGGGCTGGAAGGGATCTCCCAGATGCATGAAGCTGAGCTTGGTAAGTAGCCGGGCCACTTGCGGGTTCGGCGTGCCCAGCACGTGGTCAAATCCGGCGGCGATGAAATTGTCTAGATTCGTCCGCCCGATGGCGGTCGGGAGCAGAGGAGCCCAGGTCACGCACAACGGGTTCATGCGGTACTGGTATTTGAGCTGATGGGCGACGAAGCCGCCATCTTTTCCCCCGCTGCAGGGGACCACCACGTCATAGGAGCCATCGGATTTGCGGAAGCGGTCACACAGGTCCTTGAGTTCGCGCTCGCGTTGCTTCCAGTCGACATGGGTGCGCTTGTATTCGGCATAACGGCAGGCGCCGCACACCCCTTCCTCGTCGAAGCGTATGCGTGGTCGCTGATTGGAAACCACGCAGCGGCGGCAGAAGCGCACGGGTTGCGGCAGATTGTATTTCTGAATGATGTCTTCGGGCTTGCGCAGGATGGCTGGCACTGGTTGGTCCTCTAGACTTCGCTGTGGGGCGTGACGTTGGAGGGAGATGGAGAAGATCCGTCCCGGACATTACTGGGACGATCCCAGGGGATCTTCGCGGCTTCGGGCGAGAGGGGGTCGATATCGGCTTTATTTTGTATTTGCTGGCTGCGAATCGTGTGAGCAAATCGGGCGTATAACTTCAAGCCCTCAACTCCGCTGCGTTCGGGATGGTACTGGCAGCCGAAGACATGGCCGCGCCCGGCACTCGAGCAGAACTCAACATCGCCGTAGCGGGTGGTCGATGCACTGGCGCTCGCGTTAGAGGGCACGACCACGAAGGAATGGACAAAGTACATGTACGCGCCATCGGCGACTGCTTCGAGGAGCGTTCTGGAGCCTGAATCCGTAGACCCGTCTGAATTCCTCTTCCATACCCGGTTCCATCCCACGTGCGGAACTTTCAAGCTGCCCGCGGCATCGGCCGGATTGTCGAAGCGGACAACTGAGCCGGGGATAAAGTCGAGTCCCTTATGGTGGCCGAACTCGAAACTCTCGCTCATCAGCAACTGAAAGCCGAGACAGATTCCGAATAGCGGCCGTTCCGACTCGACGATCTCCCGCAGGGCCTGGCTGAGGCCGATTGAGTCGAGCACAGCGATGGCGTCGCCGAAGGCGCCCACCCCCGGCAAGATCGCCGCCGGCGCCCGGCGCACGTCTTCGGGCGACGATGTAATTCTTGCCTCCAGCCCCACGGCCCGGCAGGCGCGCTCGACGTTGTGCAGATTGCCCAGTCCGTAGTCTACGATCGCGACTGGATTGCTATTTCGGTTTGTCATTGTCCTTGCGCCACCTCTTCGACTTCGGAGGCCGGAACCGGACGGCAGTGGATTCCACTCTCGTCCAACTCGCGCTTGAGAGTCGCCAGTCCAATGTTTTGAAACCTCGCCGAGATCGTGGCCGTTCGCAGAAAGCGGGTCTCCAGATCGCCGAAATGATCGCCATTCGTGTTGATCTGCCGAATGCAGTTGTAGTGGAGCATGGAAGCGATGCCGACAGCTTGCACCTTGCCGTTGAGAGCAGCCTGTTTGACGTGATCCGCGACGGCTGCTCCTCCGCAGGCGATCACTGGCACTGGCACCGACTCAGCGATCCGGCGCGAGAGCTCCAAATCGAAGCCGAGTCCAGTGCCTTCGCGGTCAACCGAGGTAATCAGGACTTCTCCGGCACCGAGTTCCACTCCGCGCACGGCCCACTCATAAGCGTCCAGCCCCGTCGATTCCCGGCCGTTATCGGTATAGGCCTCATAGGTGCCGTCGGCGCGCTTGACCGCTTCGATCGAGAGCACAACCGTCGAGGAACCGAACTTGCGAGCGGCTTCCCGGATAAACTCGGGCCGCCGGACGGCCGCGGTATTGATGGCGATCTTGTCCGCTCCCGCGCGCAGCGCGCTGCGAATGTCGTCGATCGTGCGCAGGCCGCCGCCCACGGTGAGCGGAATGAAGATTTCCTCGGCGGCGCGCGCCACCAGATCGAGCAGGCTATTGCGGCCGTACAAACTGGCGACGATGTCGATATAGAGGAGTTCGTCGGCGCCCTGCTGATAGTAGTGCCGGGCAAAGCGCGCCGGCTCTCCCAGCACACGCAGGCCTTCGAGGTGGATGCCTTTGACCAGGTTGGGACCTTTGATATCAAGGCGCGGAATCACCCGCAACTTCGGCTGCTGAGTCTTTGCTATGTCCATCGGTTTTTCAATCATGGGTCCGCCTAGTGGGAGCAGAGTCGCAGACTTGCCGCACGAGATTCGAAAATCAGCGGGCAATCAGATAGCTTCGAACCAGGCGGCACTTGATTTGTTGTTCCGGGGTCAGCAAGGGCAGTTCCCGGAGAATCGCAAGCAGCATGGCCAGTAGCGCCGTCCCAAATACAGCTGCGAGGACGATACCCAGACGATCGGGACGGGACTTTTTTTCCGGAGGAACGGCCGGGTCCAGAACCTGGATGACGGCGACGTCGCGGCCTTCGTCCATTTTGGCGATTTCGTATTGTTTGGCGATGAGCTCAAAAATCGCCTCGTGGTATTTCACCTCACGATACCCGCGGAGATACTCCATACCCGCTTCCGGCACCTTCTCGGTGGCGACCTGGACATCCCCTTTGTGCTTCGCGCCAGCATCGGTTTCGAGATGCGACAATTGCGCGATGAGGCCCGAGATTTCCCGCTGGGTACGCACGTAGTCGGGATTTTCGTCGGTGGCAAACTCGCTCATGGTCTTCAGCTGGACTTCTTTCACGGCGATCTGCGCGCGCAAACCGGCTACCGCATCAATGATGGCCTTGGCTTGCGCTCCCGGCTCGATCAGCCCGGTCGATTCCTGGGTGGTCCTCAAGCCGGTCTCGGCATCGCTCAGTTGTTCTTTCGCCAGCCGGAGTTGGTTTTCATAGAAGAGCCGCCGCTCTGCAGCCTCGGTGATGGCAAGGGTTTTGCTGATTTTCGATAACTCATCGACATAGGCATTGCTGATGTCAGCCGCACGCCTTGGGTCCTCATCGTCGTACAAAACGCTAATGACGCCGTCCTTCCCATTCATCACGGCGGTGCGCCTGGCTAGTTCCTCGCGGGCCCGGCCGATGGAGCGCGAGCGATATTGCCGCATCAGGTCGAAACGCTGAATCAGCGCGTCACCGGCGATCCGGCTCTCCAGCATGGCGACGTAAATATCGTTAGGATTTTTCAAGCCAAGATCGCGGCCGGCGAGGCTGGCCAAGGGAGCCAGCTGCCCGAGCATGGCTGCGGCCATCGATTGGGTTTGCTGCGGGGGTAAGATCCGGACGGCGGCGGTGTACATGTTGGGCAGGAGCAGGGAAAACGGCAGAACAACCAGGCCTGCCGCAACGCTGGCCCAGAGGATCCCCTTCTTGTGTTTGGCTACCGCGACCAGCAAATCGAACGCGCCGATATCCGGCCTGACCACGCCGGGAAGTTCCGGACGCGGCGCAGCGTCGATCTCGATTTCGGGGTCTATGATCGCGCGGCTCATGACGTGAACCTCATAAGACAAATCTCAGGGCATGAACTCATTGAACGACTCGAACCGCCGCTGCGCCCAAGGCGAATTGCGAGAAGACCTGGCTCCAGTCCCGCAAGCCGCGGAGGAAGGAGCCGTGGGAGAGACGCTCCGGCATGACGATGGTGTCGCCCGGCATCAGCCGCAGGGAGGAAAAGCCACCGTTCCACAATACACTCACCGACTGCCGGCTCACGACGGAGCCGTCGGCCCGAATCAGAAACATGCGAGCCTGGTCCGCGTCTCGCGTCGGACCGCCGGCCCGCTTCAGGTAGGCGCCTGCCTGTTCTCCACGCCGATACAAGAACGAGTTCCGGTTGTAAACCGCACCCAGGACGGCGATCGTGGACGGGTGAGAAGGGACCAGGAATCGGTCGCCATTCTCCAGCGTGATTTCCGGCAGGTCCGCCGTCCCAGTAGCGCCCGGCTTCAGATCAAGAACGACGCGTCCGGTGGCCCTGACCTGGCGAAGCGTTTCGACCAGCCGCCGTTGCGCTTCCAGATTGGCCTGGTGGTCGGCAACTTCTTCGGGCGTGATGCCGGAGTTCAACAGCGCATTTCTGGAAATCTCTTCCTCGAGCCTCTCGGCCATTTGGTCGAGGCTCTTCTGCTGCTCGGCGCGCACCGATTCACGGGTGAATTCGGCTCCGTAGAGATAAGCGTCTGGGGTGAATCCGCCGGCGCGTTCGACCAGGTGGCGGAGGGTTTCGCCAGCTTCGGCACGGAAAACGCCGGCGGTGCGAAACTCGCCTTCCAGGCGCAGGAGCACCGTCCGGTTTTCGAGCGGAACCGCGACGTCGTTCTGCGAGAAAATGATGACGGTGTCGCCGGGCTCGAGCGCAAGATTATTTTGCTCATCTCCCGCAAGCACCAGTTTGCCCAAATTGAATGGCACGAGTTCGGTCGTCAAATTCTGCGGGTTTAGCCGTTGAATGACCGCGTAGTCCCAGTTGATCTCGGGAGGAGTGTGGGTGATATCGAGAGGCGGCGGGATGTTGGCAGGGCGTGCGATGTCGGCGGTCGTTGCCGTCTCAGCATGGCGGGGAGTATCGGCGACGCGTTTCATCTCGGCGGCAACAGGAATGCGCGAGACTTGATCCCTTCGCGTCATATCCGAGTTCGCGCCCAGGTTCGTCTCGCTCCAGTAGTCGCGCGTCACCAGCGCCTGCTGGTTGGGGATCAGGTCCCGGAGACGCATGCCCTGGTGCCACTCGATGCGTCCGGGATGCGCCACGTGTCCGCGCAGTGTCACCGCGTTTTCGAAACGGGGAGAGAGCGAGAAGATGCGAACCACGTCCCCTTCCTGCAAGGGTCGCTTGCAACCTTGTTGATCCAGGGGAAATTCTTCGACGCGGCGCGTGCTGTGGTCTTCGATACGTTCCACCAGCGCTTTTTGTCCGTCCGCGGTGCTGGTCAGGCCGCCTGCCATCTCGATCGCATCCCCCAGCGTCATTCCGTCACGCAGTTCGTAAATCGCAGGCACATTCACGCTGCCCGCAAGGGCAATGGACGGCCCGGCGGGCGGGATATAAATCACATCTCCGGGTAACAATCTCGCGTCCTTCGACTTGTCTCCATTCAGAAGCAGGTCGTACAGATCGAATTCCGTGACCACCGTGTTGTTCCGCTTCAGTTGGATGCGCCGCATGGATCCGTTTGCGGAGGGTCCGCCCGAAGCGAACAAAGCGTTGACCAGCGTGCTCAGGGAACTTACGGTGTAGCTTCCCGGCCGTCGAGCCTGTCCCACGACAAAGACTTGAATCGAGCGGAGCTGTCCCAAGCTGACCGTCAAATCGAAATTACGGAACACCCTTCCAATGGCAGTTCGCAGATATTCCGGCAGCTGCTGATATTTCAGTCCGGCCACCGAAAGCGCTCCCACTTTCGGCAGGAAGATTTCGCCTCCCCGGTCGACCACCAGTCTGCCGTTCAAGTCAATCTGTCCCCAGGCACGTATCAGAACCTCGTCTCCAGGTCCAATCAGGTAGTCGTCGGTCACCGGAATGCGATCCACGGGTGCGAATGTCGTGGGAACTCTCTCGAACAGGCTGGAACCGTAGATCGGCAATTTCCTCTCCACCGAGTTGCGGACAAACTCTTCAAACTCGCTCGGCGCTTCCGTCTCAGAAGCGCTTGCCGTATCGGGCGAGGTCGACATCCTGTTCTTGTTCGGAGCCGGCGCGATCGTATCGGCATCGGAGACATTGATCTGTCCGCGGGAATCGTCGGAAACCGTTCCGGTTTGTACTCGACCGGTTCCCCAGGCCCCTTCCTTTTGTTGGGATGTCCGAAGCAACTGGTCATCGCTCACGGGCGTGGTCAAAACCGTCTGGGCGAAGCCATGGGTATCGAGAAAACCCAAAAGAAACAGAAATGCTGTCGTCCAACCCCGGACTAGTCTTGAGAACATTGGAATAAGAACCTCATGAAATCAACCCGGCACACCGAGCCTGCGTCGAGGTATGCCTAGGTGGAAGGAATCAAACAAGCGTGGATAAACTTCAGCGATCAACCAGTCGCGTCAAACACGCGCGCTTCCTGATGCTCTTGGCGGGGAACTCTTAATGATGATTTTGTTTCAGTTGTTGTTGGGGCATGGTCACAGAAATCGCTGATCAGGAGAGACTACATGCCCGGGATTGCAAAGCACCGCGGCTGACGACGGGCTCGATATCCTCAGCATCAACTTCGACCGCCACACTCCTCTGAATCAAATCTAGGGTCAGGACCACGCGCATCTCATTCTTCTTGCGCAGCAGGATGCCCTCCATGCCTTCCATGGATCCGGCTTTGATGCGCACGCGCTCGCCTGCCACCAACAAAGCGTGGGGTTCAAACTTCCCCAGCTTGAGGCCAGTCCGCAACGATTCGATTTCGGAATCGCGCAGGGCCGCCGGAGCTGACCCGCGTCCCACGAGGGCAAGCACGCCCGGCACGGCGAGCACTGAATTCCGCTGTCGTGGCGTGATATGCACAAACACATAATTGGGGAACAACGGCAAATCTAGACGGACGCTGTTGCGCTTCGCCCAGCGATGCACCTTTTGATATAGAGGCAGAAAACATTCAAGCTCTCGCTCGGAGAAATGTCTTGCCACGCATTTTTCGTGGTGCGAGTTGGTGTAAACCGCAAACCATCTCGCGTCGTTTCCCGCCGACTCACTTTTCGCTGGATCGTGAAGAACAGGTGGGTGGACGCTTTCTGCTAGAACTATTTCGGGCTGATGCAAAGCTTCGCTATCCTTCTCTCGCTAAGGTGTTTTTCCACAGATTCAATTCGACCCAATAGGCGGTCGAGCGAAAGACACGCTTTGCCCCGAGGCAGCGCAGTGTGCAACGCTCGCTTTCATGCTGAGAATAGATTCCGGTCCCAAGACCGTCAAATGACGAATGGCTCAGGCTCCAAGTGAGCGTCCTGTGCGGTATTTGCCGGGCACTGACACAGATTGAAGCTCATTGCCCGGAACCAAGCTGCGCGCTCCCCAAATTTTCTCTCGAGATTTCAGAGGTCGGTATCTTAAAGGCAGTGCGAGAGCCACCAGCTTTGCAAACGGACGAAAGCTGACAAACAGTTCCCTCTCCGCCTTGGCTGCCGTGACGCCCCGTCGCTGGCCGAATCCCGTTCCCCGGTAATGGAATCAAACAGACGTGTAGAACTGGTTCGAGTGCAGGGACTTGTTGACTCCGAATTACCCAACCAGAAGAGACTTTCATCGTGCATCCCTTTTCACGTTGATCAGTGCAATGCTGGCGACTGCCCACGCTGAACAGAAGGAACACGATCCCTCTTCGAAGGCTTCCTCAAGGCGAGAGATCATTAAGCAAATACTTCCGGGAGAGCCGCGACGCGAGATCACTCTGGTCGAGGTAGTTTATGCGCCTGGAGGGGGTTCCCCGCCCCATCTTCACGCCAATGGGGTGATGGCGTTCGTTGTTTCCGGTTCGATTGCATCGAAAGTGGGGGACGGACCTGAGCAAGTTTTTCGCGCAGGCGAGGCCTGGTGGGAACCCCTCGGAGCTATCCATCGCGTCTCCCGCAACGCGAGTCTTTCAGAAGAGGCACGCTTGCTGGCGATCTACATCGCTCCACCGGATCCCAGCGAGGCGGATCTAATGCGACCTGTTCAAAAATTGGAAGTGGGCATTACCAGGTTAAATTTGGATCAGGCTGGTTTTCATAAGAAAAAGAGGAAACCGTGGAACCGAGAACCAACTACGTGAAGGTAGCGCCAGGCGTCCGCGATGCGATGCTTGGCGTTTCAAACTATCTGCGGAAGTGCGGATTCGAAGAGTCTCTGCTCAACCTGATTGACTTGCGCGCGTCACAAATCAACGGGTGTGCGTTTTGCCTTGACATGCGCTAGCGCGCGACCTTAAGAAACCCGCCTGAGCGGGGCAAGCCGTGTACGAGAGCTGAATCGGTCACACTGAACAGGGAGTGGCGAGAACCATGGAGTGTTTCATCTGCACACAGTGCGGAACGCAGTACTCCGAGAGCGACAGCCTCCTGAGAGTTCCAAAATCTGGCAACCTTGAGGTACGAGCTAGAAATCCTTTCGGGCGCAACCGTCAACCATGATGGCGGCATCGTACTGAAATTCTGACTCTGCCATGGAACGTATGTCATCGAGTAGAAGCCCAAACGCAATACGGATAAAGCGAGTCTCACACGTGGCGATCGGAGTGCGCGACCTTGAGCGGCAGACCGACTTCTACGTCAACCTGTGCGGCCTGTCGCCTGTCGATCGAGTGGCAGAGCATCTCTATCTCCGTGCGGCGGGGAATCATCACCATGTATTCGAGCTGGCGAGAGGTCAGCAAGGACTGCAGCACGTATCTTTCGAAATTGAGGATGATGAAGACATTGAACGCTGTGCAGATATTCTCGCGAAGCAGGGCATTCGCATCACTCTGGCTCCCGAAACCAACTTGGAACCCGGTGTCGGGAGACTGCTGCGCTTCCTCGATCCAGAGGAAAATCCGGTCGAACTGGTGTCCGAAGTGGAAGAGCATCGCGCTGACTATGACACAAGCGCGGTCAAACCTCTGAGCCTAAATCATGCACTGCTCTATGCCGGCGATCTGACGAAGCAACAGACCTTCTATGAAACCGTGCTGGGGATGCGGGTCACCGACACGGTCCCCCAGTTGATGACATTCCTCCGCTGTAATCCGAATCATCATTCGTTCGGCTTTATTGCCCTTCCCCGCCGAGGGCTGCAGCATGCCGCCTTTGATCTTCCGGGGCGCGTGGAATTAGCAGAGCTGCTCATTCACATGGGAGATGGAGGCGCCAAGCGGGTCGACGGACCAGGACGCCACGGTCCTGGGAACATGCTCTATACATATTTCGAAGATGCAGAAGGAAATCTCCGTGAATGGGTAACCGATATCCAGCAAGTGGACGAGGCGACCCACCAACCCAGAGCCTGGGATGCCCAGCCAGCACTGAATCTGTGGAGCGCTCCCGAGCACATGGGACCACCGAGAGGCTTTCATTGGTTACTAAATGTCCTTCCCGTGATCTCGAAGTTATCAAGATCTCGCACGCGAGGTCCCTCGAACCAGAAGGCAGCATGACAGCGGCCTTCGTGCCACAGATTCGGACAATCCGGCCCCTCGCCATACCCTTCTGTTCCATGCACGGGGGTTCGTTGCCCAACCTTAATCAGCTTGGTAGCACTTCCTACTCCGACAACTGCAACCGAAGAGCGGCAAGACATCACAGAACGCTTGCCTTCAGCGCATCTGCCGCGGTGAGTGCGTAAATTAGCGCGTATTGGGAAATGTTGCGAATGGGAACAAACTCATTGGGCCCATGAGAGACGGTTAGCAGACCTGGTCCGTAGGCGAACGCAGGGATCCTGCGAGCCGCGTAGAATCGTGTTTCGAGAAGGCCTGGACACATTTCGAACACAGCTTCTTTTCCGGTTATGTTGGCTATGTGGCGGGACAGAATTATGCCCAGCGGGTCTTCCTCGGGAGTAGCTGCCGACGGTTCTTTTTGAAGTGTCTCAATCTCGAATTCGTCCAAGGCATCGCGTAATCGCCGCTCCTCTTGCTCCAGGTTCTCTTCGGGGTTGATACGACGGTCGACGGTGAAAGAGCAGAACTCGGGCGTGACATTGAAATTCGTTCCGGCCTCGACGCGCCCGCCGAGCAGCAGAATGGATTTGCGTGCCGCCGCCGGAGCAATATTGTATTTCGTCTCGCGAAGCTCAACTTCCTTCTTGATCTCGGCTAGCCGCATCATTGCTGGTAACGAACGCTCAAATGCATTCACACCTTCGAATTGCCGGCCTACGTGCGCCGATTTCCCCCTCATCGTGGCGCGTAGGGTAATGGCACCGCGATTGGCGTTCCAAACCACCCCGCCTGTAGGCTCCGGAGTCAGCATTCCAATCCCGTCTTTGCCCAGCACTCCGCGGGCACTTAGATCGCGCGACCCGTGGGGGCCGGCGGTTTCTTCATCGGGTACCAGCACGAGGCCGATACGTCCGGATGTGAGAAGCCCCTCATCGCGCGTCGCTGCCGCTGCGTGAATCATCGCCGCCAAGCCGCTCTTCATGTCCGATGAACCACGACCGAACAGGTTGTGGCCTTCGACGCGTGGCTGAAACTGATCCTGGCTCTGGGCCGGAACGACGTCAAAATGGCCGCTTAAATAAAGCGTCCGGTGACCCTTACCAACCGAAGCGCACACACACGCGCCTTCCCGTCTTACATCATCGAATTTGAGCCTGTGCAATTCGGCGACGAGGGCGCAAGCGCATTCCTCGTACTGTTTCCCCGGCGGATTTTCGGACGGGATTGCGATCAGCGTTTTCGTAAGATCAAGCATCGCGGATTCGGACAGTCGATCCCGCAAGCGCGATGAGACATGATAACTATCCACTGGGTCCAAGTTTTGCTTATTCGCCTTTCTGTGTAATTGTGAACAGTACACCTAATATGCCATGGGCGGGTAATGCCAGTTAGACTCATCTTCCGGGCATAAGGGCACCACTTGGCCGTATGACGCCCATCGCACCGCAGGCAGTCGAGTTCGAGTGCGGCTGATTCAGTTTTGCTGGGGTGATTCGCTTGCCGATGCGTTGCTTTTCCGCCGGGACCGATCATTGGGGGAACCATCGCATCTTTCTCCAGAACTACGGCATCTAATTGCTCAAGTCACTTCCTCAAAAAGACCTGAATTCCGCTCATTTCAGTTCTCTGAATTATTTCATCCGAAAGAAATGAACCCTTTGATTTCAGATACCGTAGTCGATTTTCCGGCGGCGGAGTTGCGTCCGTATATCGGCAGGTATGCCGGCTTTCGAGTATCCGGGTTGCCGCGTGGTGTTCACTTCGGACTTCCGTCAATTGCTGTCAATTTGATCATCAGCCTGGATCGTTCGATCGATCTCATCCAGATGCCAAGCTCCGCGCAGCGGCCCGCGGCCTTGACTGCATTGGTGAGTGGGCTACAAGATGCGCCTGCGCTGGTGCGGCAATGCGAGGACGCTTTCGGCTTGCATGTTTTCATCAAACCGCTGGGTGTTCGCGCGGTTCTTGGAGTTGCAAGCACCGAGATTTCATCTCTGGTTGTGAATCTCTTCGATATCTGGGGCAACCACGCCGAGGATCTCGTCGAAGTGCTGCGGGCGGCGGACACCTGGAAACAGCAGTTCGCCCTGAATACCGCCATAGACAAGGTCCATCGCGCGGGGATGCCGGGAGTGTTCACCGAGGTGCGCGACGGCGACCAGGTGTGGCGCGGCGTACGAGGCGTGGTTCGGCATGATCGACCCGCCGCGCGACTACAGCGTCTACGACATGTCCTGGGTAGGACCGGCGGCCTCGCTGATATCGACCGTTGCGGATCTCAACCGCTTCTACGGTTTGCTGCTTGCCGGCGAGATCGTCAACCGGTCGTCGCTGGCCGAGATGCAGCGCACAGTCCCGGTCATCTCCTCTGAGGGGAAGAAGATTACGTACGGCCTCGGCCTGCGCAAGATGGAGGTTCCTGGCCATGACACGGTCTGGGGCCACGACGGCACGGTCTGGGGTGCCGGAGCGATCTCCATGACCCGAGCCGACGGCAAGCGACAGATGTCGGTCGCGGTGAACCTCATAAGGTGGAACACGCTAGACTCCTCGGGGAAGCTGCAGCACCATTCCATCGATGACGCGCTGCCGACCCTTTACCAGCTGGCGATGTGCGGTGGCGGAAACGCTCCGTAAAGAGCGCCCGGATCTTCGACCGGAATTGACCGGACTGCTTCATGCAGATGCCATTGCTAAGACAGGGCATGTTGGGCCGCGCACAGAGCGAGAACACCACAAAGGAAAGGCGCGTAATCCTCATGACCCGGCATCAACTCCCTGGATCTTGAATGTGCGAAGGCGAACCTCGCCAAGATACCACTTCGACGCTCGCCAATGAGAACAGGCGGCGCAAGTTGAACGCCACGCTATGGCTCGTTCGAGCTTTCGTTTCTCGAAAATGGAATGTGGACCGAAATCGCCTTACCGTCGAACTCGACGCTAGCGTCGAACTTTGAGGGGAGTTCCATGCCCACTCCATGCGCGTCGGTGACTCGGACGACCCGAAAAGTCCTTTGCTCGAGCATCCCCCGAAAAGTGCCTTGACGGGTTCCGATTGTTAGCTCTTCCGCTTTATCGTCCCAATGCAAGGGGATTACCGAGTACGCTCCGTGCTCATAGTCGTAGTTGTCGCCTTCGTCTTCATACAGCGTGAAATCGGCGTCCGCTCCCGCATAGATTCGCAGATCAATAGGATCGGGTTTGACTGAAGCCGATTTTGCCGCTGGTCCCAAAGCCAGAATTGAGCCAGACTTAGCGAAAATCGGAATCCTGTCGAGTGGAGCTTCCGCAGTGATAGTTTGACCGCCGCTCACGCGCTTGCCCGTCCAGAAGTCAAACCAGTCGTTGCCGGCGGGGAGATAAAGGGTTCTATGGGTAGCACCTTCGGTGGTTACCGGATTAATGAGCAAAGCCGGACCGAACAGAAACTGATCCGCTATCTGCCGTGCTCTCGAATCAAAGGAAAACCCAAGAGGTAGCGCTCGCATGAGAGTTTCGCCATTGTTCGTGACGCCCCACGCCGCGGAGTAGATGTACGGGAGTAGACGATAGCGCAACTGATCGTATTGCGTGAGGACGCGTTCAACTTCAGGACCGTAATTCCAGAGCTCGGCGTTTGACTTGTATCCGTGAACGCGAAAAATGGGGCAGAATACGCCATACTCAAACCAGCGGATCAATAATTCGTGATATTTGTCTGACGTGTATTGATCGTCCTGACGAAAGAACCCGCCCACATCGGTGGTCCAATAGGGGATTCCAGACATGCTGAAGCTGAGTCCGGCGGCAATCTGCCTGCGGAGGGTGATCCAATTCGAACTGATATCACCCGACCACGAGGCGGCGGCATTTCGCTGTTGCCCTGCAAAAGCCGAGCGCGTGAGAATTACCACTCGTTTCCGATCTGTGGTTGAGCGCTGGCCTTCGTAGATCGCTTTCGTCACGTACAGCGGGTATGCGTTGCGAACGGAGTTTCCGCTCCCCAGAAACGTTGGCTTGTCTTTGAGCGCGTCGAACTCTGGCTCGGACGCATCTATCCACCAGGCGTCCATTCCATCTGCGAACATTCCATGCTTGAGTTCCGACCAGAATGCAGCTTGAGCCGCAGGGTTGAAGAAGTCCGTCCAAGGTGTTCCCGGAATAAGAAAAGACTTGGCTGACATCCTCTTGTAAACGTCCGTATCTTCACCAAATTTTGACCAGATCGAGATCATCATGTGCAGGTCGTGGGCATGCAACTGGTCGAGCATTTCTTTGGGCCGCGGATAGTGGTCCTCGTCGAACTTCATCGCGTTCCAGCCGTATTTTCCCCAGTACTGCCAATCCTGCACCAGCACGTCGACCGGGATGTTTCGCTTTCGAAACTCGGTAGCCGTATCGAGAATCTCTTGCTGGCTGTGGTAACGCTCTCGACATTGCCAATACCCGTAGGCCCATTTTGGGAATAAAGGCGCTTCACCGGTCAATGCCCTGTATTCGGAGATCACGCGATTCAAATCGGGCCCATAAAAGAAGTAGTAATCAATGGCCTGTCCCACTTCGGAACGAAATGTTGTCGTATCCTGAGGAAGCCGCATCGCCAGTTGAACTCCCCCGGGTCCGCCTCGTCCAAAACTTGATATTCCTTGTTCGCGTCTAGCCCGATGGCGCCGCTCGCAGAGGTTGGAGTCCAGATATTGTTTATGTCGATTACTTGCTGCCCGCCGACCTGAAGCTTCAGTTGACTCTTGTTATCACTGGTCAGCACAAAGCCATAGGTCTCCTGTGCTCCCGTAGTGAAGTGGCCTTTCCCAGTATTTGGGTCGAGCGCGATTGCTTGGTCAGCAGGGTTGAAGTCCGTCAGGGACGCGTTATTCCAGAGAATGCCGTACCCCTTACTGGATAGCAGAAAAGGAATCGAAATGTTTGTGTTCGCCTGATGCAGTCGGATCGGAATCCCACGGAGGTTGAAAATGCCTTCCTGATGCTGGCCGAGACCATACAACGATTCATCCGACGGCGAAGAGAAGGTCTGTTGAACCTGCCAAATGCTTGTTTCGAACACAGAGGGCACATCAAATGCTTTTCCGCCGCCCTTCGGCTCGGCTAGTACGGGCTTTCCATCTTTGGATGTGAAAGTCAGAGCACCTGTGGCGGCATCAACGGTCACAGTGATGGCTTCAGTCAAAAACTTGACCTGATTCTTCCCGAACTGAACCTGGAGATTTTCAGCCTTGCACGGTTGCGTAACGACAGGAACTTTGGGGGCGGGAATCTCTGCCGTGGGACTGGCGACAATATGGATGATGCGATCGCCGCAGACCTCGATCCGCATGATTCCCGTCGCCGTCAGGAAAGTCACACCGTTCGGGTCCCGATGAGACTCCTTAACGGCGAACTGAGGCTGATTCGCAGCCCAAGCTATTGATGTAATGACAAAGAAGAATGCAACAGCGTACTTTCTGCGGAGTCGCGTTAGACGCATCGGCATCCTTTTCGTTCCTTGTTGTATAGACGTTGTACAACTGTCTTAAGCCGCTGAACGTATGCTCCTACTGAGACGTGGTATCGTTCTCAGCCGGCTGCATGGCCACGGCTGCCTTGGTCTGCCCTTTGCTTTGCAATCGTTCTGAAGCCTCCAAAGCTTTTTTGGCTGAATTTCGATCTCCAACCTTCAGATAAAGGCGGGCTAACTGATAGTGAATATGTCCGTCCTTATCGTCTGCGAGACCCATGTTTAATTCATTGATGGCCTCCTGCGTACGGTTTGTCTCGGCATAGACCCTGCCGAGCAAGGCGTGGACGTGAGGCGCCAACTCGGGTCTAGTGTTCAGAGCTTTCTCCAGAAGAGCTTTCTTCAGATATGGTTCTGCCGCAGAGAAGTCGTATCGCCTGGAAAGGATTTCGCCCATCACAGCATTGAGCTCCGGATCGTCGGCATTCTTTTTCAACGCAGCTTCTGCAAGGTGAAGCGCCTCCTCGATGTGTGAATCGGCCATCAGGGCCAAAGACAGACCCAACAGGGCGCCAGCATCTTCTGGCTGAATCGCCAGGGCCTTGCGATATTCCTGTTCCGCATCCGGGTAATATTCTCGTTGGCGGTAAATATCTCCGAGCAAGACGTGCAACGTGGGTGAATTCGAGTCCATTGCACTGGCATGAGCGAGAGCTTCAGCTGCCAGCTTTTGTCCCGACCTTGTTTCCCAGTACAATCCCTCCGCCTCTGTCGCTGGGGCCAGAGCCAGCTTCTGAGCAGCTCCGAAAGCGGTCTGGTATTTCCCGGTTAAGTAGGCGCACGAGGCTAGTAGTCGGAGGCTCTTCGCTTGCAGCTGCGGAAGCCGGGCAGCCAATAGATCAGCACATTCCTCGCGCCGAGCCACGCTGGTAACTGCTCTTCCGGTGGATCGCTCAGAACTGTCAACTGCAAGGCTTGATGGCTTCGGCAAGTCTGCGATACTTCCACCCGTCGCGCTGGTCCGAAGCAATGAAACAACTTCTTCCGGGACTTCTCCAGCTGTTCTTCCTTCTTGCAAGATGCGTTGTAATTCGGCAATCGTTGGGGCCGGCAGTCCTCTGCTGAACACCGAAGCGTTTGCTTGAAGGAAGCTGGCATCCGCTTTCCAGATCTCCACAATCTGGTTCACACCTTTCTTCGCTTCGCCTTGCTCGATTTGCAATCGGGCGAAACCCAATTTCGCCATGAGGGACCCGGGGGCGGATGCGAGTTCCGCATTCAATTCACGTTTGGCTCCTGGCAAATCGTGCAGACACAAAAGAACGAAGCCATAGGCAGCGTGGGTGTCTGACGGGAACGATTGGGAAGCAAGGGTCGTTTTATATGCCTCAGCAGCCCGGGTGAACGCCCGTTGCTCTGCGAAATTGTCTGCCGCAAGGGCGTGTAAGTACCCTGAATCCTTATGTCGCGCCAGCAGAATACGAGCGTCAGCCTCGACCTGCTCGAGATAGGCGACTCCAAGGTGATACCAACCGTCGGCCTTTCCTGGGTCGACTTGCACCGCGCGCCGGTAAGCATCGACTGCAAGCCGGGTTCTTCCAGTCGCGGCGTAGACCTGCCCAAGAGCTGTCTGTGCTTGAGGGTCTGTGGGACTGAGAAGAATAGCTTGTTTGAGATAGGAAACAGCCTCATGGAAGCGTTTGAGTTTGGAATACTCGAGCCCAAGGAAGAGGTGCGGTACGAATAAGTCGGGTTTGAGACGAATCGCCTGGCGGAAGGCTTCGATGGCCTCTTCATCCTTCCCGGTCTGGTAGTACATGAGACCGAGGTTTGCCCGCAGCTCGGCGATCCCCGGCTGAAGGCTAACAGCTTTGCTGTAGAACTCAGCAGCGGATTCGAAATCTCCCCTGGCCTGGGCTTGTTGCGCCGAGGCCAGGAGAGATTCATACTCCGACGGCTGTTGCGAGAATACAAGCCCGTCGAAAGCGATGGAGATCAAGCAACAAACAACAACAGCCCAAATTCCTCGCACGCATCACCAATACAGTCTGAGCGAAGCCTGCATGAGCCTTGGCGACCAGGAATGGCTAATCGTCCCATTAGTGTTCGGCGCATAGAGGTTGGTGTGGTTGAACGCGTTGAACATATCCACCCGGAACTCGAGTCGAGTGCTTTCTACAATCGGGAAGTTCTTTTGAATTCCGATGTCCCAATTGTTGTAGTGAGGCGCGCGCAGATCCGAAAAGTATCGTGGCGCGTCGCCCAGCGTAAATTCAGGGGGAGGGGCAAAAGCCGATGGGTTAAACCATTCCTGATAAGTCGGATGCGATACGTGATAGTCGCCTGCCACGTTGACATGCTGGCCAACGCCGAAAGGGTTGCTGTTAGGCGGAATAACGCTTAGAGGGAAACCCTGTTTAAAGGTGAAGATCCCAGAGGTTTGCCACCCACCGAGGATCTGGTTTACGACTCCGTTCATGCCAGAGCCGAACTGTTTGCCCTTGCCCACGGGAAGTTCGTACACATAGCTCAGAACAAAGCTGTTGGGAGTGTCGGTCGCATCGACTGATTTCTCCGCGGCCAGGTTGTAGACGTTGCGAATACTTTCCCCAGAGGAATTGGCCCAGCTTTCGGGTCCTCCAACGTTGTCGATAAATTTCGAGAACGTGTACGACGCCAAGAGTGTGAGCCCCTGAGATACCCGGTGGGTGTAGTTCACGTCCAATGCATTGTAGTGCGAGCTCCCAGCCGGATCGTCGGTCTCGGTAACATCGCAGAATTCCGGATGCGGCCTGAGCAGTTGGCCCTGCGCAACCGTCGGCTGATCGAGTCCACACCCGCTCGAGGTGATGTGGCCGTAGAAAGGGTTTGCAACCTGATTCAACAATGCGCTGCCCATCGAGAAATACGAGGGATCCAACTGGTTGAGATTCAGGCCACCATCGATGGTGTGCACCGTGTGATTGCCCACGTAGGTGACGTCGATTACGTCGTGTGCCGTGGGAGCATATTGGACTCCGTACATCCATTGCTGGTCATAGTAGGTTTTGCGCGTGGGTGAAACCGCGCTGGTGCTGAACCCTACATTGGTTAGTCCAGCTTGTGAATTCCCGACGATCGGTACGGGGCCACTTGGAAAGGCGTTGCTCAAAGTGCACCCAGTGCACGGCGTTATGCCTCCATTGAGCGACGCAACATAAGGAGTTGATGAGCTATACCCGATAATATTGGGGCTATTCAGGAACTGGTTCGGGAAAAAGATGCCGTACCCGCCCCGCATCACCAGCTTCGGCATGAGTTGATAGGCAAAGCCGATTCGCGGCGCGAAGTGCTTGTAGTCTGTATTGTACTGGCCCCGATTGCCGGAAGTGGCAAATACCACCTCACCGGTGTAATTTTGGCCAACCGCGGAGCTGATCGGATTGATCGCGTTGTAGTTAAAGGTCGCCAGCCGGTTGTAGCGGTCCGTAATGGGCCTCTGGACTTCCCATCGCAGGCCGAGATTCAACGTGAGCTTTCGCGTCGCCTTCCAGTCGTCCTGCAAATAGGTTCCGTAGAGCCAGGTTCGCGCAACGTTGAAAACATTGACGCCGGTGCTTCCTTTGTAAGGCGTGCCCACCAACAGGGATGCGAACTCGTTGCCGGTGCCTGCGGTTATAGTTGTGGGATCCGGTCCTGCAGTGAACAGATTGTTAAAGGTGAAAGTTGTGGGCGCGATACGGCCGCCATTTTCATCAATCGCGACCTGCATGTAGCCGAAGGACAGCTGGTGTTTTCCCCTGACCTTAACAAAATCCACCGAACCACTCACCGCGTCGCGAGGAAATCTTGCCTGCCCGGCTCCCTGCAGTGGACCTTCAGCTATGTCAACATTTTCATCAAACGCGATCACTGGGAATTGCGCTGAGTTCGGGTCGACGAAAGATGGCAGGCCGAGCGACGAGGGCTGAAAACCGGCGCTTTGCATGTTATTGCCCTCGACCCACTTCATTCCGCTCAGATTAACGCTCATGGTGAAAGTGGGAGTGAAGATCTGGCTCACTCCAATCGCGATGTTCCAACGATTATTGGGGTTTACCTGTCCCGGCCCGGCGGGATCGCTCGCCCCGAAATAAGCTGGCGATTCGCCTTTGAATTCTTTCTTGTAGGAGTACCGTCCATAGAGCCGGGTTTTATCGCTGAAGTTGTGGTCAATGCGAGCGCTATACTCGTCCGAGTTGTTACCGGCAACGCCACCGGCGGCCCAATTATTAGCCAACGAGGTGTTTAGGGGCGAAGGATAGTAGCCGATCAACTTCTGGCCAACGCTATTGATGAGTTTTCCACCCGTGTACGGAGATACATAGGTCGCCAGATTATTCCCAGGGATAGGGTCGCGAATGTAGCTGGCGCCGAGGGCGCGTGTGCTGAAGGGGTCATAGAGCTGACCGCTATAGATCGGCCTGCTCAGAGCGTCGGTTCCCACTTGGGCGCCTAGCAGCGCCGAGAAGTCTCCGGTGCGAAAAGCGGCGGTAGGTACCGTGCCGGATGTGGCTAGGGGATCGTTTTCCCGGTGGCCCTCATATTGAAAGAACCAGAATGTCTTGTTCCGTTGCTTGTAGACGCCCGGAAGATACACCGGACCTCCGACGGCTACACCAAACTGGTTGCGATGAGAATTTGCACGCGGTTGGTGATTGAGATTGTTGAAATAGTAGTTTGCGTCCAGGTCGCCATTGCGCATGTACTCGTATGCAACGCCGTGCAAGCTGCTCGTTCCGGACTTGGTGACGACATTGACGACGTTCCCCGTGCTCCAGCCGTATTGCGCGGTGAACGAATTTTGTTGCACCTTAAACTCTTGTACGTTGTCCGGGGATGGAACATAGATGACCCCACCCCAGCCCGTGGTGGTATCCCAAGCTCCATCCAGAAGAAACGCGGTAGTTCCAAAATAGCCGCCGCCAAAATTCAAGAACGAAACGTCCTGGTCGGCCGTGCCTTGTTCTCCGCCCGCGTTGAGGACCTCGCCCTGCGAAATATTGTTGACCGAGGAATTCAACGTCGTAAAGTTGAACACATTGCGAAGATTCAAAGGCAACTCGGTCACCTGCTTGGAGGAGATTTCGTCACCAACGTTCGCGTTATCCGTTTGCAGCAGAGGCGCCGCCGCCGTCACCTCGATTTGCTCGGTCGAACCGATGGTCAAGATGACACTCTGGGTCGCGGATTGGCCGACTTCAAGTGTGATTCCTTCCTGCTTGAAGGTTTTGAAACCCGTCGACTGTACGGTCAGGGTATAGGTAGCCCCCGGCAGAAGCGAGAATGAGAAATTTCCTTCGGCATCTGTCTTGAAGATGCGAGTGATGCCTTTCTCCGGAGAGCTTAGCGTGACATTGGCGTTCGCGACGCGAGCCCCGGAAGAATCCGAGACCGAACCTGAAAATGCAGCCGTCGAAGCAGCCGTCTGGCCATTCGCCACAGGCAGGACCGCGCAGGGTGCTACGGCACCAACGGCCAGCAGGAAATACAGCGAGAGACTCCGAAGTTTGGGCATCGTCAGGGCCCCCTCTCGTCTTGAAATACGTTATCGGTAACTGTACCGAAGTCCGAGCATTTTAATATCAGGGGACTGTCGGTTGTCAAGAGTTTTTTTCAGCTTGTTCGCGACGTAGGCCGGCGGTCATAGCGACCACTTGACGAAGGAATAGCTAAATTGTTTCGACTCCGGACTTGTTTTGAGATGGATCGGTTGGCCCATTCGGGGGTTCGGTGCTTACCTTAGGCACGGTGGAAGACTGTCGTGCCGCTCTAGTCGTACGTTGAAATGCGACCCGGCGCCAGAGTTGTAGAACTTCGAAGTACCAGGTTCGTTGCAATCGCTTGTACCGCGCGCGCGTCTCCGCTGAGCGCAGGTTCTGCCGAATCCAGCAACGCTCTAAATGCCACGGTTGCGATTTCGTTCTGCGGCATCTGCACTGTGGTTAGCGACGGGATCATGCATTGCGCCAATGGAATGTCCTCAAATCCAACAACTGACAAATCCCTGGGAATATTGAGGGACAAATCGAAGGCTTTGCGCATTACGCCGATTGCCGTCAAGTCGTTCGAACAGAACACTGCAGTAGGACGGTCGGGCAAGGAGACCAGAGCCGAGGTTGCCTCCTCGCCGGCTTCCATTGTGTGGTCTCCCTCGACGAGCATTTCTGGCGGTATGTCCAAATCAATCTCCTTCATGCATCCTTCAAACGCCTCCTTCCGCATCGCTACGGCTTTCAAATGTGGAGGTCCACTGACAAACGCGATGCGTCGATGTCCCAAGGCCGCGAGGTGCTGCACGGCTTGACGGATACCGTGTTGGTAGTCAATTTTGACGGTTCTGAGGAGCCGTCCAGGAGAGTCAGCATCAAGTGCGAACACGGGCACGTTGCGGCATCTGAAAACATCAACGAGAGCTTCCTCCCCTCCGAAAGTCAAAATCGCGACGCCGTCGACCCGACGCTCGATCATTTGCCGAGCCGCCGTCTCCGGCAGACGTAGATCTCGGCTGATACAGCTCAGCAGGATTCCGTAATTGTGCTGAACGCCTAGTTTCACAAACGTTTGCACGATCTGCGGGAAGAATGGGTCGGTGATCTCCGCCACGAGCCCGAGAATGCGACTGCGGCCGCAAGCCAGAGCCCGAGCATGCGTGTTCGGATAGTAGCCCTCCCTTTCAATCACCCTCTGAACTCGTCTGGCCAAAGCGGGATTAACGGTAGGTACCCGATTGATTGTCCGCGAAACCGTAGCGATCGAAACGTTCGCCCGTCTTGCGATTTCCTGGAGTGTCATACCGCCTTTTGCGTGCGATTATATTACCGGTACAGTTAACGACAGCAGCGATTGAGAAGAAAAAACTACATTAAAGTCCCCGCTTAAAAGAGACTGCGCCCCGCCCTCAGTACAAAGAGCGGCCGAAGGTCACACGAACAACGTAAGCGTACTTAGCTGGAGGTTGGGCGGGTAGTTGCAGATGCAGCCCGTCAGCGAACTGGTTGAACTTTAATTCTGCACCATTTCCCAACAAAGCAACGGATCGGACGCGTTCACTGCCCACCGTCTGTGCGAGGGAGTGGATTATTGCCTGGCCGTTGGTCGGCCAAGCAAGTCCTATGGCATAGAGCACATCGCCTTTGGTGGTAAAACGAAAATCCTCGGGTTTGTAGTTGGTGGTCTCCGTGTCGTGGAACGATCCAGCCGCCACTTTTGTCGGCCCCTCACCATAGACTCTCCACGCGCGAGTACCATAGATCGCCTCTCCATTCACATGCAGCCACGCGCCAACGTCTAAGAGCACACGCTGAACCTCTTCCGGTATGGTGCCGTCTGAGCGCGGGCCAATGTTCAACAGCAGATTTCCATTCTTACTGACGATGTCAATGAGCTGATGAACGATGAATTCCGGCGACTTGAAGGTGTCATCGTTGATGTAGCCCCAAGATTTGTTGCTTACCGAAGTGTCGGTTTGCCAATAGAGAGGGCGAATGTCACCCAGTTGGCCACGTTCGAGGTCGAGCACTCCTGAGTGCTCCTGCATCGCATAGTCCTTGTAGTTGATCACCCCAACGTGATCGCCATATTTCAGGGAACTGTTGTAGTAGAAAGCAGCAAAGCGTGTGAGATTCGGCCGGATCGACGCTTGGCCGATCCACCAGTCGAAGTACACGATATCCGGATGGTACTTCTCGACGAGTTCCGCACTCCGCGCGAGCCAATCGTCCGCCCAAGCCGTCGAGACGTAGGTGAAGTCGTTACTGAGTGGAGCTCCCCAAGGGGAGATCCAGACATGTGCGGGCCCGTAGAAGGCTGCGTATTGCGGATCGTTCACATCAGAGGGAATCTCGCGCCCCACGCCAAGAAAAAAATTATGTTCCACGCGATGTGACGACACACCGAAATGAAGACCCGCAGCCCTGACGGCGTTGGCCAGTTCTCCGGTAGTATCGCGATGCGGACCCATTTTGGCGACGGTCCAGTCGCTCAGGCCGCTGTCATACATCGCAAAACCATCGTGATGCTCGGCGACCGGAACAACATATTTCGCACCGGCCTCCTTGAACAGCTCGGCCCAGGCCGCTGCATCGAACTTGTCGGCCTTGAACATTGGAATGAAGTCTTTGTAGCCGAATTTATCTTGCGGCCCGTAAGTCGCGATCTGGTGCTTGTATTCTTCCGAGCCCTCGCGATACATATTTCGCGGATACCATTCGTTACCGAAAGCTGGGACCGAATAGACTCCCCAATGGATAAAAATTCCGAACTTCGCATCCTTGTACCACTCAGGTACCTCATACTTCTGGAGGGATTCCCAGTCAGGCCGAAATGGGCCTTGGTAGTCGACTGTGGTGACCTCCTCCAGGAGGGCGGACCGTGCTCCGTTATACCTGTTGCTGGCCCCTTGCCAAATCTGATCGATGCCCGCCGGATCGTGCGACGCGGTTGGAGCGGTGGCACTCTGCGCGTAGAGGATGGAATAGGTCGATAGCGACAAGAAAATAACGCCAACCTTCCGAAACAATTTCGGCACGAGCGACGGATGAGAGAACATGATGTCCTTTCGCAAACTGCCAGGCTAATTTTCTATAGCGGTGTCGATCCCGCCCGCTCTCGCTCCAGCAAAACCGTATGCCGCAATGACGATATAGGCGGCCAATGGCACCAGATACGCGGGAGCCATACTGTGGCGTGCATCAGCGATCTTGCCCATCAGGGGAGGAATGAGCGCTCCGCCCACGATTGCCATGACGATAAGTGATCCCCCGATCTTGGTGTTCGGTCCGAGCCCTTTCAGCCCCAGGGCGAAGATTGTCGGGAACATGAGCGACATAAAAAAGCTGGTCAACAGGATGGCCCACAGCCCCGCCCAACCCGGATGCAGCACGCCGAATCCAACCAGAACGACGTTGGCCACGGCATACGCTCCCAGGAGCCTGTACGGCGCGATAAACCGCATCAGGTAGGCCGAACTGAAGCGCCCGACGCCAAACGCCACCAGTGTTCCGGTCAACAGATAGCCCGCGGTTTTTTCCGGCTCGTGAGTGAACTCCTGAACATATTGAATGAAGTAGCTCCAGGTCCCGACCTGTGCGCCAACGTACAAGAACTGAGCCACGACTGCCATCCAGAAATGGGGAAAGCCGAACAACTCGCGAAAGTGTCCGTGGTCGCCGCCTTCTTCATGCTCGCCTGGTATGGCCGGAAATTTCGTCCGCAAAATCAATATCGCCCAGAGCACCGAGAGAACGCCCAAAGCCAGATAGGGCTTTACAACGCGCAGCGTTTCGGTGTGCAGGTATGCGTTGTAAAGGTGCTGGGCTTTCATCGCATCGATTTGCGGCGACGTCAGTTCAATGCCGGAGAAAATGAACACGGTGCCGATCAATACTCCCGTGATCGAGCCGATGGGATTGAAGGCCTGCGAAAAATTCAACCGCCTCTCCGAACTCGCCGGATCGCCCAGTTGCGCAATGAAAGGATTCGAGGCAGTCTCCAGAAATGAGAGCCCACTCCCGATGATGAATAGCGCCAGGAGAAAGAACCCGTACCTTGAGATCATGGCGGCGGGCCAAAAAAGAAATGTGCCTAGACCAAAGAGCAGCAGGCCCATCACAAAACCGGACTTGTATCCAAACTTGCGCATGAAAAAGGCTGCCGGCATCGCCATCATGAAATAGCCGGTAAATTGGGCCGATTGTACTAGGGCCGCCTGAAAACGAGAGATGGCGAACGACTTCATGAATTGGCGGATCAGTACATCCGTTAAGTTGTTAGGGATGCCCCACAGAAAAAACAAAAACGTTACCAGGACAAACGGCACTAGATGCCCAGAGGGGAAAAGGCGAGCGGTCTTGGATTTTGCCAAACCAGTCGCCGCTGCCGAATTCGAAACCTGCACGTAAGTCTCCCTTGCTCCTACTGCGACTCAAGCCACCGACACCATAATTTTCTTGAAGGCTGATGGATTCTCACTCCAGGAATGCAGTGCATCTGGTGCCTCATCAAGGTGGACAAGCAGGCTTACGGCTTGCTCTACGGGAAACCTTCCAGCCTCAAGCAGCTTGATGACAGCGTTGAAATCTTCGGTTTCAGAATTTCGCGACCCCAGGATGTCCAATTCTTTTTGAACGAACAGCTTGGTCTCATAGCTCACGGGCTCCTTGGCGTACCCGATGTACACGATCCTGCCCGTATATGCCGCTTCTTCGACGGCCGCTCGGAACGTCGGAGGTGTACCAACTGCTTCGATGACGACATCCGGACCGCGGCCATCAGTCAGCTCCAGCAAGCGTTGGTGCAACGGTTCTCGGATACTGTTAATGGTCATGGCGCCGAACGCAAGTCGCGCGAGTTCAAGCTTCTCGTCATCCACATCAATCGAAATCGTCCGAGCACCCCGAGAACTCGAAGCTGCTACGGCCGCGAGCCCAACTCCTCCACAACCGAAGACTGCAACCGTGTCGTGCGCCGTGATTCGTCCACGCGATACCGCATGAAAGCCCACAGTCAGCGGCTCAACCAGGCATAATTCTTTCGGAGTAAGGTTGGCTGGATACAATTTTTCTGGCGGCATCGCGAGGAATTCGGTAAGTGCGCCGTCCCTTTGCACACCCAGAGTTTTGTTGAATTGGCAGGCATTCGCACGGCCATGCAGACAGGAGGCGCATTCTCCGCAGTTTGAGTAGGGAGATACCGCCACGTCCGTTCCGGCGGAGAGCCTGCGATCGTGGCCGGCGCTTTCGAGAACGGTGGCCGAGACTTCATGCCCGAGAATCCGTGGATAGGTGACCAATGGATTGAGCCCACGAAACGAATTCAAATCGCTGCCGCAGAATCCCACCATCCTGACTCTCAGCAATACGTCCCCAGCCGTGAGCACTGGATCCGGAACCGTCTCGATCGATGCCTTCCCTGGCTTCTGAAGTACCAGCGCCTTCATTTTTGAACGACGGCTCCTTTAAACGATGAATCAGCGTTTCGAGCTCGGTTCAGTATGCCGCTTTCCGTTTTTCGGCCGCATTGCGGTGCGAAGCCGCTTCTCTGCATCAGCATTCCAGTACCCACATTCCAATTCCAGAAACACTGATGTATATGGAATGCGCATGTTGGTTTTGATTAACAGCACTCGAAACTTTTCACCTACACGATCCAGAATTGAGATGATCTCTTCGTGTGGTAAGGCACGCGCTTCATGTCCCTCAAGCAGAGCGCCTATTCTTTGCCGGTATGAACTGATCCCAGGCGCATCGTCATCGCGAACGAAGTTCAATTCCTTGTCCGTATAGATGCTCGGTTTGACGTGCTTGCAGCCGCGGAGAATCGCTAAAGCCCGTTCCAGAACTGTGGTTTGTTCCTCATCGGCGACGATGGTTTCAATCGCCTGCCTGGATTGCGCCGGATACGCCGAGTCCGCGATCACCAGCCAGTTGCGATGGCCGAAGAGTTCGAGCCTATCTTTCAGAATCTCTTCCCATTTGGGCATCATTTGATTGCCAATTCTTCATCGAAGCAGACGGCAACCTTGCCGCATTTTCCCGACGCCATAAGAGCGTACGCGTTCGCCGCATCCTCAAGGCCGAAGCGGTGCGTAATAATGTCGGCTGGATGGAGATTCCAGCGTACGAGGCGCTCAACCAGTTCCTCCATCAGCCAGGTAGATGTGACCCATGATCCATGGATAGTCTTCTGATCGTGAATGATGTCAGGCGATGGATGGAACTCCACTGTGCCTCCTTCGCCGACGAATGCGATTTTTCCCCACTTGCGCGTGGCTCGAATTGCTGTAGCGCGCGCGGTAGCACTCGCAGAGCAATCAATCGCGCGCTCGACTCCAAAGCCGCGAGTCAACTCTTTGATCTGAAGCACATTGTCTGTTCCTGCAATCAGGCCGAAGTCACATAATTTAAGGGAGTCGGCTAATTGCAGGCGTTCGGGAAGGACATCAATTCCGATTATTACTTGGGCGCCGAGCTTACGGCATAGAGCCGCCGCTGCCAGTCCTACTGGCCCCAGGCCCGTAATCAGTAGCGAGTGGTTGCCGTTGACCTGAATCTTCTCAATCGCTTCGTAGACTGTCCCAAAACCGCACGCCACCTGCGCCCCATCTGCATAGGAAAGCTCGTTTGGCAGCGCAATCAGATCTTTCTCTTCCGCAATCATGTAGTCGGCCATTCCGCCATCGCGTTGCCAGCCGTACGCTCGCCTGTACTTCTCGTTCGTGCAGGAAATCATGTAACCGCGACGACAGTCGTTACAAACCCCGCAACCGGAGATGTGGTACACGATCACCCGGTCGCCCGCGACAAAGCGCCGGCAACCCGGCCCAGCCTCTACAATCTCCCCGCTTGGCTCATGGCCGGCGATGACTCCCTGGTAGCGCTCCGGTCCTTTGCCGAGATGCTCGTGATAGATGCATCGGATATCGGAGCCACAGATCGTGGAGGCCTTAACTCTGAGCAGAACTTCGCCATGACCCGGCTGGGGTATGGGGAGCGCGCGAAACTCGACCGTGTCGTTCCCAGGCAGAAACGCAGCTCGCATGCTTGGCCCGATGGTATTCATTACCGAATCTTTCACTCGGCTCGATCAGTCCAGCAACTAAGGCGGAGTTATCTCACCATTGGGGTCCCAGAGATCCTCCCAGGACTGACCTTCTTTCCAGAGAAACACCTGACCCTTAATGAGTCGGCAATTGCGGTCAATTGCGCTGATCTCTCGCATTTCATCGGCACTCAAGGGCTCGCTCACGATGCCCTCAAGATTACTGAGATAATGACTGCGGTTCGTGGAAAATGGAATCGGAACCTGACCTCGCTGGACAGCCCACTTAACGCAGACCACGGCCGGGTGAACTCCGAGACGGTTCGCAATCTCGACTATCACTGGATCCTGAGTCGGCACGGTATCTTCCGTAGTACGGTCCCGCTCGGGGCGCGCTGGCGACCCAATGGGGCAATATCCTACCGGGACCATACCGTTGGATCTGACGAAATCGAAGAGCTCCGGCTGCTGAAAGTGGGGGTGCAGTTCCATCTCATTCACTGCCGGCTTAATGCGAGCATCGCGCAAAACAAGTTTCAATTTAGGGATCGTCATATTGGAGGTCCCAATGTGACGAACCAAGCCCAGGTCGACCAATTCCTCCATCTTCCGCCACGTCTTCATGAACTCGGCATGGATGTAGGGCTTCGCGTCTTGGCTGCGAGAGCTTACATCACAGCCGGGCGGGTGGTAGTTGGGGAAGGGCCAATGAATCAGGTAGAGGTCTAGATAACGCAATCTCAGATCCGCAAGCGATCGCTTGCACGAGGGGATCACGTCATTTTCGCCATGTTTGTCATTCCACAGCTTCGAAGTGATCCACAACTGGTCGCGTCCGATGCTTCGCAGAATCTGCTGAAGCGCGTAACCAATCTCGTGTTCGTTGCCGTAGACGGATGCACAGTCGAAATGACGATAGCCGACTGCCGCCGCACCCTCAACCGCTGCTGCAACCTCAGCCGCCAGCGCGTGATCCGAACCGAAGGTCCCTAAACCGATCGCGGGCATGCGGGCACCCGTATACAAAATCCTCTGAGGTACAGGGGCAGGACCAACACTTCCCTGAATCTGCGGCCCTGACGTGCTCTGTACATTCATTTCGAATCCTCATGATCCCTGAAAAGGAACTTCTCATTGAGTGAGGAGCTCCGAGAACCGAGATAGAAATCTGTACTCGAAGCACAATATGCGGTAAAGTTATCGATGTCAACTGGAAGACGACGCGGGGACGGGCAGCGAATGCCGAGGCCAGAACGCCAGTTCTATATATACTGTTGACAATCTATGAGCACACGAATGAAGGATATTGCCAGGGATCTTGGGGTATCCGTGATTACGATTTCCAAGGTCCTGCGCAACCATCCTGATGTAGGAGACGAGACTCGCGAGCGAGTTCTGGCGCGCGTGAAAGAGTTGGATTATCGCCCTAATCTGGCCGCGCGCAGCCTGGTGACTGGCCGCACGTATCTCGTCGGCCTGGTCGTTCCGGACCTGCTTCACCCCTTCTTCGCAGAAATCGCCAAGTCTCTGTCGGAAACCTTGAGGGGAAGCGGTTACTATCTGATCGTTTCCTCCTCCGAGGAAGATGCGGACATTGAGGAACAGGAAATCAGTCAGTTGCTTGCGCGGCGTCTCGACCTGCTGATCATCGCGTCGTGCCGCTCCACCGTGGATCTCTTCTTCCGCATCGAAAAGCAAAAGACTCCTTATGTTCTCATCGATCGTATCCTGCCTGGACTTACCACGAATTTTGTTGGGGTGGACGATGAAGCTGTCGGAACACTGGCCACAAGGCACCTGATTGACATCGGATGCAAGAGAATCGCTCACATTCGTGGGCCAGAAACCAGCACCGGAATTCGCCGTGTGGAAGGATACAAACAGGCCCTGGCGCAGGCCGGGCTCAGACTCATTGACGAGTACCTCATTTCGGAACACAAGGGAGATGTCGAAACCAAACAGCGTGGCGCCGAAGCCATGCGGCAGCTCTTGAGCCTAAAGCCCAGGCCCGACGGGGTCTTCTGTTTCAACGACCCTCTAGCGATGGGCGCTATGAACTACGCCCTGAATCAAGGAATTCGCATTCCCGAGGACATTGCGCTCATTGGCTGCGGAAACCTTCATTACGACGATTCACTTCGTGTTCCTCTTTCAAGTATCGATCAGCACAGCCGCCAGATTGGGGAGCAGGCTGCGCGCATTGCGCTTGGGATTCTAAATTCAAAAACACCGCCCAAGCATGAGACCGTGGTGCTGCAACCAGAGCTGATCGTGCGTCGATCGACACTGAGGCGGGGATTGAAACACATATCTGGCAACGCAAGGTCTCGATCCTGACCACTGCTCGACGGGTGACCTCCCAAAACCCCGCAAAGATTATTCGGCAGTTCGGTGTAAGTTTCGCTACAGTTATCGATATTCCACAGTTACAATCCGTATGGAGTTCGAACCGTGACAGCCTACTAAGCATTCCGGGCACCGGTTGACCACAACTGCTTATGCGCATTGATCGCAGAGCGTTCCTTAGATCTGGAGGCGCCATGGCGATGGGCGTGCTTGTGCCTATGCCGCGTCTCGCCTCTGATTCAACAAACCTGCAGCCGTTTCAATGGAGGACCGGGAATCTGATTTTTTCGTTCGATGTACAGGCGGGAAAACTGCGCCAAAAGAGTCTTGTCCCGTCCGGTACCATGGCTCCGCAAGCTGACAATTCCTCTGGTGTCGAAGTCGCCCTTCAGTGCAGCGGAGAAAACTCTCCAGATCAAGGCATGAAATCGGGTATGGGCCAGCCGGGCGCCCGATTGCTGTTCGGCGGATGTCGCGAGGAATCGGCGCGTGCCGGCAAGAGGCTTATCTGTGTGCAGACAGACTCGCTCTTGAAGTTGCAAGTGGAATCTGTTTACGAGGCCTTCGAGGGAGTTCCAGTCGTCCGGCGGCACTCGCGAATTACGAATACTGGTAGTGCAGCAGTGGGTATCGAATTCTTGAGTTCCGCGATGCTCCACGGGCTCGCTGCGCCACAAGAGTATAACCGTGAGCTGCGCATTCATGTTGCGATGAATAGCTGGATGGCAGAGGGGCAGTGGCATACGTTCCGTCCGTCGGAAATGGGCTTTGTGGAAAACGAACGAACAAGCTGGTCGGAGGCACGGGCTGGAAGCATTGGCAGTTGGTCGACAGAACGATACCTGCCCATGGCCATGGTCGAAAACGTAAGACTAGGCCTGACCTGGTTCTGGCAGATCGAACATAACGGATCATGGTATTGGGAAATTTCAAATGTTTCAGCCAGCGGTAACTACGCCGACGATGTTTACGCCTACATTGGGGGCCCCGATGACCTGCATTCCGCAGCCTGGAAGCGTCTAAGTCCTGGGGAAACCTACGCAACCGTGCCCGTCGCGATTGGCTGCGTGCGCGGCGGTTTTGGCGAAGCCGTAGAGGCACTGACGCGCTACCGTCGCGTTGCCTGCGAAAAACCGCGGGGCAGGAATCTGCAGTGTCCTGTGATTTTCAATGACTACATGAATTGTCTCTGGGGTGATCCGACAGAGGAAAAGGAATTGCCTCTAATTGCTGCCGCCGCAAAAGCGGGTTGCGAATACTTCGTAATCGACGCGGGATGGTATGCAGATATCAAAGAGGACTGGAGTCAAACGATCGGCTCGTGGCAGCCGTCCTCGAGCCGATGGCCGCGCGGACTCAAATTTGTGCTCGATCAGATCAGACGAAATGGAATGACTCCCGGATTGTGGCTCGAACCGGAGGTTGCCGGAGCAAAGTCGCTCCTGGCCCAGAAGCCAGACAACTGGTTTTTCCTGCGTCACGGCAAGAGGGTGCTGAAGAATTCGCGATATCTGCTGGACTTCCGAAACCCGGAGGTGCGTGCATATCTCGATCAGGTGATTGGAAGACTTGTCAACGAATACGGCGTCGGCTACATCAAGATGGACTACAACGTCGATTCGCTGCAAGGAACAGAGCTCAATGCAGACAGCTTCGGTCAGGGCTTGCTTGAGCACAATCGTGCGCACCTCGCATGGCTCGATAACATCCTGAACCGTTACCCCAACCTGACGATTGAGAACTGCGGCAGTGGAGGCGGACGTATGGACTACGCGATGCTCAGTCGGCTGCAGATACAGTCTATGACGGATCAGGAGGATTATCTAAAGCTCCCCGCAATTCTGGTCGGCGCGTCCACAGCCGTCTTACCGGAACAGTTGGCAATCTGGTCTTATCCGCTGGCAAATGCTGATGCCGATCAGGCCAGCTTCAATATGATAACGGCCATGTTGTGCCGCATTCACCAAAGCGGGCGCCTGGACTCGCTTTCTGCTGAAGCATGGAAGCAGGTAGCAGAAGGTATCAGCTTGTATAAGGAAGTTCTTCGGAAGAACATTCCCGACGCCGTACCTTTTTATCCGCTTGGATTGTCTGATGTCACCAATCCCAACGCTCCAGTTGCCTTGGGAATGCGGGCCCCGACGCAAACCCTTCTGGGCGTGTGGCGGGTCGATGGTCCGGCAGCCACGAAAATACCGTGGACGTACGGTGAGGCTAAACTTCTTTACCCTACTGATCTTGGTATCAAAATCGCGGCTTCAGAAGGAACATTGGAAATTGAATTGCCTCGAAGCCGCATGGCTTGCTTGGTTACCACGTAGAGAGAGCCTGTGGTGCTCTGGATCACAGACTATCGCAGAGTTAGTGAAACTCGCTTCAGGTATCGCTCGGGAGATCATTAGGAGACTTGAGATGAAGCACCTTGGAATAGCAATCATCTTGGTGGCGAGTCTTTGTTGTGCGCAAGTATCAGAAGATTTTCAACCCTCTGCGACTAACGTCTGGGCAGCAGAGTACCCGCGTGTTGACAGTGAAGGGAGAGTGCAAGTTCGTGTCAAAGCTCCCGATGCCACAAAGGTCAGGCTGAATTTCTGGAGCGGGCCGAAACTCGACATGGTGAAACAGCCTGACGGTTTCTGGACCGTCACGACACCTCCGCTTGTTCCCGGCTTGCACTACTACACGCTAAATATTGACGGTGCCGAGGTCAGCGATCCCAGTACTCATGCCTTCTTTGGGGGAGGAAAGCCGGCAAGTGCCGTAGAAGTTCCGGAACCAGGCTCTACCTACTATTCGGTTCAAGATGTGCCGCACGGAGCGGTTCGCGAGGTTTGGTACAACTCGAAGGTAACAGGCAGCTGGCGGCACGCGCTGGTCTATCTGCCGCCAGACTACGACCTGCAAACCAAAGCACGCTATTCCGTGCTCTATCTGCAACATGGCGCCGGCGAAGACGAAACCGGCTGGGTTCGGCAAGGCAATGCCAATTTCATTCTCGACAATCTCATCGCGGCGAAGAATTGCAAGCCGATGATCGTGGTGATGGCCTATGGTTACGCGCACCGCGCGGGCCAGCCGCCTGCCGATTTGTTCGCCAAGCCCTTTGGGTCGCCAGAAATGCTGAAGGCGATGGCGGCAATGGCGGCTGCCTTTGAGGATGATGTGACACAGGGCCTCATCCCGTTTGTCGATGCCAACTTCCGCACACTTTCGGATCGCGACCACCGAGCGATGGCAGGCCTCTCGATGGGTGGCATGCAAACGTTCCAAATCACGCTGGATCATCTTGATCTGTTCTCCTACATTGGCGGTTTCACTGGAGCTGGCGGGATGCTCGTGCTGGGCGACCGAAAACTTGATCCCAAGACTGATTACAACGGCGTATTTGCTGATCCCGCCATCTTCGCGAAAAAGGTGCATTTGCTGTGGCTGGGCGTGGGGACACAGGAACCGGAAAGAATGCGTGCCGGAATTCGGAGACTGCACACGTCGCTACTCGAAGCAAATATTCAACACGTCTTCTATGAATCACCTGGAACAGATCACGAGTGGCAGACGTGGCGACGCGATCTGAAAGACTTCGCGCCGAGACTTTTTCATACGGTGGAGGCGAAATGAACAACTGCAGAACGATCATTTTCTCAGCATTCACTGCTTGCATTGCTCTCCTGAGTTTCACCGCTTTTGCGCAAGACACATCCAACTTGGCTTACATGGATTCCAAGCTTTCGCCGGAACAGCGCGCGGCTGATCTGGTCCACCGCATGACGCTCGAGGAGAAAGCATCGCAGCTAGTGAATCAGGCGCGTGCGATCCCCGGCCTGAATGTGCCGGCTTACGACTGGTGGAGCGAGGCCCTGCACGGCGTCGCGGTCGACGGCACAACCGAGTTTCCCGAACCTATAGGACTCGCCGCGACCTTCGATACACCGCGCATTCACGAAATGGCCACCGCCATCGGCATTGAAGCGCGCATACTGCATGTTCAGGCTGTACGCAATGGAACCTTCCCGTTTTTTCATGGCCTGGATTTCTGGGCACCCAACGTAAACATCTTTCGCGATCCGCGCTGGGGACGTGGCCAGGAGACCTATGGCGAGGATCCATTCCTTAGCGCTCGCATGGCGGTCGCTTTTGTCAAAGGAATGCAAGGCGATGATCCTCGCTACTATAGAGTCATCTCCACGCCGAAGCATTTCGCCGTGCACAGTGGGCCTGAGCCCACCCGCCACTTCGCCGACGTGGACGTAAGCAAGCACGACGAGTTAGACACATACTTGCCCGCGTTCCGCGCCGCCGTCATCGAGGGACACGCGGGTTCAGTCATGTGCGCCTATAACGCGATTAACGGACAACCCGCCTGCGCCAGCGAGTTCCTATTGCAGCACACACTGCGTGGGGCATGGCAATTTCAGGGCTATGTGGTATCTGATTGCGACGCGGTTAGAAACATCTTCAGGGATCACCATTACCGCCCGACCCAGCCCCAGGCTTCGGCGATCTCGCTGGTGCGCGGGATGGACAACGAATGCATCGACTCCAGCGCCAAAGTAACCGACGACCACGACTACAGGCCCTACGTCGAGGCCGTTCAACAGGGATACCTCCCGGAAAGTTCGATCGACACTGCTCTTATTCGACTGTTCACGGCTCGCATTCGTCTTGGTATGTTCGATCCGCCGGAGATGGTGCCATACGGCAAGATTGACGAGAGAGAACTCGACAGCTCCGTGCATCGCGCGCTCGCTCGTCAAATAGCGAATGAATCAATCGTGCTGCTGCAGGATGACGGCGTGCTGCCCCTCAAATCGGTCAAGCGTATTGCTGTGCTTGGCCCGCTTGCCGATCAAACCGCCGTTCTGCTTGGAAACTACAATGGCACACCAACGCACACAGTCAGCGTACTCGAAGGCATGAAAGCGGAGTTTCCGGATGCCAAGATCACTTATGTTCCTGGAACCCAGTTTCTCTCAAATCGTGGTGATCCTGTACCCGCATCGGCGCTGACCACGCCCGATCGCAAGCCCGGCCTCAAAGCAGAGTACGGCTCGCGACCGGGATTCGACTCCCAGCTTACCCCGCTCACTTCGCGGGTTGAATCGGGTGTGAAATTGAACGAGCAAAGCCTGCCCGAAGAAGCAAAAGCAACCAAAACGCTGGCGGTGAAATGGAGTGGTTTCCTGAATCCAAATGCCAGTGGTGACTACCTGCTCGGCATTAACGCCGATGGATTCGCGCGAGTCTCGGCGGACGACAAGCTCGTGACGGAAGGATGGGGGAACGACACCCACCTCGGTCAGATTCATCTGGAGAAAGGGCATCCAATCAAACTCGATGTAAGTTACAGCTGGTTTGGTGAAAGCAAACGTGAGGCACAGCTGATCTGGGCCCCGATAAACAATGCGCCCGATCCCGCCGCTATCGCCGCTGCTAGAAATGCGGATGTTATCGTCGCCGTGGTGGGAAGCACCAGCCGTCTTGAAGGCGAGGAAATGCCGGTTGATCAGCCAGGATTCTCCGGTGGAGACCGTACCAGCCTGGATTTGCCCAAGCCAGAGGAAGACCTGGTGCAGGCCGTGGCTGCGACAGGTAAGCCTCTCGTTATCGTGCTCATGAACGGTAGTGCGCTGGGCGTGAACTGGGAGAAGGCGCACGCAAATGCCATTCTCGAAGCTTGGTATTCAGGAGAGGAAGGCGGAGCGGCAATCGCCGAGACCCTGAGCGGCAAGAATAATCCTGCAGGGCGCCTTCCCGTCACATTTTATAAAGATGTCCATCAGTTGCCCCATTTCGAAAACTACTCGATGAAAGGCCGTACCTACCGCTACTTCAAAGGTGAGCCGTTATGGCCATTCGGATATGGGCTGAGCTATACGACGTTCGGCTATAGCGACCTCGCTCTGCCGAATGCGCCACTCAATGCGGGAGACTCGCTTGATTGTTCCGTCGCTGTGACCAATACCGGCAAGATTGCTGGTGACGAAGTAGTACAGCTTTACTTGAAGTTTCCTGATGTCCAGGGCGCGCCCATCCGCGCTCTGCGCGGTTTTCAACGCATTCATTTGGAGCCAGGCGCAAAACAACGAGTCGACTTTCACCTGAACCCGCGAGATCTAAACATGGTGACCCAGGAAGGTGACATCATTGTCGCACGGGGGAAGTACATAGTTTCGATTGGCGGCGGCCAGCCTAACGCGGGAGTCCCGTCAATCAGCGGCAGCTTCGAGATCATTCGGCAGCTCATGTTGCCGGAATAACGCAAAGCGCTCATCGGCTGACGGTTTGGAATTGCCACAGCCCACGAAAGCCGCTACGGGAGGTAGGAAGATGCATTCGCGATTTCTGCGGGCCCTGGCCTGTTATTCGTTTGCATTGACTATGTGCGCTTGGGCTGAACAAGGTAACTCCTGCGCCCGCTTGAGTGAATTCAAAGCCCCAAACGTCGAAATCACGAAAGCCGCTGCCATTCCGGCTGGAACCACCGAGGAAAAACCTTGGGGACAGGGTCGCACCGCGCCGCTCCCCGCCTACTGCCGGGTTGATGGGGTGATGAATCGCCGAACTGGCGTCGGCGGCGAAGAGTTTGGCATCACCTTCGCATTTGCAATGCCCGACAACTGGAACGGCGATTCCCTGATGCAGGGCGGAGCAGGCAGCAACGGTATCGTAATGCCTCCGCTCGGCCTGAATGCCGCGGGAGACACGCCCGCACTCATCCGTGGATTCGCTGTCCTTAGCAACGACACCGGCCACAAAAGCCATCAACCCGGCTTTGATTTTGGTTTTGTGAGAGATCAGCAGGCGTATCTGGATTTTGCTTATCTCGCTAACGCCGAAGTCGCCACCCTAGCCAAACAAGTCATCGCGCGATACTACGGAAAGGCTGTGCGCTTTTCCTATTTTTCCGGGTGTTCCACCGGCGGCCGCGAAGGCATGATTCTCTCCCAGCGTTATCCCGCAGTTTTCGACGGCATCATCTCGGGTGATCCTGCCATGCGCACCGGCCTTTCGAACTTGGCAATTGGCCAATGGATTCCGGTCGCATTCAACCAAATCGCACCGAAAGGTGCGGACGGAAAGCCGATCATCACGCGAGCCATCACCGATAGCGATCGCAAGCTGATAACGGATGCTCTTTTAACGCAGTGCGATGCCAGGGACGGATTGGCTGACAGCATGATCTCCGATCCCCTTGGCTGTGATTTCGATCCCGCAGCATTGTCATGCAAGGAGGGAAAGACCGAATCGTGTATAGCTCCAGAGAAAGTCGCAGCGATCAAGAAAGCGGTCGGAGGGCCAAAGACTTCCGAAGGAGTTCAGGTGTATCCCGGTTTCCTATACGACACCGGCATCACTTCCAGCGGTCCTATCCGTGGCATTCTTTCGCCGGGGCCCGGCATTTTCGGGCCCGCAACTACAGCCATGGAAGTAGATGTTGAGAGGGAAGCACTCGCGGCCATGCAGCCGCTCGTCGACTCGATGTCTACAAATCTGACGACTTTCTCTGGACATGGTGGGAAGCTGATCTTCTACCACGGCGACAGCGATCCGTGGTTCTCGCCGTTCGATACGTTTGGGTATTACAAGGACATTGCCGCTGCTAATGGCGGCCTCGATGCAGTCTCGAAGTGGAGCCAATTTTACTTTGTTCCAGGCATAGGGCACTGCGGCGGTGGCCCAGGGCTTGATCAATTTGACTTCCTTGGTGCGATGGTCAAGTGGGTCGAAAGAGGAATCGCCCCTGCGTCAGTGACTGCGACTGGAAAGGCTTTCCCAGGTCGCAGCCGGCCATTATGCCCCTATCCGAAGCACGCCCATTACAAGGGACAGGGCGACACGGAGGATGCGAAGAATTTCGAGTGTCGTTGATTCGGAAAGGCTCCGAAATGAACACTGAGCGCTGCCCGGGATTTGGAAATATTGTCTCAGGCGTGTCATGCCTTTCAACATGTACTCGTTACACAGTTGTAACACTCTGCGCCTACATATGTGCGGCTTGCAGGAGCCGCTGGCGAGATTGGGACGGAGCGCATTCTGCAACGACTAGATCGTGAGATTCAGTAAGGTTTAGTGAAGCAGCCCGCTCAGACCATGAGGCAGCAGTGAGACCGGCTCTACCCTGATGCTGTCCGCTTCTGGACACGATCTTTCACCAGTGAACATCTCTGTGTCCCTATCGCCGTGGATTGAGCCCGCAGCGCCTTTGTATTACATGGTTTACAGTACTGTCCGGATGGTAGGAAAATTGCCATCTCGCATGGTCGGCTTGTGGGGTGCTCGTTTCGCAAGAGGAGTTGCGTGATGACTGGACTCGCTCAGGACGTTCGTTATGCATTGCGCCAGCTGCGGAAGTCTCCGCCTTTTACGATCAGCGCCGTCCTAACCCTGGCCATGGCCATCGGCGCCAACGCGGTCGTGTTCAGTGTGATAAATGGGTTGATTCTGCGCCCACTCAATGTCCCTCAACCTGAAAGCCTCTACTCGCTTCAACGCACGAGCCAGAAAGACACCAGTCACTCGTATCCCGACTATCGGGACTTGCGCGACCGTAACCACAGCTTCGAGGATCTTGTAGCCTACAGCATCTCTCAGGTAGCGCTCGACACGGAGGAAAACCAACCCCTACCTGGGGCGTGGAAGCGAGCGGAAACTATTTCGACGCTCTTCGGATTCAGCCGTATCTCGGGCGCTTTTTCCACGCCTTCGACGAAAACGGTCCCAACAGCGCCCCTGACATGGTGCTCAGTTACGCCTATTGGCACTCCCATTTTCATGATGATCGTGGGGTCTTGGGGCGCGTCGTTCAACTGAACAAGCATCCTTTCAACATCATCGGCGTCACTCCGCCTCAATTTCGCGGAACATTAGTTTTCTTGTCTCCCAGTTTCTTTGTGCCCCTGGTGAACTGTGAGCAAGTGGAAGGTACCGATTACCTCAACGACCGCGGGAGCCGCTCGGTCTTCCAGGTGATGGGACATCTGAGAGCTGGAGTCACTCCAGCTCAGGCGACCGCCGACCTGAACTCCATTGGAGCGTACCTCGAAAAAACTTATCCCAAAGACGATGGCCAGATGAGCTTTTCTTTGGCGCGGCCCAATTTTTTTGGCGATCAGTTTGCCGGACCGTTTGCGGCATTCATGGGGGGATTGATGCTGCTGGCCGGACTGATCCTGTTGGCTGCCTGCGCCAACCTGGGCAGCCTGTTTGCCGCGCGTGCTGCCGACCGTTCACGGGAAGTGGCTCTACGCCTCGCGCTTGGGTCAACTCGCAAACGCATTTTGCGCGGTCTGTTTAGCGAAGCTGTGCTGGTTTCGTTCACGGGCGGAGCCGTCGGACTGTGGGCGGGTTCGGCGCTGTTGCATTGGCTGAGCCAGTGGCAGCCATTCGGGAACTTCAACGTTCAGGCGCCAGTAAACCCTGATGCAAGAGTTTACGCAGTCGCTCTGCTGTTGAGCCTCATCAGCGGATTCCTTTTCGGTGCGGTTCCCGTAACCCAGGTCCTTCGCACCAATCCATACGAAGTCGTCAAGGCGGGATCAACCGGTAGAGCCTGGCGGCGCGTCACTACTCGGGACGTTCTGATAGCTGTGCAGATTGCCCTCTGTGCTGTGCTGGTCACTTCCTCGATGGTTGCCGTGCGTGGCCTGTCTCGTTCTCTGCATGCCCATTTCGGGTTTGAACCGCAGAGCACCCTGTTGGTGAGCGCAGATTTGCATATGGCCGGCTACGCGGGCGATCGAGTGCCGCCCATGCAGAAGCGCATGCTCGATGCCGTTTCCGGCATTCCCGGCGTAGAAGCGGTTGGATTGAGCGATCCGCTCCTTCTAAACGATACCGAGTCGTCCCATATCTTTAGCGACCAAACCGCTGACCTGCGGCCTGCCAATGCCGCCGCCAATGTGTACCTGTTCCACGTCTCTCCCGATTACCTTCGCGCCGAAGGCACAACGTTGCTTCGGGGCCGCGATTTCACCTGGCACGACGATAAGAATTCGCCGCGCGTCGCCGTGGCGAATCTCGAGTTTGCGTGCAGAATCTTCGGCTCCGCCGAAAAGGCAATCGGCGGCTATTTCAAAATGCCGGATGGAACTCGCGTGCAGGTAGTGGGTGTCACGGAAAATGGGAAGTACAGCAGTCTGACGGAAGATCCTCATGGGGCGGTATTTCTTCCCATTCTCCAATCGCCCGCCGGCACCGCCTTTCTCGTCGTGCGATCTAACCGAGACCCCAGACTTTTGGGCCCGGCGATACGGAACACGTTGCACCGACTGGATGCGGCCCTGCCGGTTGACATGGAAACCCGCTACGACGAAATGGTCACCGTCCTATTTCCCGCTCAGATGGCGACGATCACGCTGGGTGTAATGGGTGGAATCGGGGCCCTGCTGGCGATCACGGGCATCTTTGGGATGGCAGCATATTCCGTCAGCAAGCGGCTGCGCGAGTTGGGCATTCGCGTTGCCCTGGGCGCGCAGCGTAAGGAGGTGGTAAGGGCGGCGTTGGGACGTGTCTTCCGGTTGCTAGCTTTTGGCTCTGCCGCGGGGTTGCTGCTGGGAATTCTGGCGAGTCGGGTGCTCGCTTTCATCGTGTATGAGGCAACTCCTCGCGACCCGCTGGTATTAGTGGGTGTTGTGGTCGCCATGGCGATGCTGGGTCTAATCGCTACGTGGATTCCAGCACGACGCGCGCTGTCGATTGACCCCATGGTCTTGCTTCGTGAGGAGTGAACTGGCCGAAGCACAACATAGAATTTGTTCTTAGACTGAAGAGATAGAGTCACGAGTCTATCAAGGGCCCTCGCGATTGTTCACTCAAATCAGTTCTTGCCATCAGACCATTGCAGGCCGTTGCGAGAGCCTATGCTCTCAATCCTCGACTTCTGTCAATCCAACAATGAGCATTTGTTCAATTCTGCGTTTTGCTCATTCTCGCAACGCTCGCGCTGGATCTGTACCAGCGGCGCGCAGCGCGGGAATCAAGACCGCCACTAATGAACTGATCGTGATCACCAAGAATGCCGAGCCAAAAGCAACGGGGTCGCGCGGGCTCACTTTGTAGAGGAGATTTCCCATGAGCCTCGTAAGCCCAAGCGCTGCCGTCGCGCCAATAACAACTCCGGCTGTTATCAACACGAGACCTCGTGAAAGTATAAGCCGCAACAGGTCTCCGGCGCTGGCACCTAGGGCGATGCGCAGTCCCAACTCCCGAGTGCTTTGATTCACAGCGGACGAAATCACGCCGTACAGTCCGATTGCGGCGAGCAGCAGCGCCAAACCGCAGAGAACGCCGACGAGTGTCACGGCGACCATTTGCGGCGAAGTGGAGCGTTCGAGTTGTTCCTGCAGGGTAATGACTTCGTAGGGAGCGAGGTTGGCATCGAGCGTGTGCACCTGGCCCGCGAGAGCTCTGGCCATGGTTTGTGGAGCGACGGGTGTGCGGATATTCAGCACGCTGGCGCAGAGCGAGTTTTGCCGCAGCGGCACGAAGAAAAACGGCGTGGGCTCCTCGCGGACGCTGGAATACTTCGAGTCCTTGACAACTCCGACGACCCGCAGCCAGCGTCCCTTGAATTGCAGGCGCTCGCCGAGCGGATTGCGGCCGTTCCAGTACCGCTGGGCCATGGTTTCGTTGACCATGGCGACGGGCGCGGCTTTTTCGTCATCGGCACGCGTGAACTCGCGTCCGGCAACGAGCGGAATGGCCATGGTGACGAAATAGTCCGCGCCGACTTCGTTGTACTCGACTGTGGGTGATTCTTCTGGCGGCGGCGCGTAGCCGTCAACGACGATTGGCGCGGAGGCGGAGCTGACATAGCTGAGGGGAGTCATTCTTGCAAAGGCGGCCGACTCGACGCCGGGAAGTGCACGGACACGCTCGAGCAGCGCGTCCTGAAAAGTCTGAGCGCGCGCGGGAGTGTAGCCAGCGGAAACCAGGTCGATGGCGGTCTCCTGTACGCCGCGCGTGGTGAAACCGGGGCTGGCAGTGCGAATCTTCAGCAGGCTTTGCACCAGCAGTCCTGTGCCGACGAGCAAAATAAAGCTGAGCGAGACTTGCACCGATACCAGGCCGGAGCGAGCCCAAGCGCGGCCGCGACCACCGATGACTCCGGCGGATCCCATTTTCATGGAGTTGGCAAGATCGATCTTGCCCGTTTGCGTGGCGGGGACGACGCCCAAGAGCACGGTGGTCAGTAGGGAGACACCGGCGCTAAACGCGAGGACGCGCCAATCGAGTTCGCCCGGCAGATGCATCTGCACGCCGGCGCGTGTAGGGAAAAGCAGCACGAGCAAATGGCGGCACCAATACGCCACTAGTAGCCCTCCCATGGCGCCGAAGAGGGAGAGCACCAAGGCTTCGGTGAGCAACTGCTTCCACAGGCGCGCGCGCCCCGCGCCTACGGCGAGACGCACGCTCATTTCATGGCGGCGAGCGACGGAGCGCACCAAGAGCAGGTTCCCGACATTCGCGCACGCGATGAGCAGGACAAGTGTGACGACGACCAGTATGATTCGGAGCGTTGGCAGCAAAGTGGCGGCATTGTTGAACGGCGTTTGCCACAATGGCCAGAATCGAATGCCGCGGCCGCGATTGGTGGCGGGATACTCGGCTTCGAGCCGGCTGGAAATTGCGGCGAATTCCTGCTGGGCTTGCGCAGGGGTTACTCCGAGCTTAAGCCGCGCGTAAGCTTCGATCCAGCGCGCGCCGCGATCTTCGAGCTTGTATCCGCCGGCCTCGAAGATGTCCTCCATCGAAACGGTCACCCAGAAGTTCATGCGCCAGCCGACAAAGGTGCCGTAAAAGCCCTCGGGTGCAACGCCGACGATGGTGTGCATGATGCCGTTGAGGCGCTGCGTTTTCCCGACGATTTGCGGATCGCCATGGAAGCGGTCTTGCCAAAGCTGGTAGCTGATCACCACCACGGGATGCGCGCTTTGGCCCTGATCTTCGATCGACAAGAAGCCGCGGCCGAGGATAGGGTGTACGCCGATGGCGTCAAAGTAATTGGCGGAGACGATGCTACCAGTGGTGCGCTCGGCGCGATCGCCGATGCTGAGCGTAGTGCCGGTAATCTTGCTGACGAAAGCCGTTTCGCAGAGCGTGCAGCTTCGCTGGAGGTCCTGGAAATCGGGCCAGGAAAGCGGAGTGCCTCCGGCTTCGCCGCGGGACGTGCCACCGATGGCGACCAGCCGTTCCTGGTGGGTGACGGCGGGGTAAGGACGGAAGAGGATGCCTTCAATCCAACTGAATACGGCAGCGTTGGCGCCGATGCCTAGGGTGAGGCAAAGAATCGCTAGGAGTGAAAATCCTGGGCTGCGGCGGAGCATTCGAAAGCCGAAGCGGAGGTCCTGAAGAAAGTTCCTACCCAATTCCTGCCCACCCATCCTCGCTGCTCCCTTTGTGCGCTGCGTACCTCTCAAACGGAGAAACATGTTTATACGCATGTGACGCGCCACATCATATTGATCCGGCCTCATTGTGGCAGTGCGAGTTCTGAGGATACTCTGGTTGCTGCCAAGGGACAGGTGTCCGGAATCGGAAACCACCGTCCGAAAGTGAACAGAGTATCGGGCACTGAAACCGCATTTGGCAGGCTCGCACCCTGTCCATTTCTGGACGGCTGATTCCGCAACTGAACAATCGTCAGTTCTCACTATTTTCTGGTCTAGAGTTTTCAATCAAATAGGAATCGTCGTTGTGGCCAGATAGCTGCACGTTCTTGCGGTGCATGGATATCGCCCGGCCAGAGTTCAAGCAGCAAAAGCGCCGCCGCCAGATCCTTTGGGGGATGGCTGGTTTGGTGTGCCTTGGCGGCGTGACGGTAGGTGTCGCCAGACTAAAGCCAGCTGCCCCGGAAGTGGAGCGCAGCACAGTTTGGACGGACACCGTCAAGCGCGGGCCTATGCTCCGGCAGGTCCGCGGCCTGGGCTCCTTGATTCCAAGCCAGGAGTTCACCCGTCAAATTCCCGCAGAGACGGAAGCGACGGTCGTACGAATTCTCAAACTCCCAGGTTCGCAAGTGAAGGCAGACACCGTTCTGCTGGAAATGAGTAACTCGCAGGTGGAACAGGCAGCTGTAGATGCGAAGCTTCAGTTAAAGGCTGCCGAAGCCGAATATCAGAGTCTGCGGGTGACGCTGCAAAGCAATCTGATGAATCAGAAAGCAGGCGCAGCAACGGTAAATTCTGACTACACGCAAGCCAAGCTCCAGGCTGACACCGATAAAGCGCTTTATGACTTGGGCGTGATTTCCGGCTTGGCTTACAAGAATTCGAAAAGTAAGTCCGACGAACTCACCACCCGCAACAACATAGAAGGTGAGCGGCTCGATATAAACCAAAAAGCCATCGAGTCCCAACTGGCCGAGCAGCAAGCGAAAGTGGATCAGATTCGCGCGCTCGCCGAACTCAAACAGAAACAGTTGGACGCGCTAAGAGTGCGCGCCGGGATCGAAGGCGTGTTGGTAGACCTGCCCTTGCAAGTGGGACAGCACATCACGCCCGGCACCATGTTGGCGAAGGTGGTTCAGCCTGATCACCTGATTGCTGAATTGAAGGTCGCGGAGACCCAGGCTCGTGATGTTCAGATCGGCCAGGCAGCCCTGGTAGACACGCATAACGGAACCGTCGACGGCGAAGTGATGCGGGTTGATCCTGCCGTGCAAAACGGAACCGTTACGGTGGACGTAAGGCTGACCGGCGAGCTTCCCAAAGGCGCGCGCCCCGACCTGAGCGTCGATGGCACGATCGATTTGGAACGGCTGGACAACGTTCTTTACGTCGGCCGACCGGCCTTTGGTCAGGAAAACAGCACGATCAGCTTGTTCAAGCTTGACCAGGATGGCAAGGGCGGGGTGCGCGTTCCAGTGAAGGTCGGGCGGGCTTCCGTGAATTCCATTCAGGTACTTGAAGGCTTGAGTGAAGGCGACACCGTGATCCTTTCGGACATGTCGCGCTACGACAATACCGATCGCATACGGCTTGACTGAACACCTACCGAGGACGACTCATGACTGAGCTAGGACAACCGCTAATCCAGATCGAGGAGTTAACTAAAGTTTTCTACACCGACGAGATCGAAACCCACGCGCTCTCGGGAGTGCATTTGGGAATTCGCAAAGGCGAGTACATTGCAATTTCGGGACCCTCGGGATGCGGAAAGTCCACGCTTTTGTCGATCATGGGTCTGCTCGATACACCAACCGGTGGAAAATATCTGCTGAATGGCGAGCCAGTCGAGAATCTGGACTTCGCCCAGCGCTCGCGCATTCGGAATCGCGAGATTGGTTTTATCTTTCAAAGCTTCAATCTGATCGGTGATCTTACGGTATATGAGAACGTCGAGCTTCCGCTAACCTATCGACAGAAGATGCCTTCAGCCGAGCGCAAGAAGCGAGTCATGGAATCACTGGAGCGTGTCGGAATGGCGCACCGGGTGCGGCATTATCCGTCGCAGCTCTCTGGAGGTCAGCAGCAGCGCGTGGCAGTGGCCCGCGCATTGGCCGGACGTCCTTCCATCTTACTGGCAGACGAGCCGACCGGAAATCTTGATTCCCGTAACGGCGAAGCGGTGATGGCGCTTCTGCAGGACCTGCACCGCGAGGGCGCGACTATCTGCATGGTCACGCACGATCCTCGCTTCGTGAAGCACGCCGAGCGCGAGATCCATCTGTTCGACGGCAAAGTAGTTGCCGAAGATGAACTCAAGAAGCTCATGCAAGAGGCGAGCGCATGAACGGCCTGTTGCAAGATCTTCGCACGGTAACGCGCGGACTGCGACAAAGGCCAGGATTTGCGCTGCTCACAGTCTTCATTTTGGCCCTCGGTAGCGGCGCAACCACGCTCATCTTCACCGTGATCAGGAGCGTGTTGCTGAAGCCGCTGGCGTATCCAGATTCGCAGCGCCTGGTCACGCTGCATGTGAAGAACGAACAGCGTGAGGACCGGTGGGGGTTTTCCTATCCTGATTTCCTCGACTGCCAGCGCGAGTGCCGTTCGTTTGAGGGGGTCTCTGCATGGACCTACGGTGGAGGCACGGTCAGCGCGCCCGGAGAACCAGAGTACGTCGATGGACGCTTGATTTCGTCTGGATTGTTTTCTGTCCTGCGCGTTCCGATGGTAAGAGGCCGTTCATTTCTGGCGGAAGATGATCATATTGGTAGCGCGCCCGCGGCTATCATCAGTACGCGCCTGTGGCAGCGTCGTTTCGGAGCAAACCCGAGCGCTGTTGGGATGCCACTTCATTACGACGGCAAAGCATACACGGTCGTGGGAGTCGCGCCACCGGGGTTCCAATTGGACGGCGAGGCGGATGTGTTCACGCCGCTCGGTCGAAGCACTGAACTTCGAATGCAATGGCGCGCTGCGCGCTTCCTTCACGTCGTCGCGCGACTTCGTACCGGCATTGCGTTGGCCCAGGCACAAACGGAGCTGGCACTGTTCAGTCAGCGGCTGGCAAGACAATATCCTGACGACGTTGGCATCACGCAGGTGCCGATTCCTCTTCAGCGTGAGCTTGTCCAGAACGTCAGGCCCACCCTGTGGCTGCTTCTGGCTGCTGTGGGCCTCGTTCTGTTGATCGGGTGCGTCAATGTCGCCAGCCTGTTTCTGACGCGAATCGTTTCGCGTCAGCACGAATTCGCATTGCGCCTGGCGCTCGGTGCACCCCGAGGGCGCCTGCTGCGGCGGTGCCTGACCGAGAGCGGTGCGCTGGGCGTCTGCGGCGGATTGCTTGGACTGGTGCTCGCAACGATTGGCACGACTCCATTCATTCGCTTCTGGCCGGACCGCCTGCCCCGCGCCGATGAAGTGCATGTGGATTGGCGGGTGTTGCTTTTCGCAATCACAGCCTCGATTCTGACTGGGCTGATTTTTGGATTGGTGCCGGCGCTGCGAGCCAACAGGAGCGCAATCGAGGAAACACTCCGATCGGGCTCCCGCTCTATTGCGGGAAGTGCGCGCAGGCCATTAAGCGGCTTCGTAATCTGCCAGATCGCGTTGGCGCTGGTGTTGTTGAGTGCCGCCGGATTATTGGGTCGAACGCTGCTGCGCCTGTCATCGCTCGATCCGGGAATTGATATTCGGAATGTTCTCACCGCGCGCGTAGCTCTGTCTCCGGCAGTTCTTTCAAGCCCCGAAAAGGCCCGAGCCGCTTGGCAGGAACTGATCGATAGCACGCGGCGCGTTTCCGTGGTTCAATCCGTTGCGCTCACCGACATCGTTCCGATGCGCGAAGGTGAAAACGTTTTGGGCTATTCAGTCACGGCAACGGTTCCAGACGTGAACCAGGAACCTGAGGCGCTCGCGTCTGCCGTTACTCCAGATTACTTAAAGGTTATGCGCATTCCGCTTCTGCGCGGCCGCTTCTTTGATGAAAACGATCGCCTCGGTACGAGCCAGGTTGTCGTGATTGATGAAAACATGGCGCGCCACGCGTTCGCTGAAGAAGATGCAGTTGGAAAGCTCCTGTGGATTCCGGCAATGGGTGATAAGCCAGTGCAGGTGGTGGGCGTTGTGGGACATGTGCGCCATTGGGGTCTGGCAAACGACGATCTCTCGACGGTTCGCGACCAATGTTATTACCCTCTGGCCCAAGTGCCAGAGAAGCTCGTCCGATTCTTCTCGTCCGTGATCTCAATCGTCGTCCGAACCGATGTTCCTCCGCTGAACACGGTGCAGGCGTTGCAACGGCAGGCACGCGGCGCTACCAGCGATCAGGCGCTCTATGAAGTGCGCACGATGGAGCAACTGGCAAGCGCCTCGCTCGGGCAACAGAAATTCCTGCTGCTCTTATTTGCGATCTTCTCCGGATTCGCCCTGTTGCTCGCCTGCATAGGAATTTACAGCGTGCTCGCTTACCTCATGAGCCAGCGCGTGCCGGAGATCGGAGTGCGGCTGGCGATGGGCGCGAACACGTCCGACATCGTTCGGCTGGTTCTTCGCCAAAGTCTGACACTCATCCTCGCCGGCGTGGCCATCGGAATCGTGAGTTCATTCGCGACCGGATACGTTCTGGAGCGCTTAGTCCCCGGCGTGCAATCGTCACAGGTGGCCACTCTTGCTGTGATTTTGCCCGTGTTGATTGCAGTTGAGTTATTGGCGAGCTACCTTCCCGCGCGCCGGACGGCGAAAGTCGATCCCATGGTGGCGCTGCGCTACGAGTGAAGGAAGGATTTATGTACGGCTTACTCCAGGACCTTCGTTACGCACTGAGGCAATTGCGCAAGAGCCCAGGATTTACCGCCGTCGCGGTGATCACGCTGGCTTTGGGCATCGGTGCCAATACGGCCATCTTCAGCGTCGTCAATGCAGTTCTTTTGCGGCCGCTGCCCTATCCAGATGCCGATCGACTGGTGATGGTATGGGAGCAAAACCCGCATCGAGGCTGGTTCGAGAACATCGTTTCGGGCGCCAATTTTCGCGATTGGCAGAAGCAAAACCGCGTCTTCACCGACATGGCCGCTTTCGAATCGAACTCGTTCAACCTGGCTGGCGAGAACAACGCCGAAGAGGTGGCGGGCGAGCGGGTCACGGCCAATCTGTTTTCGGTTCTGGGTGTACAACCTCTGCGCGGGCGCTTGTTTCTTCCCGAAGAAGAAGCTCAGGACCGAGCTGCGGTCATTGTGAGTTACGGACTCTGGCAGCAGCGCTACGGCGGCGATCCAACGCTGATCGGAAGGCGGATCACGCTCGATGGAGAGAGCTATCCGGTGGTGGGCATCCTGCCGGCGAGCTTCTCCGATGACTATTCGGCGTCGTTTCCTCCACACTCGCTGCTCTGGGTTTCGGGAATCGAGCCCTTCCCCGAGGGCCGCGAGGCGCACGATTATCACGCCATAGCACGTCTCCAGCCCGGTATTACGCTGGCGCAGGCGCAAGCCAACATGGACGCCATCGCGCGCCAGTTCGAGCAGCAGTATCCCGAGTCGAAAGGATGGGGTGTTGCTCTGGTCAAATTGCACGACCAAGTGGTGGAGTACGCGCGTCCTGCCCTGCTGGTGTTGCTCGGAGCCGTGGGACTGGTCCTGCTGATCGCCTGTGCGAATGTAACGAATCTGCTGCTGGTGCGGGCAACGGGCCACCAGAGAGAAACAGCGGTCCGTAGCGCGCTGGGTGCGACTCGAGTGCGAATTGTTCGCCAGGTTCTAGCCGAGAGCACCCTACTCTCTCTGATAGGAACCACAGCGGGTCTGCTGTTCGTACCGTTGGCTTCGCACATTCTGATTCGCCTATCTCCGCCCGATACGCCCCAATTTGAAGGCGGCGGAATCAACGGCCCGGTGCTGTTGTTCGCCGTCGCACTTGCGCTCGTGACCGGAACCGTCTTTGGCCTGGCTCCGGCATTGGGCGCGGCAAAGGCGAACGTGAATGAAACTCTCAAAGATACCGGACGCGGTCTGGGCAGCAGCGGCAAGAATCGCAGGCTGCGCGACACGCTGGTGGTCTGTGAGTTCGGACTCGCGCTGGCTCTGTTGGTCGGAGCCGGGCTCATGATCAAGGCTCTGTCGCATCTTCGCAGCGTTGACATCGGCTTCAATCCCGACCATCTCCTAACGGTGAAAGTACGTCTTGAGGGCTCACATCACCAGGATCCTCGGCGTCAGGCCGAGTTCTTTCGGGAACTTCTGGCGCGGATCGAGTCCCTGCCTGGAGTTCAATCCGCGACTATCTCTCGCGGGATACCAATGGGGGGATGGGACGGTTGGAGTTTTGTGACCGCCGACAATCCCCACCCGCCCGCGGGAGAAACGCCCGATGCCAACTACGTCGTCGTCGCCCCTCACTACTTCCGCACGATGCAGATTCCGGTGATCGCAGGGCGCGCCCTCAACGACTCCGACACACCGAGCACAGAACAGGTCGTGATAGTCAGCGATTCCCTGGCGCGCAAGTACTGGCCCGGACAGAACCCGATCGGAAAACGCCTGAAGATCAGTTCTGACGCGAACGACAATACTCAACCCTGGCGATCGGTCGTTGGGGTCGCAGGCAACGTCAGAAGTGAAGGCCAGTATGCTCCATTCATACCGGAGATCTACGTTCCCTACACGCAGTATCCTTGGATTCTTTTCCCTCGGAATGTTCTGGTGCGGACCGCAACGGATCCTCTGGCCATCGCCCCGGCAATCCGGCGCGAAATTGCAGCGCTGGATAAGGACGTCCCAGTCTCCGAGATCGCGGCGATGCAGGAAGTCGTCGCAGGACCCATGCAGCAGGGACGGTCCGTGATGTTGCTACTGGGAGGGCTCGCTTCCCTCGCTCTGATTCTTTCAACCGTCGGCATCTACGGCGTGATCTCGTACAGCGTGACCCAACGGACGCACGAAATCGGCCTCCGCATAGCGCTCGGTGCGAGTCAGGGCGATGTCTCCTCGTTGGTGGTGAAACATGGGACGATTCTCGCGTCGATCGGGCTCGGCGCCGGTTTACTGAGTGTATACGGCATGAGCAGGTTGTTCTCAAGCTTGTCGTTTGAAACACGCTGGCTGCTTTTGTTTGACGTCAAGCCTTCCGATCCCCTGATCTTGGCCGGGGTTTCCGCGGTGTTGGCCTCGGTCGCGTTGCTAGCGAGTTATGTCCCTGCCCGGCGCGCCGCGAAGGTCGATCCCATGGTGGCACTGCTATACGAGTGAGGAACCTTTATGAACGGATTACTTCAAGACTTGCGTTACGCTCTGCGGCAGTTGCGGCAGCGCCCGGGATTCACCGCCCTGGTCGTGCTCACGCTCGCGCTGGCGATCGGCGCTGTGACGGCGATTTTCAGCGTGGTCTATGGCGTGCTGCTCCGGCCCCTACCCTACGCCGATCCCGACCGCATCATGGCTGTGTTCGAAATCACTCCCCAGGGCACATGGAACCGCATCGCTGACCCGAACTTCGACGACTTCCGCGAGCAAAGTCATAGTTTCCAGGCGATGGCGAAATACAGCGCGTACGTCGCCTCGGTTTCCGGCGCTGCGCAGCCGACGCGTTCGATGGTCGCCCATGTCTCCTCCGACTTTTTCAAGGTCCTTCGGGTGCAGCCGATCATAGGTCGCGACTTCACCGCTGCGGACGGCCACCAAGGCGCAGCCCCAACGGTTGTGGTGAGCTACGGATACTGGAAGCAATATCTGGGATCGTCCCTTGACCTTTCGCAATTGCACCTCAAGATCGACAATACGCTCTACTCAGTGATTGGCGTGCTGCCGGGGGGTTTTCAGTTCCCCACCGAGACCGCCATCTGGGTCCCTTCGGATCTTGACGGCGAAAATCCCAGCCGGAGCTCGCACAACTACGACGCGGTTGGGCGCCTTCGAGACGGCGTTACGATGGCACAAGCGAATGCGGAGATCAGCGCCATGGCCCGGCGCATCCACGATAGCGCGAGCGATCAAAACAACTTTCTCCTGAAGGATGCGACCGTCGTCCCGCTACAGGACGCCATGACCGGCCAGGCTCGCCCAGCACTTCTGATTCTGCTCGGAGCAGTAGGATTTCTTCTTCTGGTGGCCTGTGCCAATGTGGCCAACCTGCTGCTGGCGCAAGCCTCGGCGCGAACCCGAGAACTGGCCATTCGCAGCGCTCTCGGAGCGCAACGCGGGCGTTTGGTTCGTCAATTCCTTACTGAAGCGCTGCTGGTATCGCTGGCCGCGGGCGTCTTTGGAATGTGGGGAGCCTACTCAGGCGTAGCGGGGCTGCTCGCGCTCGCGCCGCAGAATCTGCCGCGTTTGGAAAACGTCTCCATCAACCTGCCCGTCTTGGGCTTCGCCTTGCTGCTTTCCGCCGTGGTCGCGGTCGGTCTGGGAGTGTTCACCGCCCTCCGCGCAACTTCCGGAGAGGTTCGCGACGCGCTCGGGGAAGGTGGACGCGCGCAGTCCGCTTCTCGCAACACGCAACGCATCGGGCGAGGAATTGTGGCTGCGCAGATCGCCATCACGCTTGTCCTGGTGGTGGGAGCGGGACTGCTGGGGCGCAGTCTCATGAAGGTGCTTGCGGTCAATCCCGGATTTCGCGTGGAAAAAATTGTCACCATGGATGTCTCGCTTCCCGGTGTGGACTGGAGCGATTGGAAGTCCAAGGCGGGTCAGGGAATTTTTTATGCGAACTTGATCGACCGGCTTCAGCAGATTCCGGGAGTGCAAGCGGTCGGCGCGGCCATTGGTATTCCGATGGACGGAGGCCTGCCGAATGGAATGTTCGCGTTGATGACGCCGGATGAAGTGCCCAAGATCCCTAAGACCTTAGACTCCCTGTCGCGCCAATTCGATCTCATATTTCAGCACAAAGAACGCTTAGGGGAGGCCGACTACTGCGCGGCCACGGGTGGATATTTCCGGACCCTCGGCATCCCTCTTCTTCGCGGACGCATGTTCGATCAGCGCGACGGCCCTGATTCTCCTCATGTGGCACTCATCAGCGATTCGCTCGCTCGCCGGCGCTGGCCCGGTCAGGACCCCATCGGCCACACGATTGAATTCGGAAATATGGACGGCGACCTGCGATTGCTGACCATCGTCGGCATTGTTGGCGACGTGCACGAATATGGCCTGGAAGCACCGCCGCAACCCATGGTGTATTCGAATTTGCTGCAACGCCCGCTCCCCAACGCCACCATCACGATGTTGAGCGACGCTAGCACGGAGCAGATCACGTCGGCAGCGCGCGGAATCCTGTACGATCTCAATCCCGAGATTCCGCCACGTTTCCAGACGTTCTCCCAAATCTATTCGGCATCGTTCGGCTCGCGTCGATTCAGCCTGATTCTGATCGCATTCTTCGCCGGCATCGCGCTGCTGCTGGCCACTGCAGGCGTGTTTGGCGTGATGGCCTATTCGGTCAGCCGGCGTACGCGCGAAATCGGAGTGCGCATCGCTCTGGGCGCACGCTCCGGCGACGTTCTGGCGATGATTCTCGCTCAGGGACTGCGCACGATCGCGATTGGCATCGGCGTGGGGCTTATGGGCTCGCTGGCTCTCGCGCGCATTGTGCAATCGCTGTTGTTTGGAATCAACGCCACCGATCCTCTGACTCTCGCTGCAGTTGTGGCGTTGCTGGTGGCGGCAGCGCTGCTGGCGTGTTATCTACCCGCCCGCCGCGCGGCGAAGATCGATCCCATGGTGGCCTTGAGGTACGAATGAGGCAATTCATGAGTGTCTTGTATCACGACCTTCGCTACGCACTGCGACAATTGCGTAAGAGTCCGGCGTTCACGGCCATCGTGGCTTTCACCCTCGCTGTTGGCATCGGTGCAACTACTGGGATGTTCAGCTTGGTAGATGGGGCACTCTTCCGCGGCTTGCCGTATCCCCACGCGGAGCAGTTGGTTTCTGTGGGAATACTTGCGCCGATCATTGATGGGGAATTCCTCTTTGCGGGCAGTTATCTCGCGTGGAAACGCGATCAAAAACCTTTTTCTGAGCTTACGTCCTCTACCGGAGTCAGTGATTGCGACTTGACCGAGGGTCAACCTCTACGCCTGACGTGCGGCGCGGTTGAGTCCACGTTTTTGCCGACTTTCGGCATTCAGCCATTCCTGGGGCGGAACTTCACACCCGAAGAAGATCGGCCGAATACCCCGCGAGTGGCGCTGCTTTCCTATGGCCTTTGGCAAAGCCGTTTCGCCGGGGATCGAGACATTCTCGACCACACAATTTCGCTTGATGGAAAACCGACCCGCGTCGTCGGCGTGCTGCCTAAAGATTTTGAGTTTCCAACGCTGGCCCACACCAGCGCGCTGGTACCGGAGACCTTGGATGAGACGATCGTGCAGCGGAATGAGCTGGGGCCGGTGGTTCGAGTATACGGACGAATGAAGCCGGGATTGGGAATTGCGAGTGCAGCCGCCGCACTTGAACCACAGTTCCGCGCCTTCGTGGAATCAGCCCCGCCACCATTTCGCAAGATTCTGCGATTGCAGGTGCGATCACTACGGGATTTGCAGATCCACGATTCCGGTTTGGCCGCATGGCTATTGCTGGCGTCGGCGCTTGCGGTGCTCCTCATCAGTTGCACAAACGCGGCCGGCTTAGTGTTGGTGCGTAGCGTTGATCGTCGGCATGAACTGGCGGTGCGTGCTGCACTGGGGGCCCGTCGTTCGCGCCTCCTTCAGCAAAGGCTTGTCGACAACGTGCTCCTTTCGTTTGCTGGGGGAGTGCTCGGATGCGCACTGGCTTGGGCCATTGTTCGTTCTCTGGTCAGGCTTGCGCCTGCAAGCATACCGCGTCTGGGTGAAGCGACGATAAGTGGCCGTGCGCTGATCTTTGCTGCCCTCCTTTCGTTCGCTGTCGGGATTATCGTGGGTGCTCTTCCAGCTTTCGAAAAGCCCGCGCTGGAACTTCTGAGTGCCGTGGCGCCTGTGAGCAGGCGAAGGGCCCGATTGCGGCAGATCGTGCTCGTCGGTGAGGTGGGGGCTACGCTGGTTCTGCTGGGCGGGGCCCTGTTGTTCCTGCGCAGCCTTCATGATTTGCAGTCTCGGCCGCTCGGGTTGAACACGCAAAACGTGGTGACAGCAGACATCACGTTGGGCCAGCAAAACTACTCTCGCCCGGAACAGCGGCTCGCCTTCTTCGAGGAATTAGAGCGCCGGGTGGAGCGGTTGCCGGGTGTCTCCGCGACCGCTCTGAGCGACTCACTGCCGCCCACCGAACCAGCGCGCACAATGCCGCTCATTGCATTGCACGCTGACGGTCAGATGCCGCTCACTGCCGATCAGGGGATTGGTGGCGTAGTCGGATGGAGATCCGTCACGCCCGGTTATTTTTCAGCACTCGGAATTCCCCTGCTGCGCGGGCGTGCTTTTACGGAACAGGATCGCCGGCCCGGACCTGGGGCTATCATTATTAACAAGGCACTGGCAGCGCGGCTTTTTCCGGGTCAGGATGCTTTGGGCAAAACCATTCGCTTCAAGCTTGACGATCAACACTACAGTGACACTGTCACCGTAATCGCGGTTGCCGGCAACGCCGAAAATCAGGGCCTGGGCGGCCACGCTGCGCCAGAGTACTATGTCGTCCGCCGCCACACCCCCGATGACGTCATCTTTCGATACCCGGATTCTCAGCGTGTCAGCGTCGTGGCACGAAGCCTGCTCGGCGCCGCGAGTATAAGCCGGGAACTGGGCGATGCCATCGCGTCACTCGATCCCACAATTCCGGTAAGCACGTCCACGCTAACCCAGAAGGTATACACGCTCGCACAACGTCCGCGGTTCATTGCACTCTTGCTTTCGATTTTTGCGTCGATGGCTGCTCTTCTTGCGGCCGCAGGAATCTACGGGTTGGTTTCGCTGCTGGTGGGCCAGAGTACGCATGAAATCGCAATCCGCATTGCGCTGGGAGCCAACCCGGCCGCGGTGATGCGAGGAGTGATCTCGCAAGCGTGCTGCTGGATCGCCGTCGGTGCCGTTGCCGGCATGTCTTGCCTATTGGCTCTTTCTCATTGGCTTAGGGCTCTGCTGTTTGGCATCGAGCCGACGGACCCGAGTACGCTGGCCGTGGCTGCCTTTGCGCTACTTGGCCTCGGGCTGCTCGCGGCATATATTCCAGCCCGCCGCGCCGCCAAGGTCGATCCCATGGTGGCGCTGCGATACGAGTGAGGAAAAGGATGAACGGACTATTGCAAGACCTGCGCTACGGCCTGCGGCAGTTACGTGGCAATCCCGGTTTTACAGCGACAGTGGTGCTCACGCTTGCGCTCGCGATCGGAGCGAACACCGCGATCTTCTCGATCGTGAATGCGCTGATGCTGAGAAGCCTGCCGTACTCGCATCCCGACCGGATTGGCACAATTTTTACCCGTATCAGAGGGCCGGTCGTTTCCGATGAACGTCACCACATCAGTGGCGAACAATGGGAGTTGCTGCGCGACAATGTGCCGGCACTGATCTCGGCTCTGTCAGGCATCAGGCCTTCGGGCGTAAACCTCGATGCAGATTCGCACGTGCAGTACGCCGACGAACAAATGCTTTACGTGCCTGCGGCCCAAATGGAATCGCGACAGCTCTCGCTGATTCACATCTGGTTTCAGCCGAGCTGGATTAATCGCACCTCTCGCCCCATAGAAGGCCTAACCGCGCAGATGCAACGCGCTCTCGCGAGCGTCGATTCCGACCTGCCGTTCTCCGGTTTCTACCGGATGAACGACTTGCTGGCAAAGACGCTCGCCACCGAGCGTGTGGAAGTCGCACTTCTTACCACCATGGCGGTCCTGGCTCTCATCCTGAGCGCCGTGGGAATTTTTGCGCTCGTGGCTAACATCGTTACGCAGAAAACGCGAGAAATCGGCATCCGCATCGCTCTCGGTTCAACGATCCGTGAAGCCATGGTCCATATTGGAGTTCCAGGATTACAAGCGTCTGCCCTGGGGCTGATCGTTGGCTTGATCTTGTGCGCGGGAGCGTTGCGGGTGATGCGCACTGTCCTCTACGGAATCGGTGTCTATGACATTCCCACGATGATTTCAGTAGTCATGGCGCTGGCGTCCGTAACGCTCATCGCCGCCGCCATGCCAACGCTGCGAATCGCACGAATCGATCCCGCGGAAACACTGCGAGAAGAGTAACTGGGTACTGACTTCAATCAAAGCGCCTGAAACGACTGAGGTATTTTATGAGCAGTTTGTTGCAAGACCTTAAATATGCGGTGCGGCAGTTGCGCAAGAGTCCGGTATTCACGGCTGTCGCGGTCATCACGCTCACACTCGGCCCTCGGATCCTCTGACTTTCGCTGGCGTTCCAATCGTACTGATAGCGATGGCGATGGCGATCCTGGCCAGCTACATTCCCGCGCGGCGCGCGGCCAAGGTCGATCCCATGGTGGCGCTGCGGTACGAGTGATACACAGAAGGACATTTTTTAGGGAGAAAGACATGATCCAACTCAAGAATCTGGAGCGCAGCTACAAAACTCCTGCCGGGCAATTCTTTGTGCTCCGGCGCGTGAACCTGGAAATTCGTGAAGGCGAGTTCATCACCATCATGGGGCCTTCGGGCGCGGGGAAGTCGTCCTTACTAAATGTCCTCGCGCTGCTCGATGACGGCTGGGACGGCGAATACTGGTTGCGCGACCAGGCGGTTCACACCATGAAGCGCAAGCAACGCGCCGATCTCGCCAAGCGCAACGTCGGCATGGTGTTTCAGAGCTATCACCTGCTCGACGATCTCACCGTGCGCGAAAACATCGACCTGCCGCTTTCCTATAAAGACATCCCGCACAAGCAGCGCCAGGGCATGGTCGCCGACACCCTCGACCGCTTCCAGATCGTCGCTAAGAAAGACCTCTTCCCTAGCCAGCTCTCCGGGGGACAACAACAGCTTGTGGGAGTGGCACGCGCGGTAGTCCATCGGCCCGCACTTTTGTTGGCCGATGAACCTACGGGGAATCTGCATTCTTCGCAGGCCAAGGAAATCATGGAACTGTTCCGCGAGCTGAACCAGCAGGGAACGACAATTGTGCAAGTCACGCATTCAGAAGCCAATGCCGCTTACGGTTCCCGAGTCATTCAGCTCCGCGACGGTTGGGTGGTGAGCGATACGGCGAATCCCGAGCTTCAGCCGTACGAGGCGGTGAAGCAATGAGACAGTGCTTCTGGAAGCGTTTTACTAGTTGGCCAGTCGCTGTGGTGATTCTTATCTCTTCAGCCGCTCCTTGTCAGCAAGGCGAGCAGTCACAACCAACGAGCAACGCGGGCGCTTCCAAGATTTCTACTCGGACCAACTATTCTGCCATCTTCAATTTGCCGAGCTCGCACAACCCGCTGAGCGCTTATTCACCCAGCAGCGCCCCAGAGCCGCAACTGACGAATTCTCCTGACCTGAATCACCTGATCCGTGATGGAAAGCTCTATTTATCGTTGAAGGATGCCATCCGGATGGCACTGGAAAATAACCTCGACATCGCGATCGCGCGCTATAACCTTCCCATTGCCGACATGGATATTCTGCGCACGAAGGCTGGAGGCGTTTTCAGAGGAGTCAATGCCGGAGTTGTGCAAGGCACACCGGGCGGCGGTGTAGGCGGATTTGGGACTGGCGCTCCGGGCGCGGGCGCGGGAGGCACAACCGCGGCTGCGGGAGGCGCTGGGGCTGGAGCTTCGGGCCTAGTGCAATCCACATTGGGAGTCGGCACAGCCGTACCTTCCTATGATCCTGCAATCATTGCGTCAGTAGGAGCGGAGCATCAGGCCACGCCACTGGCTAACCAGCGAATTTACGGAGTTCCCCTGCTGCAACTTAACACCGGGCAGGCGAACTTCGGCTTTGCGCAAGCCTTTGCTACGGGATCGAGTGTCTCTTTCGAGTTCAACAACAACCGCCAGACTACGAACAGCCCTTTCTTCAATCTGTCGCCCGCTTTGGGCTCGATGTACCGTTTCTCGTTCCAACAGCAACTGCTTTCCGGTTTCGGATTCGGTCCCAATCTTCGTTACTTAAGGATAGCGAAGAACAACAAAAAGATTTCTGACATTGCTTTCAAAGACCAAGTCATGGCGACGGTGACGCAAATTGAAAACATCTATTGGGACTTAGTGAATGCTTATGAACAGTCGCAGGTGAACGAGCAATCGCGGGCCTTCGCGCAGCAGTCTCTCGAAAATGCCAAGAAGCAGCTTCGGCTAGAGAGCATTCCCGCGATGGACGTCATGCGTGCCGAAGCTGAGGTTTCCAAGCGCGATCAAGACTTGACGGTCGCACGAACGAGCCTGCAGTTGCAGGAACTGCTAATGAAAAATGCGCTGACGAAGAGCCTGGATGATCCCGTGCTTGAGTCCGTGAGTGTGGTCCCGACAGACACCCTTCAGTCAGCACAAATCGTTCCTCTAAATGAGGCGGTACAGGATTTGATCCAACTGGCTTTGCACGATCGCCCCGAACTTGCAGAGTCGGATATTGATCTCGTCAATCGTCAGATCAGCCGCAAAGCGGCGCGAAACGCTCTCCTGCCATCGCTCTCTTTGGTGGCCTTCTACGGTGGTTCGGGACTGGCCGGGCCATTGAATCCCGTCTACAACGTGCCCGGAGTCCCGAATACCTCCACGGTCCCCACCGATTTTTCAGGAGCATTGGCGAATGCATTCAACAACACTGCCCCAGATTACTATGTCGGTTTCAACTTGAATATTCCCATCCGCAATCGGGTCGCAAAGGCTGATCAGTACCGCTCCGAACTCGAATACCGGCAGGCTGAGCTGCGGCGCGAAGAGCTGCGCAAGCAGATTCGAATCGAAGTTCGCAATGCCGAATATGCGCTCGAGCAGACCGCTGCCCGCGTCGAGGCCGCCCGCAAGGCCCGCGATCTTGCGCAGCGCACATTCGAGATCACCCAGAAGGAACAAACGCTCGGGGCCGGTTCCACTTATCAGACCATGACTACGCAGCGCGATCTGGCTCTCGCTGAACTAGACCTGGTCACCGCGATGACCGTTTACCAAAAGGCCAAAGTTGAGGTGGATCGTGCGACCGGAGCGACTTTGGATCATAATGGAATCGAAGTTCAGGATGCGATTAACGGGACTGTGAGCGCCGCGACTCCTTGAAGGGGTTAGTATTATCGTGGTGCTAATTATTCAAAATGCGAACCTCGGCCAAGCCGTCCGAAGTAACCATACCCGCCGCGCTTACAAGGACCGCGGCTGCGCCAAGAATTTTGGCGGCCGATGATCAGCCGCACATCCTGGAAGCCATCGAACTCCTGCTGAAGCCGCAAGGATACAACGTGGACGTTGTGCGCTCACCTGAGCTTGTGCGGGAGGTGTTGGCCAGCGAGCCGTTTGACGCTGTGTTGATCGACCTGAATTACACCCGCGACACAACATCGGGACGGGAGGGACTGGATCTTCTCTCAGACATTGTCGCCCAGGACAACACCTTGCCGGTGATCGTGATGACGGCGTGGGGCAATGTGGAACTGGCGGTCGAAGCGATGCGCAGAGGCGCGCGAGATTTCATCCAGAAGCCATGGGAAAACGAACGCCTGCTTTCGATTCTGAGGACGCAAGTAGATCTGCATCGCGCTCTGCAGGATGCCGCGCGACTCGCTGCAGAAAATCGCCTGCTCAATGCCGAGGGCAGGCCTGAGTTTATTGCTACTTCTCCAAGCATGGCATCCGTGCTGGAGACGATCACTCGTATTGCACCGTCCGATGCGAACGTGCTTATTACCGGAGAGCACGGAACAGGAAAGGAAGTTGTAGCGCGCACGATCCACGTCCTTTCGCTGCGGAAGGATAAGCCCTTGATCACGGTGAATACTGGGGGCCTTGCCGACGGTGTTTTCGAGAGCGAGCTGTTCGGTCACGTAAAAGGAGCGTTCACTGATGCGCGAACAGACCGGATTGGGCGTTTTGAATTGGCCGACCACGGAACACTTTTCCTCGATGAAATTGGCAATGTGCCGCTCCGGCAACAAGCAAAACTTCTGCGAGTTATCGAGTCGGGAGAAATGGAACGCGTGGGGTCTTCACGCAGCAAAAAGATTGATGTGCGCCTGATCTCGGCGACCAACACCGACCTTAAGATCGGCTGCGAAACGGGAGAGTTCCGCGCCGACCTCTTGTTCCGCCTGAATACCGTCGAAATCCATTTGCCTGCCTTGCGTGAGCGGAGAGACGACGTGCCGGTCCTCGCTATGCATTTTTTGTCACAGCACGCGTCGCGTTATCGCCGTGCTGTAAAGGGAATCGAGGCCACCGCACTGCAGTTGCTTCTTCAATACTCTTGGCCTGGCAACGTTCGCGAACTGGAACACACCATGGAGCGCGCAGTGCTGATGTGTCGAGCGGAACAAATACAGGCAGGAGATCTCGGATTGGTTTCGCAAAGACCCCAAGCGCAGAACCTCGAAGAATTGAGCCTCGAGTTGGTTGAAAGTATGCTGATTCGCAAGGCATTGCAGCGCTTTCAAGGCAACGTCAGCCAGGCGGCCGAAGCACTTGGCTTGAGTCGCGGCGCCCTGTATCGGCGGATGGAAAAGTATGGGCTTTAGCCCAGGCGTCTTCAGTTCTACGGCACGCAAAAGACGAAAACCACAGCGAGCGCCGTTTGAGCGGCGCGTGATTCGATTTTCGATTCTTCTGGTCGCGCCAAGTCTGGTGGTTAGTGGCATTCTGATCTGGCTTCAACCTTGGTCCCTTCAACCCAAATTGATTCTCATCGGCGCGGAGTTGCTCGCCTGTTTCCTTATCGGGGCAGCGCTGCGCGATCACATTGTTCGTCCTCTTCAAACGCTGGCAAACGTTGTCGGTGCATTACGTGACGAAGATTATTCATTTCGCGCAAGGCTTGCGGTTCCGAACGATGCTTTGGGTGAACTCTCGCTAGAGGTCAATGAGCTTGCTGATCTGCTCGCGAAGCACCGCACCGGCGCGATTGAGGCAGCAGCGCTCCTGCAGCGCGTGGTGGAAGAGGTCGATATCCCGATTTTTGCTTTTGATCCCGTAGGCAGGCTTCGTTTAGTGAACACAGCTGCAGACAAACTACTACATCAGGCGCCCGCCGAACTGATCGGCAAAACGGCTGCCGACCTGAACCTCGCCACATGTTTGTCTTGTGATAATGAGTCTCTCGTCGAGCTGCATTTCGGAACAGATGCTCGCTGGTTTGTCCGCCGCAGCTCTTTCCGGCAGCAAGGCATTCCGCATACGCTCGTCATACTATCTGATGTGAGTCGTGCGTTGCGTGAGGAAGAACGGCGCGCCTGGCAGCGATTGATTCGCGTCTTGGGGCACGAACTGAACAATTCGCTGGCACCAATCAAATCCATTGCGGGTAGCCTGAACGCAAGACTTTCGGTAACCGGGATGAAGGACGAAGAACAGCAAGACTTCGAGCGGGGCTTAAGCATTATCGAGAGCCGTGCGGCTTCACTGAATCGTTTCCTACAAGGCTACCGGCAGCTGGCGCAAATGCCCCCTCCAATTTTGCAAAGGTGCTCGATCGCTGTCATTGCCAAGCACGTAGCTGCTTTAGAGACCCGGGTCCCGGTCGCTGTAGCTGCGGGACCGGAAGTCGATTTCCGGGCTGACCCAGATCAATTAGAACAGATGCTCATCAACCTCTTGCGCAACGCCGCGGACGCTATTCTTCAGGCGCAAGAGGTAGGAAGCAGCTCCAACGGCTCGAAGCGTCCGGATACCGAAGAACAAGTCTCACTCGCTTGGAGTGTAATCGGCGAGAACCTGATCATCTCAATAGAAGATAATGGGCCGGGACTCATGAATCCCAGCAATGCTTTCGTGCCTTTCTACACAACCAAGCCGACGGGCAGCGGCATCGGACTCGTGCTCTCACGCCAAATTGCAGAGGCGCACGACGGCTCTCTCGAACTAGTGAACCGCAGTGACCAAGGAGGCTGCATTGTCAGAATCACTCTGCCTTTGAAGATAACGCTTGGCAGCAAGGTGAAGGTGGGGGGCCCAATACACTAATGGTGGCCCCTTCCGACTTTCCGAACTCGATTTGTGCGGATTTCAATACGGTCCACCGAGCAATTCAATTCGCTCGACACGGATGACGAACCGGATAACTGCTGGTGGTGAACATCGCACGAAACCTTGCGGTATGTCGATCTTTTCTTCCTTAAACAAGGATGAAATCCCAGAGCTAGGTCGTGGAGCTCAACTGTCAACCTATCCAGTGTCTCTCCCACCCAGCCAGCGCGGCCGCGCCCAACGGTCACGCTGACCTTGAACATTCCACCGGCCCCATGGGTATTTATGGAGCGCTAAAACCGTCTCGTGTTTCTGGACCGCCGTGCTACGCCGAGGCACCTCTACTTCCGGACCATAAATGAAACATTGCGTTTCGGCGAAGGGCGTCAGCGCGCCCCGCCATCCAATCACACAACGCGTGCCACGGTGTGTCGTTGCTGTGCCGGGTGCCGCGTTTGGATCAAATGCAACTCCAAGAATCAGTGTGTAGTATCCGAAGTCACTTCCGTGCGGGCTGGTCGTCGCCAAGTCATTGATGTCTCCGGCTATTGTAGTGGAGAATTCCGTCAGCTCGTCTAACGGCCGATTATCCTTCGTCATGGCCATTACCGCCGCGTTCACGCCTATAACGATGTTGCAATGATAGTCCGCTGTGAGCAGAATCTGCCTTTTGGCACGACACCCAAGCCCAGGCCCGGCACGGAACGAAGAAATTAGTCATTACGACTGTGTTTGTGAGCGCGAGCCCCTGACAACCCAACAACAAACAAAGTTGTCAGCCTGCAGAGTGCGTCGGGAGGCTGAGAGAACGCGTGGCTACCAGAGTTGAGTCGCAGCTTTACGATTTGCGCGAGCTTGCTGCGCAGAGGGGCATCGAGGTCGTGCAGGAATATCAAGACTGCGGCATCTCGGGCAGCAAGGCACGGCGTCCGGGTCTGGATGAGCTCATGGCGGATGCCCGGCGAAACAAGGTCTCGGTTGTGCTAGTGGCGGCGTTCGACCGCGTAGCGCGGAGTACCCGAAACTTTCTACAGATAATTGACGAGTTGGACAGTTTGGGAATCGAGTTCATCAGTCGCAGGGAGGGTGTTGCCACGGGCAATGCTATGGGCCGTCTTTTCGTGACCATCATCTCGGCGATCGCGGAATTGGAGCGGTCACTCGTGGTGGAGCGCGTGAAAAGTGGCATGCGCAGGGCAAAGCTTGAGGGGCGTCAGATTGGGCGTGCACGGTTGGATATCAATCGGGCGCAAGTGGTTGAGGATCGCCGATCCGGGATGTCATTGACCGCTGTTGCCAAGAAACACGCTATCAGCCGGGCAAGCGTATGCAGGCTGATGAAGGAAGCAAACGGACATTTCCCTGCCGCAGGAGTCTTGGTTTCCGGTGGGAACGTCGCGGCGCAAGTTCGGCTGTAGTGGGCGAATCAAAATGATTGAAGACCGTGTTGGCAAGATTTTCATCATGTTTGTTTTCGGCACGAGCAGATGCCTTGTCTGCAACCAATTATTCACCCGCGACGCATCGCGGGCTCACGCCGGAGTTTTCTGCAATCCCGCTGTGCCTGACTTGTGGCTCCTGAAGGAGTCATCGGCGCTGATCCTCCCCCTCTCCACGGGTGCGTGACGTAAACCCTTCGTAACCTTTCCAGCAAGGCCCCAGTCAGGTTTCAATGAAGAGGAATTCTTGCGCTGAGATTCTTCCCGTGAATGCTTTGGGGCTGTGCGCTGGTGTCCAACTGGGCCTGACATTCGGACTCGCGGCACTACTATGGCCGGAAAAATTCATGCCACTCTTCGAAACCCTGATGTTCCCGTGGACGGCAAGCTGTCGTTGGATTCGGGCCAACGGCATTGCTGCCATCGGCTTGTCACTACTACTTCTTGTCATGCGGCTGAGTGGCAATCGCTGACGCGACCGCTCGCCCCCGGCAACAGTGGCGCTTACGCGCTGCGCCGCATGGAGGGCGACACCGCACACTTTCTGATGGTCACGTTTTGGGATTCCGAGGAAGCGATCCGCGCCTTTGCCGGAGACGACATCAGAGTTGCGAAATACTACGACTTCGACAGGGATTTTCTTCTCGAACTGGAGCCGCTACCAATCGTGAAGATGGCGAATCGGGAACGCACCGCCGCATGAGCGGTATTGTTGTTGTGTATCGCGCTGACGGGCGGGTCAATCCGTTAAGCGTCTCCTTGCGTAATTATCACCCTCGTTGTGATGGGGTCACAGGGGTTCTGAGTGCAATCGCCGTTCTCGTCAACAATCGACTGGTCCCACATACGACTCGTTATGGCTCTGCGCTGCCGCCGCTTCAAGCCTTGCGACATGGACGACCTCCATCTGACCCTCGGGTACTATGCAGACTTGTCCGGGTTTAGCGCCGCATCGCGGACAGATCAATGTCATCGGGTTGGTGGGGCGATCCATGGTGGTCCTTCTACCGCTCCGCGTTGAGAATCTCGTGCTCGGCACGGAGCCAATCCTGTTCTTCTTGGCCGGGTTCGCGACCCCGGCTCTCGTATAGCTCATAGGCACGCTCTCGGATCGCGTCTTGGGACGGGGCGTTTGGCATCATCATAACTTTGGCTGGAGAGGCCTTCGAGGCGACAGTATCGTTAGGCTGCGGTTGTTTCTGCGTCTTGGGATTCATCATGGGTTTTCCTTCGGAAAGCTGCGTTACTAAGGAGGGCGTACTTCAGATGAACTGACTTAGTTCAGGGGACCTGAAAGAGGAGAGGAACTGCTCACTCAGGTTCATACTACGCTCAATCCTCACGAATACCTAATTGCAGGGCTGACGGTTCGATGTGCTTTTTTGAGCAATAAGGGACAGTTCTCCTTCGACCCGTTTTCTAAACTCGGTGGAGGAGAAGCAAACATGTCCATATCCGAGAACGTCGGCCCTCTGCTCGCGGCTCGCGCTGCTACTGATCCTGACGCTATAAAGTTGCTGGAGATGTTCACAAAAGCCGAGAAGATGTTGAACGGGAGTTCGATAGCGCCAATCGGTGATGAAATGTCAACGTTCTTCTCCGCTTCCAATGGCCGCGGTCAGGCGGGGCCCCATGGCCACTGAACTCTGCCAGAAGTGCAAGCAAGCTCATCCCGGCCGCCTCTGCGATTACGACGATAAGGGCAACTGCGCCGAGACCGTTGCGTCAACGAAGACGCCGAATCCTCCACCAAGGAACTCAAGAGAAAAAGAAGTAAGCAATTAAGTCGGGGAAAGTTCAGGGCGTCTGTACGTCTGTACACTTCCATTAATGCTCACCGTTTCCCCCACCGACCGTATCTTCATTCTTGCCGGGGCAGGATTGAGCGCGGAGAGCGGCATTCCCACGTTCCGTGGCGGCGGACTGTGGCGCAACTACCGAATCGAAGAAGTCGCCTCTCCCCGCGCGTGGCGTCGCGATCCCCGGCTGGTCTGGGAGTTCTATTCCATGCGTCGGCGTGTGGCTTCGGCGGCCAAACCGAATCCGGCGCATCTCGCATTGGCGAAACTGGAGCAGAGATTGGAAGCTCGTCTGTTCCTCTGCACTCAGAACGTGGACGATCTTCACGAGCAAGCCGGGTCGAAACACGTCCTACACATGCACGGTGAACTCTTCAAGAGCCGCTGTGACACATGCAACAGAGCGCCGTTCCGCGACACAAATACCTACGATCCTCCAGCCGAGCTTCCCCTGTGCGGCTGCGGCGGCGGGATTCGTCCGCACATCTGCTGGTTCGGCGAGGTGCCGTTCGAGTTGGATCGCATCTTCGGCGCACTGGGCGAATGCACGATTTTCATGGCTGTAGGCACGTCGGGCGTGGTCGAGCCAGCCGCGAGCTTTGTGGCGCACGCGGGTGGTCGTGCCCGAACGATCTACGTCGGAGCCGAAGAACCCGCAAACGCATCCGCGTTCACCGAATGCTATTTGGGGAAAGCTGGGGAGGTTTTGCCGAACCTGCTTGGCGCGTCTTGCGTATGACCGTCATTGCAGCTTCGCGTACTCAACTTTTGCAGCTTTGTAGATGGGGATGTCGGGATCGGCGTCTTTCCAGAGCGTGAGGAAATCCTTGTAGGCAGCCTTCGCTTTTGCAGTCTCACCTGCCATGAGGTAAGCACGACCGAGTTGGAGGTGAGCAAGTACACCTAGCGGAGAGTTTGCAACGAGGGTACGGTGATCGACGAACTTACGGAATTCGGCTGCGGCATCCACTCCCCGGTGCAGCAGCAGAAACGCCTCACCACGAACGAAGGCTGGATACAGCCAAGAACCGAATTCTACGGGCGGACTTGGAGAAGCCAACTCATAAAGCGCTGAGACTTGCAAAATCTGTACGGCCCTCTCTGCGTTGTTGTGATCGATCTCAATGCTGGCACGAATCGTTGAAACCCAATAGGCGACTATCATGGTGTTTAAAGAATTATCCTTTTCAAGCTCATCCGCTATCTTCTTAGCCTCCGTCGAAGCGCCGGAACGCGCCAGAGCCAAAGCTGCCAAAACCTTCAGATCGTGGGCGGAGGCAAGGGACTGCGCCGACGTAATCTCTTGACGAGCACGGTCGTTATTTGCAAACTCGGCTTCCCGAATTGCCCCATTCAATTGCCATTGCGCGGCGATTTCCTTCTCGCCATTTCGTTGCGCCGAGTCGATGGCTCTTCGCGTTGCAGCACGGGCTTCAGCCAGATGTCCAAAATAGGCCTTAGTGTCTGAATCCCATGAAAAGAAGATGTCCTCGGTGCCTGCTTTTCCAGTTCCCCAAGCCAATTGCCGTTCCATTTCCACCTGATCCCCTTCGAGGAAGGCGACCCCGTACCTAGTCAAGTGTGCAAAATCCCCATCCAGTTTCCGCGTGACGGCTTGCAAAGAATAAGTTCGTGTTCTAAATCTGCAGTTAGGTCGCCATCGCTTCGGCCCATTTATCCTTTCGCTTCTTCTGTTTTCATGACCAATTTATCTGTCCCATACACGGCATTAGATGAAGAGAAAAGGCGCGAGGGTCGATTTCACCGCATGTTACCGAAGGCCGGTGTACCGTCTCCTGCGAGGCGTGCGGTGCTTCGATTGGGAGTGACTGTGTTGTCATGTATCTAACCCGTATGCGCTAATAGATGCTCGCCTTACTCAGGTGGGTCGATTTCAGAAAGAGTCAGAAGGACGTAACTCGGAGCCATGTACCATCTCCTGCGTGTGCCCCGTCTCTCCGTGATTGAACGTTAATCCCGGTCGTCTCCGGCCTTGGGTATTGCGTTCCATGAGTCTGCTCTCCGTACAAGAAACCGCCGAATACCTCCACGTCTCCGCTTCATGGGTCCGTCGCCATCTCACCGAATTACCCGTCGTTCCTATGCCCGGTGGGCGCATGATTCGCGTTGACAGCGAGAAACTATTGAGTACGATGGACAGCCGGAAGTCGCTGGAGCCGAAGGAGCTAACATTGGTCAATCGGTTTCAACGCGGCAGTTGGAAAGTAGTGGGGAAAAAGAAGATGGTCTGGGGCAAGTTTCGGCTGGAGGAACTGGACGCCAAAGGGAACCGGAAAGTAAAAAAGGTTCCGCTCGGCCTCCGGAAAGAGTTCGCCACCGAATCTGTTATTCAGAAAAAACTGGATGCGGTTATGGAGGAATGGTTGAAGCCCGGGGCAGTCAAACCTTCTGCCAAGACCATGACGTTTTTGGAATTGGCGGATGAGTGGAAGACTGCCGAAGGGCCTGCAATCAAACGAAAGTCCTTGGCATCGTATGATCACCATAACGATGCTTTGCGGGCTTACGTTTTGGATTGGCGTCCCCAAACGCCAGCCGGAAGCAAGCCGTTCAAGGATCGCTCGATTGCTGACATCCAGCGCAAAGACGTACAGCAGCTTCTCAATGATCAAGCCACAAAGTACAGCGAGTCTACGTTGCGGAGCATCAAGGTGGCACTTCGCAAGGTTCTGCTCTACGCTGAGGTCAACGGGTACGTCGAACGACCGACGGGTTGGCTGAACGGGATTGCATTGGCTGAGACTCACGGGCGCAATGTGGCCCGCATCGAGTTGACGCCAGCGCAAACTCTGTCCATCGTTGCTCAGTTGCAAGAGCCTTACGCAACCTTGGTGCTGACCATCGCATTATTGGGGTTGCGTATCCAAGCTGCGACTGGCATTCAGCCGGATGACCTTGACAGCGACAATGTTCTCCGCATCCATCGTGTTCTCTACAAAGGTGAGGTAGGTGCTGCTGACGGAGAAGGAACAACTGAAGAACGTGTTCCCGCTGGATGCACTCGACGCTAACCACGCCGATCTCATCCGCCGCATCCGGGCGTTGGGTGAAGGGCATGAATGGGTTTTCCGGTCTCGCACTGGCACACCTATCAACCCCGGCAATACGCTTCGCCGTTATTTACATCCCGCCACAGAAGCGGTTGGGGTGCACATCGGGGGCTTTCATGACTTTCGGCATACCCTGTACCGCACAATGCGGAGGGAGGGTGTAAAGCCAAGGGTCATCTCTGATGTTATAGGGCATGAGGGCGTCAACGTTGGGGCGACCGTGTACGATTGTGCGAACCGGAGCGACTTGCGGGATGCGCTGGGCGTAATGAGCAAGCAGTTGGTACCAACCGTGGTACCAAAAGGCTTGGTGCAGTGAGCAACCCCCGAAAAGTGTCAAATGTATGGGAGATGGTGAGCGCGGTAGGAATCGAACCTACAACCTACTGATTAAGAGTCAGTTGCTCTGCCAATTGAGCTACGCGCCCACGGTGGGGATCTGGTTGGAGGGACAAACCAAAATTATAGCATCCGATCGAGGGTTGGCAGTTGCAAGTAGGCGTTTGCCATCTCGAATTCTAGCTCCCGCAACCGCGCTTATGTCGAAGATCATCCGCCTGTGAGCGTCCTGAAATGAAATCGGCAAGCGTGTCCTCTAGAAACGCTTCGACCGTCAGCGTCGTCTGCCGAACCTAAGATTGACCGCACACCGAAATCAGCAACACCCTAAAGCCGCTGCCGTATCTCTGCGGGGAGCACGCGCGATTCTTCACTCGCTGTAGGCTTGCGAGGGTGCGGGGGGCTCGCCACGATCGGAGGCCGGTGCTCGATCGTCCCGATCACCGGTGCCTCATTCATGCCGTCGAAATAGGCGATGGAGGCGAACTTTTGCTCGCTACACATTCGGTCGATCATGCGTTGCTGTCGGCGCGAAAGCACGGCGTGCGGGAGAATGGGGAAATTGCGGAACATCCAAAGCAGATATACACGCTGCAGGAAAGAAGGCATGACGCATCGCGGTCCGATCGGCGTCTGCACATGCACGACGCCGGCCGCGAGTTTTTCGATCAGCATATCGGGCCCACCCGGAACCTAAAAGCATGATTGCAATTCTAGGGCCGCCATTATTGCACCACGAGCGATGCAATGGGAAGCTTTTTTTCACAAAATTCCACCCAGAAGGACCCCTTATCGCGAGTTTTCCCACGTCCCGAGTGAACTTTTGGGACAACCGGCTGGGAAAAGATTCCTGAATTGGTTCCAATCGCGCACCACGACTGATGAGCCTGGGCTGGCTCAGACGGTGATTTCGGGCAGGATTTCCATCCGTCGGATCTGCGCCGCAACCCCAAATTCGGTGCCCTCTTCTTCGACCCGAACGATGGTCGCCTGGCAGCACACCCAGCACTTTTCACCAGACGTGAGTTCGGGAGGAAGGATCAGCACCAACTCGACGTCGGTACCCATCTCCATGCGAGTCTTGGTGTAAAGAAAAACGCCGTTGGCGCTGACATCGCGGGTCTGACCCGTGTGGTCAGTTCCCTGCGCTGTGCGCACGCGGGTGGGAACGCGGGTCGGGATTCTGGTTCCAGCGCGGCGCTCGGTGTCGGCATCCATTGGCTCAGAGGTGTCCAACCAATGTACACCAGCCGTCAAGATGCGCGACGGTCCGCGGGGTGCCGAGGACAGTTGTCCGATGTCTCTTAAATATTCGGCCGCTTCGCGCGGATTGCGGGAACCACCAGGGCCTGCTCCATGGTCGGCACATTAGTGCCGCGCAGCTTCGCCTCTAGTTCGTGCAGTTTTTCAGTCTGCATCGTCTGGTAGTAGGCCTGTACGAGGAGTTCCATGGTGAAGGGATTATCCTGATCTTCCTCAAGGTGTGCGATGGCGTTTTCGCACTTCTTCTGGTCCATCAATAGCGTCCCAACCGCGCCGTGATACGAACTCTGGATCACGCGATTGCGGCTGCCACGGGCCAGGGCCTCGAGTTGCTCCAGCGACTGTTCGGCTAATGGCTGATTGCCAGAGCGGGCAGCCCGCACGGCACGGTTGCGCAGAATGCGCGATAGCTCCTCATCGCGGTCGGACGGCGAAATCGTCGCCTGATGGCGGAGAGCATCCTCGGCCAATTTCAGATTCTTCAAGGCAACCTGGTAGTCGGCTTGGTATTCCGCAAAATGACGATATGCCTGTGCTTCCTGCAAGCCCTGAGCTTTGGCGTGTGCGGTCTCGGCGATCTCATGGTATTCCTTGTCAGCCTCAGTGTAGTTGCCGTCGCGGACGAAGGTCATCCCCCTCTGCATGCTGTAGGTGAGGCGGTCGGCTTCATTGGCGGCGAAGCGGATGGCTTTGTCGTACTCGATGCGAGCCTGCTCCTGATTGCCCATCAGAGCGTAAGTATCGCCGAGGCCAAGTTGCGAAGTCACAAAGTCGGGATCAAGCTTGAGCGCGGCGCGATAGTGGGTGAGCGAATCTTCGAAGTCCCCGGCCATGCGCAGAAGTTCCCCGTAGGAGTCCTGCGGGTTGGGCTCTTTGGGAAGCAGGGCGACGTAGCGGTCCATGGCCGCGAATGCCTTGTCAAACTGGCGGTTGCGAGCTTCCACGTACGCGAGATCGTTGAGCGCGGCAGGAAAGTTCTTGTCGATGGCAAGCGCCTTTTGAAAGAAGTGCTGCGCCTGGTCGCTGCCGTTCTCTCCCATGAGCCAGTTGCCCGCAAGATAGAGCAGATGCTTGTCCTTGGGATACAGCTCGAGCATGTCATTCATGGCCGTGATGCCGCCGATGAAATCGCCTTCCTGCACCTTGACGATCCAGGCGATCATCAACTGCTCGCCCGGAGTGAGCTTGGGCGCGAGTTCTTTGGCCTTGGCGCGAGCTGCGCTGACTTCCTCGGGATTGCCGCTATTGAAGGCAATCCAGGCCCACGCGACGGCAAGGTTGGGATCTTCTTTCACGGCTGCGCGCCAGTCCTCGTTGCAGCGCTCCAGATAAAGATTCTCGTAATCAGCCATTCCCTTTTCATAAAGCTCGCGGGCCTTGGCCGAGGAAGTCGTCACCTTGAGCGTGGCCGACTCGCCCTTTTTTCCGCGATGGGCATAAAGCGGTACAGACAGACTGATGCTGAGAGCTAGAACGGCCCACATCTTCGAGGAAGAGACGCGATGCATTAGGAATCTCCGGAACAGAGCCTTCGGGGGAGGGACTACCCAAGAACCAAGGTTAACTCGGCTTCGTCAGAGGCACGACATGACGAAAGGCGTTGGACGGCTGCGCTGAGGGCGCGCGATTCGGCTCTTTGGAATCATGGGGTTAGCAAGAATTCTGTTGGATGCCACAGGGCCATTGCGAATTTGCAGGCCTCGACAAATGGATCTCAACCCGACAGCTGCTCCTGTGCAGAAAGCCCCTGCCGAAGCAGGGGCTTGGCGTGAAACCCAGTTGGTCGCTAACTAGAAGGTGATCTTGGCTGCAAACTGCACTCCTCGCGGGCCGCCACCCCCCAGAAAAGGGTTGCCGATGCCCACGTCGCCGGTCGCCGTCAGCGAATAGAAACCGCTGTGCTGTCCGGTGGCTGCGTCGGGCGAACCGATGTTGCCAATGAAATTCGGTAAGAGCGGATTCGAGAAGTTAGGATGATTGAACAGGTTGAAGAACTCGGCGCGGAGCTGCATGGTGACATGTTCCGCTAGCCTTGTGTCTTTGAAAATGGAGAAATTGAACTCCTTGAAGCTGGGCCCTTTCAAAGAGTTGCGTCCTAAACTTCCAAAGTGCCGCGTGCCCGGAACGCAGTTGGTTTCGTCCGCAGTTCCGTCATTGCCCTGTGGATTGCCCCAAGTACAGGGGGCGGCAAAAGACGAAAGACTGAGATACTGTGCGGGATTGCTGGAATACACCTGGGGCCCGATCACATCGGGACGGTCGAAACCTTCGCCCGCACCGGAATAATCTCCCTGAAACTCATAGTTCAAGTGCCAGGGCTGACCGTCCTGCAAGTTGACGACTCCATCGAACCCCCAACCATCCTTCAACTTCGACAAAGCTCCCCCCATCTTGGGGAACTGGTAAGTGAAGTTCCAGGTGAAACGGCGACGAATATCGAAGCTCGAGTTTCCGCGATCTCCTGCCGGATTGAGGCTGTTCTGAGGCTGCGCCTGGTTGGGTTCGAAGTCTTCGAGATCGCTGGCTGTGTCGATGGAATGCGACCACACGAAGTTCGCTTGCGAGGTCAAACCGTGCCAGCCGCTGGTACGCAGGCTAGCCTGCAACGCATGGTAGATGGAGTTGGCGGAAGACTGCTCCTGGTTGAGGTAGAAGAAATTCGGAGCGAAGGTGCGTGGAACGCCATACGCCGAAGGACAGTAGGAGCCGTTGGCTTGGTCCGGAACGCAGGCGAGATCCGCGGCCGTGATCTGCGCCTGACTGGGCTGATTAATATCCCGGAACTGAAACAGCTTTGTCCCCTTCGCTCCTACGTATCCAACCTGCAGCACGGTCCTGCTGCCTAATTGCTGTTGAAGGTTGAGATTGAAATTTTGGATATAGGGCGTTCGCATCTTCGGATCAACGAAGAAGAAATCTCCTTCGGGGCCATATCCCGAATAAACCGGAGATCCCGCCGTGAGGGGCACTAAAGCCAGACCTGTATTCGGGTCCGTGGCCACGCTGCCGGTGGCAAGTGCTTGCGGGCCCAACCCAGGATAGGCAGGACCAGGGCAGAACACGCAGTTCCACGGCAAGTGGCCCAGGAACATATCCTGAGAGAATGCATCGTAGAATACTCCCCATCCGCCGCGGATCACGGTCGTTCCCTTGCCGGTCAGGTCATAGGCAAACGCCGCGCGGGGAGCAAAGTTATTGAGATCCTTGCCGTAGAGTTGGCTGCTGGGAATGTTGTCATCGCTGACCGGATCAAAGGTGTAGAACTGGCCGGATTTTGCGCCAGTGACCCCAAAATAATCCCAGCGCAAACCATAATTAAATGTCAGGCGAGAGGTCGCGCGGTAGCTGTCCTGAATAAAAAAGCCGTGGCTGTTCTGGAAAGTGTGTCTTTTGGAATTTCCCTGCACCTGGTTACCGCCATCGGGCAGACCTTGCAGAAAGCTCGACAAGTCCGAGAAACTCAATGTGCCCCGGAAATTGTGATCGATCACCTGCATGATGGTAGTGCGCCGGAATTCATAGCCAAACTTCACATCATGCTTGCCGGACTTCCATGAATAGTTGTCGACGAAGTGCCAGTTGGAATCGACGCGATTGCGAGGGATGGAGGTCGTGGCGCCGATTTGCGAAAAGCTGGATTCGGTCGATAGCGCGCCATCGAAACTGATGGCCGGAAGACCGGCGTCATACGCGCCCACGCCGGTATCTAGTCCAATCGAATTCGGGTTGAAACTCTTGTCTTCTGGGAAAAATCCTTCCGCAAATCGATTCCATCCCAGCCGGGCTTCGTTCACCTGGTTGGCGTTGACTACCTTCACATAGGAGAGCGCAATCAGTTGCACGCGCGTCGGCGTGGTGGTATTGAACCCAGGCAGCAAGCCGCCGGCGAGCTGTGCGAACGGAAAGCTCTGGCTGCTGTCTCCCAGGTAATAACGCCCGGTCAGCATGTTGTTGGGATTGAAGTTCTCGTCGATTTTTCCGATGAAGCTGTCCACACGATTGAAAAAGGCGGTTGAAGTCGAGAGATTGTTCGCGCTGCAACCGGTCGTGCTGGTGGACACACCTGAAATATTTGGAGTTGGCCATGGCTTGCGGGCCAACAATGCGGTAGCGACCGGATTCACTGTGCCGCCGCCAGCGACGATTGTCGCCTCGGTCGCGGCTATCACCGACGGGTCCGGCACACACGTACTTCCTGCTTGCGAGCCGTTCTCGCGCTGGCCTTCGTAGTCCACATAAAAGAAAGTCTTGTCCTTAACGAGGGCGCCACCCAGGGCTCCGCCGAATTGGTTGTTATTGAACGGACTCTTGGGATTGGGAGCCAGGTTGAAATAGTTGCGCGCACCCAGTTTGCCGGTACGGAAATACTCCAGCAACGAGCCATGCCAATCGTTGGTGCCGCTCTTGGTCACGATGTTGATGACCGCTCCGCTGTTGCGTCCGTACTCTGCCTCATAGTTGGATAGAACCCGCAACTCCGCAACCGCGTCGAGCGGGAGGATAGTCGCGGGATCGCCAAACACCCCGGCCTCGTTGATGGCCGGATCATTGCGATATCCGTCGTTCATGTCGGTGCCATCGAGCAGAAAGTTGTTAGCCCGACCCCGAGAGCCATTCATCGAAAACGTTCCGTAGGATCCAGGAGAATCAGAGATCTGATCGGGAGAACCAGCTACGCCGGGGTTGAGGTAGATCAACTTTTGATAGTCGCGACCGTTGACGGGGAGACTCTCAATGGTGTCGGAGGTGAGCGTGCCGCCGAGTTCGGCGGAGGTCGTCTGAACCTGGGGCAAAAGATCACCCGAGACCTCGACCTTGGTCGCGACCTCCCCGGGCTTCAGGGCCGCGTCGACGCGGCGCTCGGTGGCTACGTCCACGGTCACGCCCGTGGCGATGAAGGTCTGGAAGCCGGCATGGGTGACGGTGACGGTATACGAACCGATGGGCAACTCGGGCGCGGAATAGCTGCCGTCTCCACTGGTTTCGGTCGAGCGCTCCAGTCCGGTGCCGGTATTTTTCACGGTGACCTTGGCTCCGGCGATGACGGCGCCAGAGGCGTCCGTCACACTCCCCAGAATGGTTCCGCGGAAGGTCTGTGCCGACAGGCTCACGGCGGCCAGAAGGACAAACAGCAGTATGCTGCGCGCTCTCATTTAGTCTCCTTGAAAACTGATCATGTTTAAGGCGAGTATCCGCTTTGCGGGAGGCAGGCCCTTGGCCAACTTCTGGGAAGGCGCACAATCCCTTGTGAATTAACGAGATGCATCACCCGCACGCAAAATGTTTGACGGAAACATTAACGAAACCAGTTCCCTACAGTCAACCATGGAGTTATGAATGGGGGCGATAGATTTTGCGAATGGGAAAGCAGCCTTCAACATTCAGCCCAAGGGTCCCGCCAAGCTTTGTTCTGGCCTTGCGGATCAGGCTGAGCGGACTGACTGCTGAGTGCTGAATGCTCAGAAGCTGAAGGAAACGCCGCCGCGGACCGAGCGTGCGGCCTGCACAAAGTAGACCGTCTGGCCGTCCTGGCCGAGAACCGGAACGTATCCCTGAGCCAGGAGGTTGCGCACATCAATGATGGCTTCCATGTGCCCGGGCAGGGATCCCAGGATAGGGATAGGCTGGCGCACGAAGACATTCAGGAAGGGATCGCTTTGTCCGGGCGAGGAGTTGAACATGTCAACGGGCGTTATTGCCGGACCGTTGACCCAGCGATACGACGTGATCCAACGTGTGTGAGTGCGCGGAACCGTGCCGCTAAGCTTGGCGGCGATGGCATGACGACGCTGTGTGCCGATCCACTGTTGTGCGGACTGCACGGAGACATCCGGCCGGGCCAGATCCAGAACCCCGCCGAAGGCGTAGTCTAGCGTGGCCGTGAGGTCGGTCGAAAACTTGTGCTGGAGCACGACCCGCATGCCACTGGTATCCAGGTTCTTCCCGGTGTAGCTGAACGTGCCCGACGTGACGTCGGGCAAGAGAAATCCGCCGGCCGCCGTGACTTCACCCGTACCGGTCAGAACCGTGTCCCCAACGCGATCAGAAAAGACGGCGAACTGGAGGTTCGTGTTTCCCAGCCGCTGCGACACGCTGACTTCCTGGTGATGCGCGCGCTCCACCTTGGGAGCATAGCCGAGGAGGCTCACCCGCGGATTCGACTCGCTCAAATCCGACGGTGAGGAGTCGAAGCCCTTCTCGCTGCGGAGATCGGGCCGGGACGTCTCGTAGTCGTATTCCAAAACCGTGTTGGGAGATAGATGGAGGTCTGCTGAGCCGTAGGGTCGAAAAGCGGTGACTTGGCCCAGGAACTGAATGGTCTGCAGTTCGCTGCCAAACTTGAGTTCGAGAATGTCGCCGAGCGTGAGGTTGTCGCTCGCCGAAAGAGCCAGCGCTTGCAGCGCCGCATTGTGCAGATTCGGATCGGAAGGGGCGAAACGATGTACGGTCAAACCGACAGAGGGTTCGGAGCCGTTCGCCATCTGGCGAGAATAGTTGGCGCGCAGAACCGCCGCAGGCAGGCTCTGTCCGTAACCGACGTCGCCGCTGAATGCCAGGCGTCCGGTGGAAAAAATTGACCGCTCCAGGGTAAAGCCGGTGCTCATGTCGGACCCAGTGCCGTAGCCGCCAGCTTCCGAGCCCGCTAGGAATGACAACGAACCGCGCAGTTCGTGGGTCTGTTTTTCGGCGAGAGAAGTCGGATCATCAAAAACCCGCAAGATAGGACGATTCGCCACCGAGCGCAAAGTCCACTTCCAGTCATCTTCATCCGGAAGCGCGCGCCCGGGGCCGAGTTGCATGACGTCGAGCAAGGTGCTTAACGTAACGTTGATATTGAGGCTGATGCCGGGACGAACTCCTACCTTTTCGCGGAGGGCAGGCAGGAAGGAAGGGGCCGTGACTTTTAGGGAATACAGCCCGGGCAACAAGCCCGAAGCTTTATAGAATCCGGCGGCGTCGCTGAACACAGTCAGGGTGCGATTGGCCGCGCCGAGGATCTGCACGACCGCACCCATCTGCGGGTCGCCCGACGCATTCCGCACGTAGCCAGAGATCCCACCGGACCGTTCGACTGCCGAAGCCGGCAGGCAAAGGCCCAGTACAATCGCCCAAATTCCCAACTGGCGCAGTCTCACAGCACCCCACCCCCTGGGGGGGAAATCGCAGGGAGTTACTCTACTGCAAACGTCGCAGACGGATCAATCGTCTGCTTGGAGATATTGTCGTTCACCTTGATCTGAATTTTGTAGACGCCGGGTTGCAAGTTCGCGGACGCAATTGATTTCTGCAGCGTCACCTGTTCGCCGATGTTGCCCATGGTATCGGTGGACTCCGTCTTCTGGACCACCGGTTTGTTGGTTGCCACGTTCACGATGTCGTATTCAAAAGTGGCGGAAGGTTTGTGCGTCTTCTCGTCCACACCGAGATTGTAAACCTGCATCCAGAAATTCAGCTTCTGGTCTCTATCTCGCTTGAAGAGCGCCGGCTTGCCGTCGGCGGGAGCGACGCGGGGCCGCACCTTCATGGTGCCGATGACGAAGTTGCCGGTACCGATCGCTTTGGTCGGAACCGGTTCCATCTGATCGGCCACGATGAGACTGGAGGTCGCCAGTTTGTCGTCAGAGTAATCGGGAACCACGATGCTGCGGCTCCAAACGCCCTTGCGGTCTCCGTTGACGTCCTTCACCGCGATGTTCAATTTATAGCGCCCCGGACGCAATGGCAGTGCTTTGTAGTAGACCGAAGCGTTTTCGGCAGTGCGGGGAAGGAGTTCGGCGGGGACATCCACCTGCACCGTGTCTTCGAAGGTCTGGACAATTTTGCCGGTCAGAGTCGATAAGCGGGCAAAGATGTTTGCCGTTCCGCGCTGCACGCCGTCCTTGTTCACGAATGTGATGTCACGATTCTTCATCTGAATCGTGATCGGCACCAGCGCGGTGTCGCTGGTGACTTTGATGTAGTCGACATGCACATCGAAGGGCATGGGATTCAGAATGACCTTCGAATTGACAATTTCTTCCAGGTCTTTGAACTTCACCTGTGGAGCCTGCTGCAGCTTGGCAAACTGTTCGAGGCGATCAAATTCTTTGCCCTGCTGGCTCGCGCTGTCGGGGCCAAGGCCCAACCGCTCGAGGCCGTTTCCAGCGAAGCGCTGCGACTTATTCGCCATCCCCATCTGCTCCCACTGAGTAAGGCCGGCGTTCGGCGTCATTAGCAAAGCGTCTTTTTCAGAGCGGTCCAGGGTCATGTGAAATTCGCCGCACATGCAAGTGTCGACGAACTCGATAATGATCTCCTGGCCGATGCCCTCAATGTAGCGGTAGCGCCAGTCTTCGAATGGGTAGGTCGAGGTTTCTCCCCCGCCTTCTTCCATGGGGCGTTCGTAGGTTCCACCGGAAGGATGGGAGTCGATCTCGTCCGGCTTGCCGTACACGATGTAAATCCTGCCGCGATCCGTCTTCCAACCGGGCACACCCGCCGCGAAATGCTCATTGGCATAAGCAATACGCTGGTAGTGCTCTTCTTTATATTCGTTTTCTTCGGTATCGGGCGTGGGATCGCGACGCTGCCAGAAAGCCTCGATGAAATTGTCACGCTCTTCATCGTTGGAGAGCTGCTTGAAGGCTGCACGCTCTTCGTCGGTGATGATGTAGATCACGTCCTCGTCGAGCCACTTCTTGTAGGGCTTACTCAACTCCACTTTGAGGGCGCGCTCATTCTTTTTCTTTTGCTTCGCATTGGGAGGTCGCTTAAGCGGGTCTTGAGCTTGAGCTTGGTCGCTTGGCTGCGCCTGGGATGCGCCGGCTGGGTCTTTGGCTGATTTGTCGGTGGCGGGCTTGTCGGCAGGTTTCTGATCCGGACTGTCGCTATTCTGGGCTGACGCACCGGAGGTGACCAACGCCACCGATACCAGCAAAACTCGGAGAAAGGATTGATTCCAAGCTACCCGGAACATGAGAGGAACTCCTGCCAGACAACCGTTATCGCCTTATTTTAGGCCCTTCAGCTGTGCGAAAGCAAGGTTAAGTCGTGACCTGAGAACCGATTAAAACGAGCTGCCGCCGTCTAAGTTAGAACACACGGATACGGCCTCGAGTTGCCTGAGGTACGATGTAAATCCAGCGATGCCAAGCCTTGTCAATAGGGCTATAATGGCAGGTTCCGGGGGCAGTAGCTGTACCTCTCCACCGCAACGGGTCTCGGCCACCTCTTGTTGGTAGTCCTGTATTTCTGGCGGGAACTTTCTCGGCAACAGGATCGTAACAGAGAGTGTGTGTCCGTCACTCTGGACTACCGGTAATTAGGCTTTTCTAAGTTGGGCCTATCACAGGACTTGGTCCTCGTTCGCGGAGGTAAAGAACCCGGACAGTGACGGGAAATGATGACAGCCTGGAAAAAAATTGCAATCGGCGTGGGCGTAGTCCTTTTGCTCGCGATTATTGTCGCTTTTACCGTCCACCAGAGCAGCAAGAATGTGGCCACGGTGCAGACCGGAAAAGTGCAGCGGGAGGATCTGGCGACCATCGTGAGTGCTTCGGGCGAGATCAGGCCTAAGACTTACGTCAACATCGGCGCCAACGCATTCGGCAAGATCACCCACCTGTATGTGAAGGAGGGCGATCAGGTAAAGAAGGGTCAATTGCTGGTGCAACTGGAAAATGTGCAGTCCTCGGCGGATGTGAACGCCAACCAAGCTGCCCTGCAGGCGGCGCAGACCGACGCGGTGGCGGCGGACGCGGCCTTGAATACATCGCAGGCCGATCTGCAGCGCGCCCAGGCGGACTACGACCGTAACAAACTCGACTGGGAGCGGGCGCAGAGTCTGTTCAAGGACGGCCTGATCGCCAAATCCGACTTCGACAGCCGCAAGAACGCATGGGCCACGGCCGATGCCGGGTTGGTGCAGGCCAAAGCGCGTGTGGCGCAAGCCCAAGCACAGAATCAATCTGCCGTCGAACACGTGACCCAGGCACGCGCCAACTTGACGCGGGTGACCGACGTGCTGCAGAAGACCAGTTACAGCGCGCCCTACGATGGCGTGGTCACTAATCTTCCGGTGCGGGAAGGCGAGTCAGTGGTCATCGGAATCCAGAACGCGATGGGCAGCACCCTGATGACGATCGCGGACATGTCGGTCATTACGGCGGAAGTCAAGGTTGATGAGACCGACATCGTAAACGTGCATCTCGGGCAGCCCGCCGAGATCATGATTGACGCGATCCCGAAGACGGTCTTCCACGGAAAGGTTTCGGAAATCGGAGATAACGCGATCGTGCGTTCCAGTGGCGTTTCCACTTCGCAGCAGACGACCGCAAGCGAAGAAGCCAAGGATTTCAAAGTTGTAGTGACGCTGACCGATCCGCCGCCGGACCTGCGCCCGGGCCTTTCCACCACTGCCAAGATCACTACCGCGACTCGGAGCAACGCGTTGGCGGTCCCCATTCAGGCGCTGACGATGCGCAGTAAAGAGCAGGTCGAGCGACAGAATAATTCACCTGGCTCGGTGCATGCGGCGGCACCGTCCAAGGAAGTCGCATCCAAGATGAAGAAAGACGACGATATGCAGGGGGTCTTCGTCGTCCGGAACAAGAAAGCCCTCTTTGTGTCGGTTACCACCGGCATCACGGGTACCACTGATATCGAGGTCCTTGATGCCCTGAAAGAGGGGGACGAGATCATTACCGGCAGTTATAAGGTTTTGCGCACTCTGCGGCCGGGAAGCAGCGTCAAGATTGACAATACGGTCCCCAAGAAGGAAGAAGAAGAATCGTCATAACCTTAGCTGGCCTGGCACGTCCAAAGGAAAAGCCGGCAAGGTCTCGGAAAGTGCGTCTCGGAAACGGAGCCTGTAACCACGTACTGAACCCTAAAGATCGGAGAGGTCAGTGGCACCGGACCAGGAGAAAAATATGGCAACCGCAGAAGTCATCAGTATGCCTACACCAGAGGCGCAAGCACCCCCGGAATCCTGCATGATTGCGGCGGAGGATCTCTGGAAGACCTACGACATGGGCTCCGAGCAGCAGGTACACGCGTTGCGCGGCGTGAATCTCCGAATCCAGCGCAACGAGTACGTCGCCATCATGGGGCCGTCGGGGTCGGGCAAATCGACGTTGATGAATCTGATTGGCTGCCTCGATACGCCCTCGCAGGGGAAGTACTGGCTCAACGGCCAACTGGTCAGTGAACTCGACGATGACGAACTGGCCCGCATTCGCAACAAGGAAATCGGATTCGTCTTCCAGACGTTCAACCTGCTGGCCCGGGCCACGGCCTTGCACAATGTAGAACTGCCCTTGATTTATGCCGGCATTCCCACCGAGGAGCGACTCGTGCGCGCGCGGGCAGCGCTGTCGGCCGTAGGCATGGAAGCGCGGATGAGCCACAAGCCGAACGAACTCTCCGGCGGTCAAAGGCAGCGCGTAGCGATCGCCCGCGCTCTGGTGAACAAGCCCTCGATCATTCTGGCCGACGAACCCACCGGCAACCTCGATTCGCAAACCGGTATTGAAATCATGGCGCTGTTCGACCGTCTGCATGCCGAAGGAAACACGATCATCCTGGTCACGCACGAAGGCGATATCGCCGAGTATGCGCATCGCGTCATCCACATCAAGGACGGCGTGATTGCCAGCGATCAGAAGGGGCGAGGGCAGCGCAGCTGAGGATTGTAGTTCCCTATTGATGGACACGCCCAGCCGATTGGCTGGGCGTTTTGCTTGTGTACCAGCGTTGCGACAGCCGCCCTTCGTAGCGCTAGCTTGAGAATGCCCTCCGGATTGCTCGTCAACCGCTCAAGAATCCGACGGTATAGAATCGCTGGCCGCGCGAACCTCGGTCGTGAGACCCTGCGCGAGGTCGCCATTCGTGCACCGCGGCGGCCCATCAGCAGGCCGCAACACACGAATGGCAAGTCGCTCTCGAGCTGAGCGCTCAGTCGTAATCGTGCATGCGACGCAAATTGTTCCTGTACACGGCCTTGCCTACAGCCTTTCCCAAACGCTCACCCGCGTCCTGATCGGTTCGAAAATGAATCCCACCGTAGACGCGCGCGTCCGAGATGTCGTCGGTAATCTGCTTGAACGTCGTGTACTGCAACACGATGTCGGGCACGGCGGGATTTGACAACGTAATGAAATGGCCACCTTCACCGTATATACGTCTCAGAATTTCGGCTGCGCCATTGGCTGCGCTGCCGTGGTTTGAGGGATAACTTGGGAAGCATGGAGTCGTGATAAAGGGAACGAAGTTGGGATCACCAACAGTTCTAGGATTACCGTCTGCGTCACCAGCATGAATCGCCGTTTCAGGTCGCCAGAAATTGTAGTGATACTTATTGAGGAATGCCGCGACCAAGCTGTCATTCATCGCCATGTTCACGAGGGCCAGGGCTCGAGCATTTTCGGACAGCGAATGCCACCTTTCCTGTGCAATCTGCTGAACCGCCTGATTGAAGACCTGAGTTGGCGAGGACGCGGCATAGAAGAGCGCGATATTAGCGCGATCTAGTGGTCGCTCTGTACTGTCCATGCCTCCCACCGTCATCACCTCGTTGTAGGTTTTCGCATATGCGCGGCTCGCGAGCGCCGGCGGCGGATCGAGGAGAAACTCACTAGCGCTGGGGATGCCGAACGGAGTTATGTTCTGCCATTGAAACGCGATTCCGACCGCGATTCCATTCACAATTGGACAGCTCGAGGTGGCCTGCCATTCTCCTGGGACAGGCGGGCCGGGGACCTTGAATTGCGATGGTGAAGACCCATCGTTGGCACGGAGAGCGATCATGGCGGACGCGACAGCGTCGCCTGTCGCAATACCTTCGCTCTTGGCTTGGCCGTCCGGTATCAGCACCAGCGAATTCGTGCGCTCGGTGAGGAGTGTCGTCGCGCTGGCTGGAAAGTAGGTGTTCAGCACCTGATACGCGGCCTCTATGGCTGCAGCGTCGGCTGAAGCGCCCGGCTGCGCTGTTATGGTCCCAAGATATGGTTGGTACTCACGCGTAATGGCGTTCACGGCTTCGAAAACAGCCAGCTGCACGATGGCAGCGTACCGCGCCTGGGCAAATGGGTTCTGCTTGTTGGCAACGGCTGTATCTACGGCAATTTTGTTCCAGTCCAAAACGACATCGGCTCCTGCGATGGTAGAGAACAATAGTGCCGCCATCAGCATGCATAACCCGAACCCTCTGTTCTTTGTGCCGCTATGTAGCCTTTTCATCGCGCATCCTCCAGATTCTTGGCTGGGCTTAGGTCACCAGTGGCCTGCATGTTTGCAGCAGCCGACAGTGTTGTCCATAGCGAAGCGCGTGTCGGGGGCGTTAATTTCTGTGTCGCGCCAAGTTGCAGAGTTGTTTGTACTTAGACTAGTGCTGCGAAGTGGTGTAGAATTCGTCCACTTCCCTCCGAGCGTGCCCATGGCCCCTCAGCCAGTCAAAGTGCAAGAACCGATCAGGTTCGGCGAGGATTTCGAGCTTGACCTCGCCGCCCGCAGATTAAGCCGCGGCAATCGCGTGCTGAAGATCGAGCGTATCCCGCTGGAAATCATGGTTCTGCTCATCGAGCGCTGGGGTGAGACTGTCCCGCGCGACGAAATCGTCGTCAGAGTCTGGGGCAAAGGCGCTTTTCTCGATACCGACAACAGCATCCGGGGTGCGATCCGCAAAATTCGCCAGGTCCTGAAGGACGACCCCGAACAGCCACGGTTCATTCAAACAATTACCGGGAAGGGATACCGATTCATCGCGCCCGTGGTAGACTCTGCCGCGCTGACGTCCGCAGTGGACCCACCTACAGGCATCCGCGATGGTCGAGCCGACCAGTTAACACGCTCGAAGTGGCGGGAAACGGCGACTAGCGAACCTTCCGAACGGGGTCCTACACAGTCCGGGGATGCACCTCGGCTCAGATTTATTCGCATCGCGTTTGCTTTAGGGCTGCTCATCGCGGGACTTGCATGGTGGCTGGTTTGGTCCCGCTTCTTTTCGCCGCCACAGCATGCGAGCCGAGTCATGCTCGCAGTCCTTCCTTTCCAGAACCTCACGGGCGATCCAAGCCAGGATTATTTCAGCGATGGCCTCACGGAAGAAGTGCTGACGCAGTTGGCCAGTCTAAATCGGCAGCACATCGGTGTCATAGCACGAACTTCCGTGATGCATTACAAGGGCAGCTCTGCCCCACTAGATCAGATTGGGCGCGAACTGGGCGTGCAATACGTGATCGAGGGCAGTGTGCGTAGAGACGCGGACCGTGTGCGGATCAGCGCCCAGCTCATTCACATGAAGGACCGGTCACACGTCTGGGCGAGAGAGTACGACCGCGAACTGAAGAGCATGCTGACTTTACAGGGCGAGATCGCAGAGGAGATCGCCGATGAGATTGAGCTGACGCTCGGAGATCGGCATAAGACCGGCGCCGCGCATGCAACCATTTCTGCTTCGAGTTCATTCGACGCCTACGATCTCTACTTGAAAGGGCTTTATTTCTGGAACAAGAGGACAGAAGCCGGTTTCCAGCGGGCTGCCGAGTATTTCGAGCAGGCCATCGCGACGGACCAGAACTTCGCCCGGGCCTACGTTGGGTTGGCAGACACGTATGCGTTAATGAGCACATGGAGCATGGCTCCTCAAAATGAACTCATGCCTAAAGCGCGCGCTGCGGCACTCAAGGCGCTTGAACTCGACGGAACTCTCGCGGAGGCTCACGCTTCGTTGGGGCTGATCGCCGAAGGTTATGATTACGACTGGCAGACGGCGGAGGAAGAATTCCGGCGGGCCATTCAGATCAATCCCAACTATGCTACAGCCCACCAGTGGTATGCCGAGTACCTTTCCTGGCAAGGACGCTTTGACGAAGCGCTTGCCGAGAGTGAGCGCGCTCGGCAACTCGATCCACTGTCGCTGATTATAGCTACCGATCGTGGAGCAATCTATTACTGTGCGCGGCAATATGATCGGGCGATCGCGCAATCTCGCGCTGTGCTGGACATGGATCCGAACTTTTCCGAAGCCCAAACCAACTTGTTCAGTGCATATGTGCAAGCAGGCCGGTTCGCTGAGGCCCTGGAAGTTTGGAAGCGCGAACCTGCCGATTCCCCGTGGACCTGGGCGGACAAGGCGTACCTCTACGGCCGGTGGGGCCAAACCACGGAAGCTCAAGATGCGCTGGAGAAGTTTGAACAGCTTGCCCCGAAATTGGGATCCAATAGCACTTGGGCGCACGTGTTGGCCTACGTCGGCACGGAACAGAAAGACAAGGTCATCACCCTGCTGCAGAAAGCCTGCGCCGAGCACTCGTACAATCTAGCTGGCATCAGAGTTGATCCAGTCTACGACCCGCTGCGCACCGATCCGCGCTTTCAGGATTTACTGCGGCGCATGGGATTGGCAGAGTAACAGCCCCAGCTTCGATTACTTCATTCGGGACGGTGGCCCAAACGCAATTTGGGGGTGGTAATCTTGCTCCTAATAATGATCATTGTCCACCTTGTGTCGTCTCCGATTGCTCTGATGACCTGGATGTAAGGGGATCAGCCACTTCTTTGACACGCTGCTCTTTGCCGGAGATCGCTAAAGCCCTTAATGTCGATGCGTTGGTTGAGGGTTGGTCCTTGCAGACCGATAATCGAGTCGCGGCGGCGGACATGGGGCGAGTTGTCGGCCACTCGGAAATTGCCGCTCAAAGGCCGGCTTGCGAGAGTCAACTTCTAGTCCGCGCTGCTTAAGGTAACGCCTGTGTACACCGTCCCCGGCTGTCCCCACACGCGTTTCTGCCCCGCGCCTAAACGGTCGCGGATATAAAGCCGCACGGTATAGCATGAGAAACATGCAGCTTGCCGTGAACCCGCCGATCCTGCCGATGCTCTCCAAGCGAATTGAAGAATTACCGACCGGCGGAACCTGGATCTTCGAACCGAAGTGGGATGGGTTTCGTGCGCTGCTCTTCCGCGATGGGGACGAGATCCTGATCCAGAGCCGGGATGAAAAATCGCTGAATCGCTACTTCCCCGAGTTACTCGATCCGCTACGAGCGCAGTTACCCGCTCGCTGCGTCCTCGATGGCGAGATCGTCATCGCGACGAAAAGCGGTCTCGACTTCGAGGCGCTGCAGCTCCGCATTCATCCGGCCGCGTCGCGGGTAAAGCTTTTGTCGCAAGAAAGCCCGGCATCCATCGTGTTCTTCGATCTGCTTTGCGAGGGTGATCGAGATTTGCGGAGTGTTCCATTCCAAAACCGACGCCGGCAGTTGGAAACGATACTCTCATCCGCGACGCCGCCAATCCATCTAACGCCAGCCACACAGGAATCGAGCTTAGCGGCGGATTGGTTTAAGCGCTTCGAAGGCGCAGGTCTCGATGGAGTCATGGCCAAACCGATCTCAGGCACTTATGAGTCGGACAAGCGTGTGATGCTCAAGGTCAAGCATGAACGCGATTGCGACTGCGTGGTTGCAGGCTTTCGATGGCACAAGAAGGGTGAGGGCACACTCATCGGCTCACTCCTGCTTGGCCTTTTCGATGATGCAGGCGCGCTCCAACACGTAGGCGTCTGCGCCAGCTTCACGCAAGAGAAGCGGCGGCAGCTCGTAGAATTTCTCGCGCCGTATCGCGAGAATGCCCTCGCCGACCACCCTTGGAAGCGATGGGCGGAGCACAGCGGAGAGGCCGGCGCAGCCGGGCATCGAATGCCGGGAGGCCAGAGCCGCTGGAGCCAGGGCAAGGACCTTTCATGGGAACCGTTGCGGCCCGAACTTGTGGTTGAAGTCGCTTACGAGCACATGCAGGGCACCCGCTTCCGGCACATGGCGCAGTTTCGCAGGTGGCGCACCGACAAGAAACCAAGCTACTGTACTTACGCTCAGCTCGAAGTCGTTCCAGCCCAGGAGTTGATGGCTATTTTTTCCGGTGGGCGGTGAACCTCCACGCTCATGCGGGCAGTGCGTCAATTTGAGGTTCTACCCTTACCATCAAGCGTCATTCCGAAGCGTCGCACTTTCACCAGCGGGGCGAGGAATCTCCCCGGGCAGTGAGTAGTGGGAGATCCCTCGCTCCGCCTGAAGAGCGGCTTCGCTCCGGATGACGCCGTACGACCCAGGAGTGCCTACGCGAATTTCAATTGACGCACTACCCCTCACGCACTCTTCTTTGAGCCCGCTTCGCACGCCATTCGCGGGTCGGATCGTCGTCCGGGTCGGGAGTTTCCTGCGGAGGCCGCAGCTCTTCCGGCACGTGGCGGAGGTTGACCCGGATGCGCGTCCAGGTCGAGGATCTGCCTCGCATGGAGTCGACCAACACGTCATCCACGGCGAGAAGTCTGGCCACTTCCGGATGCCTGCTCCTCCAACGTTCCAGACCGGCCAGCGCAGCGTCCTTGTTGGGAGAGTTCGCAGCAACAATAAGCGGCATTTTGCTGCGCGGCTTCTTCGCCGTGGACTTGGCGGGCTTGGCGCGCGAAGGGGCAACGCGCGGGGCTTCGCCCTCCATTTTACGAAAGTGTGGAGGCCAGGGCGCGTCGCCAAGGCCGGCGGCTTCGTCTCTAGCTGCGAGCTCGAGTAATTTCTCAAGCGATCCCGGCCCGCCATCGATGCCTGCGTGCGGATCGCCTAGCTCCAAGAAACGCTTGGGCACCGTCAGTACGGTGAATTCGGCCGGGTCACAGTCGGGAACCTCATGCCAGTGAAGCGGCGTGGACACGCGAGCGTCCGGCAATGGGCGCACTGAATACGCCGAGCACGTCGTGCGATCCTTCGCGTTCTGGTTGTAGTCGAGGAACACGCCATGACGTTCCTCTTTCCACCATTTCGAACTGGCCAAGGCCGGCGCGCGGCGTTCGATTTCACGTGATAGGGCGAGCGCGGCCCGCCGGACTTCTGTGAAGGTCCAGCGCGGTTCGATCCACACATTCACGTGCATCCCGCGTGAGCCGCTGGTTTTGGGCCAGCCACGAAGCCCGATCTCCTCAAGCAGAGCGTTGACCTCAACAGCAACACGGCGCACGTCGTCCCAGCTAACACCTGGGCCTGGATCGAGATCGATTCTCAACTCGTCCGGATGCTCGAGATCGCCGGAGCGTACGGGGTGCGGATGCAATTCGATGCATCCCAAGTTCACGATCCATGCGAGTCCCGCCGCGTCATCGATCACCAACTCTTCCGCAGTTCGGCCGGAAGGAAATGCCAAAGTTGTCGTACGCAGCCACGAGGGCCGCTCGGTGGGGGCGCGCTTCTGATAAAAAGCCTCGCCTTCAGCGCCGTTGACGAAGCGCTTGAGGACGATCGGACGATCCTGGATTCCGGCTAAAGCACCGGGCGCGATCGACAGGTAGTACCGCACGATGTCGAGTTTCGAGAGCTTGGTCTGCCTGGAGAAATAAGGTTTGTCCGGGTGGGTCACACGGACCTCGCGCCCGTCGATCAAAAGCAGCTCTGCGCCCGGTTCTTTCCCCACCAAGACAGGCTACACCTTTTTTTAAGGCCCTTACCGAGCCCCGGCGAAAAGCCGAACGTCCGCACGAACCAACTCTAGTTAGAGTTTAGGTAGGCCGAGCCCTCGAACAAGAATGCTCGCTCGCCAGTCACGACTTCCCGAGATCCAGCGGGGTTAGCGGCGCGTCGACGACTGGCGGTGGGTCGGCAACGACGACTCGATCTCTGCCATCCCTCTTGGCTCGGTAAAGCGCAGCGTCGGCGGCGTCCAGCAATTCCTTGGGAGATGTGCCGTGTTGAGGAAGCGCGGCCACGCCGACGGAGACGGTAATCATTCCCAGCGACTGGCCCTGGTGCAGCACGGTCAACTCGCGCAGTTTGGACCGGATTCGCTCGGCCCGGGCATGGGAGGCGTTCAGGTCGGCCGTGGGAAGGATCACGACAAACTCCTCGCCTCCAAAGCGGCAGACAATGTCCTCGATGCGAATGCTCTTGCCCAGAAACGATGCTGTCTCGCGCAAGACGGTGTCGCCCGCGTCGTGGCCATAGGTGTCGTTAAACTTCTTGAAGTGATCGAGGTCGAGCATCAGGATGCCCAGCGATTGCTCAGCCCGCGCGGCACGCCGGATTTCGCGGTCCAGCATCTCGGTCAGGTAGCGGCGGTTGTACAAGCCGGTTAAGGGATCCTTGATGGACTGGGCGCGCAGCGCTTCGCGGAGTCGAATGTTGGCCACTGACAGTCCGACTTGCCCGGCGAAAGTCGTTTTGAACGATAGCTCCGCATCTGCCATGACGGGAGCTTCGTCGGTCGCCTGAAAGTGCAAGATACCGAGTGCCTCGCCTTGGGCAAGGATGGGTATACACAAGTAAGTGTTTTTCACTCCACTGGCGTGAACGCAAGGCGCGGTGGTATCGCCCGCGATCACCAGGTGCGGGTGTCCCGTACGCAGCGCCCAGCAGCAGTTCGGTTCGAACACGGTGGCTGGAATCTGGCAATCGTGCCACTGTGCGGCTACCTCGACCAGGTCGCGTCCGGCATGCAGCAGCGCGACCGCGCCGCGACTGGTGGGAAAAATCTTTGGAGCGAAGCCGAGCGCGGCTGCGAACACTTCGTCTTTACTGATGCAGCTCTGTAGAAGCTCACCCATCTTGGCCAGCAGGGTCGCGCGCTGCGATCGTGCGGTAAGGTCCTGCAGCATTTTTTCGTTCTGCTGATCAAGTTCCTGGCGGGCGTGGTCACGTTGCGCCATTTCTTCCTGCAGGCGCATGTTGGCTTCTGCCAGTTCTTCGGTGCGCTCCTTAATTTGCTGCTCCAGGATTTGCTGGTTGTGTTTCTGATCTTCGATATCGGCGCAGGCTCCGAACCACTTGATAATCTTCCCGGAGGCGTCTCTCAAGGGAGTGGCGCGGACCAAATGCCAGCGATAACCTCCCGCAGCGCTGCGCAGGCGGTACTCCATATCCAAGGCATACCCGGTTTCACGTGATCTCGTCCAATTCTCCAGGGCCACCGGCAGGTCGTCCGGGTGAAGTGCGTTCTTCCAACCGAATCCCAGAGTTTGTCCCTCGCTGAAACCCGTGAGTTCGTACCAGCGCTGGTTACAATAGTCGATGCCTCCGCCGGGCACCGCCGTCCACACAATCTGAGGAATAGCTTCCGCCTGAAGGTGGAAGCGAGCCTCTCCGTCGCGCGCTGTGTGGGCGGCCGCCAGTATCCGGTCCAGAAATGCGCTGGCGATGGCCAATCCCATGGCCAGAATACTGGTCAGGGTGATGGCCACGATACCCAGGGAAGAAATCTGCATGGCATGTCTGGTGCTGAAAGCGGCGCTGGAAGCGTGAAACCTCACCGCCAATATTCCGGTGTAATGGATGAGTGGAATCGCGCTGCCCATGACCACCGCGCTCAGCAGCTTGCGGAGACTGGCCGTCTCCTGGCGGACTCGAAAAGCCAGAACCAGAGCAACCCAAGAAATCAGAATCGCCAGCACGATCGAAAGGCCGACCAGATTCCAGCGGTACTCCATCATTGCCGGCAGCCGCATCGCCCCCATGCCGATGTAATGCATGGACGCGATTCCGCCGCCCATGATGAGGCTGCCTGCGATGGACGAACCAAGTCCCATCTGCTCGCGGCTAACGGTGAACAAGGCAACCGCGGACGCGGCTATCGCCGCGAACAACGACACGATCACCGTGGGATAGTGATAGAGAACCGGCACGGGGAGCGTGAAGGCCAGCATAGCGATGTAATGCATGGCCCAGATACCCAGCCCCATCGACGTCGCTCCTCCCGCCAGCCAGAACAACCTCGCCCAGCGGTGTGCGGCCGTCACGCGACCGGCAAGATCGAGGGCCGCATAGGCCGCGACCATCGCCATCAACACGGAGAGCGCCACCGGCCGGTAGTCGTAGCTTCCGTGAAGGATCATCGCCCCTGACGTATAGTCCTCCCAAACCCAACCACGCCCAGACGCGGTCTTCCCGCGTTATTCCGAGCCTGCTGGGTTAAACATCGGCAGTGGGGGCGGTGGGCGTATTAGAAATCCCAAATGCTGGGGGCGAAATGCGGTTGGCGCGGGAAAGCCCGCGAAATCAGGGAAGGAGAATGACTTGAAAATAGGAAGAGACGTAGCGGAGCTACGTCTCTACGAAAACGAAAATGAATTTTGCTACGGGTTCGTGCTGACCGTCTTCATCGTAGCTGTGTCGGCGGGCAAGCCGGGGCCGGCGATGAAGAAGTTATGGTCGAACATGTTGCGGTACATGCGCCCCGCAATTTCTGCGGCCTTGGGACCGAAGGTCGGGCGTCCGCCCTGCAGGAAGACGACAACCACTACGCGACCGACGCTGGTATTAGCGTAGGAAGCGAACCAGCCGAATCGGGTTCCAGCGTGCGAGCAGGTTCCGGTCTTGCCCAGGATTTCTTCTTCGTTGAAATTCAGGCGCAGGCTGCGCGCCGTGCCGTATTGCACGGCTCCGGCCATGCCGTCGGAGATCTCGGGAATCAGCGGGGCGATGTCGAGCTGGCGCTTAACGCGCGGCTGGAAGTTCGCGACTTCTTCCGGAGTCGTGGGATGCTGTAGATAGTAAAGCGTCCCTCCGTTGGCAATGGCAGAAACCATCGCGCCCAGTTGCAGCGGCGTCATGGAAACGCCTTCGCCGTAAGAACACATCTTGCCCACGCCGCCGAGTTTTTCCGGAATCGCTTCGTCCGGATAGGCGCCGACCTGCTCGCCGGCGATGTCGTAACCAGCGAGCTCACCCAATCCATATTCATGGGCGTAGTAGGCGACTTTTTCGAAACCGAGCTTGCGTCCCAACGCCTCGAAGTAGGCATTATTGGAATGTGCTAAAGCAGTCGTCAGGTTCATTCGGCTGCGTCCGCCGAGAGCAACTTCGGTATCCTTCGAGATGAGCCCCTCATTCAACGCGGCCAGGGCCACGGAAAGCTTTATGGTCGAGCAGGGCTGTGCGCCGCTGGATAGGGCCAGTTTCTGGTTGACCATGGCCAGCACCCGTCCGCTGGTAGGTTCGATCGCTACTACCGTGCCGTTCATGTTGCCCAGCGCGTCAACGGCAGCTTGTCGGACGATCGGATCTTCGCCGGTGGTGACATCACCAGCAGCAATGTCTTCGGCGAACGAACTCATGTGAAATCGCTCGTGATACCGGCGGCGGTGAGTCGCAGAAACCGGTGTGGCAGTAACGCTGCGGCTGCGCGCCAAGTGATGCAAGCGGCGCCGTGTATGCTGGCTCTCGCTGATCCTGGGTTGGGACTTAGATTTCTTCGGCGCGTGGGTGCTGATGTGCGCCGCCCAGCTCACGCCCGCTAGAGGCACACAAGCAAGGACAGCCAAAACTAGACGAAGTAGCCTCGTTCCCGTGAACATCTTCTTGCCTTCAACTCCCTTTTCCGACCGGAACCTGGTCTTTACGATGCACGAACCTTGCCATCGGGCGGTAATTATCTCGTTTACTGCCTAACCTCGCGATGGTACGGGACTTAGGCCTCTCATGGCAACTGTAAAGTTTAGATGGACCAAAACATTAATTTTGCTTTAACCCATTCTGGAACAATGTCATACGCGAGATTACTTCCGTTCCAATGCCTTTTGTAATCCGTTATCTAGTAACTGCGAAGATACTCTCTATGTGAAAATCTTTTCGCACTCGACCTGGAACGGGAACTCTCTCTCCTGCAGGATAGTGTTGAATTACATTACATCGTTGCGTTTGCGCAAGAATGCTGGAACATCCAGGTCGTCCTGTTCAAAATTGGTCACCATGGCGTTACGCATAGAGTCGAGTGAAGGCACTTCGGCCGCGACGCGATCGGAATGAGTCGCGAGTACCGGGGTCGGGTCGTCCACATAAACCCGCTCGTCCATCCTCGTGGGCTCGGACATGATGTGTTGAGGGATGGGTTCCGGCACCGCTTCGCGCGGCCCAACGGCGTCCGGGAAATCCATAGCATCGTCATGGGCGGCGGCAAACGACGTGTGAGTTTCGGTCTTCCGGTGGGTCATCGACCGGACTTCGCGGAAACCTGTGGCGATGACCGTGATCTTGACCGAATCCTTCATCTTCTCGTCCATCACGGCGCCGAAAATAATGTTCGCGTCCTCGTGCGCGGCGCCCTGGATGATCGAGCAGGCCTGCTGTACTTCCGCCAGCTTGAGCGAAGTCGAGCCGGTGATGTTGATCAGGATGCCGCGCGCGCCATCGATTGCGCCCGCTTCGAGTAATGGCGACGCGATGGCCCGTTGCGCAGCTTCGATGGTGCGCTTCGGACCGGTCGCCGAAGCCGTGCCCATGACGGCGTAGCCCATGCGGGCCATGATCGTCTTCACGTCGGCGAAGTCGCGGTTGATGATGCCGGGGATGGTGATGATGTCGGAGATCCCCTGCACGCCCTGCCGCAGGATGTCGTCGGCGATGCGGAATGATTCGAAAAAGCCCGCGTCTTCGGCCACCGCGAGCAGCTTTTCGTTGGGGATCACGATGGTGGTGTCGACCGACTCCATCAGTTCAGCGATGCCGCGCTCGGCCTGTTGCATGCGGCGCTTGCCTTCGAACGAGAACGGCTTGGTCACCACCGCAACAGTAAGCGCCCCCATCTCGCTAGCCAGCGATGCAATGATGGGAGCCGCGCCGGTGCCAGTGCCGCCGCCAAGGCCGGTAGTGACGAAAACCATGTCGGCGCCTTCGAGCGCTTCGATAATTTTGTCGGAATCTTCGAGCGCGGCTTTGCGGCCGACTTCGGGATTCGCGCCTGCACCCAGGCCATTGGTCAGCTTTACGCCGAGCTGCAGCTTTACCGGCGCATGCGACATGCGCAGCGCCTGCAGGTCGGTGTTGGCGACGATGAATTCGATGCCCTCCATGCCGGCGTCGATCATGCGGTTGACTGCGTTGCCGCCGCCGCCACCCACGCCGATGACTTTGATCTTGGCGTCGTTGCGGGGTTCTTCGTTAAAGCTGATGCGAATGCTCGAGTCGTTTGTCATTTTGACCACCTGAATTTGAAATTCAAAACCATCCACCACGAAGGGCACGAAGGTTCACGAAGGAAATCTCTTAGAGAATTCCTTCGTGTGACTTCGTGTCCTTCGTGGTTTCATTACGCTCCTTTGCCGACCAACAGCGCTTTCAATCTTGTTCCCCAGCGGTCTTCTTGCAGGCCGCGAGCGATGCGGGCGCGCTGGCCGTAATTGACCATGCCGAGGACCGTCGCGAACTCGGGTTCTGACAAAGTCGACGGCATTTTCGCCAGCGGCGCCGGCCATGACAACCGAACGGCACGGCGCAGCACCGACTCCGCCACGTCGAAGATTCCCGGTAGCCGCGACGCCCCTCCGGTAAGCACGATGCCCGCAATGCAGACTTCGAACATGCCACTCTGGCGCAGGTTGTCGCGCACCATCTCGAAGAGCTCGCGGGCGCGCGGTTCGAGAATTTCGCCAACCAGCCGCTGCGGAAGCAGCCGCGAGGGCCGGTCACCGACCGAGGGAACTTCGACTTCGTTGCCCTCCGGAATCAGCGTCACGATGACATTGCCGTAGATTTTCTTAATTTTTTCGGCCTCAGCGAGCGGAGTGCAGAGACCGACCGACAGATCGCTGGTGAAATGATCGCCGCCGACCGGAATGACTCCCGTGGAAACCACCGCACCCTGCTGAAAAACAATCAGCTCGGTCGAGCCCGCGCCGATGTCGGCCAGGCAAACGCCGAGTTCGCGCTCGTCGGCGCGCAGGACGGAATCGGCCGCCGCCAGCGGTTCGAAGACCGTGTCGTCGACGTGAACTCCCGCCTTGTTGACCGCGGTAATGACGTTCTGCGTAGCACTGGTGGCCGCGGTCACCATGTGGACGCGCACTTCCAGCCGCGCCGCCATCATGCCTAGCGGATCGCGGACTCCGGCTTGGTCGTCGAGAATGAACTCCTGAGGCAGCAGATGAAGAATCTCGCGGTCCGCAGGCAGCGGAATCGCGCGCGCCCGTTCGACGGCCTGCTTGATCTCGTCGCGTCCAATATCGCGCGGGCGCGTGCCCAGGCTGATGCCTCCGTGGCTATTCACGCCGCGCACGTGGGCGCCGCCGATGCCAACGATGGCGTGCTCGACAGCGGCACCCGCGATATCTTCGGCGGCTTCGACCGCCTTCTGGATCGCGGCCACCGCCTTGTCGAGTTCGACGATCACGCCTTTACGCGAGCCGCGCGACTCGGCGACCCCATGACCGCGGTAGCGCAGGCCGTTGTCGGTGATCTCCGCCATCAGCGCACAGGTCTTGGCGCTGCCGACGTCGATTGCCGTAAGAAAACTTCCTTGCTGGTTCCCCATGTCTTATCGAATTCCCGCCCTATGGTCCCTCGACTTCACTAGTTCGAACTCGTATTCGTTGGCTGCTTCGCAATCGCAGGACTCGGCTTCGGACTGTTCGCCGCATGCGTCATAGATGGAGCCTTCCCCGTTCCCAATTTTTGCGACGAAACCTGGGTCGTCCCGGCTCCAACCCTGCGCTCTGGCTGCCGCGCCTTGTTCAGAGCTTTCTTCGCCGCCGCCTGTTTGCCGGCTTTGGCGGCTGGCTTCTTCGGTTTTGTTTTCGCTGTCCACTTCTTTGCCACGGCCGATTTGGCTTCCAGCTTTTTCGGCGATATTTCGAATGCCGGTTTGGGAACCGCGCGGTCGTGCGGTCCGACTCGCGTCACCAGCGCCGCCCGCTTGACTCCAGCAGCTTCTGCCGCTTTGGCCGCGATCCTTGACAGCGCGCCTTGCCCCGGTTTGCCCTCCATGTCGGGATTGACGATGACCTGGTTGTCGTAGCGCAGATTCACCGATTCCAGTTTCTGAAACTGCTGCCGCCATGCCTGCACGTGGCTCACGTAGATTCGGTACCGCTTCAGATAATCCGACGAACCGAGTTCCACGAGCACGTCGCCGCCCGGGTCGTTCACACGAACTTTCAAGTCTTCGAGATCGGTCAGATCGACCTCGCTCAAATCCTGGGAGTAATGCGCGCCGCCGGCATCCAGTTCGCGCACCAGTTGGTTGTAGGCCTTCATGCGCGGGGCGCGGGTGGAGAGCGGCTCGCCGGCATTCATGCCCAGGATCACGGGGAAGGAGTATTTGTGATTTCGGGGCAGTTCCATCAGCGTGCCGCCAGCGTCAATCAGCGCGATGCGTGGACCGACGCGGGCGAAGGCTACCGGCGTTCGTTCGTGAATTTCCACCTTGAGCCGGTTCGGCACAAAGCGCATGACGCTCGCCGACTCCACCCAGGGAATCTGGTCGAGTTGCGCTTTCTGCTGCGCCAGAGGCACGAAGAAAATGTTGCGGCCGATGTCGGCGCCCATGACCTCCATGATTTGCGCCTTGGTCACGTTATGCATGCCGGTGACTTCGATGTTGTCGCTAGACTCCACCCGGAAACGCCAGGAATGTTCGCCATAGTGGTAGAAGCCGGCGGCAACCAGCGCGAAGGCGCACAGAATTGCTGCCGCGATCAGGGCCCACAGCAGGCGACTTGCGGCTTTTTTGGGAAGAGAGCTGCGGCGGGCGGAGACTCGCTTTTGCCCGCGCAAGAACGGGGATTCCTCGTCAACATCCAGGTCGACCAGGCACGCGTCGTCGAGTTCCTCGCGCGACGGCTGTTCCTGCGGACGCCCGGCGCTGGATGGGTACAACTCCTCCTGCAAGATGGTGCCACTGGCTTTCCGCGCCATCAGTTCAGGTCAGTTGTCGTGAGGAATCGCTGAGCTTTTTCACTATAGCTGCATTTCTCGAATTGAGATAGATGAAAAATTGATTCTTTTGCACAGGCAGGAACCGGATTGGGCATGAGGGAAATCAGGTATCGAGCAAAATCCCCCCACGTCTCAAGAGCGAGACGTGGGCACCCGCTACGTTGCTGCCTCCGGCGTCTCGGAATCACAAAAAAATACGGGCGCGGCTTGTTTTCCGCGCCCGTTTTCCAGGAGGCTAAGCGAGAATCTTGTGAGGGTGACTAGACTGGACCGGAGCCAAACGTCTCGACGTGAACCACCGGCGCCGGAATCCGGACCATCGGCAGCCGCGGAACGTTGACGCGAACCCGGGGACAAACCGCAGGAATCTTCATGTTCAGCATCTTCATGTTCGGAACCGAGTAGGCTACGGGGCTAAGAGCGGCGGCGGCCCGAAAGCGAGCGGCTTGGGCCTCAACCCGGGCTTCCATGCGTGCCCGACTCGCCTCTAGCCGCGCCCACTGCGCTTCTTCTCGGGCCGACATGGCCTGGACATGGGCGAAACCGTTCTCCGCCCGAGCGACTCTGCTCTCAACCCGGGCGAGCGCGCCTGACCAACGACACGAGGCCGTCTCCTCGCGTGCCGTAACCAGCCGAGCCTCCGTTGCGAACTGGTCGCCACGCCCGCTGGCCAGCGCCAAAACCGCTGCCGAGTTGTGGCCGATCTGGTCCGCGACCCGGTGCGCCCATTCCAGGCCACCATCGTGGTAACTTGCGTTTAACGCGGCCGCCAGAACCGCCACTGCCAGCCATCCCCATGCTTGTGTTTTCATCGTCTTAACCCCTTATGCATGAATAGACGAGGGCCGCCAAAATCGGTTAGCAAGGGAAGATACGAGGCAGAGGGTGGACTAGCTCCCGGGCTCGCGTTAATCGCGTTAATAGTGAAATCGCGATACAACGCCAGCCATGCTACCGAGAGGCCGTCAACACATAAGAGTACTTTCACGTTGACACCTTCTTCCCGCTCGGATACTATCTGCCCCCATTAGCCTGCGCATCCCCCCTTTGCGGGCTGGGGCTCCGTTGTCCACCACAAACTGAGAAATGCTTTTTGCCTTGTCGAGGAGGCTTTCGATGCGCCGCCATGACGTCGCCTTTGCGATCTTCACCCTGCTTGTGCTCATCTTTGCCGCCGCCCCAACGTCTGCGTTCGGGCAGTTCAGCGTGCTCCACAACTTCGGCAGCGTCAGCGGAGACGCCCGCAACCCTACTTTTTCTGGCATCATTGCCCAGGGCCGTGACGGCAACTTGTACACTACAACCCTATCGGGCGGAGCCAGCGCCGACGGCGCGGTTGTCCGAATCACGCCGGGCGGCGTTTTTGCCGTGCTACACAGCTTTAAAGGCACCGATGGCAGCCAACCCGCAGGCGGACTGACGCTCGGTCTCGACGGCAACTTGTACGGCACCACTTCCGTGGGCGGCGCTCACGCCTCTGGAACCATATACAAGATCACCCCCGCGGGGACCGTCACCGTGCTCTACAGCTTTAGCGGCAGCGGTGACGGTTCCAATCCTTTAGCGCCGCCGGTTCAGGGAAACGATGGAAACTGGTATGGCACGGCAAGTCTCGCCGGCGCTCATGGCGTGGGGACCGTGTATAAGCTCACTTCCGCCGGCGTTTTCACTACCCTGTTCTCGTTTGATACCACGCATGGCTCTGAGCCTAGCGCTCCGCTGGTTCTGGGCGCCGACGGCAACTTTTACGGCACTGCTACCTTTGGGGGCACCGGTGGCGGCGGCGTCGTTTTCAGAATTACGCCGGCGGGTGCGGTCACCGTCCTCTTCAATTTCGATACCACTCACGGACGCTTCCCTCGCGGCCCCCTGACTCAAGGTACAGACGGTAATTTCTATGGGACCGCCCAGAGTGGCGGGACTTCAGCTTCTGGCGTAGCGTTCAGGATCGCGCCATCCGGCACGCTCACTGCGCTCCACAACATGAACGGATCCACCGACGGGGGCTCTCCGTACGGAGGCTTGGTCCAAGCAAGTGACGGCAATTTCTATGGCGCCAACGACACCAGCGGAAGCCACGCCGCTGGGACGCTGTTCAAGATGTCGACGTCCGGCGCGATTACGGTTCAGCACAACTTTGACACAACCGGGGGATCGGCTCCTCAAGTGACTCTGTTCCAGCACACGAACGGCGTTTTGTATGGAGATACCAACACTGGCGGCACCGGCAATGTCAGCCCCTGCGGCACCGGCAAATGCGGCGTCTTCTATGACATGAATGACACCCTTCGGGAGTTCATCAGGCCGCTGCCTTATGCTGGCAAGGTGGGATCGAAGATCGGAATTCTTGGCCAGGGATTCAGTAGTGCCTCGGTGGTCAAGTTCAACGGCGTAACCGCCACCAGCATCACTGTCACCGGCACCACCTTCATTCAGGCAACGATTCCCGCCGGTGCCTCGGACGGCTTGGTCACCGTGACGACGGGCGCGACCACGCTGTCGAGCTTGCAAAAGTTCATCGTGCACAATTCATGGAGCAGCGGGAAAGTCATTCCGACGGCGGTCAACTACCCGGCCGGCACGGGTGCGATCGGCAGCAAGATCTATGTCGTGGGCGGAGCGACCGCAGCCGGGAACATTGCCACCAATCAGGTCTACAACGCGGCCACCAACACCTGGAGCACGGCAGCGGCTCTTCCAGCCGCCACCGCAGGAGGCTCGGCGGCGGTGGTGAACAACATCTTGTACATCTTCGGCGGATACAGTGGAAGCACAAGCGCGACCGCGGTAAATGCGGTGTGGGCCTATAACCCGACCACCAACAGTTGGGCCGCGAAGTCGGCTATGCCGACGGCGCGGGGCAGCACGGCCGCAGTCGTGGATGGAACCAAGGTCTATGTGATTGGAGGGAATGGGAGTGCGCCGCGACTCGATACGGTGGACGCATACAACACGGCCACCAACACCTGGACAATCGAGGCCCCGCTGTTGGTAGGAAAGTCGGAGCCGGCAGGAGGTTTGCTAGGAAGCACGGTTGTTTCCGCGGAAGGGATGACTACTTCGGGGCCTTCCGGTGATACGGAGGCATACAACGTTTCGACTAATAAGTGGAGCGCATTAACCGCGGACGCGACGCCGCGCAATGCCGCCTGCTATGGAGTGGTATCGGGCCAGCTTTATGTGGCAGGCGGTCACGCTAGCGCCGGTGCGCTGAGTTCGACGGAATCATTCAACCTGACGGCCAACAAGTGGACGTCGCAGGCTTCCGCGCCGCAGGCGATGATTGCTCCCGGCTCGGCGGTTGTGGGCGGGCAACTGTACTGCATCAGCGGCAGTTCAAGCAGTGGGGTCGGGCAGGGCACGTTCTACCACAATGTGCAGATTTATCAGCCCTAGAAGCTTTACTGTGTAACCAAGCCGTGAAATGCATCGAACTTGCGAAGGCCTGAGAGAACCACGCTTCCGCAAGATCTGGCGCGGCGGTGCATTGACCCGGTTCTGATCGTCTCAAGCAAGAGAGGTGTGATCAGTTGGCCGCCACACTCACGGGCTCACCTTCCTTTCAGCTTCTCCAGAATCATTGGGCCTAGTTGTGAGACGCTGCCTGCGCCGAGGGTCAAAATCATGTCGCCGTCCTGCGCTGCGGCCGTGGCTGCATTCACGGCCTCGGCAAAGGAATTGGCGTAATGGACGGACTTACCGCTCTTCTCCTGAATCCAGTGCGCCAGCATTTCCCCGGTGATGCCTTCGACCGGCTTCTCGCTGGCTGCGTAAATGTCCAGCACGAACACCGAATCGGCGTCGGCAAAGGCGGTCGTGAATTCTTCCATCAGGTCGCGGGTGCGGGTATAGCGATGGGGCTGGAAGATCACGTGTACCTTGCCAAACCCGCATTGCCGGGCCGCCGCCAGCGTAGCCTTGATTTCGGTGGGATGGTGCCCGTAATCGTCGATCACGTCGACGCCGGCGGCGCGACCACGCAACTGGAATCGCCGATCGACGCCGCGGAAGTGGTCGAGCGCCGTGCGGATGAACTCGATGCCAATGTCGAGGCCCAGGCCCACGGCGATAGCTGCCGTCGCGTTCAGGATGTTGTGTGTGCCGGGCACGTGCAGGGTGAATTCGCCTAGATCCTGCTTGCGATAGTTGACGCTAAAACGGCTGAGTGGCCGGGAGTCGCCAGACGGAGGGTGCCCCATCCCAGCCGCGCTCTTTGCGGCTAGGGTGGGGATTTTGATCAGGAAATCCGAGCCACGCCTGGTTCCGTAGGTCACGGTGCGCCGTTGGACCTCGGGCAACAAGCGGCGGAGCAGTGGATCGTCGTTGCACGCCACCACCATCCCGTAGAACGGAACGCGATCCATGAATTCCAGAAAAGTGTTCTTCACGTCGCGCATGTTGCGGTAGCAATCCATGTGCTCGCGGTCGATGTTGGTCACGACCGACAAGATCGGCGACAGCTTCAGAAACGACCGGTCGCTTTCGTCGGCCTCGGCAACCAGGTATTGCGACTTCCCTAGCCGCGCGTTCGATCCCATGGCGTCGACGCGGCCCCCGACCACAACGGTGGGGTCGAGCCCGCCTGCGGCGAGGACCGCAGCTACCATGGAAGTTGTGGTGGTCTTACCGTGCATGCCCGCGACGGCAATGCCGTACTTCAGCCGCATCAACTCGGCCAGCATTTCTGCACGCTGAATGACCGGGATGTGCAGCTTGTGGGCCTCGGTGACTTCAGGATTCTCGACCGCAATCGCAGAACTCGTGACCACGACCTCAGCACCTGCGATGTTCGCCGCGCGATGCCCTTCAAACACGACCGCGCCCAAGCTGGCCAGCCGATGAGTGACGCTGGAGTTCCTCAGATCAGAGCCGGAGACTTTGTAGCCGAGATTCAGCAACACCTCGGCAATGCCGCTCATGCCGATGCCGCCGATACCCACGAAATGGATGCGCTGAATCTTGGCAAACATAAGGTCAACTTCCTGGCCACGGATTTACGCGGATTCACACGGATAATCCCAAGATCAAGGAAAAGACAGAAAGAGAATTATCCGCGGAAATCCTTGTTAATCCGTGGCCGAATTTTCAATCCCCGCCACCCGCGCCGCCATGGCTGCGATGTCGCTTGCGGCCTGGGGATGCGCCAACGCGCGCACGGCACGGCTCATGTGCTGCAGCCGCGACGAATCCTGCAGCAGCGTGGCAATGGTCTCGGCCAGCCAGACTCCTTCCAGTTTTGATTCCTCGACCACGACCGCAGCTCCGTGCCGCGCCAGCGCTTCGGCATTCACCCGCTGGTGATCATCCGCCGCGCGCGGGAACGGTACGAAGATTGCCGGCTTCCCTGCTGCGGCAATTTCCGCCACCGTGCTCGCACCTGAGCGGCATACCACCAGGTCCGCGCGCGCAAACGCCGCCGGCATATCTTCGATGAACTTGAAGACCTCGAACGTGAATGCCCGAGCCCTCTCGCCCGCCACATCCTTCGAAGACTGATAAGCTGCCAGCGCGTCATTATAGTCACGCTCGCCCGTCTGGTGAATGATGTGGATCCCCGGCGCCTCGCGCTGCAGTACACGAAGGCAGCGAATCATCGCTTGGTTGATGGCGTGCGCGCCCTGGCTGCCGCCGAATACGAGCAGAGTCGGGGTTCCGCCACGCTTGGGCGCGATCTCAAAGAAGGCATGGCGGACTGGCACGCCTGTTACCTCGGCGTGGCGGAAATACTTTGCCGTCTCCTCGAAGTGAACCGCCGCGGCCGACACGAATCGCGCAACAACCCGGTTGGAGAATCCGGGCACGACGTTGGGCTCGAATGCCAGAGTCGGAATGTGCTTCATCACGGCCGCCAGCATTGCCGGTCCTGAGGCGTATCCGCCCACCCCGATCACTACGTCGGGTGCAAACTGGTTCAGCATGCGGCCGGCATCCCATATCGCTCGTGGCAGATCGAAGGCCGTCTTCGCGCGGGTCATCAGGCTCACATTCTTCAGAGCCCCGACGCGCACCAATTGCAGAGGATATCCCGCGGCCGGAACCAGCCGGTTCTCGATGCCGCGGGCTGTGCCAATGAACAGCACCTCAGCCTCGTAACTTTTCTTGAGTTCGTTGGCGATGGCCAGAGCCGGAATTACGTGCCCGCCGGTCCCGCCGCCCGCCAGAATGGCCCGCATGAGGTGACTATAAACCAGGGTTGAAACTGGCCACGGATTTACGCGGATTCACACGGATAACCCGAGAAAAACCGCGCCATGATCCGTGAATATCCGTGCGAATCCGTGGCAATTTCTTATTCCGCCTGCTTCGTAATATTCAGCAGCACCCCGACACATGCCAGGGTCACGAACAGCGACGAACCGCCGTACGACACCAGTGGCAGCGGGATCCCTTTGGTCGGCATCATACCCAGAACCACGCTGATGTTGATGAACGCCTGCAGCACCACCATGCTCGTGATCCCGACCGCAAGGTACCGCCCGAAGAGGTCTTCGGTGCGCCATGATGCCCGCATTCCTCGCCATAGAAAAATAGCGAATAGCGTCACCACAAACAGGGAGCCCACCAGGCCGAGTTCCTCCGCCATCGAGGCGAAAATAAAGTCGGTGTGCGGTTCGGGCAGGTAGAAAAGCTTCTGCTTGCCTTCCATCAGGCCAACACCGGTAAGCCCGCCGGTGCCTACGGCAATCAGAGACTGAATAATGTGGAACCCGGCCCTTTGGCGGTCGGCGTAGGGATTCAGAAATGCGAGAATGCGGTCACGCCGAAAGCTGACGTGGAAAATCAGAAAATACAACGGCGCCAGCGACGCTGCGAACGCGTAGCCGAAATACTTCATGCGCATGCCCGCAACGTACAAGATGCAAGCCCCAATTCCGGCGCAGGCGATGGCGGTGCCGAGATCGGGCTCCAGCACGATCAGGCCCAGAAATACCAGCATCGGAGCGGCGGCCGGTACGAGCGTGTTGCGCACGTCGTCCATTGTCTTGGCGCGTGTCTCTAGAAAGTAAGCGAGAAACAGGATCAGCACCGGCTTGGCCAGTTCCGAAGGCTGGAACGAAAATCCTCCGGCGTGAATCCAGCGATGCGTGTTGTGTGAGCGGTCGAGAAAGAAAACAGAAATCAGAAGAAGCGTGGTCAACCCCATTAGGGAAAATACCAACGCGGGATGCTTGTAGCGCTTGTAGTCCATGCGCATGGTCACGACCATCGCGACGAGTCCGGCGCCGGCCCAAATCAATTGCTTCGACAGGAAGGCGTACTCCGACCCGAAGCGCTCTCGCGCCATCACCGCCGAGGCCGAGAACACCATCACCAGCCCCACAAACACCAGCAGCATGGTGACGGTAAACAGCCAGCGATCAACGCTGACCCGCTTCGCCATGGGACAATCATTTCACCACCGAGGCAGAGCGCGATTGCTGATTATTGATTTTTAATTTTTGATTGTTGATTGTTTTGGTTCAGGTGCGCGTTGTCATCCTTCGCAACACGCGAAGAGCCTCTGCAAAGTGCTGGCAGCGAGACAATTGCATGGGTCCTTCGCTTCGCTCAGAATGATAAGGGGTGTGATGAACTCACGCTACTGCTTCCCGGCATCCGCCAGTGTGCGCACGATCTCTTTGAACACCTTTCCTCGGTGCTCGTAGTTTTTGAACTGATCGAAGCTGGCGCAGGCAGGGGCCAATAACACTACGTCGCCTGGCTGGGCAAGGGAGTTCGCCTTGCGGATGGCGTTTTCCAGCGTCTCGGCGTGGACGACCTCCGCTTTGATCTGCGATTCGATCTTCGCCGCCGCCGCGCCAATCGTGTACACGCGCTTCACCCGCTGGCGAAGCAGGTCGTTGAGAACCGTGTAGTCGCTGCCCTTATCTTTGCCGCCGAGAATCAGGTGAATATTGGCGGGGAACGATTCCAGCGCCTTGATGGTCGCATCCACGTTGGTGGCCTTGGAATCGTTGTAATAATCGACGCCGCGGATCGTAGCCACGAACTCCAGCCGGTGCTCGACCGCCTTGAAGTCGCGTACGGCTTGGCGGATCTTATCGGGCGCGCAGCCCATCAATGCACCCGCGCATACCGCCGCCAGCACGTTCTCCAGATTGTGTGCACCCTTGAGCGGGATTTCAGATACCCGCAGAATCTCGCGCTGACCCGTACTGTCGCGGAATACAACGGCGCCGTCGCGCACCCACGCGCCCTGCTGCACTTCCTTCTGACGGCTGAACCAGAAGACTTGCGCCCGCGTTCGCGCGGCCATGGCCACGCAGGTCGGGTCGTCGGCGTTGAGCACGGCGAAATCGCTACCCTGCTGATTTTCAAAAATCCGCGCTTTCGCATCCGCGTAGACCTCGAACGTTCGATGCCGGTCGAGGTGATCGGGAGTGACATTCAACACAACCGCAATCTTCGGACGAAAGGTCTGAATCGTCTCTAGTTGAAAACTCGAGATTTCCAGCACGATCACGGTTTCCGGTTTGGCCCGCTCAGCCAGGGAAATCGCCGGAGTTCCGATGTTGCCGCCCACCAGCGCCGGCAATCCGCCGGCGGTCATGATCTCTCCCGCCAGCGTGGTAGTCGTGGTCTTGCCATTCGAGCCCGTGATGGCAACGATCGGTCCGGGCAGGAACTGCGCCGCCAACTCGATCTCGCCAATTACACTCTCACCCAAAGCGCGCGCCTGCACCAGAGGCGGCGCGTCCACGGGCACGCCGGGGCTGACCACGATCAGGTCCTGCCCACGAAACGTTCGATCGCCATGGCCGCCGGTCTCAACCGTGATGCCATGATCGAGCAAGATCGGGATTTCGTTTCGTAGTTCGTCGCCGCTCTTGGTGTCGGAGACGGTCACCTGCGCACTGTACTTCTTCAAAAACAAGGCCGATGCCACGCCTGATTTGCCCAAGCCAACCACCAGCACGCGTTTTCCGTTGAGTTCCATTGAATCCATTTCACCACAGAGTGAAGCATTTCAACATCGTTGGCCACGGATTTCCACGGATTCACGCGGATCAATTCCCTTGAATCAATCAAAAGCCTTATCCGCTTTGATCCGCGCAGATCCGTGGCTATCGCAGTTTCAGCGTCGTTAACGCGAACAGGGCGAACACCAGCGACGCGATCCAGAAGCGCACAATGATCTTCGACTCCGACCATCCTAACAACTCGAAGTGATGATGGATCGGCGCCATCTTGAAGATGCGCTTCTTGCGCAGCTTGTACGAACCAACCTGCAGGATCACGGAGACCGCCTCGATCACGAACACACCGCCAATGAACGGAAGCAGCAGTTCCTGCTTGATGATCACCGCGACCGTGCCGATCGCGCCGCCCAGCGCCAGCGATCCCACGTCGCCCATGAACACCTCCGCAGGATGCGCGTTGTACCACAGAAATCCGATGGACGAGCCGACCATCGCTCCGCAGAAAATAGTCAGCTCGGCCACTTGCGGCATACGCTGCAGTTCCAGATAGGTTGCAAACGTCGCGTGGCCGCTGACATAAGTGAGTACCGTCAGCGCACCCGCTGCGATTACGGTGCATCCGATGGCCAATCCATCGAGGCCGTCGGTAAGATTCACCGCGTTGCTCGAGAATGTAATCACCAGAGCGACAAATCCGATAAAGGGCAAAAACGCAAGCGGCCATAGATGGGGCAGATGTTCCCAACCCTGCACCACCAAATCTGGATGAAACTGTTTGAAGAACGGCACGATTAGCCGTGTGGAATACATTCCATAGGCTTGCATCGCGATTAGCATGGACGCGACCACAATGCCAGTCGCGATCTGCAGTCCCAACTTGGCGCGCGCGGTAAGGCCCAGGCTGCGGCGATGCGCCACCTTGGTGTAGTCGTCGGTGAATCCGATGGCGGCGTACGCGCAGGTGGAAAACACAGCAATCCAGATGAAACGATTACTCAGGTCCGCCCACAAAAGCGTAGGTACGACGATAGCAATCACGATCAGCAGTCCGCCCATGGTGGGCGTGCCCGCCTTTTTCTGGTGAGCCTTGGGGCCTTCTTCGCGGATGTATTGCCCGATCTGGAAGTCACGCAGACGGGAGATGACCAGCGGACCGACAATCAACGCGGTAAACAGAGCGGTTAGGCTGGCGAATGCCGTGCGAAAGGTGACGTAACGGAAGATGCGAAAAGGCGCAACATAATGTTGCAGCTTGACGAACAACAGCCAGTAGAGCAATCAGCCTCCGTCCCACATGGCGGTCAGTTGTGGTTGCGCTTCGCTTGCCACGTCTCCAGCGCCTTTTCGAGCTTCACTCCCCGGGATGCCTTCAACAGTACGACATCGCCGTCCTGCGTTTCGCAGGCCAGCCATTCGCCCGCCTCCTCGGGAGTGGCTACGAAGACGGCCGGGGCTCCCGCCTTCTGGGCGCTTTCTACCATCGCCTGAGCCCGGCCGCGAACTCCCACGAGAACATCAATCTTCCGCTCGGCGATATGCTGACCGGCTCGGCGATGCATCTCTTCTCCGGTTGGCCCGAGTTCAAGCATCTCCCCGGCGACCACGATACGACGCCGGGCTGGCATCGCAGCCAAGGCGTCGATCATGGCGTCGAGCGCCTTCGGATTGGAATTGTAGCAATCGTTGATGACGGTGATGTTACCCACTTGTAGAACCTGCCCGCGCTTGTCCGCAGGCGCGAGACTAGCGAGCGCCGCCACTGCCTCTGACAATTTGAGACCACGGGTTAGGCCCACGGCCACTGCGGCAAGCGCATTCAGAATGTTGTGCTCTCCCACTAGGGGTAAACGGGCGTGCTCGCGGCTGCCGGCGGTTAGAACATCGAATTGAGAGCCTTGCGGTCCGCAGGACTCCACGTGCTCCGCCCGGACATCAGCCGTGGCGTGCGTCCCGTAAGTAATCACCTTGCCCGGGAAGTCGCGCCCGAACTGCGACACATATTCGTCATCGGCATTAAGGATGGCGGTTCCACCGGCGGGAAGCGACTCGATCAATTCATATTTCGCACGGGCAATACCGGCAAGGGAATCGAAAAACTCCAGATGCACCGGAGCGACGTTGGTTACCACGCCGATCTCGGGTTGAGCGATTTTCGCCAGAGCGCGAATCTCGCCCCCGTGCGACATCCCCATTTCAATCACCGCGACGTCGTGTTCCGGTTCGAGCTTCAACAACATGAGTGGCAGGCCGAAATGGTTGTTGAAGTTGCCTTCTGACTTGAGCACGCGGAACCGCGCGCCGAGAACGTGGGCGATCGCTTCTTTGGTGGTTGTCTTCCCGGCCGAACCGGTAACACCGATCAGAGGCTTACCCCAGACCTTGCGCACGGCGGTGGCCAGCGTTTGCAGGGCGACAAGCGTATCGTCGACGGCAAGCAACCGCGCTGCATCTGGATAACGATGCCGTTGATCCTTGCGCACGACTGCCGCGGCCGCACCTTTTTCCAGCGCCTCGCCGACGAAGTCGTGGCCGTCGAATCGCTCGCCCTTGACCGCAAGAAAGAGGTCGCCAGTGCGGATCGTGCGCGAGTCGATGGAATAGCCCTGCGCTATTTCGTCGCGGCGAAATTCTGCTCCGGTGGACATGAATTCAGCAATTTTGGACAGCGCCAGCTTCATACGTGATTCCCTGTGGCCGAGCACTCGAATCCGGCGGCGCGCAAGGCTTCGCTGGCCACTTCGACATCATCAAACGGGAGCGATCCTTCGCGCGTCACTTGCACTCTCTCATGCCCCTTGCCGGCCAGCAGCACAATGTCTCCCGACACCGCTTGGCCGATCACCAGGGCAATCGCTTTGCGGCGATCGACTGCCACACGGTAAGTCACACCCGTCTTCTGCAACCCGACCAGAGCATCGTTGATGATGGCGAGCGGATCTTCGCTGCGGGGATTGTCGGACGTCAGCACCACAAAATCACTGCCCCGACCGGCGGCCTCACCCATCAGCGGGCGCTTGGCCCGATCGCGATCTCCGCCGCAGCCAAATAAGGTCAGGACCCGGCCTCGGGGGCCCGCTCGCGTGACAAACTCGCGCGCGAGCGCCGTTAGATTGCGCAGGGCATCGTCGGTATGCGCGTAGTCCACCACGACCGTAAATGGCTGCCCGCAGTCGACGCGCTGAAACCTGCCCGGGACGTGCGTCAGCGACTCAACTCCTCCCGCGATCGCCTTCGGACTGCAACCCCGTGCGTAACATGCAGCAGCTGCCGCAAGAATATTGTAGACATTCACCCGCCCAATCAGGGGCGAGAAGAGGGCGATCTTCTCCTGTGGAGTAATCACGTCGAAACGCGAGCCGCGTGGTCTGATGGCGACATTCGCGGTGTGGAAATCTCCGCGATCCCACCCGTAGGTCAGCACCGAGGAACCGCGCTTCCGGCTGAACCCAGCCAACTTCGCGCCGTGTTCGTCATCCAGATTGGTCACGACCGCGCGTGGCGCATCGGTGCCGCAGCCTTCAAAGAGCACTTGCTTGGCGGCGAAATACTCATCCATAGTTTCGTGATAGTCGAGGTGGTCGCGGGTCAGGTTGGTGAACACGGCAACGTCGATAGGGATTCCGAATACGCGTTGCTGGGCCAGCGCATGCGAGGAAACTTCCATCACGACCTCAGTCGCGCCCTGTCCAAGGGCCTCGTTGAAAATGCGAGCTAATTCGAGCGCTTCCGGGGTGGTGTGTGGGGCAGGACAGACGCGGCCGGCCACGTGATATTCGATCGTGCCGATGAGAGCGCTCTTTCGTCCAGCCGCGGTCAGAATGGCCTCGATCAGAAACGCCGTCGTGCTCTTTCCGTTGGTACCTGTTATTCCTGTCACCGCGAGCCGTTCCGCGGGTCGTTTGTAGAAATTCGCGCTGAGACGCGCAAGGGCACGACGGCCATGCGGCACGACCGCCCACGCCACTCCCTCGCGCTGTGGCTCTGCCGGCGAGTCGGTCACAACCGCAACGGCACCAGCTTGAATGGCGCGGTCAATGAAGCGGTTGCCGTCGGAAGTCTCCCCGCGCATGGCCACGAATACAGATCCGGGCTTCACTTGGCGCGAATCGTATTCCACACTACTGACGTCGGGGTTCCTGCTCTGCGCCAGAACCTCCGCGCCATCCAGCAAGTGTTGGAAGGTCATTGCTGGGAATTATAGGGCACAGAAAGGATTGACGCGGTTGGATGAAACACTGGGCGGCCTGCGATTCGCCGTACTCCCGATTACCAAGGTCATTTTGGATCGCCCGCCGGAGCACGCTACATTAGCTCCATGAGTACCGGAGCCAGCCCCGCAAAATACCGTTGCGCGCAATGTGAACAGCCGGAAGATAGTTGCCAGTGCGAAAAGTACTGCTGCCTCTGCCAGGCCGTACTAGATATCCGCGTCTGCTCCGATGGCTTGATGTATTGCGAACCCTGCCGCAAAGCCTGCGACTACAAAACGTCCGACTGACGACAGTCCTGCTACAATTTTCGTGAGACCTTTCCTCACAAGATTTCAACTATTCCTACTGTCCAGAAGGTAGCGGCCAGGCATCTGAGAGTGTGTCGGTAGTGCCTCAGTTTGGATTGAACTCGCTTCCGGCGTCATCCCGAAGGTCCGCGCTTTCTCCAGCGGGCCGAGGGATCTCCCGCCACCGTCTGCGAGGGAAATCCCTGAGGCACTATCAGTGTCCCATTCCTTGGCAAGGCAAGGACTTCTGGGGCAGAATAGACCGTTTTTCTTTGTGCAGTTATTTTGCATTCTTTCAGGAGATCGTTTATGGCCACCACAGTGCATGTCAGCGACGTAGCCGAGTTGCTGAGCGAAGGCAGGACGCACTTTAACCTCTCCCCGGCTGTCCTGGTGGAACATTCGGTCCAGCGCGATGAAGCGAAGCTGGCATCGAACGGGTCCATCGTCGGCTATACCAACCGCACCGGCCGTTCCCCAAAAGATAAGTTCATCGTGAAAGACGAGACCACAGCCAACACGGTCGCCTGGGGCCCCAATGCGCCTTTTGAACCGGAAAAATTCGATGCGCTCTACGAGCGCGTGATGGAGCATTTGCGCGGGCAGGATCTGTATGTGCAGGACCTGTTCTGTGGTGCTGATCCTGCGTATCGTTTGCCGGTCCGCATCGTCAACGAATATGCCTGGCATAACCTCTTCGTTCGCCAGTTATTCCTGCGTCCCACTCCGGCGGAACTGAAGGCGCATCATCCCGAGTTCACCGTGATTTCCGCCCCGGAGTTTAAAGCCGATCCCCGACGCGACGGGGTAAACTCGGAGGTTTTCATCCTGCTGAATTTCACCCGGCGCACGGTGCTGATCGGAGGCACTTCTTACGCGGGAGAGATTAAAAAGTCCATCTTCAGCGTGATGAACTTCCTGCTGCCCCAACGTAATGTGTTTCCCATGCATTGCTCGGCCAACGTGGGGCACGACGGCGTGAGCGCGCTGTTTTTCGGATTATCAGGAACCGGTAAGACCACGCTCTCGGCCGATCCCTCGCGCGATCTGATCGGCGACGACGAACATGGTTGGAGCGCTGACGGAGTTTTTAACTTCGAAGGCGGATGCTACGCCAAATGCATCAAGCTGTCGAAGAAGAACGAACCGCAGATCTGGGATGCGCTGCGATTCGGCTGCGTGCTGGAGAACGTCACCCTGGATTCGCACACGCGGGTCCCCGACTACAACGACGACAGCAAGACGGAGAACACTCGCGCCGCCTACCCTGTCGATTTCATCGAAAACGCGGTGATTCCCGGCATTGGCGGGCATCCAAAAAACATCGTGTTCCTCACGGCCGACGCCTTCGGTGTTCTGCCACCGATCTCGCGCCTCACGCCGGAACAGGCCATGTATCACTTTCTCTCGGGCTATACGGCGAAGGTCGCAGGCACGGAGGCCGGCGTGAAAGAACCATCCGCGACGTTCTCGACCTGCTTCGCATCGCCCTTTCTTCCGCTGCCCCCGAAAACTTATGCCGAAATGCTCGGCCGCCGTTTGCGCGAACATAGCGCGCAGTGCTGGCTGGTGAACACCGGATGGCAGGGCGGACCATACGGCGTGGGCAAGCGCATGGAGATTCCTCACACTCGCGCCATGGTGGATGCGGCCGTGGAAGGTCAGTTGATTAAAGCAGAATTCGAAATCGAACCGACTTTTGGTTTTGCGATTCCCAAAGCATGCCCGGGCGTGCCCCCGCAGGTGTTGAACCCGCGCAACGCCTGGCCCGACAAAGCCGCCTATGACAAAGCCGCCGACGATCTGCGCAACCGCTTCGCCCAAAACTTCGTGCGCTTCGACGTGCCGCCCGAGGTAAAGGCCGCGGGACCAAAGGCGCAAAGATAGCCGCGCTGTGGAGCATTTCCGACACGCTGTAGAGGGAGATCGAAACGGGAACGGCACGGCTTCACAGGTTGCGGAAAAACTCCAACTCGTGCAGGTTTTGGGAAGGGCACGGCTTTCAGCCGTGCCGCAAAGGGCTGCAACGGACTGCGGCTTTAGCCGCTGAGGGCGCGCACTCCACACCATCGCATGAATGCTGTGTTTGTTGGTTGTTCCGGCTGACCACCCTCACTCCGTGGTAGTTTCTAGGTTTTCCACTTCGGAGGACATTCTTGGCCTATATCCAATTTCTTGGCGCCGCGGGCACTGTTACCGGCTCGAAGCATCTGATTAACACTGGCGATCCCTCGGGCCAGAGCGGATTGCAGGTTCTGATCGACTGCGGCCTTTTTCAGGGTCCGAAAGACTGGCGCGAGCGCAACTGGCGCGACACCCCGGTTCCCGCCAAAGAAATCGACGCGGTCATTCTGACCCACGCCCATCTGGACCACTGCGGATGGATTCCACGCTTAGTCAAAGAAGGATTTCGCGGGGCCATCTACGCCACGCCGCCCACGATTGATTTGTGCGGCATCATCCTTCCGGACTCCGGCCACCTGCAGGAAGAAGACGCGAACTTCTACAACAAGAAGAAGAAGTCGAAACACGATCCTGCTCTGCCGCTCTATACCTTCGAAGAAGCGGAGAGTTCGCTGCAATACTTTCGGCCGGCCCAGGTGGGCAGGACGGTTTCATTGTCTCCCGAGCTCTCCTTCCGCTTCGTTCGGGCGGCGCACATTCTGGGATCGTGCATGGCTGAGGTGTCGCTCGCAACCAACGGGCAAACCCGGCGGCTGCTTTTTACCGGCGACATTGGCCGCGTGCGCGATCATAAAGTCGCGCCGGGGAAAGTCGTGCATTCCGGTCCGGCGGAAGGCGAGATCGCCGATCTGGTGGTGATGGAGTCAACCTATGGCAACCGCGCGCATCCCAAGGAAGATCCCCTGCCGGAACTCGCGGGACTGATTACGGCGGCGGCCAAGCGAAGCGGCAGCGTGGTGGTGCCGGCGTTTGCCATTGAGCGCACGCAGAAATTCGTATTCATCCTGAAACATCTGATCGAATCCGGGCAGATCCCACGCTTGCCGGTTTTCTGCGATAGCCCGATGGCGATCAAGGCGGTCGAGATTTTTCTGAAGCACGACGAAGAGTACAGCGAAGAAACCCGCACCATGATCCGCAAATACGGCTCGCCGCTGGAGTGGCCGGGCTTCACGTTCGCTTCGACGCCGGAAGAATCGAAGAAGATCAACGCCGTACTGACGCCGGCGGTGATTATTTCGTCGAGCGGCATGGTTACGGGCGGGCGCATTCTGCATCATCTGGCGCAGCGTCTGCCCGAACCGAAGAATCTGGTGCTGTTCATCGGCTTCCAGGCGCCGGGCACGCGCGGGTTCGCCATCAAGAGCAAATCCGATGAAGTGAAGATTTTCGGGGATTTTGTTCCCATCCGTGCGCAGGTCGCAGCCCTCGAGCAGTTCAGCGATCACGCTGATCCGCCGGAACTTCTGCAATGGCTTCGCACCTTTGGAAACCGGCCGGCAACAACGTATCTGGTTCACGGAGAACCCGATGCTTCGGGGCAACTGCGCGAGTTGATGGAAAAAGAGTTGGGATGGAAGGTTCAGGTGGCGCAGTATCTGCAGAAGGTCGAAGTGCAGTAGACCAATTCCTGTGGAGCGGTCCGCGACAGACATGAATTGTTTTGAAAGGGCACGGCTTTTCAGCCGTGCCGCAAAGGGAAACTGACAAGAACGGCTTTAGCCGCTGAGGGAATGCGTCCCCCAGGGCCTAAAGGCCCGCTCTTTCTTGGCTCTTGCGGCGCGGCTGAAACCGCGCCCTTTCAAATCAAAGTGCGGTTGCGGCGAGTTGAGATAGCCGTGGGTCCTTCGCTTGCTCATGATGCCCTGAACCTTGCGGAGTGATCACGTTGCAGAACTGAAGCGCGCCAGAGTTTCCAACTTCCCGGCGGCTGCCCCTGAGTCGATTGACTTTGCCGCCAACGGGATCGCATCGGCGATATGATTCGTTCTGCCAGCGGCCACCAGCGCGGCGGCTGCGTTGAGCAGAACCACGTCGCGGCGCGGCGACTTTTCTCCGCCCAGGACCGCGCGGATGATCGCCGCATTCTCCACAGCATCACCGCCGGCTATTTCTTCCAGCGCGGCGCGCTTCATTCCGAATTCCTCCGGCTCGATCTCATAGGACCGTACGGAGCCTTCGCGGGCCTCCGCCACCCGCGTTGTGCATGTGATCGTGATCTCGTCCAAGCCATCCAGTCCGTGCACGACGAGCGCGCGCCGCAGTCCGAGCATGCTCAACGCTTCGGCCAACTTCTCCACCAGATCGAGCGAGTAGACGCCAACCACCTGCCCGGAAGCTCGCGCCGGGTTGGTCAGGGGGCCGAGCAGATTGAACATGGTGCGCATGCGCAACTCGCGGCGTACCGCCTGCACCTGCTTCATAGCCGGATGCAGATTGGGCGCGTAAAGAAAACAGATGCCGACCTCGCGCAGGCATTGCGCGGCACGCTCGGGCGAAAGCTGGATATTCACGCCCAGGGCTTCGATCACGTCGGCGGAGCCGCACTTGGAACTGATGCTGCGATTGCCGTGCTTGGCCACGCGCACGCCCGCTCCGGCGGCGACCAACGCCGTCGCGGTTGAGATATTGAAAGTTCCGCTGGCATCGCCGCCGGTACCGCAGGTGTCGACCAACGAGGAGTCATCCGGAGATTCTTCAAGCAGAGCATCGCGGCCGGTGCCGCTGACCGCGAGCGCGTCGGTTGCGCTTGCCCGTTCAATCGGCAGGGACGAGGCCGCCGCGCGGATCGCCTCGGCAAAGCCCACGATCTCCTCAACCGTCTCGCCTTTCATGCGCAGGGCAATGAGCAGGGCCGCGATTTGCGCGTCCGTACACTTGCCGGTCAGAACTTCGGACATCACGTCGCGAGCCTCGTCGCGGCCAAGCGACTGGCTATGGTGGGCAAGGCGATGGAGCGCGTCGAGGATCATGGGTCAGGTGGCATTGTAAGGCATAGCTCCGGCCGCCTCGATTATCGCGGGTCAGATGGCGCTACGGGCTGGTTTCGTCAATTGAGACTTGCCTTCTCGGTTTGCGTCATAATACCTGGTCGATTTGTTCCATGCGGCTGGCTAAAAAAGTCGTTCTCTTCGGTGCCGTTGGCCTATTGGTCTCGCTTGCCATTGCCGGCCTTGCGAGTGTTGCTCCAAGTGTATTTGGGTGGCTCACGTTGCCATTCTGGTTTCTGCCAGCAATTGCGAACCTCGGAGCTCATGATGTTGGCTGGCCCCTTTTCCTGCTCAGCGGTAGCCTCTGCTACGGAGGCGCTGCGTTTCTGATATTTAAATTGCGTGCGCGATTCGCGCAGCGATGACCGCCGCTGAGAGTGCGGATACGCGAAACCAAATGACTTCACAGTTTGTTTAACTCCGAAGTTAGCGAAAAATCCCAATTGCACCTCACCAGGGGGTACGGATGAAGAGATTGATCTTTGAAGCCGAACCAGTTGATTGTTTCAACCTGCAAGGTCAATGGGTCGTAATGGCGAACAATTTGGACGACGCTGGTGACGTGGAGCAAGTTGCTGGCCCGTTCGGCACTCGGGCAGAGGCCGAGGCAGAAGCAGGACGACTTGAAGTTTCGCAACACGATGACTCGCGTTAGTGTTGAAACATCGCCATCTCACTCATCAACCGCTTTGTCCCAATGAGCCCTAGCTCCTAAGAGCGTCCGTTCGAGACAGTCGCGGCAGAAAATACTCTCGCCAGTCTTCCGGCAGGGCTGCGGACGCGATCGCCTTCTCCAGCAGAGTGCGATTGTACTTCTCGTGAACATAAAGCCGGTTCATCTCCGCAATTGTGATCGCTTTTAGATCGCGGCTCAGAAACTCGAAAGAGTCGCCGGCTGTCACCGTGCCTTCCTGCTCCACCGCGAAATAAAAGCCGCTGCGGCCGCTGTGCAGAAAGCGTTCCAGCATGTCGTCGCGCTGAAACTTCGCCGCCAGCTTGTAGCAAGGTTGGCGAGGTTGGCGCACCATCACAATGGCCGAACCGATTTGTAGACGATCTCCGATGTGTAGCTCGCTCTCGGTCAAGCCCTCGGTCGTGAAATTCTCGCCGAACATGCCCCAGGGCAGGTCCACGCCCGGTAGTTCATCCCGCCAGAAAGGGTAGTGCTCGGATGGGTAAGCGTACACCGCCTTGTACGGGCCGCCATGTACGCTGAGGTCGGCCTGCCGGTCGCCGTCCAGGTTCAGCGTGCGCAGTGGAACCGGTCCGGATACCGGCTGCTTGAAAATGCCAGTATTAATCGTGGCGCCTTTGTAGAGCGCAAGGCGCGGGCGCGCAACGTTTAGCGAGATCAGCTTCATTACTCCCCCACGATCTGCGAACTGACTCGATCTGAGACTTGGATGTTTGGCGGATCGAAAGGGCGCAGGATCGGTTGAGTTCTGATGCACGGGAGATCCCTCACTCCGCCTGAAGAGCGGCTTCGTTTGATTGGATAACAACGACGGCTCCTCGCGAGCGCCGAGTAAACTTGAGTTTTTGCGAAGAACCAAGACTCGGAGCAAAAGGAGCCGCCAATGAAGATTATAGGCTGTGATTTTCATCCGAGTTTCCAACAGATTGCTATGGTCGATACTGAGACCGGGGAGCAGACCGAAAAGCGGCTGGCAGCGGCCGAAGCGGTGGCGTTCTACAGCCAGTTGCAAGGGCCGGTGCTGGTGGGGATGGAAGCTTGCGGAAACACGTTTTGGTTTGAGCGTCTACTGGCCAGGCTGGGACATGAGTTGTGGCTGGGAGATGCGGGCAAGATCCGGGCCCTGGAGGTACGCAAGCAGAAGACGGATCGAAGAGATGCTGAACTGCTGTTGCAGTTGCTGCTGGAGAAGCGGTTCCCGCGGATCTGGGTGCCGAGTCTGGAACAGCGGGACCTGCGGCAGTTGCTGTTGCATCGCCACAAGCTGGTGGGGATGAGGCGGCAGGTGAAGAACCAGTTGCAGCATCTGGCGCTAAACCAGGGAGTGCAACAGAAGCGCAAGCTGTGGACGCAGACGGGAAGAGAAAAGCTGGAAGCCCTAGCGCTCACCGGCTGGACTGCGCAACGGCGAGAAGAGTTACTGGCCTTGCTGGACGATCTTGATCCCCGGATCGAGAAGTTGGATCAGGCGGTGCGGGAGGCGGCCCAGAAAGACGCTGTGGCCCGCTTGCTGCAGACTCATCCCGGGGTAGGACCCATTACCGCTCTGGCGTATTCGCTCACCCTGGGAGAGATCGGGCGCTTCGCCCGCAGCCGCCAAGTGGTCAGTTACCTGGGACTGAATCCCGCCGAGCATTCCAGCGGCGGCCGGCAGCGCTTGGGATCGATCAGCAAACAAGGCAATCCGATGTTACGCAGTCTGTTGGTGGAGGCGGGCCAGAGCGCGGCCCGTCTGGTACCAGAGTTAAAGCGCGCCTACCAAAGGCTGAAACACAGAAAACATTCTTCTGTGGCCAAGGTGATGGTAGCGCGCAAACTGGCGGTGCGTCTGTACTGGATGTGGAAAACCGAGCAGCCGTATTCCGCCACTCGCATGCAGAGTAGCCCGAGTCATCCTGTGGCTGTGGTTTAAAGCCGTGCGTTTGAGTGGGCGCCTGCCTCCCGGAAAAAGTCCGGGAGTTTGAACGAACAATCATGGTCGAAGTTGCGACCGAATAGATGGTTGGTGGAGCAGCAAGGCTGCCACCCGTGATTCAACGTGAATGCGCGAGTCTTGGTCATCGTGAAAAAAATCAAAACCCCAACGAGAGCGAAATGGCGCTACTTCAAACCCCAAGGCGTCGACGAATTCGTGTACCTTGACACCGCCGTCGTTGTTATAGACAGGATGACACCCAGTGGAGACAAAATAAGCTAACAAAAACGGCGGCGACGTTTGCCCTCGTCTCTGTCTCTTCTATAGAATCATGGGTTTGCTGCCCGCAGCGCGACGCCGCAAGCAGGATCCTTCCGATTCTTAACTGAGAGTCATCATCTATGAAAATTCATGAGTACCAGGCAAAAGCAATTCTCAAGAAGTATGGCGTGTCTGTGCCGCGCGGGTCGATGGCCGCTTCGCAAGATGAGGCAGAATCCGCGGCCAAGGAGCTTTTCAGCGCGGGCGCGACCGGCGTCGTAGTGAAAGCGCAGATTCACGCCGGAGGCCGCGGCAAAGGCGGCGGCGTGAAGATTGCGAAATCGGTCAACGAGGCCGGCGAACTCGCCTCCAAGATGCTGGGCATGAAATTGGTGACGCATCAGACCGGGCCGGAAGGTCGCATCGTGCGCCGCCTCCTGATCGAAGAAACGCTGCCCATCGAGAAAGAACTTTACCTGGGCATTCTGGTGGACCGCGCCGAGGGCAAGCCCGTTTTCATGGCTTCGGCGGCGGGCGGAATGGAGATCGAGCAAGTCGCGGCGGAAAATCCCGACGCGATTCTGAAGCAGCACATCGATCCCGGCATGGGCCTGGAAGCCTTCCAGGCGCGCAAAATCGCTTTCAAGCTCGGGCTCAAGGCACAGCAGATCAATCCCGCGGTGCAGTTTCTGAGCAGTCTTTATAAGGCTTTTCTTGATACCGATGCTTCCCTGCTCGAGATCAATCCTTTCATCACGACCACCGACGGACGCCTGTTCGCGCTCGACGCCAAGATCAATTTCGACGACAACGCGCTGTTCCGCCATTCCGACCTGCGCGAGTTGCGCGACATCACCGAAGAAGATCCGCTGGAAGTCGAGGCCTCGAAGTACAGCCTCAACTACATCAAGCTCGACGGCAACGTGGGCTGCATGGTCAACGGCGCGGGCTTGGCGATGGCCACGATGGACATCATCAAGTACGCCGGCGGGATGCCGGCGAACTTTCTCGACGTGGGCGGAGGCGCCAGTTCCGAGCAGGTGGCGCATGCCTTCGAAATCCTGCTCAGTGATAAGAACGTGAAAGCGGTGCTGATCAATATTTTCGGCGGCATCCTGCGCGTGGACACGCTGGCGACCGGGGTGGTCGAAGCTGCGCGTAAGACCAACATCAAGCTGCCGATCGTACTGCGGCTGGAAGGAACCAACGTCGACGAGGGCAAGAAGATTCTGATGAACTCGGGACTCAATTTCGTCGTCACGGACACCATGAAGGACGCGGCCGATAAAGTTGTGGCCGCCGCCAAAGCATAATCAGCGCTATTAGAGTGGTTCTAGAAGCGAGGAATTCTTTATATGGCAATCTTAGTCGACAAGAATACGCGGGTCGTGGTGCAGGGCCTTACGGGCCGTGAAGGCAGATTTCATGCCAAGGCCAGCGCGGCCTATGGCACACAGATCGTCGGCGGTGTGACCCCCGGCAAGGGCGGCACCACGCACGAAGGCTGGCCGATTTTCAACACCGTGCGCGAGGCCGTTGACAAAACCGGCGCGAATGCCACGGTAATTTTTGTGCCGCCGCCGTTCGCGGCCGACGCCATCATGGAGGCAGCCGACGCCGAGATCGACCTGATCGTCTGCATCACCGAGGGCATTCCGACTCTCGACATGGTGAAGGCGTGGGAGTTCCTGCAGGACCGGCGCTCGCGATTGATCGGACCGAACTGTCCTGGGATCATCTCGCCGGGCAAGTGCAAGATCGGCATCATGCCGGCTTCGATTCACAAAGAAGGGCCGATCGGCATCGTTTCGCGCTCGGGGACGCTGACGTACGAAGCTGTGCACCAGCTGACACAACGTGGCATTGGACAATCGACCGCAATCGGCATTGGCGGCGATCCGATTATCGGCACGAATTTCATCGACGCGCTCGACTTGTTCAATCGTGACCCGGAAACCGAGGCCGTCATCATGATTGGCGAAATCGGCGGCAACGCCGAGGAGACGGCCGCCCAATTCGTGAAGACTCATATGAAGAAGCCGGTGGTGGGTTTTATTGCCGGGCAGACCGCGCCTCCCGGGCGCCGCATGGGGCACGCGGGAGCGATCATCTCCGGCGGCAAAGGTACAGCGGCGGAAAAGATCAAAGCGCTGGAAGCGGCCGGAATCCGGGTGGCGAAGTCGCCTGCCGCGATCGGAGAAACACTGGCCGCGGCGATTGGAGTAAACGCCTAGCACCGAGCGTAGAGATGTAGCTTGCCACGTCTTGCCGGCAGCATTTCAGATGGTGGCGAGAGAGACGTTGCCAGCAACGTCTCAACAACGATTAACGACTAAGGACCATCGACTGAACCATGAAAACTCTGCAACGCACCTTTACCATTGTTAAACCTGACGCCGTGCGTAAGAATGCTATCGGCGACATCATTGAACAATTCGAGAAAAACGGCTTCCGTATCCTGGCCATGAAGATGCTTGAAATCTCCAAGCATCAGGCCGAGCAGTTTTATGCCGTGCACGCCAGCCGGCCGTTCTTCAATACGCTGACCGATTTCATGTCGAGCGGCCCCATCGTTGTGCTGGCGCTGGAAAAAGAAAACGCCATCGCCGATCTGCGCACGCTAATGGGCGCGACCAACCCGGCGCAGGCGGAGGAAGGAACGATCCGCAAAAAGTGGGCTACCAACATTGAGCACAATGCGATTCATGGATCCGACGCGGAAGATACGGCGCGCTTCGAGCTGAGTTATTTCTTCGCGGGATACGAGTTGGCGAAATAGGCCACGGATTTCCACGGATACTCACGGATAAAGCACGGGTGTCTTATGCCGATGGTCCAGATCACGATGCTGCAGGGCCGCACCGCAGATCAGAAGCGGAAGATCGCGAAGCGGATCACTGACGCCTTGGTTGAAGAAGCCGGGGCACGACGGGAAGCGATTATCGTCGCCTTCCATGAAGTGTCGAAGGAAAGTTACGCCTCGGGTGGCGAACTGATGATCGACAAAGGGAAGTGACAGTTCCCGCTCCGGCTGCAATCCGCGGGCAGGGGCGCCCGCGCCCCACAACCTACCCTAGCGGCTCGAACAGATGCCCTTCCACCCGGTCGGCGACCCTGGGCAGGTCCTTGCGCGCGAATTGCAGAAAATGTGGAGCGGTGCGGTGCGCTTCGAGCGCGGCATCGTCTTTGTACTGCTCGTAGATGAAGAAGCGGCGCGGTTCGGTCTTGTGCCGATGTACCTGGTACATGGCACATCCCGGCTCCTTGCGGGATTGTTCGGTCAGTTTTTCGAACAGCGCGGTAACATCGGCTTCGCGTCCGACCTTCGCCATCCAGGTAACCGCCAACACCACCATCGTTCGCTCCTTCCCCGCAGCAGGTCAACCGGGGAGGACATTCTAGGCCTTCTTCGCTACCGCCTTCAACTCCGTAACGAATTCGTCCACAACGATGGTGTGGTCGCGGTCGGGGCCGGTGGAAATCATGCCGATCGTCGCTCCCGTTTCATTGGCCACGAATGACAAATATTCCTGCGCCTGCTTGGGCAGCTTCTTGTACTCCCTAATCCCCTCCGTCGAGGTTCGCCAGCCTGGCAGGTTCCTATACACGCATTCAATCTTCTCGTAGCCACTGGCTTGCGCGGGCGCTTCGACGGTGGCCTTGCCGTCGATCTTGTAGCCGACACAAACTGGAATCTCCGCCAGATCGTCGAGCACGTCGAGCTTGGTCACCACCAGCCACGAAGTGCCGTTGATCATGCCGGAGTAGCGCAGCAAAGGCAGATCGAGCCATCCCGTACGTCGCGGACGACCCGTAACGGCCCCGTACTCGTTGCCGCGCTTGCGCAGATTCTCGCCGCCCTGGCCTTTCTCTTCGCTGGGAAATGGCCCTTCGCCTACACGCGTGCAATAGGCCTTGGTGATTCCGATGACGGAGTTGATGGCATTGGGAGCCACGCCCGTGCCGATTACCGCTCCTCCCGACGTCGCGCTGGAGGAAGTCACAAACGGATAGGTGCCGTGGTCGATGTCGAGCATCGTCCCCTGCGCGCCTTCGAACAGGATCGATTCACCGCCGGCGAGCGCCTGGTTCAGCAGGACGGCCGTGTCGCAGACAAACGGTGCGAGTTTTTCCGCGGCGCGAGCGTATTCCGTGTACATCTTGTCAGCATCGAGCGGTTCGGAGTTGAACAGGGCGTGCGCGATCATGTTCTTCTCGCGCACCGCGTTCTCGATGTGCTTCTTGAGCAATTGCAGATCGAGCAGATCGGCCACGCGCAGGCCCCGGCGACCCATCTTGTCCTCATAAGCCGGGCCGATGCCGCGCGAAGTGGTGCCGATCTTCACCCGCCCCGGCGCATTTTCCGCGGCCAGTTCGATCATCCGGTGGTACGGCAGGATGACATGGGCGCGGTTGGAAACGAACAGGTTGCCGTCGACCTTCACTCCGGCCTCGCGCAGCGCGCCGACCTCTTTCAGGAACGCCAGCGGGTCGAGCACAACGCCATTGCCGATCACGCTACGGCAGCCCGCGCGCAGCACGCCGCAGGGCACAAGCTGGAGAATGAATTTCTGGCCGTTGATAATGACGGTGTGGCCGGCGTTGTGACCGCCGGCATAGCGGGCTACGACGGAGAAGTTCTCCGACAGCACGTCGACGATCTTGCCTTTGCCCTCGTCGCCCCACTGGGCGCCTACGATCACCGCGGTCTTGCCTTTTTTCACGTCCAGCTCCACGACGCAGATTTCGCGCCGGCACATGACTGCGCCGTCCCCGGGGTCGCACACTCCTTGCCCGCGGAGATTCCTTCGCAAAAAGTAACTGGGATAAAAGCGGAGAAGATGTGTACGGAGTATCTTATCGTGCCCGCCACTGAATGGCAACGCGTCAATGTGGGACGGACACTCCTGTCCGTCGCTTTTGATCCTGCCCTTGACGTGTCGTGGTTAGCAGCCGCTTGCTTCGTCCGGGGTGATCGCTCGAGTAGAATGGAGCTACCATTTTGCTCGTCGAGGAGGCTCTTGTGAAGAAGGTTTTCCACTTCGACGCTCGGCGCGAAAAGTATCATTGCGACGCGGCCATTCTGTGGTGCTTCGACAATCGTTTCGAACTGGGCTTTCGCAAATTCCTGAAACGCATTGGAGTCGTGAATTCCGACCCCATCAAAATCGCCGGAGGAGCGAAGGTTCTAGCCTCGCCAGAACATGAAGCCGACCGGGAATTTGTTCTGGAACAGATCCGGAAGTCGATGCGACTGCACGGCACCCGGCGCGTGATCCTGATGCTGCATTCCGACTGCGGCGCCTACGGCGGGCTCGCCGGAGGGTTCCGCGGAGACGCCGCGGCTGAGGCTGCGCATCACAAGCGTGAACTTCAGCGCGCTGCCGCGAACCTGAAGGCGATGATTCCCGGCGTCGAGGTGCAAGGATACTTCGTCGATTTCGAAGGAATCTGGGACGCTGAGATCGGCGCGGCAGAAGAAACGCCCGTCCCCGCTTTCGCCTGACCTCCAAACTCGACAATCACATCCTGGACTGATTACCGTATACCCATGCCTGCTTACTTCACTGCCGAACTCTTCCGCTTCCTCTCCCGCCTCAAGCGCAACAACAATCGCGACTGGTTTCAGGCTCACAAAGACGAATATGAAACCTGCGTCCGCCAGCCCGCCCTGACCTTTATTACGGCCTTCGCCGCCCCCTTATACGAAATTACTCCGCATCTCGTCGCCGATCCCCGTCCCACGCGCGGGTCGCTGTTTCGCATCTACCGCGACACGCGCTTCGCGGCCGACAAGCGTCCTTATAAGACTAACGTTGCCATGCGCTTTTCGCACCGCGGCAAAGACGTTCACTCTCCCGGCTTTTATCTCCATCTCGAGCCCGCAGGAAGTTTTGCCGCATGCGGCCTGTGGCATCCGGAATCGCCAACGCTGCTCAAAGTCCGCAGCGCCATGGTGTCGCGCCCGGAGGAATGGCGCGCCGTTCGCAAGCTTCTGAACTGGGACGATGCCAGCAAGCTCTCGCGCCCTCCACGGGGTTTCCCCTGCGATCACGAATTCGTAGACGACCTCAAGCTTCGTGATCTCGGCACTGCCGTGGAGTTCACCGACAAACAGGTCTGCAGCCCCAAATTCATGGCGACTTTCGTCGCCACGTGCCGCAAAATGTCTCCGGTCGCAGCATTTCTGAGCAGCGCGGTCGGGCTTCAGTTTTGATACAACGACGGAGAGGAATTGACTCGAAGCCATCTGACAAATTGGTTTTGAAAGGGCGCGCCTTCTAGGCGTGCCGTTACGGAACAGCAAAGATGCGGGCCTTAGAGTCTGCGTGAGAACTAGATTTCGCGTGACACGGTGGAGTCAGATCGACCGCCGTCCAGCCCCGAAGGGGCGGCATATTGTAGCCCAGGACGTAAGTCCTGGGTAGAAGTGGGGAATCAGAACAAGTACCGTAGGGACGACAGAGGTTCTCTCGCACACTCTTTAGCCCCCGAACGAGCGATATTGAAGCCAATGTATTCGTGATGAGATGGCTTCTTGAGAACAATCTGGTAGGCCCGGCAGGAATTGAACCTGCAACCCTCGGATTAGAAATCCGATGCTCTATCCGTTTGAGCTACGGGCCCGCAGGAGGCTGTCCGTCCGATTTTACAACGTCTGGTCTCAGCCCGTTCCTTAGCACACTTCGCGGGTCCTCTCCGTGCCTTGCGGTTAAGAGCTCTTAACCCTAAACTTTCCGCACTTCGATGCCCCGCTCCAGAAACGGCGCGATCGCCTTGTCCGTGGCACGGGTGTCGGTAATGATCATGTGAATGTCGGCGATGGGACAGATCAGCGCCGGGGTCACCATGCCGATCTTGCTCGAATCCGTAACCACGATGGTCTGCTTGGCCTGCTGGATCATGGACCGAAACGTCAATCCTTCTTCCGGTTCGATCACCGTGATCCCGCGGGCCGGGTCGATTCCACACACACTCACAAAAACTCTGTCCATGTAAATGTCGCTCAGCGATGCAATGGCGGCATGCCCAACCAAGGAAAACGAGCCCGCCCACTGCACGAAGCCTCCCGTGACGAAGGTCTTCAATCCCGGGCAATTGCTGAGTTCCATCGCGATATTGATGGCGTTCGTGATCACCCGAATGTTGTGCCGGTTCCTAAGATTGCGCGCCACGTGCGTCGTGGTGGTACCGGCGGTAAAGCCCACAGTCTCGTTTTCCAAAATAAGTTCAGCGGCCGCCATGCCGATCTTGCGCTTCTCGGCGGTACGATGCTGCTCCCGATTCTGAAACAGCGAATCGTAACGGAAGGGTTCGTAGAGCAACGGCTCGACCAGGGTGACTCCGCCGTGAGTGCGGCGGACTAGTCCTTTGGCTTCGAGCTTGGCCAAATCGCGGCGCACGCTGGCCGCCGACGCGCCAAGGTCGGCGATCAACTCGTCGAGCGAGAGACTCCCCTTTTGGCGCAACTCTCTCAGGATTTGATCTGCGCGATTTCGTGTCTTGATCATTTCTATGCGGCCAGTTGTGCTTACCAGAAATCGAAAGCAGGCTAGGCGCTTGCCGAACCCAGAACTATAGAACAAACCCCGGTGCGGTGTGCATAATTATGCATACAGGCCAATAGTTTGATCGAATTGCCACAATTCGATCAGTTTTTCTTGACAATCCATGCGAAGCGGTGCGATAAGTAGTTCCCTGGAGCGGGAGGTCCCGCCCACCGGAATACCCACCTCAGGTAAGGAGTCGCTATGCATCCCCCACATCGCTCAGTTTATCGCTTGCTCATGACCGCTCTTCTCACTCTGTTGCTCATGTCCACTGTCGTTCTTGCCCAAAGCACGAACCGGCAGATTGGCACGCAATTCGAAGTGACGGCCGACCCACTGGTGCCGCGACCGCACGAAAAGCCCTGCGTCGTGACCCTGTTCTCCAATTACACATTCGCCTTTTTCGCCGACACGGCCAAGACCTTTCAATTCACTCCACCCACCAAATGTTCCGGCCCTTGGAAGAAGATAGTCCTCGAAGCCGACTTCAGCGAAAACGGCGGAAGGCAATTCGACCGGACGGCAAGCATGTATCTCGGCAACGCCAACATCTACTTCGGAACCACTCCCGAACCCCTGCCGGCTCTCACCAATACCTGGCATGTCGAGCGCGATGTGACCGACTACTCTGCGCTGATGAGCGTACCTCAGCAGGGCACGATGATTCTGCAAAACTGCACCACAGACTGCCCTCCGCCTTACAACACCGAGCTGACTGGAGTTTTCACGGTGAACGCGGATCTGGAGTTTTATCCCGCCGACGATCGCCGGTACGAGGAAGGCAGCCAACCTGCCGATGTCGTGCTTCCCCTGGTGCAGATTAACAGCAGCGGTGGCGTCAACTTGCCCGCCAATTCGGCGAACGCTGTCCCGTTCTCCACTACCTTTACCCTGCCGACCAACATCGAGCGCGCCTACCTGGATGTGGTCTCGCAGAGCCAGTCAACCGACGAGCAGTGGTTTGCCTGCTTTCCCGACGACCTGAGCAACATCAATGAGGTCTACGGATGCGGCCACACCGACTTCCGCGAGACCGAAGTCTCGATCGACGGCAAGCCCGCTGGAATTGCGCCCGTTTCCCCCTGGGTCTACACCGGCTTTCTTCCCGACCAATGGAGGCCGATGCCGGGCGCGCAGACTCTTGATTTTGTCCCCTATCGCGTAAACCTCACCCCCTTCGCCGGTCTGCTCAGCGACGGCAATCCGCATACCGTCTCCGTGAGTGTCTTCAACGATGATTTTTACTTCTCAATGACTGGATCGCTCCTGCTCTATCTCGATCATGGATCGAAAAAAGTGTCGGGAGCGGTCACGAAGAATACGCTCACCAGTCCCTCTCCAGTCGTCACCGAGAACCTGCAAGGAACCTCGACCGTGACGGGGACGATCGGCGTCACCTCCAATCGCCAATTCACCATCACCGGATACGTCAACACGTCGCATGGAAAAGTCTCCACTTCGGTTTCGCAGCGGCAAAACTTTTCCAGCACCCAGACCATCGATTTCGACACCGTAAACTTCACCGTGCTCGATCAGCAAACCTCGGTGCAGACCAGTGTATCGTCCCAAACCTCGGTATCGAGCCACGGGGGGACTGTGTCGACGATCGAGAATTTCAGCTTCCCCATCACCGTGAATTTCATCTATCCCGTCGCCACGGCTCACTACGGATACACCGTGGACACCACGCAGAAGTACCATACCGACAGCGAGATCTGGTACGGCCGCTTCCCCGCCTACTTCAATTCGCTGACGAACACGGTGTCCGGAAGCGACGTCGCTCCGGCAACCAGTTCGCAAAAGTACAGCTACTTCGACTCCGAAGGTCAGTTCTATAACTGCCAGATCGCCACGCAAAACAACACCCTGACGAAAGTAAGCCGCGGTTGTTCGCCAGACCAGCACTAGGCAACTGCTGCTGGAAAGATCCGGGCCCGGTCCCAGTTATAGGGACCGGGTCTTTTTTGTGGAGCGGGCACTCTTGCCCGCCGCTTTTGGGGTGCCGAAAAAAGCGGGCAGGAGTGCCCGCTCCACACCTTCTTTCTTTTCAGGACGAATCCCATTTGCCACTCCGGAGGCCCAACCGATGTCGCAGGTCGGAGAAGCGTCTTTTCGACGATTCTGGTCATGTCACGAGTATTGGTGCCCAAATTGTAATGTATAGATCATCGATAGTGATCGAATCGCACGCAAACGATCATTTTGTTCTTGACAACGATCCCCTCGTGTCGTTAGCGTCGGCTGTTAAAGGACCGGTCTTGGGGCTTGAATGGGATTCTCTTGTGCCATGCAAGCCCGCGAGTTGGAGTCCCCAGCCCACCGTCTGATTGAAGAGGACATTATGAGAACAAACTCACTCCGCTATCTCGTCGGATGCTGCCTCGCAACCCTTCTCTGCCTATCGTTCGCAGTTGCACAAACCGTGACCGGCACCATCACAGGTCAGGTCACCGATCCCAGTGGCGCCGTAGTGGTGGGGGCTGAGGTCACGGCCGAGAACACCGCGACCGCGGTCAAAACCGTGGCCACGACGAACGGGTCGGGGGTGTACACCATTCGATTCCTGCCCATCGGCACCTACACGGTGACCATCGATGCGACCGGATTCGCGACCGAGAAGCTCTCTGCCTTTGCCCTTGACATCAACCAAACCGTAAAGGCCGACGCCAAGCTGAAGATCGGCGCCTCCAGCACCGTAGTGGTACAGGAGACCTTCCACCCCATCCTCGATACCGCCGACGCTACGCTGGGAAACACCCTTTCCACCAACGAGATCGCAAACATCCCGCTGAATGGCCGCAACTTCTCCTCGCTCACGCTGTTCCAACCCGGTGCTGTTGACACGGACCCGACTGGTTTGACTGGAAACAATGCCATCGAGCGGAATACCTTCAACAATGGCGTGGTAGCGATCAACGGCAACCGTGAACAAGGAAACAACTACTCGATTGAAGGCGCAGAAGACAACGAACCGCAGAACAATCTCATCGGTTATAATCCCGCCCCCGACGCGATCGCCGAAGTGCGCGTGGTCTCAGCCAATGCCAACGCCACATACGGAAACGCCAACGGCGGCGCCATTGTAACCATCCTGAAGTCTGGCACCAACCGCTTTCATGGTTCCGCCTACGACCTTCTGGAGAATCAGAATCTAGACGCCAATTCCTGGGTTAACGGATTACACCAGCCTTTGCCCACCCCGGAGAGCAAATACACCCAGAACATTTTTGGTGGGACATTGGGCGGGCCTATCGTACCCAACAAGCTCTTCTTCTTTGTCGACTATGAGGGAGTGCGCAAACACCTTGCCGCCCCCGCGGCCACAGCCAGCGTTCTTACCGCGGACATGCGGAACGGAGATTTTTCAGCCCTGCTGGACCCCGCCCGGGCCAACCAATCCAATCTCATTCAGTTGTACGACTCGCAAAACAACTTCGCCCCTTATGCAAATAACCAGGGCATACCGATCGTGAACCCGGTGGCCAAATTCCTCTTTGCCCATCCCCAGGCCTATCCGCTACCCAACACCCCGCCATCGCCTGGCTCTGGACCGATCGCGAACAACTACACCGGCCCACAAAAAAGTTTCGTCACGAATAATCAGGAGGACTTCAAGGTCGACTGGACGCCGGGCAACGTAAACAAAATCGGCGGCTTCTACTCTCAGGGCACGGGCAAGGACTTTACCACTGCGATCGTCCCCGTATTTTTTCCGGCGTTCAATAGCTACCCGACCAAGATTGCTGGCGCGAATTGGGTCCACACCTTGTCGCCTTCCATCATCAATGAATTTCGCGTGGGCTTCACTCGCGTGCGATGGAATAACGGAATTCCCACAGATCCCTCTGGCCTTTTCGGCCTCACCGGCGATTCCAAAGTCGGCATCCCGTTTGGTACTCAGCTCTTTCCGGGCTTCTCCGGAGAGAGCATCAGCGGCGCCAGTTACGTCGGCGCCAATGCCAATGTGCAGGTCTTCACTGATAACACCTTCAACTATTACGACAATCTCACCTGGCAGCGTGGACGCCACTTATTCACCATCGGGGGCCAGGCGACCCGCTACCAGCAAAACTACGTCAACGCCGGTAACGTCGGATTTCTCGGCACATTTAGTTACAGCGGTGCCTACACTTCGAATCTAAATGCTTCCAATGGGCCAGGCTACGGTCCGGCCGACTTCGTTCTCGATCGGATTTCCAACGATTCGCTCGCATCGCAAACGGGCTGGGTGGGCAACCGCCAGTGGCGCATCGCCGGATATTTTCAGGACGATTTCAAAGTGACGCCGAAACTCACGCTTAACCTCGGGATTCGCTACGAATACGATCAGCCCTGGTACGAGCAGAACGACAAGACGGCCAACGTCCTGCCAGGCGGAACTGTGGAATACGCGGGGCACGTGCCCGCCGGAGCGGTGCCTGGATCGATCGTCTGCCCCACAAAAGCTTGTTACAACGCCAATTACAAGCAGATCATGCCGCGCCTGGGATTTGCCTGGAACATAAAGCCGAAAACGGTCGTTCGCGGCGGCTACGGTGCAACCAGCTTCTTTGAGGGCTATTCCTTCAATCAGCGCCTGACCTCGAGTCCGCCTTTTTCTCTAGCGATCAATAGCAACGCCCCCGGTCCGACAACGACTTCCGGAGGCACGCCCTTCACGGTGGAGCAAGGCTTCGGCGGCCAGCAGTACGGCATCAATCCGAACTACAACCTTTACTCGCAATGGCCGCAAAACGTGCAGCCCGCTTACATTCATCAATACAACCTCACGGTTGAGCAGGCGCTCAGCAATTCACTGTCGCTCTCCGTCGGATATCACGGCCAGAACGGCTTTCATCTGGCCGACTACCGCGACGCCAATCAACTTACCTTGGCCCAAGCGCCGGGGGTTGCGGCAATCCTAGCCCTGCCCGCCAATTCCGGTGTTTCATGCGGTGCAATATCGTTTCCTGGCCCGCTTCGGCCGCCCTACTACTCACTGTTGGGAGAGTGCTCACCCCTTCTGACCACAGAATCCGAAGCCAGGATGAACTACAACGCGGCCCAGGTGACCATCCGCCAGCGAACTCACTACGGTCTGGAATACTCCCTCAATTACACCTGGCAGAAATCACTGACCGATTCCTCCGGCAACTATTCGGTGGCCAACACTAGCTGGAACGGATCGTCATTCCAGGATGCTTACAACATAATGGGCGATTGGGGTCCGTCCGCGCTGGACATTCGCCACAGTATGAACTTTGTTGGCGTTTACGACCTCCCCTTCGGTCGCGGCCGCGCGTATGGCGGCAGTGCCAATCGGCTCATGGACTCGGTGTTTGGAGGATGGAAGCTTTCGGCCTCTGCGCTTCTCTATACCGGATTTCCCGTCACCATCTTTGGCAACGGCAACAACCAAACGTTCAACGCATTTGGATTTAATCGCGCGAATCAATACCGCCCCATGATCATCCGCAACCGGTCTCTCCAGCACTGGTGGGGAACTGATCCCTCGGCGACCCCCTGTATTTCGGCGGGCGTCGACAACGGAATCTGCGCCTACGGCAACGAAGGTTCGTTTCAGTTCGGCACGGCGCGTAACAGTACTGAGCGCGCCCCGGGCTACCGCCAGGTGGACACCTCCTTCTTTAAGGACTTTCATGTCTGGGGTGAACAACACGTACTCGGCTTCCGCGCTGACTTTTTCAACATCTTCAACATTGCCAGCTATGGAAATCCCGACAACGGCATCAACGACGGCAGCTTCGGTGTGATTAACTCGACGCGCTCCAATTCGCGCCAGATCCAGCTCAGCTTGCACTACGCTTTCTAGGCCCCCATCACTCAGGAGTCTGCCGTAACGCCTGCATACGGCAGACTCCTCAGGGACTCGGCGCGGGCCCTACGAAATGAGGCAGTGCGAGTTCGATGCCACACGCTCGGTTAGTCAACCTCGGAACGCAAATCACGCCATGAACGATCAGGTCCTCATTGAAGTCTGCGTCGACTCGGTGGCGTCCGCGGTGGCCGCGCAGCGGGGCGGAGCCGCGCGGATTGAGTTGTGCAGCGATCTGCTGGAAGGCGGCGTTACCCCCAGCGCCGGATTGATCGAAGGCGTGCGCGCCAACGTCTCCTTTGGTGTGCAGGTGATCATTCGTCCCCGCGGCGGGGATTTCTGTTATACCGACGAAGAATTCGACGTCATGAGCCGCGATATCGCCGTCGCCAGGAATCTCGGCGCAGACGGCGTTGTGCTCGGCCTTCTCGATGCCGATGGCCACGTGGACCTCGAGCGCACCCGTCAACTAATCGAACTGGCGCGGCCTCTCAATGTGACCTTCCATCGGGCGTTTGATATGTCCGTCGACCTGTTTCGCGCGCTCGAGGACGTCTGCGCCACCGGCGCCGACCGGCTTCTGACCTCAGGGGGAGAACAGAAGTGCCTGCAAGGCGCGGATACCATCGCGCGGCTGATGAAAGCCGCTCGCGGCCGCATCATCATTATGGCTGGTGGCGGCATCGGTCTTCACGACGCCGCCACCCTTATCGAACGCACCGGGGTTGGCGAGATTCATGTGGGATTGAGTAGCACAGTCGCCAGTCCGATGCTCCACCGCAAACCCAGGCTATCGATGGGGAAGATCAAAGGACGGGAATACCACCGCGCGCAGGTGCTTGAAGAGAGTGTCCGCAAACTGCAATCCGCCATCGCCCTGGCTAAGACCTAACTACGGCCTGTAACGAGGTTCGCGACATAAGTCAGAGCGCTTTGAAAGGGCGCGGCTTCGAGCCGCGCCGAAAGCGCAACGCTGACAATTCGGGCTTTACTGGTTGCGGAAAAACCCCGGCTCGTGCAGGTTTTGGGAAGGGCACGACTTCCAGTCTTGAGCCTGCCCTGAGCAAGCGAAGCGCGTCGAAGGGTGCCGTTAAGTCGCTGAAAATGAGTGCGCGCCTGAGGGTCGCCCTTGCCCTTTGCCGGAGATTTTCCTCAACCTCTTTAGCCCATCAGGGCCCTTCTCGTTGTTCCAGGAAAGAATCTTGCAATTATTCGATGAACCTCTGTCACAGGACACCGGCTAAGATTTAAGGGACCTCTGATGATTAAGTCTGGAATTCCCCCTGTGAGCCGCCGTGCCCCCGTGGTCCGGCCTCTTACCCAGCGAGAGCTTGCCTTCCGCCCGAAACGCACATCTGTTTTCCACAGGAATAAAACCCGCTTCGTGTGACGAACAACCTTGACTGAGCCCGTAGGGAGTCCACAATGGAACCGTGCGCGTTCGCACCAGTTACGACTCGGCGGTGAAGGCGGGGCAATTCGACCCGTCAAAGCTAGCTAACCCCTTATTCGGCAGTATTTTACCAGTAAGTCATTTGTTTGCAGGATTTTGCCGGGATTTGCTGGGATCTGACGATGATAACTACAGCAGAATCAATAATTTGCCAGATGCGCTAAAAAAATGTTCGGGTGGCTACCCAGGCTGGCGAAAACGCTTCAGCCCCTCGGGGTTCGCTCGGCAGCCTCTTTGACCAGGAAACCCATCTTGGGGTGCGTCGGCTCGAAATGAACCCGGACGCCGTACTCCGCAAGAGCTTCAGACGTGACCGGACCGATAGACGCGACCATGCAGCGCCCGAGCCCAGCCACCAGGGCGTCTCGCACGTTCATTTGCTCAGCCACCTGCATAAGGTGATGCACCTGGACCGCAGCGGTGAACAAGACCACATCGACGCGATCACTCTGCAAGGTTGCGATGGCATTCTTCAGCGGGGCAAGGTCGTCGGGCAGTGCCCGGTCGTACACGTGAACCGTGAGCGTTGCCGCCCCCCGCAGGCGCAGCCCCTCGATCAGCTGTGGGCTTGGGATGCCGTGTTCCTGCACCGCAACCATTCGGCCTTTTACAGGTACCTGGTTTGCGTCCAACAGGTGGAGAATCTCACGCCAGGTATTGGGCTCGGGCACCGTCCACGTGATGGGGACGCCTAGGTCCTTCAAGGCCGCGACCGGCTTGGGCCCGCGGGCAAGGACCAATGTTCTGCTGAGCGCAGCGACGAACTGCTCCCGCGAACAGAAAGGTTCGAGGGCTCGGGTTAGTGCCCGTGTACCGACTCCAGTCATGAATATAACGAGGTCGATCTTGCCGCCGAGCAGCGCGGTCGCGAAACCGGGAACATCGGCGCTGCTGTCGGCTGCGACTTCTTTCGTGGCCGGCGCGACCATCGCGCGGCCGCCATAGTTTTCGACCAGCTTGGCGATTTCGGTGGCGCGGCGGCTCTCAAACGCTAGCACGGTGCGTCCGGCAAAGCCGGCAACAGTCCTTGACTCTTCCAGAGGGAGATTCCCTTCCATGCACACGATCCTAGCATTTTAGGAGGCACCGCATTTTAGGAGGCGGCCGCTACTTCTTCCCCCGCTTCGACCGGCGCAACCTGGCTGGATGCGGTCTCAATTGCTAATACGGATACGGGTAGATGTAGCTCGGTGGATAGCCGTACCACCATGGGTCGTACCAGAACGGTGGCCAGTACCAGAAGGGATCCCAACCCCAGCCGAGACCTAGTCCCCAGCCCAGCCCCCAACCGTAGCCAAAACCTCGATAGCCCCAGCCACCCCAACCGTAGCCTCCGCGGTAGAAGCCGCCCCGCCCGCCATAGAAGCTGCCGCGCCCACCGTAGAATGCGCTCCTGGTTCCCACACCGCGGGGGCTTCCGAAGGAGTGCCACTGGCCGTCAGCAATGGCGGCATGGGTTGCGGTCATGCGCCCACTGCCCGCTCGGCCGGCGAAGGTTCCACCGCCGGATCTGCCTGCCATGCCCGCGCCGTTGCCTGATCGTGCAAAACCGTGCCAGCCAGGCGAAGTGTCACGACCCCCACTGCGGCCCTCCCACGACCAGGCCCGCGCTGCGCCGGAATTGCGCGATGATAGCGAGTCTCCGCGCATGCCTCCGTAGCGGCCACCACCTCCATACATCGAACCTTCTCGTCCTCCGCCGTGATAGCCGCCATAAGATCCGCTGCCGTGGAAGCCTCCGAAACCCCCACCACCGTGGAAGCCTCCGCCGCCGCCGTGAAAACCTCCACCACCACCGCCGCCGTGACCCCCATGTTGAGCAAGAGCAGGCGTGGGCACACAGACGATAAGAATAGACGCGATTCCTGCGAGAAGAGCTTTCAGCAAGGTGGATTCACTCATTGCCATCTCCTTCCACCTGACGGCAGTTGGTTGCCCGGGGAGGGCGAACCGCCATAACCAATCTTAATCTATTTGGACTCTGATTCCAGGGGGGAAGTTGCCCATGTGGCAGTGGAAGGCAGGCCCCAGACGTCGCTGGATTGCCGCGAATCAGCCCAGCGCACAAGTCAAACGACCACTTGATCAACTCGATGCAGTCAGAGTGCGGCAGAGGAGGGTTGTGTCGTCCGAGATGATGCCGTCGACGCCAGACTCGGCGAAGCGCTGCATCTCGGCGGGATCGTTGACCGTCCAAACGATGACTCTCTTCCCCGCTCCTTTTACTCTGCGGATCAAGTCAGGGTCGGCGAGCGCATGGTGCGGGATCACGTACTCGACCGGAAGTTCGCTCCAGAGGCGGAGTTGAGTCTTCGATTCGCAGATCAGACCCAGGGGAATGGTGGCGTCGTCTGCGCGCAACGACCTCAGCACTCCAGGGATAAAGGATGAGACTACGAATCCCCGACGCGGCTTGTGCCGGAGGAACAAATCGAGCGTGATTCTCTCCAGACCCTTGACCTTCAGTTCAATATCGAGAAACGAATCGCGATAGCGCTGGAGAACATCTCGCAGCCGCGGCAATTGAGAAACCTGCTTCGCTGTTGCGCGCGAAAGATCAGCTCCCGCGAATTTTGCGTCATGGCAGACCACTGCTTCTCCATCTGCGGTGAGGCGCACATCGAATTCGAAGCCGTCGCAGCCGTCAGCTAGCGCATGATCGAATGAGGCGAGTGTATTTTCCGGGATCGAGTTGACGCCACGGGCGCCGCGGTGACCGAGGAGAAGAGGGCAGCTCATTCACTAGGAGGTCAGTCGAGATCGAAATCGCGAATCGGCTTGCCGGTGTCAGGAGTCTCTTTCGCCTTTTTCACCGCTTCCTGGAACTTTTTCTCCAGCAGGTCCTTGGCATGCTTCTGGGCCTCGACTGACTGCTGGAAAATCGAATCGCGGCGGCTGTCCTGCTCGCGCATCGCTTTGGCCGCGGCTTCCATGTCGTTGAACGTTTTCGGTTTCACCGCGGCGGTGTGCGCGATGACGGCTCGCGTCGCGGTGTCGATTTTAAGGACCGCACTGCAGCAAGGGCAAGTGACTTCGAAGTTGGGGGGATTCTTCGCCATTTAAGCGAATGATACCGCAAAAGGCACTAAACGACGAAGGACACGAAGGACCATGAGGTAGAGTTCCTCGCGCCCCATGGTGGGGATCATCTTCAGATTGCAGCCTCCCGTTAGTGGTGCAATTTGACCGGGAAAATGTGGAAGAGGTTGAGCATTTCCCATCCCAGCAGGAAGATCGAGATGAAGACCACCATCACTGCCAGCAACTCGCCGAAACTGAGGCCGCGGCGCGTGGGCTCGAACCGCCGGGCGGCCAAACTGAGGATGTTCAAGGTCGCAAATCCGAAGACGACGGCCCAGAGAATGTTATAGGCGTCTTGCCGGGGGCCGCGGGCGACGAAAGTAGCAGCTATGGCGAAGCCCACCGCGGCCTGGACCCGTATTACCGGGTAAAGGGCGAGTGCAGCCCGGGTAGACCTCGTGACGTTTGCAATCACGGGCAAGTCGGTGGGTAGGGCCATGGTCGAAAGGGCCAAGGCCCAGTTACGGGGCCGGGGCCGAGATTGGATATTACATCTTTGTTCTCTGCCCGGTCACCTCGAAGATTCACGAGACAAATTTTGATTGGGAGTGCAGCACCGGTTTTCTGCCAGTTGGTTAATATGGACACATGGTCAAGCCCCGCTTCATTTTCTTCGACGTGGGCAATACGTTACTTTTTCCGAATCGTCGGCGGATGCTGTCGCCACTTCCGGAGGACCGCCATCCCACGTTAGAGCGTTGGCAGGCGCTGGAGCGGCGCACCAAGCAGGAATTCGACCAGGGCATGATGGGGGGCCGAGTCGATCACGGCTTCTGGTGGACCTTTCACACATATCTGCTGCAGGAGGTTAACGCACTCGACGATGAAGTGCGCGACGCACTGGTCGAGAACACGCAGAATTCGGCCAACTGGGACCAGATTCTGCCCGGCACTCGCGATGCGCTGGAGCGGATCCGGCGGCAGTACGCGATTGCTGTGATCTCCAACGCCGACGGGAGGATTGACGTGGTGCTGCGGCGTTGTGGGATCGCGGACTGCTTTGCGAGCATCACAGATTCGGGCATCGTAGGGCATGAGAAACCGCATCCGGAGATCTTCGAAGCGGCGCTGCGCGAGATGAAGGCCGGGCCTGCCGAGAGCCTTTACGTGGGCGACGTGTATTCGGTCGACTACGTCGGGGCTACGAAGTCGGGCATGCAGGCGGTGCTGTTTGACGTTGCAGGGGCTTACCGCGAGCGCGACTTCCCACGGGTAGAATCGATAACGGATTTGGAGACCTGGCTGCGGAAATGAGCGTTAGTCTCGTTGCTTGAGCTAGCGGGGGGAGAAAGCGATGTTCGATTCGACGCGGTTTTTTCTGTTTCTGACGGCGGCCGTGCTGCTGGCGATCGCTCCCGGCCCCGGCATGCTTTACGTTCTCGCCCGCAGCCTGGCGGGCGGAAAGCGCGAAGGCGTGTTGTCGGCGCTCGGGACGTTTCTCGGGGGCATGGTGCATGTGGTGGCGGCGGCGCTGGGGATTTCGCTCATCCTGGCGAAGTCGGCGGCGGCGTTCGCCACAGTGAAGTATGTCGGCGCGGCTTATCTGTGCTTTCTTGGCGTGCGGATGATTCTCGACGCGCGCAAGCAGAACACCGTGCCCGTGTTTGACCTGAATCCGCGCGCGCGCAATCCGCTGTGGCAAGGCGTGGCCACTGAAGTTTTCAATCCTAAGACGGCCTTGTTTTTCCTCTCATTTATCCCGCAGTTCGTGAACCGCGGTGGCGGACATGTTTTCCTCCAATTCGTGACGCTGGGAACAATCTCGGTGGTGATGAATACCACGGCCGATCTCATCGTGATCGCGCTGGCGGGGCCACTGGGAGAACGAATTCGCTCGTCGGCCACATTCCGACGCCGGCAGAGGACGGTCACCGGAGCGATCATGATTGGGCTGGGGACTTATCTAGCGACTAGTGAGAGCAAGTAGCGTCCGTCGGTACCTTGCACCGACTCACCCGCCCATCCCTGTGCAGGTCAGCTTTTCCGTACGGAGATTACGGAGGCAGTGTAGCGGTCTGCTCGTAGTAATGACAGGCTGTATTCGATGGCGACGCTCTGAAGATCATAAGTCGTTTCACGGATCACCAGAAGAGCGCTGCCGGTTGAAGTCTGGAGCACTTCGGCTTCTTCAGCGCCAGCAATCTTGGCTCCGATGATCTCTTCGGCCCATTGCAGCTTACGTTTGTAAATGCGCTCGAAAATGGCGTACAGGGACTGGTTCTCCAGATCTTGTTTGTCGATGCCGAGGAAGATTCTGGCCGGCAGAAAACTGGTGACCACCGCAACCGGATCGCCGTTGATGAAACGCAAGCGACGCGCCCGGTACACTTTTTCACCGGGACTGAGTTTTAGGGCCTGCGCCGCCTCCAGATCGGGATCTTCCAAATTCATGCTCAGCAAGCGCGCTGAGGGCACAAGGCCTCGCCTTCGCATTTCTTCGCTAAAGCCACGAAGCTGTTGAAAATTCCAAGGCACGCGCCCGGACCCGACTACCGGCCGCTTCCCCTTGGCAATGATTAACAATCCCTCTGAACGCAATTTCTGAAATGCCTGGCGCACGGGCATTTTGCTGATGCCGAGAGCGTCTGCCATGTCGCCTTCCGAGCAAAAAATCTGGCCCTCACTGAGTTTGTTCTTCTTAATGAGATCGCGCACCTGATCGACGATCTGCATGTAGTACGGGACATAGCTGCCGCTATCCAGAGCAAGGCCGAGTTTCGTGATGCTGACCGTTTGCCGTTCTGAGGTGATTGAAGTCACAACTCATCCTACCATGTATACATAATATACAATGTGACTATGTGTAAATCAATTGATCATGTAGTGCATGGATTTGTGGCCTCCTATAATTATATAAATATATTTATTTACAGTACTTTACATTGAGCAACCAGATCCACATCAAATCAGCTCTTGTCCATTTTACTTGACATCCTATATGCATATGCGCTTTATATGCGGCGAATGAGCGAGAGGACTGCTATGACCACCAAAACAGATTGCCAGAATGGCCAGTACTTCATTCGTTTCTGCCGGATCGCGGGCTTATTCGCGTTACTCGGGATGCTGTGCGGTTCGGTTGAGCTCTGCGCCCAAGTCGAAACCGGCAAGATCGTGGGTTCAGTTAAAGACGCATCGGGGGCCGTAGTCTCAGACGCGGTGGTCACGGTGACTGAGGTCCAGACAAATGTCGCAAAGACAATCACGACGAATAGCGATGGCGAATATGTTGTCACGGAACTGAAGTCCGGCAATTACGTCGTATCCGTTGAGCATCGCGGATTTAAGAAAGCAAAGCAGACGGAGTTCAAGCTTGACGTCAACCAGGTCGTGCGGGTCGATTTCACTCTGGCCGTAGGCACGGTGAATGAGGAGGTGGTGGTCACAGCGGCGGAGCCGTTGGTCGAATCCGAAACGTCTTCGATTGGACAGGTGATCGAGCAGGCCCGGGTAAATGATCTGCCGCTGGATGGACGCGACTTCGTGCAACTGGCTTATTTGTCTCCTGGTGTTAACCAGGGCCCAACCGCCGGCTACACGGTGCAACAAGGCGGAATTCCCGAGGATCAGCGCGGAAATGCAGCCATCCAGGTGAACGGCCTGACGGCCACGAACAACAATTTTCTGCTCAATGGATTTGACAATAATGAGCAGCAGATTGGGATCGAGGTGATCCAGCCTTCGATTGACGCCATTCAGGAATTCAAAGTACAAACCAACAACTTCGGCGCGGATATCGGACGCGGCGGAGCGGTGGTGAACGTGGTTCTGAAATCCGGAGGAAACCAGTTTCACGGCAGCGTTTTCGAGTTCCTGCGCAACTCTGCGTTTGACGCAAAGAATTATTTCGACAGCCCAAACCAGCCAATTGCGCCGTTCAAGCAGAATCAGTTCGGAGGAACGCTGGGCGGTCCGATCCGCAAAAACAAGACGTTCTTCTTCGTTGACTATCAGGGCACGCGTATCCGGCAGGCACAGACGTTCCTCTCGATCGTGCCCTCACCTGCCGAGGTCGGCGGGAATCTCAGCGATCTGTTGACTGGCGACCCGACAACCTATTTTCACCCGTGCCCCGATGGCTCCGGTCCCGCATTCGATCCCGGCACCATCTTCGACCCGTTTTCAAATTATGCGTACACCTGCGGTGACGGAACGCCGATTACCTTAAGGAGGCCGATTCCAGGCAACGTCATTCCGTCTTGTTCTTCCGCAACCGACGGGGCCTGTCTGGACCCGGCCGCGCTGCAACTGGTGACTCTCTTCCCGCGCCCGAACGTATCGAACTCAGCCGGAAACTATCTGTCGAATCCGGTAAACAGCAATAATCAAGACTCCTTTGATGTTCGCGGGGATCATCAACTCGGCGGCAAGAACAGTCTTTCGCTCACATTCAGCTTCAATAACGTGGACGCATTTGCGCCAGATCCGTTTCCGGGATATGCGGGCGGAGGAAACTTTACCGGTCACATCACCAATCTGGCGAGATCAGCCGGTATCAGCGATGTTCACACCTTTGCGGCCAACAAGATCAACGAATTCAAGATCGGCTATTCCCGCTACGTGGTGAAGGCGCTACAGAATTTTGCCGGGCAAGACCTCGCCTCTAAATTCGGCATTCCGAATATCTTCAACTCGAACAACGCCACTGCCACCGGGGGATTGCCTTATATCCAGTTCTCGAACCTCAGCCCCATCGGAACCACGGACTGGTTTCCCGAGTTCCTGAACGAAAACAACTATCAATATATGGACGCTTTCACGTATGTTCGCGGTCGCCATTCATTCAAGTTTGGCGCGGATGTGCGACGCCGCCTACACGGTTTCTTCCAGACCCAAAATGCGCGCGGCGACATGACCTTCGACGAACTGTTCACTTCGGATCTAACCACCGATACCGGCGGGAGCGCCCTGGCGAGCTTCCTGATAGGCTATCCGGGCTCGGCATATCGCGATGGCCAAAAGGGATCATTCGGCATGCGCTGGACCGAGTTCAGTGCGTACGCGATGGACGATTTCCGCGTAAACGACAAACTCACTCTCAACCTCGGCGTGCGTTATGACCTGTTCACACCGCCAGTCGAGCAGGAGAACCGTCTCGCCAATTTCGACTTTGCAAGAGGACTGTTTGTTGCGCCCCAGCAACCGGGCGTGAGCGGCTCGGGCAACGTGCAGACCGACCACAACAACTTCGCCCCGCGGATTGGCTTGGCCTGGACTCCGTGGAACGAGAAAACCGTAGTCCGTGGCGGGTTCGGCATTTTCTACGATGTTCAGGCGGATCAGAACGACACTGAACTTTCCTATAACCCCACCGGACTGATCTTTAGCCAGAACTACAATCCCGCCCCGAATGCCACCCCAAACTTACGGATCTCTACGGGGTATCCCACTCCGGTCTACTCGACGATTTCTAGTCCTGCCGGGCGAGCCAGCGCATCATTATTCAACAACCGCACCACCTATATTGAAGAATGGAATTTGAACATCGAGCAGGCCCTTACCAAGAGCATGGCCTTGCAAGTTGCTTATGTTGGGACCCGCGGCGTAAAGCTGGCATTCCTCAGCAATCGTAATCAGCCCACACAGCCCCTGGATACGAATTTCGAATCCTGCCCCACGCCGACCGATCCATCGTGTTTGACAGGGGCGCCTACGAACTTTGGCCGGCTCTATTTCAACACCGTGCCCAATATTGGAGAGATCCGCACCCTCGACAATGGGGCCTGGTCCGTCGCGCACGGACTACAGGTCAAGTTGGAGAAGAGATTCTCCGGCAACTGGAGCATGCTGAACTCTTACACCTGGCAGCACAGCATTGGACAGACCGAGGAAGACGAATACCTGGAACCTCAGAATACCTACAACCTCGCCGCCGAGCGCGGAAACAACGCTCCCGATTACCGCCACCAATTGTCGTCTGCCTGGTCCTATCTGTTGCCGATTGGCCCCAAACAGAGACTGTGGAACAACGCGGGCCCCATCCACTGGTTAACGGAGGGCTGGCAGTTGAACGGAATTATCGCGATGCATTCGGGCGAAGCTTTCACGCCCTTGCTTTCCCAGGATTACACCAATACGGATTCGGGCGCTCCCCGGCCCGATTTGGTGGGCGATCCTTATAACTTCTCGAATGTGGTCAGTGAAGGATGTCCGGCAAACAAGCAGACGATTCAGTGCTGGTATAACCCGGCAGCGTTCGCCCTTCCCTCCTTGGCTTCGGGACAGTCGTTTGCGCGTGAATACGGAAATGCCCGGCGGGGCTCATTGCGCGGGCCGGCAATCTACAACCTGGATGCTTCGTTGTTCAAGAACCTGAACCTGACCGAGCACGTGAAAATGCAATTCCGGGTGGAGGCTTTCAATCTCTTCAACACTCCGGAATTTGCGTTGCCTTATGCCGCCGTGGATCAAGCTGGCTCGCCCGGAACACCGAGCCTTTCCGGCTCTATCACCAGCACAGGGCATGCTTCGCGGGAGTTGCAGCTGGCTCTGAAACTGTCTTTCTAGACATTCGTCCACGGATGGGCGGAATGTGACGAGGATGAAGATCATGCGTATCAAAGCTGTCGGCCGTACCGGAACTCTGCCGCTGCTGTTGGGATTGATGTGTGCATACCTTTCGGCGGCCGCGGCCCAGCAACCGGCACGCACACATGCTGACGAATCCCGCTTGCCCGCGGTCCAACTCGATGGAAATTACTTTTCCCGGAACGGCCATCGATTCATTCCAGTAGGAGCGAACTGGGTTCCGGCGAAAGCGGCCATGCAATGGCCGACTCAATGGGACCCGAAGGCCATTGAAGCTGATTTCGCGCGCATGCACGGATTGGGCTTTAACACCATCCGTCTGGATTTTGTGTGGGCGTGGATCGAGCCGCGTCCCGGCGATTACAACCCGGAGGCGTTCCGCGCCATCGACTTCCTAATTTCGCTCGCGCACCGTTATCAGATCTACCTGCATCCGGAACTGTTGATCGGCGGCGAGGTGGGTGAGGCTTTTTGGGATGTACCTTACCGGCAAGGCCGTCACCCTCATTCCGACCCCGACATGCTGCGCATCGAAACCGATCACGTAGCCGAGTTGGCTCGCCGCTATGCCAACGAACCCGCCATTCTCGGATGGGACCTGACGGACGAACCTCCGTTCTGGATCGCTCCTGACACTACGGACGCGATGGCAATCAACTGGACGCGCTTGCTTTCGTGGTCGATGCGTCGCTATGACAAGCTTCATCCCATCGTCGTCGGGACCAGCATGGAAGATGTCGGCCGCGGCCCGTTTCGCCCCGACAACCTTCGCGAGGAAGTCGACTTCTTCAGCGTTCATCCTTACTCGATCTATTCGCCAAAACTCTTTCCAGATCCCATGCTCTCCGAGCGTGGCACCTATGGGTCCGCATTCGAAACCGCTCTCTCCGGCAGCGCTGGTCACCCCGTCATGGTTCAGGAGATCGGTGCGTCCTCAGCGCAGTACGATCCGGAGCAGATTGCGAAATTTCTGCGGGCCAGTCTTTACTCCGGCCTCGGAGCGGGTGCTAACGGTTTCCTTATCTGGTGTTACACCGATGCCGCACCGGAGCAATGGCACAAGGTCCCGTATCTGCGCTCTCCTCACGAAACGCAATTCGGACTAACGACTTGGGACGGCAAGGATCGTCCTTCGGCGCTGATGTTTGAAGACTTCGAAAAGGCGGTCGCCCAACTTGATCTCACCGGGATCGAACCAGCTGCCGCCGAGGCTGGCATCATCGTTCCCTATGAGTGGTCCAAGCCACATGGAGATTTCTCCCACTTCGGCCTGACCGGGCCTGAAATCGTTCCGTACACCACCACCGATGAGGGCGCTAACGTCGCCGGCCAGCCGCAACCGAACTTCAATGAAGAAAATACCTGGATCACAGGATCGTGGCTCTCGTCCTTCATCCTGGCGCGCCGCGCCGGCCTGAAAGCCGACTTCCCCCGCGAATATGACGACTGGCAAAAACGCCCGCTGATTCTGATGCCTTCGCCCCTGACCAGCACCGATAGTTTCCTGGTCCATGTGCACTCGGATTTCTGGGACAAGGCTCGGCAATACGTCGTGCACGGCGGATCCCTTTACGCTTCGGTCGCCGCCGACGCAGCCATCCCGGAGATGGAATCGTTGTTCGGTGCGCGCATGGTCGATGCCAACCCGAAAGAGGATGTCACGATCAAAATTGTGGTCCCCTTCGGCGATCTCAAACCGGGCGACACTTTTCATTACTCTGTCGCCAATCCCGGACCGCGCTCCTGGGGATCGATTCTCGATATCAGGGGAGGCACTGTGGTCGCGGTCGATCAAGACGGCCGCCCCGCATTGGTTGCGAACAGACTGGGATCGGGCAAAACCTTGTTGAGCGCGTATCCAATCGAGGACTATCTCGCGAATTCACCCGCCGTCTTTGACAAGCCTGAGCTGACATACCGCATTTATCAGGCTTTTCAAGAAGCGTCCGGTGCAAAGCCGCTTTTTCACACAGATCAGCCGTCAGTGGAGGTTACATCTCTGAATGGTCTGTCACGCGGGTACGCCATCGTTACCAATCACAGCGGGGAGAAGAAAACGGTGACCGTCACTGCCTCCCAGCCTCTGCATTCTGTGTCTCGAATAACTGCGCAAGGAAGAGCCCAATCCGAGTTGTCAAAATCGAGCTTCAGAGTTGATCTCGGCGCCTACGAAGGAGCCATATTCGAATGGAATTACTGATTTGTGCGAGGTAGATCCATAAGGAGGAAGTTTGATCGCAGCAGTCGACATCGGCGGAACGAAAATCGCGGTCGGCATTGTCGACGACTCCGGCAATTTACTCGCCCGGCGCGAATGTCCAACGGATGCCTCGCGCGGCTATGCGAACGCATTGCACAACATTCGTAGAATGCTCGCCACGGCCGCACACGAGGCCAACACCAAGATTTCGGGAATCGGCATTGGCTCAACCGGTCCGGTCTTGCCTCTAACCGGTGAGTTCGGCGAGGTTAACTTCTTCCCCAATTGGAAAGGCGGGAACCCGGTGAGGGACCTCTCAAGCTTTTTCCAAGTCAAAGTGGCGCTGGAAAACGACGCGGATGCCGCCGCGCTCGGCGAAGCAAACTGGGGAGCCGGCAAGAACAAACAGCGTTTGATTTACGTCACTATCGGAACCGGTATTGGCACCGGCTTCATCATCGATGGTCATCTGTATCGAGGTGTCGATTACTCCCACCCTGAAATTGGCCATCACCTCGTCGATCCCTCCGGCCCAGCTTGCGTCTGCGGCTTCCGCGGGTGCTGGGAGTCCCTCGCTGCTGGCCCAGCCATGACCACATGGATGAACGAACAAGCTGCGACCCAGTATCCTCATGGCCGCGATCTCTCAGCAAGGCGAATCTGCGAGTTGGCTATCGCTGGCGACGATCTCGCCAAGCGTGCCGTCGATCGCGAGGCCTACTATCTCGGCCTCGGCTTGGCCAATCTCGTCACTATGTTCTGCCCCGATGCCATCGTGCTCGGCGGCAGCGTAATGAAAAGTGCTCCGCTGTTCCTAGACCGTATCAAAGAGGTAATTCGCCAAAGCTGCTCTCTAGTTCCCTTCGACAAGACGGAACTAATGCTGGCTTCGCTCGGTGAGAACGCGAACCTCATCGGCGCAGCCAGAGTCTGGTATCACCGATTTCAGTATGACGGAGCTCAAGGTGAACCCTGATATCGCAGCGTCTGAATTCAGAATCATCGAAGGCAAGTACGTAGAAGACATCCTCGACCAGCCGCGGGCTTTGGACGCGACGCTTGCCAGTCTTGATACATCTCAGCCGCTCTCTGATCTATCGCAACGTCTCGCCGAAGGCAAGTTCCACCGTGTGGTTCTGACCGGCATGGGCTCTTCTTTTCACGCTCTCCATCCTCTGAACCTGCAATTGATCAGTCGTGGATTCACTGCCTTAATGGTCGAAACCTCGGAATTGATCCACTACAAATCCCGATTCTTCGATCCCAAAACCCTCATCATTGCCGTCTCGCAATCCGGCCAGAGCGCCGAAATGGTTCGTCTCGCGGAAGTGAACCGCAAACGCTCCGCGGTCATCGCCGTAACTAACACGCCCCAGAGTCCGCTCGTAGAACACTCGACCGCCGCACTCTTCACCCAAGCTGGACGGGAATTCTCAGTGTCCTGCAAAACCTACGTCACCGCCCTGATGGTCCTGAAATTCTTGGGCGACGTTCTTTGCGGCCGCGATCCTAAACAAAGCCGTCGCGAGCACAAGAACACGGCCCCGTCCGTTGCCGAATACCTCAGCCGGTGGAGGGAGCACGTTGAACTTCTCGCGAACAAGCTGCGCCTTATCCGGCATCTCTTCTTTGTCGGTCGCGGAGCATCTCTCGCCGCTGTTGGCACTGGCGCTCTCATCATCAAGGAATCCGATCACTTCCACGCCGAAGGAATGAGCAGCGCCGCGTTCCGTCACGGTCCTTTTGAAATGTTGAATGAGGACACTTTTGTCGTGGTATTTTCCGGTGACGACAAGACCCGCGATCTCAACCACCGCCTGCTCGCCGATATTCAGCAGAGTGGCGGCCACGCCGAATTCGTTGGTGAAGATTCCTCGCTCACGCCTTTTCGCCTGAACGATCACGGCGAAAGCATTCGCCCGATTCTGGAGATTCTGCCGGTGCAAATGATCACGATCGCGCTGGCCGCGCTCGCCAATCGCGAAGCGGGCAAGTTCGAACGCGCGACTAAAGTGACGACGACGGAGTAGTCAAGCCATGGCCCGAAGCCGCATCATGATTTTGTTGGTCTTCTTGACGTTCTTCGTGATGTCGCTGTTGACCAACATTCTTGGCCCCATCGTTCCCGATATCATCAGCAGTTTTCATGTAAGCCTTGCGGCCGCAGCCTTCCTGCCGTTCTCCTTCTTTATCGCCTACGGTGTCATGTCCATCCCTGCAGGTTTTCTGGTGGAACGCTTCAGCGAGAAGCCGGTGATGATTTCGGCCTTTTTCGCCGGCACCATCGGATCTCTGAGTTTTGCATTTCACCCTACTTACAAGGTGGCAGTCATATCGCTGTTCATCATGGGCTCGGGCATGGCGACGCTCCAAACCGCCATCAATCCGCTGCTGCGCGTTGCTGGAGGCGAGGAACACTTCGCGTTCAATTCAGCTTTTGCGCAACTGATCTTCGGCTCTGCCTCGTTCTTAAGTCCGTACATGTACACCTATTTGGTACTCAACCTCGGGAACGCGGCTTCCCATTCCGATCCGCTGCTCAAATTGCTGGCGCGGCTCACTCCGCCAGGCTTGCCCTGGGCTTCGCTCTATTGGATCTTTGCCCTGTTCACGATTGCGATGATCCTAGTCCTCTATTTCACGACTTTCCCTCGCGTGCTGCGCTCTAGCGAGGAGTCGGCCGGCTCTTGGTCGATGTACGGACACCTTCTGCGTCGCCCCATGGTCTGGATGTTTTTCCTTTGTGTGTTTGCTTATGTCGGATCAGAACAAGGCACGGCCGACTGGATTTCGAAATTCCTTTCCGTCTACCACGGCTACGATCCGCATACCACTGGTGCGACCGCCGTCTCCTGGTTCTGGGGACTGCTCACGACCGGTTGCTTCATTGGGATGGGCCTTCTGAAGCTTTTCGACAGCCGCAAAGTTCTCATCGGCACCAGCATCTGCGCCGCCCTTTGCCTTACCGCTGCACTCTTCGGGCCAGCCAGCATTTCCCTGGTCGCCTTCCCTGTTATCGGCCTCTTCGCATCCGTCATGTGGCCTATCCTCGTTTCTCTTGGATTGAACTCTGTCTCTGAGCATCACGGTCCGTTTGCCGGAATCCTCAGTACCGGGATCATGGGAGGTGCAGTTGTCCCGCTCATCATCGGGCGCATTGGTGACCACTTCGGACTGCGCGCCGGCGTCGCATTTCTGTATCTGACTTTTGGCTGTGTCTTCAGTGTCGGCTTCTGGGCAAAGCCCTTGATCGCAAATGCCACGCTCAACCTGAAGAAGGCGGTGCCCGAACCTACAACCTGATTCTCGAATTCGGAGGCTTCATGCACGACTCTCGTTCGATTCTGCCAGTCATCCTCGCGATGGTGCTTCTTCCCTACGCGTGGACTCAGGCGCCCATTCCAGCAGTGGACTCCGGTACTCCTTATCTGCAGCTGACAACTCCGCGTCACGTCTTGCCCGACGCGCAGTCCTGGGAAGGAAAAGAGTTCCCTCACACTCTCTCAGTCCTTGAACTAAATCGCGGTGGCTTCCGCTATTGGGGATGGTACGGCCTGAATGAAGGAGGTGGAATTGGTCTCGCGCGCAGCAATGATCTTGTGAACTGGAGCAAGTATGAGAAAAATCCGCTTTGGACGGACGCTCGCTGGCCCACCGTGCTGCGGAATGCCGATCCCAAACACCCCAAGCTGCTCTACTTCGCGATCACGCGCGGCTACGACACGCCGAGCAGCTACATCGTACTCGCAAGCTCTGAAGACGGGATCCGGCTGACCCAGGTGAAAACGCTCGTGCCCGCGGTGCCCAATCAGCGCAACCAGAATCCAAATCTCTTTCGCGATCCGCACTCTGGACGCTTTTATCTCACCTTTTATCGCGGCAACGATCGCGACCACTTCGAGATCATCAGCAAAAGCGCAGCGCGAGTGCAGGATCTCGATAAAGCGCCCGAGAAAATCCTGATGCAGAGCACCGAGACCGTCGCCGCGCCAACCCTGCTGTATCTAGAGAGAGCACCGGGTGTGAAAGCAAAAAAGGGCATTTATTATCTCGCGACCGAAATCTACCCGCACCGCTACACCGAGAATCCGGAAGGAGAATGGCAGGTCAAGGTCTTCTCAGCTGGCTCGCCCGACGGTAACTTCCAACCAGTCGCCGGAAACCCTGTGTTGCGTGGGCAGCGCGCCTGCCTCTTCCAGCACGTCTTCAACCACCGCTTCTATGGCTTCGATTGCCACTTAGACACGCCAGATCACTGGGAACTCGAGCTTACCGAAGCTCCCCTGTAAGTATCGAGTGGTACAAAACTGAAAGATGTCAGTCTAATGACGTTGACTTCACGGGAGTTGAACGCGGCGGGGTAGGAACCAGACGCGAAGTCCGTTAAGTTGTTGATATAAAATAAGATAACTAGTGGAGGCGGCGGGAGCTACGACGAGGCCGAACTTTGCAAGCTGCTTCTGGAAATCAGCCTGCTGGATTCGGCGTATCAGCGCTCCACCACAAGCCGGAACGACGTTCTCATGGACGCTGCCAAACGCTATCGAGTGGACGCTGAAAAACTCCAGAAAGCTGTGGCCGAGGAACTGGTGGCGAAACGAGAAAAGAAAACAAAGGGAAAGGCGAAGACGTGAAGCAAGACGGCAGCGTAGGACCCTTGCCCCCAGGCATTTCCGGCGGAGTGCGATCTTGCGCTCCGCCTTTTTTATTGGATGAGAGCCGACGCAGCGGTGTCAACGGCCTGCAACTCTGGCCGTTGAAGCTTTCTCTTGGGTCGCACAACGGGAACAGTTGTGCTCCGGCCAGAGGCCCGTTACCCGCCTCTCCCGAGCCACTCTCCATCGCAAACGATACCCCTGAACTGTGGACCGCTGAGCGGATTACACCTGAGACGCTCTCCCGATAAGCCATCATTGAAATGCCAGTTCAGATCCATTGCTTTCGCAGCAACCACATCTTCACGATCTGGGTAAGGCCCATGTAGGTGAGCAGCGTGAGCATTAGGATTGGCCAGTACAGCCTCGGCAGATGGGTGAAACCCAGAGCAGAGGCCAAAGGGGAATACGGCAGCCACACGCCAACGGCCATGATGGCTGCCGTGGTAACCGTCAGCGCCCAACTCGCACGGCTTTGCAGGAAAGGAATTTTGTTGGTGCGAATGACGTGGATGATGAGGGTTTGCGTCATCAACGACTCGACGAACCAACCGGTCTGAAAGAGTGACCTGTGGGATGGATCCCAACAGTTGAAGATCCAGAGCATGACGAAGAAAGTCGTATAGTCGAAAATCGAACTGACGGGTCCGATGAAGAGAATGAATCGCTTGATTTCACTGAGGTTCCAGGGCCGCGGCCGGGTAACTTGTTCCTCGTCCACGGCGTCCGCTGGAATCGGCACTTGCGAAAAGTCATAGAGTAGATTGTTGGTCAACACCTGAATCGGGGCCATCGGAAGGAAGCGAAGGAAGGAACTCGCTCCCAGCACGCTGAACATGTTTCCGAAGTTGGAGCTCGCTCCCATCCGAATGTATTTGACGATATTGGCGAAAACCTTCCGGCCTTCGATTACGCCTCCTTCCAACACCATCAGGTCCTTCTCCAACAAGATCAGGTCGGCCGACTCCTTGGCGATGTCTGTCGCGGTGTCGACCGAGATGCCGACGTCCGCCGCTCGCAAGGCGGGAGCGTCGTTGATTCCGTCCCCCATGAATCCAACGACGTGTCCCTTGCCGCGCAGCATGCGAATAACCCGCTCTTTGTCCGCGGGAGAGAGCCGGGCGAACAACGTCGCTTTCTCCGCAGCCTCTGCCAGTTCGGTGTCGGACATTTTCTCCACATCTCCGCCCAGCAGCATCGGGTCGGCCACGAGGCCAACGTCCTTGCATACCTTGCGGCTGATCAGGTGGTTATCTCCAGTAAGGATTTTTACCGCCACGCCATACTTTGCCAGGGCGGTGATGGCGCGTGCAGCGGTATTTTTCGGCGGGTCCAAGAACGCGACGTACCCTCGTAGAACGAGATCGCGCTCGTCTTCCTTCGCGCACAGCAGCTTTCCAGAGAGGTCCTTGGTTGCCACTGCCAGCACTCGGAAGCCGTCGTTGCTGAGGCTGTCGTATTCCGCTTTCAACCCCACCATCCGATCGGGCTCCATCGGAGACAACTTGCCATCGAGTTCAAACTGCGAGCAGCGGTGAAAAACATCCTCCGGAGCCCCCTTGGTCAGCAGAATCGCCTTACCCTCCGGGTCCGCCACCATGACCGACATCATGCGTCGAGTGAAGTCGAAGGGCAGTTCATCCAGCTTCTTATACTTCTCGACCATCGCCTTCCCGTGGAAATCGGTACTATCCAGAATCGCCCGATCGAGCAGGTTCTTGAGGCCGGTCTGGAAGTAGCTGATCAGGTACCCGTTCATGAGTACATCTTCGGTTTCACGCCCCGCGACGTTGCAATGCCGCATCAGGACGACGCGGTCCTCCGTGAGCGTGCCGGTTTTGTCGGTGCAGAGCACATCCATCCCGCCGAAATTCTGGATTGAGTTCAGCCGCTTAACGATCACCTTCTTGCGGCTCATGGCAAGTGCGCCATTGGACAGGCACACCGAGACGATCATCGGCAGCATTTCCGGAGTGAGACCTACCGCCACTGCCAGCGCGAAGAAGAAGGCTCCTTTCCAATCGTGCTTGGTGAAACCGTTGATGAAGAAAACCAAGGGCACCATCACGACCATGAACTTCATCATGAGCCAAGTAAAGCGGTTGAGACCCTGGTCGAAGCTCGTGAGCGCTCGTTCCCCAGTGATCGAGTGCGCCATACTTCCCAAGTAGGTCTGTGCCCCTGTCGCGACCACGACCGCCGTCGCCGTGCCACTCTCAACGCTCGTTCCCATGAAGCATGTGTTCTTAAGTTCAGTAGGAGAAGCATCCGCTTTGTTTTCTGGGTCGTGGAATTTCTCGACTGGCAGCGATTCACCGGTGAGACTGCCTTGGGTCACGAAGACGTCTTTCGACGACAGTAACCGTACGTCGCCTGGAATCATGTCCCCGGCGGCCAGCTTGATGATGTCGCCCGGGACCAGGTCCCGCAGTGGTATCTCTTTGGCCACGCCGTCCCGAACAACGGTGGCGGTCACGTGAATCATGGCCTTGAGTTTCTCCGCGGCGGAGTCGGCCCGCGCTTCCTGCCAAAAGCGAAGTCCCACACTCAGTGCCACCATGCCGACCATCACCGAGCCGGCGCGCACGTCGCCGGTAAAGAAGGAAATGGCCGACAAGCCCGAAAGCAAAATGACGAGCGGATTGCGGACGATTTTCAGAACTCGAACGATCCATCCTTGCTTCCGTTCTCGCGCGATCTCATTCGGACCAGTACCGCGCGCGTGTTCTTCGGCATCCGCTTGGGTCAGGCCATTCAGAGAAGTTCTCAGATCCCGCAGCAACTGTTCGCCGTCCTTCCGGGCTGCATCGAGAACGGCAGGCGAAACCCGAATATTCTGGTTCTTCGTCTTGGCTTGGATCGGCGGCTCACTCGCGCGAGCCGGTGGCGCGGCGATATGAGACGCTCCAATTTCAGCCTCGCCAACCAAAGTCGCTGCGCTGCTACTCTCGATTGGTGTTGTCATCGTGTATTAGGGTGCTTCGGGATAAGCTCCTTGGTCTTCACTGCCCATGATGCAGTGTTTCACCGCCGGGAGAATGCTCAACAATGCTCATTCTGCGAGCAACAGCCTGCCAAAGAGAACAAATACAATCCTTAGAGAACGCCCGCATTTTAGATACTTGTGTGCAACGGTGCTGCCTCAGGTTCGAAGGAACGGCCTCCGCCGGATCGTCTCAAGTCCCTTCCTGTATCGGTCAGAGATTCAAAAACCCCGGACTGCTCACCGGGCATACCTAAGTTGTTCTTCGGCCGCCTCGGCACCGATTCGGTGAACGCTGGCTTTCGCGCCGGAGGGTGGAGGAGAGAAAACAGCAAAGAGCTTCAGGTCGTGACGACCGATATTTCTTAGATTGTGCAGTCGTCCTGCAGTGACCAGGATCGCATCATGCTTGTTGGCGTTTTCTTTCCGATCGCCAAAAGTCACTTCTCCTTTGCCTTCGACGATGAACAAGATCACGTCGGTGCCGTCGTGTGCTCCTTCGCCGAGCTCTCCCGTGGGCGGAATGCTAATCACAACTAGTTCGCTGAAGGCTCCCTTGCAGACTGTCTGGCGAAAGGCTAGGTTCTTCCTTGCGGCCGCCTTGATGTTGTCGTGGAAAGACAGCACGGTTGATTCCGTGTGCCGAGTGTTGGGTGCCATGGTTCACCTTCTTGACTCAAATTCTGGGAGACATTTTGTGAGTCGGTCGTAGTGCATGTTGGTCGCGTTTAGGGTTCGAGGTTTGGACCTTGGCCTCCAAGAGCGGCTAAGCAGCTGCTTCACGGCTGGTATCCAGGTTCAGCGTCGCGATGGTCGCTTTGACAGTCTCGGCGGAAGTCACCGGGCCGCTGAGTTCACGATGTTTCATAAGGTCAACGCCGTCTATTCATGCAGACTCACTCGTGCGGTGTTCAAATAGCCGAAGCGTGAGCCTGCCTCCCCGTTCTGGTAGCCGCAGAGGGATAGCTCACAACGGACGGGCGCGTGGAGTGCAGCAACTCTCAGGAATACTCGAATTCTCGACTGCATCGGGTGCAAACCTGATACGTACGTTTGCGAATCGTGAGGACACGGCTGAGGTGTCGGTGATAGCAGAATCGAAGAGCGCATCGCCCCCGACCATCCCCCGAGAGAAGTCGTCTCCAGCCCGGTCAGATAATCTTCCCCGTCGGTCCGCACACTTTCACGGCTCACCGGAAATAAGGAAGCCGCTTGTACGAGTAGCTGCCGATTCGAAAAGCAGCGAGAGAATGCCTCTCACTTGGTTTTCTCGCCAGCTGTCTCGTCCGGCTGCTCTTCAGTCTTTTGCCAACTGGAATTGGGGTTGTATTCCTTCATCGCCTTGGCGAGAACATCAGTTTTCTTGCCGAGATCCTTCTCGTACACGACTCCATCCTGGTTAACAATGAATGTCATCACGCCCGAGGACCTGTATTCCGCCGGATAGGCCACGAAAGCGAAGCCCTCGGTCATTTTGCCATTCACGGTGTAGCTCTTCGTACCGCCTGGGCTATTTTTGCCCTGACGCGTCAGGATGAGGTAATAGTAACCGCGGTAGGGAGTCGGAACGCCGTCCTGGGTCTTGCCATTGCCCTTGGCATCGGCGGCTGCTACCAGCGGCCCGACGGGGCTCTGGGGTTCGGCATCAGCAGCTTTCCAATACAGGCCATCGTGCTGTCGTTCATCACTGCGGATTTTCTGGGCGTACTCGTTGTGCTGCGCGGCGTAATATTCTTTTTGCGCCGCTACAAGCTCCTCGCAAACGCGGATAGCCGATAGCTCATTCCGTCCAACGCGCCTGTGCAGGATTTCTTCCTTGCCCGCCTCGGTGTCGAAATACCAAGAATGGCCTTTGTTCACGAGCGGTATGGGCGTGGGCCAATTATGCGCGCCGATATACAAGACAGTGGTTCCGTCCGGTTCTTTCACCAGACGATGCATTTCCTGATATCTCTCCACAAAAGTTGCGCGGCTCTGGGCGTCCTCGGCGTCATCTCCCGACGAGACGATTTGCTTTCCCTCGGGTCCGAGGATATCGAGCATCGCTTTTTCGTCGTTAGTCTGCGTTGCCGTGACCAGTGCGTTGCTTGCATCCTCCGCTGATGGAAAAGTCTTCTGGCTCGGTTGCTGCGCCATGGAACGAGTGAAAAAGCACCCGGTCAGAAGGATAACGACCGCGGCTAATTTCGAAATATTGGCCCAGTGAAATTGATCGAAGTTCAACTTGGTTCGCCGCATATGGCTTCTCTCCATTTCCAACTTTTACAAGCTACCCACAGAACAAACCGAAAACCTCGATTAATGATGCCCGCCACCGGCATGCCCGCCACCGCCGGCGTGAGATCCTCCGCCGGTCCGAGACGCTCCACCATGCGCTGCTCCTACACTGGCGCTTCCGCGGGAGGAAAAGCTCTTGGCCTGTCCTCCATGGTTGTAGCCGCTGAAAGCACCCGAGCGGACGCCGCTCTGACCGCGGGGTGCAGCGTATCCTCGAGCCGCCTGCCTGTTTCCGTCAAAAGGCCTGGCAGTTGCGCCGGGACGGTTGTAGACTCCGCCGCGCCCGCCTATGTTTCCGCCAGGTCTGTTCCCTGCATAGGGTCGAGCGCCAGCTCCGCCACGCGCGCCGTTGAATCCCCCGCGCCCGCCTGCTCCTCGGTAGAAATTGCTCCTGTTGTAAAACGTTCTGCTACCCGAGTAGTACCTGCCGTGGTTAAACATTGCATAGTGGTTATGCCAATCGAATCCCCAATGACCCCAGCCCCATCCAAAACCGCCGAACCACCCGATTCCGAAGCCCGGGCCCCAAGACAGATAGGGGCCGCCAAACCAGATTCCGGGATACGGATACCATCCCGGCCAAGCCATTACGGGCCCTCCGTAGACCAACCAGGGGTTGTACGCGGGGACGTAAACCTCGTCGGGGCTGGCAGGCTCAATGCTGATGTTCGAGTCTTGCGTCGCCACCGTTTGCTGGGGCGTGCTCTTAAGATTGCCGGCTTCTTGTGCCCGCCGGCGCATCACCTGTACCGCATCCATCACATCCTGTTGCTGGTTGTAATAGGCGTCGCCTAGAGATGATGTCCAGGAAAGGTTCTTGTCCATATTTCCTAAGACGGAGGGAAATGCAGCCAGCGCCTTGACGCTCGGGTCCCAAGATTGTTGGTCTACAGCTTGGCCCAAAGCGTCGCCCTTCAAATCAGGATGCGCTTGCACCCATCGGTCGGCCTCGACGACCTGCTCGGGAAACGTGGACGCCGCCAGAATCTGCGCCACCAGAGAATCCGGATATAGAGCAATCGGCGCGACCAACTGCTGCAGCTGTTCGGCAGTTTGTTGTGTGTATGGCGGGGCTTGCGCGTCTTGTGCTGGGGCCTGCGCGTCTTGAGAGGCCGACATCTTCTGAGGCCAAGCCGCTGACCACAGAGCCAACGACAACAGGGAAATCAACATTGGCTTGCCCAATCCGGGCTTTGAGCAGCCTGCGGCACGTCCGAAAATGCTCATGTTCTTGAACCTCCTGTGCACGTTCATCGCTTGAGGCCTCCGATTTGTGTGTTCGCTATTACCTTGGCGAGCGAGAAAGAAGCTCTGAAAGCAGAGAAATCCGTGAACCGCGCTGAAAAACCCGCGGAACCAGTGCCCTGACCACCAACAGGCAGAGTCCTTTAGGCTGCGGCCCCGCTACGCCGGCAGCGGCTCGGACATTGCGGGCTCCTAACAGTGTGGTCCGGTTGCGGCCTAGTGCGGTAAAAGAATGCCGGCACAAGGTGAAGACGCCAGGAGGCTACACCGGTACCTCCTGGTGCCGACAATCGTATTGTCTTTCAGACCGCGGTTCGTCGCCCGCTCAGCAGGTTGATGACCAGGACCACCAATCCGACAACCAGAAGCAAATGGATCAAACCTCCGCCGATATGCAGGCTGAAACCTAGAAGCCACAAAATTATGAGAACAACAAAAATCGTCCAAAGCATGTCAACCTCCAGTGCTCATTCGCGAGCACCTAAATGTGAATCTCATAAACGTCTGCCAGAAAACGGCTTCTTGCGAATGGAACACGCGGTGATGGGACTGTGCCGCCATTTGAACGTCAGAAATCGGCTGAATGACAAATAGCGGCAGCCCAATTCTGCACGTCCTACTTCTGATTGTTCTCTTTACCTTTCTCTTCAGCCTTCTCTGCGGCTATGGCTTGCACTTTTGCTCCGTGAACTTCCGCAAGGAACGGCTGGGCTGCGGCCGGAACCGGCACTTTGCCCAATAGCAACGCCCGAGTAGTGACGTTGCGGCCATACATCGCACGTCGTGAATCATTGTCTTGACGGAGCGATGCACCCTCCAGTGTGAGCCCAGCGAACGCACCCTTGGCACGGGAGTAGGTCAGGATCTCAGTATCCATCTTCCAATCCGTACCGGCCTCGGCATGCCGTCCAACTGGACCCGCTGCCGCGGAAGCATCCCCGCCGATTTGGAAATTGCTCGACAGCAGTCTTTGCATCCCTTTGTCATTCTGAATGATCAGTACCACGTCCACCGCCTCGATACCGATCTGCAACCCCCAACTGCCACCGGAAATCGTGATGAATGCCGGCGCACTCCAGCCATCCGCGGTGCGGCAAGTGGCTACGCCTTTGCCCCCTTTAGCTCCGAAGACAAAACCACCCTTGACCATGTGCGGTATAACGGCCACACACTTTGCATGCTCCAGCACTTCTTCCGGGATTCCCTTGTCAGGCATCCCCATAATTTCGTGTAACACTGTGGTGGCGTTGTCCAGTCGGTCGGTGGCATCTTCCCGCGCCGACCCTGCCCAGCACAGCGTGCCGAGAGCGAACATCGCAAGCACAAACATGACTTTTTTCATTTAACAGCCTCTTTTCTGTTGCCAGTGCGCCAGCTTCTGGTTCGTGCTGTGATTACACTCGCACGCAAATCCGTCTAGATAGCTGGGCGCACCAGGACCATGTCGACCTTAGCAAATCAGGGTTTAGGAGGTCTGAGCAAATATGCTCACCGGGTCACGCAAAATTGCCGACACACAAGTCCTGGTAAGATTTTTGAAGTCTTAAGTTCTGAAGTAATTCAGCGCCCTTGCGGCCAGATGTGAGTGGTTTTGAGCAGATTCGCATTGTCGCGGCCTGATACGGAGTCAAGAGGAAGAATGCCGCTTAAAGACGGTCGCTACGCACTCTTAATGGTCTGACTCGGTGTGCACAGCCTCGCCCCCGCGCACTTTCGGAATGAAAGAGCCATTTTGCACAGTATTGGTAGAGCAAATGAGCGAATCTAGTGATGTCTCAAAAGGGCAGTTTGCCGCCCAACCTATTGGCCCACCTGTCCTCTCGATTTAGGGACTTATCCGGAGTGCGCGTGGCTCGGGATGATGTGGAGCACCGACATTCGCGGTGTTTCCGGCCTCTGCTTGAGATCTGGTTTGGTGGCCCGTTGGACAGAAAAGGAATCAGTGATTTATGGCGACGGCAACGGATCCGATCCGCGCAGAACCGATTGCATTCCCGGTTGTTTCCAATCCGGCCACTCCTGCAATACCACTCCGAGCGCACCGTCGATATCACTGGACTAAGTGGGCACTGGCCGTCGGCTTGATCATCGCGCTTGCCGTGGTCGGGGAACTGTGGAGGATCCATTCGCAGAACGCGATAACCTACGAGAGCGTACCGCTGGAGCGGGGAACCGTACAAGCGAGCGTCACGGCCACGGGCACGCTCAATGCCGTTGTCGACGTGCAGGTCGGAAGCCAAGTGTCCGGCAACATCAAAGCGCTGTACGCGGATTTCAATACGAAGGTAACAAAAGGCCAATTGGTCGCGCTGATCGATCCCGAGCTGTTCCAGACGCAGGTCGATCAGGCCCAGGCAGCATTGAGTTCGGCCCAGTCTGCGGTTCTCTCCGCGGGCGCGCAAGTCCAGAAAGCAACCTCAGATCTTTCGGGCACAGTTGCGAGTGAAAAGAGTGCCGAGTCCGTGATAGCAAAAGACCGCGCGGCCGCACTGAACGCACGCAACCAGTGGGAAAGGGTCGATCCTCTTTTCAAACAAGGAATTATTGACCGACAGGACGACGACGCGGCCAAAGCCACCATGGATGCCGATGATGCCCAGGTAGCTGCCGACCAGGCTTCAATCGAAGCATCGAAACAAACGATCCAGTCGGCGCAGGATCAAGTCGGTGTGACCCAAGCACAGCTGGGTTCGGCGAAAGACCAAGCACGCCAGGGCCTTGCGGCTCTCAATCAGGCAAAGATTAATCTTGCGCATACTCGCATCACCGCCCCGGTTGACGGTACAGTGATTGCCCGCCGCATGGATGTAGGCCAAACTGCAGCTGCGTCGTTCGCTGCGCCTACGGTGTTCGAAATCGCGCAAGATCTGACGAAGATGCAAGTCGATAGCAATGTGGACGAGTCCGACGTCGGCAACATCAGAACCGGCCAGACCGCAACCTTCACCGTGGATGCTTACCCGGCAACGGTCTTCCAGGGCCTGGTTACAGACGTCCGCAAGGCGCCGATCATTACACAAAACGTGGTCACGTACGATGTCGTCATCTCCGTTTCCAATCCTGATCTCAAACTGTTTCCCGGGATGACAGCCGATGCCCGCATTCTGACGACGAAGCTCGACGACACCTTCAAGGTGCCGAATGCAGTATTGCGCCTTCATCCATCGGCGTCGGTGCTCAAACAGATAGGGCTCTCGGCCGCACCGGTAGGCAAACAACAAGTGTATGTCTTGCTAGGCGGGAAGCTTAAAGCCGTCCCAGTTACATTTGGGATCTCCGATGGCCAGTCCACTGCCGTGACATCAGGCGATTTGCAAACCGGAGAACAAGTCGTAGTGCGGTTTAGTACGGGCGCGACTTCACCAACCACGAGCGCTTCTTCGCCAACCAGTGCTACCAGCACGCGCCGAGTACCGGGATTGTAGGTCCCCGAGGAAAATATAGTGTCCCCACTCATCGACGTGCGAGATCTCAAGAAGACCTACCTGCTGGGAGACATTGTCGTCAATGCGCTGCAAGGCGTGACCTTGGCGATTGAGCGAGGCACGTTCGTCGCGATTATGGGGGAGTCGGGTTCGGGGAAGTCGACGTTGCTGAACCTGCTGGGCTGCCTCGACCGTCCTACCTCAGGCCGCTATCTGCTAGACAGCATTCCCGTCGAAACCATGGATCGCGACCAACTCGCCGAGATTCGCAATGAGAAGATCGGGTTCATTTTTCAGAATTTCAACCTGCTCCCACGAATGGATGCTCTGGAGAATGTCGAACTTCCATTGCTCTATAAGGACAGTGAAACGCCCAATGAAGACGACCTCGGCCAGCGAGCTCTGGCCGACGTCGGCTTAGCCGGTCGGGAGCTCAACTTTCCTGCTCAACTGTCGGGCGGACAGCAGCAACGGGTAGCCATTGCTCGTGCTCTAATCAATAAACCGGCAATCCTTCTTGCCGACGAGCCCACTGGTGCGCTGGACTCCCACAACGGCGCCGAGATCATGAAGATTTTCCAGCGACTGAACCACACTCAGGGAATCACGATTGTCATGGTCACCCACTCGGATGAAATCGCTAACTACGCGGATCGAATTATCGGCTTTCGCGATGGCCTGATCGTCAGCGACAAAAAGGTGACGAAACCAACGGCGTCCGTGGAAGGGGTCGTGGCGCATACTGCCGCTGCGGTGTCGCAATGAAGCACCTCATATCGTCCATGCGTATCGCGTTCCGGGCGCTGAAGATGAATAAGCTCCGCTCCGCGCTCACCATGCTGGGTATTGTGATCGGAGTTGCCTCGGTGATCGCGACGGTGGCCATCGGCTCCGGCGCAACGCAGCGTATCCAACAGCAGATTGCGAGTATCGGAAGCAACATCATTATCGTTATTCCGGGGAGCATGAGCAGTTCCGGTGTCCGCTTGGGGACTGGCAATGCGGTCACACTATCGGAAGCGGACGCCAAGGAACTTGTGGCGCAGTGTCCGGATGTTGCACTCGCAACGCCAGTGGTACGAGGCGGAGTCCAGGCGGTCTACGGAAACAACAACTGGGCAACGAATGTCTATGGAATTACTCCCGACTATCTGACGATTCGCGATCTCTCTGTCGCTGATGGGGCCGAGTTTACCCAGCAGGATGTGGATGGCGCCAACAAAGTCGCTATGCTCGGCCAGACTCCGGTCGATAACCTGTTCGACGGCGCCGACCCAATCGGCCAGATACTCCGTATTAAGAATGTCCCGTTCACCGTCGTCGGGGTGCTCACGCGAAAAGGTCAATCGACGCAGGGACAGGACCAGGACGATGTCATTCTGCTTCCGATTTCGACCGCTAAGCGGAAAGTGATCGGTGTGAAGCAAGCCAATGCCGACGCTGTGGATACGATCATGATGCAGGCGAAATCCGGTGCCCAGATTCCAGCTGCGCAGGAAGAAGCGGAAGCTCTGCTACGGCAACGCCATCATTTGCAGGCGGACGAGGCTGATGACTTCTCAATCCGTGACCTGGAAGAGCTTTTCGCAGCGCAAGAGGCATCTTCAAGCATCATGGCGGTCATGCTGGCAGCCGTGGCTTCGGTGTCGCTGGTCGTGGGTGGCATCGGCATTATGAACATCATGTTGATCTCGGTCCGAGAGCGAACCCGGGAGATAGGATTGAGACAGGCGCTGGGCGCCAAGACCCGTGACATTCTCACGCAATTTCTGGTTGAGGCGGTAACGCTCTCGATCGCAGGTGGATTCATCGGAATCGTGTTCGGGATCGGCGCCTCACTGCTCATTTCGCAAATAGCGGGCTGGGCGACAGCTGTTGGTCCAGGCGCAGTGTTGCTTGCAGTGTTGTTCTCCGCGTTGGTGGGCGTTGGATTTGGCTACTATCCGGCGAGAAAGGCTGCGTATCTGGATCCGATCGAAGCCTTAAGAAGTGAGTAAGCCGTCAATGCGGACGTAGTTTTGTCGTGCGGTCGGATCGTCAGAATTCGCGTTGGTTGGCTTTTGGACGACCCGCGCAAACATTTCACGTGAACTTATTGTCGCGCTGCAACCCAAAGCTGCGCATCGTCTCATCGAATCCGGATCTAGCTTCGTTTCATCATCCAGCCGACCAATGCTCCTGCAGTGAAGCCTACCGCAAACGTAGTCGCAACCGTTAGAACAGGGTGCCGCTGGATGCGCAGCGTTGTGTCATCCAAGATTTCCTCGGCAGCATCGCCGCCACGCTTTGCGGCACGCCTCACTACTCCCACCCCGTCCTCTAGTGCCTCAGCAACCGCGCTAGTTGCACGAGACGCCTGGTGAGCTGATTCGGCAATGTGATCAGCCGCCCTTTCCGCTACAGTTTGTGACATGGTACCTCCTGTGGGTCTTGCGAGTCGGTGTTGATGCGTCCTTTTGTTCCCCAACGGCCTTCTGGCGACCGCGGAGACGCGACCCGCAAATTGAAGCTTATCTGCCTACCCTTCGATATGTCTGTTCCATATTGCGCAGGCGGAACTCCGAACGGGTCTCGCAATGGCTGTTGCGAAGGTGAACTCGTAGAGATTTGTCGTTCGCGCGCCGCATCGCTGTTTTTACGGCAACGCCCTACTGGGGTTTCGGTGTTGCGGCTGCAGAAGCCTGAACTGGTTGGTCTGAGGTTGTCTTGGATGCGATACCCGCCTGCGTCTGCTTGTTAGGCGGAATCTCAGTGCCGGCTGGGTAGATGAAAATCTGCACTGTGCCCCAACCTGGATCGGAATTCGCGTCTGTCTGCTTGCCGATTCCCAGGGTTTTAAGCTGGCTATCATCAAATCCGAAGTTCTCGACCAGATACTCACGCACAACCATGGCCCGCGCTTCCGTTAATACCAGGTCCTTCTGGGTGTCGCCCTCCATACCAGCCGACACCACGACCACGGCGAAACCGAACTCGTTATTGGCCAGGAACTCACCGCCGGCGGTTAGAGATTTCTGGTTCTTCAGCTTGGCCGAATCTTGCTTGTCGAAGAGCTGCTTCGCTGAGTAGGTAAACTGCTTTGTCGGCGTGCCTTGCGGCAGCCGCTCAATCTCATTTTTAGCGAGTTCGGCAGAATCTTCGTATCCACGGCTCTTGAAATACCCGCGCAGGAAGAAGTTGTGCTTCATGGCTTCCATATTTTCCTGAAAGTCGGTTACCCCAGCTTGTGCCTCGACCATCGTTTCGCGCATGGCGCCCGTCGTCTGTTCGAGGTTGTTATAAAGTTGTTTGTCATTGACCAGTGCTCCTGCCGTTCCCTGACCCTTGTCGATCTTGGCGCTGATCGAGTCTAGATTCGCCGTCGCGCGAGTGGCATTCTGTATCGCTTGCTGGCTACTATCCAGAATGCCACTCGTCTTCTGGAGCAGGTCGGACATTTCGAGTGGCGGCTGGCTGGCGATGGTATCGCCATCGCGGACGTCAGCCGTGCCAGCGGATCCAAACGAGATTGCCAGGAACTGGTTACCCAATAAACCCTCGGTTTCGATTGTGGCCACAGAGTCTTGCTTGATGATCTCGTGTGTCGACTTAGCCATATCCATGATGACGGTAACTTTTTCGCTGGGCTTGTGGGGCAACACGATGCTGCGTACAGTCCCACTGTGAACACCGCCCACCCGCACGTCGGCTCCAGCATCCAAGCCCGCAACATTGACGAATTGCGCTTTCAATTGGTAGGTGGAGCTGAAAAGATACTGCTTGCCTCCGATGATGAAGACGCCGACCACCAGAATTGCCAGTGTTGCAACGATGAAAGCTCCTAATCGCGCCGCTCTCGACATATGTCCTCCTACGAATGCCTTAGAAATTCCCTGACGAACTCGATGTCACTTTTCTGAAGTTCGTCAAAGTCGCCTTCGATCACGACTTTTCCCTGATTGAGCAGCGCCAAACGGTTGGCAATCGTTTTCGCGCTGTGCAGATCGTGAGTCACAACGATGGATGCCATGTGGTGTTCCTGTTGCAGCTTGAGAACCAACTCGTCGATCTCCGCGGCACTGATGGGGTCGAGGCCAGCGGTGGGTTCATCGAGCAGCAGAATATCCGGCTCCAGTGCCAGCGCGCGTGCCAGTCCCACTCTTTTCTGCATGCCGCCGGAGATGTCTGAGGGCATCTTTGCAAGGTCGCCTTCCATTCCCACTTCCGCCAGTAGCTGCGTGACGCGTTCGCCAAGCTCACGCTTGGTCATCTCCTTCTTGTGATGTTGTAGCGGAAACGCTACGTTCTGCTCGACGGTGAGCGAATCGTAAAGCGCCGCGTGCTGAAATAAGAAACCCATTTTCTTCCGGATCTCGCCGAGTTGGTCGAGAGTCAGGCCGGCGATGTCTTGACCGTGGATGCGAACCGATCCCGAGTCAGGTTTTTCGAGGCCGACGACGAGCCGCAGCAATACGCTCTTACCAGTACCGCTGCGGCCTAGCACCGCGAGGGTTTCGCCGCGCTTCACAGCTAGGCTGATCCCGTTCAACACCTTTTGGCTTCCGAAGGACTTGTGCAAGCCCTCGACCGTGAGGACCGGTGCGCTGCCGTCTTCCTCGGCTTCTCCTTGCTTCATCGCAACTTGATCGATTGTTTCCATAATTGTTTCGCGAGTTATTCAACCAATTTCACCGGGAGATGTTCACGGGAAAAATATGATGATCAGTTTCACCAGCACAACGTCTGCCAGGATCACGAACAGGGAGGACAGGACTACCGAACTCGTAGCCGCGCGGCCCACGCCCGCAGCACCTCCCTGTGTCCGCATTCCCTGGAAACACGCGATCAGCCCAATGATCAGGCCAAACACTGCGGTCTTGAACGTTGGTGGCAGGAAATCGTTGAAATCGGCACCGTTAAAACCGGCATTGATGAACTGGTGTAGGGAGACCGGCTCAACCAGGGCCTGCGTAACCCAGCCCATTACTAAGCCGCAAAAGTCTGCCGCGAGGGTCAGTAGAGGCAGCATCAGGATGCAAGCGAGGATGCGCGTCGCTGCCAGCAACCTGTAAGGGTTTACCGCAGATGCCTCGATCGCGTCGATCTGCTCGGTCACTTTCATCGACGCCAACTCCGCGCCGATGCCAGCTCCTGCGCGACCACTCACCACCAGCCCGGTGATGATCGGACCGGTCTCATGGATAACGGAGAACACGATCGCGGCGGGAAGCAGTGATTTGGCCCCAAATCGAGTCAGGCTGTAGCGGGCCTCCAAAGAAAGGACAACCCCAGTGGCGGCACCAGCCAAAGCGACCAGCGGCAGGGACTTTGATCCAATCTCATCGAGTTGCCGAAACAATTCGCGGAATTCAAACGGCGGCGTCACTGCAGCCCGTACAACTCGCCAGAAGAATATGCCGAGATCGCCGAACCACTCAAAAAACTCGCTGATCGGATTTTTAGCGGAGCTCGGCGGCGGGGACATGTCTTGGATTGGGAGCCCACGAACTTGAGGGGTCATCCCTGCCACCGCACTGGATTTGCGGCTGATCACGGGTTTGAACCTGGATCGAGCGCTCCATGCCCATTGTTCAAGTGCATGCGATGAAGCAGGGAGTGAGGTCCGCTATAGAGGAATTCCAGGGCGACGTTCCCGCCCACATATCCCAGCATGGTGTAGTTTCCCATCCGAAGCGCGTCCTTGCCGTTGTAGCGGCCGGGATACCACGCATAGACGGCGGTCATGGAGCCGGCATACGGTGCGATAAGCGCCGGGATCGAGAAGACGCGATGGCCGTCTTCGCCGCGGCGAGCTGACAAGGTTGAAATCACGGCGTGCCGCAGGCGTGGAAATACGCCCTTGCATTCACAGCGGTAGTACAGCGTGTCTTCCCGGAAGGCTCCTGCTAGAGCATAGCGTGTCGTAGTGCTCACCGTCGCAATGCCGAAATTGGAGCCAAACCGCTTGCTGTAACCCTCCGCACCTTGCTTCCACTCCGGCGGAGTGTCGTATGCCTGGTTTATACCGGCCGCAAATGCGGCACCCAAGATGGGATACGGGCCAAACGCGTCGAACAGGTAGTTGTGGAGCTTCGCGGTTTGTGCCGGACGAGTGTACGTCAGATCTGGTGGCGTAGGCGTGGCGATAACAACTGTACCCGCAGAATCTAACGGTTCCGTCAGTGCTTGGGCCCTTGCAGGCGGCGACGAGGCGGCCACGACCACCAACAGGACCGTAATGAGTCGCATATTCATCTCACAACTCTCCCTGGGCTGCAACCTGCACACCCATCGACTCTGGTTTTCAGACAGTCAAGGGGCACGTTTCGTGGTCGCACTGGCAAGCGATCTCAACTTCACTGGATCCCGCTCCTTTACAGGCTTGACCACAGTATTTGTCGCCAGGTTGCACCAAGCATCGACATGGTGAGTGTGCACACTTTGTCTGCTCATTCGGTGTCATTGTCGCCTCTCCGTGTTGTTAAGGTTGTTAAGAATCACTTCGTCAAAGCATTTTGGTCGCCAGCACGCTGTCGTTGCCACATCCCGATCAATGTGGTCCTTGCCAGGCACCCCACGCTATGAGGATGATTCACCATTCGAACTCGGTCGCTTTAGAAATCGATCTGCCCGGCCTACGAGAATTGCTGTCGGAAGCCGCAAAGCACGGATCTCGGGATTACTTCCGCTGGTCGCGTGGACTACAATGCAACCGCCTTCGTCAAAAGGATCGGAAACAATTTCAAAGCGCTCGCCATACATTTTTATGCGCCTGGATGCTGTGTAACCGAGATCCCTAATTCTTGCGCAGCTATCGGAGCAAGTCATTGTGTCCAGCCGTTCTCTCTCTAGCAGTTTGTGCCGTGCTTGTATTGGCCGCCTAAGTGCTTCTTTATTCCCCGACGGCTTTTTCAAACCGACCGACCAGTTTTTGAACTTTGCCGGCCTTTTTCTCCGCCTTGCCCGAGGCTTTTAGATCGGGGTCATTCGTTGCCTTCCCAACCTCCTCTTTGACCTTGCCTTTCACTTCGTGAAGCTTGCCCGAGGTTCGATCTTCCGTACTTGGTTTCAACAACATGTGTCCTCCTTTTTCAGTTCAGCGTTATGCGACTTCTTTTCTTTCTACAGCCACCGTAACCTGCACCAGTTCCTCAAATAGAGAGCGGTAGTGAATCATCGCGGTCCTAAGTTCTTCCGTCGTTGCCTGGTCTTTCCCAACGCGCAGCGCAATCGCGTGCGCCGACCGGTAGTTCTCTACGACGCGAGGATGATCGACAGAAATGTCGGCGGCGCGCTGATCGAACTCGGATACCGGATAGCCGCGAGCCTTCATTACCAAGGACAGCAGGTCATCGGCTTCCGCGACGGCCCCCTTCGGGGAATCGACAAAGCGGGACTGCACTGCCTGCCACTGTTTCGAAAAGCGTTCGTGTTCGGCCGGATCAAGATCGCGAATGTTGAGTTTTTCAACTCTCTTCTCGCGATCCGCTAACTTTGCTTCGGCCTTTCGTTCTGACCCATGCGTCAGCACTGCCCGATCATACTCGGGGCCAAATTTTTTCCGCATGTCTGCAGTCGTACTCCTGCGATTTCGCACGTACAGCCAGGCAACCACTGCGAGGATCACTATCAGGACGGCGAGGAGCGCAATCAGTTTTGGATCCAGCACATTGAAGTTCATAGATACCTCCACAGAGCCAGGTTGGTACACAAGATGCTCGTTCTTGTCAGAATGCTTGTGAATGCCAGTATCAGACTCTTGGGCTTGGGAAAGCTGATCAGAATTGATCGTCTTTTGAATCTGCCTCTGTGGCACCTAAGACGAGAGTGGGGAGGAGAGCAGAGAGGCCGGCGAGGCAAGATCCCCTGGTCTCAGAGGCGTTTCATCACGACTTCAGAAGGCTTTTGTAACTCGGCAACTCTGCTGTACTAGCAGTAGCGGCAAACATCAACGAGGTGTCATCGGGCCCCGAATTTATTTCAAACCATTCCCCAACGGGAACCATGTCAATCCCCGCGCGGCGTTCAACCTCGGATTCATCGTTCGACATATGCGCTCCTTTCCCAGTTAAAGTGGCAACGCCACAGTGGCGAACCTGCCGCAAAGGCCCCGGTCCGCCTTGGCAGGTCTGACGCTATCGGCCTCTGTCCCGCTGCCGTCAGAGGTTCTGTGAACTTGTTAGTATCAACCGTTTGGCTTATGAAAACTGGTCAGAAATGATCGTTCTGTAAATCAGCGGTATAGCATGGACCCGCAAGGTTGGGCGTGGAATCCAGCCGGCCCAAGGGATCGCAACATTCCAAAACCCTGACGTGATATGATGAAGTTGAGGTGGTTACCACCTTCTCCTCTTTCAGGTTCCCTGAACTAAGTCAGCCCATCTGAAGTTTTCTCTCCTTAGGTTTTTATGAAAGCCGCGTACCCCATGCCTTCGAATGCGATCCTGCACGAAGTTCAGCAACTCTACAACGTGAGTGACCGTCTTGACTCGCTGTCAGAGCAACATCCTCTCGTCTCAGAAGCGCTCATCACCATCTCGGGAAGCGTTCGTAACACAGCCACATTGTTGGAGGTGCTGGTTGCGACAAAGATGGGGCCGCTGTCCGGATTAAATCCAGCAAATGCCTGATTTGCTCATCGCTGTCTGGGTGGCTCTGTTTGTGGGACTGCGGCACGCACTAATCGTGGAGAACGACATTGAGAAGGGAACTATGAACTTGCAGCCCGCTCTCACCGTAGTCGAGGAAGCCTAACTCTCGGAAGCGATTCATGAAAAAACTGACCCGCGAGCGGGTTGTACCTATCATGTCTGCGAGGGTCTCCTGGCTGATCTTGGGGATTACAGTCTCGGGTGTTCCTTCCTTCCCGAAATGAGCAAGTAACAGCAGAAGCCGAGCCAGCCTCTTTTCGCTGGAATTGAATAGCTGATCGACCAAATCTTCTTCGTATCGGATGTTTCGTGCCAGCAGGTAGGCCACGAACAAATCGGAGAACGTGTGTTCCCGGTGAAGCGCGAGCATCATTGCTTTCTTGTCAATGCACAGAAGTTCGCATTCCGTCATTGCGGTTGCAGAGCCCATGCGTAGAGCTTGGCCAGCCAGGCTACCTTCTCCAAAAAACTGTCCCTCGCCCAAGATGCCCAGGGTTGCTTCCTTGCCAATCTTGGATACAACAGTTAGCCTAATCTTGCCTGACTGGATGTAGAAGACGGAATCAGCCGCATCTCCTTGCGCAAAGATTGTCTGTTTCTTGGGAACGGCCAGGACTTTTCTGCCCTCGCCGATGGTGGCAAGGAATTTCCGTGGGTCGAAGTTCGGCATTTTCCTGGCCAGCGCGGTTGGTGCTATCAACGGGTTCTCCTGCGTCGAGCTACACTCTCTCACAGTTTCTCCGAACCTAGCCACCAAAGATGGTCTCTTTTGCTCAGAATTGGAAAAATGTTGCCTAACCCACTTAATACTCTGCTGCGTGGTGAAAGATGTTGAAACTGAGCATTATTGAGCATTTTTCCAGCGGTGGAATGTTGCATCATATAAGGGTGAAATCCAAGGAGCTCACCCCGAAACAGATACTATCCGTGCCTTGCACCACTTGTGGCGCGGCGATCGGGGAGGTTTGTGAACTGCACACGGGCGCCCCGCGGACCGAGCCACACCGAGACCGGAAACTCTCCGCAGCCGAGCTCGTGGAAACGAAAGCCGGCAGAGGATAGGCAGTCCGCGAGGTGACGCTCGTTTGGCAGACCATCCTCGGTGAGTGTGGAGTTCGGATTTGTCCGAACGACGATCCCGGGAAAGAAGACGGCTTTGCCAATTTCTAGTAGGACCAGCCTATCGGTCCAGTAGCACTCCCATCTCGTCGTCCTCACCCCGTGCCTTCACGTATTGCGCTTTTCCAATTGTTCCTGCGCCGTTTGGCCCTGTCTCGTAGAAAACCTTCGCTTCTGATGGGAACTTTGTCAGGGCCTCTATCAGTTCCTTCACTGTCCACTCTTGGTCTGCCATATGTCTCCCCCTTACGCGGCCAAATTAGGCTTCGCGCGCCGTTTCGCTTCGGGCAGCCGTCTTCCGCTAGTTTCTTGCAGGAGCTCCGCATTGAATTGGGCACCGATCAAGACTAAGAAGCCGGTCCAGTAGAGCCAAATGCTGAATGCGAGCGCCACTCCGAGGCTGCCATAGCCCTTGCTGTACGCGGAAAAATCCCGGAAATAGATTCCGAGCAGGTAGGACAATCCGATCCAGCCGCTTACTGCGATTAACGCTCCGGGCAGCGTGCTCACAAATCTGTACTTCACATTCGGTGCAACGAAGTAGAGGAGCTCAACCGCGAGAACGGTGCACCCAATTGCAACTGCCCATCGAGCATACGGCCAGAGATGTCCCATTCCGACAGCCTCGGTCATCCTTGCGCTTAGGCTTGGGCCCACAAGCAGTAGACTGAGGGCAATGACGAGCAGACATCCGACTGAGAAAGTAAGGATGATGGCGAGACCACGCGTCTTCCAATAGCGCCTCGTCTCTGACACATTGTAGGCAGTGTTGAGTGCGTCGATCAGAGCCGTAAACCCGCTCGATGCTGACCACAGTGCGAACAGAACGCCGAAGGTAAGCAGTCCGCGGTGAGTGGACAGAATCGTGTCCTTGATCAAATTCCTGAGCGGGCCCATGCTGGCGGCCGGGACCACTCGCGCAATCAGCCCCATGACCTGGCTAAAAAAGTCCGGAAGAGGCAGATGAGCAACGACTAGGGAAAGGAGAATTAGAAAAGGGAACAAGGCAAGAACGAAGTAGTAGGCCAGCGCTGCAGCAAACGCCATGGTGTGGTTCTTTTCCGTGTCGCGAACCACGTTGACCGTAGCGTTCTTAAAATGAAGTAACCGCACGCGAGATCACTGTGCGGGGCTGCTCGCTACAGTCGGCGCCGGAGCCACGACCTTTAACTGGTCCAACCCGGTCAGCACAGCTTGCCAGCTAACCCCGTCCTTTTTCGTCTCGATCGGCACCGATAGATCGGAATAAAACTGCAGGATGTTGTCGCGCAGTTCCGGCGACGTCCGATCGAAATTCCGGTCTGACAACTGAGCGAGCAACATCGCATAGGTGTCGTCGGTCAGCGAATATTCCGCTGCTTTGGTTGCGTTTCCGCTATCCAAATCACAATTGGGAAGAACCAGTGTGTCGCTGCGCACTTCTTCGAGAAAGGCCCGGTATTGATCGACGGTCGTGTTGATGCTCTTGAAATACAGGTCCTCAGTTTGGGGAGTGGGGTTATTGAACGCCAGCCCTTTGAAGGGGCCGATTTTCGGCATGTATCGTAAAAGCGTCGACAGAATCCGGGTGCCCACGCCCGGTTTCACGTAGTCTTTTCCCCACTGCCTCTCGTAATCAGAACGCGAAAGACGGTACAGAAACTTCTTTTTCGCGAAATCCGGCGTCTCGTGCATCAGTTCCTTCTTGTGGGTTTGCAGCGCGACCTGGGTCATCTCCGGAATCATGCGACTGACCGCGAAACGATACGAACCCACCGCCAGATCCTCGTGAGTAAGCACGTTTTTCAACTCCACTCCGTACACCACCGGAAAGACCCGCTCTAGCAGGGACTTGGAAACCTGGAATCCAATAAAATCGTGGTATTGCTGTGACGCGTAACGGTTCTTCGCGACCTGCACCGTGTCGAACCCAAACTCAGTTTTCAAATGCGCTGTCTTGTCCTGGGCATAGCGAACTGACTTGCCAAACTTGGCTCGCAGCTTCGGATACTCGATCGCCACGGATTGGTTGACGGCGGGATGGCCGGCGATATCTGCCGCATAGTGCGACAGGGCGCCCAGCGCAAAGGCGTACTCGTTAACGTCCTGACTTTCGAGCAGCAACTCACGAACGAAGTCTCCGCTGCGTACGTAGTGCACCAGATTGCTGAATTCTTTGCTGCCGAATGGGTAGTAGCCCAGATCCTGGATGACAGCGCCTCCGTAGGCATAAGCGTGCGCTTCTTTAAGTTGGTCTTCCGACAGCCCCGGATATCGCTTGAGCAGCAGGGGACGGATTTCGTCGGTCCACAGCAGGTCGACGATTTCCTCATGCGTCAAAACCGAGTACGCGAACAAACCGCCGCTGCACATCAGCACGACCAGAAGAAGTGCCGCTGCAGGGAAAGAAAGCAGGCGCCAGCTCTTGGCTATGGCGCTTGGCGATGTTGGCGCGTTACGCATTGGCTCAAATCCGGCCGAGAACCAGGAGAACGACGACCACAACAAGGACAAGCCCTAAGCCTCCGGTTGGGTAATATCCCCAATTTCGACTATGAGACCACCGGGGCAGCGCCCCGAGAAGGGCTAAAACCAAGATGACGATCAAGATAGTTCCAAGCATTTTGTGCTCCTTTTCGCTGCTTTGCTTATAGGCGCTTTGCGAGTTTTCTGATGGTCAAAACTGCTCAGTGCAGAAAAGCTGATCGAAAGGGCAATCAGATGGCTCGGGAAAGACAACGCGTGAGTCAGGTCTCCGCGACCTTCGGTTGACCGCGCGCAGGCAGAAACTTAGGCGCGGGCCCAAGGAATTGGACCCGCGCCGATTCGAGAGTTTCTCGACTTTCTTACACCTCGAACTGACTGACGCAATACGTCGCAGTCAATTCGCTACTTGCGAGGGCGCTCTTCGGCTTTTGGCGCTTCTTTCTCAGGATGCGGGGCCGGCTGCGCGCGAGCCGTGGTTGCCGGACGCGAAGCAGGCTGTGCATGGGGTGCGGCTTCGGCGCGGGGTGCAGTCTGTTGGTGAGGCGCCGGCTGCGCATGGGCTGCAGTCGGCTTGGACTCACTGGATGGACGAGCCTCCCTGGGCGTCGCTGCCTTATTCTCAGCTGCCTTATTCTCAGCTGCCTTGTTCTCACTCGTGCGAGTTGCGGCTGCTTTGTTCTCGGCCGCCCTGTTCTCGTTCGTGCGAGTTGCAGCCGCTTTGTTCTCGGCTGCCTTGTTCTCGTTCGTGCGGGTTGTAGCCGCCTTATTCTCAGCAGCTTTGTTCTCGTTCGAGCGGGTTGCAGCCGCCTTATTCTCAGCAGCTTTGTTCTCGTTCGAGCGGGTTGCAGCGGACCTATTCTCGGCCGCCTTGTTCTCATTCGAGCGAGTTGCAGCTGCTTTATTCTCAGCCGACTTATTCTCGTTCGAGCGGGTTGCAGCGGACCTATTCTCGGCCGCCTTGTTCTCATTCGAGCGAGTTGCAGCTGCTTTATTCTCAGCCGACTTATTCTCGTTCGAGCGGGTTGCAGCGGACCTATTCTCGGCCGCCTTGTTCTCATTCGAGCGGGTTGCAGCTACTTTATTCTCAGCTGCCTTATTCTCGTTCGAGCGGGTTGCAGCTACTTTATTCTCAGCTGCCTTATTCTCGTTCGTGCGGCTTGGAGCTGTTTTGCTATTGGCAGCCTTGTAAGGTGCTCCCGCCTGCCTGGCCGCTACGACCCCATGACCGCTAAACTCCCCAGGTTTCGCAGTGGCAGCAATTGCGGGCCGGCCGTGGTTCACGGACGCTAGGAGAGCGTGGTTGGTACTGGCAGCGTGCACATGCTGAGTCTGCATCTCCGATGGCGGCCGGTGCTGCTCGTGTATCGCCGTCTCTTCCGCTGCCGTCGGCCGGGCGTTAATTCCGCCGTCGCCGCCGTTATAGCTGACGTGGTTGTACGTGGTGTTGTTGATTACGGTCTTGTTGTAAACATTGTGAATATTCGTGACGTTCACGTTATTCACCGAGCGGTTGTAGTAGAAGCCGCCGTTTCTCCAATATCCACCTTGATAACCAACGCCCGCATAGCCGTAGCCGTAGTTCACGCCGCCGTAGAAGCCGACATGCGGACCCCAGTAGCCTTCATTCCAGGCAAAGGCGTTGCCGCCCCAACCCCAATAACCAGGAGTCCAGAGGAAGCCAGGCTCGGGAGCCATCACCCACGTACCCGGTACCCAGAAGTAACCTTCCTCGCCGTATGCCCAGTAGCCGGGCGTCCACAGATACCCGTCAGCTGGGGCCATCGGTTGGGTGTACACGGGTAGCGCGGGCGGAGCGATTGTGATTGCCACGCCAAACTGCGCGAACGAGGCGGCCGGTATGGCCAGTATCAGAAGTGTCAGTAGCACCAGACGAATAGTACGCATTTTGAATCACCTTGCCAGATCATCCTTCGATTACCCGGTTGGACCTTGCCGCTGCGGGCTGCGTGGAGTAAGAGGCGACGCCTCAAGCGTCATAGACGAGGATTGCACGAACGCACTGTCAGGTCTGTGCACTACGGCTCACTTTGCGGGAATGTGGAAGTTGGTGAATCTGTTTCTTACGAGATGACCCAGCTAGCGACGGGAAAGAAAATGACGCGAGTCCAAGCCGGGGGACCCGCGCCTATAAAGTTGAACTCGTTATGTCAACCAATACTCTGGGACAAGCTGTTATAGGTTGACGCTGATTTCGAGGTTAACGCCGGGATACATGGGATTGCACAAGTAATACATGCCGTCAATCTCGACGACATAAACGTCTTGCGTGTAAAGCCAGTTGCTGGGCCAGGCGCCGACGAACCCGAACCAATAGCCGCCGTATTGGAAGCCGTGATTGCGGTAATCACCTTCGTTCACACGAAATCTGTGTTCCTGTCCAAAATTGGCCCGGTAACGGTCGTCGGGAATGCGGTTTCCACCGCCGGCGCGCTGCGCCGGCTGGGCGTGCTGTTGCTGAGCGTTCTTCTTTTCTTGCTTATTGTTTCGGTCGTGCTGCTGAGCGTTTTTCTCTTCCTGTTGATTGTTCTTCTCCTGCTGCTGGGCGTTTTTCTCTTCGGGCTTAGCGCTCTTCTCCTGCTGCTGAGCGTTTTTCTCTTCCTGCTTTGCGGGTTTAGCCGGTTGTGCCTTCTTCTCGTCCTGTGCAGGTCTGGCTTTCTGTTCCTCCTGCTGGTCGTGCTGCTCCTGCTGTGCGTATGCCGGAGCAGCGACTCCCAGGGTCAAGACAGAACTGCTGTACTGATAACTCCTGCTAGTTTCATGTTGCCTCCATTGTCGATCGTTACGTACGCATGCTTTAATGCAAGTTTCCCCGGGTAGCTTTCACTGGTGAGGGCTTCACTGGGACAAGAAAGTTCCCTTACGCTGACCAGCGTGCTGCCGTTCAGCCTTCTTGGCCCGGTTTCCCTCACGTCATCTCTTTTCATGTCCCGATGTGAATTCTGGAAAGCGAATGAAACAATCCAAACGCATTCATGATCCACAGAACTACGGCAATCACCACGACGCCGTTCAAGATTGACTTAATGGTTCCCTGCATTGGAATGAAGCGATTCACCAGCCACAGGAGAACACCCACCACAATCAGAACTTCAAGCAGTTGAATTAAAGGCATGATTTTGACCTTCCTTGTTCCGCGGGCTAAACCCCTCTCATTTGTCTGGAGGTGTTGTGCTAATTTCAGTGTTCGAGAGACTCTCAGCGTCGAATTTTTCTCCGCCGTGAGGCTTCGCGGCTACCCAAACAGATCAAGAACGCTGATGGGCTGGATGCGACCGCTTCGAAGGGAATTGCGATCTCAACCGTAGCGACCTAAGAATCTAGGCGATCGCGGCTCCATCTACACACTCAGCAGAATAAAGAATGACAGGTGTCGACTTTCGCGTCTGAGCAAGATCGCTCACCCACAGAGAATGGGATTGCGGGCCTGTGCAAGGCGTCATCATGTTGCCGAGACTCTCGGAGTGCCTTATCGAGATCGATGCCTCGCGGTATCGCACAGTAACTCGTCAGCAATATGAACTGGCCAACCCAAAACAGCTGAAAGCCGAAGAGACCCTTCTGATTCTCGCAAAACACAGTGCGGTCAATATTGACCAGTAATCGAAGTGCCAACGCTGGATACTTGCGCTCGAACAACCTCCCACGGTCTGCGAAACTGCCGGACTTTCCGGCGCTGGATCTCTTTTGAACCCGACGCCAAAAAGAGTCCACTCAGAATAACCACTGCCGTGCGAGCTAGTCGGAGAAAAAAATCAGGAGAGATACTATGAAACTACTTAAAGGGCTCGGGATCGTACTGTGCCTCGCTGTGCTCTGCGTCCTGGTTGTGCCGTCAGCTACGGCAGACGATTGGAACAGAAAAACCGTAGTCACGTTCAGCGGGCCCGTCGAAGTTCCGGGCGTGGGCCAACATAACCTGCCGGCCGGCACATATGTCTTCAAGATTCTGGATTCACAATCCGACCGTCACATCGTCCAGATTTTCAATCAAGACGAAACCCAGGTGCTCACGACAATCCTCGCAATTCCGAATTACCGTTTGAAGACGACTAACAAAACGGTAATCACTTTCCGCGAGCGGCCCGCCGGAGAGCCCGAGGCTCTGAGAGCATGGTTCTACCCCGGGCATGAGTGGGGCGAGGAATTCGTTTACGCAAAACCGAGAGCCATCGAGTTGGCCAAGGAAACCAATGAACCTGTGCTCGCTACTTCTATCGAACTGGAGACTGCTCCCATCGAGGCTCTGAAGACGGCGCCCGTTGAGGCGGTTGCCCCAACTGGAGATCCAGTTGAATTCGCCCAGGTCGTTGAAGCGCCCCCTCCGACCGCCGCAGCACCAACCCCTGTGGCTGCTGCTGAACTAAAACCCGCGACCGAAGAGCAGTTGCCGAAAGGAGCCAGTTCACTGCCGTTGATTGCCCTGGTTGGGCTGGTGACGATCGGCGCCGGCTTTGGTCTATCGGCCTTTTCGAAGCGAGCGGTCCGAACCAAGTAAAGATGTGGACCAGCGGGGAAAACCGATCCACATGAGGTGACGGATGCCGGACGGCGCGAAGCATTGCGCCCGTCCGGTTCTTCCACGCACGACTCAGACTGCATGAAAGAAACCGACGGATGACTGAGCCTTCCTTATCCGCGCCGCGTTTGCAAAGTGAACTGAAGCTGCAGGTCAGGGAGCAGTTCGCGACTTGGCTGAGTGTTCTTTTCGTTGTGATCGCGATAACGAGCTCGGCTCGGCCGCAAGAACGCTCTCCGTCGCAGAGCCGCCTGGGCGATGACTACACCATTCGAGTAGATGTGGACATGGTGATCTTGCACGCAACGGCCCAGGATCACAAACACGCCTTTGTTTCCGGACTCGACAAAGACGATTTCAAGGTCTACGAAAACGGAGTGCTTCAACCGATCAAGAATTTCAGCCACGAAGATATTCCGGTCACAGTCGGTCTGGTCATCGATAACAGTGGAAGTATGAGTGCGAAGCGCGCTGACGTAATTGCCGCCGGGTTGGCGTTTGCCCGCTCCAGTAACCCACAGGACCAGATGTTCGTGGTCAATTTCAACGAACGAGTTTCGTTTGGTCTTCCGGTCAACACACCCTTCACAGATCAAGTGGCTCAGTTGGAAGTAGCACTGTCCAGAATTCGGGCCCAGGGCGAGACCGCACTGTATGACGCCGTTGCTGCCGCGCTCGAACATCTAAAGATGGGCAATCTCGACAAGAAAGTGCTGATCATCATCAGCGACGGGGGCGACAACGCCAGCAAGCATAAGTTGGCCGAAATCGTCGCAATGGTTGGGCAGCCCGACGCGATCATCTACACAATCGGCATCTTCGATGAGCAAGATCCCGATCGAAACCCGGTGGTGCTCAAACGGCTTGCCAAGGACACGGGCGGCGAGGCCTTCTTGCCGGAATCGTTAAAGGACGTTGCTCCCATCTGCGAGAAGATCGCACACGATATCCGCAATCAGTACACGATCGCATATGCCCCTACGAACAGAAAGCGGGACGGAACGTATCGAGTCATCGAAGTAATAGCCAGCGCGCCGGGGCGCGGACGTTTGTCGGTGCGCACCCGGACCGGTTATTTCGCACCGTCCGCATTTCCATCAGCAGCTTCAAAGGCGATCGATCATGACGTTCACAATTGAACGCGAGATGCTTCCCGCGCGAATGCGAAGGCTTGTTCGCTGGAGTCAACGCCTGCTTGTGATCACTGGCGCTCTTGCGCTCGGATACGTCGGCTTCATTTTGCTCGACGCAAGTCTCTTTCAGGCTTCAGCGAAACGATCCCTGGAGACCCAGATCCACCGGGAAGAGGAACGCCACGAACCACAGGCCAAATCTGCGGTCAAAACAGGCGACGTTCTGGGTCGAGTAGATATACCGAGGTTGGGAATTTCCGTCGCCGTTCTGCAAGGGACCAGTTCGCGAATGTTGCGGCTGGGTGCGGGACACATCGAAGGCACTGTGCTTCCAGGGGAAACCGGGAACAGCGGTATCGCTGGGCACCGCGACACTTTTTTCCGCGAGCTAAAAGACATCCAACTGAACGATGAAATTCAGATTCAGACGGCAACTGGGCTGTTTCGGTACCAAGTAGATTGGATGAAGGTCGTCGAGCCTAGTGACACCACCGTTCTTGAGCCCTCAAGCAAAGAATCGACTGTTACCCTGGTGACTTGCTATCCCTTTTATTTCGTCGGCTCGGCACCGAAGCGCTTTGTGGTGCGGGCGCACCAGTATTAACCGTCAGCTGCACTCCTAAGTTGATTCAAACGGGAATGTCCGTGGCTCACTTCGGAAATCGAGAAAGGGCTGCATCAAGAGCAGATGGCTTGTTGCCTACACCTTCTTGAGCGACGGTTGGTGAACTCTTATGAGGTGGCCCACGCGAGGAACTGCTTCTCAAAAATCGTGGTCAGCTTGTCGAGAGTGGAGTCGGCCAGATTCTCATTGCGCTTACTGTTCAGAAACCGTGCTACCGCTTCTTTAACCGTGACTAGAGCAGGCTCGGGGCGGGAGGCCTCCGCTAATCCGCTTTCTATTGTACGATTTTTTCTATCGCTTTATAACTAGTTTATTATCAATAGTTTATAGTGGTGGAGGCGGCGGGAGTCGAACCCGCGTCCGAAAATGTTACTGGTCAAGAGCCTACATGCTTATTCGCGTTCATGCCCTCGGCGTTACCCGAGGACGTTCGCGGCCCGCGCTCAGAACGGACAAGAAACGCGTTCCGCTAGCCTGAGATCTTAGCCTTCCGGCCCAGACGTAACCGGAAAGAGCAGCCCGCTGTGCGACGTCCTTCGGAGGCCCACGGGCGAAGCCTCCTGGGACGGCTGCCTAAACTAGTTAGGCTGCGTATGCCATCTGTTGATTGGCAATTATCATTTTGCACGCGATTGCGGGTGTGTGCACCCCGGCATGCCTCTTGGCCGCAAGCATCTCCGTCGAAGCCGTGACGCCCCCACTGGTGGGTTGGGCCTTGCAAAGAGCTACTTCCAGACTAGGGTGTGCAAGGCCGGAAGTCAAACAAGTTCCAGCTACGGGTTCTACCCGCCCCAACCGTCACCACCAATGTCCAAATCCCCGAAAACCAGCGTCCCTAGGCCTTGACAGCCACCTAAGACAGTGACAGACTCTTGTCGCCATTTGTCTTCCGGACACTGTGAAGCTGTTTTCTATTGCCCTGTCCGCGTACGACAAATGCCCTTCTTCAATCTGGTAAACACACGCGGTCGGAAAAGGTAAATCCGGCTCAAAAAGTTCTCGCTATACCAACTGATGCTCACGGAGATGAATTCTATGAAGCCTCGCACAAGTTTTTTGTGGATAGGTGTCAGACTTACCCTTCTACTGGCTGTCCTGGCAGTTTCCGTTTTCGGCCAATCCAACGGGAAGGGAGTGACCAAGGCTCAGAATCTTGGCCGAGAGAATCCTGCCAAGATGATCACGGTTACGGTGTGGTTGAACGAGCACAACAAGCCGGTGCTCGATGAATTAGTCCGTCAGATGTATCAGCCGGGTTCCCCAAATTTTCATCATTGGCTCACGCGCGAACAGTACTATGCCCATTTTGCCCCGACGGCGGCGGATGCGGCACAGGTTCGCGATTATCTGACCGCGCACAATTTCACAGTAACCTCAGTCGAGAAGCACAACCATTTTCTGACTGCCCAAGGCCGTGTTTCCGACGCCGAAAATGCTTTCAACGTCCAAATCAGCCGTCTCAGCACCAATGGCACTGTGCACCGGATCAGCAGCGGCGCTGCTTCTATTCGGGGGCCGGTGGGTGCGCTGGTGAAAAGCGTGCAGGGTCTGCACGATTTCGCGCCGCGGCCTACCCTGGCCCGGCCTTTCAATCCTGATACCGGTAAACCTTTCCCGATGCGGCCGTTTTCGGCAAATGCTGCCTTTGCGAACGCCGCTTCCTCGCAGAACCGCTGCCTGACCGGTTTCCAGAGCGTGAAATTCACCACTCCCGGCGGCGGACCCACTGCGTATTATCACGGCAACCGCTACGCGACGGATGCAACCAACACCTGCCCCGGCTACAATCCGACGCAGATGCAGACGGCCTATGGATTAAATCCCCTGTACGCCAAGGGTTGGGACGGCACAGGACAGACCATCATCATCGTCGACGCCTTTGGCTCCTCTTCCATCCAGAGCGATGCCAACCTGTTTTCGGCGATCTACGGACTGCCGCCTTTGACCAGTTCGAATTTCCAGGTCTACTACCCGGGGGGCGCGCCCACCACATCGGATGCGGGCTGGGCGGAGGAGACCAGTCTTGACGTCGAATGGGCGCATGCGGTCGCTCCCGGAGCCAACATCGCCCTGGTGATTGCTCCGGATAACTACTCGCTGGATATCGCCGAGTTCTGGGCGATCGAGAATCCGGAGGTCGTGACTAACTATGCGAATTTCGACCTCGGTTACGTGATCTCGAACAGCTGGGCCGGTTTCGAGATCCTCGATGTGGAATACGGCGGCAAGTCTACGCTGCTCACGGAATTGGCAATGACTGAACTGGCCTCCGCTCTCGGCATCTCGACCAACTTCGCCTCCGGCGACTGGGGAGATAATGTGGCGGAGATATACAACTCATTCGGGATCACGGTTCCGCCGAGTGTGGTGATGCCGGCCTCGTCGCCGTTTGCCACAGGAATCGGTGGCACCAGCCTGTTCCTGAACAGCTACAATCAGATCCAGTCCCAGACTGGCTGGGGTAATAACGAGACCCGCCTGACGTATCCATCGCCGAACCCTCCCTACGATCCTCCGCTTCAGCTTGGCTTCATCTACGGGGCTGGTGGGGGCACAAGTGCTATCTGGTCCAAGCCGTCTTACCAGTCGGCACTGTCGGGGAAGGCCCGCTTGGTTCCCGACATCTCGTACGTGGCCGATCCCTATACCGGAGTGAACATCGTCGTCACGATCGGAGGCACGACGGAAATAGGAGCAATCGGCGGCACTAGTCTGGCTACACCAATGTTCTCCGCATTGTGGGCGATCACAAACCAGGCCGCTGGCTCGGCGGCACCGCTCGGACAGGCAGCTCCTTACCTGTATGCCTTGCCGTCGGGCGCGATCCGCGACGTCAAGGCGGTGAATAACGGGGCCGACGCGGCGGGGAGGATTGTTAATCCTCCCAATCCTGTTCTTATCGAAACTGCGGCGGATCTGGCACAACCGCTGGAGAACACGACCACGTTCCTCAGCGCGCTCTATCACGGCAGTTCGACTCGTTGGTACGATTTGACTTTCGGCACCGACTCGTCGCTCGTGACTGGCAACGGATGGGACAACGTGACGGGGCTGGGCACGCCCGCCGGTATGCCCTTCGTGCGGGGAGTCGTCGCACTCGCGGGAGGGTCGAACTAGAAACTCACTCGGCCGATAAGAACGCCACTCAGGAAAACGGGCTGCTCGCAAGGGCAGCCCGTAGTTTTTGGTAGATGGAATTAAGCGCCCTTGCTGTGCTCGATTTATTTTATTAAATATAACCATTGACAAATACATTAAATTAATAAATTATTACAGATAAATTAAATATATGAATCAGGCTAGGGAGTGGCAAGAGCTAACTCAGATTACGCAAGGCAAGCGAATCCTTGTCGAGCGAGTTCGGATCGCCGACAAGGACATCGCCATCGATGGCAGCTTCGAGCTTCCACAACTTGCCCGCCTCGATATGGACGACCAGATCTTTATCACCGCCTTCGTCCGTTCTCACGGTTCGATCAAGGAGATGGAACGGGTTTTCGGGGTCAGCTACCCGACCATTAAGGCACGGCTGACTCGCATCGCCAGCAGCCTAGAATTCATTGAAATCAATCCCACTCCCTCCAAGGCCGAGATCCTCGAACGCCTGCGGCAGGGAGAGATCACCGCCGAAGATGCAATCAAAGAGATGGAGGCGCTGAAATGATACCGTTCGTCGCCGTCGTAAGTCTGCGCAACCAGGAGAGTCGCACTTTTCGTTTGTGGATTCCGTTGTTTCTGGTTTGGCTCTTGCTGCTTCCGCTGGGCATCCTGCTGTCGCCTTTTATTTTCATCGCCTGCCTGGCCTGCCAGGTCAATCCACTCCGCGGCGTTGCCGTGATGTGGCAGATCCTGAATGCTCTCACTGACACCGAGTTCGAAGTCGAGCAGCGCAGCGCCGGAATGTCGTTCCACATTCTTTAGGAGTCGAGCGTTTAGGAGACAAAGACATGAGCGAACATCGCCGCCAGATTCTGCAGATGCTGTCGGAAGGCAAGATCAGCGCCAGTGAAGCGGAGCGCCTGATTTCCGCGTTCGAAGAACCGGCTGCCACAAAGTCGCCGGCCGAGTCCCCGACAGGAAAGAGCCGGCCCAAATATCTTCGGGTCCAAGTCGATTCTGAAGGTGACGCGGGGGAAGAAGGCCCGACGAAAGTCAACGTCCGGGTGCCAATGCAACTGCTCCGCGCCGGAGTCAGGCTCGCCGGCTTGCTGCCTGCCCAGGCCCTGCACCGCGCCAACCATGCCATGCAGGAAAAAGGCATCCCCATCGACCTGACGCAAATCAAGCCGGAGAACCTGGAAGAGTTAGTCGACCAGCTGAACGACTTGACGGTCGATGTCGATCAGAAAGACGCGGGCACAAAAGTGAGAGTCAGAGTTTTCTGTGAATGAGAGCTTCGAGCAGGATTCGAGAGAGTCAAATGACTAAACAGAACGCGCGGCGCGGCCCATCCACCATCAGCAAAGCCGCGCCTCCAGCTTCGCCTTTACCTCTGGCCACTCGCTGTCCAAGATGCTGAAATACACCGTGTCACGCACGCGGCCGCTCCACGTGATCCGATGCCGCCGCAACGTCCCTTCTTCCTTGGCGCCGATCCGCAGAATTGCATTACGCGATTTCTGATTCAAAGCGTCGGTCTTCAGTTCCACCCGCATGCATCCCCAGACGTCGAACGCATGCCGCAGCATCAGGAACTTGGCTTCGGTATTGACCGCGGTGCGCTGCCACTCCGGAGCGATCCACGTCGATCCAATCTCGACTCGCCGGTTGACGCGATCGATGTTCATGAATCGAGTGCTGCCAATCACGCGCCCCGAACTTCGCTCGACAGTCGCAAACACAACCGACTCGCCGCGTCCTTGCTCCGCGAGCGCCTTCTCGATCAGCCTCTGGAAATCCTCAGGTGTCTTCATGGAATAAGGAATCCACCGAAAGATGTCGTCCAGCGCGCCCTTTGCCACGTCCCAGAACAGTTCCGCGTGTTCGGAGCGAATCGGTTCAAGGCGCACGACCGACCCCTCCAGCGTCAGCGGCACAGCGATATCCAGTGGACCGGCGGGCGAACTCATGCTCTTCCTCTCATGCAACCAGTAGACTAGGGACACAACCATTATCTTGCATCTTGCGGGCTTTTCTGGCATCTCAAGTACGGCGCGGCTTGTCGGGATTCCGGTTTCAGGTTACGTTCCGTTGACATGCGATGAATTCAAACGTCCAACTGCCAGTGCGTCAAACCCCAACACCACCGTGCCAGGAGTGTCGTCCGTGAAGACGCACTGTCTTCCCTTTTCCCAAATCCCGCATAGCACAAGCATTTTTACAGACTTTCTCACATACTCTCCTAAAGTACGAACTTTCTATCCCAGGCCTCCTTATTTCCGCGCTTTCCTGAAGGAAGAAGGCGCAAGCCTGCGTTACGATTCCACGCGCCGTCAGCGCGTTGCGGACCTTCTTGAACGCCAGAACAAGTCCCAGAATGGAGACGGCCTCGCCTCGGCGAAAACGCTGGCCAATCTTGACCGCTTTCGCCGCGGAGCGGCCACGGTGGTCACCGGGCAGCAGGTCGGCCTGTTTGGCGGACCCATGTTCGACATCTACAAAGCGCTCACCGCCGTGAAACTTGCCGAGGAGGCTACTGCAGCCGGAGTCGACTGTGTTCCCATCTTCTGGCTCGCCACCTACGATCATGATCTCGCCGAAGTGAATCACGTTTCTCTCCCCGGGCCTGAAGGCAGGTTGGAGACGCTGACGACGCCAAGCCAAGGAATTCCCGGAGGTCCGGTTGGCAGTGTGCGGCTTGGCAATGAGATTTTGCCGCTGTTGGAGCAGGCCGCATCTCTGCTGGGGGATAGCGAAGCGACCACGCTTCTTCGCGAGAGCTATCGTCCCGGCGAAACTCTGGGCACTTCGTTCGCCCACCTGTATACCAGGCTTTTCGACGAGTGGGGCGTGATCGTGCTCGATGCCTCCGATGGTGAACTTCATCGTATCGCTGAACCGATTTACCGTGCGGCGATCGGGCGCTCCGATGAACTGGCTGCCGCGCTGCTGGCTCGCGGACAGGCTCTCGAAGCCGCCGGCTATCACCAGCAGGTGAAGGTCACCCCGGCGTCGACGTTGCTGTTCACTTTGCTGGATGGCGTCCGTACCGCCATTCACTGTTTCGGGGCAGGCGAGAGTAAAGAATTCGTGATTGGCAGCGACGGGGGTGCTGAGAGAGTTTCACGACCCGAATTGCTACGACGCGTGAGTGCGGCACCTGAACAATTCAGCCCCAACGTGCTTCTGCGCCCCATCGTCGAAGACTATGTTCTCCCCACGCTCGCTTATACGGGAGGCGCGGCGGAGACAGCCTATTTCGCCCAGGCCGGCGCCGTGTATGAGATTCTGCTGGGACGGGTGACGCCGGTTGTGCCACGTTTCTCCGCGACTATCGTCGAACCGAAAGTGCAGCGCCTGCTCGAGCGCCATGAAATCGCCGTCTCCGATGTGTTCGCCGGCCCCGAGGCATTGAGCCGCCAGCTCGCGGCTAACAACCTGCCCGAAGACCTGCAGGCTGCCTTCGAGGCCGCCCAGAAGTCGATCGATGCGAATCTATCCACAATAAAAGAGAAACTGGCGAAGCTTGACCGTACGTTAGTCGACGCCGCAGAGACTGGCCGGTCTAAGATGCAATACCAACTCGAGCGCCTACAGACCCAGGCCGCCCGCGCGGAAATGCAGAAGGGCGAACTCGTGAGCCGCCACGCGGAGGCGCTAAGCGCGGCGCTCTATCCTGAGAAGGGCCTGCAAGAGCGGAGTATTGGTGCCATGTACTTCGTAGCCCGCTATGGTCGAGACCTTCTGCACCAGCTCTACGACGCCATCCAGCTCGACTGCCACGACCACCAAATTCTGGAGCTGTAGGGGCGTTGGTGGGTTTTGTGATGCTGGCATCGTTTCAATGAAATGAACAATACCATCCGCCTGTCGCGATCACTGCGAAGCGACACCGCCTCGACGAGCATCCAAGTCTTGAGGATTTCATATGCGATCTGACATTGTTCCCGGAGCTGTGTTCCCCGACTATGAGCTTTCCGATCACACCGCGAAACGCCGGAGGCTCTCCGAACTACAGGGACAACATCCAATGGTTCTCGTCCTCAGCCGTGGAGGTTTCTGCCCCAAGGACCGAAGGCAGGCGGAAGGACTTGTTCAACTCCATCGCGAGATCGAGGTTGCTTATTGCCGGCTCGCCACCCTTAGCACCGACAATATCACTGAGACGAGCGAATATCGCAGCGGAGTCGGCGCCCACTGGCCCTTCCTCTCCGACGCGGCGCGAATGGTCCAAAAGGATCTGGACATCGCCGAATACACGGATCCCGTGCACAATCCCATGATTCCCCACGTGATAGTTCTCGAGCCCGGTCTTGTCGTTTACAAGATCTATAACGGTTATTGGTTCTTCGGCCGGCCCACTTTGGAAGAGCTGCGCCAAGACCTGCGTGCGGTCCTTCAGAAATGCCGGCCGGACTGGGACATCACAAAACCCGAGCTCAAAGCAGCGTGGCAGCAAGGCCGCAAGGAACTCTTCTACCCGTACGGCAAGACGTTCGTCCAAACTCTTGGCGAACAGGATTAGCGACGGGTGAGGGAATGTATGTGAGTCAAGAAGACGGGGCGGATGGCCCAGGCTTGTGAACGCGCTGGCATCAGCAAAGCGGTGGGTGCCCCGTCCTTCGCGCCTTTTGCGAAGGGCGGGAATACCGGAGGCGTGCAGCAAATGGTCTTGCAGCGCGGCAACTGCTCACGCCACACGCGCGGGGTGACTTCGTCCCCAACTTGATTACAGGACCGCCCGGGACATCTTCTGGATGCTGACTGGAAGGGACGTGTACCGGATGCTGGTGCGCGAGCGCGGATGGTCTTCTCAGAAATACCAGGGCTGGCTGGCCGATACCCTCGTGCAATCGCTACTGACTTCGCGAAGGGCGGTCGTATACATCGGACATAATTCATCCCGGAAACCTCGCTGAGATTTGCGGGCGGCTCCATCGTGGGCTTCCTCACGAACAGCTCAAATTGCGGTTCGCACATGCGCGATCAGATTGCGAACACTCTTCGCCAGTTCGAGGACTTCGCCTTCTCCCCGCAGTTCGAAATCAATCTGATAGTTTCCTGCGGCGGCGTGATCGACCGCTTCTCTTAACTCCACCAACGGCTTCACAACCTGCCGGGGAAGCACAAAACTGATCCATACACTGAGCAGAAGTGTAAGAGCGGAGACCGCGCTGAGCACCAATTCCGCGCGATAAAGAAGATGTCGGGCGTCTTCATGATCATGATGAACCCGAACCCAGCTACGAGTCTCGATTTCGGAAGCCAGTTGGAGGACTTGCTGGCTGGATGCCTGCAAGACAGGTGTAACTTGGCGCAATGTGGGATCGCCGGCCTCCACCGTACTTAGGATCTGAGCATCGAAGGAATCCACCTGATCGCGAAGACCTTCGATCACCTGAACGCGGGTCTTGTGATGGGCCTGTTTCAAAAGGTCGTTGAGATCTTTTTCGTAGGATCGCACAACTTCCTGAACGCGGTCCAAGGCTGTTCCTCCTGGTTTTTCCGCCAGAGCGACGGCCGCCGCGAATTGTTGTTCATACATCGCGACGTTCTCCGCGGCTCGCTGGGTGGCGGGTTGCTCGTCGGACGCGAGATTGCGAATCTTTTCCAGGGTTTCTCGCAGTTGGTTGAGCGCCTGCTGGTTCGCCTGCACATATTCCGGATCGCGAAGCAGGAAATAGCTTCGCTCGGCGCGACGAGCGTCCAGCATTTGCACGGATGCTTGCTCCGCGAGGGTCGTCACCGGTGCGTCCACGTTAACGATGCGGTCAACGATCCACCCCATCCGGAACAGGTAATAGACCGCAAGCAAAATCACCGGAACAAGAATCAGCCTTACGATGGCAAGGCTATAAGCGACTCTCCGTCGCAAGGAACTGCCAGGAGCAAAGATCTTGAACGACTTGGGGAGTCCCAGTTCCACGGCACACCTCTCGTCTGCACAGTATGCCAGCGAAACGCGTCGCCTAGCGAGTCAAAGCAGAGAAGCCTCGCCGGTGCGGCGCCGTCAATGCGCTAATCAAGAATCGAAGAGCGAAGCCACGCTGCTAAGTCCTGAGGCTCTTTTTGCGTCGCATCTGCGGTTCGCAAGATGGGAAGGGCGACGCTCACAGTGGTTCCTGTCTTGCCCGATCGAATATCGAGTGTTCCTCCCAATTCACGCACACGCTCCCGCATTCCAGCAATTCCCACGCCAGCGTTTCCTGCTGCGGAGTTGAATAGCCGCAACCGCTCTTCGGAGATTCCATTGCCGTTGTCTCCTACCTCAAGTTTTAGCCAATTACTTTCGGGAGTGAGAGTAACGTGTGCGCCCGAGGCGCCGGAGTGGCGGTGCACGTTGGTCAGGCATTCCTGCAACACCCGAAACAGCACGAGTTCACAACCCCTGGGCGGGCGCTCCATCTGGTCGGGCATATCACATTGCGTTTCAATACCGCTACGCTTCGCGAATCCCTCAACGAACCACCGTGCTGCGCACGCCAGACCCGCTTCATCGAGCAGGGGCGGGTGTAACAGGTAGGAGGTCGTGCGTATTTCACGCAATGCTTCGTCGGCCAGCGCATTCAGGTCATCCAAGAGCTGGGGGAAATCGGACGCTTTGCGGCCGGAAAACTGGAGCGACGCCACCGCCATTTTGATCGCAGCAAGTGTCTGACCGGCGCTGTCATGCAATTCGCGAGCGATGTGGCGACGCTCCTCATCCTGCATCATCATCAACCGGACCGACAAATGGCGCAGTTGATTTTCCGCCTGTTGGCGCACCGCTACCTCGGACTCTAGTCTGGACAACGCCTGAGAAAGCGCCTCTGTGCGCTGCTCCACTCGCTTCTCCAACAGGTCGTGAGCTTCCTGTAGCTCTTGCTCAGCGCGCTTCCGGCTTGCCGCTTCGCTGGTCAGTGCCACGATTGTCTGGTTGAGTCGAAGCTGTTTTTTTCGGTTTGCCACACCGAGCACGATGAGAACTGCGCACATGAGGAAGCAACCAATAACACCATGAATCTCTGACGGATGGACGATCCGGAACGAATGGCGCGGATCCACGAACCAATAAAAAATCCCCAAGAACCCGCCCAGAGCGCTCAGAACCGCAGGGCCGAAGCCGCACACGACCGCATCGAAGGCCACTGCCATGTATACGGTGACATAGAAAGCCACATGGCCGAGGACTGGATCGAGAAGGCCGCGAAGCAAGATCGCGAGAACCGCCGTCGCAAGGGCAATCGTAAAGCGAGCAGCTACACGCTGCTGGTCGAGCGGAGAGAAAATGGTCAGGATTCGCGTGGGCAACGGGCTTGCCATGCTATCGCCCCTCCTGAGGCGTTATGAAATGATCTTTAGCGCTTGTGCGAACGAAGTTAAGAACCGCGAGCAAGAAATCGGTCGTGCGAGTCATCTCGTCCAATTGGGATGTCGCGACCTCCGGAGATCAAGGCGCTCGGCACCTGCAGTCCTCGCGCGTTAGCGCGTCGCGAGAATCTATCTCGTTTATGTCGAGCTCCCGAATTGAGGACCGACGACCTCAGCAGAGAAGAGGACACGAATCCAGAGCAGCTTGGAACGGCGCTTGGAAAACCCAGAACTCGAGTTGAGAATTTCGGGCGGGATGGAAACTGGAAATCGACCTGCCAGCGAGTTGCAGTGCCGCAAACACCATCGACAGCTCTAGAAGCTGAAAATCCTGGATCGACCGCAAGGCCGTGGCTGGGCCGCGGGAGGCGGTGAATGGCCCCTTGGCGGCCGGGAAAAGGGCTACACCAACTATGCCTAAGAAGCATATCGTGCAGACGATTAAAGGCATTGCGCCAGCACGACTTCGCATGCCGCCACTAAACGGTACGGGAACCATAACCGGGCGTCCTGTTTGGCAAGATGCGGACCATTTTAAATCGGTTGCATACGCGAAGCGGTACCTGGGCATTGGACCAAGGTAACTATACCGATTCGGGCTGCGGTGGAATATCTTGAGTATTATAATTTTGGTGGCACTTCGATGATTCCTGGCCGCATCGGATGTGAGCTGGCTCTTCTAGCTATTCTCTGTGTCCTGGCGATTCTGCTATTTCCTGCGACACAGGGTCCATATTCTGCAGTGCACGGCCCGGTTACCGCGCTTCAGGCCGCCAGGGCAGCTGCCCGGTTGCGCCGCGCCGTAGTGCAGGCGGCCCTGAACACCTTGCGGAATTACCTTATCTCCTTGCTCGCTGTGTTGTCTTGGATATCGGCGTCGAGTTTCGAATTCCGCTCCCTCAGCCTGGCCCAATTCAACACCATCCTCCGTTGCTGATCCCCCCTCGAATTGTCGTTTTAGCTTTTTCAACTCTGTCGCGCGTCGCGCAGTAGACTGGCCCTTTTGGCGCTGCCTTTCTTCCCGCGACTGTCGTGAATGCTGTCTGGCCCGGTCTTGAGCCATCACAAAACTTAAGCCATCACAAAATTCGAGTTGCTTCACAAAAGGGAGGAGTCAAGTGTCGAAGAGAAGATTGAAGTCATACGGTTTGTTGGTCGTGCTAGCGGCGGTGTTCTCACTGGCAGGTTGCAGCAAAAAGGCAGCCCAGGCAACACCGCCCACTCCGCCGCCATCGCCTGCCGCACCCACCGCAACCATCGCCGCTAACCCGAGCGTGATTCGGCAAGGTCAGCCCACAACGTTAGCCTGGCAAACCAGCAACGCCACTGACATTACGGTTTCTGGGCTGGGCACACTGCCGGCATCTGGTTCCCGGTCGGTTACGCCGGACAGCTCAACCACCTACACTCTCGTCGCAAAGGGGCCTGGAGGATCGAAGGACGCGTCCGCTCGCGTCACGGTAAACGCGAGGGCCGCGAGTATGACGCCCTCAGCGACGGACGAAGATCTGTTCAGTAAGAACATCAAAGATGTGTTCTTCGACTACGACAAGGCCAACATCCGGTCGAGTGATGCGCCCACGGCGCAACAAGACGCTGCGTTCCTTCAGCAACATGCGAACGTAAGAGTGCTGGTCGAAGGGCATTGTGACGACCGGGGATCCGAGGAATTCAATCTCGCCTTGGGAACCAGCCGTGCGGAATCGGTAAAGCAAGCTCTCCTGCAACAGGGCATATCCGCAGATCGCATCAAGACGATCAGCTACGGCAAGGAAAAGCCATTCTGCACGCAGGATAACGACCAGTGCTGGCAGCAAAATCGAGTTGACCACTTCGTGTTTCAGCGCTAAGCGAATGAAGGCGGCCCCATGATTGGGCCGCCTTAACTTCGCAACTCGTTCTGGGGTTGAATTTGACGACAGGGAGGAAAAACCATGCGCCCATTCTTAGTGACCGCTTTGTTGTCAGTAGCCATGGCCGGCATGAGCTGGGCTCAGCAGCCGTCGACGGATGCTAGTGCCCAGACTGCGACTTGCAGCTTTCAGGATGGAAAGCAGATTAGCGTTCGCTACAACAACGATGAAGCGTCCGCGGGCAAAGAGGAGGTCCCTGCAGGAAAGGTGTGGACTCCCGGCGGGCAACCGATGTTGCTGTTCACCCAGGCGGAACTCTCCGCCGACAAGGCAAAGATCCCGGTCGGCGCTTACAGCATGTACATTGTTCGGGACCGAGGCAATTGGACGTTGGTGCTGAACAAGAATGTAAGCGCGGAGAGCAAGTACGACAAACATCAGGACCTGTTACGCATGGGCATGCTGATGGGGCAACTCAGCCAACCGGAGAAACAATTTACGGTGGTGTTCGGGCACTCTGAACCGAAGCAGTGCAACATGCGCATCTATTACGGGAGGAGCGGGACGTGGGCGGAGTTCCAGGAGAGGTGAATTTTTCGCTCCATCACGCTGTCCGACTGTCGGGAAATTGCCGCGGTTTACGAGGGCGTGGAGAATGTGGGTTTAGCCGGCGTTTGTATCGGAAGCTCGTCGCTCACCCGCATCATCCTTAGCGAAGACCGCTCTTACGTCGCGTCTCAAAAGATAGAACAGCAGTGCGCCTGCGATTGTGATACCCGTCCCACCTCGAACAAAATCGGCTCTGAGAAGATTGACGAGATCTCCTAGCACTTGCGTGGCTATGATCGCGACCGCCAATCTCCATCCCCAGACGCGCCGCCGGAACCAGCCCACACCGGCCGCCACCAACGCAGCGCTCAACATCAGAAGCGGAATCCCAGCCTTCCAACAGAACGGTTTGAGCTGCGCATAGGCGTTCGCATTAAGGACCCAGATCTTGTCGAGCCCTGTGCCCGGCCAAATAAGCGTTGCCCCTGCGAGCCCCGCCATGGTGGCACCGAAAAACAAAAAGATGCCGATTGCCGTGAGGCCATTTGGGCGGCCTCCACGCGCCGTCTGGGTCACGGAACCGGCGTGATTCTCCACTTGCTGACTATAAGCCGTTCCAATCAACCTGAATTGTCACTTCCTTGTCACGTCCGAATCACATCGCCTAGATTGCCACGAGGAGACATAGCGAGAGGTTATGAACGAAAGCACGACCCAAGCCGGATTGACAAGAACGGATTTGAGCGTAAACCTTTCTTGCGAGTCGTCGCCGCCCCTCTGGACAACGATCCAAACATCGGCGACCCTGTGAAGGATACCGGACGCGGCCCTTATCGCGGCGATCTGCAGTTGGGGAAGAAATTTCAGTCTGCCAAGAAATGTTTTGAGAAATAGGCGAGAATCCCTTCCATGACGCAAGAAGAGATCCGACTCACGGAGTCTGGAGCGCGACGGAAGCACTGGAAGCGTTGGGGCCCCTATCTCAGCGAACGTGCCTGGGGCACCGTACGCGAGGACTACAGCCCGTACGGCAATGCGTGGGAATATCTGCCTCACGACCATGCCCGTTCCCGCGCCTATCGCTGGAATGAAGACGGGCTGGCTGGCATCAGCGACCGGCGGCAGACGATCTGTTTCGCATTGGCGCTCTGGAATGAACGCGATCCCATCCTGAAAGAACGCATTTTCGGCTTAACTGGAAACGAGGGCAATCACGGCGAGGACGTGAAGGAGTACTACTTCTACCTCGACTCGACGCCCACTCACTCATACATGAAGTATCTCTACAAATATCCGCACGCGGAATTTCCCTACGGCTGGCTGGCGGACGAAAACCGGCGGCGCGGCAAGGACCAACCGGAGTTCGAACTGCTCGACACGGAGATCTTCAATGGCAACCGCTACTTCGATGTTTTAGTGGAATACGCCAAAGCCGACACCGAGGACATTCTGATCAAGATCACGGTGGCGAACCGTGGACTGGAAGCGGCGAACCTTCGCCTGCTGCCGACCGTGTGGTTCCGCAACACCTGGTCTTGGGGAGCCGCGCACCGAAAGCCAGAGTTGCATCAATCGCATCCTGCGCCAAACCCCGTGATTGAGCTTAAGCACAATCAGCCTGGCAATCGCTGGCTTCATTGCGAAGGCTCGCCGGAGTTGCTGTTCACGGAGAATGAGACCAATGTCCAGCGACTGTTTGGAGTGGAGAACCGCACTCCCTACGTCAAGGACAGCATCAACGACTACATTGTGCATGGTGCCAGGAGTGCGGTGAATTCAGACCACACGGGCACGAAAGCAGCGGCTCACTACCAACTCACCATTGGGCCGGGCGAGACTGTGGTGGTCCGACTACGCCTTGCCGACTCCGACTTCGGGGGCAAAAGCGCGTTTGCCGACTTCGACAAGATCGTCGCGCTGCGGCAGCAGGAGGCCGACGAGTTCTACGCGACGGTGATTCCTCAAGACCTGTCCGCGGATGCGCAGAACGTCATGCGCCAGGGCTTCGCGGGCATGCTATGGTCGAAGCAGTTCTATCACTACGTCGTGAGAGATTGGCTGCAAGGCGATTCGGGCAATCCTCCGCCGCCACACGAACGGAAAAAAGGCCGCAACCACGAGTGGACGCATCTTTATAACGCCGACGTAATCTCCATGCCCGACAAGTGGGAGTACCCGTGGTATGCCGCGTGGGACCTGGCGTTTCACTGCATTCCGCTGGCTCTCGTGGATCCTGACTTTGCCAAGGAACAACTCACGTTGATGCTGCGCGAGTGGTACATGCACCCCAACGGACAGATTCCCGCTTATGAGTGGGCATTCGGGGACGTGAATCCTCCGGTGCACGCCTGGGCCGCGTGGCGCGTCTACAAGATCGACAAGAAGCGCAAGGGGAAGGGCGATCGCGCCTTCCTGCAGCGTGTCTTCCACAAGTTAATGCTGAACTTCACCTGGTGGGTGAACCGCAAGGACGCCGAGGGCATGAACATCTTTCAGGGCGGGTTCCTTGGCCTGGACAACATCGGCGTCTTCGACCGCAGCGCACCTCTGCCGACCGGCGGCTACATCGAGCAATCGGACGGAACCAGTTGGATGGCGATGTACACCCTCAATCTGCTGGCGATCGCGTTGGAACTGGCAAAAGAAGAGCCTTGTTACGAAGACGTTGCCAGCAAGTTCTGGGAGCACTTCATCTACATCGCGCATGCCATGAGCCACCGCGGCCACGACCACATGGGATTGTGGAATGAGGAGGACGGATTCTTCTACGACGTGCTCAAACTGCCGGACGGCATGCAGTTCCCAATGAAGATCCGCTCGATGGTGGGATTGATCCCTTTGTTCGCCGTCGAAACGCTGGAGCCGGAGGTCCTCAACAAGCTGCCAGACTTCAGGCGGCGTCTCGAATGGTTCATCGACAACCGGCCCGATCTTACGGGCGACATCGCCTGCATGCGGACTCACGGCATGGGCGAGCGGCGGCTACTGTCGATCGCGAACGAAACTCAACTCAGAAGAATACTCAAGTACATGCTCGACGAGCGCGAGTTCCTGTCGCCCTACGGCATTCGTGCCCTGTCCCAGTTCCACCGCGACAACCCTTACAAGCTGAGCGTGAATGGCATGGAACACCGCGTCGACTACCAGCCAGGAGAGTCCACTACTGGGCTTTTCGGAGGGAACTCGAACTGGCGTGGCCCGATCTGGTTCCCCGTCAATTACCTGCTGGTCGAGTCTCTGCAGAAGTTTCATCATTACCTGGGGAATAACTTCAAGGTCGAGTTCCCGACCGACTCGGGTGAGATGATGACCCTTTGGGAGGTCGCAGGAGAACTGTCGCGTCGCATGACGAACATCTTTCTTCAAGATGAGAATGGCCGCCGACCCGTGCTCGGGAATCTGGAGAAATTCCAGACCGACCCGCATTGGCGGGACCTCGTCCTGTTTCACGAATACTTCCACGGCGATTCGGGCGCAGGCCTGGGCGCCAGCCATCAAACTGGATGGACCGGTGTAGTCACGAAGTTAATGCAGCAAAGTGGGGAATCCCGCGAGCACAAGAGCACGGAAGCGGCGGTCTCTGAGGTAGTCGCAGACTGAATTTATCCGCTGCGTCTTCACGAGGGAAACCCATCTGCGGGTGGATGGCAATTCATGATCCAGTTCATGCAAGAAACATGCGGGAACCTGGACGGTGCTCTGGGTCGCGAGTGGCTCGAAACCAATGGGCTTGGGGGATTCGCCTCCTCCACGATCATCGGCCTGAATAGCCGCCGCTACCATGGCTTGCTGGTGGCCGCAACGAAACCGCCGGTAGGGCGCTATGTTCTTCTCTCAAAACTCGAGGATACTCTGGTCATTGAAGGACAGGCTTTCGACCTCCCCGCAAATCGCTATCCCGGCGTAATCCACCCACAAGGATTCCGATATCTCAAGCAGTTTCGCCTGGACCCATTTCCCGTCTTCACTTATGAAATCGAAGGCATAGAGATCGAGAAATCCGTATTCATGATTTATGGAGAGAACAGCACAGTCATTCACTATGACCTGAAGAAAAACAATCCTCCAAAGCGGCCAAGGAACTTGCGGCTTGTGATCCGGCCTCTGATCGCATTTCGCAACTACCACAGCACAACCCATCAAAACGGTGTGATCAAGCCGGCGGTGGAAGAACGCTCCGGATTGGCGACTGTCACACCATACCCGGGGTTACCTTCTTTGCATCTGGCCCACGATGCCGCCGAATTGCGAAAGACGGGCGGCTGGTACCGCAACTTTGAATACGACGCGGAGCGCGAGCGCGGGCTCGATTTTTCAGAAGATCTTTTTAATCCGTTGGAGCTGAGTTTCGAACTGGGGCTTCGAGGCGAGGCTTCCATCATTGCATCAACGGAACCACGCGATGTCACCCAGGTGGTCGAATACTGGCAGGCAGAGATCACACGCCGACGAAAGACAAAACCCTCATGCCTAGCCGAAGATGATTTTGCTCAAACGCTTGCGGCGGCCGCAGACCAATACATCGTGTCCCGCGGAGACCAAAAGACGGTTATTGCCGGCTACCACTGGTTCAGCGATTGGGGCCGCGATACGATGATCGCTCTACCAGGTCTGACCCTGCTCACCGGCAAGCACGACGTGGCCCGCAGCATTTTGCTGACTTTTGCCAGGTATGTGGATCAGGGCATGCTCCCGAACCGGTTTCCGGATGCCGGCGAGACGCCGGAGTACAACACGGTTGATGCCACGCTCTGGTTCTTTGAAGCAGCCCGGTCTTATCTCGCTTATACCGGCGACCAGGAGTTTGTTCGCGACCAACTTTACCAAGTATTTGCCGACATCATCTCCTGGCACGTGAAGGGCACACGCTACGGAATCAAGGTGGACGCCAGCGGATTGCTTGCTTCAGGCGAGCAGGGAGTTCAGCTCACATGGATGGATGCCAAATTGGGCGACTGGGTCGTGACCCCGCGCCGCGGCAAGCCGGTGGAGATCCAGGCGCTCTGGTACAACGCGCTTTGCATCATGGAAGACCTCGCTCGCAGGTTCGGCGACGAGGCCGGTCAGGAGTGTTATCGCAACATGGCAACGGTCGCTAGTTGGAGCTTCAATCGACTGTTCTGGAACGAAAAGGCTGGGTGCCTGTTTGACGTGACGAATGGCGCACTTCCCGATCCCTCGATCCGGCCCAATCAGATTCTTTCTGTCAGCTTGCCGTATAGCATGTTGCCGCCTGAACGCGCGAAAGGCGTTGTGGAAAAAGTCCGGCAACATCTGCTGACGCCGTATGGACTGCGCAGTCTCGCGCCGAGCGATCCGCAGTACCGGGGCCGATACACTGGCGGCCCGCTTGAGCGTGACGGCGCTTATCACCAGGGAACCGTCTGGCCTTGGCTAATGGGACCGTTCATTACCGCATATTTGAAGGTGAACGGCGGCAGCGACGCTGCGCGCCGCCAGGCAAACGAGTGGCTGACTCCGCTTAAAGATCACCTTGCGGATGCCGGACTAGGACATATTTCGGAAATCTTCGATGGAGATCCTCCACACCGACCCTGCGGTTGCATCGCTCAAGCCTGGAGCGTCGCAGAAGTTCTGCGCACTTACGTAGAAGATGTGCTGCAACAGCAGCTAACCACACAAGTCGAAGCTGCGGTGCGGGCTGGGCACGGGTCGCGCCTCTAGTCTGACCCCATGACCGCCGGCAGCACCAAGGCTAGTCCGACTCTTTGGCCAGAGTCTCAAACATCGCTTCCATAGACCGGAATCGCTGCCCCATTGACGTCTTTGCCGCTGTCGCTGGCCAGCCACGTAATCAGCGCTGCGATCGACGCAGGCTGAACCCATTTGGAGAAATCTGCACTTGGCATGGCCTGCCGATTGGCCGGAGTGTCCATCGTGCCCGGCAAGATTACATTTGCGGTGATAGCCACATCTTTGTTTTCCAGGGCCGCGGTCTTGATGAGCGACACCATGGCCGCCTTTGAGGCACTATAGGCTCCGACTCGCGGCCCCGGTTCAAGGGCGGCACGACTCCCAATCGCAATAATTCTCCCCTTGCCCGTTTTCCTCATCAAAGGGAGCACCGCGCGCAGGAGGTAGAACGTGCTGCTCAAATTCAGATCGAACATCCGCTGCAAAGTAGCATCGTCGGTCTCCGCGATGGACTGTCCACCAGCAAAACCACCGACGGTGTGCACCACGACATCGAGTCTGCCGAAGCGGTCAATTACGCTGTCGACCATCGTCTTCGCCCCAGGCCCCGTCGAGATTTCCGCTGGCAACGCGGTAAATGAGGGACTATCGAAATCAGACTGCTGAACCTTGCGCGATACTCCGACAACATTGGCGCCGGCATCGAGTAGGGCCTTCGTTACGTAGCTTCCGAGGCCTCCGTTGGCCCCGGTCACAAGAGCGATCTTCCCTTTCATGGTGTGAACTCCGATCTTCGTTAGCCATCAGATTCTGGTGCGGCCAAAAGGTAACAGCAGCCGTTGCCAAAAAACTCAGAATTGAGACTATATCGCTGTGCCTGAAATATCGCGAAGCACCCAACCGCAGCGGACTCCGCCAGCGTGGGAGTCAAGACTGGGACATCTTCAGGATGGGACCCGTGCCCGCGATCAAGGCCGAAAGGCACGATGAATGGTCGAAGGGATCGCAGACGTTGCGATCAATCCGGGATGCCTGGTGTGGGTGGGATGGCAGTATTTAGGAATAGTGTCAGCGACCGTCTACTCCCGAACCCGGACCCTTGAAGGCACAGGGCCGCCTCAGCATTTCCGCTCTTTAGCTGTTAGCTGTTCACGCCCAGTTTACGCAGGATCGTCATCATCGGGCACCAGTTGGTGAAGCCCGTCTGCAGCAGGTTCAGGCCGACAAAAGCAGTGAAAAGATACCAGTAAGGGCTCACCCAGTGTCCCAGTGCCAGAGACAAGAGAATGAAAGCCCCTGCGATTAAACGAAGTGTACGTTCTACGGTCATAGTGCCTCCTTGGATCATTACAAAGCGTTCTGGGCAACCTCGCACTCCCGTGTTTCGCACTCTGCTACGTTTTCCGGGGAGTGAGGATGCGCTGATGGAAGTGAGCCTCCCCTTCTTTCGGACAAGTAGTAGAGCACCGGAACAGCCATGCGTGAGAGCACCGTCGACGCCACTTCGCCAGCCATCAGCGAGAGCGCCAGTCCCTGAAAGATCGGGTCGAAGAGGATTACGCTTGCGCCCACGACGACGGCCGCTGCCGTCAGCAACATTGGCCGGAAGCGCACCGCGCCGGCGTCGACTACCGCCTGCTCCAGGCTCATTCCCTGAGAGCGCCGCAGTTCGATGAAATCTACAAGGATGATGGAATTGCGTACGATGATGCCCGCGCCGGCGATGAAGCCGATCATCGAGGTGGCGGTAAAAAAGGCGCCCATTAGCGCATGTGCGGAAAGGATCCCGACCAGAGTGAGCGGAATCGGCGCCATGATGACCAGTGGCGTTCTAAACGAGCGGAACCAGCCAACAACCAGCACATAGATCAGCACCAGAACCGTGGCAAAGGCCAACCCCAGGTCGCGAAATACTTCCACTGTGATGTGCCATTCGCCATCCCACTTCATCGACAAACGGTCGGTAAGGTCGGGCATGGTCGTGCCCTTGTACTGCTTGACCGCGTAACCGTCTGGCAGTTTGATTTTGTCGATGGCCTCGCTCATCTTCATGATGGCGTTGATGGGGCTCTCTTCGCCGCCGGCAACGTCGCCGGTTACGTACACCACCGGTTGCAGATTTTTTCGATAGACGGAGGTATCGATCGTCGTCTGCTGCAAGTTGGTCACTTCCTGCAGCGCGATCTGCCCGCCTGATGGTGTGGGGAGTTTCAGGTTGCCGAGTTCCTGAATGCCTGAGCGGTCTGGGCGAGCCAACCGCACTTCGATCGGAACATCCTCACGCGACTGCGGATCATGCAGCAAACCGGCTTCTGCGCCATGCAGCCCGATTTGCAGCGTACGAGTAACATCGGCGGGCGAGATGCCGTGGAGCGCTGCTTTCTCCAAATCGACCTTCATGTCGTATTTGACCTGGGGATCTTCGACATACCAGTCCACGTCGACGACACCCGGCGTCTGCTGAAAAATCTTCTTGATCTGTGCCGCCAGTTCGATCTGGCTTTTGTAATTGGGCCCGTACACCTCGGCAACCAGCGTTTGCAGCACGGGTGGGCCCGGAGGCACTTCTGCGACCTTAATGCGTGCGCCGAATGGTTCGGCGATCTTGTCGAGTTCAGGCCGCATGCGCCGTGCGATCTCATGGCTCTGTGCCTTGCGATCGTGGCGCGAGAGCAGGTTCACCTGGATGTCCGCTTGGTTAGGCTGATTGCGCAAGAAGGCGGACCAAGCCGTTGAAGTTGTACGGGCCGGAGGTGCCGGCGTAGATCTGATAGTTGATAACTTCCGCCTGCCGGCTGAGGTACCGTCCCAACGCTTGCGCAACGCGGGTCGTCTGCTCGAGTGGCGTTCCGTCGGGCATGTCGACAATCACCTGGAACTCGCTCTTGTTGTCGAACGGGAGCATCTTCACGCGGACCCACTTCAGAGGAATAAAGGCAACGGCGGCCAGCAGCAGGAGCACGACGACACCGAGAAACATCCAGCGCCGTCGGGCATCCAGGATCAGAGGGTTCATCATCCGGCGATAGAGGCGAGTGGTCCAGCCTTCGGCCTCATGCTCGGAATAAGCGCCGCTGCTGGCATATTTTCCCAGCAGGCGCAGTGCCGCCCACGGCGAAACCACGAAAGCCACGATCAGCGAGAACAGCATAGCTGCCGAGGCACCGACCGGAATGGGGCGCATGTACGGACCCATCAGGCCACGGACAAAAGCCATGGGCAAAATCGCGCCGATCACCGCAAAAGTAGCGAGAATCGTGGGATTTCCAACTTCGTCGACCGCCTCAACCGCGACCTGGGCCAGCGAGCGGCCGCGGCTTTCTGGCAAGCGAAAGTGGCGCACGATATTCTCGACGACAACAATGGCGTCGTCGACCAAAATGCCAATGGAAAAGATCAGTGCAAACAGAGTCACGCGATTAAGCGTGTAGCCGTACAAGTAGAAGACGGCCAAAGTGAGGGCCAACGTGACCGGTACCGCGAGCAAGACCACGCCCGATTCGCGAAATCCGAGCGCCAGCGCAATCAGAAGCGTCACCGATAAGGTGGCAATCAGCAGGTGCTTGAGGAGTTCGTCGGACTTGTCTTTCGCGGTCTCACCGTAGTTTCGCGTAACCGTGACGTTCAGATCATTGGGAAGCACGTAGCCGCGCAGGGCGTTGACCTTGTCCAGGACACGCTCAGAGATGATGGTGGCGTTCGTCCCCTTGCGCTTCGACAGGGCAATCGTGACCGCGGGATATTCCGCACCATTCGCCTGCCCCGCATTTCCTCGAGCATTCGCAAACAGCGTGTACGTGTCCGGTTCGGCAGGGCCGTCTTCCAGTTTCTCCACCACATCGCGCAGGTAGACGGGACGACCCTCGTGGACTCCCACCACCACCTGCCTGACGTCTTCGAGACTGGTGAAGAACGTGCCCGCCTCGACTTGAAACTCGCGGTTATCTCGCGCGAAGCTGCCGGCCTGGCCACGGCTGTTGGCGCTCTGAAGTTGCCCCACAACTGCAGCGGGCGTAAGACCGTAAGCAGCCAGTCGTTGCGTATCAAGCACCACTCGCAACTGACGGGGCTGACCGCCGATGATCTTGGTCTCGGAGACATCGTCGAGCGGCTTCAGAGAATTTTCCAGCTCGCCGGCGATTTGATGCAGACGGTAGGAGTCGTATCCTTTTCCCCACAGCGTCAAGGCCATTATCGGCACGTCATTGATCGAGCGGACCTTGATGATCGGCGGCGAAACTCCGGGCGGAATACGATCGAAGTTCGAATAGAGCTTGTTGTAGGTCTGTATGATCGCGTCTTCTTCCCTGGTACCCACGTAGAAGCGCACGACCAGCATGCTCACGCCAGGATGGCTGATCGAGTAGATGTATTCGACCCCCGGCACTTCGCGGAGCAACTTCTCCATGGGGAGACTTACGCGCTGCGCTACTTCGTCCGACGACGCGCCCGGCATCTGCACGAAGACGTCGAGCATGGGCACAACAATCTGCGGCTCTTCCTCGCGCGGAGTCTTGAGGATGGCAAATGCCCCCAGAAGCAACGCCGCCGCGATCACCAGCGGCGTGAGCTTGGAATCGATGAAGCTACGGGCAATCCGGCCCGCCAGCCGCAAGCTATGAGAGGACGGACCCGCCGGTTTGGATTGCTGGCTTGTCATTACTCGCCCTCGATACGCTTGCCGCGGAGATCGAGTTCTCCCGGCTTGGCTACCAAACGGTCCCCATCCTGAAGCCCCGCCAGCACTTCAACCGCGGATCCCGATGATTTCCCCAGCGTGACGTAGCGCAAGTTAGCGACCTTGTTCTGGTCCAGTACAAAGACGCCCTCCAGTTGACCGCGCTCGACGACTGCGGTGCGCGGAATCAGCAGCGACGGGCGATTGCCACGAGAAAAATCCGCGCGCCCAAACAAGCCCGAGCGCAGCCGGTTGTCCGCGGGCAAGTTGATCTTCACCAGGAAGCTGCGAGTCGCGGCGTCCGCTGCGGGCACAATCTCTGCAATTTTGCCTTTTAGTTCAGCGTGATCGAGGGCGTCAATCACGACCGGCACGGGCTGTCCGATCTTCACGTAGCGAAGATCGCTCTCATTGACGTTGACCTCGAGGCGAAGGAGACGCTCGTCCTCGACCGTGAGGATCGGCATCCCTGGGCTGGCCAACGACCCCGCATCCACTTTCTTTCCAGTGACCACGCCATCGAAGGGCGCTCGAATTCGCGTGTAGTCCAGTGATGAGTGGGCTTGGGCCAGTGCAGCCTTCGCCTGAGTTTGTTCCGCAAGCGCCATGTCGCGACGCGCCAAAGCCGCCTGCCGATGGGACTTTACTTCGTCGAATTCCTGTGGACTGACAGACTTTCTATCGTATAGGCCCTGGTACCGCTTCAACGTCGAGTCAGCCAGCCCAAGATCGGATTCCGCTGCCGCGACTTCTTGTTGGGCTGCGTTGACGGCTGCCGTAGCGCGATCCACCGCAGCTCGCGGCTGGGCATCGTCGATCACGGCCAGCACCTGGCCGCGCTGTACATGATCGCCCTCGGCAACGCGTATTTCGACGATGGTGCCCATCATCTGGGCAGCCAGGTTGCTGCTCTGGGCGGATTGCACTGTACCCACCGCCTCCACCACGTCGGGTACGCTGGCGCGCTGGACCGCGAGCACGGGCACATTGCGCATAGTTTCGGGGGGAGGCGCCGCCTGCTGTCGTTCACCAGAACAACCAGTAAGGCCAGTGGCCGCGGCCAACGTCAGTATGGTCAATTTCAGAGCATTCATGGGATTCATGGCGTCACCACAGGAGATTGCAAAGTCAAGGTCCCGCTGGCCAACTCAAGGTTGGCGTAGCTGGTGTGGAAGCGGCATACCGCCTCCCAATAATCGGTCTGGCTGCGACGGGCAGCTTCTTCGGCACCCAATACATCGGTGATTGTGGTGAGGCCACTGTCGTAGCGGTCCTGGTTGATGCGCAGGCTTTCCTGCGCCTGAGCGATGGCGGTTCGGGTTACTTCGATCTGCTGCCGGCTGGAATCCACTTCGTAATAGGCGCGCCGGACCTCCAGGCGGACTCCGTCGGTCGCAGCTTGCTTCATGGCAGCAACCTTCTCCTGCAAAGCGCGCTGGCGAGACAGTTCCGCTCGCTTCGCGCCGCCTTGAAAAATGTCGATTTGCAATTCGATTCCTCCCAACCAATTGTTTCCGCCACCGCCCGCGGCGAAGGTTGGGTTGTCCATTTCCCAACCGGCGAAGGCATTCAGCCGCGGGCCGAACAAAGACTTTGAAATGGCTACGCTCTGGTTTTGAGCCGCTTCCTCGGCGGCGACCCGCTTCAGATCCTGGCGATGGTCGAGCGCCTGTTTTTCGACCTCAGCGAGCGCTGGCACGGGAAGGCTCCGCTCACTCAAACTCTCGGTGAGTTGGAATGAGGATTCCGGCGGCATTCCCATGGTGACGTTTAGTTGGGCGCGGGTTAGTTCCACATCGTTTCTGGCTCGGATCAATTCCTGCTGCCTCGCGGCCATCCGCACCTTGGCAGTGAGAAGGTCGGACTCCACCACCAGACCGCTGTCGAATCTTGCCTGGCTGCGATCCATGATGGACTGCGCGGTCTTCATCGACTGCCCGGTAACTTCCAGTTCTTTGGTCGCCAGCAGAACCTGGTAGTAAGCGCTGACCACGCGGAACACGATTTCCTGATTCGTCCGGTCTAATTGGTGTGCTGCAGCCTCGTTCATGCTTTTGGCCCGGCTGATTCCGTGCCAACTGGCAAATGAGTCAAACAGGCTCCAGGTTCCGCCAAAGCGAGTGGTGAAGTTGCCGAAGGGCAGCGGAGTATTCAACTTGTTGAGTGCGAAATCCTCAGCGGTGAAGCGCTGCTGTCGTAACCTGCCGCCAAAGACATATACGGGGTCATTGCCTCGGGTGGCGGTTTCCGAGAAATTCAAATGTGGCATAAGAAACGAGCGGGCCTCGCGAACGTCAGCGTTGGCTGCCTTCGTGTCGGCCATGGCCGCCTTGCGCAGGGGGTTCTTCTCCATCGCAATCTGTACCGCCTGCTGTAACATCAAGGGAGACGGTTCTGCAGGTTGCTGCGCTAGTGCGGTGCCGAGGAATCCCAGGACAATGACCAGGCCCTGACCGAACTTGAAGCCAGATCTCACCGCTGGACTCCGGCGGCCGCCAGCGGCTTCATCCACTCAGTCTTGTCCTCGACGATCTCGTAAGTGGTGTGGAAGCTCGCGGTCTTCTGCACCATGGCTCCGACCGAACAATATTTTTCTTCAGAGAGACGAATGGCCTCCGCCACGACCGCAACGTCGATCTCGAAGCCCGTGATCACATGGTGAATCCGAACCGCGGTAAAGATCTGCGGCGGACGCTCCGCCTGATCCGCCTCCACCCGCACCTCGTAGGCGGTGACCTTTTGGTGATATTTTTGACGCAGGATGGTAATCACATCGAACGCCGTGCATCCGGCCAGTCCGGCGGACACCAGTTCAATGGGCTTTGGACCGGTGCTCCCGGCGGCATCGTCGAGCAGAAAGTCGTGGCCGCTGCCGGTGTGCGCCACAAACTGGCGCTGTTGTCTAAGTGGTTGAGTCAGTTCGACTTTAGCGGTGATCATTGCTGCCTCCAATATCGGTTGCATAAGAAGTTCATCGGAATAAATGCAGAAAAGAAAAGTTTGTTACAGAGAAAATTCGGCAGGCACAAAGGCTTTTGTGTCTCTTGAAACGAAGCGCTGTCTTGCGAGCACCCCGATTAAGAACCGATAATGCGGAGAGAATCCAAAATGAACCGAACTCTTAGGAATGGCAAAATACTGCTCACGCTGGCGCTGGCCTCTGTCGTGCTGGTTTCCGCGGCCTCTGCCTATCAGGCGACCCTCATACCCACCACTCGGCTCATCAACCCCGATGAACTGGTAAAGATTCTTCAGTCTTCCCAGGGTCAGAAGCCACTGATGATTCAGGTCGGCTCTCACGTACTCTATTCACAGGCGCATATCCCCGGTTCGGAGTACATTGGCCCCGCAAGCAGCGAAAGCGGTCTGCAACAACTACGGAAGCGCGTGGAATCCCTGCCTCGAAGCAAGTTCATCATTCTCTATTGCGGCTGTTGCCCTTGGAGCCATTGCCCCAACGTCAAGCCGGCGGATGATGCCTTGCGCGCGTTAGGCTTTACCAACGTCAGGGTCTTGTATGTCGCCAATAATTTCGGCGCCGACTGGGTGGACAAAGGCTATCCCGTGGCAAAGGGCGATTAGGCGGACCAAGCCTTCCATGAATAGGAAACTGGTTATCGGCACGGCGCTCGTCGCCGTTTGCCTCGGGCTCTACTTCTTTGAGCGTCCCTCCCGTCCAAGCAACCGGCGAACCGCTCCTGCGGCCCGAGCGCTTGCTCCGGATTTCTCACTCCCGGGATTGACGGGTCAGCCGATCAGCCTATCGACTTACCGGGGAAAAGTAGTTCTCCTGGACTTCTGGGCAACCTGGTGTGATCCATGCCGGGAAGAGATCCCGCATTTCGTGGAATTGCAGAACAAGTATCGCGATCAGGGACTGCAGATCATTGGGATCTCCATGGACGACGGGCCGGAACCGGTGGTTGATTTCTACCAGCGCTTCAAGATGAATTATCCGGTGGTGATGGGCAACGCACAGATAGGGGAGCTTTATGGAGGCGTCCTCGGATTACCAATCGCCTTTATTATTGGGCGAGATGGACGTATTTACAGCAAGCATACCGGTGCGACCGACGTCAAAGTCTTCGAAAAGGAGTTCGCGACCTTGCTGCCGAGGTGAATAGGCACGATCATCAGACTTCTGAAACCTTGCGAGGACTATTCCAGCGACTTTTGCATGGGCACAAGGTAGACATAGTGCACCAGCACATACATGAGAGCGACCACTGCTGCGATCGATAGCGAGAGCAGTATTCCTTGACGCGTGGTAAGCGGCAATTGTTTCTTCTTTTTGTTCTTTCGCTTACTTCCATTCATAAAAACCTTCGTGGGCCCTGTTCGGAAGTTGTTGCTCCTTTCACAGCGAGATTTCAATCGGCATCACCTGCATGCGTCACAGTGCCGGCAGATGTTTTTCGCCGATACTTCTCGTCTTGTCATGCGGCCGCGCGGAGGGGCTCATACCACATGCGGACTCCCGACATCTGTTCAGGGCTGCACTCCAATTTCAAAGTTAAGAGTCGAGAGAGCCAGACGGTATTGATACTGAGAGTTCACATATCCAATAGCAGCATCGGTTTGCTGCAACTGGGCCTGACTGAGTTCGACGATCGAGCCTAGGCCAAGTTGATATCGATCTTGAGCGAGATTCAAACTTAAGTCGGCTTCCTTGGCGAGTTCCGCCTCCACTCCGACACGCTGAAAAGCAGTGTTCGCCGACAGCCATGCGGTGCGAACGTCGCGCACTACTTGATCACGCAGGTCGCGGGTATTCTCCGCTGCAGCTTTAGCCCTGTAATTTGCTTCCGAAGCCTGGGCGGAGAAAAGAAAACCATTAAAAACAGGTACGCTCATGTTCACGCCAATGGCACCGTACCAGCTGGAAATGAAGTAGTTGGGGAAGCAACCGCCGAAACAGTCAGGGCGCACAGGGCTTCCTCCCGCTATGCCGAGCGCACTGATTGTCGGAAAGAGCAGGCCGCGCTGCGCCCGCCGGAACTTTTCCGCCGCCTGCTGATTGTAAGTAAACGCCTGCAGGTCGGGACGTTGCTGCAAGGCCGTATTGATCAGCACATCCACATCCGGTGGCGGGGACGGCGCTTGCGTATCCTCTTCGACCAGTTCATAGCTGACTTGTTTGTCGAAACCTAGAACGGCCGTAAGGGCAGCGAGCGTCGAATCGACATTGTTTTGCGCATCGAGTTGCAGAAGCTTTGCCTGGGACAGATTCACTTCGGCGAACGACAAGTCCAGGGTAGATTTCAGCTTGTTCTTCGTCAGTTCGTCGATCTGATGTTCCACGGACTGTCGGGTCGTTACCGTTTGTTGCGCGACCTTCAGCAGAGCCTGGGCTTGAAGCGCATTGTAAAAGGCCTGGTCCGTGGCCATCACTATGTCTTCGGTAGTTGCCAGTGCGTTGGCGTTTTGCGCCTTTTCCTGCAGCTTGGAAGAAGACACGAGATTCATGGTGCGTCCGAAGTCAGTGATAAGCTGGCTCAGGGTTACACCGGCGCCAGCATGTTCCAGCAGGCGAGGCGCATTGAGGGCTCCCGCGCCAACGCGGCTGCCCTCATTGGCGTCGACTGCCGTTATCGCACCATTGAAATTCGGAAGCTCAGCTGCCCTGGTCTCGCGATAAATCTGATGTTGTGCAAATGCAAGCAAACGCCCCACGCTGATGCGAGGATTGTTCTTGATGGCGAACTGTTCAGCCTGTATGCGGGTTAAACGCATGGTTCCGCCTGGAACTGGCGCGGCCGGCGACAATTGAGGATTAGCAGACGAACCGCTTTGATCACCGGCCCGCCCCGCCGGATTCGCCACCAGCCCCATTTGCTCGTCCGGACGTAGAGCGAAACGACTCAGATCTTGCGCCAATCGCGGTTGAGGGGCAGACGGCAGACTATTGGCAGACCCCGTTTCATCGGCCGTTTGCGCGGAACCAGACTGCGGCGTGGTCGCCCACAAACCGAACAGCAGCGAGCAAAGTATGAACTTATTAACTCTGGTCATCGGGTTAACCCTGGCGAGATGAATCATTCCGCTGTCTCCGTCGGTGAAGCCATCGAGGTTTCCTGGTTCCTCTTCCCGTAGACCAACAGATAGGCGGCAGGCACGATGAAGATGGTGAGAACCACCGAGGACGCTAGCCCGCCGATGATCGACCGGGCGAGAGGCGCATATTGTTCGCTTCCAGTACCGAGTTTGAGCGCCATGGGCACCATTCCAATGATGGTGGCGAGTGACGTCATAAGAATCGGGCGCAGCCGCACGCGACAGGAAGTAATGATGGCGTCTTGAACGGAATTTCCCTGGTCCTCCAGACGATGGGCGAATTCCACAATCAGAATGCTATTGGAAGCCGATATGCCGACAAGCATGAGCACGCCCATGAGCGACATCACGTTGAGAGTCGTGCCGGTCAAAGGCAGAATGATCAGTACTCCGATGAAGCCCATCGGAATGGCCAGCATAATAAGGAGCGGGTCTTTGAAGGACTTGAACTGGGCCACCAGGATCAGGTACAGGAGAATAACCGAGAGCGACAGGCCGATGGCAAAACTTCGAAATGAAGCGTTCATGCCCTGCACCATGCCGCGAAGATTGACGCGGACGTTCTCCGGAAGCTTCATGTTGTCCAGGACTGTCTGCACTTCGTCGGCGGCCTTTCCCAAATCCTCGGTAGCCGGGGTTACGTAGAGATCTGCCACGCGCTGGATCTGGTAGTGATCGACCTCCGTGGGAGTCTGAATATTCTCCAGTTTCACGACCGCATCCAGGGTTGTTGGCTGCTTCAGGTTGGGAGCCCGGATGGGAATATTCGTCAGATCAGTAAGGTCGTGAATGGCCGCTTGGCCGCGCTCGGGATACTGGACCGTGAGGAAATAGTCGTTGCCGGTCTTGTGGTCGACCCAATAGTTGGGCGCAATCATGGTGTTGGAATTCAGCGCGGTGATAACGTTGTCGACAATTTCCTTCTGGGTTAATCCCAACTCGCCGGCGTGCACGCGGTCCACATCCAGTCGCAAGCCCGGATAGTTCAAGTCTTGCGGAATATAAACTTCGCCAACCCCGGGCAGGTTTCGTATGCGGCTGGCGAGATCCTGGGCCACACCATAAATCTGGTGCATGCTCCGGCCGCTGACCTGGATGTCAATCGGGGCTTGCATGCCTGAATTCAGGATCGCATCGACCATCGACCCACTGGAAAGAAACGTTCGGATCTCCGGGAACTGGTCCGCCATTGCCTTCTGCACGCGATCCATGTACTCGAAGCTCGTGCGCTCATGATCGTCCTGCAACGCCACCTGGATGGTAGCCATGTAAGGACCGGCATTGGTTGTGTACAGAGAGGAGAAATCGGGAACCACTCCGATGTTGGAGACGACCATCTTCAAGTCTTTGGCGTCGACCTGGTGGCGAATGAGATCTTCCACCCTGGCGACATATTGCTCCGTCACTTCCAGCCGCGTTCCGGTGGGTGCCTTTAGATTGATGGTGAACTGGCCCGCGTCAGTTTGCGGGAAAAACGCCAAGCCCAGGAGCGGATAGATGGCCAGGCTCAACACGAACGCGCCGCTGAGGACGGCAACTGTGAGGCCCGGACGCGCGACCGCGCGTTTGACCCAATACTCGTAGTAGTCCAACATTTTGTTGAAGCGCCGGTTGAAGTTTGCATTAAATTTGTCCCACCATGACCCGCCCGCCGCGGCTGTGGGCTCGATTTCGTACTCGTGCCCTTGGTGGCCGTCGGCGTGAGGCACCGCTTTAAGAAACCGTGAGCAGAACAGCGGAATCACGGTCATTGCTACAAGGTAAGAGGCAAACAAGGAGATCGCGACGGCAAGGGCGAGTGCTGTGAAGAGAAACTTGCTGACGCCGTAGAGAAATGTCACGGGAAAAAATACGACCACCGTGGTGAGGGTGGCGGCCAGCACGGCCAGGCTGACTTCTGTCCCTCCTACCTCGGCCGCCGCTGCCGGGGCGGCTCCCGCCTCAAGGTGGCGATAAATGTTCTCCAGCGAGATCACCGAGTTGTCGATGATGCGAGAAAAGGCCAGGGCAAGACCGCCCAGAATCATGGTGTTTATGGTGCTGCCCGCGAAGCTCAACACGACGAAGGTGGCCAATGCGGATAGCGGAATCGACAGAAAAACAGCAGACGTAGCGCGAAAACTCCCCAGGAAGATCAGAATCATCAAACTGGTCAGCGCCAATCCCAACACGCCTTCATGCAACAAGGTCTTGATCGCTTCTTTCACGAAGGCCGACTGATCGAACACCACACTCGCTTTGAGTTGTTTGGGAATATCGTACAAGCGCTGAATCGCGTCCCGAATGCCGTTGACGACCTCGATCGTGTTGGTATCGCCCCCTTGTTTCATGATCGGCAAGTAAACCGAACGCTGGCCATCGACACGCACCAGGTTGTACTGAATCTGGTTCGCATCTTCCGCCTTCCCCACATCGTTGACGGTTACCCAGGAGGTCCCCACCGTCTTGAGCGGGACCTTCGACAACTGGTCCATGTTGTCGACCAGGCTGTTGGAGTAGACGTAGTAGTCGAACGGCCCCATCTTCACGTCGCCGGCCGGCAAGATGAGGTTGGAGTTGTTGATTGCGCCTACTACATCCATGGGGCTCAACTGTCGCGAGGCCAACTTGAACGGATCCACGTAGACCATGATCTGGCGGTACTTACCGCCGAAGGGCGGAGGGATCTCCGCGCCTTTAACGACCGCGATCTGGTTGCGGATGGAGAATTGTCCAACGTCGTGAAGTTCGGTCTGGTTCAGACCTTCACCTTTGAGCGTTACCAGACAGACCGGCAAGCTGGAGGCATCGAATTTCAAGACTACGGGAGGTAGAGTCCCCGGCGGCAAACGTTTCAGGTCGGCCAGGGCCAGGTTTGAGATCTCGGTCACATCCGCGTCCGCGCTGGTTTCGGGCTGGAAGTAGAGCTTGATGATGCTGACTCCCAGCAGAGAGCGCGACTCCATGTGGTCAATTCCGCTCGCCAAAGTAAAGAAGCGCTCCAGCGGATCGGTGATGTCGACCTCGATGTCCTCGGGCGGCATGCCGGAATAAAATGTCGCCACCACTACTTCCGGAAGATTGATAGGCGGAAACAAATCGACCGGCATGCGCGCCACGCTGGTGACCCCAATGACGGTCAACACCAGACAGATCACGACAATGAAATACGGGTTACGGATGGAAAATCGAGACATTTGTGTGCCCCTATCGCTCTCGCCGCCTCCGGCGGCGTCTATTCCTGATTGCTTTCGTGATATTGCACAACCTGGACCAACTGGGGGTGGACCTTCTCTCCCACCTTCAATCCGCCGCGATCGCTCACTACAACCTGCTCGCCTTCGTGCAGTCCCGCGACCACTTCCGCATCACTGGCGGACTGTATTCCCAAGCTGACGGCCCGCTCTTCGATCTCGCCATTGGCATCGACGACGAACACGGTTGTTTTATCGCTCCCGTGGTTCAGAGCGCCTAACGGAACGGTCGGGACATCATCTCTTTGCTCAAGAGCTACGTCAGCCTGGGCGTAAATGCCCGGAACCAGTGCGCCGTCCTTGTTGCGAACATCGACTTCGGTATGCATGGTTCGCGTATCTTCCCGCACACCCACCGAGAAGCGCGCAACCTTGCCGGGGAAAGTGCGGTTTAGCGAGGGCACGCGTACGTCCACGGGATCTCCCACATGGATGAAGCGAACGTAAGATTCAGGGACCGGGATCACCAATCGAAATCGATCATCTTCGGATAATTTGACGATGGGCATCGCTTGCGTGCTGGAAGCGGTGCCGGCTTGAACCAGCGTTCCCAGGTTCGCGTAACGCTCGGTCACAACCCCTGCAAAGGGAGCCGTGATTCTTGAATAGTCGTAGAGACTTTGATCACGAGCGAGCTTCGCCTTGGCTACGGATAACTGACTCTGTGCCGCTTCCAGAGCGGCCTGGCCAGCGTCGACTTGGGACGATGCTGCCAAGTCTTTTCCTTGGGCATCATCCACTTCCTGTTGCGCCACGATGCCGGGTTGGCTCTCGAACACTCCGTTCAAGCGCGTGTACTGCAGATGCAGCGCCTTGTATTGCGCCTGATAGCGCGCGAGTTCGTGTTGAGCCCTCGTTACTTGATTGGCCGCGTTCTTGATTTCGGCCTGATCCTCCTGCAGTTGCGCCTCCAACTCGGGAATTTCAAGAATGGCCATTTCCTGGCCGGCCTTTACGTGAGTTCCGTAGTCGACCAGCAATTTCTTCACGTAACCTGACTCCTTCGCGTACACGTCAATCTCCTGAAAGGGCACCAACTCCGAAGAGAGTGTGATGTGCCGGCCCAGCGACTTCTTCACCACCCTCGTTACCCCGACAGTGATGGTGGGTCCACTTGCTTGAACCTTTTTGTCCCCGGCTCCCGAACAGGAAGACAGACCGACGGCCATCGTCGCTGCAAGCACCGCAAACGCAAAGGGAATCAAACTCTTCTGTCGGAAAGCTCTCGCTAACCGGAATCCGCTACTGTTTTGAGTCATCGTTGTGTATTAACCAACCTTTTCTGCTGTCTTCGGCAGCCAACTCGCGAATGACGAAAGGTCCGTCATTTCCTGCTAGCCCGAATTCTTCATTACTTCGCTCAGCTTTGCCACGGAAAAGGCGCTGGACCGGCAGAAGTCGATCACGTGTCGCTCCTCTCGTTGCAATCTGGCCGCAACGCCGGGAACGGAAGCAGCAATCCCCAAAGGTACCGTGAGGACACCATGACGGTCTCCGTGCAATAGATCGCCCGGATGCACCTCCATCCCACCCACGTTGACCGGACAACCACCGTCAAAGATGTGGGCATACGCATGCGAGACGGCGACACTCCCGGAAAACAACTGCATTCCCATCGAGCGCACCTCGGGCAATTCCCGAACGGCGCCGTTGGTCACGTAGCCCACACAGCCCAACGCCTTCAAAATTGCGGCGTGCATATCTCCGATGAATGCTCCTCGACCAGCGGGATGATCCATATCCTGCAGCACCAGGATGCGTGGCGACGGAGTTGCCAGGATGTGATTCCAGAAATCGCCCCGGTCATGAAACGCGCGTCCGCTTATCGGCGCTTCCCCGCTGCGAAGACACGCGGTAACCGCGTAACCGACCATCGGAGGTGCGTCCGGAAACATGCAGCGAATGCTCGCGTCCGTAAATCCGGTGTTACGCAGCCGGACGTTGAACGTCTCGACCGCATTCGCGATCATGCAGGTATCGCATTGCCGAAGAGCATCCAGCTCTTCTTCAGTCAACAAGGGTGCAACCGCCATGTATCTTTCCTTTCAAAACAGCCGTTTCGCATCCCAGTGCAACGAATCCCTTAGCCTGCTTCTAAAAGAGCCGAGGGCGATGCAATCTGCCAATCGCCGGAGGCGACGGACGAAAAGCTTTGCACGACGGTCCCTCTTATTTGCGCCCTTCGTAGGGCGCGTACGCCAATCACACGAAGAGCCTCGATAGCGATCTGTGATTACCACACACGCAGCGCAAGCCGCGGATGTGCCGCTTACGAGAGGGATTCGGACGACGGAGGAGGTCGATTGTAGAGACTCTGTTCGAAGAAGAGACTCGGTATCGGGGGACCTGTTGGGGCAATGCGGGGATAAGAACGCGGTGCTTCCAGAACCGCGGATCCGACGACAGGGGGTATCCAGGTCGCAGCGTTCTTCATGAGACGCTGCCTGCTCGGCTCCAGCGACCCGTGTTTGTGGACGGAAGTGTTATCGGAACAGACCCGCGAGAAGCCATAGCGAGTGGCCACGCTCACGGTAAGTGAGCATACGGCCAAAAGAACGATCAGCGCACACCAACACCTACTGCGCGAATCTTCGAGGTGTGTGGGCCGTAGCATCTAACGTTTCAGAAGGTCAACGCTTTGTAGCATAAAAGACAGCAGCCGGGCAAGCAAGGGGCACCAAGTATGACGAGGGTAACTTCAACGGGACTCTTATTTGGATAGCTGCACGCTTAGCGCAGGTTGTACGGCGCCAAAGATATTTGCAGGACGAACCGCATCTCGACATTCTGAAAAACAAGCCTGGATGCCAGACGTCTCCCTCCGTTTTGTTCGCCTTGGCATCTGTTACACTGGCGCGAATGAGAGCGACATCCCGAAGACAATTTCTAGAACAATGTGCAGGTGCGGCAGCGGGCGCGTTGCTCTTGCCTGAATTTGCACGCGCAGCGGCTGCCTCCGGGCCCGACGTCAGGTTTCCTACCGCAGCGCGCGACAGAGTCGCGGTAGCGGCCTATCCGTTCCGCGAATTCATTGTGGGATGGAAGGGCTGGGACGGTAAGACTCCCAGTTCGGTTCCAGTCGCGCAGCAGATTGAGCTGAAAGATTTTGCCGCGCACGTTGCCCAAAAGTTCAATGTACACAACATCGAACCTTGGAGTCCGGTCTTTCCTTCGACCGACGCGAAGTACCTGGAGCAATTCCGCTCCGCAGTGGAGAAAGCCCACTCCGCAATCGTAGACATCGCCGTGGACAGCCGGTTCAGCCAGTATTCGACCGACGCCGCCGAGCGCGACAGGGCGGTGACTTTAAGCAAGGAATGGGTTGATGTAGGGGCCGCTCTGGGTTCGCCCAGCATCCGAACACACATTCAAGGCCCAAAGGAAGCCAAGCCCGACGTGGGGCGAGCGGCCGACACACTCTCGCGCGTTGCCGAGTATGGGGCCAGGAAAAACGTCGTAGTGCATCTGGAGAATGACGATCCGGTGAGCGAGGACCCGTTTTTCGTCGTGCAGGTGATCGAGAAAGTGAATAGTCCATGGCTGCGCGCCCTGCCGGATTTCGGCAACTCGCTGGTGGCGCATGACGAAGACTTCTCGGATCGCGCGATGGAAGTGATGTTCGCCCATGCCTACGGCATTTGCCATGTCAAAGATGGCGAGGTGAATGAACAGGGCAAGGCCGTGCATGTGGACCTGCCGCGGACGTTCGGCATCCTCAAGAAGCACGGGTACAAGGGCTTTTGTTCAATGGAGTACGATGCGCCCGGGGATCCGTACAAGCCGACCGCGGAACTCATCGAGCAGACGGTAAGATTCCTCTAGTAGGCGGAAGCGTGTCCGACCTGCTGCCAATAACGCAGGAGTCGCCACAGGCTCCACTGGCCGGCCGACTGCGCGATCTGGCCGTTCTTTTCCTCAAGCTCGGAGCAATCAGCTTCGGCGGTCCCGCGGCTCACATCGCTTTAATGGAATCGGAAGTCGTCCGCAAGCGCCAGTGGGTAACCCGGCAGCAGCTTCTCGACATGGTGGGCGCTGCTAACCTGATTCCGGGCCCCACGTCTACCGAACTTGCGATCAACGTCGGCTTCGCACGCGCTGGATGGATAGGGCTGGCCGTGGCTGGAGCGAGTTTCATCTTGCCGGCTGCACTGATTACGGGAGCATTCGCCTGGGCCTACGCGCGTTTTGGAGCGCTGCCTCAGACCGCAGCGCTGCTGGCAGGAATCAAGCCAGCAGTGATCGCCGTGATTGCGATCGCGATCTGGCGGCTGGGGCGAACGGCGGTGAAGGATGTCGCACTGGCGGCGCTTGCGGGCCTCGCGCTGTTGGCATTTTTTCTGAGCTTGAATCCGATTGCGATTCTGCTCGGCGGCGGCTGCGTGGGCATGCTCGCGCGGCGGGCGATGGGCCCTCGCTCTACTGCGGCGGTGTTCGTGGCGCCGATGCTAATGCGACGGGATGTTGTCTTAAATGCCGCGGGCCGCTATTGGCCCACCTTCTTGTGTTCAGCCGGCGCTGTGGCCGTTGCGTCGGCCGCAGTCCCAGTGGCGACTCGGCCGTCGCTCCGCGGCATCGGGTTATTTTTTCTGAAGGTCGGCGCCGTGCTGTACGGTGGTGGATACGTGCTGCTGGCCTTTCTGGAGCAGGGACTCGTTCACCAGCATGCGTGGCTCACACATCAGCAATTACTTGATGCGGTCGCGATTGGACAGTTCACACCCGGGCCGGTACTCTCAACGGCCACTTTCATTGGGTACATTCTCGGAGGCGTGCCCGGTGCGGCGGTGGCCACGGTGACAATTTTTCTACCGTCGTTTTTCTACGTCGCGCTACTGGCCCCGGTGCTGTTTCGCCTGAGACAGTCGGCGTGGATGGCGGCGTTCCTGGATTCGGTGAACGCGTGCGCGGTGGCCCTGATGGCTGGAGTCACGTTCAGGCTCGGGATCGATGCCCTGCGGGGCTGGCCGTCGTGGGTGATCGCCGTAACGGCGCTCGGTGTATTGTTGAGATGGAAAGTAAATCCGGCGTGGGTTGTTCTGGGTGGCGGTTTGGCCGGAGCATTGTTGACGGGCTTTCGTTGAATATTGAATAGGTTTGCGGATCCATTTCTTCCGAGCTAATGAGGAGAACCATGAGATTGCGGAAAATCGTCGCAGTAGTGATGTTTCTTGCATTTTGTGTTGTAGCCAACGCAGCGGATCGGAAGCACATCGTCTCTCCGCGACCCGCGGGCTTCAAGACGGTCCCGTTTAGCGACGGGGTGCTCGTGGGCAATACGCTTTATGTTGCGGGTCATATCGGCATCGATGCCAAGACAGGTCTGCCGCCAGCGAGCGCTGAACAGGAGGCGCGGCTGGCGCTGGACGGGATAAAACAGACGGTAGAATCTGCCGGCTTGACGATGGACGACTTGGTCTCGGTGCAGGTTTTCTGTACCGACTTAAAGCTCTACGACACTTTCAACGCTGTCTACAAGACCTACTTTCACGGTGACTACCCGGCGCGGGCCTTCGTCGGCGCCGACAAACTATTGCTTGGCGGCCGGTTTGAGGTAATGGGGATTGCGATCAAGAAATCGCAATAACCACGCCCTTTAGATTCGTTTTCTGTTCGCCTCACCGCCGACACTTGTGGTAAATCTATAGGCCATGCGAAAGGCCGTTAACCATCTCAAGAAATGCGACCCCATTCTGCGCGCCATCATCGAGCAGGTTGGGCCCTGCCGGATGGAGTTTGGGCCACCGGAGTTTCACAGCCTGGCCGAGGCCATTGTCTACCAGCAACTCAACGGCAAGGCGGCGGTGACGATCTTCAAACGCCTCGCGGCTCTAGCAGGGGAACCGCTCACTCCGGAAGGAATTCTCCAGCTCAGTGACGAACAACTGCGGAACGTTGGGCTGTCGAAACAAAAGTCGGCATATGTGAAAGATCTGGCTGCAAAGACTGCCGCTGGACTGCTTGATTTTTCGCAGCTGCTGGAAATGCCGGACGAGGAGGTAATCAAACACCTTACCCAGGTCAAGGGCGTCGGCGTCTGGACCGCGCAAATGTTTCTGATGTTTACCTTGAGGCGTCCAGACGTGCTGCCCACGGGCGATTACGGAGTGCAGGCGGCGATCAAGAAACATTACAAGAAGCGCCAGATGCCGAAGCCCCACATCATGGAAAAGATCGCGAGGCCCTGGGTGCCATATCGCAGTATTGCCTGCTGGTATTTGTGGAGGAGTCTGGATATCAAAACTCTCTAACCATCACGGGGATGGAGTTATTCCTGTAAGGGTTGGTCTGGCTTGCCTCTGTGATCCGCCGTGCCTCTGTGGTTAAATGATGGTCGATGGCTGAGACGAAAATCCGCGTGCTGGTAGCCAAGCCGGGACTCGATGGGCATGATCGAGGCGCCAAGGTCATTGCTCGCGCGTTGCGCGATGCGGGGATGGAAGTCATCTACACCGGGCTGCGTCAGACTCCGGAGATGATTGTCAACGCCGCGCTGCAAGAAGACGTGCAAGTCATTGGGCTATCGATTCTCTCCGGCGCGCACAACGCGATCGTGCCGCGCGTGATGGATCTTCTTAAACAAAACAAGATGGACGATGTGATCGTGCTGGTGGGCGGGATCATCCCCGATCAGGATATCGACGGCCTCAAGAAAGGAGGCGTCGCGGCGATCTTTCAGCCAGGAACGCCGATGGACGAGATTGTCGAGTTCATTCGCGCAAACGTGAAGGGCCCCACCGTTCCGGCGGCCGGCTGATGGCCGACGCTAAGAGTTCACGCATCCGGGAAAACCTGACGAATACTGTCGGCCCCACACCCTGGTATTGGAAGACCTTTCCTGAACTCCGGTCCCTTGCGGGGCAGCACTTTGTCTGGACCCATCACGGCGAGCAGGGGCCGATTGCACACTTGGTAACCTTGGGCCTGGAGCAGCAGCCAAATGTGGCCCGCCTCGCACTGAACACATACTGCCGTCCCTTTCTGGTGCAGCCGCATTTTCTGGGCATCTGGTGCCCGGAAGGACGAAGCATCCGTTTGACCTGCTTCGATCCCGATGAGTTGAAGGCATTCGACCTGGCCGAGGTCGCAGGCTGGTTCAAACCATCTGCCGAACGCATCTACGCGGCCACCGCCCCCGTTGCGGATTTCGAGGTCCACCTGGATCTTGGCCCGGGTACGCATACGATCGACGTGCCGTCTGTGTTGCAGAGCGTCGATGAAGTGATCGTCCCCTCCAGCTACAAAGCGATGTCGAACGACGATCCCGCGTTTGCGCTGTTCGTTTTCTACCTCCGGGCGGGCCTGGTAGAGGTTCTCCCGCAGAAGTGGTTCACCGCGGCGCAGTACCAAGTGGGCCAGCAGTGGATCACACGGGCCGCCCGCGATCCTGAATCTCATCGTCTCCTAGGCGAGTGCTTCGGAGTGGGTACCTTTCTGCTGGAGCAGGATGGGTGCCGGTTGGCGGAGTGGGTGGAGCGAAAAGAGTAAGTCTGGGCCTGGTTCTCGATGTCCGCATCTTGCTTTCAGCTTGAGAAGCAACACGGCGTGTACATTGTTCGGCTGCGGTCGAACGATGGGACCAACCGTCTGACTCGCGTGGTTGTGCACTCGCTGACCGAGGCCGTCGGTCAATTGGCGCAGGAAAACCGCCGCCCACTGGTGATTGCGGGAAATGACAGGTTCTTCTCTGCCGGTGCGGAACTGGAGGAGATTGCTGCGCTTTACGGGTCAACGGCTTACGAATTCTCCAAGATGGGGCAGGAACTCATGCGAACGATTGATCAGTTCCCTGCCCCTGTTTACGCAGCCGTTTCGGGCTACTGCATGGGTGGTGGGCTTGACCTTGCATTGGCGTGCCATCATCGCATCGCCTCGCCGCACGCGATCTTTGGACACCGTGGCGCGGCCCTAGGACTGATCACAGGCTGGGGCGGCACACAGCGGTTACCCCGACTGGTCGGCAAAGCACGCGCGCTTGAGATGTTCCTTGCCGCCGAGAAAATTCCGGCGACGCGGGCCTTGAGCATAGGACTGATTGACGCGATCGCTGATAATCCCGTCGCGGAGGCAGTGCATCAAATCAACATGATTTGGAGCAACGGCGGCGCAATCCTGCGGTAACCGGCCTCTCAGGACCTCTCAGGGCCGCGTTGCGCGCTTCCGCCCGGCTGGTATACCGTAAACAGTCCGCTCCTTCGACCCATGGCCGACCGCAACGAACCTAGTACGGTGAACTCGTCAGCACCGGCAAACGTGCTGGCGACGAAAATCGACCCCACGTCGGCACGCTTTGAGGCCAACATGCGTTTCTTGGCTGATCTGATGTCACAGGTACGGAATGAGGGCGAAACGATCTGCGAAGGTGGCGGCGCCCGGGCCATCGAGAGCCAGCACGGTAAGGGGCGGCTGACCGCGCGCGAGCGCATCGGGTTACTCGCCGATCCCGAGTCTTTTTTTGAGCTGGGTCAGTACGCCGCTCACGGCATGTACGAGGAATGGGGCGGGGCACCCGCAGCTGGCGTGGTTACCGGCATGGCGCGCATCCACACTCGCATGGTAATGATCATTGCCAACGACGCCACGGTGAAGGCGGGAGCGTTTTTCCCGATGACGGCGAAGAAGGTCATTCGCGCCCAGAACATTGCCATCGAAAACCGTATCCCGACAATCTACCTTGTAGATTCAGCCGGTGTTTTCCTGCCGCTGCAGGAGGATGTGTTTCCTGACACCGACGACTTTGGGCGCGTCTTCCGCAACAACGCGGTGATGTCGGCCATGGGGATTTCGCAGATCGCCGCCATCATGGGCATGTGCGTGGCCGGCGGCGGCTATCTGCCGGTTATGTGCGATCACGTGTTAATGACCGATGGCAGCGGATTATTTCTCGCTGGACCGGCGCTGGTGCAGGCGGCAATCGGTCAGAAAGTTTCGGCCGAAGACTTGGGCGGAGCGGCGATGCATTCGGCGATCAGCGGCACCATTGATTTCCGCGAAGCGAATGATGAGGCCTGCATCGCGCGCATCCGATCGATTGTCGAGAAGTGGGGATACCGCCGGCTCTCGCCATGGGACCGCAAAAAGCCCGTCGAACCCGCCCTGGCAGCAGAAGAGATCTACGGCATTTATGATTCGTCGCCCGCGCGGCCTTATAACATGAAGGAAATCGTGGCCCGGGTGCTCGATGGCAGCCGCTTCGACGAGTACAAGCCCGAGTATGGCAAGACGCTGATCTGCGGCTACGGCCGCATTGGCGGATTCGCGGTGGGCGTTGTCGCTAATCAAAAGCTACACGCACAACAAACCGACCACGAAGGCCACAAAAGAATTGAATTTGGCGGCGTGATCTATACCGAGTCTGCCGAAAAAGCCGCGCGCTTCATCATGGACTGCAACCAGAACCTCATTCCCCTGGTCTTCTTTCATGACGTTAACGGATTCATGGTAGGCCGCGACGCGGAATGGAGTGGCATTATCAAAGCCGGCGCCAAGATGGTGAACGCGGTTTCGAATTCCGTGGTACCGAAGATTACCGTGATCGTGGGCGGATCATTCGGGGCGGGGCATTACGCAATGTGCGGGAAGGCCTACGACCCGCGCTTCGTGTTTGCCTGGCCGACAGCCAGGTATGCCGTGATGAGCGGTGACTCGGCGGCAGGCACGCTGGTTGAAATCAAAGTGAAGCAACTCGAACGCGGCGGAAAGAAGCTGAGCGAGGAGGAAAGGAAAGAACTCTACGAATCGGTAAAGCGCACCTACGATGAGCAGACCGATCCCCGCTACGGCGCAGCGCGGCTTTGGATCGATAAGATCATCGATCCAATTGAAACGCGCGATGCCATTACCCAGGCTCTGGAGGCAGCAGCGCTGAATCCGGATGTGCCCGAGTTCAAAGTGGGAGTATTGCAGACGTAGAAAACTTCTTTGGCCACGGATTGACGCGGATCAACCCGGATAAACCAGAGTTTTTGCAAAACGATTTTGATCCGTGAAGATCCGTGGGGATCCGTGGCAAAGATTCTTGCATGAATGTTCCCGTCAAATCGATCGAGTGTCCGCGCGATGCCTGGCAGGGCCTGCAGGGATTGATCCCTGCCGACTTGAAAGTGGATTATTTGAAAGCCTTGATTAGCGCAGGATTCAAGCATCTCGACGCAGTCTCATTCGTCTCACCCAAAGCCGTACCTCAAATGGCCGACTCGGAGCAGGTACTGAAGGAACTCGATCCACCCGATGACGTGGAGATCATCGGCATTGTGGTCAACGAAAAAGGCGCACAGCGAGCGATTGATACCCAAGCCGTATCCACGCTGGGGTTTCCGTATTCGATTTCCGAGACCTTCCTGCGCAAGAATCAGAACCAGTCGCCCGAAGAAGCGCTGGAAGAATTGGAAAAGATTCAGAAGAAGGCTGACGACGCCGGACTGGAAGTCGTGGTTTACATTTCAATGGCGTTCGGCAACCCCTATGGCGACTTGTGGAATCCAGAAGAAGTCGCTGAGGCGATCGCCCTGCTGGAAGTCGAAAACTTGCGCATGATCTCCCTGGCGGACACCGTCGGCGTGGCAAGTCCACAGCAGATCAGCGACCTGGTGGGCGCAGTAATGGCGAAGTACGACTACCTGGAGATCGGTGTGCACTTGCACAGCCGGCCGGAGCAGGCTGCGGAGAGAATCCTGGCCGCGTACAATGCGGGCGGCCGGCGTTTCGATTCCACGCTGGGTGGATTGGGTGGTTGTCCCTTCGCGCAAGACGCTCTGGTTGGTAACATCCCGACGGAAACTGTGATCGAAGTGCTCAGCCAGCGGGGCGCGGAGTTGCCGCATCTGAAGCCCTTGGACGCGCTCTTGAAAGCAACGGGGGGCATTGGGGCAAAGTACTCGAGTTCGCATGCGGCAGATTAAGTCACCCGGATTTAAACGGATTGCCACGGATTTAAGAAACGACTTCTGGGTTTTATCCGTGTAAATCCGTGTAATCCGTGGCCAAGTTTTGATATGAACTACAACACAATACAACTCGCCTATGACGGCGGCGTCGCAACCATCACGCTGAACCGCCCAGAGAAGCGCAATGCCATCAGCTTCGAACTGATTGATGACCTGCTGCGAGCGCTGCATGAGGTCGCGAACTCCGACGCTGTCGTCCTGATCGTCACTGGGGCGGGTAAGGCCTTCTGCTCAGGCCTGGATCTGGACAATCTGAAGGCGCTTCTGGGGCGTTCGCCCGAAGAGAATTTGACAGACTCGCGGACCATGGTCCAACTGTTTCAATCGCTCTACGAGTTTCCTAAAGTGACGATTGCGGCAGTAAACGGAGCGGCCATCGCGGGCGGCACAGGACTCGCCCTCCTCTGTGACTTCACTCTAGCCGTTCCCGACGCGAAGTTTGGATACACCGAAGTGCGAATCGGATTTGTGCCGGCGATTGTTTCCACCTTTCTCCTTCGCCAAATCGGCGAAAAGCAGGCACGCGATCTGCTGCTAACGGGGAGGATCTTCGGTGCCGAGGAAGCCGTACGCCTTGGCTTGGTCAGCGAGATCATTCTCCCGGGTGATCTGATGCCGCGGGCCCGTGCGCTCGCTTCGTTGCTGATGGAAAACAGTCCGTCGTCTTTACGGGCGACAAAGCAACTGCTCACTGACCATGCGCGCGCGGAACTCGACGCGCAGATCGACTCCGCTGTGCGGGAAAACGCGGCGATCCGTACGACGGCCGACTTCCGCGAAGGGATTATGTCGTTCCTCGAAAAGCGCAAGCCGATCTGGACAGGCAAATGAACCAGCCCGCGTTCAATGAAACGCGCCTCCGCGTGCGCTATGCCGAAACTGACCAGATGGGGGTGGTCTACCATTCGAATCATCTGATCTGGTTTGAGGTGGGTCGCGTCGAACTCATGCGACAGATGGGATTTTCCTATCGCGACCTGGAGCGGGATGACGGGCGATTCATCGCTGTCGCCGAAGTCAAATGCCGTTACCGCGCTCCGGTGTATTACGACGAGGAGGTCGTAGTGCGGACCCGATTAAAGAGTGTTCGCACCTCGGTGGTGGTCTTCAGCTACGAACTGGTGCGCGCGCAAGGCCAGACCCTGTTGGCAGAGGGTGAAACCACACACATCGTCACCGATTCGAGTATGAAGGTCGTGCCCTTGCCGGAAAAGTATTTGAACGCATTTCGTGCAGCCGTAAGCAGATCTGCAGTAAGCAAGTAACTCCGGACATCGCGAAAACTTGAACGCACTCCACATCAACGGAAACGATCTGACGCTGGAAGACGTACGCGAGGTCGCAGCCGATCGCCGAGCCGTGCTCCTCGCTCCCGATGCCCGCGAGGCGGTTAACCTGGCCCGTGCAGTGGTCGACGAGATTGTCGCAGGCAACAGAGTCGCGTATGCCATTACCACCGGTGTCGGAAAGCTGAGCGAGGTACGCATCGCCGGCGATCAGATTCGTGAACTGCAGGTCAACCTGGTTCGCTCTCACGCGGTCGGCATGGGAGAGCCGCTTTCTGTCACGGAAACCCGCGCGATCATGCTCTTGCGGGCGAACTCGCTCTCCAAGGGCCACTCCGGAGTGCGGGCCGTGGTGATCGACAAGCTCTGCGAGATGCTGAACCGCGGTGTCACCCCGTTGGTGCCGTCCCAGGGAAGCGTGGGTGCCAGCGGCGATCTGGCTCCTTTGGCGCATCTGGCGCTAGCGCTGATCGGGGAAGGCGAATGTTTCGATGAGAAGGGCCAGCACATCGCGAGCAGTGAGGCGCTGAAGCATGCGCAAATCAAGCCTCTCGTGCTTGAATCCAAGGAGACCATCTCCCTGATCAACGGAACACAGGCCATGCTGGCGGTCGGCACGCTGGCGCTTCTCGCGGCTGAAACGCTGGTCGATTCGGCCGACGTTTTGGGCGGCCTCTCCTGCGACGCGCTCAAGGGAACCGACACCGCTTTCGACGAACGGATTCACAAGGCGCGACCGCATGCCGGACAGACCAAGAGCGCAGCCAACCTGCGTCGCATGCTGGAAGGCAGCCCGATTCGCGAGTCGCACCGCGCATGCGGCCGCGTGCAGGACGCCTACTCGCTGCGCTGCATTCCGCAGGTCCACGGCGCCGTACGGGACACGCTCGCACATTGCCGTGAGATCTTCGAAACGGAAGCCAATTCGGCGGTCGACAATCCTCTGGTCTTTATCACCAACGCCAAGAACGCTGAGGGCGACGTGATCTCAGGCGGAAATTTTCACGGTGAGCCGCTCGCCTTTGCTCTGGACTTTCTGGCCATCGCGCTCAGCGCCCTGGCCGGTATCAGCGAGCGGCGAATTGAACGACTGGTGAATCCTGCTTTGAGCGAGGGCCTTCCGCCGTTTCTTGCCCCCGGCGCCGGCCTGAACTCCGGCTTCATGATGCCGCAGGTAACGGCGGCAGCGCTGGTCAGCGAAAACAAAGTCTTGGCTCATCCCGCATCGGTTGATTCGATCACAACCTCAGGCAACAAAGAGGACTATGTCTCCATGGGCATGACCGCCGCAATCAAGCTGAAGCGCGTCGTCGACAACACCCGCAACGTACTGGCGATCGAAGCCATGGCTGTAGCGCAGGCCCTCGACTTTCTGGCTCCGCTGAAAACCTCAAAGCGTGGCCAGGTGGCGCATGCCGCGATCCGCTCTGTGTGTCCCACGATGGAGAAAGATCGAGTAATGTATACAGACCTGGCGCGGCTCTCGGATTTGATTGCGAGTGGCAGGGTAGCCGAGGCGTTGCGTTAGGCTAACCTCGCATCCAGTCAATGTTCAGAAATATGAAGACGCTGACCGAGTATCTTAAGTTTCACACCAAAACGCACCGCGCCTACGTGCATATCACGCCGCAGGTGGAAGAAATCGTCCGCAGGAGCGGCGTTACGGAAGGCATGGTATTGGTTTCTGCCATGCACATCACGGCCGGAGTTTATGTGAACGACAACGAGAGCGGGCTGATCGAAGACATCGATCAGTGGCTTGAGCATCTGGCGCCGTTTCGCAAAAGCTATAAGCATCACGAGACCGGCGAGGACAATGGTGACTCCCACCTGAAGGCGCTACTGATTCACCATGAAGTCATCGTTCCCATCACGGCGGGCCAACTGGATCTAGGCACCTGGCAGCGAATCTTCTACGCCGAATTCGACGGCCAGCGCGACAAGCGCGTAATCGTGAAAGTTATGGGAGAATGACCAGATGTCGGAAGAACTGAACGCACTGAAAGAACACGCCGAACACGCGAAAGAAGATCCAACCCTGGCGCCCGTGTCCCTCACCATGGCGGTGCTTGCGGTTCTGGTCGCCGTCGTTTCCCTCCTCGGACACCGCTCCCACACCGAAGAGGTTGTGCTGCAGGCCAAGTCGTCGGATCAATGGGCGTACTACCAGGCGAAGAACATCCGGCGCCACGAGGACGAAATTGTTGCTGATGTCACCTCAATTCAGCCCACTACAGACGCCACCGCTCTGGGCAAACTGCGCGAGAAGTACTCGAGCGAGGCCGCGCGCTACAAGGACGACCAGAAGGAGATTGAGGACAAGGCCAGAGAAATGGAAGCGGAAGTCGCGACTGAACGCAATCGCGCAGACCGCTTCGACCTCGCGGAGGTCTTCCTAGAAGTAGGTCTTGTAATCACTTCTATCACGTTGCTCTCCGGTCGGAAATTTTTTTGGGGACTTGGAGTCATCCTGGCCGCCATTGGAATTGCACTGTCGGCAACAGCGTTTTTTTTACACTAACGGACCCCGCAGACTGGACACCGCTCAGATGACGTCAAACCGAGCCTGGAAATGCCCATCAAGCCCGGTCGCGGTCCCCTTTCCCGTGGGTTCGTTTGGCAAAAAGCCTTCTCACGCTTCATTGCCTCACGATGCATCCGGCTCGCGCGAGTTCTGGAGCGGTGGGTTCGTTTCGCAAAACAGCGTGGCTTCATCGTTCGAAAACCGAGCGGTACCAGACGCGTCAGGGGTCCCGGATCCGATCAGGCGCCCACTCGCGGGAACGGAAAGCGCACCAAGCGAATGCAAGCTCGCATGCGGCACGTGCAGTTCTTTCGTCAACTCTTCCTTTTCGTCATTGACGTTCATGTCGACGGCGATCGGCGGCAGAACAGCTTCCCCGAGACGACGGCGCTGTAAACGTTCGAGTTCGTTCATCGCCGCCAGCAATTGGCGATGAATCGTGTTCGCATATCGTCCCATGCGATCGGCGACAACGAGAAACTCACCCCGGGAGCGCGCAAATTCCGCCTCGTAGCTGAAGGCGATGTGCAGGCGCCAGTACGCCATCGCGATCTTCTCAATGAGAATCTCCTCGAGTGCGTTGCCCGGGCTGAGGTCTCGCCGCAAATTCTCGAGCAACAAGGTGTAGGTCTGACTATCGTCGTCGTTCAGCACGAGCAGGCGTCGAGACAACACGCCGTGTTGGAGGGCATTCCAACGGCTGCGCGACTTCCCTTCCTCGGTTTTCGGTCCATTCGACTTTCGACCGTTACGGCGATTGGCAGCCAGCTTGGCAGGCGAAATCGGCTTTCGCACGGTCTGTGCGCCGCGTCTCGGTTGCTGGATTTCCTCGCCCGACGGCGTGCTGGTGTTCAGGCGAGTCTCTGGTTCATTCTCATTCATAGGATGTCCTCCGCGGCTGGTTGCCGCCCTCGTCCCCGATCTCAGATCGTTGGGCGAGAAGGTCTTCTATATGGAGGTTGGCAGCGGACAATTTCCGTCCATTGTCGAACTTCAGCCTTGTGATGGGGGCGCTGGGTAAGTAAGGGGACTCGTAGACGGCAGGACCGGATTCGAGCGCCGGTGCGAGCCGGCGCCTGACAGCAGAGATGGTTGTCACTGGACCCAGGGTTTCCTGGTCATCCGCTGCGCCCGCCAGCGTCGGCGGGAGACGTCAAGTGACTGGGAAGACCCCAAAAGGGACCCGATCCAGGCACCGGAGATTCGTAGGACCTCAGCCGGAGCGTGGCGCTTCGAAATTGGGGATCACGCCGACTTTGGGAACAAAGAGGTCGACGCAACTCGAGTGTTGGGCGGGCGAATGCTGCCGTGGAGCGGGTCGGTGGGAGGAAACGGGACCGGAGGAAGAAGGGACCGGTCAAGGGAGGACCGGCGATGGGAGGACCGGTGAAGGGAGGACCGGCGGGATCGGTACGGGCGCCGAGGCACCCTTACCGATCCGACGGCGGGCTATCTCTTCTTGGCGGCTTTCAGCGCGGCATTGATCTGCGTCGTAGCCTTCTCTAAAGCCAGGAAGAGCACCTCTTCACAGTGCCTGAGGATGGGCGCTACTTCTCGGTCTAGCGCGCGAGACGCCTCAGACCGCGCCTTGAGAGCACCTTCCTCGAACCGCTCCAGCGAGCGTTCTTCGGCTTCGGACAACATCGGATACAGTTCCGACCCGAGCCCCGCCAATTCGGAAATAACGCGATTGGCTATTGAGAACGCCCGGGAGTAGATAGCATCCAGACCAGCAGCAAGCTCCGGGGTGGGAAACGAACCCCTCATCCGCTTGTAGGCGCCGAGGAGTGCGGCAACACTGTGCTCCTGCGCCGCGGTTCTGGGGCGTCCTGCCAACAAGAGAAGGTCTCTCAGAGGCTGGGTCGCCAGTTTGTGGTGGTAAAACTTCGTTCGGTATTTCGGGTTGTACATCATTTTCATCCTTAGTAGGTATTTGCGCGACCGCCCCCTTGGGGAGAATGTCTTCGCTCTCAGTAGATACTGCCCAAAACACAATTTCCCGTAATTTGCGGCATCAAAGCGGCGATTGCCCGGAAGTATCCGCCAAACGGGGGGGCGATGGGCGTCTGCCCGGTCCGATGTGGAAAGGACGCCGGTAGATCGAAATAGGTCAGCACCCCTGATCCCCGGGGGCAGCGCCCAAGACTGGACCAGGGAGCCCTAGACTCGAGCGACAGGCGCAAATGGCTCCGACGATCCTGCCGGCGGCGGTAACAGCAGTTGCGCCGACTTGCCATCGAGTGTAGTGGCGCCCACTGGCGCTCCGAGCGCGGCAGGGCGGTGCGCATGCCTGTTTGGCATGGTCATGGGAACCGGCGTCACGGAGCAGAAAGAGGACGAAGACGCCAATCCGTCTCGGCCGGCGTCGACCGGGGTAGGCCGTGAAAACCGATCATTTCTCGAGCGCGCGACGCGGGCCGACGGTCACCCCCGGTCACTTATCCTGAAACGAAGAATAGTTACTAAAGATTTCTGCGACCACCAGGCTCCAAAATGGCCGCTTCGTCGCGTTCCTTTGTATACTTAGGCTGAGTCGTCTTTTTACTCTTCACTCCCTCAACAAGCAGTCGTGACTGTCGGCTTGTCGGAGCACTCCGCTCGAGACCGGCGGGGTTCCCGACATTCAACAAGAAACAGCTCGTCTACCAAAGTCCGATCGCATTGATGCTGCTGTTGTGAATGGCTTCCCTTCCCCCGACCAACTTTCATCGCTTCCGGAAAGGAGTCGCAATGGAATGTCTCACTCTGTACGTACTCACGACCTTGCGTGTCGACGCGAAAAGAAATGTCGCAAGCCGAAACGTCGGTGTGACCTTCGATATATTCGAAGCGGAACGCCACAAAGGCGATGGAGTTGAGAATGACTTTGAAACGTTTCCGGTCTTTGCTGAGTGGCGCGAGGATGCCGAGCAGTCAGGACTTATCCGGACGATGCGCGATTTTCGCGAACTGGTGGCGGACATGCAGGAGGCCGCACTGCGCTAAAGGAATGTCGACAGCCGCCAGGTTTCGACGCACTTATTGCGATGACGTCCTTAATTGAGGAGGCGCCAGCCGATGGACCGTCCACTTCGAACGAGCGGTCGCTCCGATCAAATCGGAAAAATGTTTCGCGTGCTAGGCCGAGAAGTGCGGCAATGCCTGATCTGCGATGGGCTGTTCACACGCCAAGGTGCTGCCGCACACACGGAGAGACGATGTCATCCATCGCAGAGATCATTCGACCTCCGAGGAGACACCAACAATGCAAATCGGTGAACCCGTCCGGATTATCGTCGTTGAGCCTCTCGAACCTCCGGTCAACGACCCGCAAGACGCCCCGGCGCCAATTTCGCCGCAGCCCGATACCGAGGGAGAACCAGCTCGAAAGTGACACTTGTCCCAGATTACATCTCGCCCATCATCGGCTACCGCGCTTGGCAATGGGATCGTGCCGGGCTGCACTCACTCAATGGTGAGAGATGGTGCCCGAGTAAGCCGCTGGAGGCCACATGCAGGGTTTGTGATTTCGCGGTGTGGAGAAGGGGTCACAAGGCAGGGCAACATTCACACAGTGCCCCACAGCTAGACTGTACCTGCGGTATCTATGCCAGCAAGAGTCTTGAGCATTTGCGCCGGCCGGGTTACGAGAGGCTCCTCATTTACGGACAAGTATTGCTCTGGGGAGTGGTGGTTGAGCACCAGTACGGGTGGCGCGCTCAATATGCGTACCCACAGACCTTTTTCTTGCACCCTGAAGTCCTGCCGATAACGCTCATGGAAGTTGAGGCCCGAGTCGAGACCCTGATCTCTTATGAACGCTCAATTTTTGTCCTTCACGAAGGGGCCAGGATCCCCCTGTGGACAGAAGACTCGGCGTTCGCCGCGATCGGACTTGATTACCTCACGGAACGAGCACGCAGATGGTACATCCGGCGAAATCAGGAAAACGCGATCCGCCAGGGTGACGAAGGGGCGATTGTTTACTAGAGAGATCTCAAGCGTCACATTACCGGTGCAGGAAGCAGGCAGACTGGAAATCAAATAGTCGCGGCAGAGAACGTGAACGCTACGTCCAAGGAAAGCGCTCTCTCTGCCGGGGTATTTGATTTTCTAAATTATACGCTCGCACGACGAACCCCGCCAGCGCATCCGTGATAACGATCAGATCATTCTTCTTGATTGGAGAATCCTTCTGCACGAGCCGCCTCTTTTTCCAAATAGCACTTGCCACTATGCTCACACATTTGCCGCGCCCGCGACACGGAAGTTGGCTAACGATAGTCAGTTGAGTTGTCGATGTCAATCTTCCTGCTGGCCACACGAGTGTTTCCGTCCCGATTAAGCGATGTTCGCACTCACCGACAGGGTCCTGTACCTGTGTATACTCGTTTTGCGATGCTGCGCCAGCGTGCGTTGCTCGCTGATTCTCTGCATCGCTTGATACGGTCCGCGTTCTGTTATATTGTCCGAACTGTGTCGTTCTTTCGATACATGCATGGCCTCAACGCTCATTTCACGGGCTCAAGGCCAAGCAGCGCTGGCAAGAAACACTTATTGAATGACTGATTCCAGGATCAAGATTCCCTTCCTCGATTTGAAAGCACAATATCAGAGCATCAAGTCCGAGATTGATGCCGCAATCGCCAGAGTGCTCGACAGTTCGCTGTTTGTCCTGGGCTTCGAGGTGGAGGGCTTCGAACAGGAATTCGCGGGCTATTGCGGAGCGCGTGAGTGCATAGCGCTGAATTCTGGTACGAGCGCGCTTCACTTGGCTCTGTTGGCGGCCGGAGTTGGTCCCGGCGATGATGTCGTTACCGTACCGTTCACTTTCGTCGCCAGCGTGGCAGCCATCTTCTATGCTGGCGCGCGTCCGGTACTAGTGGATATCGATCCCCGCTCGTTCACCATGGATCCCGCGGCGATCGAAGCGTTGATCACTCCCCGCACGAGGGCGATCCTACCGGTGCATCTTTACGGTCAGCCCGCGGATATGGACCCGATCATGGAAGTAGCGCGGCGGCACCAGCTGGTTGTGATCGAAGATGCCGCGCAGGCGCACGGAGCGAAGTACAAAGGGCGTTCGGTGGGCAGCATTGGGGATATCGCGTGTTTCAGTTTTTATCCCACCAAGAATCTTGGAGCTTACGGCGAAGGCGGCGCAGTCACTACCGGGAACACCGAATATGCTCGCACGATTCGCAGGCTGCGCGATTGGGGACAGGACCGGAAGTATCATCACGTCTTGCGCGGATACAACTACCGGATGGAGGGCTTGCAGGGCGCCATTCTACGTGTGAAGCTCCGCCACCTCGAGCAATGGACCGAGGCTCGGCGCGCAATCGCAGCCAAATATAACCTACTCCTAGCAGACTCCGAAGTCGAGCGACCCTCGGAGATGCCATGGGCCCGACACGTTTATCACGCCTACACGCTGCGCACTGACGATCGTGACGCTCTCCAAGCCGCTCTGCAAGAAAAAGGCATTCAAACCGGTATTCACTATCCGGTGCCGGTGCACCTCCAACCGGCCTATGCGGAGCTCGTAAATACGCCGCTGCCTCTCCTGCAGTCTGAAAAGGCTGCAGCTGAAGTCCTCTCCTTGCCCCTGTATCCGGAGATGACGGACGATCAGATCCAGAGGGTGACGCAGGCATTGACAAGCCTTGCGACAGCACGGTGAGGAGAACAGTCGAGCCTGGTCGGTGTTGACGGCAAGGGCCCGGGAGCTCAAGCGATCAAGCTACATCTGTACGGCGGAGCTCGCCCCCGCCTTGACACGGTGAATCTCGGCTATGTTGCTGGCGCTTTCGAGCTTCCGCAATGAGCTCGAAACAGGACTCGAACTCCTGACTTAGTGGTGTTGCTTTGGCCTTTACGTGTTCTTCAGCCTGATCGGGGGTGACGACGGTCGCCCTCGGCTGAATATACGGTTCTTTCTCCTTGGATGGGCGGCCACCATCTGGAATATTTGCGCTATTTGTACCAGTGAATTGCATAGGTCGAATCCTTTAGACGTCTGTGCCACACTTCACCACACGCCACCACGGTCTAGCGACAGTTTTTCGTTGGCAGAGGCGAGGCTGCGGTGAACCGAGGTTAACACGCGATGGAACCAGTCTTCACCAGATCAAGCCTCTGTTCGGAATTCGTAACACAGTGCCAAAAAGCCTTCTACTGGCAGACTACATCCGCGATCGAAACCGCATGAACACCGATCCCCGTAGGCCGCTCCACGTTCTAACGCTTACGCCGTCTTATCCATCGCGCAACGACGACGCGACTGGCCGTTTTGTCTCCGAACCGCTCGCGCGGCTCGCCAAAGTCGGTATTCACAATACGGTGTTTGCCCTGCAACCGCTGTATCGCGGAAGACATCGAGCCAGCGATTCTGCGGTTTCGGCTGTTTGGCTTCGTCACTTCGCGTTGCCTGGAGCCTTCGGAATTCTCATTGCCGGAGTTTTCGTCTTCGCCCGCATCGTGGGAAGAGTGCGAGAGCTGCACGGCTCGACACCCATTGACCTCATCCACGCTCATGCGTCGTTGCCCTGCGGCCACGCGGCAATGCTGCTCAGCCAGGAACTGGGCATCCCATACGTAGTGTCAGTCCACGGCTCCGACGTCCTTTCTTCGGAGCAGGTCACAGGTCGCGCCTTAGCATGGTGCCGCCGCATATCTCGGCGTGTGTACGCCTCCTCCCGTCGCGTGATCTGTGCGAGTGAAAATGTCCGAGCACATGTGTTGGAAGGGATGGGCTCGCGTTGCCGGACTTCAGTGGTCTATAACGGCGTGGATCCCGAGTTGTTTTCCCCTGGCGATGAGTCGTCTTCCGATTCGCTCCTCATCCTCAGCGGTGGGACCCTGCTTTCAATCGACAGACAGGAAACCCTAGTGCGCGCGGCGTCTTCGCTCACTTCGGAGTTTCCCTCTCTGCGCTGGGAATTCATCGGCCCCGGACTAGAACGCTCTCGCCTGCACAATTTGGCTCAGCAACTTGGGGTCGAGGAATACGTGCGCTTTCTCGGATTCCAATCTCGCCGACAAATTGCCGAGGCGATGCGGCGATGTTCGATCTTCGCGTTGCCCAGCCTTTGCGATGGTTTGGGAAAGTTTTATCTGGAGGCGATGTCTACAGGCAAAGCGGTCATCGGTTACCGTGGCCAGGGCATCGCCGAGATCGTCCAGCACGGCTCGAATGGCTTTCTCGTAGGAACGGACAACGAGAGAGAACTGACTCTTGCGCTTGCTATGCTTCTGCGCGACGAATCGTACCGCCGAAACCTTGGGATGGCTGCGCGCGATACTGTCCTGGAAAGGTTCACGCTGGCGCATCAGGCGGAAGGCCTGGCGCGCATTTACAGGGAATCAGTTGCGTGAGCCGCACCCTGTCGTTCCTGCCAAAATCGGGTCGCGGGCTTTTATGCAAAGACTTTTCGGAGACAAAGTCAAAATATGCATTTGCGGTCCTTGAGGCAGACCAATCGCCATCTCGGCGCGAGTGCGCTGAAAGCAATCGATGTACGAACTCCGCTATACTATGCGAACCGCGCGATATTCCAGCCAAGGTGGTCCTAACGCGGGATTCTGAAGTGTGCACAAGGCTTCAGGAATGAATTAGTCGGAACAGGTCATACTGGCCCCGGGCGGAACGGGTTCTTTTGGTAAAAAATTCGTAGAGATCATGCTGAAGGAGTGCCGGCCCAAGTGCCTTGTGGTCTTCAGCCGCGATGAGCTAGAGAACTTGTTGGAAGAAGCCGCGAAGAAAGAGCCGAGCTATGCGGATTTCCTGCAAGATTTATTGAGCTGCGAAGTCGAAGCGCTACGGACACGCTATCTCCGATCTCGGCTGCAGTTGGCCCATTTTCCCTTCGTGAAGACGTTCGAACAGTTTGATTTCGGTTTCCGCCTTCGATCGATGAGCGCCAGATTCGGGAACTACGTTCGCTGCGTTTCATCCACGATGCCAGCAATGTGATTTTTCTCGGCCCGCCCGATCCTGGTACATACTGCTACACCTCATTAACTTGCTAAAAAGATTGCCTGTTGGTCCGTTACGGTTCGAGTTTGCGGGCTGCGCACTCCATCCTTGATATTCTTCACCGCTTGTTTGACGCGATCTGACTTCAGCACCTCGATGCGGATTTGCCAAGGCGCAAGCGCTACGACCTGCGTCGCCAGCAGCGTCTTGCGTTGAATCATCCGTCGAACGCTGTTTGCGCTTATTCCAAGATGCTCCGCTGCTTGCTCCAACGTCAGAAAGCTACTTGCCCGCCCCGAATCGAAAGCGGGCAATTGGTGATAGCGACGCGCAGAATAGACTCGTTGCTCATTCCATGAGTTGCCGGTTCCAGTCTGCAAGCCCAGCCGATTGAGCGTGGCTGCGATCTGTTCATCGATATGGTCAACCGGCATTTGCCGCATCACTCCGATCGCGTCCATGCTCGTGCACCGAGTATGTTCTCCCGTGCGACCCTTCTTCACTCGCAGTTCTGAATGACGACCACCGGCCCAGTGAATCAGCAACACCACCTCATGACCTTTCTCATTTACATCGACTACGATCTCATGAATCAGAATCCGCACAATCCTCTGCTTCAATCGCATGTCACTGGTTGCCGCATTCCAAACCGCGGGCAAGTCCCGAGCCAGGCTCATCAAGACTTCCTTATCCGGCATCGGCGCTGATCCAACTCCGGCATCGAACTCTTGCAGTCTGTCTTCGAGCTCGTGCGCTTTCTGGAGAGCAGCATTGGCTTCTTGGGCAGGAGTTTGCCTGGGAACAACGAATCCGCCGGCAAGCGCATCCCCAGTGGCAATGTCTATCTGAAGAGCGGACTGGTGGAGGCCGCCACGCGGCGGCCCGAGCTAAAGGAACTCACCTGAGAGACAAATTTTTTCGTCTCAAGGCGCGGGTACAAGCGAGCCGTCGTAGCGATTGCCCACAAGATCTTGCTCTCGATCTATCACATGCTTTCCCAGCAAGTCTCCTGCAACGAGTTGGGAGATCTTTACCTCGACAAGCTCAACCAGAAACACCTCACGCGAAACCTGGTTCATCGCCTGGAACGTTTGGGCTACGCGGTCACACTGACGCTCCAGCAAAAAGCAGCATAGGCGGAGATAATTTTCATGACAGCAGACTAGGAGGAAGCCGATGGCGTTTGCGGCGGACGCGGTGCGCTATGGGATTTGAATGCCAGTTGGAGATCGGCTTGAGCGATGGAAGACTGGCAGAGAGCAAGGAAAGTGGTGTTGGGATAGTCGAGGCAGCCAGAAGGAAGAGAGGCAGAGAGCCGACAAGAAGGTTGTCGCGGGTTTCCACGCCCTAAGCGCACGCCGGTTGCTCATCGCGCTGCAGCGTTTCGAGCAGGAACTCCTGATTTTTCAAAATGAAGCTATTGCGGGTTGTCTCCAACTGTTCGACAAAGCCGCGGCTCAAGGCCTGGAGCTCATTGGCGGTCCAGGTGTTGGGCCTGCCATCGGAAAAAACATAAGATGTATCTTCCACAATCCTGAATAAAACCTCGTTGCTTGCCCGCGTAATCTCCCGAACCGTTGCTGCATAAGCATTCAGGTTAGGTACTCCTGGGAAAAGCTGCTGCAGAATTGCTACTTCGTCCCAGGCGAAATTGAGCCGGGGAGTGAGCGCACCGTAACCGTGGATCCACCCCGTCACGTCCACGATATGGACAATGGAGTTGTAGAAATCGGTGAGGCGAGGATCAAGAAAGTCGTAATCCGGTTTGCGAACGTCGCCTCGCAAGCGCCCCGCCCGCTCCAGTTCGTCCTTGATCGGCGTTCCGTCATAGGGAGCCATCCGTCCAAAACTGGCGCCAGCGCTGCCGTCTCCTACAATTTTTCGCAGGAATTGCAGGTTGGCCCGCACGGATTCGAAAGTGCTGGAGGGATCCAGCAGCATGAAGCCGTACTCGAACAGGGCGCCAATCTGCTTGAGGATTTCCACGGCGCGCAAGTTCTGTTCCACCGTAATCTGCTTGTGCAGCGTCTTCAGCCCTTCCTCGGTCCCGGATTCGAGGCCCATGTACACCATGTAAAGACCAGCCTCGCGCATTTGAGCAAACAGCTCCGGTTCCACCGCATCGGCGCGGCAATTAATCTTCCACACCGCCCTGCCAGGCAAGTGGTTGCGGTGGAGTTCGTCGACAAACTCCTTCGCCCAGCGCCGCCATACCGGACCAAACAGCGGAAAGTCATCGTCCTGAAACAAGAAGATGGTGATCCCATGCTGCTCCAGCAAGAAGCGCATCTCTTTGACCACCTCCGCTGGCTTCCGGGTCCGCACCACTTTCCCTGGCGCCGTCCGGTAGAACATATGAATCGAGCAAAAGGAGCAGGTCCGCGCGCAACCCCGGCTGGCCAGCATTGGAGTAGCGTAACGCCCGAGCATTGGATTGTTCTTAAGAGTGCGTTCCGGATACGGCAACTCGTCCAAGTCATGGATGAGAGGCCTCATCTCGGTGGTCCTCGCGCTGCTCCCGTTGCGAAAAGCGATGCCCAGAATCTCGCGCCACTCCCGCCCGGTACTGAGACAATCCGCCAGTTCCAGCAGCGTAAGCTCACCCTCAAACCGGACGACACAATCGAGCTCGGGCAAGAGCTCCAGCGTGCGCTCGTAGCTCAGGCTCGGAAAGTGACCGCCCATGGTGAAGTGACAACTGATGCCTCCATCCCGCAAATATTGAATCAGGGAGCGAAACTGAAAAACATAGGATTGGAAAATCAGGGAGAACCCGATTAGAAGGGGGGCGAGTTTCTTTGCTGCATCGAGAATCAGCCGCCGCTCAAGCTCGAAATCGAAGACTTCCACCCGGTATCCAGACTGGCGCAGCACGGATGCCAGGTAACCCAGACCAAGGTTCGATTGGCGTTGAAAGCCAATCAACATGATCGGACGCAAAGTGTCTCGCGCGCCAATAGCTGCGCCCTGCGATGCAAGGACCGTGAGACGGGTCTGTTGGGTCATCGCGGCTCTCCTCTCCCCAAAAGGACACGTATCCCCTTCACGGAACGAAGCACTTCTCCCGTGCGGAGACTATCAGGCGGCGAAGCGCCAACCTAGCGAGACTTGCCTGCAAGGATGCCGCGAACCCCTTCGACGAGCTTCATATTCGCCTGGAGATTTGCTTGCACCGCGTCGAGATAGACGCCCATGATCTGTTGACGCTGATTGCCCTCGACTTCGCTCAAAATGAGCTCAAGCCAGATCGGAGGATCCCCGTGATGCCACCGAAGAATCTCAGCAAGTTTGTTTTCTGCCATCGCAACCTCCTTCAATCGCGAAGGATCAAGAAACATGGCCCGTGAGTGGGACAGACAAATGCGCGCCGGACAAGGCGAATAGGATTCGTCCCCAGAAGATGCCGTTCCCGCCGGAGTACCCGCAAGAGTGATGGGGATGGTAGACCTGGGCCTAAGTAAGAACAAGGGGTTCGTATTGGCCAAAACGGCTCTTTACTGGCCAAGATGGCTATCCCCGATATTGTGCATCCATTCCCTCGCGATAGCTTGCGCGCCTCGGAAGGAGTCTGCCCAAACAGAGCCTTGTAGTCCCGCACGAAGTGGCTAATGTCGTTGACGCCAACCCGCACCGCGACCTCTTTGATCGTCAAGAAAGAGCTCGTCAGCAATTCCCGCGCCTGACCCAGACGCACGATCTTGAAGTACTGAGTTGGAGAAACTCCCAGCTCCTGCTTAAAGAGATGACGGAAGCGCGATTCCGAAATGTTAAGACTGGAAGCGATCTGGCCAACTCGAACGGTGCGGGTCTCACGGAGCAATTCCAGTGCCCGCCAGATCCGAGGGTCTGTTGTTACGAGCTCAGGTCTATTACGTTCTCCTGAGATCTGCGTGTCAGGTGCTGATGGATCGCGTAGGCCAAGCATCGCGGGAAGCCTCCAGATCGAAGCGGCCAAGGACGATAGCACACACCGTGAGGGCTCAGACCCGGAATTTATTTCTTGTTCTGAAAATGGAACGGCGTCTATCGCGTCTTCTTCGGATAAGGTGTATCGGCCACGCTCCAGGCTTTTTTGATCGTACGAGTGTAGAAGAACCGCAGAGCCGCCAGCCGTTGCGTAACGGTTGACGCGGCTAGCTTTCTCTCGCGGACCAGATACGCTTGGTACTCGCGGATGTGCTCAGGAGTGAGCTGATCAGGAGGGCGCCGAAAGTAACGCGCGAAATCCTCGATGGTTCGGATGTAGCTGCTTATGGTAGTCTGAGCGTAATTACGACGCTCGAGTTCCTCGAGCATCATTTTGGGAAGGTGGGTCATACGTTAGCTCCTTATGACCCAACCTTATCCCTTGAAATACATCGTTGACAGCTAACACGCGAAAGCGTCCGCCGCAACGCGGCTTCGTTCAAACGGGCTTGAAGGACGTTCGGCCCCGTCATTTTCAGAGGAATCACACTTCCCCTGCTGACTCTTGGCCCGAGGAGGTTTCAATTTTCCGGCGAGAGTGTCTTTCCTAAAACAGATTACTTCGAGAGTCAAGTTAATCGCCGAACTCGGTTAGAAGCTGATCTTGAGGATGTGACCGTTGTTGCCCACGAACCATCCGGCATCCGGATTCGCAAAGGCGACCGCCCAGTAGCCGCTCACGTTGGGCAGTTTGAACCAGGTGCGTCCTTCATCGGGAGTCCAGGCTGCAGCTCCCGAGTCGAAGTTCGGCTCCGTCTCGGCGGTAATTACGACGGACCGATCATGCTCTTGGTCGAATCCGTCATCGTCGCGTCGACCATCGCGGTGGCCCATGCCGCGCACATAGGCAAGGCAGAAAATGGTCCCTTGAAGGGGAGGCTTGCTCGTAAGCGTCCACGTCTTACCGCCATCGCTCGACGTAGCCGCATCGGCAGAACTGTTTGTGGACAAGTCGCCGCCACCCACGGTGCCATGCCAGGCGTCGCGGAAGGCCACCGACAGACCGCCCGCGCTGGGCGAACTTACGAGGGGAGTGTTATACGCCTTCCAGGTGTCACCTCCATCGCGGGTAGCCAGGATTCTCGCGATCGTGGAGCCGCCGGTTGTAATCCAGGCGTTTTGCTGTCCCTCTGTCGCGATGCAGGTACCACTAGAGGAAAACGATGCTTCCCCCGGCAAAGCCGGAGGCATATTGGCGCTGATGGACTGCCAGGTCATTCCGTCGGTTGTCCGAATATCGGGAAACACTCCGTTTACTGAATCGCTGTGCGTGATGCCCCGGTCCGGAGTCCAGAACGCGAAACAATCATAGAATGCGTTCACGGTCTCATTCGTGAACTGCAGGGTCCAGTTGGCGCCGCCGTCTTCCGTTTTGTAGATGCGAAAATCCGTAGTGTTGTTTCCAATGGACATTAAGTAAGCGACCTTATCGCTCACGCCTTGCACATCCCGGAATTGCAGGCTCTCGGCTCCCGGCACGACACCTGCCGTCCACGTCTCACCGCTGTCAGTCGTAACCACGTACGTCCCGCCGGTTCCGGCTGCCCATACGACGTGGGAGTTCACCGGACTGACAGCAATCAGCAACTGCGTGGTCCCGCTGTTTTGCGGAGTGAGTTTGGGTTGATGAACTTTCCGGTGGTCTTCGGCAATCCCGAGAGCTGCGGAGGCAGCAATCAAGAGAATGACTAGAAAACGCCTCAACATGGAATTCTCCTCAGACGGCCTGTCTTAGCGTGGAGCAGTATAGGAACGTCGCAGAAGGGTGTCAAACTGAATACGTGTGAGAGACGCTACCTGCCGCGTCCCTGGTAAAACACGCTGACTCCCTGCAACGTCGGTGCATGATCCCGGCACGACCGCCATCCTCGGGATGCGTAGACGGATGGGTCCCTCAGGATTCTATCGGCCCTTGAAAAACTCAGCTCAGGTTCCGGCGTCCGTTGCGACGGTGTCGCCGGTTTGATCAAGATTGCGCGATCCCTCGTGAGCTTCCCGCAGAGGATACGACATATATTGAACTGTGAGCCATTACCCAAACCAGGGCTTCTCGCGTGGACTATTGCTGACAACATCGCATTCAGAGCACGAGACGGCGTTTTGCAGGGCAACTGCATTTAGAATACAAAGGGTGTTTTGCGGGCACCAGCTCAGCTTCGGAGCAAATATAACTATGATTGGATTTTCAACACGGCTTTCTTTTGCGTTTCGCTGTTTTTTCTTGCTGCTGTTTCAGGGAAAGATCCCGCAGGACGTGCTGCAAGCGCTGGGGGCTAAGGTAGAAGGCGCACCCCTTGCTGCCGCAGCAAAGGCGACTCCTGTCGCACCAGAAGTCAGAGACGACAAGCCGAGCCCTGAATCCCTCGACCGGGCGGTGCAGATGCTGGCTTTGTTGCAGCGCGATGGCCGCCTTGTGGACTTTCTGGAAGAGGACGTTTCTTCCTACCCTGACGGGCAACTCGGGGCTGCCGTACGCAGCATCCACACTTCCTGCCGCCAAGTGCTGGAGCGCTATATCAAACTCGAGCCGATCATTTCTTCCGAGGAAGACCAGCCCGTCACCGTACCAGTGGGCTTCGATCCGGCAGCCATCAAACTGGTCGGCAAGGTAACCGGCGAACCACCAATTCGTGGTTTCTTGCGCCATCGCGGCTGGCGCGTCACCGAAGTGACCCTGCCGTCACTGCCGCAGGGTTCCGGCAGAGCGATTGTGGCCCCCGCGGAGGTTGAAGTCCCGTAGCTAACCTGAACCTCTGCCCAGACCAAAGAAATTTTCACGCGGCGCAATCCTGGCCACAGGAGACTTAGTTGGACTCACAATTCATTGTTGGCATCGACTTAGGCACTACCAATTCCGCATTGTCATACTGTGAAAGCGCCGCCCCCTTGGAAGGAGCGCGCATCGAAGTTGGCACCATTCCTCAGGTCGTCAATCCGAATGAAATAGCCGATCGGACATTGCTCCCATCCTTTCTGTACATTCCGGGTGAGTTGGATTTTCCCAAGGGCAGCCTCCGCTTGCCTTGGGATGCGGAACCGAAGTTCGTGATTGGAGAGCTGGCGCGCAAGCGCGGGGCGGAGAGTCCGGGAAGGCTGGTCGCATCGGCCAAGTCATGGCTTTCCTACGCTGCCGCGAACCGCGCAGCGCCGATTCTGCCGTGGCAGGCTCCGGCAGAGGTCAGCAAACTCTCTCCGCTGGAGGTTTCCTCGCATTATCTGCAGTATCTCCGGACAGTTTGGGACGTGTATCATGCGGCGGACGGGAAAGGCCACCCCTTGGCCGAACAAGACGTTCTGCTCACCGTGCCCGCTTCGTTTGACGAGGAAGCGCGAGAACTAACCCGGCGTGCGGCTGAGCAGGCTGGACTGCAGCGCGTGACGCTCCTCGAAGAACCGCAGGCCGCATTTTACGCATGGCTCGAGAGCCAGGGGGATGGGTGGCGCAAGCGTATCAAGATTGGCGACCTGGTTCTGGTTTGCGATGTGGGCGGCGGAACCACCGACTTCAGCCTGATCGCGGTTTCGGAAGAAAATGGAGACTTGGCGCTGAAGCGTGTCGCAGTCGGCGACCACATCCTGCTGGGCGGCGACAACATGGACCTCGCCCTCGCCCGATTACTGCAACAGAAGCTGGAAGCCGAAGGCCATCGCATCGACACTTATCAGTTGCAGGGTCTGTGGTACCACTGCCGCGCTGCCAAGGAGCATTTGTTCGAACATTCCAAGAGCCAAAAGCAAGATGTCACCTTGTTGGGCAAAGGACGCAAGCTGGTTGGGGGCACGATCAAGACGGAGCTGTTGCGCGAAGAGCTAAACCGCGTCCTCGTCGAAGGATTCTTTCCGAAGGTACGAAGTGATGAAATGCCGGCCGGGCAGCGCCGCATCGGATTTCAGGAATTGGGCCTGCCATATGCCGCCGATGCGGCAGTCACGAAGCACCTGGCGCGCTTTCTGTCCCATCAGGAAGAGAACCGTCCGGAAGCTGGCACCATTCGGCGGGGGCGAAACGGTCTGGCATGCCCGACGCATGTTCTGTTCAATGGCGGCGTCATGAAAGCGGACGTGCTGCGTAGGCGGTTGGTAGAGGTGCTCAATAGCTGGCTGACCGAAGAGGGATTTGAAGCGCTCGGTCCAGCCAATGTTCTGGAAGCCCCTGACCTCGAGCACGCAGTGGCGCGAGGGGCAGCCTATTACGGAAGGGCCCGGCGCGGACAGGGAGTACGCATCCGGAGTGGTGCCTCGCGCACTTACTACGTCGGAATCGAAAGCGCGATGCCAGCCGTCCCAGGACTGCAAGCCCCGCTGAAGGCGCTCTGCGTGGTGCCCTTTGGGATGGAGGAAGGCACCGAGGCGGCGGTGCCTGACCGGGAGTTCGGGTTGGTCGTGGGGGAACCCGCAGAGTTTCGCTTCCTGAGTTCCACGATTCGAAAGCAGGACAGTGTCGGCGATCTTCTGGAGAACTGGGGCAGTGAGATCGAGGAACTAAACCCGCTTGAAGTGACGCTCACGCTCGAGGGCCAGCAAGGAGCTGTGTTGCCTGTGCGCTTGGAGTCACGCGTGACCGAAATCGGTACGTTAGAACTCTGGTGTGCCTCGCGTGACGGTGCCAACCGCTGGAAGCTCGAGCTGAACATCCGCGAGAAGAGTGCCTAATGACGAATTGGCAGCAGTCTGTTTTGAGGCCGTGATGGAAGGCCCTTCCCGCTACCTGATCGGCATCGACCTGGGCACGACGAATTCCGCTGTGGCCTATATCGACACCCGCGAAAACGCGAACGAAGCCTATTCGTCGGGAATAAGGGTTTTTGAGGTTGCGCAGCTCACCGGCCCGGGTGAAGTGCGCGCGGTGCCACTCTTGCCCTCCTTTCTCTATTTCCCAACCGAAAACGAAGTCTCATCGGGTACAGTGAGCCTGCCGTGGGAAGAACATCCGTCCTCAATCGTCGGCATGATGGCCCGCGACCAAGGCGCCCTCGTGCCGGGGCGGCAGGTATCTTCGGCGAAGTCATGGCTGTGCCAGAGTGCCATCGATCGAATGGCCAACATTCTGCCGCGCCAGGCGGAGCCGCCCGAACCGATGGTGTCTCCCGTCGAAGCGTCTGCCCGTTACCTCGTGCATCTGCGAAACGCTTGGAACCACACGATGACGGCCGAGGTCGCCACCAATCCGCAACAGTTCTTCGAGAACCAGGAAATCGTGCTCACCGTGCCGGCTTCTTTCGACGAGGAAGCTCGAGAGCTGACGGTGGAAGCGGCCCGAAAGGCAGGACTGCAAAACCTGACTCTGCTGGAAGAGCCGCTGGCTGCCTTTTACGCGTGGGTGGCGGAGCATCAGAACGTTCTTGGTGAGCACCTGCGAGACGGCGAACTCGTGCTGATTTGCGACATCGGAGGCGGCACATCGGACTTCAGCCTCGTACGGGCCTACGTCCAAGGCCGAAACGTCGAATTTGAACGCACCGCCATCGGCGAGCACCTCCTCCTCGGAGGCGAGAATCTCGACCTCGCGCTGGCGCGCCGCGTCGAACAGAAGCTCACAACAAAACTCAGTCTGCGTCAGCGTCATGCTTTGCGAATCATGTGTTCAGCAGCAAAAGAGCACCTGCTGAGCGAGGAAAACACCGATGGTCTTCCAATCAACATTCTGGGTGGCGGACGATCGGTCGTAGGCCAAATGTTAATCAGCGAGTTGTGCCGTGACGAAGTGACGGAGTTGATCACCAGCGGCTTCCTGCCGCTGACCACCCCTGACGAGATGCCTCTACGCACCCGTGCTGGCGGTCTTCGCGAAATCGGGCTACCGTACGCCACGGACCCCGCCATCACGAAACATCTTGCGGCGTTCCTCAAGCAAGCCGCAATGGCGATGGGCGCCGGAGAAAATTCTCGGTCACACATCGATGATCGCCTGCAGATGGCAAGGCCGGACGCCGTTCTCTTCAACGGAGGCTTTTGCATTCCCGCAATCGCTCGCGAGCGGATCACCGAGGCCATTGCCAATTGGTTTGACGCCGGCGGCGGGTGGCGCCCGAAAATTCTTAGCAACGAAGTCATGAGCAGTGCCGTCGCGATTGGCGCTGCCTACTACGGCCGCGTGAGGCGGGGGGCCGGATTGCGCGTCAAGGCCGGCAGCGCCTGGACCTACTACATCGGGATGCGTTCGGAGCATGGCATCAAGGCGGTCTGCGTACTTCCTTCCGGCACGAACGAGGGCACGACATTGCCGCTGCTGGATCGTGAATTCTCCGTGTTGACAAATCGCCCGGTGTCTTTCCATCTGTACAGTTCGACGATTCGTCATGACGCGCACGGCGGAATCGCAGACTTGGACCCCGAGGAAGTCCATCGTCACGCGCCCTTAGTCACGTTGCTGCGCTATGGAAAGAAGCTCCAGCAGATGGAACTGGCGGTGCGGTTATCCGTGAGCTTTACCGAGGTGGGAACGCTCGAACTTTGGTGCGAGTCCGTGAGCTCACCACACCGATGGCGGCTTCAGTTCGAATTGAGACGCGAGGAAAGCGCGACCGATCAGCGCGGGGACACGTCGCAGCCAGTGTCAACTACGCGTCGGCATGACTCCTCGAGTATTTCACAGCAAGCGCAGGAATCTGCCGTACGGCTGATTCAGCGTGCGTTCACCAAATCCGGAGTGGGCGAGGGCTTTCCAGTGAATCCTGCTTCACTGGTGGGCGAATTGGAGTCAGTCACGGGCCTGAAAAGAGAATCATGGCCCATCGCGACGGTGCGGGCCTTCTGCGATGTACTTCTTGAGGTGGCAGACGGGCGAAAGCTGAGTCCGCGACACGAGGTTCGTTGGCTAAACCTGTTTGGCTATTGCCTGCGGCCGGGGTTTGGAGATCCGCAGGACAACCTTCGAATTATCCAGGCGCGCCGGATTTATCAGGTGGGATTGGCGTTCCCGCGAGAGCTTCAGTCCCAGGTCGATTGGCTGGTGCTGTGGCGAAGGATCGGGGGCGGCCTCAGTTCTGTCCATCAACAGGAGCTTCGGAACTACCTCGGAGACTTCGGTATTGGCCGTAAGAAGCCTGGCACGCGTCTGAACTCCCAGTTGGAGCATGACGGTTGGCGTTTGCTGGCTAGCCTTGAGCATCTGTTAGGGGCGACACGCGCGGGGCTGGGGAGTGAGCTACTTCGCAAGCTAAGGAACGAACCCTCTGACAGCGGCTGGTTGTGGTCGCTGGGCAGATTCGGGGTGCGGATCCCACTCTACGGGTCGCTCAGCTGCCTGATTCCTGCGGAGACTGCGGCCGACTGGATCACTGCACTTCTGGACTTGAGTGAGCTAACGCATGAGACGGCGTCTGCGGTCGTTCAGCTGGGAAGACGGGTCGATCATCGCACCCGCGACATCAGCCAGAACGTGGTGCGATCCGCTATTGCAAGACTGAAGTCAGCCGGAGTTGCAGACGATATTTTCTTGCGGCCACTGCGCGAATACACTTCGCCGGTCCGTGCCGATGTGGTGCGCACTTTCGGTGAGTCGCTGCCGAAAGGTTTAGAACTGGAGAGCACCGCGAATTGTTTGTCGTCGGTTGCCGCTCTGACCTAGTAGCGGCTAAGACAACATCCTCCAAGCACTTTCGTGTGCTCGGCCAGCATTTCGGAAAGGGGGAACGAGGCCGAGGCTTCGCTGGTCAGGATTATGGAAGCATACGAATCTTACCAGCGCGGAGAGAGCCTCTCACTCTCTATTTTTCATCCAGATATTCCTCGGGAACATCATCCTCCGGTACCTCATGCGTGCGAACTTCCCTCTCGTCAGCGCCCCCAGCGTCTTCCACACCCGTCACTACGTCAGCTTCGAACGCGTTTCCCTCCTCGAGCAACTCGTCGACACTCTCCGAATCCGCACCTTGGACGTTGGATAGTCCCTGCAGATCTCCCGATTGGCCAGAACGCGCCGCGGATCCCTCTGGCGCGAATGCAACTGTCTCCACGCTCTGGCCTTTCGGCGGAACCTGTTTCTTTAGCACGGTCGCTGTCTTCACGCCGATTGTCTTCTTGCCGACGGCCTTCGTTTTCACCGTCGCCTTTTTCTGAGCTGCCTTCTTCGCCAACTCTTTCTTGGGGCTTTTTCTCTTCATGGCCAGCTTCTTGTTAGCCGTCTTCTTCATCGGCGTCATCTTGTTACTGGCAGTTCCCATCGACTTTGTCTGCTTCTTCTTAGTTTTCTTTCTAGCAGCCATAGGCGCAGTCTACCACCGGCACATGTTCGCCACGAAACTGAGTTAGCGTATGGCAAAGACACCGATGGCTGCTCCGCCATACCCGAGTACGTGCTCTCCGGCCTTAAATCTCGCGCTGTCAAGAAAGCCCTTGCTACATCTGTTGGAGGAACCTCGGAGCGCTCTGAAGGAAAACAATCGGGTCGGTCTCGTCTGCATGCGCCTTGATCGGCATCTCCCGAAGTTGTACCCTCGGGCTCACGCCAATGTCGGTGCTTGCCACGAGCGTCGCTACTCTTACGGCTGTGACTTGGTCTTACCTCGCCTTGGCCAGGGGTCCTTCTGGCGTCTTAAGACCTTGAAGGTCGATGCCAGTGACAAGGCGGGATCTTCCGGCTGCATCGCTGCCATAGTTCCGGCCCGCAATGAGGCAGAACTGATAGGTTAACTAGCTACCTCTGAAATAAAGTCCGTGCTGGCGGTCGCCTCGGGAACCCCACCCTGCTTGGCGTTGAGAACACGATCCAGCGCGTCAGCAAGGACGACCGGGAAATCTGACGTCAACAGATTGGAGTCTACAAGAAGGGCGCGGTCCGTGTAGAACCGGTAGATTTTCATTGAGCCGAGCCATCGGTGGGAGGAGGTAACCAACTCCAGCCCAAGATTCCAACCGGGCCAGTCCTCGCGGACCATCAGAGCGCCGGGCTTGCTCCACTCGAAATCTAAACTCTCTTCTGGTCTCATGCGCCAGAGTTTGTCGCCGATAGTCGGAGGTTCTACAGCCTGGATCTGGATGCTCAATTCGAACCTGTCAAAATCATTGGTCGAAAAAGCGGCCTCGAGGATCCGACACACCTGAACGTAATCGCTAGCGGCTTTCAGCTCCTCCATGGCCCGGCGAATGGCAAGATTATTCACAAATACGCCTCTCTGTTCGATTGTGCGTTGCGCCACCCGCCCGATTTCCCAAAACTCCAGATAGCCCAAATGCTGAACTCCAAACCAGACGCAGGCGCCGATCACGACCAGCACCAAGCCCAGCGTGTTTCTCCCAGGCCACAGCAGGAACAGACTGAGCAGGGCGAACAAAGCCGACACCGCATAGAGCGCGATCACAACTTGCCGGGGCGACATGCCGTGTTGCAGCAACTTGTGATGAATGTGCTCACGATCAGCCGTGAACAGGGAGTGGCCGTTAATTAAGCGCCGGAGAACGGAGAGAGTGGTCTCAAGAATCGGCAGACCGAAGGAGACGACCGGAATAGCGACGGCAATGACCGTAGGCGCCTTCTGGGCGCCCTCCAAGGCCAAGGCACTCAGCATGAATCCGATGAACAAACTACCGCAGTCGCCGAGAAAGATCGTCGCCGGATTGAAGTTAAAACGCAGAAATCCGAGGATGGCTCCAGCCAAGGCAATGGTTAGCAAAGACACCAATGACGAACGATTGGCGACGGCCGCCACAAAAACGACAAAAGTCGAGAATAGTGCGGAGCCGGCTGCCAGCCCGTCTAGCCCGTCGATCAAGTTAAATGCATTCGTGATCCCGATCACCCACAGAACTGTAATGGGAAGCCCGATGTACCATGCCAAGTGCTTGGGACCAAACAGCACTGGCAGGTCCAAAATCCTCAAACCACCGGCAAACAGCATCAGGGCAGCAACACCCTGCACGGCAAACTTTGTGTAAGGCCCGACGGAATGGGTGTCGTCGTAGAGTCCGAGCAAGAAAATGAGAGTACCTGGTACAAGAACGGTCAGGAGAGGACGGATCGAGAGGCCTGCCGCCAGCACCGGAAAGTGCAGACTAAGCAACAACGCAACCGTGACGCCCACCAGAAACGAGAGGAATACAGAAACTCCTCCCAATCGAGGCAACGGAGTCTCGTGTAGGTCGCGATCCTGTATCGGGGGTGCTACCCAACCGCGGCCCATAGCCAGGTTGCGAACGCACCAAGTAAGGACGAATGAGAATAGTAGTGAGAGCCCGAAAGCGATCAGGTAAAACGGTGTCAACTCAACTCTCCGCACCCAAAGCGACACTAACACGTGCGACCCAAGGAGGATCCATGGGTCAGTCGAAATTCCATTTTACGAAGTGGTAAGGTCGGAAGGACTATACCAATCACAGTCGAGCTTTGCAATCGCCTTTTCTGATGCCCTGTGCAAAACTGGGTACAACTCGCTCCGTTCCCGCAATCAGCATATTGGTTACGCCAAAAACTGGCGGGGTCGCTCGCGATTGGTCGACTTCACAACTTAATTGTGCGCCGCGGAGAAGCGAGGGCGGTTGGACTTTAGAAGCACCTGAGCGCTGCTTCAGTGAAGATGCCATCGGGACGATTCCAAGCCGGGGTATCCTACGCGCAGTTTGGTGAGGGACCGTGCCTTTGGTTAGCTCCCGGTGGGGGGAAGGACGCGATCCCAAAACTGTATTCAGCGGGCAATTCTTTGACCCGCTGCGCGATCCACAAGTAAGTGCGTTTGAGTCCTTCTTCCAACGATATTTGTGGCTCCCACCGCAATATTTCTTTGACGCGAGTGTTATCTGTGTTGCGGCCGCGTACACCTTGAGGACCGGGAATGTGCTTTTTGTTCACATGAACACCGGCAATATTTGCGATCATGTCGGCAAGTTGATTGATCGACACCATTAGATCTTGGCCCAGATTCAAAGGCTCGCAATAGTCAGATCTCATCAGCTCGTGTAACCCCGCCACGCAATCATCGATGTAGCAGAAGGAACGCGTTTGCTCGCCATCGCCGTAAAGCGTCCGAGTTGCACCGTATTGCTAAGTGTCCACGAATCGGTTAAGTGGACACTTCGGCAGAGGCGGGATTGAGATTCCAAGGCAACAGTTCGTCGATGCGGTTGATGGGATGATCGGCGACACGCGCCAGCACCCGGCGCAGATCTGAGTTTCAAGCCGGCTGCGAAGGATTCCTTCGTTCTTGGCCTACTCTTTCTGAAATGGCATCAGCGTTGCGCTGAGCTGACCAGATCGTTCTTCAGGAGGTTGATTTCGACGCGTCCTCCGCTAATGCGTTTGGCAGTCGTTCCTTCGCCGGCCATTGGCGCGTTGCCCATGCTCATCACGTAGATTCGATAGACCGGGATCTGATGATTGAGCACCAGGTAACGCACGACAGAGTCCGCCATCTTCTGCGAGGCAGCGATCGCTGTCTGGCCGTGACCCGAAGAGTATCCCCGGACTTCGATAACGTAGCTGCGCTGGTCACTCAGCGGAGCCGCCATCTGGTCGAGCGCATCCTTCGCCGTCTTGCTCAGAACGCTCTGGCCGCGCCGGAACCGAATTTCCGTTTGCGCGGTCCCTTTGTATTGGTCGAGGTTGCCCACCATCTGCTCCGCGGCGGAAACGCGGGTCGCGGCCTGGGTGGCAGTCGTCTTCGCCAACTGAGCCTTGTTTCCGGCGTTGATCGCGTGCTGATCGGCTAGACTGGCCTTCTCCGATGCTAACTGAATGCCTTGTTGGGCGCGGGCATCCACGTCCTTGATCGTCTTGCTGTTTTCCGAGGTCAACTGATCCAATTCGTTGATGCGGTCCCGGATGGGCCCAACCTGCCGCTGCACGTACTTTTTGCTCGCCATGGGGTGCGCGATCAGATTCACCAAGTTGGGATCGACGCCGTCCCAGAAGTCCCCGCTGGTCACGGGTTGCAGCGGTTCTCTACCGGTCGTGTCCACGCTCTGAGAAGCGGGGGGAGTCTGGCCAGCAGATAGTGTCGGCTGTGCGCTTGCATTTGAGTTGGTTTGCTGCGCTAGACCCGGCAGCGTAAGTACCGTGGACAAGAGCAGCGCTAGGAATGTGCGATTCTTCATCTCGACCTCCTTGGAAGAGAGCAGCGCTAGGCCTATTCGGGAATGCAATTTCACCTCCAGACTCCTAGCCATTAACGACTTTGGTATCAGTCACTTTACGGCCACATTGGACGCCGCGCATGAAAGACTTTGCACTCTTTCCTCTTGAGCCGGAGCATCGTTCATAACGAAGGACAAAAAGCGTAGCCCGGACTGCAAGCGCGCTTGTCGGAGTGGCGGCAACCGCTGCGATATATCGTGTTCCCTTTTACACGACACGATGAGAGATGGTCGTTTCCGCGGTTCCCACACTATTCGCAGTCACCGGTACGATGCGGCGGGAAATGTGCTATTCCGAAACTGTACTCCGGAGCGAGATCTCTGACCTGTTTCTCGATCCACAAATATGTACGCCTGAGTCCTTCTTCTAACGATATTTGGGGCTCCCATCGCAACACTTCTCTGAGACGCGAATTATCCGAATTGCGGCCGCGCACACCTTGGGGGCCCGAAATGTGCCTTTTGTTCACGTGAACACCGGCGATTTTAGCGATCATGTCAGCCAGTTCATTGATGGATACCATTCGATCCTGGCCCAGATTTAAGGGCTCGCAATAATCAGACCGCATTAGCTTGTATAAGCCGGTAACGCAATCATCGATGTAGCAGAAGGAACGCGTTTGCTCTCCATCGCCCCAAATCTCAATCTCATTGAGACCTTCGAGTTGGGCAGCTGCAATTTTGCGGCAAAGCGCGGCCGGCGCTTTCTCTCGTCCTCCTTGCCATGTTCCTAGTGGGCCGAAGATGTTGTGAAACCTCACGATCCGGGTTTCAAGCCCATAATCCTCCCGATAATGAATGCAAAGGCGCTCAGTGACGAGCTTTTCCCATCCGTATGCATCCTGAGGCGCAGCCGGATAGGCATCTTCCTCCTTCAAGGAAGGGCAATTTGTTTCGGTTTGCCTGTACTCTGGGTAGACGCATGCAGATGACGTGTACAGGTATCGGCTGACGCGGTTCTGTCTGGCCGCTTCGATCGAATGAAGATTGATAAGAGAGTTATTGTGCAAGATTTGCGCGTGATTACATGAGATGAATCCCATGCCGCCCATGTCCGCGGCTAACGCATATACCTCGTCGATGCCTGTCGTTGCCCGCAAGCAGTCCTCCCACTTTCTCAGATCAAGCAACTCGAATTCGTGGGCATCGCTCGTACAAAACTCCGGCGGCTTCAGGTCGACTCCCCTTACCCAGTAGCCCTGAGCCCGAAGAAAAGAAACCAGATGGTGTCCGATGAAGCCCCCGGCACCGGTTACCAACACGCGAACTGCACTACCCACGGTCTCCTCCTGAACATTCATTAGCGCCGGAGCGATTCTTTTCGCTCGGCGGGAACAGGATACTGTCAAGCAACATTAGCATTACGGTGTGGGTGCTGCAATCTTTGTCGCGAGTCGTTGGGATGACCTGAGCCCCTCCACGCTGGACAGCCGGAGGTTGCCTGATGATCTACAGCTGCACGCAAATCAGTCAATATTTGACTTGTCCCCAAACGTGATCGCCATCTATATCTCGACGGCTGGAAAGAAAAGGATTCGCGGGCGTCCATGAGGTCGGAGACACTAGAGCCGTGTTTACCTCCGTGCTCTAAGCTCTTTTATTGGCCAAAGTGGAGGGGAGTGAGCGGGCAAGATGTTTCGGCGGACTGCCTGTCTTCATCCTCTTAACGGAGCTATCTGAAGGATGTCACGTTGCTCGCTCACCGTTTCATCCAGCGACCGCCTCTTCATTCTTACTGGAGCAGGAGTGAGCGCGGAGAGCGGCATTCACTTTCCGTGGGGTGAATGGATTGTGGCGGAACTACCGGATCGAGGAAGTTGCCTCGCCCGATGCTTGGCACCGCGATCCCCGGCTGGTCTGGGAGTTCCATTCCATGCGTCGGCGTGTGGCTTCGGCAGCCAAACCGAATCCGGCTCACTTCGCCTTAGCGAAGCTTGAAAACAGCCTGCAGGACCGCCTCTTTGTCTGCACCCAGAATGTAGACAACCTTCACGAACAGGCTGGATCAAGAAATGTTGTCCACATGCACGGTGAACTCTTCAAGAGCCGCTGCGACACGTGCAGGCGTTCGCCGTTCCGCGACACCAACACCTACGAGCCGCCAGCAGAGCTTCCCCGGTGCGAATGCGGAGTTCGAGGGTATTGGAGTCGGTCTGGCGACAGTTCAACGAATCATTCAGCGACAGGGAGGACAAGTATGGGCCGACGGCGAAATGAATAAGGGGGCAAGCTTCTACTTTACATTGGAGGCGCCTGCTACGCGCACACCAGAACCGGTCTGTGTGTCGGTCGCCTGAGCTTTTCAGCGAGCAAGGAAGAGAGGTAGCTGTCATGACTGTAAAGCCTGTTGACATCCTGCTGGTGGAAGACACCCCAGCCGATGCGGAGCTGGCGATGCATGTGTTACAGAAGTACAACATCTCGAATCGCGTGGAAATAGTTGAAGACGGAGCCGAGGCGCTGGACTTCTTGTTTCACACCGGAGCTTATGCTGATCGGGACGAACGACCGAGAGTGGTCTTGCTCGACTTGAAGCTGCCACGCATAAGTGGCCTGGAAGTGCTCCGGCAAAATCAGGTCCGATCCCCGGACGCATAAGCTGCCGGTGGTAGTTCTGACCTCGTCGCGAGAGGACGTGGACATCGAGAAGTGTTACGAACTTGGCGTGAATAGCTATATCGTGAAACCCGTTGACTTCGCGCAGTTCGGCGAGTCAATTCATCAGTTGGGACTCTATTGGCTCGTACTGAACCAGTCATCTAGCACCAAGCCGGTGCCGGAGCGCGCCAAGGAAACAACTGCGGGCTGAAGGTCAAAAGAAGTTGAGTGTTCAGTGACAACTCGATAGAACTATAGAACTGTGGAAGCGAATCCCGCACGGATGACAGCCAGTTCGAACCACACTGTGGAAAAGCCGTCCGTGTTCTTTCCGGAAACTCAGCGGGATAGCAATCGCCGCCACAAACCGCTCGTCAGAATCGGACACTACTTGTCAACCCTGTATTTCCTCTGACGCTTACAAGATTACCTCACAGTATCGAAAGCACTTTGGCATCGAGACGTTGCAACAACACTTCGCATTTATGGCTGTAGGTTCGACGAGTCACACGGACTCCGCAGAATAGAGGAATGGTTCGAGTCGCGTGCTGACAGCGCTCCGCATATTCCGCCTCCCGAACAATCTCTCAGCTCTTACCGGAACGACCATATCAGAGTTCGTGGAAAGAGCGGCACCGAAGTCCAGTCCCAAAAAGGGGCTGAACTTGATTTTCGAAGAAAGGGAACCAGAGGCAGCGCTGCATAGTTAATTTTTGGAAAAGTTACGGAGACGCTTACGGTACATCGAAGCATTGCGCAAAGTCTCAATGGGATCCGCCTCCGAAAGGACCAACTGCTGCAGGCACCATCCAAGCAACAGATGCAACGTTCTCACTTCAAGGAAATCGTCGAGGAAAGTCTCTTTACTTGCTTTGATTGTCTTGACTAAGACTCGAATTGCCTTATAGTCGCTGTCATTGCGCTCTTGAAATCTACGATAGCGGCGACTGACGGCTTCTGTGCTGTAGCCTCAGGCGAGGCCCGACACGCTTGAGGACTAGCTGATCGCGAGCGGAGAATTGCTGCTGCACCTTTATGTGAAAGAGGTCACTGGCAAGAAGTTCCTGGAGGAGAGTGCAGTTTTGTCTGGTTTGGGCTATGTGGCTCAGCAGATACGGGCTGTTCCCGATTGACTTGCAGGGGCCTTACGCCACGGGCTCTGCCTGTCCCTGCTGGCACAACTCCCGCACCGCTGCCTCCACCAAGGAATCCATCGCCGCCGCGACGCCAGGAGACAACTCAGTGCTCCAATCCGTATTCGCAGGCTGTACGCCCAGCAGGACGACCGCAGGCTGCCGCTGCGCCAGCACTCGCAGCGCCACCAGCAGATCGGAGACTCCCAGCTGGTGCACGCTGCTGTTGCCGGGCAAGGAATTCAATTCCTCTCCCGACATCTGCACCACCGTGCCCGGAGCCTCCCCCACCTCCACCGCATCTATCACGATCAGGCGCGAACAATCCCAAACGTAAGAAAGTAGCTCCAGCCCCAGGGTCCCACCTTCCACCAGGATCACATCCGCCGGCACTCGCCGATCTTCGCGCAGTCGCTTGATTGCCTGCGCTCCCGCCCCATCATCGGCGTGAAGAACATTCCCCAGCCCCAGCACCACGGTGTTGCCCGGCTCTGCCTCCATCATTTCACCTGGCGTGAATCCTCTTCCAACTCGTGTCTGGGAATGAACTTGTATCCCGTGAATATGCTCTCAATCAGACCGTTCCGCTCTTCCCACGAAACCAGCACAGCGCTGTACACGTGGTGAATCACGAACGCGAAAAACGTAAACATGATGCAGAAATGCGCCAGCCGCAGGTATTGAATATCGATCACTCCGGGAATCCAGCTGAAGAGCCATCCCAGCAGCCACCGGCCCCGCACCTGCGTGTACAGCGTGAGCCCGGTGATGATCTCAATCAGCATGAAGGTGAACATCAGCAGATACGTCACCGCGGCCAGAGCGTTATGGCCGACGTAGTGTGCCAGATCCTTCCTGAGGAAGCTGTAATAGGCGACCATTTTCCCCATGCCGCGCCACTGTTCCTTGCGGATCGGCCAGAACGACCGCCAACTCGACCAATCATTCCCCACAAAAAACCAATACATGCGCAGCAGAAAAGCACTGATGAACACCGACCCGGCGACGAGATGAATGAACCGCATCCTCGCCATCAGGAAGTTCGTGGTGCTCTTCGCCACAATAAATGGATCGTGCATGTAGTAACCGGTGAAGGCCAGCACCCCAATGGACAGAACAATGAACCAGTGCGAGACCCGCACAGGCAGCTCCCACACATAAGTCCGCACCGGCAAGGTGGAAGGGTAGGGTCGATGCGCTTCGCTCCATGCATGTTGCCCTGGTGCCAGTGAGCCCATTGCCGCCTCCTTTCACAGTGGCGTTACGCCACCCTCAACTCGCTTTCACTTGCGTGTACCGTTTTCCCCGCGCGTCCACCACGTGCACCGCGCACGCCAGGCACGGATCGAAGGAGTGCACGGTCCGCAGAATCTCCACCGGACGCTCCGGATCGGCAATCGGCGTCTTCAACAGCGCCGCTTCGTATGCTCCCCTCTGTCCTTTGCTATCGCGCGGCCCGGCGTTCCACGTGGTCGGCACCACACACTGATAGTTCTGAATCTTCTTGTCTTCGATGTGCACCCAGTGCCCCAGCGATCCCCGCGGCGCCTCGTGGAAGCCCCAGCCCTGCGCCTCTTTCGGCCAGGTATCCGGATCCCAGCTCTCGCCGTTGTGGATGCGGAGGTCGCCGTGGCCCAGCTTGTCGCCCAGTTCGGCCACCCACTTCGTGACCTGGCCGGCCATTACTTTAGCTTCGACCGCTCGCGCTGCGACTCGTCCCAGCGTGGAGAACAACGCTGTCGCCGGTGCGTTCAGCTTCGCCAGCACCGCATCCACCACCGGCTTCACATCCGGATGTCCCGACGCATACGCCACCAGCATCCGCGACAGCGGTCCCACTTCCATGGGATGGTCCTGATACCGCGGAGCCTTCAGCCACGAATACTTTTGATCTACATCGAGGTGCTCGAACGGCGGCTTCGGTCCGGTGTACTTCGGCTTGGTCTCGCCCTGATATGGATTCTTGCCGCGCTGATCTCCATCGCCGTACTCATACCAGGAATGGGTCACATACTCCGAGACATTCGCTGGATCCACCGGATGCACCTTCGACAGATCGTGCCCAAAGATCGCGCCGCGCTGCAGGTAAAACTGCGCCGGATCCTTCACCCCTCCCTGGGGATAATCGCCATAAGAAAGGAAATTCCCCAACCCCTCCCCATATCCGAACCAGTCCTTGTAGAAACTCGCCACCGCCAGCACATCCGGCACGTAGACCTGATCAACGAATGCCTGTGCCTTACTCGCCAGTTCCGTCAGGAATGTAATCCGCTCCGGATTGATGGTCGCGCCCGGCTCATTCGGATCCATCGACGTCGCCATCCCGCCCACCAGATAAGTCTGCAAGTGCGGATTCTTCCCGCCTAGCACAGCGTGAATCCGGATGTAGTCCTTCTGAAACTCGAGTGCTTCGATGTAGTGCGCTACCGCCAGTAAATTCGCCTCTGGCGGCAGGTGATACGCCGGATGCCCCCAATACCCGCTGCTAAACAAGCTGAGCTGCTTGCTCTCCACCAGCGCCTTCACCCGATCCTGAATCGCCTTGAAGTAGTTACGGCTCGACTTCGGCCACGGCGAAATCGACTCCGCCAGTTGCGACGTCTTTCCCGGATCGGCCTTGAGCGCCAGCATCACATCCACCCAGTCGAGCGCATGCAGGTGGTAGAAGTGGATCACGTGATCCTGCACGTATTGGCTGGCGCCAATGATGTTGCGGATCAGATTCGCATTCGCCGGCACCTCGATTCCCAGCGCGTCCTCGACCGCTCGCACCGACGTCAGCGCGTGGACCGTCGTGCACACCCCGCAGATGCGCTGCGTCCAGATCCACGCCTCGCGCGGATCGCGCCCCCGCAGGATCAGCTCGATCCCGCGAAACATCGTTCCTGAACTCCAGGCATCGGTGACCGCACCGCCGTTCACCTCGGCTTCAATGCGCAGATGGCCTTCAATGCGAGTCACCGGATCGACTACGATGCGTGCCATACGCTCCTCCTCTGCCTGCTCTTATGGTTTCTCGGGCCCGGGTGTGGTCCGCATGCGGTCTCGAACTGCGCTGGCGATTCCATGAACGACAGTCGCTCCCGCTACAGCCGCCGTGATCCCGATGCCGATTTTCCCGGCACTGACGTCTACCCCGAATCCCGGAACGTTCGGCAACCGCTCGTAGAACGGAGACTTGGTCTCCCAGAAGTTGTACCCGCCGCAGCCGACACAGCCGTGCCCGGCCTTCACCGGCCAACTCGTGCCGTCGTTGAATCGCACGGACGGGCAGTTGAACGTTGCTTCCGGGCCTTTGCACCCCATCTTATAGAGGCACCACCCCTTGCGATGGCCTTCGTCGCCCCACTCCTGTGTGTAGCGGCCGGCATCGTAATGCGCGCGCCGCTCGCACTGATCGTGGATGATCCGTCCATAGGCAAACAGCGGCCGGTTGTATTGATCCACCGCCGGCAGTTCGCCGAATGTGAGATAGTGCACCAACACCGCAGCCGTGTTCGCCGGATTCTGCGGGCAGCCGCCCAGGTTGATGACCTTGGCCTCCGGCACCGCCTCCGAAATCCCTACCGCTCCCGTCGGATTCGGGGACGCCGCCACCAGTCCGCCATACCAGGCGCACGCTCCAGCTGCGATCGTTGCCACTGCGTTAGTGCAAACTTCCTTCGCGATTGACAACGCCGTCTTCCCCGCAACCGTGCAGTAGACTCCATCGTCGGCCAGTGGAATCGACCCTTCCACGACGGCCAGGTACTTGCCCTTCTGCTCTTTCACCACGCGCTCAAGCGCCGCCTCAGCCTGATGCCCGGCTCCCGCCATGATGATTTCGTGGTACTCCCACGAAAGCAGGTCCAGTACCACGTCCAACACCGGTGGATTGCTCGACCGCAGGATAGCTTCCGAGTTTCCGGCACAGTCCTGGAACTGTAGCCACACCAGCACTGGCTTCTTGGTTTTTTCCAGAGCGGAAGCGACCTGTGCCACATAACGCGGAGGAAGGGCTAAGGTAGCTGTCATGGCAGCGCAGAACTTCATGAAGCGACGGCGGTTGACACCTTTCTGCTGCAGGGCTCCAAAGAACGACTCGTTCGGCGGGAGCATAAGGTCATCCTTCCTGGGAGTAAGGCGGACTCGCTCAACCTGCAGACGGTCCAGCACCCTTCCTCATGCACGGATTGCGCCTATGTACCATCACCGCGGGTGGAAGGATGTGACCAAGTTCACGGACAGCCGTGATCTTGCGCACAGGCCCAGTGTGCACTTGCTCCGATGGACAGATGTGGTCCGGATTTCTATTCTTGAGCCAAGCCAGACTGTTCACGTGTTGCCAGGCCGGGCAACTGCTTCTGCAAGTCCTGAGCGAAGTCAAGCTCAAGGAACGGCTCATGGAAAGTTGCGACGCAATCCGATTCCAGTACAAAGCTGTGTTGCCAGCCCAAAACAGTGCTAGTTCGGATTGATCATCGGAGCGAGATGACCCTGAAAAGATGCCCATTGTCTCGATTTCGTTATAGGCCGTTGTTTACGTGGCCGAGCGGTCCCGTTGTTCGTCATTGAAGCAACGCGATATAACCCCCACCCGGCCACCGCAAAGGCAATGAACACGTAAGGCCACGGTTCGAGAATCGTTGCTTTGCGAAAATTCTGTAGGCAGGAATTCGATTGGAAAGGAATTTCGTGAGGCGGATTGCGATTCTGATCTTGCTAGTGATTGCAGCTTACTCTGAGTCTTTGCGAAACTTTTTTCGGGCACGCCTTCGCGCCAAAGCTTGCTTCACTCGGCGCTTCTCGCCCGGCTTCAGGTAGTAGGAGTGACGCTTCACTTCTCCAATGATGTTTTCCGACTGAACCTTGCGCTTGAAACGCCGGAGGGCGTTCTCCACCGACTCGCCTTCCTGCAGTCGAACTTCTGCCACACTCATCACCCCACGACCCGGTTTTAATCGCACAATTAGAGCTTACTCCCTTTGCGACCCGCTCGGTCGATTCGTTATCAACAGCCGCATGCAGGTCTGGAAAACTGAACCGGCCTGTAATCACGACAGCAACTAATTTCCTCCCTCCCGAAGTACTCTGTAATACTTGAAAAGCAGGTTCAGTTGTAGCGATTCTGGCAGTTGTTATGCGCTTCGAGGTCAAACTCGGGAGCGAGATCATAGGGTTCTCTGAACTCGAGAGAGGTGACCCGCCAATGGGTGTCGCGTCCGGTCGATTCGAGCCCACTCCCGCCAACGCTTCAATTCAGTCGTACTGCATCAAGCATCGAGAACACTGGGTATCAATTCCGGGACTCAAAATCTGGGTAGCGGGAGGCGTGCCAATCGAGTGCAGCGGGGGTGTTCAAATCATCGACTTCAGCCCTGAACTCGGCGAAGCAGGAATCGAAATCCATCTCAATGGTGTTACCAATCCGCCGTACGGTGAACTATTTGGACACCATGTGGAAGCCTACAAGAAACAATTTGGATAGCTCTCACTGAGCGGTCATGTTTTTGGGGCTACTGATGCAAATCGCCATTCCACCAGCAATTTTCAGTTGGTGTAATAGTGCGCCGTGAAGAGCGCTGGACTTCAGCGGGTGTAACTCCCGCCCGGGAACTGGTTCGCTCCACCCGGTAGTAATCGGAGCGGCGGTGAAGGGAACGAAGCCGTCGGAGCCTCCGGTGTAGAGGGTCGCATAGGCGACTTGGCAAGCATGCAGGCCGTAACATGAGTGAACGCTGAGCAGGCCTCGAAACGATTAATGCAGGAGCCGACCTCCCGTGTAATGAGGGAAGGCCGACGCTGATGGAATAGTACGAGCGAACTGGTTCCATCGGACCTGCCGGGGTAATGGCGACGGCAAGCATGCAAAGTTGACCAGCAGCAACACGGGAAACCCTAGTGGCGGTTGTAGTCATAACCAACTGGCACCTCGCGAGAGTCAGGCCGGGCCACATAGGGTGGCGGAGAGGTTCGTACTACCTGTGAAACCGGGTAACTCCGGTGGAGGGAAGGGGCCTCAGTTAAAGACGGACGCAAGAAGCAACAAAGGACATGGGGATTGACGATGAGTCTAGCCACCCCGCGTTGTGTTCAGAAGTTGCAGACGGCGTCACACGGACCATCGTGTGTCTTTTCCGAGAGCCGGATGCGGGAAATCCGCCTGTCCGGTTCGATGAGCGGGAACAGGAAACAGAGCCAAGCCAACCGGACTGAGGCGACGACGCGAAAGCTTCGTCAGTAGCCACCGGGAGACTAAAGCCACTGCGCCTGTTCTCGACTCTACTCATCGACATCTCAGCCTCCAAGGCCGTCGCCCACCATTGCCGACCTTCGCGGTCGCAAAGTGCTGCAAAGCAAAAGGCCCGCGTTCAACGGGCCTGATGCTGGCCTTCGAGGTTGAAGGCCGATAAGCCGTAATATAGTTGACTGACTATCGAGTCAATCAGTGCGCTTCTTAGGCTTTGGCATCCGTGCTTCTCTCTGCTTCTGTTTGTATTCCCTCAGTCGTAAGTCTTGAGGGCGTCCATGAGTCTTCTTTACTCACATTTCCAGACCCTCTCGGTTAAGTGACTGAATGGTGCACCATTTCTTTTCGTTCCTGAAGATGAAAGGGAACCAGAGTTTTTCGGCGGCTGGTTTTATGGGAGTACCGAATCTGGTATGGCAGGCTGCTTGATAGTTCACCCAAGCGTAAAGGTCTGCTGCTTGGAGTCCGGGTACTTCTTTGCGAGATCGGAAGGAATAATGCCCAGAAAAGTGACCGGAATAAATCGCCTCGGAATAATCAATAGCCTCTTCAATATCCCGTTTTTCCTCTTTCGAAGCATTGTCAAAAACATACTCCATCGGAGTCGAGTGGTTAGATGCCCAGTCGTAGCTTAATCCGAGAACGCTAGACAGTGCCCATACATAGTGCGATTGACTAACGCTGAGCCACATCTCTTTGGGGACTACTTCGTTGTAGTCCTGCTTGTGAATCCCAATGCTGAACGCCTTAGACAGTGTCCTGCTCGTAGTTGGAGGTTCGAGGAGCGGCGCTCGGGTTCATCTTACGCTGCCTCCTGTTGAGCGGAAGCCGGTTCATTTATTTTCCTTCCCAAGATGGTCTCCAGTTGCCACAGATCCTTCCAGCCCATGATGCGGCGGAAGTTCTTCTCTGTCGCCAGAAAGGAAGCCGGCGCCCAACGCTGGACCATGGCCGCATCCCGCCAGCGGCAGACGCGCCGGGTCCGCATGCGCACGCCCGACTGCGGGCTTTCGATCAAGTTGGTCGTGGCCAGGCAGCGATGCAGAGACCGTCTCTCTTTATTATGTCGCGCGGAGGCGGTGCCGCCAGACTCTCCCACAGCGAATCCAGTACCGCATCCTCGTCGAAGTCTGAGTCAAATGTCTTAACCATCTCGCATTCACTACTCCGGCGGCATTCTCCCCGCAACAGAAAATCACCCACCTGACTCCCCGAAGAATTCCCCGCAGGCCAAACCAGTTCCTGCTCTGCCCGCGTCGCCCCCACCGTGCTCACGGTACGACATCCCCTCGTTAAGCCCCGTAGGCGTCTGGGCAACGCACCTGTTCGATAACTTGAGTCCGTGTTTAAGTTGGATGGATGAACGGAGACAGCAGGTACCGGCACGGAGCCGACGCAAGACTGCCATTCCTCCCAAACCGGGAAGCCCTTGGTCGGCATCTTGCCGTGAGAACCCATGCTCTATTCTTTGGCTCCGCTTCGGATGATCGGATGATCCGTTACCACCGTAATTAGGAAGCCTTAACTCGTAACGCTAGTCTTGGGGTTCATCCATTCGCGAGTCTTGGCGAATACCTTCCCGCACTCAAGGATATTAAGAATGACTCTCAAACGGGCTTCGTCTGCCTTCCGTACGCAACTGCTGTCTTTCAAGCGGCTCTTATCTTCCCCTATCAATGTCTCGGTGCAGAATGGAAGGCCGATCTTCGCAGCGGCGGGAGTGTGCACGCTATTACTGCTAGGCGGTTCCATCCCGGCCTACGCTCAAAGCGTATCGTTCGTGAGCGCGCAGACCATAATACCGGCCAGTGGACTGAGTCACCCGTATGGAGTGGCGGTGGATGGAGTGGGCGATGTCTTCATCGCGGATCAAAATAACAACCGGGTGGTGGAGGTTCCCGCCGGTGGCGGCGCCCAGATCACGGTGGGCAGCGGACTGAGCCAACCGACCGCAGTGGCGGTGGATGTGCCGAGACCCGCGAGATAGGCAGTGTGCCCCGCCTGCCTCCATCAGTGGACTTCGACCCAGTGCCTCGCATGCAGCCGATGGTCGCCACATTCAGATTGGTATGCGGAGTGAGCGAAATGAAGGAGCACGCACAGGATTAAAGTTAGCGTGTGTACACTCAGACTCGACGATACCTAATAAGCTCGGCGGAAGCATGTTGCAGTCGTTTCGCTAAGATCGTTGCTAGGGAGTGAAAAAATCGTGCAGCAAACCCGGGAAAGGTGTCTATGAGCTGCCGCAGATCGCTTACAAAGATTGCATCCGTGACGACTTCCATGTCCTTAGCGACAACCGTTGCGGAAGCGATGCCTTTCCGAAGAAACGCCATCTCACCACAAACTTCACCTTGTCCAAGCACGGCCAGAACAATGGGTGAATGCGGCGTGCCGAGTTCCACCGATGCCGAGCCATGGCGAATGATGTAGACGACCTCAATCGGAGCACCTTGTGTAATAATCTCCTGCCCCAATCTAAACGCCACGCGCTCTGTTTTCGTTGCGATCAGCGCCCAGTCATTCGCTGTCAGGTGCTCTAGGGTGCTTTCCAATACTCACTCCAAGGATTCTTGACCGGACACCTCGATGTCCCTATTGCCGCCAAGAACGTTTTGAATAGTGGTGAGCAACGAATCTTTGGTGAAGGGCTTTTCGAGGAACCTCACATCAAGGGGTATGGGTGCCTGCCTAGCAAGCGTTTCGGCAGCGTATCCAGACATGAGGATCACTTTGAGGTCGGGTCTTGAGGTTCTCAACATCGGAGTTAAGCGGATGCCGCTGATTGATGGCATCACAATGTCAGACAGAAGCAAGTCAACTTTTCCAGCGTGGTTTGCCGCGAGTTCAATTGCCGCTTCGGGTGTGCTCGCGTCCAAGACCGTATACCCTGCATTCTGCAAGGTTAGAACTATCAAATCGCGCACAGCTTCATCGTCTTCCACCAACAGGATCGTTTCCGAGCCGCCGCGCACCTCCGTACGTTCGCGGGGTTTGCTCAACACCTCTGGAATGTCGCTAACCAGAGGAAAATACAACTTGAAGATCGTGCCTTGGCAGGGCTCGCTATAGACCCAGATATATCCACCGCTCTGCTTGACGATCCCGTAGATGGTGGCGAGCCCGAGTCCCGTGCCCCTGCCCGGCTCTTTGGTCGTGTAGAACGGTTCGAAAATCCGGACTTTTGTCTTTTCATCCATACCGCAGCCAGTATCAGACACAGACAACATCACATAGTGACTCGGCTTAACGGGCTCATGCTCGGATTGATAACTCTCATCGAGGTATACATTTCGTGTCTCGATGGTGACCTGACCTCCGTCAGCGATTGCGTCCCGCGCATTGACTACAAGGTTCATCAGTACTTGCTCAAGCTGTCCGACATCGGCCTTAATAGTTCCAAGTGGCGTCGTTTCCTTCACCGTGATGGACACATCTTCCCCGACAAGCCTCCGAAGCATGTCCTGCGTGTTCTTCACTAGCGCATTCAGGTCGATTATCCGTGGATAGACGACCTGCTGCCTGCTGAATGTGAGCAGTTGCTTCACGAGTGACGCAGCCCGCTCGGCCGCGGATTTAATGTTGAGGAGATGACCAGCCACCGCATGGGCAGGTTCTAGTTTTTCGAGGGACAGAGAGCTATAACCAATGATCACGCTGAGAACGTTGTTGAAGTCGTGCGCTATACCGCCAGCCAAGCGCCCAACAGCTTCCATTTTCTGCGCGTGGCGGTACTGCGCCTCCAATTTTTTCTTATCGGTGACATCCTGCTTGATAGCAATGAAGTTCGTGATTTCTCCTGATGCCGGAGAGACAGGTGTGATTGTCATTTCCTCGTGATACAAGGAGCCGTCTTTCTTTCGATTCTTGATTTCCCCCCGCCACACTTGGCCTGACCGAATGGTTGACCATAGATGTTCGTAAAAGTGATGATCGTGCTCGCAAGATTTCAGCATTCTCGGGGTCTGTCCAATGCTCTCCTCGCGTCCATATCCGGTGAGGCTAGTAAAAGCTTGATTTACCCACAGAATCGTGCCCTTCGCATCGGTGATTACGATGGCATTAGCCGCAGCTTCCAGAGCAGCACCCTGCAATCGCAAATTCTCCTCGGCGGCTTTTTGTGAATCAATGTTGATGGCGACTCCAAGCATCCGGGTGGTGCGACCATTTTCGTCATAAAACGCACGGCCCGTTGCAGATTGCCAGTGCATAGTGCCATCAGGCCAGAGAACGCGGAATTTACAGAAATAGCCTTGCTTCTGGTCAATTGCGCGATGTATAGAAGCGCGGACATATTCGCGATCATCAGGGTGGATGCTGTTCATGAGCACGCTCATACCAGTTGCGCTCTCAGAGGGCAGGCCGAGCAGTGATTTGCATGTTTCCGACCAGACCTGAGTATCATCGATCAAATTCCAATCCCAATATCCAACATTCGCTGCTTCCATAGCGACCCGCATTCTTTGCTCTGCTAGATCATGCTCTTGCTCCTCGTCCACTATGGTTTCGCGGAACTGAGTTTCTTTCTTGAAGATGACGAAGCACAGGGCAAACGCGAGAGTCATCTCGAATGCGATTCGAACAAGACGCGCTATCCAAATCGCAGAGGGCGTGAGAGTAACCCACGTAGATATTTCGAAGCCAATCAGGAGAACAGTGGCAGCGCCAACGAGCGCAAATATCTTCGAGAAGTTTGCGGCAGCTATGGCACGATTCGCTTTAGCCAAACGATGCACCCTAATGCAAATACAAAAGCGGGGGAGGGTTGCAGCTTTGCTCCGAATCCGCCTATTCCTGCCAGCGGGAGTTGCCATGCACGGAAGCCGCGCCCGCCATACTCCGGAATCCTAAAGGCTGCGATGGATTCTTGTATGTAGGGATCATGCCTTACAGAGTCCGGAGCTTTACCGACATAGAAGGGGGGCTCTCCATGCGAGCAGAAGGGACGCCACATGCCACTCTCAGTGCTAGGGATGAATGTCTCTCGCGGAAGTGTCCTTATACGCCTTGCCCGGAGGTTGATGTTCCCTTCAAAATGCCCGTTTCCAGCGCATAGCTCACAAGGTCGGCTCGCGTACGAAGGTTAAGCTTTTCGCGGAATCGAGCCTGATATGTCTCGACTGATTTCGGGCTTACTCCTAGCTGTGAAGCAATTTCCTTCAATGTGTAGCCCTGTGCAAACATGCGAAGAACTTGCAGTTCGCGTCTGCTCAGCGGTTTCGTCGCGTTGAAAGTTTCAGCAGCAAGTGCATCAAGAATTTGATCGCTGAGATTTGGGTCTACAAAGCGCCTTCCGCGTGCCGCCGCCCGAAGGCCGCTGAACAGATACCGTGGTATTCCACGCAGGAGAACAACAGCCGCTACGCCAGCCGCAAGGATTCGACCGAGATAGGAGTGTTCGATTTCGCGACAGAGCACAACGACTCCGATCTTTCTCGCACGTCGCATATTAGAGATCGCTTCTGCGAAGCTTGGCCGAACCTCTGGCACATGGAACAGAACCACGTCAGGCTTCAGTTCTGAGGCCCGTTCGACAGCGTCCTTCTCGTCGGCTTCTCCTAGAACCTTAAACCCCGGCTCAGATGCTAGGAGATGCCTTAAACCGACACGCGGAATCGGTTCATTGCTGACGATCAATACAGTGATCACTTTTTCGCGCCTTAAATGCGCCGTATGGATTGATTACACGATGATGCCATACTATTCCCAACCCCTGTCAGGATTTTGACTGTAAGGAATGATGCCGACGTGGTGATATCATCTTTCCTCGGCGGACATGTTCTCTGGTTACCAGAGATGGCGGGACGTTGTGACTGCTATCACTGCGGAGCCCATCGGAAGACCGCAATAATCATCACGACATGCTTACTCTAAAACCATGAAGCGAGAGGAAGACATCCTCGTAATAGGTTCAAAGAAGGTGGCGGATATCGTCGGCCACGAGTTGAAGCCGAGGTCGCACTTCCGAATCGAGCACAGTGAGACTGTGAGCGTCGATATCCTAATCGAGGGACGACGACCTGATCTCGCGGTTGTCGATGCCGATGCACTCGAAGGCGACGTGGCGGACACACTTCGCGAACTCGCTCGCTTTCAGGGCAAGATTCCCATTGTTGTACTCTCTTCGCATTCAGTTCCCAGAACTCTTGCATCCAGTGTCACTGCGGTGCTGCCCACTCGTCAGCTATCCCGTCATCTTTCGTCCGTGGTTGCTTTGCTACTTTACGTGTTTCGGACAGAGCAAGCTCTTCGAACCGAAGCAGTTCCTCTCGGAATTGTGGATGTCAACGTAGCGGCAGGTGAACATGTTGGCGTGTTGTTACGTAGCGATGCAGAATTCCAGTCGGTTGCTCGTTATTGGTCGGTCGCCGATAACAGTGACAGCTTTATTCTTTACGGTTCGCGCGAGGCTATTCGTGTATGTGAGAAGCATTTTGCCTCGGAAGGTTTGGAATTCAACAAATTAAGGAAAGATGCCAGATTAACGATTCTTGAGGCAGCAACTCTGGACGCAGGGTTAATGGAACTGGTTGCTCGTGAAGTTGTCAAAGCGAGTAAGCGCGACTCAAAGCTCGTACGCATAGTCGGTGCCGCTGCTGGCTGGACGCCCAAAGACAAATCGGATGCTGACATCTGGGAGCACCTTTTGAGCCGTGTGATAAAACTTCTTCCCGCGGTTCTGGTCTGCCCGTATCGTATTGGCAAGTTTGACGGGTCAACTCTTTTCGCCCGAGCTATCGACACTCACCCTCTCCTAATTTCAGGGAACGAACCCGTTCGCAATTGCTTTTGGCACGGGTAAGCTAGGAAACTTGGGTCACCGTCATGTTGTATCGTTTTCGAGGTTCACTAAACAACTAGGATGGCAGCTCGTAGTCACATACTTCGTTGCGCCGACGCACAAGGTCTGCATGGTCAATGATTGCCCGGTGTAGGCTCATCGAGCCGTCCTTCCCACGCGCCCGTGCTCGTAAGAATTTCTGGCGCTTGCTCCGCAAGTACCCGGAGATCGCCGCCCGGCTAAGATTGAATGAAGGATCGGTCTACTTGTAAGCGTCTGACCAACACACCTGTTCGAATGGCGGGGTTTGTGTTGAAGTCTCCGGATGACCGCAAAAACAGAGTTGTCAGCACCCAAACGACGGACACGAGCCGAGGTTCAGCAGTTAGTGGCGGAGTTTGTGAGCGGCGGTATGCGGCGCAGTGAGTTTTGCCAGAGCCGAGGTTTGAGCTTCAGCACTCTGGATCGCCATCTGAAAAAGCGGCGTTGGAAAAGAAGGCGCAGACTAGTTTCTTCGGCCGGCGGGTTGGTGCCGGTGGAGCTGGCCGCCAAGAAATCGCCGCCGCAGCACGAACCGAATTGCGGGCTGGCCCTAGTGCTGCCTGGCGGGCGTCGGATCGAGGTACATCCTGATTTTGATAGCGACACGTTCGCGCGCCTGGTGAGTGTGCTGGAGCGGGTGTAAGCCGTGTTTGGACTGGGCCCAGCTACACGGATCTATCTGGCCGCCGGGGTCACCGACATGCGCAAGGGGTTCGAAGGGCTGTACGGACTGGTTCGGGATCGATTGTCGTGTGAACCTCTGAGCGGGCACCTGTTCTTGTTCTGCAACGGCCAGCGCAATAGGCTGAAGGTCCTCGTCTGGGACGGAAGCGGACTCTGGGTCTGTGCCAAGAGGTTGGAGAAAGGGCGTTTCACCTGGCCGCAATCCGGTGATGCGCAGGGCAAGGTCGTCCTGAGTCACGAAGAGCTCTCTCTATTGTTAGGTGGGATCGATCTGTCCAAAACTAAGCACAAGCGGTGGTATCGGAAAATACCGCAGGAAGGACATGCCACGCATGAGGTTGCTTGAACGTTTCGATCGACTCTGGTAAATCAGTAACCCATTGTGAGTACGCCTCCCATTCCTTCCGCACCAGCCGATCTGGAACTCATCGCACAACTGAAGCGCAAGCTACAGTATGCGGAGCTGCGGATTCGGGTGCTGGAAGAGCGGCTGCGGCTGATGCGGATCGAGAGATATGGAGCGGGCGGAGAAAAACTTTCGCTGGCGCAAATGCAATTGTTCGAGCTTGAGCCTGTCGTCAGTGAAATGATCGAGCAGGCGGAGCCTGAGCACGCGCCAGTGCATCGCTCGACCAAGAAATCCGTCAGGCATCCCGGTCGCCAGAAGTTACCGGCGAATTTTCCTCGCTTTGAGCGGATTCTGCCCTGCGCATTAGATCAGCGCGTATGCAAACGCTGCGGAAAAGAAACAGTGGTGATCGGCTACGAGGAGAGTTCACAACTGGACGTGGAACCGGCGAAGTACTTCGTACTAGTCACGAAACGAGAGAAGCGGGCTTGCCGGTCGTGTGAGGATCTCGGCGTCGTCTCAGCGCCCCTGCCGACACGGATCATCGAGAAATGCCTGGCGAGTGACCGGATCGTCATCGACACAGTCGTCAGCAAATACTGCAATCACACGCCCCTGTATCGTCAAAGCATCATTCTGGAAAGGGACCTCGGCTTGGAAATCAGCCGCGCGACGCTGGACGGCTGGGTCCTCAAAGTCGGCGAGTTGCTGATTCCTATGGTCGCGGCGATGAGGCGAGAGTTGATCAGCGGCACCTACATCCAGGCCGATGAAACCCCAGTCGATGTGCAGACACGCGAGGGCCGAGGACAGAATCACCAAGCGTATCTCTGGCAATATAGTCGCCCGCGAGGAGCCGTGGTGTTCGACTTCCGTCTAGGCCGTGGACGCGATGGACCGAAGCGGTTCCTAGGACAGTTCGAAGGCATTCTCCAAACTGACGGGTATGCAGCCTACGATCAGATCGGCGGCCCGAGAATGGTACATGCCGCTTGCTGGGCTCATGCTAGAAGACAGTTTTTCGAGGCGGTGCAGCTAAATCCACGAGACCCGATTGCAACTCTGATTGTGGCGCGGATGGACGAACTGTTTGCCGTCGACGCAGAAGCTCGCCGCAGAGTAAGTGGTCTCACTGGGCGTCACGCTCTACGTCGGGAAAGAGCCAAGCCCCTCCTGGACGATATCCGGAGCAAGATCGAGGCAGCACTGTCCGTTGCATTGCCCTCCAGTGCACTCAGCAAGGCCTGTCACTACGCGCTCGCCCTGTGGAGGAAACTTACAAGATTCCTGGAATTTCCGGAACTTGAGCTGAGCAATAATCTTGCGGAAAATTCAATGCGTCCCGTGGCTCTAGGCCGGAAGAACTGGATACACATCGGCAGTATGCAGGCGGGACCTAAGGTTGCGGCGATTTTCTCAGTCGTGGAAAGCTGCCGCAGGTTGAAAATCCCAGTGCGAGACTACTTGGCTGGTGTGCTTCCCGGGCTTGCCGATCTTCCGATCCAGTTCCTCCCAGACTTCATTCCGACAGCCTGGGTCGCCCAGCATTCCTAACTCGTTTGCGCGCTGCCACGCTGGACCAACCACATTTCGCGGCAGCGAGCTAGAATGGAACCACCAGAGCGGGTCTGAAACATGGGGCGAGTCCTGCGGCTCTTGACTGTGGTGATTTTAGCGACGATCTACTTTGCGGCAGACGGCATGCGCGCGTTCGCCACCGACGAGGATTCCATCCAGCGGGTTCTGGCCGCCGGACAACAAGCGATGCTGGAGCGCCATTATGGACAAGCAGTCTACGTCCTCCGAAACGGACTCAGAGATCACCCCGAGGACAATCGGCTGCGCTTAGAACTCGGACGCGCTTACCTCTCCAGTGGGGCAGACAGCCGAGCCATCCGGCTCTTTCGCGAGATTCTCAGGACTGAGCCTGACAATCGCCTGGCCAAATTGGAGTTGGCGCGGGCTCTCGGGTACGGCCACCAGTATGGAAGTTCCGACGAGATCTACAAGGAACTACTGAGTGCGAACGCGGCGGATGAAACGGCAGCGATCGGACTGGCGAGCAATCTGTTGCATCAACGACGACCTTCGGAAGCAGGGGACGTGGTGGAAAGGGCCCTGACATTTCATCCCAACAGCCTGCGCTTGCAGGAGTACAAGGACAGAATTGAGAGCGGACGCCTGGGCGGCGAGGAACGTGAACTGGTGGCTCCGCGGAATCTGGTGGAAATGGACGCCGACTATGTCAACGATTCCTCCAAGAATCATTCATGGCGGTCATTACAGCGCCTCGATTTCGGCATAAGGCCCGGCCTGACGAATCGCTTGCTGTTCGAGCAGCAGTTTCAACATGGCTTTGACGATTCTTTTGAAGTGGTCGAGACTTTCAACGAGGAGCTTCGGTGGAGGCTTCGCGACTCACTTTTGTTTTCTGTCGGAGGAGGCGCGGTACGGTTTGACAACGCAGATGTGCACGCGATTTACGACACGTCTCTGGCGTTCCAAACCATGCGGCATTTAGTGCTGGGCGCGGCCTTTTCGCGCGTTCCTATCATCCCAGACGCGGAGGCTTCGGAGCACAGACTTACGGCGCAGGGCTGGGAGGTTTTCTCGATCTGGACGCCAGCGCGTTGGCAGATCAATCTGCACGGGTCGCGGCAGCACTACTCAGACAAGAACATTGGCAGCCGCCAGAGCGCGGAAGTAAGCCGGGAGTTGGGAACGCCCCGACTGACTTTCGAATTGGGCTACCGCTATCAGCACTACGGTTTCGACCAGGAGCTTGCGCACGGCTACTTCAGTCCGAACAGTTATCAGAGCCATTTGGCGATGGTTGGTGTTCGCTTTCATCCTGAGAGGAGGTATCGAGGAGAGTTTTTCGTGCGCAGCGGGCTGGAATCGCCGTCGGCGGGTAGCGATTTTCGCGCCGCTTGGGAGATTCACGCCCGCAATGAAGTCCTGCTGGGAAACTGGACGCTGGAGTTGGACTACTCAAAATATCATCTGGTGCAAGAAACGGGCGCGTTTCGTGCCGACGCAGGGCGATTCGCATTTACATATCACTTTTAGCTCAAGGCGTAGTTTGGTGTGTTACGTGCTAATGAGACTCTTCGTGAAAAGTCATGCCCATAGAAATCCTGGTCGTTGACGACGATAAGGCCACACGCCAGTGGCTCTGCTCGGTGCTGGACGCCGAAGGCTACGTTTGTCATGCTGCACGCAACACACAAGAGGCTGAAGATATTTTGCACCGCACCGAGGTTCAGTTGTCCCTGGTGGACATCTATCTCGGAGAAGCAAACGGAGTGGAATTCCTGCAGCACATCAAGGCCATACGTCCGGACTGCGATTGTGTGATGATGACGGCCCACGCCAGCGTGGAGACGATGGCCCAGTCGGTGAAGGATGGCGCGATCGAATATCTGGGGAAGCCGTTGCGCATTGATGATCTGCTAGGGCTCGTCCGCCGCCTCGAAAGCCGCCGCCAGAGCCGTGTAAAGGGCCACGCCGTTGCCGAGGAAACCGAGCCCGAGGGCTTTGCCGGCACAGCGATTATAGGCCGCAGCCCGAAGATGCTGGAGGTGTACCGTTCCATCGCGCGGGTGGCGCCGACGGACGCCACGGTTCTGATCGTCGGTCCCAGCGGGTCTGGGAAGGAACGCGTGGCACGCGCCATTCATGCCCATAGCCAGCGCGCCAGTAAACCGTTGACCGCCATCAACTGCGGGGCCCTGGCGGAAAGCGTCCTGGAAAGCGAACTCTTCGGCCATGAAAAGGGGGCATTCACCGGTGCCGACAGCGCACGCCGTGGCCTGTTTGAGAGCTCGAATGGCGGGACGATTTTCCTGGACGAGATTTCGGAAACCACGCCCGGATTCCAAGTCAAGCTGTTGCGAGTGTTGCAGGAGAGGCAGTTGCGCCGACTGGGATCGAATACCTACATGCCCGTCGATGTTCGGATTCTCGCCGCCACGAATGCGGACGTTGGCGCGCGCATTCGTGCCAAACAGTTTCGCGAGGATCTGTATTACCGTCTCAGCGTGATGACTATCCACTTGCCCGCCCTGGAAGAGCGCCAGGAAGATATCCCGCTACTGGTCCGCCACTTCTTGTCGCGCTTCAATCAGCGCAACGAGCGCCAAATCACAGTCAACGAAGAGGCGACGAGCTTGCTGACGCGCATGTCGTGGCCTGGAAACGTGCGCGAGTTGGAGAATCTGATCGAGCGAGCTGCCATTTTGTCCACCACGGGAGAAATTTCTGCGGAGGACATTGAGCGAGCGAGTGGTGCCGGAGCGTTAAGCAGCGCGAAGATAGAGGAACCAGCCACGACCCTCAAGGACGTGGAACGACAACAGATCATGCGCGCCTTGCGTGAGGCCGCAGGCAATCGCTCGCTGGCCGCGCGAAAGCTTGGTATTGAACGCAAAACGCTTTACAAGAAAGCGCAGCGGCTGGGAATTGATCTGGACGCTCCAGACAAATGAAAGCACGGCCTGTGAATGGCGAGCGATCTCGAAACCGGGTCAAATCCTGGCTCGTTCTGAATCTCTTGCTGTTGAGCTTGGTGGCTGCGCTCAGCATGACGTACCCCGTCGAAGAACTCAGCCGACGGCTCGGCGACATTTACTTCCGCCTTCGCAGACCTCTCCCCACCTCCAGTTCTGTCGCAATTGTTCTGATCGACGATCTCAGCCTCAGCCGCTACGGGAGATGGCCGTGGCCCAGATCGCTGCTGGCACGACTGGTGCGTGCGACCGCCGCGCAGCGGCCCGGGGCGATTGGTCTCGACATATTGCTTTCTGAAGCGGAGGATGCCCGGGACGACATCGATCTCGGAAAGGCTCTTCAAGAAGCGGGCAAC
>CAVTNF010000002.1:0-739134 GCA_963735975.1 uncultured Acidobacteriaceae bacterium
CACGACTGCATGTTCTGCCAAGACAATCGAGACAAGGAGCAGTTCCTGGCGCAGGTTCTCGAAGAACTTGTGGACGAGAGGAGGAGTTTCAGGAGCCAGCTTGGCTGAACATGGGCTCTGCGTACGGCACGGCGAACCGATCGCTCCAGACATGGAAGGACTCTCGGAAGCGCGAGGAATTGTTTTCCCAACTTCCGGGCGCAACTCAGCAAGATACTGGCGGCCGACTTGGGAGAGTTACATTGGCAGAGCGTGATTACCAGCATCGCAACGAGCTTCCGGGACGCGAGCAGGATTCCGTGCCGCGAGCCATGCAGTCTCTTTGCTAGGTCCCAAATCCCTGTGGTTCTCGAACTGGAAAAGAAGCGTCCATGAAGATCGCCATCATCTCCGACCTGCACGGAAATTACGAAGCCCTACGGTCGCTGCGCGAGGATACGACGACCTTTGGGTATTGGGTGACCTTGGTGAACTACGGTCCAGAACCGGGCGCGGTGGTTGATTTCGTCAAAGCCAACAGTTCGGTTGTCGTGCGCGGGAATCACGATCACTCGCTTGGATACGATGTGGACCCACGCTGCGGAGCTCGCTTCCAGAAAATGGCCGACGTCACGCGCAGGTACAGCGCTTCTGTATTGAAAAAAGGACCCAAAGGAATTCCTGCGCCAGTTGCTGCTCGAGCTGGGATTGAGACGGCAAGCACCAGCTTCTATCTGTGTCATGCCAAGGCCTCGGATCCTTTGTATTGTTACTGCCCGGAACAGTCCAAAAATGGTGAAGGAATTAGGGCAAGTGAAGGCGAAAGTGCTACTCGCTGGCCATACCCAATTCCATTTGTCCGCCAGATCGGGAATCGTGCCGTGGTGAATCCTGGAAGTCTAGGACAACCGAAAAACGGAAAATCTGACGCCTGTTACGCAATCTGGGAGGATGGCTCATTTTCACTGAAGTCGTTCCCCTACGCGGTAGATGAGACCATCGGGCGCGTGAGGGCTTTGGGGTTCCCGCAAGAAGTGGAAAAGGACTTGATTACTGTACTTCAAACTGGATCGGTGTAATGAACTCATAGCAAGGAGAACTCATGTCAAAAATAAAAAGTGTTGATGCAATGGAAATTCTGGATTCACGAGGAAATCCAACAATTCAGGTTAGCGTGGTTTAGAGAGCGGCGCCATAGGTGTCGCAAAGATCCCTTCGGGAGCTTCAACCGGCAAACATGAGGCGGTCGAACTTCGGGATGGAGACAAGGCGCGCTACAACGGGAAAGGAGTGTTGAAGGCGGTTCACAACGTTACCAAACTCATCCAGGGAACGGTCAAGGGAATGGACCCCAGCCATCAGAAAACCCTTGACGAAGAACTTATCGCACTCGATGGAACACCCAACAAGTCCCGTCTGGGGGCCAACGCAATTCTGGGCGTTTCGATTGCGGCGGCAAAGGCCGCTGCGGCAGAAAAGAAAATCCCCCTCTACCGGCAATTCGCCGCGCGCGATGAGTACGTTTTGCCAGTGCCGCAACTGAACGTACTCAACGGGGGCAGGCACGCAGACAACAACGTGGACTTTCAGGAATTCATGATTGTCCCCGTCGGCGCACCGAGCTTCAGCGAGGCATTGCGCGCTGCCTCTGAGACGTTTCACACGCTCAAACAGGTACTGCACGAGAAGGGCTACGAAACCAGTGTAGGAGATGAAGGCGGCTTTGCTCCTCGGCTGCGGTCCAATGAAGAACCAATGGAACTGATCTTGTCCGCTATCCAAAAAGCAGGCTACGAACCGGGGAAGGATATTGGCGTCAACCTGGACCCGGCGGCTAGTGAGTTCTACGAGAACGGCCAGTACGTGTTTCACAAGTCCGACAAGACGCGAAAGAGTTCTGAGGAAATGATTGCGATCTGGGCGGACTGGCTAAAGAAGTACCCGATCTTTTCCCTCGAAGATGGGCTCGCGGAGGACGACTGGGCGGGATGGAAAAAGCTCACGTCGCAACTGGGGGCCAAGGCGCAACTGGTGGGAGACGACATCTTTGTGACCAATCCTCAGATCTTTGAGAAAGGAATCAAGGAGGGGGTCGCCAATTCCATCCTGATCAAGCTCAATCAAATCGGTACTGTGACCGAGACGCTGCGCTGCATCGAGATGGCAAAGAAGAACAACTACACATGCGTAGTCTCGCATCGTTCCGGCGAGACCGACGACACGACGATTGCCGATTTCACCGTCGCGACTGGTGTGGGGCAATTGAAAACAGGTTCAGCTTGCCGCGGTGAACGCATTGCGAAATACAACCGTCTGCTGGAAATCGAGAAAGAGTTGGGACGAAGCGCAAAGTACGTCGGGCGGTCGGTTTACGGTCGATGGGGCAAATGATCGGCATAGGAGTCAGGCTCTGGTGGAGAGAATTAGCCAAGCATTTCGCGATCTTCCCGACGAGGAAATCGAGGCGCTCGTCCAGAGCCTGAACTCTCTTCACGAAGGTGAATTGGGAGTTGACATGCTCGTGGCCTGTGGCAGAAAAGCTATCACGCCGCTGCAGCGTTTCCTTCTGCAAGGCAAACCCAGTGGCATCTTTGTGCCGCGCCAACGGGCGGTGCGTGCTCTTGCCGAACTCGGAGCCAAGGAAGTCTTGCTGGATTACTTGTATTTTGACGCGGGTATTTCAGATCCCGTGGCGGCGCACGGGGAGGAGGCGGTGAAAAACACGGCGGCACGAGCCCTAGGCGCCTGGCGCACCGAGGACGTTTTCGAAGCTCTGCGGCATGTTTTGCAGCGGAAACATTTGGTGGGAGCGATCGAAACGCTAGGTGAGTTCCGGCGTCCGGAGGCTGTGCCGGAGTTGATTGAAGCGTTGGAGGATGATTTCTGTCGCAGCGTTGCGGAAGACGCGCTTCGGAAGGCTGGCGAGCTAGCCCATTCTGCCTTAGTGGATGCAGCTAGAACTCCTGATCCGTCCGGCTCCCACGAGCGGCCGCAAAGTCAGCGTCGGCGCAGATGCGCTTTGCGTCTTCTCGAATGCCTGCAGTTGTGCAATCAGGACTGGTGCCGGGTTGCAGCCTTGCTCCATGACAGCGACCCCGAGGTCGCAGCAAGGGCAGGCGCGATTGCTCTTGCTGTTGCGGATCGAGGAAACAAGGAACTTGCGGTTGAGAGGATGATCAAGGTCTTGCCCGCGTCAGATTGGCTACTGCAAGGGGAGATCCAAGGATGGCTGGAAAAGCATCTGGATGTCGCCTTGCCTTCGATCAACGAAGAGATCGAGCGGCGGGAGGCCGCGCCCGCATCGATTCAGATGAAAGATGATGTTCTACGATTGCTGCTTGCCGTAAGGCGAAAAGGGCAAGCGAGGCCGACCGCGAACGGAACCCATGATGCCGGATTTCATTTTCGATCGTGAGGAGGAACGCCAGCGAATCGACCAGTTCCTGGCGAAGAGGCGTTCATTTCTCATTTACGGGCCATCAGGGGTTGGCAAAACACTTCTGCTCCGTAATGTGCTGCCCCCGTTTCGGTCGGTTCTCTATTGCGAGGACTCGGCGACGATCAACGTGATATTTCGCAGTCTCGCGCGCAGTCTGCTGCGATTGCAGAGTCCGCGCGCCTCCAAAGTGTTTCGCGATGAGGATGGGATCACAACTAAATCCGCAGTCTCGCTGAAAGGAATTGTGATGGATGCGTTGAGAGAGGGTGAGTACTCGATCGTGCTCGACCATCTCAAGCGACCCTCGTACTCGTTTGCGTCGGCCGTTCGCGAAGTCATGGGATGGGGCTCGACTCCGGTGAGCGCGGTGGCGCGCTCCAGCCACATGGAAGACACGGGTTTTCTCCAGCCGCTTTACGGCGACCGTTCGCAGAAATGTGAAATCCGCAATTTCGACGACTCAAACGCCGAGCAATTTGCTCGTGAGCGGATCAAGCGCTCTGGCCTGTCAGGCACGAACATCAGCGAATTCGTCGACAAAGTTCTGGAGTTCAGCGGGGGAATCCCGGAGCGATCATCGCATTGATCGATATGGCGACTTGTCCGAAGTACCGCTCTGAGGAACACATCAAGATCTCGCCGCTGTACATCGACTTTCGCATGAACGGGGGCGTTGCCAGGTGACGAACGGGTCCAATTCGCTCAATTCGAATCACGAGCGGCGCCTTGAGCGTGACCTGTCGCCACATTGACAAGCTACTGGCGGAGATGGAGAGCGCCCTCAATGTCTCGACGTCAAAGCTAGCCTTTCCGCAATATGCTCCGGATCTGAGTCCAGCCCAGCGGCGTGTGATCGAAGACTACATCGGCCGAATTCGCGCTCAGTTGATTCGTGTGCTGGATGGACAAGGAATGGAACGACCGCCCGCGGATATCCCCGTTTCACGTTCGCTCCACGTAAATCTCACGTTCGTGGATATCGCCACCGAGGAATTAAAACCCGAATACATGAGCGGCTACGGGGAGGTTCCTCCCGCTGCTGCGGTTGAACTGAATGGCATCGCTGGAGAACTCCAGGGTTTGGTGCGACAGCTCGATCAATATCTAATGCGCGGCTCCAGGGAAAACCTGCAAGAACGCTTGGAGAGGCTAGAACAAACTGGAGACGAGATCCCGGTTCTCAAGAAGCTGGAGTCGGTCATCAGCGATCACGGACTGGTCGAATTCCGGTCCACGTTGTCGATGATTCTGGACCGTCTGGAAGACAACAGTTTCGAAATCGCCATCTTTGGACGAGTCAGTTCGGGCAAGTCGTCCCTCTTGAACGCGATGCTCGGCACCGATGTGCTTCCGGTGGGAGTCACTCCAATTACCGCTGTGCCGACACGTCTGCTGTACGGCGAGACTCCCGTGGTCCACGTCTGGTTTGCCAATCGGACGCCCGAACAGTTCGACATTGCGCGGTTGCCGGAGTTTGTGGCGGAGCAACTCAATCGTGGGAACGAGAAGCATGTAACCCGAATCGTGGTTCAGCTCCCATCGCCTCGCCTTCGCGAGGGCATCGCATTCGTCGATACTCCTGGGTTGGGATCTTTGGCGACTCGTGGTGCCGCGGAAACACTCGCTTATTTGCCGCGGTGCGATCTGGGCGTTGTTCTCATCGATGCTGGATCGACCCTAACCCCCGACGATCTTCAAACCATTCAGATTCTCTATGACGCGGCAATTCCAGCCATGGTCTTGTTGAGCAAGGCGGACCTGTTGACGCTCGAAGATCGCTCGCAGGTTATCGGATATGTGAAGGATCACATTAAGGAGGAGTTGAACCTGGATCTGGCGGTGCGCGCCGTGAGCGTGATGGCCGGAAGCAAAGATCTCGTGGCTCAGTGGTTCGAAGAAGACATCTCTCCCTTGTACAGTCAGCGTCAGGAACTGAAGCTACGCTCCATTCGGCGCAAGCTGGGAGCGCTTCGCCAATCGGTAGAGATGGCCTTGCGTACTCGCTTGCGCCGCAAGGATCAAATCTCACCGAAGAAGGTAGAGCAACTGCGTGTCGTCGAAGCTGAATTGCGTCAGGCCAGTGGCCGCCTTGAGGAGATGAAGAAGATAGCGCGAGGCGTGGCGAACGACCTGGAATATTCCAGTACTCGGACGTTACGCTATGCCGCAGCTACGCTGGTCGAGGCGTGGTCCAAGCAAGGTGCCGGAGATGAAGCGGTGCCTGGGATTGTGCGCAACGCAGTGACATGGACGGTTCAGGAACAAACCGAGTCTCTTCGCCGGCGTATGGACGCAATGGCGCACAAACTCCATGAAACTCTCCGCGCGACTGCCAAGGTGCTTGAGGTCGAGGACGTGCCTGGTGAACAAGAGTTCGCCGGCGTGGTGCAAGAAATGCCAGCCTTTGACCCAGGCGAGCTCAGTATCGACTCAAAGCGACCATTCCTGTTCGGCCTGCTCGGAGGAAACCTTTCGAGATCGATCGTGACCAAGCGCCTGGCAGGTACGATCGGGGGGCAACTTGCGAAATCCTTATCCGCCTACCACGCTTTGCTGTATGACTGGTCGGAGCGGACGCTGGCTCAGATTCAACGCCGATTTGACGCTTATGCTAACGGCTATCGTGCTCAGGTCGAGAGGTTGGTGGGCGATCACGTGTCACCGGCTGAACAAGAAAGCACGATTCGTCGTGATCTGGAAGGCTTGGAAGGTGTCCGATCTGAGCCGACTGTGGCTTCTTGAGTAGCCGGTCAGTCTTTGGAGTGGATTAAGAAAGAAAGGAACGAGGCGACTTGCTGAAATACGTGATGGTGGGTGTGGGAGGTTGTCTAGGTTCGATGTTGCGCTTCTGGGTGGGCAGTTATATCGGCAGCAGGATGGGAACGCGGTTTCCCTACGGGACACTCGTGATTAACATTACGGGTTCGTTCCTGATCGGCCTGGTCTTTGCCTTATTGACAGCCAGAACTCATTGGAGTCCCAACTGGCGATATCTGATCCCCATTGGCTTCATCGGAGGCTACACGACCTTCTCTAGTTTCGAGTATGAGACCTTGCGCACGATCCAGGATGGCCAGATCGGCCTGGGCTTTCTGTATGTGGCATTGAGCGTGATCGTTGGGTTTGTTGCAGTTTGGGGTGGCGTTATGGCAGGGAGGGCAATCCCATGAAAGCGGACGCTTCAACAGCGGGAGCTAACGTAAGCCAGGCACTCACCAAGGGAGTGTGTCCAATCTGTGGAATCCTTAAGGATTTTCAGTGGACATTGGTGGAAACAACTCGGCCCCAATCCGACCTGCGAGTATGCAATTTTCACGGGTGGGCACTGGCTCGATCCAGAGCGAAGCTTTCGCGCTCCACGCCTGGGGAAAGCGTAACGACTGTCTTCTTGGAAATGTTGAAGCCGCCTCTGGTGGGGAAAGTGAATAGCGGGGAATGCACCTTGTGTCATCGTGTCGTGGAAGAGGAGGTCACTCGCTTGCGGGAGCTAGCGCAGAAACTTCAAGGGACAATGTTCGCACAGTGGATGAAGAGTCAGGGCACTCTTTGTCTGGAGCACAGCCGGAAAGTGAAGGAATTTGTCCCATTGCGTTTGCGAACTCTGGTTGACGAAATTGTTGAACGAAATCGAGCAGAGTTGCAGCAGGAACTCGAAAGCTTTCTCGAACAGCTAAAACACGGAATTCATGAGGGCGGAGGACTTTTAGGTCGTGCCGCTGAGTTTTTGGTGGGTCAAAGAGGACTCTAACGACAGGAGGAAAATGTGCTGACACCAGGGCCGGGTAAGAAAGTCGGCGTCTACGTAGCGGAAGATCAGCAGTTCCACGGGGCGGCCGCCTATGCCGCCATTCTAGACTTTTTGTTTTTTCATGGGGTCTCGGGTGCAACGGTAACTCGTGGCATCGCAGGATTCGGTGCAGATCACCACCTGCACACCACACGCCTTGTTGACTTGGCGGTCCGCCTTCCGGTGAAAGTCGAGTTCATCGAAAGCGCAGCGAAAGTGGAAGAACTCTTGCCGAAACTGCACGAGATGGTCGGGACTGGTTTGATTGAAATGCACGATACCACCATCGTCAAACCGGCCGAGAAGAAGCAGAAACGAGCCGCCTCAGAAGGCCCTCCCCTAAAACGGGAAGGCAAGGCCAAGATGATGCGCATCTACATTGGGGAAAACGATAAGTGGAATGGCCAGCCTCTCCATGAAGCCATCGTCCATGGTCTCCGAGCGCACGACATTGCTGGGGTAACGGTTTATCGGGGGATTCTGGGCTACGGTGCGAACCGGCGTATTCACAAGGATGCCAAACTCAGCCTTTCGCACGACCGGCCTATCCTCCTGTCGGTGGTTGATACCGAAGAGAAGTTGCAGGCTTTCATGCCGATTCTCGACGAGATGGTGCAGCAGGGCCTGGTCGTACTCTCCAACGTGGATGTCATTAAGTACACCCACAATTACCAGAAAGCCGATCGGCGGCAGGAGATGCAGATATGAAACTGGAAGGCAAAGCCAAGATGCTACGCATTCATTTCGGCGAGGATGACAAGTGGCACGACAAACCGCTTTATGAAGCGATCGTGATCAAGTGCCGGGAACTCGACATCGCCGGTGCGACCGTATTTCGTGGAATTGAAGGTTATGGTGCGAGCACGCTGATCCATAAACGACATCTGCTTCGCTCATCAGACCGACCAATCATGGTTTCCGTGATCGACACCGAGGAAAAAATCAGGACCCTTATTCCTGCGCTGGACCAAATGGTGGACGAAGGGTTGATCGCGATGTCTGAAGTGGAAGTGATCCGATACGTGCATCAGGAAGGAGTGCGCTCTCCAGCCTCGTAGCCAAATACAGAATGGAACAAGCGCCTTAACGCGAGAGCGATGAAGACAGACTCGAAAGAAAACTCGGCGCTTGAGAAGCCCGCATCCGCACGGTTGGTGTCCCTCGCGCCCGAAGATCCCCATGCTTCCCCTGAGAATTCTCACGGAGAGTCAGCACTCGTGCGGCTGGCGGAGTTAGCTGACGAGTTTGACGCCGAGCAAGTCGCTGCAGATGCGCGATCCGTGGCAGAACGGGTATCGGAGGGACGCTTCTACGTTGCTTGTATCGGTCAGTTCAAGCGCGGCAAATCCTCTGTCCTGAATGCGCTGGTGGGCGACAGCATACTGCCCACTGGAGTTGTGCCGGTTACGACCGTCCCGACGATCGTCCGCTACGGAAGCCATACAGCCGCTCGCGTGCGCTTTGAAGCCGCTGGCGGCTGGACAGATATTCCGGTTAAGACCGTCGATGAGTATGTCTCCGAAGAGAAGAACCCTGAGAACGCGAAGCATGTCGCGGCATTGGAAATCTTTGTGCCTAGTCCGCTGCTTGCAACCGGCATGTGTTTCGTGGACACACCAGGGTTGGGATCGGTGTTCACCGGCAATACGGCAGCTACACAAGCTTTCATTCCTCATATTGATGCGGCGCTGGTCGTGATCGGGGCGGATCCTCCGTTAGCGGGAGAAGAACTCGTACTGGTTGAGGCAGTCGCGCAGCACGTTCAGGATCTCATCATCACCGTAAACAAGGCGGATCGCACCACGGACGCAGAGCGAGCTGAAGCGGTGGCCTTCGCACGACGCCAGCTCGAAAAGCGACTCCCGCAACATTCTGTCGGACCTTTATTTGAGGTCAGCGCCGCGGAACAGCTCGAACATCGCGGAACAGGTCGGGACTGGGAGAAGTTGGTCGCGTCTCTGAACCATTTGATCGAAGGATCGGGCCGTCGTTTAATCCAGGCAGCGTGCGAACGTGGACTAGAGCGGATCAGCGAGCAGCTTCTCGTGATCATCTCGGAAGAGCGCGAGGCACTTCAACGGCCGATCGAAGAGTCGGAGACCCGCATCGCTGCAATGAAGCAGACCATTGGCGATGCAGAGCGTTCGATGAGGGAGCTTGGGTATCTTTTCATGGCTGAACAACAGCATATTTCAGATATGTTCGTTGATCGTCATAAGACATTTCTCGCACGCGTACTGCCGCAGGCGCACAAGGAGTTCGACGTTTCACTGCGATCGATATCTGGCTGGCTAGGCCCATCGTATCGCCGGCGCACTTTCCACGAGGCGCAAGAACTAGCACGCCGTCATGTCATGCCATGGTTGAAGCCCGAGCAGGAAAAAGCAGAGAAAGAATACCGGCGTGTTGCGTCGCGGTTCGTAGAGATGGCAAACGAGTTTCTAAAGAAACTTGCGGATGCTGGCATTCCAGAATTGGCGCGAATGCCCCACGCTCTCGATCCGGAACGCGGATTTCGCGTTCGCCCTGAATTCACCTTTTACGAGTTCAGAGATGTCGCGCAGCCTGCCTCACCGTTGCGCTGGTTGGCCGACCTGATTCTTGGCCTGGTAGGCGCCCGGTGGATAATTAGGAACGAGGCCCAAAGGTTTCTCACTAGGCTGCTCGAAACCAACAGCACTCGCGTGCAGAGCGACGTTCTCAACCGGGTTCAGGAGAGCCGAGGGAAGTTAGAAACTGAGATTCGCAAGCTGCTTCATGAGGTGAGTAGGATTGCAGAACAGGCCCTGGTCCGCGCCCGGAAAGTAAAAGAAGACGGCGAGCCTGCGGTTCAGGCGGAATTGAATCGCTTGGATAGGTTGGAACAGGAAGTGACTGCCCTCCGCGAATCCACACAGGCTAATAGCATACGGGTGTGAATCCGCCGGTCCCGAGTCAACTGCTCATCGTTGATCCTGCACCAAGAAAAAGTCAACTGTACCAGACTAATCCTTGGCTTGATTGCTGCTTTGATTTCTCGACAAGTGTTCTAAGTTCTTCACGGATCGCGAGGACTCGAAACTCCCGCTTATCACGCTCTGCATTCTCAGTTAGTGAATGACTCCTGTTATTGCGGTAGCGTCGCTCCTCATGCTGTATCAGTTCAATCTCTCGACGGAGTTTTTCAGTCCGTCCCACGATTGAAGTATCGTCCATGTATGAACTCTACGCCTATGCTGGGAAAACAAAAAGGCTCATCTAGACCCCATCGCGGGGTCCTGAGCGCTATCGTTTGGTTACCTCAAATGCGCCGAACCGTTTTGCTACCATAAGTTTGAGCCTGTGCAAGGCGGCTGCGAACAACATGGTTCACCTCTCGCCGACGACGGTATTCGATGTTCAAACACTGGCCGCATACGTCATCTTTCTCGCGAGCTATCTGGTCTTTGCACTGGGAAAATTGCCCGGACTAAAAATTGACCGTCCGGGCGCGGCGATTATCGGCGCTGTGGGCATGGTGGCGTTCCGGGTTGTGCAGCCAGCCGATACGCTGCGGTTCATCGACTTCCCCACGCTGGTGCTGTTGTTCTCGATGGTGCTGATTGTTGGCAATCTTCATCTGGTGGGATTCTTCGAGTGGAATGCAGAGATGGTGCTGCGGCGGCTGAAGCCGTCGCGGCTGTTGCCTGCCGTAGTCTTTACGTCGGGAGTGCTTTCCGCATTTTTCGTGAACGATATTGTTTGCCTCGTGATGGTGCCGTTTGTGCTGAGCATCACGCGCAGGCTGCGGCTGGAACCATTGCCGTACCTGTTGGCGGTGGCAACCGCATCGAATATTGGCAGCGTGGCGAGTATCACGGGGAATCCGCAGAACATGCTGATCGGCTCTTTTTCCGGCATTGCCTATCGTGACTTCCTCCTACATCTCGGCCCCGTGGCGCTGGTGGGTTTGTTCCTAGATTGGATGGTGCTGCACTGGATACATATACGGAAGGTGAAGCATGCGGATTTGGTGAACGACGGGATTCCACTGCCGCCGCTCGATCTTTCGCGGCTCACGAAACCAGTGATTGTAGTAACCGCAGTTGTGATCGCGTTTCTGGCAGGTGTGCCTCCGGCGATGGCAGCGGCTTTAGGCGCGGCGGTGTTGCTGATTACCCGCACGCTGGATCCGCGAAAGCTGTACGAGGAAGTAGACTGGGGTCTTTTGGTGTTCTTTGTCGGGCTGTTCTTGATTGTGGGCGGAGCCCAAAATGCCGGAATTATCGGTGAGTTTCTGGGGATCGCAGAGCATTGGAATCTTCACAATCTGGGGGTCTTCACGGTTGCCGTGTCGTTGCTGAGCAATATTGTGAGCAATGTACCAGCGGTGATGCTCTTGAAGTCACTGGCACCGAACTTTGCGAATCCGCATACGGCGTGGCTGGTACTGGCAATGGCTTCGACGCTGGCGGGGAATCTGACGATCACGGGAAGCGTAGCGAACATTATTGTGGTCGAGAGCGCGAAACCAGAGACGAAGATCGGGTTCTGGGAATATTTCCGCGTTGGGCTGCCGATTACCGTGATGACATTGATCGTGGGATGGGCATGGCTGGAGTGGGTCAAATAGGGATTCCTTCGGCCAGGGCTGCCCCCTTTGGGCCCGGCAGTCTTTTTCGCGTCTCCTCCCCAGGTTTTTGTGATTGTTGTTGAAATGTCACCCCAGAATGCCTTATCGGGTAGCACGAGCAACTGCACCGGATTTTGCACCGACTGCCTGCATCCGGTGCTTACTGGCGCCTACTGGCGCTTACTGGCCGTTCCGAGGGACATTACCCGAAGTCATTGAGGCGAAAGGTAGGAGGTTTATTATCAGAAGCTTGTAGAGAATTGCTAAAGCAATGCAGGTAGATGGTGTGTCGGCCCGATACAGGGTCGTTAATTAGGCAGAGTCGTGGCAGCTTGATCTTCTGTCGTTGAACGCTGCCGCCACCGTCTGGAGGTTGAATGCTCTTTATTTCGTGCTCCATTTCAGCAGATCACAGACTGGTTCCTCAGAGAATCTGAGTGGATTAGGGTTGCCGGAATGATCCCCACATACAAGCTGAGGGCGACAGGGGAATACCGGTACGGCGGAGTAGGGGGTCTCAGCGAAGGCGCTTACCAGATCGTCACGGTCGTTCATCGGAGGCCCGAAGGGATGGACTGGGCTATCGGAGGTAGGTTTTCACCATGTCGATCACCTCATCGGCCGCGTGCGTCTGCTCCGAATTCGGTTTCCGCTTCGGGTCAAGCACATGGTGCCGGATGTGGCCTTCCAAGAGCTCAGTCATCAGGCTGTTGACTGCCCCTCGTGCCGCGCTGATGATCTGCAACACCTCCGAGCAATCGCGTCCCTCGTCGAGGACCCGCTCAAGAGCCTCAAATTGCCCCCGGATGCGTTTGCTCCGCAAAATCAGCTTCTGTTTGTTCTTGATTGTATGACTCATTCGCAAGCGAATGATATCATGCCGAAACTTGCACTATACCTATGGGGGTATGTATCATGACCCATTCTTTTGCGCGAGTTCATCATGTGGCAGCGCATGGCCTTCGTGATAAGCGTTGTACTTCTGGGATTTAGTGGAGGCGTGCTCGCCCTTTTTGTTCGGGGCATGCACGCTGGACGGGGCGCGGTAGCAGGTTTCTGTCTTGTTTCTGCGCTGGCTGTCGTGCAGGCCTGGCTGGTTGCCTCCGAGATCGCCAAGGCCCGCAGGCTGTGCGGCAACATTCGAAATGCATGCTATAGAGGAGCTCAAGCGAAATTTCGCGCTGTTTCCCTCGTTGGACTGTGTGCAATCGTGGGGGTCCTTCCGCTGGCATTGATTGGGGAAAGCTCGGGAGCACAAGGCCGATTCGCCACTGTCATGTTGGGTGGTGTGGTGTTTTCCACTATCGCAGCGTTGACCGTGCTGCCTGTCATCATTGCGCGGATCGCAGAGTGAGATCTCTTCATTGCTCCCGTTCTCGCGGCACGCTCAATGAGGGCACAGTTTGTGCAAGGTGGCGATGAAGAGATCGAGATGGTCAATTCTTACTTGGCATATCGCTTTCGTACCACGGAGGGAATGTCGCTATGAGTTCTTCGCCCATTATCCAAAAGGTCCCAGCCAACCCTTCGCATCTCAGCGAGACGCGGAAGTCCTCTGAACTGAAGAAACCTGATCCTCGCGCTGAGCACGAAGAACACGGGCAGAGGGTGGAGTGGGCTGAGCTCGTCCGCATTGTTTTTGTGGCCTTGGCTGCGGCTGCGGTCTGGTTCCGTCTGTGGGAGCCGTTCCAGCACATCAGTGTAATCGGCATCGCGGCTACGCTCATCGGCGGATATCCCATTTTCAAAGAAGCTTTCGAGAACATCGTTGAACGAAAGATGACGATGGAACTCTCGATGACCATCGCTCTCCTTGCAGCTTTGGCGATTGGAGAGTTCTTCACCGCTCTGGTCATCACCGGCTTTGTGCTTGCTGCTGAAGTTCTGGAGGGTCTCACCATTGGTCGTGGCCGCCGGGCTATTCAGAGTCTTCTCGACTTTCTCCCCAGAACCGTCGCGGTCCGCCGTAGTGGTCAGGTTGTGGAAATCCCATCCGATCAGATTCAGGTGGGTGAAACCGTCATGGTGAAGCCGGGTGGGCACATCCCGGTGGACGGTGTTGTGCTTGGCGGCCGGTCGTTTGTCGAACAGGCGGCCATCACCGGCGAAGCCATGCCGGTCGAGAAAGCTCCGGGAGATTCTGTCTATGCCGGAACCATCAACCAGTCCGGCGCCCTGGAAATCGACGCCCAGAAACTCGGCCGAGACACGACCTTCGGCAGAATCATTGAATCTGTAGAACGCGCGGAGAAGTCGAGGGCTCCCATTCAGAAAACTGCCGATCGCTTGGCGGGTTACCTTGTGTATTTTGCGCTGGGGGCGGCAGTTCTGACATTCATCATCACTCACAATGTCAGGTCAACCATTTCGGTCGTAATCGTTGCTGGAGCGTGCGGCATTGCGGCCGGGACTCCTCTTGCAATCCTCGGTGCAATCGGGCGAGCCGCGCATCAGGGAGCCATCATTAAAGGTGGCCTCTACTTGGAGGCGCTGTCTGCCGTGGACACGGTACTTTTGGACAAGACTGGCACGCTGACTTTCGGTACTCCGCAGATCCGGGAAGTCACTTCGGCCAATGGCTTCGGGGAACGACAGATCATAGGCGCGGCCAGCATTGCCGAGCGTAAATCCGAGCATCCTCTTGCTAAAGCAATTGTGGCGCGGGCAACGGAACTCGCCATCCCACTCGTCGAGCCCGATGAATTCTCGTACACCCCAGGTCGAGGAGTGAGGGTCAGTTATGAAGGCGAGGAGATCCTTGTGGGTAGTCTCGCGCTCCTCGTGGAGCACGGGATGACGAGGGGTTTGCCCGTAGATCGTCACCGGCCGGATGGGGCGTCGGAGGTGTACGTCGCTCGCGCGGGACAAGTTCTTGGGACCATCCGCATTGCGGATGTTTTGCGGTCGGAGGCCAAGAATGCGGTTGCGGCGATGCAACAGATGGGTTTGAAAGTTGTTCTGTTGAGCGGAGACACACAAGGGGCAACTACATCGATAGCCCACGATCTCGGAGTGGACGAAGCGGTGGGAGGGCTCCTGCCGGAGCAGAAAGCGACGTGGGTGACTGAACTGCGCAGCAAGGGGCGCAAGGTCGCGATGGTTGGTGACGGAATCAACGACGCGCCAGCCCTGGTAGAGGCTAATGTCGGTATTGCGATGGGATCAGGGACTGATGTTGCGCGGGAGAGCGCGGATGTGATCTTGATCGGAAGCGATCTCTCGAAATTAGTCGAAACTCTGCGAGTTGCGCGCCGCTGCCGCGGGATCATCATGCAGAACTTTGTGGGCACGCTGGTGGTAGACAGCATCGGAGTCGGAATGGCAGCCTTCGGCTTCCTTAATCCCTTATTGGCTGCGTTTATTCATGTGACCTCAGAATTGGCATTCATTCTCAATTCCACTCGATTGTTGCCCCGGCCTTCCGAGTTTCCGGGGTCAGGTCTGGATCGGCCAACCGGAAGCAGGGAGTATGCGCATTGATCTAATCCACAGTCGAAAGCTGCGGGCATCGGTCGTTTTGATCGCCCTCCTTCCGTTGATTCTGATTCTGGCCTTCGTTTTCTTAGCCGGAAGATCACAAAAACAGTTTGATATGGACGAACTTTATGGCCTTCTCGATTGAGCGGTCTAGGAGCTGTCTGCGGCACTTCTCCGTCACGATTCGCCTCTGATGAACAAGCTGACTCTTCGCGAGATGATCTCACTCGCGCGAAAAAGACGAGGCCGATGTCTTTCAACGCTCTACGTCAACTCGACAACTCCACTGGTATGGCAGTGCGCGGCTGGCCATCAATGGTCCGCGGTTCCCGCCAGTATTCGGAAAGGGAGTTGGTGTCCCGAATGTGCAGGGGTCAGACGAATAACTCTCGACGAGATGCGGGAGATAGCGGCATCCCGCGGAGGGAGCTGTCTTTCCGAGATCTGTCCGAACGGCGCGACAAAATTACATTGGCGATGTAAAGAGGGCCACGAATGGAGCGCGACACCGTCTCAGATCAGACGCGGACACTGGTGCCCATTTTGCGCTCGAACTGTTCCTCCCAGTTTATGTGTTCTGCGCCAGGTGGCAGCCTCCAGAGGTGGAGAATGTCTGTCCAATAAGTCCGTGAGGTCATCGGAATCTGCACGATGGAAATGTGCCTCCGGCCACGTGTGGCGGGCGCGAGTGTCTTCGATCCGAGCGGGCCAATGGTGCCCGCTTTGCGCCCATAATCAAAAGCTCGGGCTCGATCAGATGCAGCAGATCGCCCGAGAACGAGGGGGCCAATGTCTCTCCAGAAGTTACAAGAATGGTCGCACACTGCTGCTTTGGGAATGCAGCAACGGGCACCGCTGGAGGGCGTCGCCTTCTAATGTCAAGGGCGGGACGCGGAAGAAAGGAACGTGGTGCCCAGAATGCTACAACGCGCGACGGACATTCCACGAAAGGCATAGCGTCGTGAGAATGCAGGAAATCGCGCTCGGCCGTCAGGGAAGATGTGTATCGACGGAATATGTGGGCAGTAAGAGCAAATTGATCTGGGAGTGCGCCTTAGGACACCGCTGGAAGGCGTCTCCGGCCTCCGTCCTCCAAGGTACCTGGTGTCCCGTCTGCGCTCGCAATCGACGACTATACCTGTCGGACCTTCAAAATATTGCAGCGGGCAGGGGTGGCATTTGTGTCTCGCCTCACTATGTCAACGAGCGAACGATTCTTTCTTGGCAGTGTTCAGCTGGCCATCGTTGGAATGCCACTCCCGCGAAGGTGAAGCGAGGTTCGTGGTGTCCGACGTGCGCAAGGATTGCCAGAAGGAGCCAATGGATTGCTCCAGGGACGAACCATTCGAAGGATGGCGCCACGATATGTCCGGCATCTGTGCACCGGAAGTTTCTATCGAGCCGTGGGTAACGCCCAAAGCGAATCTCCTCTCGAGGTTGTATGAAGAGGCACTCTCCTTGCGCCTGACCCCAATTTCAGTGTAGATTCAAGAAACTGTTCCGGTGGGGAAAGCGTACATGCGGCCAATCGTAAAGCGCGTGGGATGGCTGTGTTTGTTGCTAATGCTGTGGTCGGCATTTGCCTTTGCTGCGCACCACCATTCCAGTTCCGACGAATCAGCGGCATGTTCGGTCTGCGCCGCCACTCATTCTTTCTCTCCCGTTCTCATCCATAGGCTGCCGCACGCCGTCTTTGTACGGATCCGGATCATTCGGGCGGTGGAGCCGGTCGCTGCCAAACAGTGCCTCATAGCCTTCGCACTCACCGTTCGCCCGCCTCCTAGCGTCTAGCTAAAGATCAATTCTCAGAGGTTTCGTAGGCCCCGGTTCGTTTTCCCGAGCGCCTCTCCCTTGATCTTTTCGACCAATTTTCAGGAGGAATCATGTTGGCTTCATACGACAAGTCGCTGCGTGCGGCTTTTGCATTCGTATTCTGCGTGGCGCTGGGTCTTCAGGCTTACGCACAGTCGGGCGGAGGTTCGGGCTCGCTTAATGGGACTGTCTTTGACCCTTCGGGCGCGGTGGTTGCTAATGCGACGGTCGAGATTCACCAACCAGTCAGCGGTTATGACCGATCGACCACTACAGACAGTAAGGGAAATTTCAGTTTCTCGAATGTGCCGCTTAATCCGTATCACATGACAGTGACGGCTCCGGGATTCGCCCCATACGCGCATGACGTCGAGGTGCGGTCGGCAGTGCCAGCCAGCGTCAAGGTTAGCCTTCAAGTAACTGGCTCGTCCACTTCGGTAACGGTCGAGGCTACCGCGGCTGATTTACTGGAAAACGACCCGACGTTCCACACTGACGTCGACAGGAACTTGTTCGACAAGATTCCTCTGGAAAGCACGACATCGTCGCTGAGTTCAGAAGTCACGCTCGCCACACCGGGCATTGCCGCCGATTCTAACGGACTCTTCCACGGCCTCGGCGATCACGCGGAGAATTCGTTCTCCATTGACGGCCAGCCGATCACGGACCAGCAGAGCAAAGTTTTTTCTAATCAGCTTCCCCTGGATGCGGTCCAGTCTATGGAGGTCATTTCCGGCGCGCCGCCGGCGGAATACGGAGGCAAGACCAGCGTTGTGATTGTGGCCACGACGCGTTCGGGCCAAGGTGTAACCACGCCCCATGGCAGCGTAAACGCTTCGTACGGATCCTTCGGAACATCCAACATTGAGGCGGAACTCGCGTACGGGGGCAAGAATTGGGGCAACTTCATTTCAGCAAATGCTATGAACAGCGGACGATTCCTCGATCCACCGGAGTTTGTCGTGATGCACGACAAGGGGAACGAAGAAAATATTTTCGACCGTATCGACTATCAACTCTCGAGCGCGGATTCTCTTCACCTGAACCTGGAATTTACCCGCTCGTGGTTCCAAACCCCAAATTCTTATGACTCTCAACTGGCGACACCGTGGAAGGGAGTGGTTGTATCCAATGGTGGTCTCGACCCGAATGGCAATGTCGTCGGCCCCGCCGACCAGCGCTCCCAGATCAAGACTTTCAATATCGCGCCAGCCTGGACCCGTTTGATCAGCCCCACTACGGTGTTTACTCTGGGCGCTTTCGTCCGGCACGATGGTTACAACTACTATCCGAGCGCCAACCCTTTTGCAGACCTGGGGGCGCCGGGGCTTCAGAGCGAAACAGTGAGTCAGAGGCGCACGCTTCTAAATGCGGGGCTGCGATCCGATGTCTCCTATGTCAAGGGGATTCATAACCTGAAAGTTGGAGCTACGTACCAGCAGACTTTTCTTGACGAGAAGGACCCTCTGGGCATCGTCGATCCAACCCTCAACGCCCCCTGTCTGGACACGAGCGGCAATCCGGTATGGTTCGGCACTAATCCATCCAGCCCTAATGATCCGTCGCAATGCGCTGGTCTTGGTTTGCTGCCCAATGACGGAGTCAACAATCCGAATATCGCTGCCTTCAATCCCTTGTTGGGCTGCTATGACTTGACGCGGCCAACACCGTCTGGGGCCGACCCGTGCCCTCCGGGAACGACGGCGAGCGGCCTTTACACCTACAACGGTCACACGGACGTCAAGGAACTCGCTCTCTATATCCAGGATTCGATCACCAAAGGAAACTGGGCCTTGAACCTGGGATTGCGAGGCGATTTCTACAACGGACTTACGACGCACAAGGAAGCCGAACCTCGCCTTGGGGTTGCTTATAACATTAAGCAGACCAACACGGTTCTTCGTGTTTCGTATGCACGAACGATGGAAACTCCATTCAACGAGAATCTGGTGCTCTCCAGCATCGGATGCGCGAACCTTGTAGTGAATCCGCTTCTTGCCTGTAACTCGCCGGTATCGAATCCGTTGAGTCCAGGCTGGCGGAATGAATTCCACGCGGGGTTGCAGCAGGCTTTTGGGAAATACCTCGTCTTTTCCGGTGACTACATCTGGAAGTACACACACAATGGGTACGATTTCAGTGTGTTGGGCGCAACGCCCATCACTTTTCCGGTTGAGTGGAACAATTCGAAGATTCCAGGATACGCCGGGCGCGTGAGCGTTCCGAACCTTCGTGGATTTTCTGCGCTCATGGTGTTTTCAAGCGTGGCAGCCCGCTTCTTCACTCCGCAGATCGGTGGCGCTGGCGCGGTTCCCGCCGCAGTGGGACCGTTCCGTATCGATCACGACGAAAAATTCAACATGACGTTTCACGGCCAATACCAGCCTTGGAAGCTGGGGCCGTGGCTCGGCTTCAACTGGCGCTACGACAGCGGCTTAGTCGCCGGCCCGGCGCCCTGTGCCGGAGGCAACTGTGCAAACGGTCCCGCGGGCTCCGACACGGTGGTAGATACGTCAATCTTAAGTCCGGATCAGGAGGTCGAATCAGGACTATTTTGCGGATCGTCTCGCGCCTCGCTACCCAGTCCAGCGAATCCGATCGGTATTCCGCTGAGCTCCAGCCTAGGCACGAACCTGTGTCCTGCGTCGCAGTACGGATCGTCCCTTCTGCAAATACCAGCACCCGGAACAGAAAACGATGATCACAATCCGCCGCGGATCGCGTCTCGCAACCTGTTCGATATTGCTGTGGGTGACGATAACCTGTTCAAAGGAGATCATTACAAGTGGAGTCTTACATTGACTGCCATCAATGTGACTAACAAGTATGCGCTTTACAACTTCCTCTCCACCTTCAGTGGCACGCATTATGTAACGCCGCGTTCGCTCACGGCTCAGCTCGGGTTCCACTTCTAACCCCCATCGTGAGAGAGGGCCCGGCGGGAATGCGACCGGGGTCCTCTTTCAATCGAGTGCAGCAGGAGGCGACCGAACGGGCAGAACTTCCTAACGGAGAGGCCCCATCTGGCGTCTCCTCCCCGACTTCTGTCGGAGCGCAACGCGATGAGAAGCTATTCGCCAGGAAAGGGCAGGAAGAAGGCCGTCAAGAAATTCACGATCCGTAACGGACTTTGGATGATGGCGCTGATCGCCGCTGGAATGATTGCCATGCTTGTGCTGTGGCTGCTTGGGGTTTTCCGCCTCGATGCGGACTGATCTTTGAGGGGCTCACAAACATGGTCGAATTTGTTCCGGGCGTTACTGCCGTGCTGAGGAATTTCGCCCGCGAACGAACTGGAGTCGGTCCAATACGTTCACGTCCGGATTCAAACTCGACCCCGTCCTGCCGGAACTCCTCCGTTGGTCGGTGAGATCCGGTCAGAAGAGTATTCAGCGCTGGGCTATGCGCCCTGCCGGTAGACAGTCGCAAACCGTGCCTTCGAGCCATTTAATCCAAGTGACTCGGTGGTTGGAAACCGTCCGGTGTTGTGTTTTTGGAAGAGCGCGCATTTTGCGGGTTCGTCATGTGGCAACGTGTGGCCTTCGCGATGACCGTAGTGCCGCTGGCAATTGCTGGAGGCGTGCTCGCCCTCTTTGTTCGGGGAATGCACGCTGAGCAGGGGGCGGCAGAAGGTTTCAGCCTTGTTTCTGCGTTGGCAATCGTGCAGGCTTTCATGGTTACCTCCGGGATTGCCAAAGCCCGCAGACTCGACGGTAACGTTCGAAATGCCTGTTTTAGAGGAACGCAAGCAAAGTTTCGAGATGTTGTCCTAGTGGGGCTCTGCGTGTTCGTGGGCGTCCTGCCCATGGCATTGACCCGAGCAAGCTCCGGAGCCCCAGCCCGATTCGCAACTGTCATGTTGGGCGGTGTCGTGTTTTCCACTGCCGCTGCGTTGACCGTTCTACCGGTCCTCATTGCGCGGGTTAAAGAGTGAAGGGATAACCGAACTCCGCAGCATTGATTCCGGTTTCCTTGAGTCCTTCCCAACGGTCCGCCCAACGGAGGATTAGATAGTTCCTCATCCTGCTCGCTGGGTGTAAGTGTTCAATTCCAGAGAACTGACAATCTGGTTTGACAGTCACCCTTATGCCTCGGTGCAGGAAGACTCGCGATCGGACTGGATTCACTTTCGCGGTGCCGATCCAACCAAACCTTATGGGAATATCGCAACGTGATCTCAATCACTGAACCATGAACTCGCGCTGCGCTACCTTCAAATGGACGTCCTATGGCAGAAGAAGCTGCTGGTTGTTCTCCTTAGGACTTTGTGCGCTTCTTATCGGCCAAGTTGGGAGTACCGCGGATTTGCTCACTAAAGCTAAAACTTGGCTTGGGCTTTTGCTGTTTCTCCATGCAGTCGTGCATCCGATCTTGCATGCGGCGCCGGCGACGGCGACGTCGCGCGGTCCCACAACCCTATCGGTGCCAGTCGCCGAAAAACACTCTCACACGCGTGATTGTGAGCTCTGCCGCACTGCAAACCGCGTTGTTCCGACAGTTGCGTTTACCGCACTAGCGGTTCACGATTCTTCGTCACTGGTTGTTGCGGACCAGGCCTCCGGCGTTCTTGCAGTTGCTCAACTCAAGCGCGTCTCCCGTGCTCCTCCGGTCAGCTAGACCTCCAGGTCGCCTCAGCACTTGAACGCTCCCTGTCGGCGTCGTCACGCGACGTCCGACGGAACACCTCATTTCGGCTGCTGAACACCGAGTCTCGCTGGCTAGCCTGAACCAAAAGGAGGCACTTTGTGAAGCGATATCTTGGAGTACTGCTATTCATTTGTGGTTCGATCGGTCTATTTGCGCAGTCGGTAGGCACAGCGGGAACTATCCAAGGGACGGTTGTCGACCCTAGCGGCGCCGTGGTCCAATCGGCCACCGTCACATTGCGCAACGATTTCATGAACTACAGCGCCACGTCCGTCACGGACGCAAGAGGTCAGTTCTACTTTTCCAATATTCCTCCCAACACCTATCACTTGATCGTAATGACTGATTCGTTCGCGATCGCCCATCAGGATCTGACGGTTCGATCGAAAGTGCCGTTGAACGTCCAAGTCACACTCCAACTCGGGGGTCACTCGGACACGGTCAACGTCGAAGCGGAAGCTGTCGCCGTCGAAGATACGGTGGTCTCACACGTCGAAATCGATTCCGGCATCTTCTCCAAGTTACCCGCAATCTCGGTAGCATCCGGACTAAGCGACATCCTGACGCTCGGCACGCCGGGAGTGGTCGCCGACTCGAACGGTTTCTTTCACTCGCTGGGAGATCATGCCCAGATGTCGCTGTCGGTGGACAATCAACCCATTACCGATCAGCAAGGCAACATCTACTCGACTCAGCTGCCTCCCAACGCGATCCAGTCGGTCGAGGTAATTTACGGCATCACTCCCGCAGAGTACGGCGACAAAACCAGCCTCGTAGCCAATACCATCACGCGCTCCGGACTAGGCGGGCCTATGCATGGCAGTATGGCGGTTGAGTACGGCTCCTTTGGCACCGCTGGTGGAAGCGGAACTCTGGGTTTTGGGAATCGGAAGTTGGGAAACTTCACCGCACTGAACGTGACCCGATCCGGACGATTCCTCGACACGCCCGAGTATGTTGACTTCCATGATATTGGAAACAGCGAGAACGTTTTTAATCGGTCCGATTACCGGCCCACACAGGCCGACACTCTCCATCTGAACCTGTTCTATGCCCGCAATTGGTTTCAGATCCCCAACTCCATAGACCAACAGACTTCAGGACAGGATCAGCGCGAGCAAGTGCGATCTTTCAACATTGCCCCCGGCTGGGTGCGCACCTTCAATAGTTCGATGGTTCTGACTGTGAACCCGTATGTGCGGAAGGACCAGATCGGATACTATCCCAGTGCTTCGTTATTTGCCGACCAACCCGCCACGGTTCAGCAAAATCGCACGCTGACCAACTTCGGCGTCAAGACGGACCTGGCATACGCCAAGGGACGGCACAACGCCAAAGCGGGCATTCAGATCAGTCAGACAAATCTGTCAGAGGATTTCCAGCTTGGAGTGACGGACCCGACGTTCAATCCTGTTTGCCTGACCAGTACCGGCGCTCCCGTGCTGGATCCCACCATCACCGATCCTGCGGCATGTGTTGCCGACGGATACCAGCCAAATCCCAATGTGGCGGTCGGTCTCATCGCATTCGATCTCACGCGCGGCGGCACCATGTTTCATTTCAACGAGGGAGCGCATATCAAGGAACAGTCCGCCTATGTGGAAGACTCGATTGCGGTGAAACAATTTATCTTTAACGTGGGTGGGCGCTTTGATCGTTATGACGGTATGAGCTACGCGGTACAGTGGGAACCCCGCGCTGGAATTTCGTATCGCATCGCACCATCCAACACCGTTTTACGGTTGGGATACTCGAGGACGCTGGAGACTCCTCTCAACGAGAATCTAGTCCTTTCCAGTAAAACCGGGCAGGGCGGTTTGGCCAAAAACGTTTTCGGGGCCGCAGGGAGTGTTCCCATCCAATCGGGCAGACGCAACCAATTCAATGCCGGCTTCGAGCAAGGCATCGGCAAGCTCTTCCTCCTGAACGGCGACTACTCCTGGAAATACACGCAGCATGCTTATGATTTGGACACGCTGTTGAACACAGCCATCATCTTTCCCATCGAATGGCGGAAGTCGAAGATGGACGGATTCTCGATCAAACTGGGCATGAAGGAAACGAAAGGGCTCACATCCTTCGTGACGCTGGGCCATACAAGGGCCAGAGTGTTTGGTCCGGAGACCGGTGGTTTGATCTTCAATTCCACCAACCTCCCCTCCGATGCTGTGGTCCGGATTGATCACGACCAGGCATTGCAGAGCACGACCCATCTCCAGTACCAGTTGCCCCGGTACCTGCCGTGGGTCGCTTTTACCTGGAGATACGACAGTGGTATCGTCGCTTCCGCCACGCCCGATCTGGCCAGTCTGCTTGCACTCACGCCCAACCAACAACAAACCGTTGGCTTCTATTGCGGAAGTCAGACAGCCATTATTGCCAGCCCAATCACGGCTTGCAATTCCACCAACTACGGAACGCAATTCGTTAATATCCCGAGAGCAGGCACCGAGAATGACGATCGCAATCCGGCACGCATTAAGCCCCGCAATGTGCTTGATCTAGGCGTCGGGACCAACAACCTGTTTCACTCCGACAAGTGGCACTGGACAGCCCGTTTCAGCGTTTTGAACTTGACCAACAAGGTCGCCATGTATAACTTCTTGTCCACCTGCAGCGGAACCCACTTTTTTCCCCCCAGGACGCTTCGAGCCGAACTGGGGATTGAATTTTAACCGACCGCACGGGGACAACAGATTCATAGCGTGGAAAGCATCGCAGAAAAACAAACAAGCAAGCTAGTTTTCGCTGCACCAAGCGAAGAAGCGGTCCTCTTTAGGGCGTCGTGCCATAATGCCCACCAATGGCCTCCCGGAGATTTCATCGCAAACATAGCCCAGCGCACCCATCGCGCGCAAACAATCACGATCGCTTGGATGAGATCGGCGAAGAAGAGGGATCGGTGAGAAGAAACGCGCCGCTGCTCCTCATAGCATTTGTATTCATTTGCTCAGGATGCTCGTTTACGCAGTCGGTCGAAAAGGAGGGAGTGGCTGTCGTCGAGCTGGGAGCCGCTGCTAGCCAGAGTCTCACCGAGGGTCAATCGAACTTCGGTCCCACCTTCGCGGTAGAGGTTACGCCGATAGAGAACTGGCTAGAACTTGAGGCGGGCGTTACGCCACTTTTTAAGCGGCATTCGACGGAATGGAGTGTCGATCTTCTGTTTAAGAAGCCCTGGACTCTTTCCGACAAAATCGAGTTCATGCTGGGGATTGGCCCAGAGTGGATTCATACCAATGCCTACGGTATCAGTATGAACTCAGTTGGTGCTGAGATTGTCCCGGACTTTATGTTTTGGTCGTCCAAAAAGCATAAATTCGGCTGGTATCTCGAACCAAGCTACGAGTACAAATTTGGGTCTGGACATGAACACTCGCTCGGCGTAAGCGGCGGTCTTCTGATCTCGATTCCTTAAAACTTCGCGCCACGGCCATTTGATTATTTGATTAGCTGATTCCTCGTTTGTAGAGAACTGCCATAGCACGATTATCGATCCCTGCTTGACGTTTGCTAGGGTACTGTATTCCGACCTTCGGGAGTTGCTACTAATCAGTAGTGAAAACGCCAACGGAGTTGAATGTAGAACTGTCTGGGCAAATTCCAGTGATAGCCGCCAAAAGTGAGGCTGTCGTCGAAAATCACACGTCGGTTGGCCACGTTTAGCGCGGTCACGGACAGGGTGAAACGTTCGCCGAAATCCTTTCCAGCTGAGACATCAAACGTCGTATGGCCCGGCAAATAGTCACCTTGGTATGGCCAACCGGGGGTACCGTTTTCTCCGTTGCTGAAGCCGGACCCGTAGTAAACGTTGGTGGATGCGTAAGAATGCCAGGGCAGGGAGATATCCCCACCGACATTCAACGTATTGCGCTGGTCGTGATCGAGTGGACTGAGTCCAGGAGACAGAGTGAAGTCGGTAAGGCCACCGGTAATGGTGCCACTCCCCTCAGCGATTTGATTAGAGTATGCAAGGTGTACCTGGGCGCGGTGCGCGAACCTCGGTGAGCGCAGAGTCAACTCCCAGCCGCGAATCAAAGCTTGGGATACGGTGAGTGGAAAGAATATGTTCGACGCACCGATGTTATTGTGGTCGAGAAAATTGGCGACGTTGGTCTGGAAATTGTCGACATCGAGCACCCATCCGCGATAGGGGATAACCACGCCGAATTGATGTTCTTCATCGCGCTCGCCCGGAAGAGGGATGAATCCGAGTCCTTGCCCTTGTGTGTAATTCACCAGCGCCGGACCGGAAACCGTTTCGATAGGCGGGGCCTGGTAGTAGTGTCCATAGAATGCGCGGAGCGTCCAGTTGAGATGTGGGATCGTCAAAGTCGCACCGAAACGCGGGCTAATGGCAGACTCAGAAATAGGCGGCCCGTTGCTGGCTCCAAAATTACCTTCCGCGAATCTTGTGGGGCGCATCCCAGCGGAAAGCGTTAACCAGGGGAATGGCTTAATCTTGTCGTCGATGTAGAAGGTTTCGAGACTAGCGGTAGGACGCTCATTGTCGGTGATCGGCGGGTTGCCACTGCCATCATTGAAGATCGCTCCGAATACCTGGTTATCTTTTTGATAAAAACTGAGAAATCCCACCTGCAAATCGTTGTATTTGTAGTTCGCAGCGACGTTCGCCTGTCCGCCCACATAACCCGAGCTGCGATTTTCGGTGGTAGCGACAGGAATATCGTTCGGATTACTTGAGTAGCCCCCGCTGTTGTAGTGGTAGAACGGCGACACTGTCGTCAACAGGTGCGAATTGAAAGTGTGCACCCATGAGAACAAAACGCCGGCGTCGGTCTCCCGTTGCGCATCGCGCAGTCCAACGCTCGCGTATCCCTGGGTGTTTTCAAAATCGTTGGGATCGGGATCGTAGGGAATCTGGAAATAGTCGTGTCGGGCGGACGTCACCAGGCGAAGCTGGTTGGCAGCGTCGACATTGTAGATGAATGATCCGAAGCCGCCGTAGCCGTTGACCGCGTTGTGCACGATCTGCGGAACCGGGGGCTGAAGCCCAAGATTGCTGCGGTTGCCGTTGACACTTGCATAGTAGGCAAACTTCTCTGTGTGACTCCCGAAACTCAATGCGTTGTCAGTGGAATAGAAGTTCCCGGCGCTCAGAACCAACTCAGTCTCGTCGTTTCGCTCAAATCCCGTGCGGGGCACGACGTTAAACACTCCGTAAGTCCGGTCTCCAAATTCCGCACCGTAGCTGCCGCGATTTACTTCCACGTAATCCATGTCTTTGGGATCAAACTGCGCGCCGAGATTCTGCGCGATGGCTGTGTTGATGACGGGAACACCGTCGATCAGCCAGGTCGTTTGATGGCCCCCGCGCATGTGCAGCATGTCGTGAGTAACGTAGGCCCCGGGAACGAAGTCGGTGATCATGGACAGGCTGTTGGTTTGATCCGCTCCGGGCGTACGCTGGATATCGGTGCGGTCGACGAGCGTAATCGGCGTCGCAGTGTCCGTCGGAGCCACGGCTCCCACGGCCGAAACCGTAAGCTTTTCTTTGACGGACTCAACATCGAGTTGGAAGTGAACGACGGGCACCGTTCCGGAAATCACGGTCACGTCCCGACCCATTTGTGCAAAGCCTTTGCTGGCGACGGTGACCGAGTAATCTCCGAGAGGAACCCCATTGAATTGAAATTCTCCCGAGTTGTCGGTGGTGGTGCTCTTCGACCAATCGGAAGATTTCGATTTGAGCATCACCATCGCATCCTGGATCGGGCGGTGATAAGGGTCGTGAACGACACCGCGGACGGCTCCATAGACATTGGCGAATGCAACACCACTGGTCAAAAACAGGAGCGCAAGAATGAAAACCGTTCTGTAATTCATGTGTTTCTCCATGCAAACCTCCTGAACCGGAAAGGCCTACACCAATCAACGCTTCTTCGGACGTATGCGCTCTATCAAGCTGAGCACGGCAAACACCGGCACGAGGATCCCAAAAGTCGGACTAGACAGAGATCACTGGCGACACGTGTATGTGATCGACTCCGGCCTTTTGAGAATGAGATTCATCCCCACAAGCAAAAAGGCTGCCGCCGCAATGCCGGACTTCTCACCCCACAGAGTGAGTTATCGCAGTGCGCAAGAACGGGAAATTACAGCGCTTGATAGAAAATCGCGTGAGCGATGGAGCAGTTAGGCGGGAGGACCGCGCTGAGAAATTGGCCCACGGGAGCGGAAATACAGAGCCAGGAATTCTGGCTGTACAGCCCGAACTTCAGACGCCAACTGGTGCTCTGATGTCCTTGGAGCTTTTAGCCACGCCGTCACGGCCTGCGTGGCGATTTCTGAGCCATAAGGGCAACAAGAAGGCAGAACACGGAATGCGGGGCTGTCACCATCGGAAGCCGACATGCCGGACATTCCTGTCATGCAGCGGTGCTTCCCGTTGCGACGACAGCAGGCGGGCTTATCGTTTCCCGTGAGCGCCAAGGCCATTGGAGCCATGAAGCTCCAGGCCATCATCGAAAGCACGAGGCTGGCAACGATTCGCCGCATAGTGTTCTGTGGACGCTAGCACATCACAGCCGCGTGTGACAAGCAAGTTAGTCAAACACCAAGACGGTCAAAGACCCTCAGTGATCACTTCAAAAGCGGGTCTTCCGCACTTTTGGTGAAGGGGCAAGAGCTAACCGGCGTACGGCGGCACCAGCCTGGTTAGTAGAGCAGGTGCGAGGCCAGTAGGGATGTTGAGTAAGCTGGGTAGCTGAGGCGATTTTACGGCTGCGCATGAGCCAATCGCTGTCACCGTGCCCGGCCGAAGTGCAGGTGGAGCGGCTGCTCGCAAAGGCCGACCACATTGTGTCAATTCTGCGTGCGGTTCGTAGGACGGCGGTTTGTCCCGGCTGCGCCCAGCCCTCGAGCCGCATCCATAGTTATTATGAGCGGCGATTGGCCGATCTGCCCTGGAACGGCGTCGCAGTGAGGATTCGCTTGCGGACACGCCGCTTTTTCTGTGACACGCAAGCATGCGCTCACCACATTTTCACGGAACGTCTGCCGGAGACGACGGCCACCTATGCTCGCCGTACACTCCGTATGGAACAAGCGTTGCGCTGGTTGGGACTGGCACTGGGCGGGGCAGCCGGGGCACGCACCGCAGAAAGACTGGGTCTGGTAGTCAGCGGCGACACATTGCTGCGCCACCTTCGACGCATGCCCCTCGTGCAGAAGCCGACTCCGATTGCGCCTCGCGTGTTGGGCCTGGACGATTGGGCCTGGCGCAAGGGCCAGCGCTACGGCACCATCTTGTGTGATCTGGAACGGCGCTGCGTGGTAGATCTTCTGCCCGACCGCCAATCTAGCACGGTCACCGAGTGGCTACGCGATCATGCTCCGCCCGAGGTGATCAGTCGTGATCGTGCGGGAGCCTATGCCGAAGCTGCCCGCCAAGGCGCACCCCACGCCGTGCAAGTCGCAGATCGGTTCCACTTGGTGCGCAATCTGCGCGAAGCGTTAGAGCACGTATTGGCGCGTCATGGGTCACTGATCAAAGAGGCTTTCCGGCAATTCACTCCTGCACCTGTAACTGAGCCCCCGACTACGCCTCCGAACGCAACCCCGACCCGTTCTCAACAACTCAGCCGGCAGCGGCGACAACGACGATTGGAACGCTACCAGCAAGTGATGGAATTACATCAGCGTGGCACCTCAAAACGAGCTATCGCATTGCAACTGGGGCTGAACCGGAAGACCGTACGCTATTGGTTGCGTGCCGGCCAATTTCCTGAGCGCCAGGTCACGCAAAGACGCTCCTCGGTGGACCGTTGGCTCTCCTACCTAGAGAAACGTTGGGCCGAAGGTTGTCACAATCGCAGTCAGCTCTGGCGGGAACTTCAATCTCAAGGAGCGGACTTTGCCGCCGTTACCCTGCGCCGCTGGTTCCGTGTCCGTTTGGGAGTGCGGGGGCGTCCTCACCAGAGTTCGCTCTCTCCACCCCGCAAATGCCCCAGTCCGCGGCAAACCAGTGCGCTGTTGCTCGGCCTCGTTTCCAACCCAAGTCCGTCGCAACAAAGCTTCGTGGAAACCCTCTGTGCCCTCTCTCCTGAGATCGCCATCAGTGTGGAATTAGCCAAACAGTTCCGCCGTATGATGCAGGAACACAATGCCTCCGCATGGCTGCCCTGGCGAAAGGCAGCCGGCCACTCTCCTCTTCATCGTTTCGTGATGCAGTTGCAGCGCGATGCGGCAGCCGTACAGGCCGCGCTTACCTCACCTTGGAGCACGGGACCGGTGGAAGGACATATTCATCGACTGAAGCAGATCAAACGTCAAATGTACGGGCGAGCCAAACTGGATTTGCTGCGGATTCGCGTGTTGCACGCGGCTTGATCGAGTTTGTGTCGTGTACGCGCGGTACACAGGAGTAGACTGCCTTCACCAAAAGTACGGAAGACCCTCAAAAGCGGCCAACGGTTATCACTTCAAAACCGGCCAACGGGATTGGCCGTCCAGGACTGAGAATGTTCTACCCTGCCGCCTCCTGCGGTGGCAAGTCTGTTTTAGTTCGCCAGCTCCGGGGGCCGCACTTGAGCACGTGGCCGTGGTGCAGTAAACGGTCGAGCATGGCGCTGACGGCGGCCGCGTCTCCCAGAAGTTTGCCCCAGTCTTCTACCGGCCGGTTCGAGGTTAGCATCGTGCTGGCGCGTTCGTAGCGGCGCATGATGATCTCCAGCAGTTCTTCGGCGGCAGTGAGCGGCAGCTTGCGCATGCCGAGATCATCGACGATGAGCAGGGGCACGGTCACCAGGAACTCCATGTGCTCTTTGCGGGTGCCGTCGAGGGTGGCTTCGGCGAGATCATCGAGCAAGGCGTGGGTCTCGCGATAGAGCACGCGGTATCCCTGTTGGATGGCGGCTTGGCCGATGGCTTGTGCCAGATGACTCTTGCCGGTGCCGGGTAGGCCGAGAAACAGGGCATCTTCGTGGCGCGAGATGAAGGTGCCGGTGGAAAGGTCGAAGACCAGGCTGCGATTCATCGTCTTGTTGAAAGCGAAGTCGAAGTTCTCGAGAGTCTTCTGGGAGTCGCGGAACTGAGCCTGCTTTTTCCGCCGCTCCAGCAGGCGCTCGCCCCGCAAGGCGAGTTCGTCGGAGACCAGGCACGACAGCAGGTCGATGGGGGCGAGCGGTTCAGTTTGGGCCTGGCGCAGGCGGGTCTCCAGCACGGCTGCCATTCCGCCCAGGCGAAGTTGTTTGAGCGCACGATCGAGTTCGATCAGATTCATTCTTCTATCTCCTTAGTTCTGTAGTTGATGAAGTCGCGGTATTGCACCAGCTCGCGGATCAGAGGATCGACTTGCTGCAAACTCAGTGGCGCTTGCGGGCAGCGTTCCAGATAGCGGCGGACGAAGCGGTATTCCTGCACTCCCATGTCGAGCGCAGCGGCGCAGGCTTCATCGACCGCCGCGGTGCCGTACTTCTTGGCTAGGGAGAGAACGCCGAGAATGCGGCGCACACCGACCTCGCCTTGCTGGTGGTGGATGGCATCGCAGAGCGCGCCGATGTGCGACCCAGCACGACTCGCTCGCCACAGCAGTTGCGAAGTGCGCAGTGGTGCTTCTATCCGCACTCTGAATGGGCCCTTCTGGACCCGGTGCAAGTTGGGGTTCGATCGTAAGCCCAGGTCCATCACCATCGTGACGAACCTGGGATTGTTGGGTGCTGCCATCTACCGGGCGGTCTTAAATAGACCAGCAATCGAAACGCAGTCACCCGAACAAGGCAGTGGATGTCGTCTCCTGCCAAACTTTCCAGATAGCCTTTGGCTTTGGCGCCATCAATTCATGTCTGCTCCCTTGGTCTCGCCTTCTACCGCGATCGCTCCGACTCGTCCTCTCGGATTCGATGGGTGTTTCCGGGTTGGGCTCGCCTCGGAGGTTAGGCAGCAGCCGCTGGTGTCATCGTTGCGGACATGCCCTGGCGCAGCGGCTCATATACTTCTCCACTCACCCAAAGGCAGTGCAGTAAGACGGCGAGCTTCCGGGCCACCGCTACCGCCGCTCGCTTCTTCGCATTCTTCCCGCCGCCCTCGCAGAGTCGCAGCCCATATCGTCGTAAGTCTGTGTCCGGTCCGAATGGCCCCAAAATATAGTGCGCGCTCCCCACCAGCAGCCGGCGCATCATCCCGTCCCCGGCTTTGCTGATTCCTAATTCCAGCTGGCTCTCCCCGGAGTCTTCCTGCTTCGGTACTAATCCCAGATACGGCCCCACATCTCGACTCTTCACGAATCGGTCCGGATTCTCCAAGGTCAATACGTAGGCCAGCGAAGTGATCGGCCCTACCCCCTTCACCTGCCGCAATAACGCCGTATGCTCATACTTCTCGCGGCCCAACTTCTCAATCTTCTCGTCATACCCCTGAATGCAATCACTCAGCGCCGCCGCCATGCGCACCAGCGGCAACAGCGCGTCGCGAAGCTCGAGGGGAACTGTCTCCTCTATCTTTTGTGCGAAGCTCGGGCTCGAACATTTGGGAAGCCGTGAGCCCATACTCTTCACCAGTCCTCGCGTAGCGTTGATCAGCTCCGTCCGCGCCGCCACCAACGCATCTCGGGCTCGTAATACCACCAGGTCCTGCCGTACTTGTCGACTCCGGTGCTGCATCGGGTGCAACGATTGCGGATCGACTCGTCCCAATCGCGCCAACTTGTTCGCATCGATCCGATCATTCTTCCGTTTGCGCCGTTTCGACCCTTCCATTAATCGCGGGTTGGCCACCAGCACTTCGTGTCCGCAACCGCAGATGACTTCCTGCACCCATGCAGAGTGTGTCCCCACTTCGAAAACCACTCGCGCCGCATTCAATGCCTGGAAGAATTCGGCAATGTGCTGCTGCGTCGTACGCAACTGTCCCTACGCCAGCGTTTCCCCCTCCAGACCCAGAATGCAGTAATGGCTCCATTGGTCGCCCAGATCCACACCCACGTCAGACGGTCGAGATTGGGGCGAAGCTCACCTCGCTCATGCTCTTCTCCGGCGCTCGTTGCCGCCACCTTTTCCGATCCAGCCTTTCTTTCAGCTTTCCCACCAGTTCCGCCAGCACTTCTTTCGTATCCCGCTGCACCCGGCCCCGCAACTTCGTCGACTTCGACGTCGGTTCACTCTTCTTTCCAGAATTGTTATGCTTCTTCAAGGTCGATCTCCTCAGCCGTTTTGATTGCACCTTAGAGTGCGTTGATCATCGGTAGCTTAACGCCATCCGTGATCGGGGATCGACCTTCTCATCCTATCTACCGGGTGGAGCGAACCAGTTCCCGGGCGGGACTTTCACCCGCAGTGAACCAACGCCTTTCACGGCGCACGTGCAATGGGGATTTTGCATCAATTGGGAAACTCGTGTTCGGCGGCAAACAGAGTGTATTCCCCGTGCATCCGTTGGTTCTTAATGTTCGCTTCTGCAGTGGCGCGTGGTGCAACGCGATCATGCAGAAGATTGACCGCGGTTTCGCTCATTCGATCTGCCATAATCTCATCATGTGCGGGCGGGACCGACTGTCGCGCAAAGTGGAACAATAGCAGAATGCACTGATCTCACCCGCTCACTTCACATGAAAGGTGAGTTCCACGAGGCCGTGTTCCTTTGGGTCGTGCGCGCCGACGTCATATGATTCGCCCGAGCCCACGACTTCAAATTTTGATGATCCCGTAAAGTCGCCGATAGCGGTGACCGTAGCCTCCATGGAACGAAAACCGTTTTCGCGGATGCGCTTTCGGAGATCACTCATCTTGAACGTGTTGCCGCGCTCCAGAACGATTTCCAACAATCCCTTTCTCAAACTTACATCGATCGACTTCACCCCAGGCAGCCTTTGGACAGACGCGGCGACGCCGCGGGCGCAAAGTTCGCAATCTAATCCATAAACCCGGAGTTCAATCTTTAAATACTCGGCATGAAGCGGTTCGACTCCAAGCAGTAGCGCTGCCAATGCTAAGCTCCGTAATGTTCTATTCCCAGGAAAAGTCATTTCTGTCGCCCCAGAAAATAGTAGGACACACCAATCATGGCGCGGACCTTCTCTTGTGGCTGGCTGCCGTTCGGTTGGTCGAGCGCTCCAAATAATACTCCTGCCTGAAAGGCGACGTTCCGGTAAGTACAGAGGAAGCTAGGTCCTGAGAATACTGCCTTTCCGCCCGAATTACGCAAAACGACGATTTTACTTGGGGGAAGGAATGCTCCCGGACTGGGCAGAAGGACCGCCCTCGAACTGGCATGGCTGTGACCACCGCCTCCACCAGTACCGAAGGGTGGCCGGTCGCGCCGCGCCAGGCCGACATCCTCAAATGTACTCTCCCAGAAAAAACGCAAATCGGGCCGAGGGTAATCCTTGTTCAGGAACGAAGGTCTCCAACCCAGCGCCAGGCTGCTGAGTAACGTGTTGCTCTGATGGTCGTCCACCCCACTCTCCCAGTGGCCGTAACGTTGATAACCTACTCCTGCCCAGATATTGTAACTTCGGGAAACCCGTCCCGCTGCTAAAGCCACATACATGCTTGGCTGGCGTTGGAGGGCGGGTCCATCGTCACGGGGCACCTGCTGTGTCAAACTAGACCCGCCGCCATAGAAAGTGGCTTCGTTTCGTGTGCCGATCCCGGTGGATGCGTGATAAAAGCGCCACCCAACCAGTGCCTCAGCCTCGGGGTTGCCGGGCATCATCGCAGTAAAACGGCCCGTCGGGTGATCCCCGTGATTTATGTGAAAGGGGGACGAGAATGAAATTTGAAGGTTTGGTTTTATTCCGTAGCTCACTCGCGGGCCGAACATGACCGCGCCGGATCGCCACATGAAAGACGTTTCTATGCTCGCATCACCCGATCCCAACGTGGCCGTTGAATAAGCGAAAGCGGGGCCGTGACCATCTCCCCGAGCGAGCGCGCCGACCAAACTGAATACACACAGAACAAACTTTGCGGCTCGCCGTCGCGACTTCAGATTCCCTCCCCGTTCCTGCGCCAATGCATTGAGATTGGGGCCTGATTCTACTAGAAACAAGAATCGGTGATGAAGTAAATTGCCGGGAGTGCCCATTGTATGCAATGTGTGGCTTCATTTTGAGGCCGCGCCTTGTGGTCATACCGGAGTCGCGGAACGCCTATCGGCGCCGCCGGGCGCGAGACCCCGCCATTGCGCGCAGCATCGATAGATGAGACTGACTGTGCATGACGGCGGCCTGACTCGCCGAAGCATTCTGAAGTTGGAAGGCTCCCACGCCGGCCTGAGTGCTGTCAGCGTCGATAAAGATTACAGTTGAGCTGTTGGCGACGTAATAAAACAGGTTGAGCGTCCCGATGAATGTCGCGTTGGTGCTTGGGTACGAGAGGACACCACGGCCTGTAGCGGGCGAATCGAAGGTGTAAGTACCGCCCGCCCCCAGGTCTTGTCTGAAGGCTAGGACGTCACCGTTGGGAACGTTCTGGTCGTTCTCGTCGATGATACCGTTGCTTAAGGTTCCGCCGGACCCAGCGCTGAATTCCGCGATGTCGTCAACCTCCCCTCCTGCGTTGGCTCCCGTAAGATTCAAGCTGTAGCCCTGCGCTGAAGTGAACGTCTGGGCCGACTGAACGAACGCTGTGCCGGCGGTAACGCCGGAGCCGTCGTTCTCCATCAAAAGAATTCCGACGTTGCCGCCAGCGGAGAAAGGATAGCCGACAAACGAATAGGTGCCAGAAGCGCCGCCGGCTGCACCGTTGTAAAATCCTGCCAGCGAAAGCAGGTAGCGACCGCCCCCCGCGGTAGTTAGCGTGCCGGAAACGGTGAGGGACTGCTGGATGTTACCTCCGGTGCTGGCGCTATCGTTCATATCCTCGAGTCCATTCGGGCCGATCGCGCTTGCTCCGTCGTAGCTCACATAGCCACCCGCGGAAAAGGGGAAGTTGGAACTATCGAGACCGCCGAGGGTGTACACCAGTCGCTTCTGGCCCGAGGCCAGGGTGGTTTGCTGCGTGAACGCGTCTCCTGCCAGGATGGCTGCGGCATCAGTCTCGATCAGCTTCAGGTGGGTAGCGTCGATCGCAAAAACGTCGAACTGGAGGGAGCTATAGATTGGGTTGTTCGAGTTGTTGGTCAGGATCGCCGTTCCCGGACCGCTCGAGCCCAAAGTCAAGGACCCCGTGAGGGTCAGGTTGCTGAAGCCGCTGGAATTCGCGTCAACGCTGAAGTCCTGAAGCCCGGCGCTAATGTTTGTGGTGCCGTTCAGACTAAACCCGCCGACCGACGAGAGGGGATTGGCGGTTGCCGAGTCAACGCCAGACAGAGCGAAGACATAGCTCGTCAGGTTCGCCTGGCTCACCGTGCTGTCCTGCAGGTCCAAGGTTCCGCTGCCGGTTCCGCTGCCGTCAAATCGAATGATCATTCCGTGCGAGGACGAAGTCAGGGCAAAGTCAATTCCGATCGTTCCGGCGTTGTTTGTGACCAGGGTGCCGCGGCCTCGCCCGTCGGCGGTGATGCTATAGCCGCTAGTGCTGCCCACGGCCACCTGCACAGCGGAGCTGTTAGCATAGTCGTTGATATCAATCGTGCCCGAACTGATGCCGCCGTGCCCGTCGGCGGTGAAGATGCCAGCCATGGTAAAGAAGGTCTGATCCTCCGTATCCGTGCCGCTGAACGAGAATACATAAATGCCCTTCAGGTCGCTGTTGGTAAATCCGCCACTCGGAGGCGGAACAACCGTGGTGGAATTGCTCCCGCACCCTGCCAGCACCGCTAACGCGAAGCCAATGATGGGCAGAACGAGGCAATTGCGCCGCGACATACCATCCTCCTGACAGAAAGTTGTGTGCGGAGTCGGGTCCTGGGCTTAAGCGTAGCACGAGATCATTCTCGCGCCTTAGACCCGAATCTACTTAATCAGGAAGCGGCCCGAACAAGAAGAGGCTCTTCCATTTTGGCAGCGTGTGCCAAGCTACCGGTTCTATGGACCTGCCTCTTGCCCCAGTAGTTTCACCAGCAAGAGGGGTCAGTCTGTTGTAATCAGATGGGATGAGTTCTGCATGGCGGAGAGCGCCACAACGATCAATGAAAACGGAGTTCGGTGACAGTATGCTGGAAAAGCCGCGACCAAAGCCAGAAGCCTTGTTCATACGGCTCATCAGTTCAACGGGAATGGATTGTCCTGTCTGGTAGTGATGAGCAAACGATGGCAGAACGACGGGGAGAAGAGCGAACTTTTCAAAGAGCTGAGAGGGCACCTCGATGAAATCATTCTCCAAATGGCGGAGTAGGAGGCTGTCGCCGGCCCAATGCGCGCGTGAGCCCGACAACACCATGTGCATGGCATGACCAAATTCGTGAAACAACGTAGTGACTTGCCCGGGGTCCATCAAGCCCGGGTCGGATTTTCCTGCCGATACAAAGCCAGCAATCACTGCTGCTTCCGGCCATGCGGTTCCCAGCTTCGCGCGGACCACGGGAAGAGTTTCTGCAGTTCCGGCACCTCCAAACTTTCCCGGACGCGTATAGAGGTCGAGATAGACTCTGCCGATCATGGAGCCATTTTCCAGCACGTCCCAGACTTCCACGCCTGGATCCCAAACTGCCGCCCCCAGCTCTTTGCGCAAAGACACGCCAAAAAAGCGCGCCGCCGCTTCCATAAGCCCGCGCTTTACGGCCGAAATCGGGAGGTAGGGACGAATTTCGGCGGAGTCAAAGCCAAAGGTGTTTTGCGTCAAACGTTCTTCGAGAAAGATGGCGTCCTCCGCGGGGACCTCCGTGGCGCCCGGTTCTAACTTGCGTTTTTCCGCGAGCAAGAGGTCGAGGTGACGCTGGGCGAGGGGACGCGCCGCTTCAGCGACTTTGTCGATGAACCGCGAAATGGTTTCAACACTGGAGGCCATCTGAGAAGCTGCGTTGTACTCGGCCCAGGAAGGGTAGCCGAGGAGATTTGCAATTTCATATCGAAGCCGCAGCATGTGCAGGAGTACTTCGCGATTCTTTGGATATGCGATGTTGTTATAAGCTACGAATGCCCGGCGGCGGAGGGATCCGCTCTCTGCACACTTCGCGATGGGCAAAAGAGCGGTGACGTCGATGGCGACGTGAACCTTTCCGTCCGCGGCAGGCTTGTGGGTGTCCAGGTAGTCTTGAGGCAAGCCATCAAGTTCCGCGGGATCAACCAGAATCGCGCCCTGATCTTCGGCGAGGTTTTTGAGAAATTCGGTCCGGACGTTAGCCAACTCTTCCTGCAGTTTCTGCAGCCTTTCGCGGTCAGCGTCGCTGCGGTCTACTCCGGCGAGCCGGAACAGGAGCAGGCGCCTGCGAACATAGTATTGAGTAGCAGAATCCGCGTTTGAAACGTCCAGGCCAGCGAGAGCTTTATACACGCCGCGATTCAGCGAAAGAGCGGTGAGGGCTGCGTCAAATTTGCCTAGAAACGCACTACCCAAGTCCCGGAATTTCAGGTCGGGGTGGGCTTCCTGCACAAGGAAGGCCTTGGAACGCCCGTCCTCAAGTTGCAGAACCGCTGTATCAAATGGCTCGAGAGTGTTTTGGATGGTACGGGGACCCTTGACTCGTGCCAGCGATTCGATGGCCGCTTGTGCTTTTGCCAGTCTTGTCGCTTCGTGTTTGTCGAAAGCCGCAGGCGTCGAGATGGATTGCCAAAATGGCGGTTGCTGTGTTTGTTGTGGGAAGCCAGCCGCTTTCTCGTGGCCGCGACTGCCTGTATCCCGACCCTCCAACAGACCATCGGAAAGAAACCTCATGTGGGAGCGCACGGCGGGAACCGTAATTGTCTTGGTGGCGGCGAGAGCGGCAGCATTGTCAGGGCGTGCGAGCTCCTGCGCGAAGCAACAGCCGACCCCTAAAACCATCAAGAACCAAGCTCTCGCAAAAGGCTGAAATCGAAAAGCCCATTTTTTCCATCGAGGTAGTGCTTTCATCCGTCCTCCTTACTTTGACTTCCGCGTAATGCTCGTCCGCTCGACTCAATGCTGCGGGGGTATAAGCGCAGACCCGGTGAAGTCTGCGGGTAGGATTTCTATATTCATGACCTTTAGAGTCGTGCTTCCTCGATTGTAAGCACGATGGGTCATATCGCCGGGCTCGAAGAACGCGTCTCCGGCTTTGTAGACGGTTGTCTTATCGCCTTTCACGTAAGTGAACTCACCGGCCATGATGACCCGGACGCCAGGACCAGCATGATTGTGGTCGCCAACGTAGCCTCCCGGCTGGTAGGTGACTTCGGAGACGCGAAATTTGTACTTGCCATTCAGATCTGTGATGTGACCCGAGATGACCTGCTCAAGACGTACTACGGGCTGCACGTCCTTTGTCTCGACACGTGTATTCTGCGCGAACGAAACTACCAGCAACAGAGGAATTGCCGAGATGCCTCCCCATTTCATAAAACCTCCTTCGATTGCGTCAGTGGTGCTAAGGAACTCAACTTCAGATTACCGACAACCTAGAGCGGGAGCGCGCATAGCATTCGCAAGTCGCACTTGGGGCCCACACTTTTTCCCCACACTGGGCCCCAGCGAAAACCCGTGGCCGACCTTGTCCTAGCGGATTGGGACAGCCCCAAAAACAGGGCCGGGATTGGGAACGATATCGGCGACCGTTCTGGTTTTGCCCGTTCTTAGATCCAGCGTTGCGAGTTCGGCATGCCCTATGGGCACGCCGTGATCGAAATCGAACGCGTCGAGCACGGCTTCGAAAGCATAGAACTTCCCGTCGACCCCCACGATGGCGCTGAGTTGCCAGTCAGTATTGGCGATGAAGGTTGCGGCTCCGGTGCGAGGATCGATCTGCCATACGTACGGAGACATATATTCGTGAGCGCGGGTCGGGGGAGTCTGGGTCGGATCAATGGCGTAGGAATCGAAAATCGCATAGAGCTTTCCCTCGAATCCATAGAGACCCTCATCGCAGAGATTGAATGTCCCGTCGCCATTGAAAGTGAAAGGAATATTCGGATCCGGTCTCAAGCCGGTGGTTCCACCGTTGTGTCCAACAGGTCTCGCAACGCCACTCGCGAAATCCACGGAATAGAGAGTGTTGCTGAAGTCGGTTACATAGAGATCTCCATGGACTTTAGCAAGATCGAAGGCATTGAATCCCAGTGGTTGCCCGTTGTACGTAATGGGGCGGAGCACTGTTTCGTCCCCTGTGGCAGGGTTGATCTTGACCAGATAGCCGGCATTGGCGCCCGTCGTTGCCATGCTTAGCAATGACCCATTCCACCACACGAGGTTTGACATGCCGTCGGGCGTGGGGCTGCCGATGGGAGTAAATTGGCCGGTAGCAAGATCAATGGTGCCAAACTGCTGGCTTAGGGTGACGACGTAAACGAAAGGTGCGGCACTGGCAGAGGCGACAAGCAAGCTGCATATAAAGGAGACGACCAGCACCAATCGAGCGAATCTGGTCAGTGGACGACCACAACCGGCCCGTTGCACCCACCACAAGATTTTGGACTTCATAACTCCTCCTTATTCATTGCGCGATTAGCGCTAATCGGTTTTGGATTTCTGTACGCGTTTGAGCAGAGAGTTAAGGCAAATCACGTGCGTGCCATCTGGGCCCTGCGAATGGTGAATGGCCTCGCATTCGAGCCACGCCTGCACCTCTGATGGCGTCAGGTTCGAGATCACCCCGATGCCGTCGAATGGAATGACGTCGCTCTCAGCGGCACACTCCGGACACCAGCCCCGCGGTGAAACTGTTCCACGCATTACCAGCAAGGAATCGGTTTCGATCGTGATCTTCGTCTGCTTTGCCATAGTCCACTCGCTGTAGCGCCCCATCGGCTCGCTTGTTCAATTGAGCTTTGTGGGGAACCTGCCGGCAGCTTGCGCGAAGAGAAGGGCAATAGTCTTTGCAAAGCCCGTGATAATTTCTGATAGTTTCTCGCAGCCACGTAACCAACAGAAAAAACAAGAGTTGTCCCGCTCGCAGAGGCAAGGACTACAGCGTGAGTCAGCGGTGGACCGTGCTAGAATCTTCCTCCAAGCTCGTCTTCCCTCCTTGGAGCAGAGTGCACCCAATGGCCACGACTCCAGAGCAAAGGATGAAACGGCTCTTCGAGTTTGGTCCCTTTCGGGTTGATCCGGAGAAGGAGCTTCTGCTTCGTGGCGCTGAAACCGTCCCACTGACGCCAAAGACCTTTCAGATTCTTCTCGTACTGATCCGTCACAGCCAAGAGGTGGTCACCAAGGATGACCTCTTGAAGATGGTCTGGCCCGACACCTTCGTCGAAGAGGCCAACCTCAGCCGGAACATATTCCTGTTGCGCAAAGCCTTGGGTGAGAGTCCGCAAGACCACCAATACATCGTCACCGTTCCGGGACGTGGCTACCGGTTCGCAGAGGATGTGAAACTGGTACCGAGCTCCGAAACGAGCGTTGTCGCCGCGAGTCATACCAAAGTTCAGGTGCAGGTGGATGAGTCGAAACCCTGGGGCTGGATCGCGGCTGCAGTCATCCTGCTGGTCGCGGTAGCCGCGGGTAGCTATCGGCTGTTCTATCGATCGTCCCCCGAGCTCAGCGCAAATGACACTCTCGTGATCGCCGATTTCGCGAACTCGACAGGTGATCCAGTCTTTGATGGCACATTGCGGCAAGGCTTATCGGTGCAGCTTGAGCAATCGCCGTTCCTGCGTTTGGTTTCCGATGAACGCATTCACGAAACGCTCCGGCTGATGGGCTAACCGACCGATGCGCATTTGACCCCTGAAATGGCTCGAGAAGTTTGCGAGCGAACCGGAAGTGCCGCAGTGTTGAACGGTTCCATTGCAACCCTTGGAAGCCAGTACGTCTTGGGTGTGAAAACCGTCAATTGTCACAGTGGCGAAGTTCTTGACGAGGAGCAAGTACAGGCAGTCCGTAAGGAAGAAGTTTTGCGTGCCCTGGACCAAGTCGCAAGGAGGTTCAGGAGCCGTGTTGGGGAATCGCTCGCGAGCGTGGGACAGCACGATATGCCCCTGGCGGAAGCTACGACCCCATCCTTGGATGCGCTGAAGGCTTACAGCAGAGGCTGGCAGTTAGTCTATTCGGATCAGCAGGCCGCGATCCCCTTCTTCACCCAGGCGGTGGAAATCGATCCTCAATTCGCGATGGCACATGCCGCCTTGGGTCTCATGTACGGCCACACGGGAGAATCGGCTCTCGCGGCCGCGCACACCGCCAAGGCCTACGAATTGCGCTCTCGTGCCAGCGACCAGGAGAAGTTTTTCATCACCGCATATTATGAGGGAAGGACGACAGGAAACCAGGAAAAGGCACAGCAAATTTGCCAGGCGTGGTCACGCTCGTACCCTCGGGAAGAAACTCCTCATGATTTCTTGGCGGGCTTCATTTATACCGGTTTGGGCAAGTATGAGAGAGCAGTTGAAGAAGCCCAGAAATCGATCGAGCTCGATCCCGACGGCTCCATCGGATATCTCAATCTCGCTGACGACTACATTGACCTTGACCGGCTAGCGGACGCAGAAGCGGCCCTTAAGAGAGCTGCCGAACGCAAACTGGAGATGCCGGACTTCATCGTCCTCAGATACGACCTGGCATTCTTGAAGGCCGATGATTCTGCGATGGCGCGTGAAGTGTCGTTGAGTCAACGTGACTCGGAAGCAGAAGATTGGCTCTCATATCACCGGTCATTTGTCTTGGCTTACAGCGGCCGACTACGCGACGCACGAAAAATGTCGTTGCACGCGGCAGAGTTGGCGCAGCAGGCTGGACATGGCGAACGAGCCGCTCTGTTCGAAGTCGGAGCAGCGCTGCGAGAAGCATTGTTCGGCAATGCCACCGCCGCCACGCAGCGTGCGTCCTCAGCACTTGCACTCGCGAAAGATCGAGAAGTAGAGTACGGCGCTGCCTTGGCCCTGGCTCTCGCGGGCAGTTCTTCGCGGGCACAAGCTCTGGCTGACGACTTGGAGAAGAATTTCCCTGAAGACACTTCCGTCAGGTTTAGCTACCTCCCCGTGCTTCGTGCGATTCTTGCGCTGAATCGTCGGCAGCCATCCAAAGCGATCGAAGTGCTGGAAAGCGCCGCTCCCTATGAACTAGGCACGCCGCGTAGCAATCTGCAAGGATTCTTCGGCGCACTCTATCCGGTGTACGTGCGGGGCCAGGCTTATCTGAGTGCGCATCAAGGCGCCGAAGCCAGTTCTGAGTTCCAGAAGATTGTTGATCATCGAGGAATCGTGGCTAGCGATCCAATTGGAGTTCTGGCGCGCCTGCAACTGGGGAGGGCCTATGTTCTCTCCGGAGACACCGCAAAGGCAAAATCCGCCTATCAGGATTTTCTCACGCTGTGGAAGAATGCCGATTCCGACATCCCCGTTCTGAAGCAAGCTAAGACGGAATATGCGGAACTCAAGTAGCACCTAGAGCGTTGGTTTCCGCTTGCTGACCGTGATCGGATGACGGGCAACTCTTACCTAATCCGGGTAAGGTACGGAAACTACAGATAGCTTGGCAGAATCGCTACCACCTTGCTTTTTGTGTCTTCTTCTTCCGCCGGTTCTTCCGCCTGCGCGTAGACGTCCATGGTGATCCGGGCCGTACTGGAAAACTTGGGCAAAACTTGGGCAAAGAATCGACCCCGAATAGGGTCAAAATCGGGTGTCGAGGGGAGTAAGAGTCGTCGAATCAACAACAAGTTGGATTGACCGCCTGGGCTCATAACCCAAAGGTCGGTGGTTCAAATCCACCCCCCGCAACCAACCTCAAGTTCCACATATTCAGTAATTTCATAGATCCCCTCCCGAAACTGAATGAAAACTGAATGAAGGATCTGCTAGACTCTCCGAAACAGAGAGTCCGCTTGAGCGTTTGGCCGTTTGCCAGTTTCGGCTGTTCGCGTTACAAAAAGCTGCTCTCCAAACTCGATTTGTGGAGTTGAGTCGATGGGGTCTCATCCGGTCGGTCTAGAAGCAGCGGCGGACAGCAATTCGCCGGCCTTGCTTTCCACCCAAACCGTTACCGTCTACACCCGCCACCAAGAATCCTGCCCCAAAAACGGCGAGCCCTACTGGAAGCGGTGTCACTGCATGAAGTACCTCTACGTTTACCGGGAGAATACTTCGCGGCAGGTCAGCGCAAAGACACGCAGTTGGGAAAGGGCGGAGGAGCGAGCACAGGAAATCCGCGATTCCTGCAGTCCCGTGAAGGCCCTTCAGCGCGAACTGGAAGCAAAAGTCCGAAGAAGCGAGGCGCGCGAGGTACTGATTACGGATGCTGTTGCGCTGTTTTTGAAAGAAGTCGAACGTCTGAACCGTGAAGAGGCGACGCGCGCAAAGTACCGCCTTACCTTGGAAGATCGACTCTTGAACTGGTGTGCGCAACAGAAGCCTCCGGTTGCTCGCCTTTCCGAGTTGGACGTCGAGACCATGCGCCGGTGGATCCACTCGTGGCCCGGTGCACCCACCACCCGGCATAACCAGCATCAGCGGGTTATCACGTTCTTTTTCTTTTGTGTCGAACAAGGATGGATGAAAGAGAATCCAGCCAGGAGAATCAAGAAAGTTGCTCCGGAGCAGGATGAGACGCAGCCTTTCACCCGCGAACAATATGACGCGTTGATTCAAGCGACCTGGCTCTATGACAGTCGCGACGGCAAGAAGAATGGCGATACGGTGAACGCTCGCCGTGCACGCACGTATTTGAAGCTTCTGCGTTGGAGCGGCCTAAGGGCTGGCGACGCTGCGTGTCTGTCAAAAGACAAGCTCCGGGACGATGATTCGCTTTTCCTGTACCAGAAGAAGGTCAAAGGAAAAGCAAGTTCCGCCGTCTATGGCTTACTGCCACACGACGTGGCCGAGGAACTGCGCAACGTACCAGCCAACTCCTACACTCATCCGAGCTATTTCTTTTGGAGTGGTCGCAGTAAACGTAAAAGCGAAGTTTCGAATTGGATCAAAATCTTTGGGAAGATTCTGGACAAGGCTACCGAGACACATCCCAAGCTCTTTTTGGAGGTTGATGGCAACTCCAGGCCGGCCCATCTTCACATGCTACGAGACACGTTTGCGGTCGAGTACCTCCTTGCGGGCATGCCCTTGGAAGAGGTTTCGCGTTTGCTTGGTCACTCCAGTGTACTGATTACACAGAAGCACTACGCTCCTTGGGTTCTTGAGCGGCAGCAGAGGCTTGCAACGAGTGTGAGGACGGCATGGTCCACAATGGGTCTGAACGCTGCTGCCCCGGTAGTCAATATAGCGGATGGGCGCTCGGGCAGAGTCGTGAGGCGAGCCGCCCGTTCTTAGCACCAAACCCCTTCCTCTGGGTACAGCTCGCTATTCATGTGCGGCGTACCTGTCACCACCCATTTCGTGGTCACAGCCAAATGGCAGCTACCGACTCCAGCGGGAGGTTAATTGCCGGAAATCGCCAGAAGTAGCCCCATTCCCTTTCGCCTGTCCGGCGCAGAAGTCTCGGGCATCTGCTAAATCGCCCGTTTGACGAGATTTCAATCCCGTACTACATACATCAAACACGGTGTGCTATGGCAACAGAACCCTCTCCCCAGCCCATCTACGCTCCTCCAAGCAAACCAGCGATGCCCGCCAGTGTGGCATTTGAAAAACACTATTGCGTGAGTGAAGTGGCTGAATTGTGGGGCTTAAGCGAACGGACAATCCGGCGCATTTTCACCGACGAACCTGGAGTTATCAAGTGGGAGAACGCTGAAACACGGTTTAAACGAGGCTATACCACGCTGCGAATCCCGGAAAGTGTTGTTCAACGGGTGCATAGGAAGCTCAGGAAAGCTGGGTGACGGGAAATGAAATCGACTAAGGCTTTGACCGAAAGGCGTGAAAAGAGTGGTTTCAATAAGGATGTCGTTGCAAGTGTTGAGTTTGTCCTCCGTGCTGAGCTGCACGAATCGGCTGAGACGGATTTTGTCCATTCCATTGCTGGGAGGATTATTGCCGAACCGGAACGCGGTGGAAAAGAGGACGCCGGGCAACTTTGCGCTTCGCTCGTGCAATTCGGCGAGGCACTGGACCACGGCATCAGTGCGGAAAGACTTGGAGATGGCATCTCCGGCGACATCTCAGAATACTGGGAAAATCTTTTCGACGCTGAAACGGGCTATCCGAAAGAAGAAATACAAAATGAGTTCGAGGTGGTGGACCTAGATCTATTGATCATTGACTACGTCGCGATCCAACCGAAATTTCGGGGACTAGGGATCGCTGAGTCCGCCATTCACCGTACGATCGACATTTTTGGTTCGGGGTGCGGGATGGTAGCGTGCAAGCCTTGGCCGCTACAGTTCACTCCGTCAGTTGCGGATGATCAAGAAGCATTGAAAAGACTTGCGTTACCGAACGTAAGCAAAGGCGAGGCCCTTCGGAGGCTGAGATCGTACTGGTCGCGGCTCGGCTTCTGGCCGCTCGGCAACACCGGAATTTACCTGATGAGCCTGTCGCAAAGGGGCTGTGACCTGTCACCTCAAAACTGCGGAAAGAGCCTTCAATAGCTTTGATAGCCGCCCGGCGCGCCGTCCGGTTAGAACGCTGCCCTGTCACCGACTTCGACTCCCTCCAAAGTGTCGACGATATCGACGCTTCCCTGTTGAAATGATGGAACCATTCTTGTCTTCGTTGATTCGTCCCGATCATTGGCAGACCACCTTCTGTTGATTGAGACTGATGATCGTTTTCTCGGGGAGACCGGGCTGAAAACGCTCATACACGACTGAATACGCATCCGTGTTGTCTCCCTCCTTGCTGGCGCTTCCGGTCACAGAAACGGCGATCGTTCCGTTGGCGTTGTAGAACGTATCTTGCGATCGATTGGCTGCGTAGGTGTGCGTTTTTTTGAAGCCATGCAGGTGAGTGTCGTACCATGCAAGCGTTGCATCCACCTTGGAGTCATAAACGGGATAGAAATCGGCCTGCATTATGCTTTTGCAGACGCTCGAACCCGGTAAGCGGACGGGGTCGTTTCCCAAGTGGAGGCGTGAATCCGTTGCGGGATAGACAGGAAGCCCTGTCAATGGGTCCGTAGTCAGCAGTTTTGTTCCGCCGCGCGCCAAGAGAGCGAAACTCAAGACAAGCATGGCAGCAAGACCTCCGGATGACGTTCCCGTTCTCATTGGCCACCTCTCGCCGTATTCACCACACGGACTTGGTTCATCATTCTTCCAAGCGTTGCGTCGAGGGCCGATCGGTTATCTCGCGCAACGCCCGAATTGGTCGTGAATGCCGAGGATGCGCCATGGACGATCACCGAAACATCCCTCCGCGAGTCGTACCACCAAGCTCCGACCACGTGCAGCGTCAGATCGTGAAAAGGCGAAAGCCGGTCCTTCCATTTCTCAGGAGGCGGCATGCCCATGTGCTTTGCAAGCGGAGTGTCGGCGGTGCCAAGGTCGCTATGACTCTTCATATCGAATGAGCACGTTGTTCGTTTCGACTCGGCTATAGCAGCTGTGCTGAAGTGCGGACTTTCCATGGACTGCGCAAGGGGGCTCGGATCGCCCATGGCCTGCAGCCAGGAGCGCTGGTCGTATTCGGCGAGCTTTGCGAACGCCTGGCAGCCGTGATTCTCGTCCCCAATTCCGAAGGCTGCCTTTCCATCCGCGATCACATATGCTCCAAACCATGCCTGATAGAGCGAGGAATTCGGGTCACTGCGGGCGGCAAAATCGTGACCCCTTGCTGGCCCACCGTACGCGTAGTAGTTCACGCCTTTGTACCCAAGGGGTTCCCAGATCGGGTCCATGACGTTTTGTTCCGTCATCCACTCGGGCGCCAGTGGAGCAAACGATACGCTTATATGCTCCGCGAGAACCTCGCCGGTCGGCGCTTGCGCTGGCGTTACGACTGAAGGGTGGCGCGGTTGTTCTTGCGCCAAAGCTGAGGTCGTAAGAAGCGCGATTGCGAGCGTCATAGTTGCCAAGCGAAAGATCTTTTTCCGTGTATCTATTTGCATGCAGCCTCCCTGTCTGATCCGACTCATCTTCTGGAGCGCAGTTACTGGTCTTACGGAAGACATTTGACCTCGATACGAAGGCCGGGCTTCGCAACCGGTGCGTCGAGAATCTCAACGGAATGCACGGGCTCCGACACAGAAACTTCCGGCACGCGGACAAACGCATTTTCGAGGATGACTTTATGACTTTGGGGTGCAGCTTGCACAGCGTCTAAGCCGGGGGAAATTGGATTTGTCCTGTCCATACACATAGAAATCCTTGGCGAACAAAACGGCGGAACTGGCGACTAGGACGAGGATTCGGCTCGTTCTAATCACGCGAAAACAAGAGAAAGATACTGGCAGCCACCCATGCCGAGAAAGACACGCGTCGTCGCGGAATACCCGATGAAGATGCCGGGGTCATCGCGAGAGTCTTAGCCTGAATCATCGCACTCCCACCGTGCCGCGCACCGAGTCGATCAGCTTCTGCGAGTCGTAGCCCACGCCGTCCTTGAAAACCGTCTCGACCTTCTCGATGTCGTTGATGTTGGCCGTCGGGTCGCCCTTGATCACCACCAGATCGGCGTTCTTGCCCGCTGCGATCGTGCCGATCTGGTTGTCCCGCCCCATATACTTCGCCCCGTTTTCGGTCGCGATGTGGATCGCCTCCGCTGGCGTGAAGCCCACCTGCACTAGCAGTTCCAGCTCGCGCCAGTCGCCGAAGCCGGGCAGCGTGCCGCCGTTGCCGGTCGGATCGGGGCCGGCGAGCAGCAGCCCGCCTGCCTTGGCGAAGGCGTATTCGAAACCCATTTCTTTCTTTACTAGCTGTTCGCGCAGCTCATTCAACTTCGACGTCACACCCGCTCGCGCTTTCAGGAAGCTTTCGCGCTGCGTTACTGCCATCGCCTCCAGTACGCGCGAGCTCGGCGGCTGATCGATGAGCGACGCCGCGAACACCGGCAGCGTCGACGTCACCGCCACGCGGTGCTCGATCAGGTTCTTGATAAGCCCCTGCACCTGCGAGCCGTTGACGTCCAGGCTGCCCCACGACTTCGGCCCCGCCGCGCCTTGTGGGCACTTGTCGGGCTGCTTGTCGGCGACGAACTCGGTATCGGTAAATACCGGTCCATGCTCGAAGTTGTCGATGCCGGTGGCGATGGCGTCCGGCCACGTGACCGAGCAGAGGTGGCCCGTCAGTTTGAAACCGCGCTTATGCGCCTCGGCCACGGCAGCCGCCAGTTCGTCGTGCGTGATGTTCATATAGGCCTTGAACGAGGTCGCGCCCTCATCAGCCCAGAAATCCACCATGCGCCGCGCGTCGTCCGGGCCGCTGAGTTGGTGCATCTGCCCGAAAATCGCCCCGGGTCCTTCCAGGTAGGGCGCGGTGGCGTCGATGTGCGGCCCCGGCATCTGCCCGGCGTCGACCCGCCGTTTCACCTCGAAGTCGGTGAAGCCCTCGACATTGCCGGTGGTGCGCATCGTCGTGACTCCGGCTGCCAAGTACAGCCGCGGCGCGGAGAATGGAATTTCCGTGACAAGGAGTCCCGGCCCGGCGATCTTATCGCCTTCCAGGTTCAGCCACGCCGTGTCATAGAAGTGGTTGTGCATTCCCACCAGCCCGGGAATGACCGCATAGCCGTGGAGGTCGAGCGCTTTGGCGCCCCCGGGAACCCGCGCGCTCGCCGCCGGACCGATCGATGCGATCTTTCCGTTCTCGACGACAATCGTTTGGTCGTCCTGCGGCGCGGCGCCCGTGCCGTCGACAACCTTCACGTGCTCCAGAGCCACCACCGGCGCCTCGACGCCGATGAACTGTTGCACCTCGGGCGAGAATTTCGGCTGCTGCGCCAGTGCGGCAACGGAAAGAAGGAATACGGCAACGATGATTCGCTTCATGCACACCCCCGGTTCGCAGTAGAGTAAACTGGAATTTCCTTTTCGACTCCAAAAGCGGCACAGAGCAAGGATTAACATCCGCACACTCATGCAAGCCGCGCCCAAGGATAAACGCCACCAGGCTCGTACGACTCGCACTCTTCTCATTTCTTCGCTCTCATCTTCGGCAAAGACTCTTTCTCGGCTGAATTCAAACACTGGAGTCGTAAGCCACTCTTCCGCCCACCATAGTCAACACCGATTCTGTCTTCGGTAGATCCGAAGCGTCGACCGTGAAAATGTCCTGGGAAAGAACAGCTAAGTCAGCCAGCTTCCCCGGTTCCAGGCTGCCTTTGTCTTTTTCGGTAAATTCGGCGTACGCCGAGGTCAGCGTGTAAGCGATCACTGCTTGTTCCCGCGTGATGGCTTCGGATGGCCGGTTCGAATGAAGAGAAGCAAACATAATATTCAGATAGGGATTCGTTGGACCGTCCGAACCTAGAGCAAGTGGAATGCCTGCTGCCAGCAAGGAGCGAAGCGGCTGGGCATGCTCCAGGACGAGGCCGGGAAAGATCATGCCGACATTGAGGTGCAAGGGATTCTGAACGACGACCACGTCCATCTCCTTGGCGAGTGGAATAAGATCGGGGAAAAGGCCGTCGCCATGCTCGAAACGTACTCGTCGGCCGGCCCAGACTTTCTTTCCTCCAGTGGCCTGCATCGCGTTCAGCATCGCCGACGCCGAGTTGTAGCCGAAAACGTGGACCATCAACTGATCATTGTTGCGCAGCGATTCGCGCAGCATCTTCTTGATCTCGGAAGGAGGGAAGGTCAAGTCGAGGCCCGTAAAGAGTGTCTCGAATTTCATTCCTGATCGGTGCTGTCCAGCATCGCGCGCTTCAAACGTCCTTTCGAGCGGCGTTCCGTCCAACATCCATTTGGTGCCGCTTACCGTGATCAAAGGAGCGGGGTTGCGCGGGGTCGACTGGCCTTCAGTGGTGTCGCGGCCGTCGGGCGAGGTTGGAGGCATACGGATCACCCGGATTCGAATGGGGGTCGGGACCTTCTCAAACAGGGCAACGCATCGATCGGGCGCGATGGCGTTGGACATGTCCTGCAACGATGTGATTCCGAACTTCGTCGCGCGGGCGAGCTCGTTACGCAACTGTGTAATCGCCTCGGTGTCGCTCGTCATGTCCGCAAGTTTCCGAACAGCCTGTATTGACGCATATTCGCGGAGGACGCCCGTGAGCCTGCCATCTGCGGATCTCTCGTAGCGCCCGCCTAGCGGATTTGCCTGGTTTTCGGGAATTCCCAACCTGTCGAGCGCCGCGGTGTTCAGTATGGAAGCATGTTCAGTGACGAAGAGCATGACCGGATGATCGGGAGCAAGTTTGTCGAGGGCATTGCGCGTCAGCTCGGGATCCTTCCAGGCTGAAGGACCAAGGTAGCCTCGGATAAACGCTCCCTTGGGCGCTCTTGCTACGGTTGGGGTGGCAAAAGTTTCCTTCACTTCAGTCCACGACGGGTCGGGGCTCTTGAACTCTAGTTCGATCGTGTCTGCAGGAGCCAATTCGACGTGATTGTGCGCGTCGTTGATGCCGGGAATTGCCGTTCTGCCGCCCAAGTCGATCTGGTTCGTGTGGGGTCCGGCAAGGGTCCTGATTTTCGCTGAGTCTCCGGTCGCCGTGATTAGCTCCCCACGGATCGCGAGAGCTTGCACATAGGGATGTGCGGCGTCGCTGGTAAAGATCTTTCCGTTGAGCAGAACCAATTCTGGTGCCGTCTGTTGGCTTTTCACCGCGACGGGCGAGAACGCCAAGAAGAAGATGGCGCACGTTTTGATTGATCCGCTATTCATGTTTAGCCTCACGCAGTTGCCGACTCAGCAGGAGCAGGGTCTGTTTTGGATTGCCCGCATACTTTCTCATTGTTCCGATCCAGAAATTAAGATCGACCAGTCAGTGTTCAGTCTCAGCGTGACCGGATGCGGCGAGTGGGAGCGTCAACTTGCTCTACTGCTCCGCATCGCGTCGCCGCGCTTCTCCGCCCGCTCTTACACAGGGTTCTTCTGGTCATCTATTTCTTACGACACAAGCCATCTAGCGAAGTGCATCCACATCGGTGACGATAGGTAGACCCAGATCAACGGCAAGTCTTCAAGGGCGATCAGCAGCGCGCCGCAGACCAGTGCCGGGTGCAGCCGCCGGTGGCGCCAGGTGTCCCAGGCGATGCACGCATAGACGAGTAGGAGGTCGAGCCCGAACAAGCCGCCTGGGCCGCCAGTCCTCAGAAACGCCAACGTCGAGATCCGACGGAACGGAATACGGAAAAGGTCCGGCCCGACCAGGCTCAAACACGAGAGCAGCATCAGCCTTTTGTGCCAGTCGGTGCGGCGCCGCAGCAGCAGAGCAGCGCCAACTAGGATGGCGAACACCAGCAGCACGAACAGGATGAAACCCATGAACATCAGCGGCCGCCGACCGCCAATGCTCGGAACGTGAATGTCGCGTGCGGCCGCGTGAATCGCTACGGTAGCGCCGACGATCACGATCAATCCGGCGAGCGCTGCGCCGAACACACCGAGACGTCGATGCCAGTCCACGCGCTGGGCGGAGATCAAGCGCGTCTGAACGAAGAACAGCAGGAACCACGTTGTCATCAGTGCGCCGTGCAGATGCAACAGCCACGGCAGTGCCGGCGTGCCGAACAACGTCTTGAGGAAATATGATCGCGCAAAACCGACGAAAACAACGGTGAACGCGGCCACGGCTCCATAGAAGTAGAAGCGATGGTCCGGACGCCGCGTGAGCGTGACGTGGTCGGCAACCGCGGTTGCGCGGTTTAAGGGTTCATAGGTGGCCATGTGCCCTCCTAGCACTTGCACGAAGTGGCGATCTTAGTTCCATCCTTACGACTCTCTTGAGCGGCCGCCAACTTCTCCCATGTCGCGGATTTGCGTGAACGAGTTTGAGTCTGGATTACCTTCTTCCAGTTGAATGTGTTTGTCTTTGTTGCATCGACAACTAGATCACGATGGCGAATAAGCGCTTCATTACTGCTCTCCCTTTTTCGCCTTCGGCTGAAATTCCGGGTCGCCCAATTGCCAGAGCAGAAAGCCCAATGTGTCGGCCTGCAATTCCTGCACCTGCTGCATTGTCACGCCCATAACACCATGGCCGCCCCCATAGTTCACCTGAAGCAACACGGGCTTTCCGCTCGACGTTGCGGCTTGCAGACGTGCCGTCATCTTGGCCGATTCCCACGGATCCACACGCGGATCGTTGATGCCGACCATGAGCAGCACTGCTGGGTACGGTGTCCGATCCTTGACGTGGTGATACGCGCTCATGGCATAGAGTGACTTGAAGCCTGCTTCCGTCTTGGTGCTGCCGAACTCCTGGATATCGCCCACGCCATGAGGGGTCGTCTCGGACCGCAACGTATCCAGCACGCCCGACACTATGAACGCCGCGCCGAAGAGGTCCGGCCGCTCGGTAATGGCCCGGCCAATCAGGATACCGCCCGCGCTGGCGCCGAAGCCGGCCAGGTGGGCCGGCGACGTGTATTTCTTGTCGATCAGATATTCGGCGCAGGCGATGAAATCGCGCCAGGTATTCGGCTTGGTGGGGCCCTTTCCGGCCAAGTGCCAGTCCTCGCCGTATTCCCCACCGCCGCGCGTGCCGCATACCGCGTAGATTCCGCCCCGCTCCGTCAAAGCGGTCACTCGCGGGTCAAGTCGGGGGCGAACATTCACGATGCCGTATGCGCCGTAGCCTTCCAGACGCGTCGGGCGTGATCCATCCAGCTTGATCCCCTTCGGGTAAACAATAGACAGCGGAACCAACGTCCCGTCATAACTTTTGACTTTGACGTTCACCGCCTCGATGTTGTCATCACGCGAATACGGGCCGAGCTGTTCGAGTTGGGTGTTGGTCACCCGTCTCGTTTGGGGATCATAGGAGTACAGATTGCCCGCATCCGTCCACGACTCCAGGCGAAGAAGGATGCCGGGCACTCGCGGATCCGACCCTGCTGGCGTCGCTGTCCCTTCAAGGGGAAGGACCACGTTCTCCACTTTCGGCTCGGGGCCGTAGGGTACGCGCAGCACACGATCGATCCCGCCCTCCAGCACTTGCACGTACAGTGCGTCCTGGGCGGCGCTCATGGTCTCGACGACGGCGTCGGTCGGAGGGACCACCACGTCCGCGGACGACAGATCGGGATGTCGCGCGTCGGTGCGAAGGATCTTGTAGCGCGACGCGTTCTTGAACGTCAGCAGATACAGATCGTCACCGTGCACAGCGACGTCTTTGACGCTGTCCGATGAGTCAGCGAGTTTGCGCCAAGCGGAGTTAGACGTGCCGACCGCGTCGACCGGCTCGATATAATAATGGGAATCTGGAGAATTTCCGCGATTGATGCCACCGATCACATACTTGGAGCCAGGCGATGCCGAGACTCTGGCCCAGTGTTTTGGGTCAACGTCGATTGCCGGCACGACGCCGTAGCCGAACACGGCAGGGTCTTTCTTAGCGTCCCTTCCCAGGACATGCAGGTAGGCGCGGTACTTTTGCCGGAGTTCCGTCTTCGGCGCATCTGGAGGAAGATCCTGCAAACGTCCGTACACAAACGATCGGTTATCGGGCAGCCATTGAGGGTCGCCATGGAGCGCACGAAAGATGACGTCGCCAGTTTCATGACCGGTCGCGACGTCGACGACGTGGATCTCGGTATCGTTCTCCGATCCGCCCGGCGTGATCCCCACGGCCACGTACTTGCCATCCTGAGAGATGTCGACGAACGCAAAAGTGTTCCGTCCCCTGCTCGCGGTCGAGGACGAGACTTCGACCTTCCCGGGGTCCGCAAGCAGTCGTTCCTCGCCGCCCAATCCCTGGCGTATGTACAGCTTGGGTACGCTCTCGCCGGGGAGAAGCTTCAGATAGAAGTAGTTGTCGCTGGGAAGCCGTTGGACGTCGGTGACCCTCGCCGGCGCGGACGTGGCGAGTTCCCTGATGCGGGCGAGCAATTTGTCGCGGCCCGGAATGCTGGCCAGCGTCGCTCGCGTGTAGGCATCTTGATTCTTGAACCAGGACTGCACGTCGGGGTCGTTCAGGTTCTCCATGTAGCGGTATTCGTCAACAATCTTCGTCCCGTAATAGTCGTCGGTGACGGGGCGGGTGGGCGCGACCAGCGGTTTGGCCGGCGTTCCACTCGGAGTTTGCGTGTAACAAATTGACGCGCTAAGCATGGCCAGCGCAAAGACCGCAGTGAAGAAGCACGAAGTGCTGATTCTCATTGCTTTCGTCCCTTCGGCTGAAATTCCGGGTCGCCCAATTGCCACAGCAGGAAGTTCCAATTGTTGGCCAGCGATTCCTCCACCTGCTGTAGTGTCGCGCCGATACCACCGTGAGCGCCCGCATAGTCCACGCGAAGCAGCACGGGCTCTCCGCTCGACGTTGCGGCTTGCAACCGTGCCTTAAGCTCGGGTGAGGCGGCGAGCGACGAGTTCAACACTTTGATGGCGACGGTGCAGTCCAGGCGTGTATCTCGGGCGCGATAGACTTCGCCCATCCCGCCCGCGCCCAATGCAGAAACGATCTCATAGGGACCCAATCGGGAACCTGCGGGAAGGCTCATTCACTCACCCCAAGTTGCGCGGATTTTACTATCAGAACGACAGCGCAAGAGATGTGTCGCGATGCGCTGGTCAAAGGGCCGTCGCAGCCGGATCTCCGGAGAAACCTCTGGCGTTCCGCCGAACCTTGTGTCGCGGCAGACAAGTCCTCAGAATGCTGCGGAACCGGTGTTACTGGTTTATTCGATTGCAGCGCGATTCCCGCATTCCCGCAGAAGAACAAGGAAGGGGACAAAAGCAAGCTGCCCAAGGTAGATCTCACTTTGTGGCTCCTTAGCGTTATGTTTGGCGACCGATTCCGATTTTCCGATGTCAGTGGTCGGAAATCCATTTTCTATTTCTTCTTATACTCGAACACGATGGTTTGTTTTCCCTTGCCTTTTGCACCCATGTCCACCTCCACTTCCTGCTGTAAAACCAGGCCTCTGGTTATCGAGATCCATACCTTGCCGTCGGCTATTCCCAAATGCGATTTCATGACGGTCGCTGTGAACGCTGGCCGCTTCTCCGCTCAGAGTTTCCTCGCGGAGCAACTTGCATGATTCGGTGTAGGAGCCATCGCCGGTGATTTCTGCCTGCGCTTTGGTGACATTCACTGCACCGCTGTCTTTTGTCGACATTTGCGAATTCGCCTGAAAACTCTTCCTGTACGCGGCGTGCACGGCGTCGCAGGAATCTTTCGCAGTACCGCTTTGTGCGACAGCAACCGTTCCTGCCAAGCACAATGCGCCGAAGAAGCAAAGAGCCGAAATAATCGAACGCGTCATGCCCTCTCTCCGAAAGTTCTTCATGCTTTCTTCTCCTTATGTCTTTTGTGTTCTGTCAATTTGTTTTCTATGCCCTAAATCGTCCTTGGGAGATGATCAGGTCGCGGGAGCCTGAACGTTGTCGTACTCATAGCGCATCGACGTGTGAGAATTGCGCCCTTTGCCGCCGGAGTCGACGTCGAGTTCTTCGCGCAGAGGTAGACCCGTGCTTTTTGAAATCCATAACTGAGCCTTCGCCCCACCGCTTTGGCTCTGCATGCTGTACACCGCAGCCGCTTGTCTACCGACCGGCTCGTCCTTCTCGTAGTGGCACGAACCTTGTCTCTGTTTTTCGAGGCTTTGATGAGTCATTTCCTGGGTCGTAAAATTGGTGCGCATCCACTTATCGGCCACCTTTAGGTAAACAGCACCCCCGGCGTAGATCATCTCGATCGCTGTGGGCTTGTTATCAAGACCATCGGAGACCGCTGAATAAATGTGCGTCGGCGTCGTGGCTAGTTTCCCGATGGCATCCTCCAACGGTTGGCAAGGATTCGCGGCTGTCGCGTCGGGCGCGGCCATTGAAGCTAGTATCAGCGAGACAAAACCGAAGACCATGGACGCGTTGCGAGACATCGCGGGTTTCCTTGCCGTCAGCGCCAAAACAATGTTTCCTATAAAGCGATTCATTTCTCCTCCTGCCCTTTCCTTCGTTCCTCCCAGCTCCTTCACGATTCGGGACGCGCCTGCCTGCTAGCGCGAGACGCCGGGCGCTAAAGCCTCACATCGCCGCGAAGATCTTGTTGCAAAGGGCGCCTAGTTTCTCCGATGTCGCGCCCGCGCTGTGGCCAGGACCGACGACCCCGATGTCGCAGAGCACGTTGTTCTTCTCCGCGTTGATCTCCTTGAGCGTCGACTGCCACACCGCCCGCTCACCGACGCCCGATACCGTGGTCACCGGCATGGGCATCTTCCCCGCAGCCCAGGTATCTACCGTCGATCGCCCTAGGCCCGGGCGCAGGGAGATCGTCAGCGTGGTGAAGTCCGCCGTGCTGAACACGCAGGACTGCGCGTCGCCCGGCAGGGTCTTTTCCGACGCGACCGGCCCGCCCAGGATCTCGGCTGCGTCGGCCGTCGTCACCAGCTTCCGGTCGCAGGCGTTGCCGACGGGCGTGCTGGCGGCGTTCATCGCGCCCTCCGAAGCAGCGGGGGCGCCTGTGTTCGACGTGGGCTTTGAACAGGCGCTGAAGACCAGAAGCAGGATGAGCGGGAAACAGGTTAGGCACGACATCGGTTTCTCTATCGTGCGGACCGCGTGGACAGGATAACTAGGTTTCACGACGTTTCCTTTCAGATGAGGCGTTAACAGTTAAACGAACATTTCTATTCAAGGGACAGTTTCACTCGACGGTTGCGCGCCCGCCCTTCAAGGTCATTTGTGTCGAAGCGGCCAGAGTTCCCGTGATGTTGAGCGCCTTCGTACCATCGATCATTGGCAGACTATTTTTCCGTGAGTCAGGGAATTGATAGTTTTCTCTGAGACGCCGGGCTGGTAGCGTTCATAGGCGACGGAATATGCGTCCGTGTTCTCGCCCTGAGCACCTGAGTCTCCCGTCACAATAACCACAATCGTTCCATCCGAGTTGTAGAACGCGGTTTGCGAACGCTGGGATTCATATCCGCTAACCTTCTTAAAGCCGGACAGGTGCGAGGAATACCACGCAACTGCTGCATCCACTTTAATGTTGTAAAGGAGATAGAACTCGGCCTGCATTTTGCTCTTGCAGACCTGGCCGTCTGGCATTTTTGAGGGTTCGTTGTACGTGTACGACAGGTGGGCGATATGCTTTCCTGAATCCGTTGAGGGAGTCAGCGGAAGATCTGTCAGCGGGTCTTTCGTAAGTACCTTTCCCTGGCCTGCAGCGTTCCCTAAACAGAAAACAAGCATCATGGCAATCAGCAAAGTAGTCTTCATTGAGTTTCTCCGTTCTGAAATGTGGACCAGAAATTCTGTTATTCACATGAGAGCTCCACGCGGCGGTTGCGCGCTCGTCCTTCGAGAGTGTCGTTACGATCGACAGGGCGCCGCATTCCGAAACCGTCGGTCAAAAGACGGGCTCCGCCGATTTGGAAACGATCGACCAAGGCTTGCTTGACTGCGGCCGCTCGGCGTTTCGAAAGATCCAGGTTGTAAGCGTCCCCGCCAATGCTGTCCGTGTGGCCGTCCACGGTGAGCTTCCAATCCGGATTATTTTTCATGGCTTCGGCGATCTCTCGCAGCACAGGCTCGGACTCTTTCTTGATTTGGTCGCTGTTGTAGTCGAAATAGATCCCGTAGACGACAGCCTTCTTGTTCCTCAACAGATCCTGTTCAATTTTGGTTTCGGGCTTGGGAAGCGGAAAACGAATTTCGGTGACCTGGACACGAAAGTTGTTGATGTTCTGCTTAAAAAGAAGAACCAGCGGATTGGCAGTGTCGTCGAGGACGTAAAGTTCGGTAGCGAGCGGCTGGTCGGAAGGAGATTTGCTCAATTCCTGTGCCTTTTTGCTCTCGACCAGCATGGTCCCTGACGCGTGAATGGCTGGCAAAGTGGTAGGCGCCCCATTGACGATGACAGGCAGGGACACATCTCCGGACTCGACGCGCGTCAGGACGCCACCTACCCAGTGCAGGTATCCTTCTCCGTCGGGCAGGTCCTGCATGCGGTAGTACTCCAGGTAGCGAAAATCGATTTTCCCGTGAGACTTAAGATCGTTGAACAGTGCTTGCGAAATGTTGATGGTTGTCGTGCCCGGTAATGTCCTTGGCTCGTCTGTACCGAATCCCGTGGAAACGCCGTGAGCGTTTCGCAGATCCTCCGCACAAACATCACGGACGGCAGAACCAGGATTGCCATGGTCGTCGTCGGGACTTTGGAAAAATCTGCCGCTATTCGAGACTTCCACATACTTGTCGGTAATTTTGGAAACACTATCCATCGCTTCCGAGTCGCCGGATTTGCGGCCCCACGCATGGACGAGCATCAATCCCTTCTCCATCGGAATCCCGCTAGTGCCCGCCGGCTTCGTGTCGGATTCCGGCAACTCTTTGGCTTCGTCCGTTGGATCGCAGAGATTCTTGTTAATTGTGTCGGAACTTACTACCGGCAATTCTTCGTAGGGATTCGGCGGTCTATCGCCGTGGCCCAGTCGGTCCATGAGGCCACCGATGGCATTGATCGCATTGGCGACCTGATCGTTTTGGTTATCATCCTTCGATTCTCCCGAATTGCGGTTTCCCTCACCCGATTGCTCCTGTGTAGTCTTTGTAGAACTGGATCCGGCGTCCGTTTTTGTGAAATCACTCACGCGGTTCTCTACTCGATGCAAGACGTAAACAACGCCCGCCACGCCAAGGCCCGCAAGCAAGAAGACGCCAAGAATGGTGATCACCAGCTTTTTTCCTGTTCCGCTGGAAGGCTCTGGGGTTTGAGCCGGTGATGCCGCCATCGGCGGAATTGCCGATGGCGTAACCGGTTCCCGCCCAGGCGAAGCGGCACTGGCAGAGTTCCCCTGCGCTGCCGTGCCACAGTCCGGGCAGAATTGTTGCCCCTCGTGGAGTTGCGAGCCGCATTTTGTGCAGTAAGTCAAGAGGACTAACCTCCTCCCTTACTTTGAGAAGCACAGTCTCTGGGGATACTCGTGTCGCCATGGAACAGTCGTGTCTCCGGACCCTTCAGGATGGAGCCCACCTGGTCGACGCGTTTTTCCGTGAAGAAACTGAGTACGTAGTTAACGGCGTCGGTAAACCATTTCGGTATGGCATAGCCCAATCCCGAATATAGCCATGCTTCAATGGTGCCGCGGCGGCAGGGCATAGCGATATCCGGAGCTCGGAGCAAAGTTGAAGTGACGGTGAGCGTCAGGTATACGCCAGTCGTGAATCCTGCCACTCCCAGGCCCACGATTCCTTCCACAGAGCATCCCAGTACAAGAGAGTTGATTCCCACCGATATGCCTTCGAGCGATTGTCCGACGTCGGTGACGTAGCTAACCTTCATGGGCACGCTCACACCCCAGCTACCACCGAATCTCCCTGCTTTCAGGCCGCCAGTGAAGTTGTACTGGCCATCGGCATTCATGATGGAGTTCTTTGCGCTGAAGCCGGTATTGATGATTGCCGCCTGTTCGAATGAGAGAGCGAAGGGAACCGGGCCACCCAAGGGAATGGAGAAGTCCACCGGCACAAACAACTTGGTCTGAGAGTTGACGTGAAAGTTCTGCGACGTATGAGCGTTCAAATGAACGCGCACGCCGAGTTCGCCGCCCAGATCCAGCCCTGAGTCCGACGGCACGCCATTCAGGATGCCGAGCGCAAAATTGGCGTGGAGATTGTGAAGCCCAAGAACACCGGTGGCCTCGTAGTAGAGATCATTCTTGTTGTAGATGTACTTCACACCTATGGCTGAATTCTCGGCAAAAGGATGCGCAGTCAAATCCCCAGCAGTGACCGTAATGGTCTTCGGCACATCGAGCGACGGTATCTTGGGGATATTGATCGAAGGGCCCGGCGCTCCCGGCATTGTGAATTGTCCGCTCCATGCTGTGCGCTCAAACCGCGGTGCTCCGTTTCTTGTGCCGCCTGCCCGCATGGAAAGTTCCGCCGGCAGATAACCCGCCTTTGCCCACCGTCGCCCTGTGCGGCAGAAGTTAGTCGCTCGTCCTTCCCGGTCGACCTTCATCATCTTCAGTGGCGTCCACTTGCCCTTTGCAGATACAGAGGACACAACAACTGTTTTGTTCCATCCCTTCCAGGGCGGGTCGAGCCGGGAGATATTCGGTTTCGTCTTTTCAACCCCAGGTTCCGGAAGGTCCGGATTGATGTACACCAGCGCGTTGCTGGGGTTGATATCTTCACTCATGCCGAAGTCGCCGTTGCGTATGACATCGGTAAGCTGGATCGGGCCAAGGACAGCCTTTACCGTGCCGCCATCTCGCTTGATGTAGAGAATCCGTCCGACCGCCCGGCCGGTGGCAAAGACGATCTTGCCCTCCTCGAACTCGTTCACGTGCGGAGCATTCGCATCGAAGGTCCAGGACATCCCATCGGTGCCCACGGAACGGATCGCCTTATCTCCTTCCGTCATCAGGATGATTCCGGGCTGATACTCGACGCTGGGATCAAGCTGCGGCGCACGGCCATACTTCTTCTCTGTCTCCGACAAGGTGGAGACTTCGAGCGGCTTGATCATCGACTTGCGCGGATGCCGATTGAAATCGAACAAGTCGTCGGCCACCGAAGGCTTCGAACCGCTATCAGCTGATTGCTGGCTGGGTTTTGGGGCAGGCGCTGGCGCGGTGGACTTTCTGCATCCGCCAGCGAGCGTGAGAAGCAGTACGCCCGAGAGCACAATTGTCCGTCGATTCCTGATTCCGTGAAAACACGCCCGCTTACCCCGCATCAGAACCCCGCCTGTTTTGCAGCGAGTGCGCCGATGAACGGAAGCTTGAATGTCTTCTTCTGATAGGCGCTGTACATCAGGAAGGCCCACAGACAGAACCCGCCAATCATCAGTGCGAGATTGATAGGCAGTTCGATCAGGAAGAATAGGCCCTTCGTGACCGTACCTAGGACAAAGCCCACGACCATCCAGACGATCCACAACCCAATCCACGCGACATTGAAAAAGATAGATTGGTAGGCGTGAAACCGAATGAACGAATTGTTCTTGTAGGGATCAATGACGAGAAAAATGATTCCCGTGATGAAGCCTGCGAGATACGCAAGGGCACCGACAACGTTTGTCGTCATTTCCGACGATGCCGGTGGGGCAAACGTCGCAGAGGTGGCGCTCGTTGCGCCTGTCTCGCCCGATACCTGTGTTGCCATGCCGCACGATGCGCAAAATCCTTGGCCGGTTGTCATTTCTTTTCCGCATCCCTTACAGAAGCTCATGTTGCCTCCCCGTCGTTTCCTTCGTTGTGTGGCTGCTTACAGCGACTGCACCAACTTCTTGGCGAGCGGAATGACTTCCTTCGTGCCGCACGGGCAGGTCATGTACATAATTCGGATCACCTTGCCTCCTTTGCGGACCATGATGATGCTGTCGCTCGAAACAAACGCCTGATCGCCAATGTCCAGGTCTTCGCCCGTTGCGGCGTTTCCACTTCCCCCTAGGCTCTTCATCACCTTTGCATTCAGCTTCATTTCCGCGATGGCGCTGGCCGAAGCGGAAACGGAAAGAGACAGTACCGGGACACTTCCCGAACCATCACCGGTAGCATCCTGTTGGTCTTGCGGCATGGATTTGAAAATCGCTTTGCTGAATTGTTCGAATGCTTTTTGGGCGCTAGGGTCGACCCCCTTTGCGCCCAAGATAGCCGACGCATGCTTTGCCGCCATGTCCCCGGCGCTACCCTTCGCCAGGTAGCTGCACGACTCGCCCTCAATGCGAGTTCCGACGATTTCCACTCCGATCATTTGGCCTACATCCTGTTTACTGAGGTAGCGGCAAGGATCTCCGCCGCTGGCCGAATTCGGACTTCTCGAGGAGTTGGAAATGGTGGAACCGTCCGCGCTGGCATTCCCGGTGATTCCGTCCTTGATTTCGTGGTACTTTTCGCTTACCCGATGTGCGGCGTAGAACATCCCCGCAACCGCAAGACCCCCGCCAACAAAGATGATCACGACCGCCGCGATTCCGAGCTTGGCCAGCGGACTCATTCCCTGTTTGGCAGTTGCGGTATGTACGGCCGCTAGGGACGGCAACTGCCCAGGCGCCGAGGCCGGTTGCGGTTTAGCCGAAGTGGCCGTGTTGCGCGTGTCTTCTCCGCATTTCGCGCAGAAGAGGCCGCCGCTCAATGGCGCACCGCACTTGGCACAAAAGTTAGCCATACTTAGGGCTCCTTTTCATAATCCTCGGACATCTTCAGCCTGAAACCGCGCTGCCCTTACATAGGAGGACGAATGCCGCCGACCTGGCTGAAGCCAAACGCTCTAACGCTTGACTGGCACGTCCGAATTCGCAACCCTTGGCCGTCGACAGCAGAAGGCCCGGACAACAGGAGAGCGGATGTGCGATGTGCGTTCATTTAGAACTCTCCGTTGCTGGTCGTTGAATCATTCATGGTTTTGATTTACGGCACCGCTAGGAATTTGCGCCTGATATCCAAAAAGGTTTCCGATGCTGTCGACATAGAGGCCCACGAACTCGTCGCCGTTCATCGTGTACGACCACATGACTTGAATGTCTCCCAAAGGTAGCGCTAGAGGCGTGAATGTTCCCTGGTCAAGAAGAAAGATGTTGGATGTCCCCCACTCGAAGCCGGCGACGATCACGTCATCTCCGTAGTGGCCGATGATGTCGCCAACGTCATTGATGCCACTGAGGACGGTGTTGGTGACGCCGGGGTAGTCTACCGACGTGAACTGATTGTTCTGATAGACGAAGCCGTGCTGGATATTGTCCGAATCGTAGTAATCACCGACAATAACACCCGTGGAGTTGATGCCAAGCGGCTCGGTGTCATACGAGTTCGGCACATCGATCGTTGCGTAGACTCCATCCTTGAGCGTGAAGCCGTGTTGAATGCCACTACTGTCGACGTAAATGCCGATTACCTCACCTGAGTTATTAATAGCTAGCGGTCCCGTACTTGGCGCACCTGGGTAATCGATGGTCGTAAATTCCGCCCCTTTGTACTGATAGCCCCGAAAGTTCTGGTCCCCCAAGAGATCGTAGAACCCGATGATCACTCTCTTATCGTTAAGACCTAGGGGGGCCGAATAAGCCGCTCCTGGATAGGCCAGCGTGCGATACGTATTTCCTTTCAGCCAATAGCCGGTGGTTTCAAAGTAACCCGCTGGTGGCATGGGGCCATACCCGCCCACGATATCTCCTTTTGAGTTAATGCCGAAGGCGTTGCTAGCGGTGGAACGTGGAAAGTCAATTAAGCCGAAGGTGAGGTTTGTGGCTGCGGATTGCTGCACACTCTGAGAGCGTCGGTTATGGTAGGACTGTTTCACCATGGAACCGGCGCGTCGTTGAACTCCATGCGAGGTCGCTCTTGCGGTTGTCGAGGTCTGGCTCTGACCGGGGACTGCGAGCGACCCAATCGCAAACAAACCCAGAAACAAAATGGGGCAAAGCTGTTTGTTCTTCAGCACGACTTTTATACTCCCTTCGATTTGTTGGGCCCCAGGCGGAAGTTGGCATCCCCCCGATGCCACTTCCTCCCGATGGCGTATCGATACTGCGAATAGCGTTCGACCAGAGTTGCCGGTGAATCGCTGCCGTGCGAGTGTCAATCTGCCGGAACTTCTTAAATCGGTCAATGAAACTGTGCTTTAAGCCTGCTTTAACTCGTAAGCCCCACTACTGCTTTGGCTTAGACATTGTTCTTAATTGGCGTGTGCTACCATTTGGGGCCAGGGGACACCACGTTTTGCCCGCCGAATCTTCCAAGAGGGCCGTATACAGGTTTGGTCCGTTCCAACTTGATGCGACCAACACTACCCTCACTCGGAACGGCAACCAGATGAAGTTGCAAGATCTGCCTTACCGCCTGCTTGTAATTCTTGTGGAGAGACCAGGGGAGATCGTTTCCCGCGAGGAAGTGCGGCAACGACTTTGGCCCCAGAACACCTTCGTAGAATTCGATAACAGCTTGGGAGTAGCCATCCGGAAGATCCGCGACGCGCTCGGGGACAATGCTGACGCACCTTGTTATGTGGAAACGATCCCTCGGCGAGGCTACCGGTTTTTGGCGCCGGTCACCACCGCTACAGAAGGGGAAGATCTGCTTCGGTCCACTACGGGCGAAGCTGCAAGACCCCAGTCTTCATTGCCCGGCGCAGGAAAGCGTCCCGTTATTTCAGGCCGAAGACTACGTTATATCGCGCTGGCGGCATTCAGCTTGGTTGTGATCGGCGGCATCGCCTATCGATTTCGCCTTCTTCATTCTCGGACAGGAACCGCTGCGACCGAGACCAACCTTGCTCCGGTGCACGTGCGACGTTCTATAGCCGTAATGGGCTTTCGCAACCTGCCCGGACGTCCCGAGGACAACTGGTTGTCACCAGCCTTTGCGGAAATGCTCAGCACCGAACTTGCTGCTGACAGCGCTTTACGCATGGTCTCAGGCGAAGACGTAGCGCGCGCTAAACGAGAACTTCCATTAAGTGACGAAGAAAGCCTGGCGAAAGGAACCCTTGAGCGGCTGCACACGAATCTTGGAGCAGACGTGGTCATACTTGGCTCATACACGCCATTGCCAGGAAAGGGAGATCGACGGATTCGTCTGGACGTTCGACTCCAAGACACCGTACGAGGCGAAACCATTGCCGAGCAGGCTTTTGTAGGAAGTGAAGATGACCTTTTCGAACTTGTAGGTCAGGCCGGCGCATCCCTTCGGCAGAGCTTGGGCGCCACACTAGTCTCGGAAGAAGTCGCGGCGCAAACAAGAGCTGCCCTACCAGTGAAGCCATTGGCCGTACGACTGTACACGGAAGGCCGGGCCCGTATGTGGGCATTCGACTTCATCCACGCCCGCGATTTGCTGGTCCAGGCGATCGCGGTGGAACCGGAGTTTCCTCTAGCACACTCCGCTTTGTCCGATGCATGGGATCATCTGGGGTACGACTTGAAGGCTCGCGACGAAGCCGAGCATGCGCTTGGGCTTTCTGGGCATCTAGGCTCAGAAGAACGTCTGCAAATTGAAGGTCAGTATTATTCGTCTCTGCAGGATACAAAGAAGGCGACTGAGGCGTACCAAAGGCTTTTTGCTAAGTTTCCAGACAACCTTAATTACGGGCTTCGCTTGGCGGACGAGCAACGCCTCGTAAGTTCCGAAGACGCTTTGAAGACTCTGGCCGCCCTTCGGCGCCTGCCTAGCCCGGCTGCTAACGATCCACGGATTGACATGATCGAAGCACGCGCTTGGATAAACAACGACTACGCGAAAGCGCAGGCGGCGGGACGGCGGGCTGTTGAAAAGGGCACTGCACAAGGGGCTCACTTGCTCGTCGCACGCGCCTATGGAATTCTTTGCCAGGCCCAAAATGGTTCTTCCACCGAGCAGGCCATCCGAGACTGCCAGAATGCGCGCCAAAGCTATGCGGCGGCTGGCGATCGCAACAATGAAGCGCGTACGTTGAACGACTTTGCCGGACTCTACTATCAAATGGGCCAGATAGATAAGGCGGAAAGCATGTTTCGCGAAGCCCTAAGAATATTTCGCGAGGTCGGCAATATCTACGGGATTACAACAGCTTCCAACAATCTTGGCGATGTTTCTCTGGCGCGCGGCAGTCTGGCTAGCGCAGAACATGCCCTTTCCGACGCGCTTCCTGGCTACAAGGAAATGGGAGATAAAGATGGCATAGCTCTTACGCTAAACGATCTTGGGGAAGTTGCTCGCCGTCGAGGAGAGCTAGACAAGGCCTCCAGAACCTTCGAGCAAGCCAAGACTGTAGCTCAGGGAGCTGATGACAAAAGTGCTATGGCGTATGCCCTTTCCGGAAGTGGGGATGTGCTCGCTGATCGAGGTGATTTGGTCGGTGCACGTAAATCCTATCAGGAGGCGCTGGCGATTCGTAAACAAACAGGCGAGAAGCAAACGGCGGCAGAAAGTGAGCTTGCGCTTACACGCCTGGCAATTGAAGAAGGTCACGCAGCGGACGCCGAAACAGTGATCCGCAAATGCAAGGAGCAGTTTCATCAAGACCAACAGGCTGACGACGAGTTGGCCGCCAGCATCGTGTTGATCGATGCATTCCTGACCGAATCCAAGCTGTCTGAAGCCACGTTGGAGGCGGGACAGGCGAAATTATTGGCCGATAAGAGTGCGAACACGATACTCCAGTTGCAGTTTGAAATTGTGTCTGCTCGCGCACAAGGCCTGTCCGGCCACTTTCCGTCAGCGAGCGCACAACTAGAGAAGACACTTCAAGGCGCTCATTCGCATCAACTTTTGGGGCTTGAGTTCGAGGCCCGGCTTGCCTTAGCAGAGTTGAGAAAGAGAGCAGGACAGTCGGTCGCGGCGAGCGCAGACTCGTTGAGCTTAGAGAATTCCGCTCGGAGGAATGGCTTCGGCTTGATAGCGGGCAAAGCTCTGTCCCTTCGCAATGCTCATGAATAGCGCATTCCCCTTGCCACACATGAACTGAAATAAGCGCTGGCCGGAAGGACTTAGGTGGGCCGCACGCAAGATCGCGTTTGGAACGACGAAAGCAGAAAGCTGAATGAAAACTGAATGACGAACTTGCCGTTTTGGCCTTTTTCGACATTCACGACCATCATAGAATCAGTAACTTCCGAAGAATCAATTGCGACTGGGGAACAAATCCACCCCCTGGCCGTCATTACCGAAATACTGACCGCTCTTCGCTCAACGCCTAGAAGGGTTAATGGCCAATCGGTATCCGCACGAGTTCAACCGCCTTAAGCTTCGCCGCCTCACCACGTTTGTCGTAAATCGCCGTTGTACTAATTTGCCGGTGTCCAGCCAGTCTCTGTACGACAGCCAGATCCGCACCCGCATTGAGCAGATGGGTCACGAAGCTTCGCCTGAGGTCATGGCATGAGAAGCGCTCGACATTCGCTGCCCGAGCTCGTTTCATCAGTATTTGCGCAATGCCTTCGCAGGTAAGGCGCTTGTTGACGAGATGGCCTGACTTGGTAACTGGGAAAAACATCGGCCCGATAGCGATTCCCCGAACTCGCAGCCATCGCTCGAGAAGAGTACGGGCTTCCTCCACAACGTATGCCGTCCGTGCCTCGTTGCCCTTGCCTCTGATAGTGAGCACACCGCCCCCGGAATCGAAATCTGCTACATCCAACCGCACCAGTTCGGACCGACGCAAGCCAATGCCATAAAGCAAGCCCAGAATGGCAGCATCACGGGCGCCAGCTGTAGTCAGGTCCCCTTGGCAACCCCTGAACAATGCTTCGAGTTCGGCTTCGTTCAGCGCCCGACCGCGAGGGGACAATTGGCCACGAACAGGGGCAATGTCCGCCGCGCGAGCGTACTCGTCGTGGACTATCAAACCAAGCCTCCAGCATTCCTTCAGAACGCCCCGAAGGGCCGCAAGCATCCTCTTCGTTGTGTTCGGGGCATACCGGTCCGACAGCGCAGCCCGTATGGCCGCGGTTTGAGGATACTTCAGGCTCGCCCAATCTATGCCCTCGGCATCGACAGAGCCCTTGTTAAGAAGGCGCGCGATGGTATTGAGCGCCTCCAGTTGCCCACGTCTGCTGCCCGCAGCCAATCTGCCGAGGTAGGTAGCGACCGGGCTGGTACTGTTTCCCGCGGCAGCCGCGGGAAGCAGCGGCGCCTGAATTGACAAGCTAGACAGACCCATCCAACCCCCCCCGTTACTTTGGAGAATCCCTTTTCTCGGTAGTAATCCGTCGCGGGATGAAGTTCCCGGTCTCTACCGAGCTATTGAAAAGAACATTTGGGGAAAATTTTGCCTGCTTGCCAATTTCGCGAGCAGTTCAGCTGTCGCCTTCGGCTTGGCAAGCGTAGTGAAACCCAACTTTCATCTTAGGGTTACAGACGACGTCCGCGTGTTTTGCCGCGGCTCTAGGCGCGAACAACTCTTCGCAGACCAAACATCTGCGCATCCCCTGCTCGACTTTGAACACTTTTCCAATGCGATCTGTGGCTCCGGCTGGGTGCATAAGATCCTGGATTGTCGAGTTCCCACTTCCGCATTCTCAGTATACGGAGAAGTGGGAAAGATCGTCTGGAAGTAGCGGGTAATGTAACCAAAGATTTTTCCCGAGTTACCCTCCAAAAATGGCCGTCCCTGCCGGATTCTCCGTATACTCCGACTGGAGGGCGACCAAGAATGCTCAAGAAAAACTACGTTCGTGACGGCAGCCGTAGGATCATAGCCTCGGTCACGACTGGCTTCAGTGACTCGACTGCTGTCGTGCGAGACGAAGGCAACCGCATCACCGGTCGCACCAACGAGAGATTTCACACCACGCGCGACGCGCGTGGCTCCCTGGTCTCCATTAACTCCTCTGACCCCGGGCTCCTAATCCGGCGCAAGAAGTAGCACCGTACCCATCTCCCCCGAAACGCTATTCTCCCTGGCCAATTGCCTGATACGAGGACACATGAGTGTGCGATCTCAACTGCAGACCGTGAGTATCGAATGCCCGTTGTGCTTAGGCGCTGGTGAACTGAAGCGCGTCGAGGTTCTGGACAGGCTCGGGGTCAAGGATTTCGCGCGGGTTGCCCAGTTGTCCGCAGAGGAAGCTTTTCGCTTGTTGCAGACCAAGCACGACTGTGATCACCAGACTGTATGGTCGCGCTTTGAGGCCGAGCTCGCAAAGCGTAGCGCAGAGATCAAGGAGCGCCACAAGGACGAACTCCGCAGTGCCCAGTCGGAACGAGACGGTCTCACGCGGCGAGTCGAGGAGTGCCTGAGAGAAGTCGCCCAGCTTCGGGAAAGAAACCAACAGTTGGAAACGGAGATGGCGAAGGTCGCTCATGTCGGCAAACGCGAGGAGATCGACTTCGCCGCGGAGGCTCGCACGTGGCCGGGCATCGTGGTGAGCGAAAAGCTTCCTAAGAACGGCGACTTCCTGCTGTCGTACCGCGATGCTGCCGGCGCTCCACTCGAGCCACGCATGCTCGTGGACAACAAAGACAAAACAACTGTGACGGAAGGCGATTTCAAGAAACTGGTACGCGATGCTAAAGAACGCCGATGCCCGGTTGGCATTATCGTCGCACGAGAAGAAGGCCAGCTCCGGCAGCACGATCGCGAACGGCGCTGGGAGCAGGAGGATGGCGTCTGGATCCTTAGGACAACCCGCCAATGGCTGCCCCGCGACCTCGAAGTGCTAAAGCCTGTCTTTGAGCGCATGCGAACCGAGGGTGCGGACTTCCTCGAGAAAAACTCCGTGCTGGCGGAAGAAGTCCGGCGCACTTTCGTGGATCTTGATGAAGTTGAGAAGGAGCTCCGGAATGCGGCTAAGTCAATTGAAACGGTATCGGGGATGACCGTGAAATACAAAGCTCGTCTGAAGGCACTTTGTGAGACTTCGCAAACATCGTCGCGTCACGATCCCGCTTGTGTCTGCCAAACCGTTGCTGTTTAGGTGCGCTCAAGCTCGTCTCGAACGAGGAAAATCATGAACAGTCAGACGGAAGCTAACCTGAATCAAGTTGCTGGTGACGTTCATCTGCTGACAGCGCCGATACGGTTCCTGTTTCATGATCGATTCGGGAGACGCGTGAACGAGACTTGCCGAAACTAGGTTTCCACATACTAGCCCAATACCCGTCAAAGCGATTGGTTGACAAGATCGGAACCTACCATCGATATAAGCTTGCGCCCCAGGTCCAGCCTGCGCCGATGGAAACGAGCAAGAGAAGATCGCCTTCGCGAAGGAGACCGCGTCGGTTTACTTGGTCCAGGAGCAGCGGAACTGTAGCTCCAGCGGTGTTCGCGAACGACTCCAGGTTCGTCTGGATTCGGGAAAAAGGAACGTTGAGTACTTCAGCGATGCGCTTGAGGACGCGAGCAGTAGCCTGGTGCGGAACGATCATCGAGACATCTTCGAGTCCCAGTCCGTTTATGCGGAGAATTTCCTGAATACACTCGGGTACCGCGGTTGTAGCCTTTTCGTAAACCGCTTTTCCATTCATTGTGAAGTAGGCGTCCCCAGGGTAGACTGTGAAATCATTCATCCCCTCGCCCTCGGCGAAGAGAATGCTTGAAAAGAGCCCATTCTTCCGATCATTCCTCTCGAGCACCACGGCACCGGCACCGTCTCCAAAAATGACGCAGTCGCGGCGGTTCCAGTCCGTGACCTTGGAGAAGGTATCGGCGCCGATCACCAGCGCACGCTCATACATACCATTCTGGATGAAGTGGCCGGCGATCGTGATGCCATAAACAAACCCGGCGCACACCGCCGCCACATCGAGCGGCGCAGCGGTTGCGAATGCCCATTTTGTTCTGGGCAATGCATGCCGAGGAGGGCATCTTGCGGTCGGGTGTCGCCGTGGAAACGATGATCAAGTCAATGTCGTTTGGTTCAAGCCCCGCCGAAGCGATTGCATCCAGCCCGGCACGGGCAGCCAGATCCGACGTGTATTCGTCTGGTTCAGCGATGTGCCGCTCGCGAATCCCCAACTTCTCGACGACCCACTCCGGAGAGTCTGGCAAGTTTGCCATTACTTCTTCGTTGGTCAGAATCTTGGACGGAACGTAAGAACCGGTGGATTTGATGCAAACACTATCAAAGTGGCTATTTCCACTTTTCATTCCCCCCTCCACATGATCAAGAACCAAGGCTTGTATCGTTCCAAGCGGTGTCCGCCGCTGGCGGGATGAAACTCATGGCTCGCTCGGCAAGCGCAGTAATGGTCAGGCTCGGATTAACGCCGAGGTTGGCGGCCACCACCGATCCGTCGCAAATGTACATGTTCTTGTAGTTGAAAACGCGATGGTGTGAATCCACGACGCCGTGGGTGCCAGAATCTGCAATGACGCAACCCCCGATGCAGTGAGCCGTGCTCGGAACATTGAAGAGGATCTCCGGAAGCATGCTCATCGGCACCCCCCCGGTCAACTTCGCGAACTTTTGGGCAAACTCATTCGCCTTGGGAATGTAGGTAGGGACTTTCTCGCCCCGGCTGACAAGAAACTTCCGGAACGGCCAGAACCAGGGACGTTGCCAGCGCATTTCAATCTCGCCATCGAGTGCCTGCATGCAAAGCAGAATCACGAATTCTCGCGCCCAGCCCAACGGTTGCAGTACGCGCACGGTCTTAAACGGGTGGCGTAGCAGAGAGCTGGCGACATTCTTCAGCCAGAGCACAATCCGCCGCGGCCCAGGTTGGCCATTCGTCAGGATCGTGGTCAGGAGGCCCATGGTATCGGAGCCACGCGGATATCGGACAGCTTCAATGTGGGTGTGCTGGTCAATGTAGATGCCCGAACCGATGGCTACGCCCTGCGACAAATCTTCACGGTAACCCGGCACGCGTACACCGATCAGCGATTCGGAATTAGTGCGCACATGTTTGCCCAGCTGCTGGCTGATGGCCGGCAATGAACCATTCTCTTTGAATTGAAAGAGCAGTTCCATTGTGCCCAGGGAAGATGCGGAGAAGACCACCCCACGGCAGGTGAAGCGCCGCGGCTGTCGACGAATCCACGCGGTGGAATTCACGGTGCGCACTTCGTATCCGGCGCCACCATCACTCACCGCACCCAGTGGTTTAACGCTCACCACCTGGGTTTCAGGAAAGACGCGTGTGCCGTGCTTTTCCGCCAGATACAGGTAGGTGAGATCCAGGGTGTTTTTCGCGCCATGGCGACAGCCCATCATGCAGCCACCGCAGGCGATGCAGGTGGTTCGCTGGGGGCCTTCTCCCCCGAAGAATGGATCAGGGATGATCTGGTTGCCGGGTTCTCCCTGCTTGGGCTGAAGGATGCCCACTTTCGTGCGGTAAAATGTGTGCCCGCATCCCGCGGCCTCGGCAATGTTCTTCAGGAGATGGTCGGCAGATCCGAGGATCGTGTTTTCAGTGACTCCCAGCATCCGCGCGGCAGCTTCATAGTGCCGTGGCATCTCCGCCTTCCAATTAGCCAATCCCGTCCACGAGCCCGTCTCCCACACTTTCTCCGGGCAAGAAAGCAGAGTACAGGCGTAGGTAATGGACCCGCCACCTACAGCACAACCATGCAGAATGGTCACGTGCCTAAAGAATCGCATGTTGAAAAAGCCACGCAGGCCCAGGTTGGGACGCCAAAACCAGCGATGGATGGACCAACTGGTGCGCGGCAGAGTGTCTGGCGTCCAGCGTCGACCCATCTCCATGACCGCGACTTTATATCCCTTCTCCACCAGCCGAAGGGCGGAAACACTGCCGCCGAAGCCTGAACCGATGACGATGAAGTCGAAGTCGAATTGGTTGTCGCGGTGTGCCATACAAGTCCCAACAGGGAAGCGGTCCCTGATTCAGCACAGAACCGGTCTCGACCGGGATGCACTGTCGAAGTAATTGGCCGGGATCTTTAAGGGAATCGGCGGATCCGGCGGCGCAGCGGCGACCACGGTTCGCACGATATTGTCTGCATGTTGCCACAAGCCGTGGAAGACTTGCCCTTCGGTACAACCACCGCCGGTGTAACGAACTCGGAGTTGGTTCCAGCCACTAAGGTCGAATGACGCGCAAGGGATGACGATCACAGACCGGGTGTCGAGTCGAAGCCCTACACGCAGCGCTTTGAGCGCGCTCTCTTTCCCGCTCCAAAGCAGCGCCAGGATCCGATCCCGGTCCGCCGAAGACGCGCGCGCAATCAGCGCTTGCTCTTCGATGGTGAAATAGTCGGCGACAAAAGCATCGCTACGCGGCTCGATGATTTCGAGATCACAACCAATCTCCACTCCGGAGATCGCCACGGCACAAGCCGCGATACCGGAGCGGTGGCTGAGTGAAATAGTGACCGCTGCCGGTTGGTTGTCGAAAAAGACCTCGGGCGCTCCTGACGGCGCCGGGCGTATTTCAATTTTCTTAAGGGCCTGAACATGAGCAGGCACATTCAGGGTAAGGGACAGGGCGCACTTCGCCGTCCAGCGCCCCAGTCGCCAGTCGTTGCGGCGCTTCGCAAAGCGCATGCCGTTCAGGCAGACCGTTTCCATTGCGCTCAGCCAATCATTTTCCGCTGGTACATCTGCTTCGGTTTGTTCCAACCAATAAACGTTCATCCAATTCACCCTGGAGGAGACTAGGCCGCTTCCCTCATCCTGGTTCCCGACTTTGCTGATTTCTCCTCTCTTCCGATACCGCGTTCGACCGCATTGATGAGATATGGCCGCAGGTTGGCGGGCGGAATAATGTAATTGAGAGCACCCACGTCGAGAGCCCGTTGCACAGTGTGTACACGGTCAAACTCGGCGGCCAACTCGCCCAGCTTCTCGGAGTGTACGAGTTTGAAGAGTTCGTCCCACTCGGCGCGCAACCGACCTTCCTCTGCGCCCCCAGCCTGGGCCATCGCCTGGCTCAGCGGCTGCAGGCGGGCATCTTTGCGGGCCCTCGCTTCAACCTCACCGGCGAAAACCACGGCTGCTGCTGGAGCACCGCCGATCACCGAGGCATACGTTCCCTCCAAAGCTGCCACTTCGACACTTTCATTCAGCGCCCGCGAGAAAACCACGTAGGCGCCTCCGTGATAGCGCGAGATTACGCAGAAGATGATGGGACCTTTGAAGTTGATTACAGCTCTCCCGATCTCAGCACCGTACTCAAGTTGCAGCCTGCGCATCGACTCCGGGGAACCGTCAAAGCCCGACAGGTTGGCTAGGACCACCACCGGTCGATTGTTGCTCGCCGCGTTGATCGCGCGCGCGATTTTCTTTGAGGATTGCGGGAAGAGTGTGCCGGAAGTCCATTGCTCCGGCCCGTCGGCGGGAACAAATCCTAAACGAGGCAGGGGCCGGGATTCGATGCCGATCAGACAAACTGGATAGCCACCGAGATCGGCATCCCACACGACCGCGGTCTCCGCCGCGCGCATGCCAGCCCAGCGCTCTAGTGGAGCGTGGTCCTGGTCGATGACGGCCATCATAACTTTGCGAATATCAAAGGATTTCTTGCGCCCAGGATTAGTCTCGTCCGACAAAATCTCGCCGATCAGTTCGAATCCCTCTTCGCCATTGGTGTTCCTGCCGAGCGGATAGACTTGCACGTCGCGATTAAAAGGATCGGCCGTGGCGGCCCGCCTCGGGAAACGCTCGCCCGGAGCGACGTAAGTGTGATCATAGTGGCGCAACAGAATGTGGCAGGCTTCATCGATATCGCGTGCCCAGTACTGCGCCTGGCCGTTGATACCCATGATGCGATCGTAACCGCCGATTCCCTGATTGTCCTCGGCCGAGATGCTGCCGGAGAACTCCAACGCGCGCTTGCCCGTCAGTACCATCGCCGCTTTCGGCGTCATGATCAGAATGCCCCGAGTGTGCATGAGCATGGTGGCCTCGGCGTTCCAGTACGGCTGCGCGCCGACGTTAATTCCGTTCACCACCACATTTACTTCCCCGCCGGCTTGCGTGAACTCCACCAAGCCCCGCAGGACGCGGGCAATCCAATCCATGTTTTCCACTCCGCTGTTCATCGAGATCTTGGCGCCGGCCGAGATGGGGAACCATTCCAGGGGAACACCCTTCGCTTGGGCCAGATCCAAAGCTGCGAGGATGAGCCGGCACTCTGGTTCGGCTATAGCGCCCAGGTCCTTGCTCGGATCTCCCAGCATGAGAACGCGTGTCATGCCCTCGGGATACCGGGTGGTAAAGTTACGGATGATACCAACAATGATGTTGGCTTTATTTTGACCATAGGGACGATCGACAGCGACTAAACGGCCTTCCGAGTCAAGGTCGTGCTCGACAAAATCGCCGGCCGGAAATTCTGCCCGCGTGTGTTCCGGAGCGGGTGTGAGCATTTTGACGATTTCGTAAGGATAGATGAACCCGCGCTGGCGCATGCGAACGACTTTCTGGTCGTATTCGGCTAGCGGTCTGATTGGTTGTAGCTTGTCCGCGAGTCGGAAGGTGGTAAGCATACCGCTGCCGCCTGGGCTCGAGATGCGCACCACCATGTCGCGCAGCTCGCCGGTCGCCGGATGGGGAATGCGGACGCGCACCACCACCTGTTCCAACCCCAGGTGTTCGGTTGCAGGCGCAAGTCTGCGCACAAGATCACGCAATTCATCCCGCCCAAGATTGAACGGCGGCCACACGTTGAGGAGTATGCGATTCCAATGGAGGCGTTGATGGATCGGCCGCCGCGACTGGAATAGCCGGATGCCGGCCATCGCTTCCGTTAACATGCGCTCCAGATGCGGCAGTTGCACGATGCGACCAGTCTTATCTCGCACCGGAGTTACGTCGCGCACTTCCGCGCACGCGAACAACCGCTCATCCTTCGGGTTATCGCGGGCAACGGCGTGGATCAGGTAGACATCTTCGACGGACGGCAGGCGGTCGATCTTGAAATTGCTAAGCCGCCAGAGATGCAACCGTTTTCCCATCATGGGGTGGATTCCGCGGTAGAGCTTCTCCTCTTCATACCCATTCCGGCTGGGGCGATAAGTGAAATGCATGCCGGCCATACCCTGGCCGTGACCGGTGCCGGCGGCTGTCACTACAATGCGCCGGATAGAGCGCGGGAAGCCAGCCTCGTTGAGCACGGTGTGCACTTCCTGCTGCGTAGCTTCCGGGTCGCCCAACCTGCCAGAATGGAAAACATAAAAATCGATGACGACGTCGTGGTCTGCCGGGACTTCCGCAATCATTGGAAACAGCGTCCGCGCCGCCTCCCCGAGGCGGGAGTACTCAGCGTGGGTGGTGAACACGTGAATGCGCTTCCCCTCATGATCGTACTCCGCCGATGCGCAGCACTGTCCGTCCATAGCCACGGAGCGAAAGTTAGTGAGCTTTCGAATCCGGTAATACCGCCAGGTAAGCGCCTCCAACATCAATTTGCGCATGGCTTCGTCAGCGGTTGCGAGCCGGCCGGAGATTAGATTGAACAGCGGCTGCGGACATTCGACCAACGCGCGGATTCTCTCGAAGCGGTCCGCAGCATCGGGATTGACAGCCATATAGGCGAGGTGTTCCTCCATTTGCTCGTAGACCTGCTGACGTGCCCGCTCAAACAGCGGTTGGTCGAAGTACCGATAGCGCACTTCCCGAGCCAGGTCGGTGATCGCAGGAAAGAGCCCCTTGGTCATGGAGGCCATCCGGTCGAGGAGTGTCCGAAAGGACCCCTCAGCGTGCGGCGACAGCTTCTGGACCTGCCGCAGACGCCGCTCGAGGATGCCCACAACAGGGGCGACTTGCTGCTCCGCGCGTTGATGCGACTTGTAGATCCAGAGCAAGCTCTCTTCTAGTTCAGGGGAGCGTTCCAGCGTCTGCACACCGTAGTGAGCGAGTGCACGTTGCAGCGCACTGACAAAGGTTGGCGGGAGTCCTTCACCACGCGTCTCCAGCATGCGCAGGTAAGAAAACAGGTAGGCCTCGGCGGTGGGCTCTTCACCGCTGGCCCGATGGTTCACCTCCGGCTCGCGTTGGAACAGGGAACGTATGTCCACAAAAATGTTGAGGATCTCATCTTCGCGCTGTCTTACTTCCTCGCTGTCCACCGGGCAATTCTCGCTCCACTCGGCGAGCAGACGCGTTGTGTGCTTGGGATCGACGTCAAAGCCCAACATGAGCTGGCGCAGTTCATCCAGGCTCTGATAGCTGCTGGCTAACTTGGCTTCTGCGGTTCCATCCGACTCAAGCGACGTGCCAAAGACCACTTGCTCCGCGGCCGCAACCGTGTCTCCACCGGCGACGGGATCGATTTGCAAGAGCGGGGCTCCAGTGTCCACCTGAACGTTGGGTATGGCCATCACTTGCCGAACTCTTCCGGAAAATGGAGCCACAACTTGCGTCTCCATTTTCATGGCCTCGAGCACAGCTAGGCGGTCCCCAACCGCAACCGTGTCGCCCGGTTTGACGAGAATGGAAACCACTACCGCCGGCGCCGGCGCGTGCACCACGCCCCCGTCATCTCGATCAATCCGGTGCGACACACCGTCCACCTCGATCCTGTAACTGATCCCCTGGACTACGGAGACGACACGAAAACGCCGTCCGAAAACGGTGAGCCAACATTCGAACTGACCCAAACGGTCGATCTGGGCATCGATGCGGGCCCCATTCACCTCCACACGGTATCGCTGAGGGCCGAGGCGATAGGTCTTTGGCGAGTAGCAATGGCCTCGATAGCGTAGTTCCGCAGTCAGGCCTGCCTCACAGCGGACGTGCGGCCGCCCGCGCACCGCCGATGCATAAAACTGCGTCTGCTCCACGGCTAACTGGGCATCGTAGGTCTCGATCGCGGCTTGAACCAGAGCTACGTCGGCGTAACGCCTAGAGAGGTGCTCACCGGTCGCCGCCAAGTGGTCTAGCCATCCAACGTGTACTTCTCCACACTGCACCTCGGGGCGGCTCAGCAATTCCAGCAGAAACGCTTTATTGCTGGCACCGCCCTTGATGACGACAACGCTCTCGCGCAGCGCCCGCTGGAGACGGGAAAGCGCTTCCTTCCGGTTCTTGCCGTAGGCGATGATCTTGGCGATCATCGAGTCGAACTCCGAGGGGATGGCATCGCCTTCCGCTACTCCGGTGTCAATGCGCACTCCCGGCCCTGGCAGAATCCTGAACCGCTCAATAACGCCCGGAGCCGGAGCAAAGCCGTTGTCCGGATCTTCCGCATTCAGCCGCACCTCAATGGCATGGCCGATGGTGCGCGGCGGTTCACCTTCCAGGCGGCCGCCACGCGCGACGTGGATCTGAAGGTTCACGAGATCGAGCCCGGTCGTGCATTCGGTCACCGGATGTTCGACCTGCAACCGAGTATTCATCTCCATGAACGAGAAGCGGTTGATTTCCGGTTCGTACAGGAATTCGACCGTGCCGGCGTTGTGATAGCCCGTGGCTTGACTCAACCGCACCGCGGCCTCGCACAGCGCCCGATCTTGCTCTGGAGAAAGCGCCGGCGAGGGTGCTTCTTCGAGGATTTTCTGGTGGCGTCGCTGGATGGTACAGTCGCGCACGCCCGCGGCCCATGTCGTCCCGTAGTGGTCGGCAATAATTTGGACCTCGACGTGACGCGCGCGTTGCACCTGTTGCTCCATGAAAACGGTTGGATCCCCGAAGGCCTTGAATGCCTCGGCCCGGGCGCTCGCAAAGGCTTGCGGGAGTTGGTCAGCCGAACGCACCAGACGAATCCCGTGACCGCCACCTCCGGCGGTGGCCTTAATCAGGAGGGGGTAACCCAGACGCTCAGCATGAGCCCGGGCGTCGTTGAGCGTTTCCACCGGGCCATGGCTCCAGGGCGTTACTGGTACCTGCGCCTGTTCGGCCAATCGTTTCGAGGCGATCTTGTCGCCCACGCGCCGCATCATATCGCCATCCGGGCCGATGAACACGACGCCCAACTCGTGGCAAAGATCGGCGAATGCAGCGTGCTCGGCCACAAAGCCCCATCCCACCCAGACCGCGTCGGCGTGTGCGGTCGCCAGCGCACGTTCGAGACGGCCATAGTCGACGTAACTGCTCTTAAGCTGCTGAGTGTTTGGATCGAGTACCTGAGCGGGCCCGAGACATACTGCCTCGTCCGCCTCACGCACAAACATGCTATGGCGGTCAGGCTCGGTAAAACACGCGATGGTGCACAATGATGTGCCGTGCTCCTGATTGAAATCGCGGGCTGCGTGGATGAAACGCATGGCGGCTTCGCCGCGATTCATGATGGCCACGCGTTGAAATTCGTGTTCCATAGGACCCCGATCCGCAGATCGTCAGGACAAGAAGAGTCAGGACAATCAATTCATCTTCATTCATGCGGCGACAGCTTCGAGTGACATCGCAGCCTGTAGCGCCTTCAACCGCTCAGCATCCACCGCGTTGGGAACCGCTACCGTGCGGTACCCGCTAAGATGCAAGTAGCGGTTTCCTTTCGTATCCACAACCTCCGCGTCGAAGTTGCCGCGACCCGGGTCAGAAGTAACCACGGCGTACAAGCGAGTGTCGGCCGAATCCGGTGCCGGTAATAATAATGATGAAACGCGATCAATGCGCTGCGGCAGACCCATCCGGCCCTGCGCGCCCATCTCCCAGACCCCGGCAGTCTGGAAGCAAAGCTCAATTAGACGCGGCGCCATAAGGGTCGGCAGCTCGGACGGCATATGGTTTGCTGGCAAGCCTTTTGCCAAAAGCCCGACAATCCGGTGTCCGTCCCACCACGCCCGTTCCATCACTTGGTATGCGGGCCCGTGAAAGTAGAGGCCATAGATGTCGGCGGCTTCGATGATGTGTCCATCAGTCAAGCACCGCGCTGGCACGGTTTCCGCTTTGGGCATCTGCTTCGTGAGCCGCACCCGCGCCGTGAAGTGCGTTGTCACTTGTGGCTCGGCCTGATTGGGGAGCAACCGTTGGCCGGTCAAGCGACAGTCTGCCAGCAACGTGTCGCGCTCCGGATGGATGACTGCCTCCACCGTCACGGTGCGCGGTTGCTTCTTGTAGAGCTTGAACGGCGCCAGGAAATTTACATCTTCGATCGCCTCGATGTGCCAGCCGCGAAGCAGGCACAGGGCAGTTTCGGCAAACGCCTCGACGCCCATGACTCCAGGCAACACTGGTGTGCCGTCAATTTGATGGTCATGCAAGAACGGTTGAATCGCCGGGTCCAGCGTGGTCTCGATTTTGAGGCCACTCTGAATCCCCACGCTTGCTAGCTTGCCGACGATTGGTCCTTGTCCGGATCGCGTCAGGGTTTCCGCTGCTGATGTGTCCAGCCCTCCTGTGGGATCCCATTCGTTCAGCAGGACGCCGAGACGTTGGCCGATCACAATTTCACCGCGTGTCCCTCCAACGGTCAATTCGCGTCGAATCAGCGGAATCCCCGCCTCCGGTGGCAGCATATCGATGCCTGCCAGTTCCATGATCTTAGGGATGGAGCCGCGCGTAGCCATGCCGATGCCGCCCCATGCCGACCAGTCGATGACGATGCCGCGCGTTGCCGGTCGGTTGGTGCGGAAGCTCGAAGTGATCTTGCATAACAGGTCGTTGGCCGAACTGTAGTCCGTTTGTCCGGCGTTGCCGAAGCGCCCGGCGATCGAACTGAACGCTACCGTCGTCCCAAGAGGCATGTCGCCGATAGCACGCAGAAGATTGAACCAGCCGTCGCTCTTGACGTCGAAGACCAGATTGAATTCGCGCGCATCTTTGTCAGGTAAGAAGTGGCTGCGCTCGGTGCCGGCGGCGTGCAGGAGCACATCGATGCGTCCGTTGCGTTCGCGCACTTGCTGGATGATTTTGGTTACAGCGTCTGCGTCCGTGAGGTTGACGCTGAAGTAATGCGTCGTACCGCCGGCGGCTTGCACGGCCTCGATGGCTTTGCAGGCTGCTTGCGCTCGCTCCAGTGCTGCCAGCTCTTTTTCAACCAGGGCCGGCGTGGCGCGCTCGCCACGTGCCTGGATGCGTGCGAAGAGATCGCGCTTGAGGCCGTCCTTATCGGTCACGAAGCGCTTGAGATCGGGATTGTCCGGATCAGGCTCGGGTACCAGGTCGAGCAGATAGAACGTGCCCCCGGAGGCCGTCGCCAAATCGGCGGTGATGGCCGATACGATGCTGCCGGCCGCACCGGTGACGAGGAAGACAGTGTTGCCGTCGAGAGCTAGGCCGGGTTGGCCATCGGCTGCGGGCTGTTCTTGCAGCCCGACCGTCCAGCGCAGCCCGTCCTTGTAGCCGATTTCAACCGCACCGGGATCACGCAGGGTTTCCTCAATCAGGATGTCTGCGACTTCGGACCGCCTTCGTTCCGCTTCAAAGTCGACCGCCTTGACCAGAGCGTCCATCCGCTCTCGCTTATAGGTTTTGGTGAAACCCGCGACCGCACCACCTAACGGGGCCTTTGCTCCAGCGTCATCGTAGCCGTGCTGTCCACCAAGTTGCGTCGCTGAAACGAGGAACGTGCCCGGCGCCGCAATCTGCTCGTACAGACTGCGCATGGTGGCATAGAGCGACTTCAAGCGCACTCGCAGGGCTTCATGCCAGCTGGCTAGGCTCATTGCATTAAGATCGCCCTCGCTGTCCAGTGCTGATAGCCAGTACACTCCTTGTATTGGGCCTGCGGCCAGCCAATTCTTGACGAGATTCTGCAACGCGTCAGCATCCAGCGTCTGCTCAATGCGCAGAACTTCAACGCCCATCGTCTGTAGCCGTTGGGCGAGAGCGTCAGCTACGCCAGACTTGTCGGGCATGAGGACCACTCGCCGGCCGGAACTGAGGGTTACACCAGTTGGCTTGCAAATAGCAAGTGACGGACGCAAGTTGGGAACAGGTACGCGGCGCGGAATGCGATTGGCGGCGTCGAAACTGGCGGCAGCCGGACGCGCAATGGCAGTTGGCTTCGAAGGCGAAGATGCAGATTCGGCTGGTTTCTTCTGCGCTGGTTCCGGCTTCTCTTGCACCGCCAAAGGTCTTGCAGCAGGCGCTTTGGGTACACCAGGCTGCCGGTCACGAGCGAACCTGATCACGTGGGCCAAGGTTGGGAATTCGCGCAGCTTGAGATTCTCATCGCGCGGAATGTTATACGCCGCTCGAACCGCGGCGAACATCTCTGCTTGTTTGACGGTGTCGATGCCGAGGTCTGCTTCGAGATCAAGGTCAAGGTCCAACATATCTTTGGGATAGCCCGACTTTTCGGCCACGATCTCCAGCACCTTTTCTTTGATCGCATCGTCGGTTGCCGCTTGGACTGCGACTGGTGACGGGGTAGGCACGGTTGGCGCACTGATAGGCGCTGCTGATGGAACGGCAGGCGCCCCCGCCAAGTCGGGCCGTTTTTCAAAGACGAACCGGATCACATGGGCTAGCGTGGGATAGTCTCGCAGTTTACGATTCTCATCGCGCGGAATGCTGTAGATCTCGCGGATAGCCGCGAACATTTCGGCCTGTTTGACAGTGTCAACACCGAGATCGGCTTCGAGATCGAGTTCTAAGTCCAGCATGTCTTTCGGGTAGCCGGTTTTCTCCACCACCAGCGCGAGAATACGTTCCTTGACCGCGTCGGCTGTGGCCGCTGGTGTTGATGTCGCTGTGGGAGCTCGTTTCTCAGCTACCACAGGGATGTTGGGCGTGGTGAATTCGACTTCTTCTTTTGCCGCCGCGGCGGCAGCCAGGTCGGGTCGCTTATCAAAAACAAACCGGATGACGTGCGCTAGCGTCGGATAGTCGTGCAATTTGCGGTTCTCATCGCGCGGAATGTTGTAGATCTCGCGGATGGCCGCGAACATTTCGGCTTGCTTGACCGTGTCGACACCGAGGTCGGCCTCGAGATCGAGATCCAAATCCAGCATGTCCTTCGGATAGCCGGTCTTCTCTACCACCAGCGCGAGAATGCGTTCCTTGACCACTGCACCATCGCCAGCGGCGACTTGAGAAGATGTCGCAATGGGTGCCGGTTTCTCCGACACCACAGCGATTGTGGGCGCTGCAGGTTTGACTTCTTGCTTCGCCGTCGTTGGAGTTGCTGCCAAGTCTGGCCGTTTCTCATACACGAAGCGGATCACGTGCGCCAAGGTTGGATAGTCGCGCAGCTTGCGGTTCTCATCGCGCGGAATGCTGTAAGCCTCACGAATTGAGGCAAAGACCTCCGCCTGCTTAACGGTGTCGACGCCCAAGTCGGCTTCCAAATCGAGATCCAGATCTAGCATGTCAACTGGATAGCCGGTTTTCTCTGCTACCAGAGCCAGCTCTTTCTCTTTCACCCGATCGCCCTTCGCGGCCGCTTTGGGCAGTACGGGAGAAGTGACCACGGCGACTTGAACTTGCACCTTTGGTTCGGTCACGTTGGTCAGAACGGGTTTTGGTTCCGGCTTCGCAACCAGGACCGGCGAGGCTGGGGACGGTACTGGAACGGTGGGCGTGGGCGCCTGTGCTGGGAGGGACGCCGGAGCAACTTTGGCGGCTCGCGCTGTCGCCGCTTGATCCCGCACTCGCAGGGTGCGCTGGACGACTTCCAAATTGGCGGCCGGATGACCCGCGATCCCAGTTAGCCATGCACTCCAAGCAGTCTCATCGGCGATGCGGTAGGCATAGCCCAGAGCGTTCGGACTTCGACGAATCCCATCCTTCGTCTTCACCCAGTGCAGCAGCATCATGCTGATCTGCGAACCGAAACCTGCTCCCAGATGTATGGCGTACTCGACGGGATAGGAACCCCCTTTGGACAGGTTCAACTGTCCCAGCTCGGGATCAACTTCCTTAAAGTTGGCGACGGGAGGTACGCAACCGGTTTCGAGCGCTTTGACGGCAACGACATCTTCGATGCCGGTGCCCATGGCGTGACCGGTGAAGCCCTTGGCGTTGGCGATCACGATGCTATCCGCGACGTCGCCGAAGACACGCCGTAGCGCGTGGATCTCGGCGGAGGCGCTGCCGCCCCGCGCCGGTGTGTAGGTTTCATGGGAAACGAACACTGTGTGGGGTGCGATCTGGCGACGCGAGATGCCGCTCTGTGCTTCCGCGGTGGCGAGCAGGGTCTCCATGACTTGCCCGATGTGCTGGACATCAAGACGAGTGCCGTGGAAGGCACTGTTGTTTGTCGTAGTGGACAACACCTCGCAGATCGGTTGTATTCCTCGTGCACGCGCGGTGTCGGCGTTCTCTACTACCAGAGCCGCGGCGCCCATGCCGATAAGCATGCCATGGCGCCGGCGGTCGAAAGGAATGGCGGCATCGACAACCACTTCGTCGGTGGCGGCGGCTCCAGTGGCCAGGAAGCCTGCGCCCATCCACTCGATCAGATGATCGGAGGTGACGTTGTCGGCCGAGACCACGATAACCCGGTTGCATCGCCCGGCGTGAATCCAGTCCTGTGCCAGCGATATCGCCTGTGTAGTGCTCGCACAAGCCGCGTTGACTTGAGTATTAGGGCCGCGGGCGCCGATGAATTCAGCGAACTGCGAATGTCCCATGGACAAGACTCGGAGCAGAAAACGGCGATTGAAGACGTACGGTTCTTTGTCGATGGCAGTGCGCAGTTCGGCGATGCGCCGCTTGATTTCTTGCACCAGCTTGGAATGACCATTCGACTCAACCGCACCGGCGAGCAGGCTTTCAAACACGGTTAACCGCTCACGGCGTGCGTGATCCGCGTAATAGCGCGCCATCTCATCGGCGAACGAGTCTAACCCGGGGAAGGCGGAAGCGAAGATCACACCGGTATCGTCTCGTAATGCGTCTGGCAATCCCCAACGCTCCGGCAATTGCGTGCCCTTGGTGGTGGTTTTATAGCGCATAACCAGCGGGATGCCGGCGTCGCGTAATGCGTCGATTCCCGCGGCGATGGCCAGTTGGGTGACAATGTCGAGAGCGCCCACACGTTCGGAGGAAATTCCGAATTCCTCTTCCAGATTGAAAGCGCCTCCACGACCTGCCAGCTTGATCACGTCCGCGACATCAGTGAGGGTTTCAAACCTGGCTTCTCCGCTCTCACTCTTCACTAGGCGGGTGATGTGTTTATCGAGCATGGCTTGGCGGAAGGCTGCGGGAATCAAATTGATGAACTGCTCACCTTGCAGAATTCGGCCGATGTTGGCATCGTCGAAGATACGGTCGGTCCCAGGCAAGCCGAGCGCGGCTCCTGTAATGACCACTGGAACGTTCTTGGAAACATCTTTTTTGCGGCGATAGATCTCGTAGCCGCGATCAAGAACATCGGCGAAAAAGCGGCCGAGTTCGTCGTAGTGATCGCCGAACAACGGCACGGATGGTACGGAGGAATGTGGTGTGGCTGACGCTGCTGGCGCTGGCACGGGGATGGGTTTAGATGATTCCACGGGGAAGGGAACTGCTACTGCGGTCACCTCGGTTACCGACCGCTCACGCGAGACTTCCGCCGCGGTTCCGTGGCCCAAGCCCGCCGCATAAAGTCCGCACAGGGCTTGGTTGAAGGCGACGATATCCCCGACTTTCGGATGATTGGTAAACAACGAGACCACATCGCTGTGGCCGCCGAGCACATCCTCGGCAAATCCCTGCAGCGCTTTTTTCGGCCCAACTTCAACAAACACGCGAGCGCCGGCATCGTACAGCGTGCCCAGGCCCTTAACAAATTGCACCGGGGAAGCAACCTGCTGCGTGAGAATGTCCAGCATCTTAGGCACGACGTCAGGCCCCGTGGGATAAAACTCGCCGTTAGTGTTCGCGACGATTGGCAAACGTGGCGATTGAAGATGTAGCCGTTGCAGAACTTCGCGCAAGGGCTTGCTGGCTCCCGCCACAATCGATGTGTGGAAGGCATGGCTGACGGGTATCGCGGCCACGTCATAGCCAGCTTTTTGGAAAGCTTCCATGGCCTGCTCGACTGGTTTGCTGGCGCCACCGACAACCGCCTGGTGATTGCTGTTGACGTTGGCGATCACGACGTAGCCGTTGATCGTCTTCAGGATGCGGTCGACTTCTTCAAGCGGGGCAAAGACTGCGGCCATGCGGCCGTTGTCGTCCATTGCCACCTGGGCCATTCCGCGGCCGCGAGCACTGACCGCTTCCAGCGAGTCAGTAAAAGGTAGGCCACCCGCTGCGACCAATGCTCCGTATTCGCCCAAGCTGTGCCCCATGGTGAAGTCAGGTTCGATGCCGTAAGCGGCAAGGAGCCGGGTCAGCGCGAGGTCGATTGCAAGCACGGCAGGCTGAGTAATCTCGGTTTGGCGCAGATCCTCTTCGGCCTTGGCGACAGCGTCGGCGTCCGCGTGGTCAACGAAGATGTATTCGGTGAGCGGCTTGCCGAGCAAGGGCATCATCGTGCGATCGGCTTCGGCAAATGTGTCAGCCACTATCGGCTCCGTCGCTCGGAGCACCTTGAGCATATTCGCGTACTGCGAGCCTTGGCCGGTATACAGGAACGCCACCTTGGGGGCCGGACCGTGACCGCGGAAGATGCCTTGGGCAGGCAGTGCTTTCCATACCGCCGGTTGATTGGCCGCCAGAGCTTTGAGTGCGCTGCCTGCTCTGTTCGCCAGTTCCGTGGCGTCGGAGTAGTCGATGGCCACGCGCTCCGGCGCACGCAAGTCTGATTCAGCAGGGGCAGATGGCGCAGGTGCCTTGCCAGCTTTGGCGTCTTTCTCTACTGTTCGCAGGCGCTCGCTGAGCGCAGCTTCGGAAGCGGCGCCGATTACTAGTGTTCCGCGTAACGGAGCCTTATAAGAAGATAGGTTAGAAGTGCGGGAAACATTTTCCGTATTCATGATCGACTCTTTCACTACCGTTGGTATCTCACTAACAGCTACCGACCGCTTGCCGTTTCCATTCAGCCTGTGGGGAATATATTCTTCGAGCACGGCGTGGAAATTTGTGCCGCCAAAACCAAAAGCGCTCAGACCGGCGCGGCGCACGCCATCGGCCGGCATGGTCCACGGTTTTAGTTCGGTATTCACGTAAAGCGGAGAGTGGGCAAAATCGATGTTGGAATTGCGATGCTCGCAATGCACGCTCGGCGGCAGCACCTTGTCCCGAAGCGCCAGGGCAGCTTTCAGCAGCCCGGCGGCGCCAGCCGCTCCTTTGAGGTGCCCTATATTCGATTTGACCGAACCCAGCGCGACGGAATTGGGAGGAAGATTGGAACTGCGGAGCACATCGATCATGCTTTGCACTTCAACGACGTCGCCCACGCTGGTGGACGTGCCATGGCCTTCGATCAGGGTCGCGGTAGCGGGTGATAATGCGGCATTCTGCCAAGCCCGCTCGATGGCTAGTTTTTGACCGATTGGGTTGGGAGCGGTGATGCCCTTTCCCTTGCCGTCGCTTGATCCGGCTATGCCACGCAGCACAGCGTAGATTTTGTCTCCGTCCCGCTCGGCATCGGCCAGACGCTTGAGCAGAAAGATCGCGGTGCCTTCCCCCATGACGAAGCCATCGGCTCCTTCAGCGTAGGGACGAGTGCCAGTCGCGGAGAGCGCCCCGATTTTGCAAAACTTGATGTAGCTCGAGACGCCCATGTTGCGGTCGATGCCGCCGGTAACCGCAATGTCAAAATCGTTCGCAACCAATCCCTCAGCAGCCGAACTGATGGCCGCCATCGCCGAGGCGCAGGCCGCGTCCACAACGTAGTTAGGTCCGTGGAAGTTGAAAATGTTCGCGATGCGGCCGGCAATGCAATTGGCCAATTCACCGGGCATCGTGTCTTCCGTAACATCCTGAATGCGGTTGGCCATCCGGTCGTGCAGTTCTCTGGTAATGTCGCGGCGCAGCGTCTCCGGCAGCCCGGCGAAGCTGGCACTTTCGGCCAGTTCATGAGCGTATTCCGGAAAGTACAGGCGCAGCGCGGTGAAATAATGCTTTTCCCCCGCCATAGCATTGCCGAGGATTACCGCTGTGCGATCGGTGTCCAGCGGCCGCTTGGGGAAGCCATAGTCTTCTAACGCTTCGCGGGTGCAGGCAATGGCCCATTTTTGCGCCTCATCCATGGCGGCGATGACGCACGGCGGAACACCAAGACGCCACTTCATCGGATCCCACACGTAGTCGCGCGCCCAACCGCCGATGGTTGAATAGGTTTTATCCGGTGCACTATGGTCGGGATCGTAGTAGAGCGCTGGATCCCAGCGGTCACGGTCAACCTCAGTGATACTGTAACGGCCGTTCTTCACATTCTCCCAGAAAGCCGATACGTTCGCAGCGTCGGGCAGGATGGCTCCTGCTCCCACAATTGCTATGGCACGATGGGAAGTGTTTTCCATGACGGGTACTCCTGTATGAGGTCGAATAAGATCGATCGTTAAAACCTATGCGGCTGCTTCCAAGCGCTTGGCTGCGCGGCCGTACAATACATCTGCAACGTAATCCAGATCGGAAATGAGACCGTACTGCGCGCGGTGAATGGCGGGCAATCCCAAACTCGTTTCAAACCCGGCGATCTCGGCATCGCTGATGCCTCCGGCTCCGACAATCCAGCGCAAACCCTCTTCGCCCACCTTGAGTGCGGCATCGCGTGCAAAGACCCGGCTGATCGCCGCCAGCGCGGTCACGTCGAAGCGCCGGTTGGCTTTTTCATTGAGCTTGCCGTCAGCCAAGAGCGCGGCACGACGGGACAAACTGCCGGCGCACTCGGCATAAGCAATCAACTCGCCCAAGCGCAGGAGGATATGTTGATAACGGGTCAAGCGCGCGATACGCGCTTTTTCCATGACCTCGGCCAGTGCATGCAAAGCCAGCGCTGCAATATCAGCACCCACGTTCGCGCGGCGAGCGTGCAGTGCTTCGAATTCTCGCGCTCGCTCGTGATAGTGCTGCCCGCGCGTCTTGAGATGGGATTGCCAACGATCGCGGCTGATCGTCATCTCCATAATCTCGGACGTTCCTTCGTAGATCGTCGTGATGCGAACGTCGCGGCTGATCTTCTCCACCATGTACTCGTGTGTGTATCCGTAGCCACCGAGCGCCTGGATGCTGGCCTCTGCGGCGTCATTCCCAGCTTCGGTCGCCATGTATTTTGCGATGGCGCCCTCGGTGTTCAAGCTGCCTTCGACCCCGGCGTCGATGCGCTCCGCAGTTTCCTCGATGTAGGAGCGGGCCGCTTCCAGTCGCGCCACGTTGGGCACGATCAGCTTGTGGGTGTAGCCCTGCTTTTCTGAGAGCGGAGTTCCGGCTTGAATACGCTTGGTGGAATAGGGAATTGCTCGATCGAGCGCGGCCCAGCCGCCGCCAAGACCAAACGCTGCGACCATGAGGCGGGTGTAGCCGAACACGGCCTGCGCTTGATTCAATCCCTGGCCTTCCACGCCTCCCAGCAACCGGTCGGCGTCGACATAAACGTTGTCTAGCGCCAGAGCTGCAGTGTTGCTGAGGCGGATGCCGTGCTTGTCTTCGGGCTCGTCGTGGGTGAAACCCTTTGCTCCTCTTTCCACCACGAACCAGCTCGGACCGGCGGGAGTGCTAGCTAAAATCGTGTAGGCATCAGCGATTCCACCATTGCTGATCCATTGCTTGTTACCGGTAATTTTGTAGCCGACGACGCGGCCGTTTTCGATGACCGGGTCCGCCGTGGTACGAAGCGCACCCAAATCACTGCCCGCTTCCGGCTCCGTGGCGCCGTAGGCGAACAGCAATCCCTCTTCCGCAATGCGCGTCAGCCAGCTTTTCTTTTGCTCCGGAGTGGCGCCGACAGTGATCGGATCGCTGCCCAGGAACGTGGCCAGCACGGCGGTGGCGACGCCCAAGTCGATACGCGCCATCTCTTCGCAAACGCAATACACATCGAAGGCTCCGCCGCCCATGCCCCCGAACTCTTCGGGGATGAACAGAAGTTGAATGCCTAGCTTGTCCGGGCTGCACATATGACGGACGATTTCGAGCGGGCATTCGTCCTTGTCATCGAGTTCGCGGAGAACCTCGTCCGGTAGGCGCTTTTTCGCGAAGTCCTTGAGCGATTTCAAACTGAGCTTCAGAGTTTTGCTTGTGATCATGGGCGGTTCCTCTCCCTTGTTATGCAGCGCGGCGCATTTCACGAACTCTGTTAGTCAATTCCGGCAAGAACTCCAGGATGTCATCGACAATTCCGACATCTGCAACCTGGAATATCGGAGCCTTCGGGTTCTTGTTGATGGCGATCAGGAGCGGACTGCCTTTGATGCCAGCCAGATGCTGGAAAGACCCACTGATGCCGCATGCCAGATAGACCTTGGGCTTGACGGTTTTTCCGGACGAGCCCACCTGACGTGACTTCTCCATCCACTTCGCGTCAACCACGGGTCTCGAGCAGCTCACCGCCGCACCTAGGGCTTCAGCCAGTTCCTCGGCGACAGCCACATTCTCTTTTTCCTGAATGCCGCGGCCGATCGAAACCAGAATATTGTGCTTGGTGATATCGACATCGCCCGCCTCGGCGACGAGCGTCTCTACATAGCGTCGTCCTGCAGCGAGCGCGCCGACATCAGCAGACTTGTCGACGATGGCGCCAGTGATAGCAGCGCCTTCCTGCGGTTTGAATGCGCCCGGACGTACAGTTACCACCGCGCCCGATGAAATGTCGCACCGAACATGCGCGCTGACCTGTCCACCAAATTCCTGGCGGACTACTTTGAGACTTGCGCCTTCCACGCCGGTGATGTCCAACACGTCGGAGACGAAAGCCGAATTCAGCTTGATGGAAAGGCCTGGAGCCAGATCGATTCCAAAATGCTCATGAGCAACTAACACAATGCTGTTGCTCGGCAGTATCTTGACCAGAGCTCCCCGAATCAATTCAGCATTGGGGTACGCAAGGGCTTCGATGGCGATTTTCCAGATCTCAGGGTAGGAAGCGCCGAGGGCTTTGCATGCGGCATCGAGGTTCCCGCCCCAACCGGTGAGAATGGCTGTCGGTGAAGCAGCGGGATCGATCCTTCGCGCAGCCGCCGCCAGTTCGAACGCGGTATCGTCGACCGCGCCACCCTTGTGCATAATGTAAGTGAAAATGCGAGCCATTATTTCAACCCTCCTTTAGCTGCCACTAACTCCAGAACTTTGTCGATGTTCTCTTCCCGGCTGCCGTGCAGGATTTCGGCTCCCTTACCCAGCGCGGGAACGAAGTAATCCACCCTTTTCACTTTCGCTCCGCCTTCCCCGACAGTGCTTGGGTCCAACCCAAGATTGGAGGCGCCGAAAGTCGGGATCGGAATAGAGGCCACTTGCCGGATACCTTTCATGCCTACATAGCGTGGCTCATTGATGCCGGTCTGAATCGAAAGCACGCAGGGCAGATCAATCTCATTCATTTCTTTGTTGCCGCCTTCAATTTCCCGGCTGACTTTCAGCTTCTTGCCGTCCAAAACTTCAATGGAATTGACCAGAGAAGCAAACGGATAGTCGAGCAGCGCCGCCAGCATTCCGCCCACCTGTGCGCCGCCGTCCTCGGCCTGGATCCCGGTAAAGATCAGGTCGTAGTTTCCTTTCTGCACAAAAGCCTTCAGGATGGTGCCGATACCCTTGCCGTCTGATCCGCTGAAGGCATCGTCTGTGATCAGCACGCCGTGGTTCGCGCCCATGGCCATCTCCCGGCGCAGGACCTCTTCGTCATCGTTGCCACCAACCGTGGCGACTGTGACGTTTCCACCGACCCGGGCGACGATCTGAAGCGCCTCTTCGACCGCGTAGTTGTCCGCTTCATTGATTGAGTAGACGAGGTCATCGCGTTCAATATCATCCCCGGTACTATTCACTTGAATTTCATTTTCCGAAGTGTCGGGTACTCTTCGCACGCAAACTAGAATCTCCATAACTCATCCTCCAACAATGTTTCACGCTACTGTCTGACTTTCGCCTGCGATTTGCTTCTCCACCAGTTCCGCCAGATCGATGGCGGTCATCTTTCCTTCCAGGCCCGCGACCTTGATCGCGTCTTCGATATTGACCATGCAGAACGGACAAGCAGTCACAATCACATTGGCTCCGGCCTCAGCGGCCAACTGGACTCGCTTCACGCCCATTCGCTGCTCTTCCCTCGGCTCGTAGAAAAGCATCAGTCCCCCACCTCCGCAGCAAAATGAACGGTCTCGGGAACGCTTCATCTCGACTCTCTTCAAACCGGGAATCGCGTCCAGCACGTCGCGAGGGTCGTCGTAGATCTGGTTATGTCGTCCCAGATAGCAGGGATCGTGGTAGGTGTACACGCTGTCTGCGTTTTCTACCGGATTGAACTTGATCTTGCCGGCTTTCACTTCTCTGGCGATGACCTGGCTGATGTGCTCCACAGGCGGCACATCCTTGTAGTCGTGTTTGAGCGCATTGTAGGCATGCGGGTCCGCGGTGACGATCCGCTTGACTCCGGAAGCTTTGATGGCCTCAACGTTCTTATCCCGCAAGGTCATGAACAGCGTCTCTTCGCCGAAGCGCCGGACCTCATGGCCGCTGTCTTTTTCCGCCGCGCCGAGGATTCCGAAATTTTCTCCGACATGGTTGAGAATCTTTGCCGTTGCGCGCCCGATCGACTGCATCCGGTCGTCGTAGGAGGTAATGCTGTCGACAAAAAACAAGGTGTCAGCGCCGTTCTGCTTGTCGAGGGTCTTGACGGGGCAGATTTGCTGGAATTCCTTCGCGTTTGCCCAGTCGGCTTTCTTCTTCTCCATCTTGCCGTAGGGATTGCCGCGGCTCTCTAGCGCTTTCAGTGGTTTTTGCAGGGACTGGGGCACATTTCCGTCGTCGACCATGCCCCGCCGCAGATCGACGATCTTGTCAATGTACTCAATCAGCAGCGGGCATTCCTGCTCGCATGCACCGCAGGTCGTGCACGACCAGATTTCAGCCTCAGAATAAATGCAGCCGGAATCTTTGCTGCCGACCAGTGCCGTGCCATTGTTCGCGTGCCCAAGAATCGGATAGTGCTGGAAGCTGTACTCTCTGGCCTTGACGGTGATGAATCGTGGCGATAACGGCCGTCCCACAGCGTTCGCGGGACAATTGTCGGAACATCGCCCGCAGTCAGCGCAGGAATAGAAATCGAGCATGTGTTTCCAGGTGAAGTCTTCGAACGTCTTCACTCCGAAGGATTTCACCTGATCCAGATGCTCATCGCTGACACCCCATCGCACCGGCTTCAGAATTTCGCGGTCCAACTTTGCGAAGTAAATATTGAAGAGGGAGGTTTCCACGTGGAACTGGATTCCAAAAGGCCGGTAGCATAGCAAGAAGTAAAAGGTCAGCTCATGGACAAGATAAGCGCTGAAGTAGAGTTTCCCGAGAGTGGACAAGGCAGTTGAAAGGAGAGCCTTCTGCAATATCCACGGGAGCGAAAAGGCGGCTAAGGTCTCAACAGACTGGCCTGACTGTGACTGGGCGGAAGCCTTAGCGGCCGCAAAGAGGCTGTCGGCCACCATCAGGATTGCGATCAACGACAAAAGGAAGATGGCGTCGGCAGTGTGCGCTTTGCCGTACCGTGCCGGTACCGCGTACCGCGCAGGTTTGAAAACCAGGCGGCGAATCACAGCGATCACCATGCAGAGGAAAACAATGGTGGCGGCGTAATCCGTAATGATGTCGTAGATAGGGCCGGCTCTTCCCGAGAGGCCGGGCATGACGAAATTCTCGGAGACGCCGACAATAAGCACAGAGAAGGCTCGAATTGCGAGGACGATGAAGCCCGCAAAAATGAAAATATGAATGATGCCTGCGGTCCGGTAGCGCGGGTGCTTCCACTGGCCCAGCCAAAACTTCAAAACCCTTCCCAGTCGCACCAATGGCTGGTCAAAACGAAAATCGCGTTCGCCACGAATGAGCGGTACCAGGCGCTTCGCCACAATGTAGGCAAAACATCCGACACCCAGAAGATGAATGAGCAAGAACAGGATTCGTCCCGTGGCCAACCACGATGTCATTTGCGAAAGTGACTGGATGTTTTCCATGTTTGCTACTCTCCTGCCTGACGATTCCTAGGCGATCGATTGCGTCAAGACTTTTTTCTCCTTAACTGGGGGCCTTCGTGGAATTGGTGATTCGACTGAACTGAGAGGTGGAGGGGGAATGGATGCGCCAACCGGCGGCGGCGTGGACGGTGCCGGTGCAACCTTCGTCTTGGCGCGCACCCTGTTCTCTTTCACTTTCGTTTGCTCTTCCTTTCGCAGGGGCGTGACCTCGGCTGCTTCCCGTAGCTCCGTGAAACTCAACTTCAGAAAAGTTTCCAAACGCCGCAGATCCGGCGCTGCATGCATACATCCGCTAAACCCGAAATACGCCGTTCCGTCGTAAGTCAAGATGGCGCAGTTGAGTGCCATCTCGCCGCCGACCGGAACATAGGGATAGCAGTGCAGCATCTTGTTGCCGAGCACGTAGAGCGGAAATTGCGGTCCCGGCACGTTGGTACAGACCATGTTGAAAGGCGTAAACGGCAGCCGGCCCAGAATGTGGCCGGCAAGCGCCTGCGCGGAATTCGGGAACATGCCGAGCAAACCACCGGTCAAGCTCACCAATTCGGCGGTATGCGCGCGTTTGAGAAGCTCTGTTCTCTTATGGACGGCAGCCAGCAGTTTCCGAGGGTTACGAATATCTAGAGGGATGGTGACCGGAACCAGGGAGATGCGGTTCCCCAAGTCACCCGGACCGTCGCTGCCCCGCAGATTGACCGGAACCATCATGCGGAGCAGTCGCCCTTTAACGCGGTCGCCATGCAGTTCGAGGTAGCGCCGGATGGTTGCCGTCACCAGCGCGAGAATGACATCGTTCACGCTGGTCCCACACGTTTGCCGGATGGCTTTGACTTCTGCCAGCGGAACGTCAGCCCAGGCGAATTTCTGGGGCCCGCGGTAGAGAACGTTGAATCGCAGCCGCTCGGTGGACACGCTGAGTTCTGGAAGTAGATGTGCGAACTCGTCCGTGGCCGAATTCCCGCCATTCGCGGCGAAGCGCTCCGCCATGCTCGATACGTCGGCCAGCGCCATGAGAATTCGTTTGGAGAATTCTGAATAGGAATCGACGCAGTCGTTGGTTAGCGAAGTCAAAACGTCACGAGGCGGTTGTACTCGGAGCCGACGCTTTCGTCTGGGCAGACGAGGGGCCACTGGACTCGCGTCCATGAGCGCATTCATGATCCCAACCCCGGCGATGCCATCGGCGAGGCAGTGATGCAGACGGAAAATGAGCCCGCTGCGATTACCTTTCAGCCCATGCACTAGGGTCAGGTCCCATAGCGGGTGCTGCCGGTCCATCACTATACTCAGAATTTTCCCCGCATACGTCTTCAACTCTGCGTCGGAACCATGCTTGAGCGTCACCTCGCGTACGTGCCTGCGGATTTCGAAGGTTGGGTCGTATTCCCACGTTGGAAGGCCAATATTAAGGAGCGGGGGCACTACTCGCTTGAGGTAGCGGGGAATAAGCGGCAGCTTCGATTCGACGAACTGGACGAAAGCCTCGAATGCGATCTCAGCCTCAAAAACGCAGACACAGGCTACGTTGAGGGGCATGCCCTCGCGCTCCAAGTGGAGGAAAACGGCATCTCCCCAGGAAAGGCGGTCATCCTGCTGTCGGCTCCGCACCGCAGATCTCCTAGTCAGTTGCCGATCGTCAGTTATCGAAACCATCGCACATCTCAGTTCACGAAAGAAAATCGCGACGTCAGCTTCACCAGCTTGAGCACTTTGTAGACAGCGACGTGGACGGCGCGCAACACCACCCTGACGCTTTTGTCGTCCGCTATGCGCGCGAACTCTTCCATCGCTTTGAGCGCACTCGCATCGAGCCGGCGCACGGAAGAAAAATCCAAAGTCACTTCGCCCTCGACACCGTCCAGTTTTTCTCCGGCCTCTTGCAACCCCTGGACAACACGCTCTTCATCGATCTTGAGCAATTCTGAGATCATTGCCATACGCACCACCCTTTCCTACGCGTTTTGTAGCTGAGCTGCACTGTCCACTTTCGCTAAGCCTCGCCCCCGATAAGCCTTCCAAAACAGGTCGGCCAATTCGCTGATTAGTGGCATACGAGGGTTCGACTGCCAGGACGGATCGTCAAAGGCAAGCTTGGTCAGATCAGGTATTGCCCGCTCGAACTCTTCCTTGGAGATTCCCAGGTCGGCGATCGAACGCGGGAAGCCCAATTGGTCGAGTAACTGTTCTGTAACCATCACCAGGTTCTTCACCTTCTCCTCGATGGTGTGGCCGCCCAGACCCAGCAAGTCGGCGATCGTCGCGTATTTCCTATGCGCGACATACCCCTTCTGGTACGGTGACGGCACGAACTTAGTGGGCACGGACGCGTTATACACAATAACGTGCGGCAACATGAGCGCATTGGCCCGGCCGTGCGCCACGCCGAAGCGCGCCCCGAAGGCATGCGCCAGCGCGTGATTGACGCCCACCGACGCGTTGGCAAACGCCATTGCCGCAATGCAGGCGGCATTGTGCATCATGCAGCGTGCTTCTTCATCGCGGGGATGCTCATAAGCGATGGGCAGGTACTTGAATACCATCCGGATCGCTTGCATCGCGTTAGAGTCGGTATAGGCCGAAGCGTAGCTGGAAACTGCAGCCTCCAGCGCATGGGTTAGGCAGTCGATACCGGTATCGGCGGTAAGGCCCTTCGGCATGGACATCACAAATTGTGGATCAACGATGGCCACATCCGGCGTCAGAGAGTAGTCGGCCAGGGTCACCTTGCGCCCGTGCTCTTTGTCGGTCAGGACCGCAAAGGGCGTGACTTCGCTTCCCGTTCCGCTAGTGGTGGAGATGGCAATCAGCCTCGCCCGGTTAATTTTCTTAGTCGGGTACTGGACCACACGCTTGCGCAGATCCAGAAAGGGTGCGGCCAGCTCTTCCAGATCAGCCTCCGGCGACTCATACTTGAGTTTCATGATCTTCGCCGCATCGATCACCGACCCGCCACCGAGTGCGATAATTTGGTCCGCTTTGTAGAAATTCAGCGCCTCCACTCCTTGCATGACCACCTTGACCTCGGGCTCCGCATCGGGAATGACCGAGATGTGGACGTGGGTTCCCTCCGGAATGTAACGGCGGACAAGGTCTACGTGACCGATTTGCTCCAAAGACGGATTCGTAACGATGATGGTCGAGCGTGAAGGGAACTGGCGTACGTTCTCTACCGCGTTCAGGTTGAAGTAAATCTGATTAGGAACTCGGAACCACATATGGGCTTGAGTCCTCCGAGCTACACGTTTGATATTGAGATAGTGATAGATATTTACATTGTCGGTCGTGCTGTTGCCGCCGCCGGTGCCACATCCGAAGGAGAAAGTAGGCACGAGGTCGTTGTAGACGGCGCCCAGTGCTCCGACCGAGCCAGGCGAGTTCACGATGATCCGTCCCGCGTTCATCACCTCACTGAACTTGCTGATGACCTCATCGTTACGCGAGAAAATGACTGCCGTGTGTCCCAGCCCGCCGGCATGGTTCACGTCGATACAAACCTTGAGCGCCTCGTCGACCGACTTGGCTCGATAGACCGAGAGCACTGGGAACAACTTCTCGACCGACAGGGGATGTCCGCGGCCTACACCTTGAATCGGCGCAATCAGGAGTTTAGTGTCCGGTCTCACGGAAAGACCGGCAAAACGGGCGATATCGGTAGCCTTTTGCCCTACTGCCATGGGTTGCATAAACCCGGTCTTCGGATCGATTACCGTTCGCGCTAGCAGTTCCGTTTCTTTCTCATTGCAGATATGCGTTCCCAGCTCCGCAAATTTCTTCAGCACGACGTCATAAATCTCATCGTCGATCACCACCGTTTGCTCTGAGGCACAGATGGTTCCGTTATCGAAGGTTTTGGAGAGAATGATGTCCACCACGGCCGTACTCAGATCCGCTGTTTTTTCCAAATAGGCAGGCGTGTTGCCCGACCCTACACCCAGAGCCGGTTTGCCGGAGCTATAGGCGGCTTTGACTGCACCTGGCCCGCCGGTGGCATCAATCAGGCTCACATCCTTGTGCCGCATCAGGTAGGCGTTGTCCTGCAGGGTGTGTGATTCTAGACAGGTAAAAACCCCTTCGGGCGCGCCATGCTTCAGCGCGGTCTCATACATGATCTTTACGGCCTCGGAGCAACAATGCCAGGCCTGAGGATGGGGACTGAAAATGACCGCATTACGCGTCTTGATGGCCATGATGCACTTGAAGAGCACGGTGGACGTAGGGTTCGTGATCGGCGTGATTGAGAAGATGACCCCGATCGGTTCCGCCATCTCCACGAGGTTGCGCTCCGGAAACTCGCGAATGATGCCGACCGTACGTTTATCCTTAATGTAATTGTAGGTAAACTCCGTGGCGCACATGTTCTTGAGGACCTTGTCTTCCACGACACCGAGCTTGGTTTCCTCAACGGCCAGGCGAGCGAGATATTGAGCTTGGTCCAGGCCAGCCAGGACCATCGGCTTGACGATGCGGTCAACGTCCTCTTGAGAGAATTGGGTAAAGACGGCAGCGGCGGTTCTGGCTTGATTGACTAGTCTTTCCAGGTAGGCAATCCGTTCTCCACTCAGGCTTTCGGCGCCGAGCGGGATCTGCACCCGTTCCTGAACTGCTTCGCTTGCGATCATCGCTGCCTCCTTAATTTATGAATTTATGCGAGGGGCCCCGTTACCTAGGAGAAGCATGCCTAATCTTTATTCCCAGATTTCCCCAGTTCCAGCGATAACGAAGTGGGACAACTTGATCGCCGAGAACAACCGTTCGTGTTCGTACTACGCGTAGTCGATGGGATTCCTCTCCAGCCAGTGTTCGTCACGCATCCTGCCAATGTTCCTCAAAGCACTACTAGTGACGCGCGCTGTCAAACCACGGGTTTCCCAAGCGACACCCGCTCCGAGTCCAATAGCCCAGCCCGCGAACCCAAACGCCAGCGCTCTGCTGATAGATCTATGAGGGTCTCCTGGATAACTGCCCAACACGCCGATACACGCTCCAACGACCGCAGGCTTCAGGGCATTTCGAATTCCTTCGCCAAGAAATGGAGCAAGGGATCTTCCTCTGAGGAATGCTTCTCGACCGCCACGCGCTCCATCCAGCGCAGAATTCAGAATCCTTCGGCCGTATTCAAACTCGGATTTCGACCAGTTGCGTAGTTCCATGGCAGATTGCCTCACACCTGTTTCAACTAGACCACAAGCGGAAAGTTGGGGTCATAGCCGCGCATCACTCCTGATTGTGATCGCAATCACAGAGAACGTTTGGGATCAAAGTCCGTGGTCGTACCCCTACGTTTTCGCAAGTGCAGCCAAGCAAGCGCTGGATGATCAGAATCACCACGGCGCGAGCACAACAAGTTCGGAACTGGGAGACTTACGTTCATCAAAACCTTCCCTTGCACCAAAATGCCCACAAAACCACGCTCGTTTACGAAAGGCCCCTCTATCGTCAGAACCCTGTGAGTCTCCAGTATCGAACTTCGTGTTTCGTAAAGCTGGTCAGAATTGATCGTGTTGTAAATCCGTGCTGAGGCATCTAGCTGCCGAATGTTTGAGTGGAGTGCAGAGCAACAATCCGAATGGCTCCCATTGCTTTATGCCCAAAATGAATTCCTCATCGTTCCTATGGTCCGGCGCGGAACTGGCTCGCTCTCATCTAGGGCCGTCGCCGGAGCAATTTGGTCAGAGATTTTTGTAATCGTTGTTTACGCTGGTTCCTTTTGGGGCAGAACCAAGAGTAGCTCGCGTGCGTAGGAACAAACGGTCCTTTAGCTTCCCGCAGGAGGGCTCTCGCCGCTTCGAGCGTAGACAGACAATGATGAAGCTAGAATCCAGCGGTCCGCAGGACTACCTGCGGCGAATAATAGAGGATGGGTTCCACGAGTGAAACCTCATTATCGGTTGCGAAAGAAGTCCGTCGAGAACGATTGGGGGCTAGGAAACGTGACGAAATGTTGCGAAAACTTTTTAAGCTCAGTCTTCCGCGTCAGTTCGGGAACGGACCTCGATGACTGTGCCAAGCCAATGACTCCTGTCAGCAGCTGCAGACATTTGGTCGCCCCAATAATGCCTGATATATACTGCGTCGCAGCGAGGAAGGCCTCTTTCACCCTCCCCCTTCATAGGTCCGTATGTCCCAAATGCGCAAGGACATCTTCACTGACCGCTGGGCAATCGTGGAGGATGGCGACGGATTGCAGCCAACGGACTTTGACTTCAAGAAATTCACAAGGGACAAGGGTTTCTGCCCATTCTGCGAGAGCAATGAGAGCTCAACGCCGGAAGAAGTCTTCGCCATCCGAAATCGTGCCTCTTCGCCTAACGGGCCAGGATGGTCAGTGAGAGTGGTACCAAATTCCCGACCGCGCCTACGGATAGAAGGCGGACTGGCACGGCGGGCCGAAGTCTTGCACGATTTGATGAACGGTGTCGGGGCACATGAAATCATTGTGGAGACATCGCGGCACGACCGCAGCCTACATGAATTAGAAATTGGGGAGATCTCTGACGTTATCCGGGCTTACGTAGCTCGCATCGTTTATCTTGAGGGGGATAAGCGGGTGCGCTACGTTTTGATCTTCAAGAATCATGGGGAGGGAGCCGGGGCTCACACTATCAGTCATTCAATCTCGCAGCTAATCGCGCTCCCGATCACACCACGCGCAGTTAAGACGAAGCTCATGATTGCTCGTGACTACTTTGCTTTGAAGGAACGCTGCATATACTGCGATGTGCTTCAACAAGAATTAAGGGGCCGCAAGCGGTTGATTGCTGAGAATGAGGATTTCGTGGCGTTCGCTCCATTCGCGTCACGCTTTCCGTTCGAGATGTGCGTCCTTCCGAAGTTTCACAGCAGCGCATTCAGCCGAATCGAAGCGAGTCAAGGCAAGAATTTGGCTCTGATCCTTCGTAATGTGTTGCAGAAGTTGGACCAGAAGGTAGGTGGGCCGCCCTACAACTTGTCGCTTCACGACCGCCCGTTTCTGCGTCCAAGAGGAAACTACTGGAAGACAATCGAGGAGGACTTCCATTGGCATATCGAAATCCTGCCCCAAATATCTCGTATTACCGGATTTGAGTGGGCTTCGGGTTTCTTCTATAACCCGTTGCCGCCAGAAGTCGCCGCCCGCAGCCTCTCACCGGATTTTCCGTCAGAACTCGCCGGTTCGAACACTCCCTGAGCTTCTGTGGGGGCTTACTAGCGGCTTATCTAAGCGGTCGGCCACTTGTTAATCCTCGACCCCATGGCGGTTGCCGACACCGAACTGAATCCTGAGCCTACGACTTGCGACGTTGAATCATATCGACTGCTCCTGCACACACCGACTTGCGTACAAACCACTGGGCTCGTGATCTTTCCTGCAAACTCGCCGATCGGATTTGGCAGTATTGCTCTCGAGATCGAGAGCAAGCGTGAAGCTATCGTGATTCCAGACATTCGAAAGATCAGACCAAAACCACAGCTTCGGTGACTTCGATTTTGGGCTCGAATCTCAAAGGTCGTCGATGGCACGGGAGACGAGGCATAGTCTTTCCGCCTTCTTCAGAAGGTCGAGGGCATGTTCCCGCTTTGTGGGGTGGGTGATCTTGAGGGTAGGGCAGATCACAATTTCGCTGAAACCATAACCGAACTGGGACTTGCGGATTGTGCCACTGGCTTCCACCTGAAAGTCTCTGAAGTCGAACTCAATACTGCCCGCGATGGTTTGCACGGTGGTGGTGAAGCACCCGGCGAGGGCAGCCAAGAGGAGTTCTTCTGGAGTCCAGCGGCCTTCGAGTCCTCCAAACTCTTTGGGAGCGGTGAAGTGAATGGCGTTGGGCGCGGAATCCGACTTGGCTAGCCCAGACCGTCCAGAAGTCCACCACGCCGCTACTCGGTATGCTTGCTCTCCACGCTGCTGAGACATAAGACACCTCTATTTCGTGCAGGATGCCTCAGGCGCGCGGAAAACTCCGTGAACCTGAGTACGGGATCAGGTGATAAGGATCACGTCTCCGAAGGACCTACTTCATTTTCTGCACTGCACGCGCTTTTCCGCGCTTCTTGACACAATCCGACCCATGCAGCTCTTCGCTCACAACCGCGATCATGATTACTACTTCGAACTCCGCCTGTGAAGGGGAGCGGGATACAGTTCGTGAAGATATCATCTCAACGCATCTACGAAAGAAGAGGATGATCCCGGTCACATTAAGCCGTGACGCCGGGTACAGCGGCCTACTGTACTTGGTGCGACCTTGTACACCAGTTAGTTCAGACCCAGGGATCATCAAACCACCAGAACGACATGTTGCCCGGACCCGATTTTGATAGACATCGCGAATGAGTCGCAACGATGCCGCACCTAGTGTAGAAGGGCAAAGAAGCCGTGCGCACGCCAAGTCGCATAACGGCCTCCGAATTCAGCGATTCGCTGAAACACTTTCTTGACGCTTGCTGCGTATTACACGGGCACACTTTGTGCTGTACCATCTGCGGGGCATCGATACTGTATGTCCGAGCCGCTCTGTCGATTCATGACGCGGCGTGCGTAGGTTGCGAAGAACCGAACCAAAGAGTCTGGAACACTGTAGTCCCCTACTGTCCAAGGTGCGAAGAGAAGCCTGCACAAAGAGGTTGTCTATCCCTGTCCTTGATGGTCTTCTCCAACGCGGCCTGAGGCGAACAGCCCAGGGCGGGCTGGACTTGACTGCAGGGTGTGCTGTATGAAGCACAAAACGAAATCAGTGACACAACCTCCCGACTACGACCTGCGTGGCGTCGGAGAATGGATTGCCTCTCTCGTTGTGTGGTGTGCTGGAATCGCGATGTCTCTTGCGATTGTGTGCGTCTTACTCAGTCCGGCCGAGTAGCGTGGTCAGGGGAGTGCACCATCTTAGGGAGACTGTCGCGAACTGGAATAGCCAAAGATCGGCTGAAATGACGGAGTCCAGAAAATCGTCGGTTTTCTGCGCACACGTCTCGGGCGTTGGTGGTTCCTTACCGCATCGAGGAGTCACTGAATTTCGTGGCGTGTTTGTATTAAGAGACCAGCCAGGCTGGAATCGAATTTCCTCACCACCTCGATAGGAGGTGTTTCCCATGACTCCCGAAAACCATGCCTCAATCAATGCAGATGACATCATTGATGTTGCAATCCACCATGAAATCAAGTGCCGCGCTTACGAACTCTAAGAGCGGCGGCACGACACTAGCGATGGCCACGATTTAAGTGACAACCTGCAGGCTGAACTGCACCGTGTAGCCTATGCGGCAGCCCAGCTTCAGAGGCACTTCAAGGGCGAGGTGGGGGACACCAGAGCCGTCAGAGCGGCTCGGATTTACCTGCGTGCCCTGAGTTCCTTTATCGGTGAGCGTGGCATGGATTGAGCAGGCAATGCAGCGACCCCCGGCCACCTTGGCAGCCTCAACGTTCCTCGGTTGGGTTTTCGTGAAACTAAATCACAAGTCAACGTGATCGTGATCATCCACGTTTGTATGGGCAAACCCTATATACTTGGATCGTCCACGGGCCCTGTAATCGTGAGGTTAGCCGTTGATGACGAAGTTAGTTTGTGCTTGGTGTGGCGCGATTATTGAACGCCCTGGTTACGGCCAAACCCTCGATGGCAACAAGTCACGGGATGTGTGCTGCGTGCTGGGAAGCATGGGGCTCGCAAGAGAAAGGTGTATCGCTGCAGCGCCATATCGATACCATCTCAACTCCTATTTTGGTGGTCGATAGCCAAAACGCAATCGTAGCCGCAAACGCCAAGGCATCTGAGATGCTGGGCAGAAAACTGGACCCGCCTGTACAACCACCGTTTGGCCTATTTTTTGATTGTGTGCACTCCCGCCTTCCCGAAGGATGTGGGCGCACGATTCATTGTTCAGGCTGCGTTATTCGCAAAAGCGTTGCTGCGACGTTCAACACGGGCGAGGCACAGATCTCTATTCCAGCAACTCTCACCGTGGAAAGCCCCGATCAACTCTCGGAGGCGGTTTTTGAGAAACGCGATACGGTCCTCGTCCAATCAGCAGGCATACGATTGCAGCGATAGAAAGTGCTCTCGATACATACATCAGACGCTCGATAGTCAGCAGAGCAACAAAGGGAATGGTGGCGTGGTACATCTGGCAGACCCGCCAACCCCAATAGCCCAAGTAGGCCAGCGTGCTCGCTGAACCTGCTACCAGAGCTACCATGTAGGAGACCCTTTGCCGCCGTTGAACCTGATTGCCGTTGTAGAAGCGGTTGATTTTCGCCCAAGCCAATCCGAATACAAGGATCGGTGACAACAGAATCAAAGCTGCAAGCCATACACCCAAGTCATAAAGCATGTTTATTGGTTTAGACAGCAGATCGTACACCTCTGTTCCTGCTGACTGTTGAAGATATCCCGATTTCACTCATCTTCCGTTGGAATTTGAGTGTGAACGCTGTTTTCATCAACTATGGAGCAAATAAAAACGCTCGTCCGAAGGAACGAGCGTTGTCTGCCGAGCGCGTGCGTCGAAGGCCGTTTCTAGTTGTCGAATCGTTGCACCACGGAGAGAATCTTCCACTCACCGTCGATTTTTGTAAGCGTCATGTAATCCGTCCACCCAGGAGTGACGAATTTGGCGGATGCAATGTTCCCCGCCACATCAAGCTCAGTAATCTGTTCCCCGCGCTCTGCTTGCGTCAGGTGAGTGCCTTCCCCGCTCCGTGCGGCTTGCACTAAATCCGCGCCCGTTTGCTCCCTTACCGGAATGTTCCCATGAATCTTGTGCTTCAGGTAATGAGGATGCAGCGTTTGTTCCATCCGGGCAGCGTTGCCGGTGTAATAGGCTTCGATGTAGTTCGTTACCGTGGAACGCACAGCCGACGCATCGTCGCCGGGAGTTTCCTTGTTTTGTGCATTGGTTGATAGGCCGAAAAAGAGAACGACGCTCAAGCCGAGGGCGAGGCGGTTCATGTTGGGTTGTCTCCGTGTCGCGAAGGGATCGGACAACGGGATTATGGGGTCTTATATTCGTGAATGCAAGCACACCAAGGTCCATACCCGGGCTCGAACTTGCGAACAGACCATGGCTGCGTTTCTAGGGCGTAATGGTTGGTTGACGTAAAAGTGCGCCGTGGAAACGCACTGGACATCAGCGCATGCGACTCCGGCCGGGAAATTCAGCATGGCTGTCGGTTTCGAGACGGGAAAAGCGGCACTAGCTCTGAACCCGAGGCCCGCCTTCGGCTTCACCTCGACAGCAGACGCCGAAGTGCTGCCAAAGCCGAAACCACGGGCTATGCGCGAGCATTTCATCGTGCCTTCGATTGGCAGCAGAGATGTCGCTTGCGCTCAGCGGCCTAATGTCCGGCGCTTCGAACATTTCCTGTAGCTGCTCGATCTCGTCAATGATGCGTTCGGCGTCCATGCCTCACAATCATCTAAGAGAAAGCGCGGAGCGGTCAAATGGAAGCGGTATTGGCACGAAAAAGAATCCCGTGCAAAACGCCCCGCCGTTGACTAGCTCGCCTTTCCCGTGATCGTGGTCGGGTCTTCCATCTCTGCCAGCGCCAGAACTTGGTAAGTGGCATAGTTGTACACAGGCGACATGGCCAGAAGCCGATCAAGTTCTTCGTTCGATGTGACCTTGTAAATCCAAGCTCCACCGTGACTGCCGATGACGTGGTAGCGGCACTCCAGCTTGTCCCCCAGCTTCTTGGCGTAATCCGGCATCTGCATCACGGCGCGGGCAACCTCAGGCCCGAGGCGCGTCAGGTCGAAGTGCCACAGCACTAGGAATTTCATAGTTTCCTCCTAACCGGAATCTCGGTTCTCGGCGCTATACGACCCACAGCATACCCCCTCACGGGTTCCGGCGCCCGATCATGAACGCTGCGCTGCTCCAGCAGTTCCTTCGGCTGGGGCATCAGGGAGCGTCCATGTTTGCAAACGTGTGAGGCGTACCATTTGGACATGAGCCAAATGCGCCCACAATGCTTCGGCGCAGACAATTCGGCTCGCTCGGCACCATCCGATGTCCTTCTACGGGAAGAGCCAGACGAGGAAGAAGACGAGGAAGAGGAAGACGACCGCAAAGAAGATGACGATGATGGCGACAATAACGAGGGTTACTCCGAGTGAGCGTGCCCTTAGTCTGTGACCAGCGTGTCATTCCGCAATCAGTTCGAACGAGTGGGACCATAAAGGGAGTAAGCTTTAATCTGTCTGATCGCAACTGGTCTGGGGGTGATGCGTGTGGCAGAAGTTCGACTGCAAGAAGGCGAGTCAATAGACAACGCCCTCCGTCGCTTCAAGCGCAAGGTTCAGACGGAAAACATCATTGGAGAAGTAAAGCGTCACTCCTACTACCTGAAGCCGGGCGAGAGACGCCGAGTGAAGCAAGCTCTAGCGCGAAAACGTGCTCGAAAGAAGATTCGCAGAGAGCCGGATTAACCATCCTCTGCACGCACGCTAGGCACTAACCTGCACCGACTCCAACTCGGGGATGCAATGCGAGTTTTGAAGGGACTTGGCAGCGTCTTCGGCCGTGAGTCTGCCCATGACTAGCGCCAGCTTACGGTTGGTTGTCATGTGGATCGGAGTCGGATCAACGCTGGACGTACGCAGGAGCGCGAGCACCACGGTTCACCTTCACGAGAAATTTGATGTTTTGCATACCATGATCTCCTTGAGGGAAAAATTCTCAGGAACGAATGAGGTGCCGTTCATTTCTTTGAAGTCGAGTACACCACCGCTGTAAAGGGCTTGCCGCATTCCAAGCAGCGGGCTTTCAGTCGAGATGTAATCAATCCACAGGATGGGCACATCCTTTGTGATTGAAATCCGGCCAACTGCGGTTTCAGCCTGCGCATCCAGCGGAGCAGCAGGATTACAAACAGCACGATCAGCAAACCGATGAAAATGCTAGTGTAGTGCGTCATGCAGATTGACGTTTATTCAGGGTACGTCGAGCGCGTTTCACTTTTTCCAGGATGTCGGTGGCTCGCGCGGTCCAGATGAATGGTTTCGGGCTTTCATTATGACGATCGATGTAAGTGCCGATTGCCAGGATGAGTTCTTCCAGGTCGCGGAAGACGCCGCGACGGAGCCGATTTTGAGTGAGGTCGCGGAAGAAGCGTTCCACCATGTTCAGCCAAGACGCGCTGGTGGGAGTGAAGTGGAGATGAAAGCGCGGATGCCGCACCAGCCAGCGCTGCACTTTGGGATGTTTATGGGTGGCGTAGTTATCGCAGATCAAGTGCAGCTGCCGGTCGGCGGGGATGGTCTGGTCGATCAGGCGGAGAAACTTGAGCCACTCCTGGTGGCGATGGCGCTCTTGGCACAGGCCGAAGACCTCGCCGTTGGCCGTATTCAGCGCGGCAAACAGTGTGGCCGTGCCGTTGCGTTTGTAGTCGTGCGTCATGGTGGCGCCGCGCCCGCGCTTCAACGGCAAGCCGGGCTGAGTGCGATCCAGAGCTTGAATCTGGCTCTTCTCGTCGGCGCACAGCACCAGCGCGTGCTCTGGCGGATTGAGGTACAGGCCGACGATGTCTTCCAGCTTCTCCGCGAACGCCGGGTCGTTGCTGATCTTGAAAGTTTCCACGCGATGCGGTTTCAATCCGTGGGCACGCCAGATGCGCCGCACGCTGGCTTCGCTGATGCCTGCCGCTGCCGCCATGGTGCGCGTGCTCCAGTGCGTCGCGTTGGCTGGTTGCTGGCGCGTGGTCAGGGTTACGACGCGTTTCGTAAGGCGAACGCCGATTTTGCGTTTGCGGCCGGTCCGGGGCGCGTCTTTCTCCAACCCGGCCATGCCCAACGCCAGGAAACGCTTGCGCCAGCGCGAAACTTTTTTCGGCGTGATGGCCATGCGGACAGCGATTTCCTTGTCCTGCTGGCCGGAGGCCGCGAACAACACAATGCGAGCCCGCTCCGCCACTCGCACCGGGAGGGATCGGCTGCGGGATTGGGATTCCAACACTGTCCGTTGCTCCGGACTCAACGTAATGGCTGGGGCAATTCGCATCCGCAAGCGTCTCCTCTATCATAAGACGCTCGCGGATGGATAAAGGTTGTTACTTGTGACGCACTACACTAGGTGCGTTCATAGAGCGACCCTTCTTGGCGCGTTCCGCGTCTACCGGCTAGGCTCGGGGCGAGAAACAAACGGGAGGCGAGATAAACCGCCTCCCATTTCTCTCACTGACTACTGGTCTTACGCGGCCTTACCCTGAACCTTGGCTTCGAGGGTCTTCTCGCTGCCAACATTCACCTTGATCTGCTTGGGCTTGGCTTCCGACTTCTTTGCGAGTTTGATCTTCAACACACCCTTGTCATAGTGGGCGCTCACTTGCCCCGGGTCCACGGAACTCGGCAGTGTGAACGACCGGGTGAAGCTTCCGTATTGCCGCTCGACGCGACGGAAGTTCTCCTCTTTCTCTTCCTTCTCGATCTTGCGCTCGCCATGGACGGTGAGGGTCGTGTTCTCGACGCGGACATCAATGTCCTTTTCGTCGATGCCGGGGACCTCAAGCTTCAGAGTAATGTTGTGCTCGTCTTCGTAGATGTCCACGGGCGGTGCGAAGCTGGTGGTTGTTAACGCCTCTTCCGGCTCTTCGGGGCTATACGCCTCACGGAAAAGACGGTTCATGCGGTTCATGCGGTCTTGCATGGTAGCCAAGTCACGGAAAGGCTCCCAACGGGTCAATAGGGTCATAACGTAGTTCCTCCTTGGAGGTAATCTAAGAGGAAAAACTTCAGATGGGCTGACTTAGTTCAGAGGACCTGAAAGAGTAAGGAGAGGTAGCTTGCTCAATTTCAAGGCTAGCAGTCCGTGGTGAAACTCTGGATGCGCCGGCAAGAAGATGGCCGAGCGATCCACAGAGATTCTGCTTACACTGCAGGCATGGCAATGGGACGAAGGGCGAAGCAGCGCCAGCCACAAGCGGACTTCTGGATCGCGCACACGGAGTTGCCGCGGACGGTGGGTCATCCGTTTTATGAGCGGTTGAACCAGTTGCTGGAGGAGCGCGGCTTCGACGAGTTCGTGGAACGCGAGTGTGCCGGCGCTTCTATGCGGAGAACGATGGGGCGTCCGAGTCTGGCGCCGGGGCGGTACTTTCGGCTGCTGCTGATCGGCTATTTCGAAGGGATCGACGGCGAGCGCGGGATCGCGTGGCGGGCGGCGGACTCGCTGGCGCTGCGGCGATTTCTGCGGATTGGAGCTGGAGCGAACAGCCGCCGGATCACTCGACGATCTCGCGGACGCGGCGGCTGATCGACGTGGAGACGCATCGGGAAGTGTTCCGCTGGGTGCTGGAGGTGCTGGCGGAGAAAGGATTGCTGAAGGGCAAGACGGTGGGCATCGACGCCACGACGCTGGAGGCGAACGCGGCGATGCGCTCGATTGTGCGGCGGGACACGGGCGAAGGCTACCAGGAGTTTCTGCGGCGACTGGCGCAGGAATCGGGGATCGCGACGCCGACGCGGGAGCAGTTGGCGAGGCTGGATCGGAAGCGGACGAAGAAGGGATCGAATGAGGACTGGGTGAATCCGCACGATCCGGATGCGCGCATCACCAAGATGAAGGATGGGCGCACGCACTTGGCCTACAAGGCCGAGCACGCGGTGGACTTGGAGACGGGAGCGGTGGTGGCGGTGACGGTTGCGACCGGCGACGCGGGCGACACGGCGACGGTGCTGGCGACATTGCCGCAAGCGGGCGAGACACATCGCCGTGGTGGCGTGCGCGACGAACAGCGAAGAAGTGGGAGAACGAGTGCATCCGGAGGGTCCGGAGGAAGTGGTGGCGGACAAGGGCTATCACAGCAACGACACGCTGGTGGAGCTGGCAGCAAGCGGAAGTGCGGGCGTATATCTCGGAGCCGGATCGCGGACGGCGGCACTGGAAAGGCAAGCCGGAAGCGCAAGCGGCGGTGTACGCCAATCGGCGGCGGATTCGGGGCGAGCGCGGGAAGAGGTTGTTGCGGCGGCGGGGCGAGAAGCTGGAACGCAGCTTCGCGCATGCGTATGAAACCGGCGGGATGCGGCGCGTGTATCTGCGCGGACGAGAGAATATTCTCAAGCGAGTGCTGATTCACGTGGGCGCGTTCAACCTGTCGCTGGTGATGCGGAAACTGGTGGGCAAAGGCACGCCGCGCGGCTTCCAGGGCTACTCAGCAGACGCCTTGCTGGCCTTTTTGCGCCTCTGGATGGCGTTGCTGGCGCAAGCAGAAGAAACTTTCGGAACTAGACCCCCTCTCGATAGGCCCTATCAATCTACTGGGTGTGACCTATTACTTTCAGCGAGACTACGACAAGTCCTTGGAACAGTGGCAAAAATCGTTAGAGATCAGCCCGAACTCCCCAATCGCTTACTTTAACCTCTTTCACGTGTACGTCGCAAAATCGATGTATGGCGAAGCGATTGCAGCATTACAGCAACAATTTAAATTGGAAGGCAGGGCGCAACAAGCAAGCACAATAGGGGAGAGCTACAAACGTGGGGGTTTCCAAACGGCGCTGCGAACGATGATTCAGATTGGACAAGACTCTTCCGCTGGAAATTACGATCCTTTTAGGGTTGCCGCAGGTTACTCGTTTCTTGGCGACAAGAATCAGGCTCTTGCGTGGCTCAGCAAGGCGATCGATGAGCGTTCGGGTTTTGTGACCACTATCCGAGTAGACCCGACGTGGGACAACATCCGATCCGATCCCCGATTTGAAGAACTCGTGCGCCGTATTAGGCTGCCCCAGTGAGAATCGGTTTCGAGTGGTCAAAAGGTATACTGGCTGACCATCTCCCGCCGAGGCGAAACAGGGGGCGAAAGGCCGCATAAATCGAGGTCTCGGTAAATAGGTTTGCGAACCACCCGGCTGGCGGTAGTTCAGAAAAGCCTGAAATGGTGGGACTTTGCGCCTTCCGGGGTGAGGCGACATGCAGCCGCCCTCATTGACTCCGCTCCCTCACATCCTTAAGATTGCAGCCTGAGTTCCTGCGCCACTCATGATCGACCAGACCATCTCGCACTACCGCATTGTCGAGAAGCTCGGCGGTGGTGGGATGGGCGTGGTCTACAAAGCACAGGACACCGATCTTGGTCGTTTCGTCGCGCTCAAGTTCCTTCCTGACGATGTGGCGCAAGACCCGCAGGCTCTCAGCCGCTTCCAGCGCGAAGCCAAGGCTGCCTCGGCGCTAAACCACCCGAACATCTGCACGATCTATGAAATCGGCAAACACGACGGGCAGTCCTTCATCGTCATGGAGTTTCTCGATGGCATGACGCTGAAGCATCGCATCGGCAACCGTCCGATGGACACGGATTTGATCCTCTCGCTTGCCATCGAGATCGCCGACGCGCTCGATGCCGCCCAGAGCGAGGGCATCATTCACCGCGACATCAAGCCCGCCAATATCTTCGTCACGAAGCGCGGTCACGCGAAGATTCTCGACTTTGGATTGGCGAAGGTCAGTCTGACGAGCAGTTCCTCGAGCAACATTGCTTCGCTCAACACAGCGACGGGTTCGGTGGACGCGGATCATCTCACCAGTCCCGGTGCTACGCTCGGAACCGTCGCCTACATGTCTCCGGAGCAAGCCAAGGGCAAGGAACTGGACGCCCGCACCGATCTGTTTTCGTTCGGCACGGTTCTGTACGAAATGGCAACGGGGGCGTTGCCGTTCGCTGGCGAGACTACTGCGCTGATCTTCAACGCCATATTGAATTCCGACCCGCCGCCTGCGATTCGGTTCAATCGCGATATTCCGCCCAAGCTGGAAGACATCATCAACCGGGCACTGGAGAAAGATCGAGAACTCCGTTATCAGCACGCTTCCGAAATGCGTTCCGAGTTGCTGCGGCTGAAGCGGGACACGGAAACGGGTCGCGCCATAGCCGCGAGTTCCGGCACGGTGGCGGTTGCAGGGGAAAGCGACTCTCCAGTTGCCCAACCGCCGTCGCCAGCATCCGGCTCCTCCCCTGCGCCATCTCCGTCATCGAGCGCAACGAAGGTGGCAGAAGTTCCGGCGGCTCAGCGTGCGAAGCTCCTTAAGATTGTGGTTCCTGTCCTGCTGGTCGCCTTGCTTTTGGCAGGTGGGATTTACTACCGGTTGCATCGTGCAAAGCCGCTCACCGACAAAGACACAATCGTCCTCGTGGACTTCGCGAATACGACAGGCGATGCGGTGTTCGATGACACATTGAAGACGGCGCTTAACGTGTCTCTGCGGCAATCGCCCTTTCTGAATGTGCTCGGTGATGACAAAGTTGCTGCGACGTTGCGGCTGATGGCACGACCGACAAACACTGCACTTACTTCCGACGTAGCCCGTGAGGTGTGCCAGCGTGCAGGCAGCAAGGCGTACATTGCTGGGTCGATTGCAAGTCTGGGCAGCCAATATGTGCTGGGATTGAAGGCAGTGAACTGTCAAAGTGGAAACGTGCTGGTACAGGAGCAGGTCACGGCGGCTGCGAAAGAGAAAGTTCTGGACTCGCTTGGGGAGGCAGCATCCAAACTGCGCGGCGAACTAGGCGAATCGCTGGCAACTGTGCAGAAGTTTGATGTTCCGTTAGCCGAGGCCACCACATCTTCGCTTGAAGCCCTAAAAGCGTATACCCTTGGTGAAAGAAAATTTGGCGAATCGGGCTTCGCTACGTCCCTGCCCTACCATCAACGTGCCATCGAACTCGACCCGAACTTTGCCATGGCTTATGAGGCCGTGGGAAACGATTACTCCGATATGGCTGAGCTAGGACGCGCCAGTGAGTACTTCACTAAAGCATTCCAACTGCGGGAACATGCCAGTGAGCGGGAAAAACTAGCCATCACGGCTGGATACTACTCGAACGTGACTGGGGAACTGGATAAAGCGGCACAGACCTATCAGGAGGCAATCCAAAATTACCCCCGACAATACCAACTCTATCTTGATTTGGGAAATCAGTACGCATCGCAGGGACGCTGGGAGGAGGCAAAGAAAACATATAGCCAAAGCCTCGACCTTGCACCGGATAATGCCGCCCCATACAGTGATCTCGGTAACGCGATGCTTGCCTTGCAGCAATTAGACGAAGCTCGGCAGATACTTCAGCAGGCGCAGGCGCGAAAACTGGATAATCTCGTAGTTCGCAATGCTCTCTTTGGTCTGGCTTTCCTTCGGGCAGATTCCCCAGCGATGGCGGAACAGCAGCAGTGGTTTACGGGCAAGCCCGAAGAGAACGTTGGATTGTCCCTCGCATCGGATACGGAAGCTTATGCAGGTCACCTATCTAAGGCGCGGGAACTGACCAAGCAGTCGATAGCATCCGCCATCCGTGCTGACAGCAAGGAAACCGGAGCAATTTCGCAGGAGGTTGCCGCACAGCGGGAAGCTGCTTTCGGGAATCCGAGGGATGCGAAACAGGAAGCTGCGAATGGGTTGAAACTTTATCCTGCGAGTGAAGGTGTGCAGGTGGAAGCGGCCGTTGCGTTTGCGATGGCAGGCGATGCAGCACGAGCAGAATCGCTGGCGCAAGACCTGAACAAACGTTTCCCACTGGACACACAGATGCAATCTCTCTGGCTGCCTGCGATTCAGGCACGACTGGCGCTGAATCGGAATAGTCCCACGCTCGCCCTGAATGCTCTGCAAGCTGCTTCACCCATCGAGTTAGGGCAAATTGCGTTCGTCCTCAATATTTCCTGCTTGTATCCAACGTATGTACGCGGAGAGGCATACTTGGCAGCCGGGCAGGGCAGTGCTGCCGCCGCCGAGTTTCAGAAGATTCTCGACCACAGCGGGATCGTCTGGAACTGCTGGACGGGAGCCTTGGCGCATCTGGGCGTGGCTCGTGCCAACGCCTTGCAGTCGAGAACTTCGCAGGGAGCGGATGCCGATGCCGCCCGCGTCCGGGCGCTCGCCGCCTACAAGGACTTCCTCACCCTCTGGAAAGACGCCGACTCCGACATTCCCATCCTGAAGCAAGCCAAAGCCGAGTACGCCAAGCTGCAATAGTCGCTCGCCCAGCCCGCGAGCTTGATAATGCCCGCCTTGACTGTCAGTGAGTTCGCGACCAGAATAGGCGGCAAGTTTCTTTGACTAGCGGGACATTCTATTCCTGAAACCAAGTAGGAACTCTGGAGGGCAGCATGTTGCGACTCAACTTGATCCGCGTAGTGCTGTTTGTCGGTGTGTACTCCGTACTTGTGCCAACGGCTTTTGCGCAACATGAGCATCCCGCAGGAGACCCAACAAAACTCGGTAAGGTCAGCTTCCCCGTTTCCTGCGACCCATCGGTTCAGCAGCAGTTCAGCAGTGCCGTAGCGATGCTCCATTCTTTTTGGTACGAGAAGGCTAGCGACACTTTCGCTGCTATCGCACAGAAAGACCCCACGTGCGGCATGGCCTACTGGGGAATCGCCATGACGTACTACCATCAGGTCTGGCAAGCGCCCGGCCCCGCTGATCTGATAGCGGGAACTGCTGCTGTCGAAAAAGCAAGGCTAGTGGGTGCCAAGACGCAGCGCGAACGTGACTACATTGCTGCCATCGACACGTTTTACCGGGACTCGGATAAACTCGACCACCGCACTCGCGCATTGGCTTATGAGAAAGCAATGGAGCAACTGCAAACGCGCTACCCGGACGACCACGAAGCGGCTATTTTTCATGCGCTCGCGCTGCTCGCTACCGCACCGCCAACGGACAAGACCTACGTTAATCAGAAAAAGGCTGGCGCTATCCTTGAGCCGTTATTTGTCGAACAACCTGAGCACCCCGGTATAGCCCACTACCTTATTCACGCCTATGATTATCCGCCACTGGCTGACAGGGCACTGGATGCAGCGCGACGTTACGCCAAGATCGCACCGGACTCACCGCACGCGCTCCACATGCCGTCACACATTTTCACCCGGCTCGGTTTGTGGCAGGAGTCGATTGATTCCAACCTCGCTTCGGTAGCTTCAGCACAGAAGAACAACGCGCCCGGCAACGAGCTACACGCGAAGGATTATCTGATCTATGCCTACCTCCAAGGCGGACAGGATCGCGAGGCGAAAAAGGCGCTGGAGGCCCCGCCGCAAGGTCGCGCTGATGATCCACAGTACATGAACTGGCTTTACGCGATGGGCACTTCGCCAGCACGCTACGCTGTGGAGCGGCATAGCTGGACTGAGGCTGCTGGGCTGACGATACCGCCAAATACTTTTCCGGGCGGACGCGGGGCGTGGACGGAGGCGAATCTGCACTTCGCACGCGCCCTCGGTTTGTCGCGTACAGGCAACCCCGAAGCTGCCAGAATGGAAGCATTGAAGCTCTCATCCCTTCGTGATGCACTCGTCCAAGGTAACGACAGCTATTGGGCAGATCAGGTGGAAATCCAGCGCGAGAGCGCAGAAGCGTGGATTACCCTCGCAGACGGCAAGAGCGAGGAGGCTCTCCGGCAGATGCGTTCTGCCGCTGAGCACGAAGACAGGACTGACAAGAACAATGTCACGCCGGGCGTCATCCTGCCCGCTCGCGAGATGCTTGGCGATATGTTGCTTCAACTGAAGCAGCCCGCAGAGGCGCTGGTCGCGTTCGAAAGTACACTGCGCACAGCCCCAAATCGGTTCAACTCGCTGTCCGGCGCTGCACGCGCCGCGAAGCTCGCAGGGAATGATGAGAAAGCGAAGACCTACTACGCCAAGCTCCTCTCCATGTGCGAGCACGCCGATGGAGACAGGCGCGACCTTCAGGACGCACGGTCATTCTTGGCTCAGAAATGAGCGTTCATGTTCTTGCGGATAATCGCACTCTCCCATGCCCAGAAGCACAATTAACTTCGACACTGTGCGAAAGATCGGCTTGACGCTGCCCGGCGTGGAAGAGAGCACAGCCTACGGGTCACCCGCGCTCAAGGTTCATGGAAAACTTTTAGCATGTGTGCCTTCTCATCGCTCGGCTGAGCCGGGTTCACTTGCCGTTCGCGTCGGTTTCGACGACCGCGCCGAATTGCTCGCAGCGGCTCCAGATGTCTACTACGTCACCGACCACTATCTCAACTACACAGCCGTACTGGTTCGCCTGTCCCGCGTCACACCTGATGTCCTGCGTGACTTGCTCGGCATGGCACACAAGTTTGTTACCGCGCATGAGGCACGCCGTTCGCCGTCACGGCACCGCCGCAAGCCTGCCTGACTCCGGCTCTGAAGCAAGCCAAAACCGAGTACGCGAAGTTGGAATAGCGACTCTCGCCATTGCGCTTCTGTGGCGCAGCCGCTTTTGACCCGCAGTCGCAGCCGCCCGAAAATCAGGTATTTGCGTTGTTCCGGTGTGCCGACGATCATCCGGGTACGGAATTACGCAGCTTCGCTGTGCTGCCAAGCGGCTCTGAACGCACGCAAGGCATAGAGTGCGTCTTCCAAGGCTTCCTTTTCTTCCGGTGTTCCGTTTCCGCAAAAAATTTCGCGTCCTCGCGCTCTCACGGCTTCTTCAGCCTCCGAGACCCGTTGTGGAAGAAGCATCTTGTTGGTTTCCAGAATGGCGGCGCTGTACAAAGTCTTCCAGCGATTCAGACATGGGGGGAATGCCGTGGTCATGACTAAACTCCATCGAGAAGATGTCGAGGGCTTGCCCGCTGTTTGGTAGGTAGAGGTCTTCTACTTCCACCATAGTCCAATGGTCACAGAAGTCAAGTCACGCCGGAAGGTTTAATCGAACTCCTTAATCGGGGATGTTTTTCAATCGCAACCGGAAATGAGAAGCGGAAATTTGTCGCTGACGAAAACACCTGTCAATAGCACTCGTTCACTAGCTTTGAGTGGGAAAGACGCCGACCCTGACATCCCAATCCTGAAAGAAGCCAAGGCTGAGTACGCGAAGCTGCAATAGCCACTCGCGCTATCATGTGCTGATTGCGACGACGATAAGGAGGTCAGCATGTTTCGTGAACGGGCGCTGAAGGCTGTATTGGTGGTGGTGGGATTGTTGTTTACTGCGGGAGTTGTTCCGCTGACAATGTTGTTCTCGCGAGAGCCTGCGGTGCCAATGATAATGAGCATCTACGTCACGCTCGGAATTTTCTTGCTGCTGGCGGTGCGTGACCCAGCGGCGAACCGCAGCCTGATCGCCTTCGGCGGATGGGCAAATCTTGCGCATGCTGGGGTAATGGCTGCGCAGGAATACCGGAATGTGATCGAGCGCCGAGCACTCACGGGAGTGGTTGTGTTCGCAATCGTCGGTGTTGTGCTGGTCGCACTGACTCCGGCAAAGGGATCAGTCGAGAAAGCTTCTTCGGTTACGGCGTAGGCTCGCCTCAGCCTGCACCGGGCAGTCGAGCAGCATTCAAGGGACAACGAACTCACAGAACAAGCTGGAACCGTCTACCTCAGTAATGCGGGGCGTAACGCCCAGACTGGCAGCAAGCTTCTCAAAAGTCGGCTTATCCACCGTGGTTGCGCGAAAGCCGTCCTTGCAGACAATCATTCCGCTGCCTGTGGCTTTGTAGTCGATCTCGCCGATCAGGTGGTGTGCCGACTGAATTTCAAACCATTCCAGTCGATGCTCCCAGAATTGAGGAGTGTAGCTCGAAAACATCACTAGCCCGCCTGATCGGGTCACTCGCATCGCCTCTCGGAAAACCTGCTGCTGATCAACCGAGAAGGCACAGATGCCATTTTGAACGCAGATAGTCAAATCAAAGGAGCGGTCGCGAAAGCCCATTTGAACGGAGTTCATGCAGGCAAGGCCTAGTGATGGAGTGCGTCCCAGATACTCCAGTGCCATCAGGAGGCTGGACGGCGACGTGTCGATTCCGAACGCCACGCGCACTCTGGGAAGAAGCCGCTCAAGAACTCGTCCATAGCCACAACCCAGTTCCAAGGCGAGCACGGAGGGCGACGTTTTAGTAAGGACGAACTCGATCTCCGCTTCAAGGTACGCTTTGGTGCGAGGGGGAGCGAGGTCATAGCAAGCGCGAAGACGTTCGGCAGCAAGCCTCTCAGTGTAGTAGCCGGGCATGGCAGCGATGTCGCCATAATAAAAGAATGCCTCTCCTCATCCATCTTGAGGCAAGCCAAGCTGAGTACGCGGAGTTGCAATACTGGGGTAGCACGCGATGAACTGATCGGGTCGATAGTGCCCGTTCTCTGGCTGATTGCGCTAGCTTCTGCAAATGCAGTCAGCCGAGCAAGCCTCTGCTTGTTGGATTAGGATTCTTCAATGCGATCACCAAGGCGATTCGTCCTCCTAACTTTCGCCCTCAGAATACTCCTTAATGTCGCCGCGATAGCACAGGATGTTCCTGCGCCGAAAGTGGATGAAATCTTCTCCGTTTACGACAAGTCGGGATCACCGGGCTGCTCATTAGGGGTGATTCGCGATGGCAACTTCGTTTACCGGAAAGCCTACGGTTTGGCAAGTCTCGAAGTGGGTGTTCCGCTTTCGCCGCAGTCCGTTTTCTACATGGGTTCGGTGTCGAAGCAGTTCACAGCCGCGGCCGTCGTGCTCGCCGCCGAGCAGGGTTATCTTTCGCTCGATGATGACGTGCGCAAATACATCCGTGAGCTTCCTAATTATGGTCATGCAATCACCCTGCGGCAGATGATCCACCAAACCAGCGGATTTCGAGACTTCTACACGCTTCTCGGTCTGTCAGGTCACGATCCAGCGGACTTCAATTCCCCGGAAGAGATTTTCAAGATTGTGGTCCGTCAAAGAGGGCTGAACAACATCCCCGGAGACGAGTGGATTTACAGCAACACGAACTACTTTCTGCTGGGTATGGTCGTAAAACGAGCAACCAAGAAGTCGCTCGCCGAGTTCGCTGCCGAGAACATCTTCAAGCCTCTCGGCATGTCCCACACGCTTTTCTATGACGACCACACTCTCGTGGTGCCCGGTCGAGTTGCCGCGTACGATTCCGGCCCGCACGACAGCTTTCACGTGGACTGGTCTACAACGTTTGAGGTCGTGGGAGCAGGTGGTCTTATGAGCAGCGTTGATGACCTGCTTCTCTGGGACAGGAATTTCTATGCGAACCGACTCGGCAAAGGAACACTCGTACAGGAGTTGCAGACTCCCGGTGTGCTCAACAATGGCAACAAGATCAGTTATGCGATGGGACTCGTCTTCGGGAACTATCGAGGCTTGGACATCGTGGAACACGGTGGCGCACTCTTCGGATACCGGACTGAGCTTTTGCGCTTTCCAGAGCAGAAATTCTCTGTGATTTGCCTTTGCAATATCGCCAATGCCGTGCCAGAAAACCTTGCGCGAAAAGTCGCCGACATTTATTTGGCTGACAAGTTGCAACCCGGAGCGAGCACCCTCAATCCTTCAAGCAACGGGGACTTCCCCGATCCCGGCACGTTCGTTGGGAAATACGTCGATCCTCGTACCCACCTCATGTACACGTTCACGGCATCGAACGGCAATTTGATGGCATGGGGAGCAGTGCTGATACGGATCAACGCAAACCAGTTCTGTGATCTCGGAAGCAACGTCATTACGTTTGAATCATCGAAAGGCACCATGCAGGCGAAGCTCGACCTAAGGGGAGAGACCTACTTTTCGGGGAGCAGGGTTCAGGAGCTTCATCTCGGCGAGCCTGTGTTGGCTTCCTATGCAGGGCGATTTCGGAGCACGGAACTTGATACCGCTTATGGTTTGTCTCTGGAGAAGGACACCTTAACTCTGCGGAACCGCGACAACCCGCCTCAGAAATTGACCCCGATTGCGAAGGACGAATTCGATGCTGGCGACCTCGGAAGGCTCGTTTTCGAACGCGACTCAGGCGGGCGAGTTTTCGGGTTCCGTATATTTACCCAAGATGTCCGCGGCATTGCATTCAAGAAGGAAGATTGATTCAATTTCCGTCCAGAATGTCGGGCAAAACCTCTCCCGCTTTTCCCAAATGGCATTCCGTGAACGAAGATGCGTTCGCAGGTTCGTCCGGTCCCACATAGATCGTTCGAGCGCGACCCGTAACGTGAGCAACGAAGCTCGCGGCAGGCTCGACCACGCCTGACGTGCCCACAGCCATGAAGATCGTGCATTCATCCAGTGCACGGAAGATGCGATCCAACTCGAACGGCACTTCTCCGAACCAACAGATGTACGGGCGAATCCCGCCGCCGCATTCGCACCGGGGAAGCTCGGCTGGAGGATCGTAAGTGCTTGTGTCGCGGAAGGGTGCGCGGCTGCACCTGTCGCAGCGGCTCTTGAAGAGTTCGCCGTGCATGTGGACGACGCGCAGCGATCCTGCCTGCTCATGCAGGTCATCCACGTTCTGAGTGCAGAGGAACAGACGGTCTTCCAACCTCTGCTCCAGCTTCGCGAGAGCGAAGTGCGCCGGATTCGGTTTGGCTGCCGCAACGACACTCCGCCGCATCGAGTAGAAATCCCAAACCAACCGGGGATCGCGATGCCACGCGTGCGGCGAGGCGACTTCTTCGATCCGGTAGTTCCGCCAGAGACCATTGACGCTGCGAAACGTCGGTATCCCGCTCTCGGCGCTCACGCCTGCACCGGTGAGAATGAAGAGATGGTCGGTGAAACGGGGAGCATGGATGAGAGGGGGGCAGCTTCGCAATTGATCGTAAATCAACGCGGGACGTTTCAACGTCTAGCCTTGGATCAAATCAACCAGCCACGACTGACCTTCGAGTTCTTGGTCTCATCCACGACCTGCTCTCGTGCCGTATCGAGGAGGAAGGAATGCCCACACTCGCAACGGTACAGATGAAGCCCACCCGGACGCTCGAAAACTTTGATGGAATTTCGGGCCGCAGATCGGGCAAAGCTCCGCGAGACTTGACTGTTCGCTAGCCATCTCCCTAACCTCCCCCCCAAATCCTCAATCGCAAGTTGTCCGCCGCGTGGCGGCCTTTTGTCCATTGCTGGCTGAGCGAGCGAAGTTGCGGCTCGCAAGGTCCGTAAGAACGCTCCGATCTCTGGCGTGGGCTTCATCACGTGTGTGTCCGGGTAGTTCGGGAAAATCGCATGCAGCAAAGCCGCGCTTTCCTCGACACTGAAGTCCTCGCGACTCATTCGTTAATCCGTTAACCGTGGGGCTGTGTTTTCCAATTTGGCAATGACCACTTCGAGTAATCGTCGTTCGGCGGGACTGCCGAGCCGCACGAATAAGAAGCGAACTGTTTAGAGATTGTGTTGAAGTGCGCCCCGTGGGGAAATTCAAACCTCAATCGGCAGGTTGCGCACTCCAGAAAACGCCCCTCGGGGGACATCAGGACACCGATGAGATGGGGAGGTGGCGTAGCACCGGGGGCTGACATTGCATATTTCAACTCTCTGTCTACAGATCAATTGTACGCTTCGGGAACCGTGGCACGATTGCTGTTGTGCCATTTCTGGCGGTTTGACAATGGCGTCCCAGAAGCCTAGCGTTACAAGTGAGGTGGCTTCCACCTCTTTCAGGTTCCCTGAAACTAAGTCAGCCCATCTGAAGTTCTCTCCTCTTAGCGACAGCAACCGTGGAGGTTGACTATGTTTGCTCGTAACGTATCTTTTCGTCTGAAATCAAACACGCATTCTGACTATATAAAGACTTTTGAGAATGAAATTCTGCCTCTACTGCGCAAGCAGGCGGGGTTCAAGGACGCAATCACGTTGTCAAATCCCAACAGCCAGAATGCGGTTGCGATTAGTCTGTGGGAAAGCAAAGCTCATGCCGATGCTTACAACATGAATCATTACCCAGAAGTGTTGCGAACACTTGCAAAAATGATCGACGGAACGCCGAAGGTGCAGACGTTTGAAGCCGTCGCCTCGACTCTCCATGCCCTTGTCGCAGCCTAAGGGATGGATTCGTTATACGGGCGGCCTCGTTGAAGGGCCGCCTCTCTTTTTAAGGCGGATGCGCCGTAAAAGCCTGCTGGCAAAAGGATCGCTCCACCCTAACCCAATTCTGAGCGTTACCCGCGACTTTCGATGGAGTGTAATCGCTGATATCGTCAACCGACCTATCTCCAACCCCGGCTTTCTTAGACGGAAAGGCCAAATTGATCAAAACTGACCAGTAATCAGTTCCCAGTAGCGGCACACTTTAAGGGACAATAGTTATTTCCGATCGTGGCGGAAACCCGCCTAAGCTTGTGTTGGAATGAAGCCGAGGTGGCTTATGACGCTGACTGTCGTGGCGGTAATCTTCGGAGTTTTCGCAATTGGTCTGATCGTCCTCCTGATCTACAAGAGCACACTCACTATGCACGAGGATGAACAGTTGTTTCTGGATGACGCGAGTTCACACATGCATGCGGAGCAGACGGAACTGTTGGCCAAGGTCAATCGGCTTACCATCCCAGTGCGCGTGTTCGGTATGGGGTCTGGGGTATTTCTGCTGGTGCTCACGGCCATGTGGCTGTACCAGAAATTGAACGCCGCGTAGTATGGAAAGCGGGGACCTTCGCCATCCCTGCCAGCATCCTCGCGCCATGCCTTCTTCAGTCGGTCTCTCATTCTGTTGCGCTTCGAGCGCGTCGATAATTTGGAGCTTACTGCGGCCTGTTCATGTGGTTCCATCAACAATCAATTGCACTCTCCGGGGGACGGTTGGTTAGCCGAGGGAGTCGCAACAGAGTAGAGCGTTAATCGGGAATAGCCAATATGTCAGGAACGGCCACAGCGGGTAGTATGCCGCTTCTACTGCGTTTGCTGAGCTTCATCTCTACGACGTCGGCCGCAAGAAGCTTCCGGTCTCGGTGTGGCTCGGTGCGCGGGGCACCCGAGTTGAGTTCACAAACTTCTCCGGTCGCTGCTCCACAGGTGGGGCAACGCACGGATAATATCTGTTTGGGGGTGAGTTCCTTGGTCTTCATGACCGCATAATGCGACATTTCACGGCACAAGAATGCGCAATTTTGCTCAGCTTCAGCGCAAGTCACAGGCATTGGTGACCTCGATCACAAAATGCTGCTCTATGCGCATGCTAGTTCCTTTTCACCTCCAGCGTTGGTACATGGCGTTTCGCCTTCTGCGTCGGCGTGGGAACACTACCAAGCAACCCTTGCAGCCGTCTCATGATCTGAGCACCCTCTTGACGGGATTTGCTGGACGTTGACGCAGCCCAAGGCTCGGTCCACGAGATTCAAGAGTGTCTAAAATTGCTCAGATTACGCGTCTCCAGCATGCCATGATCCTCAACAATGAACGAATTGGGTCTTTTGGAGACGGTTATGGAGCCAATCCGAGTACTTCTGGTGGATGATGACCGGGCCGTACTTAAGATGATGCAAACGGCGCTGGAATCTCGGAGCTTCAAGGTTACGCCCGTCGCGGGCGTGGCGGAAGCGTTAGGCCGCATCAACACCGACAAGTTCGATGTCCTCGTCACCGATCAACATATGCCGGGTGCCGCGGACGGCTTCACGTTGGTCAGTGCCATGCGGAGCGCCCAGCCGGACGCTTTGACGGTGCTGACCAGCGGCAACCTTGATACCGAGGCAGCAATGGCTGCCATTGTCCTACAGGCAGATGAAATCTTGGTAAAACCACTCGATGTCAGGGCACTCGGCGAACTCATCCACAAAAGAGTCGCGATTCACCGGGGTTCTACTCGGACACCGAGGGAGACTGTGGCCACAATACTCAAGCGGGAGGCTACGTCTATCATCGCCGACTGGCTGGAACGGCTAAAAGAGGATGAGATTCTGAGCACTGTCCGAATCGATGACAGCGACCGCATTGGCCATTTGCCTCGCCTGTTGCAGGACTTGGTAGCCCGGCTATATATGACGCAGTTGCCAGCAAACAAGCACGCCAGAATATCGCTTCCTGCCGCAGAGCATGGCATGCTGCGCTACAGCCAAGGCTACTCCATCGAGATGATCGTGGACGAGTCGCGGCTCCTTCAGGTGAGCATTTTCCACGAACTGCACAACAATCTAAATTGTGTAGACCTTAGTACGTTGCTGATAGATGTGATGACGATTGCGGATGAAGTCGATTCGCAACTGAGGCAATCGATAGGCGGCTATCTGAAGCACGCTCGGAGCCTGCCCGCAGCGTAATCGTCCGTGATGTTGCGCATGTGTTTCTGTGTTCCTTAACAGGATACGGAATGGATGGTTACCCATCCTTGCGGTTCCTGAATCCCTTCTAAAGATCGAACAAAAGGGAATCTCCAGTCGCAATCGGGCAACGAGGGGAACTGATATACTTTTTCCGAGGCTGCCACGACCTGCTCCTCTTTCAGGTTCCCTGAACTAAGTCAGCCCACCTGAAGTTTCCCCTCCTTAGGCTCTCAGAAATCGGGTAGCCAATGCCTGCAAATTCAATTCTGCTCGAAGTTCAGAAGCTCAAGAATGTGAGTGACCGTCTCGACTACTTCGCTGAGCAACATCCTGTCGTCTCCGAAAAGCTCCTCGCCATCTCGTCACATGTTCGCAACAGCGCCGTTTTGTTGGAAGTGCTGGTGACGACAAAAATATCGCCACTATCGGGATTGCAATAGTTCGCCCAAAGTTGTGATTTGACCGCATCGTCTCCGGGAGGACGATTCAGAGTCGCAGAGGGCAGCTAATCGTGCAGGACAACATCAAGAAGCGAACTATTCACCTGCAAGCCACCGTTGTAACCGTTGTAGTTGATAAAGCCGAGCTTTCTGAATTTGTTCATGAAGAAACTCACACGCGAGCGGGTGGTACCAACCATCTCGGCCAGTGTCTCCTGACTGATTTGCGGCACCACGGTTTCGGCCCTATCTTCTTTTCCAAAACGAGACAGTATTAGAAGTGCTCGTGCGAGCCTCTTTTCGCTCGAATTAAACAGTTGATCCACTAAATCCGCTTGCGTCCGGTTGTGACGTTCGACCACATAGGCAATAAACAGGTCCGAGAACCCGTGTTCCATATGGAGCGTGCGCAGCATCCGTTTCTTTTCAATTGTCAGGATCGAGCAGTCCGTCATTGCGGTCGCCGTTGCAATGCGGATGGGCTGATCCGAGGCGATACACCCCTCACCCAAGAAGTCGCCGGGGCCAAGTAGCGCGATGGTCGCTTCCTTGCCCTGTCTGGAAAGCACGCTGATCCTTACCCTCCCCTGCTGAATGTAGAACACAGCGTCCGCAGGCTCTCCCTGCGAGAAGATGGCTTTTTTGGGGGGATAGTGTTGAACCGTCTTGCCGAGGCCAGCCTTTGCTAAGAAGGCCTTGGGATCGAACCCCTTGATTGGTTTAAGGGGACGGCGCTTGTTCGTCGGCAACCTGTCAGGCGATGGCATAAAACGCTCCGGCCAGTGGACAGGGGATTATTTTAGCTATTTTGGCACGACAGTCGCGACGTTTTCAACATAGTGAGGAATCGCGAAGCGAGTCCGTTACCTATTCGCCTCAACAGTCTGAAATGGGCTTTGCATTGACACCTGTGCAATTTTGAACAGACAGGCCGAGGCAAGCCGTTCATACTCATTGGCAAGATTGTGGGGAATTAGGGTCTGAATTCCGTTTGGCCGAAGAACGAAGGGCAGTTCTGCCTTGGTGAATCTGCCTGTCAGCGTTCCCCCCGATCCGGCAGAACTGCCCCGTCGTGTTGGAGGTTCCGATGAGTCAAGCATGCCAAGGACCCCAGAAAATGCTTCTTTGCGTTGACGACAACCCAGCGATTTTGGAATACGAAAAACGGATATTCGAGCAATCCGGCTACGTCGTCGTGACAGCAACCTCAGCGCGACGAGGGTTGAGGCTCGCGATGATGTATAGCTTTGACGCCGTTCTTATCGATTACCAGATGCCCGACATGAACGGGCACCAGCTTGCCCATGAAATAAGGCGTCTCAGACCGGGAACTCCCGTCGTTATGTTCTCCGGGGGCGAGGTTCCGGACGAAACTCGCCAACTGGTCGATGCCGTCGTACCTAAGACCGACGCCCGCAGGGAGTTAGTCCCGACCGTCACTCGACTCTGTGATTCGTTGACGCCATCCTAAAGAGCGGTGGTACGCTCGAACCCGTATCCCCCGCTCTCTCCTTAGCCTCATGCAGAATCCGGTCAGAGAACGCACCGTGAAGTTACGGGAAGAAATAGCCCAGATCAGGGAAGCGAACCACCTATACGCGCAGGGCGGCAAGACAATACGCGGTGCAACCGGGGATCAAGAACGTCGGCGTCAGAGGTTGCAGGAAATCTTAGACGAGTTGGCGGCGCTCACCGACTGGAAAAAACTATGAAGAAAGCCCTCAGCGAAGATGCAGGGCTGATAGTGAAATCGTGATGATTCCCTGCACGCCCCTACAGCATTCCGCCAGTCTCCGTTGCCAGAACATTCAGCGCCATCTCCAGTTTCGTAATCGCCGCTCCGATTTCTGGGTGCTCTCCGATCTTTTTCTGCAACGCCTTTAGAATCTGCTGAGCACTCTTGATGTGCGCTTCGGCCTCATTCGACTTTTGGTCGGGATTGGATTTGTTCGGCGTTACCATGTCACTCGCTCCCTTGTATCTCTCAACAGCACTACCCCACAGTTTATAGACCCGTTGCCATGCATGCTTGGCGCGAGCATTGTTCGCATGCGTCTAGGGCGATGCTAAGACACAAATCCGGCTCGCCGGAGCAACGGTGACGAGTAAAGGTCTTTCACAACTGAGCACTCTTGACCAGACACAACATTCGTCAACTTGTAAATTGTTCAATTGTTCTCGAAAGACGCGAAGGAACGGAGGCGGCCCTCCCCCCAACACCCGCCTGTTCCTCTTGAGTGGCGCAGCCCGTGAAGCCGCTGCGCCACGGCTTTTCGGGGTGTCAACTATGGCGAACCGATTACCCGCCGACGACCGATGGCACAATCCGGACACGCCGCCTGACGAACTCAAGCCACCCCAACCCCTTACCTTGAGACCCAAGGCTACTTTCAGGTGGCCGCCAGATTGTCTGTCGCCCTTCATAGACCACGGATGGGATGCATAGATGCTTCGTTCCGTGCCTCGCCTGACGCGACACTAGACGCCCGCGCTTTGCCCCATACCCTTGACCCCGTTTCTGTGACTCGGCGCATATCAATGTGCGAGAGTTCAGCGTTGTCTCCCCTGTGCACCGTGATGCAGGGCACACAAAGTCTTAATCAAACCACCTTCCCGCAGTTTCCCCGGCTGCCCGCAAATCTCGCAGGTATGGAAGGACACCTGTACGGCAGCGTCGATACGTTGGCGAATGGCGTCATTCCGACGACAGTTCACGTAAAAGCGCAAGCCACCAAATTTCTCCTTCACTTGCATGACCTCAAACTTGGGTCCGCCTGCCGCCTCGAATTCGGCGACCAGCGGTTCCAAGTCCTCGCACAGACGCCAGAGGATGTCGAACCAGCCGTCGCCATGGCAGAAGCCCCATGGCATCGCTGTGCAGCCAATGTCGCCCTTGGTGTCGAACCAAGTGGGCCATCGCTCGACCAGCTTTTGTTCCAGTGCCTTGTGCACTCGCTGCTATGTCCTGAGCGATCTATTCGTCCACGTCGCCGAAGATTTCCATGAGCAGCTTGCCTTCGGGCGAGTTCCGGCTCCACTCTTGCAGTTTTTTATATTCCTCTGGATAGATCGCCCACCTCACGGTGTCGCACACCCACGCTGGAGAACCGTCCGGAAGCTCGATCACCTTCATTTCATAGTGCGGATAGAAATTGTGGCAGGTGTCGCAGCACTCGACCCCCAAGTGAGTGAAGTCTTCGCAAGTCCGGATGTCCACGCCTTCTGGCAACTTGCGCTGAAGCTCAGCGATAACAATCGGTTGGTAGTCCGGTTCGTCATTGAGGTTCATAGCCCTCAAAGTCCTCGCAATGATTTCAGCCTTTGTCATGATCCAATCTCTTTCCCGAACACCACTTGGGAGACTTCCGTCATGCACCCACGGACAGGGGGAGGATCAGCGCCGAGGAATTCTCCTGAAGCCACGGGTCAGGCACAGCCGGAACGCAGCGAACTTCGCAGTGTTCCCGCGATGCGTCATGGGTGAACAGCCGCTCGCAGACAAGGCACCTGCGCGTGCCGTTAACAAACACGATGAACACTTTGCCCACTCGGTCATCAGTCATTGTGAGCACCTGCTACAGCCGAGTGCGCCGCGAGGCTGCCATCGGAAACCAAGATTCCTGCGGTATGTGTATTCCCGTTGGCTTCTTTCATCAGGCGGCAGACCGAGGCTCTGGAAATGTTGTGCCGCTTGGCGACCTGAGTCAGCGACATGCCACCACGGCGATCACTGATGACTTGCTCCCGGTCTACATCCAGCCGTGCTCTGCCGATCTGACGCCCTTCGAGCTTCGCCCTTCGCATTCCACTTTTCACTCTTTCCACGACGAGTGATCGCTCCAATTCCGCTATCGCCGAGATGATCGTAACGAAAAGACGACCCATCGCGTCCCCCGTCGCCACGCCTTCTCGGCGGCTGACAAACTCGATTCCCAGACTGTCCAGTTCGTCCACTACTTGCAGAAAGTTCCTAGTGCTCCTCGCGATACGGTCGAAAGCCGCCACCAGCACGACGGAGAACTTCTTCTTCCGGGCATCAGCCATGAGAGCATCAAGACCCGGACGACGTGCCTTCTTCCCACAAACGCCACGGTCTTCATATTCGTGTACCACCTCGAATCCTCGCTGCGCCGCCAACTCTCGGAGATCGTACAACTGCGATTCCACATGCTGGTCGGGAGTCGAAACGCGGACATACAATGCGGCTCTCTTCATCGGCTAAATACCTCCATGAAGTCAAATTGTAATACGTATATACGTACATGCGTATGGCACAGCGGAGCCATCCTTAAGGCACCACCGTGTGATACGCACTTACGTAAATACGTGTACAATGTTTGTCGAGATAGCAACCTTGAAGAAAAAGACCTCAATCCGCAGGGCGCAGACGCAGACAAAAGGCGCTCGGACGGCTGGCGATCCAAGCGACGAGAAGCCTGTCGCGCTGACGCTCAAGGTTGATCACGCCACATACGTCCGCCTCTGCACGCTAGGGGCGACTGAGCGTCGCACGAATCAAGACATCCTCCAGCAGGCGCTCCAAGAGTATCTCGACCGAATGGGAAACTGACCGCCTGCTGTTAGCAAAGTGCCTCCCCCGAAAACTGAGATCGACTACAGGAGGTCGCATTGTCGGAAAAATCAGCCATCGCTGTTTCTCCGCATGAAAGTATTGAGTGCCCCTTGTGTGCTGGATCGGGCAAACTCAGCCGCGCTGCGATTCTGGATCGGCTCGGAGTTCGTGACTTTGCCCGCGTCGCACAACTCAGCGCCGAGGAAGCCTTCCGCCTGCTTCAGAACAAACACGACCGGGAGCACCAAAGCGCATGGTCGCGCTTCGAGACTGAACTGGCGAAGCGGACTGCCGAGATCAGAGAGCGGCACAAGGACGAACTGCGCTCGGCTCAATCTGAAAGGGAGAACCTCACGCGGCGGGTCGAAGATTGCTTGCGCGATGTCGCTCAGCTTCGGGAGCGGAACCAAGAACTCGAAGGTGAGATGTCCAAGGCGGCGCGGCGCGGAAAGCTCGAAGAGGTGAGCTTCGAGCAAGAGGTTCGCACGTGGGCAGGTATTTGCGTTAGCGAGAAGCTGGCGAAAAATGGCGACTTCCTTCTGACATATCGCGATCCAAGCGGCACTCCGCTTGAGCCACGCATCCTCGTGGATAACAAAGACAAGGCGTCTGTGACCGAAGGCGATCTAAAGAAACTGATCCGCGATGCCAAAGAACGGCGCTGCCTAGTGGGAATCATCGTTGGAAGAGACGAAAGCCAGCTTCGGCAGCATGATCGCGAGCGGCGCTGGGGTCAAGAGGACAGCGTGTGGATTCTCAGAACGACGCGGCAATGGCTGCCGAGGGATTTGGAAGTTCTCAAACCAGTTTTCGAAAGGATGAGAACCGAGGGCGCAGAGTTTCTCCAGAAGAATTCCGCGCTGGCAGAAGAAGTCCTGCGCACATTCGTCGATCTGGACGAAGTCGAGAAGGAGCTACGGAAAGCGGCGAAGGCAGTCGAAACGGCTTCTGGTCTGACCGTGAAGTACCGAGTACGGTTGCAGGCACTTTGCGAAACCGCTGCCAGCGCGAAGATTGTCCCGAATTCCGAACGGGACGGCGGTGTTCGTAAAACAGTCAGCGCATAGACCGCGCCTCAGACAGGGAGGGACTGCATGGATGCCAACACCCAAATCGCCAGCGACCTGAGGCTTTTGACCGCGCCAATCAGGTTCCTTTTTCGCTGCGTGCTGGCGCTTGTGTTCTTGCTCCTCGCTCCGCTGCTCTATTCGGTTCTTCCGTTCGTGTGCATTGCCGCTGACCCCAACAGCGATTTCTCCACGCTCGCGTTGGCGTACTTGGCTCTAGGGCCGTTCGCATCGGCATTTTGGCTGATGATGGTTGGCGTTATCCCAGACGTGTACAAGGCACACAAGGAAGGGCATGTCTTCGAAGCCAACCACTTCAAGGGATTCGGTCTGATGTTTCTCGGATTCTTCGGATCGCTGGGAGCGGAGGCTTTGTTCTTGTTTTATCTCTTCCCCATACCGCGCTACACGGAGAATACCGTTACCAATGCGGCGCAATGGCGGTCATGGTTTGGGGGCATGGGAATCGCGGCATTCTTTCCGGTGATCCTGCTGCTCGGATGGCGTCTCATCAAGTGGGTGAGCGCAGGTCGCAACAGATGCAGAGCGTGCCGCGAGAACGTGGGCGCGGCGAACCTCGACAGGCTGGGGTTGTGTTCGTACTGCTATAACGACGCCATCAACGAGAAGGAAAGTGATCCAGAGATGGAAACATGGATTCACAAAGTGCGGTACGAGTTCGGGGACAGGCAGTGGGCGTCGGAGCTACGGCGCGGACGGCGCAATGCCCTGAAATGGAAACGCCGCATCTTGTGTTCACGCTGAGATCAAAAGCTGAACGAATTGGGGGGAATAGTGGATTCTTGCTTCGTCTACGTGCTCACAAATCTGAACCTTGATGACAAGGGTAACGTCGTCTCTCGCAATGTGGGGGTAACATTCAGCATTCATGACGCCGAAGCCCACAGGGACGAAGGCATCGAGAACGACTTCGAGACGCACAGCATCAATGCGAACTGGCGCGAGGACGCGGAGGTCACCGCCACTGTGCTTGCCATGCGGGCATTCCGCGAGATAGTCGCGTTGCAGATAGCGGAAGCGCTGCGGTGAAAACACAGTCATCGAACAACGGAAGAACTATGCGAATTTCCAAAAGCAAGTTCATCGCGGGCTGCCAGTGCCCCAAACGGCTTTTCTTGCAGGTTCACCAGCCAGAACTTGCGGCAGAGCCGGATGCCGCCGCAGAGGCAATCATCCAGCAAGGGCGCGAAGTCGGCATGCTCGCCCGCAGGCTCTTCCCCGGAGGAGTGGAGGTCTGCGAGCGCAGTCTTGATCAGGCGATCCGCACCACACGAGAGTTGATTGCGAACCCAGAAATCCCAGCGATCTTCGAGGGTGTGTTTGAGCACCAGAACGTGCTCGTGAAAGTGGACATCTTGCATCGACGACGCGATGGGCGCTGGCGTTTGATCGAGGTTAAGTCCACCAGCGATCTGAAGGATCACCACATTGAAGATGTCGGAATCCAATATCGAGTAGTTACGCGCTGCGGAGTCGATCTGGCGACCGCATGCTTGGGGCACAATAACAGGAATTACATCTATCCGGGCGGCGAAATCGACCCGCGACGATTCTTTCGCATACGTAATCTGACCCGGCGAGTCCAGCGGTTGCAGCCCAAGCTACGTTTCAGCTACGGTCGGAGTTCACCGTGCTCGGAATGCCAAAGGCACCGGATGTGAAGCCGGGAAAGCAATGTACCGATCCAGTCGTTTGCGAATTTTACGACCGTTGCAATCCGCCGCGCCCAGACGATCACATCGGCTACCTGCCCAGAATTCATGCGAGTGCGATGGAAGAACTGGAGGAACTGGGGATCGCCTCCATCCGTGAAATCCCCGATGACTTCGAGTTGAGCAGTTGAGCGAGATTCAGCGGCGTGCGGCTAGGTGCGTGCAGACGGGCGAGCCGTGGTTCGACCGCGACGGGCTGGCAGCGAAACTGGCGACACTACGCTACCCCATAGCCTTCCTAGACTTTGAGACCCGCAACCCGGCAATCCCAAGATTTTCGGGAATGCACCCGTTCGATCACATCTGTTTTCAATTCAGTTTGCACATGCAGAGCGACCCCGGCGCGGCGCTGGAGCATGTGGAATTCCTTGCGACGGACGCCAAAGACCCACGGCACGAATTCATCAAATCACTGTGCGCTGCGCTGGGCGAGAACGGCAGCATCGTTGTGTATTCGTCGTTCGAGTCGCAGAGGCTCTCTGACCTTGCCAGTTGGTTTCCTGAGTTTGCAGATCGGATCGGCGCGATCCAAGCCCGCCTGTTCGATCTGCTGCCCGTTGTTCGGGAGCACACTTATCATCCGGCATACGCAGGCTCGTACTCCATCAAGTCGGTCTTGCCTGCGCTCGTGCCGGAGATGACCTATGAAGGGATGTCAGTTGCGAACGGGCAGGACGCGGGACTGGCATGGGAATCGCTCGTTCGGGAAGGCTCGGATCATGCCGAACGTGAGTGCATCAGGAAGGCTCTGCTCGACTATTGTGCGCTGGACACGCTTGCACTATTTAGGCTGATTGAAAGGTTCGAATCTGAAGGTGAGTGTCTGTAACAATTAAGACCTTCATGGTTTTGGATTTTTGCGGCTTGTTCGTTTCGCCTTTTTCGGCTTGAGCGGTTTCTGAATGTGCTTGTAGAGGTCCAGCCGAATGATTTCACGATCCGTGAAATCATGTTCCTTCAAGAATTTCCTGATCTTCCAATATGCTCCAACTGCTGCTCCCATTAGCTGCACGGAGAGCCACATGTGGTTCGCGATCTGCCACGGGTCAGGCCCGCCCGCCTTCCGCATTACTCGCCCGAAATAGATGCCCATCTTGTTCAGGCGATGCTCAACACGGCGAATCTTCCTGCGCTCTTCAGGGGGAACATGGATTGTGTAGCGCACGAAATAAGTGTTGCTCTCCTGCATGGCGGAATTCCTCTATTTCTCTTCCTGATCCAGAATGTTTGCTCCTATCTGAGCTAAGGTCTCTTTGACCTTGTGATCGAGGGTAGCTTTTCTCAGTCCCTCCTCGGAATGAGCAGTCATGCACACTTCGACGTTGATGTCCGCTCCATCCCCTCGAAGCGGCATGAGTACGCCTCTCACAAAGTCTGCCATCTTGTCCCAAGGCACCTGCACGCGCAGACGGAGATCACGTATCTTGGCAACTGCTGGTGCGCCGGTAGCGGGGGTACCCGAGATGGGCAGCGGCGGCTGTGTTCCACCGATTGGTGGAATCGGAGCTTCACCGGGCGTGCTCGGTGCTGCGGCAGCCAACTCCAACTCCGCAGCCTCTTTGCGAACGAGTACGGCTGTCCCTTCAATCAAGCCGAACGGAACAGTTTCATGAAAATAGAGTCTCCCATTGCTCCTTAACCCAAAAACCTCAGTCTTGACGCCTTCCTGAACTGCGTCGTAAAGCACGCTCTCAGATTCGAGCATGGGCAAGTTTGGATACTTGAGGAACGCATCGAAAACCTCGGACAGCACCTTTTCGTTCGCATCCTCGCTCAGAGTTTTCTGAATTACCTGACGTGGTGCGATTTTTGCTAGGAGGATTTCTTGCGCCCGGAGGTATTCGACAACGCGCCTAGCCAATGTCGCTCGCTCACCCACGGTTGGCAATCCAAGATCGAGCCATTCCACCTTTTCGCCGCCAGCCCTTGCGAGGTGTCGATACGTCGTTAGAATCCGGAAGCCGATACCGCCCTCGGCGTCTCGCAGCTTGCTGAGCAGGGCATGTTGGTTATCCTTGGAAAGATTGTTAACGAGAGCTTTATCAGCTTGAATCGCCTTCAATGCGAGGAGTCGTTTGACCTGTTGCCGAAGGGTAGAGAACTCGTTTGCGTCAGCAGCTAGCACCAAAACCGTATTCCGGTAGTTGCGAAACGGCTGCCCACAGTGGTTGAGCAACTCATCAGCAAACTTGGTTGCCGCCTCGGTTCGTCCGGCATATTCCGGTGAGAGAACACCCACTTTACGAGTGCGACTGTCGGTGAGATCGTTTGAAGCTGTTGGGAAAAGCTTGACATCGAGGTCTTTCCCCGCCAACTCTTCCAGCCGTCTTCGTATTTCCTCTCCAAGCTGGTCTTCACGGACGGCCTCCTCGGTTTGCAGGATGACCATGTTCAGATTGGCTTGGTTCGTAAAGTAGTAAAGCCCGCCCTCTGGATGTAGGTACCAGAGTTCCTCTTCGAGTCTCCGTACCGCGTCACCAACAACCGCTGCCGGAATCTCGCTTCGAAGCAGAGCGACACGGAGGCGACTGATGCCCGCCCCGCGTTTTTCTGGTGATCCACTGAACGAATAGAAGAAAATCGCGGATGCCAGCCCAGATGCCACGCCAAAGCGGGCATACTCCGACCCCATTTCCCGGTCGATTTTCTGTGCCTTCGCATTCCCATCAACAATGTCAGAGGCAACCACTCCTTCGAATTCGTTACCAATGTGCTTGATGAACTCACGTCGTATCTCTGGGACAGCCAAGTTCAAATGAGCGGGCTGAATTAGTGGCGTCGGGATTCGCCCTTTATACATGTCAGCCACTACCTCCGCGAGGAGCCGGAGAACGCCGCGTGTTCGCTGGAAGGTAGGAAAAGAACTCCACCGCTCGAAAAGACCGTCTATAAGTTCGGGGTGAAAAGGGTACGCCTTTCGAATCTTGTCTCGATAGGACGGCTGCCGCATCTCAGACGGAATGTCGTCCCCAAGTCGCTGATACATGTGCCAATAGTCTTCTGCAACGCGCCGTGCTTCCTGCGGGTCTCCTGCGTCCTCGAAAAGCCGCCTGCGAATGACTTCGTAAATCTCTTCTCCCTCGACCGGGGTGTAGATCGCCTCAACGCGCCCGAATATGCGCTGCAACTGCTGCAATGCCTGCTCTGCACGTTCTCCCTCCTTCTCCAATCCATACGGAACGCTTGAAGGAAGAGTCGCGACAAGAGCAGCTTGGGGCAGCACCTTGACCGTTTCCGTCAGTTCTTGGAAGAACGCCATGAGTTGGTCGCTGAAGTCCCGCGCCTTAACGCAATACTCTGCGATCTCATCCATCAAGATAAGCGTGGGCTGATCCCCAAACAGTTCGTGAAGATTGTCTTTTCCGGGTGAACGCCGTCGCTTGTCATGTTCCTTGAGAAGATCGTAACGACCCAACTGGTCAGCGAGTTCACCCCATGGAGTCTTCCCCTGAACGGCATCGGCTGCAGTTCCCACGAAGGTCAGCACACGGACAGAAGGTATTTCTGGTGCTCCTGAGTCCCGTAACGCGGCCTTGACTGCATCCGTGTGCTTCGTGTCTCCCCCGTGCTTCAGCAGGTGATAGAGCGCAACAAGGCTGTGTGTCTTGCCTCCTCCGAACGGCGTCTGAATCTGAATGACGGCTTCTCCCTTACCTCGTCCGGCCAAACGGGAAAGCACGGCGGAAAGCAGTTTTAGCAAGCCCTGCGTAGGATAGGTTTTCCGAAAGAAGGTCTCTGCATCCCGATACTCAACTGGCCCACGGTCGGCAACCACGTCACCCAGTTCGGCGGCGAATACAGATTCGTCGAAATTTCCCTCCCGGATGTCGTGATGCGGAACAGCAACTTGATACCACGGACGCACCGAACCGGGTACGGGGCGTTCCTCCTCAACCAGCCCAGCTTGATGCAAGTAGAGGTCAACAGCGGACAGAAACGCTTCGGCTTCCTGTTTAGTCACAGGCCGCTGCCCCGGATGGGCAGCGCGGTTTCGGAGTTCGCGCCAGTTCTCTGACTTCTTTAGCTGCGACAGATCGCGCTTAAAGATTCGCTCGAAAGTCTCGAATAATTTCGTGTCGCTGAACAGCCCCTGTAGTTCGCCCATGGTTAGTTCGCCCACAGGCTTTCCAAATCTTTCTAAAGCTTTCGCAAGATTGCCGGAATTGAGGTGGGGCTGAGTTTCCTTATACAACCATTGAAGAATCGATTCCAGCATCTGACCGCCGACGATTACGGCTTGGTCGAAAAGGCTCTGCTTTAGGAGAACTTGTGCCTGCTCACTCTTCTTCTTGAGTTCATTGTTCATTTGTTTTTCGATTCCGACTGCCAGCTAATCGGCAAACAGGTCTCCAGAGACCGCCGCAACTTTGTCACGGGCTTCAGGGACATTCAACAATCCCTGAATCAACTGCTTTTCCTTGTCACCATCCGGTAGAACATTAGCGATGTTCTGAATCACCCTCCAAAATGTATTGTTCGCGCCATAGGTTTGGACGAGATGATCTTTGAGTTGTCTGCGCTCGCCACGCTCCCAGTAAATGCACGCTCGATGAAGGGCATCCACCATCGTGGAGAATCCGGCTTGGTTCATGAACTTCTTGTCTTTCTCTCGCTCTTTCGGGCCGAATACGCGGACAAAGTCTTTCTCTTTGCCGACGAGCCCACCCGTGTCCCATAGATTCTTGAGTTCCGTTCCGACTGCCAGAGCCAGTTTATTTGCTTCATCAAAGAGCACACGAGAGTTGTTATACGTCCATCTCCACAGGAGATAAAACCGAGTTTCGAGATCAACGCCGCCGAGTTCAGCGGAGCCCAGAATACGTTCAAGCGCGAACTCACTTACAACCTTTTCGACGTAATCGAGCAGTTCTCTTACCGCGACCACTTCGCCTGATAGCTTTTCAACGGCGCGGTACCTCCCGAAAACCTCTACTGCCGGCCCGATAGCACTCATGAAGAAGTCCGCACCGCGAATACCTTCTTCCCAAAACTTGTCTAGCTGTTGCCGTACTCTCGTTTCGATTTCCGAGCGCACCTTTGGAAACTCACCGATCTCTGCGGTTGTGCGTTTGCGGCAGACCATGTAAATAGACGACGCGAGAGCGGCTGATCCCTGCGCCCGAAGGCGAGCCTCTTGTTCGGTATGGATAGGCCATGAACCTACCATGAACAGTCGTGCCTCCAACAGCGCATTTATCGTTGCTTCCCACGCATCTGACTTCGGATACGCGAAGACGATGACCGCGATTCCATCCGGTTTGAGCACACGGTGAATTTCGGAGAAAGCCTTCATTAATTTTGCTTGGAATCGTTGTTGAGCCTCGGGCGCTCCGCCACCGTTGAGGTATGCAACAATTTCCTCAGCCTTCGGAGTTAGGGGAGTTGAAAGTATATCCGGGTGGACATTGCCTAGTGTCCGCTTCAACCAAACGTAGAAGAAGTCGGAAATGTATGAATAGGGAACGTTGTCATAGTAAGGCGGATCGGTGAGGACAGCGTCAAAATAATCGTTCGGCCACGGCAACATCGAAGCAGAGCCATTCACGACAGTTGGAGGGATGGCATCAAAACACAGATTACCCAATACCACTACTGTCCGGTTAAAGGTCGAAGAGAATCAGCTGGTTAACGTTTTCGGCGAAATCGGCATCCGCATCGAGGGCCTGAAGGGCGCATAAAATGGGTGTTTTCTCGAAAAGCGTGACGCTCAGAATCTGTAGGGTTTGGTAAAGACTGGCCTCCAGCCCCAACCGCTTGCGTACGATCGCCACCAGCACGTAAACCGACACCGCGATCCAGATCTGGGTCTTCACCGCATTCTCGCTGGTACCATAGAAGGCCTTGATGCGCAGGTGCTGCTTGATCCATTTGAAGAACAGTTCGACCTGCCATCGGCACTTGTAGATTTTCGCGATGGTAAGTGGGGGGAGCACAAAGTTGTTGGTTAGGAACTTCAGCCGCTTGTTGGTCTCCGCGTCGAAGTAACTCACGCGCCGCAGTGCATCCGGATACACCGAGGCCGATTCGAAGGATGTCAGAATGACGGTCTGATCCGAGCGCACGCCCGTGCTCTTGTCCACCGGATGCGAGTAACGTCGTTGGAGAAGCACATTCGACTTGGTGCGCACGACAAAGAAGGCCGAGCTCAGCGTAAAGACGAAGAGCCTCTGGAAATCGATGTAGCCCCGGTCCATCACGTAGAAGGCCCCCGCCTCCGGCATGATCTCGTCCAGGATGTTCACATCATGCACATCACCGCTGGTGACGCGGATGAACGTGGGAATGTTGCCGTGCAGGTCCAGCAGGGTGTGCATCTTGACGGCGGCCTTGCGCCGGCGAAACTTCGCCCACGGAAACAGCGACAGACACAGATCGATGGTGGTCGAATCCAGAGCATACAGACTCTGCTCCAGCTCGATGCCAATCGGATCGCGGGCGTGCAGCGGCCGGGCGATGCCAATCAACACCTGCGCGAAATTGGCGAAGATCCTCCAATCATGCGATTCGTTCGCGTCGGCCAGCGTCGAACGCGCCACCTTGCCGCGGAATCCCAGGTGGTACAGCTTGCCCTGCATCGAACGCAGACAGGCTTCGATATCGCGCAAACTTTCCCGATAGGTCAGTTGCGCGAAAGCCATGGACAGATACTGATCCCAGCAGGAAAATCCGCGCAGCCGGATGTCGCCCTGATAGCGCTCGACGCAACGACGAAACTCCCGGTCGGGAAGGAAACTGATCAATTGCGAAAAGACGGTGCGGCCCTGATTCATGAGCCATTGTCTGCCGTCCCCGCCACCCAAACCAGCCGCCGACGTTCAAATCGCGGCAAGCTCAAAACAGACTCAACTCATTACCGGCCCGTGACTTGCTGCCAGCACACCCTGCTTTAGCCGGACAGCAGTGACCCAATACCTTTAGCCCCTCAGCAGTCCGATGTTCCCAAGTTCCACCGTGTGTTCCTATCGGGATGCTTTCGAAGTAGTCCCAAAGCATCGGCAACGCTTGCCTACTAAATACGTGGTTTACAGCCTCCGCGTCAGACTTCCACGGCGTGAGCACCGATGAAAAACGAGCAATTTCATCTACAGCCAACCCCAAGTATGTCGCGACAGCGTTCGCCAAGCCTTTGTCGTAGCCCTCTGAGAGCATCTTTTCATATCCTCGGCGGACTTGTTCGGCGAATGTGATCAGCGCCAATTTCTGACGAGCATTGAAAAGGTTGCCCCACGAATTCATCCCGTACACCCACACGTTGATAATGCCAAACGTTATGGGTACACGACGGATAGGCTCGTCGGGAACTGGGTCGAATCCCCACTTTTCGAACAGGACAGCGCGTTTCTTCTCCAAAGCCGCTTCGGCATGACGAAACGTCTCCACGTCCCGCTCGTCTGGGAGCCTATATGCTTTTCCCTTGCGACGTGGATTGTGTAGAACGACGGCGACCATACGTTGGCTGGTTTTTCCTTCCCTGAACAAACGGCGGGTCGTTTCGTCGTCGATGGTGTTTGTACATATCGGACAACGGACGAATGCTCGGCTGACCGTGCCATCTTCGGGATCGAAGTCGATTCGGTCACCTTCCACAATTTAAAGTTTGACGTGCTTGCGAGTCTTGTCAGCGCCCATCCGAATGGCGACCTTTTTTTTACTCTTGTTCGCGAGCCAAGTCTGACGCATTAGCGGGATTTCCACGCCACACTCTGGATTCTGGCACTGGACTGTACGTGCCCAGATGTAGCCCACGGGAATATTGCCATCACGATCACTCGGATAGAAATCTTCCAGTTCTTTCTTGGACTGTTTCAGTACCCAATCACACCACTTGCTGACGTGCTCGACGAGTGGATTGAAATCGCGATGCCCCGTCATTCCCAAACTTCCGCTCGCGCTATCACAGATAGTGTCGGTCTCACCGTACTTCTGTGGATACTCTAGTACGGCCTTTTCGATGAGGTGGGCTACGGGGTTGTAATCGAGAGCGTAGGTCTCGCAGCCCAAGCGCATGGCCTCTTAGGGGAATAGCCCCTCCGCCCGCGAAACAGTCCAGAACTCTAGGCACCTCGCCTCGGTTGGTCTCCAAAATTAACTGGCGTGCCTTCTCGATCAGTCTTCGATTTTGTGGGCTGTCTTGCGAAACGACTGCCCAAGATGAAATGTCTTTGACAAGTTGAAGGTGTTCCTCTCGATTGGTCACGCTATCTGAGACCAACGCTGCAAGTGCGGTCGCTCGTGAAGCAGCTAAGGGGCGACGAGCCCACCAGATATGCAGAGTCGATATGTGGCCGTGGCGAGTGTTCTTCTCAAGAACAGACTCCTCTGACACTTCCCGCAGGGGAAAATTAACTTCAATCAATCGTTTTTTGGGTTCGCTCATAGGAAATTCGGTGCCGCCTCTACATCTCCGATCTGGGAAACCCAAAGAACGGAGCACCTTAGTTCACGCAACTGGCTTTCCAGTTTCGCAGCGAGATTGCGGTAGTTCACGAATTCAGGCAGAGCCATCGCCAGATCAGCGTCGTCTTTGCTTAGGCTCCTCCAATAGACAGCATCGTGCAGCGCGTCGGTAAAGTAATGTCTCGCTTGCGTATAAGGGGTCGTGCGCAGTGTTCCCTCTGGCTTCCCCTTTGCAGTAATCCATAACTCTCGCCCGGAAGAGGCCACGGCGATAATGTCTTTCCCGTGCTCCTTCGTGAGAGTGTTGGCTTCCTGCTTTATTTCGTACCCACGCGTCTGAAGAAATTGGCTAACCGTCCGCTGGACATTCCCTTCCCAAGACCACGATTTCCCGGCGACGGACGTAGAGTCGTCCGGCTGGAATGGCTGGGAGGCATCTTCGGCGCGAATCTGCGTTCCCGCCTCGATTCCAACACCTTCTTTCAAGAAATTCCGAATTCTTCCGTTTACTCGTCGCCGACAGACCAGCCCCGCTGCTTCCAACTTGCGGCATTCCTGATTCGTGTGCTGGCGGCGAGTGAGTCCGACCAACCCCGTTAGCGCGTCATCATCGATGCCGTCCGGGTGACTTCTTAACTGTGCAAGAATGCGGTCGCGCACGGTCACGCTGGTCTCTCCGGTTGGTTGTCCGCTGCTCTTTTCCAGTCAGAAACAACGTAACGAACAATATCTACGATTTCGTTCGGCTTCAATTTCGCTGCGGGATTTTGTATTCGGTGTAGCTGCGGATCAGTCGCAGCGTTCTCCACCACGTACAGCCAGTATTCGGTGCCGAGTCGATGAGCCATCAGCCATTCATTCGGAGTGAGAGCTACGACGCCGGACGCGGAACGCGCTTTCACCTCGATGTAGCGAACGGCCTGTGACACAGTGGAACGAATGTCATAGCCCAAATTTTCAAGCGAAACGTCCTCTGGGACACGTTTCATGCCTCGCTCGTACTCCATTACTACCCGCATTCCAACTGCGGCGATGTCTTGGTCCTCGCGAAGCGCGGCGTCCGCCACTGGTGTAGGAGCAATTCGCGCCACACCAACGACGCGGGGCTCCAGTGGGAGTAGACTGGTTTCCCAGCGAATCGTTTCCTCAAGCCTACGCTTCTTGTTGAGCAAATCTTCCTTCGTTCGGATTTCATTCTGAACCGTGGGCTCAGGCACTTCCTCGCCTTTCATTCGTCGGGTGTCGTACTCGATCAGCTTCGCGTCGGAGGTCGCGATCATTTGCTCAAGAGAACGGATGCCGTACTTCCGCTTGATGTCTGCGTCACGCTGTCGTTGTCGAAGCAGTTCTTCGCGATACGCTTCCAGCACTTGTTCCACGGCAAAGGCAATAACTAGGTTTTGGTCGCCATCGCGAGGCTGGTCGCCTTCAACTTGGAGCGGTTTTAAGTCCCACAGAATTGAAGCGGGAACAACCCTAATATCGCCGTGCTCAGGCTGGTAGAGCGCGAAGAGACGCTTGCTAGCGATGGTATTTGCGCCGTCGCGGATTTCCCCTTCCACGAACCAGAGGAGTCCGTCCAGTTTGCCGTCCGGGTCGGCAAAGATCGCACCCTTCTGAAGGTCGGCAGCACTCGATTGCAACAGCCGCTCAATCACAGCTTCTATCAGCGGGTGCCCCGGTGCGACAAATACTGCCTGTTGGTTGCGAGCCGTGTCTTTGTCGAAAGCGATTTTGCTGTACTCGCGAAAGACCTCGCCGAAGCTGTTCTTAAATGTCGGACTGACTTCCCGGATTTGGTACGGCACATTCGGAACGCGCCAGAGTCCGTCTTTACGCTGCTCGACTGATACCGAAAGAAATGCACAAGCGCGATTGAAGAATCGCTCAATGTATTCGGGGACTAGGCGATTCTCTTTCGCCAGACGTGTTTCGCCGAGAACTTTTTGCAGATCGACGTGCCGGGTCGCGAGTCCTTCGAGCACGGCATCTCGTGTCTTGCGAATAGCCTCTTCGTCTGGAATGCGTTGGATTTCTGAAACGATCTCTTCCAATGACCTACGATGTGTCACTGCTTCCACAATCAAGTCCTTTAGACTCCTGCCGGGAAGAACCTCGCCGATCACATCGAATACCCGGTCACTGCCCAAGTGCTCACGGATGTGCTCCAGTTTCTTGAACAGCGCATCCATGACCTTGCCTTCGCGGGTGTCCACAGCAACGAGGTTGTAGATGTTGACCTCACGGGTCTGTCCGTAACGGTGGATTCGCCCCATGCGTTGTTCAAGGCGCGTTGGGTTCCACGGGATGTCGTAGTTGACCATGATTGCGCAGAACTGGAGGTTAATGCCTTCGCCGCCCGCCTCTGTGGAAACCATCACTTGCGCCTGCTCCCGGAACTCGTGCTCGGAACGGATTCGCGCATCCAGATTCATGCCGCCGTGCAAAACAACGACGGAATAGCCCCAGCCGCGAAGTTTCTCCGCGAGGTAATCGAGCGTATCGCGGGACTCGGTGAAGATCAGGAGCTTCTCCCCCGCTCGTTGGATATGCTCCGTGTCCATGACCTTACGAAGCTCGTCCAGCTTGGTCTCCAGTTCGTGTCGTTCGGCTTCCTTCGCGAGCTTGATTAGCCCGGTAAGCTGATCGATTTCCGTTTGTAGCTCTTCGCGGGTTTCGGCAGCGGTCAGCCGCTCCACAAGCTCTTCCTCACGCTTCTGCCGCTCCCATTCAGGGGCATCTTCAAGTGCTTCTTCGTCCACCCAGCCGCGCTCGGCTAACCATTTGCCAAGCCTCAGCAATTCCTCTAAGCGGTCGCGCCTGCGTTCAAGGGAACGGCGGATCGCCCGAACACTGGACGCCATCCGGCGCTGGAGGATTAACAGCGCGAATGCAACATTCCGTTTCTCGGCAGCGAGAGCCTTGTTGTACGAAGTCTCAACGTATTCGGTAACTGCGTTGTAGAGACGTTTTTCCTCATCGTTTAGTCGGTGAGTCTTTGTCACGACATGACGGGGCGGAAAGAGGGGGGTGCCGTCAAAACCTTTGAGGTCTTCCTTGAGCCGCCGCAGGAATAGCGGGTTGTCATGACTTCGAATGGACTCAGCCAACAGGTCTGTCGAGGCGAAGTAACCCGGCTCCAAAAGATCGAGGAACAGGCGAAAGTTCTCAGGGTCGCCGCGATGTGGCGTAGCAGTCAGGAACAAAAGGAAGCGGCTGATCCGCGACAGTAGTTCTCCAAATTTGTACCGCTCAGTTTTGGTCGTCTTTTCACCGTAGCGATATGCCGCCATTTTGTGGGCTTCGTCCACGACAACCAAATCCCACTGAGTCTCGGCTAGAGTCCCGGAAACATCGTCTTGCTTTGCGAAATCCATCGAAGTGATGACAAGTGGGTGCTCTTGCCAAACATTGCGTCCCCATGTGGCATTCATCACACCCCGGTCTACCGCCGTGAAGGTCTCGCTGAAGCGTTCCTTCATTTCCCGAAGCCACTGGTCTTTCAGGTGACCGGGCACGACGACAAGCGCCCGCTGAACCAGCCCCCGGTACTTGAGTTCTTTGAGCAGAAGCCCGGTCATGATGGTCTTTCCTGCTCCGGGGTCGTCAGCGAGGAGGAATCTCAGGCGGGGGTTCCGCAGAATGTAGTGATAAACAGCCTCGATCTGGTGCGGCAGCGGGTCTACTTGCGAGACATTGACCGCGTAGAGAGGATCGAACTGATAGGCGAATCGAACTCGATGAGCCTCCACTGCCAAAAAGAAGGCTTCTGCCCTGCCTGAGAAGTCGCGCCCCGTTTGCGCCGACACTCGAATCTTGTTTAGGTCTTCGACGGAAAGGATGCGCGGGAAGAACTGCTGTGTACGCAGCCCCACTGCTTCGATCCTGACTCGCGGGCCGGAAGATTGGACAGTAAGGACACGGACTGACTCCGGCCAGAAATCCCCTTCCAGCACGTCACCGGGCTTGACTTGCATTCTCTTCGACTGACCTCATACGGTAGAAAAGCATTCTACCTGAGCATCTTCTGCGCTTCCGTGATTTTGGGAGGAAAGTTCGTCAGTCTGTTAGGGAGCGGTGCCGAAACAGGCACTCCATCATTGTTGTTTCTTCCTGTCTTCAATGCTCTGAGCGTAGATGGCTTGTTGCTTCTTCGGCAGCGTGTCCATGAAGAAATCGAGCTTGAGCTTCGCTTCGAGCAATGCTTTCGCTATCCCTGACAGGTCGTCGTAGCCTTCTGACGTATTCTCGTAGGGTTCCGATAAGCCGCCGTATTCTTCGACAAAGTGACGGGCGATGTCCACCTCAGCAGCCGCGATGCCGAGTGTGTGGGAGAGTTTTGTAAGCCGCGTATCATCAACCATGTTTTTTGGTTTCCTTAAACACCTGAATGGTCGGATGCCGAATGTGCACCCTAGAACCGGATTCAACGCCGATTTGCAAACGGCAGCTTTCCGACTCGCTCTTTGAAGGCACTGAGCATCGTCCGTTCGGAACTATGCGGGTCAGATGCAGGTGACCAATAGACCCACAAATCACACGGAGAGCATGGCGATGGAGGGTAAAGCAAAAGTTTGACCGCCTGATCGCCAACCCTTCAGAGATACATAAACGGCACGCCATCGCGCTTCAGCCGTTCAAGCTCGGAACCCATGAAGGCCAATCCGAACCATCCCGTTTCCTTGTTCATGCTCCAGCGTTGGTCGAACGAGCCAACGCACAGGTCATGCGGGAATGGAACCCTAGCGTAAGGATTCTCTAGGACGATAGTCCGGATCGTTCCCTCATACGAATAATTCGCAGTGCCATCCGGCGAGAGTTGGTGTAATAGGTTGAATTGATCGGATGGCTCGACTGTCTCTCCCCGCTGCCTCTTCGCGTCCAGCTCCTCCAGACCTCAAGCCACAAATGATTCAGTCGGTACGGAGCCAAAACGACAATTGCGCTGACTCTCGTGTTGCAATTAGGTCTCAGTTCCGCCGCCCCAGAAAAGCGATACCTGCTGGGCTCCGCTCCGAGCGGGCTGCGATTTTCACGACTGTATTCCCCGAAAGCTGCGGATAAAACAGTCTGAGGCAGAACGCTTCGATAGAAGTTGGTATTCCAAAATACCAATGCGCAGCAGCAGTCCCGATAGTTCTTGAACTGCTTTAGCCGCCGTGTGAATCTTTCCTTGGATTGGAGGACAAGGGCTGTATCCGCCCGATGGTTTTGGGTCGGGGTCGTCAAATTCCTTGACCTCGAAAATACAAATCATCCCGTTGTGCTCGACTGTGTAATCTGGTTGCTTCTGATCCGAAGTGGGTATGGGCATCCACTTTAGGCCCTGAGCCTGAAGATACCGCTCAAATACCGCTTCCGACTCGGTTTTTCCGTCCTGATGAAGGACATTGCTACTTGCTCGATTCATTCGCTCGTACCTTGGAGAGGCACCACATAGATAGTCGCGGGGACGTAACCGCTGCCAATTGCTACGATTATCATCGCTCACTCTTTGAAGACTTTCACCAACATCTCGAATTGAAGAAGTCGAATTTGAAGTTCCTTCAACATCTCGGCTCTCTTTGTCTCCGGGATATAGGGCAGGTCGAGCTTCAAACACTCGTCATCGAAGTCAGCTAATGCCCATTTGAGGACAGAAAACACGCGCCATGTGTACCGCTTTTCGAGGGGCAAATCCCGCAAGACATGAAGTGCGCTTTCGACCCCAGCAGCGTCGTTGCTGTACGCCTTCATGAAGTAGTCGGTATAAGGCCGAGACTGCTCGGATCTGACTAGGGCGTGTTCACACTACATCAATAATTGACGAGTAAGATGAGTGGCATGGAACTTACTCAACAACAGTATGAGCGAATTCAAGAGTGCTTGCCGGTGCAACGCGGCAATGTGCGTCACGAGAATTTGGTCTTGCTCAACGCCATCCTCTATGTGGCCGAGCATGGGTGCAAGTGGCGCGGATTGCCCCGCCGGTTTGGCAATTGGCACAGCATCTACGTACGCATGAATCGCTGGGCCAAGAAGGGTGTGTTGGATCAGGTATTCGCCAAGTTGCAGCAAGAGCAGATTCTGCGGCTCAAGATCGAAGCCTTCAGTTTGGACTCGACTTCGGTGAAGGTGCACCCCGACGGCACTGGGGCTTTAAAAAAAACGGACCGCAGGCCATCGGAAAGTCGCGCGGCGGATGGAACACCAAAATTCATCTGGTTGCCGCGAATGCTCGAACGGCAATAATTTTCTGCTTGTCGCCCGGAGAAGCGCACGATGCTCCGGTGGGCCGGCAACTGCTGCTGGAACTCGGTCCGCTGCCGGTCGAAGTTCCGCTAGTGATGGACCGTGCCTACGAAAGCGACGAAACCCGTCAATTGGTGCTGGAATTGAATATGATCCCGGTGGTGCCGCCCAAATCGAACCGGCGCGAACCTTGGGATTACGATCGCGAACTTTACAAGAAACGGAACCAGATAGAGCGCCTGTTTCGACGACTGAAAGGGTTCCGCCGCATCTTCTCGCGTTTCGAGAAACTCGACGTTGTCTTTCTGGCCTTCATCTACTTTGCATTCATCATCGAGGCTCTGCGATAGTGTGAACAGGCCCTAGCTCCTGTGCCAATGGATCGATTGCAATCTCGTTCAGCGAAATCTTTTCAGGTTCCATTGTTCTTCCTTCTCTGTGCATCCACAGGCGGCTACCCCGTCACACATGTCCGTAAATCTTCTCACGCCCCATGTCCCGCTGAGATCAAAACTTGGCTAATATCGGGAAGTCCATCGAATGGCGGCACGCCGCAAAGGAACAGGCTGCCGACCTATCTCTCGTGCAGCTACCGAGCGATGGGATTGCCTGTTTTCTATCGGCATCAATGACACTTTTTGTCGATAGAATCTATTGACGGGGCTGAACGTTGATTTTCCGGATCGCCATCATCATAACGGACGTTCATGGCGCTGGTACAAAAGGCTTCCCGCGCCTCTGAAACGCCCCAGCCGACCTCAACTCAGTCCCGGCAGTCAAAACGCCGTAGAATCGACTTGTTGAGGGATGCCGCAACCCGAACTGAAAAACAAAACTGAGCGTATCCTGTGAGCATCTCTTGATTCGGGGTCAGATATGAACACCGCCGCCGATACGGAAAGAGGCTTAGGCGCAGTTCCCCTCCTCAATGCCGTGTTTTGCGTTGATTGTGAAACCATCACCAACAGCCCGCATGATGGATGCACGGTTTGCGGGAGCCACTCCCTTATCAATCTTTTCCGGATGGTGGGAGGGACGCTGCGGAGCCAGAAGACACAGTTAGCCGGGGAGGGAGCGAAAACAGCCAAGTACAATCTGGAACTCATCGCCAAGGTGCGTGAAATTCCAGCAACCGAGTTGAGCCTTATTATCGAGTCGATGACCAGATTGGCACAGGCAGGCAGGGCTGTGGAGTCCCTCCGCATCAACGTAGAAACCGTTTTCAATGTCGAAGGCGTGCTCAGAGCAGCATGAATGTGTCCCTTTCTTGTCGTCTCGACTTCAGCGTCAGCAGTTTGCTGAGACGGCCTCAATTCCTCCCAGCAGCCCAAGTCGCCGTAGAGTCGGCTTCCAGAACCAGTCTGGCGGGTAGCGGCTGAATTTGACTTGAATCTCTAGGCTGAGTGGCGAGAGGATTGTTGCCGTGGTTCAACCCGCGAAGCCAAGCAGTCAGCCAGAAGTAAAATGCACAACGTGTAAGAAGGGAGCGTTTGAAGGCTTCCCGATTCACTACTGCAACCAGTGTGGTGCGCCTTTCTGTATCAGGCATCTGCAAGAACACACACTGCGAGACCACAAATAGCAAAGTCCGCCTGCTCCTTTCCTTGCTACACTGAAGTCCGCTGCGTTCTGCAAGTCCTGCTGCTGATCTGGAAAGGTCGGCTTCCTCATGCGTGCCAAGCTCACTGGGGCAAAACTCAACGCAGCATTCCAGCGTTCTTCGTTCTCTCCGGGCGAAAGTTGAAATCTGTGATGTTAGTTTGTGGGATTTGTATCCGTCTTCTCCGGCACCGAGTATTCGCCTTCCATATTCGCCTCGCCGCCATTCTCGTTCTCCGTTGCGGTGTAGGTGCCCTTTCCCGTTATTCCCTTCAGCTTTCCAGTCCCGCCCGTGAACGCCCAATAACCTTTTACGGTTTCCGCAGGAGTGCCGTTTTTAAAGTTAGTCCAGTGAAATTCAATGTAGAACTGATCGCCATTTTCCATACTGCCGACATAAGTCCCATGTGTTGCGGCTCGGTGGAGACTCGATTCGGAGAACGCGACAAAGGTTCCTGCCGTCGCCCTTTCGCCTGTCATTTCGAACGGAATCAACCATGTGCAAGTGCTTTTCTCCAACGTCATCGTATGTCCGGCTTCATCGCCCGGCTCCGCTGTCGCAAGCGCCTGCGGTTTCGGGCAATGCTGCTTCCCGGCGACCTTGGTCTGCCCCGCAAGGGTCGCGGCAAAGAAGAAAAGTAAAACCACCACGGTCACTGTGCGCATGTTCATAGAAGTGCCTCAGAATTTTGCATCGAAACCGTTTCGATGCTATTTCTCCTGACCGTTTGCTGCTGTGACCGCTATCACCGGTGGATGAAAATGGGGCGCTGGTGCGGCAAGACTCTGTAAGGGGAGTGCCTCGTGCTCTGGAGGAGTGGTGTCCAGTGCGGGTCGAGAAGTGGCTGGATCAGGAGACGCGGTGAGGGCGTGACGCCGCGACTTGATACAATCCCCGGCGAGGGGGACTCATGGCTAACTTGGCTGGTGTTGTCCAGCAGTTGAGGAAAGAGCGGGATCAGGCAGCGAAAACGTTGGAGCGGCTGGACGCGGCACTCGCCGCGCTCACCGGGGTCTCTGGGAAAGTGACAGGAACTCGCAGACGTCTGTCTGCGGCAGCACGGGCGAGGATCGCGGCTGCCCAGAGGGCGCGTTGGGCGAAGGTACGCGGAACAGGCAAGCAGAAGCAGAACGTTGTCACCATGCCCAAGAAGAAGACGATGTCGGCTGCGGCCCGCAGGAAGATCGCCGCTGCTCAGAAAGCACGCTGGGCAAAGTGGAGGAAAGCTCAAAAGAAGGGTTAGCTTGTGTATCTCGGTGCCAAAAGACTATTCAATCTGCTTTTGGCAGTCCAGCAATGAAGACCCGTCATCTCCATACAACTGCGCAATCGTGTGACGCAGGGCTATCAGATTGCTACGCGAAGATGCGGTAGCGTGACTGGTAGGGTCACTGGCAAGTTCTGCCTCGTACAGCCTTAGCAGCAAGGCGCTCTGCTTGCTCACACGTTCCATTGTTTTCAAATCGAGTTGTTCTTCAGACTGCATACTTTATTCTACGGGTTTTTCGACAGAAAAGTTCCCCCGTCGATGGAAATGGTTCGATTTCAGCAATACGCAGGAGTGCATGGGGTTATTTTGCGGGGGAATATCACGCGCAGTGGATGATCAATTCTTGATCGTTTTCTTCAAGACATAGTCGAAGAATTTTTCAGTCGTGCTGCCGGATGTCCACTCGGCACGGAGCGTCGTCCGCTTCTCCACCTTTCTCAAAGCGGAAAGAAACATGCGATTCAACTCTCTCCCGCTGGCTCCTTCCATCTCGGCTTCGACAACGAATTCGTCGCCATCTTTCGTAACGGAACCCTCTGCGGCGAGTTGGTCAAGAGCCTGCCGGATCGTCCGGGCGTCCGAGCGGTTGATGCGTGCTTTGAGCTTGAAGGTCATCTGAGGCGCACAAAGCCGCACCAACTTCGCCACACGGCACTGCTTGGTTATTTCCAGCCTAACTCTTCTTCCCGGTCACGGCATAAAAAGCAGTCGCTTCTTGCTCCACGTTCTTGCTGCCGCATTTGGGGCACTTCGCCTCTGCTTCGTGTTGCTTCAGGGTAAGAGTCAGTTCGAAGGTTTTATGACAATCGTTGCAAACATAGTCGTACACGGGCATGGGGGCCTCCCGCTCGGATTCGGTAACGAGCTATTGTTGAAATTGTAGCGCTAACCCCCGCCGTTCGTCCGTGAGCATGAGGCTCGCGGTAGCGTATCGGTATTTCCGGTCGCATCGGGTCAGTCCCAGTGCCCACGCGAGCGATCTACGTCGCAACATTCCCAAGGTCGGGCGGAACGAGCCGTGCCCGTGCGGTTCCGGCAAGAAGTACAAACGGTGCTGCGGCGGGGCGGCTGTGAACTGAGCGCACTGCGGTGCTGCCCTGCCTGAAATCCTTTCAACCCGGAAGTGCGATAAATTGGGTGTAAGAGGTTGCGGTCATGAAGAGCAGGCTGGGGTACAAGGGCTACGTTATCGAGGCACGGTCATACCAGCAACAGGATGGAGGATTCTCGGCAGAGCTTTGGATCGAAGAACATGATGCGTCCGGCGTGACCGAAACTCAGTTCTACCTGCCCGATACGTTCCCGACGCCGGAATTGGCGATTGAGGCAGCGGTTCAAGCCGGGCGGCAGAAGATCGACATGGGTTTTGAGCGGGGATCGGTAGCCGTGAACGGCTGAGCCTGCTCTTCCAAGGAATGACTCCTCAGCCCGATGACCAACCCGACGTGCGATCAAGTTACAACAACTTAGCGAAGCTTAGCAGCCCTTGTGAGCCTCTGTAAATTGTTGTAAACTAAGCCACTTGCGTCTTCACACGGTGGAAGTCATAGGTTCGAATCCTATAGCGCCCACCATCTTTTCAATAAGATACGAACCTAGCCTGCCGTTACCTGCCGTTCAGGGCAAGCATTGCTACTTTGCCGCTTGCTTCACGCTATATCATGTGTCGTCGCATCGTCGTGGATGTTCATCGTCGTTCGCACGTTGGTGTGACGCATGGACTTTTGCTGCACGCCGATCGGCCTCCCCACAGAGGCGAGCCAAATTCGGTAGCTATGCCGGAATGCAGGACTGCGAAGGTGCCCTATGTCAGCGGCATCCGCTGCTCGGTGCGACTCCCGCTTGACGCCCGTGTGTTTCGGCGCTTCGTCGCTCATCGCCGCGGTGGTGAAAGAGGAAGACGACCGTATTGATGGCGATCAATGCCAGTGTGATCACAAGTCAGCGCCGGGCCGTCATGTTTTCGTGCTTGGAGGGAATCAAAATCGCATTACGACCCTGTGCAGTGGAAAAAGCCCATGACTCCGCGCCAGTTTATTTTCACGGTCGATTGATTCCCAGATGACGGGCGGCCACTGCCAATCCTTACTAACCGGGCCTGTATGAGAGGAGGGTGCGAGCGGTTAGTCCGCGGCAGCTTCCAGAGCGGAAGAATAGCGGGTGGGACGCTTCAGGAATCCCGCGCGCTCCATTTCAAACGACTCCAGATTCGAACCCAGGGCCTGCTGGTCCCAGCCCAGCACGGCTCCAATGCGCAAAGCGGCTTCTCGGCTGCATGACTCCGACCAGCACGCGCCCAGCGCCACCGGCACGCGGCGCAGCAGGACGTCGCCGAGGGTCACAGCGTACTCCCGGCGGTAAGCCTCCACGACCTCCGCCACAATGTGCGAGGTATGCGGGCAGATCGGCGCCCGCAGGTCTGCACTCACCAGCGCTGTGCGAGCGATATCGATCGCGCGCTGGCCATGCCATTCCATCATGCCGCGCGCGGTTTCTTCGCTGACCGATCCAGCCCGTGCGATCTCGAGCACTTCTTGATCCAGCAGCGGATCAAGTGCCGTTCCCGGGCCCACGGCGATCATCTTCGGCTCCGCGACCTGGATACCGATCTTGCGGGCGCATTCCCGCGCCAGCGAACCCGCTGTAGTCAGCTTGCCTCCGATCACCGAGATCATTTTTGCCGCGCCTTCCTGCGTGTGATCGTGCAGGAAGTGGCGGCGCGTCACCGCCGAGGGCTTGTCCGAGCGCGCGCTCGGCAGCGGACGCACCCCGGCAAATGCGTACTTGATGTCGTGCGCCGAGAGCTTGGCCTTGGGAAATAACTGCGACACCGTGCGCAGCAAATATTCGATCTCTTCGTTGGCGGGAGCCGTTTTTCCCGGGTCGCCGGTATCCGGCACTTCGGTCGTGCCCACCAGCATTTGATCATTCCACGGAATGACGAAGATCGGACGGCCGTCGGACGCCTCTGTGTACAGCGCAGCATTCGGCGCGCCGGAAAATCTTGGCAGAACAATGTGAGAGCCGCGCACCCCGCCGACCATCGGCTTATCCGTGCGGACCGCCGACCGCTGGCAGATGCGGTCCGCCCATGGACCGCTGCAGTTGAGAATCCATCCCGCATCCACGCGCTCGTCTTTTCCCGAGGTGCGGTCCCGCAAGAGGACGCCTCGCGCCCGGCCGTGGCCAACGTCCACTGCAAGCACCTCGCAGTGATTGCGCACGATCGCGCCGGCGTCGACCGCCTCGGTCAACCACTCCGCCACCAGGCGCTCGGGAAACTCGCATTGCGCGTCTTCGTAGTTCAAAAGCGACCACTGATGGCCGGCGTCGAGCGCCCGCTCGATGCGCTTCAATTCCATCTCCGTCAGCTTGCTGGATTTTCTGCTCGCAAAGCGCTGGTAGAGCCACAGCCCGGCGCGCACTGTCATCGCGCTGCGCTGGCTCTTTTCGTTGAGAAGAAAGAGGAAATGAACCGGATGCACCAGGTGCGAGCGTTCGCGCAATAGCCGCTCTCGCTCCCGCACCGACTCCCGCACCAGGTCGATTTCGCCGTGCTCCAGATAGCGCAGCCCGCCATGAATAATGCGCGTGGAGCGGCTAGTCACTCCGGAAGCGAAATCGTTTTGCTCCACCAGCAGCGTGCGTTTTCCCGCGCGGGCACACTCGCGCGCCACGGCCACACCATTAATCCCGCCGCCGATGACCACCACATGGAAGTGCTGGCCCTCCAAAGATGGTCGAGGTTTAACTGCTAACGTCATGTTGTTAAAAGAGATGTGATCGACTTAGCCGCCGTGCCCTGCGGACGAACCCGAATACACCATTACCTGACTGATTTTGCGCCTCCACCGGAAGCAGATAAAGGTAACGATGGTCCAAACTGCCCATGAGCCATTTCCAGATTGCGGCCCTACAAAGATGATACCGAAAGTAACCTGCCTGTGGGACTGTGGTGTTGTCCGGGAAATAAATTCACTCATCGAGGCATGAGTCCGGCTCGTTATTTATCATTTATTTCTGCACCGCGGTTGGTGTTCGACATCTGCCTGTGCCTCGGCGCATTGCCTCTTGCCTCCAGCGTCATTTACAGTGGTTCGCACATGCCCAGCAGAGGAGAACGTTTCGAACGCGCAGTCTCCATCATGGAAAGGCTGCGTGCACCCGGCGGCTGTCCCTGGGACCGTGAACAGACTTTCGATACCATCAAGCCCTACACGCTCGAAGAGACTTATGAAGTCCTGGAGGCCATCGACAAACGCGACTGGCAAGAACTGGCTGGCGAACTCGGCGACCTGCTTCTGCAAGTGCTCTTTTATGCGGAGATGGCAAAAGAGCAGTCCTCGTTTTCTATTGATGACGTCCTCGACGGTCTCACCACCAAGCTGATCCACCGCCATCCGCATGTCTTCGGCGATGTGAAGGCCGACACTTCCGCGGAAGTCAAACGCAACTGGGAAGCGCTTAAAGTCGAAGAAAAGAAGAAGCGGCAGTCAGAGGAGAAGGGAATTGCAGTCGAAGGCGGCGCCTTGGCCACGACGAGTGAGAAGCAATCGATTCTCGCTGGGATCTCGTCGGCCATGCCTTCTTTGTTCGAGGCCTCCAAGCTGAGCTCTCGCGCAGCCGGCGTGGGATTCGACTGGCCCAATGTAGACGGCTTGTTTGACAAACTACATGAGGAAACCGCCGAACTGCGCGAGCATCTCAAAGAATTCCCCGCCCCCGGACCGCGCCCGCAGGGCCGCGGCATCGCCGGATCGGGGCGAACCGCAGTCCCGGAAGAATTGCAGGCCCGGCTTGAGGAAGAAGTCGGCGACCTGCTGTTTGTGCTGGTCAACGTCGCGCGTTATTTGTCGGTGGATCCCGAATCTGCTTTGCGCAAGACCAACCGCAAGTTCCGGCGCCGCTTCCAGTGGATGGAAGACCGCTTGCGCCAGTCCGGCCGTTCCGCCGAACAAGTTGCTATGGAAGAACTGGAATCCCTCTGGCAGCAGGCCAAAGTGGAAGAACGAGCCGCAGTACGAACCGAAGCTCGACCAGCCGAGGATAAGGCGTGACCGCCGACTCCGTAGTCATCCGCCGCTGTCACGGCCTCGAAGAACTCCGCCCCTGCGTCACCTTGCAAAAAGAAGTGTGGAATTTTACCGACGCCGAACTGGTTCCCCTCCGCATGTTCGTCGTAGCTGAAAAAGTTGGCGGCCAGGTCATGGGAGCTTTCGAGGGCACAGACATGGTCGGATTCGCGCTATCAGTTCCCGGCACTCGTTCCGCCCATGTCTACCTGCACTCGCACATGCTGGCGGTAAGAAAAGATCATCGCAATAGCGGGCTAGGCCGCCGGCTGAAGCTGTTCCAGCGCGAGGATGCCCTAGCCCGCGGCATCGAGTTGATCGAGTGGACTTTCGATCCGCTTGAGATCAAGAACGCCTATCTGAATATCGAGAGACTGGGTGCCCTTGCGCGCCGCTATACCATTAACCAGTACGGCATCACATCGTCGCCCCTGCAGGGCGGACTGCCCAGTGACCGCCTCATCGCCGAATGGTGGCTGAAGTCGAAGCGCGTCGAGACCCTGATCGCGACGGGGAAGAATCCGCCATTCCAATGTGACTCGACCATAACCGTGCCTGCGCAAATTTACGAATGGAAAGCGACGCCCGAAACCCGCGTTAAAGCCCAGCAGGTGCAGGAACGCAATCGCGAAGAATTTCTCCGCGCCTTTTCCCATGGCTTGGCCGTGCTAGGCTACGAGCGCGATCCCGAAGGCAACGGCAAATTCCTGCTGGAACGTTGGGACGAAAAATGGTCCTACGCGTCAGAACCGTAGCAGATCAGGTTTCAAAGTTTCAAGGTTTCAAGGTCTCAACCACAAAGTTAACCTGTGGGTTTCCCCGAAACCTTGAAACTTTGAAAGCTTGAAACCTTGTCACCATGAAGATTGAAGCCATCACGCTCCGCGAAATTCACATGCCGCTCGTCCATTTCTTCGAGACGAGCTTCGGCCGCACCTACAGCCGCCGCATTCTTCTGGTCACCATTCACAGCGAGGGTGTCGAAGGCTGGGGCGAGAGTGTCGTCGGCGAAGATCCGTATTACAGCAGCGAATGGATTGAAAGCGCCTGGCCCACACTGACTCAGTACCTGATTCCCGCCCTGCTCGGTCAGCGCATCGAATCCGCCCGCGAATGCCCGGCGCTGTTTGCCAAAGTGCGCGCCCATCGCATGGCCAAGGCCACGCTCGAAAACGCTCTTTGGGACGCGGAGGCCACACAGAAGCAGCAGCCGCTTTGGAAGCTGCTGGGCGGGACGCGCCGCGAGATCCCTTGCGGCGTTTCCATAGGCATCCAGGACTCCGTCCAGCAGTTGCTCGACAAAATCCAGACCGAACTCGCCGCGGGCTACCGCCGCATCAAGGTCAAGGTCAAGCCGGGATGGGACCTGAATGTCCTCGAACGCATTCGCTCGCGTTGGTCGGACATCACACTGAGTTGCGACGCCAATTCCGTCTACACGCTCGATGAGGTCGAGCACCTGCGCAAGTTCGACCAGTTCAATCTTGCTGATGATCGAGCAGCCACTCTGGAACGACGATATCTACTATCACGCGCGCCTGCAGAAAGAGCTTCGCACCGCGATCTGCCTCGACGAGTCGATCGTGAATGCGCGCAGCGCGGCCTTCGCCGCCGAGACCGGCGCCTGCCGCATTATCAACATTAAGGTCGGCCGCGTCGGCGGATTCTCCGACGCGCTCAGAAGATACACGACCTGTGCCATGCGCAAAACATTCCGGTGTGGTGCGGCGGCATGCTCGAAACCGGCATCGGCCGCGCCCACAACATCGCGCTCTCCACGCTTGCAAATTTCAGCCTGCCCGGCGACGTCTCCGCCTCCAAACGCTACTGGAAAGAAGACATTATCGATCCGGAAGTGGAAGTGTCACCGCAGGGGATGATCGCCATCAGCGACCAGCCCGGCACAGGCTACCGCGTTAAAGAAGATTTGATTGAGAAGCTGACGGTGCGAAAAGAAACGTTGCGCGCGCGGATAGCTGCTATCTCCGGAGTCTTCTGCGCTTCCGAAGCTTGATCCCCATGCGAGTTGCGCGCCAGTTTTTCCTGCTCGGCCTTCAGCATTTCCACACCCCGGGCAAACTCAGATTCTCCGGAACATCTTCCGGAAATCGCTCAACACCTCGTCCGACACCATATTCAGGCTCTTGAATAGCAGTATCTTGCCGGTGACGTTGAAGCTGATCTCAGTGATGCCCCAGGCACCATCGACCAAGCCGGTCGGCCTGCTGGACGAGGAAGTGTCCGCCCTTGTCGAGATGGCCGATGATCCCCCATCCGAACGTGACTTCCCGGAACAGGGTGCCGTCGATCCGGGCGATGCGACGAACTGTGGTGTCGATCAGCAGGTATCCTTGCATGCCCGTCAGTACCTGCTCCACGCGCGAGGGCGGCGAGTATGCCGGATTGGGCGTGAAATTCAACTTCACCATTTGCGTGCCGTCCTTGCCCAATCCCGGACGCCGCGCTCTCCATGCCGGCATACTCGTAGCGGAAAGCGTCGGGCAGCGCTTTGACGATTCGATGAGTCCGCTCGTCATCTTCTTTTTCCCGCGCGTGCTTCTTGCGCAGTTGGTCGGGATTATTCATCAGCCACGCCAGATGATTCCTTTCTGCCTGCTGTTGTTGCGGCGTCAGCGGTTGATCGTTGATGGCGATCAGCATCGCGGCCAGGGCGTCCTGGTGGTCTCCACATAAAGCCGGGTTTGCGAGCCCTTGGGAGTTTGTCTCTGCGAGCGGAACATGTGCTTGACCGAGGAGTTATCGGCGGCCGCGACTTCATTCGCTACCGCGGCCCGCACCAGTTCACCCGCCGACATCTCGGGCGCCATCGGTTCCTGGGCCGCAACCGCCAATGGCCCGCCGATCAGCACGAAAGCGGCACAGGCGGTCCGCAGCCAAGCCAGCCTTCGTCCCTTCCCTGAGCGCTTCATCTGGAGATTAGTTTAGCAATCAAGGCCATAAGGTTTCTTTCGCTCCTTCGTTTCCGAGCGACACTTCGCTTGCCGCGTGCGCTCACGGTTGGGTATAGTCGTTGCAGCGACGCGGCCGCCCATACCTGCCTTCCCAGATTTATGGTCGTCCATTATCCCGCTTCCTGAAGGAGAACATCCATGAGTGCTCCGTTGTCAGGCGATTTGGCGCAGATTGGCAAGTCCGTGGTCATCAAAGGTGAACTGTCGGGCAGCGAAGATCTCTACGTCGACGGGCAAGTGGAGGGCACCATCGCCCTCAAGAACTTCATCCTGACTGTCGGCCCCAACGGCCAGGTAAAGGCCTCGGTCGAGGCCAAGGGAATCGTGGTGCAGGGCAAGCTTGAGGGCAACGTGCAGGCCAGCGATCGGGTTGAGTTACGCAAGTCGGCCATCGTCACCGGCGATATCAGCACGCAGCGGATTTCAATCGAGGAAGGCGCCTACCTGAAGGGTAAGGTCGACATTCAGGGCAAATCCGAAAAGGCGGCGGGAAAGTGACTTCCGCCTATGATCACCGCAGGTTAAAGTGATGGCGTCGGTCACGCAGAACTTCATGAAGCTTTTTCGCGGTTCATCGGGTGCGTCGGAAGCGGCATCACCGCATGCCACCGAAAAACTGACTCGCCGTTCCAGCGGACTGGGCGAACTCTCCCGCCTGTGGGACGTTGACACCCCGCTCTGCGTACTCGATCTGGGCTCCACTTCTCCGGCCAACATACGCTTCTTCACCGAACGCAGCCACAAGATTTACAGTGAAGACCTGCTGGTCGCTTCCACCGAACCCAGCCTCGTCACCAAAGACGAGGACGGTAAGGTTGTCCTCGACAGCCGCAAATTCCTGGCCGACAACCTGGTGTATCCCGCCGCTCATTTCGACGTCGTACTGTGCTGGAACCTGCCCGACTATCTCGACGAAAGCCTGGTCCGCCCCGTCATGGGACGCCTGTGGTCCGTTCTAAAGCCCGGCGGCATGCTGCTAGCCTTCTTCCATACCAAAGATGCCGGCCCAGATTCCCCCTGCTACCGCTTTCATATCATGGGGAAAGATACGCTCGAAATGCAGCGCATCGTGCTCCGCCGCGAAGCCCGCCGTGGCCCGACCGGAGCCATCCATACCGCCATCACCGACGGCTTCCGCCTGCAGCGCGTCTTCAACAACCGCCACATCGAAACCCTGTTCCGCGACTTCGCCTCCATCAAGTTTTTCCTGGCCCGCGACAATGTAAGAGAAGTGCTAGTCGTCCGGTAGCCGTCCCGAACGCCAACGCTTATCCGGATGAGTGAGATTATGTGGGGACAGCCGCCCCTGGCTGTCCGTCGAGCAAAGCTCGACTGCCATGGTCAGTAGTAAGTCAAAACCTATGGGACGCAGATGTCAAAGACTCACCCGGCCTAGAAATCCTTCCATTCGCCTGCTTTCCGGCGTTCTTCTTCGATTTCGTCCGCAGTGATACCATATCGCCCCAGTGTTTCAGACTTGAGAACGTAACGGCGATCTGACTCTCCGTTGCGGGAATGTTGGCTTCGAGTGCATGCCTTGGCAGTGCGATCTGCCGTAAGAAGCAGAGCCCGTTCGCAAGGAGACGGTTATGCAGTGGACCCAGGTGTACGACCCATTCGGCCATTGGTGGCTCTCCACGCTGGTAGCGGCTCTCCCCATTGTCGTTCTCTTTACTCTATTGGCCGGCGTCAAGGTAAAGCCACACTGGTGCGCCATCTCCGGCGCCTCGACCGCAGTGCTGGTGGCGATCTTCTTCTTCAAAATGCCGCCCGTGCTGGCAGGACTCAGCTTCGCCTACGGAGTCGCCTTCGGCGTTCTGAAAATCGCCTGGATCGTTCTAGCCGCGGTTTACCTCTACGACATCTCGGTCGAGACCGGACAATTCGAAATCATGAAAGAGTCGGTCGCGGGAATCACGGCCGACCGCCGGTTGCAAGTCCTGCTCGTCGCCTTCTGCTTCGGCGCGTTCATCGAAGGCGCGGCAGGATTCGGCGCTCCGGTCGCCATTGCCGGAGCCTTCATGATCGGCCTCGGCTTCAAGCCCTTCCATGCAGCTGCCCTGAATCTGATCGCCAACACCGCCCCGGTAGCCTGGGGAGCGATCGGCACTCCGGTTCATACGCTAGCGGCGGTCACCGCTCTGCCGGAGTCCGATCTCAACGCGATGATCGGCCGTATTCTTCCTTTCACCGCGATCCTGGTGCCGTTCTGGCTGGTGCGAACCATGGTCAGTTGGAAGGAAACCTTCGAAGTCTTTCCCGCTATTTTGGTTGTCGGCGCTTCCTTCGCTCTGACCCAATTCCTCTGGTCGAATTATGTCGACAGCAATCTCGTCGACATTATGGGAGGCGTGGTCTCGATTGTTGCTACGCTGGCTTTTCTCCGATTCTGGAAGCCGAAGAGAATCTGGCGCTTCGATTATGACGATAAAGCGCCTGCCCTCCCACCACCCGAAGCAGAGATCACCGATCAAATGGGCGCAGAGTGGACTGCCAACCAATACGACGGATATGTTCGACCCACCGCCCACACCGCCGGCCAGGTTCTGAAAGCCTGGATGCCGTTCGCGATCCTCTCACTCTTTGTCCTTCTTTGGGGCCTGCCCTCGGTGAAACTGGCCATGAACCGGGCCACCACGCCGGCTTTCCGAGTCGTGCTCGCCGACGGAAAGGTCCGCCCCGGCCCGCCAGGATGGGATGTGCCCTACTTGCACAACGCCATCTCGCGCGCGACGCCGGTTGTGACAAAGCCGACTCCCGAGGCCGCGCGCTACGATTTCAACTGGCTCTCCGCGACCGGGACCGGCTGCTTCTTTGCCGCCATCGTCTCCGGATTGTTTCTCGGCCGAAGCCCTCTCCAACTGATGCGAACTTTCTGGAGAACGCTGGTGCGCATGCGCCTCGCCATGATTGCGATCTCATTCATGCTGGGGCTCGGTTACGTGACGCGTTACTCGGGCTTGGATGCGGTATTGGGCTTGGCGTTTACGCGCACCGGATGGTTCTATCCTTTCTTCGGCACGTTCCTCGGTTGGCTGGGCGTCGCGCTTACCGGCAGCGACACTTCCGCCAATGCTCTCTTCGGCAGTCTGCAACGAATTACTTCGCAACAACTCGGCATTGATCCCATCCTCATGTGCGCGGCCAATAGCGCCGGAGGAGTGATGGGAAAGATGGTGGATGCCCAGTCCATCACCATCGCCACCGCTGCCACCGAGCAGGTGGGCAACGAGGGAATCATCTTCCGCTTTGTGGCCTGGCACTCCGTTGCACTCTGCTCAATCGTCGGAGTGATTGTGCTGCTCTACGCCTACGTTTTCCGGACCGGAGTGCCGCATGGACTGTCGTTCGTGAAGTAGACCGCAGGCGCGCTAAGGGGATGTAAATCTCTGGTGGCCCCATTTCTCGCGCGTTCTTTGCGCGAGAAAGCCCGCCCTGAGCCTGTCGAAGGGTGGGGATTTTCACGGAAGAGGAGATCGCGCGCGACACGCTATCCGGCCTTCACCCGGATGCCGCCGTCTTCCAGACGATGACTCCCATGCGAAAAAGATAACAGCGCCTAATTTCCATCCGTGGCGATGAACCATTCGGAGAAATCATTGCGCGCATCTCCTCCGGCACATAGGCCCGGCGCACCGAGGCCACGCCGTCCGCCCGAGATACATAGCTCCGCATCAGCGGAAAGCCCGCATACACCAGCGCCAAGTGTACTGGATGACGGATCAGATCGTTGATCAGCACCGCGCAGCGGCTCACGCGCAGGGCCTCGCGGGTGAATCGCTCCAGTTCGCCAGGTTCCAGATGATGCGCGAACAGGTTGCAACTCACCAGGTCGAAAGAGCAGTCCGAGAAGGGAAGCGCGAGCGCGTCGGCGACGACCGAGCGGTTTCCGGGCAGCAGGTGCGAACGAGCGCGATCAAGCAGAGTCACCTTAACAGCAATTCCCCTGTGCGCCACTTGCCGCGCCGCGGTTTTCGGAACCTCGCCAAATCCCGCAGCCACTTCCAGCAGCGAGAAATGCTTTTGTCCAGTTGCGGCCGCGACGCGTTCGATGAGTGTGCGGGTCGTGGCCACCCCGCCAAACCACCGGTTGATGCGCGACAAATCCCGCAGCGACGCCTCGACCTCGCGGGCAGGGCACTGGTCCGAATCAAGGATTTCCGGCGTGTTGAGCCGCTGCATGGTGCGATCGATGTCCCTCCCAGTGGACGGCTCATGTGGGGACAGCCGCCTTCGGCTGTCCGCGGGTCGAAGACCCGCAAGTTCCGCTGCAGATTCCGAATCTTGGCAGATACCAACTCCGCTGGCATGCAATCGAGCTGCGCTCGATGGACAGCCGAGGGCGGCTGTCCCCACATTCAACCACCTGCGGCTCAGACTTCGGCCAGTTCTTCTTCCAGCAGTTGCTTGTTATACAGGTCGCTGTAGTATCCGTTCAAGGCGAGCAGTTCGTCGTGCGTCCCCAGTTCCACGATGCGTCCGCCATGCAGCACGGCAATGCGGTCGGCGTTACGCACAGTCGAGACGCGGTGCGAAATGAAAATAGTCGTGCGTCCCTGCATCACGTCGCGCAGATGATTGAGAATCTTGTCTTCAGTATGCGTGTCGACGCTGGACAGCGCGTCGTCCAGAATCAGAATCTTGGGATTGCGAATGAGAGCGCGGGCAATCGCCGTCCGCTGTTTCTGCCCGCCAGAGAGCGTGATGCCGCGTTCTCCCACCAACGTGTCGTAGCCTTCCGGGAAGCTCTCAATGTCCGCCGCAATGTTGGCCACTTCCGCCGAGTCATGAATCTCGCGGTCGCTGGCCGAATCCACGCCCAGTGCGATATTTTCCCGGATGCGTTCGCTGAACAGAAACGTCTCCTGGGGGACGAACCCGATGTTTCGCCGCAACGATGCTACCGTGTACTCGCGAATTGGCCGCCCATCGATCAGAACCGTTCCCGGCTCCGAGTCATAGATGCGCGGAATCAAGCTCACCAAGGTCGTTTTCCCGGATCCCGTCGGTCCGACGATCGCCAGGCTCGTTCCTGCCGGCACATGCAGGTTCACGCCATGCAGTACCGCCTTGCCGTCGTAGTCGAAATTCAGCCCGCGGAACTCGATCTCGCCTTCGACTTCATAGTCCCGCGCGCCCGCCGCATCTTTGATCTCGGGAGGTTCCTGCATGATCTCGTTGATGCGGATCAACGATGCCGTCCCGCGTTGAAAAATGTTGATGACCCAGCCCAGAGCGATAATCGGCCAGGTGAGCTGCATCATGTAGGTGCTGAACTTGACGAAGTCGCCCACGCTCATGGCGCCGGAGAGCACGAGAGTCGTCGTGATTCCGGGATTCGAGCTTCCCAGATTCGAAACCAGCGGCACCCGCATGTTCCCGCTGAGAACCTCGCGTCCGCCCAGCCACAGCACCAGCACCACCGCGCATCCCAGCATCAGCTCGAGCGTCGGCCACAGCATGCCCATCAGCCGCACTAGCTTCAGGCTGCGCCGTATGTATTCTTTGTTTTCCTTTTCGAAGGCGCGAATCTCCGCCTCTTCCTGCACGTAGGCGCGAACCAGCCGCGCTCCAGAAAAGTTCTCCTGTGCGCGCGCGGAAATGTCGGAGAACATGGCCTGGATGCGCTCGAAGCGGTCATGAATCTGCCGCCCGAAGTACTGGATCACGACGCTCACGACCGGCAGCGGCAGAAACGTATAGAACGTCAGCTTGGGGCTGATCGAGATCATGAACGCCAGCGCTCCGGCGGTGTAGATGATCGTGTTCGCCGAATACATAATCGCCGGTCCGAGCAGCATGCGCACCGCATTCAGGTCGTTGGTCGCGCGCGCCATGATGTCGCCCGTCCGGTGGCGCTGATAGTAGGAGTAGGAGAGCGTTTCGAGGCGCGCGAACAGATCGTTCCGCAGATCGAACTCTATATCCCGCGAGATGCCAATGACGATCCAGCGCGTCAGGAACTGGAAGATGCCCTTGCTCACCGCCACCGCCAGCAGCATGCCAGCATAGATGAGCAACTTGTGGCGAGTGACGCCCTCATGCAGATCGTCGGCTGCATTGCCGATGATCTGAGGAAACAGAATCCAGATGCCGTTGGTCAGAAGGACGCACACCGTGCCGATGACGTAGCCCCAGCGGTAGCGCTTCAGGTAGGGCAGCAGTGGGCGGAGACTCTTGGTCAGCATGCAAGTTCAGTAGATGAAATTCTAGCAGGCGCGGTGCAGACTTTTCGTGCCCTCGGTTAACGCCAAAACAGTGAGCTAGCCCACCGGCATCCCAGCCAATGATGCACCGACACGAGGGTCGCAACACTGATTGCGTCAGCTCCGAATGGGAAGATCAGGGTCAGCGCGCTTGTTCTGGTTTGACCTTGCCTGGGTAGGAGCCTGGGCATGGTCGGAGCGAGCTACGGAGGGGAACAACTCTTGCCCGAACGCAGCCAGATTCACGATGAAAACGATCGCGCTCCACGCTGCGAAGAACAGCCATCCGACAACGAACAAGTACGAATCGGCCATCAGGATGAATCTCGGTCTGCGGCGCGAAGCCAGATGATATCAGCCCCGCGCCACGAACGACTCTTTGGGCAAGGTCTCACAGCCAGACAGCCTGGAGCCTCAGGCCCTACTGCTCCGGAGGAGCAGGCGGCACGTCCTGCATGTGCTTCGCCATCCGGGCTTCGTGGTTGGCCTCGACTTCTTTCATCTTGGCCTGCTGGTCCGAGGTCAGCAACTGGAACAGTTCGTTGTGAATGCGCGTCCTTTGCACCGTTAACTCGGCCTCGACTTGCGCCTTCTGTGTAGCCAGGGCGCGGACTTTGGCCTCATCGTAGGTGCCCTCCGCATACTGGTGAAGCTGCTGCTCGATCTGCCGCGACTGCTGCATCAGCGGCTTGATCACCGGATGTTCCTTTTGCATCACGGCTTTGATCTGCGCCTGCTGGGCATCCGTGAGGTTCAGCATGTCGGTGAAAAATCCCATCATGTGTTCGCCCATTCCGAAGCCGTGTTCATGCATGGAGGGTGGAGCGGGAGCGTCGGCGGTCTGCGATTTGGCGATGGCTGTTCCCAGCAACACCGCCATGGCCGCAACCAGTAAGCGAAAGCGTATGGATCTCATGTGGATTGACTCCTAGTTTCTTCCCGGAACGTCCGGGATTTCTGCGTACGCTAATAGGAACACAGGTTGGCCGAGGAAAGCGGTAAAGAGTCGGTCAACCCGAGTAAAGTTTTGTCAAAGGTTTCGGCTGCGGTCGCGATCCATCGCTGCCCCGCAAGCCTTTGACAATTCTTTACTTCTAGACATTTTCCACATGGTGCACAATGATCTAAGTGATGGAACGAATCCTGGTTATTGACGATGACGTAGAGCTCTGCCATCTGGTCGCGGAGTACCTGCAGGCGGAAGGTTTCACCATCGAATACGTTCACGATGGTGAGAGCGGACTCAGAAAGGCCAAGAGCGGAGACTATATGCTGGCGGTGCTCGATGTTATGCTGCCCGGTATTAACGGATTTGATGTACTACGCCAGATCCGTGCGACGTCGCGGCTCCCCGTGCTGCTGCTCACCGCGCGCGGGGAAGATGTTGACCGCATTGTGGGCCTCGAAATCGGTGCCGACGACTATCTCCCCAAGCCCTTCAACCCGCGTGAACTGGTGGCGCGAATCCGGGCCGTGCTACGGCGCACCCGGGCCGACGGCAGCGGCTCAGCAAGCGCACCCGACCTGGTCAGCGTAGGCGATGTGGAACTCGATCCGGCAACGCGTACAGTCCGCCTCGACGGCAAGCCCGTGGACCTGACTTCGGTGGAGTTCAATTTGCTGGAGGTTCTGTTGCGCGAAGCCGGCCGTGTGGTGCCACGTGAGCGCCTGGTGAATGCCGTGCTCAGCCGCAAGTTCTCCCCCTTTGATCGCAGCATCGACATGCATGTCAGCAAAGTGCGCAAGAAACTGGGCGACACCGACAGCGACGAACACATCAAGACGGTGCGCGGGGTAGGCTATATTTTTGCCCGGCCCAGGGAGAAGGCAAAAACGTCCTAAAGACAGCGTATTCGCGGACCCAAGATGAAAAGCCTTTTTCTACGAATCTTTCTGTCGTTCTGGCTGGCACAAGCCCTGTTCGTTGTGCTCGCCATCATCGTAACGCTCGCTTTCCGGCCGCGGAGCACTACATGGGAAGGTTTGCGCACCACCGCCCTCAACGACGCAGTGAATATTTACGAGGAAGGTGGCGAGTCTCAACTCCGCCAGTACCTGGACAACCTGGAGTCAACGCAGCATTTACGAGCATTTTTGTTCGACGAGAAAGGCATAGAACTTTCGGGCCGTCCCGTCCCTGAGTGGGCGATACGGCTAGCCATCGGAGGACCGCGCATGCCCCGCGACGGATTCATAATCCCCGCCCCTGCGGTGCAGCGCGATTCGCGCGCGTCCTCTGACGGCAAACATCGCTACACGCTGGTTCTGGGCTTGCCCCCCGGGCCGAGAGTATTTTTCGGGCCGCGTGGCATGCCCGTCCCCGGGCTGATCATCGCCATCATTTCCTCGGGGCTCGTCTGTTATTTCCTTTCATGGTATTTGACCAAGCCGATTGTGCGGCTGCGGGCAGCCACGCGGCAGTTGGCAGCCGGCGATCTCACCGCTCGCTCCGGCGCCCCGGCAAGCACGCGGCGCGATGAAGTGGCCGGTCTCATGCGCGACTTCGACGCCATGGCCGAACGTTTGGAGACCCTGCTCAAGGCCCAGTCGCGCCTGCTCAACGACATCTCCCACGAACTCCGCTCGCCCCTGGCCCGCTTGAATGTAGCGCTCGGCCTGGCTCGGCAGCGTTCCGCGGGCGAGAATGCCGACATGATGGAGCGCATTGAACTCGAAGCCAGCCGCCTGAACGAACTAATCGGCAGAATCCTTACTCTGGCCCGTCTGGAAGACGGAGAACAACCGGTCCCGCAGACCCCTGTGCCGCTCGATGAGGTTGTGCTCAATGTGGCCGAGGACGCCGAGTTTGAGGCCCAGGCGCGGCACTGCCACGTGCACACCGTAATCCCCGAGGGCGACTGGGGAGTGCGGGGCAACGCTTCGCTGCTGCACAGCGCCGTGGAAAATGTAGTCCGCAATGCCATCCGCTACACCCAGGAGCGCACGTCAGTCGAAATCGAATTAAGCAGTGAGCCCGGTGCCCAAGGTTCCGAAGCGGTGCTCAAGGTCAACGATTGCGGTTCGGGTGTGCCCCCGCAAGCGCTCGAAAAACTGTTCGAACCCTTCTATCGCCTCGACGACGCCCGTGAACGCCAAACTGGTGGCGTCGGCCTGGGCCTGGCGATCACTGAAAGAGCGGTTCGCTTCCACGGCGGAAAAGTCACCGCCCGCAATCGCCCCGAAGGTGGCCTACAGATCGACATTCGCCTCCCCCTGATCTCGGGCGGCCAGCAGATCAAGCAAAAGCCCGAACCGGTAACCTCGGCGCAGGAAGCGTAGGGCGGGCAGTTGGCGTCCAAAACCTTACAAGGTCCAGCCGCCTAGCGGCGGTATGGTGAAAGCCCGGCACGGAAGTGCTGGGTAAGAGTGCACACAGGTCAGCGAGTCCGGTAGGGACGGCACCGGGTCCTTGCGCACACTCTGACGCCCGCATCCGTAAACTGCTGGGAAACGGGCAACTCCTGGCCCCTCCCAAGGTTCCAATAAGTCGTTGCGTAGTTTGCGCTTCCCGCGCTTTCCTGATACACAAATGGATTGAGATTTCCCAGACTTTTGGATTGCAAGTGCCTGCCTGGCGGGGCGCCGGGGACGGTGTGCACGCGCAAGACCTCACGTAAGCATTGATTCAGCTAAAGATGGAGATCAAGCACAGAATGTCGAAACGATTCGCGTGGCTGCTCGGGTTGGTGGGACTGATTGCAGTTGGATTACTGGTGGCGTGCGGGACAACCTACAATTCTTCGTCCGACGGCCTGGTATTGACGAGCAGTCAAGGTTCAGCGTTGATGGAAACCTTCAGCTTCAGCCTGGCCAATGGAAACATTTCTGCGGTCAACAATCCGCCTTCGTCCACGTCCTACTCCACCTGCGTTCTGCCCGGCATCCCCTCGTCGATTGTGATGGACCCGGCCGCAGCGTACGCCTATGTGATCCTCACCGCCAATTCCGCCTGTTCCGGCAGCAAGACCGGCATTGCCTCCTTCAAAGTCAACTCGGATGGATCGCTCGCATCAGTAGGGTCGCTCACATCGGATCCGAGTCCCGTGGCCCTGGCCATGGATTCAGCTGGCAAGTTTCTTTTTGTTGCGGAAGGTCTGAATTCGTACGTTGGAGCTCCGCATTCGATGCCATGTCCGAGCACGACCCAGTACGGGGTCTGTGTCTATGCTATCGGCAGCGGCGGCTCCTTAACAGCCGCGCCAGGGACGTTCAACTTCACGCTTCCAATCGGTTTCCAAACCCCGAATTTCGTCGCTCTCGCGCCAACTCCGACTGTCCTCCCCGGCAACGGCATCAATGGAGTTCAGAATTCGGTGTGTTCAGATCCCGGCAACAGTCCCCCCACATCGGAGTTCTTATACGTCGCTGATTCTGTCAATAGCGTAGTGTGGGAATTTGGAGTGGATACGTCGAGCGGCGCTTTGACCAGTCCGGTCAGCTCAAGCCCAGTGCCGAACTTTCCCGCCGGGACTGTGCCTTCCGGCGTAGCCGTCGATCCTTGCGCCCGCTTTGTTTATGTTTCAAACATGACCAGCAACAACATCAGCGCCTACACCATCTGCAACGGCTTGCCCACGCAGTCGTCAGACTGCAAAACCCTTCCAGAGCCTTGGGCCCTGGCTCCGGTGACAGGGTCTCCATTCAGTCCAGGCAGCACCGCCAATGGCCCCGGCCCCGTGCTGGTCGACCCGTTTGGAAAGTATCTCTACGTTCTGGAGACGCTTTCGTCCCAGGTCACGCCCCTCACCATCAGCCCAGTGTCGGGGAGTCTGACAGCCGGGACGTCGGTGGCTACAGGCATCCAGCCAACGGCAATGGCGATTCGTGGCGATGACAACTGGCTGTTCGTGGCGAATTTTCAATCGGCGACGTTGTCCCAATATTCGATCACTCCCGCCAGCGGCGCTCTGTCCCCGCTTCCCGCCGTTACCACCGACAACAATCCCTGGGGCGTGGCCGTGAAGTAGCCCTAGGCGACACGGAGCCCGCAGCAAGCGGCGGGAGAGAACCACCAGAATCCAGCCGCGAAGCGGCGAAAGAATAAAGCCCAGGGCGCAAGCTCTGGGTCTACAGGGCGGAGAGACCGCAAGCCCCGGAAGGGGCGAAAGAAAGGCCTACGCCGACGTCTGCTCTCCTTACGTCGGCACCTTCAGAATCAAATATCCCCCCACCAAAACAAAAATCAGATCAGGCGACCACGCCGCTAGCGCCGGAGGCAGTTGACTCAAATCCCCCATCGCCTCAAACAGTCGAGACACGACCGTATAAAACACCGCAATGCCCACCGCCACCGCAACTCCGGTGATCGCTCCCCGCTTCGCGGTCGAAACGGAAAAGGGAATGGCGAGAATCGCCATGATCAGCGTAATCAGAGGATACGAAAGCTTCTTATTAAGCTGCACTCGCAGTCGCACCACATCGAATCCGCTCTGCTGCAGATCGCGGATGTAGTGTCGCAGTTCTTCATAATTCATCTCGGTATACTGCTTAACTTCCTTCTTGAAGTACGACGGCGTCTCAGTCAGTTCTGGAAAGGTAGCCACGTCGAAGGGCCGGTAGTTTGCGATGGCCGACACGTTGAGAGAGCGGTCCCATCCCTGCTCATACACCCAGCGGTTCAACTGCTCGGCCCAGTGCGCCCGCTCGGCGTGAATCCGCTGCGTGACGGAGAAGCTGGCCCGATCCAGCTGAAAAACGGTGATGTTCCCAAATTGATCGCGGTCCGGATCAAAGAACTGGTAGTAGTAAATGTCGTTATGCTGTCCGAATATCCATTTGCGATCCGGCCGCAGATAGGTCTGCGCCGGCTTGCCCTTGATCTGATTGTGCAGCGCTTCCTGCCGCGTGTTGGTGTGAGGCAGGTAGAACTGATCCGCCAGAAAAAGACCAATAGCCATCGCTGCGGCTGCCACGATTACAGGTGTAACGATTCGGTAGATGCTGATTCCCGTAGCCTTGATCGCCGTAATTTCGTTGGAGCGCTGCATCAGTCCAAATGTGACCAGCACCGCGAGCAGCATAACCAGCGGAGCCACGTTGTAAAGCAGATAGGGAGTGACATTGAGCACATATTCCGCCACGACCGCGGGCGGAACTTGGTTACGCAGAATATCTCCCAGCAACTCAAACAATGTGAATACAATCACCAGCACCAGGAAGGTGGAAAGGATCATTCCCAGATAGACGAAGAAGTCGCGCAGCACATAGTCGTCAATGAGCGTCGGGAAGCTGGCGCTGAACACGCGCCGCCGGCTCGCGACGCGGTCGAAAGCATTCTCGCGACGGCCGCGCATATTGTTCGCAGCGCGCAACGAGCTATCGCGCCTCCAAAATGGCCGCAACGACGCCAGCTCAAACGGACGCCGTTCCGCCTGCCACAATAGAAACAGAGCCAAAGCCAGAAACACAAAATCGGCCAGCCATGCTCCAAACCAGGGAGAGACGCGGCCTTGCCGTGCCAGCGAGACTCCCACCAGCGACACCACGTAATACACAAATACCAGCAGGATGGTCAGCACGAACCCGCCGGACTTGCCGCTCTTCTTCGATGACAGGCCAAGAGGAATTCCCACCAGCGCCAGCACCAGGCACGCCGTGGGCAAGGCGAAACGCCGGTGAAATTCGATGAGATACCAGCGGGCCGAGACCGGATCGACGCGGCCGGCTTTCTCCAACAGCGCAGGAGTGCTCATGACTCCGGCAGGCAGCGATTCATCGGCCTTGTTCCCGGCAGATGGCAACTCGATCGGAATGTCTGTCTGCTGAAAAGTCGAAATCTGGTAGTGACTCGGATCCTTGGGATCGGTTTCGTGCGCCGATCCATCAAGCAAGTGCAAATGCAGCCGGTCGGGTCCCTCGCTGACCACGATGCCTTCCTTGGCCAGCGTGATCTTGGGGTTGGTGGCGTCAGTGAGGTCGGCCATAAAAACGCCCTTCCACACCGCTGCTCCCTGAGCGCTCTTCACATCCTGGACATAAACGACGTATTTGGGAAACCCCTCGTAGAAGACCCGCGGCTGCACCTCGAACGAAACCTGCGAGCCTTTGAGCCGCTCTTCCAGGCGTCCCAGCGCGGCCTGCGCTCCCGGAGCAACATACAGCCCGTTGCCCAGTGCCAGTAACCACGCTGCAATCACAAAAATCGAGAGCATGCGCAGGAAGCTCCACACGCCCATCCCGCTGGCGCGCATGGCGGTGATTTCGCTGTCGGCGGCGAGCCGGCTCAGCCCGATCAGAATTCCCACCAGCACGCTCATGGGCAAGGTGTAGGTCAGTGCCAGCGGTACGGTGAAGAAGAAAATCTCGGCCACGCTGGGCAGCGGCGCGCTCGCACGTACCACCAGTTCGAGGATGCGTCCCAGGTCCCGCGTGAACAGAACAAAGGTAAAGATTCCCACGCCGATCAAGGCGTGCGCCGTCACTTCACGCAAGATGTAGCGGGTCAGAATCCGCATGGGCCGCACTAAAGCCGAGAATAGCACGGGACGAAGAGGGAGTGCCGAAAGGGGCTTTCGTTAGCGCAGTTCGAGGTTAAGGCCCCAGAGGGGCCGCAACTCGTTAGCCCAGCGCGTCAGCGCTGGGAAAGCTGAGAAGTGCAGAGCAAGCCCCGGAGGGGCGCCACTACCCGAAGACGTACTTGGGGTCATAGTCCACACCTGACTTCTTCAGCAGCAGCAGAAACTCTTCTTCGAAATTCCGTTTCTTATGGTGCTCGGCCTGATTGCGAATGTACTTCTTGACGACTGGAGCTTGCGACGGGCTAACGCTGAATGCACCAAATCCTTCCTGCCATGAAAATTGTGGGCAACTTTCCGACATCCACCGGGAGGAATTCGCCTTGAGATCGCGGACCGCGAAAGAGAGCGATTGTTTTGCTGGCAGTGCTATCAGGAGATGAACGTGATTGGCGGTGCCTCCCAGCGCTAGCATCTCAATTCCCAGATTCCTCGCAATTCCGAACAGATAAGCAAACAGGCGCTCCCGCAGGTCATCGCAAATCAGGTCACGGCGTTCCTTGGTGCTGAAAACGCAATGAACCAGATTGGAGCAGTAGGTATGCGGCATGACTGTCGTCCCTTTCGGGAATCGCGAGCCAGAACGCGAGACTACCCAGCGCTGACGCGCTGGGCTAACGAATTCCGCCCCTCCGGGGCTCAGAGCGGCGTGGGGCGAAACTCAATATCATTACGACAAGACGGAGTTCGAGTCTGTGCGGGGTGTCACTGGCGATACAGAAAAAGCTGTTGAGAGTTCCAAATTGGGCTCGATGTTGCGTTTGTACTTCAGCTCGCTTTGAAGAACAACGCCCCCAACGGCGGCAACGTCAGCTTCAACGAATAGGGCCGGCCATGGATCGTCTCAGCTTCCGCATGCACGCCGCCCAGGTTTCCCAAGCCGCTGCCACCATACTCGCGAGCGTCGCTGTTCAGCATTTCGCGCCAGTATCCGCCATGAGGCACGCCAACGCGGTATTCTGTACGGGGCACCGGGGTGAAGTTGCACACGGCCAGAATCGTGTCCTGTACCGACTCGCTCTTGCGCAGCAGCGAGATCGTGCTGGCAGCATTGTCATTGCAGTCCACCCACTCGAATCCGGCCGGGTCGTTATCGAACACGTGCATGGCCGCCTCGCTCCGGTAGAAGCGGTTCAACTGCTCCATAAACGCCTGCATGCCTCTGTGGTATTGAAACTGCAGAACGTGCCACTCCAGGCTCGTGTCGTGTCCCCATTCGCGCACCTGGCCGAATTCTCCGCCCATGAAGATCAACTTCTTCGCCGGCTGGGCGTACATGTAGGCAAACAGCAGCCGAAGGTTGGCAAAGCGCTGCCATTCATCGCCCGGCATCTTGCCGATCAGCGATCCCTTGCCGTGCACCACTTCGTCATGCGACAGCGGCAGCACAAAATTCTCGTGCCACGAATACAACATGCGGAAGGTCAGCAGGTTGTGGTGATACTTGCGATGAATGGGGTCGTTCTGAAAATACTTTAGCGTGTCGTGCATCCAGCCCATATCCCACTTCATTCCGAAGCCGAGCCCTCCGACGTAGATCGGCCTTGAGACCATCGGCCACGAAGTCGATTCCTCCGCCGTAGTCTGAATCTCAGGGTGCTCCTTGTAGGATTCCTGATTGAAGCGGCGCAGGAAGTCGATGGCATCGAGATTTTCGCGTCCGCCAAACTTGTTTGGGATCCACTCCCCGTGCTTACGCGAGTAGTCGAGATACAGCATCGACGCGACCGCGTCCACCCGCAGCCCGTCAACGTGATACTTGTCAAACCAGAACAGGGCGCTCGACATCAGAAAACTCCGCACTTCCGGTCGCCCGTAATTGAATATGTGAGTCTTCCAGTCGGGATGGAATCCCTGGCGCGAGTCGGCATGCTCGTAGAGATGGGTTCCGTCGAAGTAAGCCAGCCCATGCCCATCGGACGGGAAGTGCGACGGCACCCAGTCGAGAATCACCCCGATGCCGTGCTGGTGCAGGTAGTCGACCAGGTACATGAAATCCTGCGGCGGGCCATAGCGCGCTGTAGGCGCAAAATATCCCGTCGTCTGGTATCCCCAGGAGCCGTAGAAGGGATGCTCCATCACCGGCAGGAACTCGACGTGCGTGAATCCCATGCGGCCGACATATTCGGCAAGGCGCGGCGCGGTCTCGCGGTAAGTCAGCGGCCGGTTATGCTCCTCCGGCACCCGCATCCACGAACCGAGGTGCACTTCGTAGATCGCCTGCGGAGCGCGCAGCGAATTTCGGCCGGCACGCTTCTGCATCCAGTCGTGATCGCTCCACTGGTAATCGAGATCCCAGACCACTGACGCCGTGCGCGGCGGTTTTTCATGCAGCAGTCCGATGGGATCGGCCTTGTCGACGCGAAATCCGTGGCGGTTCGATTCGATGTGAAACTTGTAAAGCGTTCCGCGCGACGCCCCGGGGACAAAGCCCTCCCATATTCCCGACGACGCACGGGGGTGCAGAAAATGCGTCTTGTTGTCCCACCCGTTGAAACTCCCCACCACCGATACCGACCGCGCATTCGGCGCCCACACGCTGAAGATGGCCCCAGCTTGGCCATTGTGGGTGACTGGGTGCGCCCCCATCTTGTCGTAAATGCGGTAGTTGCTGCCCTCGTTAAACAGGTAAAGGTCCTGATCGGTAAGCAACTGAGGGGTATCGACAGCAGATTCAGGGCTCATAGCGTTCTCGATTCCGTGCGCGCCCTAGTTTACCGGAAGACGACCGTCTTTTCGCAGCGATATATGAGCACTGCGAACGGCCCAACACCAGCCTGCTTCTCGTTTTGATTCTGATGCGTTCTAGCCCGAAAACGTTTGTAGCTTCAGAACCGGATGACTCATGTAGGGACAGCCGCCCTCGGCTGTCCGCGGGTCGAAGCCCCGCAACCTTCACTGCGACGACGGGCAGAATTTCAGTGACCAATGCGGCCGGAACGTCGACTAGCCTGAAGGACTTCGCGGTGCAATCAGAGCCTGAGTGACCAGCCCGTCAAGAACAAGCCTTCATCCGCTCTAGCCGCTGATCATTAAGTGCAATGGACTTTTCCCCAACCGTTCGAATGCCTCACCGGGTCGCAGCGTCAGTCCGCCGCCGTGTGTCGCGTGTCCCAGCGAGGTTGGACGATTACGCTTCGTCTCTAACAATCTTGCCGGATGCAGTCTCGCTCGGATAGTTGAAAAAGAGCTGATTGCCGTCGGGATCATCGACCACCAGGAGCCGGTAGCCCCACGAACCCTCCTTGACGGGAACGCCATTGGCCTCGAGTTCCGCGCGCAGCGCGTCCAACGCGGCGACCGCGGCCTCGCGCGTCGCCGGCTCGACGTTCAGGGAAATGAACATCAGCCCCTTGCCGATCTTCTCCGGCCACGTGTCGGCCAGGATAAGGGCGCAGCCCTGCCGGTCGACCTGTGCGACGCCGTCCTCGTCGTAGCGCCAGGGGCACGTGAAGCCGAGCAGGTTAACGTAAAAGAGGAGCGATGCTTCAACGTCTTTCACGTGCAGGACGGGACGCGCGAACCAGTCTGTCATAGGCTAGATACTTTCTCATGAAGGCCACTTCTTTCGAGATCGGGTCCAAAAACGAACTGTCAACGTTCTGACTTGGGCAGCGCTTAGAACCGCGGTCAACCACTCTCCGGCAGCCGCGCTAATTCGGCTCGATGAAGTGGCAAATCCTCGAAATGAACGTAGATGTCTCGCAAGTATCGCACAGGGCTGTCAACGGTTGAGCATAGGCCATTTCACCTTCTGACGCCTTGTGTGCCATCCGCCGATATTCAGTCATTTCAGATCGGAACTCCGCACGCCAAAATCGGACGCGATGCCCAACTCGCAAGAGCACCGGGAAATCCCATGCTATCCTGACTTCTCCAGCCATGCCCGCCCTGCGTGTCATCCTGCTGTGGCATCAGCACCAGCCATTTTACAAGGATCTGGTCACGGGCGAATATCGCTTGCCCTGGACTCGCCTGCATGCCCTCAAAGACTACTACGGCATGGTCAAACTCCTGGACGAGTTCCCCAACGTCCACCAGAACTTCAATCTTGTCCCGTCGCTGATGGTGCAGATTCAGGACTATGTGGCCGGAACCGCGCAGGATCCTTTCCTGAGAGTGGCCTCCAAGCCGGCCAAGGATTTATCGGTCGAAGAGCGCCGCTTCGCCCTGCAATACCTGTTCCAAGCCAATCCGCAGAACCTCATCGGACGTTATCCCCGCTACCGCGAATTATGGGAGCGCTTCCGCGAGCACGGCGACCATCCCGAGCGCGCGGAGCGCTATTTTCAGCCGCAGGATTTTACCGACCTGCAGGTTCTGTCGCAGCTCGCCTGGTTCGACGAGTTTTTTCTCGAGGAAAAAGACGTCGCCGCGCTCGTCGCCAAGGGTCGCAACTACTCGCTCGACGATCAGAAATTTGTGATCGCGCGAGAACGAGAGGTGCTGGGTCGCGTGCTGCCGGCGCACGCCGAGGCGGCAAAAAAAGGTTCGATCGAGATTTCCGCCACGCCTTTCTATCACCCGATCCTGCCGCTCGTCTGCGATACCAACGCGGGCGGAGTCTCGTCTCCAGGTTTGCCCCTGCCGCAAAACCGTTTTCGACATCCCGAAGACGCCCGCGAGCAAATCACACGTGGTCTTGATCTGCACAAAGAAGTTTTCGGCGTGCGCCCCAAAGGCATCTGGCCGTCAGAAGGAAGCGTCTCAGAAGAGGTGCTCGCCATCGCGGCCAGCCTCGGCATCAACTGGATGGCGACCGACGAAGGTGTACTCGGCCGCAGTACAGGCCTGTTTTTCGCCCGCGACGGAAACGGTCGCCTGCCCGCAAATCTTGCCGAAAAGCTCTACAACATCCATCGCTACGAAAACGGCACCACCGCGATGCACCTGGTCTTTCGCGATCACACCATTTCCGACCTGATCGGCTTCGTATATTCCGGCATGCCTCCGGCCGACGCCGCTCGCCACCTGATCGGCAATATCAAAGATGCCGCCGCCCCGGTGCTGGCGAAGGGCCGTGACGCCGTCGTCTCGATCATTCTCGACGGCGAAAATGCCTGGGAATACTACCCAAAGTCAGGCCGAGAATTTCTGCGCCGCTTCTACGATGGACTGCAGCGCGAACCGGGCGTGGAGGCGGTGACCATCACCGAGGCGATCAATCGCCACAAAGAGTTCGGCAAGATGACGTCGCTGGTCCCCGGCTCGTGGATCAGCGCGAATTTCAACGTCTGGATCGGCGCTCCCGAGGACAATCGTGCCTGGGACTACCTCTACCACGCACGCGAGTTTTACGCGCAGAACGCGGCCCGGGCCAACGAAGCGCAGCGCAAACTCGCCTTCGACGAAATTCTTATCGCCGAAGGCAGCGACTGGAACTGGTGGTACGGCCCCGAACATCATTCCGCCAACGACCGTGATTTTGACGAACTCTACCGCAAGCATCTGTCAAACGTGTATCAGGCCCTGGGAGCGGCTCCGCCGGATTATCTAGCTCAGCCCATCACCGGCGCTGAAGTGCGTCCATCGTTCGTGCCCCAGACCGCATATATTCATCCCCGCGTGGCAGGTGACAAGGTGCGCTACTTCGAATGGATGGGCGCGGCCGCCTATACCGCTGATCACCGCGCAGGCGCAATGCACGGCAAGCAATTTTTGCTCGACTCGGTGTACGCCGGGATCGATGCCACCCACTTGTACGGCCGGTTGGACTTCATGGACCACATCCCGGACGAGGAGTTTGATCTCGTGGTCAATGTCGAATCATGGGCCGTCGGCGAGCCGCGTCCGCGGCGCACTCTGCGCCTCGAAGCCTCAGTGAACCAGCGCAAGCTCAAAAACTGGAAGATCGACAATGAAGGGGAAGGCCGGACGCTGGCATCGTCCGTCAATCCGGACGACCTCTCCAAGCTGGCATTGTTACGCAACTTCGAATTCAAACTGCCGTTGGTCTGGCTGCTGGCGACTCCCGTCGCCCCGGTCGAACCGACGTCCAGCCAAAAGCCGGGTCAAAAATCCGACAAGAAATTTGATCAGAAGTTGGCGAGCAAGGCGCACGTCAGTATCGGGGTCACCAGCAAACTGCGCCTGCGCTTCAGCCTTTGGCAGAACCGCCTGCCCGTGGATTCTTTGCCGCTCGAAGGGTGGATTGAGCTGCAGGTGGTTAGCGAAGGCGAGTTGCTGTTCGGAGCGTGAGGACGAGAGCCGGCTACGGCTTAAGCAACAACGATTCGCCGGTCCTTCGGTGCAAGGTTTGGTCGAACGTTGACTAGCTGCAATCCGGACACCTGCGCGAAGGCGGAAATGTAGGAATCCGCCCAATCTTTTGGAGTTGATTGCTGGGATTGGGAAATGGAGCGAAAGAGCGGGTCCGGAATGTCCACGGTCGTTCGCATAGGGACATTCTGCCATATTTATGGCTACTTGCGGAACGGTTCTTACCGCAAAAGAATACGCCGGAGTAACCTCTCCGGCGCTCGCCAATAACGCCGATTCTTGTTCTACTTGCTGCCGCCGCCCGTTGCTGGGGGCGCAGCATTCATCGTCAGCGGTCGATTCAATTCCAGTGTGAGCTGCGTCCCCGCAGGCAACGTGGCCGAGCGGTGCTTGGCCAGCCAGTGCACAGTGGTCGAGGTCGCGCCCACGGCTCCCCCGATTAAAACCCCCGGTCCTCCGCCAATCAGCCCGCCAATCAGCATCCCCCCGGCGGTACCGCCGCCAGTCTCGACGACGTCACGCCGGTCGTGGCCCGTTCCCTTGAACTGCCCTTCCGCATTCACATCGGTTCCCGGTATGTTGGTGTCCGTAAGAGTCGCATCGAGGAAGTAGCGCTCTCCGGTAGGCATGATCACAGCCTCAGGAAGAATGGCCAGCGTCGGCCGGCCTGAGATGCGTCGCGGTTCGGTCACCTTGGTCACCCGGCCCTCCACGGTCGCTCCCGCCGGAATCACGGTCTGCCCGTTGATCACCACAGGTTGGGTAATGCTCCCCCGGAAGGGATCCCCCGGCCGGTTGCTGAAAGTGGCAAGAGTCGTGAACAACCGCACCATCAGGGCCGTTCCTGCCGGCACAGGTGCGCTGGTCTGGGCCGCCAACATCGACGCCAGCAGCAGGCAAGGCAATAGCATCCACTTCTTCATGGGGTACCTCCAAAAGATCCCTAAATATCAATTAACTCTAGACCAGGCAAGAAGTCGCGACAATACGCCGCAGGACAGGGGAACCACCAGAGACAAGGGGCTTGGGCGGGCTCGGCCAGTTGGACAGTCCCGGATAGGGAAAAACGTCACCACCAACTGTGCGCCACGTCACATGGCATTGATGTCCATCCGATATAATCATTAGTTTCCGAACAAACCATGGGAAGGAATTATTAGGGTGTCGGTTACTTTACCGGACTCCGCTTGGCCTTCAACCGTGATCATCCTAACCGGGTCTATGCCCCAGTGCGCCGTACAGAAATCATAAAGTCGAGGAAAAGAGAACTTACCTATGTCAAACATTGCAGGCATTCACGCACGAGAAGTTCTGGACTCTCGTGGCAATCCTACCGTAGAAGCAGAAGTGTTTCTCGGCGATGGCTCGATGGGCCGCGCCATTGTTCCCAGCGGTGCGTCAACTGGCGAGCATGAAGCTGTTGAACTGCGCGACGCCGACCCCAACCGCTTCGCCGGCAAGGGCGTCCTCAAGGCGGTCGAGAACGTGAACGGCGAGATCGCCGAAGCACTGGCAGATTGGGATGGATTCGATCAGCGTGCGCTCGATGCCAAAATGATCGAACTTGACGGCACCGACAACAAAGGCCGCCTCGGCGCTAACGCGATTCTGTCGGTCTCGATGGCGGCGGCCCGCGCGTCCGCCAAAAGCCTGGACATACCGCTCTATCGTTATCTTGGCGGCGCCGGCGCCAATACCTTGCCCACGCCCATGATGAACATCCTCAACGGTGGCGCCCATGCCGACAACAACGTCGACTTCCAGGAATTCATGGTCATGCCCGTCGGCGCTCCTTCCTTTTCCGATGCTCTGCGCTGGGGCGTAGAAGTCTTTCATACCCTGAAAGGCGTGCTAAAAAAGCGCGGCTACAACACAGCCGTCGGCGACGAAGGCGGATTCGCCCCCTCGGTCAAATCCAACGTCGAAGCCATCGAAGTCGTACTGGAAGCGATCACCAAGGCCGGATACAAGCCCGGGGAAGAAATCGCCATCGCCCTCGACCCCGCCGCCAGCGAGTTCTTCCAGGACGGGAAGTACGTTTTCAAGAAGTCCGACAAGTCCGCCAAGAGTTCCGATGAGATGGTGGAGTACTGGGCGAAGTGGGTGAACGACTACCCAATCGTGTCGCTCGAAGACGGCTTGGCCGAGAACGACTGGGACGGCTGGCAGAACCTGACCAAAGAACTCGGCGGCAAGATTCAGTTGGTCGGCGACGACATTTTCGTGACCAATATCCAGATCTTCGGCGAGGGCATTGAGAAGGGAATTGCCAACTCGATTCTGATCAAGCTCAACCAGATTGGCACGGTCAGCGAAACATTGGATGCCATCGATCTGGGCCGCCGCAACGGATACACCTCAGTGATTTCGCACCGCTCCGGCGAAACCGAAGACACCTTCATCGCCGACCTGGCAGTCGCCACTGGAGCAGGCCAGATCAAAACCGGCTCCGCCTCCCGCACCGACCGCATCTGCAAGTACAACCAGCTGCTCCGAATCGAAGAGGAATTGGGAGGGACAGCCAGGTTCCTGGGCCTAAAGGCGCTGAATTACAAGGGATAAAGGATGTGTCGTGTACATTTCAATCGGAATGGCACTTTGAAGAATCTAATTGCTCATGCGCCATAGACGCGGTTTAGTCGGCTTCATAGTGATCATTCAAACAGTTCTTTTCCTGACCCACCTTTTGCTCTATGAAACTTGGAGCTTTTCGGCGGGCGCGGCGCAGCGCGCCCTCTGGATCAAACTGATTGTCGGCGTCCTGTCGGTCAGCTTTGTTTCCGCGTCGGTTCTGGCCTTTCGCTATACGAATCCCGTTCTGCGGGTGTTCTATCGGGCGGCGGCGATCTGGTTGGGCCTGCTGACGTTTCTTTTCGTCGCCGTGGTTTTTTCGTGGGCGATCCTGGGAGTCGCGACGGTGGCCGGGCAGCTTGTGAACTTCCATCGCATGGTGGAATGGCTTTTTGCGCTAGCCTTGGTGGTTGGCATCGCAGGCGTTGTCAATGCGAGTTGGACGCGGATCACTCGTACGACCGTGCGTCTCGCGAACCTGCCGGATGCCTGGCGCGGACGGAAGGCAGCGCTCATCAGCGACTTGCATCTGGGTCACGTGCGAAACGGCAGTTTTCTGCGCCGCATGGTCGCGATGATCCTGAGTGAAGCACCGGACGCGATCTTTATCGCAGGCGACTTGTATGACGGCACCGCGATCGACGTCGACCGGGCGGCGGAACCGCTCAACCAGTTAACCGCGCCGCATGGCGTATATTTCGTGGCCGGCAATCACGAGCAGTTTGGAGACGACACCAGATATTTGAAAGCGGTGGAAGCGGCGGGTGTGCGGGTGCTGAACAATGAGAAAGTGGAGGCCGACGGACTGCAGATTGTCGGCGTGCCCTACCGGAACGCGACGCGAAGCGAGCATCTGGAGTCGGCATTGCAGAGCGTTCGCCTCGATCGGAAGCGCGCCAGCATTCTGCTGGTTCATGCACCGGACCATCCGGCCATTGCCGAGGCAGCCGGTGTTTCGTTGCAGTTGTCCGGGCACACGCACTTGGGGCAATTCGTGCCCTGGAGTTGGTTTGCCCGGAAAATCTACCGCCAGTTTGTATACGGCCTCAGCCGGATCGGGAAGATGCAGGTTTTCACGTCCAGTGGAGCGGGGACGTGGGGACCGCCGCTGCGCTTGGGTTCGAATCCAGAAATTGTGGTTTTGCAATTTGAATAACTAGTTTGCGCCGCGTTGAATCGAGAGTAAAACGAATCGAGGAATATAATTGCAGGCATGACCGACAGTGAGATTATCTTTTCGGTGCATGATTCGCTCGAGGCAGGCTACGAAGCCCGGGCACTCGGCCACGCTATTTTTACCCAAGCGAAAACGATGGATGAGTTGCTGGCGAATGTAAAGGATGCTGTCCGCTGTCATTTTGCCCACCAAGGGAGGCTGCCCACGATTCATCTGGTGGAAGTGAAACCCAATCAGCGACTCCTTGGCTCGGCGAAGGGTGAGTTCATTGTTCCCGATGACCCGCTGCCCAAAGAGATCGAGGATCTCTTCTGGGAATGAAAGGGCATACCTCAGGGGCTAAAGCCTGCAATCCCTAGTGCGCTTGGGTGGCACGGCTGAAGCCGTGCCCTTCCCGTTTTTGGGTTACTAAGCGCTAAGAGCCAAGAGCCAAAAGCTAGAAGCTAGGAGCAGAAAGCGAATTTATGTCCCGCCCTAAACCTCTGATCCTCATCATCCTCGACGGCTGGGGATACCGCGCCGAAACCAAAGCCAACGCCATCGCCCTCGCCCGCAAGCCCACCTACGACCGCCTGCTGCGCGACTATCCCAACACGCTCATCCACACCAGCGGTCCGTTCGTCGGACTTCCCGAAGGACAGATGGGCAATAGCGAGGTCGGCCATCTCAACATCGGCGCCGGCCGCATCGTCCACATGGACATCACCCGCATCGATCTGATGATCCAGAATGGCGAACTGTTTTCGCATCCCGTCTTGCTCGACGCCATGAAGCATGCCCGCACCGGCGAGCGCCGTCTGCATCTGTTCGGACTCATGTCAGACGGCGGGGTTCACTCGCGGCAAGATCATCTCTATGCCCTGCTGAAGATGGCGAAACAGAATGGCCTGGAGCGCGTCTTCGTCCACGCCTTTATGGACGGCCGCGACACGCTGCCCACCAATGGCGCCGGCTATCTCGAACAACTGCAGCAGAAGATGCGCGAGTACAACTGCGGCAAGATCGCCACGGTGAATGGCCGCTACTACGCCATGGACCGCGACCGTCGCTGGGAGCGCATCGCCAAGGCCTACAACGCCATGGTCTTCGGCGACGCCGAAGGCGGCAAGCACGCCGATCCCGTGCAGGGCATGAAAGACTCTTACAACAAAGGAGTCACCGACGAATTCGTAGTCCCCTTCGTCTGCACTGACACTCGCGGCCAGGCCCTGGCGACCGTTCGCGACGACGATGCCTGCATCTGCTTCAATTTCCGCGCCGACCGCGTTCGCCAGATTACCCGCGCCCTCACCCGCAACAGCGGCTTGAACGACAAAGGTGGCAGCGATCTTCCCGGCGCCGCCGATCTCGATGCCACAATCCCCCGCGACCGTGGCCCGAGGAATCTGCGCTGCGTCTGCATGACGCGGTACGACAAGAATTTCAGCCTGCCAGTTGTCATTCCCCCCGAGTCAATGGCGAATATTTTGGCTAACGTAATGGGCAATCAGAAAATGCGCAACCTCCGCGTCGCCGAAACGGAAAAGTACGCCCACGTTACCTATTTCTTCAACGGTGGTGTGGAGCAGCCATTCCCCGGCGAAGATCGCGTTCTGGTGCCGTCGCAGAAGGTCGCCACCTACGACCTGAAGCCGGAGATGAGCGCCGCCGGCATCGCCGACGCCGTGGTGAAGGCCACCGAAGACAGCACGTTCGATGTCCTGATCGTGAACTTCGCCAACGCCGACATGGTAGGCCACTCGGGCAAGCTGGAGCCTACGATCAAGGCCGTCGAGACCGTCGACGCCTGCCTGGCCCGCATCGAAACCGCTGTCCGCGCCAAAGGCGGCGCAATGCTGATTACCGCCGATCACGGCAACGCCGAGATGATGATCGATCCCGCTACCGGCGGTCCGCACACAGCACACACCACCAATCCCGTGCCGTTCATTGTGGTTTCGGAAAACGCCCATCAGTTTACGCTGAAACCGAACGGATCCCTGCGCGATATCTCACCCACAATTCTGGGGATGCTCGGAGTCGACGAACCAAAAGAGATGACAGGAGCGGACCTGCGAGCTCCGCTGAAGAAATGAAACCCGCAAGATGTGGGACGGACACTCCTGTCCGTCGCCTTTGATCTTGGTGTTGGTTTTTGTTGTGGTTATGGATGATCGACGATCTGGCTGGCTGGTTTCTTCAATGTGGGGATTTGCCCCAACTTCAGCCCCAAAGTCAAAAGCGACGGACAGGAGTGTCCGTCCCACATTTAAGTCTCAATTCGCCAGCAGCGCCGGCGCAGTAGCCAGCAGCCCGGCCGCCAGCTCCAGATCATGCAGATCCTCGCGGCTGAAATCCTGCGCGAACTTTGGGTCGAGTCCTTTGCGCGAAATCTGAATTACGCCCACCACGTTCGAGCCCTGGTCCATGATCGGCACCGACATCAGCTTCTGAATGGGTGCAGGCGGTGCCGCCTCGTCCGACGCGTCGGCTCCAGGCTTGATCGTTTCAAAAATGCTCGCGTGTTTTACCCGGGCGAAGTTGTTGAAGATTTCGGCCTTCTTGCTGAGCGCCGTATGCGCGGCCACCGCTTTGCTCGACAGCGGAATCGCCCCCGTGGTTCGCAGGTGGTCGGGAAAGATAAAGCGCAGCAACCCTTTTTCGAGCCGCAACAACGCGACTTCGGTGTACTGCACCCGAAAAATCTTGGCCAGGACCATGCACAGGTCCAGTGCTGATACTCCCTGCCCCAGCACCGATCCCAAGGGGAGCAAATGCTCGGGCAGTACGATCTCTTCCATGGCTTGATCGTTATTGGGGATCATAATGTGTACGCCCTGCCTCCGCATTCCGCGGAAGATCACTTCACTCTATCGCACTTTACGCACCATTCGGTACTACCCGAAGTAATGGCCCCCGTCGGTGCAACTGCTTTATTTTCAGCAAAAATCAAGGTGGAAGACCCGGTCTTGCACCATAGACGTTACTCTTCACTCAGCCGCAAACCATCAATCCGCTGACAGTTTTTGTCACTTGCACCTTCGCCGGAGCAGTTCTGTTACTCGACGGAACGGTGCTTTTTCCCTCGGGCCACAAACTCGTTTACACTTCCACCGTATGAGCCTTCCAACGCAACCCAATGTGAAGCTAGCCAACGCCCCCGACTATCGCGAGAACTATGCCAACAGCGTGCAGATGCGCGTGAACATCTGGGACTTCTTTCTGGTATTCGGTACGTTGCAACAGCAGAGCGAGACCCAGGTCGAGATCAAGAATTTCCAGGGCATCTACCTCAGCCCGCAGCAGGCCAAAGCCTTACTGGGACTCCTGCAGCAAAACGTGGCCGGCTACGAAAGCGCCTTTGGCGAGATCAAACTCGATCCCCGCATGGGACCGCAAGGCCCCGTGCACTGACCGGTGTGGGGCGGACACTCCTGTCCGCCGCCGTTGCTGTTGATCTTGGTGGTGCTGTCGCAGTTGCAGTTGGCTCTCACACGAGGATGAGAATCGCAGCTGCGTGGGGATTGTCGACGGACCGCACGCAAAAGCGCAGTACCGTCGCGCGCCGCCCGGCAGTCTGAACAACGACCCATCCCACAGGTAGAATACCCTCTCCCATGCGATCCAGCCCGCATCCGGCCCTGGTGTTCGCTGTCATCTTCGTCGCGATTTTTCTTCTCCACGCTCCCCTGCTGCAGCTTCCGTATTTCTGGGACGAAGCCGGCTACTACGTCCCCGCCGCCCGCGACATTTTTCTCACCGGTAGTCTGATCCCCCACTCTACGGTCTCCAACGCGCATCCTCCGCTGGTGCTGGCGTGGGTCGCACTGTGGTGGAAAGTGGTCGGCTATGCGCCCGTCACAACACGCTCGGCAATGCTGGTGGTGTCAGCGTTCTCGTTGCTGGGACTATTCCGCCTGGCCCACCGCGCCGCCAACACAGAAGTAGCGATCGCATCCACGTTATGCACAGCGCTCTACCCCTTTTTTTTTGCGCAGAGTTCGCTAGCCCAGGTGGACCTCGCCGCAGCCGGCCTCACCTTCTGGGCCCTGTGTGCCTACCTCGAAGGCCGCCCAGCCGCCACCGCGATCTGGTTCTCCCTGGCCGCCTTAGCCAAAGAAACCGCAATCATCGCCCCGCTAGTCTTGGCGATCTGGGAACTTCTACGCCTCCTAGTGCCGGCAAACTGGAACAACTATCTGGGGACAGCCGCCCCCGGCTGTCCTGTCGAGCGAAGCTCGAGTGCTTCGATACGCCGATTTCTTCCTCTAGCGCTCCCGCTACTCCCACTCACTCTCTGGTACGCCTACCACTACGCCCGCACAGGATACGTCTTCGGCAACCCAGAATTCTTCCGTTACAACGTCGCCGCCACCCTCAACCCGCTGCGATTCTTGCTGGCGCTCGTGCTGCGCCTCTGGCAAGCCTTCGGCTACATGCACCTGTGGCTCCTGACGCTAGCCATGCTCCTGGCGATGCTTCTGCCCCCGGTCAAAGAGAATGTGGGGACAGCCGCCCCCGGCTGTCCGGTCGAGCGAAGCTCGGCCGCCGTCCCTCGCCAGCGCATCGCGATCCCAGTGCAAATCGTATTCCTGGCAGTCATCGCCGCGTACGTGACGGCCATGGCCTTGATCGGCGGCGCGGTCCTGGCCCGCTACATGCTGCCCGCAGTGCCGCTGGTCATCATCCTCGCTGTCTCCACGCTGCGCCGCCGTCTCCGCTACTGGCCCGCAGCCGTCGCCGTGGTCGCACTCGCCTTCGTCGCCGCCTGGTTCTGGAATCCTCCCTACGGATTCTCCCCCGAAGACAATCTCGCTTACCGCGATTACATCGTCCTGCACCAGGACGCCGAGCGATTCCTCGAAGCCCGCTACCCCATGGCCCGCGCTCTGACCGTGTGGCCCGCCTCGGACGAACTGACCCGCCCCTGGCTTGGCTACGTAACCCGCCCCGTACAAGTCGTGCGCATCGAGGATTTCTCCCTCGAAGAAGTTCTTTCCGCCGCCGAATTCCGCCAAAATTTCGAAGTCGCGCTGGTCTTCTCAACAAAGTACGAGCCCCCGCATCCTCTGCTGGATCGTTGGGCAACGTGGACAAATCTCAAGCGCCGCTTTTTCGGCTACCACCGCGACCTGCCACCGCAAGCGGCCGCGCAAATCCTCGGCGGCCACATCGTATTTTTAGAAGAGCGCAAGAGCCAGTGGATCGCCTTGATTGAGATGGAGCATGCGGAAATACTGAACGCAGGAAACGCAGAAACAAATCGCGCTGGTGGTTGGAACGGGAAGGGCACGGTTTCAGCCGCGCCGCTAAGAGACGCAGTGAGCTTCGGCTTTAGCCGCTGAGGGCGCGGACACTCTGCACCATCACCGAACCACTCTGCCTAATGCGAGTGACGTCCTCTCAAATGCCCCAGGAAATGAATGAGCAACCACAGACAACCTGAATACCAGAAAAGCCGGAATCCACAAAAGGGCGGTATAGACAATCGCCGCCTCCAGTCGTCGGTTGTGAATATGTTCAAACCAGACATGGTCCAGAAGCCAAGCCCACGCAGCAAAATACAGAAAACCATAACCGGCAATGTGTTCTCTCACCAGGTGGAACCGGTCAGCTGCAGTGATAAGTACGGTCAACACCGCCGCAATGGCAAAAGGTAATGCGACCAACAGCCGCTTCCAGGTCATTTGCTCACGCTCGACTCACCTCTCCGGGAACCCTCGTTCACCCCCGCATCAAATGGCACGAATGCGTCTTAATCACCAGCCACACCTCGCGCCCAGCCGCGAGCTGCAGCGAGTCCCGCGCGGCCAGCGTGAGATGGACTTCCATCTCCAGTCCACCGTGCACGCGCGCCGAAACGATCACATCGCATTGCTTTAACGACAGGATCCGCCCCGCAATCACGTTCCGCGCGCTCAATCCCTGGGGCAGGGAAGTGGCCAGCAGAATGTCGCCCGCGCGAATCCCCACTCGCAGCGCCGATCCCACTCCCGCCCGCACCAGCGGAGTCTCAAGATGCACCGGGCCGGCGTGCCCCTTTGTCGGCAGAGCGCACGTCATGGTTCCGCGCTCCGGATGCACCGCCTCCACCGTGGCATCGAAAATATTTTCGAACCCGGCCAGTTGTGCCACCGTCTCCTGCAGCGGCGCGGTCATGACCTCATGCGGTGTGCCTTGGGCCACGATGCGTCCCTCGTCGAGCACCAGCACACGCTCGCCCAGCGCGAAAACCTCCTCCCGGCTGTGGGTTACGTAAAGAATCGGAATGCGGTGAACCCGGTTCCACTCCCGCAGATCGTCAATGATCTTCCCCTTCGTCGCCGCGTCGAGAGCCGCCAGCGGTTCGTCCAGAAGCAACACGGCAGGGTCGGTCACCAACGTTCGCGCCAGCGCAGTGCGCTGGCTCTCGCCACCAGAGATTTCCCGCGCGTTCCGCTGCGCCAGGTGCGAAATACGGCATGCCCGAAGAATTGCCGCGGTCCGTTCCCTGCGTTCCGCCTGCGGCAAATGCGCGAGCCCATACCGCACATTCTCCTCGACCGTCAAATGGGGGAACAGGGCGAGGTTCTGGAACACGTATCCCGCATGCCGCTTCGCGACCGAAATATCCGTTCCCTCGCCTGTGGCGAACAGGGTGCGGCCGCCAATTGCAATTCGTCCCGACTCTGGCTTGGCTAACCCGGCAACGCAATCGAGCAGAGTGGTCTTGCCCGCCCCCGATGCCCCAAACAGGATGGTGAACCCGGGTGCAGCCGTGAATTCAACTTCCAGAACAAACTCGTGCGTCTGAGCTCGCAGCCGCTTGCTGAATCGGACCTCAAGCAACGGGTTTGTGCCCCTGGCATCTGGAGAGGAAGCCGATGGTGCAGCGGCGGCGGGTTCGACGATGCGGGCGTCGCTCATCGTAGTCTATTTTACGGGCCCGACCATCCACGCCTTCCGGTTCACGCCATAAACGAGCGCCAGCAGCACAAAGCAAAACAGCAGCAGAATCACCGCCGTCTGATTCGCGCCCGAGTAGTCCGACGCCTGCACCCGATCGAAGATGTCGATCGAGACCGTCCGCGTGACCCCCGGAATATTTCCGCCCACCATCAGCACCACGCCGAATTCTCCCATGGTGTGGGCAAAGCTCAAAGCTACCCCTGTAATTAGCCCCGGTATAGACAGCGGCACGATCACGCGAAAAAAAGTTCGCAGCGGGGAAGCCCCCAGCGTCGCCGACGCTGCAATCAGCCTGCGGTCCACACCCGCAAACGACGCCGCAAACGGTTGCACCGCAAACGGCAGGCTGTACAGAATCGATCCAATCACCAGCCCGCTGAACGTAAAGGCCAACGTGTGTCCAGTGAGCGCAATCCACCAACGTCCCAGCGGGCTGCGAGGTCCGAGCACCACCAGCACGTAGAATCCCAGCACCGTCGGAGGAAGCACAACCGGCAGCGCCACCACCGCCTCCACCAGAAACTTCCAGCGCCACGCGGAGAATGCGATCCAGTAAGCGACGAGAAGGCCCAGCACCAACAGCACGGCCGACACCATCACCGCCAGTTCCAGTGTCAGCGAGAATACCTGCCAGTCAATCGCCATAAGTATCGCCGCCGTCCAACCGAATGGGACGAAAAATCATGGGTGCCCCATTTCTCGCGCGTTCTTTGCGCGAGAAGTGGGGATTTTAGCCAACGTTCATTTCTGCGGCAGCGAGAACCCATAACCGCGCAACAACACCGCCGCCTCTTTCGTCCGTAGGTATGCCAGAAACTCCGCCGCCTGCTTCTTATGTTGCGAGTGCGCCATCACCACCACGCCTTGCGCCAGCGGAGGATAATCCTCCGCCGGAACTTCCCAATACTTGCCTTTTCCCCGCATCCCCGGAGCCACAGCGTGTGCCAGCGCCACAAAGCCCACTTGCGCATTCCCCGACTCGGCAAACTGCGCCGCCTGCGACACATTCTCACCCAGCACCAGCCGCTTCGAAATCTGATCGTACAACCCGGCATGCTTCAAAGCCGCCACCGCGGCCCGCCCATACGGAGCATGTTGCGGATTGGCGATCGCAATCTTCTTTACCGACGGATCGAGCAGAACATTCATTCCCCTATGCTCCACGTCGAGCGGAGAATCGGCCGGAACCCAAAGCACCAACTTGCCGACCGCATACTGGTACAGACTCGCCCCGTCGGCAAGGCCCGCAGCAATGAGTTGCCGCGGATAATCCATATCGGCCGAAAAGAAAACATCAAACGGCGCCCCGTTCTGAATCTGCTGCGTGAGCGCCCCCGATGCTCCAAACGAGAGTTTCACCTTCACGCCAGTTTGCTTCTCATAACGCTCGGCGACCTCTTGCAGCGCCGCGCTAAGATCGGCAGCCGCCCCCACGATCAACTCCGGCGAGTCTGTTCTGTCTTGAGCGAGCGTGAGCGTCGTCGTCAAAAATAAACTCGCCGCGATCACCCAGGACAGACGAGATTTGATCATTATTACCGTTCTCCGCGATCTTTCGCCGGAACGCCGATTGTACAAGGCGCAGCCGCCGCCCTGTTTCCGCGGCTGCCCCGACTTATGGTGCCGTTCGGACAAGAGGCTTGTATTACTTTCCCAAACTGGGCCGCCTTCCCACTCTAATCTCCGCTTTTGCGTTGATTCAGCCTCGTCCGCTTCCCATACTGGCAGGTGAGTGTCTCCGCCATGCCATTTCGTCATTCTCGCAGGTTCCTTAGGGTCTCTCTACCCATTCTGATCTTATTCATCGCATCGATCGCCCAGGGCCAAGGCGCAAAGCAAAGGCTTCCTGATACTTCCATCCCTGACTCCGACGCCGATCACGTCCAACAGCGCAACGAGTGGTTTTTCCGCGGACGCCTCGTCCCCCACAAACCCTCCGCCGAACTTCGCCGCCGCGCCTATCAGGCCAAGCTGCAAATGCGTGCCCAGCGCGCCGCAGCCTTAGCCGCCGCAGCACACCCCGACGGAGCGGCGCAAGCATCTTCCGGTTCGTGGACGCCGCTCGGCCCCGCGCCCCTGGCTTCCGATGCCACCGGCAACCACACCCAGGACTACGGTTATGTCGCCGGACGCGCCACCGCCGTTGCCATCGATCCCGCCGACTCGAGCGGGAACACAATCTACATCGGCGGCGCGCAAAGCGGAGTCTGGAGATCCACCAACGGCGCAGTTAGCACGGCAAACAGCGTCGTTTGGACTCCTGTCACCGACGATCAGGCCACGCTCTCCATCGGTGCGCTGGCCATCCAACCCGGCAACGCCGACCCCGCCAAGGCCGTCATTCTCGCCGCCACCGGCGAGGCTGACAACTCGGGCGATTCCTATTTCGGTCTCGGCATTCTCCGCTCCACCGACGCTGGCAACACCTGGACCCTGGTCTCCACCGCCAACGGCGGTGCGCTCTCCTTCAGTGGTCTCGGCGGAACCCGCATGGCCTTCAGCACTGCAAGCACCGTGGTCGCAGCCATGGCCACGACATCGGAAGGCATGGTCGCCGGCGCCGTCACCGCCAACACACAGCGTGGCCTCTACACTTCACTCGACGCTGGCCAGAGTTGGACCTACGACGCAATCCTCGACCCCGGCAGCCAGCCCACCGACGCCACCTCTGCAACCTCCGTCATCTACAACGCAGTCGCCGGAAAGTTTTTCGCCGCGATCCGCTACCACGGCTTTTACTCTTCCCCCGACGGCGTGACCTGGACGCGGCTCGCCACTCAGCCCGGGAACGGTTTGCTCAGCTCCGCGGCCTGCCCGCCGCAATCCACCTCGAACAATTATGGCTGCCCCATCTACCGTGCCGAACTCACAGCCGTGCCCAACCGAAATGAGATGTACGCCTGGTACATCTCCCTCGACTCGAACGGCAATCCCATCGACCAGGGCATCCGGCAAAGCTTGAACGGCGGAACGACGTGGACCTCGATTAACGATACCGCCATCACCAACTGCGGCGATTCCTTCGGATGCGGCGTCGAGCAAGGTTTCTACAATCTCGAACTCCTCGCCGTTCCCAACTGCCCTAGTGGTCAGCCGACGTGCAGCGGCAATCCCACCGATCTTTATGCCGGAGCCATCAATCTCTACAAGTGCTCGATCAATCCGCAGAATCCCACCTGCGCCACGTCTCCCTTCCTCAATCTCACCCACGTCTATGGATGCAATCCCATCGCTGCGCCCGCCCACGTGCACCCCGATCAGCACGCGCTCGCCAACATGATCCCCACTTCCGGTACTGACTCCGGCAATGCCTTGCTCTACTTCGCCAACGACGGCGGCATTTACCGCGCCCTGAACGGATTCTCAGGCCTCAACACCGGCTCCTGCTCCGGCACAAATCAGTTCGACGATCTCAACCAGAATCTGGGATCGATGACCCAGTTCGTCAGCTTCTCGCAGCATCCCTCCGATCCCAGCACTCTCCTCGGCGGTACGCAGGATAACGGCTCTCCCGCCACCCATCAGGCCAACGGCACAAATTTGAGTTGGATCAACGTTCTCGGCGGCGATGGCGGTTACAACGCCATCGATCCCAATCCGCCGACAAATTTCTACGCCTCCAACCCCGACATTCCTCCCGGAGGCCTCGGTATCCAGCTGTGTTCCAGCGGCGTCAACTGCGATAACGGCACCTTCAATCCTGTTGTAACCAGCAGCACGGTGGGTGGCGACGACGGCGCTTTCTACTTCCCCTACATCCTCGATTCGCAAGCGCCAACCGGGCAAGTCCCGACCGCGTTGTTAGTCGGCACCTGCCGCGTCTGGCGCGGTCCGCGCACGGGAGGCTCATACACCGCCCTCAGCCCAAACTTTGACACTCTGGGTACGGGCTCGTGTTCCGGAAGTGAAGTGAATCAAGTGCGCGCCATCGCCGCCGGAGGCGCAACCGACGGCAACGGCTCCCTCGTCATCTACGCCACCACCAGCGGAGACGGCCCCATCGACGGCCCTCTCGACACGCCTGCGGGCGGTCACGTCTGGTTCACCGGTTCTGCCACCAGCGGCCCATCCATCTTCGTCGACGTCACCAATAACGGCCCGCAAGGCAGCATCAACCCCAACCAGTTCCCCATCTCGAGCGTCGCCATCGATTCCTCGGACAAAACCGGATACACCGCCTACGTCACCGTGATGGGATTCACCGGAGGCTCAGGCCACGTCTGGAAGACCACGAACGGCGGCGCAAGCTGGACAGACTTCACCGGCAACCTGCCCGACGCTCCCGCCAACGCGATCGCCGTCGATCCCGCATCGGCCAAGGTCTACGTCGCCACCGACGTCGGCGCCTTCCTCAGTTCGACCGCGGCGCCGGCTTGGACTGAGCTAGGCCCTGTCCCATCCTTCAACCAACCCGGATTCTTGCCCAACGTCGCCGTCACCGCGCTCGCCCTGTTCAACTCCGGGGGAGAGCAATTGCTGCGTGCCTCCACCTACGGCCGTGGCGTCTGGCAATTCAATCTCACTACCACCACGCCCGACTATCAGCTCGCGATCTCGAATTCTCCCCAGACCGTCGTCTCCCCTGCGACCGCAACCTTCAACGGAACCGCAACCGCTCTGAACGGATGGGTCAACTCGGTCGCGTTGAGCTGCGTTGCCGGCGTCACCAAACCACCCAGCACCTGCACGTTCGATCACCCGGCAATCACCCCCAGCGCATCCTTCAAGCTGACGGCCGGTGGAAGCGTCGGCGACTATTATTTCAACGTGCAGGGCCAGGGCTCCGATTCCAATCAGACAACACACCAAGCTAGCGTCGAACTGCATATCCTCTGTGCCAGCAACTGTCCCGACTTCTCCCTCAGCCTGCCAAACCCCTTCCCCTTGGTGAACGCGGGTAGCACCACCGGAGGCGCACCCCTCAGCATTACCGCACTCAACGGATTCAACGGCACCATTACACTGACTTGCTCGCTGATTTCCGGAACCGGCAGTTGCAGCGTGAGCCCAATAACAACCCTCCCGTCGTCCCCGACCGTCACCGTGAACGCCTCCGCTCTGAGCGCCGGCAGCTACCAACTCCAGGTGCGTGGGACCTCCGGCTCAACGACCCATCTGCTGGTGATCCCGTTCAACGTAGGCGACTACACACTCTCCAGCACTCAATCGCTCACGCTCGCGCCGGGAACGCAGGGTACGGCCACCCTCACCATCACGCCGTCCACGTATTACACTGGCCGGGTCAACGCGGCCTGTGACCCCAGCTCGCTGCCCGGCGCAACCTGCACCTTGAACCCCGCGAATCCGATCATGGTCAGCCTGGGATCGCCGGCATCATTTGTCGCGACCATCAATGCGCCGATGAACGCCGCGTCCGCAACCTACACCTTTCCGGTCAACACCCGGGACACAAGCGGGGCGCCCAGCCACAGCTCCACCATCGCTCTCACCGTCGCGCAGAATTTTCTCCTCAATACGTCCACTACGACCCAGACCGTCACCGCCGGCCAGACCACCGCCGCCTACAACCTGACCATCCAGCCCGCGGGATCGTCGTTCACCAGCCCCGTCACCCTGTCCTGTTCCGGTCTCCCCACTGGGACTGCCTGCGCTTTCAATCCGTCCACACCAGTAACGCCCGGGAGTAGCTCGGCGTCAGTCGCACTGACCATCTCCACTGGCACTTCCACCAGTGCGGGTACTTACTCAATTACAGTCACGGCAACTTCGGGGCCGCTTTCCCACTCGACCACCGTATCGCTGGTTGTCTCCAGCATCACTTCTTCGAACAATGATTTTCAGCTTGCGGTGACCCAGCCCTTTGGCGCGAACATCGATGCAGGCTCCCGGGGACAGACGGCCACCGTGTCCGTCACCTCCAACTACATCGGCTCGGTCAACGCCACTTGCGATGCTAGCGCTATGCAAGGCGCGCAATGCATCATCCCGCCCCCAAATCCTGTCGCGATCAGCCCGACTAAGCCAGCGAAGCTAACGGTGACGCTCAATCTGCCGAATACGGCGACGCCAGCGCAATACAACATCAACCTCGCCGTCGTCGACGCATCCGGAGAACCGAGTCACACTCTCCAGTTGCCGCTCACGGTCATCGAGGACTTCACCGTGAGTTCCTCCACTCCCACCCAGACCGCTACTGCGGGACAAACAACCGGTCCGTACCAGCTGGCCGTCGCACCCAATCCGCAGGGTTCGTCTTTTCCTGGCGCCGTGGCTCTTTCTTGTCCCAAGGGACTTCCTTCGGGAGCGCAATGTATATTCAATCCATCCGCGCCAGTCGGCCCCGGCAACTCCTCCGTCAGTGTAGTGATGACCATCAGCACTACCGCCGCCACCGCTGCCCTGCGCCGCTCCAGCTCCTTCTTCTACGCCGTCTGGCTACTCTTGCCCGGAATTGCCATCGGTTGGGTCGCACTCGCAGGAAGTGGCGCGAGTCGCAGACGCAGATTTTTCGGCTCGGTCGTGTCTCTGTTTCTCCTCCTTCTTCTGCCGTCCTGCGGCGGCGTCAGCAGCGGAGGTGGCGGCGGAGGTGGCGGCGGCACGCCGCCGGGCAGCTACGCCATCACCGTCACCGGCACGTCCTCAGGAGTGACGCACAGCACCCAAGTCGCTCTCGTCGTAAACTAAGACGTAAACGCGCCACGACCCCAGCCGCGAAGCGGCGGAAGAATAAAGCCCGGGGCGTAACCCGGGGTAAGAAAGTGGAAAGAGCAAGCCCCGAAGGGGCGAAAGAAGCCCTTGGACCATACGAATCCACTCGCATGAACACTCCCGATCCCCCGCCGCCTGAATCCACCGTCCGCGACACTCTATGACCGATTCCCGCTACAACGTAATCATCATCGGCGGCGGCGTGGTGGGCCTTGCCGTCGCACTCGAAATCACCAGCCGCTTCCCCCATCTCAAGCTCTTGGTGTTGGAGAAAGAAGACCGGGTCGCTCGCCACCAGAGCGGACACAACAGCGGCGTCATCCACTCCGGCGTCTACTACAAGCCCGGTTCCATGAAAGCCCGCCTCTGCGTGGCCGGAGCCGCGGCCATGGTCGAGTTCTGTCGCGAACACTCCATTCCACACGAAGTTTGCGGCAAAGTCATCGTCGCCACGCACGCTGACGAACTCCCTCGCCTCGAAAACCTGCGCCAGCGCGGCGAAGCCAACGGCCTGACCGGCCTGCGGCTAGTCGGACCCGAAGAACTCCACGAGATCGAGCCGCACGCCACCGGCCTCGAAGCCCTGGTCGTGCCCTCCACCGGGATCACCGACTACTCCGCCGTATGTGAGAAATATGCAGAACTGATCTCCGCCCGCGGAGGCACCATCCTTACCTCCGCCGTCGCCACCGGCATCCGCCGCCTCTCCGACGAAAGCGTGGTCCAAACCTCACGCGGAGCGTTTTCCGCGAACGCACTCATTAACTGCGCCGGCCTGTTCAGCGACCGCATCGCCCGCATGGCCGGCGACGCCCCGGGCGTGATGATCGTGCCTTTCCGCGGCGAATATTACGACCTCATTCCCGACCGTGCCTCGTTGGTCCACGCCCTGATCTATCCCGTTCCCGACCCGCGCTTTCCTTTCCTCGGCGTGCACTTCACCCGCCGCATCACAAACAAAGTCGACGCCGGCCCCAACGCCGTCCTCGCCCTTGCGCGCGAAGGCTACCGTCACACCGACATCAGCCTCCGCGACCTTGCCTCTTCGCTCGCCTTCCCCGGCTTCTGGCGCATGGCTCACCAGCACTGGCGCAATGGCCTCGACGAATGGCACCGCTCGCTGTCAAAAGCCGCCTTCGTTCGGGCGCTGCAACGCCTCGTCCCCGAAATCACCGCGCACGACCTCGTTCCCGGAGGCTCAGGCGTCCGCGCTCAAGCCCTCAAGCCCGACGGCACTCTCGTCGACGACTTTCAGTTCGTCCCCTCCGGCAAAGTGCTGCACGTGCTAAACGTTCCCTCTCCAGCCGCCACGGCCTCGCTCACGATCGCGAAGGCGATCGTCGACTTAGCCGCGAAAGATCTAGGTCTAAAGTAGATCGAGAGATTATGTGGGGACAGCCGGCCCCGCCTGTCCGTCGAGCGAAGCTCGACTGCTTCTCCACCGTGTACAGTTGTTCTTGGAAATCCGGATGACTTCAAAATTCAACTGCCCAGTTCTATCTGCAACGTTGCTGCTCGCTTGCACCCTTAGCCCCGCGCAGGCCGCCCCGCATGCATCCTCCCCCTGGACCCTGGTCTGGGCCGACGAATTCAACGCCCCCAACGGCTCCCCCGTCGACTCTTCCAAATGGGTCACCGAAACCGGCGGCGGAGGCTGGGGCAACAACGAACTCGAGTACTATACCGCCCGCCCCCAGAATTCCTACCAGCAGGATGGCAATCTCGTCGTCAAGGCGCTCGCGGAAAAGTACACCGGCTCCGACGGCGTCACCAGAAACTTCACCTCCGCGCGGTTGAAAAGTGAAGGCAAGTTCGCGCAGACCTACGGCCGCTTCGAAGCCCGCATTAAGATTCCGCGCGGCCAGGGAATCTGGCCCACCTTCTGGATGCTCGGCGACGACACCGACAAACCCGGCTGGCCCGCCGAAGGCGAAATCGACATCATGGAGAACATCGGCAAAGAGCCATCCGTCATTCACGGCACCATTCACGGCCCCGGATACTCCGGCGACAAGGGAATCAGCGCGCCGTTCAGCCTGCCCGCGGGACAGGCCTTCGCCGATGACTTCCACATCTTCGCCGTCGAATGGGAACCTAAAGCAATCCTCTTCTACGTCGACGACCACCTCTACGCGACTCGCACTCCCGCCGACCTCCCGCCGCGAACGAAGTGGGTCTACGACCATCCCTTCTACCTGCTTCTCAACGTCGCCGTCGGCGGCAGCTGGCCCGGAAACCCCGATGCCTCCAGTCGATTTCCCCAGATGATGCTAGTCGACTTCTAATTATCTGGTTGCTTCAGCAATCCCCAATAGGTTGGGGTTGAGATCCCTGGCTCCCCGAATCTGCTCGTACTCGGTTGATCTGCGGCTGGTTCCGAGACCAAGGAGTGTCTGAAATGCGGCTGCGGGCGTCTTGCGACGGTTGCGTCGAAACACGAATTCGTTGAGGTAAACCTGGAGTTGGGCCTTGCTCACTCCGTGGTAGGTGCCAATCAGCCACTGTTGGAGGTTCCCAATCGCCCGATCGGCAAGTGGTACAGCGGACTTCGCGCCTCGGCGCAACTCCGATCGGAGGGGTTGGTTGCGAGCGACATGTTGAAAGCCGGCCTCCGACAGACCGGAGAAGCTCTTGAGGCCGTCCGTATAGATGGTGGAACCGAGCGCGACGTTCTGGGCGAGGAACGGCATTATCGTGGCGGCCTTGAAGTCGGGAATCACGCTCATGCGGACTCGACCGGAAGCTTGGCCGCGCTTTTCCACGGCCACCAGGACGAGAGCAGCTCGCCGTTCCTTAAGTTGTCGGCTCCCCCGCAGTCCGGCTTGTTCGCCGCCAACCCACGTGTCATCAACCTCTACCTCGCCGCGCAGGGGTTCCCGAGCCGCATTCACCATCGCGCGGCGGAGTTTGTGAAGCATCATCCACGCGGTCTCGTAACAAGACAGTCCGAGTTGGCGCTGCAGAAGCAGGGCAGGTACGCCACGCTTGTCCGTGGTCATCAGATACACCGCCCAGAACCAATAGGTCAGCGGAATTTTTGTCCGGTGGAGAATGGTCCCAGACGTCAGCGAAATCTGGTACCGACAGTTGGCGCATTGGTAGCGCCGTTGCTTCACCAATTCGTAGGATCTTTCATGCCCGCATCGAGAGCAAATGAACCCATCTGGCCAGCGACAAGCCGCCAGATACTTCTGGCAGGCCTCCTCGGTGGCAAAGTCAGACTGAAACTGGCGAAGCGTCTTGGGAAACGCCGGTCGGGGCACCCCTCTACACTACCTATTGGGGCCTGCTGAAGCAACCAGATAATTAGAAGTCGACTACGTACGCGTCTATCGCCGTCAAAATTGATCCGAAGATTTTCTCCCGCGTCCTTTGCGATTCCTTGGCGTCCTTTGAGGTTAAAAGCTCTTAACCGCAAAGTTCGCAGAGAACGGCCGCCAGGAACGCAAAGAAAACCAGCTGCCTCCGAGCCCGAACTAAAGATGCTACGATTTTCCCCATGCCCGGCCCGATATTCGCACGAAGTCTAGTCCTCTTCCTGCTGCTAACCCTCGCCCACGCCCAGAATTTCACCGACCTGAAGCCATCTCCGCAACAGGTCGAATGGCAAGACTTGGAGATGGGCGCGATCATCCACTTTGGCCCCAACACTTTTCTGGACCAGGAATGGGGCGACGGCACCGCCGATCCCAAAGTATTCAACCCCACGCAATTCAACCCCGAGCAGTGGATGCAAGCCCTCCTGTCAGCAGGAATCAAGTATGTGGTCTTCGTTGCCAAGCATCATGACGGCTTCTGCCTGTGGCCCACCGCCCAGACCGACTACAGTGTCAAAAGCAGCCCGTGGGAAAACGGACATGGAGACGTAGTGCGCCAAGTCGAGCAAGCCGCCAGAAAATATGGCCTGAAATTCGGCGTGTACTTATCTCCTTGGGACCGTCACGAGCCCCGCTACAACAACTCCGCGGAATACGACAAATATTATGCAGCCGAGCTTGACGAACTCTTGCAGGGTTACGGAGAGTTGCAGGAGTTCTGGCTGGACGGCGCCGGCAGCGCCGGCCACATCTACAACTTTCCCCGCATCATCGAGGAGCTCCGCACCTACCAGCCCAACACGCTGGTGTTCGCCGATGTCGCCCTGTTCGACTACGGCGACATTCGCTGGGTCGGCAACGAAGGTGGCGTGATTCCTTACGAGAACTGGAACGTGATCGACCGCCACGGATTCCTGCGCTGGCGTCCGGTTGAAGCCGACACGCCGCTGCGCAAGAATCACTGGTTCTGGCATCCCAACGACGAGTCCAGCCTGAAGACCCTGCCCGAACTGATCTCTACCTACGAGCAAACCGTCGGCCGTGGCGGTCAACTCATGCTGGGCATTGCGCCCGACCGGCGTGGGCTCTTGCCCGAAGCAGATGTGCAGAGGCTAAAAGAATTCGGCGCGGCCCTCCGCAATCGATACGGCAACAATCTGGTCGCGCGACACATCAAGGCGACGCCGGAGGTGGAACTAGCCCTCGACAGCAATCCCGACACCTTCTGGTCCGCGCCACCCGGATCACATCATGCCCTTCTCGAGATCAACTTTGCCGCTCCCATAACCTTCGATCACGCGCTGACCATGGAATGGCTGAACGGCGGCCAGCATATCGAAAAGTACGCTATAGAGATTTACGGCAACGGAAAGTGGATCTCCGTGTTCCAAGGCCAAGCCATCGGTCACAAGCGCATCGATCGCTTTCCCCCGGTAACCGCCGCCAGAGTGCGCCTCAATATCCTCTCCTCATCCGCGGAGGCCCACATCCGTGAGTTCCAACTCTTCAATTCAAGGGCTGCTGAGTGAGCTCACCCGCTTCAAGCCGCAAAGCGGCGCCAGAATAAAGCCCACGGCGCAAGCCGTGGGAAAGCTTGTGGAGGTGAGCGAGCCCCAGCGGGACGACGGAGGGTGTTCACTAGGGCCGAAGATATTTTTCATTCCTCGAACCCCCTGGATTCATGACGAACCTTACGCCTGGGCTTCCGGATCACACGAATCCGATAAACCGTCCCGCCGCGACAATGCCAATCCACAACAGAATCGAAATGCCTCCCGCAATCTTCGCCTTCGCAGGCAACACTGCGCTCGCATCCCACGCAGCCACATCTCGTTCCACTCCCCAATGGAAAATCAGCGCATGCACTCCCGCCAACAATATCAATAGCCTCTTCACGCGAAACGCGGGATTGCCATAAACCCTCGCCTGCCCTGAGCGAAGCCGAAGGGGCTGTCCGGCGGCCCAGGTGTATCGGCCGCTCGTTTCTCCTGCGTTGTCATCCCAATTCCAGAGCGTGCCCACAGGGTTCTGCGTGAACTCGAGACGAGGCCTCCCAAAACAGGTGAGGACACAATCGGGCACAACCGAGTAACTACAAAACGTCAGAGGCTGGCAATCGAAACAGTGGTGCGAAAGGGGGGACTCGAACCCCCACGGTTTTACCCGCCAGATCCTAAGTCTGGTGCGTCTGCCAATTCCGCCACTTTCGCGCTTTTGCCTCAGTCATTTGACTGGTGCTAAGGACCCGGGTGGATGAAATTGTAGATGGTTCCATCGGGCGGTGTCCACGTTTGCGCCCTGAGCACTGGTTGCGCCGCTAACCTTCGTTTAGCTCCTCGGTGGATGCTGCCGCGCACAATCAACTCAGCACTATCGTAATCTCGCTCAGCCTTCCCAGAAATTACACAATCCTCGTCATGGAAAAAATCAACTGGGGTCGAGTGGTTCTGGGTGGCATGCTCGCCGGTGTCGTTCTGATCGTCCTCGCAACGGCCTCTGCGGCGCTCTTCATCGGACGACAGGAGCTGCGAACGGCGACGCAAGCACTTCGTTCGCCCACGAGCGGCGGCGTTGTATCCCTCCTTTTCTTCATCTTTGCGTTTCTTCTTCTTGGGATCTTGATGACCTGGTGGTATGCCGCCATTCGGCCACGCTTCGGGCCTGGCCCGATGACCGCAGCCATCGCTGGCCTTGCCGTGTGGCTGATTGCTGTCGGTCAACTTTTGCAAAGAGTGGCTATGTACGAACCCGCAAATCTACCTTCCGGGCCCATGTTGCCCGTTCTTTATTTGGGGATGATTGTGGCCAGCACCGAAGTCGGCGCCTCGGTTTACAAGGAATAATCTAGTCCGCAAGAAGCAGCACAATTGCCAGCCTGAGGGCTTCAATCTCCTTTTGCACTTGCCGCAACTCTTCCTGCTTCCTCCGCAGACCTGCAAACAAAGACTGCGGGCTGCACGAAACGTGTACTGACCTCCGCGATTCTGGCGCGCAATTCAAAACCGACCTGGACTGGAGCTGCAATCCCTCCTTGGTCTCGTTGTCCGGAGGAAGTTGGCTCAGAAATTCCAGCCCTAAGCACTCGCCCGTGCGATTCCGAACCACCGCATTGACGCGCGACGGCGTTGATGTTGGAAACTGCAGCCCCATCAGATCACCGGGCCGGACAGAAACGCGCGCGCGCAGCGCCATGCCTGCCCGGCTGATTTCGCTGCCGCGACCGGCAACCGGCGTGGTCAGAATCCCGTTGAGCGCGATGATGCGAACCGGCAAATCAACCTGATGCCGCGGCCATCGTCGCGTGCTTCCGAAGGGACACACGTGTCCTGATGTCTGTTCCATTTCGTCCCCAGTTCCGTTTGCGATCCCGGTTAGTGAGTCGGAGGTGCCGCTGCTGCCAAACGCTCAGTCCGTCTCATCAACGTCCAGTCATATTCGTAAGCCGTCCCACAATCTGGGCAAATCTGGTAGTAGTGGCCATTGGCATCGATCCGCGGCCAGGAGAACCGGTGCGAGCAGCCTCGGCCTAAAAGAAATCTCAAGAATTTCATTGTCTCGCTCCCTGCGTGCGCTGCTTCCAGTCGTGAAGCCAGCGATAGAAGAATGGTTTGGGGGACCCCTCCAGCATTTGCTGAAGAGTGGACAGAAGAATCATCGGGGGCTGCATCTTCGATAGAAACGCGTCCACCGCCTTAAGCTTCGCCTTCGGCAGCGGCCCGTAAGCGGACAGCAGCAGAATCGGAACCTGCGGGCTGATGCATTTCATTTTTGCCGCCACCACATCCCCGCTCATCCCGGGAATCTGGTAGTCGAGAATGACGGCATCCACCGGCTGTGAGAGGAATAACTCAAGTCCCTCCTGACCATTCGTCGCTTCGAGAACCTCGTAACCGTTCTCCTCCAGCAGCCTCTTGCGGCGAATGAGCCCGAGCCAGTGGTCGTCAATACAGAGAATCGTGGTTTTTGCGCGAGACATGGATTCGTATTCCGTTCCGGCCAGAACTGATCGACGGGTCCGCGCAGGCCGCTTCCAGGCAGGAGGCTACCGGTGGACTACGAAGTGGTGGGCAGACTCATTCTGATTGCGTTCCTCGATGCTTTCAAATTACGAACGGGCACTGAAGCAACAGTTACCGCCCCAACCTCAACTCGCACTCTCTCTCCCAAGATTCCGCGCTTGGCGGCAACTCCCTCGGGGGAAACCGCAACTTACCTCGTCGAAGCATACGTCCCACGACCCCCAGAAGAAGTGGGGCAGCCAGGAGAGGAGTGATCTCCATGACAAAACTAACTCGCTTTCTGTTGTGCGTAGTTCTTGTCGGTCTGACCACGGTGTGGGCCGTTGCGCAGAGTTCCGACACTGAGGCCAAATCCAAGGGCGAAGTGAGAACCATTACCGGATGCCTGACCAAAACCGGTGGCGGGAACGAATACCTGCTGACCGGCAACGACGGCAGCACCTGGGAAGTGCATTCCAACAACGCGGTCGACCTCGCAAGTCACGTCGACCATACCATCGAAGCCAAAGGTGTGGTCTCTCACGTCAAAATGCATAACATGAAAGAGGATGAGAAGAACATGGCGCACGATGCCGGCATGAAGAAAAACAACGCCGAGCACGGTCATCTGACCATCACCGACGTTTACACCGTCAGCGACACCTGCCAACACTAGTGCCTCCATCTCGAGCGGCAACGGGCGGCACCAGTAGAACCGTCCGTTGCGACTCAAACCAACAAATGGAAAACCTTGTAGGTGGGAAAACCAGAAGAACCCAGCGGCAATACACGCGACCCAACAAAACAAAGTGTCGAGGAAGGAATCATCTCGACACATTCTGCGCAACGAAACCCCGCAGCGCGCCTGAGTCGCGGCCGCTTCGCCCAACATCGCGCCAACTTGGCTGGATGGCGCCAGCCCCAGCGAGCGACGCTACTGCACTTCGTTCAACTTCTGGTAGATCAACATCGCGACCAGCACCAGCAGGAATACTCCTGAGCCGACGCTGAAGACACGCACAGGGAGTGTCAGCCGGTTGACCTTGGTCAACAACTCGGTTTGCTCCTCTTGCATGTGCGAATTGGCGTCATCCAGAAACAGTTGGTCGTCCTCGTGCATTGTGAGCGTGCTCTTGTAGATCAGGAGGACGATCAGACCAACGGCGAAAACTCCGAAAACCACCGCCACCACAGTTAGCGCCATAAGCCACCTCGGCAGATTCCAACCCGCGCTGCAGCGGCCTTTCCCCGTTCCGGCTCGGGCCACAAACTACGCACGCAGTGCCGGAGAAAGGCCCTAGCGGGATGATTATAGCCCTGTTGGGCAAGACCAGCGCGAAGAAATCCTGCCGGCTACAGCGCCTGGCGCAGAATGGGAAACTGGCGACCTCCGGCCCCCCAAACGCATCCAATCAGGAGGTAGTTCCAAATCGCTTCTGCTATAATCAAGCAGCTTTAAAGCCAAGGAGATACGAATGGCCACAACAACAACAACCGTCCCCGAAGTTAAGAAGGTCGCCCCGGTTACCCTCACCTCCAGTGCTGTTGCTAAGGTCAAGGAGATTATGGGCCAGCAGAACCCCGTCCCCGCCGGCCTGCGCATTGGTGTGGTTGGTGGCGGATGCTCCGGCTTCTCTTATTCAATGCAGTTTGAAAATGGCGCCGGCATGATGGACAAGACTTTTGACATGGACGGCCTCAAGGTCTTTGTAGACGCCACTTCGGTCATGTATCTGAACGGCTGCATCGTCGACTACGTCGAAACCCTCGAAGGCGCCGGCTTCAAGTTCGAAAACCCGAACGTGAAGAGTACCTGCGGTTGCGGATCCTCCTTCAGCGTGTAACGACCGCTGGAGGTATGTGGGGATTGACTTATGTGGGGACAGCCGCCTCGGCTGTCTATCCGGGCGAAGCCCGCATGGTCGTGTGAAGCGCCACGAACCTCAACCTAAGAAACCGAACGGCTTCATCTCGTGATGGGGCCGTTTTCAATTGAGAGCTGGCTTTCACTACTGCTGTTGCTGAGGATTGTTGGGGTCGTTCGGAGTCGTTGGCTGTCCATTTACCGGCTGATTCGGAATGCTCTGCACCCCATTCTGCACTCCCGTCGGTGTCGTTCCACCATTCTGCCCGTTGACGTTCTGCGTGCCCTGCTGCCCAAAGGGCGTAAGCGGAGGCTGGTTCGGCGTCATCAGCAGCCCACCCCGATCGGTCCCCGGATCGTAAATAAACTGCCACTGGTTATATTTCTTCTTGTGGTTGAATTCCCGGATCGTGTCCTTCTTGTTGGTGCTGACCACGCCCACGATTGGCCCGCCGCCAAAAACCTGGCCTGAACCGGGTCCGCTGGTACCACCCGAATCTCCGCCGCTGGACTTATTCCCATTATTGTCCGAGCCCGATGAATTCGCCTCCGTACCACCCGAAGACGAATCCGATCCCGTCGTCTGCCCTGCGGCGGGATTCATCCCGATCGAAGGATTGGGATTCGTTCCGAAGCCGCCGGCCGCGCCGAACGCCGCCACTTGTGCAGCATTCGCGACCGCTGCCCCGAGGTTAGGATTCTGCGCACCGCCCGCCAGAGGCACAACCGTTCCCGGACTCCCGACCCCATTCGTGACCGGTAGCCCCGTCAGCCCCATTGTCAACTGCACCTCTCCAAAATGCAGCAGCTTGAAGTCCGCGCATTTTTCCGCGGTGCAGTTCGTCGGATCTTTGTAGCGCTTGCGCAGGAATTTCAGATTGTTGGTGTTCTCCAGGTCCTCGAGCTTTACTGGATAGCGCCCGAACTTCTTGTAGTACCCTCGAATCGCGCGCGAATATTGCGTCCCGCGATGAATCAGCTCCTCTTCGCGATCGCGTTCGACCTGGAATTTGATGGTGGGCACAATCGCCGCCGCGAAGATAATCAACAACGCCATCGCCAGCAGCAAGGTCAGCAAAATGTAACCCCGCTCCTTCTGCCGGGAACCGTTCCGGGTGCTTCGCCTTTGTGAATCGAAAGCCATCGAAAAAAGGTTTCAAAGTTTCAAGGTTTCATCAATCACTTTGCAACTCCCATAGAAACCTCGAAACCTTGAAACCTTGAAACTTTGAACCCTTACCGCCTCACCCTTGCGTCAGCGGAATATTTTGCGGCGGGCCGCTGTTCACCACGTCCTGCATCTCGACCGATGTCGGCGAGATCCGGATCACCTTATACCGCCGGTTCACAATCTCTCCCTCGCCCGCCACCCAGACATCCTCGCCTTCTGACAGAAATATCTTCTTCGCTTCTCCCGGCTTACTCGCGAACCCGAAAAATTTCAGCGGAATCGGTGGCGCCGGCGGCACCGGCGGCAGTTTGTAGGTGTCCTCAGCCGTCTGGTCCGGGGATACTGGAGCGATAGGCTTCGGAATCTCCGGATCCGCCTGCGAAACAAAAATGTTCCGCCCATTTCCTTCGTACTGGGTCTGTTCGCTGGTCGCCAGCAGGTCCAACTTCAGAGTCGGGTCCAGACTTTCCACCCGCTGTTTCTTCCCTGGTTTTCCTCCGCCGCGCGCCGTTACCCGCGGTAGGACTGGAGGCGCGGCCTCCGCGCTTGATCCCGGCGACGACGTCTCCGTCAGCATGGGAAGAAACTGGTAGGCCACGAGCAGCAGCGCCAGCACGCCCAGCACGATCGCCCACATTGTCTTCTTCTTATTGTCCAGTCCCAGTTGCACTACGATCCTGCCTTCAAATACGCCTCAAGTTTCACGTTCAGCTTTACTCCGCCCTGGGGCTCGCCCCCCAGGGTCACGCTGTTGATGATAAAAAACATCTCGTCGCGTTCCAGCGCATTGATGAACCGCGCCAGTGACGAGTAGTTTCCCACCAGGTCCGCCTCAATCTCTTCCGGCTGCAGCTTGCCCATCCGTTCCTCGGCCAGCTTGTATTTCACCTGGTCGATCGTCACTCCATTCGCCGAAGCCAGCTTGCCGAACTCTGCCGGAATCTGTGAGTTCTGCTCCGGGATGCGCTTCTTGTAGAACTCCGCGATCTCCTGGCTTGCCAGGTGTACCTTCCGCGGCAGATCCTTCAGCGGCGCCACCTGCTTGGTCTTGGTGTTCAATTCGACCTGCAGTTGGTTGATCTCCTGCCGCCGCCCCTGTGCCGATCCCACCAGCGGCGAGATATACACAATCAGCGCCAGCAGATCCACGCCCGCCATGACCGCAAGCGCAATCTTGATGTTCTTTCGGGTTTGCCGCAGATCCGGCATCAGTGCTTGTTTCCTCTCGCACCCGGCGGTTTCGCGCCGGTCTTCGTCGTCTCGGTTCGTGCAGGAGCTTTCGCTTCGTTCTTGGTCTCCGTCGGCGCCTTCGTTTCCACCTTCTTTGCCGGTGGGCCAATCTCAGGAATGTAGATCGCCGCCAAGTCGAACTGCTCGGTATCTCCACTGGTCGACTGGGTGGAGTGCTCCGATACAATGTAAGTCTGCGCGAAGCGCTGCGATTCCTCCATGCGCCGCGCCAGTTCAATCGCCCGGTCCCGCGAATCGCCCGCCACCGTCATTTTCAGCGCCAGCTGGTTATCTTCATCCAGTTCCGGATTGATCGACACCAGATGCACCCGCGACGGCATCACCCGCTCCAGGTTTTCCAGCACCAGCGTCCACGAGAACGCCTTGCGTTCGATCAACTGGTTCAGCACCTGCGACTCGTCGCGCGTGCTGCGGTTTTCCGGGGAACTCAGGATTCTTTCCGCGTTGGCGCGCAGATCGTCGCGCTGGCCAATCAGGGCGCGCTTCTCCGCCATGGTCCGGTGATCGCGCCGCGCGTTCACCCAGCCGGTGATGGTTAACGTCAGCAGCACCAGCGTGACCAGCGCCGCCGCCCCCAACCCCGTACCCCAGCGCATCCAAAACTGCCGCGCATCCTCGTACGGCTGACTCGCCAGATTGATATCAAGTCGCATAAATTCAGTAGTCAGTACTCGGTACCCAGTTCACTGAGTACTGAGTACTGGGTGCTGAGTACTAAGAAATCAGCGCTCCCACCACTCCCGCCATTCTCCATCGCGGCACCGGCCCGCCGGTGCTCGATCCCAATTGCGCCGAAGCCACCAGTTCCTGTACCTCGGCTCCCGTCTGCGCCCGCAGCGCCGGAGCCGCGCCGCCCGCTTCCGACAATCCCGCCACATAAATCTTCTCGATATTCAGATGATACGTATCCTGAAAAAACACCACCGAGGGATACACTTCCTCCGCCAGTTGCTCGCCCGATATCGTTACCCCGCGCGCGTTCTCGAGGGTGCGGAACAGTTGCAGCTGATCTTCATTCAGGATCGCTATGCTGGTCGTGTGGGCGTCGACTTTCACCACCAGCGTCGGGCGCTTGCCATCGGACGCGCCCAGCGCCGCCAGCATCGACGGCAGCACCACGCCGGGATTGTATCCCGCCTCGCGGAACACGCCCTCGTAGTCTTCGATCACGCTGGCCAGCCCCACCGCCGCCACCACCTTCACTTCGTCCTTGATCTTCTGTGCATGGAACGAAACTTTCGCCTTCTCCACATCAAACGGCAGCGATTTCTTCAGCCGAAACCGCACCACGCCCAGCGCCTCTTCCTGGTCGGAAGGCAGCGTGTCGAATTCCACCAGCATCACCCGCACCGCCGCGTCGGGAACAACCGCAATCACATCCTTCGATCGCCCCGCCACCGCTCCCATCGCTTCTGCAATTCCGCCGCGCACCACCTCCCGCTGGCGGACATTGTTCTCGACCAAGTCCGGGACGACGCTGCCCGGCGCCAGCGCATGTGCCGCGCAGACCTCCAGCCCAACTCCGCCTTCGCTGAGTCGACCGGCCAGCACCCGGTCCGCCGCAATCTCGCAAGCTAGCTTCGGTTTCGGTATGTTCGAATTCGAACTCATATCTCTGAAAAGTTTCAAAGAGCCGGGTGCCCCGTCCTTGTCTCCGCGCCCTTTGCGGAGACAGGGCGGGGATTTTGACTTTCCTGGCGCGTCGACAACCTTGAAACCTTGAAACTCTGAAACCTTGAAACCTGCCCTTCTACCGCATCGCCTCAATAAACGTGACCTTGTTGATCTCCTTCAACGTGGTCATGCCCAGCCGCACCTTGTCGAGCGCTGATTCGCGCAGGAAGCGCATGCCTTCTTCGCGCGCGGCTCGCCGGATCTCCGACGTCGGTTTCTTTCCCAAAATCATTTCGCGAATCCGATCGCTCAAATCCAGCAATTCATGAATCGCCGTTCGTCCGCGGAATCCTGTCCCCGCGCACTCAATGCAGCCCGGCCCCTCATACAGCGGAACCCTGCCCCACTGCGCCGGATCAAGCCCGCTGGCCTCCAGCACCTCAGGAGCGTAATGCACCTCAGTCCGGCAGGAATCGCAAATCAACCGTACCAGCCGCTGCGCCAGAATGCAGTTCAGCGCCGAAACAAAGTTGTAAGGCTCGACGCCCATGTTCAGGAATCGCCCGATCACGTCGACCACGTTGTTGGCGTGAACCGTGGTAAACACCAGGTGTCCGGTCAGTGCCGACTGAATCGCAATCTGCGCCGTCTCCGTGTCGCGGATTTCGCCGACCATGATTTTGTCCGGGTCGTGACGCAGAATCGAGCGCAGCCCGCGCGCGAATGTCAGTCCCTTCTTCTCGTTCACCGGAATCTGCGTAATCCCGCGCAACTGATACTCCACCGGATCTTCAATCGTAATAATCTTGTCTTCGTCGGTTTTGATCTCGTTCACGGCGGCGTACAGCGTGGTCGTCTTGCCGCTGCCGGTTGGCCCCGTCACCAGCACCATGCCGTAAGGCTCTTTAATGTAGCGCCGGAACTTGCGGAGATCTTCTTCGTCAAACCCAACCACGTCCAGAGTCAGAGTGCGGAACTTCTCGCTCATCGACTCTTTATCCAGTACGCGCAGCACCGCATCTTCGCCGTGAATCGACGGCATGATCGAAACCCGGAAGTCGATCGCTCTGCCGTTGTATTTCACCCGGAAGCGCCCGTCCTGCGGTACCCGCCGCTCGGAAATATCCAGCTCGCTCATGACCTTGATACGCGAAATCACCGTGGAGTGGTGCTCTTTGCCGATGGGCGGCATGGCCTGCGTCAGCACGCCGTCAATACGAAACTTGATGACAACCGAATCGTCCCGCGTCTCGATGTGGATGTCCGAAGCCCGCCGCTGCAGCGCCGTAAAAATCGTGGTATCGACCAGCCGGATGATCGGGCTGGTGTCGCCCGTCGCCGTCAGCTTGTCGATGGTCAGCGTCTCTTCCACGCCCGTGGCTTCGTCTTCGCGGATGATGGTGAAGCCTTCGCTGGCTTCTTCCAGCACGCGCTGCGACTGCTCGGTCTTCTTCAGAATGTCGGAGATCTGCTTGAGCGTCGAAACCTTGGTGACGATGCGCTGCTTCAGCAGCAGGCTGATCTCGTCGATCATCATCAGCTGGCTGGGGTCGGCAATCGCAATGGCCAGCCTGCCGTCGACCGTCTCTTCCAGCGGCACGAAGTTGTAGCGGAACATTAGTTCGACCGGAATCTTTTTGAACAATTCGTGATGCAACTCAAAATCGGTGAGGTCGACAAATTCGCAGCGATAGCGCCGCGCCACATCCTGCGCCCGCTCCAGATCCGTGATCGGATTCCCCGTGGGGCTGATCGGCCCGCTGTTTACGCCATTCGCGAAGAGTGTTTTCTTTTCCGCCATCGCCATTTATTTACCTACTGCCCGACCGGGACTTTCTGCGTCGCTGGTTGGTCGCTGGTCGTTAGTCGTTAGCCAAGAACTAGCGACTAGCGACCAACGGCGAAAGACCAAAGGACGAACGACTAGCGACCAACGACGAACGACCAACGACCAACGACGAACGACCAACGACCAACGACCAACGACTCGTCTCGCTCAATGCACTCCCAACGTGAAGATCGGCAGATATAGCGAGATCAGCACGCCGCCGACAAAGATCGCCATGATCATCAGGATCAGCGGCTCAATCAGCGCCATGGCTGCACCCAGCGCCGTCTGCACGTCTTCTTCATAAAACTCGGCTACCGAGTTCAGCATCGCCGGCAGCGCTCCGGTCGACTCGCCGACCTCGATCATCTCTACCGCCAGCTCGGGAAAGATTTCCTGTTCTTCCAGGCTCCCGGCCAGCCCCTGTCCCTCGCGCACCCGAACGCCGGCGCGCGCCACTCCTTTTAAGATGCGCCGGCTGGTCATCGAAGAGCCCGCAGTCTCCATCGCCGGCACTAGCGGCAACCCGCCTTGCAGCAGTGTCGCAAGCATGCGCGAAAAACTCGCCACTTGGTGTTTCAGCCGAATCCCGCCCAGCAGCGGCATGCTCAGGATCAACCGGTCAATCTGGTCGCCGCCGCTATCGGTGTCCTTCCACCGCCACAACAAGAAACCCGCTATCACCAGGAAAATCAACCCATACGGCGCGTACTTCTGCGCGTTCTGTCCCACCGCCAGCATGAATACCGTGATCGAAGGCAGCTTCGCGTCCAGGCTGTTGAACAACTCCGCAAACTTCGGCACCACATAGGTGAACAAAAACAGCACCATAATGGTCACCACCGAAACCAGCAGCGTCGGATAAATCAGCGAAACGAAAAGCTTCTTGCGGAACGTCATTGCCATCCGCTGGAAGGCGATGTATCGGGTCAGCACCTCGTCGATTGCGCCGCTCTTCTCCCCAGCCATCAGCGTGGTCGTATAAATCTTCGGAACAATCCCCTGCGCCGCGAAGGCATCCGACAGCAACTCACCGCCCTTCACCCGCTCGCGCACGTTCTCCAGAATCTGTTTCAGTTGCTTATCCTTCTGCCGCTTGATCAGCAGTTCCAGCGCGTTCAAAATGGGCAATCCCGCCCGAACCAGCGTCAGAAATTGTTGGTTGAACACCAGAAAAGGGCCTTGTTTCAACTTCCGCCGCCGGCGGAATGAGATGCCGCCGGTCATCACTCCTTGCGGCTTGACCCAATAAACAAGGTAGCCCTGCTGCGCGAAGCGATCGCGTACCTCCGCCTCCGAATACCCCTGCTCGACGTGCTGCTGGATGTGCCCGCGCTCGTCCGCGATTTTGACTACAAATTCCGCCATTTACCGTTTTTTCTACGACTTTCCCGGGGAGTCATACCGCCTCAGTCTAACATTCCTATTTCCCAATTCTAAGCCGCCAATACACGCCCACCCCACCCCCCTGAGTACGCAAGTAACCATCGTTCTAGGAGCCGGGTGCCCCATTTCTCGCGCGCTCTTTGCGCGAGAAGTGGGCGGGCGTTGCGCTACGGACCTAGCCCTCCCTCCACCGTCTCGGTCCCGGCCGGAGGCTTGAACTCAAACCGTCCATCCGCCACTGCGACATCTTCCTTCTGCTCTGTAAAGCGATATTCCGTGGCCGCCCCATCCACATCCTGGATAAGAATTCGTGCAATCTGGTGGTCCGGGGTCACCTCCAGCACAATCTCGCTGACCCGATCCTCCAGTCCCCGGGGCACTCCCCGCAGAACCACGTCCCCCGGCCCCAGCGGCGTCACATCCGGAGCCAGCGACAATCCCCGTAATTCCTTCTCCAGCTTCGTCTTGCCCAGCAAAAACGCCAGCGGGGACCTCTCATCTTCCAGCTTTTTCGCCGCCGTCTTCCGCGCCTGCCGGTCGTCCGGCACGTAAAACCACGCATCGCGGCCGTCCGAGACAAACAGCTTCTCCTTCGGAGAACGGTACTCCCACCGCATCTTGCCGGGTTTTTTCAGCCACAGCGTCCCCGACTCGGTCCGCTCCATCCCCAACCCGCGGTATACCTCGGTAAACTCCGCCTCCAGCGTCCGCAAGTGGTTGTAGTGGGCGTCAACCGCCGCCGCCACCGACTTGAGGTTCGCCGCCGAATCTCCTACCGCGGTAGCGCTAGGACCAGCCGAGAAAAAGACGGCCAGCATAACCAAAGCCTGAAGCGAGAGCGCAGAATTGATTGGCCGCAACTGAAATCGTCCACCTTGCCCGGAAAGTCTGTCGCCTTCCTGTGATGCCCCGTCGGCGATCTGTCACCAAGGACTGGTGCTCTTTATGGGGGGAGCCAGGCTCAATTGTACAACCACGCGATGGAACGACGCTGCAGATTTTTTCTCTTGGTGGGCGCCTCGCGCTGTGTAAGAATCTCTGGTCCCCTGCTGGTCCCGACCGCCATCGGCAGCGACATCAAAATCCACTACCGCGACGCCCTCGTCGACTTCCAATTCGACGCCAAGCACTGGAACCGCTAGCCCGCCACGGCGCATCTCAGCAAGAGATACCCTTTCGGCACACCGCTCTCGCACGCCTTTTGGCGCGTTGGCGGCAGTGTAAACTGCCAGAGGAGAGGAATGTACTGATGAAGCTTGGCAAGTCTCTGATTGTCCGCATGTGCTTAATTCTCATGGCCATCGTCCCGGCCTACGGCCAAGGCCAGGGCCAAAGAGGGACAATCGGGATTGACGTCGGCCAGACCGCCGACAAGTTTGGCGCTTTGTCACGCTCAACCGCTGCGGTCGGCGACGTCAACGGCCAGCTGGTCATTCTGCAGGGAAAACAAAAAGAGGGCTCGCCCAGCGTTGTGGCCGGTGGCGAAGTCCGCTTTCCTTCCGACACCAGCGGCCACGCCAACGAGTTCGCCGTTTTCGGCGGCGTCATCTTCCGCTTCAACAACGCTTTTTCTGCCGGATTCCATGCCCAGGTCCACAAGCTTCTCGTGCCTCCCAGCACGGTCGACAATCAAATCTTCAACCGCAACAACATGGAACTCCTCGAACTCCCGCTGGTCCTGCAATACAAATTCGGCCCCAACAAGCACGCCTTCATAGAAGCGGAGGGCGCGCCGGAATTCAAGCCACGCTGGCGTACCTCCAAAGCCGGACCAACTGGCCTGCCCGACCCCAGCTTCGACCACGCTTACTTCGTCCGCGGAAGCCTGGGCTATATCTTCGGCAAATGGTACGCCAGGGGAACCTACGAAACGCGCTACTTCAAGTTCACGCCGGAACTCGGCAACCCCAGCAACCTCTACAACTGGCGCACCGACATGATCACCGGTGGCGTAGGCCTGGTGTTCTGACCCGAATGTGGGCCGGGCACTCCTGCCCGCCAACTGCAGACAGCACCACAAAAGTAGCGCACGCCGACACGCATCGCGAAGTCTGATGCTTTCGCTCAACAAAAGTTACGCCCCATAATTTTTACAAATCATTCACACGCCCCAGTAACTTCCTTCCTCGTCGCTCATCCCCTCTCCGGTCGTCTCACGACCGCAAGACATTCCCAACAAGGAGCTGTACATGATCAGGATGAGTCGCATGCTGCTGATTCTTGCTCTGGCCTTCACTTCACTGCCAGTCCTAAGCCACGCTCAAGACGCTCGAGATTCCGGTGCCGTATTCGTCATGACGAATGCCGCCGCCAAAAATGAAATCATCGCCTACAAGCGCCATGCCGATGGCTCTCTAACCGAGTCCCGCACCTTCGCCACCGGCGGCCGCGGTAGCGGCGGTACCACCGATCCGCTAGCCTCTCAAGGAGCGCTCACCCTCACCCAAGATCACTCGCTATTACTGGCGGTCAATGCCGGCAGCGGCGAAATTTCCGTCTTCCGTGTATTCGGCTCCACGCTGGTCCTGGTGAACAAGACTCCCTGCGGCGGCAGTGAGCCTGTCGCCGTAGCCCAGCACGGCGACCTGGTCTACGTCGTGAACGCCGGAGGCGCCAGCAACGTGACCGGCTTCCGTCTGCACCGCAGCGGAGACCTCGACCAAATCCCGCACTCCACGACCTTTCTGACCACCGGTAACTCCGGGGCGGCGTCGTTGTCCTTCAGCCCCGACGGCCAGACGCTTCTAGTCACCGAAAAGCTCACCAACACCATCGACACCTTCCACGTGCAAGCCGACGGCACGCTCGGTCCCATCGTGGCCAATCCTAGTGCCGGCCCCGGCTTGTTCGGCGTGCTGTTCGCGCCCAACGGCACCGCTCTTGCCACCGAGACCGGACCTGCCGAAGGTCACAACGCTTCCGCGCTGTCCTCCTATGCTGTGCTGCCCAACGGAACTCTCTCCACGGTCAGCGCAAGTGTTCCCACCCTGGCCGCGGCAACCTGCTGGCACGTTGTCACGCCGGATGGGCACTACGTCTACACCTCGAATCCGGGAAGCGGCACGATCTCTGGATTCTCCATCGCCTCGAACGGAGCGTTGACGCCGATCTCGGGCACGATCCTGGCAACCCTTCCCAGCGGCAGCGCCAATCTGGACATTGCTGTCACCACCAACGGCAAGTTCCTCTACACGCTCGATTCAGGCACGGGCACAGTCGGCATTTTCGCCATCAACGCCGACGGAACCCTCAACCCGCTCCCAGAAGCCGGAGGCCTCTCCGCCGCCGCAGGCTTTAACGGAATCGCCGCAATTTAATCCCGAGGCAGTCCGGGTACACTCCGGGTGCCCCGTCCTTGTCTCGCCGTGCGTTGGCGAGACAGGGGCGGGGAAGTTGACCGTACATTACTTCCGTGACCTCCACAACCTGCCCGGTTCCGGTCAAGATGCCTGTGGAGGCCTCGCATGCGCCAGATCAAGATTGTCCTTTTCCTGCTCGCGGTCAGCCTGATTGGCATCGCTCAGGAAGCCGCACCAGCACCAACTCAGGCATCACCGAAGGCGCTGCAACAGCAGATCGCCGACCTGAAAAAACTGAACGCCGATCAACAAGCTCAGATCAAAGCGTTGGAGGCAGCCATGCGGCAAGAGATGCGGGACGAGGCCGCCGCTGACCAACAGACAAAGTCTTCCGTTCGCAAGCAAAGCTTCATGCAAGGGGCAGGGCTCGGTGCGGGCATCATGCTGCTCGTTGCCGGTGCAATGCTCCTGGCCAAAAAGCAACCTCAAAGCAACGCCACCACCAAAGCGCAAACACGCGCCGCATCCGCATAGGCCGCGTGCCCCGTCCTTGTCTCGCCGCACTTTGGCGAGACAGGGCGCGGTAGTTGACTCTAATCCGTTCCCAGAATTCCCATTTCGGGAAGCCCAGGCGACAATTCCCACGATTTCCTACGTCACCCTCCAATCTCGCCGTAAAATAATCGTGGATTAATCCCATTTCGGCCAATCTGGCGGAGCCCCGGCTCCGCCATTTTCGTGCTGCGAAGCTGAGCCATTTTCGGATGTGAGCAAGGCCGCGCCGAAGCCGACGGCCGAAATCCCGACCCTGAGCGCAGCTCATGGGGAAGGAACGGCCATACTTAAGGAGTCCCAGATGTCCAGCAAGTCCAGCAAGCCGCGCCAGTCCGCATCTCGCAAAATCACCCGACGCAAAAACACCAAGATCACCGGCGAGCGCTCCGAAGCCGCCTTCCTCAACCGCGCCGCCGGCCTGGGATTCGGCGTCGCCAAACCCTGGGGCGACAGCCTCCGTTACGACTTCATCCTCGACAACGGCTCCGGATGCCTCCACCGCGTGCAAGTCAAGTGCACCGAATCCATCCGGGCCCAGGCCTACGAAACCCGCGCCACCTACACCGTCGGCAAAGGACGCGCCGTCTACACCCGCGCCGACGTTGACTTCATTGCCGCCCACGTCGTCCCCCTCGACATCTGGTACATCATCCCCGTCGAAATCTGCACCCCCGCCCCCATGCTTCGCTTCTACCCTCACCGCCAAGCCAAAAAGATGCGCCTCGAACCCTACCGCGAAGCCTGGCACTTACTCCAGTCCGACGCATCCTCAGGCCTGGAACTCCAAGCCATGGCCGACGAAGAAGAAGAATATGTGGGGACAGCCGCCCCCGGCTGTCCGGCCGGGCAAAGCCCGGCAGCTGCCGCAGTGTCCGAAAATCTCACCTGGTTCACCCCACGCCCGACAAAGCCAGTCATCATCCCAACATGAAAGAAGGAATCCACTCCGCGCATCGTCATCCCGAATCTGACCCGACGAAGATCCCAGCCCCAACAGGGGCGACATAATAAAGCCCGAGCCTGCCCTGAGCGAAGTCGAAGGGTTAGTCCCGGGTAAGCCCAGAAGTAAGGAACGAGTCCCGTAGAGCCTGCCCTGAGCTTGCCGAAGGGGACGACAGAAGCCTCCGCATCCCTCGCAAAAACCGGGAAGGGCAAAAACCGGGAAGGGCAAAAACCGGGAAGGGCAAAAACCGGGAAGGGCAAAAACCGGAAGGGCAAAAACCGGAAGGGCAAAAACCGGGAAGGGCAAAAACCGGGAAGGGCAAAAACCGGGAAGGGCACGACTTCCAGTCGTGCCGCAAGAGGGCGCCACATAGAGACCCGGCTTCAGCCGCTGAGGGTAGTTACGATGAGGTCCACTTCCTAGCCCATCATCCTGACCGAAGCGAAGGACCTCTGTAGGGTAGGCTCAGAAGTAAGGAACGAGTCCCGTGGAGACGACAGAGGCTCCCGCCTCGCTCGCAAAACCGGAAAGGGCAAAAACCGGGAAGGGCACGACTTCCAGTCGTGCCGCATCAGGCCGCCCATAAAAGACCCGGCTTCAGCCGCTGAGGGCCAGTAAAATAACGAATAGGCCCATCAGGTGGCAACGTTCACAGCCTATTTCGACGCTAGCGGCTCTCCGAGCGATCCCGGCACCCCTGTGCTCGCGGTAGCCGGGTTTGTATCCACGGACGAACAGTGGATCCACTTCAAGAGGAATTGGAAAGAAGTGTGCGACCACTTTGGAGTCTCTGCCCTGCACATGAGGGACTTCGCTCACAGCAAGAAGGAATTCAAGAATTGGCTAGGAGATGCCGAGAGACGCAACCGTTTTATGGAGCGACTTATCAGCGTCATTCGCACTCGTGTGCGGAACAGCTTTGCCAGCGTCGTGGTACTGAAGGATTATGCCGAAATGTCCAATTTATATCGAGGCTTTCGCATGACGCCCTATTCCCTGACTGCCTCTACTTGCGTGGACAAAGTGAAGAGATGGGCCAAACGAAACAACATCAACGACTCCATTGCCTACGTCTTTGAAGATGGAGACGCTGATCAAGGGGAGTTTGCTCAACAGGCGATGCGCTATCTGAACATAAACCCCATTTTCCTTGCGAAGTCCGAAACACCCGCTTTTCAGGCCGCGGATTTGCTCGCCTATGAATATCTCAAAGGCAACCGGAAGATCTACGAATCGGGTTTGGGACCGCTGTATATCACAGATCTGCGCCAAGCTTTGCGGGAGCTAGAGAAAATACCAAATGGGGAAGACGCTGACGATTGGGGAGTACATGACCGCGAGAGCATGACTAAAGCGTTGGATATGGAGTAGGGATATTGGCACGTTTCTGGTCTTGATATATACTAATAGTATATATCAAATGAAAAGGTTCCCCTTGCCCAAACCCGACATCGCCAAACTCTTCCAGAACGGCCGCAGCCAGGCCGTCCGTTTGCCCAAGGAGTTCCGTTTCGAGGGAGACCGCGTGCGCATCCGCCGCGTCCCGCAAGGAGTGCTGCTGGAGCCGCTCATCCCCGACACCGCCCGCTGGTTCGAGGAACTGGACCAGTTCAACTCCGAGCCATTCATGACCCGCGGACGCCGCCAGCCCGCCACACCCAGGCGAAAGATTTTCTAGTGGACTACCTGCTCGACACCAACGCCTGCATCGCCGTGATTAACGGCAATCCGGCGGCGGTTCGCGCGCGCCTGCAGAAGGCGGCCGCGGCCGGGGCGCACGTTCTGGTGTCGTCCATTGCGGTCTTTGAGCTCTGGTACGGCGTGGCCAAGAGTTCGAAGCAAGATTTCAATCGCAAACGTCTTGAGGCCTTCCTCGCCGGCCCCGTTCTAGTTCTTCCTTTCGAAGACGCCGATTCCAGCGTCGCAGGCTCGGTGCGCGCCGCGCTGGAGGCCGCGGGAAAACTCATCGGCGCTTATGACGTGCTCATGGCGGGGCAGGCGCTGCGCCATCAGCTAACGCTAGTGACCGCAAATGTGGCGGAGTTCTCTCGGGTCAAGGGACTGAGCTGGCAGGACTGGGCTCGGCCGTAACTGCGCGAAGCCCGGGCTGCCCCACCCTTCGCGGTTTTCGAAGGGTGGGAACCACAGGCCAAAGACCCTTGCTGATATATACTTCGGCGCATGTATATCGTGATACGATATATATAGATTGGACCATCCCGAGATAAATCCGGCTGAGGCTGGGCTGCATCTAATTTATTGGGTGGCCAAGGAGGGAAGGGCAGATGTTGGGCACGAGATTGGTGCGGCTCATTGAAAGGCATTCCGAAGCGCTGTCCCTGGGGTTGACGGAAAAGATTCGCAAGTCGGATCGCACCTCCGATTTCCGGAAGATCCCTCCAAAAGACCTGCGGCTGGCGGCGACAGAGGTTTACCGCAACATCGGAGAATGGTTACTGCAAAAAACAGACATTGATGTTGCCAGACGGTTCACGGCCACCGCGGCACGACGGGCAGCGCAGGGAATCCGCCTGCATCAGTTCGTGTGGGCTTTGATACTCACGCGGGATCATCTGTGGCATTTCCTCCGGGAGGAGGTGTTTGCTGACAATATCGTGGAACTGCATGCGGAACTGGAGCTGCACCAACTGCTGAGCCAGTTTTTCGATCGGGCGATCTACTTCGCTATCCGGGGATACGAAGAAGCAGAAGGCCAAGGTCCAAAGACCGATTTGCAGATAGCCCAGGAACTGGCCGCATCCATCGGACCGATGTCCGAGCGGAACGCGCCGGGGAAGACATTCGAAGACTGACCTCTTTCTGCTTATCGCTCAAGTTTGTCATTTCCAAACAAAGATGAAACCGACAGCTGCCGTCACCGTTGCCGCCGCAGGGGATTGCGGGTTCCCAGCGAACGCGCTGAGGTCAGTCCTTTGCTTTCAATAGGTTAGCTCCGTCTAATCCTGTAAACCACCGCTAAACCCTTAAATTGCACCATTCGTTGCGATGTAGATGCACCATTCCTGGCCCCTCCAATAGGATAGCTGCAGTCCAATTCCCAGGGAAAAGTGTAAGACCCAGGCTTAAAACCTAGGCATTTCCCGGGATTGTTGCACTTGCTGAGGTGAATCTCAGGTTCGCTCAGGCAAAAAGCAAAAGCAGATTCCGCGCGGCAAGCCGTTCGGAATGACAAGCTTCAGGGACGCAAATTGAGGGATAGCACTTTGCGCCAAGCGTTACTTGCTGTCCTCGTGGAGCTAAGAGCCAAAGGCCAAAAGCCAATGGCCAAAAGCTAAAAGCTAGGAGCTAGAAGCTATTATGCGCAAGCCGATCAAGTACGTCGAGAAAGCAGCCGTCACCGCCGCCAAGGGAGTTTGGGCCGTGTTCGATCGCCTGAACCGGGTTAAGCCCAATCCGTCGCCCACGCCGAAGTGGTCGGACAAGCCGCTGCTCAAGTCTTACGAGAAGTCGAAGCCTCCATTGGGTTGGCCCCGCACGACCGACTCGCTGTGCCCGAAGTGTGTGCCGGAAATCCGGCAGGAGATTCTCGACGGCCACCTGCCGCACGAAGTGCTGATGAATGAGAAGGTCGGCGAGATCAAGGCGCAAATCATCGAGCGCGACGGCAAGATCCTGATGGTCAAGGATTGCCCCAAGCACGGCCACTTCGAAGACGTGATGTCAATGGACACGGAATTCTCGAAGCACCTCGAAGACGTCTTCCCCGGCCGCGACATCGCGGCGCACAGCGACGAGCACTTGCATCATCACGGATCGTCGACGGTGAAATATGGACGCGGCGCGGTGCTCACCATCGACCTGACCAACCGCTGCAACATGATGTGCGATCCCTGCTTCATGGACGCCAACCAGGTCGGCTTCGTGCACGAACTGACGTGGGAAGAAATCAAGACCATGCTCGACAACGCCATCACCATCAAGCCGCGGCGGCAGATGAGCGTGCAGTTCTCCGGTGGCGAGCCCACGTTGTCGCCCTACTTCCTCGACGCAGTTCGTTACGCCCGCAAGGTTGGTTACAACTCGGTGCAGGCGGCGACCAACGGCATCGAGTTCGCCAAGAGTTTTGAATTCGCGCAGCAGGCGGTTGAAGCCGGCATGCGCTACGCGTATCTGCAGTTTGACGGTATCGGCAACGCGGCGAACGCGCATCGCGCCGTCGGCAATTTGTTCGACGTGAAGCTGAAGGCGATCGAGAACCTGCACAAGGCGGGATGCGAAATCGTCCCGGTCATCACCATCGTGAACGGCATCAACAACGAGCAGGTCGGACGCATCATCAAGTTCGCGCTCGACAATCCGAAAACAATCAGCTTCCTCAGCTTCCAGCCGGTCAGCTTCACCGGCCGCGACGAAGCCGTCACCGACGAGCGCCGCCAGGCCCAGCGCTACACCCTAAGCCACCTGGCGCACGACGTAAAGAATCAAACCGGATTAGGCGAGCCCGCCCGCGACTGGTTCCCCATCAGCTTCATGGGAACGTTCAGCGATTGGGCCGACCTGATGCACGCGCAAGACGCCAACAACAATTGGGGCCAACTATCTTGCGGTTGTCACCCGAATTGCGGGACGGGGATGGCGGTGATGATTGACAAGGAAACCAAGGAAGCGGTTCCGGTGACCGCGTTCTTGCATGGGGATCAACTGGCTCGGGATATTGCCAAGGTGAACGACGCGGCGCGTGGAAAATTCCTGACCGGGGTTGGAATGGCGCTATGCCTGATGAAGAACTACGATCCATTCCAGTCGCCGACGCATTTCAAGTTGATGGATCTGCTGAAGAAGTTCGACAAGAACTATCACGTGACTGGAACGGACTACGGCAAGGTGGGACCGGACCGCACCATCGACGACGTGATGAAGCGGCGGACCAACGATCGGTGGAACTTCCTGTTCATCGCGGGAATGTGGTTCCAGGATCTGTTCAATTACGACTTCCGGCGGACGGAGCAGTGCATTATTCCGTACGCGACGCAGGAAGGAGAGATTTCGTTCTGTGCTTACAACACGGGCGTGGGATGGCGGAACATCATCGAGAAGATGCATATGACGGCCACGCTCACCAAGTGGTACGAGGAGCATGGGCGGCACGAGATTTTTGCCGGCGGAAAGAAAGTGAAGATGGAAGAGCAGCACGTCGACTATCTCAGGCTGCGCGAAGAGATCGTGACCAACGAACTGCAGACGGATCTCGACAAGCTGGGAATTGCCAAGACCGCGCGCGAAGAGAAGCTGCGGGCGCGGGATGCGAAGCAGAAGCAGAATGCCGAGGCTCGCGGGACGCAGAAGAACGACGAGGCTTACAATGCGCGGATGGCGTCGCTGTATCGGGAGGTTGTGTTGAAGGAAAAGCCGGTGCAGTCGCAGGATGGATTTATTCCGCTGGGAGCGCTGGCGAAGCCGAACGGGAATGGGAACGGAGCCGAGGCGGCTAAGCCGGAGGTTGCGGAGCCGGTAGCGGGGGATTAGAAACGCGCTCTTGGCTCTTAGCTGTTAGCTCTTAGCTCAAACCAAACGGGCCGCCTTAGGGCGGCCCGAATTGCTGTGCGCCTAAGATATTCCGGAGCTAAAGTGTTCTCGAGGGCTGGCCCACCCTTCCATCAAACCAACTGAGGCTGCCCCACCCTCTGCGAATTTCACAGGGTGGGAGACGATGCCCTCAACCTCTTGAGATTTTGACTTTATCCTTGGCGCATCCGCTGTAACGCAAACGCACAGAAAACCTGCGCGACGGAGGCCGCATTGGTTCCCACCCTCTGAAAACCGCAGAGGGTGGGGCAGCCTCTTTAGAGTTAGGTCGAGAAAGGTCAAAAGCAAAGGTGGGCCAGCCCCCTTGATTCATCGCTCCGACCGCGGGATCCAATACGCTTGCGCCGACTATCTCACGCTACTGGTCTCCCCCCATGTTCTTCCCATCCCATGTTTCATGTTTCAACCCCCATGTTTCAACCATGTTTCACTCCCTGTCAGGGGACGCATTCTGGTTTGAGGGGCAGAACCGGGCCCCCTGTCAGCCGTGACAGTAAGTAGAGATAGCTGGCCAGGATGTGCTGGGATGCGATGTCGGGCTTGATGAGGAATGCGGGAGGAACGAGCGTGATTGAGCTCAAGTCGTACAGGCCGAGGACATGCTCGTAGAGCGGAGGCAGGGGAAGTTTGGGAACCAGGTCGACACGATTGGCGATGCGGATGGTGTTGGGGACAACGTGGTTGTAGATGGCGACAAACTGCGAGTCGCCGGTGCGCGGACTGGCATAGGTAAAGACCGTGGGATCGAATTGAGTGTTGACGGCAACATCCAGCGCGACGAGAGTGGCGAGTGCGCCTCCCAGGCTGTGTCCGCAGATGGTTAGCGAAGTCACGGGACGCTTGAAGGGCAGGGTGGGTAGGGCCTTTGCGATGGTTGGTGATGCCGAATCCACGCCTGTCTTCAGTGATAAGTGCATGGCGGTGAAGCCGTCTTCGGTGTTGCCGGCTGCGGGCATGAACGGGCAGTTGACGGGAAGGAATTGGGCGTCGTGAATCCATTCGTTAACGCCCTCAGTCCCGCGGAGGGCGATGACGACCTCGCCCGTGGCGGTGGCCTGGAGGACGAGGCCCATCGAGACTCGGGCGTTACCGCGCTCGGGATGCATGTCGGTGGAAAGGTCGTTGGCGTAAATGGTGGTGACAACTTCATAGGTTGCAGTTGCGGCGCCTATGGCTTTGATTTGGCCGGCGGAGTTTGCCAGATTGGTGGGGTCGACGGCGTAGGCTTCGTTCACCAACTGTGCGTAGAGGATCGCTTGGTTGACGTCCATGGAGGTGTGCTCCCTTCCTTAGGAATTTGCAGGATTGTACTCTGGCGCCTGGGGGCCGTACCTGGAGTTAAGTCTCCTCGCGGGTTCGAGCTGCGCGAGAGAATTCCTGCCGCAGGCTGACTTGCATTCAGCTGAACGGGGAAGCAGCGAGCGAGGATTTCTGAATCCCGACTCCTCGACGGGATCATCTCGCCAGACGGGCAGGAACAAGTTAGAACAAGGGAGGGGATGCGTCAACAAATACAGCGGCGAGATCGAAATCACCGCACCTTCGACTTTGTTCTGGGCAGGCTTCTACGACACAGAACAGCGGGAGTAAGGACGGGGAGCCGGCCAGTAGCATAGGTCCTTCGCGGCAAACTACGCCGCTCAGGATGACAAGTCTTTTGAGAGGGAATCTTGGGTGCTAGCGTCACGTCCCGAAAATACGCGAATAAAGTCGGACACCAAGTGTTGGTCTGGGTCTCCTAGCCTCCGCGGCTAAACGGGGGGCCACAAGAGCAGACCTCAGGGGCTAAAGCCCGCATTGATCTTGCGCGACTTAGGCACGAGTAGAACTCGTGCCCTTCCCGGTCACGCGCGAATCGGCATTTTTTTCAGTGCCTGTAAAGCCGCTGTTTTCAAGGGCTCTTTACGGCGTGGCTGGAAGCCGCGCCCTTTCAAAGCGCTCTGACTTATGTCGCGAACCCCTGTTACAGGACACTAGCTCCCCGCCCCGTCGCTGCAAAAAGCGGAGGGGACAGAGACGGGCACCTGGCCTGGCCTCTGTCTCTCATCAGTTGGGATGGCAACGAGATGGTCAATCCTCGCGGCGGTCTCTATTTTCCGCCGAAGACTTCTTTTAACAACTCTGTGGTTTGGGCCGCGGGGTTCTTGCGGATTTTGCTTTCTCCGGCTCCGAGGACGTAGAAGAGCCCGTCGAGAGTTTTGTCGACAACGTATTTGTCCAGGTCAAATTCGCCGGCCAGGGCGCTGCCGCCAGGTGCTTCTTTGATGACGCGGTCGTACTGCTTGACGACGCCCACGCGTTCGAGGGATTGATGGACGATAGGAGTGAACGCGCCGGCGAGATCGGTGGAACTGGTGCGGCGGAAGTAGTCGGTGGCGGCGGTTTCGTTGCCGGTGAGAATGCGGCGGGCGTCGTCGAAGGTCATCTTTTTGAGGGCGACGAGAAAGATTTGCTTGGCCTGCGGAGTGGCTTGCTCGGCAGCGCGGTTCATGCCGATTTCGAGGTCGTCTACTTGTTCGCCCATGCCCAGCAGGCGCATGCCTTTGCCGACTGCCTGGAGTTTGGGGGGCAGGAGGATGCGGATTTGCTCGTTCTGGAGGAATCCGTCGCGCTTGCCAGTGAGAGCGATAGCTTTGGCGGTGCTGACCTGGAGAGCTTCTTTCAGTCCGGAGATGATTTTCTCGTTGCTGAGGCCGGAGGTGTTGTGCTGGCCCAGGGCTTCGTCGGCTTTCTTGAGAGCCTGGTCGAGTTGGGCGGCGGCGATGGTGGAGCAGAGAGCCAGAGCGATCGGGAGTAGAGAAGGGCGCATGAAGTTCCTCATGGGAAAGATGATTCTATCGCAGACTGGGACCGACTCTTGCGCATGGGGGGCGCTATCCAAAAACAGCAGGCTCCCGGTTGCCGTCGCTGGCGCTCCGCCGTCTGAGGAATGAACGAGGGAGACAGGAAATTAGCAAATTTTTGACACGGCTCTGACAAGCGGCGGCGAGGTGCAGCCTAGCATCGGGCGTCTAGTCAGAGGATTTGTTTGCTGCCTGCGAAGAATTCCGACGCTCGGCCCTTCCATCCCTGAACTAGCAACCCAAAGGAGATCCACATGCAGCGACGCATGACTACGCTCGCCCTTGTCGTGGGCGCGCTGGTGTTTGTTTCCAGCGCGGCGATGGCACAGTATCAACTTACCAATCTCTCTTCGAATCAAGTAAGACAGGCCCGTCACGACGATCCGTTGCTGGTGAATGGTTGGGGGCTGGTCCACGGACCGGGCTCGCCTTGGTGGGTCAGTGACAATGGCTCCGGGTGGTCGACCTTGTACGACGGCGGAGGAAACCTGAATCAACATCTGAAGGTGCTGATCCCGACGGCCGGGGAAAACGGCCCTGGGTCGCCGACCGGGATTGTCTACAATGGATCTTCCGATTTTCAGCTCGGGGGATGGCCCACGATCTTCCTGTTTGCGGACCTCGATGGATCAATCACGGGCTGGGCGCCGCAAACCAACTTCAACCAGGCGGTCCTGGCGCCCCTGGTGAATGCGCCCAAGGGTGCGGTGTATACCGGGCTGGCGATCAGCAACAATGCTTCGAAGAATCATTTGTACGCGGCCGACTTGGCGAACAACACGGTGGATGTCTACGACGGGACTTTCAACCTGGTGATGCAGCTCACGGCGTCCAAGGTGCCCTCGGGCTTTGCGCCGTTTGGCATCCAGGACATAGATGGGCTGGTCCTGGTGACGTATGCCAGCGTATCCGGGGGCGCGGGCGGATACGTCGTGGGATTTGAAGAGGATGGAACACCGGTGAATCAAGGGATGCCATTGATTCAAGGAGCGCCGCTAAACCAGCCTTGGGGAATTGTTCTCGCGCCCAAGAATTTTGGGCCGCTGAGCAACACTCTGCTGATTTCGAACAATACCAACTCGGGTACGATCAACGGCTTCAACCTCAACGGGCAGTTCGTGGGCACGATGAAGGACACTACCGGCAAAGCGATTCGGATCGACCAGCTTTGGGGGATCGCGTTCGGCGACGGCACGGGGAAGAACGGAGGCATCAAGGAGTTATTCTTCACCGCCGGGCCGAACAACAACGTTGCGGGAACGTTTGGATCAATTGTGTTCAAGCCGTAGGAAAGAGTTAGTGCCTCAGTTTGCGTTCTGGTCCGCGTGAGATCCTTCGTTCCGCCTGAAGAACGGCTACCTCAGGATGACGCCCCAGGAGAAGTGGCTACTTGAGCCACTGCGTAAGGGGGAGGATAGTTGCCAGAGGCCGCCTGCGAGGGCGGCCTTTGTGTTGAGGCGGGCTTAGTGTGCTGACGCGGCTTCCAGTTCGGCGGCGGCTTTTCCGATCGCGGCCGCGACATCTTCCAGGACTTTGGCTACTCCAGGGATTTGGGCGTCGGCCTCCGTCCATTTTTTGGCGTCCATGTACTCGTGGACGGCGGCGATGGGCTTGGCGCCGTATCCAGTGTAGGCGCCGGGGGCGTAGACCTGGTGCTTGAACCATGGGCGTTCAGGGAGGCCTTGTTCGGTCAAGAAGGTGCGCTGGATTTTCAGGAGATCGTTATTTACCGAATCCAGAGCTTGCGGTGAGGGCGCGGGGCCGCCTTCGGCTTGTAGCTTGGCGAATGCGGCCTGATAGCGGTCAGCACTGTGCTTCAAGGTCTCGAGCGCGTTCTTCAGCGGTGCGAAGTTCATGTAGGGGGGATCGATTTCGTGAGGCGGCGGGACCGAGGTCTTGCGAGGATCGGCTGCGGCGGTGAAGACTCCTTCTTTCAGTTCCAGGTTGCGTTCTTTGATTTCGTCCTGCTTATCTTTGAGAAGCTTCTCCAGTTCGGTCACGTACTTCGCGATGGTCTCCGCCATTTCGGAGTACTCGAAGGGAATCAGTTCGGCATCGGCGAGGCGCATGATGGTGGTGCCGCCGGTTTGGGCCAGGGCGCGTCCGTAGGTGAAATCGGTGTCGACGAAGCGGGTGTACCAGGTGAAATCGTCGTAGATGGAATGGTACTGATTGGCGTCGTTTTCGCCACCGTAGCCCAGGTTAAGGACTGAGATGCCATCATGGTTGAGAAAGGCGGTGTAGTCGGAACCGTCGCCGAGGGCGCCGATGGTCAGTTCAGGGCGTTTGCGAATCTCCGTGCGCTCTTCCTGGTTCTTAGCGTCGGCGATGCGGGCCAGACGAGCCCGTTGCCAGACCGGAATATTTTTTTCCGGATCGTTGACGTCGCGAATAACGTCGTTGATCAGTTTCTCGAGGTCGTGGGAACCGCCGGCGCGGAAGAAGCCACGGCCGTTGCTGTCGGAGTTGATGTAGGCGACGGCATGCTTTTGCAGGTCGTCGCCGTGAGTTTCGACCCATTCTGTGGAGCCCAGGAGTCCGGGCTCTTCTCCATCCCAGGCGCAGTAGATGATGGTTCGCTTCGGGTTCCATCCTTGCTTGTGCAGTTCGCCGAGAATGCGGGCTTCTTCGAGAACGGCGGACATGCCGGAGAGCGGGTCGGCGGCGCCGTTGACCCAGGCGTCGAAGTGATTGCCGCGAATGACCCACTGATCGGGGGCGTCGGCGCCGCGCATGGTGGCGATGACGTCGTTGACGGGCTTGAGGCCCCAATTCGATGCGACCTTGAGATGCACTTTGGCTGGACCGGGACCGATGTGGTAGGTGATGGCGAGGGCGCCGCGCCATTTTTCCGGCGCTACCGGTCCGGCTAACGCGGATAGAAGTGGGAGAGCGTCAGCGTAGGAAATGGGAAGGACCGGGATTTTTGTGATGGTCTTGGCTTCGCTGATGGGGAGGCGCTTGGCATCGGCGGTGGCGCCGACGCCGGGAGTGAGCGGATCGCCGGGATAATAGGTGTCCATCACGCTGCCGCGCTGGACGCCGTCTTTGGGACGCCAGCCGCCCTTAAGATAATCGTCGCCGTTATAGTAGCCGTCGTCTCGGGGGTCGGAATAAATGATGCAGCCGATCGCGCCCTGCTCGGCGGCGACTTTGGGCTTGATGCCGCGCCAGGCTTCTCCGTAGCGGGCGATGACGATGGCGCCTTTGACGGAAACTCCGAGGCGGTCGAGTTGTTCGTAGTCGTCGCGGCTGCCATAGTTCACGTAGACCAGCGGTGCGGTGACGTCGCCATCAATCGAATAGGCGTTGTAGGTGGGCAACTGCTCGGCCGTCTGGCTTGAGGTGGGGTCGCCGGCGACGGGCGGTTCCTGCAGTTTGGCGCGGAACTTGGTCGGCTCCACGAGTTCGACGATTCGTTCTTTCGGTGTGGGGAACAGGACCTGGAAAGTCTCGATGTGGGCGTCGAATCCCCAGTCTTTGAATTTGCAGAGAATCCATTCGGCGTTGTCTTTGTCGTAAGGCGAGCCGACGTGATGCGGGCGAGCGCTCATGCGGCGGTTGTTCTCGCGCAGATTGTCGGGGACGACGGCGTCTTGAAACTTCTTCTCCCAGTCGCGCTCGGTCCTGGAGGACTGGGCAGTAAAGCCCGAGAGCTGAGATGGCTCTGTCGTTTTCGCGGCTTGTGTCCAGGTCAGTTGTGCGGCGAGCAGAATGATGCTGCAGGAAATGAGGAAGCGGATCGGGGTCAAGAGAGTCCTCCTGGGGTGAGGCGTACTATGTGAGATTCATTTGGCGAAGGAGAATTATAGAGCCTGGGGAGGATTTCTCCAGGTGCGAGGGCTTTCCGGTAGTCGCGCAGTTGGGGCAGGGGCTGTGATCGCGAAGGCCTGCGTTTTCTCCAGCGGGCCGAGGGATCTCCCGTCACGGTCTGCTCAGGGACATCCCTCCCTCCGCCTGAAAACCGGCTGCGCTCGGGATGACCTTTTCTTTTCTTGGGGCGGCGGATGGTTTCGGCACGGATGACGACGTGCCCCGATACGAATCGTTCTAAACAGTTTTTGTTGAGGATTGGGGGCCGCTGGGATTATCGTGGATTACTCCGGAGGAACAGACCTTGCGAACCACGAGACTCGTTGTCCTTATTGTGTGTCTGAGCAGCTTGGGATGGGCGCAAAAACATCAAGCGAAACCAAAATCGGAACCGGCGCAGAAGCAGGCGGAGGCGCAAAAACCGGCGGAGACCGCTAGCGCGGCTTCAACGAGTGACGCCGACAAGGATGAGAACGAAGCGCAGGGACCATTCAGGGGCATGCAGTACCGACTGGTCGGCCCATTTCGCGGCGGTCGCGTGGTGGCGGTGTCGGGGGTCGTGGGACAGGATGACGTCTATTATTTTGGGGCGGTCGCTGGCGGCGTGTGGAAGACCACGGACGGCGGGCTGAACTGGAAACCGACCTTCGATAAGACGAAGGACGCGTCGCCGGCGATTGGCGCGATTGCGGTTTCTGAATCGGACCCGAATGTGATTTATGTGGGGACGGGGGAAGCTTGCGTCCGCGGAAATATTATTGGCGGGAACGGGGTGTACAAATCGATCGATGCCGGGAAAACCTGGAAGGTCGTTGGGCTGGGTGACACGCACGCCATTGGGCGGCTGATCGTTAATCCCAAGAATTCTGATGTGGCGTTTGTGGCGGCGCTGGGACATCCGTTTGCGGACAACGAGGAGCGCGGAATTTTTCGCACCCGGGATGGAGGCAAAACCTGGGAGAAGGTTCTTTATAAGGATGCGAAGAGCGGAGGGATCGACATCACGTTTGATCCCAGCAATGCCAATATTCTTTTCGCGGCGCTGTGGCAAGTGCGGCGTACACCCTGGAGCCTGGATAGCGGCGGTCCTGGGAGCGGGCTCTATCGCTCGATCGACGGCGGAACGACGTGGAAGGAGCTCAAAGGTCACGGGCTGCCGGAAGGGATTTTGGGAAGAATCGGCGTTACGGTATCCGGCGCGAATCCCAACCGGGTCTGGGCGGTGATCGAGGCGGAAAAGGGCGGGATTTATCGCTCCGACGACGGCGGCGATTCCTGGCGGCTGATGACGGACGACCACCGGTTTCGACAGCGTGCCTGGTACTACTCACATATTTTTGCTGACCCGAAGTCAGCGGAGACGGTGTACATCCTGAACACGGGGATGTATCGCTCGACTGATGGCGGGAAAACCTTCACGCAAATACGCGCGCCGCATGGGGACAACCATGGGCTCTGGATCGATCCTACAAATCCGATGCGGCTGATCAACGGGAATGATGGCGGGGCGACGATTTCCACGAATGGTGGCGAGAGTTGGTCCAGCTTGTATAACCAGCCTACGGCGCAGTTCTACCATGTCACCACTGACAACCGGTTTCCTTATTACATTTATGGGGCGCAGCAGGACAACTCGACGGTGGCAATTGCCGATGCAAGTCCAGAAGGAGCGATCGATCGGCCGGACTGGTACGACGTGGGCGGCGGCGAGAGCGGGTACATCGCGCCGGATCCTACGGACCCGCTGATTGTGTATGCCGGATCTTACGGCGGGGAAATTACGCGGTACGATCTCCATACGCATGAGCAGCAGTCGATCAATCCGTGGCCGGTGAATCCGATCGGGTGGGCGGCGGCGGATGTGAAACATCGGTTTCAGTGGACGGAGCCGATTGTATTCTCGCCGCATGATCCGAAGACGTTGTACTTTGCGGGCGAAGTGCTCTTCAAGACGACCGATGAGGGAATGAGCTGGACGATCATCAGTCCGGATTTGACGCGCAACGATAAATCGAAGCAGGCGTCTTCGGGTGGGCCGATCACCAAGGACAACACGGGCGTCGAAGTGTACGACACGATCTTTTCGGTGGTGGAGTCGCCGGTGCAGAAGGATTTGATATGGGCCGGCACTGACGACGGGTTGGTACAGTTGACGCGCGACGGCGGGCAGAAGTGGGAGAATGTGACTCCCAAGGCGATGCCAGAGTGGGGAACGGTAAGCATGATCGAGGCTTCGTCGCGCGATGCTGGAACGGCGTATATCGCGGTCGAACGGCACAAGTCGGATGACTTCTCACCTTATGTATTCAAGACAACTGACTTCGGAAAGACCTGGACCAAGCTGGTCACAGGAATTCCTGCGAACGATTACGTGCACGCGGTGCGAGTTGATCCGCGGCGGCCGGGACTGCTTTTCGCGGGGACGGAGCAGGGTGTGTATGTTTCGTTCGACGACGGCGGGCACTGGCAGCCGATGCAGATCAATTTGCCGATGGCGCCTGTGAATGACCTGGTGATCAAGAATAATGACCTGGTGGTGGCGACCCACGGGCGGAGCTTCTGGGTGCTCGACGATATTACTCCGCTGGAACAATACGAGGAGTCGATTCCGCAGCAAGAGGCTCATTTGTTTCCACCGGCGGCGGCGAGTCATAGCGTGTTTACCGGCGGATTTTTTAGGGCCTCGGGGAACGTGGGGAAGAACCCGCCAGCCGGGGCGATTATTGATTACTGGCTAAAGACCTCGTTGAAGAAGTCGGGCAAGAAAGAAGGCGCGGCCGCGGGTGGTGACGCAGCGGCGAAGACGGAAGCTGGCAAAGGCGACGAGAAGAAAGAGGAGCCACCAAAAATCACGCTCGAGATTCTTGATTCTTCTGGGAAAGTGATTCGGAAGTATCCCAAGAAAAAAGAGGAGCCTGCGGGCGAGGAGGAGAGCTTTTTCACGCGCGGCGCCGGCAGCGCAGAGATGCCCGCAGAGGCAGGGCTCAACCGGTTCGTTTGGGACCTGCGGTACGAAGGAGCGACGAAAGTGCCGCACGCGCCACTTTGGGGTGGCAGCGCGGACGGGCCGGAGGCGCTACCAGGAACGTACCAAGCGCGGCTGACGGTGTTGGGCAAGAGTTACACGGCGCCGCTGGAGATCAAAGCGGATGCGCGGCTGAAGGTGAGCCAGGAAGATCTCGCCAAGCAATTCGACCTGCTGCTGAAGATTCGGGACAAGCTCACGGAGACCGACGATGCCATCATTCAGATTCGCGATCTCCGCGACCAGATCACGGCGTTGAACAAGCGGCTGAAGAACGATCCGCGGGAGAAGGCCATAGCCGACGCGGGCAAGGCGCTGGATAAGAAGATGACAGAGGTGGAAGAGGCGCTGATCCAGACCAAGGCCAAGAGCGGGCAGGACGTGCTGAATTTTCCCGTGCGGTTGAACAATCACCTCGCCGCCCTGGCCGGCGTGGTGGAGAGCGCAGACACGGCTCCGACCAAGCAGTCGTATGAGGTGTTCGACATGGTCAGCAGGGAAGTGGATGAGCAGTTGACGAAGTGGAAGGCGATTGAGTCAACTGATGTTGGCGCCTACAATAACCTGGTGAAGGAGAAGGAAGTTCCAGCGATCATGGTGACCCAACCGGAAGCGTCGAAATAGAAGAACAGCGTTATAATCTGTCCAACATGGGGAGGTGCGTATGTCTCCGCATCGCGAATCCAATGGTGCAGGGAGAATTGCGCGTCCCCTGCGGAGAACGCGTCGTTCCGCGGTGTCGCGGAAAGCCTCCAAAAGCAACCACGAGTTCACGGCCGACGAGTTCCTCGCCAGCATCTGCGAGGGTGGGAAAGCTGCGCTCTTTCCGAAGAAGGAAGCCATCTTTCGGCAAGGGGAGCCCGCGGACGCGGTGTTTTATCTGCAGACGGGCAAGGTCAAACTCACCGTAGTCTCCAAGACTGGCAAAGAAGCTACGATCGGAATCTTGAGCGAGCGGAGTTTCTTCGGCGAGGGTTCGCTCACCAGCCAAGCTCTCCGCATGTGCTCCGCGACCGCGCTGACGGATTGCGCTGTGGTGCGAATCGAGAAGGGTGTGATGAAACAAGCGCTGCATCGGGAGCACGAGTTCTCGGACCTGTTTGTGGCGTATTTGCTGGCGCGCAATATCCGCTATGAAGAGGATCTGGCCGACCAGTTGTTCAATTCCAGCGAAAAGAGATTGGCCCGTGTGCTGCTGCTGCTCGCTCATTTTGGCAAGGACGAGGTAGCGGAGACCATGGTGCCGAAGATCAGTCAGGAGACGCTGGCAGAGATGGTGGGCACTACTCGTTCACGGGTGAGCTTTTTCATGAACCGGTTTCGGGAAATGGGATTCATTGAGTACAACGGTGGGCTGAAAGTGCACAACTCACTGCTCAGCGTTGTTCTTCACGATTAGCGTCCGCGCGTGTGCCTCGCGGTATTAATCTCTGCGTGTTTGGCCTTTTTCGCTTTTCCAGAAGTCACTCTATTCCCTGGCTGCCGAAGGAGCGGCACAGAGATTTTGCGTGTGCGGGTTCACGAGGGGTGGCTCTGATCCTGTGTAACCCGTGAAGGTGCTGCAGCAAGTGCAGTGCGCCTTGCGCGCGGTCATGAACTTCCGCGGAATACCACGCAGGACCGTACTCATCTAGCAGTTCGCAGAGATCCGCAAGGACTTCAATCGCTTTAAACTCCGCTTCTTCCGTTCGTCCCGCGCTTGTTGCCCCGTCCGTCTGTTTGTCCATGGAGCAGGCCCCTTTCCGCCGAAGGGACGCAGATTTGTGGTTCCGAATCAGATCATTATGGTTACAAGTTGCTCGACTGTTCGACCTCGACCCGCGAGTCCTTCCGGCATGCCCGGGCGAAAATGTTACCGCGAAAGAAGGCAGCGAGACTGTTCAAAATTGCTCACTCAGTCCCACTTAGCAATGACGAGGAGTCGCTTCGGGCGCATCTTACAGAGGAGACAGTTCGTCTTCTTTCTCCCTTTTGCCGGTGGCGAGCCTTTTCTCGAGGAACTCCCGCGCCAGGTCCTTGCCTCCAAGCCCGAAGGCAATTGCCAGGCCGAACATGATCGCTCCGAAGATGGTGGCGAAAGCCAGCAGCATCGTCTGCTCGGCAACTCCCAGGACTTCGAACATCATGGATAGCGCGAAGATGCTGATGAGGATCCGGACGGACAGACTCAACAGCCGAGATGATTTGAGGTTGGCATTGACGGCGGCCAGCAGGGCCGCTCGGGAGAAAAAGCTGGCGGCTAAAGATCCAAGGAAGAGAATCACAACGGCCACAAACAGCCGGGGCAGGAAGAGGAAGAATCGCGAGATGTATTCCTGTAAGCCGACAATGCCGAGTACGCTCACGCCCAGGAGAATGAAACCGACCCAGGAGACCCAGAAGACAAACCGGCTCAACAGTTCGGTGGAAGAGGGTAAGGCGGCCTGGTTCAGGAGTTGGGTGGCGCCAGCGCTCTCTGAAAGCTTGGAAAATTTTGTCAGTCGCAGGATGCCGCGCACCACCACCTTCAAGATGTAGGCAATCACCCATCCGACAAAGGCGATGATTAACATCACGATCGCGCGCGGCAGGTAGTGGGCAAACGCTCGGGCCAATTCCTGCAGACCCTGGGTCAATTCCGTGATGATGATTTCGCGCATTGGCGCCTCACTTTCTGTCCGCCCAAAGTTCGAGCAGGTAGGGCTTTAGTCTTTCAAACTCGGCGCACAGAGATTCCACACTGGTCTCCATGCTTTCCTCGTGGTCATTTTGATTTTCGAGCACAAAGGCCAAAGTCCTTCCGCGATAGAGAGGAACCAGGGCCTGCACAATGTGGTCACGACTGATGACGGACTTGTGATAAGAAGCCGCGAACTCAAAGGCAGTCTTGGCCCACAGGTCCGCGGGGTAATTGAACTCGCTGGTTTCGAGAGCGGCGATTCGTTGCAGTTCGGAGAGTGTGGAAGGCGAAAGGATCGACTTGAAAACCGGTTCCAGTTGAGCGACGCCGGCGGCAAACATCTCGCGAAGCCGCTCGCGATCTACCCTCGCAGGCTCGAGCGCGACTTCTGGTTGCGCTCCCAGAGTGGATAAAGGCTCAGAGGAGCCGATCGTGCTCCAGAAGGAAAAAGTGCTATCCAGAGAAGAGAACAGAGCGCCCACGGTCCGGCGCATGGCGGAAACCAGATCGGTGGCGCTGCGATCGGGCGGCGCCTTCGTTCCCAGGAAAGACTGGCAGATGCGATATTTTCCGGTAATGGCGGTGATAGTGAGGCAGATTTCGGCGCCGGTTTTCCCCCACTCGTCGTTGCAGACCTCGCTGCTGAGGAAATCGGTTGCGAGGCGGCCGGAAATCGCAAATTCCGAGGCGTATGGCTCCCGCACTCTGGATCCGTAGACTGCGCGGGTCATGGGATAGAGGAGGTTGCGCATCAGGACGCCTTCGAACTTCTGCCTGCGATAGACGGGCGAAACCAGGTCGAAGTTGTCAGCGTAGACCGGACGGACCAGGCGCTGCAGCCAGTCTGGTTCCATGGTCGTCGAATCGGGAGAAACCAGCACGCAGGCTTTGGCGCGGAGAAGGTCGGCGGCGGCGAGGATTGTCCGCAACGCGGTACCCGGTTCCGGAGTGGGGGCATACTGGGTGCTGATGGCGTGCAAAGTGCGCAGCGTATAGACCTTGGAGGCGCGCCACACGTCATCGATGGAGGCGCCCGTCACCAGTTCCGGAGTGCCGTCCTGCGATCCGCCATCGGCGTTGATGATTACGACCCGTTCGCGAGGGAAGCACTTGAGAATGCCGGCCTGAGTCGCCCGGAGGACGGGCTCGATAGTCTTGGCATTGTTGTGTGTGGGCAGGCCGACCAGGATGTCTACTTCGCCGACGTTGATGAGCTGGCGAAGGAAGTCATCGGTCAGAAGAGTTTCGTCGGCCAAATCGTCCTCCAGGGTGTTGGGTCTCAGGCGTTCGGTGGTTTTGAGATGTAATTAGCCCCCGGTAAGACCCAACACTCATCGCGTCTGTACAAGAATTTGTGGAGCCCCTACGGGACTCGGTTGTTATTTCTCAAGTCTGCCCGGCACTGCCGTGCCGGGTTTTCCCATGTCTCCGCCTTCGCGGCCCATTCTCGTGGGTCGGATCCCAGCGATTGCGGTCGCATTGTCTCACAGCGCCTGGAGGCGCGTTCGATTTCACCGCTCATCGGCACGCCTGAACAGGTTGCGGAAAAACTCCGGCAAAGGGCGACCACTGAGGCGCTAAAGCGCGCACTCATTTTCACCGATCTAACGGCACGACTGGAAGTCGTGCCCTTCCCAAAACCTGCACGAGCTGGAGTCTTTCCGCAACCTGTGAAGGCGTGCCCGGATACGAATCCACACCTTCAACATTCATCACGGGCGGCTAAGGTTCTGCCACCCAAGACCTAATACCTAACACCCACCTCCTAACGGCCATCACCCAATACCCAAGAGACCCTCCAACTGATTCTCAGATGCGGCGGAGCCTGAACCAGTAGAACTGGTACGGGCCCATGGTTAAAAGGTAAGGCAGATCGCCGACGCGAGGGAAAATATTTCGGCCGAACATCTCGATCAGAATGTTTCCTTTATGGCGTCGCAGATCCAGTTCAACCGCTTGCGCGGCGCTGGAGAGATTGTTTACCACCAAGATGGTCTCCTTACCCAGTTGCCGGACGTAGGCCAGCACACGGTGATTTGCGGGGAACAGAAACTCGATCGAGCCTGCGCCGAATACCGGAGCGGAACGGCGAATGCCGATGATGTGCTTCATCCAAGAGAGCAAAGAGTTTTCGTTGCGCTTTTGGGATAAAACATTGACTGCCTGATAGCCATAAACCGGATTGAGGATGGGTGGGGAGTATAGGCCCTCGGGATCGGCCGTGGAGAAGCCTCCATTCCAGCCGCCGCTCCACTGCATGGGGGTACGCACACCGTTGCGGTCTCCGAGGTGGATATTGTCGCCCATGCCGATCTCGTCTCCGTAATAAATGATGGGAGTACCGGGCAGCGACATCAGCATGCCATTCATCAATTCGATGCGGCGCCGGTCATTGTCGAGCAGGGGAGCCAGGCGGCGCCGGATGCCGAGATTCAGGCGCATCGTTTTGTCGTGGGCATAAATGTCATACATGTAATCGCGTTCCATGTCGGTGACCATTTCGAGCGTCAGTTCGTCATGGTTGCGGAGGAACAGGCACCACTGACAGGAGGCGGGGATCTCCGGCGTTTGTTGCAGAATTTCTGTGATCGGTTTTCGGTCTTCCAGGCGGAGGCCCATGAACATGCGCGGCATCAGCGGGAAGTGAAAGGCCATGTGGAATTCGTCGCCGTTGCCGAAGTAGGGACGCAGATCGGCCGGCCACTGGTTGGCCTCTGCCAGCAGCATCGTGCCGGGGAATTGTTCATCGACTTTCTTGCGCAGTTCGCGGATCACCTCGTGGGTTTCGGGCAGGTTCTCGCAGTTGGTTCCCTCCCGCTCAATCAGGTAGGGGACAGCGTCCAGGCGGAAACCATCGACTCCGATTTCCAGCCAGAACTTCATGACGTTCCACATCTCTTCGCGCACGGCGGGGTTGTCGTAATTCAGATCGGGCTGGTGACTGAAGAAACGATGCCAATAATAGGACTTGGAAACCGGATCCCAGGCCCAGTTCGACATCTCGGTATCAAGGAAGATGATCCGCGTGCCCCGATACCTGGCATCGGTGTCGCTCCATACATACCAGTTGCGTTTGGGATTGTCCGGAGAACTTCGGGATTCCTGGAACCAGGGGTGCTGATCGGAAGTATGGTTGACGATTAGCTCGATGATTACGCGGATGCCACGGTCATGAGCGATGGAAAGAAACATCTTGAAATCTTCCAGCGTTCCATAACTGGGATGGACCGAATAGTAGTCGGAGATGTCGTAACCATCATCCCGCAGAGGAGACGGAAAAAATGGCATCAACCAGATGGCATTGACGCCGAGTTCCTGCACGTAGTCCAGTCTTTGTGCGAGACCCTGAAAATCTCCGATGCCGTCGCCATTGCTGTCGGAGAAAGCCCGAACGTGGACCTGATAGATGATCGCGTCTTTGTACCAACCGGGATCGCGCTTCAGCAATTGTCTTCCTCCTGGTTAGTGGCGGGGGCCACGCCGGGCGCCAGCGTCAATAGGATAGCAGCGAGCCTAGGGATAGAAGGTTCTGCTCGCGCCAGTATGCTTCGGAGCAGACTTCCAGTGTACTTCTGATTGTGGGGCTTCCGGGTTTGAGTCGGCATGTTGGTAGCGGCCTGATACACTTAGTTTAGTTGTGGCGTTGGAGTTTTCGGTTATCCACCCGCCCAGCGGAACGATAAACTGTGGTTTAGGGCCTGCACGATACCCGGCGCCAGGAGACCCTCGCGGCCGCCTCGGTAATAAAGATCAGTTCCTCGAAATCGAGAGCGCGCCCAACTCGGGTTTGGGGAATGGTGCGTTTCAGTAAAGACGACCGGAGATTAACGACGTGCGACTACTCAATGTTCGCCTAATCCTGTCTCTGATCCTCGCCATTACCCTGGTATCTCTGCTGTTCTCTTACAACCAAATCCTGGAGGAGAAGCGCACCTTGCGCGCCGACCTGGAGCGCAGGGCGGCTGTGCTGGCCGAAAGTTTGGCGGGGAACGTTGATCCTCATCTGGAAAATGGATCCATCAAGAAACTCCAGGGGATTGTCGAGCAGTTCAACAATCGAGAGCGCCTGGCTGGAGTTGCCGTTCTTGACACAAAGTTGGAGCCCATCGCCCAGTCCGCGGGATTGGCGCAGCGGATGCAATCGCAACCACCTGCCATTGCCCAGGGAATCGCGCAGAACCAGATCCAGAGCGTATTCGTGCGCACCACCAACGGGCGGCTGCACGTTTACGTGCTGCCACTGCATCAGGGCGGGGTACTGGTTGGTGAGTTGGTTATTGTGCATGACGCGAGCTACATTGATGCGCAAATCGCTCGCGTGTGGCGCGATACGTTTTTGCGCGTGCTGGTGCAGGTCTTTCTCATTGTCCTGATCACGGTGCTGATTGTCCGGTGGAGCATCGCCGGGCCGATTGCCCGGGCGGCGCAGTGGATGCGAGCGTTGCGGGCGGGGAAGGTTGGCCCGTCCCCAGTTGCGGTTGTGAAGTCGGACTTGCTCCGGCCGCTGACCAGAGAGATGACGAGCATTGCAGAGAGCCTGACGGCGGCGCGTCTGGCGGCCCAACGAGAGGCCAAGTTACGCGAGGCTTCGGAGTCCTATTGGACGGCGGAACGTCTGTCGGTGCACGTGCGCAGTAAGTTGGGCGACAGCCAGCTTTTTGTCGTCTCGAACCGGGAGCCGTACAGCCATGTGCACCAGGGCAAGTCGGTGGAAGCCATCATCCCGGCGAGTGGCCTGGTCACCGCACTACAACCCGTGTTATGCGCGTGTGCCGGTACTTGGATTGCGCACGGGAGCGGTGACGCCGACCGTACGACTGTGGACGCGCATGACTGCCTGAGGGTTCCGCCAGAGGAGCCGAAGTACACTCTCCGCCGAGTGTGGCTCACGAAGGAGGAAGAGGAGGGATACTACTACGGTTTCTCCAACGAAGGAATCTGGCCGCTTTGTCACATCGCTCATACTCGACCAATCTTTCGTGACGCCGATTTTGAGCACTACCGCCAAGCGAACCAGAAATTCGCGGATGCGGTGCTGGAAGAAATGGCCAACACCGAGCGGCCAGTGCTGTTGCTGCAGGACTATCACTTCGCCTTGTTGCCACGCATGATCAAGAAACAGCGACCCGATGCGCGTGTTGCCATCTTTTGGCACATTCCGTGGCCCAGTTCGGAGAGCTTTGGGATTTGTCCATGGCAGCGGGAGTTACTGGATGGGCTGCTGGGCGCTGACCTGATCGGATTCCACATTCAATCCCATTGCACTAATTTCTTGCAGACAGTGGATCGCACGGTTGAATCGCGAATTGACTGGGAGCACTTCGCGGTAAACCGAGAGGGACACTCCACACTCGTGAAACCATTTCCCATCAGTGTGGAGGTTCCTGATCCGCCGAGCGCCGCAGCGGAAGATTCTCCGTACGAGGACCGGGTCGCCTTGCTGCGGGAGTTGGGAGTTGAGGCCTCGTTTCTTGGGGTCGGGGTGGACCGCGTCGACTATACCAAAGGAATATTGGAGCGCTTTCTTGCGATCGAGCGGATGTTGGAGAAGAACCCGACGTATCAGGGGAAGTTTACTTTTGTGCAGATTGGATCTCCGAGCCGCACTCACATCAAGCGCTACCATGACTTGCTGGCCGACGTGGAGGCGGAGGCCGAGCGCATCAATTGGCGCCTCCAGACAGGGAATTGGAGGCCTATCGTTTTTCTGAAGAAGCATGCCAGCCATAAGGAAATTTCGCGCTACTATCGGGCCGCGGACTTGTGCCTGGTGACGTCATTGCACGATGGGATGAACCTGGTTGCAAAAGAGTTCATCGCCGCTCGTCATGACGAGCAGGGAGTACTGATCCTTAGCCGCTTTACGGGCGCGGCTCGTGAGTTGCTGGATGCGGTGTTGGTGAATCCGTATGACATCGAGCATACGGCTGATGCCATTCGTGGGGCGCTCGAGATGCATCCGGAAGAAAAAACGGCCCGCATGCAAAGGCTGCGCAAGCAGGTGAAAGAACAAAATATTTATCGTTGGGCCGCAAGCTTGATCGGCGAACTCTGCGGAGTGCGGCTCGACGTCACCGACAGATCGCAGACATCGGACCGCGCAGTTGCATCTTCCGCGGCTCGATTGTCCGATGACCTGAGCGCGACCAGCCTGCGGGCTGCCGGGTCCGGAACCTGAAGAATCCGGTTGCGCGCCCCGCCGAGCCTCGGCACTACCGCGGAAGATTCGGCGTACAGTTTATTTTTTTCCCTTCAGATAAGTGTCGAACCACTCCACGGTCCAGCGAATCGCGTCAATCTGATTCTCCCGCTTTTCAAAGCCGTGTCCCTCGTTGGGATAGTAGTGCGCTTCCACGGTCTTGCCGTCTTTCTTGAGCAGGTCGACAACCTGCACGGCCTCCTCTTTGGGCACGCGCGGATCATTGTCTCCCTGCAGGACTAGCAAAGGAGCCTTGACGTTGTGGATGTATTCAATCGGAGATGCCGACTCGTACACCTTTTTGTCTTTGACCGGATCGCCCAGAAGTGCCTTTTCGTACTGCTGTAATTCCGGGTCGGAGTGTTGCAGCATCGTCATCCAATTGATAATGCCGAAAAGCTCTACAGCGGCAGCCCAGATGTCGGGCGTCTTGCCGATGGCCATCAGAGTCATGAACCCGCCATAGGAGCCGCCGGTGATCCCAATTTTCCTGGAGTCAACGTAACCGGTGGCCTCCATGAACTTCGCCGCATAAACTTCGTCCTGCAAGTCTCCGCCGCCGAGGTCCTGATAGTTCGCACGTTGAAAACTGATGCCGTACCCCGTCGATCCCCGCACGTTGGGCGCAATGCAAATGTAGCCCCGAGACACGAGTGCGGCGACCCGTGGGCTCCAGTAGTCGACCACTTGGCCGGTAGGACCTCCATGGGGCAGGACCAGGGCGGGATTGGAAGCATTGCGCTTGAGATTGAATGGCACCCACATCAGCGCGCTGATGGTCTTTCCGTCAAACGTCTTGTAATGCACAATCTGCGATTCGGGCATCGCGGCTGCGCTTAAGCTTGCGATTGCAGTCTGCGTCAGCTGCCTGGTTGTGCCTGACTGGATGTCATAGACGTAATAATTCGAGGGCTGGACCGAACTTTCATGCGACAACAACAACCGGTCTCCCGATGGGGAGTACGAACCAGGGTACCCCGGGAACCCATTCAGGCCCGCCCCTACGGGAATCTTTTCCGCGTGCAACGTTTTATCCACCAGATAAGCATCGATGAGTCCGTCCGCGTTGAGGACGTAAGCGAATGAATTGCCTGAGGGGGAGAAGTCTCCGGCGAAGGCTTCCCATTTGGTGTCTGTAATCCAGTTCAGTTTCTTGGTAGCGATATCAAGCAACGCAACGTTTTGATATCCACCCTTCTGATTCGACGTAATCAGCAACGTCTTGCCGTCTGGAGATAAAGAGGAAGCGAGGTTCAAAACCTTGCCCTCATGAGACGTCAGATTCGTCGTCTTGCCACTAGCAACATCCACGGCATAAACGTCGGAGTCCGTAAAACTCACCTCGACGCGGTTAGCGTAGATAGTTTTTCCATCTGAACTCCATGCAACCGAATTCCATGAATGATTCGGGGTCTCCTCCTGCGTCAACTTGCTGACCTTGTGGGAGGCCCAATCCATGAGCGCCAGATCGTAGGTTTTACCTTCCTTGGGCTTGTAATTGAGAGCGATAGTCTTGCCATCGGGAGACCATCGCGGCGACTCTTCCCGGGTGTCGGGCGTGTTGGTGAGATTGATCGCCTCGCCTCCGTCGCTGGGCACGGCAAAAATGTCCCATAGTTCGTTGCCGGCAGAGTCCTGCTGGAAGACGATCCATTTGCCGTCGGGTGACCATGTGCCGCTGTACTGCCGATCATCGGATTGCACCAGTTGGATCGGCCAGCCTCCGGCCGCACTCACTTTCCATAGGTTCGACCGGCCCGACATGTCCATCGTGAAGGTGATCTCCTTCCCGTCCGGCGACCACGAGGCTCCGCTCAGCGAGCGCGTGAAATACAAGTCATCGATCGGAACGGGACGGGCCTTGGGATTTGCGGCCGAGTGGATCGACTGCGGATCGGTAATCTGGCGATCGTCTGGCCCGACTGACTGAGCCAAGAGACAATTCGAAAACGTCAGCACGAGGGAAACTGCAGCAACACGGCAGAAAATTTTCATGGTGACCCCATAAGGAGACGTCTGTACGATCCGAAGAACCCTGAGCCCATTCGTTGAGTTCGGTAGCGCCGGTAATGCACCCGATCTTGCTGGCCGGCTAGATTATAGGACGGTTAGAGCAACTTGTTACAACCAGACGATCTTCACGCATTGACCTCGGTGGGCGAGTTAACCAGCATTGCCTAGTCGCGCCTGCATTGCCTCATCCCGAATTTCGCGAAGCGGCTCCGCCAATATTTCGAAGTTGATCATCAAAGAGATAGGGGTTGGCCATCTGCTCAAAGCCCGGCCATCTCGTTGGAGAGGGAAACCCGCGAACCTGGACCGCGAGATGCTCCGTGTTCAACCGGTGCGGGGAGTGCAGGAAGCTTTGTCAGAGCACGCCGACACCGACCACGAATACCGACGGGATGATAAACTTCCAATGTGGCACCGCTCGCATGCTCTTCGGTGCAGGCTGGCCTGAACGCTGTACGACTTGGGAGTGGACGACGGAACGATCCAGAATCATGCGGCATAGGAACGTCCTCGTGACGCGAGATCACATCAAGACCAAGTCGGAGCGGGGTGTAACCGCGATGGCAAAGTTGCAATCCAGTTTCGGTTCATTGTGCGCGGAGTGTGCGCTGGACGCGGTTCCAGCCAAAGGCACGTTGCTGCATTAGCTCTTTGCTTTCTTTTCTTTGTTCGCTGTGGGCGCGTAGCTCAGGTGGTAGAGCAATGCCCTTTTAAGGCATGGGTCGCAGGTTCGAATCCTGCCGCGCTCACCAAGAACCCCTTTCGGTTCATTGGATTGCATCACTCGCAGCATTTTCTGCCAAGAGATTCTGACCAACCCACAACTCTCAAACCAGCGCACCTGGACGCCCTGCATTTCGGGAGTCACGACCTGAGCATATCTGCGCAACATGATCTCAGGGCCTGCGTGACGCATGTTGCCTTGTGTGGTCTTCACATCGATCTTGTCGATCGGGACCATCCAAGTAGCCATGCTTGAGCGCAGAGAGTGAAGCCCGAAACGCTGCCCCGGGGCAATCTGAATGCCTGCTTTCAAGGCAGCCGGACGCAGGTGAGGTGACGAAGATTCCCACGCACATTGGAATCTTTCCGTTCATCTTGAATGAAGGGAAGACCCATGTGGCCTCAAATGGCGCGACCTCGATCGGGACCAAAACCAAATCAAGATCGAGCGTCGTTGGACAGCGGCATGTATTGACAAGCCGAAGACCAAGGCCTCGAAAGCTCCGGATGCAATGTCTCCTCAGTTGGCGTGGTACCTGCGTTCATGGCCCGCTGGTGGTCAAGCATATCCAGGACTTCAACAATGACCTGGATCAAATGATCAAATCATCGCCTGGCCCGGAATGCGGCGCCGCCTGACCTGCCCCCTGCTTTCGTTCACGTAAGAATACGACAACTTTCTTTCGTTCCCTCTCCGGTTTGAGCCGGGATGGGGGAGCGCGAGGGGCAAGGGACGGCGTTTCGAGTCCCTTGCCCCTCGCTCAGCTGTGTAGAAGACTGCTGCCTGCGCCGCCGCAAACTCCTTCGGTGTCCGGTATCCCAAACTGCTGTGCGGGCGCTGTTCGTTGTACTCGATCTTCCACGCTGCGATCTTGCGCCGCGCATCGAACAAATTCTGAAACCAGCTCACGGACAAACACTCTTCCCGCAACCGTCCATGGAAACTCTCCACGTGCGCGTTCTGCGTCGGCTTGCCCGGCTGAATGTGCACCAACTCGATCTGCCGTTCCACACACCACGCCAGAAAATGCCGGCTCGTCAACTCCGGCCCGTTGTCGCAGCGGATCGCCTGCGGCCGTCCGCGCTCGGCCACGATCCCGTCCAGTACTCGCGTTACTCTCCGACTGGCGAAACTCGTGTCCACTTCCAAAGCCAAACACTCACGCGTGTACGCATCCACCACGCTCAGCACCCGGATCGCCCGTCCGCACTCCACCGCATCGCGCACAAAATCCAGCGCCCATTCCTGGTTCGCCGCCGTCCAGACGCGTAGCGGTTGTCCCACCCGGGCGCAATGTTTCCGTTTCTTGCGCCGGATCATCAACCCGGCCGCCCGATACACTCGATGCACTCGCTTGTGGTTCACATGCTCTCCCGAGCGACCCAGCAACACATGCAGCCGCCGATACCCGAAGCGCGGTTTCTCCCGCGCCAATTCCACCAGCCGCGTTCGCAGCGGCTCATCACAGCGCCTGCTCTGGTAGCGATAGCTCGATACCGCCATCGTCATCAGGCCGCACGCACGCCGCTGGCTGAAGGCATACTCCCCGCGCACTTGCTCGACAGCCGCCTTCAGGGCTACGAGCTCCAGCCGTTTTTTCGGATCACCGACTGCAGCGCTTCTTTGTCCAGACTCAGATCCGCCACCAGCTTTCGCAGCTTCGTGTTCTCATCCCGCAACTGCTTCGCCTCCTGCGCCTGGCTCACATCCATGCCACCGTACTTCGCCTTCCAGGCGTAGAGCGTGTGCTTGGACACGCCCACTTCTCGCGCCACATCCTCCACTTTCCGTCCCGCCTCTACTTGCTTCAGTGCCCCGATCATCGTGTGTTTTCGGTAAGGCTGCGTAGTCGCTGGGGGACAGCGTGGTTCAGAAGCAGTGGCCCTGCGCCACCCAGTAATGCCAGTCGCCAATGGCCTCGGCAGCGGATTGGTCGGGATCAGTAGCGACCAGTTGTGACAGGGGAACTGCCATAGTCCGACCGTGCCAACGGATCAGCACGATATCGGAAGAACAGGCATCTTCAGGTGCCATGCGCTGGACTTGGACGGTTTCTTCCTTTCGGAGCGGTGAAACGACCGTGGTAGCGATGCACTTAGCCTGAAACGGAAATCGGATTTTGGCATCGAGGTAGTAATACCACCCCATCATCTGCTCTTCCGGTCCCTAAGCGTCCACGATGATTTCGTTGTCGATTCGGTCCTCCCGAGCGGGGTCCTTCTTGGGTTTCTTCATAGAGAGACGATCCGCTCCAGGGTTTCGCGATAATTCCACGGCATCCACTCCGCCGGACTGGTCGCCAGTTTCTGGGCGTGGCGCTGCAACTCGGTCAGGTAGTCGAAGGAGTTGGCGCCGCACAACTGACAAGTGTGAATCAAACTCATGAACAGGTCACCCACCTCCGCCCCGTTCAGCGTCCGATAGAACAAAGCATTCTTCCGGTGCAGAACGGCCCGCTTCAATGCTCTTTCGACGACATTGTTATCTAACGGAGCCCCGGCTTGCCGGAGAAACAGCGTCAAAGGCCGCCAATGTCGCAGTAAGTACGTAATCGCCTCGCCCAGCCCCGAGTTCGGCTCCGCCTTGCGCTCGGCGAACTGCGCTTCCAGCCAGTGATGCAGTTGCTCCATCACCGGGCCGCTACGCTTCTGATGAAACTGCAGGCGCTCTTCCGACCCCAGACCACGCTCTCGCGCCTCGGCCTCGTGACCATACACCTGGCCCAGCATCTCCAGGACATAGCGACACTGGTCGGGAAAGTTCGCCGCTACTTCCACGAACTGTCTTCTTCCATGGGCGAGGCAGTTGGCCAGCAAAATCTCCACCCCCGCAGCCAGCTTCGGAACATTGCGCGAGAGCGCGTCACACATCTGAATGGGTGGGCCCAAGTGCCGAGCACGCTGCTGCAACACGTCGGCAAGGTTCTCGCCGGCATGCTGGCGTCCGGTGAAGTACAGCGCAATTTTCCAACCCTGGCCGGTGGACACGATGCCGCTGGTGAACACACCCGTGCGTTCGTCCGACGGTTCGCGCGCGAGACGTAACACTCGCATGCTGGTGTCGTCGTTGTGCACCACCTCGCCCTGCGCTGCCTGCCGGATTAACTCGTCGCGCGCCGGTTTAACTAACTCGGCCGCCTCTTCCACAACCTCCCATTGCGTCGCCGCCGGTAACGGAATCCCCAGCTGACCTTGGAGTTGCTCCAGCCGGTAGAACGGGGTCCCGCTGCCGTACTTGAGTTGCGCGATCATCGCGGCCGCGGTCTCGTCATATTTTTCCGGACCTACTCCTTCCGGTTCTTGTGCGGTAAACACCTGTCCGCAGGCACCGCAGCGCAACCGTTCCAGCGAGTAGACGGTGGCGGCCAGCGGCGCCTGCCCGACCATGCGCACTAGCACTTTCGGTTCTTTCTGCCCGTATACGTTGCCTTTCTCGCACTCCGGGCAGCGATCCCCGTGCTTCAACTGCGGGTGCGCAATCGCGATCTTCCGCGAACTGACAAACGCTCCCGCGCCATTGCGTCCATGTCCGGGCGCTGGGGAATCGTTGCTCTCCGGCTGAGTCCCGGCGCCAGCTTCCGCGCCTTCCGGCTTTCCCAGCACGGCGCTGGTCTTCTCCGTGCTGCGCGGCTGCACCAGCATCGCCGCCAGCGCATGCAATGCCTCCTTGAGCTTTTCGTAATCGTCCTCGCTCAACGGCGCTTGCCGTGCTCCGTCCAGCACCCGGTCCAGTTCGTCCAGATTTACATCGACCCGTCGCCTGGCGGTTTTCATCCTCACCCCATGAGCATTTCGCGAAACTGCTTCGCCAACGGATATCCCAGAACCTGTTTGATCGACCGGTTCGGCACGTAGCTATTCGATTGTTTACCGCGCCCCGTCGTCTTGCCCAGCACCACCCAATTGGCCGCACGGTAACAGGTTCCGCGGAATCGTTCCGGATCCACAAACGTCTCCAGGAAGTAGATCGGATGTCCGTAGATCCGCTGCCAGTCCGCGGAGATCCGCAACGCCATGCGCCCCAGGATATGCGATGCCAGGTGTTCCACCTTGACCCAGGGCAAGATTAAAAATCGCGTGTTGTAAGCCAGGAAGCGGACATTGCGGCGGCGCTGTTCGGCGCTCCAGCCAATGTAGCGGTCGCGACTGCCCAGATGACGCGGAGCCGAGCACCATGCCAGACAGGCGACCGGTCGTCCTTGCCCCAACACCAAGTACTTCAAGTGTTCTCCCACCGGCTGCTCGTAGCCGAGGTAATGATGTTCCTCCAGCAAACTGTTCCACAACGGCTCTTTACCGGTGCGCCGAACCAGTTCGAACTCCAGCGGTTGGAGGTGGCGCAGACTGCCTGCGATGGGTGTGGTATCGATCCGCGCCGGCTCCGGTCTGGCCCGGTTGGCCAGCGGGTTATGCCGCACGTAACTCACCGCCGGCAACTCGATCTGGCCGGCACGGTCCAGCATGAGCAACAGGCCGCGGCATACCATGTCGCGCAACGCTGCATTGGCCTGGCGCCACTGCCAGGCTTCACAGAGCTTGGTGGATAGTGTGCGGCGGCTTTCCTGCGGGTGCCGCTCGATCAGGGCGCGTATATAAAGGATGTCTTCCTGGCTGATCTTCCGGCCCCGATATCTGAACTCGACCATCGATCCGCAGTATGAACTGGTTTTTCTTGGAACGCAAGGGGGACGCCGTGTTTTTTTTCGTCGCGAGGTTGATTACTTCAGCACGCTCACTCGCCGCCACATCGGCGCCGCGCGCACCCGCGACACATCGCCCGCCGCCATCAGCAATTGCACCTCATAGGCTTCCAAGGCCTTGGCTGGTTCCGACGCCTGCGGCCACCATACGAATCTCCCGCGCGAAAGACGCTTTTGCGCCAGCCAGTATCCTTGGCCGTCATAGCTGAGTAGCCGGATCGCCGTCCCGCTCCGGCTCCGAAACACGAACACACAGCCGGAAAAAGGATCCTCTGCCAGTTTCTCCTGGCACAGTTGCGCCAGAGAGTCGATCCCTTTTCTTCCATCGACCGGCTCGATGGCTACCAGTACGCGCATCTGCGCCGTGATCTGAATCATCTCTCGGCTTCGCGCCAGGCCCGCAGCAGGTTCATCCAATCCGGCGGTGCGGCAGCTTTCCACTGAATGCGCACCTTACCTCCGCGCAACGACTCGAACTCAATCAAGCACTCTCGCAGCATCGCTGAAGGGGGCGCGATCAGTTCCACGAATGCCGGCTTGCGTGCTTTTCGTCGGCGATGGGAAACTCCATCGAGTCGTTTCTTCAGCCCCGTATAGTCCAGCCGTAACGGGTGCGCGACCGAATACACACCATGTTCCCGGGCTAGTTCGACGGCGGCTTGCCACACCGAATCCGGCAGCTTCTTCCCCCGCGGTTGGCTGCTACGAATCTGATCCAGTTGACGCTGTAACTGTGCGATTGGCTCGGGAATGACTGCTGTGCTCATGGGCCCGCCCTCGACCGCTCATCGGCGGCTCAATGAACGTAACAGCGCCAGTTAGCGTCGTCACGCACGCTTGCCGAAAACTCACGGTTGTTTGGAGGGTCTCGGGCTCATGACCCGTCATTTCTTGGCCCAACGATTCATGCGCACATAAGATGCTGTGCCAGTTGCCGTACCGCTTGGGCAATCCACGCCACTTACATCCGTGCTCGGCCACGTACAGGATGGCGTTCAACAAGACCAAATTCTGATGACACGTCGTACCCGAAGGCGCGAACTGGGGATTGAAATTGCCTACTTCGTAGCCCAGCAGTCCCGGCAAGTGGTCGCCATCCTGCAGTCCGGTTCCCTGAAAGACGAAGCTTGAACTGTCGCTGACGACCATTAACTGCGCGGGGAAGATGATTTATTTGCAAACCGCTGTGCAGAGTGTGTCGTGCTGCGGCCACTGTGTCCACTGACGCGAAAACCGGATATGTGAACGTCACGCTCCCGAGCAGCAGGATACCCAGCAATAAGAATTTCCGTGTGGCGCCGCAGCTTACAAGCTTCAGTCCAGCCAGCGGCCCGGTGGGAACCGTGGTGACCCATCACGGGCGTCAGCCTCACTCACGCCACAAAAGTCAACTTTGGTCGTCTGATCGCAAGTCTTACGGTGGTTGACGATACGCCTCTGACCGCAACTGTGCCCACGGGAGCAAAGACAGAGAGGATCAGCATCACCACCGCGGGCGGAACTGATTGGAGCGCTACGATCTTCGCGGTGGACTAGTATGCTGGTCTCAACTGAGGACTAACTCCTCAATCGTGAATTTTCCATTCTTCTTGTCCCGCTCCAACTCGTTAAGGCGCTGTTCCGCCTCTTCGCGGCTATCGAATGGACCTTCCTCCGCAAGCGTTTCTCCTACATCTACGAGAATCCCTTCGTTGACGAGGTGACGTAGCACGTATGCCATTTGAAACTCCTTGTACGGCGAAACTTGTTCGCAAGAGACATAGACAGAATTGGTGCAAATCGCTGCACTATAGCTTGGTCTGGCAAAGCGGGAAGCGGTCTTCCCGGCTTCCACTCAGGATGCACAATCGAACGTTAGCACGCGAGTGATGATATGGTCTGAGCAAAAGTGCTCATTCCCTGGGGTGCGGACCAATGGGTGAGCAAAATGCGTCTCGACGGGTTGCGGACAGTTGTTGCACCCCAGCCATTACACCAACTGAGAGTCCGCGGGTGAAAAGGCGATTGTGAGTCCTCCTCCTTGGACTCCGGCTTCTTGCGGATGCCGTGCCGGTCGATGAAGATCAGGTGCGGTCATCTTGCGCGCATTACGATTGCTGTCCGTCGGACGCGGTTTCGTCCCCCGCTGACTAATCCAGATCATTGAATTGGACTGGCTGCGGGTGAAAATACGATGTTCGCATTGCACCCGATCATGCGACTTGTACACGTGCCGCACTACTTGCACACACGCTACGTACACGTCCGACAACCGCGCGCATACGTCCCCTGGTTCCGGGAGTACATACGGTAACTAGCAATACCAGGATATGGCCCGGCTTCCTGCGCAAATGGTAGAGCGCAGCCTTTTCAAGGCTAAACTAACCTGTAGTTTCAATGACTTAAAAGGTTTGGGTGGGCTGCGTAAGTATTTGAGAGGTCGTAAGAGAGATATCGATCCTGGGTAGGGAGTTCTTGGGATGTGCCAGATATGTTTCGGTGAATTCCAAGAAACGCTCACACGACGAAATAGCGTCAGATTGGCGGATAAGGGGAATATCCATGAACTGAAACCTCGTCATTGAGTTCCCTTCGCGCCAAGTTCTGTGGTCGATCACTTGTTCTGTGCCGATCAGAGTTAGCCCTAAGTCATTCTGCTTGATAATGTTGCGCCTTAGTCTAGCCTCGCCGGGCGCTGATTTTGGAGGGCCCCTTTCCTCCGCGACGGGGTATAGGGGAAACTTTTGCTGTGTTCGGCGGCAGGTGCAGCCGTCCTGATGCACCATGGACGGCCACGATAGAGCACCTCGCGCTTACTTGATGTCAGCTTCCCTGGTCTCACGTACGGTCGGTATCTTCACCTCTATGATGTGAATTAAATTCTTGTCCGGATAGATGTAAGCTGCCGCGTGCACGTAGTGTCCTTCGTGACCCTTAAGAATCTCCGGGTTGTCCACCTTCCAGGCTCTTTGTTCGGTTACGAACCTCAATTTATCGCCATCTTCCTGAACTGTACCCATGATGGTTGTCAGCCGAGTCCCTATGTGCGCCCGAGTCGTCGGCGCCTGGTTGGGAGCGTCCTGCGAGAGCGCGACGACGACGCTTGGGGCAAAACACAGGGAGAAAATAGCAAATAAAAGAGCTTTCACGGAAAGGAAACTTCCATTCCAACCGATTAGTGGCCTCGGCGCTTTGTTAAGCGGGAAGGCGGATAACCCGCCTGGGGGGGAAGAAGCACACACTAGATGGTGCTCTTCGAGGTCGTACCTAGCGCGCTCCATATCGACGTTTTTTGTGGCTGCAAGCTCTGTACTCACCCGATAATAGGCAGAGGAGCGGGCGTCCATATAGTCGTTAAGCTTGATGTCAAATCTTTTTTCCAGATTCTTGCACATTAAGCAGTCCACGAGTCTCCTTTCTACGCTTATTCCACACGTGCGGGCGGTAGTGGCGATGGATTCCCCTATCGCTGCTGTGTAAAAATCTCTTGCTCTGCGCGAAGGTAGTCCTGCTGATCCTGTTCCGTGCGCAACCAACTCTGCTGCTCCTGTTCGGCTCGCAGCCAATCCTGCTCGCCTTGGCAAAATTCCGAGCCACGGCCTCCACGCATCTCATTAGGCTGGATCATGGTTAACCTTCAGTTGCCGTGGACTAAGAGAAGGTGTTTCAGATGGGCTGACTTAGTTCAGAGAATCTGATGAGGAAAGGAAATTCACTCACTTTCAATCGTACGCGCAACTCTCACGCGCGTCAAGCTGACGGGGCCTGAGTGTAAATGCTCCAAGATAATGTCACCCCATAACTGCAACGAGATTCTGTCACCCTCCAAGGATGGTGACGATGAGTCAGAAAGAGTTCCAACGAGTGAAAGTGATTGAAAATGCGGCAGGCGGGAGGCTGAGCGTACGCGAAGCCTCCTGCCTGCTGCATTTGAGCGAGCGCCAAGTGCAGCGGCTCAAGCGCCGTTATCAGCCCAACTCCACAGATTGGGTACACCACGGCAATCGCGGACGCGCCGCGCCCTGGGCCATTTCCGTTCCCCAGAAGCAGTTGATCTTAACCTTAGCGCGCGGCAAGTATCAGGGCTTTAACGATTCTCATCTCACGGAAAAACTTCACTCCGAAGAAAACCTCACCGTCGGCCGCGAAACCGTGCGGCGCATCTTGCGAGCCGCCAAACTGGCCTCGCCGCAGAAGCGCCGGCCCCGCAAATATCGCTCTCGCCGCCCGCCCCGCCCGCGCTTCGGCATGATGGTGCTCACCGATGCCAGCTGCCATGATTGGCTCGAAGGCCGTGGCCCCGAGCTCACCCTCATCGGCTTTCAGGACGACGCCACCGGCCAGATCCTGGCCGCTCACTTCCAACTCGAAGCCGAAAATACGCTGGGCTATCTTCGTGCTCTGCATGGTGCTCTGCATGCCATGATCCTTGCGCACGGCCTTCCCCTCAGCCTCTACCACGACCGTCACTCCATCTTCCAGCGCAACGATTCGTACTGGAGTCTCGCCGAGCAGCTCGCCGGAAAACAATCTCCCACTCAGCTGGGACGGGCTCTCGAGCAGCTCGGCATCCAGCAGATCCCCGCCTATTCACCCCAAGCCAAGGGCCGCATCGAGCGCGCCTGGCGCACCTGCCAGGACCGCTTGGTCAGCGAACTTCGTCTGGCTCAAGCCACCACCGTCGAGCAAGCCAACATTGTGCTGGCCCGCTTCTGCGCCGACTACAACCAGCGCTTCGCCCGTCCCGCCGCCGAGGCTGCCTGCGACTTCCGCCGCCTGCCCCGCCGCTTCGATCTCGCCCGTTGCCTCAGCTTGCACTACCAGCGGGTCGTCGCCGCCGATCACACCGTCACTCTGGGGGCGCAGTCGATCGCGCTGCCACCCTTGCCCGGCCATCGTGGTTACGCCGGAGAAGCAGTCGAACTCTCCCATCAACTCGATGGCGTGTTGCGCGTTTTTCGCGGAGATGTTCTCTTGCTCGCCCGACCCTCGCCCCTGGAAGAACACGCCGAGCGCCGACCCCAGCTCCTCACCTCTGCGCAGAAACGAAAATCGCCAACCCCGCGCATCTACAACCTCTCCGGCCGCCCCGCGTTACTTAAACGTTAAGGGGTGACAAAGTCTCGTTGCAGTTAATACGACATTTTCTCGTTGCAACAACAGCTGACGGGGCCTGAGTAATCAAAGTCTAGTACAAACGACCCTGATGCTATTGTCGGCCAATCACCGGTGCGCCAACGCCGCTTCCAGGGTTCGGAAAGGACCTAGCCCCAGCGTGGGGACCGTCGAAGACTTGGACACGATAGTCCGCCATGCCCATCAGCGTAGCACGTCATTGAACAAGGCCGGGCAGAATAAAAGGGAAATTGGAATTTTCGCACCATCCAGCGGCTCTCACCGAAGTATCATTTATGACCAATACTGATCAGTTTCGTATTCTGGAATGTGAGACCATCTTAGTGGAATCTCCAAAGGTGGATTATGACGCTGACAATCGTGGCGCTGATCTTCGGAGTTTTAGCTGTTGGTCTGATCGTCCTCCTGATCTACAAGAGCACACTCACGATGCACAGGTGACCTGCCCCCTGCTTTCGTTCACGTAAGAATACGACAACTTTCTTTCGTTCCCTCTCCGGTTTGAGCCGGGATGGGGGAGCGCGAGGGGCAAGGGACGGCGTTTGAGTCCCTTGCCCCTCGCTCAGCTGTGTAGAAGACTGCTGCCTGCGCCGCCGCAAACTCCTTCGGTGTCCGGTATCCCAAACTGCTGTGCGGGCGCTGTTCGTTGTACTCGATCTTCCACGCTGCGATCTTGCGCCGCGCATCGAACAAATTCTGAAACCAGCTCACGGACAAACACTCTTCCCGCAACCGTCCATGGAAACTCTCCACGTGCGCGTTCTGCGTCGGCTTGCCCGGCTGAATGTGCACCAACTCGATCTGCCGTTCCACACACCACGCCAGAAAATGCCGGCTCGTCAACTCCGGCCCGTTGTCGCAGCGGATCGCCTGCGGCCGTCCGCGCTCGGCCACGATCCCGTCCAGTACTCGCGTTACTCTCCGACTGGCGAAACTCGTGTCCACTTCCAAAGCCAAACACTCACGCGTGTACGCATCCACCACGCTCAGCACCCGGATCGCCCGTCCGCACTCCACCGCATCGCGCACAAAATCCAGCGCCCATTCCTGGTTCGCCGCCGTCCAGACGCGTAGCGGTTGTCCCACCCGGGCGCAATGTTTCCGTTTCTTGCGCCGGATCATCAACCCGGCCGCCCGATACACTCGATGCACTCGCTTGTGGTTCACATGCTCTCCCGAGCGACCCAGCAACACATGCAGCCGCCGATACCCGAAGCGCGGTTTCTCCCGCGCCAATTCCACCAGCCGCGTTCGCAGCGGCTCATCACAGCGCCTGCTCTGGTAGCGATAGCTCGATACCGCCATCGTCATCAGGCCGCACGCACGCCGCTGGCTGAAGGCATACTCCCCGCGCACTTGCTCGACAGCCGCCTTCAGGGCTACGAGCTCCAGCCGTTTTTTCGGATCACCGACTGCAGCGCTTCTTTGTCCAGACTCAGATCCGCCACCAGCTTTCGCAGCTTCGTGTTCTCATCCCGCAACTGCTTCGCCTCCTGCGCCTGGCTCACATCCATGCCACCGTACTTCGCCTTCCAGGCGTAGAGCGTGTGCTTGGACACGCCCACTTCTCGCGCCACATCCTCCACTTTCCGTCCCGCCTCTACTTGCTTCAGTGCCCCGATCATCTGCGCTTCCGTGTGCCTGCTCTTCGACATACTCTCTTCCCCTTCCTTTCGCAAAAATCATACTTAGTTTTGTGCGGAAAGAGGGGAGCAGGTCACAGGGATGACCAGTTGTTTCTGGATGACGCGAGTTCGCACATGCACGATGAGCAGACGGAACTGTTGGCAAAGGTCAACCGGCTTACCATTCCGATGCGCGTGTTCAGCATCGGATCTGGGGTATCCCTCCTAGTGCTCGTGGCCATGTGGCTCTACCAGAAGCTGAACGCGGTGTAGCGTCGAAGCGGGCACCTGCGGGCACCCTGCCAGCTTCGCCTTTACACCAACAATCAGAAGCTATTAGAGTAGCGACCTCAAAATTGGCTAGTGGGTCAGTTTCAAATACTCACAGGGATGGCCAAAGTTCGGTTGTGGGAAACTCTGAGCATGGCAAGGAAGCGAACCAAACTTGAGAGGTCACGGCGCCAATCCGACCGATCGGAGAAGAGGCTAAATGGCACCCGCCGCGAAGCCGCCAAAAAGAAAGCCCGTGAGGATGTAAACCAAGCTGTTGAGCGGATAGTGAGAAAATAGTCGCAATCGTACGCGTTTGCTTCTGTTTCAGGGGACACTGTCGGCAGGGGGGACCTTCCCGCGATGAGGGCTGAGATTCCCCACATCATTGCGTTCTGTTCTGGATCATCTTGTCACTGCAAGTCGCTGGCGCACGATCCCGGCGACTGCTCTCCGCGGGCTAGACGAATACTTCTCCCGGCAATGCCGTCAACGTTCGCGAGACTAGCGTGTTCTGAATAATCCGCCTCGGCGGTCCCGTTGTCTCCGTTTCAATTTGCTTGCGTTCTATTCTCAGTTGGAGGCTACGCTCGATGTGGCGCAACTCCAGCACTTCTGCTCCTGCGACCAAGGTCGACGCCCGACCTTGCAACCCGGCTCTCCCGGTGCGGCCCACGCGATGGATAAAATCCTCGGCCATCTTGGGTAGGTCGTAGTTGATCACATGGGCCACATCGTCCACGTGCAAGCCGCGGGATGCGATATCGGTGGCAACCAGCACCTGGAAGTGGCCTTCCTGAAATCCGCTCAACGCTCCATTCCGCTGCGATTGTGAGCGATCGCCATGAATCATAGCCGCGGCGAAGCCGTCCCGCACCAACTCCTTGGCCAGGCGTTCCGCGCCACGCTTGGTGCGGGTGAAAATCAGGGTTTGCCCCTTTTCCGAATAGAGTAATTGCCGTAGAACGTCGAGTTTCTCTCCCGGTCGAACTTCGTAGGCTATGAGCTGCACGCTCTCGGCGGGCTTGAGCACCGAGCCCAAGGCCACGCGCACCGGTTCGCGCATGTAGTCATTTACCAATCCGGCAACGGATTGTTCGAGAGTGGCCGAGAAGCATAGGGTCTGCCGGTGCTGCGGGAGTGCCGAGAGAATGCGCCGGATCGCAGGTAAGAAACCCATGTCGAGCATTCGATCGGCTTCATCGAGCACGAGCATTTTGACGTGGCGCAGATCGGCAAACTTGCGGCTCATCAAGTCCTGCAACCTTCCAGGCGTGGCAATTACGAGTGCGGAACCGGCACGGAGACCTTGAATCTGCGCCTTCTCCGACACGCCGCCGATGACTAGAGCGGCTTTGGGCGTGGCTTTGTTGCTCAGTTGCTTGTATTGCTCGTGAACCTGCATCGCGAGTTCGCGCGTGGGCAATAGCACAAGCGCATTGGTGTGGAGCGACGGTTCTCGGTTGAGAGTCTCGATCAGCGGGATCAGATAGGCCAATGTCTTGCCGGTGCCCGTCTGAGCGGTACCGATGACGTCGCGGCCTTCAAGAGCGGTAGGAATCGCACGTTCCTGGATGGGTGTGAGGTTAGTAAACTGGGCTGCCGCCAGACCCCGCTGCAATGCAGGAGACAAGGGCAGTTCCGAAAATGTGGTCATTCGAATTTGTTTCTTTCTGGAGGGGCTTTTGATCACGCACTCTGACACACGTCGAGAGCTGTCATGCCGCTCTATTTCAATTTTTGGATTTCACGCAAATAAACGGAGGGCAGGAAAGGCGGAGATGATTCTGGTCAAAGAACTGACCACCGCGTGACGAGCAAACCGTGACAAAAGCGTCCCAACAAGTGTAACAGAGGAGGCTAACATCGGTTTCCTGCCCCGCGAATTAGCGGAAAATTGCGCCGCCCAATTCCCGAGGGTAGCGATATCGTCGCACGGGTCAAACCCTAGAGGAAATAAATTGACCACATCCGAGGTCACAGCAAGGTCTGTTCTACGAAGAAGGCCTGAAACGTACAGTGCTGCTCTGCACCGTCTTGCGATGCGGCGATTTTCCACCGCTAGGTCACGTGAAGCTTGAAAGCTATCGGTCCAGTAGCACTGCCATCTCGCCAGACTCGCCCCAGGCCTTCACGTATTGCGCTTTTCCGATTGTTCCGGGGCCGTTTGGCCCCATCTCGTAGTAGACCTTCGCGTCAAGCGGGAATCGTTTCAGGGCGTCTGCCAGGTCTTTCACGGTCCATTCACTGTCTGCCATATTTCCCCCATACTCGTTGACATCCTGACTTTCGAGCAGCAACTCGCGAACAAAGTCTCCGCTGCGAACGTAGTGCACCAGGTCGCTGAATTCCTTACTGTCGAACGGATAATAGCCGAGATCCTGGATGACCGCGCCTCCATAGGCATAGGCGTGGGCCTCTTTGAGTTGATCTTCCGTCAGTCCGGGAAACCGCTTGAGCAGAAGGGGCTGGATCTCATCGGTCCAGAGCAGGTCGACGATTTCCTCGTGCGTAAGAACGGAGTATGCAGAGGAACGAACGCTGCACATCAAAACGATTACAAAAAGTGCAGCCGCACAGGCAGAAAGCAGGCGCCAACTGCAGGAGACGGCGCCTGCCGATGTTAGCTCGTTGCGCATGGCTCAAATCCGGCCGAGAACCAGCAGAATGACGACGACGAAAAGGACCAGCCCCACACCGCCGGTTGGGTAATATCCCCAGCTTCGACTGTGTGACCAGCGAGGCAGCGCTCCCAGCAGTGCCAGAACCAGGATCACGATCAATATAGTCCCAAGCATGTGTTTGCTCCTTTCTTATGGTGAGGGAAGGGCGCGAGCCGAAAGCCGGCCCACGCCGATCGGTGACTGGATGATAGAGCTTACATCGCTACGATGAGCGCAATGTTCACGCCAGGATAGTTCACGTTGCACAGGTAATACACGCCGTCAATTTCGATCACAAAAACGTCTTGCGTGTACAGCCAGTTGCTTGGCCACGCGCCCTCAAATCCGAACGAGTAGCCGCCGTATTGGAAGCGGCGATTGTTGTAATCAGATTGGTTGACATGGAACCTGTGTTCCTGTCCGAAGTTGGCCCGGAAACGGTCGTCGGGGATGCGGCCCCCACCGCCGTTACCTCGGGCGTGTTCGTCTTGCCTTGCAGGCCTGGCTTCCTGTGAGTGCTGCTCCTGAGCACTTTTCTGTTCCTTGTTGTTGTTATTCTCTTGTTGCACATTTCTTTGTTCGGGTTTGGCGTTCTTATCTTCCTGCCGCGCGTTTCTTTCTTCCGGCTTGGTGTTCTTATCTTCCTGGCGGGCGTTCTTGTCTTCTTGCTTCGCCGGTTTTTCTGGTTGTGCCTTCTTCTCTTTTTCCTGGGCGGGCTTGCCTCTTTCTTCCTGTTGGTCGTGCTGCTCCTGCTGTGCGTATGCCGGAATGCCGGCTCCGAGGGTTAAAGAAAGAACTGCTGTGCTGATCGCTCCAACGAGTTTCATAAAGTGTTGCCTCCACTATCGAATCGCTGATTTGTTGTGCTCTATTGCAAGCTTCCCGTGGTTGCGTTGACCGGGCTCCCGATGGCGTCGCCGGAGACGAGAAGTTCAACTCTCCGATTCTGTTGACGGCCCGCGGAGTTGTCGTTAGAGGCTACCGGCAGACTGTTGCCGAACCCTCTGGCCGAAACCGAATTCGTCGATACGCCTTGCTGCACAAGGTAGTCGCGCACAGAGCCGGCACGATTCTCAGACAGCGTTTGGTTCATGGCATCGCCGCCGACATTATCCGTGTAGCCTCCAACTTCGATGTTCAGGCCAGGATAGGAGAGCAGAATGCCAGCGACCTTCGCCAACTTCTCGCGCGCTCCCGGCTTCAACGAATACTTCCCGGTGTCAAACAGAACATCGGACATGCTGATGATGAGCCCACGTGCGCTATCGCGAGTCTGAAGAATTGAATTCAGCTGCTCGGACAACTTCGCGCGCATGGCTGCTTTATCGGTTTCCGCCTGTTGCGCGGCCTGCTGCGCCTTCTGCGTATCCGCCCGCGATTGGTCGGCATCAGCTTGGGCAGCCGAGAGTGCAGTTGCGGAGGAAGCCTGGCTGGCAGCCATATCGGATTGGGCCTTCGCGGTTGCAGCCTGTGCATCCGCTGCGTCATTCCGGGCTTTAGCCGAATCGGCTTCCGCCTGGGCCTTGGCGGCTTGCGCATTCACGGCGTCAGATTCTGCCTGAGCTTTGGCAGCTTGAGCTTTTGCGGTATCAGATTCGGCTTGCACCTTACGCCGCGTCGCTTCGTCGGCCTGTCCTTGCGTTCTGGCCTGCGCATCAGCGGAATCCTGGCGTTCATTTGCCAGACGAACGTTGTCCATTTTCTTGACTGCGATTGCGCGTGCATCTTCCGCAGTCTGGACAGCCTCACGGGAGGTTGCGATCAGCGGCTTTCTGTCGATGTGTTTGCTGGTAGCGTCGCCATCCGCACTATCCATCAGCTTAACGGCATGCTGATAACTGTCGGGCGCGTACTGCTCGGCTCCCTCGGATTGAGCGATCCGCAGTGCATTTCGCGCTTCGAAGAATTCCAACGGTAGCTTGGCATTCAAGACCACCGGGTCGAACTTGTAGCCGGTGGGAATGTAGCCGCCGCGCTCCATCAGTTCGTACTTTGCGTTTACCGCCTCAGTAGTTCCCTTGGTTTCTTCACGAACCACGTTCTCGAGAATCACCACGTTGCTGGGCTGGCGGACTGCATAGTACGGCTCCGCGGTGACGATCAAAGCGAAGGCCTGCAGATCTGTTGTGACATTCAGTTTGCTCCGATGGTTGCCGCCCAGCAGAACTTCGCCCAGATTCACAGCGCGGCCTTCGGGCGAAATCGCCCAGAGGACATAGGTCAGATACTCATTGCCGAACGCCGTCGGCTTCTGCAGACCGCCGAATTCCGCTTGGATCGCGATGGATCCTCGCTTGCTGTTTACTTCGGCCACACCGTTTGCGGAGGGCATCAAGTCCGTGCCCGCGAAATCCAGCTTCGAGCTTCCGCTGCGATGCTCATAGTTGACGGCCTGCACGCTGCGGCTGATGACCGTCACGCGGAACGTGGGCGTCGTACTCATCGGCTCGACGGTTAGGTTTTGCGAATTGGTTTGAGCAAACGCGCTCAAACTAAGGGTGATTCCGATCGCTAAGAACAGCTTGGTTTTCAAAGTGTCTCCTTGTGGCAGCCGTCTGCCGTGTCGAACCTGGATTCGTGCAGTCAGTCGTCAACCTGACTTCATGGCATCATGAGCATTCCGACGTGAATTCGGGACAGCGAGTGAAACAGCCCGAACGTATTCATCAGCCATAGAGCTACGGCAATCACAACGACGCCGTTGAGAATTGATTTGATGGTTCCCTGCATCGGAATGAAATGATTCACGAGCCACAGCAGGACACCGACTACAATCAGAACTTCCAGCAGTTGAATTAGAGGCATGACTTTGACCTTCCTTGTTTCGCGGGCTAACGCCCCTCGTCCACCTGAAGGCGTCGGCCTGATTTCGATATTCGAGAATTCTTAGAGTCGAATCGTGTTCAGCCGCAAGGTTTGGCGACGTACACGGATGGAGAATGCTGATTGGCTTGTGGTCGCTTCGCGGTCACCTGATCGGGCCGCCGACCCCGGCTTAAGAATGAGAGCTGCGACTCAAAGGTCGCGGCTCGTATCCACAGTCAGTACGAGAAGAATGACAGGTCCAGAGTTGCGCGTCTGAGCAAGATAGCTCACAAGTGAAAATCAAGGTTGAGATGCAGGGACAGGATCAAGACGTGGGACCTTCAGCGTGCATGGTGAGGATTTGTCCCGAAGCGAGTGGCCGGAGAAGCGTCGGGGGGGCCGGGTGCAAGCGGGTCAGGCAAGTCGAATTCCCGTCCACAATCGAAGCAGACGCGGTACGTGCGGTGTTTGATGGTGAACACGCGGCTGAGGTGACGGTGCCGACAACCAAAAATAAACTGAAAGACACCCAAGAGCAGTTTCATAAGTCCTGCGCGCGCTGGCGACGTTCGGAACTTCCATTGACATCAAGCCACTCGAGTAGAGAGCGAACGCTGGCCCGAGCCAGGGCAATAGCGCAGTCCGCCGCTCCGTAATAAATGTTGAGCGTATCGCCATCGGTGTCCATCGTGTATCCACAGGGGAACACGACATCATCCACGTCGCCATGGCGCTCGTACGACGCCTCCGGTCCAAAGATCCACGAATCTCCACGCAGAAGGCACTTTTCCGGATTCTCGAGATCGAATAGGGCCAAGCCCAAGCGATACAGACAACCAGAAGGCGTATGCCGTACTCCGTGGTAGAACACCAGCCATCCTCTGGAAGTCTCAATGGGCGGCGGCGACAGCCCAATCTTGTTTGCATCCCACCAAGCGCCGCGGCGAGCTTCCAGCATGAGCCTGTGCCTGCCCCAGTACCGGAGGTCGGGAGAATAGGAAATCCACATGTGCGATCCCAGTGTCGTCATGGGGCGATGAATGAGCGCCCAGCACCCGTCGATTCTCCTGGGTAGCAGTGCAGAATCTTTGTCATCCGGCGGCATGATTACGCCGTATCGTTCGAAACTGCGGAAGTCTTTGGTCAGGGCCAAAGAGACTCCGGGGCCTCCGCGCGAATAGGAGGTGTAGGTGATGACGTATTGCTGCAGTTCAGGGACAAACGTGATGCGAGGATCTTCAATGCCCCAGATCTCTTCCGGATAGTTCTTCGGGTCGGACATCAAAGTGGGCTCACTATCGATTTGCCATCCATCGACGCCGTTGCGAGAGCGCGCGGCGCAGAGATGCGACAGGCCGCGACGATCTTCCACGCGGCACAGCAACAGGGTCGTACCGTCAGCGAGCAAGGTTGCGCCGGCATTGAACACACTATTGATAGGGTAGGGCCAATCTTTGCTCGACAGAACGGGATTGGTAGGATGGCGAAGAAGCAGTGGCTCGAAGCGTGTGCTCAGCAGGCTCACTTGCTTTTCAACGGGTACAGTCATGAAAGGATTTCCTTTTGTTCCGGCTCTTGCAGCGAGCGCATTTCGAGGAGTGCCATGAGGAACGACAGCGTTGATTCTGCTCCCTGGTTTTCATTGGCGCGATCGGGATGCAGACCGTCGCGGCAGCCGCCGGTTGCGGAATCATAGAGTGGCAGTTGCAGATCGTTGTCGCCGAGGAACCAGTTGAAAGCCGACCAGGCTTCACCGCGCCAGCGGCTGTCACCCGTTACGCGGTACGCTTGCAAACAAGCAGAAATTGCGCCGGCGGCTTCGAGCGGCTGCTGATCGAAACGGGCCTTCTCGCCATTCTGACGATAGAAGCCTTGCGAACCAATCGGAACAAAGTGGTGGTTGATTTCGCAGTGTTGCATGCTTGACAGCCAATCCAGCGATTCGAGGCCGGCGGAAATCATGCGATCATCCGAGCATGCTGAGCCTACTAGCAGCAGGGCTTGGGATAGTCTCGCATTCCCATAGGCGACAACATTCTCGAACCATTTCCAATCTGGCCTTCGAATTGACTCATACATATCGAGCAGTCGCCGGCTGAGGGCAGATCGCACTTTCTGCGCGTCGCGATCTCCCGGATACGAAGTGAGGTATTCCTGAATTCCGAGCAGAGTGTAGGCCCAGGCTCGTGGACTGCTGAATTCCAAAATTGTGGGAAGAGAAAACTCGAACAAGCGCCCGGCAGCGCCCCTCAATCCCCGATCTTGGGATCGGCCTAGAACCGTCCCCAGCGCCCATAGAGCACGCCCGTGACAGTCCTCCGAGCCCACAGGTTCATTCCACCGGCGATCGTAGCGGAGGAAGTTCTTGAATCTACTTTTCGGTGGATTAAACGCATGCTCCAGGAATGACAAATACAAGCCAGCGGACTTTGCAGGAGGCAAACCTGCCTCTCCAAACCGATTTTTGTCCAGGTGCTCCAGCAGCACAGCAAGTATCAGGGCGCGAGCATTGTCGTCCGTGGTATAGCCCTCTCTACGGTTCGGGATCGTGAAGATCGCGTGCTGCAGCATTCCAGTGTCGTCGGTCATCTGGTTCAAGTGATTCAGCTTCAACTCCGGCAACTGATCCAGCGCCTTGGAGGTTATCCGGGCCGAGAACTGCACTTTTGGAGTTTCCATGCGGTCGCTACGGACGCACGCGAAACTTTCCATGTAACCTTGGGCCACTCGTTTCCAGATCATCTCCCGGGCGAAGAGATAGGCGCGTTTGCGCATGGCGTGCCGTATCGCAGGAGTGTCGAGAAGTTCAATCGTCTTCTGTGCGATAGCACCGGGATTCTGGAAGGGCACCAGCGCGCCACGACGGTCGTCTAACAACTCAATCGCGTGCCAATAGGGAGTCGAGATGATCGCCTTGCCTGCCCCCAGTGCATAGGCAAGCGTTCCGGAAACCACCTGGGCTTCGTGGCGATACGGAGTGATGTAAATGTCAGCGGCGCCAATGAATGCGACCATCTCCTCGGGACTGACAAAGCGGTTGTGGAACATCACTTGCGATTCCACTCCTATTTTCCTCGCTAAAGCCTGCAAACTGTCTCGATACTTATCCCCGTCGCGGCGTAGGATGTGAGGATGGGTCGCACCTGCGACGATGTAGACCACATTCTTATGTTTGGACAGAACCTGCGGCAATGCCTGAATTACGTTTTCGATTCCCTTGTTCGGCGAGAGCAGGCCGAACGTGAGCAGGACCGCCTTCCCTTCTACGCCAAAGCGGTCCTTGTAGAAATTCGGATCCAGGAAAGGCAGGTCTGGAACTCCATGCGGCACCATGTCGATCTTGCTACCAGGGACCTTGAAGATCTCCTGCAGGAACTGTGACGACAACTGGCTCATGACAATGAGACGGTCCGAAAGCTCCGCGATCTCTTCCATCACCATCAGTTGGTTTGGGTCTGGCTCGCGTAGAACTGTATGCAGCGTTGTCACCACGGGCATCTTCAGACCCCGCAGCAGATGCAGAATATGGCTTCCAGCTGGTCCGCCGAAGATTCCATACTCGTGCTGCAGACACACCATGTCGATGTTGTTGAAGTTCAGAAATTCAGCGGCTTCCTGATACGACTGCACGTCGTCTTGTGCGAGAGACCACCGTACTCGTGCGGGATAGTCATAGCCCTGTTGCGTATCGTTCACTGGCAGTGCCAACAGTCGAGCAGTCCCGTATTCTTCGGAAATTGCGCTGCACAGGTCAGTGGTGAACGTGGCTATTCCACAATGTCGTGGAAGATAGTTCCCGATCACCGCGATTCGACTCGGCAGGGACGGTTCCGACCGCGACCGTGTACGCACCGTTGCAGCCCCGCCTCGCAGGGCGAGGCTAGCGCTGACCACTTCCAAGGTGCCTTTGGGGGGAAACACAGTATTCAGTAGCGACATTTGCTCCTATCTGGTGAGAACATGTTCTGAAAGAAACCACGTTCCCGAATCGTTCCTGAACAATCAGCGCTTGGAGGCAGGATTGCAAGCGGGTTCAGCTCGTGCTTTGGGTCTGAGTAAGCACGCAGCTTCACCTCTCGTCAGTATTCAACGAGAGTCAGATTGCGGAATGGTCAAAATTGACCAGTCGCGCCTCGGATCCGCAGATATTTGGAGACGGCTTCCGCGCAGGGCGCGGCCTCGCGTCTACTAGGCATTCACCTGTACGGACACCAACTCCGGAACGCAGTGAGAATTCTGGATTGCTTTAATCGCGTCTTCGGCCGTGAACTTTCCCATCAACAGAGCCAGCTTGCGGTTGGTTGTCATCTGGAGGGGAAGCCGATCAATCCGCTGCACGTAGGCAGGTGCGCGGGTACCGCCCCGGCTCACTCTTACAACAAACTTAATGTTGGTCATGAATTCTCCTGTTCGGGTGAGAAACAAAGGGGAGGCGAGAATGCCGCCTCCCGTCTTCTTCACGGACTGCTGGTAATTACGCGGCCTTGCCGTGAACCTTGGCTTCGAGGGTCTTCTCGCTGCCTACATTCACCTTGATCTGCTTAGGCTTGGCTTCGGCTTTTTTGGCGAGGTTAATCTTCAGCACGCCCTTGTCATAGTTAGCGCTCACTTGTCCCATGTCTACCGAACTGGGGAGCGTGAACGAGCGGGTGAAGCTTCCGTACTGCCGTTCGATGCGGCGGAAGTTCTCCTCTTTCTCTTCCTTCTCGATCTTGCGCTCGCCGTGGACGATGAGAGTAGTGTTCTCGATGCGGACATCAATGTCTTTTTCGTCGATGCCCGGGACTTCCATCTTCACGGCAATGGTGTGCTCGTCTTCGTAGATGTCCACCGGCGGTGCGAAGCTGGTGGTCGTCAAAGCCTCTTCTGGGCCTTCAGGGCTGTACGACTCACGAACAAAGCGGTTTATACGGTTTTGCATGGTGGCCAAGTCGCGGAGAGGATCCCAACGGGTCAACAGTGTCATAACGCAATTCCTCCTTCGGGGGAAAGCTAAGAAAAACAACTTCAGATGTGGCTGACTTAGTTCAGAGGACCTGAATGAGTAAGAAGAGGTAGCTCGCTCAATTACGATCTTAGTCTTCTGTGCAAGCGTTGTCAAACCGCGGCTGGAATGCGCTCCCCAACTACCTATCGGCACTAGCTTTGTGGTTTCCCGTTGTGGCCGGGACTTCTGCTGGTGCCTTGCCCCTTGCCATCGTTATCGCCATACAGCGCCGAGATGAAGTACGCGTTTGTTCTAATCCGGCTGATCTGCTCGTAGATATACTGGCGCAGGTCGGCTACGTCGAAGATGCGGCTCCCATCGTTGAGGTGCGCATAAGTCAAGTCTTCTCTTAGACCCTCCAGCACGGATATTGCGAGTTGCCTTTCGTTCGTGTACATAGCACGCTCCACTACCAATTATATGGTACTTGGGTCATTTGCCTTAAACTGTACACTTTTGACCACTTCCGAGATTAATTGAGGCAGACACCCGTAGAATCGGAAGGTGCTCCGATTTATAGGTTTACGCGGTAGGTTCGCCTGACGGTTGCCAGCGACTATATGCCCTTGTAAGGCTCATAAGGCGGATCAGGCAGCGCCGCCTTCTCGGAGTAAGGCTTATATGAAGCGTCATGCAGCACTCTCTGGGCATAGGGCTCATAGATAAGCTCAGGCAGCGGTGGCTGTTGGGCGCGCTCCGAGTCAGACGGCGGTTCGGAGGATTTGTTTGTGTCCGTGGCCGATTGGTTGGGCATGTGATCGCTCCTGAGAAAAGGTCGAGGGGACACACAGCGATCATCGGAAACATTGCCGCCAGAGCGTGCAACGCTGGCCCTGCCCTTTTCTAGAGAAGATGATGCGCCTCGCGGAGGACTGCGCGATGGTCACAATTGACCATTCTGTTGGCGAGTAACCGCGCATTGTATAAGCATGAAAATCACACAGAAGGAAGCGCTGGCGGTTCGTTGTCCCACATGCGGGGCCAAGCCGGGCGAAAAGTGCGAGCTCAGCACGGGCCTGCCCCGAACAGAACCGCATCGCGACCGCCGTTTAGAGGCCTTGGAAAAGTGACTCGTGGGGAGACTTTCAGGCGACCGCGGGCGCCGCGAGCGATGAAGCCAGTCGGTCGAAGGTTTCGTTTATCATTGCTGCCGCCGCTGCGCTTTCTTCTACCGTAGGCGTGGAAATCTGGAGCAGTCCCTGCCGGCCGAGATTCGGGGGGAGCACGAAAGAGTTTTGGTGTTGCATCACAGATTCCAAAATGTGAGCCAATCCTTCGGATTCGTACCCATTATCGAAGCGGACACCGGTGCCGTGGAATGTGGAAGGTGACATCCAATACTCACATGCCAGAAGCCAATGGCCTCGGGTGAGAGATGACCAGACCTTCAGATGGTCCAAAGTTCCGCCTCCGGCAAAGCCGTATTCAATATGAATCAAGCCAGTTTGGGCGCCACGGGTCAAAGCCGTCCAGCTTGAAATCACGGCAGACTCGAGAATGTGATCGAGACTCCGATCGTTTTTCATAAGTGACTCTCTGTCAGGCACGCGATCATTGGTTGAAGCTACCATCAACCTCTGGCCCATTCCGCGTCGTGCTGGGAGGTCTGCCTAACTTCGGCGCTATCCAGATAGCAGCTCTGTTGCATATGGCGCGAATGAGCAGAAACGGTCACGTACGGGACGCCAAGGAAACGCCTGGCAGTTATTTCAGTTACCTCCAGGCCATTGAACTGTTGCTGCTTGACCTTCTCAAGAATCCGCTTCAATGCATTCTGCATCTTCGCCGCTCCGAGAGCGCCAAAGAACATCACCTTGACCTCTGCCGCCATGAAAAAGAAATTCCATCCGGCAGCATGGATCTTACGATCGAGGGCGCAGCCATCCAGTACCCTGAGCAGACTCCATTCTCCCGAACAGGGCTCACTCTCCAGCCCAAGAAGTTGGCTCATCCCGGGCCATTCCTTCATCAGAATCGTGCCGACTTGAACAGTTGGTGGCATGTCTCCCCTAGTCAGTCGTGGTGTGATTGTCCGTTTGTCTGGTTCGATTGTGAGACCGGAGGCGAAGCAAAACTGATCAAAAGTGACCACTCTGGCTAGAACTCGGCGGACGAAGACTTCACGGAATGAGATCGTGCGAAGTTCGTGAATCGGATCCTGTCGGGGGAGACTATACTGAAAGGAGATGAGGCCTAAGTTGGCAGTCAAGAAAAACGGCGGATTCGACGCAAGCACCTTCCTGGCGACCATTGGGGATGGCCGGAAGATTCTGACGGTGCCGAAGAAACAGCCGATATTTGCGCAAGGAGACGGAGCAGACGCGGTTTTTTATATTCAGAAAGGTAAGGTGAGACTCACCGTCGTTTCCAAGATCGGCAAGGAAGCGACGATCGCGATCATGAGCGAAGGGAATTTCTTCGGAGAAGGCTCATTGGCAGGTCAGCTCCAGAGAATGGGCTCCGCGGCGGCGATGACCGATTGCGAGATTCTGCGGATCGAGAAGAAGGCGATGATGGATGCGCTTCATCGCGAACCCGCGCTGTCTGAAATGTTCGTGGCGTATCTGCTGGGTCGAAACATCCGTTACGAAGAGGATCTGGTCGACCAGTTGTTCAACTCCAGCGAAAAGAGACTGGCCCGCGTTCTTCTATTGCTTGCTCATTTTGGCAAGGACGGCATACCTGAAACCGTAGTCCCCAAAATCAGCCAGGAAACGCTCGCCGAGATGGTTGGAACCACGCGCTCGCGTGTCAGCTTTTTCATGAACCGATTCAGGAAGCTGGGCTTCATTCATTATGCCGGCGGCTCGGAAGGCGCGCTGCAGGTCCACAGTTCGCTGCTCAATGTAGTTCTGCACGATTGACTGCGCCCACGAAAGCGGCCGTCGGATGACAGGCGTCCGCCACGCCCACTACGTCCCATGCAATCGGCGGCAGATGACGGGGACGAGCCGGCTCAGTTGCGTTGTCCTGCCGATGGCCGCAGGACAGGCAGATTGCTCCCACTTGTCTGATGTCAGTCTCTTTCGAGATTTCATTCTCGCGGACCGCAGTCGAGCCAGCGATGACCGGCCCCTCGCACGCATCACATTGGTAAGCGCAGAGGTGAAGGTACTGTTTTCTCATTGAGGTGCTCCTGACGGTGAAGGACTACGAACAGCTTTCTGCGTCGTGCTGAACTTCAGGCTGGTTTGAACGACTTGCCGCATTCCAGGCACCGTGCCTCGTGGCGCGGCGTGACGAGTCCACAAGAGGGACACATCCGCTGCGAGGCGAAGTCGCCATCGTGGGGTTCCATCTTCAGGAATTTCCTCAAGGATGCGGCCAAGAAGGCGCGCAGGCTACGAATGCGGGGAAGAAACGGATGCGATATGGATGTCATGGACAAGACTCACCATTCTCTGACCAATCCAACGATGTCATATAGCGGGCCACGATTCTGAGCAAAATTGCTCGCTTTGAGCGGAATGCGCATTGCCGAATCGAATCGAATCGGGGCTACCAGCATTCCAGACCGAAGTGAGCAATTCAGACCAGCTATTGCTTTCTGCCTAAGTGATCATGATTTCAGAGACGAGCACTTCTTCTCTCTCTTTCAGGTCCTCTGAACTAAGTCAGCTATCTGAAGCTCTCTCCTCTTAGTTCTGCAGCTCCTAAAGGAAAAACTTTCATGAAGAAAACAATGTCACTGTTATTGATGAGCGTCTTGGGCATGGTTGGAACATACGCGTGGGCAAGTTCGGCACGCGAAGACTCGGTGGACCGCCTGCAACGGTCCGTAGCAGTTCTGCACGCGATTATGTCAACACCCGACAAAGGCATCCCGGAAGAAGTGCTGAGCAACGCAAAGTGCATTCTGGTCGTGCCAGACCTCATTAAAGGTGGTTTCATCTTTGGTGGCAAGCACGGACGCGGCGTTGCCACTTGCCGTACCGTCGAAGGCTGGAGCGCCCCCGCATTCGTCTCCGTTGGCGGAGGAAGCTGGGGATTGCAGATCGGTGTTGAAGACGTAGACCTGGTCATGCTGGTCATGAACGACCAGGGCTTCCAGCATCTGCTCTCCAGCAAGTTTGAGCTGACGGGTGAAGGATCAGTCGCAGCCGGTCCGGTTGGCCGTCATGCGTCCGCGGGAACGGACTGGAAGATGAACACTGAAATGCTGACCTACTCGCGCTCGAAGGGCGTGTTCGCCGGCCTGACGCTGGAAGGTGCAGTCGTGGAGCAGGACAACGACTCCACTCACGCCATTTACGGCAAGCACATGATGTTCCGCAACATCCTTTCGGGAAAGGCAGCAACTCCGGCAAGCGCAAACGCATTCATCAAGGCCGTGTCCGAGGCAGGTCAACAGGCCAAGATTGCCGAAGCAAGAGAAGGCAGCAAGTAATTGCATCAGGAAGATGTCAGTGATTTCTGTAGCTGGCCGGAACCGTACACCGGTTCCGGTCGGCGCAATAAAGCTTCACGACGGCCTTTGTTTTACCGACGTAGTCGAAATCGTCCAGGAGGTGAAGAAAATGAAAACTAGTCTCCGAAAATATCTTTGGGCACAAGTAGCCTGTCTTAGTCTCTTGCCGATTCTGGCTGTTGCTCAGTCCTCCGACCTGGCGCAGAATCTGGATGCCTGCAAGGCCGGTAGGGAGTCCTGTGATCAGTCCAAGTTGAGTCCTGCACAGATGGCTGACGTGGCTCTCGCCAGTCATGGACGTAATGTTGCGAACTGCAGGAATGGCTACGATTCTTGTGATCGTTCAAAACTCAGTGAACCGGAAACAATTGCATTGGCCCTGGCCGATCACCGGCGGAACGTGTCCGACTGCAACGACGGCATGCAGTCCTGCGACCGCTCGAAACTCACCGCGTTTGAAACCCGCGAGATGGCCGCAGAGGAGCACCAGCGCAATCTCGCCGCCTGTACGGATGGAACGGGAGCTTGCGATCGCTCCAAACTGACTCCGGCGGAAATCGGGAAAGTCAACATCTCCAAGCACCAGATCAATGCATCCGACTGTGAGGATGGCTCTGGGGCATGCGATCACACTCAATTAACTCCTGCGCAAACCAGGGACGCGGCCACTGCAGAGCTCCAGCGCAACGCACGGAATTGTGAGAACGGGTGGGACGAGTGCGACCATTCCAAACTGACTGCGCCACAAGCGAAACAAACAGCCTATTCAGAACACCGGCGCAACCTGGCAGCGTGCAAGGACGGGCAGGACACCTGTGACTACACAAAACTGACGGTCCCGGAAGCCAAGACACTGGCCGATGCCGAGCATAAGCGCAATTACGCGGCTTGTCTGAAGGGGTACGGCTATTGCGATCCTTCCCGCCTCACGGTTGAGGAGGCTCGAACGATCCAGCCTGGCACCTAATCCTCCAGAGAGTGAGGAGACGTTTCTTCCGCAGGAGCTTATGATTCAACGACAGTGTCCACACTGCAGTAGCGAACTGGTGAGAGCCAGGCGCGTCGATCAGCAATCAGCGCCAGTAGTCGCACACGCGGCACCTCCTGGCTGGCGCTGCAGTGTTTGCGGAGGTGAGTTCACTACGGAGCAAATCCGCGACAGCAAACGGGCAAAATCCTCAGCCATCGAGCACGCATAGGCTAGCCTGTCCGCGCGGGACCACGAACATATTGAATGAATCCAAGCATTTGCCTTGGGTGCTGTCAGCACCCCGAATAGCCCGATCCCAGCCACCTTCGGAGGTTAATTCTCCAGTAATTATCTCCGGCACGAGCTGCCTCTACACCACCGACAGTCTTCTTCAATCAAGAGTCGAAAACTGGCAGTACTGTAGTGGACTTGTGGTCCGCTTGTGGTCCGATGACTGTGCTTTGGTGTCTTCTCAATGACGTTCCGTCGTTCCCGGCGCCGTCAAGTCGTTGAGATGCATTGCTGTCGTTTATTCTGTTGGCCTCATAAATTAATGTCCAGAAGGTGCGCAATTTTCGCTACTTCGGTAAAGAATCGTGCCTTGGGAGCGTAAGTGGCGCCGAACGGGCGGATTTCGAAAGGTCCGGGTCGCACGCAAGAACTCAAGTGCCTCTACCAGCTTATTCAGTATCTGAGACCTGGCGTTCGGCTTTCTACGACCTTATGAGCCTGTGTAGAGCTGGAAGGGTGCCCAGTAAAACGGTTTGCGGAAGGCGTTGCTGGAATGGAGCAACGACAGTTTGGCGGCGCGAAGAGCGGAGTCGGGACTCATCCCTTTTCTCAATCCACTGTAGAGTTCGTCCATGAGCCGGGGAGTGGAGGCGTCGCTGACCTCCCATAGAGCTCCGATTACGTTGTGGGCTCCGGCGCGGAGAAATGCCCAGGAGAGTCCGACCAGGCCTTCGCCGGAGTAGGCGCGGGCGCCGGCTCCGTAGCAGGTGGAAATCGTGACCAGCTCGGCGCGCAGCGGCTGGTGAATGATGTCGCGGGCATATAGCTTAAAGGAATCATCTTTGGCGCTTGCCCTCGAGAGCACGATGGCGGAGTCGAGGGGGCTGGTGCGGCTGGCCGTGCCGTGCGCGACGAAGTGGACATAGGAGAATTGACCGGGCTGGCTCGCCAGATAAGCCGCCGGGGTCGCCTGATCGCGCGCGAATACCCGTTGTTCGGCGGGCGGAAAATGTTTTTTGATGCTCTCCATTTCGGCGGCGGCTTTTCCTAGCTCGGGATAGTCGGGGTTTGGCGCGATGGCGTTGCCTAGAAGAAGAAGACGGCCGGTGCCCCTGGTCGCAGTTCGCGAGGCTCCCAACAGGCGCAGAGAATTGGCGTCGGCGATGGTGACATCCTCGATCCAGTAGTGTGGCGTGGGATCGGAGACCAGCAGCGTTTCGAAGTTAAGGGTGTTAAGGGAGCCGTCGGGGATGATGAAGACCTTCGCATCTTTTGGCAGAAGGGCCTGCGCGGGGGCTACCAGTATGCGGTAGAGGGCGCGGCCATCGGCGTCGGTGGTTTGCAGGAATTCCTGTTGCTCGGCAAGGGCCTTGCGATAGCGCTGGACTGTGGGATCGATCTCGGACTTCGGAGGGAGCGTGAACAGGGCGGTCTTTTGGGGTGTGATCGCCCATAGGTAGGATTGCTTCTCGCCGAGCCCGTAGAACAGGATGGTGCCGCCGGCCTTGCGCGCGATGGCTTGCGCGTGAGTCGGGGCGGGTTTGAATGACGTGCCCTTCTGCAGTAGTCCCAAGCCTTCGGCCAAGGCTCGGCCACGGCTGTACTCGGCGGCCTGTAGAGCTTCCGGCGTCTTGCCTTGGCTCACCAGGAAGTGGATGTAGTCGTCGTAGATGCCGGAAGCGTTGGCGGGGAAGGGCAACGAGGATTCCTCGTGCTTGAGGGAGGAGCGGGCGGTTTCGAAGGTGCTTAGCGCGGCTCGATACTCGCGGTCTGCCAAGTCTGGCTTGCTCTCGTCTTCGTAGAGTTGGGCGAGAGAGTGCTCGGACTCCCACTTGAGGAAGACGTGGCTCTTGGGGTCTTGCTCGATCTCGCGGAATATCTTTTCGGCTTGCGCGGTGTCCTGCTGGCGGGCGGCAACGCGGCCTTTGACCAGCATGGGGTAGAGGATGTCGAGGCGATTGCCATCGGCTGGGGCGAGAGCGATGGTTTTGTCGGCGTAGTCGCGGGCCTGGTCGAGATGGCCGGTGCGCTCGGAGACCAGGGCCAGAGACATCAGGGCGTTGATGATCTCTTCCCGGCTGTTGATCTGCTTTGCGAGGTCTAGAGCTTGATGGTACGACCGCTCGGCTGATTCGTAGTGCTGCGCATCAAGATAGACGTAGCCGGCGGTCGTGAGCCATTTTACCTGGCTTGCTATTACCCCGAGTTGAGTGGCGCGCTTTGTGGCCTCAAGAAACAGCCCAAGTGCCTTTTCGGATTCGCCGAGTCGATAGTACGCCCATCCCTCGTTGCCCAACGCGACTTGGGCGATAGATGCCGCATCAATGGCTGTGGATTGCTGATACGCTGCGTTAGCCCAATCGAGCGCCTCATCAAAGTGCTCCTCCTGCAGCGCTGACCAACTGAGACTCAACAGTGCGTCCGCCTCTCCGTACGCGTCGCTCCGTGACCGGGCTCGGGCCAGTGACTGCTCGAAGGCGAGTTGGGCCTGGCCAAACTGTCCCCGTTCCATCTCCAACTCTCCACGTGCAAGAGCCACGCTGGTGCAGGCTGCGTAGAGGAACGCTGTACATAGGCCTTCGGCCTCTCTAAGTTTCTGCGCCGCCTCAGGGAAGAGATGCTGGTCAGCGTATGCCAGACCTTCCAGCCGTTGCTTTCGCACCGCCAGTTCCGCGGAGGGAGGAGGCCCTGCCTCGCCAGCCATGAGGGCCAAGACCTCATCGTTCTTGCCGCGCCATGCCAGCGCATCTCCTTGAAGGAGACGGAATTTCCAAGCCCACTCCGCGCTCACGCCGTGGAATTGCTCATAGCCTTTCCTGGCTTCCTGCTCTGCCGCGGCTACGTCGCCGTGTCGAAACGTCTGCAATGCATGGTCAAGGGCGGTTTGCGGGTCTTTGCGTCGGCCGCACATAAGCAGCATCGCAAAAGCGAAGAGGAGGACGATGATTGCTGCCGCTGCTGTCGGGCGGGGCATGTTACGAAATCCGAACGCCGCACGATTTTAACTTGAAAGTGAGAAAAGTTCTGTGCATTTCCTCGCGAGGAGAGAGCGCCCGAAATCTTCGAACTGCGGGCGCACGACTTGACACCGCCATGGTATGAGCGAAGTGCTGTTTGTTATCTGGGCCTCGGACAGGACGAAGAAGAGATGCTCTGTTTCGAAAGGGGAAAAAGCCAACCAAGAGGCTGGATTCGCTCACAAGTATCAGGGAGTTCTGGCAAAGACGAGCAACGTCTATCTCCAGCGCTGTGATCATTTCAGGGCGATCTCGTACTATCGGCAAGCCCTCGCTTTAGCTCGCGAGATCAAAGACGAGTCTCGATCAAAAGGTGGGCCTATAACATCAATCTCGTCGATGCGAGAATCAGGGCAACGGTTGATCAGGGGACGACCTTGATCTGCCGCAAAGCCGGCAATCTAACCGTTCCGCCCTAGTGGATTGGCCCGCCCTTTCCTCCGCCGCCGTTGACGTTGCAGTTCGTGATGGAGATTTTGCCGTCGGCCACGCAGCCCAGCTCCAGGCGGATCATGGTGAGGTCGAAGGAATTGTGGTTCACGATCAGGTCGGCTAGAAAGATTTTGCCGAAGTCGGGGACGTGGATGACGTGGCCGTATGATTTGATCGGATCGGAGACCTGTTCCTTCGACGGAACCTCTATTTCCACTTTGTCGACCAGTGAACATTTGACTCCGGGCCACAGACGATGCCCCGCTTCCAGGCCTTCTTGTTTCACTTTCTCCTCCGCGGCTGCGATCCGTTCGTTGATCGTGTCGGCGTTGAGGAGAGCCGCATTATAGTCCTGTTCCACCAAGCCAGGCAGGTCGCGCAGACCATTGAGCTTTCGATCCCGAAGTTTTTGCTCTTTCTTCTCGTCATTCTCAACGGCAGTCCTCAGACCCTTCACGCTGTCGGCGAGAGCAGTATGTTGATCGCGAACCAACTTCAGGAATCCGGCGCTTTGAACGAAGCGATGCTCGGCGGCGACCGGATCGCCGCATAACCTCAAATTGAGTTTTGGAAAAACCTTGTGACGAAAGATTCGCAGATTCTCGAAGTGCGTGCCCAGAAAGGTGACAAGGGGAGCGTGTTCATCCGGGAGATGCGTGGTGGAAATCTGGGCGACAACTCGATCGGCAGTGACCACGTTCAAAACATTCAGATTTTCCACCACCGAAGTCGCCAGCGTGACCGACGCGCCCGGGTGCTTCTTGCTCTGGTGGCCTGACACCTGGGTATGCGCCGTGACGTAGGAGATGATTCCTTCCAGGCGAAAATTCTTGGCGTGCTGCGAGAAGTAGCTGCGCTGCGCCTTCTCTTGCTCGGAGAGGCTTGCCAACTCGGCAGCCAGCTTTACGAACGCCTGCTTCTTGATCTCTTCCTTGAAAGGGAGTTCCAGTTTGCCGCTGAGGGCGTGCGCTTCCGCGTGAAAATAGTGGGAGTTGCCGTTGTCGGGCATGTGCTTCACTCCTCTTTCGCCCCGATGGGGACGGGATCATTTCTGCATGGCACCCGCGGCTTGCGCCGTGGGCTTTATCACGCCGCCGCACCGCGGCTGAAGACTGCTGGTGTGGTTCGGCCCTGGGTCTACAAACTCAGTTTTCGCAGCACTTCGGGGACCCCGACGGCAGCGCTATGGCTGAATCTGGACGTCTATGGGCAGATGGCTGATCTCTTTGCTTTCCCCAGCAGCAGTGATCCCTTTTACAACCAGCGTATATGTGCCGGATTGCCGGTGGCCGCCAGGAATATAAATCTGGTGGCCTTCGTCAGCCGTGGGTGCAGCAATCGGTCCGGACCACTCCAGCTTCCCCGCGGGATTATACAAGTCTGCCGCGTAGGACGCGAATCCATCTTCTGGGGGCATGTTGATCAGGAGGGCGAAGCCCTCTCCCGGGTGGGTCTTGATCGTGGTCGTGGCTGTACCGCGTGTGCTGACGTTGACGGAGGTCCAGGGACCGACTTGGGGCTGGTTTGCGGCCTCCATGAGATGCGGGTAGGTAACGAAATTCTGATAGCCGATGACCGCCAGCAGTAAAGCCAGCACAGGTATGGCGAACGCCGGACGGAGCCAGGCGAACCATGCCTGTTTCGCCGGAACAGCTGCGGGCACGCGCACCTCTGACGCGGGCGACTCCGCCAGCACGACTTTCGTCTGTTCTACGAACATGGCTGCGGCGCGCACATCGAGTGCGCAATCCTGACAATCGAACAGGTGCTCTTCGAACTGATCTCGAACTTCGGGATCGAGTTCATCCAGAAGGTACCTCTCCGTGGCTTTTTGCCGGACCGCCTCATCATGGTCCATATTGAGCCCCCCTCAAATTGATCTCAAATTGATAGTGAGATGTGGCGACATACCGTTTCAGAGCTTTTCTGTTGCCAGGCTGCCCGGCGGACGACCTGCCATGTTCTTCAAATATAAGGACTTGAACGATTGTTTGGCGCGGTGCAAGAGCACCCGAAGATAGTCCCGGTCGACGCCAAAGTCGCGGCAGACGGCATCTTTGTCGCGCTCCTCGAGGAAAACCTCGCGCAGCAGCCGCCGGTCTCGTTCGGGCATCTCTTCGAGGATCTCGCGGATTTTCTCTCCGATTTGCTTGGCGGCCAGAGCTCCTAACAGATCGACCGAGATGGCAGGGAAGTCCTCCTGATCTTCATCTTCGAGTGGAGTGTCGCGCGACGAGGCGCGGTAGTGCTCGAGCAAAACGTTGTTGCACATGGAGTTTACAAAGGCGCCAAGGCGTTCGGGCTGGCGGACTTTTCCGCCGTGCAAGGCAGCAAAGACGCGAGTGAAGGTCTCCTGGCGGACGTCTTCAATAGCTTGCGGCGAACGCAGGCGAGAGCGCAGCTTGAGCTGGATCAGCTCGGTGAAATACGCCACGAAATGTTCCTGAGTCCGGAAGTCTCCCGCCCGAAGGCGTTCAACGTAAGACTCGTCAAAAGATTGGAGTTGCAAGGACTGTCCCGCCCTGAAATGGAAGTTAGTTTAGCACTCATACGAAAGAAGTTGGAATGGTTCGGGACGTGTTGTAACGAATTCTGCACGCCCCGCACTATTGGCACAGAAGCCGATGAGCCTCAGACATGCAATTCGAGGTCGCAGACGGACGCGCACGGCGCTGCCAGCCGTGCGAAAACATGGATCTGGACTGGACAGGCTTGGCGCGTTCCAGTGCACGATTCTCAGAGCCTTCGAGTTGCGGAAGGGACATCGCGACGTGTATCTGCTGAAGGAAATTCAGGGATACACGCTGGCGGAGATCGCGGCCATACTCGGAATCAGCATCGACACGGCACTGGCCCGCTTGAAAAGCGCACACCGTGAAATCGGTCACCGGGATGATTCCGATGCCATGGAGCTCAGGAAGTGACTGCTCTGGCGAATTCGCTCAAGCGAATCTGGTCCGCGAAAAACCGGGTCCCCCATCTAACCGGGTGGGGGACTTCCGGTTCCCGAATGGCAGCTAAAGACTGGATGCATGAGCGGGTTGTCGAAGTCATCGAAGCCGCCCAGAGAAATGTTCCCACCGCGATTGCCGTGACCTTGAATATTTTTCGATAGGTATGCCGGCACTTCCCCAGGCTCCTTTCATGAAGCTTATGAGCCGTGGCGCACCAGGAATCTGCGTCGCGCAGTTCTTTTGTCCCTTCGGGCCCTGCATCTTGGCCGCTGACACCCATGGCTTACGGCCCTTCGAATAAACTCCGGGCGAGCTCTCGGCTGCATTCTTGCGCGGCTTCGCGGCTGGACATCTTAAGGGTCGAGTTGGGACCGCTTCAAGATGAGGCAAGGACCACAGATAAGCTGAGAATAACGGAGGGGGTTGTCTGAAAAAACCCGAAGATCGCCGGAACCGTTTCCCCATCCGGTTCCGGCGATCTGAAGTACCCAAGTCTTCCCCCCGGTCGCCAAGGGACTTCCAAGTCGGGATCTTGTGGACTTCGGGTCACAACATTGCGACCTCTTCCACTCATTCGAGTAGTGCAGGAATCGAGCGCATCGTTTCAAAAAAGTTTTGGGGAATCCTGGAGGCGTGTGCGGAGCTGGTTCCGGGGCTGATCTGAAACGCTTCGCGGTTTTGATTCACTACTGGACGGACGCAAACCGAACGATCCGCCACTGAGTCGCAACCTGAAAAGATGACATGCAGGTGCGGTTATGCAGTGGGCGACGGGCTGGATGATCGATCGGCGCATCCGCAAGCATAGAAGCGTGGCGACACGCTCTTCGAAAGCATCTCTGGGTTTGCGACGCAAAGCAAGAACCGTACCCCCTTTCCTCGACGGCTTGATTTGAGTCCATTAGCCCGCCTTCTGGCAGGAGCCTACGGGCCCTGGCCTAAGTCGTTGCCATCCCCGATCAAACCTAAATCTACCTTGGAGGGTACGATGAATTTGCCTGTTTGTGAGCGTTACACAACCTGGTTGTCCGCCTCGCGAAAGTCCGTTGCGGCCTTGGCCGTGCTGTTGGGCAGCGTGGCCGCCGCCTTTGCCCAGGCCCCGCTGTCGAGCGCGGGCCAAAGCACTCGCCAAACCCCGCCGAGCGTGCTCGCGGGCACGGCGAAGTTGGTCGAGCATTACAACCCCAACCAAAAACTCAGACTGGCCTTTGCTCTGAAGCCTCAGCATCTTGATGAAGAGCGGCAGTTGGCTGCGGAACTGCATGACAAGAAGTCAGCCCAGTTCCATAAATTTCTGACAGCAGAGCAGTGGAAAGCGCGCTTTGCGCCTTCGGCACAAGATGAACAAGCTGTAGTTGACTGGGCGAAGAGCCAGGGGTTGACCATCACTCATCGCTATCCTAACCGTCTGCTGGTGGACGTTGAAGGGACGGCGGGGACCATCGAGAACGCACTCAGCATTACCATCAACAACTACGCGATCGACGGCAAACCATTCTTCTCGAATGACCGCGAACCGATGCTTCCTGCGAACCTGGCTTCGACCGTTTGGGCGGTACAAGGGCTAAACAATTTGGAGCAGGAACGCCCGGTCTCCAAGCGCTTTCAAGTGCCTCAGCGTCCAGAGTATGTGCCCGGACCAGCAGTGGCTCAGGGCCCAGCCCAGCACGGCAATGCTGATGTTTCCAAGCTTCCTGAAAGCCTGAGGAGGGCGAAGGGGATGAAGAGCTCGGGGCAAACCGCCAAGATTTCTCAAATGACGGGCGGAGCGTACGATCCCACCGACATTTACAGCTCCGAGGCCTACGATTTCAACGCGCTCTATGCCCAGGGACACTGCTGCAACCCGCTGGGCAATCCCGGGCAGACACCGCCGCAAACGTCGATCGCAATCGCTACTTTCGACAGCACGGATCTGAGCGACATTGCGGGGTTCCACACCCAGTATCCATACCTGGCGTACAACGTTCAGCTCTACAACATCGACGGGACGCCGTCGCCGGTGGGAGAAGGGACGATGGATATTGAGTGGTCTACGGCGATGTCGAACAGCTTCGGCAGCTACGTGGACACCGCAAAGGTATATGCCTACCAAGGTGCCAACTACAACAACGTGACGATCACGGATGTGTACAACCACATGCTGTCGGACGGCTACGCTCGCGTCTTCAGCACCAGCTGGGCCTGCGCCGAACAGATGACCGTTCCGGGAGCTGGAGATTGTTACGCGGCTACCATGGACGCCCGCGATTCCATCCTTCTTGGCATGGTGATCCAGGGCTGGACTCTGGTTGCGGCGTCGGGCGATGAAGGCGCTAGTGCCACGTGGTGCGGTGCAGCAGACGGTGTGTTCTACCCCGCATCGGATCCCAACGTGGTGGCCGCGGGCGGTACTACTCTATCGCTGTCGCCTGGTCCCAGCTTCAACTCGGAAGTCGCGTGGAGCGGCGGACCCTATGGCTGCAGTAGCAACGACGGCGGGAGCACGGGCGGTTTCAGTAACTATTGGGGAACCCCGTCGTATCAGTCGGCACTGGGCTTCGGGAGCCGCGCGGTTCCGGATATCGCCCTCAACGCGGATTGGTACAACACGCCCCAAAACTTCTTCGACGGAGGGGCACTGTCGGGGAACGGCGGGACCAGCATCGTGGCGCCGGAAATGGCCGGCTTTTTTGCGCAAGAGAACGCCTACCTGCTTAGCCTGGGCAACATCTGCGGCTCGGGGTCGAGTCCCTGCGCTCCGATGGGCAACGTAAATTACTACATCTACCGGGATGGGCTCTACGGTGCGCCGCACTTCCCGTTCTATGACATCACTTCGGGATGCAACAACAACGACGTAACCACATTTTACGGGCTCGGCTACTACTGTGCGGGGACAGGCTATGACGAAGTCACCGGCTGGGGCTCGGCCAATATGCTGCAACTGGCCTGGGGAATCAACTGGTACAGCTCACCCGCGATCGGTTCGCCGTCGGTCAACTTCGCAGGGCCGGCGGTCAACACCTGGTACAACAGCGAGCAGGTCGTGAGTTGGACCATCACCGACAACGGCGGAGGGTACCCAGGGACCGGCATTGCCGGATTCACACAAGGTTGGGACTCGATTCCAAGCGACGTGCACAGCGAGCCGACTCCGGGATCGGGAAATTCGTTCTACAGCGGTCCGCAGTTCCCGAATGCGACGAGTGGCTGGCTGGACTTCGTCGACTACGCTGTGAGCCAGGGCTGCCATACTGCGCACGTGCAAGCCTGGAACAACATGGGCCAAGCGTCGGGCGATGTGGCCTATGGGCCGGTGTGCTATGACACGATCGCTCCAGTCACGGCGGTCAGTTTGAGCGGTACGTTGAGTGGCGTCATTTACATCTCACCAGTGAAAGTTACGCTTTCCGCGACTGACAGCGGCAGCGGTCTGGCGGCGACTTACTACCAGGTGGATGGTGGAGCTGTCTCGACCTACGCCGGTCCTTTCACGGTGTCGGCGACCGGCAACCACACGGTTCTGTTCTACAGCAAGGACAAAGCCGGTAACTTAGAGAGCAGCAAAACGAGAGCTTTCACGATCAAGGCGCCGACCCACACATCGGTATTTGCCTCGTCGAATCCGTCGATCTATGGCACCGTCGTGAAATTCACAGCGACTGTGATCCAGTCGTTCGGCAGTACCGCGACAGGAACGGTGACGTTCAAGAACGGTGCCACCACGCTGGGTTCAGTTGCGCTGGCTGGCGGTACCGCTTCCTACAGTACGTCAACCCTGGCCGGTGGCGTTCATTCGATCACCGCAGTGTATGGCGGCAGTGGAAAAGACGTGGCCAGCACTTCGGCGGCACTAAGCCACACGGTGAACAAGGCTGGAACCTCAACCTTGGTCACTTCTTCGGCGAATCCGTCTTCGTTCGGACAGACGGTCACGTTCAAAGCGACGGTAAAGTCCAGCACAACCGGCACGCCTGCCGGGACGATGACATTTAAAGATGGCGCCACCAATCTGAGCACGGTGACGCTGGTCGGCGGCGTCGCTACGTTCAACACCGGTGCGCTGAGTGTGGGCGTCCACACCATCACCGTTGTCTACGGCGGAAACGGGAACTTCGTGACCAGCACTTCAGCGAAGTTGACGCAGACGGTGAAGAAGGCGAACACTACCACCAAACTTACTTCTTCGCTGAATCCTTCGACGAAGGGCACAGCGGTGACGTTCACTGCGACCATCGTGCCTGCATTTAGCGGGGCACCGGGCGGCGCTGTGACCTTCAAAGACGGGGCCACGACGCTGGGGACTGGCGCGGTGAATACGACTACAAAACAGGCCATCTTCAAGACATCGGCCTTGTCGGTGGCGACCCACTCCATCACCGCAGTTTACGGTGGAAACGTAAACTTCAACGGCAGCACTTCGGCGGTGGTGAAGCAGGTGGTAAACCCCTAGCGGGCACGGGTAGCTTCATTCTACTGATTGCAGGCGGACCGCAAAACGGTCCGCCTTTTTGCTCGGTCAATACAGCCACTGTTCGTGCCGCTCCACACAGGCAACAGGCGGGGTTCCGCACCAAGTGGAGTCCATGGATTTGCTGGATCAGGGCATCTGGCGGCGAACGCTGCGTTGCTCTCAGCGTGTGTGTACGGCTGGCCAGAAGCTGAACTGGAACGAGACAGCCACGTCTGATTGGCGATTCGTGGCCAACAAGGGAATCTGCCAGCGCTCGTATTGCACGTTGCCCGAAAAGCGGAAGCCCGGGCCTGTAAAGATATCGGCATTCACAGCGATGTCGTTCTGGGTTCCACCTTGGGGAAGATATTGCCGGTCAACCTTCCTGTGCCGAAGCTCAAGGCCGATTTTCTGCCGAGGTCTCAGCCAATAGTTTGTCCGGATCGATTCGCCCTGTGACGCACGTCCGATCCAAGTCCCGATCAGCCGGCCATCGTTGTTGAACCCGCTGTTGTATTGTGAATTGGTGTAAAAACACGATGTGCAAAAGGTACCCTGCACCGGGCTCGTCGTGCCGCCTTCGAGTCTCAGGTCGAGTTTGGAAACCATGGGCAACCTCGCCAAATAGAGTCCTCCCTGGAAGGCAGACTTTCGCATATACGGGATCGGTGAGATCTCGTCTTCACTGAAGGCCTCGCCATACCAGGTGAGCCAGTTGCGCAGCCCAGGAATACGATAGGAAAAGTCCGCAACCGACCGTCCATCGCCCAGGACGTCGCCATTGACGTGCCTGCCGAATGTGGCATCCAGAAAGGTCTTAACCGTCAACGGGTTACCCGGCCCGCCGTAGATCGTCGTTTTCGTCATGTCAAACTCAAAATTCGGCGTGAGCTTGAAGCTGATTGTTCCGCCGCTCAGAAAGGGCTGGGGATGCAAGTTCTGCCCGTATCGTCCAATCACCGTGGGCGCAGTTGCGCCGGTGTAAGAGGTAGTCAAAAACTCTTGTCCTGTCAGCTGTCCGATAAAGGCTTCAACGCGCACATCTCCGAGATAACGGAAAAACCAAGGCAACCGAAAAGGGGTGACCCGATCGAGGCTGAACATGTTGTTGAGCGGGGGCGCGTTGTTGGTAAAAGCCATGGTCCCGCCTTCGCTGGGTCCCAACCATAGGCTGCGCCTGCCGTAAGAGATCTGCCAGTTCGCAAAATTCATACCTACATAGGCATCCAGTAGCCGGAAGCGGCTGATCGATGCTGTGGGAAGCGCGGGAGCAGTGGGCCAATTGTCGGAACTGGCGAAGAAATTGAGCTCCGCCGCCGATGGCGCTGGCGCCGACGGCGCCGACTGATACTCCCCTCGAGCGTAGATCACGAACGGACCCTTCGTCGCCCAACCCGACGCCCCGGTCACGGCATTAAAACCCTGCTCGTATGGCCGGCCGTAGTCATTGAGCACCGTCTGTCCGAAATGGAAATTGTCGGTGAGCGGCTTTCCCGAGACTTCGAGTCCACGGGCGTAAACCGACTCCAACTGCAGATCAGAATGGCGTTCCCCATTCATCTGGTCGGACTCGTGAACGAACTCTTGCGAAAGCGCATCGTACAACTGCTGAACTTCCACCGGACCATCGGTGTCCGCCTTGCGATCAGTGGCTTCACCGAGCAGACGAGCACACTCGAGCCGCGTCCAAGGACGCAAACCGAGAGAGACCTTTTCGAGGTAGCCAAGGGCAGCTAACCGCTCCATCGCCGGGTAGATCCAACTGTCCAATGGAACGTAGCTGGTTCCGATGTTGCGTGTTTTCCGAGCACTCTCGGCTTCCTCGCTCTCCACGCCTTGAGTGAACGTTCCGTATCTCGCAATATCGACGTTGCTGTAGTGAGAATGCGAAAGGAAAACTTGCCGCCCCATGTACCACCCGAGAGCGCTACTTATGATCACGTCGGAGGCGAAGTGTTTGTGCCCGACAAACCGCGCGGCGCTGACTCCACCGGCCACGCCATAGGCCAAAACCTGGGTCAATGGTCCCGGATATTCATGGGCAATCACGCTTGCAATCGCCCAACTCACCGATGCATGCGCCGAGGGAAAAGAGTCTCGGCCCACAAAGAAACGTCCCGGACTCGTGCCGACAAAAGGCCGTTCCCGTCCGGCAGCGTATTTGAATAGTTCCACGTCCGCAAATGTGCCAATGGCGGCTTCTCCAGCGAGAATTCCGGTTTCGCGCCGCTGGTCGTCATGGCTGAGGTGTCCCAAAAGAAATAGTCCGGCGCCAGCCCCGGCCAAAGCGGCAACCCCCGCGTTGGAAGCTGTGATCGCGTGCGAAACCGGTACTCGAGCCTGTGGGCGCGTGTTTTTCGATGGTATTGTCAGCCACGATCAGTGCCCCGCCGGCAATCACCAGCGGGACCGCCCACTCCCACTGTTTTTGCGTCATGTGCGCTGGAGCAGTCCAGAACGTCTTCTGATCCACAAAGAGATTCTTCGGCAGCGATTTGATATCGACCGGACCCGGCGAGAATTCGGGAACTTGCACCGACGGTTGAGATAGAGGAGGAGCTTCTTTTTCGTCGGTGGACGTCTGTGCATACGCAGCGACACTGCAACCAGCGACCAGGGCGGCGGCCAGCAGCCACAATCTGACTCGAGCCGTTGTGCAATGACCTCCAGGGTGCGATGCATGGACAAACGTCTTAGCAGACCTCATCTCACTTCCTCTCGATGCCCAGCCCGCATTTATGAGTTGTCTCAGGCAGTGTTAATGTCACACGGTGGTGAGAGTGCCCGGGGATCACTTCTTTCATTCGGTAGCGGGGTTCTGAATCTTTCAAAACTAGCACAAAACCAGCCAGATTACGGAGTCAGCTTACGCCGGAGGGTACCCAAATTCCCAAGTTGGAGCGTCAGCTTGGCGGACGCTGCTAGAATCTCCTCTTGCAGAATGTCATAATCGTAAAGTGGCAACGCATACCGACACGATGATTGAAACCGAGCCGATTGCGGCAGAAGAAAGCGCCGGCGTACCTCGCGCGGAAACCGAGGTTTCACTGCTTGATATCACCGTCCTCCTGGTGCAACACAAGCGGTTCATCGCGCGTTTCGTGATGGGAGCTGCTGTATTGGCGGTGATCGTTGCCCTGCTGCTGCAGGTCCAATACCAGGCACAAATCGTGCTGCTACCTCCTCCGCAAAGTACATCCACGGCCTCGGCGTTGCTGGGGCAGATGGGAGGTATCGGATCGCTGGGGTCGCTCGGCGTGCTCGCCGGTGGTCTGGGCATCAAGACTCCGGCCGATATGTACGTCTCTTTCCTGAAGAGCCGCACCGTTGAAGACGCCATGATCCAGCGTTTCGGCCTGATGTCGGAATACCACCAAAAGCGAATGTCCGACGCGCGAAAGGAGTTCGAGAGCCGAACGACGGTAGTTGCCGGGAGCAAGGACGGACTGATCCGCATCTCACTCGAAGACCACGATCCGAAGCGGGCTGCCGAACTGGCCAACGGCTACGTGGACGAATTCCGAAGGCTGTCGGCGTCGCTGGCGATTACCGAAGCGGCGCGGCGCCGTTTGTTCTTCGAGCAAGAACTGCAACAAGCCAAGGATAACCTTACCGCCTCTGAAGAGGCCATGAGAAAAACCCAGCAATCCACCGGCGTGCTGCAGATCGACAGCCAGGCGCGAGCCCTCATTGAATCCGCCGCCCTGTTGCGGGCCCAGGTCGTAGCGAAGGAGGTACAAATTCAAGCGATGCGAACTTTCGCGGCTGAGGACAATCCGGAACTCATCCTAGCCAAGCAACAGCTTGCTGCGCTGCAATTGCAACTGCAGCAGGTGGCGGGATCGCAGCACGACGCCGGATCTGACATTGTCCTCTCCAAGGGCAGGGTGACGGAGGACGGAATGGAATACATTCGCCGGCTGCGTGACCTGAAGTACCACGAAACTGTCTTTGAGTTGTTGGCGAAGGAAGTGGAAGTTGCCAAACTGGACGAGGCGCGTGAAGGGGAAATTGTTCAAGTCGTGGACGCTGCCGTGCCTCCAGACAAGAAGTCGTCTCCTCATAGGACTCTGATCGTGCTGGGAATAACAATTCTCTCTTTCTTTGTCGCCGTGTTTTGGGTCGTCGTGCGCCAAGGCTGGGCGCGGGCCGCTGACCTCCCGGAGAACCGCCTTCGCCTAGAAGCAATCAAGGAGCATTGGAAGGGAAGGCGAAAAATGGCGTAGCCGCACCTGGATACTGGCTGCAAGGTCAGGGATAACTGACTTGGGGTTGAAGCTTAGGGTGTCCCCCTTGGTGCATCCAAAGGTAAGTCCAGCATTTGCAATAAGGTCTGATATACTCTCCAAAGCCATGCGTGTTTTGTTTCTTAATCCCCCTTTCCACCCTCGCTTTTCCCGCGAGCAACGTAGTCCAGCAGTCACCAAGAGTGGAACGCTCTATTACCCGAAGTGGTTGGCTACCGCTGCAGGCGTCGCGATCAAGAATGGGCATGACGTAGACCTGCTTGATTCTCCGGCTGCCGATTACACGGTAAAGGGGGTCATCGACCGCATTCGATCCAAGAGTATTGAAGCGGTGGTTTGCGATACCTCTACACCCAGTATTCTCAACGATGTTAGTGTTGTCGAGTCTCTGGTTTCTGCAGAGCCCTCTCTGCATGTACTGCTGGTCGGACGTCACGTGTCGTCACTACCCAAAGAAACGCTGGCGATGTCGTCCGCTCTGGAGGCTGTTGCCATACGCGAGTACGAATACACGGTGCGCGACTGGTTGGCTGCGAAGTCCTGCGGTGCCGACCTTTCCGCGGTCGACGGCCTGGTATGGCGCCACGCCGGGACGGGCGAAATCATCAGCAACAAGCAGCGCGAGTCGATCAAGAATCTCGATGAGTTGCCCTTCGTCTCGGAGGTTTACAAGCGATTTCTCCATGCCCCCGACTACTTCTACGGCCACTCGCTGTGGCCGCTGGTGGTCTTCGATACCAGCCGCGGATGCCCCTATCATTGCTCATTCTGCGTCTATCCACAGGCATTTAGCGGGCACACCATGCGCTACCGCTCGGTCGCGAACGTGGCCGACGAGTTCGACTTCGTCAGCCGCGAAATGCCTGAAATCAAAACCGTCATGCTAGAGGACGATACTTTCATCATCAGCAAGCCGCGCACGATGGAACTGGCCAAGGAGTTGATTCACCGTGGCAATAAGTTGCCCTTCGACGCCAACTGCCGTGCCGATATCGGCGCGGAAGGGGAACTGCTTTCCACCCTGCACCAAGCCGGCGCGCGCCTGTTTTGCGTTGGGTTCGAGAGCGGCGACGTGGAAGTCATCAATGGCATGAAGAAGAACAACGACGACCGTCGGGACGCGAAGTATCACGAAGAGGCCCATCGCTTCGTCCGTCGCTGCCGGGAGTCGGGGATCATGGTGCACGGCTGTTTCATGGTTGGAAATCTGAACGAAACGCCGGCCAGCATGGAGAAGACGCTAAATTTCGCCAAGAAGCTCCAGCCCGATACCGCTCAGTTCTTCCCCATCATGGTGTATCCGGGTACAACTGCGTACGAAGAGGCCAAGAAGCGGAACTACATTCAGATCGAGGATTGGGGTGCATGGTTGACCAAAGATGGCCTGCACAACAGTGTGGTCAACCTTCCCAATATCACGCACGAACAATTGGTGAGCTTCTGCGACCGAGCTCGGCGAAGCTTCTATCTCAGTCCTTCCTATCTTGTCTACAAGGCGAAGCAGTCGTTGAGGGATCGGCGGGAGTTGCAGCGCAATCTCAAGGGCTTCGTTACCTTGTCAAAGTATCTATTGCGCGGCAGTCGGCATGAGAAATCAGAAGTCCCAGCCAAACCTCAGGGCCGTGATCGCTTGACCCAAATCACCCTTCCTAACGGCGGCGACTAATGAGCACCAAGGACGTCGGACCGCATAACCGGCGAGGCCAAGGAAGGGTGAAGAAAGTCTGCCATGCGCGGTTCATCTGGGTGGCGCAAATTCGCGGTCGTGTTGTTGGGGCAGGCGGGTGACTTCACTCTTTGCGCCCCTTCTGAAGTCATCGCATATCAGACCAAGTCCTAGCCCTCCGGGCCGTGAGGGCGGAAGAAAAACTTGGTAATGCTTGCCGATGGCCCCGGGTGACCGCTGTTCATGATAGCCACGCATAGCGAGCACAGGTCGGCAGCGGGTAATCACCTCACATCCTCCCCTCTAGCGGGTACTGTTCTGAACCGTCGGGGTCAAATTTAATCAATGTGGAGCGTGAGACTCGCAGGCGTAAGGCGCCCCGCTTCGATCGGCTATTGATAGAATGACACTCTTGGACGATGTGTTGCAAAACCGGGGTGGGTGCTGAAATCATATGAAGCGAGACTTGCGATTGATTGGATTGTTCCCTCTTCTTTTGGTGGGGGTGTGTTTTTCGCAAATCCCGAACTACGGTTCTCCGCAAAATGCAACCAATCCGGGCGTAGCGGTGGATTGCTCTGATCCTTCGCAAGCGGATAGCGCGGAGTGCGTTGCACAAGGTCAAACGCCCGGCGGCGCTCAACTCGGCGGGGCTCAACAAGGACAATACCTGCCTTCATATGGGACCATACCGCAGTTGAGATTACCGTACGACACGGGTCAGTACTTTCCTCGCACGACCCCGCTCAATCCGTCGCAAAACCGGCAGCAGAAGACCACCCCCTGGCCGGAAACTGAGTTCGAACAGATGGTTGCCGACGCCGCGGGACGGCCCTTGCCGTTATTCGGACAGTCGTTATTCGACCGACCGCCAAGCACATTTGCTCCCATGGACCAGTTACAAGTACCCAATGACTACATCATTGGTCCAGGAGACCAACTGCAGGTCAGGATTTGGGGGCAAATTCAAGCTGATCTACGGGTAACCGTTGATCGATCGGGCCAGATCTATATTCCGCAGGTCGGGCAGATCTCTGTCGTCGGCATCCACTACGGAGACCTGGAGCAGTATCTGAAACAAGAGGTTTCGAAGATCTTTAAGAACTTTAATCTGACCGCCAACGTCGGTCGGCTTCGATCCATCCAGGTGCTTGTCGTGGGCGAGGCGCGCTACCCGGGAACCTACACCATCAGTTCCCTCAGCACCCTGGTAAACGCGGTTTTCGCCTCGGGCGGTCCGTCTCCGGAGGGATCTTTGCGCCACATCCAGGTGCGCCGTGATGGCAAAACCATTACGGACTTCGACTTCTACGACTTGCTGGTCAAGGGCGACAAGTCCAAAGATGTCCGACTACAGCCCGGCGATGTTCTCTACTTTCCTCACATTGGCCCTGTAGTGGCTATCTCGGGCTCTGTGAATACGCCGGCCATCTACGAGATGAAGCCGGATTCGACGTTGAGCGACTTGATTGAGATTGCGGGTAACCTGAGCACGCTGGCCGACACCAGTAAGATCACAATTGACCGCCTCGTCGATCATCAGGCACGTACGACATTGGAATTCCCTTACGACGAGCAATCGCGGGTGCTTCCCCTCAAAGATGGCGATATTGTTCGCGTGTTGTCCGTCATCTCACGTTTTGACGATACCGTGACCTTAAGAGGTAATGTCGCCAATCCTGGTCGTTATCCGTGGAAGCCGGGAATGCGAGTTCGCGACTTGATTCCTGATGCCCAGGCGTTGCTCACCCGCCGCTACTGGCTGGACCGTGCGGCCATCGTCAATGGCCGCGCTACTGAGTATCCGGTCTTACCGCCGCGCCGTTACTTCCGTTGTCTGCCCAATGGAAAGACCACCAACGGCACAGCACCTGGTGCGGTCACTGCAGGGGGTGAGGCTACCCCCAGCAGCGTGCCGCCCGGCGGCTACACAACACCGGGTCTTCCGGAGTCAACAGGGAACTACAATTCTCTTGACAACATGGATATTTCGAACCTGCCGTACATCCCCTGCGTGCCTAGCGAGCAGGTGCCGGCTGACAATACGACCAATACGGCTGATACGGCCTTGAAAAGCGGCGATCGCACGTTGGCGGGCAGCAGCCAAGAGTCCTCTCGCAGGTATGGGGAAAATACATTCAATGAGAAAAACGTGAGGGATGTCGCTGAGGATTTGCGACGCACTGCTCCAGAAATCAACTGGGATTATGCGGTCATCCAGCGCGTCAATCCCGTGGACCTTACGTCCAAGCTGCTCTTTATGAGCCCTCGGAAAGCAATCCTCGAACACGACGAGGAAAGCAATCTGGAGCTTAAGCCGGGCGATATTGTGACCATCTTTTCTCAACGCGACATCAGCGTTCCGCAGACCGAGCGCAGTCGGTATGTCATCATCGAGGGCGAGGTGAAGCGCCCCGGTGTGTATGAGCTCGAGACGAATGAAACTCTCCGCTCCGTTCTGCACCGCGCGGGCGGATTGACTCCCAACGCCTACGTGTATGGGGCGCAATTGACGCGTGAATCGGCACGCAGAGAGCAACAGAAGAGTCTGGAGGAACTGGTTCGCAACATGGAGGTGCAAATCCGGCAAACGAGTTTGTCAATCGCTGCCTCGGCCTCCGGTGGCGATGCTCAGCAACTGGCCCAACTCTCGGAAGGGATCATTGGGCAGCTTCGCGAAGCTCGCGCTAGCGGACGGATAGCTCTTCCCGTCAAACCCACTGACAAAAAGCTTACCGACTTCCCCGACATGGTACTTGAAGACGACGATCGACTCACCGTACCCCACGTTCCTTCGACCGTCTCAGTGGTGGGCAACGTCTACAATCCAGGATCGTTCATTTTCGACCCCCATATAAACAGTGGGACATACCTCGAAATGGCGGGTAAGGGAAAGCCCCAGTCCGACTTCCACCACGCTTTTGTGCTGCGCGCGAATGGGGTCGTTGTCGCTGCCAATAATGTCAATGGGCTCTTCACAGGCACAAAATTCGACCGCTTACGGCTGTACCCCGGCGACGAGATAGTAGTGCCCTACAAACTCCCCACCGGCGCCTTCATTCGCGGGTTGCGCGACTGGAGCCAGATCGCGTCGGCACTGGCCCTGACCGCTGCCGCCCTGGCCGTAGTGGCCCCGTAGGGAAGGAATTTCTTGGCCTGGAGAGATTTTTCAGCCGCTTGCTTCTTCTTTTGGGTCCAGTGAAGCGTTCTCCTGCCGGTGCGACACTCAATCACTGCATCCTCATGAGTTCCCGCGATACAGAACGGGCACGGAGTACCCTTCAATGGGTTTTTCATCCGGATTCTCCCGGAAGCAACTGATTAGTCCCTCCTTATTTACCTATTTGAGGGGGATGTGGCACTCTAGGTGGAAATGGGAAAAAGTCGCGCTTTGGTAACAGGCTCTTGCGGCCTCATAGGTTCTGAGGTTTGTGTTCATTTTCACCAAGCCGGGTACTCCGTGCTTGGCGTTGACAACAATCAGCGGGCTGTTTTTTTCGGGCCAGATGGAGATACTTCGTGGTCACTGCAGCGATTACGGCGAGACGTCCCTTGTTATGAGCATCACGACATTGACATTCGAGATCGCGAGAGAATTCTCCGCTTGGTCGAAAAAACAAGGCCGGCGGTCATCGTGCACACCGCAGCGCAACCGTCTCACGACCGTGCCGCTCAGATCGCCTTTGACGATTTCGATACGAACGCGGTCGGCACGCTGAACCTTCTCGAAGCCGCTCGCCGTTGGGCTCCGGAATCGCCGTTCATTCACATGTCTACAAATAAGGTTTACGGCGATGGGCCTAACAAACTGCCCTTGGTGGAAGAGGAGACCCGCTGGGACTATGCCGGCCCAGAGTACCGCCGGGGCATCTCTGAGAGTTTTTCCATCGACCAGTCGCTGCACTCGGTTTTTGGAGCTTCGAAGATAGCTGCCGATGTGATGGTGCAGGAATACGGGCGCTATTTCGCCATGCCCACGTGTGTCTTGCGCGGCGGCTGTCTTACCGGGCCCAATCATTCGGGCGTGGAGTTGCATGGATTCCTGAGTTACCTTATCCGCTGCAATCTCGCCGGCAAGGAATACAAAGTTTTCGGCTACAAGGGCAAACAGGTGCGCGACAACATTCATTCTGAAGACGTTGCGAGATTCATGCTTGCCTTTGCACGGAAGCCCCGTTGCGGCGAGGTGTACAACCTGGGCGGCGGCTTCGAGAATTCTTGTTCGATCCGAGAAGCCTTCGCGCTGACGGCGGAGTTCTCCGGACGGGAACAAGTGTGGACCTACGTTGAGACCAACCGCACCGGCGATCACATCTGTTATTACAGTGATCTGACCAAGATGAAAATGCACTATCCGGAGTGGGGCATTACAAAGAGTCTGAAGCAGACCATCGCAGAGATTGTTGCTTCATGGTCGTCGCGACTGGTGAACGCGTAATAGCATGAAGGTGCTTATCTCAGGAGTTTGCGGCTTCGTCGGTAGTTGCATTGCACGTTATCTGCTGGAGTCTTCTGAAAGCATCTCGATTGTAGGAATTGACAATCTGGCACGCCCAGGAAGCGAGACGAATCGGATTTTACTGCAGCGCCAAGGTGTTCAGCTGTATCATGGCGACATCCGCATGGCGAGTGACTTGGAGGCCCTTCCCGTCGTCGAATGGGTCATCGATGCGGCAGCGCAGCCTAGTGTTTTGGCCGGTCGTGACGGAAAGACAAGCACGCGGCAGTTGCTGGAACATAACCTGCTCGGCACGATTAATCTCCTGGAATATTGCCGCAATGCAGGTTCTGGTTTCATACTTTTGAGCACCAGTCGCGTGTACTCAATCCCGGCCTTGACACAGTTGACGTTACGAATCGAATCCTCGGCCTTCACGCTCGACCCTGAACAGCCATTACCTGCCGGGCTTAGCGTGGCGGGAGTCGACGAGACTTTCAGTATCCAGGCCCCGATTTCTCTCTATGGCGCCACGAAACTCGCTTCCGAGCAGTTGGCACAGGAGTATGCCGCTGGGTTTCAGGTTCCCGTGTGGATTAACCGCTGCGGTGTGCTGGCCGGAGGAGGTCAATTCGGTACTGCTGAACAGGGCATTTTTTCCTATTGGCTGCACGCGCACTCAACCAGGCGCACTCTAAAATATTTCGGGTTCGGAGGTCAGGGATTTCAGGTCCGAGATGCCCTGCATCCACGCGATTTGGCGCGGATGGTTGATCTCCAGATGCACAATACCGGTCCGGGCCAACTCCTCAACGTGTCTGGCGGCGCGCGGAACTCGATGTCTCTGGCCCAATTGACCAGATGGTGCGATCAGCGCTTTGGGCCACATCAGCCAGTTGCCGATTGGTCCGAACGTCCCTATGACATTCCCTGGCTAATTCTGGATTCTGGCAAAGCCCTGACTGCTACTGCTTGGGAGCCCCGCATAAGATTGGAAGAGATCCTCGAAGAGATCGCGACCCACGCCCTCGCCAACCCCGATTGGCTCAGTCGGTGCGGAATATGAACAGTGCTCCCCAGCCAGAACCGGAGCTTAAGCTTCTGTCGATTGTCATACCAGCTCGAGATGAAGAGGGCTGCATCGAATCCACGGTGGAGCATCTGCACCTGGAGTTGCGACTCCATAACATCCCGCACGAGATCATTGTCGTCGATGATGGGAGCTCGGATCGGACAGCTGAGATTGTGACGGCGCTTGGTGAGCGCATGGCGGAAGCTCATTTGGTCAAAAATGGTCCGCCCCACGGGTTTGGCCGCGCCATCAGTAGCGGCCTAAAGAAGATGGGTGGCGATGCCGTAACCATCATGATGGCAGACGAGTCGGATGATTGCCGCGACGTAGTCCGTTATTGGAACACTCTCAATCAAGGTTGGGACGCGGTGTTCGGCTCCCGGTTTATGAAGGGTGGCGGGGTTATCGATTATCCCTGGCTCAAACTGCGGATCAATCGCATGGCAAATCTGTTCATTCGTGTGTTGTTCGGCATTTCGCTGAATGACACGACCAATGCATTCAAGGCTTATCGTCGCAAGGTCATCGAAGGTTGCCAACCCTTGCTGTCCGCACACTTCAACATTACGGTCGAGATTCCGTTGAAGACAATTATTCGCGGCTATTCTTGGACAGCAATACCGATTACCTGGCGAAATCGCCGAACCGGTGCGGCCAAGCTGAAAATCCAGGAGATGGGCAGCCGCTATTTGTTCATCTGCCTCTACTTATGGCTGGAGAAGTACTTGAGTCACGGAGACTACAAGAAGGGGGCATTTTAAGGCCCCGCGACCGGCTCGGCATGACCACAAATCAGGGCGTCGACGGCAGAGTGTACACATGCTGTTGGATAGCTTGGGTCAGCGTAAGCTTTTCGATCGTCGCTTCGGCGGCGTCATATCTCGCCATCTCGGGATCGATATTGGGCGAGTTGACTACAGGATTCACGCGATAATGCTCGATGCCTGAGAGAACCATATCCCGCCGCCTCGAAAGATGTTTGTACGCGTCCAGGTCACTCAGGACGCAAAGAACGACCGCCAGCGCGACGGAAATAGCGTAGAAGCGTTTTTGATTTAATGCACCGGCTCTGTCACGTAAGCATCGCTCAAGAAACGAGTAGCAGAAGATCAATAACAAAATAGAATAGATACTGTACCGTGGTGCGATCGCTCCCCGCAGCCATGCTGCCGGAAATGCCGTCGCCAAAATCCAGACAGTGAAGTACAGAGCAACGGGATTGGTACGCTCGTAGCGAGAGAAGACGGCATACAAAATGACGGCCGACATCATTATGCCCAGCAGGGCGGCTGGCCAACGAAATGGAATCGCGCAACCCAAGAAGGCAAACACGTAAAACACCTTCGAAATGTAGGAGGCTCGGTGCAGCGTGCTTACCGAAATATGATACGGAGCATAGTGGTAAAGGTAGGCGGCGAGGGGTAGCGCGAAACTGGCGCACCAGGCTAGAGAAGCAGCGAAGGCTCTCCGCCGAAGAAGGATAAGAAGACCTACGGGAGCCAATAAAAAGCCATTCGCAGACGAGAAGGCTGCGAGCATCGCCGCAACACAGCCCAGGAACACGAGAAGATCGGGCCGCGAAGATGTTGGCTTCGGAATCAAGAGACCGAGGGCAAGAAGACTAAAACAAATCACCGATATATTTTGCAGTCCCGCCATTGCCCAGTCGAGACTCTCCCAATAAGTGAGGGAGAAGAAAATGAAGCTAATTGGTATAAATTCGATCAACCGCCAATTCAAATCACCTCCATCCGTTAGATAAGTTCGCCAAAGAAGATAAGCAATGGGTATGAGAAATAGATTGCCAAGCGTGACCAGGAATCTAAAGTTCAAATGACCGGTGAGCTCCATCTCCAAGGCAATGATGAAATGTGTAAAAGCGAGCTTGTAGTCGGTGGTTTGATTGGTTGCTACTTCGAGAACTTTAGCCTTCAAGCTCGATAATTGGACATAGCGCGTTGCAAAAGATAAGATGACGCCGTAGTCGTCCTGATACGGCACAGAGATAGCCTCTCTGCACAGGACCGCGTAGGCGACAATTGCAGGGAGAAGCACTGCGCAGGACAGCAGTGCTGTGACTCGGTATCGGTTTCCCACATTTTCAGTATACGTGTTCATCTGGAACTGGTCCGCTGATTTAGCTTTGAAGGGACAAGGAACTGGGAGATCCCGTTTCTTGACCGATCTTTGTGCTGTCGCACTGAGGTTTGCTTCGAGCGCGGATCGGTGGACCGGATGCAGTTTTACAACCGCTCGATCAGCCAACTGCCCCAATCTAAGCGGAGTCTTGGGCCTTGTTATCCAACGGAATTAGCGCGCGTCCGCGTACCTGTGCTTCTAGTCTCCGCTCTAGTCTGTCAATAGAAGGTCCAAGCGACCAGTACTCTTTGACCCGCTTTTGCGCTTGCTCGCTGAGTTGGCGGTGGAGTTCGTTATCGGCCATTAAACGCTGTATGGCAGCGGCCATATCGTCCGGCTGATGCTCGACGAGAAGGCCATTTATGCCGTCTTGGACCGTCTCTCGAACCCCACCCTCAGCCACGGCGATGACCGGAGTGCCGCAAGCACTAGCTTCTAGGGGTGCATACCCGAACGGTTCGAGGCGAGGAGCATAAAGCATGAGTGTTGCCCGATTCAGAATGTCTACGATTTCCGCGTCTCTTATCCTGAGGTGCACTTCAATCGGTACTTGGGATCGTTCGGCTCGCTTTTTGACGGAATCGAGGTAGGCAGCATCGATGGTGTTTGCGACGAGGACTAACCTGGGACGCAGCGAAGCCGAAACCTTACCCACGGAATCCACCAAAAACTCGACATTTTTTGAAGGTATGATGGCTCCGAGTGAGACGACGAAGGGCTCACGCGGTTTGCTTTGATTTACAAAGTGATTTGTATCCACGCCCAGGTAGCAGACTTTCGAGTCAATTCCGAAAGCGCGCAAAACGCTCTCGCGAGAGAAGAATGAATTGACCAGAATTTCGTCAAAAGCCAGCGCACTTTTACGCTCTTCGCGCGCCAGAACTCTGATCCCTGGCAGTTGGAGTCGCCGCAGTAAGGACCTCCGCCAGAAGCGAAAGGAAAACAGTTCCTCGGCCGTCCAGTTCATTGCCGGCCAGAGCAGTTCCGGCTGGGCTTCATAAAAAGGACGATTAGGTTCCTGCAAGTAAAGAACGCTTGGGAGATCAACGAACCTTCCGATAGGCGGAGTATGATACAAAATGCAACTAGCGGCAAAAAGAACGTCAAATTTACTACTGAGCATATGCCGCGCACACTCACGACAGTGACGCTCCATTGAACCGAATTTGGACCATGTGTTCCAACGCACCCGATAGAGGAGCCGTCGCGCTCGATGCTGTGAGCTGGCTTCAAATCCTGGCAACGGAACTACATGTTCGGGCACGATCGCAGCCAGCGGCAGATACGAACGATCAGCCGTTGGCGGACACCAGGCTTCGACTTCATGACCCCGGGCAACGAGGCCGCTGACGTGATCGTAGAGAGCACGCTTTCCACCGCCACTCGGCAAATTGTGCCAAACTGCAATTCTCATCTAACCCTCCGCACTCTGCCGGATGTTTGCCCATTGAGGAGATGCTAGGCTCGAATGGCGCGTTCTACCTCAAGCGACTGGGGTACGATTACGCACGTTACGTATGCACCTACCGTCCCGATGATTACGCCCGTAAGCCCTATCTTCTGTACCAACACGATCGACAAGACCAGATTTGTAACTGCAGCTGCCGCGGAATAGATCGTCTGGCCTTTTAGTCTGCCCGAGCTAGCCAGAAGACAGGATTGCGAAATCATTGCACCATTGATGATGCTCCAGATTCCCATCCAAAGAAGAAGGTGCGAGGACGGGACGGCGACGGTGCCGGCCCAGTGGCGTATAATCCATCGTCCGAAGAATACCAGCGGGAGCGCAAGCGCGAAGGCTGACGCCAGAGTGAACCGGAAGTTCATCCGAAAGCTGCGGCGCACCCAAGTCCGATCGCCACGAGCGAACGCCTCTACGTAGGCCGGCCAGTAGGAGGGGCTTGCCAGAGCCTGGAAGATCATTGTGTAGTTGAATAGTCTCCAAGTTACGCTGTAAGGAGTGACGGCAGCGGCGCCCAAGTAGTGAGCAATAATCAGATTGTCAGTCTGGAAGAGAACGAGGGCAGCGATCTGAATCACAAAGAACATTCCGCCCAGGGACATCAGTTTTCGAACGGAGGAAAGCGTCACCCGTCCTATTCGTGGAAGAAGCCAGGGCTTGGAGTGCCCAAACAGCCAAAATGCACTGATAACATTGACGAACAATACCGCGCCGGATACGGCTACAACGAGGGATACGAGCCCTCCTTTAAAGCGCGTCACCACGATCAGGGAGGCGAGACTGAGAAGATTCCCCGCGGCGCTCCATGCGTTGGCAATGGCGACCTCCTGGTAAGCGCCGTAGATTTTGCCGATGATTGAGAACGGAAAATTCAGCACGAATATCGCAAAGGCGACGGCAACTGCCGGTCCAACTTCGGCCCGCGCTTGCAGCGACTGTACGTTGAACACCCGGTCCCACGATACAATTCGCCACAAAGAAAAAAACAAGGTTGATAGAAAAGCAGCTAAGGTAACGAGCGACCAAAAAGCGGCAGCGACGTAGTCTCCCGCCAGATCGTTGCTATCTTTTGCATATCCCTCGGAAACAGCATTGGTGAGGCTGCTGCTCAAGCCGAGATCAGCGAGCGCAATCCAAGCCATTGCTGTGCTGATCGTAACCCACGTTCCATAGCGTTCCGCACCTAAATAGCTAACCGTCAGAGGGACCGAGAAGAAGCTGACGATAACCGCAACCCCACGTCCTGCCAGTCCGGTGAGCACTCCTCGAACAATGCCCACATAACGACGTTGTCCGTCTTCTAGGACCTGGCTCTTACCCAGAGCCAGCCGAATGTACTTTGCAGTGGAGGGCAAGAGCGTGTTGATCCTGAGATTCGGCAAGTGTCGATACGTGTTCGGAGAGTAAAGCCCGCGTTCGCGAACCGTCTGGATTGGCTGGAGCCGGCTATGACGGTGTCAAGGAGGCTAAGTTCGCTTTCCGAATGGCCTCCAGGTCAGCCGCCACCATTACTCCGATGAGTTCCGCAAAGGCAACCTCAGGCTTCCATCCCAATTTTTCACGGGCTTTTGTTGCGTTGCCGCACAGAGAATCAACCTCGGCGGGGCGAATTAACTTGGGGTCGATTTCGACATACTTCTGCCAATCCATTCCCGCGGCGTCGAACGCTATTTCCAGGAGGTCACGAACGCTGTGCTGAACCCCTGTTGCCAGGACGAAGTCCTCGGGCTCAGGGTGCTGCATAATGAGCCACATGCCGCGCACATAATCCCCTGCGAATCCCCAATCGCGTTTCGAGTCGAGATTCCCCATGAGGAGTTTTTTTGACAATCCGCATTTGATTCGGGCGACCTGATGAGTGACCTTCCTTGTGACAAACTCCGTTCCGCGGCGCGGTGATTCGTGGTTAAACGCCATGGCTGAGCAAGCAAAAAGGCCATAGCTTTCACGGTAGTTGACCGTAATGTAGTGGCCAAAAACCTTCGCGACACCGTAAGGACTACGTGGATAAAAGGGAGTCTTTTCCGTTTGCGGCGTCTCTCGCACTTTGCCGAACATCTCTGAGCTAGAGGCCTGCAGGAATTTTGCTTCTGGCCGGTGCTTGCGAATTGCTTCCAGCACCCGCATGACGCCGAGCCCGCTGACATCACCGGTCAAAGCGCCCTGGTTCCAAGACGCGGGAACGAAACTCTGCGCGGCCATGTTATACACTTCGTCGGGCTGTACCTCGTGAATGGCACGATCCAGAGACGATTGGTCGGTGAGGTCGCCTTCCACAAGGGTGATGTCATCCATCAGCGACTCAATCCGTTCAAATTTTTTGACGCTAGTGCGTCGAACCAAGCCAAAGACCTCATACCGCTTGGCCAGCAGCAGCTCGGCCAAATAGGAACCGTCTTGTCCCGTAATGCCTGTGATTAACGTTCTCATGTGGAAATCACCCTGAATGATTGAAAAGCACGACAACTGATATCACTAGAATATACACAATCGAGACAAAGAACGAAGCCCAGAGTGACGGGAGCCCGAATCGCCGCCGCCCGCCAACTTTCTGGTCAAGTGGACGGTGACGTGATTTCCATCATTGACAAATCTACAATACCCGACTTAACTCGAGATCGCCGCCTTCCGCAGGCCATGGACTGAGAGATGCTTGAAGGGAGTGGGCTGCCGTGATCCTTGGTCGTTTCGCCTCAGCCGTAATCCTCCTCCTGGCCGTTAGCCTCGCCTCGAGTGCTCAGACCTATATTTTTGGGAGAGCTGATTTTCCCGTAGGTAACTCACCCAACGCAATCGTTACGGGCGACTTCAATGGCGACGGTGTGATCGATGTAGCCGTGACCAACAGCTATGACAACACAATCTCAATTCTCCTGGGCCGACCCAACGCCACGTTTGCTCCCCAAGTCACGTATCCGACTGGCCCGGATCCGATCGCGATCGTGGCGGGAGATTTTAACGGTGACGGCAATCTTGACCTGGCCGTGACCAACGGAAACTGCACTCCGCCCCACGAAAGCGAGCCCCCGCAATGCAGTCCCTCTACCGTGAGCATCTTTCTGGGCAACGGTGACGGAACGTTTCAGCCGCGGGTCACCTATTCGGTAGGAACACTTCCTGCATCGATCGTCACCGCCGACTTTAACGGTGACGGGAAACTGGACCTTGCCGTTGTCAACGTCTTCGACAACAACATCTCTATCTTGCTGGGCAATGGAGACGGAACTTTCCAGTCCCCAGTCAATTATCCGGTTGCCTTGGGCTCCGGTTACTTCGAGTTGCCCTCGCTGGTTCTCGGCGATTTCAATGGTGACGGCAAGATTGATATGGCCGTAGATTCACCGACCGCAGTTTTCGTTTTGCTGGGCAACGGAAACGGAACCTTTCAATCTGCCCTGCAGTCGGGTGCCGGTGGCTACGGCATGGCAGTAGGAGACTTCAACGGAGACGGCAAACTGGATCTTGCGGTCACAGGAGGCACGGAAGGCACAGCCGTGCTTCTTGGCCTCGGCGATGGAACGTTCTATCTCAACGCAACCTATACGGGTCCCAGCGACATTGGCATAGGAGTTGCCGCCGCCGATTTGAACGAAGACGGCAAGCTCGATCTGGTCCTGCCCCAGGGTGCTGAGTACCTCACTACTGCTGGTGGGAGCGTTGCCGTCCAGTTAGGCAGTGGCAACGGTACATTTCAAAGTCCGGTTTTCTATGGAACCGGTGTGGTTCCATTGGTTGCTGTCTTAGCCGATTTTAACGGCGATGGAAAACTCGATGTGGCGGTGACTGACTCAGTTTGTGGACCCATTTGCACCCCCGGACCTCCTAACCCCGGGGCCGTTTCCATTCTGCTTGGATTGGAGGATGGCACGTTTGTGAGCGCCACTGACTATAGTCTCCCTGCCTCGCCAAATCTGTCGAATGGATCAATGTTATCTGCCGACTTCGCCAATAACGGGAATCTGGACATCGCCGTGGCAGGAAGCTCTCAATCAGCGATCGGCCTGCTTTTGGGAAGTGGTAGCGGTACTTTTCAACCCGCCAAAACGAATTTTCCTACTGGGCCAGGCACCGCCACGATTGCAGCGGGCGACCTGAGAAATAATGGAAATCTGGACCTGGTTAGCGCCAACAACCCGTGTACCCCCACAAGTTGTCCGCCCGGCACCGTGTCGGTACTCCTGGGCAATGGTGATGATACATTCCAAACCAACGTAGACTATGGCGCCGGTCTTCAGCCATCTGGTGTAGCGTTGGCATCGTTTCGAAACAACGGTACGCTCGACATTGCGGTAGCCAATTATCAATCGAATACCGTGTCGATTCTGCTGGGAAAGGGCGATGGCACATTTCAATCGCAAGTCGTTTATGCAACCGGTGCGTATCCCGAGCAAATTGCAATCGGAGACTTCAACAAAGATGGCAACCTCGACCTCGCCATTGCGACGAACAGTGGGGCCTCGGTGCTGCTCGGAAACGGCGATGGCACGTTTAAGAGCCAGGTCAGTTACGGGAACGGTGCTTTAGGCATCATAGCCGCCGATTTTAACGGGGACGGGAATCTTGACCTGGCACTCAGCGCAGGCAGCAGTGGGTACGTCACAATTCTCCTTGGGAACGGTGACGGCACGTTCCAGCCCCCGATAACCACTTCCATATTTGGGCAGTCTCTTGCCGCCATCGATTTCAACGGCGATGGCAAATTGGATCTGGCGGCGGTTGCTGTGGAGTCGCCCAATGCGGTCCTCGCGCTGGGCAATGGCGACGGTACGTTTCAAACACCAGTAGCCTACTGGGTGGAAACGTTATTCGTTCAGGCACTTAACGTTGGCGATTTTAATGGAGATGGTGTACCCGACTGGGCAGCAATCGATAATAACGGGACTGTCGGCATCATGCTCAGCACGCCATTCAAAGCCATTTCACCGGGTTCTCTGAACTTCGGTTCCCAAGGTGTTGGCACCACAAGCTCGTCCCAAACCATCACCCTCAGCAATCCCAGCAACGTGAAATTCAACATCGCCAGCATCACCGCCAGCGGCAGCTTTGCCCAAACGAACAACTGCGGTGCGAGCCTGACGGTCGGGGAAAATTGCACGATCACGGTGACGTTTTCTCCTACAGCAACAGGTCTGCAGTCGGGCGTGCTGACCATCGTTGACAGTACCCGCATCAGTCCAGTATCGGCCCCTCTCAGTGGCAATGGCGTGGCTGGCGCGTTCCTAACACCCTATCCAGCTCGTCAGAACTTCTCGCCCCAGGCGGTTGGAACCAAGAGCGCGTCCGCGGCGATCCGACTGGTCAACACGGGGAACGCATCCTTGACTATCACCAGCGTTGGGATTACGGGAACCAACAGCTCCGCCTTTGCACAAACCAACAACTGCGGCTCATCCGTGACGGCTGGCGGTGTTTGCACTGCAATTGTGACATTCACTCCGCTGGCGCCCGGTTCACGTATCGCCGCACTTCTGGTCACCGACAGCGCATCCGGCAGCCCACAAGCCGCGAGCCTCTCGGGAACGGGCCTTGGTCCGGCTGCCGGGGTAAGTCCGACTTCAGTTGTGTTTGCCTCGCAGGCGGTAGGTACGACCAGTAGCGCGCAGGTGGTAAGCTTGACCAACATCGGCAATGCGGCGCTGAATATTACTGGCATCGCAGCGTCTCAAGGTTTTGTTGAGACCAACACCTGCAACGCTTCGCTCGCGGCTGGAAGCAGTTGCCAAATCTCGGTAATTTTCAGCCCATCCACCACTGGAACTCTCGCAGGCACAATTACCGTCTCCGATGATGCGCCGGGCGGTCCCCAGACCGTGTCCTTGTCCGGGGTCGCGACCGCAGCGCCCAGCTTCAGTCTCGGTCCAGCCAGCGGGTCACCAACGTCGCAGACCATCACGGCAGGAGAGAGCGCAAAATTCACGCTCACCGTCGCACCCTCGGGCTCTTTTAGCGGAACCATCAATCTGAGCTGCAGCGTCACACCTGTAGTCTCTCCAGCACCGAACTGTACTTTGTCGAGTTCTTCCGTGCAGATCACGAACGGCGCAACTCAGAACGTCTCTATAACGGTAGGCACAACGGCCGCGTCGACCTCGACGTTGATGCCATATCGCGGTTTTCCACCGGGCTTCCTGCCTCTTATCTACGCAGGCATCCTGTTGGTTGCCGCTTACCGCCTGCTGCACGGTCAGAGACGGCGGCGAGCCTGGGCGGCTGCAGCTGTCGTGTTGCTGCTTTTTACCGGATTCGGGTGCGGCGGTTCGCCTTCTCACAATACGATGCCAGGAACGCCGGCAGGGTCATATAAGGCGACAATCACTGCGACCTCCGGCAGCTTGACCAGCCAAACGACTTTGACCGTCGCAGTTCAGTAGAGGAAGGAGATGGCAGGGTTGCGGGCGGAGCTTCTTCCAGCCTGGGGAGCAGTTCAGCAGGTGCGACAGATTGTCCCTCGAGATTTCAACGGGGATGAGAAAGCCGACAATCACGGCGGTATCGGGTACGGTGAGCGGCAGGTGGCGTCGCAGGTGATCGTGAGCTGATCGCAATGTCGCCGCCGATGCCGATTACTGAGGGTCACCGATAAACAACGCGTCCCAAGTCAATGAGTTACTCGCCCCAGCGCTGATGGTCGCGGTTGTTCCCGACAAGCTGCAAGTTGCAGAAATCGGTGTATTCGGCGGAGCAGACGCGTGGTCAATCGCGGCGAAACAGAGATAGTTTGTGAACGTGGTGGCAAGCGTAAAACTACAAGAAGTCGACGCGGCCATGGAGCATTTACCCGCCCATTGATTCGCAACTTGCTGGCCGAGTCCTCCGCTGATGGATGCAATGCCGGTTAGGCTTAATCCGGTCACAACTCCGCCGTTATAGGTAGGCGAAATCGCAGAGTCCCACAAGCCAGAGTAGGGAAGAATTTGATGCCGACCGCCGGCGAAGTAAGCACCGATTGATAGTTGGCCACCCTTACCCGTATTGACAACGTATGTAGTTACATTTTGTCTCGCTCCAATGCCGATGGTGGTGCCGGGTTCGATATTGACTTGAGGAGCGCCGCCAGCGACCTCGATGATCTCCGGTGTGGTCAACGCGTGAGCAGCGTCTTCAAACGTAAATTCGGTCCCGCCACCAACAGTGATTTGAACTTGAGGTGAATTGGAGATAATTTGCGGCCCAGAGCAATTTTGCATGTGGGCGCCATCTAGAGTAAGGTGCCCATTGTTGAACAGAATTTGTGCTTGACCGGCTCTGACACGGTTGGGGCAACCGCCGACGTTATTTGCGTTCCAGAAATCAATGCTGACGTGGTCAAGGTTGATCGTACTCCCCACCGCATCCGCAACGTTGATGGCATATCCGGTATTGCCGCCGCCGCCCACAAACTGAGTGCCCGTGAAGGTTAGATTTTCGGCTCCTCCTCCACCCTGGACTATGGTGACACCATGCTCCGTGGTCTTGTACCCACCCATGATCGTGCCACCCACCCAGAATTGCTGGTAGATATTATTGCCCAGCGCGTATTGGGTGCCGAAGTTCTGCACGTGAACGTTGTCAAACTCTTCCAAAAAATCCGTTGCACTCGATGACACAGCTCCACCCGACAGAGTTCCTCCTGATGGGTCGCCGCCCACCCAGATACCGTAGGGGGTGTTGGAAGGGCCGTTGCCGATCAGCGTTAGGTTCCTAATGCCGCGGCGGGAATAGGTTCCGGGTTGAGTTGGGTAGAGAAGCGTGCTTGTATTCGCGCAGACGATCGCCGGAGAGTGGAGGCGGGGCGCGCTGGCGGAGCCAATTGTAATTACGGCGTTATTGCCTTCGATCGTTACCCACTGCGGCTTTTTCACGGTGCTGGTGAGTGAGTAGGTGCCGGGTGCAATTTCGCAGATGCCAGGATTAGCTGGGGACGAGAACTGGGCGATGCAGGCGTTGAGTTGCGCGCCTATATCGGTGCCAGTCTCATTGATGACACGTATTTCGTTCAAAGAACTTGCCGTTCCCCTCCCAGGCTTCGGGTTCCCAGGTGCAGTAGCTTGTTGGGCTGTTGCGCCCGGTGCTCCATAGGCCTGCCCATAAATGGCAACCACCACAGAAAACAAGAAAGTGATGATAATGAAACCGCTGTTCATGAACAGCACTTTACTCTGAACCGAATTACCAGTCCATGCCTGACGATCACGGAGATTTCACGTACCTCCTTGATTTTCAGCGGGCAGCGTTTGGGGGACTCTCATTACCATCCCCCAGGATGTTTCCTGAACTTCCGTGTGACAAAAAAACGTCTACCTTTTTCATGTTTTCGTGTATTATGCGGGGGAAAAATCAGGCGGCTCCCTCCGTGCGTGTGTTGCGTTTCGGTCAGCCACCCCTCGACCCATGGAGATCAGCACAACAATGCGATATCACTCCCGGCTGTGGTTTTTGTTTGCCATCGCGTCCATCGCTCTTTGCGCTGTAACGGTTGGCTGCGGAGCCAACCTTCATTATGTTCCTGGCGTTCAGTTTAAGGCCATCAAGACGACAAATAATCCTCTGGTAGGGCAGTACACACTGTTGACGGCGTTGGGATGTCCCGGACAAGTTATGGTCGAATTTGGCCCGGATACGTCTTACGGAAGACGCACGGCATGGTATCCGGTCCCAGCCTCTTCTCAGACGACGACTATCCTTGTTGCGGGCATGAAGGCGTCAACCACCTACCACATGCGTGCTCAGGCTCAGGCACAATGCACATTGCAGACCAATAGCTACTCCACCGGTGATGCCACCTTCACGACGGGGCCTCTGCCTTCTCTTCCCTTTCCCACGATTACGGTAACGCGTCCGAGTCCTTCTGCGAGTTCCCCTGAAAATGCCGGAATAGAGATGATCACCGTGCCCAGCGGCTTGACCCCGGCTTTTTTCACCGACCGTGACGGCAACCCCATCTGGTACTACGACGTCAACCAGCAGAATTCCTCTGCTGCAAGTTTGTCGCTGCGCCGGAGCGATGCCTCGTCATCGACGTCCAGTTTCCCGTATGTGTTCAAACTGCTTCCCAATGGCAATATGATCGTGATGGTCACGGACTCGGCGGTCGCTTTCACGGCGATTACATCGATACGCGAAATCGACTTGGCCGGAAATCTGATCCGTGAATTGGATATTCCGACTCTCGACAAAAGGATGCAGGCCGCTGGGTTCGATTTTGCTCCTGATAACTTCACCCACGATTTCTTTCCGCTGGACAATGGACATGTGATCTGTCTTGTCAACTATTCAAGAAATTTCGTCGATCTCCCCGGGTACCCCGGCTCTCTGGCGGTGGCTGGAGATGGCCTGATTGATCTGGACGAGAACTGGAATCCGGTATGGGCATGGAGTAGCTTTGATCATCTAGATGTAAATCGCCATCTGAATGGCTTGCCCGACTGGACCCACGGCAACGGCGTGGCGTATTCTCCCGTCGATGGCAATTTGCTTTTGTCGTTGCGCCACCAATCCTGGGTTCTCAAGATCGATTACAGCAACGGAACCGGCACAGGGAATGTGCTCTGGCGCCTCGGCTACCAAGGTGATCTTGCTTTGACCGTGAACGGCGTCCCGACCGACGATCCAAGCCAATGGTTCTCTTTCCAGCACTTTCCTGTAGTCATCAGCCAAACTGGCCCGCAAACCGTGTTTGGGGTATGGGATAACGGAGATAATCGCGTCCTCAATATCGAGGGTGTGATCTGTGGGCCCCCGCCTGTGTACAACATTCCCTGCTACTCGCGGGCAAATATCTTCCGGATCGATGAAGATGCAAAGGTTGCCGACTTGGCGTGGACGGACTCGCCGGGATTCTATTCGCTCTGGGGAGGAAGCATAAACCAATTGCCCAACGGCAACATCGAGTTCGACGCAAACGCCCCTGTAGGCGCAGCCGCGAATGTTGGATCGGTAGTCCAGGAAGTAACCCAGACCGTCACTCCTCAGGTGGTATGGCAAATGGAAATTGGTCCGAGCACTTCAAACGCGTATCGAGCTTATCGGTACCCGAGTCTCTATAACGGCGTTACCTGGCAATACTGATTATTCGTCCGATGCTCGGTGCCCGATGCGAGTCTTGATGAGGGGGCACCCACCAAGGCGACTCGAAGTGGGTTTTCCCCCGTAGAGGTTCTATTGTTTTTGGTCGTGACAAACGGGGGGCGCCCATTCTTAAGATTGCGCGACAACCGCGATTTTCCATGCAATCCGTTGAAGTCCAGGAATCTTTAACAGTGCGGAATCCAAAGGTGAGACCCACTTGAAGGCTGACTCGGTAAATCGGAAGACCAACGGAATCGGTTTTTTCCAAACGCGTTCCAGGCCAATGAGTCCCACGCATAGGAAATATTTTCCCTGCCACTCTACCTTCTCGAAGTGCTTCTGCAAGGTCCGGAGATCGCTCACTCGCAACGGCGTCTCGTCGGAGGTCGACTCTCGATGGAAAAATCGGCCAGTATGCCGATATAACCATGCGGGCGGATTGGTTGCGAGCGGGTCGATCATTACTAGTCGGCCACCTCGTTTTAGAACGCGGGCGAACTCGCTCGCAGCCCGCTTCTGGTCCATGTGGTGATAAGCGGAGATGCACAGAACTCCGTCAAACGCTTCATCCTCGAAACGCAAGTCCTCCCCTGGCATCTGTTGTAAGTCCAGATGGATGGAGTAACGTTGTGCCAAATCCTTCGCACGAGCTAAGGCGGCCGAAGACACATCGATTCCGCTCACCTGCGCACCCGCCAGGGCCATCAGCACCGAAGAGAAACCGTCGCCAATGCCGATATCCAAGATTCGCTTACCCTGCAAATCGCCGAACTGCCGAATCGCCCAATTGAGCATTTCAGCGTGAAAGTAGTGGATTTTAGATAGGTCGAGGTTGTTAGGGTTCCGCCGCCGATAAATTTCGTCGTTTTCCGCCGCTTCTTTCCGAATTCGTTCGGCAAGTTCCACGGGCAACCGCGCGAATCGATCGTTTTCCATGCCAATCTCTACCATAAAGACTCATTCGTTCTGTCGGAAACGAGCCATCCGTCCCCGGATCGGAATGTCAGCCCTGATCCGCCAATATGCTGCGCACCCCGAGGCGAGAAACCTTCGTGTCCTGGTTCCGAGAGTATCATCTGCAGTATCGCAAAGAGTGCTTTTTTGACCGGCCAGTCCAAACGCCCCAATCCCATTGAAGGCCTCACCGATGCATCCTCACAGAACGGCGGAGCAGTTGCAACATAGACCCTAATCGGACTCGTGAAAAACCTTGACGCCGAGGGGATCAGCGACGTACAAGAATGGGTTAAAAACTTGGAGGGGCTGGATGCTGACCCGCCTCTCGGGCAAGAAGGCGCGTTACGGAACGAATCGGAACGCCGAGGTGTGGGCCATAGGAATGCGTGCCCGAGGGGAGGCCTATCGGGTCGGGAACATGCGAATCCCTGAAAACTGTTAGGTCGGAGAGAGCGCCAGCATGAATCGTCCTGAGAACAGGTTCCAAACCGCGATCATGACCTTGGTCGTGTTAAGTGCGATGTTTAGCACGACGGGATGTTCGTCACGATCACTTCCCAAGGGAGCGGTTGGCAACCTCGGGAAATATAACTATTCACCTTCGGTGATTGAGACCGGAAACACTCGCCAATTCTGGTGGTGCAGTCCCGGTGTTAATCCGACAGACTCTTCTCAGAGTACGGATGCAATTTATTACGAATCTGTCAACACGTCGAACCAGAAATCCTACGGTCCAATGTTGGTGATGGCCGAGACGCCCGGTACGTGGGATTCTGCCTTTACGTGCAATCCTAAGGTCATTGGCGGCGTTTTCGAAAACCCGCTCGGCGATGGAAATACCTATACGTATGCGATGTATTATGTGGCAACGCAATGGCTTAGTGGCGACGGCAACAGCATTGGCGTAGCCTTCTCCGACGACGGAATAAATTGGAAGAAATATCCTCTCCCAGTCATTCCGGCAACTACCCCATCGAGTTATGGTGTCGGCCAGCCCAGTGTCTACAATACCGATCAAAAAGCTGCGATCTATATGCTATACGAGGATACTAATCCGACCATGCATCACGTAGCTGCGGCTTCAACCGACGGAGTGCACTTCACAGTGCAAGGTACCGTAACCGCCAATGGGTTAGATTCCGACGATCCTGAAGGGACTTGGGGGGATGTAGCCTACGATTCTAAGGCGGGCGAATGGTATGCTATCTTCAATCGCCCGCTTCGGCCGGCGATCACGACTGGAGGTGTAATTGAGCGAGGACAATACGGCGTTGAACTCTATAAGATCAAGCAGCACGCGCTCTTGACGGGAGCCTCACCGTGGCAGCAACTTGCTATTATGGACACGAATTCGACCGGCTTCGAATCCAACTTTCTTGCGGGTTTCGTGCGCGACTCTCACGGCGATGTCAATGTCGCATCTTACCGCACAATCGAAATGTATACGACCATCTCTTACCCGCCGCCATCCTGGGATGCCACACCTGCCGAGGCCGGGGATTCAGCGGCGGTCGAACAATGGATACTGATGCCAATGACGTGGGCACCGAACGCCGAGGCCGCGATCCCATTCAATCGGTATTTCAATGGAAGTGTGCACGAAGTTACCACCGGTTGGATCAATCCGGATGGAGGCTTTAAATTGCAGCAGACGCTCGGTCATCTTTATGCAAGTCCGGTCGAAGCGGCAACAGTTCCTTTCTACGGGTGCAAGCGAGCGCAGACGGACTATTTTGTGTCGCTGGATATGGGCTGTGAAGGCCAGCGAGTGCTCGGAAAACAAGGCTATGCTTATTCGCAACCTGTGTCGGGCCTTAAGTTGTTAGCGTTGTACCGTTGCAGTACCAGCCAAGATCATTTCGTCAGTCAGGATCCAAAATGCGAGGGGGCGACGACGGACGCGCTTCTCGGTTACGTTGCTCCTTGAATATATTTCACCCACAGAACCAGACGCTCACATCGAATCGTGGACTGACCCAGCGTTGCGCCCTAGCCGGACACTCGGTGGGGAAACCAGAGCAAATCCTAAAGGCGCTGCTCTCCGTCCACATGACCACGACAGTGCAAGAATGAGCCAAAATGCTGGTTCCATGTGGGTTTGGTAACTTATGTTAAAAACCATGACGGCAGCGATTGCAGGAAGAGCCCCCGTCCTTCCAATGATTGGATAAACCAGAACTAACATTAGAAAACAGAACGCTGGTACTCCCATCTCAGCAAGAGCAGTGACATACAAACAGTGAAAGTTACCGTGTTTATCAGTTCCAAAAAAATCCTCCAGAACCTTGGGAGCAGCTGCGAATCCAATGCCCGCAACTATGGTCTTGGTTGAGGTTAACCAAGTCTTTACTCCCCGTTGTATCAGGAGAATGTGACTCTCTCCTGAACTACCCGGATCCATCGAAAGCTTGGCAGAAACAGCGTCGGAGACTTCCCACGCCTCCACCAGGCCAAGGATTTGTCTTTGGTATGCAACACTGAGAAGAGCGCCAATAATGACGATCAATGCCGTTCGTATTATCACTCGCCGCGACCGCAACTGCCTCCAGAAAGATTTCGAGAATAAGTAATAGGCCAACCAACAAAGCGTAGCGGACCTGGAGAACGTCAAAAAGATGAGAACAGCGATCACGAAACGACAGATGCGAGCGTAGCGCCATCTTGGTGCGAACCTATCGACGAGCAGCAAGTACATCACCAACACAAAACCTGAACGATTGGCGTCGAACGTTGTGCCAGACAAAATAGGAAGCCAAGGGCCCAAGGAACTAGGCGCGAATGTCGATTGCAGCCACGAACCAGTTCTCTCGGCGTTAATATAGAGCCCATGAGTCCAGGCTATGCACTCCGCAATACAAAAGATTACGTACATAACCAGCGCAAATGTGACGGAGCGTGCGATTAATGTCTCCTGGGCGGGTTCTGCCAATATTTGGACTGAAATGCAATATCCGAGGAAAGTCACAATCAGCAGATCTGCAAAGGCAACTATGCTCCGCTCCGGATCTAAACTCAGAAGGATCGAGCCAAAAGTGAAAAGCAGAAACAGGCTGGCCGCGGCAACGAACGGGATCTGTCGGCGCATCGGGGGCAGAATCGTGAGACGAAACAATCCGCGAGGCCCACCCCGCAAGAGACCAATGAAAAGGACCAGCGGCGCCAAAACTAAGAACGGAGTCAGTATGAAGGAAGCATGCCCGGCCAATAGGTCGATGCGGTCGGCGCCGATCAGCCCGATGCATCCAACTAATAAGATATGGCGTAGTGTTCGCAATGTGTGACAAGAGGAAACGTGTTCGGTACACCTTATGAGATGTCGATTAAGTTGTTCAAGGCTTCCTCGACCTGCTCATGACCACCGGAGTCGCCAACTTCTCCCTAAAGATAGTACCAGTCCCAGGAGAAGCTTTAGTCTCATCATCAGTCTCGTGTGATTACTTAGTTGTATCCGCCCTGTTACGTTTGTCGAGTGTCGTCTATAGGCGACCAGAGGTTCGGAAATATACTTTGTCTTACCGCCAACCGCAGCATTCATGCAGCCAATCCAAGTGTCGTGATGCACTCGTGCGTCACGCGGGAACGGCAGCGCTCTGCGCAGCAAGGTAGAGCGAAATGCCATGGTACATCCGTGAAATTTCCCAATCAGCAGGTTCGACCAAAGTCCAGCCCTAAATTGCCCTCGCTTAGCATAAAATGAGTCGGCTATCTTTGTGCCATTTTCGTCGACGACTATGGCGTCGCTAGCGACCAGCAGCACCTCAGGGTCAAGTGCGAATGCCTGCAAAACCGTGTCGACCTTGTTGGGCAGCCAAAGATCATCCTGATCGCTGAGAAAGACGATCTCACCTGAGCAGTGCGAAAGGGCCTTCTCGAAAGCGCGGAGGACGCCTTGGTTTTCAGTATTGCGTAGTAGGGCCAACCGAGGATCCTGCATCGCGCACACTTCATCAAATGTGCGGTCCGTGGAACTGTCATCAACGACAATAACCTCGTCTTCGGTTGACAACTGCTCTAAAATCGAACGTAGTTGCAATCCGATATAGCGTTGGCCCTGATAAGCCGCGATGCACACCGAGATCTTTGGCCTAGAGTTCAACCTGCTTACCCACTTTTCCCCTGCAGGCGTCCGCGATGCCCGCTGCTATGGCGCGAAATTTTCTCCACTTGTTGTCTTCCGCTAATACGATTTTGGCGACATCCAACAGCATTGTCCTGCTCTCCCGCCAGGTCCAAGACCAGTCTGCCGCATAACGCATCAATAGCCGCAGTCGGTTGCGGGTCATGTAATAGCGCCGGTTAGCAGCATGGTTTGTCACTCCGAAGCGCAAGCCAAACAAACGATAATATGAAGTTTGTCCTAGAGAGTGCAAGAGCACAGCTGGCGATTGAAGAATCAGCATCCCTTCCCGCCGGGCGCGGAGACAGAACTCGATATCCACAGCGTCCATGTATAAGCTTTCATCAAAAAAACCGAGCTTGCGAATGGCCGCCATCGACACCATGCTGCCCGACGTCATGGTCGTTAGGATCTGGCCATTGCGCGCGCGCTTCAACCGCATTTTAACTCCTGATTCGCGATCCACGTACGTCGGAGCAAGGAGCGCAACCCGTTTTGGACAAGGGGCCAGTTTGTAGGCCTCGAGCATGGTTGAGATAAATCCATCGCATACGCGACTATCCTGGTCAAACGTACACGCCCAATCGGAACCGGTTTCTAAGGCATACTTCACACCCAGGTTGAGCGCGACTGCGATCCCCAGATTCTGATAATTGCGAATTACTTTGCACCCTAGACTCGTTTCCAGGTCGTGGAGGTGTTGGGCGGCTTCAGTAGAGGAACCATTGTCAACCACGACAACGTGGCCGACCTGGGCGGCGACGCTTACAATATTCTCGATAAACCCTGGCCGAGGGTTATACGTAACGATCACCGCGCAAACGGTTTGCGCTGTCACATTGCCTCCCTCTTTTGGGGTCACATTGATTGTATTGGCTGGCTGTTGCCGATACAAGAAATCAGGGCAAAAGACGAATGGGATCAGGCTGTCTGGACCGAATCGTTCTGCACACCGCTGGCTCCAAATTCGAGATTGCAAGCGCATATCCATGGGTTTCGGCGTGGGGAGAGACATGAGTCTTAGCATTTCGGTAGCGATGTGCACATATAACGGCGGGCGGTTTCTCAGTGCGCAGCTCGCGAGTATCGCCGACCAACGTAGGCCTCCCGACGAGCTCGTGATCTGTGATGATGGTTCGTCGGATGGCAGTGGCGAAATCGTGAAGGAGTTTGCTCGACGCTCTGCGTTCCCCACTCAGTTTTTGGTTAATGCCAAGAAACTCGGATCCACGAAGAACTTTGAGAAAACAATCTCTTTATGTCAGGGCACAATTGTCTTGCTGGCAGATCAAGACGATGTCTGGTATCAAAACAAACTCGAGCGGATCGAGAAGACATTCCTGAAGTCAAACGCGATCGTTGCAGCTTTCAGCGATGCCGACCTCATCGATGACGATTCACGCCTGCTTGGGCTGCGCCTTTGGAACGCGTTCTCGTTTGATGCTGGGGAGCAAGAGCGATTTGCGAACCATCGTGCTTTGGAAATTCTGGTGAAACATCCGGTCGTCACCGGCGCGACCATGGCATTCCGGAGAGAACTCTTCGATATTGTGGCCCCAATTCCCTCGAACCATATTCATGACAGGTGGATATCCTTCCTGCTGGCAGCACGCGGAGAATTCGAGGCGATTCGCGATCCCCTCATGCAGTATCGCCGGCACAAGGGCCAACAAGAGGGTTTACCACCTCAGATCCGGGCAGAATTGATAACACAAGCCAAGATCAGGGGGGCACGGTTTCACCTTGAGGAGATAGAAAGGTTTCATCAGCTCTCCGACCAGCTTAAAAGGCGCCAGACGGATTTTCCGTATGCTCAACGCGCGCTAAATGAGATCGAGCGGAAAGTTTCTCATCTTGCGCATCGAGCGCAGTTGCCGCGGACAAGGGTTGCGCGGATCCCGTTAGTCCTCCGGGAATCTCTCAACCTCGGTTACTGGCGGTACTCTGCGGGGTGGAACAGCATCGCAAAGGACCTGGCGATTCGATAATACAAGCCAGGCTGCTGCCGGAGGCACAAAGAATGTTTCGGCGTCATAGTCCGTCTCGTTTTCCCATTTTTCGGGTTAGGCCATCCCATGTTCCGAGGAGGAAGTTGCGAAACTTGCGCGCGCGGTCCTCTTCCGCGATCAAGCACACTACCATGTCGCGAAATTGCCGGTGGATGCAATTAAGAATCCATCCGGGAAAAATGAAAAAATATTTCCGATAAAACGCAATGCAATTACGCGAAATGTAGTAACGTCTAGTAGCGCTGTGGTGACTAGGGTAAAAAGTTTGGCCCAGGACGGTGGCCTTTGCCGGGCAGCCGGCAGCGTGCAGCAGTCTGGCGTCCCTTGAGTCCGCGACAAGATAGCCCGCAGCTCGGATGCGGAAACAATACTCCCAGTCCACGAGGTCTATAAAGTATTCGGATGCAAACCAGCCGATCCGGTCGAAAATCCACAGCGGCATCAGTGCGCCCGATGTCATCGGCAAGACCGGGCTGCCGTCGATGGCGCGCGGTACCGGTACTTCCATACCCGTGTCCGGATCCGCATACCGAGGGTGTATCGAACCAACGCGTTCCCGCTCAGGATGAGACTCCCATGGGGCGAACATCTGGTGAATAAAACCCTCTGTTATTTTGCTATCCTGATCGAACAGAATCACCCAGGGATAACTTTGGCTCTTGGCCCACCGTACGCCCTGATTAAGGGCCTCTGCGATTCCAAGGTTCTCTCCATTCTCAATCAGGTGGAAGCTCAGGCTTTGGCTTGTCATTCGGAGCGCGTGAACCTCGTCTGCGTTTGACCCATTGTCCACCACAACTAACTCCTGCACCTGAGCGCGAATATTGCTCATGTTTTCCAGCATTGCCGCGTCAGGGTGATAGGTGACCATCACGGCGCAGACAGATTGTGTTGTCATTTAGTCTGCTCCTCCTGAAAGGCCAATGAGAGTCACCGGCTCACTTGCAGTCGGCCCATCCGGACCCGACTGTAGAGGTGCGCGGAAATGGGAACACGCCTTCGCCACTGGTGGTGTCGGTTGCTTTCCGCAAGACGACCTGAAGTCTTAAGACCGAGTGGGCTCTCTCGCAACGTTCACTCTTTCACAAGCTTCTGGGATTGTGGGAATCGCGCATAGGAATCGGGAGCAATATTGAGATTGCGCCGCGGTTTCATGGAACGGAGCCTGCAGGCGCCCCATTGGGTCTGCGGTTCGTATAAATGAAGCCGGCCATTAGGCCCAGCGCTTGGCTGCAGGACCGCGCGGCCAAGAGAATGGGAGAAATCAGCCCCACAAGCGGATCTTTTCTGGCGGCGCGCAGCGTGAAGGGAACAGTGCTCACGAGAAAAGAGGCAAGCACTAGTGGCCACGCAAGTATCGTCGTGTGCATCAGCAAATCGCGAGAGAGGGCGAGCAAGAGCGCTGGTGCAAGCAAGAGTTGCAGCTTCATCGTCTGTGGCGTGTGACTATCCTTGAGTGTCTTGGATGGGTTCTTGGAAAGAGCCAGTACACGCCAGAAAGCAAATTTGTACTTTTTTTTGAGATATCGCCAGAGCGTATCGGGATGCGTATGATAGACGATCGCCGTAGGAACGAACTTCATAATCCAGCCGCGGGCGGACATACGGTACGAGAGTTCCGCGTCCTCAGCGCAGGCTGTCGGGAAATTTGTATCGTAACCGTTCATCTCTAGAAAGCGATCGCGCCGAAATCCTGCTGAGTAGGTGTCGATGAAATCTATGCAGGGCAGATCTGCCATCAGGCGGTATCGATCCTCGTATTCGACTTGGACAAAGCGCGCAACCAGGCTCCTTTGCCGAGTGCGATAAACGCCCTTCACTCCAATGACTTCCCGATCGTTGAAGGGTTCGACCATGGCGGACAGCCAATCAGATACTGGCACGCAATCATCATCAGTAAATAGGATGATCGATCCCTTAGCCTGCTCCGCACCGCGATTGCGGGCGGCCGCAGGTCCACCATTCGCCTGATTGATTAGACGCACGCCCGAGTAACGGGAAACCACATCTGCCGTATTGTCGGTTGATCCGTCGTTGACCACGATAATTTCCGCATCGCGTCCCACAGTCTGTTTCAAAAGCGCGTCCAAGCAGTTCCCGATGCGAGACGCGCCATTAAATGTGGGAATGATGATTGATACTGACACGGATTTGAGGAATACGATTATCGAGATCGACCGCGATTAATAGAACTGATAGGTATTATTGACTAAAGCGTTGCCGGAAACAACAACCAGCTGGGTTCTGATTGTGAGAGAAGGGGCTTTGCTTTCAGCGAGTACAGGCGCAGAATATTCGCGCGCCCCGCATCGGCGATCAGAACAGACCTTTCCGGCTGATGTTGGGAATCATGGCATCTCGGTGTTGGAGACCAATGGCGACAGGCTAGTGCGGAATTGGCCCCACAGTCGTCGTCAAATCAACTGGACGATATTCCTTTTGTTTTCGAACATCTAATATCCGTTGGCATCCGTCACGGCGATGAACGCGGTGCGAGCAATGATCTGTAAATCCAGCCCGAAGCTCCAGTTGTGGATGTAGTACAGATCATATTGAAGCCGGTCAGAAATGGACGTATCGCCGCGCAGGCCATTGACTTGGGCCCATCCTGTGATTCCGACCTGGCAGCAATGTCTCATATTGTACCTTTCGATGTCTTCCCCGAACTTCGCAACGAAATACGGCCGTTCCGGACGGGGGCCCACTAGACTCATCTGTCCGCGAATCACGTTAAAGAACTGGGGTAGCTCATCAAGACTGAAGCGCCGCAACACGCTCCCGATCGCAGTACAGCGAGGATCGTTCCTGATTGTCCAAACTGTATCGCTTTCGTCCTTACTGCCACAATGCATGGTGCGGAACTTCACCAGCATGAACCGTTCTCCGTGCCGGCCGATTCGTTCTTGGCGAAACAAGATCGGGCCCGGAGAACTCAGCTTGACGAGGACCGCAATCACAAGAAGGATCGGGCTCAGAATCACCACGCCGAGAATCGCGGCAACCAGATCGAAAGTCCTCTTGACCACGCTATAAGCAAAACTTTCAGTCGGTGAAAGTTCAAGATTCATCATCTGCAATCGGCCCGCCTGGAACAGCTTGTTTCGGAATGATAGACGCGGGCCGAGATCAAGGATGGCGCGGATGGGCTTACCGAAACTCTGTAGACGGTCGACGACCGGGGGGAGATGGAGATAACGGGACGCCGGCAGTGCCACGACCACTTCATCAAAATTCAGGTCTGCAAGACGCCCGGGTTCCGCGGCAGTGATTACAGGCGCATCCTGTACCATCACGGGCTGGCCCGGAAGCTGCACATACGCTTGAATCTCACAATGGAAAAACGGAATACGGCGGAGAAGCTTGACGTATCGTCGCGCATGCTGATCCGTTCCTACAATCAATATCCGTTCGCACTTGCGGGGCCAGTTTGAGGAAGCTGAACTCAGCCGGAAAAAGTTCCTGGCTGCCACCACTAGCAGAAACAGAATGGCATTGGTGTAAACGATAAACACACGGGAAATGATCAACTGGCGCACAAAAACGAGCAGCGCAGTCTGCAGGAGAAATGTAACAAAGCACGCAAGAAAGGCAGCTCGAATTCCGGTGTACTCCCAGAACAAGTCAGCAATCGATGAAACTTTGTAGAAGTCAGCCGCGAGAATCCACGCAAGTTCGGTAAATAAAAGCAGAATCACGTAATTCTGTTGAGTCACCGTGCTGATATATGCGTCGCCAAATCGGAGGTATGCCGACATTCCAAAAGCAAAAAACGGAAGACAGTAGACAAGAATGCGCAGCAAGAGATTAGAGAGATAGATTCGCGACATCATCTTCTTGATCCCTCACGAATTCCAATCGTGCAGATTCGACGAATCATGGCATGAATTGAGCCCGACTGCTGGAGCGGATGTTACGACCGCCCGAGACTGTCCGCAAGGATAGCAGTCGGCGTGACGACTCTGCTCAGTAAACTGTCGATTCCTATTCTTGGGGATAACGAACGGGAAGGGGTGATACCGGAGAACGGCCGATACCGTGGTTGCTTGCCACATCAGTAAGTCTTCGTAGCGCCAGCTATAGCTTTTGCGATTTCCTTGCAGGGGCGCTATGCACTAGGCCGTCCTATTCTAATCCCCAAGAAGCGAAATGCAATACCTGCCAAAGTGTCAGAAGACGTCCGCCGCACGGCATCCAAAATGCCGGCCTCCAAGACTTGTGCGAATGACGTTTGCGGGCCAGTGTCAGAATACGCTATTCCGATCCACCTCGGTGAGGCTTGCCCAATCGGACATCGAGTCCGAACATTGGTCCGTAAACATTGATGCCGTAATCCGGATATTTTGGCTCCGACAAATACGCATTCGAGATGTGCATCCAATTCATGCCCGCCGAAATGGAGTACTTTTGATTGAAATTGTAACGCACTCCACTGCCCATGTTCATGGTGAAAGTGAAGTCCTGCCCCTGCGCGAACATAACCCCAAGGGGCTCCTTTGCGTCAATGCGGCCCATGCCCACGCGGTAATCAAAGTAAGGGGCGATCTTCCCGCGGTGGGGGACGAAATTTCGGCGAAAGCCTACAATCCATGCGAAATAATGAGTTTCGGGTCCGCTGGGAATGGGAACGATGCCGAAGCTGGTTTGCAGATCCCAATTGCCGCGAAAGATCCAATGGCCGCCTCGCACGTCGCCCGTCTGCCAGCGAATCGAAGCGATAATGGGTACCAACGTGTAATAGAGTGGGGGATTGTTATAACCGTCGCCCAGGAAAATGTCGAAGACAAAAGGAATGTTAACAGGAAGCCATCCGATGTCCAGTCCGAATTCAGTTTTGTTCTTGTAATAGACGGTTTGATCGAATTCGATCGGTTTGGAAGGCTGTTCGATCTTAACCGGTGGCCGTGAAGCGTCGCTCACCTTGCTGTCGTCGCTTTCAATTGGTCGTTCTGCTCGAGACGCCTTCGACTGGGGCAATCGTGGCGAAGTGGAGAACCAGGCGGCACAGCGAGTCGTCGTCGCACACAATCCCGCCAGTACGGCGGAGGGCTCTGAGGGCAAAAGCTCAGTGGGAACACTGTCTGCGGGTTCGGTTTTGCTCGGCACCGGTGTCGATGTCGCGAGGTCTTTAATCGAAGGCACCTGCGTCGTTGGTCCCAGACTCCAATCGGCCCATGTCTGACTGATCTGGGATGCCTGAGGCTGCGTCGCGGGTTCAGGCGACGAAACTTGAACTCTGTTCGAAAGTAGGCTTTGCGGTGTAGAGGTTCCTAGCCAGCGATCGGAGGGCATGAACTCCTGCCGAAGCTGGGTTTGCTCGTGGCTCGGTTGGGATCCAGTCGACTGCGCTGCCGTGCTGGCCACAAAGTCTGTGGCTAGCAACAGAGGAACCAGGTAAAAGAACGCATGCACTGCGTGACCCCACGATCCACTCCGAGGCTTCAGCTTGACCTCCTGCCAGGCATTACGCCAGCGGCACCTTCCGGATCCAACACCTGAACGCTATTCCGTCAATTCTACGAGTAAACCCTTGCCAATCGACGTCAAGTACTCGGATCGCGGACCGCCAGAAATTCCTTAGGATACAAGACACAAGTGGGCTGCCGTCAAGGTGATCTTCCACGTTGGTGATCTGCGGAATCGCTAACGCTGAAGCCTTCGATGTCCAGACTCTCGAAGTTCGGGCAGCGCGAGAGCTTCACGGCAACCTCACTATTCGGTTGAACAACTAAGCGACCGTGCGTGCGGCTTTGTTGGAGAGGATAAAGGCCAGTCGGGCCTAGTGTCGTAGTCGGACCCTGGCAAAATGCTCTATTTGGACGAACAAAGCGAGTCGGCCCGGGAATTGCCCTTCCACCGGGAGTTCGTGGGGCAAGACAGATTTGGGTAGAGACCGACGTTGAGGGGCTGTCTGGGCCCAGTGGGTAAGCTGCTAGGGGATTGCAGCAGCCCACGAACGGCAACGGGCCTACAGGAGCATCGGTTTTCCTACCCCCCTGAGTTTTTCATGGAAGGACAGAAAATCGGGAACTGAAGTTCCTGTGCGAAACTTTTGGGCTGCGAGTGTGTTTAGGGTCTCAGGCGTGTGTTGTCGACTAACGTTTTGGCGCCTTCCTGATATCGGGCCTCGGGAATGCCACACCCTGAGGCTTTGTACCCGAGAGCAATATCGATTTTGTGTTCTTGAAGAACATGCCTGGGTCTAATCCTTGACTCTCTGGAGGCGGTTACTCTGCGAAATCAAAGCGGCCATATGTTTTTTTGAACGCATGGGGTCGGAACTGAGTCGTTCCAAGGGGAAAGGTCGATGCAGTGACGCCTTTTTGCTTTACCGAATGGGAAGGGGCGAGGAATTCGAATCAGAAAAGTGAGACCAAAATGCGGCTTCTGCTGACACCGCACCAATTAGGTACCCGCCAAGAGGCCCTTTGACTGGCAGGGATAGCTAGTGATCGAAGTCACGGAGAGGTATGATGAGCGACACACTAGGCGGATTTTTCATTGACATAGGAAGGCGGTGCCGTGTAGATTTCCGCTCAATCAGCGACAGGCCTCTTAAGAGTGGTGATGGACTTCTCGGTTTCCGCCAGGGCCACAGTTGCTGCTTCCCTTTGACTTGTTTGCGCTGGCTAGCCCAGTCACTCGGCAGTCAGTTCGCGGACTTGTTTTCCACGAAAAACCGGAGGCGTCAATCTCGCGGTTGCAATCTCAAGCAGATAGTGAATTAATAGTGGATTCCTAAGAGAGTGGTTCCAAGTTTAGAAGAAGCCGACTCGTATGATTCGTAGCCGCCTCAGTTACGTTCGATTCTACCTGAAAAGTTTGACGTTGTTGCTGCCCGCGTGTGCTTACTTCATTGCGATCAAGGTGCGTTTCGGGTTCAATCTCTTCTTCTCCCGGAATGCGCCGGCAGGATTGCCTTCATACTGGGGCATTACATTGCTGACCACGATCGTATGGGCGCTCGCTGCTGAAGAGTCGGGGCTCTGGAGTGTTGAGCAATTGTATGCACCGGGCAGGAAGAGTCGGCGACTGCTCGAGGCGCTCGCATTCACCTATGCGATCGTGATGGCGCTGGGCTTTATGTACCGCCAGGCCAGCTACTCGCGGCTTGTGATAGGACTCAGTGCCATTACCCTGTTTGTCCTCGCAACGATTGCTCGGATCGCTTTCCGGGTATTCCTGGAAGTCCTGCGGAAGAGTGGAAGAAACGAAGTCAAAATTCTGATGGTAGGAACGGATCGGTTTGCACGCCGGGTGGCAACGTCGCTGTTGCACGGTGAGGTCCTTCCTTGCAAGGTGGTCGGCTTTGTGCGACTGCCCGACCAGGAAATTGCGGTAGAAGGGCCCGTGTACGAAGCCAATCAGATTCCCACCTTTTCCAACGGGCATTCGATCAACGACGTCATCATTGCGCTGCCTGCTGCCCGCCTTGGCGACGTGCAGAGAATCGCGCCGGCGCTCGAAAAGCTGTGTGTGCCAACACGGGTTGTGATCGATCTTGGAGAAGGCGTGGGCCTCCGTGATCGCCTGATCGACCTAGGCGGTATTCACATGCTGGATCTCCGGCCGACGTTGGCGGAGACCGGGCCCTATCTGTTCCAGAAACGCATTTTTGATGTGGCTTTCTCGGCTGTTGTTCTATTGCTTACCTTACCCATCAGCTTATTCATCGCACTCGCCGTCAAAGCCACCAGTCGTGGTCCTGTGTTCTTCATCCAGGAGCGGGTGGGGCTCAACGGTCGGATCTTCCGCATGTTGAAGTTTCGCACGATGCGCGTGGGAAGCCGGGAGGAAGGGGACACTCGCTGGACTTCAGCCAACGATCCGCGGCGGACATTCGTGGGTACTTTCTTACGGAAGACGAATCTCGACGAATTGCCCCAGTTTGTTAACGTGTTGAAGGGGGACATGAGCATCGTCGGGCCGCGGCCGGAGCGGCCACATTTCGTGGATCGGTTCCTGGAGGAATTTGACCGGTACAATTTTCGCCACACGTTCAAGGTCGGGATTACCGGCTGGGCCCAGGTGAACGGCTGGCGCGGGGACACTTCAATCGCCAAGCGGGTGGAGTACGACCTGTATTATCTTCGCAACTGGAGCCTCACCTTCGATCTGCAGATCATCACCATGACCTTCTTGCGCATCTTCAGCAGCAAGAATGCGTATTGATATCGCACGATACCGTCGGTTTTGACCACAGCCGTGCGGATGTCTGCTACGTGCTCCGTTTTTCGTGGACTTCTCAAAGCTCGCGGTGCATTCGCGGCGCACGCAACCGCTTCATGACTGTGGCTGCCGTGCCGCGGACAGCATCAACGCCTGGCCTTGCCGCCAGAGCTTGCGGGGCCAATCCCGGTCCATGCAGGGGCGCTCGATTAGGAGGAAAAAGGTCCCGCAGAACAGCAATACGAATGGAATGATCAGGCAACATTGCAGGGCGAAGTATAGCCAGAAGCTTTGCCCAAAGTGCAGGCTTGCGGTGAGGTGTTTTACTCCGTAGATCACGAGGAAGTGGAAGAGGTAGATGCTGTAGCACATCCCGCCAATGTCGGTGATCATCGGATTGCTGAAAATCGCGGAGCAGATTCGTCCGCGAAACGCGGCGAGATACAGAAGTACGATCACAAAGGGAAGGACGATGTGACCGCTGTCTCGACCCATGAGCCACACGAGCGGCCAGAGACAAAAGGCGAGAGCGTCCCAGAGTAACGACGGCTTCGATTCTGAGCGCGTCAGGTGTAAGTCAACAACCAGAAAGCCGGCCATGAAAAATGCAACGTAATAAAGGATGGAGTAATGCAGGTGTGTGCTGCGATAAAGTGGGTTGCTGAGAAAGCCAGCAACCAGCATGACGGCTAGAATCACACCGCGTCGCATCCGCCCGTCAGCGATGGCAAATATCATCGACAAGAGCGGGACGAGTACGTAGAACTGGACTTCAACCTCGAGCGACCAGGCGACGGTATTCACAGCGCCGGGAAAACCCCCAAAAATCAGGTTGTGCAGGTACAAGGAACTGGCGGCCAGGTGCGGCGCCATGTTGCTGAGGGAGCGATGGGCGACCACGAACTGCATGGCCGCCCACGCGATCAGGCTCAGGAAATAAGGCGGTTCGAGCCGGGTGAGCCGCCGCAGGAAGTATTGCTTCAAGCTTACCTTCGATGAGTTCAGCAGGTAATGGGAGGCGAAGGGGACTCCGAGGATGAAGCCGCTGATTCCGTAAAAGAGTTCGACGCCACGTTTGGCGAGATCGGTGTTGAAGGGGATGGGGGGCGCAATGGCGCCGATCTCCAGCGCGGCATAAATATGGAAGAAGACTACCGAAGCGATGGCGACGAAGCGCAATCCGTCGATCTGGGGGATAAACCGCTTCTGCGTCGTAATGCGCCGGAACTGCAGCATTCGCGTGGAGGAGAACAGCATAGCACGCGCCAGGCGAGCTTCGCTCGACGGACAGCCAGGGGCGGCTGTCCCCACATTGTCGTGCTCAAGAGCACAGTGAACCAGTGAGGCGGTCTTTGGAGATTGGCGTCATTTGCCAGGCGTCAAAGTTGGTTAGTTCGGCGTTGCCTTCGAGTCTTACCCTGAGGGGGCCAGAGGGAATTTGGTAGATGCGGGCGGTGAGGGCGGTGGTGCCGTTGGCAAAGATTTCGAGCACTGATCCGTCGAGGAACAGGTGAACGTGCACGGGTGATCCGGCTTCGCCGGTGAGCGGGGCGGTCACGGTGTTCACGCGGAGCTGCCGACTGGGGGACTGGTTGACGCAGGCGATCGTGGCGAAGTCGGCGGCATTTTCGGATTGCAGGCGAAGGGTGAAATCGTTGCCTTTGGGTTGGACGCGCAGTTCGAGTTCGGCGGCCAGATCGTGGATTAGCAGAGTGTCGAGAATCTTCTGGCCTGCAGCGGGAGTGTGATCAGGATTGACGCCGGTGTGTGCGGTGCGCAGCTTGCGGATAAAGGGAGCGACTTCCGTCTGCAATTCGTTTCGCGCATTCAGCGAGAGCGTGCGCGGGAGGGACATGACTCCGGCCCATCCGGCGGCGATCAGTTCGGCGTCGGGGCGGGTTTCGGTGATCCATCCCCAAAGAATGCGGTTGCCGTCGCGGTCGAGCATGGTTTTTGCGGCGTAGTACGAGCCCCAGTCGACAACTCCTTCTTTTTCCAGTGTGAAACGCTGACTGGCATAGGTGCCAACCTTCCAGTGAACTTTTCCCATCGTGGAGATCAGCAGGACGTGCTTGTCTGCTAACGGAAAGAAGTCGGGACATTCCCACATGTCTCCAGCGTCGACCGGGTTGACGGTTTGCGCGTTGCTCGCGGTGCCTTCGACGAGCGGGTGCAGGTAGGTCCAGTGGCGCAGGTCGGGCGAGGTATAAAGAAGGACCCTGCCGCCCTTGTCGTGGACGCCCGAGCCGATAGTCAGCATCCAGTTGTCGCCTTCGCGCCAGACGGAGGGATCGCGGAAGCCGGTGACAGCGAGACCTGGGGGAGGCGCGGCGATGACGGGTTCGGGGAGTTTCTTCCAAGTGCGCAGGTCGTCATCCTGCGCGACGGCGAGGCATTGCGTCTCGCGCCAGGTGTGGACCCCATCGCGGAGAGTGGCTTCGACGTCGATGGTGGGCGGGGCGACCGCGGTATAGATCACCGTGGGTTTGCCGTGGTCGAGGATGGCACTACCGCTGAAGACGCCGTCGCGGTCGGGGCCGCCGGGAGTGGGTGAGATCGCGATCGGTTCGTGCTGCCAGTGGATCAGATCCGGACTCGTGGCGTGGGCCCAGTTCATGTTCCCCCAGACCGCGCCCTGCGGATTGTATTGGTGAAACATGTGATAGCGGCCATGAAAGAAGATGGGACCATTGGGGTCATTCATCCAGTTGTGAGCGGGAAGCAGGTGAAACTGTGGGCGAAGAGGATCGGACGAGAGTTGGCGGCAGAGTGCGGCAGTGGCCGCGTCAGTTCGAGACCATGCAAAGCGGGTCCGCAGGGAGGCAAGGGCGGCGGCGCCTGAAATTCGCAGGAACGATCGGCGGGAGACTGTCATTGGTCGAGGCCTTTCCGCGGCGCAGGCACCACGGCAAATCGTAATGTCACAAAGATGCGTTGGACTCGCGTTAGATATAATGCAGGAAAAATCAGATATCCTCCAATTTATTGTGTTCCTGCAAATTTCAAGAGTCGTTTTCCTGCTTGCGGCGGTGACGCTCGCTATCGGCGCCGGTGCGCAGGAGAAGTCGTCACCGGAGACCGCTCCGCGGGCAAAATCATCATCTTCTGGGGAGTCGGAGCGTCTCGCGCTCAAGCGCGGGCAGGAAGCGCTCAGAAGCGGGGACGCGGCGCGCGCGCTTAAGGAGTTCGAAAAGGCGGTGCGGTTAGCACCGAACAGTGCGGAGGCGCAGTCGTCGCTGGGCTGGGTATTAGCGCAACAAGGAGAATTGGATGCGGCCCTGACGCATCTCAGGGCAGCAATCAAGGCGAAGCCCGGATTTGTTGACGCCCGCTTGACTCTCGCCAGCGTGCTGATGCAGCAGGGAAAGGCGGCAGAGGCGGAACGGGAGGCGCGATCGGCAGTGGCAACGTCGCCTAACCACGCGGAAGCGCATCGCATTCTGGGGAGGATACTTAGTCAGGGGAACTCCCAAGCTGCAGCGTTGTCGGAAATGCGACGTGCTGCGGAACTGGCTCCGGAGCGCGCCGACTTACGCGATGACTTGGGAACGATCCTGGCACAGCAGAATCAGTTTGCGGAGGCGGGAACAGCCTTTCAGGAAGCATTGCGTCTGCAGCCGAATTTCGAGCCGGCGCATTTTCATCTGGGCGTCGTCTTCCAGCAGGAGCAGAAACTGGACGACTCGGCGAGCGAACTGGCGAAGGCGATCGAGTTGGTCCCCCAGGATGCGATGGCTCATTATTATTTGTCGAAAACGCTGGGGGCGCAGGCCAAGACCCCGGAAGCGTTGCAAGAGCTCCGCAAGACCGCCGCGTTAAGGCCCGAGTGGTTTGAACTGCAGATCGAGTTAGGTCTGGCCAGCCAGCGTGCGGGAGACGCCGAGGGCGCGGTGGCAGCGTTTAGCGAGGCCGTCAAGCTGCATCCTCAGGATGCCGAGGCCTTCAACGATCTGGGGCTGGCACTGGTGCAGAAGGGAGATGCCGAGAGTTCGATCGCGAAATTCCGAACGGCGATCCAACTTCGTCCCGAGGATGGCACATTTCGCGGGAACCTGGCCATTGCGTTTATGCAGCGGGCTGATTTCGACGCGGCCATCACTGAACTTGAGGCTGCCATCAAGCTCGCGCCCGACAACGCGTCCCTTCATTACAATCTCGGACTGGCTTACAAACTTAAGGATCAGCTCGATCAGGCGGTTCCCGAGTTTCAGAAGGCTGTCTCGTTACAACCCGACTTGGCGGATGCTCACTACACACTGGGTGTGCTGTTCTGGCAAAAGGGAGAGTTCGACAAGGCGACCGAGGAGTTGCAGAAGGCGATTCAAGGCCAGCCGAATTACGCGGAGGCCCATTACACGCTAGGCACGGTTTTCAAACAGCAGGGGAAACTTTCGGAAGCCGCGGCGGAGCTGAAAGAAGCAATTCGGCTGCAGCCGGACTTTGCTGGAGCACACACGACGTTGGCCGCGGTGCTGCGGCAACTAGGCGACGCACAAGGCGCTGCCGAGGAGGCTAGGGCGGGAGCGCGGATCGCGGCGACGACCAACAAGCTGCAGGCAGCGACCTTTGCGACAAACTCGGGGAAAAGGTTGTTGAACGCCGGGGACGTAGACGGAGCGATTGCGCAGTTCCGGTCGGCGATCGATTCATCTCCAGAGTACGCGGCGGCGCATTATCAGCTTGGGCTGGCGTTAAAACAGAAAGGCGACAAGGGCGAAGCCAAAAAAGAATTCCAGAAGGCTAGGGAACTTGACCCCCACATGACGCCGCCGGGACAGTAGGAGAGGCGACCCGCCTAATTGTTGCGATGGCGCAGCGCCACCAGTTCGGTCACGACCGGCACACCATGCGCGATCTTCACGTGTAAGAGCGCTTCAAACGACTTCAGGTCGCCCGGCTTCGAAACCTGCAGTCGCTCCAACAACTCCTTCAGGGAATCGTCCCGACAAACATATTCCACGGCCGCCTGCGTGCCGAAGGTGGAGTTGCCGGCGAGAATCAGGATGGACCGGGACGGATCCAGGCCGGGCAGCAAGCTCACCACGGCGTAATCCTCGACCGTCGGTTGATTCGCGGGGGTAGCCAAAAAGATCGTGGGCTCGCCCGGCTGTGGATGAACATTCAGCACAGCGAGGTCTCCCTTACGCGGGCCCGAGGCAAGACGATGGAATACGAACTCCTGCGTTCCGGGAATATCGAGCAGGGTGAGATTTTCGGAGGGCGAGCCGACGAAAATCAGGTCGTTATTCTTGGCATCATCAAGAGAGAACAAGGCTCCCCGCTTCACCCGAATCGGGCGATTGAAGAGCGCGAAGATGTGGTCCAGTTGGTGGATGGCAAGTACTTCGCCCACGCCGGTGTAATGATCGAGGATGAAGGAACGCGTATCCGTCGTGGGATTGAAATAGCGCATGCCGGTTTCGGGCCTTCCGACAAAACTGCCGTTGCTGAAGATCACCCACGGCTGTTGCGGGCTGGTAACGAAACGATTCCAGAAAATCTGGTACGCGGGCGCGATCGGCTGACCGGTAGTGCTCTGGGATTTGATGCGCTGCGAGAGCAGCATCGCGGTTGCCACTAAGACGCTCGCGAGCAAGACGGACAGCACCAGAACCGCAATCGCCCAGCCACGAGTCGAGGGCCGAGCCTGTGCGGAGGCCACAGCAGTATCAAGAATGATCGGGGGCGAGGGTGGAGCTTCCGTACCGGAAGCGCGCAGGTGGAAAGTGAGCGCGTAAGAGCCGCGGGGGAGTTCTACGACGATCGGATCGCCGGGTCCCTCGTGAGAGTAATACTCGGCCAGTTTCACGCGCAGACGTCCAGCCTGGACGCGGACGGTCGAGTCGCTCTGAGGATCGAATCCAACCGGACGCCCAAGGACCTCGGTAGCGATCTGGTATTCCTTGAGGGCGACGCCGGGGTGATCGAGGGAGTGCTCAGCCAGGTAACGGAGGAGTTTGCACAGGGACTCCGAACCGCGGAGGCTATGACTATTTGTAAGCTTCTCTATTTGCTGGAAGCATTGCTCCCGACCAAGCGCGAAAGTATGCGACAAAGCCATTTAACAGACAGGTAACAGCCCAACGTATCTTGCTGCAATAGCAGGTACTTTACACCCGGTAACGGTATCAGACCTAGTGAAACTTAATCCAGATAATTGTTTTGTATTAGGACTGCACACCATCAGAACAAGTCTCCTTCTGCATTTCCGGGGCACAACCTTATTTGGGGGCAAGTCTGAGGAGGAAGTTCATGAAAAGATCAGTGTGGGGCGCTGTTGCGACGTTGAGCCTGCTGTGCAGTCTGTGGGTCTCAAGCGCGCTCGGTCAAGCCGTGTACGGAAGCATCCTAGGAACAGTGACCGACCCGACAGGTGCGGCTGTGAGCGGTGCAAAAGTGACAGCCACCAGCCAAACCAAAGACGTTTCCACGCAGGTGACCAGCAACGAGAGCGGTAACTACTCGGTGACGCACCTGATCCCCGATGTCTACACCGTGCGTATCGAGGCGCAAGGCTTCAAGGTCCTCGAGTTTAAGGATATCCAAGTCTCGGCTGACACCGGGTCGCGCGTCGACGGCCAGTTCCAGATTGGCGGATCGACGGAAACGGTGGAGGTCACCAGTGAGGCGCCCCAGCTCAAGACGGATCGCGCCGACGTTGCCATGGAACTAAGCGGACAACAGGTAAACGAACTTCCTGTCATCAACCGCAACTTTCAGAGCATGATCCTGCTTACTCCGGGAACTCAGACAATGACGGGATGGTCTCACGCTGCAACCGAGAACCCTCAGGGCAGCAAGCAGATCTTCGTGGACGGGCAGCACTTCAGCGGAACGGGCTACGGACTGGACGGGACTGATAACCAAGATCCCATCCTCGGGATTATCATCGTCAACCCCAGTCTCGACACGGTGACCGAGACCAAGATCGCTACGCAAAACTATGACGCCGAGTTCGGCAAGGCCACCGCCGGCATCATGACGGCGCAGACCAAGTCGGGCAGTAACGAGTTCCACGGGTCTGGATACTTCTATGACTTGGATCCGAAAGATCCAGCCACTGACCCTACTTCTGGCAAAGCCACCCCAAACAATTGGAAGCAATACGGCGCGACGATAGGCGGTCCCATCATCAAGAACAAGCTGTTCTTTTTCGGTGGATACGAAGGGACTCGTCGCATGAGCGGCGTTTCGCTGATTGAAACCGTACCGACGGCGCTGGTCCGCTCCACTTGCCTGGCTGCGCCGTCGGCTACGAATACCTTCTGCGACCTGAGTGAGTACTCAAACGGCACGACGAATGGCAACGGCTTCGTGTTTAATCCTTACGAAGCTGCCGGAGCCCGCACTTTGTACACGACAGGGACTGCTGGCCATCTGGTCACTCATGTTCCGTTTAGCGCCCTTCAGCAATGGGATCCCAGTGGAGTAGCGGAGCACATTTTGAGCCTCCTGCCGGCTCCAAATACCGCCGGCACCAACGGTGGCACTCAGAATAACTACACCGCCGCAGGCTCCGGTAGTTTCAATGACTACCAGTACACAATGCGTTTCGACTACACCGCAACGCAGAAGCTGCAGATTTTTGGCCGTTATACTCACGCCCACTTCACCCTCTCTGGGACGCCGGTATTCGGCGACGCGATTGGCGGACCCGGGCTCGGTTATCTCGGCTTGGCCGGGAATTCCAATATCAACAATTACAGTCTGGCAAGCGGATTCAACTACACTTTCGGGAGTTCGTTGCTGACTGACTTCCGGTTCGGGTATTTCCGCTACAATCCGCATTCGACAAAGTTTGATCAGAGCAACATGACGGCCGCAACCAGCCTTGGACTTCAGGGGCTGAACATTGCCAGCGACTCTACAACGGGCGGGCTGCCGGCACTGAACTTTGAGAACACAATTGGGCAGAGCAATCAGGGTGGGAGTGCCAGTGGCTTGGGCGAAGGCCTGAACGTCGGTCGCTGCAACTGCCCACTGACCGAGAAAGAGCAGGGCTACCAATTCGCCAACAACTGGACCAAGATTTTTGGAAACCATCAATTCAAAGTTGGCGCAGACTTGCGCCATGCTACCAATTTGCGCGTGCCCTCTGACGCGAACCGCACGGGAATCCTGAACTTCAACCACTCCGGGACATCCGATGGGCAGGCAAGCGCCACTGGAGGACTGGACATTGCCACGTTCCTCTTCGGTGAAGTGACCAGTTTCAACCGTTACGTCGGATCGTCGCTAGAAGCCACAGACCAGGAACGGCAAAACCGCTACTTCCTGTATGCGCAAGATACCTGGCGAGCCACACACAAGTTGACCGTCAACTACGGCGTGCGTTGGGAGTTCTATGGGCCTGAATACGTCAACGGCGCACAGGCGGGTGGATTCGCCGAACTGCCTGAAGGTGTGATTAGAGTTGCGGGCGTCGGTGGCATCAGCAGCAATGGAAATACGGCAGCAAACTACAAGAGCTTTGCACCGCGTGTCGGTATCGCCTATGAGGTGAATCCGAAGACGGTTGTACGTATGGGTTACGGTCGCAGCTTCGACATTGGCGTGTTCGGTTCCAACTTCGGGCACACCGTTACACAGAATCTGCCGGTGCTTGCGAACCAACAACTCACGTCGCTATCCGGCGACAACAAAACAGCCGCATTTAACTTTGCTGGAGTATGTCTGCCGACGGCTCTTGGATACCCCACGGGTGACTGCGGGCCCGCGGCCCCAGCGACCGCTTTCCCGGTAGTTCCCAGCAACGGAATCCTTCCGTTGTTCGGCATCTGCCCCGAGCCGGTTGCGAAGAGTGGCGGAGCCTGTACCGGCAGCGTCTCGCCGCACCTCCGCCCAGACAAAGTCGTCGTGCCCACCGTCGATGCGTGGAATGCAACCGTGCAACGGCAGCTTACAAACTCGACTAGCATTGAGGTGGCCTACGTCGGCACCCACGGCGTCCACGTCTTCAAAGGCGATGGCCCTACCTACAACAACAACCAGCCGAGCATCGTGGGTTTTGCATCGGGAGTGAGCAGAGACGATCGTACTCCGTACAACGGGGCGTTCACAACGCCCTATACTTACGCCGATGGGTTCACCACGAACATCGTCTGCTGCAACGCCGGCCAAGGTTTCGGCTTCGCTGGCAATGACGGTACGAACTCGTACAATGCGTTCCAGGTGAAGCTGAACCAACGCGCTGCGCAGGGGCTTACCCTGCTGGCGCACTACACCTACTCAAAGTCGTACGACAACGACGGCAGCTACCAGCCCGATCCGCGAGTGATGTGGGGACGCTCTGACTTTAACCGGGACAGTGTCTTGGTCGTCGCTCCGATCTACGAATTGCCGGTCGGCAAAGGTAAGCAGTTCCTCGGCAACATTGGCCGAGCCGCTGACTTGCTGATCGGTGGCTGGCAGGTCAACGCGGCTCTCACCGTGGGCAGCGGTCTACCGTTTACTCCACAATATTCGAACTGCGGCCTTGACGAGGATACGGGTCCGTGCCGGCCGAACCTGGTTGGTGGGTTCCATGTGGGCCTCAGCGGGTCGCCGGGTAACTTCAGGTATTTCACACCTGTTGCAACTCCGCTTTGCGACGTCGCAAGTGCTGCGGCTTGTAATGGCACTGTGGTTACTCAAAGCGGCCCCTTCACTGACCCTGGCGTGGGGAATTTCGGCAACATTCGCCGCAACGCCTTCACCGGTCCGGGAGAATTCAAGACCGATATGTCGTTCTTCAAGACCTTCAACATTACGGAGCGAGTGCATGCTCAGTTCCGGGCGGAGTTCTTTAACATCTTCAATCACCCGGTCTTCGGGTTTAACGTCAACCAGACTGGCACCGGGTTACAGATCGATAGCTCGGGCGCCGGACAGATTAATTCGTTGGAAAGCGACGTTACGATGCGTCAGTTCCAGCTGGGTGTTCGAGTGATGTTCTAGGAAACTGGCAGCGCAACCAATCCTGGGGGAGCCTCGGCTCCCCCAGATTTTCTGGTAGCAGCGTAGGTTCTCCACGAGGTTCGGTCGGCGTGCATGAGCTTTTCACGGGCAGACGCCGCTTGGGATAGGACCATGCGGAAGAAAGTAGTGGGGCTAGGGGAAGTGTTGTGGGACATTCTGCCGGAGCGCACTTGTCTGGGCGGAGCGCCGGCGAATTTCGCCTATATTACGACGCTGATGGGCGATCAGGGGATCGTGGCCAGTCGAGTGGGCGAGGATTCGCGCGGCGTGGAGGCGTTGCAGCGCCTGGAGGAATTGGGACTCGACATCGATCACGTGCAAACGGACCGCGCGCATCCAACCGGCACAGTCGACGTGAAGGTCGATGCCAAGGGGATTCCGCAGTATGAGATTGCACATCCGGTAGCCTGGGATTTTCTCGAGTGGACGCTGGCTTGGCGGCATCTGGCTGAGAAGGCGGACGCAATATGCTTTGGCTCGCTGGCGCAGCGATCAGAGCCGAGCCAGGCGACGATTCGGCGTTTCGTGGGCGCTGCCTTGCCGGGCGTCGCGAGAATTTTCGACGTGAACCTGAGGCAGTCATATTATTCGCAGGAAATCCTGGCCGAATCAATGAAGCAGGCCGACATCGTGAAACTGAACGATGAGGAACTGCCGAAGATCATGAGCCTCAGCGGACTTCCGCACCGGGATGAACGGTCGTCTGCGCAACGGCTGATCGACGCCTATGACTTAAAACTGGTCTGCGTCACACGGGGCAGGCAGGGAAGTCTGCTAGTGCAAGATGGCGCAGCGAGCGAGCATCCGGGATTTCGCGTGAACGTGGCGGACACGGTCGGGTCAGGGGACGCCTTCACTGCGGGATTGGTGCACGAGTATTTGCACGGCGCGTCGCTGGATCTGATGAATGAGGTGGCGAATCTGGTGGGAGCCTGGGTGGCCAGCGAAGTCGGAGCCATGCCGACTCCCAAGCGCGGAGCGCTGGAATACTCACTGGCGGAGATTCGCTGAGGGGAGAGACCGCGGTCTCCGATGTAGCGCCACAACATTGGGAAAGCGCTGGCTGCCCCGGCATTGCGCCCACTCGCCAATCAGACCAAAGTCACTTCAACTCCTGCATGCTTCAACACGCGAAGGTCCGCTTTAGGAATGCCGCGGTCGGTGATGACCTCCTGCAAAGTCGAGCAAGGGGCGATGAGAGACAAGCTGCGGCGGCCGAATTTGCTCGAATCGCAGACCGCGATGGTCTTGCGGGCGATTTCGAGCATCACGCGATTTACTTTCGCTTCCAGCAAATTGGGCGTGCTTAGTCCGTAGTGGACGTCGAAGCCATCCACGCCCAGAAACAGCAGATCGGCGCTGAGCCGGCGAAGCGTCTCTTCGGCAATAGGGCCGACCAGCGAAAAAGAATTCTTCCGCAACGTGCCGCCAGTAAGAATGACCTCCACTGAAGTCCCAGACAGTTCAGCGGCAATGTTCACCGCATTGGTGATGATGGTCAGATTCCGGAAATTGCGCAAGGCCCGCGCAATCGCGGTGGTGGTGGTGCCGGAATCAAGAATCAGCACCTGGCCTTCGTTCACTTTGGCGGCAGCGGTCTCGGCGATGCGCAGCTTTTCCTGGTGGTGAAGCTTTTCCTTCTCGCGCAGCGTGGGATCTTCGAGAGCGCCTTCGCGCGCCGGGAGTGCGCCTCCATGGGTGCGGTGCACGAAGCCGTGGGCGTGGAGGATTTCGAGATCTTTTCGGATGGTGACCTGCGAGGTTTCGAACTGGCGCGAGAGTTCCGCAACCAGGACGCGGCCCTGGTGAGTTAGCAGATCGAGGATGGCACGACGGCGTTCTTCGTTGAGCATGGATTAGCTTTTGGCAAATCTATCGCGACGCGATAACTACGCATTTGTCGGATTTCTTTTTATAGCGGTTTCTTTCGTTTGTCCACTAGAAAGGTCGGAGCGGCCTAAGTCTTCGCCCCGCCGCCAAGACGTCCCACAGCCCTACTTCGGCACGCTACTTTCAATTCCTGGTCCGCCCCTAAGGCCCTGTTTTTTCGGGAAGTTGAGGAACCATGGAGGGTGATAACCAACCAAATACCCGTGTCTAAGTCAGATGACTTCCCCCCTCGAATTTTGCCGTAATCTCAATCTGGGACGAAAGTGTGTGGGTTTCGAAGCCGGTACGTGTCACGAAATCCGAACAGGGGGACAACACGTTGGCGACCATGTGGAAAGGGGACACTGTTATTCGCTCGCAATCGGTAGTTTCACGCGTAGTCGCAGGTGAAACGCTCATTGTGCCAGTGCGGGCGAAGGTCGGCGATCTGGCATCGATTTACAGTTTCAACGGCACGGGTTCGCTGATATGGAGACTGCTGGAATCTGCGAAAACTGTGTCGGAATTGTCGGCGGCGGTAGCGCGGGAGTACGAGGTGGATCCGGCGCAGGCCGAGCACGACGTGGAGCAATTTGTCGGCGAGATGAAGGCGGTTGGTCTGGTCGAGGTCCCTGCATCCGCGGCGATGGCAGGGGACTGAAGGACCAGTGGGGCGGGAAGGACTGCCAGCAGCGGGCACGTGAGAGCGTGTCCGCTGCTTTCGGAATGGAGGGGAATTGGAGTATCAGACGTACGGCGCGTTTAGTGCGGATCTGCATCAGCGCCAGTCTGGCGCGCGTGTGCCGCTGCAGGTTTCGATCGAGGTGACGCGGCGGTGTCCGCTGGAGTGCCTGCACTGTTACAACAACCTGCCCATGGGCGATATGGACGCCAGGCGGCGGGAGTTGAGCAAGGACGAGCACTTCCGCATGCTGGATGAGTTGGTCGAGATGGGCTGCTTCTGGCTGCTTTATACCGGCGGCGAAATTTTCGCGCGCAAGGACTTCCTCGAGATCTACACCTACGCCAAGAAAAAAGGGTTTCTCGTTACGCTGTTCACCAATGGCACGATCATCACGGAACAGATTGCGGACTACCTGGCGGAGTGGCCTCCGTTTGCCATTGAGATCACGTTGTACGGGCGCACGCGGGAGACCTACGAGGCGCTGACGGCGGTTCCGGGCTCGTATGACCGCTGCCTGCGCGGAATCAAACTGTTGAACGAAAGAGGGCTGCCGCTGAAGTTGAAGACCGTGGCTACCAGCATCAACAAGCATGAAGTGGGTGCGATGCGGCAATTCGCGGAAGAAGAGCTGGGTGTGGAGTTCAAAATCGACGGTCAGATCAATCCACGAATTGATTGCTCGCAGAGTCCGCTAGCGGTACGGCTAACCCCGGAGGAAGTGGTGGCGCTGGATATGGCTGCTCCCAAGGGGGTGAGCGAGTATCGCAGGCTAGCCAAGCATGATCGGGAGAATCCTCCCAACTTGTCGCACGGTAATACGGTTTATTTCTGCGGTGGGGGAATGAACTCATTTGCGGTCAATGCCTATGGGGAAGTGGGTATCTGTGTGATCTCGCAGCAGGAAACCTTCAGTGTTCGAGAGGCTGGGGTGAAGGCGGTGTGGGAGCGCTCTCTCCTGCAGTTGCGCATGCGAAAGCGCACTCGCGTGACGAAATGCATCCAGTGCCGTATCCAGTCGTTGTGCGGGATGTGTCCCGCCAATGGCGAACTGGAAAATGGAGATCGCGAAAGTCCGGTAGAGTTTCTCTGTCATGCCGCACATCTGAGGGCCGTCGTTATCGGAGCCGAAATACCACTGCACGGGGACTGTGAGTTTTGCCCTGGGGGCAGCCAGCACCAGGCCCTTCTGGAGTCGGCGCGTCGAATCGTAAGCAAGGAAATCGATGTGGAAAATTGGGTGGGGCCGCAGCAGATATTTCCGATCCTGAACAACACGAACGTGGCGGCCGGAGGATGCGGGAGTTGCGGGAATCACTGAGCGAACCAGGGCGACTGGAGGTTGAATGAATTACGAGACGAACCAGTCCGACGGCAAGAAGCCATACGAATCGCCACAACTGGTCAGGATCAACTTGCGTCCGGAAGAGGCCGTGCTTGGACATTGCAAGATCTCAACCTCGGGAGGCCCCCAGTCCCCTACTTGCACGGCGCTGTTTTGCATGTCGATCGGGTCGTAAGAGGATCAGGTTCGATGGGAGCGAATTTTGAAGGGCGGCGGGGATCGGCTTTCTTCGGAGCGGTGGGTGCGGCGCACTGCGCCCAATTCAGAGTGGGTGGAGTGGCGGTGCGGATTGAAGGGCAGAGCCGCAGGGATGTCGCCTTGTCTTCCTCTTTAGAGCTGTTCCGGGTCGAAGCGGGTGTGTCAGACATTGAAGTTCAGATCCAGCGTGCGGCGCGGTTTCCCGACACTCACGACCGACAGCTTTTCGATTCGGGATCCGTCTGGCGGCTATACGAGAACGAAGGTGGTTTTCGGTTTGACTTCAGCACGCCCGCATTGGGAGTCAATCCGTACAAGCGGCTGATTGTCGACCGCGACTTCCGTTACGCTAGGTTGTTGATCAGTGACGAATGCTTTGCGCGTAGAGCGTCTTCTGTCGCGCCGCTGGACTACCCGCTGGATGAGTTGCTGATTATGCATCGGCTGACCCGGGAGAAGGCGATCGAACTGCACAGTTGCGGCATTGTCGGGCCTGATGGTACGGGCAACTTGTTTGTCGGGCATTCGGGAGCAGGGAAGAGTACGACAACGCGGTTGTGGACTGAACGGGAAGGCGTCGAGGTTCTCAGCGACGATCGGATGATCGTGCGGGGGGATGACGGCTGGGTTGCTGATGCTCGCAGAAGAAGTTTTTCTAAAGGAGGCGGTGCTGCCGGCAAGCACGAGGTCCCTCCGACAAGCTCAGGGCCGACTCCTCGACTCCGTGACCGCTCGGCTTTGCCGCCCGGTCACTCCGCTCAGGATGACAAGGGGAATGCAAGCTGCTCGGCTCAGGATGACAAAAAGCGGATGCGGATGTACGGCACGCCCTGGCATGGCGAGGCCATGTATGCGTCGCCGGGGAGCGCGGAACTGGCACGCATCTTTATTCTCGAGCACGGGTGCGGGAATGTCTTAACGCACCTTAGTGCAAGCCAGGCCGTCGCGGAGTTGTTTGCGCGCAGCTTTGTGCCCTTTCACCGGCATGAATACGTCGAGTCGGCGCTGGAGTTTCTGCAGGAAGTGGTGGATGCGGTTCCATGTTACCGCTATGCCTTCGAACCCGATCAGCGGGCCGTAGACACGATTCTCAACTTACATGACTGACCGCGGGGCCGACTCGAAGCTGTTTGAAGAGGTCATCCGCGAATTGTTGTCGCAGGGCTTGTATGTGCGCTTTCAGGCGCGCGGAGGGAGCATGTCTCCGGCGATTCGTGACGGCGAGATGGTCGAGATTACTCCCGTAATCGTGAGCAAATTACGAAAGGACGATATCGTCTTAGCAAAGTCTAATGAGGGCTTTCGGCTTCATCGGATTGTCCATGCGAAGCACTCGATGGATGCATTTGTTACCAAGGGTGATTGCGGACAGGAAAACGATCAGATGCTGCGCGGAGCGCAGATTCTTGGCCTTGCTCGGGCCAAGGAAGTGCGGGTAGGACGAAAAATCGTGCAAGCGAGATTTAGAAGCGTGGGCGGGTTGTCGCTGCGATGCGCGGCACGGGGCCAGATTATTGCCGGAAAGTTGTTGAGGAGCGTAGCTGCTCCAGGTTCCGCACGGGTGGGGAGTCGTCTCGGCATCCTGAGCCTGCTGCTGTTAGCCGCGACGTTCGTGAACGCGCAGGTGGCGTTCGATAGCGTGAGCCAGGGGAACTCCACCATGTCGGGTGCGGGGACCCATACTCTTACCTTCACGCACACCACGGCCACTACTGCAAATCGAGTGCTGCTCCTGGGCATCTCGATGAACATCACGGCAGTTCCGACGACCACCGTGACCAGCGTGACCTATAACGGAGCGCCACTGAGTCTCGTCGGGGCACACAACGATGCGAGCGGCACTCGCCGGGTCGAGATGTGGTTCCTGCTGGCTCCCACCAACGGAGGCCACAACGTCATCGTCACGGCTAACCTGCCGACTCCGGGAAGCGTGGGTGTGGAGGCCGGGGCGACGACGTTCACGGGTGTGGATCAGACCGTGCCTCTTGGAACTTTTGTTTCCGCGGATGGCGCGGCCGGTGCGAACTCGCAACTCGACGTGCCCAGCGTCATCAACGGGATGATTCTAGACACGCTCGCGACGGATGGAACCCAAACCGTAACAGTGAGCGGTCCCCAGGTGCAGCGCTGGAATCAGAACAGTGCGGGGAATGCGAACCCCGGAGTGAGAGGCGTTGGCAGCACGCGCACAGGCGCGCCGAACGTACCCATCTCGGAAACGTTCAGCGGCACGTCGAACTGGGCGTTGGGGGCGATTTCGATTAATCCGATTACGGCGGATATCGGAGTGACGACCAGCGTCAGCGCAGTGCCACTAGGGCAGAATTCCACGTATGTCATCACGGTGACCAATAACGGTCCCTCGGCGGCGAACGGGGTCACATTGACCGATACGTTTGCCGCCACGAATTTGACACTCGTGAGCGAGACGCCGAGTGCTAGCACAACCTGCACCGTAACCACGACGATCAACTGCACGCTTCCGACGCCCCTTGCGAGTGGGGCCACAGCAACGGTAACGGTCGTGGTGTCGACTACAGCCGCGGGCTTTTATCCGAATACGGCGACGATTAACGACTCCGGAAGTCCTCCGGATCCCAATACTGGCAACAATACTTATGTGGCGCTGGCGCCCGTGGTGAGCGTCGTTTGCTCCACAAACACGCTGACTGCTGGAGGAACTCTGAGTGGTGTGCAGAACACATACTTCCCTGGAACCGCGAGCGTCGCGAAAGGAGCTACGTCGATTCCTGTGGGCGCCGCCAATGGCACGGGCACGATTGCAAAGGGCAGCCTGCTGCTGGTGATCCAGATGCAGGACGCCAGCATTAACACAGCCAATACCGTGGCATACGGAAACGGAAGTACCGGCGCGGGTTTTACGGCGATCAATAACGCGGGAAACTATGAATACGTGTCCGCGACTGGACCGGTGAGCGGTGGATCGGTGCCTATCACTGGGGCAGGACCCGGCGGCGGGCTGGTGTTCGGATACACGGCTGCCGCTGCATCTGGCACAAAGGGGCGAAGCACATACCAAGTGGTAATGGTGCCGCAATACACGTCCGCTACCTTAGGCGCGGTCACCGCGGCTCCATGGAACGGATCTACGGGTGGGATTCTGGCGTTGGACATCGCGGGGCAACTGAATTTGGGCGGGGCGACAGTATCCGTCGACGGCATGGGTTTCCGAGGCGGCGCTGGCATGCAGTTGGTTGGAGGAGTGGGTGGGGCCACGAACGCGGACTACCGGCAAACGTCACCCACGACCTACACGGGCGCTGCTGGGGGAGCGACCGGCATTGACGCGGCCAAAGGTGAAGGCGTTGCGGGCACCCCAGAGTGGGTGGAGTCGGGCGGGAGCTTCCTGCAAACCACAACCACAATTGGATACCCCAACGGCGCAGCCGATGGCAGTATGGCGCGCGGGGCACCGGGCAACGCGGGCGGGGGCGGAACCGACGGAGATGCAGCCGGAAACACGGAGAACGCGGGCGGCGGGGGCGGCGGCAATGGAGGCTCAGGCGGATTCGGGGGTGACTCCTGGGACACAAACCTGAGTGACGGAGGCGAAGGTGGCGCGGCGTTTCCGGCGACGATTGACCGCGTCGCAATGGGTGGTGGAGGGGGTGCCGGGTCGCGGAACAACTCCGACGGTGACAATCAGGCCAGCGCCGGAGCCGCAGGCGGTGGAATCATCTTCATTCGCGCGGACAGTCTGACTGGCACGGCAACTTTGACCGCGAACGGCATGAGCGCCTACAACGGAACCGCCAACGATGCTGGTGGTGGAGGTGGCGCCGGTGGAAGCATCATCATATTGGCCGCGAACGGTGGCGAGAGCGGCTTGACTCTGCAAGCGAACGGTGGCCGGGGCGGCGACGCCTGGGACAAGGACCCCTACAGTCTCGCTGATCGCCACGGGCCCGGTGGCGGTGGCGCGGGCGGGGTGGTCTTCCTTTCTGGCGCTGCGGCTAGCATCAGCGTGAGCGGTGGAACCACTGGCACGACGCTAACTCCGGGTGTGCCTTACGGCGCTACAGCGGGCAATGCCGGGACGAGCGCAACCAATGCGACGCTGGGACAAGTTACCGGCATACAGTCGTCGTCGCTATGCGCTCCCGACTTGACGCTGACCAAGAGCCATGTGGGCAATTTCACGCGCGGATCGGCGGCGAGCTATACAATTCCGGTGCAGAACGTCAGTCTCTACGGCGCCACCAACAGTGTGGTCACGGTCAACGATACGTTGCCAACCGGGATCATTCCGGTCAGCGCGACCGGAACGGGATGGACCTGTTCCGTCTCCGGGCAGACGGTCACTTGCACGCAGTCCAACATGTTGGCTGTGGGCGCCTTTTATCCACCAATTACGTTGAATGCCCTCGTGTCACAGTCGGCTCCGGCGACGTTAACGAACACCGCCGTGGTCGGCGGCGGAGGCGAGGCTAACCTCCTCAACGACACTGCGAGCGACGTTGCGATCGTGGGATCGGTCGCCGACCTGAGCGTAACCGACAGCGGCTCACCCAACCCGGTAGCGGCAGGGGGCAACATCACGTACCTGCAAGTCGTGACCAACAGTGGGCCAAGCGCCGCGGATAATGCCACGTTGGTCGCGCCCATTCCGGCGAATACAACATTTGTGTCAATAGGGGCTCCTGCGGGATGGAGTTGCATCACGCCAGGACCGGGCGCAACGGGCAATGTGGTCTGCAGCGACGTCAACATGGCAGCGTTGACTGCCGGGACGTTTACGTTGGTCGTGAAAGTGAACGGCGGGACGACGAACGGCACGGTGATAGCGGATTCGGGGTCGGTGAGTTCGTCGGTGGCTGATCGGAATTCGGTGAATAACTCGGCCACGGTTAATACACTCGTGGGCACGACCGGACCGGATTTGACGGTGACGAACGTGGCTTCGCCGAGTCCGCTGGTGCAGGCCGGAAACAACATCACCTACACGCAGGTCGTGACCAATACCGGGACTTCGACAGCGACTGGCGCCACGTTCACCGAGGCGACGCCTGCGAATACGACGTTCGTGTCGATCGCCCCGCCAGCCGGGTGGACTTGCACGCCGGCTCCGCCGCCGGTGAGTTGCCAAAATTCAAGTGGGGTAGCGGGAGGTACGTCGGGGACTTTCACCGTCATCTATAAAGTCATTGCGCTCACTCCCAGCGGAACACCGATCACCGATACGGCAACGGTCAATGCGACCAACCAATCTTTCGGAGCGAACTCCGCCACTGCGACCGATGTGGTTGCTACAGCCACTCAGGCAGACGTGGCGCTGAGCACGGCGCCCAGTCAATCGTCATTGTTTGCCGGGAACGACATTACTTACACCCAGACGATCACCAATAATGGTCCGGCGGCAGCTGCGGCGGTGAATTTCACCGAGGCGACGCCGACGAATACGACGTTCCAGTCCGTGCTGGCTCCGGCGGGCTGGACGTGCAGCGCGCCGGCGGTCGGGAGCACGGGAAATGTCAACTGCACCGATCCCACTCTGGCGGCGGGCGCGGCGGCCGACATCATCGTGATCGTGAATGTTCCGCCAACCGTGGCTGCTGGCACCATCACAGCGAATTCGTCGGTCACCTCGAGCACCAGCGATCCAAGTTCGGCAAACAACAGCACAACGGTCATGACGTCGGTGGCCGTGGCGTGCGATCTTGCGGTCACGAACAGCGGCACGCCGAGCCCGGTCACAGCGGGGTCGAACATTACTTATACGCAAGTTGTAACCAACTCCGGACCGAGCAACTGCAGTACGGCGACATTCAGCGAAGCGACGCCAGCCAACACTACATTCGTGTCCGCCGCCGTGGTGAACAGCGGGGGCGGGACTTGGACCTGTCCGAACTCAGCGCCAGTGGCATGCACCAACCCGAGTGTGCTGCCGGGTTCGACCGCTACGATTACGGCCATCTACACGGTGAGCGGCACCGCGACCGCAGGAACGATCATTAGCGATACGGCAACGGTTGCCACAACGTCGCGGGACACGAATACGAATAACAATTCAGTCACGGTCAACATCGCCGTGGCGTCCGGAACACAAGCAGATGTGAGCGTGACCAATGCGGGGAGCCCCAATCCGGTGACGGCTGGCGGCAACATTACATACAGCCAGACGGTCACCAACCTTGGTCCGGCCGCGGCCAGCGCGGTGGTGCTTTCCGAGACATTACCTGCCAATACGACGTTTGTTTCTTTGACTGGGCCAGCGGGTTGGATCTGCACGACGGCATCACCCTACACCTGCACTGACAGCACGACCTTGGCGGCGAATTCTCCTGCGGCATTTACGTTTGTGGTGAAGGTGAATCCGACGGTGGCGCAAGGATCGACGATCACGCAAACCGCCTCCGTTTCCTCCGCCAGCGATCCGAACAGCGGGAATAACAGCGCTACTGTGAACGTGCAAGTAGCGGATTCGGCGGATCTTTCGGTGACGAATGCGGCGAGCCCGGTCCCGGTGCTAGCGGGCAACAACATCACCTACACCCAGGTGGTGACGAACGCAGGACCCAGCGCGGCGGCCGGTGTGACATTGACCGAAGCGTTGCCTGCGAATACGACTGCGGTGTCGCTGAGCGGACCGGCGGGATGGACCTGCAATGTAGGAACTCTCACGTGTACGAATCCAAGTCTCGCGCCCGGTTCGCCCGCAACCGTTAGCTTCGTAGTCATCGTAAGTGGAGCGGCCACGCACGGGACCGCAATCAAGGACACGGTCAGCGTCAGTTCTACGGTTGCCGATCCAAATCTGGCGAACAATAGCGCTACGGCAAACGACGTTGTTGCCCTTACGACGGACGCAGACTTGGTCGCGACGAATTCGGCCTCGCCGACTTCGGTGGCGCCGGGCAACAGCATCACCTACACCCAGAGCGTTCAGAATCTCGGACCAGCCGCAGCGACCACGGTGTCGTTTACGGATCCGGTTCCCGCCAATACCACAATTGTGTCATTGACCGGGCCTGCGGGGTGGACGTGCAGTATCGCGACGATTCCGCCGAGTTGCACCGTCGGGAGCCTGGCTGCAAATGCCACAGCGAATTTCACCCTCACGTTGCAAGTGAATGCGGGTACACCTTCAGGCACCAACATCACCCAAACGGATACAGCGACGGCGAGCAACATAGTTCCGAGTCTTACGACCAACAGTGCCAGCGCCGCTGTGGTCGTTGCCAGTGCCAACAGCGCCGATGTGGCGATTGCAAAAACTGGGACGCCGAATCCGGTGACGGAAGGAGCGCTGCTCACTTATACGCTCGTGGTCACCAACAACGGCCCAGCCTCGGCGACCAACGTTACGGTGACCGATACTCTGCCGACGGTGCTGACCTATCTTTCGTCGAATAGTACGCAAGGATCATGCTCGGAGGCTGGCGGGACAGTGACGTGTTTGCTGGGCACGATGGCCAACAGCCCGACCCCCGTGACTATTTCTATCCTGACGATGCCAGAGCAGCCGGGCGTGGTTTTGAATACGGCATCCGTCATCGCAGACCAGACTGATCCGAACCAGGCTAACAATTCCTCCACGTGGACGGAGACAATTGCCGCTCCAACCAGCGTCACATTGCAGTCGTTCTCGGCACACTTCGGCACGGACAAGAACGAGGCGAGCCGAGTGCTACTGACGTGGAAGACCGGCGGAGAAGCACACAACCTTGGATTCAACGTGTACCGAGAGCAGGGCGGAAACCGGGTGCGCATGAACTCTTCGGTGATCGCCGGTTCGGCGCTGCTGATGAGCGGAGCGCTGCCCAAACATGCGGGAAGAAGTTATGCTTGGATTGATTCCTCCGTCGGAGGTTCGTCGGCGTCGTACTGGCTGGAAGACATTGATGTGAACGGCACGCGCACGATGCACGGTCCGGTTTCGGTGCGGACAGGAGCACAATCGGGCGGCGATCTGTCAGCGTCGGAGACGCGAATGCTCGGCCAGTTGAGCCAGACGCAACCTATAGCCCCGGGCAGCCAGCAGAGCCATATCGTCGAGACTAGGCCGCAGGAATCCGCGCCGACGCCGGCCCAAATTCAAAAGCAATATGAACTGGCCGCGCGTCCAGCAGTAAAGATTCTGGTGAACCATGAGGGCTGGTATCGCGTGGCGCAACCGGATCTGGTGAAGGCGGGACTCGATCCGAACGTGGATCCGACCCTGCTGCACCTGTACGCCGAGGCAGTCGAACAGCCGATTCAGATTACGGGCGCGACGAATGGCCCGGGCGGCTTCGGCCCGCAGGCGGCCATCAACTTCTACGGCACCGGCATCGACACGGTTTACTCAGGGACGAGAGTGTACTGGCTGTCGACGTGCGAATCGCGGGCAGCGCGAATTCCGCGGCTGCAGACTTCCACGGGATCGAACCTGCCTCCCAGGAACTATCCTGCGACGGTGGAACTGCGGCAACACACAAGCTATTTTGCGGCGCTTCTGACACCCGACGGAGACAATTTCTTCGGCGCGCTGGTCTCGCCCGCACCGGTGGAGCAAGTGCTGGCTGTCCCTCATCTCGACACTGCGTCAACCCAACCGGCGCGGCTAGAGGTAATGCTGCAGGGTGTGATTGTGGGGTTCCCGCACGACGTGCAGGTAGCGCTCAACGGAACTCCGGTTGGCGATGTGATCTTTACCGGCCAGCACAAAGGCAGACTCGGTCTGAACCTCCCCACGGGCCTGCTCCAGGACGGGAACAACACCGTCACATTGACGGCGCAGAATGGAGACTACGACACCAGTCTCGTGCAGTGGATCCGCATCGCGTATCCGCATCTGTATGCTGCGGATTCCAATGAACTGAAGTTTACGGGCCGTGCGGGCGAAGGGGTGACGGCGAGCGGATTCGCGAGCGCGCCGACGGTGCTTGACATCACAGATCCGGATCGTCCGGTACAGCTTTCGCCCCAAGTCGTGACCAGCGATGGCAAGTATGACGTTGCGGTGCAAATACCGTGGACTACCACAAATCCCGCAACACCGGTCCGGCACACGTTGCTGGCCGTCGCAGACGATCGGGTTGCTTCGGTGGCGGGCGTGCAACCGCACAGTCCTTCGCACTGGCACACGGTGCAGCCGGGTGCGGCCATCGCGATGATCACGTATGAAGAGTTTGCAAACGCGCTGACTCCGCTGGTGCGGGCGCATCGGGCGGAAGGGAAGTCGTCTACCGTGGTTCCCCTCACCGACCTTTACGACGAGTTCAACTTCGGCGAAGGCAGTCCGTTCGCGATCCGCCAGTTCCTGCGGATGGCTGCTCAGAACTGGAAGAAGGCGCCGACCTATCTGCTGCTCAACGGGCGCGCGTCGTTCGATCCACGAAATTATCTGGGGCAAGGAATTCTGGATCTGGTGCCGACGCAGACTCTTGCGAGTGGAGGGCTGATGACTGCATCCGACGACTGGTTCTCTGAGTTCTCCGGCAACGGCATGGCCACGATCGCCACCGGACGCCTGCCGGTCGGCACAGCGGAGGAAGCGAACATAGTGGTGCAGAAGATCGCGGGCTATGAGGGGACGTCCAGCAGCGGTGGGTGGACATCGCAGGCGCTTATGGTCGCCGATAAGGACGATACCGAGAGCTTCACCAATGACAGTGCGAAGGTGCAGGCGCAACTTCCGGCGGTGGTGCAAGCCACCGACGTTTTCGCCGGCACACTCGGAACGGCCGCGGCAAAGCAGAACATTATTGACGGAATTAACTCGGGTCAACTGCTGGTGAACTACCTGGGACATGGCTCCGAAGAGCAGTGGTCGGGGTCCAACATCTTCGATACCGATTCGGTGAGTTCACTGACCAACGGATCGCAACTTCCAGTCTTCCTGATCATGGACTGCCTGAACGGCCTCTTCACGGACATTTATGCGCAGCCGCTGGGCGTGAACCTGCTGCTCGCACCGAATGGAGGAGCGGTCGCCGTACTGGCCTCGAGCGGACTGAACCAGCCCGGGCCGCAAACCAAGCTCGATAAGCTGGTCGTGCAAAACATGATGCAGGCCGAGCGACCGACGCTGGGAGAATCCATTCTAAAAGCGAAATCGCAGATCAGCGATGTGAATGTGCGCAGAACATTTGTGCTATTCGGCGATCCGGCCATGCAAGTCAAGCAGCCTTCCCCGACCCCTGCGGCTCACTGAGATCACGCTTTCGAACAGAATTTCGATGTGGGAGAGTTAAGCCATCGAGCGATAGGCGCGCGGACTAGCTCCAAACTCAGCTCGAAATGCGCGGTTGAAATTGGAAATGTCCCCAAAGCCAGATTCGAGGGCGATATCGGATATCTTCGTGCGCTCCGATCGCAATCGGATCGCGGCGCGGCGCAGCCGCACTCTCAGTAGATATTGATGCGGCGTCGTACCCGTCACTTCCTCAAACGTACGGAGAAAGTGATAACGGCTCAGACGCGCCAGTTGTGCAAGCTGGTTCAGGTCCTGAGCAGTATCTGCGTCATTCTCAATCATACGGACGACGCGGGTGACGCGAGCCAGAGAACTGGGCGCCGCTCCAGTTCGTAATCGCGGTATACCGTGCGCGATCTGCATCGCTTGCGTCGCAACCTCCACGCTGAGTTCCTCACCAGCCATTGGATCAACTCCGCCCAGCATTGTGGAAGCCTTCGCAACCAGCGGCGCTGACGCGCGGATCGGCGGAAGGCGCGGCACCTTGAAACGAGTACTATCGGCCCCAATTTGGTGTGCAAGCCGTTCGAAGAACTCCGGAGCGTACGAAAACGCGATGCAGTGATCCCCTGTACCGTGTTCGTGTCCGCAGGTAAAGGAATCCCCGGCGTTGCCAAGGAGGAAGGATCCCGGGATCATCAGGTCGCGGCCGGTGGAAGAGCGATATTGGAACGTACCGCCCACCACAATGGCAATTGAGGTCTGCGTATGGCGCTCCTCGAACGGCCGGTCCAGCGGGCCAGCGGCGCAGACAATGTCGGAGACGGCCCAACCGTGGCCCGAGGCGAGTCGGTGTGACTTAGGCGGGTTATAGATTGTTTGGTGCCGTGTGCTCATCGAATTCCACCGCAATTTTCGCCAAGACTTTCAACCCCAATAATCCTAAGAATCTAGTATAGCCGGGCGCGCGGAGGGGCCGGCCGATGGCGCGCAATAGGAGCACAAAGGAGAAGGAAATGGCTTCGATTAGGAAAGAGATTTCAACCAAGGCGAGCGCTGACGAAGTCTGGTCGGCCTTGCGTGACATTGGCGCCCTTCACACTCGACTCGTGCCTGGTTTCGTCACACACACTCGGCTCGAACCAGGGGAACGCGTCGTAACCTTCGCCAACGGTGTGGTGGTCAGGGAGCCAATCGTCGACATCAACGATGAGGCACGGCGGTTGGTATGGTCGGCGATCGGGGGATCGTTAACGCACTACAACGCATCGGCCCAGGTTTTCGCCGACGGGGACGGTCGAACCAGAGTTGTTTGGATTGCTGACCTTCTGCCGAATGAGGCCGCCAGTGCGATTGAGGCCATGATGGAACAAGGCATGGCAGCAATGCAAGCGACCCTCGATTGTCTCGCGCGGAGGGACTAGAGCCAGACTCGCCAAAAGCAGTCACCTTCCAGGCCCGCCGGGGAGAGAAGTCCCAGCGGGCTTTGCGATCCGGATGGTTAGCTCGGAGCTAAGAAACCGCCGCTACAGCTTCGGGCTGGCGGGCGGTCCTTCTTAGCGGTTCGGTCAACGCTTGCATGACTCTGGCGAAGCCGGCAAAATCCAGTGACTGGGGGCCATCGGAAAGCGCGCGCTCGGGGCAGGGATGCACTTCGATGATCAGCCCGTCAGCGCCGACGGCGACTGCCGCACGCGAAACGGCGGCAATCAGGCTTTGCTTGCCGGTGCCGTGGGAGGGATCGGCGATCACGGGCAGGTGCGACAGATCGCGAGCCAGCGCGATGGCTGCCAAGTCGATGGTGTTGCGCATTTCAGTCTCGAAGGTCTTGATGCCGCGCTCGCAAAGGACAACTTGATGGTTTCCGCCGGACAGCAAGTATTCGGCGGCGAGCAGCCATTCTTTCACCGTGGCCGAGGGACCGCGCTTCAATAGAATTGGCTTGTCGACCGTGGCCAGGCGGCGCAGCAGGGCGAAATTCTGCATGTTGCGGGCTCCGACCTGAAGCATGTCTACGTGCTCGCAGATAATATCGATGTCCTCGGTGCTCATCACTTCCGTGACGACGGGCATACCGGTCTGCTGTTTGGCTTCTCGGAGAATCTTGAGGGCTTCGATGCCCAGTCCTTGAAAGTCGTATGGCGAGGTCCTCGGTTTATAGGCGCCGCCGCGCAACATGGAGGCTCCAGCGCGTTTTACGGCGTGAGCGGTGTCGAGCAACTGTTCACGCGACTCGACGGAGCAAGGTCCGGCGATGACTACGACCTCAGGTCCGCCGATCGACACCCCGTTTATTTTGACTACGGAGCGCTCGGGCCGCACCTGCCGACTCACCAGCTTGAAAGGCTGTGCGATCGCTACTACGTTGTCCACGCCGGGCGCGACTTGCAGAGCCTCGATCTCGTGACGACGCCCGCTGCCGACCGCGGCAACGATGGTGCGCTCGGTTCCGCGCGTGACATGAGGCTGGTAGCCGGCTTCGCGGATGCGCTCAATCACGTGGTTGATCTCCTGCTCGGTGGCTTTCTCGGACATGTTGACGATCATGGCTGGTTCTCCTTGTAAATTGTCGTAAAAAGCAAAACCGCGATCCTTGGATCGCGGCTGAGGCTTGCTCTAAGTCTGGGTGGCCGTTACTGGCTCATCCTTACCCCAAGCTGGCCGCAGCCGCTACTGCCGGGAACCAGTAGTAGTCGGTAAATGCGGTTTCTGGGGTAAATCGTGTCATCCCAAGTTATCCGTTCAAGAACTGGACCCACCTATGGCCCAAGAATCACTTACTGAATTGAACTGGCGGCATTGGAGAATACGTTGTTGGCGTTCGAGCCAATCAACCGAACCGTCCCTACAACCAGGACCAGAATGACCGCCAACATCACGGCGTATTCTGCGATGTCTTGTCCCGCATCGTCACGCCAAAGGCCAGAAATCAGTTTGGACATTTTCTCTCCTCCGGTCAGTTCCTTTGAGAGGGAAGGACTGAGCTTGCAATTAGTCCAAACATAATGCACGCTACACCGCGCGCTTGTCAAATGGGTTTCTTCGAGCCCCTGAGACGATTCAGCGGGTCGGGCCAGCTTGGGGTAGGACCTGGGCGGCACCGACCGGAGCGGGTGTGGCTTGCTGCGAAAGCAGGCTCTGTGCCGATCGTTGCGCATATTGGAGGACGCGGTTCGGTAGCATGCCGAGATAGAGGGTGGCGACGATACTGATGGCCAGTGCGACGCCCAGTGCGAAGGGAACCGGAGTGACCGGAACTTCTTTGTGCGAGTCGCGCATGTACATCACAACGATGATGCGCAGGTAATAGTAGGCTCCAATAGCGCTGTTGACGACCCCGATCAGCGTCAGCCAGATCAGATTGGCTTTTAGAGCAGCACTAAAGACGTAGAACTTCGCAAAGAATCCACCCGTCATCGGGATGCCAATCAGGGAAAGCAGAAAAATGGTCAGTGTCGCCGCTAGCAAGGGAGACGTCCGGCCTAAACCTGCGTAGTCTTCGAGGGTTACGTAACGTTCGCCGGCATTGGCGAAATGACTGACCACGGCGAACGCGCCAACGTTCATGGCGGCATAGGCCGCAGTGTAAAACATGGCGGCGGAGATGCCGTTGGCGGAGTTCTCGGAAGTGGTCATGGCGAAGGCCACGAGCAGATATCCGGCGTGGGCGATCGAGGAGTACGCTAACAGGCGCTTGATATTGGTCTGAACCAGGGCGCAGACGTTGCCAAGGGTCATCGACAGCGCGGCAGCCACCCAAATGGGCCAGAAGCAGCCGGGCGCATTGATGGCGAAGACGACCCGCAGCAGTACGGCGAAGGCGGCCGCTTTGGGTGCCGTCGACATGAAGCCGACGATCGGGGCAGGCGCGCCTTCGTAGACGTCGGGAGTCCAGATATGAAGCGGAGCCGCGGCAACTTTGAATCCCAAGCCGACCAGCATCAGTGCCATCGCCACGTAAACCAGCAACTTAACTGGAGCAGCCTGTAACGTACGGCTGATGATTTCGATGTTGGTAGATCCTGTAGCGCCGAATATCAGCGCCACACCGTAAAGGAAAAACGCGGTGGCGAAGGAGCCCAACAGAAAATACTTAAGGGACGACTCGCTGCTGGAGGCCTCATTGCGGCGGAATCCGGCCAGAATATAGGTGGAGATTGACGAGATCTCAAGCGAGATAAAAATCAAAACCAGTTCAACGGCGGAGGACATCAATCCCATGCCCACGATGCTGAAAAGGATTAATGCGTAATATTCGCCGGCGCGAATCTTCTGAACGGCCATGTACTCGAAAGAGCTCAGGATTACGACTGCCGCGATGGCGATGATCAGGATATGGAAAAAAACGCTGAAGCTGTCGACCCGGACCATGTTGGAAAACGCGATGCCGGGAGACCGCGCCATGAACCAGGTGGAAAGAAGGCCAGCGATCGTGCCGGCGAATGCGATCAGGCCGAGCGTCTTCTGGCTTTTTTCTTCATCGACCAAGGGATCGAGCATCATGATCACGATGCCGAAGGCCGACAGAATGAGTTCGGGAAGGATGCGGACGTAAGCCACGCCTTGCGGAATAATCTGGGCCATTAGCAGATGCATGGTCGTCATTGGCCCACCACGTTGCTCACAACCTGGGTGAGCGGAACCAGCGCCGCTTGTACGGCCGGATCAATCGCCCCAAGCCACATGATGGGCGCGACGCCCATCACGAGAGCAGCCACGGCGCAAGGCCAGACGGCAGCTTTCTCGAAGCCGAAGAGATCAGGCAGGGAATTGTTCACCGGGTGCGTCACCTTGCCGTAAAACACGCGCTGGAACATCCACAGGAGATAACAAGCGCTCCAGATCACGCCGGTCGCGGCGAGAATCCCATAGATTGCCCGCGCCTGGAAGGCGCCGCTCAGCACGAGGAACTCGCCGACGAATCCGTTGAGCAAGGGAAGTCCGAGCGAAGCGAGCACAATAAACAGGTAAGACGCCGCGTAGACGGGCATGGGAGAGGCCAAGCCGCCGAATTCCGTAATCTCGTAAGTGTGCCGGCGCTCGTGCAGAATTCCCGCCAGCATGAAGAGTGCTCCTGTGGAAACCCCGTGGGCCAGCATCACGAACATCGCACCGTTCAATCCTGCCTGCGTGAAGCTGAAGATGCCGAGCACTACGAAGCCCAAATGGCTGACCGAAGAGTAGGCGATCAGCTTCTTCATGTTGGGCTGCACCATGGCCACGAGCGCGCCATAAGTGATACCAATCAACGCCAGGATCATGATCCAAGGGGCGTTGTGCCGCGATTGATCGGGGAACAGGCCGAGGTTGAAGCGCAGCATCCCGTAGGTGCCCATCTTGAGCAGAACACCAGCCAGCAGCACGGATCCAGCTGTCGGTGCCTCAACGTGCGCGTCTGGCAACCACGTGTGGAACGGGAACAGCGGGACTTTGACGGCGAACGCGAGAAAGAAGCCGAGGAAGAGCCATTGCGCGGCAGCGGGGAAGTTCGGCACCGCGCCGCGCGCGATCTGATCGCGAATCTCAACGAAGTCAAAACTACCGGTGTGTGCATACAGCCACAGGATCGCCGCCAGCATGAAGACAGAGGCGATCATGGTATACATGAAAAACTTAACAGCGGCATAGACCTTGCGCTCATGGCCGAAAACGCCGATCAGAAGAGCCATCGGAATCAGCGTGGCTTCCCAGAAGAAATAGAAAAGGAAGAGGTCGAGCGAGGTGAAGACGCCAATCAGCGCGGTCTCCAGAATGAGTAAAATGATGAAGAATTCCTTTACCCGGTCGTGAACGGACCTCCAGGAGATCAGCACGCAGAGCGGAGTGAGAAACGTCGTGAGAACGACCAGCCACAGCGAGATGCCGTCGACGCCCATGTGGTAGTGGATGTTAGGGCTCGAGATCCAGGGATGGTCGATGTTGAATTGGAAGCCGGCCTGTCCGCGATGAAAGTGCGCGGGCAGGTGCACGGAAAGGACGAACGTCAGCAATGAGATGACGAGAGAAAAAATACGGATGTCGCGATCGCGGCGGGGTAGCAGGACGAGCAACAACGCGCCGGCCAGCGGAACGAAGGTTACCAGGCTCAAGATGTAGGGGCTGAGGTTGTCGATGTTCATCGGCCCACCCCCAGCCAGATCATGTAGGCAATCACGACCGCGGACCCGGCCGCGATCCAGCCCGCATAGGAGCGCAGGTTGCCGGATTGCATGTGGCGGACTTCGTCGGAAACGTGGCGGGCCCCGTCGGCGGCGTTGTTGACCGTGTCGTCGATGACTTTGCGGTCGATCCCTTGCCACAGAATGCTGGTTGATCCGTCGACCAGCGGCTTGACGAAGAGCTTGGCGTAGAGTTCGTCCACGTAGTACTTGTTCAGGACCGCATCGTAGAAGCTGCCGAGAGCGTCGGCGATTTTTTGCGGGAGATACGGCTTGCTGACGTAAAGGACATAGGCTAGCCACGCGCCCAAGAGGGCGACAGCGACGGAAACGCCCATCAAAACGAATTCCATGCTGCTTCCGCCGGGGTTCTCAATTATTTGGTTTGCCGCTGAGGCCGCTCCAAACAATGGCGGATAGGCAGAATTGCCTTCGAACACCGGCGCGAGGAAATGCTCGAAGTGATTGCCGATTCCCACCAAGCCGCCGACGACAGAGAGCAAGGCCAAGATCATCAGCGGAACCAGCATGACCATCGGACTCTCGTGCGGTTCGCTGTGGCCATGGTCATCGTGACCGTGAGCCGCATGGACGTGTCCGCGTTCGTCAACCTGGACGCCACGATAGTCACCAAAAAAGGTCATGAACAACAGGCGGAACATATAGAACGAAGTGATGAAAGCGGTTACTACTCCAATCAGCCAGAACACCCAGCTTCCGTGTGGGCTGGAGAAGGCCTTCCAAAGAATTTCGTCCTTGCTCCAGAAGCCCGCAAAGGGCGGAATCCCCGCAATGGCGAGGGTCGCAATGAACATGGTTGCAAAGGTTATTGGGATATACGATCTGAGGCCGCCCATCTTGCGCATGTCCTGCTCGCCGCCGACGGCGTGGATCACCGAACCCGCGGCCAGGAAGAGAAGGCCTTTGAAGAAGGCATGCGTCATCAGGTGGAAGATTCCGGCGGAGAACGCTCCCACGCCGCAGGCCATGAACATGTAACCGAGTTGCGAGACGGTGGAGTAGGCTAGGACCTTCTTGATGTCAGTTTGCGCGATTCCGATTGTTGCGGCGAACAGGGCGGTGAGCGTGCCGATGATGGCGACGACCATCAGAGCGCTCGGCGCGCGCTCGAAGATAACGTGCGAACGCGAAACCATGTAGACGCCCGCCGTCACCATGGTCGCGGCATGTATCAGCGCCGAGACAGGTGTTGGCCCTTCCATGGCGTCGGGGAGCCAGACGTAGAGCGGGATCTGGGCTGATTTGCCGCAGGCGCCCACCATCAGCAGAATTCCAACGGTCGTGAGCAGGGTCTCGGTTTCTACTCCTATAGGGAGATGTGCGACCGAGTCGAATACTTTCGTGAAGTCCAGCGACGTAAAGTGCTGGATCAGCAGGAAGAGGCCAATCAGGAATCCGAAGTCGCCGATGCGGTTGACGATGAATGCTTTCTTTCCCGCCGACGCCGCGGAATCTTTCGTGAACCAGAACCCGATCAGCAGATACGATGCCAATCCGACGCCTTCCCAACCGATGAACATGAGCAGGTAGTTGTTGGCCAGCACCAGCGTCAACATAAAGAACATGAACAGGTTCAGATAGGAGAAGAAGCGATAGTAGCTGGGGTCGTCCCACATGTATCCCACGGAGTAGATGTGGATCAGGAACCCAACTCCGGTGACCACCAGCAGCATGACCAGCGAGAGTTGATCGAGATATAAAGCGAAGTCGGCGCTGAAACTGCCAGAGCGGATCCAGTGGGCGACGTATTCCTGGTAGGGAATCTGCGACAGGGAAGAGAAGCGCAAGGCTACCATCAACGCCCATGCGAAAGCGGCGCCCGGAAACACCAGCCCGACGGTGCTGACTGCGGTTCGCGAAGACTTTTTCCCGAAGAAGCCGTTGATCGCGGCGCCCGCCAGGGGCAGGACCGGGATCAGCCAGAGATTGAGAGATGACGTCATAATTTGAGCAGGTTGACCTGGTCCACGTTCAGAGTTTCGCGGGTGCGGTAGACGGCGATGATGATCGCGAGTCCGACGGCCGCTTCCGCCGCCGCCACCACCATCACGAAGAAGACGAAGACCTGTCCGGCCAGAGCATGCCAGTGCGCGGCGAAGGCGACGAACGATAAATTCACGCCGTTGAGCATCAGTTCAATCGACATGAAGATCGTGATGATGTTGCGCTTGATGAGGAATCCGGTCACGCCGCAGGCAAACAGGAATCCGCTGAGCACCAGGTAATATGAGAGCGGGACCATCAACTCACCTTCCTTGCTGGAGGGGCGACTGGGGATGTCGGGGGCTTGCTGGCCAGCACCACCGCGCCCATGATGGCGATCAGAATCAGAATGGAAGTGATTTCAAAGGGCAGCAGGAATTCGTGGAAGAGCAGCGGGCCGATGGTCTTGGGAGCACCAGGAAGCGCGCCCACAGCCACAGACTCGGTGCCTGAATGCCGCAGCAGAACCCAGGCCACGAGGATGCTTCCCAGCAGCATTCCTGGGATGCCGAACATAAGGGCGACGCGGCTGCCCTTGGTATGTTCTTCGACTCCGGCATTCAGGAGCATGATGACAAAGACGAACAACACCATGATGGCGCCGGCGTAGACGATGACCTGCACGGCTGCGAGAAATTCGGCCCCGAGCAGCAGGTATTCTCCGGCGAGCGCCGCCATTACCGCGATCAGCGAGAGTGCGCTGTTGATGGGATGCGTCTGCGCCAGCAGGTTGACTGCGCCCGCGACTGCAACCGCGCCGAAGGCCAAAAACAGAATTAGATGAACGCTAAGCATGAATTTCTTCGACTACCACGCTACTGCGATCGCCGTGGCGATCAGATTCGCCAACGACAGCGGCAGCAGGAATTTCCAGCCGAACGCCATCAACTGGTCGTAACGGAAGCGCGGCAGCGTGCCCCGCACCCAGATATACAGAAAGAGAAATGCGAAAATCTTCACGCCAAACCAGAACAGCGGCAGGATCGCTTGGAGGATTGGCGGGCCGAACAACGGTCCGTGCCATCCACCCAGGAACAGGAGCGTAGCCAGGCAAGCCACGGTGATCATGTTGGCGTACTCGGCCATGAAGAACATAGCGAACTTCATGGCGCTGTACTCGGTGTGATATCCGGCTACGAGTTCGGTTTCAGCTTCCGGCAGGTCAAACGGGATGCGGTTCGTCTCCGCGTAGGCCGCCATCAGGTAGCAGAAGAAGCCGATGATCTGTCCGTGAAAAATATTCCAGCGCGGGATGAATCCCCAGAAGTGTCCGGCCTGCGAATCGACAATCTCCCGCAGGCTGAAGCTGCCCGCCATGATGAGCACGCCGACCAGGGAAAGGCCGAGTGAGATTTCGTAGCTCACCATCTGCGCGCTGGCCCGCAGGCCGCCGAGCAGGGAATATTTGTTGTTCGACGACCAGCCCGCGAGCGCGACGCCGTACACGCCAATCGAAGTGATGCCAAGAATCAGCAGCAGGCCTGTGTTCACATCTGTAATCTGAAACGGAATACTATAGCCGCCAATCGTGACCGAGTTGCCGAACGGGATTACTGCAATGGATGTCAGTGCGAAGATGACCGCGATCAGCGGCGCCGCGAGGAAGAGCGGCTTGTAAACATGAGGCGGAGTCAGATCCTCTTTGAAAAGAAACTTGAGCCCGTCAGCCGCGGGCTGCAGCAGGCCGAATGGGCCGACCCGCGTGGGTCCCCAGCGATTCTGCATGTGGCCGACGACTTTGCGCTCCAGCCACACCGTATATGCGACGGCGGTGAGCAGCACGACCAGAACCACGATCGACTTGATCACCGACGCGAGAAGGTAGAGCCAAATCGGCAACTTGCGTTCCTCTTCTATACTGCTGGTTTCGAGATCAGTCCGCCGCGACGTCAGCGGGTTTGGCTTCGTGACTCTCCATGACCGACTTCAGAGCGCGTGAGTAGCGTCCCAGGGTACCCGACGTGAATAAGGTGTCACTTGCCGGAGAAATTGACTCTGGCTTGTGCGCAACTCCTGCGCCGCTTTTCGTCAATGACGTGTGCTCACTGTTTCCCGCCAGCAGATTCATGCGGGACACCTCATATCCGGGAACCAGTCTCTGGATTTCATCGAGAATGGCCATGGGATCGAGCGGGCTCAGCTTCGGTTCCAGGCCTTGCATTTCAAGCCACACGGCATGGCGGTCGGCTTCGCCGGACTGCGCGCCGCGGGACTGTCCCATGTCTGCGCGTACGCCGGTGCCGAAGGGCACGAGTTTGCGAACCTCGAAGCCCATGGCGTCGGCAATGCGAACGATCATTTCGAAATCAGGCTTTGTGCCGGACACCTCTCCGGCTTTTTTGACGAGTTGCACATCGCTGCAGGTATTGGTCATCGTGCCGGATTTTTCGTAGGCGTTGGCTGCAGGGAGGACCACGTCGGCCATGACCGCCGTTTCAGTCAGGAACATGTCCTGCACCACGACGAAGCTGTTTGAGAAGACGAAGGGATCGATATTCAGTCGTCCGACGGGATTCGATCCGACAACGTAAAGGGCCTTCAGCTTGCCCGCCTTCGCTGCCGCTACCATTTCGGTGGTGTCCAGGCCCACCGTCGGTGGGATTCCCCATTCATCGTGGAACGGGCCGCTCCCGCTTACAGGGTGATATCCGGGAAGCAGGTCCGGATAAAGGCCCATGTCGGCAGCGCCGCGGGAATTGGAGTAGTCGGCGAGGCAGATGAACTTAGCTTTGGGCAAAGCAGTGACGAGCTGTGAAATATCATTCCCCTGAAGCTCCGACCCGAACACAACCACGAGATCTTTTTCGCCGCGCAGGGTTTTACGAAGCTCTTCCAGAGCAGTCGCCGTTGTGCCGTTTACTCCAAGGGACTCAGGCGCAGCATCGTCATTATTCAAAAAATGGACGAAACCGGATTCCCCGCTACCCTTGATGACTTGGGCGAACACGACGGCTTGCCTGCGAAGTTTAATGGGCCGCGAATTGACCAGGTAGAGCTTGGCGCGGTGCAGGCGCACGTTGTTCCGAATCTGCCAGGCCAACAGCGGATGCTGCTCGGTAGGGTCGTTGCCGATCAGCAGAATCGCCGGCGCGGTGAAGACGTCAGCCATGCTTGCGGTTGCGTCGGCCTTTCCCCGAAGCGCTGCCGCAAGGGCGGGGAAGTCAGCGGTGCGGTGATGGTCGAGGTTGTTGGTCCTCAACACTGTGCGGGCGAATTTGGAGAGCAGGTAGGCTTCTTCATTTGTGGTGCGCGTGGAACCGATCACGCCAATCGCGGCCCCGCCATCTTTGTCACGCACTTCGGCAAACTTCTTTCCAACCAGTTCGAAAGCGTCTTCCCACGTGGATGGAGTCAGCTTGCCGTTCTTGCGGATCAGCGGCTGGGTCAGGCGCTCTTCGTGATTTGCGAAATCGAAGGCGTAGCGGCCCTTGATGCAGAGGAAGTCGCCGTTGGTGCCGCTCTTGTCGCGATTGTCGCCGCGGACGATTTCCATGCCGGTGTCGGAGCGGCGTACTCCGAGCGTGGTCTTGCAGCCGTCGCCGCAGTGCGTGCAGACGGTGCCTACGTGCTTCATCTCCCACGGGCGTGTCTTGTAGCGGTACGCGCCGGAGGTGAGCGCGCCGACCGGACAGATATCGATGCACATCCCGCACTCTTCACATTCAAGGTGATCGCCCTGGTTAGGAGCGATGATCGAACTCACCCCGCGGTTCTGCACGCCTAGGGCCCATACGTCCATGCCCTCGCCGCAGATGCGGACGCAGCGGTAGCAGAGAATGCAGCGCGGCCGGTCGAAGAAAACCACGGGAGACCACTGCTGCTCGTCTTTGTGGTTCTTCGTCTCCATGAACTTGGATTCGGCGGCGCCGTAGGAGAACGTCATGTCCTGCAGTTCGCACTCGCCGCCGGCATCGCAGACCGGACAATCCAGAGGATGGTTCCCGAGCAGAAGCTCCAGCATCGACTTGCGCGCCTGCTTGACCTCATCGCTGTTGGTGGTGACGATCATGCCCTCGCCGACCACCGTCGTGCAGGCGGTTTGCAGCTTGGGCATCTTCTCGATTTTCACCAGGCACATCCGACAAGCGCCCTGTAAAGAGAGGTTGGGATAATAGCAAAATGACGGCACTTCGATGCCCACCGTCTTGCAAGCCTCGATGAGGAGCGTGCCCGGGGGGGCGGTGAGCTTCTTGCCGTCGACAGTGAGAGTTACGTCAGCCATAGAACCGGTCGTTAGTCCTCGGTCGTTTGTCGTTGGCCAAAACCGAAAATCAATCCGTCCTAACGGCTAACGGCCAACGAAGAATTGCGCTACGCGTGCACCGGAAGCTGCTCCACCGCGCCCTCTTTCTCATACGGGCAAGGTCTGCCTTCCAGATGATCTTCGAATTCCTTGCGGAATTTTTTCACGAAGCCGATGGTCGGCATCGCCGCCGCGTCTCCCAGCGGACAAAACGTCCGACCAAGCATGTTTTCCGCCAGGTACTGCATGTTGTCGATGTCTTTCTTCAGACCGCCACCGGCATGGAAGCGAATCAGAGTCTTCTCTAGCCAGTCGGTGCCTTCGCGGCAGGGAATGCACCATCCGCAGCTTTCATGCCGGTAAAACTTCATCGTGCGGAGGGCAAATTTCACGATGCACTGCGCGTCGTCGATTACCACTACGCCGCCCGAACCCAGCATGGAGCCAGCCTTCGCGACTGAATCAAAATCCATGGCAACGTCGACTTCATCCGCCGTAAGGCAGGGACACGACGATCCGCCCGGGACCACCGCTTTGAGTTGGCGACCATTGGGAATGCCCCCGCCCACTTCGTAAATCATCTTCTTCAGGTTGTAGCCCATGGGCAGTTCGTAGACGCCGGGCTTGGCGATGTTGCCGCTCAGGCAAAACAAGCGCGTGCCGCCATTTTTCGGCGTGCCTAACTTGGCGTACCAATCAGCACCGCCAAGAATGATGTGAGGCACATTGGCCAGCGTCTCGGCATTATTAATGACGGTGGGGCCACCCCAGAGTCCGACCACGGCAGGGAACGGCGGCCGGATGCGCGGGATGCCGCGCTTGCCTTCGAGCGACTCCATCAACGCCGACTCTTCGCCGACTTCGTATGCGCCTGCGCCGCCATGCCAGTAGACATCGAAATCGCGTCCGCTGCCGAAGATGTTCTTGCCGAGAAATCCCTTGGCGTAGGCGTCGCGGATCGCCTTCTGCATGATGATCGAAAGATACCGATACTCGCCGCGAATGTAGATGTAGCCTTTGCTCGAGCCTACAGCGAGTCCGGCGATCATGACGCCCTCGATTACCGAGTGCGGGTCGTGCTCGAAGATCAGGCGATCTTTGCAAGTGCCGGGCTCGCTCTCATCACCGTTGCACAGGACGTACTTGGGTTGAGCGGACTGCTTGGGAACGAAGGACCACTTCATGCCGGTGGAGAATCCAGCGCCGCCACGGCCGCGAAGACCGGAATTCTTGACCTCGCTAATGATCGCGTCCGGTTCCATGGCGAGCGCCTTCTGCACAGCCTTGTAGCCGTCCAGTCCGAGGTAACGGTCGATGTCGGTCGCACCCTGGCCGAAGCGCCGGGAGACGACTCTTACCTCGTCGGGATGGGAGACCAAGTCAGCCATGGGGCAATTGTTGATTGAAGACTTTAGATTGCAGATTTAAAACCTGCGATTCGCACGCGGTTAAATCTGAAATCTGAAATCTGAAATCTGAAATCTGAAATCTGAAATCTGAAATCTGAAATCTGAAATCTGAAATCTGAAATCTGAAATCTGAAATCTGAAATCTGAAATCTATTGCGTTCCCTTCTTCTTATACTCGTCGAGAATCTGATCCATTTTCGCGGGCGTCAGATTCTCGTGAAAATCGTAGTTTACTTGCGCGGCCGGGGCCCAACTGCAGGCGCCGATGCATTCCACTTCTTCCAGCGTGAACAATCCGTCGGGCGTGGTCTGTTTGTGGCCGACGCCCAGTTTCTTGGCGCAGTGATGGAGGATTTCTTCTCCTCCGCGCACCATGCAACTGATGTTGGTGCAGACCTGCACGTTGAATTTGCCGCGCGGTTTGATGGTCAGCATGGAGTAGTAGCTGATCACGTTCCGCACTTCGAGTTCGGTGAGGTCGAGACGGGAGGCGATCTCGGCGATGACCTCGTCGGACAGGAAGCCGACTTCGTCCTGCGCGTAGAGAAGCGTGGGGACGAGAGCGGAGCGCTTGGTCGGATAATGCGGGACCATTTCCGCGAAGCGCGTTTCGAATTCTTCAGAAAACTTCATAGCAAATTGCGTGATCGAGCCATTGGGTGATTGAGCGATTGAAACCTCATGCGGCATGCCTTGCCGTTCGCTGTGAAGCTGCAAAAATCGCCGTCAGCTCATTCGCTTCAGAACGATTCCCGATTCCGTCATCAATTCCAGCCAAAGAACTGCCTCATCTGCTTCCTCGACTACTATGCCCATCTTGGCAACAAATTCGGCTTTCGATCGGGCCCGGCACACAGCCCGGTAATTCGCCGCCACCGAGGTCCCACATCTAAGCAACTGCTTACCCAAAACTTGTGTATCCGTTTTGTAAGGCAGTGACCGGTAAAGCCGGATCACACGCAACGCGAATGCCTTCGTTCGATCACGCAACTGCTCAGGCTGACTGCTCACAGCCCCGTCCTATCAGAATTCACGCGACCACTTGAGTTTTAATCGCCCAATCACACAGTCACCCAATCGCTCAATTTCTACCGGTCGATTTCCCCCAGCACGATGTCAATGCTTCCAATTGCCGCGACCACGTCCGCCAGCAGCCGTCCCTCGCACATGGTCGGGAGGGTCTGCAGGTTGGCGAGGCAGGCGGCGCGCATGTGCACGCGGTACGGCTTGGCGGTGCCGTCGCTCACGACGTAGTAGCCCATCTCGCCGCGGGGCGATTCGACTGCCTGGTAGACCTCGCCTGCCGGCACTGCAAAGCCTTCCGTGATGATCTTGAAGTGGTAGATGAGCGATTCCATCTGGGTCTTCATTTTTTCGCGGTCGGGCAGCACCACGTGCGGAGCATCGGCTTTGATAGGTCCTTCGGGCATGCCGTCGAGCGCTTGTCTTACGATCGCGATCGATTCACGCAGTTCCTGCACCCGGCACATGTACCGGGCGAAGACATCGCCTTTCTGCGACACTGGCACTTTGAACTGGAACTTTTCGTAGCTCGAATACGGCATGTCGCGGCGCAGATCGATGTCCACCCCGCTGCCGCGCAGGGTTGGGCCGCTTGCGCCCAGGGCGATCGCGTCTTCCGCGGACAGCATGGCGACGCCTTTGGTCCGCATCATCCAAATCGGATTGCCCGTCAGGAGGTTTTCGTACTCGTCGACCTTCTCCGGAAAATATCCGGCGAAATCGCGGACGCGGTCGAAGAATCCCAGCGGCGGTTCCAGCGCGATTCCGCCCACGCGGAAGTATGAGGTCATCATGCGCTGTCCGCTGACCATCTCGAAAATCTTCAGGATCTCTTCGCGCTCGCGGAAGCAATACAGAAACACAGTCATCGCGCCGATATCGAGCGCGTGCGTGCCCAGCCACACCAAATGCGAATTGATGCGCGTCAATTCGTTGAGTAACACACGCAACCATTGCGCTTTTGGGGGAATCTCCAACCCCAGCAACTTCTCGACTGCCAGCACGTAGCAGAGGTTGTTGGTCATCGGGCACAGATAGTCGATGCGATCGGTGAGGGGCACGACCTGCTGGTAGAACTTAGCCTCGCAGGTTTTTTCGATTCCCGTATGCAGGTAGCCAATGTCGGGCATCATGCGCACGACGGTCTCGCCATCAATCTCGAGCAGAACGCGCAGCACGCCGTGGGTCGACGGATGTTGCGGGCCCATGTTCAGGATCATGGTGCGATCCTGCCCGGGCTCCAGTACTGGCGTGGGGGTCAGGTGAGCCATTTAGCGGTAGCCCTCCACGGGATAGTCCTTGCGAAGGGGGTAGCCTTCCCAGTCCTCGGGCATCAGGATGCGGCGCAAATAGGGATGGCCGGTGAAGCGAACGCCGAACAGATCAAAGACCTCGCGCTCGAAATAATTTGCGCCGGGCCAAACCGAGGTCAGCGACTCAACCGCCGGGCTCGAACTGTTCAGGCGGACTTTTAACCGGACCCGCTCTTTCTTGGGGATCGACAGCAGGTGATAGACGACTTCAAACCTGGGCTCGGCCGGGTACCAGTCGACGCAGGTGACATCGGAAAGGAAGTTGAAAACGCATTCGGGGTCGTCCTTCAAAAGCACGCAAGCCTCGCGGATGTTATCGCGATCGACGTAAATCGTCATCTCCTCGCGGTCGAACTTCACCTCTTGCACAGCCGCAGCATTCCAGGCCAGCAGGCGGGCGACCGCAGGATGACCCTTCAATTGTTCCAGGTCGGTGATGGCGGGGGCCAAGGGCATCAGCGCTTCCCCCGCGCGGTTGCGGTCTCACCCCAGTCCAGAACGCCCTTCTTCCACACGTAGAAGAAGCCGACGAGGAAAATCCCGATGTACACGAACATCTCCCACAGGCCAAAGTGCTTCAGATCGCGCAGAATTACGGCCCAGGGATAGATGAAAACCGCCTCTACATCGAACAGAATGAACAGCATGGCGACCAGGTAGAACTTCACCGAAAAGCGCTCGCGGGAGTCACCGACCGGGGTCATGCCGCATTCATAGGGAGAGAGCTTGGCGCGGGTGGGCTTCCGTACCCCGATCACCCAGGAAAGCACGACAATCGCCGTCGCAATCCCACCCGCCAGCAGGATATGGATCAAAAACGGGAGGTAGCGTGCGAAGTAATTGTCGGGCATAGGACGAGGTATATATAATTCGCGCGAAGCAATACTTAAACGTTCTAGATTATGGGCTTACACTCAACAGTGTCAAGCGAACGAGCGGCGAATTGAGTAATTTGGTGATTGAGTCATCGAGTGATTGAAAACCCTCGCGGTTTTTCAATCGCCCAGTCACTCAATCACTCAATCTCTCAATGAATGAATCCTTATGATTTTCGGCTTCAACACCGACGTGAAGCACGGCGATACGATCTACCATGTGCAGAGTGAGGCGCGCGAGAGCGAGCGCCTGCTGCAGACACAGGTCTTCGTGCGCGGACGTTGCATCGGCAAGCGAGCCACGTCTTACGCCAGCAAAGCAAGCGAAGCCCAATTCGGAGACACACAGAAAGAGCAGCAACTGCGCGAGCAGCACCGGCTCGTGCTGGACGCCATCCGGGAAGGGAAACTGGATGCGGTTCTGGATCGCGGCGAGCCAGAGGTCCTGGCCACAGTCAAGGAACTTGATGTGCAATGGATAAACTCGGAATCCGTCCACGTCGATCGCAACTTAACTATGCAATTGCGAGTGACTGAGGGAGGTTCGGCCGCGCCCGGCGCACGGCTGACTTTCCGCTTTGCCCGTCCAGGGGTCGCACCGTTCTACACCCAGGCGGTGGCCGATTCTGGTGGATCGGCGGAGATCAGTATTGAAGTCGAGGAGGCCACTCTGCCGGACTCGTCTTTGCTGGTGCAGGCCAATTTCGAAGGACGCACGGCGACCAGAAAGTTTGTGCTGCGCAAGGCCGAGTGACCGCCGTGGCGCTACAATCTTTCCGGGTTCGATACCCCCCGAATGACAATCCAGATCAATGGGCAAGAGAAGGCCTTTTCTGACGCTCCTGATCCCTTTACGCTGGCCGCCCTTGTGGAAATCCTCGGAATGAAGGCCGACCGCGTGGCCATCGAGCTGAATCGCGATATCGTGCCCAGAGATCGCTGGGCTGAGACTCTGCTCAATGAAGGCGATCGCCTGGAAGTTGTGCACTTCGTGGGTGGCGGTTGCACACCCTGGCACAGGGAACTTTCTTAGTCACCCTATTTTCACCGAATCTCTGCTTGACTCACCCCAGCTCGCGCCTAAAATGTTTGAAACATTTTGCTTAGAGATTGTTTCAAACAAGTTCGAGGCTTCATGCAAGACCGCTTTAGATCGCAAGAAGTGATGGCTCTGACCGGGCTTACACCCCGCCAGTTGCAGTGGTGGGACGAGCGCGGCGTGGTAAAGGCGGAGCGGGAAGGGCATCGCCGCCTGTATTCGCTGAACCAACTGACCGAAGTAGCCGTGATTTGCGAACTGCGGCGCAAGGGCTTCTCGCTGCAGGGAGTGCGCAAGGTCATGCGCTTTCTCGATCACGAGTTGGGCAGTGGGCTGGCGGAGATCGTCAGCCAGAACTCCGAATACCACCTCCTGACCGACGGGAAGCATCTTTATTTAGAGACTTCGGCCCGGCAAATTGTGGACATCCTTAAGAATTCGGACCAGCCGATTCTGGGAGTTTGCCTCAGCGACGCAGTTCGCCAGGTACGGGCTGGGGTCATCGCCGGGAAGGCGAATACTTCAGTAACGTCGCCGGATCACCGACGGCGTGCTAAAAAGGCCTCATAGGCGGGATTTGGCTAAATGCGAGCACCAAGGCACAGGGAGGAAGACATGGTCGGTGAACTGGACATCCTGAATGAGTGGATTCCGGAACAGATGCAGCCAGGTACCGTCTTTGTGCTGGAAAACGCCGGTGAGATCGGTGAGAAGGAAGATCCGTACTGGGCCGTGCTTTCCTGCCCGTCCTGCGGGATGCTGGGCTTGATCACGCGCAAGCAGATCAACGGGCTGTTGCCGGTCATTTGCGGGTCGGAGCATTGCTCGGCGCAGTTCTTTATTCGCGACGCCGAAGTCGTGGTGCGCAAACCTTTCTAACACCTACGTCTCTTCTACTGAAGCCTATAACTTTCGAGTCCTTGGCGGGGTTAGTTCCGCTGCTGGCAGAGACGTTGCAAGGAACGTCTCTACGAGACGGTTTTCAATTCCACTGGGACCTGTTCGACGATTTCAATGCCGAACCCCTCCAGAGCCGCCACCTTTTTCGGACGGTTGGTCAGTAGCCGAATGCGGTGCAGATTCAGGTCTGACAGAATCTGCGCACCGATGCCAACTTCGCGCTGGATCTGCCTCTCCGTCTCGAACAGGGACGGCAATTTCCGACCGCGGTGAAAGCTGAGCGCGGTGCGGTCGCCGACCTTTTCGATGGAAAACCCTTGCGAGGTCTGATGCAGGTAGATCAGGGCGCCACCTTCTTGCGAAATGCGGCGGAGAGCGCCTTCCAGCGTGGCGTGGCATTCGCAGCCAATCGCGCCGAATACGTCTCCCAATAGGCAGTGAGCGTGCATGCGAACCAGGACTGGTGCCTCGCTGTGCTCAATGTCGCCGCGAATCAGGGCCACATGCGATTCTCCGCCGTCGACTTCGCTCTCGTACGCGATCAGGCGGAATTCACCAAATCGGGTATCGACCAGCGCCTCGCCGACGCGATGCACGTAACGTTCGTGCGCCATGCGATAGCGGATGAGTTCGGCGACGGTGAGCATCTTCAGGCCGTGCTCGCGGCAGAATGCGATTAGGTCGGGGACGCGGGCCATGCTGCCGTCGTCCTTCATGATTTCGCAGATGACGCCGGCGGGGACCATGCCGGCCAGCCGCGCCAGATCAACCGAGGCCTCAGTTTGTCCGGCGCGCACCAGCACGCCGCCTTTGCGGGCGCGGAGCGGGAACACGTGGCCTGGACGCGCCAGGTCAGTGGGCTTGGTCGCCGGATCGATCGCCACTTGGATGGTGCGAGCGCGGTCGTAGGCCGAGATGCCAGTTGTGACGCCCTGGCGGGCGTCGATGGCCTCGCAGAAGGCGGTGCCGTATTGCGAAGTGTTTTCGGCGGTCATGGGCCCGATGCGCAGGTGCTCGAGGCGCTCCTCGGTCATGGCGAGGCAGACCAGGCCGCGGCCGTACTTCGCCATGAAGTTGATGGATTGCGGCGTGACTTTCTCGGCGGCGAGGGTGAGGTCGCCTTCATTCTCGCGGTCTTCGTCATCGACAACCACGATCATCCGGCCAGCGCGGATTTCCTCGATCGCGTCGGGCACATCGGTGAACGGCGGCTGAGGGCTCATATGCACGCCATTCTAACAAAGGGGTTGGCTGATATTCTCCCACGAACGGGTCAAGGCGCCGGCTAGGAAAGGCTCTGACGGCGGCATTTTGGGTAACATTTGGGTATGCCGATCACGCTCGACGACATACGCCGCTTTGCGATCGCCCGCAGCCTATTCAAGCCGACCGCCCTAAAACGCGCCCTCGACAAGATGGGATTTGTGCAGGCCGATCCGATCCGGGCACCGGCGCGAGCTCAGGACTTGATGCTGCGTCATCGCGTGCGAAACTACCAGGCGGAGGATCTTGAACGACGCTACGCGGAGCTGGGTATTGAGGAAGACTTCTTCATCAATATGGCTTTGTGACGCGATCCTTACAGGCACTGATGCATCCGCGCTCCAATAGTGTCGTTCCGGCGCAGGGCTGTCTGCCTTGGCCCGCTGCACGGCGGAAGCGAGCGCAGTTGGTGCTGGAGTTCGTACGCGAAAGGGGCTCTGTGCACCCGCGCGAGGTCGACCAGCACTTCGCGCACGGCAAGGTGAAGAACTATTGGGGAGGCTCATCGAACGCTACCACGCATCTGTTGGAGGCCATGCACTACCGAGGATGGCTGCGCGTGGTTCGGCGCGAAGGAGGTATCCGTATCTACGCCGCACATCAGCATGGGCTCGGACCGGCCGATGAAGCCGTTCGTCAGGCGCGGATCGACACGCTGGTGGATGTGGCCGTGGGTATCTACGCGCCTCTGCCCCTTACCAGTCTCAGGTTCTTGGTCCGCCGACTGCGTTTTGCCACGCCCCAGTGGCATGCTGAGTTGACCGGTGCCCTGCATCGGGCCAGACAGCGGCTGGCGCACACGCGACTCGATGGTGTGGACTGGTATTGGCCCGCCGATGAGAATGTGGCGGGCTGTGCACCGCAAGACACAGTGCGCTTGCTGGCGCCCTTCGACCCGGTGGTCTGGGACCGCGACCGCTTCGAATTGTTGTGGGGATGGGTGTACCGTTTCGAAGCGTATACGCCTGCGCCCAAACGCAAGCGCGGCTACTATGCTATGCCGCTGCTCTGGCGGGACCGCGTAATTGGATGGGGCAATCTTTCGGTGAAGGATGGTGAGATGAAGGCTGACTTCGGCTACGTGGAATCGGAGCCGCGCGAACGCGCATTCAAGCGCGAACTCAAGGCGGAGTTGGACCGCATGCGTGCCTTTCTGGGCCTAACAGCCCGAACTCCCCGCTTCTGATTATCCGGCGAGTTGGTGCTCGGCACCCCGGAATAGGGCGCGCATCGCGCGGACCACCAGTCGCACCACGAAAAAGATAACTACCACGAATAGAAGAGCCAGCGTCCCTGCCACGTAAGGATGCCTCGTCGCCAGCCAGGTCAGTCCAACAGCGAGAACATCTTCGCCCATGCTCAAGGTTATATTCGACAGCGGCTCCGGCGACGGGGTCACTGCGGCCCGAGCCGCGGTCTTTCCGCCATGCGCCACCAAGGCGACAGCTGCTCCGACCAGAGTCGCCAACAACTGGCGCCCAGGAGAAAGTTGGCTCGTCGCCTGGTAAGCCAGCAGTCCGGCTACAGGGACTCGAATGAAGGTGTGCAGAGCATTCCAGATCAGGTCAAAGGCTGGAATCTTGTCGGCAAAGAACTCGATGACGAACAATGCAAGGCTGGCGGCGATTACGGGCCAGCTCTCTAGCACTTGCAGTCCCGGAGGCAAAGGAACGTGTCCAAATCGCGCCAACAGCCCGAGAACGGCGACAGTAGCATACAGGTTCAGGCCCGTAGCAAAGCCAATTGCCACCAGCATGGCGAAGAGTTCGCTGAGCGGAATCTTGAGAACGTCGAGCATGCTGTCTGTGCAAATCGCAACGGGGCGGCTTCGAGAACATCCGAGAAATCGAGAACAATCCAGAAACAGAAAGGGTCACTCGCCTAACCGTCAGGCAGCGACCCTCAAACGCTGTTGCTTGTCACATTTCGCTTAAAGCGTGGACTCGATCTCGAAGCCCCATGCCTCCAGAAGAGGTTCGGGGATGTACTTCGAGTTCTTGTTGCGGCGCGCCCACTCTCGCAGACGAGTCGAACGCAAATATTGGTCTGGCGACAACTTGTACTCGCGCACAACCTGTTCAAATTCAGTGATAGTAGGGGTAATCGGGCCGATGGGCTCGGGCTTGCCCCAGTTCGGATTTCCGCGTCGCTTCGCCATGAAAAATGCCTTTCCACCTCAGGGGGAAAATAAACCGCTAACTCTCTGACTATATGATTCTCCATATCACCTTCAGGATGCAGGATCGCCGCTTTGCTGTAAACAAACCAACACCCTCAACGATCCACAGACGAGCCCAAAGCTGATTGGAGATTCAACATCTTATAGTAAAAAATGATTCTAAGTCAATGAGAATTTTACCGAGAAAACATTAACGAATCCATTCCAACGATATGAAACTAAGGTAGTTAGTCTATTCGGTACCCTGCGCCGGTGGGTTCCTCATTCTCTGCCATTTCGATCTGTTTTAGCCTTGCTTCAGGAGGGAGCGACTATGGTTACTCCCGTAACCTGCTTTCCTCCTACAAACATTGATCCCTAGTAGAAGACAGACATACAGTGCAGGCAGGGGTCTGCAACGACGCGTCTCGCCGCCACGCTGCGACCCTCCGAGACAGCGGATAACCCCGGCAGTCAAAGTTTTCTAGGCGAAAAACGGGCTTGCTCATGAGTCTGAAGTCATTGCTGCTATGTTCGGACGAGAAAATCGTGCGCGTCTTGCGCCGCGTCTTGGGCGATCTCGATATTGCAGTCGAACTGTGCAGTAACTCCGACGCTGCGTTGCGCAAGCTGACCCGTCAGCGGTTTGAGGCCATTATCGTTGACATAGTCGACGACGGGGCCTCTGACGTTTTGCGCAGCGCCCGGAATGCGCCCTGCAATAAGCAAGCGGTCGCGGTCGCCATCGTGGAGCCCATTATCGGGCTGAAGGCGGTGTTCGAGATTGGCGCGCATTTCGTATTGTACAAGCCGGTTTCGAGCGAGCGCGCCAAGTCCAGTTTTCGAGCGGCCCGAGCCCTGATGAAGAGCGAACGCCGGCGCAACACTCGCGTGGGGGTACAGATCCCGGTCGTGATGAGGAACCTGAGTGGTGGCGCCAACATAAGGGTGACCACCACCGACCTGAGCGAAGGCGGTATGGCTGTCAGCGTGGCGGGCCAGCGCCGTCCCACGGGACGGTGGCAAATCGTATTCACCCTGCCCGGGACGGGAACCTCCCTGGAAATCCCGGCGGAATTCGCCTGGGAAGGAACCGGTTCTCAGGCAGGCCTGCGCTTCCAGCAGATGCCACCCGATGTGGCGCGCCATTTGCGCGAGTGGCTGAAGCAGAATTCCCCCGACGCTGAACAGGACGATCCGCCCATCCGCTGCCAGCTCACGGATCTGAGCCTGGGTGGATGCTATCTGGAGATTTCTTCGCCCTTCCCCGTATCCAGCCGTGTGATGCTTTCCATGCGGGCCGGGGGAGTAGAAGTTCGCGCCCAGGGAGTTGTGCGAGTCATGCATCCGGACAAGGGGATGGGTGTGGAGTTCACGCAGAACACACTGGAACACCGCGCAGCAGTGGAAAAATTCCTGGGAGTGCTTAGCGACAACCGCACACTGCTGCCCGAGTTGCTGGTGGAGCCAGAAGGGCTAGAGTCCGACCCCAGGCCAGCTAAACCGCACGCCGCCGACACCGATGATCCGCTGCTCCAACTGTTTTACGGCGAGACTCTTACCGCCGAATTGTTCCTGGAGACGCTTCGCAACCAGCGAGCGACACCGCCCTCTGCGACCAAAGGCGCGGCTGCCGCAGCCCACGCCTAAACTGGAACCCTGCATTCTCCGGTTCGAGTCCTGCCGCGCCTCATCTCCAAGGTAGAATGATCGCAAGTCGGGACGGCGAAATTGGCAGACGAAGCGGACTTAAAGGGCAGCGATCTGCGCGGCACCCACCTTGCATGCACCTGCTCATCGAAACTAAGCATTGGCTTGGACCCAACGTCACGAGTTGTCGCGGAGGAGACTGTCGGCGCAGTGATTCCGTCTCCCTTGCCAGCAGTATCCGGCAGCCTTCCTGGCTGGCTCCGCAATACTTACCGCTCGGACAGTTTGCTCACTGATTCGCGCGCGAGCGACCGAGATTCGGACGGAACGTCATTTGAACTGATAAACCCATTACCAAAGCAGAGAGCACACCCCGCGAAAAACGTAATCGATACGAGGAATCCGCGGAGAAGTCAATAAGATTAAGTGGGCGCTATGGGGATCTTGACGGTTTAAGCTTCTCGGGCAAGGCTTGGAAAGAAATCGGGTGACATTTGCTCGTTGCGTTTGCTCGATACACGCTGATCTAACGGAGAGGAGTCTCAGTACTGTGTCGGTCTTGAACGTCCTGGACTCTTCCTTTCCAGTCGCCGCCACTTCCATTCCAGTATTTAATCGCAGAATGTATTGTCGCACCCAGATAAAACAGGGCCGCCAGCGGCAGGGTCAATGCCGATGCGAGATTCAGTCGATAGTAGCGCACCATCGTCGAGTACGTGATCGTCATGGCCGCCCAAGCCGCAGCGCCCATAAAGATCGCCGGCCTGCTGCGTGTGAGCAACAACAGTGGAGGCGCCAGATAGGTGATCAGCATGCCCGCAATCGTACCCGCTAGCAGCAGCGAAGAATGGTTTAACTGGTTGAAGGCCGTACGGGAGACCATGTGCTCGACGTCCGAGAAGGTCTCGTATCGTCGCAAACTTTGGCTCTGATCGGTTAATCCTAGCCATAGTTTCCCGCCGTGCTGCTTCAGGAGTCGGGCTAGCGAGCAATCATCGATAACGGCGCCGCGAATGGATTCCAGTCCTCCGGCGCGTTCCAGAGTTTCTGTTCTCACAAGCATGCAGCCCCCCGCTGCTCCGGCGGTCGAGCGCCGAGTATTGCGAATCCAGGCTGGCGGGTAGAGCATGAAAAAGAAATACACGAAGGCGGGAATAAGCAGTTTTTCCGGAAGGCTCTCGCAATGCAGCTTCACCATGAACGAGACCAGATCGTAAGGACCATGCGAAGCAATGAGACCCAGATCCGCTACGGTCTCTGGACCGTGCAATACATCAGCGTCCGCGAGCAAGAGCCATGTGGGATTTAGCGCACGTGCGCATGCAATGCCCTGGTGCATCGACCACAATTTTCCCGTCCATCCCGCCGGCAAGGGCTTGCTCTGAACCACGATGAGCGCGTCGGCCCTGCCAGCTTTTTCTGCAGCACGCCGAGCCACATCCTCAGTACCGTCTGTGCTCTCATCATCCACGAGGATGACGGGCATAGACACGCGCTGGTTTAATAAGGAGGTGACGACCGGGCCAATCAGTTCTGCCTCATTACGGGCCGGAACTACGGCAACCACGCAGCCCGAAATTGCCACGTTCTCACTGACGGAGGGCTTAGCGCTTTTAGTGCGCCAGAAGGACCCCCTGGCCAAGACGAGGTAAGACCAGGTTACGACTGTAAGCACAGCGACGCTCGTGGTAAGCACCGACATCGGCGTGAGCGCGAGAGTACAGCTTAGAGAGATGTCAGATCAAGGCTTGATCGACCTAAAAAGATCAGCGTAAAAAGATCAGGCTGAACAGTCGGAGAGTCTGCCAACGCCGCGTGGGATTGCCTCGGTGAAGGTCATGCGGATTCCGTGCTCAGGTCGCAAGATCACCATGGGGCGCGGCTTCGATGGTCTGGCCCGGAACCAGACGGAAATCGTATTTTCGGAGCAGAACACTCAGAATCATGAGCATCTGCAACATGGCGTAGTTGCCCCCGATACATCCCCGAGGGCCGGCTCCGAAGGGCAAATGGGCGAAGGGCGTGTGAAGCTTCTCCTTCGCTTTGGAGAAGCGTTCCTGGTCGAAACTCTCCGGGTTCTCCCAGTACTGCGGCGAATGATGCGCGCCGTAAATGAACACAACGACCGTCGACCCCTCGGGGTATGTCGAGATCTCCTGCACGGTCGTCGGCGAGAGCCATTCGGTCGACCATCCAAAATGGCGGATAAAGGCGCAGCGCCTCCAGGTATCACCTGAGTTGTAAACTCGAACTTCGGAACGTCGGAGTAACTCAGAGGCTTTCGCCCAGCACAGAATCGAACTCCTGCCGAACTCTGTCGACACAATCCGGACGCGAGCTCAGCAGGTAGAGAAGCCACGATAAAGCATTCGACGACGTTTCATGGCCGGCGACCAGCAGTTGCATGCTCTCGCTGAGGACCAACTCATCGCTCATGCCATGGCCGTCGCTATAGCGGGCATCCATCAGGATCTGCAGCAGGTCGTGGCCGGGGGCCTCCTTGCGCCGCCGCTGGAGGTATTCGAGCAGAACGCCGAAGGCGCGGGCTCGCATTTCCTCGTGTCTGCGCAGTTCGCCCGAGACGGCAAACCAGGGATTCAGGTAGGGCTGAATGGTTTGGCGAACCATAAATTCCTGGACGGTCGAGATGGCCAGGCTGATGAGGTCGATGTCTTCCTCTTTCAAGCGGGCGCCAAACAGAGATCTGCCGACCATCGCGAAGGTAATCTTCATCATGAGCGGGTAGATATCGACGGGGCCGATACGGGCTTGTCTGTCGAAGTCCCGTAGCGAGTCGGCGAGGGAGTCCTGCATGATCGAGGACAGAACTTCGAGTTGCTTCCGCTCAAAACCCGTCTGGATGAGGCGCCGTTGCGTGCGCCAGGCTTCCCCCTCAGTGGTGAGAAGACCCTTGCCCAGGAAATGGCCCATCCGCTTCTTTTGAATTTCGGACTTGTGGTAGTTCTCCGAATTCGTCTTCAGCACGTGCTGAATGACGACGGGATTGGTGGTGACAATGGCCTCCTTGACGCCGCCAAAATAGAACCGGAAGGTGTCGCCATGGAGTTCGGTGTACTTCGTGAGAACCCGCACAGGATTGCGGGCCATCGCGCGCGAATCCAGGAAAGATTGGAATCGGGAGACGGCGGGCATGCTTTGCGGCAAGGTCACGCCTCGCTATCCGTATCCATGCGCGTGTGGACGAACGCAGGAAATTCCGCGCGGTCGGCTCAGAATGGATAGTCTGGTCATCTGTATAAATTCAGGTACTCGAAAATTGATCCTCGTTTCCCAATTGCTTCAAAAGTAGCAGATGATGTTTGATCGCCCGCCTCATGGTGGGATGTTGCCGATAGGGAATGCCATACTCCTCGGCGGTCTCCTTCACGATCCGGGTCAGCGAAGCATAGTGAGTGTGGCACACAAAAGGGCACAGATGATGGACGATATGGTGGTTGAGCCCGCCAGCAAGCCAACCGACGAGCGGGTTTAGTCGTCGCGTAGTCGGCCGTTGTCGCGAAGATGTGATAGATCCCGTTGTCAAACTCGCTGCGGCTCAAGGGAAAGTAAGTGCTGTCAACAGAGTGCGTGGTCTGGAATACGAGGGCCACGCTCAAACCGATGATCAAATGGGCAAGCAAGAAAGACAAGCCGACCAGCAGAGGCGATTTCCCCAGCAACACGACCGGCAAAATGAGCATGTAGGTGAGGTAGAATGCTTTGCCCGCAAAGAGGATGACGTATTCCCGCAGCCGGATGCTTCGTTTGTTTCAGATAGTCGTGGGAGGGAAAGAAAAAGCACTCAAAGTCCCTCACGAACACATAATCGAGAGAAAACACCGCGTAAAGGAACAGCGCATAGATGTGCTGGAACCGCTGCAGAGGCGCCCGGGGTTCGTGAGGCGTAAACCGAAGGATGCCGCGTCCCGTAAGCGCGTCGTCTTCCCCGTGGAGATTGATGCAGGAGTGGTGGCCTCGATGATGGAGGATCCGCCACATGTATGAGCTGATTCCACAGACATCGAAAACATAGTTCAGGGCTTTGTTGACAGACCGCACCGACGAGATGGCGTTGTGGTTGCTGTCGTGCGCGATGTTCAGCAGAAGGAAGGTCTGTGCGATGGCATTTAAAAGGTAGAGGCCGACGAACCTCCAGGAATCCGGCTTGAGCGCGTAAAGAGCAATCCAACTGCCCGCCAGCACTGCCAGCCCCACCGCGATTTTGACCCACATGGTGCGGTCGGCTTTGGGGGAAATATTTCCGTCGGAAAAGAAATCGTCGAGGCGGCGGCGCAAGACTTTCGGGAATGAAGGTGCGCACGCGGGGTCCGAAACGGAATGCCGCAGCGCGGCCTCCGATGGTACAAGATCATCAATCTCCGGGATCAGACTAATAACCGCCTCGTCTCGAAAGTCACCGGTGCAATGATGTCAGGTCGGGCCGACGCGTCCCTGCCCGGTTTGCCAGGGTCGACCAGGCCAGCGGCGGATTTTGTCGCCCAGACGCCGCCTCCGGCGCAAGCGTCAGAAATTAGCCTTAAGAATGAATGTTAGCTCGAAAACTTGAGGAAGATCAAGGGAATTTCAAACCACTCGAAGCCGGCAAAACGACGCTTCTTCTCGGAAGTGTAAGAACTGGCGACTCCTTCCCAGCTTTCCAAATCTCTGTTACTATCGACCGCTCAGTGGTATGCAACGAAGATGCTTTGAGTCGGGTGATCCGGCGTTGAGCGGGGCTCGTCTCGCCGGACCAAGAGAACGCATGGTCTTAAGAATAGCTGTGCCTCTGTTCTCGAAGTCGGTCTTGCCCCTTGTGCACGGGGGCGCAGCGAGACTTTAGTTTTCTCATACGGAATCTTTTCATCAACACAGGAGGCTTACGAATGGCGGTGCTCCCGCCATGAGACCGATCCGAATCTATGATAGCTTCGATTTTAGGCAAGCTGGATAGTCTAGGGGATCAGCACCCGCACAAAGTTCTCTATTCGTACATTGACGTGAACGGCAATCCGATTGGAGGCTACTCCTACGAGTCGTTTCTCCACCGGACGAAGGTGATCGCCGGACATTTGCGCAAGGAGCATGGTTTCGCGTCGCAGGACCGTCTTCTGCTCGCCTACCCGCCGGGGCTCGAAATGATTTGCGCGTTTTTTGGCTGCGTGCGCGCCGGATTGATCCCCGTGCCCGTCTATCCCCCCAGTTCTCGTGGCTTCCAGGGCGCCCTGTACAAAATGGTCCACATCGCAAAGGATTGCCAGGCGGCCGGCATTTTAACCAGCAAAGACTACCTCGGATCCCTGAAGACAAATCTTGCCCGAAGCGGAGTCTCGGCATCCGGAGTCGACGTCGACTACATTTCCGGTCTTCGTTGGGTTGGCAACGGAAGACTTCGTCGATATGGTTTCGGACGAAACTTTCAACGGCGGTTCCAACGGCGGCTCCAACGGCCTCGAAGATTCTGTTTCTCCAGTACACGTCGGGGTCGACTCGAGATCCTAAAGGCGTGATGGTCACGCACGAGAACATACTGCATAACTGCCCCCTCGTGATCGACCATGACGCGCCGGTAGTCGTATCCTGGCTTCCGCAGTATCACGATATGGGGCTGATTGGATGCTACCTGTATCCCGCGCTTACAGGCGGCACGACCTATGGCTTCGCTCCCACGGATTTCATTCAGCGCCCGACCCTTTGGTTCGACGCGATCAAGACTTATGGGGCCAGCGCCTCAGCGGCGCCCAACTTCGCTTACGACTATTGCTTGCGCGCCGGGCGGCTTTCGAAGGAGAGTTTGGAGACTTGCGATCTTAGCTCGCTCAGGTTGCTGATGGTTGCCGCGGAACCCGTCAAACCGGACACTTATACCCGGTTTCTGCAGGCCTTTCAGCCCCACGGACTTAAGTCGGAAAGCTTTTTTGTCGCGTACGGGCTGGCGGAGAATACGCTGGCGGTTTCGCTCGGTGGCCGCAATATAATTTCGGTCAACAAGAACGCCGTCGCGCTGGGGAAGGCCCGCATGACCACGGAGGTTTCCGAAATCGGCGCGGCCACTCAGATTGTCAGTTGCGGAACTCCGCTGCCGGGCCTCACCGTAAAGATCGTGGATCCGGAGAAGCACGTCGCTCTGGAGCCGGGTCGAATCGGCGAGATTTGGATCGCTGGAGGGAGTAAGTGCCCGGGGTTCTGGAACAATCCAGAACTGACGCTCAAGCTGTTTCACGCCCGGCTGGTGGATGACAGTCCCTACGACGATGGCTACCTTCGTACCGGCGATATGGGTTTCTTCCACGACGGCGAACTTTTCGTCTGCGGCCGTATCAAGGACATGATTATTCTCCGCGGGCAAAACTATTACCCGCAGGATATCGAGGCCGTGGTGGAGAAAGCGTCCGGCCTGATCCGGACGAATTGCGTTGCCGCGTTCCAGATTAATGAAGACAGCGAGCCGGCGCTGGCGATCGTCGCCGAGGTGAAAAATCCCAAAGCGCTTCCGGATGCGCTGAAGATTGCGGCCGCCGTCCGGAATTACCTCAACGTGGAAGTGGCGCTGATTTCCTTTATCGCATCCCGTGCGATACCGAGAACCAGTTCGGGCAAGATCATGCGCCATAAAACCAAGCACATGTGGCTGCAAGGTCAATTTACCGTTCTCTCGGAGTTTTCGCGGGAAAAGGACAGCTGAAGCCTCTGCCTCCGGTTCTGTAAGCCAGTCGCCTTTCGACGTATTGAAAGCCCGTTACAACCTGACGGGCACGGAATCGTACAACCTCATCGAAGCCGGGCTGGATTCCCTGGATCTCGTTGTGTTCATGCACGAGATCAAGGAACTCTTAAAGAATAAAGATGCCGAGATGCTGGCGAGGCAGGTGGATGTTGGTCTTATTCAGCGTGTGAGCGTAGCCGAGTTGTTTCAACTGGCCGAACAGTTGAAGCGTGCTCCCGAAGAAGCACTGGTTCCGCTGCGGCAGTCCCTGGCGGCTTTCCGTGAAGAGCAGCGTGCAGCGGAAGAGCAGATGATGAGGAACGACAGAAAGCTCATCTTCGAGCCTCCGCCGCCTGCGGTATTGCCCGAAACACCGATCCTGAATAATGTTCTGCTCACCGGCGGCACCGGCTTCATCGGACCGTTCCTGGTGAAAAGTCTGTTGGAACAAACGCGTGCGAAGATCCACGTTCTCGTCAGGGCTTCCGACGAGCATCAGGGCAGGCAGAGACTGAGGGCGGCGATGGAATCGATGGGGCCTTGCCCGGCAGAACTGATGCAGATGTTCGAGACTCGCGTGATGCCCGTTTGCGGAGATCTTGGCCAGAAGGAGCTGGCATTGACGCGGGAGGACTGGGATTTCCTCGCGAATGAAATCGATACGGTGTTCCATAACGGCGCAACCGTAAACTACCTGCTCAACTACGACCGGATGCGTGACGCGAACGTGCTGGGGACGAATGAGGTCTTGAGACTGGCGTTCGAAGGACGGGCCAAGAGCTTCAATTACGTCTCGACTACCTTCATATTTGGCTGGGCGGTAAAGAAAGTTCTATACGAGACCGACTTCAACGAGAATATGGAGCTTCTCGATTTTGGATACAGCCAATCCAAATGGGTATCGGAGCAAGTGGTGATGGACGCGCGCCGCCACGGGCTGGCTACGCGGATCTTCCGGCCCGCTCTGGTGAGTCCCTCCATTACCGGCGGAGGCAACAACTTCGACATCGCCGTGCGTTTAGTGGCGTTCATGGTGAATCACGGCATTGGAGTCGACGCTCTGAACCAGGTCAGTTTCGTTCCCGCAGACATCACGGCGAACAATATCGTTGCGATTTCTACAACTCCCGGCACGGAGAATAAGACGTATCACGTGGTGAGGGACGATTACGCGAACATGCTGGATATTACTGGGCTGATTACAAAGGCGACCGGCCGGCAATTTGAAGTGTTCAGTCTTCCCGACTTCGTTCCCGAGCTGATCCGGAGATGCCGAAAAGAAGATCTACTCTTTCCGCTGCTGGACTTTCTGGTGAACTCGGTGGACAACATCTCATCGATGGAGTTCAAACGCTACGACAGTTCCTGCTATCAGGCAGCTCGCGATGCTTCCGCGTGGGGCAAGCCGGATCCGTCTCTCGAAGATACCGTCAACGGCATCCTGAAATTCATGCACCGCAAGGGAATCATCTCGGTTGCGCCTCGTGAGTTCAACGCCGCGGGTATCTGCCGGTAGACGATGCACCCGTGCGGATGCATCGGGCGTGGCGCAGCGATAGTTACTGTTTCCGAAATACCAGCGTCTCTTTTATTTGCTGACCGGTTTCCAGCGTGCCTGACGTGGTTAGCGTCATCTCGGTTCCGTCGGCGGAAACCACCCACTGATCTCTTTGAGTGATTTGATCGTCTCGCCGGTAAATCGAATCGACCGTGTGAGCGTCGACAAGTTGGAGGGACACGGTATCATTGCTGGAGTTTTTCAGATCGTATTCTTTGCCGTCAAAGCGGGCGCTGTAGCTGAAGTCACCCGAGAAGCGGACCCCGTCCTTTCCGTCCGCCTCGATCTTGAGCGCCAACCCTTGCCGCAATCGAGTCTTGCTCAGATCCTCGGTCCACTCACCGGCGAATAAGTCATTGGCCGCCTTCTTTCCCCCGGTCCGCGTCCACACCGTCATCTTGTCGGCGCGGCTGGTCTGTGAAGTCGTGCTCGTTAACTCGTTAGCGTCGCTCGAAAGCTTGTCGCGAATCGTCGCCACCAGGGCTCCATCCTTTTTCTGTTTGATTTCGACTTGATGCTTGTCGATCCTCCGCAGCTCGATTTGATTAAATGCGGGATTGCCCGGCACGGATGCGTCATGGCCGTTCAACTTCGCCGTAAAATCGAGATGGGTCTCGCCTGAAATCACTACGTGCACTTCATCGTGCAGGCGTGTAATGGAGAGCTGGTTGGGCGGATCCAGGGAAGACTGCGCAGAGATGAGCGTCCAGGAGCCGATGCGGGGGTCTGCGGCACCAAGTTGAAGGGCGGCAAACAACCCGAGCAACGCGAGTTTGAGCAATGGTCCTCCGGGTAAACCGTGTATCCTTATCACAAATAAAGTAATACGAAACCGGCCTCCGCGCAGGGTGTGAATCTCCTTAACGGTAACGATTTTGGGTAGTGGGCTAATTCCGTATTGCTGATTTTTCCGCTGATCCTCTAGGATTTTGAGCTGCGGGATTTCGAATTACGACAAGCCAAACCAAGAGGAATCAGCCCAATACCCGATTTTGCGCGGAATGATGAATCTCGTGCATGTGCGCCGTTTCTGGCTGGCCGGTGTAGTCCTAGCCACCGTCCTTGCGCTTCTTCCATTTTCCTTTCACGCCGAGCGCCATCTGGAGACTGCAACCCGCATCGACGGCAGCGAAGCGGGAAAGGTCCCGAAGGAGTTGGCCACTCGCTTTCGTTCGCCATTCGTCGACCGCGTGGTGCTGGTGATTCAGGGTCTTCCCCCTGTCGATTCGGAGGAAGGCGAGCAAACGCTCGCAACAATTGAAAAGGAGCTGCAAGCGGAGCCCGGCGTGTCTGGAGTGGTTTCCCATCTTGATTTTCGCGATCCGATTTTTTTGGGCAAGGGAGGAGGGACTTTTGTTCTGGTGGGACTCGCCTCGACCGATGGGCCCGTAGAGTCGCTCGTCCCCAAGCTTCACGAACTGGAGACCTCTCTTCAAAACAAATTGCGGGACCGCTATCCGGCCGTGAAACTCGAACTGACGGGAGAGACGCCGCTTAATTTCGACATTCGGAAAGCCAGCGCCGACGATGTGAACCACGCCGAAACTCTCGCGATTCCTGCCACGCTCGCACTTCTGCTGGTGGCTTTCGGCAGCCTGGTGGCGGCCCTGATCCCGGTAGCCATTGGTCAGCTTGCCATCGCGAGTGCTCTGGCGGTTGCAGGATTCCTGGCCCTGCGTTGGCACTTGTCGATTCTGGTTCAGAACTTGTCCACCATGCTTGGCCTAGGCCTGGGAATCGACTACGCGCTCCTCATGGTTAGCCGGTTCCGGGAAGCGATTGCCGCCGAGGGAGACGGGCTCAAAGCCTCAGTCATCGCGGCACACCAGGCGGGTCGTACACTCCTGATTTCAGCCTCGACTGTGGCCATCGGATTCCTCGCCCTGTTGACCGTCCCCATCAGCGAAGTCCGTTCCATCGGTGTGGCTGGGTTCCTGGTGGCAGGAACGAGTCTACTGCTGGCAAACACCCTGGTTCCGGCACTGCTGGCAGCTCTCGGTTCGCGAATCAACGCTGGCCGGCTGCCCATTATTGCGAGTTTTGATGAGCATCGGGCAGCTCGCACGGCAGACCGCTGGAGACGATGGGGGAAAGTGATTGTCGCCCATCCCTGGCTTGCCATTTTTCTGGCAGGCGTCCCCTTGCTTGCGCTCGCTGCGCAGGCCGCGCGGCTCGATACCAACGTCCCCAGAGGTGATTGGCTGCCGTCACAGGCAGAATCGGTTCGCGCGCTTCACACCCTGGAACACATGGATCGGGCTGGCATTGTCTACTCGTTGCGCGTGATTCTGGAACTCCCATCGGATTCCATTGGGCAAACGGAAGCGGGCTGGAATGCGCTCGATCGTTTCACCAAGCGGCTCGCCGGCGACCCTCGCGCCGAGCGTGTGATCTCCCTCACATCGATTGCGGGTAGCGACCGGTCTAGCGTCAGCAACCTCTCGCGTGAGACGCATCGAACGTTCTTGAGTCGCGACGGACGCGCGGCGCTGATTGAAGTGTTACCCGCGACTTCCGTCTCCCTGAACGATCAGGTCAACTGGGTGCGGGAACTGCGGAAGACCGGCGCGGTAACTCTGAGCGGAGTGCCCGGCGCCACCCTGCGCATTGGAGGCATCCCGGCACTGACGGCCGATTATCAGACGATTGTCCGGGACCGGTTCGTTTCCGTAATCGCGCTGGTGGTGGTGGGGACGCTCATGGCGCTTCTTGCCGGGTTCCGATCGCTCTTCGCCGCGGTGAAGGCCATTGCTCTGAACTTGCTCTCGGTTGGGGCTGCCTTCGGAGCATTGGTTCTGGTGTTTCAGCAGGGACACGGAGTTCGCTTCTTCGGAGTTCCCGAAGGAACTGCCAGCATATTTCCCATTGTGCCAATCGTCGCCTTCGCCATCGTCTTCGGACTGAGCATGGATTACGAAGTGTTTCTCGTCGCACGAGTCCTCGAGGCGAGACGGAGCGGAATGAGTGAATTGGAGGCAATCCCCGAGGGGTTGGCCAGAACCGCAGGACTGATCACCAGCGCCGCCGCGATCATGATTGTTGTATTCGCAGCATTCACCTTCGGGAGCTTCCTGGTGGTCAAGATGCTTGGATTTACGCTGGCAGTAGCCGTGTTCGTTGACGCAACCCTCGTTCGCATTGTGATTGGACCTGCCCTTCTTCGCCTTGCGGGCGATTGGAACTGGTGGCCGGGAGGGCTCACGACCGCACGCAGTGCCCCGGTGATCGCCAGTGGCGAATAATGCAAATCGATACGCGCAGTCCAAGCATTCCGAACCCGTACTTTTCTAGGCGGGGCACACGCGGGAGGTCTGCTGTTGGAGATTTTCTGGAAACTTACACATTTTCTTACACGCTTTCAGCAAAGCTGCATTGTAAACACTTTACCTACAGTTGCTTACAGTAAGACGCAGCGGACTTAAAGTCTCACGATCGTTGATGATGATGGTGATGATCTGGGAAAGACGATCCTGGAGATTGAAGTACGCGGAAAGCGCGGCGTCGCATATTGCAAGAGTATGCCGGGTGCGGTTTTGCCCTTTCAGCGACTTCTAAGCCGGCCCGCCCGGCGCGCGTTTATGGCGTGCGCACGCCCCAAGATACGTCGGTGAGCTCTACGGCTCTTTAGAGAACAATGGCGCATCCTGAGCCTACCGATCCCATTTTCCCCAAGTGACAGCGAGAGCTTTTTAAAACCATTCTCGACGAAGAGAAGCTTCGTTTCGACCGTGAGGGTCGACCCGTACGGCCTACAGTCTGCGGCATCCATACATCTGCCTTGCGCCTTATGGAGGGGGCCAACGTCTACCAAATCGCTAACAACTGCCGCACGAGCGTCGAGATGATCGAGAAATACTATGCGGCACACATCAAGACCTCCCTCGACCCCGTTGCGATCAACGTCATGCGGGTCCAGGAAAAACAAGAAAGGGAAGAAAGGGAAGAAAGCGATTCAGAACGCGCGGGCTTCACACAACCTTTCGATGAGGAAACGAATGTGTAAAATCGGGCAACGTGCCCTATCATGAATAAGACAGCCGCGCGCGGGCGTGGCGGAATGGCATACGCAGCGGACTTAAGGAAAACTTGAGTGCTTGCCGGGAAACCGGCGATGCAGAACTGCTCAAATTCGGGGAAACCTCAAATGGCAATCCCGAGCCAAGCCCGGAGAGACACCGGCCGGGAAGGTGTAGAGACTAGACGGGCAGCACCTAAGCTCCGGAGCTTCCGGGCGAGGGTGAAGGGATAGTCCAGACCGCAAACTTGGCGTGAGCCCACCAAGGCGTCACGTTCGGGCGGCGAAAGCCGTAGACGGTATGAAAATCCGCAGGGCTTAAACGGCCCATGAGGGTTCAAGTCCCTCCGCCCGCACCACATCTTGTTCTAATCCAAGCCAGGGCTGCAGCCCAAGAAATAAGAATCGACGCAAGCGACTTGAAGGAAGCCGCCCCGGAGGACTATGGGGTTTTGTATCCGGATGAGCCGGTCTTCGTCGATTGCGACCAAGCCGGCGGCAAGACATGTGTACAGTTAACCTTTACAGTTTACCTGTATATATGAGATATTGATCTAGGGCCTGTTCACACTATCGCAGAGCCTCGATGATGAATGCAAAGTAGATGAAGGCCAGAAAGACAACGTCGAGTTTCTCGAAACGCGAGAAGATGCGGCGGAACCCTTTCAGTCGTCGAAACAGGCGCTCTATCTGGTTCCGTTTCTTGTAAAGTTCGCGATCGTAATCCCAAGGTTCGCGCCGGTTCGATTTGGGCGGCACCACCGGGATCATATTCAATTCCAGCACCAATTGACGGGTTTCGTCGCTTTCGTAGGCACGGTCCATCACTAGCGGAACTTCGACCGGCAGCGGACCGAGTTCCAGCAGCAGTTGCCGGCCCACCGGAGCATCGTGCGCTTCTCCGGGCGACAAGCAGAAAATTATTGCCGTTCGAGCATTCGCGGCAACCAGATGAATTTTGGTGTTCCATCCGCCGCGCGACTTTCCGATGGCCTGCGGTCCGTTTTTTTTAAAGCCCCAGTGCCGTCGGGGTGCACCTTCACCGAAGTCGAGTCCAAACTGAAGGCTTCGATCTTGAGCCGCAGAATCTGCTCTTGCTGCAACTTGGCGAATACCTGATCCAACACACCCTTCTTGGCCCAGCGATTCATGCGTACGTAGATGCTGTGCCAATTGCCAAACCGGCGGGGCAATCCGCGCCACTTGCACCCATGCTCGGCCACATAGAGGATGGCGTTGAGCAAGACCAAATTCTCGTGACGCACATTGCCGCGTTGCACCGGCAAGCACTCTTGAATTCGCTCATACTGTTGTTGAGTAAGTTCCATGCCACTCATCTTACTCGTCAATTATTGATGTAGTGTGAACACGCCCTAGTGAGCAATCGAAAGTCTTCTACTCAGACCGGACTCGCTTCGACGCTTGCTGCCGAGATCCGTGCGGTATACCGCAAGCTCAAGCTGCGTTACCGCGAGCATGGGGGCGGCAACGATCTGACACCGTCACAGGCTTCCGTTCTTCTTCGACTCGAAAAGGATGGTGCGGCTACGGTTTCAAGTCTGGCGCGAGCGGAAGACATGCGCCCGCAGTCCATGAGCGCTATAGTGACGCCGTTGCAGGAGTCCGGCCTAATCAGTGGTGCACCCGACCCGAGCGATGGGCGGCAAACTCTGATGTCTCTCACGCCCAAGTGCCTGAAGTGGATTCAGGAGAGCAGGGCCGCGAGACAGGACTGGCTCACCACGACCATCTCGCAGAAGCTTTCTGTTCACGAGCAGGAGAAGCTTCATGCGGCACTGGAACTGCTTACGCGGCTGGTTGAGGAGTGAAGCCACTGCGTCCTGCCTTTACTCATGCCAACTTTGTATCCGAGGAAAAAAACCCCATGCCGCTTACTACTCTTGACCCTAATACCGCGTTGATCGTCATTGACCTGCAGAAAGGCATCGTCCACGGAAACTTCATTCATCCTATCGGCGACATCATTGAACGGACGCGCGGGTTACTGGATCTTTTCCGTGCGAAGAACCTTCCAGTCGTGTTGGTCAACGTGGCGGGACGGCCGCCGGGCCGGACGGAGCAGGGTCCGCGCAGCAGCATATCGTCTTCCGAGGGATGGACCGACTTTCTGCCGCAACTGGATCAGCAACCGAGCGATATTGTCGTCACCAAGCGAAGCTGGGGCGCATTCGCAACGACGGATCTTGAAGCCCAGCTTAAGGCGCGAGGCGTTACCCAGGTTGTTGTGACTGGAGTGGCGACATCGGTTGGCGTTGAGGCGACCGCCCGCCAGGCCTACGAGCAGGGATTCAACGTGACCCTCGCAATCGATGGAATGACCGATATCCGTGAGGAGGCGCACCAGTACAGCATCCGGAACGTTTTTCCTCGTGTTGGTGAGACAGGGTCGACGAAGGAAATCATCTCGCTACTCGAAAGATTGTTGGAAGAAAGGAACGCTGCATCATGAATTGGCTTTGCCTTGTGTCGTACTTCTTTGGGGGCGTTTTTACGGCAAACGCCATTCCTCACTTTGTCGCCGGCACGATGGGACGTCCCTTTCAAAGTCCCTTTGCAAAACCGCCCGGCAAAGGGCTGTCTTCTTCAACGGTCAATGTTGTCTGGGGATTCTTCAGCGCGGTGGTTGGGTATCTGCTGGTCGCGTACGTCGGTGCTTTCAATCCGCGGGCGACAAGCCACATCCTTGCGTTCGGCCTGGGCGCGCTGCTCATCAGCATCTTTTCGGCGCGTCACTTCGGCCAGTTTCATGGAGGCAACACGCCGTCGCGCACATGAAGAATCGAGTGTCCGGCACCTTTCGCTCCCTGAGAAGCTTCAACTTCCGCTTGTGGACGGCAGGCGGCCTGATTTCCAACATCGGTACATGGATGCAGCGCGTCGCTCAGGACTGGCTTGTGCTGACGCAACTTACCCATCACGATGCGTCGGCGCTGGGTATTGTGATGGGCCTGCAGTTCGCCCCGCAACTTCTGCTTCTGCCCTGGACGGGATCGGCTGCGGACCGACTCAATCAGCGCAAGCTCCTGATGCTCACTCAGGCAACGATGGGCGTGCTTGCGCTCATCCTGGGAGTTCTCACGATCGCAGGAGTCATCCGGCTCTGGCACGTGTATGTGTTCGCCTTCCTGTCCGGTTCCGCCGCGGCGCTGGACGCCCCGGTGAGACAGACCTTCGTGGCAGAGATGGTCGGCGACGAGGACCTTCCCAATGCCGTCGCATTGAACTCAACCTCGTTCAATGCTGCGCGGATGATTGGTCCCGCCGTCGCCGGTTTGCTGATTGCAAAGGTTGGCATCGGCTGGGCTTTTCTGCTCAATGGGTTCTCGTTCGCGGCAGTGCTGCTCTCGATGTCGTTCTTCCGTCTCTCGGAACTACGTGCAAGCGTCAGAGCGCATCGCACTACCTCTGGATTTCTAGAAGGGTTTCGCTACGTGTGGAGAAGACCGGACCTCAGGGCGATCCTGGTCATGTTGCTTCTGATCGGCACCTTTGCACTGAACTTTCCGATTTTCATCTCTACGATGGCCGTGAACGTCTTCCACTCCGACGCACGTGCTTTCGGCCTGCTCTCCTCCATCATGGCCGTGGGCTCAGTTTCGGGAGCGTTGTTCGCTGCTGGCCGAAAGAAACCAGGTTTAGCGTCTCTGTCGATGGGAGCCGGTGTCTTCGGGTTGGGCTGGACTCTAGCCGCACTCGCGCCGGGATACTGGTGGTTCGCGGCAGCTCTCGCGGTCAGCGGCGCGGCTGCCCTGACCTTGACCAACGGCACGAACAGCATCATGCAGCTCTCGACAGAACCATCCATGCGGGGCAGGGTGATGGCGCTCCGGGTCGGCGTTGCACTGGGGGGAATGACGATCGGCGCTCCGATCGTCGGTTGGGTTGCCAACCGCTTCGGCCCGCGCTGGTCGCTCGCAGTGGGTGCCGGGGCATGCTTCACCGCTGCCCTGGTCGCAGTTTACGTTCTGGCCCGCCGAAAAGAGCCACTGCTCGCCCAGCAATTAGTTCGGTGAAGTCGACCTATCCATTTTCGAATATTTATCCGACTCTGCCGCTGCCTTCGGCACAAGGAAACAGATGCTGATTACCAGCACCAGGCCATGATACTGATCATTCTTTCCCTCGTGGCCGCCCGCATCGCGAGGTATCCTTTCGCCGTGCTGCTCGCTCTCCTTCATCATTTCGTTCAAATCCGCAACCGGCCGTATTTCAATCGGTCCAAGTCCATGCTTAAAGCCTGGTTGCTGTGAGACAAGCTGAACGGCGTGATTGAGGTCTCGCGCCTCAAGGATTTGAATGCCGCCAAGCTGTTCCTTGGTTTCCGCATAGGGCCCATCAGTCGTCGCGACTTTGCCGTTTTTCCAGTACAGGGTCAGCGCGGTCCTCGGAGGCTGAAGAGGTACTTCGGCGACAAGATGTCCGTTGGCGCGCAGATGGTCGTTGTACTCAAAGCATTCGTCGAACGTTGCGTGTCGCTCGTCCTCGGTCATCCCTTCAAATTTTCCTGGCTTGATGTATCCCAAGCAGATGTATTTCATTGTTCTTCTCCTTGTTTCCGGTAGTGGCTCGGTTTGAACTCTGCATCTCACAAGGCGTCATCCCGAAGAGCCCGCGTTTTTACCAGCGGGCCGAGGGATCTCCCGTGGCACACAGCTTCGTAGCGGAGATCCTTCGCTCCGCCTGAAGAACGGCTACGCTCAGGATGACTCCATCGACGAGGGAAGATTCGTCTCCTGTGACTCAGAGCCGTAGCTCATCGTTCTGTTATCAGATAGTCGTCCGGGAGACCGAAAATCGACAGCTACGCCATTTTTTTCGCCTCGTGGAATCTGTGGGTCTGATGCGTTCGAATGGCGGCCGGAAGTCGGGCTCGAGGGTGCCCTGTCCTTCCAATGTGAGCCGTCAATTTCATGTTGTTGCAACGAGAAAATGTCGTATTAACTGCAACGAGACTTTGTCACCCCTTAACGTTTAAGTAACGGCCGCCAACGCGGGGCGGCCGGAGAGGTTGTAGATGCGCGGGGTTGGCGATTTTCGTTTCTGCGCAGAGGTGAGGAGCTGGGGTCGGCGCTCGGCGTGTTCTTCCAGGGGCGAGGGTCGGGCGAGCAAGAGAACATCTCCGCGAAAAACGCGCAACACGCCATCGAGTTGATGGGAGAGTTCGACTGCTTCTCCGGCGTAACCACGATGGCCGGGCAAGGGTGGCAGCGCGATCGACTGCGCCCCCAGAGTGACGGTGTGATCGGCGGCGACGACCCGCTGGTAGTGCAAGCTGAGGCAACGGGCGAGATCGAAGCGGCGGGGCAGGCGGCGGAAGTCGCAGGCAGCCTCGGCGGCGGGACGGGCGAAGCGCTGGTTGTAGTCGGCGCAGAAGCGGGCCAGCACAATGTTGGCTTGCTCGACGGTGGTGGCTTGAGCCAGACGAAGTTCGCTGACCAAGCGGTCCTGGCAGGTGCGCCAGGCGCGCTCGATGCGGCCCTTGGCTTGGGGTGAATAGGCGGGGATCTGCTGGATGCCGAGCTGCTCGAGAGCCCGTCCCAGCTGAGTGGGAGATTGTTTTCCGGCGAGCTGCTCGGCGAGACTCCAGTACGAATCGTTGCGCTGGAAGATGGAGTGACGGTCGTGGTAGAGGCTGAGGGGAAGGCCGTGCGCAAGGATCATGGCATGCAGAGCACGAAGATAGCCCAGCGTATTTTCGGCTTCGAGTTGGAAGTGAGCGGCCAGGATCTGGCCGGTGGCGTCGTCCTGAAAGCCGATGAGGGTGAGCTCGGGGCCACGGCCTTCGAGCCAATCATGGCAGCTGGCATCGGTGAGCACCATCATGCCGAAGCGCGGGCGGGGCGGGCGGCGAGAGCGATATTTGCGGGGCCGGCGCTTCTGCGGCGAGGCCAGTTTGGCGGCTCGCAAGATGCGCCGCACGGTTTCGCGGCCGACGGTGAGGTTTTCTTCGGAGTGAAGTTTTTCCGTGAGATGAGAATCGTTAAAGCCCTGATACTTGCCGCGCGCTAAGGTTAAGATCAACTGCTTCTGGGGAACGGAAATGGCCCAGGGCGCGGCGCGTCCGCGATTGCCGTGGTGTACCCAATCTGTGGAGTTGGGCTGATAACGGCGCTTGAGCCGCTGCACCTGGCGCTCGCTCAAATGCAGCAGGCAGGAGGCTTCGCGTACGCTCAGCCTCCCGCCTGCCGCATTTTCAATCACTTTCACTCGTTGGAACTCTTTCTGACTCATCGTCACCATCCTTGGAGGGTGACAGAATCTCGTTGCAGTTATGGGGTGACATTATCTTGGAGCATTTACAGTGAGCCGTCAATTTCATTGCGCCTTCCCCCTGCCTTTGGTATCTTGCGGGCGTGGACATCCACGTTAATGCCAGCGACTTGCAGCAGGAGCTGGAGCAACTGAGGTCGGAGAACGCCCGCCTCAGGCAGGAAATAATTGAAAGTCAGGGACAGCACCCGGTATCTCCAGAACGTGGCACACCAGCTCACTGCGCCCTTAAACGCCATTAAGTGGAACATCGAGGCGATCAAGGACGAGAAAATCCCGATCCCGCGCAAGAAGAACCTGCTAAGTTCCATTTACTCCCAGGGGACGATACTTGTTCACCTGATTAAGAACTTCAGCCTAATGTCCAATCTGGAAGCCGATCACGAGTTGGGACAGTTCCGAGACAAACCCGAGCGCGTGAGCCCGCTCCGCCTCGCCATAAACCTCGCGGGGGACTTTCGGCCTCAAGCTGCGGAAACCAGTAAGAAGATAGATGTCGACATAGGTTCGTTCGACAAGATTTTCGCCAGCAAACCGATATTGGTGGTCAAGAATCTCGTTGCCCAGGCACTTTCGAACCTCCTAGAGAACGCCATCAAGTACTCCGACATCGGGACCACGATCAGAGTGCTGGCTGCCCAGGGGACGTTAAGGGAGCGCAAGGCGATTTACCGCGGGATAGCGGTGATCAATACTGGGCTTCCGGTGCTGCCCGACGAAGCGAAAAAACTTTCAGATCGAGGCTTCCGCGGCAAAGCGGCGCGACAAAAGATCCCGGCGGGAACCGGAATTGGTCTCTATATCGCAAACAGGATCATGGAACTTCACGAGGGGCTAATCGTGGTCAAGCCTGACGGTAGCGAGACGCGAATAACTCTATTCTTCCCCGAGTCACGTGTAGTCGAGCCGGCCGGCGTCGAGGAAGAATGACAATCTTGCTAGTGTAGTGCGTCACAAGTAACAACCTTTATCCATCCGCGAGCGCTTATGATAGAGGAGACGCTTGCGGATGCGAATTGCCCCAGCCATTACGTTGAGTCCGGAGCAACGGACAGTGTTGGAATCCCAATCCCGCAGCCGATCCCTCCCGGTGCGAGTGGCGGAGCGGGCTCGCATTGTGTTGTTCGCGGCCTCCGGCCAGCAGGACAAGGAAATCGCTGTCCGCATGGCCATCACGCCGAAAAAAGTTTCGCGCTGGCGCAAGCGTTTCCTGGCGTTGGGCATGGCCGGGTTGGAGAAAGACGCGCCCCGGACCGGCCGCAAACGCAAAATCGGCGTTCGCCTTACGAAACGCGTCGTAACCCTGACCACGCGCCAGCAACCAGCCAACGCGACGCACTGGAGCACGCGCACCATGGCGGCAGCGGCAGGCATCAGCGAAGCCAGCGTGCGGCGCATCTGGCGTGCCCACGGATTGAAACCGCATCGCGTGGAAACTTTCAAGATCAGCAACGACCCGGCGTTCGCGGAGAAGCTGGAAGACATCGTCGGCCTGTACCTCAATCCGCCAGAGCACGCGCTGGTGCTGTGCGCCGACGAGAAGAGCCAGATTCAAGCTCTGGATCGCACTCAGCCCGGCTTGCCGTTGAAGCGCGGGCGCGGCGCCACCATGACGCACGACTACAAACGCAACGGCACGGCCACACTGTTTGCCGCGCTGAATACGGCCAACGGCGAGGTCTTCGGCCTGTGCCAAGAGCGCCATCGCCACCAGGAGTGGCTCAAGTTTCTCCGCCTGATCGACCAGACCATCCCCGCCGACCGGCAGCTGCACTTGATCTGCGATAACTACGCCACCCATAAACATCCCAAAGTGCAGCGCTGGCTGGTGCGGCATCCGCGCTTTCATCTCCACTTCACTCCCACCAGCGCGTCTTGGCTGAACATGGTGGAACGCTTCTTCCGCGACCTCACTCAAAATCGGCTCCGTCGCGGCGTCTTCCGCGACCTGGAAGAACTCATCCTGGCAATCGGCACTTACATCGATCGTCATAATGAAAGCCCGAAACCATTCATCTGGACCGCGCGAGCCACCGACATCCTGGAAAAAGTGAAACGCGCTCGACGTACCCTGAATAAACGTCAATCTGCATGACGCACTACACTAGTAGACGACGAGCCGAGCTATGTGGACGCGCTAATTGCCACGCTTGAATCCAACGGAATCAAGTGCATCACGGCGAAGAATATGACCGAAGGGGTGAAGGTGCTGGAAACGCAGTATGCCGACGTGGCAGCAGTTGTCACGGACATAATGATGCCGCCCGGGCCTTCTTTCTCGCACGTCAATGCCGACGAATGCGGCTTCGAATTCATAGAGCACGTGCAGCAGAACTGGCCGCGACTACCGATCGTTTGTCTTTCAGTAATTGCCGATCAAGCTAGTACTTCGACCACATAGATAGTAATACAGATAGATACTTGTTGGAAACCGGGTCCGAGCTTATAGCTGGGACATGAAGGATCGATCTTGGGTTCGGTTGTCCAAGCAGGAACGGCAGGAGTTGCGGCGCTTGTTGCAGAGTGGTTTGCAGCCCGTGCGGACGGTGCTGCGGGCTTTGGCCCTGCGGCAACTGGCCGAGGGGCAACCCATCCGCCAAGTAGCAAAGAACGTAGCGTTAACCCCAAAGACCGTGTGGCTAACCAGCCAACGCTATCGGCAAGGCGGCTTGGAGCGGGCCTTGTACGAGCGGCCACGGCCGGGAAAAGCGGCATTGCTGGATGCGCAGCATCGGCAACGCATCGTGGCGCTGGCGTGTGGCCCACCGCCGGAAGGCCGCTCGCGCTGGACGGTACGCCTGCTGACCGAAGAAGTGGTGAAACGCAAACTGGTTCCGCGGGTGGGACGGGAAACGATTCGGGTCTTGCTGGAAAGCCACGACCTGAAGCCGTGGCGGGAAAAAAATGTGGTGCGTGGCGGAACTGGATGAGGAATATATCCGGCGCATGGAGGACATCTTGGCCGTGTACGAAAAGCCGCTGAGTGAGCGGGAACCAGTGGTTTGTGTGGACGAGAAACCGGTGGTGCTCCACCAAGAGGTTCGTCCTCCCCAGGCCATGAGGCCGGGACGAGTGGCGCGGCGCGACGGCGAATACCAGCGTTGCGGCACCGCCAACGTGTTTTGCGGGGTGCAGCCGAAAGCAGGACAGTACTTCCCCAAGGTGACGGCCCACCGCTCCTCGCCTGAGTTTGCCGACTACCTGCTGGAGGTCGCGATCCGTTACCCGGAGGCGGATACCATCCATTTGGTGCTGGACAATCTGAGTTCGCATACGCGCAAGGCGCTGGTGGAAAGCTTCGGCGAAAAGGCCGGAGGCTGGCTGTGGGATCGGTTTACGGTGCACTACACCCCCAAGCACGGCAGTTGGCTGAATCAGGCCGAGATCGCGATCAGTCTGTTTTCGCGGCAATGCCTGGGCCAGCGCCGGATCGGAGATCGGGCTTCTCTGCGGAGACAAACTCAGGCTTGGAGCCGGCGTATGAACCGTCATCGCGTTCCGATCCAATGGCAATTTACTCGCAAAAAGGCCCGAACCACATTTGACTACACAATCACGCGGTCACGGTACTAGGATACGCTTTCTCGCAAGACGAAGGGTTAAGTACCTTAGGAAGGGAGAAACCCCACTTTCCACGGCGGTCGAGGTGATTACCGCCGTCGCCGAAGGAAGAACAGGACGGCTGAGGTTTTGAATGCGGGTTCTAATTGTCGAGGACGACCAGTTCTACTCCCAACGAATTCGGGAACTTCTCATGGATCACGGAGTTGATTCCACGATCGTGGGAAGTGCGCAAGAGGCAGTTGTTTTCGACCTAGCTCAGATCGACGCCGCTGTGGTCGACATTATGCTGCCGAATGACCCGAGTGCATCGAGCATCAGCGCGGAGGAGAGTAGGGGCGGCTTTATGACGGGAGTTGCCATAGCGCGGAGACTTCAAAAGAGGAAGTCTTCACTTCGGATTGTGTTGCTGTCGTCCGACGTGACCAATATTGAAGCCGAGAACTGGGCCTCGCAGCAATCTATCCCCTTCATCCCCAAACATACAGGAAGTGATGCGCTGTTAGGCGCGCTACGTAAGCTGGGGATTATTTCGGGCCCACGAGCGCCACTCGCGTTCATAGTGCACGGTCACGACTCAGCCTCTGTTTTGGAGCTGAAGAACTACATACAGAACATACTTCACTGGCAGGAGCCTGTTGTTCTTCGAGAGCAGACCAGCCTAGGGAAGACTCTCATCGAAAAGTTTGAAACGTTCGCGCGCAAAGTCGACTGTGTTTTCGTCCTGCTCACACCAGACGACAAGGTCGTCCCGAGCGGCACCGATGATGAAAAGAGGCGCTCGCGTCAAAACGTCATTTTCGAGCTTGGCTTTTTTTACGCCTCCCTAGAGCGAAGCTCGGGGCGCATACTCCTGCTGCACAAGGGAGACGTCGAACTTCCCTCGGACATATCGGGAATTGTCTGGATCGACATCAGCGGCGGGATAACAGCAGCGGGCGAGGATATCCGGAAAGAAGTGGCCGACGTGTGAACGGTTGGCGGCGGGTGGCCTGCCGCCCTTGCGTTTCTTGCAAGAGCCTGCCTTGAGCTCGTCGAAGGGTGGGCGGCGACGCTGCGTGTGCTATTTGATTTTGTTGTGGACACGTGATCAAAGCCACTTGGCTCCGGCATTTCCGACTCCCGCCCCTTCGGCTCCGCTCAGGGCAGGCTCTTCGCAAAAAACGCGAAGGAACGGGGCACCCACTGTGTTGGTAATGCCCGCAAGATCAAAAGCCTGGGCCACGCGCCCACGACCCTTTTTCGACCGTCAAGAAGAACCGGTCATCGCGCGAAATTCGACTGGGAAAGAGGCCGTCTACGCGGATTTGGAGCGATCCGTGTCATCGTCGTCCGCCCGCCCGAGCGCTGGGAGGTGCCGGCCGAAGTTCAATTCGAAGTCGCTCGGAACGCCGTAACCCATACTGCGGATCCTGGCACGGCGCGCCTTCGCACCTGGCAAGGCCAGCAGTGGGAAGAACAGGTCGTTGCTCGACTGAAGCTCGGTAGCCGTCGGCGTCCCGAACCGATTGACTTGGGCCTTCGCCGCGGCCAGCGTTTCACGGTCGAACGAGGCCAGACGCCCGACGAGAGTATCGACAAACGAGTCGAGGTCGTCATCATCCAGCGTGCGGTTTACCCAGCCATAGCGCTCGGCGATATCAGCATCGAAATCGTCGCCGCTGAGCACAATCTCAAGTGCGCGCGAGCGGCCGACCAAGCGCGGGAGCCATTCCAGCGCTCCGCCGCCCGGGACCAGTCCGACGCCGATCTCGGGGTTGCCGAATAGGGCACTTTGCCTGCTGGCGAAGCGCATGTCGCAGGCCAGCACGAACTCGTTACCGATGCCGCGCGTGCGGCCGCGAATCTTGGCGATGCTCACGACTGGCGTGGACGAGAGGCGCAGCACAAAGTCGCGCCAAAGGCCCAACACCTCTGGCCGTTCAGCGGCCTTGGATACGTCGAGATGGGCAATGAAAAAATCGGGATTCGCCGACTGGAACACTACCACCTTCACGGACGGGTCCGCCTCGAGGTCGGTCATTAGCGCTCCCAATTCGACGATCGTTGCGGGAACAAACATGTTGATTGGCGGGTTGCTGAAGGTAACTCGCCACAGGCTTGCATTCTCGCGCGCAATCGATAGTTGATGCGGTGTCATCTTGAGAGTCTCCTTGGTTGGATTTGGCGGTGGCCCACCTTCAACGACTTTTGTGTACACCATTCTCACAGAGGTTGCCCCATCCTTGCGTTTTTTTTAAGAGCCTGCCCTGAGCTTGTCAAAGGGGTGCGTGGCGATGGTGCGTGTGCTATTTGATTTTGTTGTGGACACGTGATCAAACCCACTTGGCGCCGGCATTTCCAACTCCCGTCCCTTCGGCTCCGCTCAGGGCAGGCTCTTCGCAAAAAACGCGAGGGAACGGGTCACCCACTGTGTTGGTAATGCCCGCAAGATCAAAAGCCCGGGCCACCCGGCATCGCCGACAGTGTTGTCGCTGCCGCTCAGTTGCTTCCGTTGGGTCCTCCGTCAGTTAAACGGGCGCACCTCGACCGGTGCCCGACAGGCGACGGCAGCCTTGCGCCCCCACGCAAGTGCATCATCCAGATTAGCGGCTTCCAGCACCCAAAAACCGCCTACGTGCTCCTTGGTCTCCAGGTACGGCCCGTCGGTGATGAGCACCTTACCATCGGACTGCCTCCGCAGCGACCTCGCGTTGCGGGCCGGGGAGAGGCCGCCAACGAAAATCCTGACACCGGCAGCCATCATCTCGTCGTTGAGCGCGTCGATATCGCGGGACATGGCTTCGGTCTCGACCGACGGGTCGTAGTCGTCGGGGTCATCAGCCCTGGCTCGTTCATCCCATGGTCAAGACGGTGCATATTTCGAGGTCCCGGCGGGTGAGACTATTCCGCTGCTTTCTCCGGAGCCGGGTAGAAAAGAAGCTCGCGCACCTCGCCCGCCGCATCGCATGAGATGGCACCCTTGCGCGCCCACGCGAGTGCCTCGTCCATATCGGCAGCTTCCAGTATCCAGAAACCGCCCATGTGCTCCTTGGTCTCGGCGTATGGCCCATCGGTGACGAGCACCGTACCATCAGGTTGCTTCCGCACCGTCTTTGCGTTGCTGGCCGGGGAAATTCCGCAAGCGAACTTCCTCACGCCGGCAGCAATCATTTCGCGGTTGAGCGCGTGGATCTCCTCGATCATCGCTTCGGTTACGGCGGACGGGTCGAAGTCGTCGGGGAGGTAGTTAGCAACCAGATACTCTGGCATGACTTTTTCTCCTTGTTTTCTGCGGTTTGTTTCCTGTGGCTTGTTTCCGATGACTCGTTTCCTGTTCACTCAGGAACCGTAGCTCATCGCTCTTTTGTCCTATAGTCGTTGGGGAGACGGAAAATCGACAGCTATCCCAATTTTTATTTCAACTGTCGAATCCGCTCTTGCAGGAATTGCCGCTCTGGTTCCTGTTGGGTCAGCGCCAGCGCCTGTTCATACGAAGCACGAGCCTCAGCGGTCCTGCCCAGCCTGCGGTACATATCCGCGCGGGCTGAATGCGCCAGGTAGTAATTTGCCAATTCGCCATGTTCCAACAGTGCGTCGATATGCGCCAGACCGGCCTCTGGACCATCGCGCATAGCAATTGCTACGGCACGATTGAGCTGTACAACTGGCGAAGGCTGTATTTGTAGCAATCGGTCGTAAAGGGCAACAATCTGACGCCAGTCGGTCCGAGCGACCGATTCCGCCATCGCATGAACGGCCGCAATCGCAGCCTGCAGTGTGTAGGAGCCGAAGCGGCGGGACTTCCGGGCTTTCTCCAGCAATGCCACTCCCTCCGCGATCTGCTCCCGGTTCCAGAGCGAGCGATCCTGGTTCTCCAGCAAAATCAGCTCTCCGGTCGGAGAGGTTCTGGCGGCGCGACGGGATTCTTGTAGCAACATCAGGGAAAGCAGGCCCATGACTTCCGCGCTTATGACTTCCGGCTCTGGCCGCAGTTCGGTCAGCAAGCGGCCCAGTCGAATCGCCTCGCCGGTCAGTTCGGCCCGCGTTACCTCCGCTCCCGTCGCAGCCGAATAACCCTCGTTAAAGACGAGATAGATGACCTGAAGCACGGCGCCCAGTCGCTCCGGCAATTCCTGCGGCGTCGGCACCTCGTACGGAATCGGTGTCTCTCGAATCTTTGCCTTTGCGCGCACAATGCGCTGCGCCAGCGTACGCGGAGTGATGAGGAAGGCCTTTGCTATCTCCTCGGTGGTCAGCCCGCACACCTCACGCAACGTGAGCGCAATATGCGCTTCCGGCGCTAGAGATAGATGACAGCAGGTAAAAATCAGGCGCAGCCGATCATCTTCAAGCCGATCATCCTCAAGGCTGTCCTCTTCATTTTTATTGGACCTTTCCGCCGAACTCGATTGCGCTTCGAGATATCGCACGAGCTCGTTTTGAGACGCATCCAATCTTGCCCGTCGACGCAGAGCATCAATGGCTTTGAATCGGGCAGTCGAAATCAACCATGGTCGCGGGTTGCCGGGTACTCCACTCCTCGGCCACAGGCTCAGCGCAGCGGCAAAGGCTTCGTGCATCGCCTCCTCGGCAAGATCAAAATCACCGAGCAAGCGGATCAGAGTTGCCAGGATTCGTCCTGAATCCACGCGATAAAGGGAGTCGAGCAATTCGCGTATCTGTTCGGTGGAACGCTCGGACATGACGACGACCTTAGCAAACCAGCTACCCCGAATCAATTTGGCAAACGGCGGATCGATGCAAAGTGCCCAGGTCGTGACCCTGAAATCTGGACAACAGAACGCTTCCTCGGTTGACTCAAAATCGCCAAATGCACTCATTTGACCTTCGTAAAAGCTCAACACTACCGCGTTGCTCTCGAGTCATGAGCAATCCGGAAGTTGAACCACAAAAGCGAGACGGTCAGAATTAGGCTTCGGGGACTCGAGGCATTTATGAGATGGGTTGTAGAAAGGGTGAATCGCGGCGAACCTTGAGCGAACCGTTTTCTCCATTCGAATCGAAACATGTATAATCCCGCGCATGCAAGGAATACCCTGGAGCACAATTGCGCTCGGCTCGCTGTTGCTCATCTCGACCTACTAAATAGGGGGACAGGAAGTGCAATCTAAGCAACCCGAAAAGTCGAAGCCGCCTGTCAAAATGGAGCAGCGCGGGCGCATCCTTGGAATCGGCGGTGTCTTCTTCAAATCCGCTAATCGTGATCAGATGCGCGAATGGTATTCGAAGCATCTTGGACTCGCTGACAACGGCCAAGGCGCGATGCTTCCGTGGCGCGAACACGACGACCCACAAAAGGAACAAATTACAGTTTGGACTGTTTTTCCCGCCTCCACTAAGTATTTCGATCCCAGCCCCGCACCGTTCATGATCAACTACATCGTGGACGATATGGATGCTTTGCTCGACCGCTTAAAACAAGAGGGAGTAAAGATTGACGCCAAACGAATGGATGAATCCTACGGTCCCTTTGCCTGGATCTATGACTCGGATGGAAATAAGATTGAGCTCTGGCAGCCGATGCCCGCAAAGCCCTAGCTAGAGCTCTGTAAGCCAACTGTGAGCGGAATTATACAAACGCGCGGAAAAGAGGGAAGCCACCGCATCGACTAGCGGCGGTTCCCCTCCCCCGCGATCACAAGAAATTCGACCGCGTTCAGCGATGTTTGATGAAGTTGCCGGTTTGCAATTCCGACACCGCCTGGCGCAATTGCTCTTGCGTGTTCATTACAATTGGGCCGTACCACGCCACCGGCTCTTCGATCGGCTTGCCGGACACGAGCAGGAACCGAATCCCTTCCGGCCCCGCCTGCACCGTCAGTTCGTCTCCTCGGTCAAACAGCACCAGGGAGTGATTGCTGACGTCATACTTGGCTGCAGCGTTGGGATCTGCCGCTTGCTCGGTCAGAACAGCCCGCGGATCGGAGGCGTCGCGAAACGTTCCCGATCCCGCGAACACGTATGCGAAGGCATTCCGCGTAGTCTCGACTTTAAGGCGCTTCTTTTGGCCGGGCGGGACTGAAACATCCACGTAGTTCGGATCGGCGGCCACGCCTTCCACTGGGCCGCGCTTGCCACAGAATTCACCACAGATGATGCGCACGCGGGTGCCGTCGTCGTCGGTAACCTCGGGAATCGCGCTCGACACAATGTCCTGATAACGCGGGTCGGTCATCTTCAACGACGCGGGCAGGTTCGCCCACAACTGGAAGCCGTGCATGCGCCCATGCTTGTCGCCCTTTGGCATCTCCTGGTGCAGGATGCCGCTGCCGGCCGTCATCCATTGCACGTCTCCAGCGGTCATTTTGCCTTGGTTGCCCAGGCTGTCGCCGTGTTCGACGGATCCGGCAAGCACATAGGTGATCGTTTCAATGCCCCGGTGGGGATGCCACGGGAATCCGGCCGAATAGTCGTCCGGGTTCTCATTACGAAAATCGTCCAACAGGAGGAAGGGATCGAAGTCCTTCGTCTTGCCGAAGCCGAAGGCGCGTTGCAGCTTGACCCCTGCGCCTTCGATCGTCGGCTTCGGTTGAATGATTTGTTTTACTGGTCGGAGTGACATAGTCTGTCTCCTTATTAAGCCACACAGCCGGTTAACTGTGCCGCGCGGCGATTTGTTTACGCCTTTATGAATTCGACTTCCAACGTGATCGTTACTTCGTCGCCAACCAGGATGCCGCCGGTCTCCAGGGCCGCATTCCAGGTCAGACCGTAGTCTTTGCGGTTGATCTTGGTAGTCGCCGAGACGCCGACCCGGGTATTGCCCCAGGGATCCTTCGTGGGCGGCGTCGGGCCTTCAACGTTAAAGACGACCTTTCGCGTGACGCCTCGGATGGTCAGATCGCCCTCGACCGCCAGTTCTCCGTCCCGGATAAGGCTGAGGCGGGTGGAGTTGAACGACAGGGTGGGGAACTTGTCCACGTGCAGGAAGTCCGCGCTTTTCAAGTGCGTATCGCGTTGAGCGTCGCGGGTTTCGATGGAGGACGCCTCGATTGAGGCAGCAACCTTTGATTTTGTCAGGTCGGATTCGTCCAGAGTCAGACTTCCCGTGACCTTGGCGAACTGCCCTTTCACGTTGGAGATCATCATGTGCTTGACCTTGAACTCGGCCACGGAATGAGCCGGATCGGTGTTCCAGGTGGTGGTTGCGGTCTGCGGTGTAGCCAGTGTGCTCATGGTGTTTTTCCCTCCTTCTCGGATTAGATGCGTTTACACGATAATCGTTGCAACAGATATAACTCCCAAAAAGTCAACTCACTGCGGCGCGAGCAGTGCGTAGTAGTTCACAGAGAGCCTGGAGACGATCCTTCCCGAGATGCCCCATCTGCCGGCGATGAGTTTCCACGACCGGTCCATCTAGCCGGGTCAGGACCTTGAGGCCGTCCGGGGTGATCCGCGCCATCACCATTCGCCGGTCCTCGGTTTCCCGGCAGCGCGAAATCAGGCCATGTTTTTCGAGGCGGTCGAGCAGTCGTGTAACGTCGGGATCGCGTGTTATCATGCGGGCGGCAATCTCGCCGCACGGCAGACCCTCGGGCGTCCCGCGCAGGATGCGTAGCACGTTGTACTGCGTCGGCGAGAGGTCCTCGGTCTTGAGAATCCGGACCAGGCCGCGGGATAGCATGTCGGTGGTACGCGCCAACTCCAGGAAAGCCGCCTCCTCGGGGCATCCCCCCCGCCGTCGTTTGTTCATGGGCGATGGTTTCTTCATGCAAGGTCAATAATATTCGTTATAACGAATAATGTCAAGACGCCTTTAACCGACGAGATTTCGGGATGCTGGGCGCGAATCGGGGAGATTCACTGACCGGCAGTGGAAGAAAATCGAAAAGGGACGACCGAGGCGCTGATGAACTTTCTGTGACCGCTGCCTTGTAAATTCGCGCTTCGCTTTTTGTATAATTGTGCGGCCCTGATGGAGCGCCGCTCTTGGGCCTCACGTGGTGAACTTGCCTATGCTTCTCAAAGTATTCAGTGACAAAGTGTCGTTGGGCCGCGCAGCCGCCGAGCAGGCTGCGAGTGCGCTTCGTCGCGCCATCGCGGAGCGGGGTCAGGCACGGATCATCGCCGCGACCGCGGCATCTCAACTCGAGTTCCTCGATGCACTGACGAAGGCGCCGGCCATCAATTGGGCGAAGGTTGAGGTTTTTCATCTCGATGAATACGTCGGACTGCCGATCACCCATCCTGGCAGCTTCCGCAAGATGCTGATGGAACAGTTGATAAGTAAGACTGGAATCACCAACTATCACTTGCTCGAAGGCGATGCCTCCGATCCATCTGCGTTAGTTCGCGTAGTGGGCAACCAACTCGCGTCGGCGCCAATTGACATAGCCTTCCTGGGAATTGGAGAGAATGGTCACATTGCCTTCAACGATCCGCCCGCGGATTTCATTACCGAAGATCCCTACATCATCGTGAACCTTGACGAGGCGTGCCGCCAGCAGCAGGTGGGAGAGGCTTGGTTCGCCGATATTTCGCAGGTACCAAGGCGAGCCATTTCGATGTCGCCACGCCAGATTCTCAAGGCCCGAGAGATTCTGGCGGTAGTACCCGACCAGCGGAAGGCGCAAGCCGTGAAGGCGTGCTTCGAAGGCGAGATCAGCCCTATGGCGCCGGCATCCATTCTGCGTAGGCATCCGAATGCGACCGTTTATCTGGACAGCCACTCAGCATCGCTGCTCAGCCCGGCGCTGCGGAACAGGCTCACTGCGGAAGCGCAGGTGACGGTGAGTTCCTAAGAGTCAGAAACAATTCACCCCAATGGCGACCGTCCGGAGGCCGATTTCGTCGTTGCGTTGGTGGATTGGCGGCCTGCTGCTTGCCTCCACGGTCATCAACTACATCGACCGGCAGACTCTTTCTCTTCTCGCGCCTTACCTCAAACTCGAGTATCACTGGACCAATTCGGACTATGCCAACATCGCGATCGCATTCCGCGTGGCGTATTCCATTGGGCAGTCAGTATTCGGTAAGGTGATGGATCGCATTGGCACGCGGCGTGGCCTCACGCTCTCCGTGATCTGGTATTCGACGATCTCGATGCTGACGTCGCTGGCCAATGGTTTCTATAGCTTTGCGACGTTTCGTTTCCTGCTGGGCACGGGAGAGTCGGCCAACTGGCCGGCCGCAACCAAGGCCGTTTCGGAATGGTTCCCGAAGCGCGAGCGGGCGTTGGCAACGGCGCTTTTCGACAGCGGTTCTTCGATCGGTGGCGCGGTCGCTCCTTTTATTGTTTTGTGGATTTATTTCCGCTGGGGATGGCGTCCGGCTTTTATGGTCCCGGGCGCGCTGGGCTTTCTCTGGCTGATTGCCTGGCGATGGATTTACTATCCGCCAGAGTCGCACAGCCGGATCACCCCAACCGAACTCGCAATGATCGTGGCTGACAAGCGCGAGTCGGATGAAGCGCAAGCCAGCGGAGTTCGTCCGCGTTGGCGCGATCTGTTACGACTTCCGCAGACTTGGGGAACCATCATCGCTAAGACGTTTACCGATCCGGTCTTCTTCTTTATTACAGAGTGGTTTCCCATCTACCTGGTCGCGAAAGGGATTGAGCTCCGGAGCGGCTTGATCGCGGTATGGATCCCGTTCATCGCCGCAGATGTGGGCAGCTTTTTTGCAGGCGGCATCTCCGGCTATCTGGTAAAACGCGGGTGGTCGCTGGGCGCCGCGCGCAAAATGCCGATCATTTACGGTGGCATTGGTATGACTTTGCTCATTCCGACGATCTTCACGACCAAGCTGTGGCTGATCGCATTTCTTTTTGCCGTGGTGACATTTACTTACGCCGGATTCACCACGATGGCGAATGTTTTACCCTCGGACCTGTTCAGCAGCCAGTCGGTTGCATCGGTCAGCGGACTCAGCGGTACCGGGGCCGGGATTGGGACCATCGTTGCTTTCAAGCTGATCGGTTATTATTCCGACGCTCGCCGAGCGACCGGCACTCACTCGTTTGATCCGATCGTGATCCTTGCGGGTTTGCTCCCCCTGGTGGGGATGATTCTGGTACTGCTGCTGGTCCGGAACACAGAAGCAACGAATGAAGGCTTGGTGCGCCGCATCTGAAGCTTTGGTTACACTGCTGTTGGAAGGGGCACAAAAGATGGCGAAATACGTGATTCAAGCCAAGCGCGGGGCGCCACCGGCAGGAGCTTACTCCCAGGGATGGCGGGCCGGGGATTTCCTCTTCGTGAGCGGAACGGGACCGATCGACCCAGTCACTGGAGGGTTGGTCGGCGACAGCATTGAGCAGCAGACGGAGCAGACCGTCGACAACATCTCCGCTATTCTCGAGGCAGACGGCGCTTCGCTGCGCGATGTTGTCAAGGTCAGCGTTCATCTCAGCGACACCAGTCTCTTCGCTCGCTATAACACAGTTTATGCTCGACGTTTCTCGCAGCCGTATCCGGCGCGCACGACCGTGGGCAGCGATCTCGGCCATACTCCCGGCATGCTGATCGAAATCGATTGCATTGCTTACAGCTTGAAAAAGACGCGATCGAAACCCGTGCCGAAGTCAAAAAAGAAGATAGAAGGCCGAAGGAAATAAGGCTGGGCAAGACTAAGTGCTAACGCAGCCGCGTTCTTGCCTCAGAGTTGGCCTGCTACAGCTTCTCGCCGTGCGCTTGACTGACGGGAGAAGGCTCCCAATCCAGCGCTCCGAGCAGCGGCCCTTCCCGTCCGCGGGCAGACACTTTCTCGACCGACACAATCTGTCCGTCCCGCACCAGCAGCGCAGAGTCGAAATTGTTCACCGTAGGGCAAATGTGGCGGGGAAGAAGATACAGAGCGTCGCCAAGTTGCGGACCGGCGGTTCCCCGCTCCACTGCCATGGGAAGATGCTCCTCGCTAGGGCCCAGCGGCATGAGTTCCGCATGTCCGGCCACCACGCACGTTGGCACGCCGGCATCCGCTGACACCGCCTTGTGCCCAGCATCGCAGGTGACTATCCCGTCGTGTGGCCGGCTAACCACGCGACTCAATACCAGCACTGCCGGCGCGTAGCCGTAATCGCCAGGGAGTTGCGCCAGGCTGGTAGCATCGCAATAAACAACCGTTCCGGGCGAGACACGGTGAATGAATTCTCCGCCGGGAAAACCTTCATACGACAACGAGCAAGGGAACGTCGGCGTCCATGCGGTAACTAACTCAGGCACGCTCATCCCATTGCTCCGGATCGCGCTCACAAGTTCAAGCAGGCGATCATAACCGGCGTGTGCCGCTTGCGTTCGTTCGCTCTCATCCAACCCGCCATACTGGCCGTCATAGTAGTGCAGGCCGCGGAATTCCAGCCCCGCATCCTCTACCGCACGCGCCACGCGAACAACTTGTTCGGACTGGCCCTGTTCAATTCCGGTGCGATTCATGCCTGGATTTATGTCGAGAAAGATGCCGATCTTGCTACCTTGCCATTGCCGTACTAGTTCTTCATTCTCTGTCAGGACCGAAATGCGCACGTGCCGGAACCGATTTGCGATTTCGCGCACCCGGTGCGCGTTGGCGCCAACCACCGGATAGGCCAGGAGCACGTCGGTTGCGCCGCTGTGGCAGGCTTCCAGCAGTTCCAGCGTGGTTGCGCACTTGAAACTCCTTACACCGCGCTCGACCAGCAGGCGGAGGGTGTAGGCCAGCTTTGCCGTCTTGATGTGTGCGCGCCAGCGATCCGCATTCCCGCCGAGCAGATTGAGCGTCCGCTCGGTGTTTGCGCCTACAATTTTCGGATATACCACGAGCGCAGGTGTGAGGACGTCTTCCGTATCCGCCACCCGGTGCCGCTCGTCCCAGGGGAAGGCGCCCAGCATCAACTTCTGCGCTGCCATCGGCTTCGATCATAGCGCGTAAACCTGATGCACTGCGACTGGAGACTAGCATCGAGATTGATCCCTCATCGATGAACAAGAGCGCCGGACGATGCGAATGGCCTTGGTTGACCACCTCCCTCGTGGATAGTAGGCTCTGAATTCCGTCTGCGATGGCCGCCAATCCTGCTGACCATTCCGAGCGATCCGACTTAGTTCGTGGCCTGGGTCTTTGGTCAGCGATCGCCATTGTCATTGGGGATACAATCGGCACAGGAGTTTTTCTTGTCGCCAGCGACATGGCAAGGGCTGTCGGCTCCGCCACGATGGTTCTTATCGCTTGGGTCCTCGGCGGGTTCATCGTGCTTTTGGGCGCATTCTGTTATGCCGAATTGGGCGCAGCATTTCCCAACGCTGGTGGCCCCTACGTCTACCTTAGCCGAGGTCTCGGTCCGCTCTGGGGATTTCTCTTTGGCTGGATGAGTTCGTTTCTTGAGCGGCCGGTAGCGATGGCCACACTGGCGGCCGGACTCGTGCGCTTTCTCGGATTTTTGTTTCCCGTGGTGGCAACGCCTTTGTTCAGCGGGCAAGTCGGTGGCTACAAGTTCACCTTCACGACCGCCCAACCGGTGGCGGCGTTAATCGTCGTCGTCGTGACTGCGGTCAACTATTTCAGTGTGCGGCTGGGTGGCTCTATCCAGGTTTTGCTGACGTCCCTCAAAATGGGCACGATCTTGATCATTGTTGTCGGCGGAGTGCTTCTCGGAACGAAAAATGCCGGCGAATCCGCGGCGCTAGTAGTTCTACTGGGTCATGGAACGATTGGCGCCCTTCTTACTGCCCTGGTACCTGCCATGTGGGCCTACAACGGATTTAACGACCTGGGCGACGTGGGTGAAGAGATTCTTCATCCACAAAAAAACATTCCTCGAGCCATCATCGTTGGATTGCTTACTGTCGGCGGTTTGTACCTGATGGCGAACGTCGTTTACTTCCATGCTTTGCCGTTTGCACAGGTGGCGGCATCCCAGCACGTTGCATCGGATGTTGTGCGCTCGTTTGCCGGCTCTCAAGGTGCGGCTTGGCTTACCGTAGCTATGGCCGTGTCCGCTCTGGGAGCGCTCCACGTCGTGGTCCTGACTGGGGCCCGCATCCCTTACGCGATGGCGCGCGATGGCGTCTTCTTCAAATTCGCGGAGCAGCTACATCCTCGTTTTCGCACCCCTACCGGCGCATTGATCTTCCTGGGCGCTATTGCCGCTCTGCTCGCACTAACTGGGACATTCGAGGAACTCTATTCGCTGTTTGTCTTTGCGGTGTGGATATTCTTCGCGCTGACTGCGATTGCACTCGTGCTTTTGCGGAAAAAAGAGCCGAACCTGGTTCGGCCTTACCGCGCCTGGGGATATCCCTGGACGCCGCTCATCTTTTTGACCGCCGCGCTCGCCTTGACCATCAATTTGTGGATGGTACGGCCCGTGCGTTCCTCGCTGGGCCTGGGAGTGATCCTTCTGGGAATTCCGTTTTTTTACCGCTGGCGCAAGCGTATTGCTGCCTCAACCACAGGCTTTGAACACCGATCGTAGCTACTCGATGCCCAGTTGCCTCTGGATTTGCTCCAGCGGTACGCCCTTGGTCTCCGGAACCATCGTCGCCACCCAAAGGAGCTGGAGAACCATCATGCCGGTAAAGAATGTGAAGATGTAGCCAGGCGGGAACGCGGCGAACACCTTGGGAGCAACCGTTGTGAGCAGAGCCGCCAGGATCCAGTGTGTGGAACTGCCGAGAGTTTGGCCTTCGGCGCGGTGGCGGTTCGGAAATATTTCCGAGATGAATACCCATATGACCGCTCCCTGTCCGATGGCATGGGCCGCGATGAACCCAAAGATGCATGTCGGCACGATTGCATAGTGTTGTGAGAAAAAAGCCCATGCGGCGAACCCGAGCGAAGCGATATAGCCGAACGAGCCGATGTAAAGCAGCGTGCGCCGGCCAAGGCGGTCAATCATCCAAAGACCGACGAACGTGAAGATCAGGTTGGTAATGCCTATCCCAACGGATTGCAGCAGGGCGGCTTTGGCAGCGAGTTTGGCTAGTTCGAAGATACGCGGCGCAAAATATAGGATCACATTGATTCCGGACATCTGATTGAAGAACGCAATCAAGATGGCGAGCAAGATCGGTTTCTGAAGGCGTCGAGTCCAGAAATGTCCGGACGATACCTGCTCCGAGGATGCAGCCGTAATCTCGTCCGCCTCGGCTGCGATTTCGGCTTTCGGAACATCAGGTTGGACTCGTTGCAACACCAGCAGCGCCGCTTCGCGGTCGCCCTTTCTGCTCAACAACCAGCGCGGGCTCTCGGGAAGGCCGAAGCAGAACAGAGCATAAAGAAAGGATGGAAACGCAGCCACCCCGAGCATCCAGCGCCAGGCGTTGTCTCCGATGCCAGCCAGCAGCGCGTTCGACACGAAGGCGATCAGAATTCCAAAAACGATGTTGAACTGGAACATTCCGGCGAGGCGTCCGCGATGCTTCGGCGGTGCGATCTCGGAGATGTACATGGGCGCGACCACGGTGGAGATGCCGATGCCCAACCCGCCGATTACCCGTGCGGCGATGAAAACTCCAACGTTGGGGGCCAATGCGGAACCCACCGCACCGACAAAGTAAAGCACGCCGATCCAAAGCAGCGTGGCTTTGCGTCCGAAGCGGTCAGCCGGCCAGCCCCCGACCAGCGAGCCAACGACGGTGCCGTAAAGGGCCGAGGCCATCGCAATGCCGTGCATGCCCGGACTCAGCCCCCAAAGCGCCTGGATAGTTTTTTCTGCTCCGGAGATGACTACGGTGTCAAAACCGAATAGGAATCCGGCGAGGGCCGACGTGAGCGACCAGAAAAAGATGCGACGATTCATAATAGGTAGACGCGGACTTTACCACAGAATCGGTGCTTTCGCGATTCCAGGGACAAGTGGTTTGCCGGGAACTTCGCTTAGCCCTTAACCAGCGGATAACCTTTTTCCCGCCAGCCACGAATCCCCCCATCCATCGAAATCACATTGGTGTAGCCCATCTTCTGCAAATTGTCGGCGGCCAGCGCCGAGCGGAAGCCACCTCCGCAATAAAGAACCATCTCGGTATTGAGTTCCGGCACCCGCGCCTCGATGTCGCGCTCGATGACGCCCTTTCCCAGGTGGACGGCGCCGGGAAGGTGATCTTTGGCGAATTCGCTCTCCTCGCGCACGTCCACGAGCAGGAACTTCTCGCCGCGATCCATCCGGGATTTTACCTGCTCCACATCGGTCTCGCGTACACGCGTCTTGGCGTCATCCACGATCTTGAGGAAGCGGGGCGGATGTTGGTGGGCCATAGGATCTCCTTTCGCTTGGTTGCTTCGACATGGTACCAAGCGCTGACGCATTGTGCATGATGGGCCCATTCGCTTTCGAGTAGCATGGTCTCGTGCCACAGATAGAAGCACGCAAGGTGGGCCTGTCGCGCGCGCTGTCGAAGCTGGGTTACTGCTCGCGCTCCCAAGCCGCCGAACTGGTCCGGTCCGGTCATGTGCAGCTCAATGGAAAAGTGAGGCGCGATCCCGAAACGCCGGTTCGTCTGGAACGCGACCGCATCGCCGTCGATGACCGGGCGATCGAACCGCAAAAGAAGGTTTACCTGATGATGAACAAACCGCGGGGCCTGGTGACGACCGCGTCGGATGAGAAGGGCCGTGCAACCGTGTATGCCGCCTTAAGCGATGAAGTTGCCTCGGTACCTTGGGTCGCCCCCGTCGGGCGATTGGATCAAGCCAGCGAAGGTCTGCTCCTGCTGACCAATGATTCCGAATGGGGTGCGCGCGTGACTGCTCCTGAGACCCATTTGCGAAAAATCTACCACGTGCAAGTTGGATCTGTTGCAGGCGAGCAACTGGCGAAGGCACTCATGGCGGGTGTGGAAAGCGATGGTGAATTGCTTCGTGCTGTGGCCGCGCGCGTCCTTCGCTCGGGAGAAAAAAACTGCTGGCTCGAAATCACGCTCGACGCCGGCAAGAATCGGCAGCTTCGGCGGATGCTGGCGGAACACGGTGTCGAAGTGCTCCGCTTGGTGCGCGTCGCGATCGGCCCGTTGCAGCTTGGCAAGTTGCCCAAGGGCTCGCACCGTGCCCTGACCGCCCAGGAGAAACACTCGCTCGATCGTGCCATGAACGATGTCCCGTGGCGTTCCAGCCGCATCTCGGCGGCAATGGAAAGCCCGGCACCGGAGCGCCGGGAAAGCGCCCCGCGAAAAAGAGAGTCCCGCCAGGGACGGCACTCCTCGCGACACGTATCGGCAGAAAAGGAACCGTGAGAAGAGACCATGCCCGATCTCACCTTCCTTCCCGCAGTCGAGATGGCTCGCCAAATTCGCCATAAGAAGATTTCCCCGCTCGAACTCGCCGACGCGCATCTTGCGAAAATCGAACGCCTGAATCCGAAGTTGAATGCCTTCGTGCACGTCGATGCTGAGCGTGTCCGTCACGAAGCCCGCGCCGCCGAGGTGGCAGTGATGAGCGGCAAGTCCGTCGGCCCGCTGCACGGCGTCCCCATCAGCATCAAGAGTTCCGTGGATGTTGCGGGTCTGCGATGCGAGGCCGGCAGCCGCCTTCGTGCGGGATTCGTCCCTGCGCAAGACGCTCCGCTGGTGGCTCGACTCCGCCACGCTGGCGCAATTGTTTTCGGCGTGACCAACACGCCGGAGTTCTTGATGGCATGGGAGACGGACAATCTGCTCTACGGCCGCACCAACAGCCCCTGGGATCTCAACCGCACTCCCGGAGGATCCAGCGGTGGGGAAGCGGCCGCGATCGCCGCGGGAATGTCGGCCGGTGGTGTTGGCAGCGATGGCGGCGGCTCCATCCGCGTGCCTGCGCACTTCAGCGGCATCTGCGGACTCAAACCAACACCCGGGCGGATTCCCGCAACCGGCCACTTTCCTCCATCCGGCGGCCCGTTCACACTGATCGGGGTCGTCGGTCCGATGGCACGAACGGTGGCCGACCTCGCAGCGTTGTTCGAAGTCATGCAGGGTCCCGACGACGGCGACCCCAGCGCGGCGCTGGTGCCTCTACGCTGGCCGGGCGCGAGTGACATCAAAAATCTGCGCATCGGCTACTTCGCAGACGATGGCCGAACGCCCGTCACTCAGGAAATTCGCGCCGCAGTACAGACCGCTGCCGAAGCCTTGCGAAGCGCGGGATTTCAAGTCGAACCATTTCGTCCCGAAGGCCTGGAAGAGGCGCGCGAGCTATGGAAGAAGTTCTTCGTCAAAGTTGGGGGAATGCTGATTCGCCCAATGTTCAACGGCCGTGATCACGACCTCAGCCCGACCCTGCGCCAGTTTCTCGAATGGTCGGCAGCGGAACCAGAACTCACCGGCGATTCGCTGCTCGACGCCTGGATCCGCTCCGATCTAGCCCGCGCCAGTTTCCTGCGGCAAACCCGGGAACGTCCCATCCTGCTGTGTCCCGCAGCCGCCGTCCCCGCATTTCGTCACGGTGAGCGCGCCTGGCAGATCGACAGCAAGACCGTGAATTACCTTGATGCCTGGAGCTATACCGAGTGGTTCAATCTGTTAGGCAATCCCGCCGCCGTGGTTCCCGTGAGTCGTTCCGCCGAAGGCCTGCCCATCGGCGTGCAGCTCGTCGGCCGGCCGTGGGAAGAAGAACAGGTGCTCGCGATTGCCGCCGTCCTCGAGCGCGAATGCAATGCCTGGAAGATTCCCCCGATCAGCTAGAAATCGCATTCGCAGGTTGCTGGTGCGGTGTCGCGTTAGTTCGTGTCAAAAGTTTGCGAGCTTTGAAAGGGCGCGGCTTCCAGCCGCGCCGTAAAGAGCCCTTGAAAATAGCGGCTTTAGCCGCGGAGGCTCTAGGAGACACAGACCAACTTCTTCACTCAAGGCACCTAGTATTTTTGCAGTATTCCCGTCTACGCCAGCGGCTCTGTATGTTGTTGGCGCGAGATTTGGCCACTGTGGGGCTGATCTCATTGCCGTAAATTTTCCAGCGCGTTCATACCTGCTCGCTATGCTAAGTTCTGGGGGATTCATCCGTCGCACGCTGTCGTGGCTGGTTATTTTCCTGGCCATCTCTGCCGCCTACCTGTACGCCTTTCCCCAGCCCAACATTTTCTACGCGGGCTTAGTCCTGCTGCACGCAGTGGGCGGTGTGCTCGCGGCGATCCTGCTTGTGCCTGCGCTCTTTCGTATACTTCGTAATGGAAGCTATTCTTCTCGCGCGGGCTGGCTGCTGATCGCAGCGGGAGCGGTCGTCGGATTGATCCTTATTAAAACCGGCACCCCTCGACCGGAGTGGAACAAGCTCTACCTGCACATTGTGATCTCGGTAGCGGGCGTTGGTCTGCTGCTCGCATCGTGGTTGGGTGGGCGCGGGCATTCCGAGCCCAGTCCATTCAGGGCCGCCTTGCAGGCCACCCTCTGTCTGGCGGTGCTGGCTGGCATCGGATACGGCGCGCGCTATGTGCGCCAAAGTTGGCAGACGCGCAACCTCATCGAGAACCCATCCATGCCGCCCGAAACCATGAATGGCGAGGGCGACGGTCCTCAGGGCCCATTCTTCCCCAGTTCGGCGCAGGTTTACGGCAATCAGAAAATCCCCAGCAAATTCTTCATGGAGTCCGATTCCTGCAAGCGCTGCCACGAAGACATCTATAACCAGTGGTTCAGCTCAGCGCACCATTTTTCGTCATTCAACAATCAGTGGTACCGCAAAGCGATCGAATACATGCAGGATACGGTCGGCACCAGGCCCTCGAAGTGGTGCGGCGGATGCCATGACCCCGCCGTCCTCTACGCCGGATTAATGGACACGCCGATCAAACAGATCGTGCATCGCCCGGAAGCGCAGGCCGGACTGGGCTGCATGATGTGCCACTCCATCGCCAACGTGAAGAGCACGATGGGGCAGGCCGACTTCTATCTCGAGTATCCGAAACTTCACGAACTCGCCGCGACGAAAAATCCGATCGTACGCGAGCTGCATGATTTTCTGATCAAGCTGAATCCTGAGCCACACCGGCGCGTCTTCCTTAAGCCCTTCATGCGTGACCAGACAGCAGAATTCTGCTCGTCGTGCCATAAAGTGCACCTCGATGTTCCGGTGAATCACTACCGCTGGTTCCGCGGGTTCAATGAATACGACAACTGGCAGGCCAGTGGCGTGTCCGGCCAGGGAGCGCGGTCGTTCTACTATCCGCCCAAGCCCCAGCAGTGTGCCGATTGCCACATGCCCGCGCAGGCGTCCAAAGACTTCGGCAACATCAACGGCTTCGTGCACTCCCATCGCTTTCCCGCGGCCAACACCGCGGTTCCGACCGCAAATGAAGATTCTGCGCAACTCAAGCTGACGGAAGACTTCCTGAAAAGTGGCATTGTGACGGTTGATATTTTTGCGTTGTCTCCAGCGCAGGCGCCGCTGAAGCCTGGAGCGGCACCGCAGTCGGAGCTTGCAACCACCTTTGCTGTGGGAGAAGAAGCCGAAAGCAAGGTCCCGGCTGAGGCCGGCGGAGAGGCAGTTCCCGTCACTGCGCCCTTGAACCGCGTCCAGCCCGCCCTGCGCCGAGGCGATACCGTGCGCGTGGACGTCGTCGTACGCACGAAGAAGGTCGGCCACTTCTTCCCCGGCGGCACCGTTGACGCCTACGACACCTGGCTCGAACTCAAGGGCACCGACGATAAGGGCCAAACCATCTTCTGGAGCGGCATGGTCGAGGACAATGGCCATGGTCCGGTCGAAAAGGGTGCGCACTTTTATCGTTCCCTGCAGATCGACGCTCACGGCAATCCCATCAACAAGCGCAATGCGTGGGCGACTCGCGCGGTCGTGTACGTGCGCCTGATTCCACCCGGCGCGGCTGACACCGTGCATTACCGTTTGCATGTTCCGGAAAATGCCGGCAACAAAATTACGCTGCACGCGCGCCTTTGTTACCGCAAGTTTTCCTGGTGGAACACGCAATTTGCTTTTGCGGGCAAGCCCGAGCCTAACCTGCCCGCAGGTGTGACATCGGAATACGATGATCGCCCCTTTCAATTCACCGCGTCACTAAGCGGCATTTCAGCGAAAGAGGACAAGATTCCTGATCTGCCGGTAGTTGCCATGGCCCAGGATGAAGTCACCCTTCCCGTGGTCGCGCATAATGCTCCCCCCGCCGCGCCCAGGACCATCGTGCGCAAAGAAGAATGGCAGCGCTGGAATGACTACGGGATTGGCCTGTTCCTGCAGGGAGACCTGAAAGACGCGGCCGCAGCCTTCCAGAAAGTAACTGAAGCCGACGCGAACAATCCCGATGGCTGGGTCAACCTCGGCCGCTGCGCGGTGCAGGAAGGCGACATGGCGCGGGCCCGCACCGTGATCGAGAAGGCTCTGGCGCTGGCTCCCAAGCTTGCCCGCGCGAATTTCTTCTACGCCAAAGTTCTGCGCGCCGATGGCAACTACGACGGCGCCGCCGCTCGCTTGCGGATTGTGCTCGAGCAGTATCCGCGTGACCGCGTTGCGCTCAACGATTTGGGACGAATTCTCTTTCTGCAACGCAAATATGACGACGCAGTGAAAGTTCTGCAGTCCGTGCTCGCTATCGATCCCGAAGATCTGCAGGCGCACTATAACTTAATGCTATGCTACAACGGTCTCGGTAACGACAAATTGGCGAAAGAGCATCAGGCGCGCTACATGCGCTTCAAGGCAGACGAATCGTCGCAAGCCATCACCGGCCCCTACCGCCGGCTTCACCCCGAAGACAATAACGAACGCCAGCCCGTGCATGAACATGTGTCGGTGCCATTGCCAATCACCGCTGTAGAACATGTAGGGACGGCCGCCCTCGGCCGTCCGGCCGGGCAAAGCCCGGCTGCTGCCGCCATTACAGCAGGAGCGTCCCGTTAATGCGACTCTCGCTCTTCTTGTGCTGTCTCTCTTTGTGGCTATTGGGCTCGCTCGCGACCAGCCCTGCCCAAAGCATCACATTCCGCGACGTCACCGCCCAGGCGGGAATCCACTTCACCCACAACAACGGCGCCTTCGGAAGGAAGTGGCTGCCGGAGACCATGGGCCCAGGCTGCGCATTCATCGATTATGACAACGACGGATATCCCGACATCCTTCTGATCAACGGCGAAGATTTTCCCGGACACCCGCGCGCCGGCGCCACCACCCCGAAGCTTTATCACAACAACCACGACGGCACCTTCACCGACGTGACGCGCAAGGCCGGCTTGGCCGTACCCATGTACGGATTCGGAGTTGCCGTTGGTGACTACGACAACGACGGATTCGACGACATCTTCATCTCCGCGCTGGGCCAGAGCCATTTGTTCCACAACAACGGCAACGGCACGTTCACTGACGTAACCAAATCGGCCGGAATGTGGGGACCGAGCGAGTTCTCGACCAGCGCCGCATGGGTCGACTACGATCGCGACGGCAAGCTTGATCTCGTCGTCGCGAACTACGTGCAATGGAGCGAGCAGACCGATCTCTACTGCACCCTCGACGGCGCCCACAAATCGTATTGCACGCCCGAGTCATACAAAGGAACGTCGGTCCGCCTATGGCGCAATCTCGGTGGCGGCAAGTTTGAAGACGCCACACAAAAAGCCGGGCTGGGAGATCCCACCTCGAAAAGCCTGGGCATCGCGATTCTCGACTCCAACGGCGATGGCTGGCCCGACATCCTGATTGCCAACGACACGCAGCCCAACAAGCTGTACCTGAACCGCAAAGACGGAACTTTCGAAGAACATGGTGTCGCAGCGGGCATCGGCTTCAGCGAGGATGGTGTCGCCCGCGCTGGCATGGGTGTGGATGCCGCCGACTACGACCGCAGCGGCCACGCCAGCATCTTAATCAGCAACTTCGCCAACCAGATGGTCTCGCTTTTCCACAACGAGGGCAACGGCTTGTTCGTCGACGAAGCGCCCCAATCGGAAGTCGGCCGCGCCACGCTGGTCACGCTCGGCTTCGGCTGTTTCTTTTTCGATTACGACAACGACGGCTGGCCCGATATCTTCGTCGCCGACGGCCATATTGAAGATGAGATCGAACGCGTCCAGAAGCGCGTGAGCTATGCCGAGCCGGCGCATCTGTTCCGCAACCTGGGTAGCGGAAAATTCACCGAAGTCACCGCACAGATGGGAAAATTGTTTGCCGCACCAAGGGTGGCTCGGGCTGCGGCCTTCGCCGATATCGACAACGATGGCTTCCTTGACATTTTGCTCACCACCAACGCCGGCCCAGCCTACCTGTTCCACAACGAAGGCGGAGCCAATCACAGCCTTCGCCTCAAGTTGGTCGGAACCAAATCGAACCGCGACGGCATCGGCGCCGTCGTCCGCGTAACTTCTGGAAGTGACAGGCAGTGGAAGATGCTGCGCTCAGGTTCCAGTTACCTGGCGCAGAGCGAGTTGGTCCTGACCTTCGGCCTTGGCCAGCAAGCAAAGGCCGATAGCGTCGAAATTCAATGGCCCAGCGGCCAGGTCGACAAACTCGCGAACGTCAACGCCAGCCAGACCGTCACCGTGCAGGAAGGGAAGGGAATCATCGGCAATCGGGCCTACGGGAAGCCGCCAGCGCCCCACGCGACAATGACCGCGAAAGCAGCCGGACGATAAGCGATGCCCGAAGTCTTGTTCGCCATTCCTCAGCAAAAACCGGGAAGGGCACGAGTTCCACTCGTGCCGTAAGGTCTCGCAAATCAATGCGGCTTTAGCCGCTGAGGTTCCCTCTGTGGTTAAATCATTAGCGAAATGAACCTGCGAATTTCCGCGGCCCTCGTTGCCACTCTGCTCGCTGCCTTTGGCCTGCTTAGCCCCGACTCAAAACCGAATCCCGCCGAGTCCGCCCGCCTGAACAATCTAGGCTGCGCCTACATGAATCAGCAACTCTTCGAGAAAGGCCTGAAAGCCTTTCAGCAGGCGCTCGCAGCCGATCCCAAATCTTCGATCGCGCGGTTGAACGAAGGCGTGGCCTACCTGAACCTGCAAAAAATCGATGAAGCTAAAGCCGTGCTGGACGATGTGCTCAAGCAGGACCCAAAGATCCCGAACGCGTGGTACAGCCTGGGCCTGCTCGCCAAAAACACCGGTGACGCGCAAGCCGCGATCGACGCCTTCAAGCGCGTCACCGAGATTGATCCCAACGACGCCGACACCTGGTACTTTCTGGGTACGGCCTATGTGCAGGCCAAAGAGTTTCCGCCCGCGATTGAGGCCTTCCAGCACGCGCTCAAGATCAACCCCCTGCACGCCTCCGCCGAATTCGGATTGTCCCGCGCCTACCAGCAATCTTCGGAAGTCGACCACGCCCGCGAGCACCTCAAAAGATTCCAGTACATCACGCAAAACAAAATCGGCGCCCCCATGAGCCTGGCCTACGGCGAACAGGGCCAGTACTCGCGCACGGTGGACTCGCCGCAAGCAGCGCTAAAGCCGCCGGCACAGATAAAGGTTCGGTTTGTGGATGTGACGAAGGAGGCAGGATTGACCTCGCAGCCGGCCGCGTCCTCCGGTTTTGGTTTCACTTCACTCGGTCCGGGCGCGTGTTTTCTTGACTACGACAACGATGGCAAGATCGATATTTTTCTTCCGGGTAGCGGGTCGCAGGGAGGAATGTCTCTTTATCACAACCTCGGCAACGGCGAGTTTCACGAAGTGACGAAGGAAGCCGGCCTTGATCCCGCGGCTCACGGCCTTGCCTGCACCGCAGGCGACTATGACAACGACGGATTCGCGGACCTTGTGGTGACCACGAAGGATCGTGTGATTCTGTTCCACAACGAAAAAAACGGCACGTTTAAAGACGTCACCGAGCAGGCCGGCCTGCCGCTACGAGAAGGCGTCAGCCAAGACCCTTCCAGTCCAAGTTCGTCTTCCAGCACAGCCTCGAATGGGCTCATGCCAGTTGGCGTTGCGTTCGTGGACTATGACCACGATGGAGACATCGATCTCTACGTGATGCGATCGGCTCCGGCGAAATACATCTCCTCATCCGGACGCACTGGATACAACACCCTTTGGCGCAATGACGGGAACGGGACTTTTACCGACGTGACGGACTCCACGGGACTGTTTGGCAACGCGTCGAGTGTCGCAGCTGTCGGCACAGATTTCAATAATGATCGTGCGGTAGACCTGATGGTTACTGGTGGTGCGAAGGGGCCCATGCTGTTTGAAAATCCGCGCGAAGGCAAGTTCCAATTGCGCGAACTGTGGGGGAAGAACGGTCCGTTGCGGCCGACCGGTGTTGCGGTTCTCGACTTTGACCATGATGGCTGGATGGATATCGCGCTGGCGAACGAGGAGGCGCCCGCGATCACGCTTTGGCGCAACAATCACGGAAAGGGCGTTGACCCCGTGAGTCTTCCTATTCCGCAGTGGTTTCGCGCCTTCGGCATCGCGGCATTTGACTATGACAACGACGGTTGGACCGATCTCATTGCGGTCGGAGAGGCACTGGGACAGGGCAAGGGAGAAATTCGTCTCTTCCGCAATCTGGGCCCTGACGGCTTTAAGGACGTGACCGCCGATGTCGGCCTCGACAAGGTCGAATTGCTGGATCCGCGCAACATTATCACGGGGGATTTCGACAATGACGGTGCGACCGACCTTTTGATCACGCAGAGCCGGCAACCCGCCGTGCTCTTGCGCAACGAAGGCGGCAACCAGAATCACTGGCTGCGCCTCGCGCTCAAGGGACTGAACGACAACAAGTCAGCCATCGGCACCAAGGTCGAAGTTTTCTCGGGCGGCAACCGGCAGAAATTTGAAATCTACGGCTCCAACGGATTTCTCGGCCAGAACTCGCCCTACCTCACCGTCGGGCTAGGCGACTCCAAAGAAGCGGACATCGTTCGCATGCTGTGGCCGACCGGTGTGTTGCAGGACGAAATCCAGGTTGCTGGCGACAAGCAGCAGGACATTCTCGAAATCGACCGCCGCGGCAGTTCCTGTCCCACGCTCTTCGTCTGGAACGGCGAGCGCTACGAGTTCGTCGCCGACATGCTGGGCGCCGCCGTCGTCGGACACTGGGTTGGCCCCGGCCAGCGCGACATCCCGCGCCCAGTCGAATACATCAAGATCGATCGCAACATGATTCGCGAGAAGGAGGACCCACGCCCAAGCGGAACTTGGACGGGGCACCCGGCACAGGTCGCTCCAACGACCAGCGACCAACGACCAACGACGGTCTTGAGCTTCCGTTTCATGGAGCCGCTCGAAGAAGCGGTTTACTTGGACCAAGTGCGCCTGCTCGCCGTTGATCACCCCGCCAATGTTGACGTCTATCCGAACGAATACTTCGCTTCGAATCCGCCATATCCTGAATTCAAGGTTGTCGTGAGCAAGGATGCGCGTCCACCCGGGGGCGCATGGGACGATCAAGGCCACGACGTGCTGCCTGACTTGCTCGCGCATCGATATTTCGGCGATTTCGAGTTGACGCCTTTTCTCGGATTTGCCAAGCCGCATACTCTGACGCTCGATCTCGGTGCGCCTTACGCCGGCGGTCCGCTATGGCTTCTGCTGCACGGCGAAGTCGAATATTTCTCGGCGAACAGCATGTACGCCGCGTCGCAGGCGGGAATCCAGGCGATCTCGCCGTACGTGGAAGTTCTCGGCGCCAATGGCGAGGGGAAGCGCGTAGTCGACGACATGGGCTTTCCCGCAGGCGGTCCACGCACCATGACCGCCGATCTCACCGGCAAGCTGCCGACGGGCACGCGCAAGATTCGCATCACCACGAATCTGCAGGTCTATTGGGACAGCATTCTGATCAGTCGCACACCTCAGGATCAGAACCTGCACAGCACTCAGTTGCGTCATCCTGAGCGCAGCCGTTCTTCAGGCGGAGCGAAGGATCTCCCTGCAATTCACACTCGCTTAACGTCCATCCCGCTCCTGCGCGCCGATCTCGAATCCCACGGATATCCTTTGAAAATCGAAGGCACTCCTCCTGGGAATGTGCAGTATATCTACGAGCAAACCAGCGCGACAGGACCGTATACGCGCCCGGCAGGAACCTACACCCGTTACGGCGACGTCCTGCCGCTGCTCACGTCGACTGACGACAAGCTGGCGGTCTTCGGCTCGGGCGATGAAGTTCGCCTCGACTTCGATCCTTCCCATCTGCCCGTACTACCACACGGCTGGGTTCGAGACTATTTCTTCGCCGCCAACGGCTACGAGAAAGACATGGACTTCTACGCCGCAGAAGGCAACTACGTCGCGCCGCTGCCGTTCCTCAGCATGGGCGAGTATCCGTATGCACCGAAAAAGTCATTCCCGCTCGACGACGCCCACGTGAACTACCTGCTCGAATACAACACCCGCCACATGTCCGGCAACGAGCAGCGGGGATACTGGTTCGACTACGGCGAGAGAAAATAACGACTGTCTCCCGTTGTCATCCTGAGGGCCGCGTTTTGTGCGGGCCGAAGGACCTGTGCAACTTGCCGCCAGTACCGCAACTGCGAAAGAACTGCACAGGTCCAACGCTGCGCGAGGACGACAAGCATCGGCCACAGAATCGTTTTAATATTGACAATTTCGCTGCTCCCATAATTCAATAGCCGCACCCATGGAAACCTCGACCGCTGTTGCCTCTGCCGTTCCGCGCTTGCGCCGCACCCTCACCCTTTGGGACCTGATTTTTTACGGAATCGTTCTCATCCAGCCCATCGCGCCGGTGCCGCTCTACGGTGTGGCGCAGAAGCTCTCTGATGGTCACTTCGTCACCATCATCCTGATCGCTCTCTTCGCCATGCTGATCACCGCCGTCAGTTACGGGCGCATGGGCACGCTTTACCCCACGGCGGGGTCGGCCTACACCTACGTCGGCAAAGGACTGAATCCCCATCTCGGCTTTCTCGCGGGATGGGCGATGATTCTGGACTACCTGCTGCAGCCGCTCATCAATACCGTTTGGATTTCTACGGCATTGCATGAGCGCTACGTGCAGCAAGTTCCGTTTGTTGTGTGGGCCCTATTGATCGCGGGCATCATGACGGTGCTAAACCTGATTGGCGTCAAGGCGTCGGCCAACGCCAACAAAGTGCTCCTTGCGATTATGTCAGTTGTGGTAGTCGCTTTCGTTGTGCTGGCTCTCAAATATTTATATGGCGGGCAGGGATGGGCCGGACTGTTTTCGTTACAGCCGCTCTACAATCCGAGGACTTTCAATTCGCACAAGATTCTGACCGCCACTTCGTTTGCCGCCCTGACCTATATCGGCTTCGATGGTGTCACCACGCTGGCCGAGGACGTGGAGAATCCCAAACGCAACGTTCTCTTGGCGGTGGTGCTGACCTGCATTTTCGCCGGCGTGTGCAGCGCATTTGAAGCCTATCTGGGAGCGCGTGTTTGGCCCGACTGGCGCTCGTTTCCGAACCTCGAAACGGCGTTCATGGACATCTGTAGCCGCGTCGGCGGGAAGGTTTTGTTCAACGCAATGGGCGCGATATTGATTGTGGCGGCGTTTGGCAGCGGGCTGACCGGAACGCTCGGTGCCGCCCGGCTGCTGTTTGGCATGGGACGGGATAACGTGCTGCCAAAAAAGTTTTTCGGACAGCTCAAGCCAGGTACCAGCACCCCGAGCAACAACATTCTTCTGATCGGTGGTCTGGCTTTTATCGGTGCCGTGCTGCTCAACTACATCGGCAGCGCTTACGAGCATGCGGGTGAACTGCTCAATTTCGGAGCCTTCCTCGCCTTCATGGGCGTGAACCTGGCATGCTTCTGGCAGTTCACTGTTATCGCGAAGAAGACCGGCTCCGAACCCCGGTTGCTGCGCGACACGATTCTTCCTCTGATCGGCTTTGCGTTTTGCGGACTGATCTGGTGGAACCTGAACAATCTCGCCAAAACCGTCGGCGGCATCTGGTTCGCGATCGGCATACTCTACGTGGGATACAAGACGAACTGGTTCCGCTCCGCTCCTGTGATGATCGACTTCAGCGATTCGTAGCCAAGCGAGAGGTTAGGATTCTCCCGCGGCGTGATCCTCGAAATAACGGCGAGGTGTGGTTCCAAGCGCCTTCCGGAACATGGCGATGAACGCGCTGGGGCTGCTGTACCCGGCTTCTAAAGCTGCGTGCGAGATCTTTTCTCCCGACGCCAGAAGCTGCAGGGACTTCATCAGACGCGCCTGCTGCCTCCACTTCCCCAGTGACAGCCGCGTCTCCTGCTGAAACAGTCTCTCGATCGTCCTCTTGCTTGCTCCCGCCTGCTCGCAAGCCGCTGCTAAAGAACCAGACGTTCCCAGGTTTCGTTGCAGAGTCGCGGCGACGCGCGCTGCCCTGGTGTCTGAGGGCGTAGGCAACTGCAGCGGTACCGCCTGCACGGTTTCAAGCTGATCGATGAGGACCTTGATCAGGTGCGCCTGAACTCTCGATCGGCTGCTTAACTTCTCATATGTGCATAAATGAAGAATCAAATGCTGCAAAAGCGGCGAAACGTTGACCACGCCACAGGCCCGCGGCAGTCGCTTTACCATGCGCGCGCGCAAGTAGATTGTCCGCATCGAGACCGCACCCGAGATGACGATGCTGTGCGGTGTCCGGGCCGGTATCCAGACCGCGCGCTGAGCCGGGACAACCCAGGTTCCGGCGCTGGTTCGTACCGTCATCACTCCGCGACACGCGTAGACAAGCTGGTCCTCAGGATGTACATGTTCCGGGATCACGCGCCCGTCATTGAGTTCAAAGGCGAGGGCGGTCACCGGCGCAGGCAGCTTCGGACAAACATGAACGCCGCGTCGTCTTTTCGACATTCATTGTCACAATAGCGTAATGACGAAAGGGTGACAATAGCGTACTCTTTGGCCTTCACGCGCTGGCATCAAGGCGCCAACCAGGAGGCATCGCATGCTGGGATCGACGAACATTGTGGCTTTTGTTCCAATTAAAGATTCGGAGAAAGCCCGAGCTTTTTACGAGGGCGTGCTTGGCCTGCGTTTCGTGAAAGACGACGGATTTGCGCTGGTGTTCGACGCGAATGGGATCATGGTGCGGGCGGCCAAGATGAAAGAAGTTACGCCGGCACAATTCACCGTTCTCGGCTGGCAGGTGAAGAACATCGAGGATGTCGTGCGCGCTATGCAGAAGAAGGGAATTCACTTCGAAATATTCGGCTTCTTCAAGCAGGACGAACTGGGGATCTGGACGGCTCCGACCGGCGACAAAGTGGCTTGGTTCAAGGATCCCGACGGGAATATCCTCTCAATCTCGCAGCACGTGTAGGTTCCCTCTATTCCACGTTCCAGCCGCTGACCTCCACCACCGCCTTGGCCGCGCCCAATTCGCTGGCGCGATAGCGAGCGGTGACCACGCGCTTCTCGCCCGGCAGCAGCGAGATGTAGTTGTCCTCCCACACAACCGGAAGAATCTCGTCGCCCTTAGCGCCTTTGTCGACCTTCAAACGAACGAAGAACGCCAGACTCTTGCTCGGGTTCTCCAGCGTGACATGCGTAATCGCTTCCTCGCCCTTGCGTTCAGTCCGATCGGTCACTTTGAGTTTGACTTTGGGGAGTTGCGAAAGCGCAGTGAAGTCGGCATAAGACTCGGTTGGCGTCATCCACCAATTGGATTTCGCCCAGTCGAGGGTCTCTGGCTTGGTCGAAAGCCAGTAAAAATTCGAGCCGACAAGTCGGCCGACCGAGTCTTCCAGGCGCAATACCACAAAGTATGTCGGGCTCAGCCCCTGAACGTCGGGCAGCGTGAAGATCTTTGCTGTGCTGTCGGCGGCAGCGTCGACCTTGTTCTCCTGTGAAAATTTCTCGGTCATGTCGAGATCGTAGATCTTCGTACTGAGCGTCAGTCCCTTCGCATCTTCGTACTGACTGCTGACCACCCAGATCGAATGATCGTCGTAACCGTAAATCGGATGCAGCGCTTCCATCGCGCGTTTGGCGCCGAAGTATCCCCCGCCCGGACGCAAGTAGTAATCGTAGAGGTGCCAGATCATCGAGGGCCAGGCGTTGTTCAGCATCCACTGAATCACGCCTGTCGCCTGGTATTTGTTGCGGCTGTAGGCTTCATACATGGCACGCACGCCTTCGTAAGTTTGCATCTGTGATTTCGTGGCGAAGTCTTCCACGTTATCGGACTTCCCGTACCGGTTGGCGAGGGCGTCGCTGAACACGCCGATGGTCTTGAACTCTCCCCCGCCTGCGTGATAGTTCCAGACGTCATCGATCGGCCACATATGATCTTTGCCCACCATGGCGCGAATGCTTTCCACCGGCGGAACGGCCGGCCCCATGCTGGTTTCGGTGTTGAAGCCATAGGCGCCGCCACAGCCTCCGGGATTGCACTGTTTACGTCCCGGCTGACCCTCGGGCGTGTCCACCTCCCAATAGCTCGGAGCAATATATTCATACGGTCCCGTCATTTTGACGCCGCTTTCGCCGGTGACCGAGGTCCCCTTGCCCGTCGCTGACGACACAACCGGGTTAGGCCACAGCAATTCCTTCTCCACCTCGAGATACATCTGCTCCACGTCCGGCGGCGGAGCATTATCGCTGCCGTTCAGCCACATCACCAGGCTGGGATGACTGCGCAGGCGGTAAATCTGATCGCGCAGCGACTGTTTTGCGATCTCAAAGTCTTGCGGCTTCCACCTTGGCCAGCGCTCCCAGAAATCGCAGCAACACCACCCGGCCATGACCAGGATCCCTTCGCGGTCCGCCAAGTCGAAAAACTCCTTCGTTTCCAGCTTGCCTTCAAGCCGGACCGTGTTCAGGCCCATGTCCCGGACATACCGCATTTCGTCGCGCAGGCGCTGCGAATTTTCCCGCATCATCATGTCCGGCGTCCAGCCCCCGCCGCGAATCAGGATGTTCTTGCCGTTGATGTGAAATGCGCGCCCGCCCACCGAATTCAAGTCGGAGGTGATTTCGCGAATACCGAACTCGCTGTGCGACTGGTCGCTGACGGCGCCGCCTACTTCAAACTCCATCGTCAGCGGATACAGGTTCGGATTGCCCATCTGCGCCGGCCACCACAAGCGTGGCTTCGCAAAGAACAGTTGCGCGAACTGGTCCGGCGTGAAGGCCACATCTTTGGTTTCGTTGGGCGCGAGTTCGACCTCTTGTTCGAACTTCACGTCCTCGATCTGACCCTTGAGCCTGCCTTTTACGGGCTGATCGGTGCCGTTTTCGACTTGTGCGGTGACGGTCAGCTGTGCCCGATCATTCGCGGGCGGGTTCAACTTCGACACTACCGTGGGATAACGCAACGCGACCGGCCCGCTCGAGGTGAGATAGACGTCGCGCCACAATCCCATGTTTTTGTCCGGCGGGGCCGGGTTCCAGTCGACGAAAGTGATGGCGAGATCGTTCTCGGTTGGGGAAAAGACCTGTACGGCAAGCACATTCTCCGCGCCAGGTTTGGCCGCTGCAGTTATGTTGAACTCGTAAGTACGCCACGCTCCCGCCACGGCATCGGAATTGGCAATCTGCTTTCCATTCAGCCAGATATTCGCTCGGTAGTTGATGCCGTCGAACTTCAACGACACCGTCTTGCCCTTGTACGAAGCCGGCACCTCGAACGCTTTGCGGTACCACCACGAAACGGCGTAAGGGCTTTCGGGCGCCATCGCGATGTTGGAAAAATTTCCTCCGATGGGATAGGTCACGCCCGGGAAATCGCGCAGGTTCATCCCGAGAAAAGGATCGGGCAAGGTTTTATCCTTCACCAGCGCAGCCACCACCGTGCTGGGCACGGTCGCTTCGTGCCAACCCTGCGCAGAAAACTGCGGTGTCGAGATAGCCTCTCCCTTGGCCTCGACCTTGGCGGAGGTTTGCAGCCTCCAACCATCGTGCAGTGCCAGCCTGGATTCCGCGACATGCCGGGCTTCGGGCTTGTCTTGTGCCAGAAGCGATGAAGCCAGAACCAATTGCGCCAGAATAGCGATGTAGAAAGTCACGCCCTGCCTTTGAAAGTTCATGAGGCTCCTAGTGTCTTACGGAAGCTTGTTCGTTATCGAGAACGGGAGCGGGTACGCTTACAAATGCCCCCGCAAAATGGATAACACTTCTATTAATTCGTTTCAATAGCCGAATTTTGTCGCGTTCTTGTCTGAAAACACCTGCCCTCGGTTTTGTACGACGGCGCCAGCCATGCAATCTAGCACTGCTGGTTTATAATCAACAATTCGCCCTTCCACTCTGGAGTGACAAGCGATGATTCGATTTCTGCAAAAGTCCGGGCAGACCACGAAGTATGTTCTCGGGGGGCTGCTGCTGATCATCTGTGCGTCGATGGTCGTTACTCTGATTCCCGGGGGTCTTACCAGTGACATCTTTGGCGTTGGCCAGCCCCGCCAGGGCGTCGTCGCCAAAGTAGAGGGCGGCGACGTTACCGCCGACGAAGTCCGCCAGACGGCGCGCCAGATGCTGCAGCAACAGATGCCGCAGGGCGGCGCCAACATGGCCCTCCTCCTGCCTTTCTTCGCGCAGCGTGCGGCCGACCAGTTGATCACTCGCCAGGTCCTTCTGAACGAAGCGCAGCACATGGGATTGCGGGCTACGCCCGAAGAAGTGAAAGACGAACTGCAGCACGGACGTTATGCTGCGGCTTTTTTCCCCGGCGGCAACTTCGTCGGCCAGCCGGAGTACGAGCAAATGCTGCAGCGGGCGAATCTCACTCCCGCCAAGTTCGAAGAAGAAGTCGGCAGTGAAATCCTGATCACCAAGCTGCAGGCCCTGATTTCCGGCGGCGCGACCGTGAGTGAAGCCGAGATTCACGACCAGTTCATCAAGCAGAACTCCAAAGTCAAGTTTGACTACGCGGTCTTGAAACAGGATGACATCAAGAAAGGCCTGCATCCTGCCGATGCGGAACTCAAAGCCTTTTACGAGAGCCACAAGGCGAACTACGCGAATTCGATTCCGGAAAAACGAAAGGTTAAATACGCCGTCGTTGATTCGGCCAAGGTCGAGGCTGGCATCCAGGTAACTAAAGACGAGCTGCGCGCGTACTACGATGACCACCGCGACCAATACCGCACTCCGGAGCAGGTCAAGGTCAGCCACATTCTGATCAAGACGCCGCTGCCCGGACCGGACGGCAAGGTCGACGAGAAGGGCGTTGCCGAAGCGCAACACCGCGCCGAGGATATCCTCAAACAATTGAAGGCCGGAGCGAAGCTGGAAGATCTTGCCAAGAAGTATTCGGAGGATCCCGGCAGCGCCAAGCAAGCCGGATCTCTGGGCTGGATCGGCAAGGGGCAGACGGTTCCTGAGTTTGAGAAAGTTGCGTTCTCACTTCCCAAGGGACAGATCAGCGGCCTGGTGAAGAGCAGCTACGGTTTCCACATCATCCGCGTCGACGACAAGCAGGACGCGCACATGAAGACCCTTGACGAGGTCAAGGGTGAAATCGAGCCCATCCTAAAGCGCCAAAAAGCGCAACAGATCGCCCAGAAGCAGGCTGAAGATTTGCTGAAGCAGGCTCGTGCGCAAGGGCTCGACGCCGCTGCCGCCGCGCAATCGATTCCTGTGATTACCTCCGATTTCTTCGCCCGCAAGGATATGCTGCCCGGCCTCGGTCCGGCGCCGCAATTCATGGATGCCGTCTTTACCGCGGCCGAGAAGTCGCCGCCCGATGTTGCCCCGGCCTCGCAGGGAATCGTCGTGTTTCAATTGCTCGATGTAAAACCGGCTGCCACGCCGACGTTTGAGGAGATTCGCGCCAAGGTCGAGGAAGAATTCAAAAACGAGCGCTCCAGCACCCTGCTTACACAAAAGACGCAGGAACTCTCCGACCGCGCCAAGGCCGAGCATGACCTGAAACGCGCGGCCAAAGAACTCGGCGCCACCATGAAGACCAGCGACTTTGTTCTTCCCGATGGCCAGGTTCCCGACGTTGGATCGATGACCGGACAGGCCGCCGTAGCCTTCACCATGAAGCCGGGCGAGATCAGCGGCCCCATTAACAGCGGCGCCAACGGAGTCGTCCTCTCGGTGCTTGAGAACGAGAAGCCTACCGATGCCGAGTACGCCGCCAAGCGCGACGAGATTCGCGACTCGCTGTTGCAGACCAGGCAGCAGGAACTTTTCGGCCTCTTCGTTTCCAGCCTGCGCGATCAGATGGAGAAGTCAGGCAAGATCAGGATCAACCAGGAAGAGATGAAAACGCTGACCCGCACCGGGAGCGAGCAGGGAATGTAGCCGCGCTCATGTCCTTTCCTCGCGCCGCAGGAATCCTGTTGCACCCCACGTCGTTGCCGGCGCACGGCGGCATCGGAGATTTCGGTCCGGCCGCATATCGCTTCGTAGATTTTCTTGCTTCTGCCCGCCAGGGCCTGTGGCAGGTACTTCCTCTTGGTCCGATCGGCTACGGCAACTCGCCATACTCCTCGACCTCGGCATTCGCCGGAAATCCTCTGCTCATCAGTCTGGAGCGCCTGGCCGAGCGCGGCTGGATTAGTCCAGCTAAGCTTGACTCGGTAAAGCCTGACTCGGTAAAGCCTGGCTCTGCCAAGCCCGAAACGGATTCCGCTGCCGTCGAGTACGAATCCGTGTTCGCGGCTAAAATGCCGCTGTTGTTTGAGGCGGCGCGGAATTTCCTGCACTCGGGCGCCAGCGATGCTCTGCGGCGATTCGAAACTTTCCGCGCCGAAAACCGCTGGTGGCTCGACGATTTCGTCCTCTTCGACACGCTCCGGGCACGGCACAAACTCGAAAGCTGGAATCAGTGGCCTCACGATCTGGCCTACCGGGAACCGTCCGCTTTAGAAAAGGCACGCGCAGATTTCGCGGACGATATCCGGATTCGCAGCGCCCTGCAGTTCGCTTTCTATGAACAGTGGCGGGCGTTGCGGAGATACTGCGCCGAGCACGCCATCCGCGTGGTCGGCGACGTGGCCATCTTTGTGAACCACGACAGCGCCGACGTATGGACGCACCGCGAACTGTTCCGCCTAACCGACAAACTTGAGCCCGAGGTAGTGGCGGGCGTGCCTCCTGACTTTTTCAGCAAGACCGGACAGCGTTGGGGAAATCCCTTGTACCGCTGGGACGTGATGAAACAGCAAGGGTACAACTGGTGGGTCGAGCGCCTGCGCTGGGCAACTCAGAACTGCGATTACATCCGTCTCGATCACTTTCGCGGATTCGACCAGTTCTGGGAGATTCCCGCCAGCGACCCCACGGCGGTCAATGGCCACTGGGTCGACGGTCCGCGTGACGATTTATTTCTGAAGCTGCGCGAGGCGCTCGGAGGCCTGCCCTTCTTCGCCGAGGATCTTGGCTACATCACTCCCGAGGTACACGCTCTGCGCGACCGCCTGCAGATTCCCGGCATGGCCGTCCTGCAGTTTGGATTTGGTGACCAGGGCGCGCACATGTACCTGCCGCATCGTGCGGCCGGCAAGGTCATCTACACCGGCACGCACGACAATGACACCGTGGTGGGTTGGTGGCGCGCCGGCGCGGCCGAGCATGAGCGTCGCAACGCCGAGGCCTACCTGGGACGCTGCGACGACGGCATCCACTGGGGATTCATTCGCGCCGCGCAATGCTCTCCCGCCAACCTGAGCATCATTCCCATGCAGGATGTCCTTGGACTCGGCAGCGAGGCCCGCATGAACACTCCCAGCGTGTACGGCGGCAACTGGCGTTGGCGATTCGATCCCAATCATCTGACCGGCGACTTGGCCGCGAAGCTGGCGCTTCTCGCCGAACTCAGCGATCGGCTGCCTCAACCTTTCGCCAAGCTGACGGATGACACCTTCGCCGCCTGAATGGCGGCCGATTCATTGTGAATGCAGTGTTACAACACAAAGCGCACTTTGCGCTTCGGCGCAGATCGTGTATAGAAAGTACGGGAGTCCCAGCGTGAGTGAAGCGATCGTCCAAGCGATCATCGAGGCCGTCGCCATCGAAAAGTCCTATCCGCAGCCGGATGGAACGCGTATCCAGGTCGTGGGCGCGACCGATCTGGTCGTCGAATCCGGCAAGATCATCGCGCTACTCGGTCCCTCTGGCTGCGGTAAGTCCACGCTTCTACGCATGCTGACCGGCCTCTCGGAACCGACGTCGGGAACCCTGATGTGGCACGGCAAGCCGCTTGATGGACAAACGCCAAATGTCGCCATCGTCTTTCAGAGCTTCGCTCTTTTTCCTTGGCTGACGGTGCTGGACAACGTCGAGGCTCCACTCGAGGCCCGGGGCGTCCCGGCCGTCGAGCGCCGCAAGCGCGCTGTGCGCACGCTCGATACCGTCGGCCTGGATGGGTTCGAAAGCGCGTATCCCAAGGAACTCTCCGGCGGGATGAAGCAGCGTGTGGGATTCGCGCGCGCTTTGGTCGTCGAACCGGAAGTCTTGTTCATGGACGAGCCGTTCTCCGCGCTCGACGTGCTCACCGCCGAAAACCTGCGCAATGAACTGCTCGAACTTTGGCTCAACAAGAAGATGCCGACCAGCGCCATTTTCATCGTGACCCACAACATCGAAGAGGCGGTGATGCTGGCCGATCGCGTCATCGTACTGGGACGCAATCCCGCGCGCGTCCGCTCTGACTTCAATGTGCGGCTGAAACATCCGCGCGACCGCAAGTCGGCGCGTTTTGTCGAACTGGTCGACTACATCTACAAAGTGATGACGGAGCCGGATGTCGAACACACCATACCCGATGCCGAGACTACCGCAGAAATTATCTTGCCCAAGGGCGGATTGACGAAAGACGCGTTCAAGAAGCAAGCCGCGCCCGTCCGCGCAACGAAGTACCAGATGCTACCCCATGCGCGCGTCGGCGGCATCGCGGGTCTGCTCGAACTGCTGCAGGATCGCGGCGGCCGCGAGGACCTATTCCGTCTTTCAGAAGAACTGGTTATGGATGTCGAGGACTTGCTTCCCATCCTCGAGGCTTGTGTGCTGCTGGGTTTTGCCTGGCTGAAGGAGGGCGATGTTCAGATCACTCCCCAGGGCATTGCCTTTGCGGAGGCCGACATTCAGCAGCGCAAGGTCTTATTCCGGAAGGCTTGCCTGGAGCATGCCACCATCCTGAAGCAGATTGACAGCATCTTGAAACGCAAGTCCGATCATTCCATCCAGGACGAATTCTTCCACGACATCCTCGACGAGCACTTCGCCGAAGACGAAGTGCTGCGCCAGTTCGAAACCGCCATGAACTGGGGCCGCTACGCCGAAATCTTTGACTATGACCGTGAGAGCGGCCGGCTCACCCAGGCCGAACCTCCGGCAACCTCGGAAGCCTCTCCCGTTGAACATCACGATTCCGCTGCTGCCCCGAAATCCTGAGACACGCCAAGCATGACTCCCATCAAGAAATCGCCCAGCTTTCGCGGATTCTCAGCCTACCGAATCTGGACGCAACTGCCCAGCATCGAGATTTCCTATCTGCCCGACCTCCTCATGTTCGGCGCAGGCCTGGCGCTGTTCTACGGCTTGCTCGTCGTGGGACGAACGTGGCTGGGCCCGATCACTCCTGAAGTCGAAATCTCTCGCAACCCACTGGCCCTGCCTGCCTACGCGGGATATTCGCTGTTGCGCATTACGATCGCGTACGTACTGAGCCTGGCCTTCACGCTGGTCTATGGCTACATCGCGGCCTACAACTCGCGGGCCGAGCGGTTCATGATTCCGCTGCTCGACGTTCTGCAATCCATCCCTGTGCTCAGCTTTCTTCCTGGCGTCATGCTGGCCATGGTGGCGCTGTTTCCCGGCCGGCAGCTTGGCGTCGAAGCGGGCGCGATCCTGCTCATCTTTACCGGCCAGGTCTGGAACATGGCCTTCAGCTTTTACGCTTCGCTTAAGAGTATTCCGAAAGAGATGCGCGAAGCGGCTAGGATCTACCGCTTCAGTTGGTGGCAGCGCTTCATTCAGATGGAACTGCCCTACGCCGCCATCGGCCTGGTGTGGAACTCCATGATGTCGGTCGCCGGTGGCTGGTTTTTTCTGATGGCCTGCGAAATGTTTGTGCTCGGCGCGCGCGATTTCCGTCTGCCTGGCCTGGGGTCGTACCTGCAAACTGCCGCCAGCGCCGGGGACACTCCGTCGATTCTGTGGGGCATTGCCACCATGATTGCCGTGATCGTGCTGCTCGACCAGTTCGTCTGGCGTCCGGTGATCGCTTGGGCAGAGAAGTTCAAGGTGGAGCAGGTCGAAAGCACCGACGCTCCACAGTCGTGGGTACTCGATCTGATCCGCCGCTCGCGCAGTCTGGCGCGCATCCGCAAGAGCACGGTGAGTCCGCTGGGCGAGCGCTTGATGGCTTATTTCGCGCGCACCCGCTCTACTGAAGAAGCCGAACCTGGCAATCCGTGGAAGATCTGGCTCGCGCGCCTTCTGGCCGTGGTGCTCTTGGGCGGCATCGGCTACGCACTCGTACGCGTTGGCATCATTCTAAGCGGCCTGCAGAAAGCCGAGGTGCGTGAGGCTGGCATTGGGCTTGTCGCAACCTTTGTACGCGTGAATCTCGCCCTCCTGATTGGCGCTCTGTGGACGATACCTGCGGGCGTTGCCATCGGCTTCAACCCGCGGCTGGCTCGCATCGCCCAACCGCTGGCGCAGATCGCAGCTTCAGTCCCCGCGACCGCGCTGTTCCCCGTGGTGCTGCTGTTGCTGATTCGTGTTGGTGGCGGCCTGGGCGTCGGTTCGATCGTGCTTCTGCTGCTGGGCACGCAGTGGTACATCCTGTTCAATGTGATTGCCGGCGCCATCGCCATCCCCACGGATTTGAAGGAGTGTTGTTCGGTTTTTCGCCTCGAAGGACTTCAGCGCTGGAAGAAACTGATCCTGCCTGGGATTTTTCCCTACCTCGTCACCGGCATGGTGACCGCGTCCGGTGGCGCCTGGAATGCCAGCATCGTCGCCGAGTACTTTCACTTTAAAGGACACATCTACACCACGGTCGGCCTGGGAGCGACGATTTCTCAAGCCACCGACCAGGGCAATTTCGACCTGCTGCTCGCCGCGACCATGATGATGGCCGCAACCGTGGTCACCATCAATCGCCTCGTCTGGCGCCGCCTCTACGCGCTGGCCGAAACACGTTATCGGCTCGAAACCTAACCCATCGCGCGTTAGCCAGAGGTTGCGGAGAAACTCAGATTGCCTCTCGGACGCGAACCATTCGCCGAGAGGTTACTAGTGGTTACTCTCTCGCTTACCGGCACCACATTTCATCAGTTTTTAACTTGCCCTTCATCCTGTAGCAAAGCGCTTCCACTATTCGTGGTATATGCCAGCAAACCAAGTTGACACGCACCGCGAGCCGGCGGAGGTGTTGTCGCGGATTTCTGAGCTACCCGGTCTGGCGGCGAAATTTGCTCCCGTAGGCCGTGTGCGCGATCTCTATCGTCGGGTGCAGCAATCGCCCGACGGATTTCGCCTCGAGAGCCTGCTCGCGGAAATGCGAGTCGGCCTGCGCGTCGATCCTGCCGATCAGGGGCGCATTCCCGCGACCGGCCCGGTTGTGGTTGTAGCCAATCATCCCTATGGCATGCTGGATGGCGCGATTCTCACCGTGCTCCTCACTCGCGTCCGCCCGGACACGAAGGTTCTCACCAATTTCTTGCTCGCAGACGTACCGGAACTGGCGCAGCATTGCATCTTTGTGGACCCTTTTAACACCGACCAGTCTGCGGAATCGAATCGCCGCGCTATACGCCAGGCGCTTGCCTGGTTACGACAGGGAGGCATGCTGGCCATGTTCCCCGCCGGCGAGGTCTCACATTGGCAGATGCCGGCCGCGCAGATCGCCGATCCCGAGTGGAACGCCGCAGCCGTGCGCCTGATGCGCCGAGCCGGAGCGTCCGCTTTGCCCGTGTATTTCTGCGGCCACAACAGCGTTGGATTCCAGCTTCTCAGCATGGTTCATCCCAAGTTGCGCGGTGCATTTCTCTTGCAGGAATTCTTGCAGCAGGAAGGCAAGAGCATCGAGGTTCGCGTGGGCAGCCCCATCGATCGCGATGCCATCGCCGGACTGGTTGATGACCGCGAGGCCACGGAATACCTGCGCTGGCGCACCTATCTGCTGGCGCGGCGCCGCAAGCCCGAGTCGTCCAGGCTTCAGGCCATGCGATCCAAGCTCATCCTGAAAGCGCAGGAACCAGTCGCACCCGCCGCAAGTCCGGATTTGCTTGCCGAGGAAATCAATAGACTCCCCAACGAACGGTGTCTTGCTTCAAACGGCGACCTCGCTGTGTATCTGGGAAGTGCTCGCGAAATGCCGCGCCTGCTGCGCGAAGTGGGACGACTCCGTGAGGTGACCTTCCGCCGGGTCGGAGAAGGCACCGGAAAGAGCCTGGACCTCGACCGCTTCGACGATTATTACTGGCACCTGCTCCTGTGGCACAAGACCAACCGTGAGTTGGTAGGCGCCTATCGCGCGGGAAATACAGCCGAGATACTCCCCACGCATGGTGTCGCGGGTCTCTACACCAGCACGCTGTTCAGGTACGACGAGTGCCTCTTCCAGAAACTGGGACCGGCCCTCGAGTTGGGCCGTTCCTTTGTGCGCCCGGAATACCAGCGGCAGTACGCCCCGCTCCTGCTGTTGTGGAAGGGAATTGCCCGCCTGATCGCCACCCGCCCCGAGATTCCTGTACTGTTCGGCGCCGTCAGCATCAGCAACGATTACAACGAAACTTCACGCGAAATGATCTACCGCTTTTTCGAAGCGCGCATGCAGGAGGACGAACTCGCGGGCATGGTTGAACCGCGAAAGCCATTTCGCCCCGGGTTGCTGCGCCACTGGGACTGCCGCGGTATGTGCCAGGCGCTGCGCGACCTGGATGAGCTCTCACAGCCGATCACTGATGTGGAAGCCGACGGCAAGGGCCTGCCCATTCTTCTCCGGCAATACGTCAAGATCGGGGGAAAACTCGTCGGTTTCAATGTGGATCGAAAATTCTCCAACGTGCTCGACGGTCTGGTAGTCGTGGACTTAAGACGCACAGACCCGGCGGTTCTGGAGCGTTACATGGGCCAGGAAGCCGCGGCGACGTTCCAGCAGGTTCACGCTCCTGATCCAACCAATTCACTCGCTCCGTCATTCTGAGCGAAGCGAAGACCCTGCCGAGCCCGGCGCGGCTGGCCCATTGTCTACCGCTCTTTCGCCGTAGCTATATCCGGGAAGGGCACGACTTGCAGTCGTGCCGCATGCGGGTTGAGGTGGATACTGGGCTCTTAGCCTCTGAGGGCCCGCAGCTTCGTGATCTCACTGGGCAGTTCGCAGGCCTGCTCAACCCCGGCAAGCGCGTCTGCCAGTTCTTTGCCCAGAGTCGAGAGTTCCCCTGGACGCATCAATTCCTGGAGTCGCTCGAACAAGCGGCGCTCCTCCTTGCGGATGTGGCCTGAGAGACAACGCGCGAACGCAACCAAGTCGGTTGCGGACATCTCGTTCGCTCCTGCCCGAGCGAAACTCGCTCGCAACTCTCTATGGTCGACAAGCAGCTCTTCCACCAGCGGAACTAATTCTCCGAACCTGCGTGCAGCAGGAAACAACACCCGTTCCTCCGCGGCGAAATGAGCGGTGACTTCAAGCTGAAACTGCTGCGCAATTTCCTTTTGCCACGCTTTGAGGTCTGAGTTCGCGATCGGCGACGCCCGCTCGATGCGGACGCATAGCGCCAAGGCGTGTTGGTGCTGACGCGAGAGCGGAATCAGGCTCTTATCGCGGAGCATGAGGCCTAAATAACTCCCTTCGTCTCCACCGGCTCGTCGGCGGCTGGGCGCACGGTGAGCCAGTCGGTCCGCACGCGTTCCCACTCCTGGATCAGCATTCCGTTGGCTTCAAAGAAGCCGCGAATACGGTAGCGTTCCCATCCGGCAACTTCTTCGAGAATGGGCGCCAGTACTGCCAACGCGCTGGTGCTCAACACCGTGCGTTTGGCAATCTGCGACACGTGGGGTGATTCGGAGACTGCGATGGTTAACCCGTCGCGGGCGTTGATGTGCAGCATCACATGGATGTCGGAACTGCCGTCTCCGGTGTAAATGACGTGATCGGGACCTGATACCTGCTGCTCCAATAGACGATCAAGCACCGCAACTTTTCCATAGCCAGCCGTGGCGCGCACGATTGTGTCAATCTCACCCGTCGGCTGGTAGCGGAATTCCGTCCCAAAAATGTGATCCGGCGGCACGATGCCTTCCAGCGCCGAAAGGATGACCTCGACCGGCGCGGCTGAAAGTACGTAGAAATCGAATTCATGTCCGTCGATCCCATTCTTGAGAATCTGGTACAAGAGTTGGATCTCACCTTTTAGGCGAATGCGCTTCCCCACCTCGTGGAGATGTTCCTTCCGAACTTTCGCCCGGAACTCCGGATCGTGCAGCAAAAGGTAGGCCAGTTCCGCGCCCTGCTGCACCAGGTTGATCTTGGCCATCCCCTCAGCTTTGCGTTCGAACTCCTCGGTCGGTATGCCGACCAACTCGGCCAGCACGTAGCCGGAATCGTTGAAGGTGAGCGTCTTGTCAAAGTCGCTTGCGAATATGTAGCGTCTCAAAGGCGTGTCTGCCATAAGTATTCGATTCGCGGCACCAGCCCGCGCCCCATAAAAAGATTTGATCGGGATTATATTCTGCCAGGGTAACTTGTTGTGAATAAACGGCTGCGAGATCCTGAACCTTCATCATGCCCAGATCACAGAAAGAGAACATGCCCACAACTGACAAAGGGAAGTTTTTCGTTCTGACCGGCGGACCGTCCTCGGGCAAGAGCGCTCTCATCGACGCACTAGAACGCGCCGGTTACGCGAGATCGGTCGAAGCCGGCCGCGCCATAATCCAAAACCAAATGTTGATCGGAGGCCACGCATTGCCTTGGGACGATCGCATCCTCTTTTCTGAAATGATGCTGTGTTGGGAGATGCGCTCCTATCACATAGCGCAACAGCGCAACGGCCCCGTGTTCTTCGACCGTGGTATTCCGGACGTTCTCGGATACCTTCGACTGATCGGCCAACCCATTCCGCACCACCTGCATAAAGCCGCTGAGATTTTTCGCTATGATGCTCGCGCCTTTGTCGCCCCACCGTGGCGTGAGATCTTCCACCAGGACCGTGAACGCAAACAAGACTTCGACGAGGCGATCAGGACTTACGATGCAATGTGCGCAACTTACCCCGAATATGGCTATAAGCTAATCGAGCTTCCGCGTCTCCCCGTCGATGAGCGAGTTGCCTTCGTCCTTCAAAACATCGGCCAAGAGCTATGAAAAACTGGGTGCCCCATTTCTCGCGCGCTCTTGGCGCGAGAAGTGGGGATTTGCGCTCATCTTTACTAAATTCCTGAGCACGTCCACAATAGAAAGTCCGGCCTGAGCGGCTCACGACACAAGAAGGCTCGCTCCGGACCGAAAAAACGATAGGAGCACTCATGGTAGCGACTGGTGAACTGATTCGAGCCATAAATTACGTAGACGACATTACCGCGACGCTTCGACGGATTTGCATTTACATTCCCAACATGAACGCCGAGGAACGCAAGCGCCTGGCTGACTGTTTGCGTGGGGCAGGCGCCCAGATCACCGCCGCCATCGCCGACCTGGAAAAGGTGGAAAAGTAGGTGGCGCCAGTTAACACGATTGCCGTCATCGGTGCCGGCATCATGGGACGAGGCATCGCCCACGCCGCCGCCCTCGGCGGCTACCGCACTATTCTCGAAGATCTGCTGCCCGCGACCCTGCGCAAAGCCGAATCCGAAATTCGCGCCAATCTCGATAAGGCCGTGGAACTCGGGAAAGTCAGTGCGCCCGACGCCGATTCCGCCTTTCGCCGCCTGCAGTACGCCGGCTCGGTGGAAGAGGCTGCGCGCGAAGCCGACCTCGTCATTGAAGCCGTTCCTGAGGAAATGGAATCGAAGATCGAAATCTTCACCCTGCTCGACAAAATTTGCCGCCCCTCCACGGTTCTGGCCTCCAACACGTCCTCGCTCAGCGTGACGGAAATTGCCAGCGTGACCTACCGCGCAAAGAAATGTGTCGGCATGCACTTCTTCAATCCCGTGCACAAGATGAAACTCCTGGAAATCGTGCGCGCTCTAGAAACCGACGAAGATACGCTGGCAACAGTAGTCGAAGTCGGCAAGCGCATGGGCAAGGAAGTGGTTGTGATCAAAGAATCGCCCGGCTTCATCACCAGTCGCATCAACGCCATGATCGGCAACGAGGCGTTCTACATGCTGCAGGAAGGTATCGCCTCCGCCTCCGACATCGACAAGGCGCTGAAACTCGGGTTGAATTATCCCATGGGCCCCTTCGAACTGGTCGATCTGGTCGGCCTCGACACCCGGCTGCACATTCTCGAATATCTCCACAAGTCGCTAGGGGAGAAGTACCGCCCCGCTCCGCTGCTGGTGCAGTACGTGAAGGCCGGCCGCCTGGGACGCAAGTCAGGTCGCGGGGTCTACGAGTATCCGGACACATCCGCTCATTCTGGGTAGCGGAGTCGTGCCCTCCGACGCCAAGGCGCTACTTTCCCGCCGTAACGCGCTGGTCCTGCCAATTCTTGGCGATCGCCAGGCACGCGTCCTTCACCGAGTTCCCCAGCAGCAGTGAATCGCCGGACGCGATCACGTCCCCGTTTCTATCGGAAACTGCCCAGCGGTTCCCTTTGCCGCCGCCATGCCGCAAAAGCAGGAAGTAATCTCCCTTCTCTTTGATCATGTTCTCAGAGAAAGGCTGGCATTCCTTGCGGCGCTGCAGTTCCTGGTAGATTTTCGCCACCTGGGGCTCCTTGCCGTTATGCGAAGAGTCCACGACTACCTGCGAATTTTCGCCCGGTCCGGGATTCGTGACCGCATTTGGCATTACGTAGATGACAGGACGGTGGGCCCCCGGGGAGTTACCATTTCCGCTCGATCCTGCCTGACCGCTCGGAAGCGCCCACAGCCCGAGCGCAACCGCAGGGACAACCAGAAGCACGCCTACGCTAGACCGCTTCATGACTTCCTCCTTCGCTAAGAATCGGCAGCCGAGAAGCTCTCTTCAACATCGGAATCACGGTGGCTTGGTGGAGGTTGTACCAGGCTTTGTATAAATTTGTGAAGGCACAGGTTCAGCCTCCAATCGGGTTTGCGCCAAAACTCAAGCCTGCCAGGGCCGCTACTCTTACTTCTTCGACCCCTTTACTCGCCACGAGCACCTGAAAGCTCTCGCCCATGCCCGCCGGCGTCACTAAGTGTTTAAGTTGCAGCGCGACTTTGGCGCGCTCTTGTGGCAGCCGGCAATCCTCGAAGGCATCGGCAAACTGATTCGCCTCTCCAATGCCCATGAGAAACTGCGATTGGGTGACGAGCCTCTGCGCCTGCATGCCTCGTTTTTCCGCCGTCGCCGCGAGCGCCGTGAAGTTTACGTCCGCCGTAATGTCCTGCTCGCCCGGAGCTTCGTACGGGTTAGCACTCACCGAATGCTGGCGAATGGCCTTCAGCGTCCCGCGATGCCGCCCTGCCAGTTGCTCCGCGCGCGTGTAGCCGTAGTCGATGACAACCACGAACCCGCGTTCCAGTTCAGCGGTAGCGTTCATGGAAGTCAGTGATGGAAGTGAAACTTCAACTCGTTCCCCCGGTTCGGGATGGATCGAATAACGATCAAGAAATTCCATTTCCTCGGGCGAAGATGGAACCCAGATCTCAGCCAACCGTCCCTCGCGCAAGTCCAGGCGAAGGGATCCAAGCGAACTCAGAATCTCGACCGGCAAAGCGTCGAAGAACTCGTTGGCAAACACTATCTCCGGTGTAGAAAGGCTTTCTCCGGACGACCGAAACCCGGCTTTTCCGGACTCGAATTGCCGGCTTAGGGTCTGCTCGATTCGCTCTCGCAGCGCAGGCGAGCGTTCATCCAGAACGTAGCGTAAGGCATGAGAGAAATCTGGAAACTTTTTTTCCGACCAGTCCAGCACGTCCTGCGCGAAGAGTCCTCGTCCCGGCCCAAGTTCCCGAACCATGATGCCGGCGGGAGAGCCCAGCACCCGCCACATCTCTTCGAACTGGCGCGCGATAAGGCGTCCAAAGACAGCATGCACGTCGCTCGATGTGTAGAAGTCTCCAGCCTTCCCGAACTGCGCCGCATTCCGCGAGTAGTAGCCGAACTCCTCGTCATACAGGCACAACTCCATGTAGCGGGAAAAGGGAATGGGGCCATGCTCCCGGATCTCCCACTCGATTCGTGCGCGCAGCGGATTCACAGTCCCTTCTTCTGTCGATCGGCGCGGTCCTGCGGCGTGCGGATGAACATTTCGACGAAATAATCGTGCAGGGCGTCGTAGAGTTGGCGCTGGAAGCTCCATTCAAACTGCGGGTCGTCGAGATCGCGGGGATGGAGATCAAAATAGTAGGTATGAACGGCGACGCGTTCGTCCTTGAACTTGATGACGACCTCGACGCCTTCGCCCTTCGCCCGAGCGGAGAAGTCCAACAGAGGATGTTCGTAGAGGCGAAGTTGGGCGAGGACACGGTCCAGACGAGGACTGTATGTTTCGAGCACAGAGCATTGTAAGACAGGTAATTGACCAATGTACAGGAACCCTGTACGCTCTGACTGGAGGGATTTTTTGACCGAAACCACTTATACCAACCTGCGACAGAGTCTTGCTTCTGTGCTCGACCGTGTGGCCAATGACCATGAAGTCGTGGTCGTGCGTAGGAAGGGGGCCAAGCGCGTCGCCCTGGTTCCTGCCGATGAACTCGCCGGGTTACTGGAGACCGCGCACCTTCTGCGATCGCCCAAGAATATGCGGCGATTGCTGACCGCCCTGCGGCGCGCGACGGCAGGAAAAGGCAAACCGGAGAGGCTGGACAAGTTCCGCCGGGAGATGGGGCTTGCCAGCGAAGGTTGACCGGGAAATCGTATTTCATCCTGAGTTCCGCCAAGATATTCGTTACTGGATCGAGACCGATCGTAAGGTTGCGCTGCGTGCCTTTGAACTCATCGAGGGCATCGTACGCGACCCTTTTGCGGGGATCGGCAAGCCAGAACCCCTAAAGTACCTGCTCGCGGGATGCTGGTCGCGTCGACTCACGCAGGAGCACCGCCTGGTGTATCGCGTGAGCGAGCGAAGGATTGATTTTCTGCAGGCTCGGTATCACTACTAATCGTGGGAATGTTCACTCGTAGCGTAACGCTTCGATCGGATTCAGGCGCGCCGCTTTGATTGCCGGCAGCATTCCGCTGACGATGCCAACGAAGCTCAAGATCAGCGTCGACCACATCAGCGTCGCGAAATCGATGTAGAGGTGGATGTCGCCCTCGCTCGCGTTTTCTTCAAAGGCGCTCCATAGCGTCAGCGACCCGACCGACCACGAGACCACATAGGCGAGGATCACGCCTAACAGCCCGCCCAGCGCGGTAATCACCAGCGCTTCGGCCAGGAACTGGAACAGGATGTGCCAGCGGTGCGCGCCCAGCGCCTTCTCCACTCCAATTTCGCGCGTGCGCTGCGTCACCGAGACCAGCATGATGTTCATCAGGCCGACTCCTCCAATTCCCAGCGTCAGCAAGCCGATGAAGCCGAGCAGAATCTTGATGCCGGTCGTAATCACCTGCAGATCCATCAGGTCCGCGAACACGTCGAACACGAAGATGGCGCGATGATCCTTAGGATCGAAGTTATGATGGAACGCCATAGAATCGCGCACCCCTTTCACCACCTTGTCATGGTCGCCTTCGTATTCCATGACAATCGAATTCAGGTAGTAGGTGTTGGTGAGGTCGCTCATGGCGCTGTATGGGACGTACACATGCTCGTTGATGTTGTCGTCCCCGTTCTGCACCTGGTGCTTGAGAATGCCGACCACCTGGTACGAGATACCGTCAAGACGGATCTCCTCCCCGAGGGCATTCTGCCCGGAGAAGAGCTTCTTCTTCGCGTCAGCGCCGATCACCGCCACACGCGTGTGAGTGAAATCGTCGGCCTCGCTGAAGAAACTCCCTTCGGTCACGTCCATTTTGCGCATGCGGCCGTAATTAGCATAAACCCCACTCACGCCGTAGTTCGCACTGCGCGTGCCGTACGCCACCAGGCAATTCTTGAACGCCTCCGGAGAAACGTGCTTCAGCAGCGGTACCTCGTAGCGGATGTAGTCGAGATCGTTGACGTTCAAGCGAACTTGCGTGCCCGCCTTGGTGCCTCCAGCCTGTAACTCGGTGCGTCCGGGAAAAATGAAGACGAGATTGGTGCCAAAGGACCGGAACGCGGCCCACAATCCGTGCTCAAAACCCGCGCCATAAGCGAGCAGCAGCACCACGGTCGCAATGCCCCAGGCCATGCCTAACATGGTAAGCAGACTGCGGCGCCGGTTGTGGCGCAACGCGTTGTAGGCCTGAGTGGCGAGATCGACGATCATGAAAAACCGCTCCTAGCTTCTAGCTCCTAGCTTCTAGCTCTTCAGTTTCCAGCCGCGTTTCTAGCCGCCTGCGAATCAGGTTGGCTAGAAGCTAGCAGCTAGGAGCTAGAAGCTGCTCTTTCATTCCTGTCGTAGCGCTTCTACCGGCGGCAACAGCGCCGCTTTGCGCGCCGGGTACAGGCCTGCGGCGATGCCCGCGATCGCCAGTGAACCAATCGCCGCCAATGCTGATGCGGGGATAATTCTCGGCGTGTCAAAGCCCTCGGGCGATGGCAGCATCGCCAGCAAAGTCACAAAGCCAGTCGCAATGGCCAATCCAATGCCGCCGCTGAAGGCGGTGAGGAACGCCCCTTCAATAAAGAACTGCGTCAGAATGGCGCGGTAGGTGGCCCCCAGCGCCTTGCGCAGTCCAATCTCCTTGGTTCGCTCCGTCACCGACACCAGCATAATGTTGATAATGCCGATAGCTCCCAGTCCCAGCGTCACCACTCCTACCACGCCCAGGAACCAGTCCATCGCGTCGAAAATCCTCCCCACCCGCTTCATGTTTTCAATCGTGTCCCAGTCTTCGAAGGCATCCTGCAATTTGGGATCGAAACCGTGGCGGCGCGCCAGGATCCGATGAATCTCGTCCTTGGCCTCGGCATGCAGGTCTTTGGTAATCGGACGGTAGTTGAGGAATGAGATTGCGTCTTCAGAGTTAGCCTTGGTCAGCCGGAACAAGTCCCGCATGGTATTAATCGGGATGAAGATACGCGAATTCGTGCCATTGTTCCCATCTCGGCCGACCTTGGCCACAACTCCAACTACGTTGAAGTTGATTCCGTTCAGCAGGATGGTCGAGCCCACCGCCGGACGGCCGGGAAACATGTTCTTCAGCAACTCCCAGCCCACCACGGCCACGCGCCGGCGCTCGGCGTTGTCCTGATCGTTGAACCAGCGTCCCGGTTCGACGGGCACGTTGCGGATCTGGTTGTAATCGGGAGCTACGCCGAAAACCTGGCCATTGGTCGAGCCGTAGTCGCTGACCGCGCGGATATCTTCGCGATTCAGAACCGGTGAAAGAGCGCCCACGAATTGGGCCTCGTTGCGGATCGCCAGATAGTCCTTGTAGGTGAAGTAATAGATTTGCCCCGATTGCGTGCTGCCCTCCACCGCCGGAATGCGGCCCGGAAACATGAACATGATGTTCTGTCCCAGGGTGGCAAGCTGTTTTTCCTGGCCGCTGCGGAAGCCTTCGCCCAGACCCACCAGGAGCAGCAGGGAGCCGACGCCCCACGCGATCCCAAACATGGTCAGAAAAGAGCGCAGCTTGTGCGCCCACAGGGTAGACAGGGACTGTCGGACGATGTCCAGAAGCATGCGCATAGTCTGATCGGCAGTAACATGCCCCCACGCCTCTGGGGAGGAGCGTGGGGGCCCCGGGTAACGTTCAGGCGAGGGGTCTCAATCCCGCCTAACATCTGATCAGAAATACGCAGCCGGACCTTAGAAAGTTCCCTGCTGGCATGTAGTCCTTTAGACTCCAGAGCGGCCGAAAAGGTTAGCCGCTCAAGCTTTCCCTTACCGTGCCGATGTTAGACGCGGAAGCACCAAGCAGGCAGGAGGGGTCGGGTTGGCGCAAAATCGAGCTTTGCCTGAATTCGCGTTGCTTGGCAAACACGAATCCTCCAACGAGATCGGGGTTACCAGGTTCAGTGTGGATTCCGAGAAAAAGCTGGTGGTGGTCCGGTTCGCAAAGACCGTGAGGGCCCGGGACATCGAGCAATATGCAGCAAGGCTGTGGGCCCATCCGTCTTTCCATCCGCTTTTTTCCGAAATTACAGATCTTCGGGATGTTGAAAAGCTGGACCTTCAAGCGGAAGAATTTCTCCGCCTGGCCGACCAGGTCGATCCCTTTTCTCCCGAAGCCAAGCGCGCGTTCGTAGTGGGAAACGCAGTCCAGGCTCATGCTGCCCGCATGCATAAGATTCTGCGCGCCCAGAGAAATTTTGAGATCTTCCACTCCCTCGAGGAGGCCGAGCAGTGGATTTCGTCCTCCGAACCTGCCGCTCCACCAAAGCTCGGTGCGAAGCCTTCCCGGCGACTGCGTTAGTTATTGCTCTGATTTCGTCTTAGGTCGCTCATAGGCTTTCGCCAAGTACTTTCGGGCCTCTTCGAGTGCGCCGAAGGTATTGTCATTGGTCTGCAAAGCCTGTCGATATTCGTTTACCGCGCGCTCGCGCTGACCGGTAATGTCGAAAATCTTGCCCAGTTGGATGCGACTCCAGACCTCGGTCCAGCGGGGCTCTCCGTCGCCGTTGATCGACTCGCGGTAGGCGTTGGCCGAAGACTGATAGTTGCGCTGCAGGTAGAAGATCTCGGCAATCCGATAGTGGGCTAGAGAGCTGTTCTTGTTGAGGTCCAGCGCTTTGTTGAATTCAGTGAGGGCGCCAGAGAGGTCCCCTTGCTGCTGCAGGGCCTGTCCGCGCAGCACCGAGGCGCGCAGCTTCACGTCGCTGGAGTTGGTCAGGACGTGGTGGTCCGGATCGATCGAGATGCGACGCGGCCGCCCGAAGGTCTCTATCGAGAAGGGTGAGTTTGTGCCCACCACTTCGACGCGCTTGTTCTCGGTCTTTCCATCGGTCTCAATTCTGAGGTCCACGGGCATGCGGAAAAGGTCGAGATCCTGCGAAATCTCCCCGGTGACGCGGAATCCTGGCATCTTCTCAGCCGCCCCTTGCGCCGTCGCCGCCGCTCCACCCAGACGATAGGTCGTGTACTTCAATTTGAACTCCGGGGCGCCGGTCGAGTCCAGCCATTGCGAGAAGAACCAGGTGAGCTGGTCGCCGTAATTCTTTTCGGCGATGGCTCGGAAGTCGTCCATGGTCGCCGGTTTGCCCGCGAACTCCGTGGCGAACTCACGCATCGTCTTGTTGTACTTGTCCTCCCCCAGCACCCAGCGCAGCATGTGCAGGATCATCGCGCCCTTGTCGGTGGCCAGCGACTGAAATTCCGTGGAGAAGATATCGAGCTTGCTGGCGCTCGAAAGCGGCACGGTGTCGTAGGCCAGCGCGCCCACCGACATGTCCTTCACAACTTCTTCCAGGCCTGCGGCCCCGGCCGCGTTCTCCACGTACATGGCTTCGGAGTAGCGCGAGAAGCCGTCCGTCAGCCACCAGTCATCTTTCGTCGCAGGGCTCACTGAAACGCCCCACCACTGGTGAGCAATGGCATCGGCCATCAAGCGATAATTGACCTTCTCGGTGATGGACGGCCCGGCCAGACCGGCGATCTCAGGTGCCCAGACGTAAGGAACCGTGTCGCCCGGCATTTCCACGACGTTGAGCTTCTGCGACGGCGGCAGGCCGTAGAGCGTGATGAAATAGGTGAACTCCTGCACCGCTGTGGTGGTGTAGGTCGGAGCCAGGCTCTGATGCGTGGGCTTGAAGTAGACGTGGAGGTCCATGCCGGCTTCGTCGCTCTTATATTCCTGAAAAACTCCGGCGATGATTGTGCCCGGGAAGCTGGGCTTGGTCGAGACGAAGGTAAAAGTCTTGGTCGGCAGGACGCTGCCATTCGGCTTATCCGATGCCGGATGCTCGGTTACTGTCGCTTTGCCGCTGCCAATCACCACCATGTGGGCTGGGACAGTCACGCTGATGGTCGAGGTGAAGCGGTCCAGGCCGAAGCCGCTGACCGGGAACCACCTCCCGGCGTAGAGCAGATAGCTGGTGTCGTCACCGATGTAAGCGAGTTTCAGGCCGGGAACCGGGCTGTTGTCGGCGCTTTCCAGTTGACCTTCGTATTCGAAGGTCAAACTCGTGGAGGCGTCCTTCGAAAGGCCTGCAGGCAGGGGGACGCGGACCGTGGAATCTTGCGTAACGCGCTCGGCGGAAAGGGGTTGGTTCTTCTCGTCGAGGACCTTGGTGACCCGCAGGTCATTGTGCAACTCGAAGACAGCGACGCTCAGGTCCTGCAGGGCCGTGAACTTGACCTTCGCCCGCGCCGCGATGGTGTGCAGATGGGGCGTCAGTTCCGCCTGAATCTGGTAGTCGTCGACGCGCAGGCGGGCTTTCTCCGCGGCCCAGGACGGGATGGCGTGCGCAACAAGCAGCAAGACGGTCAGGGAACTACTTAGGACGCTCAGCCGGCGCCGCAGGTCACTCAACATTCAGGAGAATCTCCAGGAAATGATAAACCATTTCCTATGATGAAGATTCTGACGCAAAAGATGCTGGGAGCACAAGCAACTGTAGCGCCGCCGTCCCTACGGTCCGTCCGGCGACTGTACCTGCCCGCCGAGGAGGTTGCTAACGGTTCGGGCGGGCCGCGGCGCCTGGTCAGGCGCTGGATTCTGGCTGCCTGTGTCTGCTAGTCGCAAGGTTCAGGATGATCTCGGCGGCGCGATCGGCGGGATGCTGGCCCGCTCTGGCTCCAGCCGCGGGAGCCCGGAGGCGGGCTTTCACCCGGGCCAAGCCTTCGAGCATTCGTTCCCGGGCGGGGCCGTCGGGGAGGATCTCGTTCATGCGGGCAACCACCTTGGCGGCGGTGAAATCATGCTGTACGAGTTCTGGGACGACCTCCTCTTCGGCGATCAGATTCACCATGGCAAACCTGGGGACTTTCACTCGCGGCTTTCCCAACAGATAGGTCATCGGCGAGACGCGGTAGACCATGACGAACGGCGTGTTCATCATGGCGGCCTCCACGGTGGCCGTGCCGCTGGCTACGATGCCGGCGCGCGAGTGCCACAGCGCGGAGAGGGCCTCAGGCACAAGGGTGATCCTCGGTTCCCCGGCGGTTTGCAATCGCGAGGAGCTTTCTTTGACTAGCGAGTGCAGGAAATATGGCTCAAGCGTCGGAGCAATGGGCAGCAGGAATTCGTAATTCTGGCCGAGTTGTGAAGCCGCCTCCACCATCGTCGGCAGATTCATGCGGACTTCCTTGACCCTGCTGCCTGGCATAAGTGTTATCCAGTTTTTTTTCGCATCCAGCCGACTTTTCGCCGCATAGTCAGCGCGTTCAATCGTGGGGTGCGGCAATTCCGCGAGCGGATGGCCGACGAACGTTGCATCGACTCCGCGCTCGCAATAAAACTTCTCTTCGAAAGGAAAGATGACGAGCGCCTTATCGATGTAGTCGCGAAGCAGCCGCACTCGTCCCTGGCGCCACGCCCAGAATTGCGGCGCAACGTAATAGACCGTGGGGATGCCGCGTTTCTTCATCTGGCGAGCGACGCGCCAGTTGAACGCGGGGGAATCGATGACGATGGCGAGATCGGGCTTGCGCCTATCGGCTTCGCGGATCAGATGCCGGTAGAGCCCCAGGATTTTCGGCAGGTGGCTAAGGATCTCGGTGATGCCCACGACGGCAAGGTCTTTGGCATCGACGACAGTATCGCACCCGGCGGCCCGCATGCGGTCTCCGCCGACGCCGAAGAAGTCGAGCCGACTCTGCAAGTCGGCCGGACAGCCGGGGGCGGCTGTCCCCACATGTGTGGGGTGAGATGGTTGTGTGGGGACAGCCGCCCCCGGCTGTCCGGCGGAGCGAAGCTCCGCTGGCTCGCGGGCGGCGGCGCGGCGCAAGGCGTCAATGAGCTGCGCGCCGTACATTTCCCCGGAAGCTTCACCAGCAGAGATCAGAATTCGCAAGAGAGCATTGTAAGCCGGGACTTAGCCTGCGGAGGCAAGCGCTGCGCACCGCGATCCTGAATGATCTGCTGTGCTGGCGGCGCCGGCACTTCTGCGTATGTCGTTGAGTCTCCGTGTAAGTTGTTGAAAATTCGTTAAACGCGTTTAGAGCCTGCAGGACGAACGATCTTCGAGCCGACGATGAATTCCTGTGGTCCCAGTGCCGATCGTCGCAGGGAGAGGCTGTTCCGGCCCAGGAAAGGGCATTCTGCGCAACGCCGCGCAGCTCGATTATCGATCACTTCGCATCGTACCTAAATGCGTACATCACTATGCGTACAATATTGTATGTTTTGTGGGATCAATGGCGAAACGCGGGCCGAGGTGTCCGCGCCACACAGTTTAATCGTCGGCGCTGACTGTGGACTCCGGCGTCCGCGAACTTCCCACCGGGATCTCCTGATCCTTGTACTGTAACTGGTAGAGCTTGAAGTAGATGCCGCGATTGGCCAGCAATTCCTGGTGCGTGCCCATTTCGCGCACCCGGCCTTTGTGCATGACGATGATCTTATCGGCGCGCTGAATGGTTGACAGCCGATGAGCGATGATCAGCGATGTGCGTCCTTCGACCATGTGGGCGAGAGCATCGCGCACGCGAAATTCGGTTTCGGTGTCAACGCTGGACGTCGCTTCGTCGAGAATCAGAATCTTCGGTTCGTGCGCCAAGGCGCGGGCGAACGAGATGAGCTGCTTCTGGCCGGTCGAGAGCGTCGAGCCCCGCTCGCGGACTTCTTCGTCGAAGCCTTTGGGTAGGGCCCGGATGAAGTCGCCGAGGTTCACGTCTTCGGCGGCCTGCTCGACATGCTCGTCTTGAATGCGCTCGGTGCCCAGGCGAATGTTGCCGCCAATCGTGCCAGTGAACAGGAACGGATCTTGCAGCACGACGCCAAAGCGGCTGCGCAGGTCGGTGAGGTCCATTTCTTTCACGTCGACGCCGTCGATGCGAATTGCGCCCTTCTGTACATCGTAAAAACGCAAAAGCAGGGAAATGAGCGTGGTCTTGCCCGCGCCGGTGTGGCCGACGACCGCGATAGTCTCGCCGGGTTCGATGGCGAAAGTGACGTCGCGCAGGACCCAATCGGGATTCGCGTCGAGGGCGGCAGCATTGCCATCGCCCGGCGAAGAACCAGCCGAGCTCCGCTCGGCCGGACGGCCGGGGGCGGCCGTCCCCACATGAACTGTCCCCACATGGTTCGTCGTTGTCCCTGGCGGCTCGCCGTCATCCGGCACAGCGCGGTATGCGAACCAGACGTGGTCGAATTCGATGCGGCCGGGGCCCACGGGCTTTTTGGTCACAGCAGGAGAGACGATATCCACTGGAGTGTCCAGCAGTTTGAAGATGCGTTCGCTGGCAGCCATAGCAGACTGGAGAATGTTGTATTTCTCGCTGAAGTCCATGATGGGGCGGAAGAAACGCAACGCGTACTGGGTGAAGGCGATGAGCACGCCCAGCGAAGCGGCGGTCGCGACCAGGTGGAACGTAACCAGCGTCTGCCGGCTGAACTCCATGCTGACGCTCTTGGCGACGATGCCGCGCATGACGTCCTGCCCGCCGTACCAGATCACGCAGGCAATGGCGACCGCGGAGAAAAAGTCAACGACCGGGTAGTAAACCGCATAAGCCAGGATCGCGTCTTTGTATGCGTCCATGTGGCCGCGGTTGATTTCAGAAAATCGTTTGTAAGCCTTGCGCTCCCGGTTGAAGAGCTGCAGCACGACCATGCCGCTCACGTGTTCCTGCAAATAAGAGTTAATGCGCGCGATGGCGATGCGAATGCGGCGGTAGGAGTCGCGAACTTTGTCGCGAAAAATCTTGGTCGCTACGACAATGAACGGCAAGACGGCGAACGTGATCAGCGCCAGCTTCCAGTTCATGCACAGCATGATGGTGAGAATGCCGGCGAGTACGAACAGGTCTTCGAAGATCGAGACCACGCCCGAGGTAAACATCTCATTCAAGGCGTCGACGTCGGTGGTAACGCGCGTGACCAGGCGGCCCACCGGGTTCTTGTCGTAGAAAGCGACGTGCATGCGCTGCAGATGGCGAAAAATCTGGCTGCGCAGGTCAAACATGACTTTCTGCCCGGTCCACTGCATAAAATAGGTCTGCAGGAACTCGAGCAAAAATGCAAACACCAGCAAGCCGAAGTAGATGGTGGAAATTTGCACGATGCCGGTCAGCGGGTTCGTGCTTAGCCAACCCCACAGGCCCGCGGTCGATCCTTTAATGGGCGCAAGGTAGCGGTCGACGGCGACCTTCACCAGGTACGGCCCCAGCACGTCGGCGAAAGACTTGAGAATGATGGAGGCAATGGCCACCGTCACCTGCCAGCGGTAGGGGCGCAGGTAGGTGAGTAGCCGCCGCATCAGCCGGCTGTCATACGCTTTGCCTAGTATCTCTTCTTCCTGGGCCATCTTCTCGGTCGGTTTCCTGGCAGACGGGCGGCGTCATGCGCGCCACCCAACAGGGTACCCCAAATAGATGGCGGCGGCAGGGCAGAGGATGGAAAAGGTTTGGGATGGGATAATCAAGGGAGTGCCTCTCGCGATCTATATTTCGGTGCCGTTCTGCCGCACGAAGTGCAGTTATTGCAACTTCGCGTCCGACGTGTTTTCACGGGTTGTGTTTGAACGCTATGTCGACCGTGTGTGCGCTGATATCGCCAATGCTTCGAACCTCGCCGGGCAAGCAGGCGGGCGGATCGAACCGGAAGTAGATTCGATCTACCTCGGTGGAGGCACACCGACAGTTCTTGAAACTGCGCAACTGCGGCGGATGTTTGACGCGGTGCGGGCGCAGTTCTCGGTGCGCGCGGATGCTGAGATCACGGTGGAGTGCGCGCCCGGGACGCTAACGGCAGCTATGCTTGACGGCCTGCTCGGATGCAGTGTCAATCGCGTCAGCCTGGGCGTTCAATCTTTCATTGATCGTGAGGCCGCGGCGGTGGGGCGCTTGCACCAGCGTGCGACCGTGCTCGATGACATAGCCCGCCTGCGTTCGGCGGGAATCATGAACATCAACGTGGATCTGATCGCCGGGCTGCCGCACCAGACCGCCGAAAGCTGGCAGGAGTCACTGGCGGAGACGATTGCCACTGGCGTGCCGCATGTGAGCGTGTACATGCTCGAGGTGGATGAAGATTCAAGATTGGGGCGCGAGTTGATCGCGGGTGGAACCCGCTATCACGCCCATTTCGTGCCCGACGAAGACATGACTGCGGATCTCTATGTCGCTGCCTGCGAGGCGTTGGAGGGGGCGGGCGTGCAGCAATATGAGATTTCAAACTTCGCGCGCGCAGGCTTTGAGTCGCGACACAATTTGAAATACTGGACGCGGCAGCCATATCTTGGCTTCGGCGTGGACGCGCATTCCATGGTGCCTTCGGCCGAGAATCCCTCCACAGCCGTGCGCCTTGCCACTGCAGACGAGCTGGAGAAATACGTGGCGGGTGCGCCGTTGCACAGGACTGTTGTCTCGGCGGCGATGGCAATGGAGGAAAACTTCTTTCTGGGATTGCGCTTGAACCGGGGCGTTGATCTGCAGGACATTGCGGCCAAGTTTGGGCCGCAGGCGGTGCAGAACGTGCGACCGGCCATCGAGCAACTGCTCGCGGACGGCCTGCTGCAGCGGGACGCGGACCGCGTCCACCTCACCGCGCGTGGGCGCTTGCTGTCCAACGAAGTGTTCCAACGCTTCATCGTGTCCGCTGATTGTGCTGCCAGAGCATGAGAGTTCTGAATCGCGAAAGTTCTTCTTTCTTCTTTGCGTCCTTAGCGGCCTTTCTTGGCGACCTCTGCGGTTAAAAGCTTTTCGCTGACTCAAGCACAGAGCATTTAACCGCCAAGTTCGCGAAGAAGATCCGCAAAGTTCGCGAAGAAAAACTGCTTCCATTTGTGGTGCCGGCTCCCAGTCCCAACCATCCGGTCGGTTGGCCCAAGCCGATACAACTTGCGAAATCGTCAGTATTGATGCGGCTCACCTCTATATCTCGATTTTCCCTCTGCAGGTAACTTCATTCTGCTCGGGCGCTATGCTCTAATCAAAACAGGTTACGGTTGGGTTGCCGCATTGAGAGTAGGATGGCTGCCGTACGGCGTCCAGTCGCGGGAGGAACCTTGGATTTCCAGCTGAACGACGAACAATTACATCTGAAGAAAAGTGTCCGCGAGTTTGCCGAACGCGAGATCAAGCCGCACGTCATGACCTGGGACGAGGCCGGCGAGTTCCCGCTAGCGACCATTAAGGAACTGGGCAAACTCGGCCTGATGGGGACAGTCTTTCCTCAGGAGTACGGCGGCGCGGGCATGGGATACGTCGAGTACGTGACAGCGATCGAGGAATTGTCGCGCGTGGATGGGTCAGTGGGAATCATCGTGGCGGCACACACCTCGCTTTGTTCGAATCATATTTTTCTGGCCGGCAACGAGGCGCAGAAAAAGAAATACATCAGGAAACTGGCGACTGGCGAGTTTATCGGCGCCTGGGGTTTGACCGAACCCTCGTCGGGGTCGGACGCGGGCAGCGCCCGCATGACCGCGGTGCGTCGCGGAAACAGTTGGGTGCTGAACGGCACCAAGACTTTCTGCACCAACGGCCACTATGCCGACGTGGTCGTCGTGCTGGCGGTGACCGATCGCACGGCGCACACGCATGGGCTCTCCGCCTTCGTCGTCGAGAAAGACACCAAGGGATTCCGGCCGGGCAAGAAAGAAAACAAGCTGGGACTGCGGGCCAGCGATACGGCCGAGTTAATCTTCGAAGACTGCGTGATTCCAGCAGAGAATCTGTTGGGCGGCGAAGGGCAGGGATTTCCCGATGCCATGCGTGTGCTCGACGGCGGCCGCATCTCGATTGCGGCTCTGTCGCTGGGCATGGCCGAGGGGGCTTATGAGTCTGCGCTGAAATATTCGAAACAGCGCCGCCAGTTCGGCAAAGCGATCAGCGATTTCCAGGCCATTCAGTGGAAGCTCGCCGACATGGCCACGGAGATTGACGCCGCCATGCTGCTCACCATGCGCGCCGCTTCGATGAAAGACGCGGGGATGAAGTCCACGCAGGAATCTTCCATGGCGAAGCTTTATGCCAGCGAGGTCGCGGTCCGGTGCGCCAACGAAGGCGTGCAGATTTTCGGCGGCTATGGCTTCACCAAAGATTATCCCGCAGAGAAGTTTTACCGTGACGTGAAGTTGTGCACTATCGGCGAAGGTACGAGCGAAATTCAGCGACTGGTGATTGCACGGCAGTTGCTGAAGGATTAGCTTCTAGCTCCTAGCTCCTAGCCAAACCTGCCGCGGGGTTCCTGCTGGGAGCGTGGCCGGGCGGCGCGCCCCTATGACGTAATTCGAAAGACTGCCCTTCGAACACAATGCTCATCGTTTATGGTGCTTACCATTTCTGGCCGAAGCGGGTTGGGTTTCGCAATGACTACTGTCTGGGTTGCGACAAGCCGCGCCGGTCGTTTGCCACGCGAACCTTCGATGTTGGCCATGTGTTCTGGATCCCGATCCTGCCGATTGGCTACTGGAAACACTGGAAATGCAGCGAATGCGGCCGCGATCCGCACGTTCACGTAAGAACTCGCCGCCCGTTTAAATGGGTGGGTTTCGGGTGCCTGGTTCTGCTGACGGTCATGTTTTGGCTGACTCCGGTTGGTGGGAACGATGCGTTCAGCTGGGTTTTTCGCGTTGGGGCTCCGGCGGGAGCAACCTTGTTGCTGATGCATCTGTTGCGGACTCCGACCGAGCCGTCTTTGAAAGATCACCTTGCGCAAATCCAGCCCTCGGCGGACCTGGTTTGTCCCTTCTGCAGTACGCCTTTGGTCACGAGCAGCGGCGGTCCTTGGGCGTGTCCCGCTTGCGGTTGTGTGAGGTATTGAACCGGCCGTGGTTGATCATCTCAGGGTGAAAGAACGGTTGAATGCTGCGTCCTCCCGGGGCTGGAGCCCGCGTTTTGTGGACGCAAGCGGCACGGCTGAAGAGGCCGCTCTTCCACGGGAACGTGGGTACTCCGAGTTTTTCAGCGGCGTGTGAAGCCGTGCCCTTCCCGGACCAATTACTTTCCCAATCCATTTATGCGATAGCTGATTGTTTCGCAGGCGCCAGTCCTGCTTTACACTGATCGTTTGAACACAGCTTCGAATCACGTCCATGAGTGGGTGACCTCGCTTCGGGCGGGCGATTCTCGCGCGCTGGCGCGAGCCATCTCAACGGTCGAGAATCGCGCGGCGGGGTGGTCCGACTTGCTGAAGGCGCTGTTCCCGCACAGCGGGCGGGCGCGAGTGATTGGGCTGACGGGTGCGCCGGGGGCGGGGAAGAGCACGCTGGTCGATCAACTGGCTCGGATCTATCGCAAACAGGATCGCAGCGTCGGCATCATCGCGGTCGATCCGACCAGTCCTTACACAGGCGGAGCGATTTTGGGCGACCGCATCCGCATGCAGGATCACTTCTCTGACCCTGGGATTTACATTCGCAGCATGGCCACGCGGGGATCGCTGGGTGGACTGGCGCGGACTACCGCGGACGTCGCGACTGTGCTCGATGCTTCCGGCCGCGACGTGATTTTGATTGAAACCGTCGGGGTGGGACAGGATGAGGTCGAAATCGTGCGGCTGGCCGATATCACGATCGTAATCCTGGTGCCGGGGATGGGCGACGATGTGCAGACGATCAAGGCCGGCATCATGGAGATCGCGGACGTGTTCGTCATCAATAAGAGTGACCGGGAAGGGGCGGAGCGCGTGGAGCGGGAGATTCGGGCGCTGCAGTCGCTGGCGGCGCGGCAGGATGGGTGGACGCCTCCGATTGTTAAAACTGTCGCCAGCGAAGGTACAGGCGTGCCGGAGTTGGCCGCGGCGGTTGCTGGGTATGAGGCATACCTGCAGAAGGAAAATCTGGCGCTGAAAAAAAGCGTCGAGAACTGGCAGGAGCGGCTGGTGGAAATGTTGCGCGATGCCATGCTGGAGAAGGCCCGCCAGCAGCTGGGAGATGGAAGAATCGCGCAGATGGCGGCAGAGGTGGCCGAACATAAGCGCGATCCCTATACGCTGGTGGAGGAGATTGCGGCTGCACTCGGCAAGCAATGAACTGCAATTTCAGATTGTAGATTTAAGATTGCAGATTGAAACCCTCAATGCGGTCCTCAATCTGAAATCTAAAATCAGCAATCTGAAATCGTTTTTCCATTGACGAAACGAAGCGACGAAACGAAGCAAAGAGGCTTAGGTGGACTTCAGCGTCGATCATGTCGGCATTGCGGTGAAGTCGCTGGCGGCGGCCAAGGCGATATACGAAAAGCTTGGGCTCAGCGTCTCGCCGGAGGAGACCGTCGAACAAGAGCAGGTGCGGCTGGTGATGGTTCCGGTGGGCGAGAGCCGTTTGGAGTTGCTGGAGGCGACTTCGGAAAGCTCGACGATCGCGAAATTCATCGCCAAGCGCGGCGAGGGGCTGCACCACGTTTGCCTGAAAGTTCCGGACCTGGCGGCGGCGGTCGAGCGGCTGAAAAAAGAGGGCGTGCGGCTGGTGTCGGATGAAATCAAAATGGGGGCGGGCGGTCACCAGTACGTGTTCGTGCATCCGTCGAGCACGGGAGGAGTCTTGCTGGAATTGGTGCAGGGGTAAACCCGGGCCACGGATCTCCACGGATTGCCACGGATAAACCACACATAATGCTTCTTCTCGTCACTGACACTTCGGGTAAACACGGCAGCGTAGCGCTGGCGCGCGCGGGGCCGAGCGAAATTGCGGTGATCGAAGGAGTGCCTCTTGCGGGCGGCACTTTCTCGGCGCAACTGGTGCCGCAGATCGCGGCGCTGCTGGCCGCGCACGGATTCAGCAGGACCGACATCGACGCCTTTGTTGTGGTCTCCGGGCCGGGATCGTTTACCGGACTGCGCGTGGGACTGGCGGCTATCAAAGCGCTGGCCGAGATTCTCCGGAAGCCCATCGTGCCGGTGTCGTTGTTGGAAGTGGTGGCTCTCGGCACTGGCAGGCTGGGGAAGGTGCTGGCCGCGGTGGACGCGGCCCGAGGCGAAGTGTACGTCGGCGAGTACGAGATCGCCAGGAACGCCGCGAGGCTTCTTCAGGAGAGGCTGCTGCCGAAGGATGAATTTTGGTCCGTGGCGGGGAATGCAGCTGTCGCGACTCCAGACGTGGCTCTGGTTGAAGCAGCCCGGAGCGCCGGCATCGCCGTGTTCCCGGTCGAGTCTCCGGGGCCCGAGATGATCGCCCGCCTCGGATGGCGGAAGCTTCAAGCCGGCGAGACGGTCTCGCCCGAGCAATTGGAGGCGAATTACATACGGAGATCGGATGCGGAGATTTTTGCGAAACCAGCTTCTAGCTCCTAGTGTCCTGTAACAGAGATTCGTTGCATAATTGCAAGATTCTTTCCTGGAACAACGATCAGGGCCCTCAGGGGCTAAAGCCCGAATTATCAACGTTGCGCTTTCGGCGCGGCTCGAAGCCGCGCCCTTTCATAACGTTCTGACTTATGTCGTGAACCTCTACAGGACACCAGGTGTTCGCCTCCAACTCAAACAAGCAAGAACCCCAACTTGTGACGATTCGCCCCGCGACTGCCGACGACATTCCTTTGATGATGATTCTGGAGGGGGGGTGTCCCACCGCCGCCCACTGGTCGGAACAGCAGTATCGGCAGCTGTTCAGTCCGAATGCGAGCGCCCTCGAGAGACTCGTACTCGTGGTTACAGGACAGCCGGCGATGGCTAAAGAGTCGTCAACGGGTGACGCGGGAGATGCCCTGCTCGGCTTTCTGGTGGCCCGGCGTGTGGCTTCCGAATGGGAGGTGGAAAACATCGTGGTTGCGCCCTCGGTTCGCCGCAGGGGATGTGGACGGCGCCTGCTGGACGCGCTGATCGCTCACGCTACCCAATCAAACGGTGAATCCGTGTTTCTGGACGTGAGGGAGTCGAACGCCGCGGCACGGGCCCTGTACGTTCGAGCAGGATTCCGCGAGACAGGCCGTCGCAAGTCCTACTACGACAATCCGGTGGAAGACGCCATTCTGTATGGCCTAAAGCTCTCGTCCAGCCATCGCTAACCCGGTTCTCACTGTGAGACTGCACCACTTTTTTGGCATTGCCCCGCTTTTTGGGCTGTGCTACGTTGACCGTATATCCCGGTTTGGAGGTCTGCTGGATGCTGACTTCGAGAGACCAACTCCTGACCAGCCATGAGGAATTCCGCAAGCTGGCTCAGGAGCACTCGCAGTACTCGCAACGTCTCGAGACACTCACCCAAAAAAGATATCTCAGCGAGGACGAAAAGCTGGAGGAAGTGCGCCTGAAAAAGCTGAAACTGCGCCTGAAGGACCAGATGGAGTCCATCGAGCGTGAGTTCCGGCAACAGTACGGCGTGAATGTAGCTTAAGGATCTGGCCAACCTCCACGCGGCCTCGACCGCGAGGGTGGGCTTGTATCTTGCAAAGGGCGCGATGAAGCGCCTTTTTTTATTTATACTTACAAGCTCGGGCGGCACGCGCCGGCTGCTCGCGACTATAATTGGTTAGTCCCCATGGTTCGCGATGGCTACTTCTACGCCTTGCCCCTGATTGCCGCCGGTCTTGTGCTCGGCTGGCTGACGAGTGCGGCATGGGCGATCATTCCTTTGCTGCTGGCAATCTTCTTTTTGTGGTTCTTTCGCGACCCGGAGCGGGCCATTCCCCAGGAGGCCGGTGCGATAGTTTCTCCTGGCGACGGCAAGGTCACCGAGGTTTCTACCGTGACCTCCGGAGACGAAAGACAAACGCGCATCAGTATCTTCCTCAGTGTTTTTGACGTGCACGTGAACCGCTCTCCGGTTGGCGGTGTGATTCGCGCCATTCGCTACCAGCGCGGCCAGTTTCTGAACGCGATGAACAAAGCTTCAGCGGAGCAGAACGAGCAAAACATCGTCACCATGGAAGCCGACGGCCAGAAAGTCGTCTTCAAACAGGTCGCGGGCCTGCTGGCGCGCCGGATTGTGTTCAATTCCAAGGTCGGAGACCGCCTGGAGCGAGGTCAGCGCGTTGGACTGATCAAGTTTGGATCGCGCGTGGATTTGTTAGTCGACGCCTCGGCGCGCGTCAACGTGAAGGTCGGAGACCGGGTGAAAGGCGGCACCAGCGTGCTCGCCTACGTCCAACCGCAGGGAGCGCTTACCGCCGTTGGCAGCGCTGCCGGCGAGAAAGCCTATTGATGGATCAGCCCGTCACCAGACCACGGCGCCGGCTCAGTAAAGGGATGTACATCCTGCCGTCGCTGTTTACCACCGCCAACATGGCGCTCGGGTACTACGCCATTCTGGAGGTGATGCATGCCACCCTCAGCGAGCACTGGCACCTGGACAATGCGGCCAAGGCGATTGGCTTCGCGGTGTTGTTCGATGGACTCGATGGCCGCATCGCGCGCATGACCGGCACTAGCAGCGATTTCGGCAAGGAACTGGATTCCTTGGCCGACGCCATCACCTTCGGCGTGGCTCCGGCAATGCTGGCCTGGACCTGGGGATTCCATCTGGCGCCCACGGTCTTGTTGACGGACTGGCACATCAAGCTGACGCAACTTGGGGCTATTGCAAGCTTCCTGTTTCTGATGGCGGGAGCGAGCCGGCTGGCGCGATTCAACATCACCTCCAACCCGCAGCCATCCAATCCCGGACGACCGGGAAAGAAATATTTCGTGGGCATGCCCATTCCTGCCGGCGCGGGCGTGATTGCCGCGGTCGTCCATTTCGAGGGCGGGGATCCAGTCGTCTCCTGGTATACGGCACTGACCTGGCTGGCCATGGTGACTACGGTCGGCTACCTGATGGTGAGCACGTGGCGGTTTTACAGCTTCAAAGACATTGATTTTCGTTCGCGGCATCCTTTCCGTCTCATCCTCTTCTTCGCGGCTTTGTTTGCGGGTATCTGGTTCTTCTCGCGCCAAGTACTCTTCTTCGTTGCTTTGCTCTACATGATTTCCGGGGTTTTCTGGCGGTTGCAGTGGATCTTCCGGCGGCGGCCGGGCCCTCCGCCTCCACCTCCCTACCGGGAGGCTTCGCACGCATCATGAGCGAGCCAGTGAAATCCGCACCTCAGCACAGCGCCGCTCTTCGCGGCGGACTGTACCGCGCCGCGATTGTGGGCGCGGCCTCGCTCAAGGGCAAAGAGATTGCCGAGATGCTGAACGAGCGGAATTTTCCGGCGGTGGATGTGCGACTGCTCGACGACGATGAGTCTCTGGGGCAACTGGAGGCCATGGGAGACGAGATCAGCTTCATCCAGAGCGTCCGCGCGGAACAGTTCGAGCACGTGGACTTCACGTTCTTCGCCTCCGACGCAGACTGCACGCGCAAGAACTGGAAGCGTGTCCGCGATGCCGGCAGCGCCATTATTGACCTTTCCGGAGCGCTGGAGAATGAACCCGGAGCCAGCGTGCGCTCGCTGTGGGTGGAGCGCGAACGCGGGCAGGTTGCGCCTCCCGATTTGCAGCCTGGACCATGCGTGACCGCGCATCCGGCGGCCGTGGCGCTGGCGCTGTTGCTTTTGCGAGCCCGCAGGGCAGGAGCGATCCGGCGGGTTGTGGCCACTGTCTTGGAGCCTGCCTCGGAGCATGGACAGCGGGGCATGGACGAACTGCACCAGCAGACGGTAAACCTGCTTTCGTTTCAGCCCTTACCTAAGGACGTCTACGACGTGCAGGTGGCCTTCAACATGGTCGCGCGTTACGGGCAGAAATCGCAGCCTGCGCTCGATTCGGTGGAGGCGCGGGTCCTGCGGCACTACACGAAGATCGCCGGCGACGATGCTCCGCGGCCTTCGCTGATTTTGTTGCAGGCGCCGACTTTCCACGGTCATGCGCTCGCGGTTTTTCTGGAGATGGAAAGTGCCCCAGATGTGGCGGCGCTGTCGCAGGCACTCGCGGGCGATCATGTGACGATCCCAGCGCCGGAAGAAGATTCGCCGAGCAACGTGACTTCTGCAGGGCATGCGGATATTCAGTTGGCGGTAAAGAGTGATCCCGCGCAGCCGAATGGCGTTTGGTTATGGGCTGCGGCCGACAATCTGCGGATCGCGGCCGTGACCGCAGTCGAATGTGCCGAGAGCATGACCGCCACTCGTCCCTCGGGAAAAATTCAATGACAGCGCGCCTGGGGACACTGATGGCGCTGTTCCTGTGCAGCCTGGGTTGCGGTTATCACACGGCCGGGCACTCCGTGCATCTGCCGGAAGACGTGAAGACGATCGCTGTGCCCGCTTTCAAGAACGAGACCGCAAATTATCGCATCGAGCAAATGCTCACCGCCTCGGTGGTGCGGGAGTTCACCATGCGCACGCACTACCGCATCCTGAACGACGCTACCGAGGATGCCGATGCCACGCTGCGAGGAACCGTACTCTCCACCGCCGCTTCACCTCTTGCCTATGACACGGCCTCGGGGCGCGCGGCCAGCGTGCTGGTGGTGGTCAGTGTAAAAGTCACGCTCTCGGACCGCGCCGGCAAGGTGCTGTATCAGAATCCAGCGTATCTATTTCGGGAGCAGTACGAAGTTTCGCAGGATCTGAAGAGTTTCTTCGAAGAAGACACGCCAGCCACGCGACGCCTCTCTGAGGATTTCGCCCGCACGCTGGTGTCGAACATTCTGGAGGGTTTTTAGGGTTGCGGAAGTTTTTCCTGGTCCCGATTGTTCTCGCTGTTGTGCTCGCAGCGGGCTGCTACCACGGATCGCGGCCACGGCGCATCGGCGAGGCAGTGCCCGATTTTACGGTGCAGGATTCGGATCGAAAAATAGAGCTCAGCCAGTTTCGCGGGCAGGTCGTGGTCTTGAACTTCTGGGCGACGTGGTGTCCCCCGTGTAATGAAGAACTGCCATCGTTGATGAGCATGCAGGACCGCACGCGCGCCAGGGGCGTGGTTGTGGTCGGCATCAGTATCGACGTCGACGGCGACGCTTACCACCGGTTTCTGAAACAGCGGGGCGTTAATTTTCTGACGGTTCGCGATCCGGAAGAAAAGATCAGCGCCGTGTATGGCACTCACGGCTGGCCCGAGACATTCATCATCGATCGCCAGGGCGTGCTGCGGCGGAAGGTGGTTGGGCCCATTAATTGGAATGCGCCCGAGGTGATGGAGTTCTTGAGCCGTTTGTAGGGCAGCAATGTGGTGCAAGGTTCGCATCAGGGGAGGCATTCATGGGCGCCGTAATTTCCCCAGCCGTTACGAACGCGCCACTATGCGAATCGGTTGCCCGATGCTAAAGTCGCAAACGATGATCGCCCAAGCGATGCTTGCCATAACGTAAAATTGCTGAATGCGAGCTTTCGCCCAAGCCGAGCGCTTCGTCAGCGAACTAGAGTCGCGCAAACTACGCGCAGCTTACGTGTTCGTGGGCGACGAGGCGTTCTTCCGCAAGCGCTTTCGCGATGCGATTCTCGACCATTTGGTCCCGGCCGACTTGCGCGACTTCAGCCTTTTCGAATTCGACCTGGCCGAGACCGATCTGGCGGAAGTTCTCGACCGCGCGCGTACTCCGTCGCTGATGGCGCCGTTCCAGGTTTTCTTCGTGCGCGGAGTGAAGAATCTTTTCGGCCGCGGATCGAACGAAGAGAAGCTCGCCGCGATTGAAGAATACTGCAACAATCCGAATCCCGACGCGCTCGTGATCTTCGTCGCCGACCACATCAGTATTCCCGCCGACGTTCGCCGCATGGAAATGCAGGACAAGGAGCGCTACCAGCGCATCCGCGAGACCATGGGCCAGTACTGCGGCATCGTCGAACTGGCGCGCGTGGAAGAAGGCGAGGCGGTGCGCTGGATCAGCGATTATTGCACCAGCCGGGGAGTGAAGATTGAAGCCGAGGCCGCCCGCGAACTGGTCGACGCGCTGGGCGGCGACATGATGATGATTTCGAACGAACTGGAGAAGCTGATTCTCTATGTCGGCGAAAAGAAACGCATCACGCTGGGCGACGTCGAGACCATGGTCCTGGCCGCCAAGCAGCGTTCGCTGTATGAACTGACCGACGCGATTTCCAGCCGAGACCGCGTACGCGCCCTCGAAATTCTGGACGCGATCCTCTCCTCGGGCGAAGGCGAAGAAGCCGCCATCGGTCACATCTACATGCTGGCGAAAACTTTCCGCCAGATGCTGGTGATCCTGGAGCGCAACGTCCGCGACCAGCGCATGCTGTGGGCCGCGCTCTGGCAGGGGTTCCGCGTGCCTCCATTCGCCGCCGAGGACATCATCAAGCAGGCCCGCCGCTACAAATCGCGCCGCGAACTGACGCGATCCATACGCCTGGTAGCCAAGGCCGATCTCGCACTGCGCTCCAATCCCGTGAGCAAGCGCATGGTGCTGGAGCGTTTGGTGATAGAGCTGACGACCGAGCCCAAGCCGGAAACGCCGGGCTGGATGCAGGATCAATTGCCGGTGTGAGAAAACCAGCTGTCAGCTATCAGCCGTCAGCTGTCAGCTAAGAACTCGCCGCCAGGTGCGATATACTCCCGCGCGAAAGGTGATTCTCTCGACCCTACGATGGTAAGTCAGGGTGACGTCGTTTCGTATCTGGAGATGTGCGCCGATTTTGGTGTCAATCTTCAACGGGGGATGAATTTTCGCCTAAAGGGAACTGAAAGCCTCATTCTGATGAGTGTTCGACACGGAGCTCCTTACCCAGATCGCGTGGAAGACGGCGGACGGGTCATCATCTATGAGGGCCACGATATTCCCAGGACCGAGGGAGGGCCTGAACCCAAAGAAGTCGATCAACCGGAGTTCTCACCCAGCGGACGACTTACACAGAACGGCCTGTTTCTAGATGCGGTTAGGCGGTATAAGTTAAAAAGGATAGACGCCGAACGCGTCCGGGTATTTGAAAAAATCAGGAATGGTATCTGGGTCTACAACGGCCTCTTCCAACTTGTGGATGCTTGGCAGGAAACATCCGATCGACGCCAGGTATTCAAATTCAAACTTGAGATCGTCGATCGGCCCCTGCTGACAGGCGCGGATTTTGCTCCAGGTATCGATCATGACGAGTGATTCCCTCTGCAGTGAAGATCGAAGTTTGGAAGCGTGATAAGGGCTGCTGTGTGAAGTGCGGCAGCAAAGAGAATCTTCATTTCGATCACATTATCCCGTATTCCCAGGGAGGCTCTTCGAAAAATGCTGAGAACATTCAGATCCTGTGTTCGAGGCATAACCTGGAAAAGCGTGACAGAATTGAGTGAAAGCGCGGCAGTCCTTCGATGGTGCCTGTCCCTTCCTATCTCGCCCGCATTGGCTACTCGGGTCCTAGCGCGCCGACCGCCGATAGCCTTCGCGCCATCCATCGTGCGCACCTGCTGGCCGTGCCTTTCGAGAATCTGGATATCGCCCTCGGCCGCGAAATTGTGGTCGATGAAGACGCCTTTGTCCGCAAGGTCGTCGAGCTGCGGCGTGGCGGATTCTGCTACGAACTGAACGGCGCGTTCGCTGCTCTGCTGCGGGCGCTGGGGTTCCGGGTCACGCTGCTCTCGGCCCGCGTCTCCAGAGAACAAGGCGGAGAAGGGCCAGAGTTCGATCATCTGACCTTGCGTGTTGACCTGGAAGAGCCGTGGCTGGCGGATGTTGGATTTGGCGAGTCATTCCTGGAACCGCTCCACATGGAGGTTGGGCGGGAGCAGGTCGACCCTGCAGGCACATTTCGTCTTACTCAACTGGGAGCGCGTCTGCAATTGGAAAAGATGGAGCCCGCAGGGCACTGGAAGCGGCAATACTCCTTTGCGCTGTTGCCACGTAGCCTGCGAGAGTTCGCGGGCATGTGCCACTATCACCAGACCTCGCCTGACTCCAGCTTCACCCGGAACCGCATCTGCACCCGAGCCGCGCCCGACGGCCGAATCACGCTCTCAGAAATGAAAATGATTGTGACGCGGAATGGGCAGCGCGAAGAGAGAATGCTGGCTTCCGAAGAGGAGAGGCAAACCGTTCTGCAACAACACTTCGGAATCCGGCTGTAGAGTTGGGGTGCCTTCTCGTCCCAGTATCCCGAGTTCACGACTTGCTGTTGTGCCCTGTAACAGAGGTTCATCGAATAATTGCAAGATTCTTTGCTGGAACAACGATAAGCGCGCTCAGGGGCTTAAAGCCCGAATTATCGACGTTGCGCTTTCGGCGCGGCTCGAAGCCGCGCCCTTTCAAAGCGCTCTGACTTATGTCGCGAATCTCTGTTACAGGACACTTGTGCCTCAAGCGCCTTGACACGCGCGGCGCTTCCAGCCGACACTTGCATTTTTCCGACCGCAACATTCAGACCAGAGAAATTAAGGACACTAAAGATGCCGCGTCAAAAATGGATACTAGCCCTCGGAGTCGCATTCCTAACGATTACGGTAATGGCGCAAGACGCTTCGGAACTCAAGACCCAAAAAGAAAAATTCAGTTACGCCCTGGGTATGGAGATGGGCGCCGGCTTCCGCAGACAGGTCCTCGATCTGGATCTCGCCACCTTCACCAAGGGCCTTGTGGAATCATTCCACGGCGACCAGACCGCGCTGACCGAAGACGAAATGCGCACCGTTCTCGCCAATGCGCAAGAGGAATACCGGAAGAAGCAAGCCGAGTTGCGCGAGGAGAAAGCCCAAGCCACGCTAAAAGAAGGCGAGAGTTTTCTTGCCGAGAATAAGAACAAAGAGGGCGTGGTCACCTTGCCCAGCGGATTGCAATACAAGGTCCTGAAGCCGGGCAAGGGAGAAAAGCCGGAAATCGATGAAAAGGTCGTTTGCAATTATCGGGGGACGTTGCTTGACGGCACGGAGTTCGACAGTTCCACCAAGCACAGCGGACCAGTCACGTTCCCCCTCAGGGGAGTGATCAAAGGCTGGCGAGAGGCGCTTCTCATGATGCCAACCGGATCGAAGTGGCAACTCTTCGTCCCTGCCTACCTGGCGTACGGGCAGGAAGGTTCAGGCCAAACGATTCCGCCAAACGCCACGCTTGTCTTTGAACTGGAACTGGTCTCGGTCGAGGAGAGCGAAGGGGAAGAGCGTGACCGAGAATAACCTCCTGCGTGCGATTTGCAACCATCCTGTTTCCTAAGTAGCGGCTCACCCCGTCCTGCTGTGGAAATCTTTTCAAATTCCAGCACTCTTTTTCACGCCCGGTTAACATCGATCTGCCATCATCCGTGCGGCACTTCATCGTGTGTTCAACCCATAACCCCACAAATCCAAGTGTGAGAGGTGTCCTTTGAAACTCGAGAGAATCGCCGTAACGTCGGTCTCTACCGGGCGTTCCGTTGAGGTTCGCTCTGCGGTGGGACTAAGCCGCATGATCTTAGCGTTGTTCATTGCGATCGCGCTGTGCGGTTTGGCCGCCGCGCAGGCGACCGGCTGCCCGTTGAATTCTCCCAGCGGCAAGATTAGCCACATCGTCTACATCCAGTTCGACAACCTGCATTTGGAGCGGGATAACCCCAATGTACCGTCGGATCTGGAGCAAATGCCCCATCTGCTCAACTTCATTAAAGGCCATGGAACTCTGTTTTCAAATCACCATACCCCGCTCATCTCGCACACTGCTGACGACATCCTGACCTCGTTGACCGGCGTCTACCCCGATCGCCACGGCCAGGCGGTGGCCAACAGCTTCGTCGCCAGCAACCAGCCCGGCGGTAAGTATTGGGACATCTTCCCTAGCTCCTTTACCTACTGGACCGATCCGGTTTCCCTGTCCACGCAATCGGACGTGGCCTTCAGCATGATCACCGACCAGGGCCTGAACGCGCCGGCACCCTGGGTTCCCTTCACCCGCGCCGGCTGCAACGTCGGTGCAGTCTCGATCGCTAACATGGAACTGGAGAACATCGCCGGGGACATCGTCAAAGTTTTCGGAAACCCCTCGCCGCAATACACGGAGGCGACGACCAACAAAACCCAGGCCGCCGCTGACTTCGAAGGCATCGCGATCCACTGCGCCCAGAACAGCTCTATCTGTTCGGCGGCGAACAACGGACTGCCCGACTTGCTTCCTGATGAACCAGGTGAGTATACGGGCTTCCAAGCGCTGTATGGCCACAAGTACGTTGTGCCCGTCATTGCTCCCGGCGGTCTGAACGACCTCAGCGGGAACCCCATCACTGGCTTCCCGGGGTTCGGCGGCATCTCTCCCGCACAGACTTTGGCTTACGATGCGACGATGCTGGAAAACGGCATTCCCATTGTCTTCTCCTACATCTCCGATGCGCACGACTGCCACGTCGGTTTGCCGACCTGCAATCCCGCCTTCCGGGCTTTCGGCCCCGGCGAAGCGCTTTATGTGGCCCAACTGAAGGCCTACGACACGGCCTTCGGTCAATTCTTCGCCCGCCTGGCAGCGGATGGCATCGACAGCAGCAACACGCTGTTCGTCATCAGTGCGGATGAGCAGGATCACTTTGTCGGAGGTCCCGCCGCTCCTTCCAACTGCGACGGCGTCACCGTTCCTTGCACCTATACTTACAGCAACGGCAGCAGCAGCATCGGGGAGATCGAGGCCGACCTTGCCCAGTTATACCAGCAGCAGGCCCCGGCCCTGGTCCCCAACGCCAGCACGGCCACTAGCGGTGTGTCCGCCACCGCCCTCTTCGATTACCACTACGACATGGCGCCGGCGGTCTCCCTGGATCCGTACAATCCATCGATCTCCTCAACCTTCGCGCGCGATTTAGAGCGCGCGACCGCGCAGCTTACCGCGGTCAGCCCGATCACCGGCAATACCGACCAACTCACGCGTTACCAGGTCGACAGCGCCGGCCTGAAGGCGCTCCACATGATTACGGGCGATCCCGCCAGAACGCCTACTTTCGTGATGTTCGCCGACCCAGACTACTACTTCCAGGGACAGGGACCGATCATCCAGCAGTATGCTGGTTACGCTTGGAATCACGGTGGTGTCGCGCCGGAGATCAACAGGACCTGGGTCGGAATGGTGGGACCAGGAGTCAAACATGTTGGCGAGGACGACGACACCTGGTCCGACCACACCGACATTCGCCCGACGATGCTTCTGTTGACCGGTCTAAAGGATGATTACATCAGCGACGGCCGGGTGCTGGCCGAGGACCTTTCAACTTCCGCGCTGCCCTCAAGCGTGAGGTCGAGCCGCTTGCTGTTCGAGCTTCTCGCTTCTGCGTACAAGCAGATTACCGCTCCGGTGGGTACCTTCGGCCAGGGCACGCTGCATGTTTCGACCGTGGCGCTCGCTTCGGGCAGCGACGCCGACGACTCGAAATACCTCAAGTATGAGAGCCGTTTGACAAATCTGACCGCTCAGCGGGATGCTCTGGCAACTCAAATCAAGTCAGTGTTGGATGGAGCCGAGTTCCACGGTGTGGCGCTGAACCCCGGAAACGCCATCAGACTCAGCTTTGAGGCGGAGTTGTTACTGTTGCAAATGGAAGAACTTTCACGCGAGGCGAAATAGCGATCTGTTAGCGTTCAGACAGCCACTTTGGGCAGCGAGTCGGGCTTCACTCCCGGCACTTCTGCTCAGGGTGGCTGTCGTATTTGGGACGCAAAGCGGATGAGTGAATTGCTGAAAGCAAACGGACGGGACGGGGTGTCTTAGCGAGCACGCCCTGACTTCTCTGGTAATAGAATAGCCGACAGCCGACGGCTACTTCATCGCACTGACGCGCACGCCAAGGCGGGATTTGTAGCGCGACGCGGTGTTTTCGTGCAGAGTACCCTTTTGAATGGCCTTGTCGAGCACGGAGACGGTCTGGCGGTACATCGTCTCGGCGGCAGCCTTGTCGCCCTTCTCGATGGTCTCGCGTAGTTCGCGCAACTGCGTGCGCAGGCGCGACGTGTTAGCCCGGTTGCGGGTGGTGCGGCGTTCAGTCTGACGGGCGCGCTTCAGCGCCGAAAAATGATTTGCCATGTCTGCTTCGTTACCTTCGTGTGTCCAGAGAGATATTCGGGTGGGTCCGAATTGCTTATTATAGGGCAGCAACTCTCGACCGGTCAAACCTTTACGGAGATTGTGCGTCCGCCCGCGGGTCGTTAGTCGCTTGTCGTTAGTCGTTCGCTAACGACCAACGACCAACAACCAAAGACCAACGACAAGCGGCAGAGTGATTCTCAAGGATGGCGGCTTCAAACATGAGCGATGGACTCGATCGCCTGAAAGTGCTGATCAACTCCTCGACGCCGATCGTCGTGATGGAGACTTCGGAGGAAATGCGCGCCGTGAACATGGTTCGCGCCGCCTGCTCCGAGCTGAACATGGCGACCTTCGAATGGAGCATTGCCGACGGACTTTTGCGCTCGGGGTCCAACGGTCAGCCCGAGCCGCAGAAAATGGCAATGCACGCCCGTGTGGATCAGTCCGCGGTCTGGAACCAAGGAAGCCGCGGTCAGACGCGATCCGTCCTTAGCCCCGGCAGCGGCGAAGCGGACCGGCTGGCGCGAGCCGTTATGTCCTCGATGGGCACCGACGCGGCGCCGGCTGCCGGAGGAAATAGCATCTACAACACGCGCGAGCCCGTGCAAGCCCTCGCCAACATGGAGTCGATGACGCTCGAGGCGGTCTTCATCCTGAAAGACTTTCATCGCCACATGGATGATCCGATCGTGGTTCGCCGTCTACGCGATGTGGGGCAGAAATTCTCGGCCAATCGCCGGACCGTCATCATCACCGCGCCGGAGATCGCAGTGCCCATGGAACTGGCCAAGCTGGTGGAATATTTCGATCTGCCACTGCCGGACCGCGACCGCCTGCACGAGATCATCCGCGAGACCTTCACCCGGCTCTCGAAAACTTACGCGTTGAAACTGCAGCTTGATGCCGCCGGCGTCGACGCGATGGCGGCCAACCTGCGAGGCCTGACCGAGGAAGAGGCCGAGCGCGCGATTTCGCAGGCGCTGGTCACACGTTACGCACTGTGTCCCGAGACTGTCACCGATGTAATCGAGGCCAAAAAGCAACTGCTGCAGCATTCGGGCATGCTCGACTTCGTCGAGGCCCTCGATAACATGGCGAGCGTCGGCGGTTTGGAGAACCTGAAACATTGGCTGCAGCAGCGGCGCGGGGCCTGGGAAGACGCCGCCCGCGAATTCGGGCTGGAGCCGCCGCGTGGGATGATCATCCTCGGCGTCCAGGGATGCGGCAAGTCGCTGTGTGCGCGCGCCGTGGCCGGCGAGTGGAAGCTGCCGCTGGTCAAGTTCGACACTTCGGCGGTCTACGACAAGTACATTGGCGAGACGGAAAAGCGCATTCGCAAAGTTTTTCAGGTCGCCGAAGGCCTTGCGCCGTGCGTGCTTTGGATCGATGAACTGGAGAAAGTCTTTGCCGGCAGCGGCCCGGATTCCGCGTCGGCCGATGCGGGAGTGTCGTCGCGCCTGCTGGCGTCATTTCTGTCGTGGATGCAGGACCGCAAGGCACCTGTATTCGTCGCCGCCACTTGCAATAACGTGACAGTGCTGCCGCCGGAATTGATCCGCAAGGGGCGCTTCGATGAACTGTTCTTCGTCGATCTGCCCAACCAGGCTGAGCGTATGCAGATATTCTCCATTCAGTTGGCGAAGCGGAAGCGCAATCCTGCGGAGTTCGATCTGGACAAAGTAGCCGAGGCGGCCAAGGGATACTCGGGCGCTGAAATCGATGCTGCCGTGCAAGGGGCGCTCTACGCCGCCTATTCGGAGAAGATGCCCGTGACTACGCAATCGCTGATCGACGCGCTGGCCCAGACAGTTCCGCTGTCGACCACGCGCGCCGAAGAGATCGCGGAGTTGCGGGAATGGGCGAGGACGAGAGCCGTGCCCGCATCGACTGCAGAACCTAGGCGGGAAGGAGCGTAAGGTCGGCCAGCGCTCATGACCAAACCCGGACATAAAGCGTTGCGCGAACTTGCGTGGCTCCTGGGTTGTGTTGTGGCTGCCATCGTTTTTGCTTCATTACACCGGAATACGGTTACGATCCTGTCCCATTCTTTGCAGGCTGCCTGTACCTTTTGACGGGAGCCCTTAGGCTTTTTATCTCCTGGCTACGTCGCCGGAGTTGATGGCCGCCGCCCCGTCTCTTCCTCCCATTGACTCCCTCTCGGCTCCGGGGTACGCTTTACTTAATGGTAGTGGCTCGCCCCTTGGGCGCGAACAATCCGACATCTCCCGTCTCTGAGCAAAATCCTGTTTTGTCTGCGCACATGGGCGTTGGTGCGCTCGAATTCCAGAGGCCTGCCGAGCTTCGCTCGGCTGGACAGCCGAGGGCGGCTGTCCCCACATCGTTCTTGGACACTGAATGAAGAAGAGCATCGGGATCAGTCCCAACATCGAGACCCTGTTCGGCACGCGGGACGAGAATGTGCGCCTGCTGGAAGACGGACTCAACATCACCATCAACCTGCGCTCGAACGCCATCGAACTGGAAGGCGCGGCGCGCGACGTGGCTCGCGCGGAGCAGGTTTTCACCGACTACGAAAGCCTGCAGCGCTCCGGGTACAGCTTTAACAATGGCGACCTCAACAGCATGTTGCGGGTGCTGACCTCCGATTCCAACTCGACCCTGCGCGGGTTGGCCGATGCCGGCCGCCAGCGCTCGTTTGGACGCCGCACCGTCCAGCCCAAGAGCAGCAACCAGCGCCGTTACCTCGAAGCCATCGAGAAGCATGACATGGTGTTTGGCGTTGGTCCGGCCGGCACTGGCAAGACTTACCTTGCCGTAGCCATGGCGATCTCCGCGCTGCTGGCCAAGCGCGTGAACCGCATTATTCTGGCGCGACCGGCGGTCGAAGCGGGTGAGCGGCTGGGCTTTCTTCCGGGCACACTGCAGGACAAGATTGATCCTTATCTGCGGCCGCTTTATGACGCGTTGTACGACATGCTCGATCCCGAGAAGGTGGATCGCTACCTCGAGAAGAACGTCATCGAGATCGCGCCCATCGCTTTCATGCGCGGGCGCACGCTCAACGATTCGTTCGTGATTCTCGACGAGGCGCAGAACACCACCTCCGAGCAAATGAAGATGTTCGTCACCCGCCTGGGATTCAATTCGAAAGCTGTGATCACCGGCGACATCACGCAAATTGACCTGCCCAACGCGCGCCGCAGCGGCTTGCTGGAGGCGATCGATGTTCTGAAAAGCGTGGAAGGGCTGGCCTTCGCCTACTTCGACGAAGGCGACGTGGTGCGGCATCATCTGGTGCAGCGCATCGTGCGCGCCTACGACGAGCACAAGACGCGCGCCGAGGAGCAGATGCTATTGCTCGGCGAAAGCAAGAATGCGGAGTCGATGAGCGCGAACGGGAAACCCGCATCGGCTGCAGCCGAGCAGCAGGCGACGCCGCAAATCGAAGAATAGAGCAAAAACATGTGCGGGAGGGCTCCGACTCGGGCCCTCCCGTTTCTTACTGAGAACTGAAATATAGTGACGATGCCCACTCCGGTGTCGGTAACTAATTCTCCTTCGTGATCCATCGTGTGCTTGGTGGTTATCAGGTTTTGTCAACCACGAAGGGCAGAAAGGTGCACGAAGGAAAGCAGAGCCAAACTTGGTCATTGTTGAAAAACCTGTTGCCCAGCTCAGTGAGCAGGCGCTGGCTCGCTTTGTGCTGCGGGCGCGGCGCGCCGTGGGCCTGCGCGCCATCCCCAATGTATTGGTGACGACCAGCACCGTGGTGCGAACTCTGAACCGCCAGTTCCGCGGCAAGAACAAGGCCACCGACGTGCTCTCATTTCCCTCAAGAACACCGTTGTCTCGAATCCCTGGGCAGACAGTTCCGCCTGCCGGGGACATTGCCGTCTCTGCTGATATTGCCCGCCAAAACGCAGCCCGTCTCGGACATTCCGCCGCCGAAGAGGTGAAGGTCCTGATCCTCCACGGCATTCTTCATCTGGCAGGGTTTGACCATGAGCGCGATAATGGGACGATGGCGCGCAAAGAGATGCAGTTGCGCCAGAGGCTCCACTTGCCCGCTGCCTTGATCGAGCGAACTCAACCCGCCGCCAAAGCGTCCCCGAACAAGAAACGCGGTAAGGCTCGCGCAACGCCGCCGCGAAAAATGCGATGAACGTAGCCGTCGCCATCTCGCTTCTACTCTTGTTGGGACTGCTGACGTTGGTCTCTTATGTCGACCGCGTTTACCAGGAAGCTGGAAGATTTCTTTCTCGCGATTTCCAGGACAACATCGACGCCTTCGAGCAGAAAGTGGAACCGCGACTACGAGTGAGCCGCGCCCGGGCTTCGCTCTCCATGGCCGTGATCGCGCAGTTGGCCACGGCGGCGATCGCTTTTATCGTGGGCTTCGTGGTCTTCAGTGATCCGCAATGGAGCATCTACGAAGTCCTGCAGGCGGCTTTCAGTCTGATCCTGATCGTGATCGTGTTCAATCGCTTCCTGCCGTTCGTGCTTTTCTCCCGCACCAAAGGGGACTGGCTGGTTCGCTGGACGCTGGTGCTGAAGCTTCTCATCTATCTTGTGCTGCCGGTAACGATCGTGCTTGGCTTCGTTCGGTCGGTGGCTTCCCTGACCAGGCAGAGTACGACCGAGCAACCGGAGAGTCCGGCAGAAGCGGTGGACGCCCTGATCGAGGCCGGGCAGGAAGAGGGCATCATTCAGGAGGGCGACCGCGATCTGATCCAGTCCGTGGTGGAGTTCAGTGGCAAGACCGTGCGCGACGCCATGCGGCCGCGGCCCGCGATATTCGCGGTCCCGGTGAACACCACGGTCGAGCGATTCATCGAGATGCTGCGCGCCAAGCACTACTCACGCGTACCGGTTTACGAGGGCAGCATCCATAACATTAAAGGCGTCGTCTATGCGCAGGACGTGCTGCAGGTTTCCGACAGCGAGGCTCACACCCGCACCCTCGACACTCTCATGCGGCGCGACGTTTACTTTGTCCCGGAAAGCAAGCTGGGAAGCGACCTGCTGCGCGAGATGCAGAAGCAGAACATCCGCATGGCCATCGTGGTCGATGAATACGGCGGCGTGGCGGGCCTGGTCACGATCGAGGACCTGGTGGAAGAGATCGTCGGTGAGATTCGCGACGAGCGCGATAAGCCAGAAATCGTGCGGGAAGGCGAGCGCTCGTTCATCGTCTCCGGCGGAATGGACGTGGATCGTCTCGATGAGCTGTTTGGCACCAAGCCCGACGCGAAAGAATCGGCGACGATCGCCGGCCTGGTCAGCGAACTGGCCGGTCGAATTCCGCGCAAGGGCGAAGTCGTGGAAGAAGACGGCCTGCGCTTCGAAGTGGTTGAATCGACCGACCGCAAGATCGAGCGCGTGCGTGTGACTGCCGTTCAGCCGCAGCAGTTGAAACTGATATAAAGACAGCTACTAGCTTCTAGCTCCTAGCTTCTAGCTTTTGCGTCATTGTGCATATTTCCGCTGGTGACCGGAAGGCTGACTTGAAGGCCTAGAAGCGAATCGTTTTAGCTAGAAGCTAGAAGCTAGGAGCTAGTAGCTAGTAGCTAGAAGCTGATTCTCATGCCCTTCCGCTCCGGATTCGTTTGCATTCTCGGCCGACCCAATGCGGGCAAGTCGACGCTGCTCAATGCGCTCGTGGGCGAGAAGTTGGCGATCGTCTCGCCCAAGCCCCAGACTACACGCAATCGCATTCAGGGGATCGTTCACCTTCCCAAGAGCAAAGGTAAGGGTAAGGGGAAAGAGGGCGCGCAGATCGTGCTTGTCGATACTCCTGGCGTGCACAAACCCGACAGTTCGCTGGGGCGCAAGATGATGGTCGAGGTCCGCGAAGCGCTGGAAGGCTGCGATCTCGTGCTCGTCATCATGGATGTCACACACAAGTTCGATCCGCGCGACCAGTTTGCGCTCGATCTTCTCAAGCAGTCGGGGACGAAGGCATTTCTTCTCCTGAACAAGGTCGATTTGATTCGCGAGAAGGCGAAGCTGCTGCCGCTCATTGAGGAATACCGCAAGCTCCATCCGTTCAGCGAAGTGATTCCTATTTCGGCGCTCAAGCGCAAGGGACTCGACGTGCTTCTGGAACTGGTGATCGCGGCGCTGCCGGCGGGCCCAGCCTATTTCCCCGAGGATCAGATGACCGACCAGCCCGCGCGGTTTATGGCCGGAGAGATCGTCCGCGAGCAGGTACTGCTGAACACGAAAGAGGAAATTCCCTACGCGACCACGGTGATCGTCGAAAGCTTTGAGGAAGGCACGAAACTCACACGCATCGCGGCAACGATTTATTGCGAGCGCGCGAGTCAGAGGGGAATTCTGGTCGGCAAAGGCGGGCAGATGCTCAAGAAGATCGGCACGGCGGCGCGGCTGCAAATCGAGCGCATGCTGGCCACCAAGGTCTTCCTCGAACTCTACGTGAAGGTTCAGCCGGGATGGCGCGATTCTCGCGCCTTCGTGGAAGAACTCGACTGGCGCCGGCAACTGGAGCAGCGCATGGGAGATCAGAGGGTGAACGAGGCAGGCGAGGAATCTGGCGCGGTTGCACAGCCCGGGCGAAACGAGACAGATATGTGATGCTTTGTTTTGTGCGGAAGCCTCTCAACCTGGGGTTCCCAGCCAATCGCAGCGGCTAAAGCCGACATCTGCTGCGTGGTTCTCGGCATGCCTGAAGGCATACCCTGATACGAAACTCCTAAGATTGCGCAAGCACAGGAATGCGGCGGCCATTGCCCGTTTCGGCGTTTTACCGCTAGAATCTCAACAGGCCTAAACGGCGGACAAGGACTAACAATCCACCATGGAATCTGGGGCACCTCCAGAGGAACAACTGCCCGAGAAAGACTTCGATCCAGAGCAGTTAACCCTGCGCGTGCGCGTCACGCTCGCGGCCGACCGCAAGTCTGTGGACCCGGTCGTGGAACAGGTGATGGAATCCGTCCGCCAGATGAAGTGTGTCGACGGCAAGGAAGACGCCATCGAACTTTCGCTTCATGAAGCGCTGGCCAATGCCGTCGTGCACGGCGCCAAGGAAGACCCAAGCAAAGTAGTCGAATGCCTTGTGATGTGCGACGAGCGGCGCGGCATTCTTATCATCGTGCGCGATCCCGGCGAAGGTTTTGATCCTAAAGCGATCCCCGCCTGCACCATGGGCGAGAACCTCTATTCCAATCACGGGCGTGGAATTTTTCTCATCAACCAACTGATGGATGAGGTGAAGTTTCACAAGAACGGAACCGAGATCCACATGGTGAAGCGCTAGAAAAGAGGCGCTAGCCCGCCCGTGCTTTAAATCGAATGCCAACCCAGCGCCCTGAACAGGCCGCGGGAAAATGGCAAGAGCCGCAAGAGCAAACCTCAGGGCTAAGCCCGCAAAGATTTTGCCCGACTTGCGGCACGAGTGGAACTCGTGCCCTTCCGGGTCTCGCGCGAACTGGCATTTTTCCAGTGGCCTGGGAAGGCGCGTTGGCTCTGCCGCAACTTACGGCACGCCCTTCGACAAGTTCGGGGCAGGCTCTGAAAGCGTGCCCTGAAACGAATCTCGCTTTCAGCACGGACTGCTAGAACAGCGGGGTTTACTCCTTCGCCGCAATCCCCAGCGCTTTCATCTTCCGGTAAAGATGGCTGCGCTCCAGGCCCAGCACCTCGGCAGTGCGGCTCACGTTGCCGTGATTTTCGTCGAGCTTTTTGAGGATGTAGTCGCGCTCATAGGCATCGCGCGCCTGGTGCAGCGTGGAAAATTCCGTCTTGGGCGTGCGGCGGCTGCCATCCCGGTACACCAGCGGTGGCAGGTGTTTGCTGTCGAAGCGCGTGGTGGTGGGATTCATGATCACGATGCGCTCGATCACATTGCGTAACTCGCGCACGTTGCCGGGCCAGGAGTAGCGCATGAGCACTTCAATGGCGTTGTCGGTGATCTCCCGCGGCCGGCGTCCGTAGGTCGCCGCCAGTTCCTTCAGGAAATGCCGCGTGAACAACGGGATATCTTCCTTGCGCTCGCGCAGCGGCGGAACAAAGAATGGAATCACGTTGAGCCGGTAGAAAAGATCTTCGCGAAAGTTGCCGCGCGAAATTTCTTCTTCCAGATCCTTGTTCGTCGAAGCGATTACGCGCACGTCAACCGTGATCGTCTCCTCGCTCCCCACCGGGGTGAAGCGTTGCTCCTCCAGTGTGCGCAGCACCTTGGACTGCGTCTTCAGGCTCATGTCGCCGACTTCATCGAGGAACAGCGTGCCTCCGTGAGCCTTCTGAAATTTGCCTTCCTTGTCGGCCACGGCTCCCGGGAATGAGCCTTTGTAGTGGCCAAACAACTCGCTCTCGATCAGATCCTCGGGGATGGCAGCGCAGTTGACCTCGACGAAAGTTTCTTCCTTGCGCAGGCTCTGCGCGTGAATCGCGTGTGCTACCAGCTCTTTGCCCGTGCCCGATTCGCCGTAGATCAAGACGCGGCCATTCGTAGGCGCCATGAGGCCAATTTGTTGGCGCAGGGCCTTCATCGGGATGCTGTCGCCCACAATGAGGCTTTTCGTTTGCAGCAGCTTCTTCAGGTCGACGTTTTCCTGGCGCAGCTTCTTGGAGTCGATGGCGTTCTTCACCAGGATCAGAGTCTTATCGATCGACAGAGGCTTCTCGAGGAAGTCGTAGGCGCCCAGCTTGGTGGCGCGCACGGCGGTTTCGATCGTCCCGTGGCCGGAGATCATGAGGACTTCGGGCGGGTTGTCGAGTTCGCGAATTCTTTCGAGCACCTCAAGGCCGTCGATGCCGGGCAGCCAGATGTCGAGCAGGACCACGTCAAACGCAGTCTTGCGGAGCAGGTCCAGGCAGGCTTCGCCGCTCTCGACGGTCGAAGCCGAGTAGCCTTCGTCCGCCAGAACCCCGGCCAGGGAGTCGCGAATGCCGGTTTCGTCGTCGACGATCAGGACGTTATGCATGTTGTGCGGTGACGGCCGGGATCGGCTCGGGAACGACCGGCAATTCCACGACGAAGCGCGTCCCTACGGGACGATTCTCTTCCAGGCGAATCGAGCCGTGGTGATCTTCGACGATGCGGCTCACAATGGCGAGGCCCAGGCCAGTGCCGCGTTTCTTGGTCGAGAAATAAGGGAGAAAGAGTTTTTCTTTCAGCTCGCGGGTCACGCCGTGCCCCGTGTCGGCCACGGTGATTTCGACGGCGTCACGACTGGCCACCAACGACGTAGTAATCTCGATTTCGCGCACGATGGAGGTCTGCAGGGCCTCCGCCGCGTTGTCCACCAGGTTGGCCACGGCGCGCTTGATCGCTTCGCCATCGGCCAGCACCTTTGGCAAATCCGATGCCAACGATCTATGCAAGACAATGCCCTCGAGCCTGCCGTCGAACATGGAGAGCGCACTCTCGATCACTTCGTTAATGTCGGCGGGCTGCGGCTTGGCAACGGGGAAGCGGGCGAGTGTGGAGAACTCGTCCACCAGTTGACGCACAGTTTCCACCGCCTCCGCGATGGTTTCGGCGCAAGCTCGAACCACGCCGAGCGAGGCCGCATCCGCCGGTTTCGCTCGGTCCAAGTGGCGCTGAATGCGTTCCGCCGAGAGCGCAATGGGAGTCAGTGGATTCTTGATTTCGTGCGCCACGCGCCGCGCGACCTCCCGCCACGCGGCTTGCTTCTGCGCCTTGAGCAGGTCCGAGAGATCCTCGAAGACGACCACGTATCCCGAACCTTCACCCTGATGCTTGAGGATCGCTACCGTGACTGCGACGTTCAACGACCCGCGGGGCAACTGCATCTCCATCTGGCTGGTAGTCATGCCCATGCGGTCGGCGCGCCGGAGCAGAGGTTCGAAATCCTCAAGAACCTCGGCGGGGAAGACTGCGGCCAGAGGCGCTCCACGGAGGATCTGACCGGAGAGGTCGTGTCCGGGATCAGGATAAAACATCCGCAGCAGCGCTTGATTCACATGGATCACGCGCCGGTCGCCGTCGAGTGATAGCACTCCGGTCGGAATACTCTCGAGAATGGTTTCGGTTTGGCGGCGCCGCTGATCAAGCTCTGCATTGGCTGCGCTCAAGTCGCGGCTGGAGGCTTCGATCTGACGCCGGCTCGCTTCCAGATCTTCGGCCATGCGGTTGAAGGAGCGCACCAGATCTCCGATTTCGTCGGCGCCGCTGACGTCCACCCGATAATCCAACCGGCCACGCGAGATCTCCTGTGTAGCCTCCGCCAAAGCAGAAAGCGGCCGCGTCACCAGCTTGGCCAGAAACAGAGCCAGCCACGTGGTCACAAACAAGACCATCATGGTGAGCAGCAGAAGCAAGGTGACGTAGGTCTGGCGCACTCTTCTGCGTTCGCGACTTAATTGGATATAGCGTTGCTGGCTGGCTTCGACCTGGTGCACGGTCTGCGAAAACTCGCGGGGAAGTGGAATCGCCACCAGAATCACCCCGCCTCCCTCGACCGGAGCGTTGCCCAACGAATAGTCCGTTTGCTGCCAGGTGAATTGCGCGGGACGCCCCGCCGCCGCATCGGCAAGCGGGAGTTGCGGTTTCAGAGCAGTCCAGGCCGCCGGCGGATTGAAGGCGGCCTCGGCATTGCCGTCGCGAACCGCCAAGGCAAATCCGCCCTGCAGCGTGAGTCGGCGATGCTGGAACTCGCTCACCACCGCGGAGAAATCATGCTCGGAGAACGCGCGCTCAATGTCCGGCGAGGTAGCGATAGCCGCGGCCTCGACCCGTGCGTTCTGCATGGCATAGTTTGCCAAGAGGGACGTCATCTTGTTCGTATCAGAACGGACCTCTTCCAGCGGGGTAGAGAACCACTTGTCAATGGACCGGTTCATCAAGCCGTAGGCGAACCAGTACATCACCATCACCGGGACGAACGACAACAAAAGGGCGCCCGCGACCATCCGGGTACGAAACTTCGAACCCAGGACTCCCATGCGGCGCTCGGCGAAGAGCTTTAGCAGGTTGCGCGCGAGCACGAACGTCAGGGCGACGAACAGAAGTGAGATCAGCAGCGAAAGCGCATAGAAGACGACCGCTTGCTGGTTGGTCTCGGCTTGCAGGATGGTTGGGTTGAAGGCGGTCTGCGAAGCCAAGACGGCAAACAGGAGGACCACTGCAATCGCCAGCAGGATGATGACCTGCTTGCGGTTTGGCCGCTTAGCTGGGCGGGTTGGAGCGGAATCTGTCACGTCAATTCAGGTTCGGGGGGAGTCGGCGACGGTTGGCAACTCCCCGCTGGTGGTCATTATAGATGCGAGAGAGGCGTCCGCGGGCTTGAAGCACGCGCTATCTCTGATGCGATGCGAGTTCCTCGAGCATGGCGTCATAGGCGGGTTTGGGCTTGTAGGCGCGGTCGAAAGGCAAGGCGGCTCCGCGGGTCCCATGAGAATGCGAGCCGATCCACGAGTATTTGTCGGTGAATCCCCAGGTTTGAATGGCAGTGCAGCCGGAACTTTGAAGGCACGCGCGCACTACGCCACGATAAACATCGGTTTGGCGGCGCAAGTCCTCGGCGTTGGCGGCGCCGCTCGCGTCGACCGGCAGGGACACGTCGAGTTCGGTGATATGGACCTGCACGCCGAGAGCGGTGAGGCGAGCGATGTTGCCGGCGATGGCGGCGGTGTCCAGGTCGAGCCGGGAGATGTGCATCTGCAGCCCGACTCCGTCGAGGGGAACGCCGCGGCGCCGGAAGTCCTTCACCATCGCATAGATCGCGTCGGATTTGCGATTGAGGCCTTCGCCTCCCCCCTCGTTGTAGAAGAGCAGGGCGTGCGGATCGGCTTCGTGGGCCCAACGAAAAGCTTGCTCCACGTAAGCCGAGTCTTTTCCAGCCAGGCCAATGCCGGGCTGGTTGTACCAGGGAGAATCTTTGAACCGCCCGTTTTCGTCCATCGCTTCGTTCACCACATCCCACGCGAAAACCTGCCCAGAGTAATGTTTCATCACGGTTGCGATGTGCTCCTGCAGGAGGTGCGACATCTGAGCCGCCGTGAAGTGGCCTTGCGTCAGCCAGTCGGGATTGTAGTGATCCCAGACCAGGCAGTGCCCGCGGACTTTCATGCCATGTACCTGCGCAAAGCGGACGACCGCATCTGAATCGCGGAAATCGAACCCATTCGCTGTTGGCCGCAGGTCCGGCCACTTCATTGCATTCTCGGGTTGGACCAGGTTGAACTCGTGAGCAAGGGTGGCTGAGTATGCGGCCTCTGGAAATAAATAGGGACGAACCGCGGCGCCGACCAAAATGCCGGCCTGGTCAGCCGCTTGCCGCAAAGTAGTAGACGGTGTTGGTGCGGTTGCGATCAGCAACAATACTAAGAATCGAAGATGGTAAGGGCTTGGCATAGAGATCAGATGGTCACGCTTCTCAGCATTCCTGCCATTTAGTTAACGCGCGGGCAGGAAGGGCTGTAAAGGACATCCGTCACATTTGGGCTGTGATTTTCCACAGAAGTTCTTTCCTACACCGACGATCAGGCCGTGCATCTCGTTATAGACCTGCGCCTGGGCGGTGCGCTCGGAAGTGCTCATGGCGGACGGCGGGTGAGCGGCTCCGCGAAAGCCAGATTCGAGGGGCGGCGCCAAGTCCGCAGGCCGTTTCTGCTGCTCGTCCACAATTGCGGATAAGGCACGCTCGAACAATTCTCGAATTTCGTCGTAGTCGGTCTTCTCCGGCAGGATCTTGTGCCGCTCCAGAATGCGGCGAGTGTAGGCGTCGACCACGAACACAGGATGATTTCCGGCATAGAGAAGAATGGAATCGGCCGTTTCCGGTCCAACGCCGTTCAGGTCCAACAACTCCTCCCGCAACCTACCCGTCGGTTGTGAAAAGAGCTTTTGCAACGATCCGTCGTACTGGCGATCGAGGAAAGCGACGAATGTCTTGAGCCGCTTTGCCTTCTGGCGGAAGTAACCCGAAGGACGAATCAGGCGCTCGAGTTTTGCCAAACTCATCTTCCGAATTCCCGCAACATTCAAAGCCTCCGCCGCTCGCAAGTTCGTCAAAGCTCGTTCGACGTTGGTCCACGCAGTGTTCTGCGTCAGGTAGGCCCCGACGATGACCTCAAAGGGCGTCTCGGCCGGCCACCAATGCTGCCGCCCCCAAGCCTCATAGAGCGCTCGATAGTATCCGCGAAGCTGGTTCTCTGTGCTGGTTCGCGACGAGTTCATATTCCTGAGTGCTGAGTGTAAACCGGGACGGACGTTGGCTGTTCATCCATCGCCGAGTAGGCGGTCGCGGCTTACCGAAGTGCATGTACCTGGAACGTATGAGCGACCTCTCATAATCGAAAAACACTCATTTGGCGCGGGGTTCGAGCCAAGGTCGCGGTTTTGTTGGAGATGCTCGCGAAGTCCAAGTACCAAAGTAAGTGGTACGGTAATCGGCTTGCGTTGACAATTTATGTCAACGCGAATGAGCTGCATTCTCTCCCCACATGATGGGCAGCCCTGCGCGCCATGCCTGCACAATTGCCAGGCGTCGTTCCACCCGCGTGGATAGGAGATCGACGTATGTCTCAACGGCTGGGTGACCTTCTCGTCAAAGAGAAGATTATTACCCCAGAGCAGTTGGAACAAGCGACTAAGCTGCAGAAAGAACAGAGCTGCCGCCTGGGGTCCGCCCTGGTGAAGCTCAACTTTCTCACCGACGAAGACGTCACTAATTTTCTCTCCCGTCAATATGGCGTTCCCGCCATCAATCTTTCGTATTTCGAAATTGATGCCGCGGTGGTCAAGCTGATTCCGTTCGAAACCGCCAAGCGGTACCAGATCCTTCCGCTGAGCCGCGTGGGTGCGTCGCTCACCATCGCGATGGTCGATCCAACCAATGTTTTCGCCATGGACGATATCAAGTTCATGACCGGCTTCAACATTGAGCCGGTGGTGGCCTCGGAAAGCTCCATTCTGGCGGGAATCGACAAGGCTTACGGTGCGACCAAGGAAGAAGATCTTGAGGCCGTAATGCAGTCGATGTCGGAGCTGAATGAGAACGACGTTGAACTGCAGACCGAAGAGCAGCAGATGGAGCTGTCGGAGCTGGAGAAGGCCGCCGACGAAGCTCCGGTGGTTAAGCTGGTGAACGTGGTGCTGGGCGATGCGGTCAAGCGGGGCGCCAGCGACATTCACATCGAGCCTTACGAAAAAGAATTCCGGGTCCGGTTCCGTATTGACGGCGTGCTGCAGTCGATCATGTCTCCGCCGATGAAGTTAAAGGACGCGATCACCTCGCGCCTGAAGATCATGGCCAAGCTCGATATCAGCGAAAAGCGTCTGCCCCAGGACGGCCGCATCATGCTGAAGATGAATGTCGGGGGACGCAAGAAGCAGCTCGACTTCCGCGTCAGCACCCTGCCCACGCTGTGGGGGGAGAAGATCGTCCTCCGGTTGCTCGACAAGGAGAATCTGCGACTCGACATGACCAAGCTCGGCTTCGAGCCCGAGTCGCTGGTGAAATTCGAAAAAGCCATTCTGAAGCCCTATGGCATGGTGCTGGTTACAGGGCCCACGGGATCGGGCAAAACCAACACGCTTTACTCGTCGATTTCCCGCCTGAACCAGCCGGACACCAACATCATGACGGCCGAGGATCCGGTCGAATTCCAACTGGGCGGCGTCAACCAGGTGCAGATGAAGGAGCAGATCGGCCTGAACTTTGCCGCTGCTCTGCGATCGTTCCTGCGGCAAGACCCCAACATTATTCTGGTCGGCGAGATCCGAGACTTTGAAACGGCGGAAATCGCCATCAAGGCAGCGCTGACCGGCCACCTGGTTCTCTCCACGCTGCACACTAACGGTGCGCCGGAGACGATCACTCGACTCATGAACATGGGTATTGAACCGTTCCTGGTGGCGACCTCGGTCCACCTCATCTGCGCGCAGCGCCTGGTCCGGCGCGTCTGCAAGGAGTGTACCGAAACCGTGGAAGTGCCGGTGCAGACGCTGATCGAAGAAGGGTTCACGCCGGAAGAAGCCAAGACGGTCAAGATTCAGAAGGGCAAAGGATGCGGCGTCTGCAACAACACCGGATACAAGGGCCGCTGCGGCCTGTATGAAGTCATGGAAGTCGACGACGAGATCCGGGAGCTGGTGCTGGTCGGTGCCTCGGCGGTCGAGTTGAAGAAGAAGGCGATCGAGTGCGGCATGATCACGCTGCGCCGCAGTGGCTTAATCAAGGTAGCGGCGGGAATGACCACGCTCGAGGAAGTCGCCCGCGAAACGATTCACTAGCAGTCCCGAGCCCCGAGTCCTGAGTCGTTAGGAAGGCCAACGACCAACGGCTCGGGATTCAGGACTCAGGACACAGGGACTAAGGGGGCTTTGTTATGGGTTTGTCGTTAAGCGATTTGCTCAAACGAATGCTGGAGATGAATGGCAGCGACCTGCACATTACCACCAACTCGCCGCCCCAGATTCGTGTGCACGGCCACCTGGTGCCGCTCGATCTGCCGCAGATGACCCCGGCCGAGACCAAGCAACTGGCCTACAGCGTCATGACTGATTCCCAGAAGCACCGCTTTGAAGAAAGCCTGGAGCTTGACTTCTCGTTCGGTTTGAAAGGCCTGGCCCGCTTCCGCGCCAACGTCTTCAACCAGCGCGGTGCCACGGCCGCCGTCTTTCGTCTGATTCCGTTCGAAATCAAATCGTTCAACCAGCTCGGGCTCGCCCCGGTGGTCAGCAAGCTTTGCGACAAGCCCCGCGGCCTGGTTCTGGTCACCGGACCGACCGGCTCTGGCAAGTCGACCACGCTCGCTTCCATGATCGACAAGATCAACAGCGAGCGCCACGACCACATCCTCACCATTGAGGATCCGATCGAGTTCGTGCACATGAACAAAAACTGCGTGGTCAACCAGCGCGAACTTCACGCCGACACGAAGAGCTTCACCGACGCATTACGCGCCGCACTTCGTGAAGACCCGGACGTGGTGCTGATCGGCGAAATGCGCGACTTGGAAACGATCGAGTCCGCGCTGCGCATCGCCGAAACTGGACACTTGACGTTCGGCACGCTGCACACCAACTCGGCGACCTCGACCATCAACCGTATCATCGACGTCTTCCCCGCGCACCAGCAGCCGCAGATTCGCGCCCAGCTGTCGCTGGTGCTGGAAGGCATTATGTGTCAATCGCTGCTGCCGCGCATCGACGGCAAGGGCCGCGCCATGGTGATGGAGATCCTGATACCCAACGCCGCGGTGCGCAACCTGATCCGCGAAGACAAGATTCACCAGATTTATTCCGCCATGCAGTCCGGACAGGAAAAGTTTGGTATGCAGACCTTTAACCAGGCGCTCGCCACCTGCTATTTCCAGAAGCAAATCTCCCTGGAAGTTGCGATGGCGCGTTCCAGCAATACAGACGAGTTGCAGGAAATGATCAACCGGGGGGCCAGCTTGCTCAGCCGGCCGACCGCGGCGGGCGCCACGCTGGCTCGCGGAGCGGCTCCGTCGAAGCGCTAACGCGATCGAACAGGAAAACGATTTAAGAACGGATGCAACGATTACAGCTTTTAGTTAACAGGAACACGTCAGTGAGGAGAGGTTAACACCATGCCAGTTTTTACCTATTCCGGCAAGGACGCCAGCGGACAGAAGGTTTCCGGCGAGCGAATGGCTGCCAACAAGCAGTCGTTGGCGCAGGCGTTGCGGCGCGAGCGCATCACACCTGGCGCCATTCGCGAAAAGGGCAAGGAATTTTCTCTGCCCACGTTTGGCTCGGGGAAGGTCGCGGTCAAGGACATCGCGGTCTTCTTCCGCCAGTTCTCGGTCATGATTGACGCCGGCCTTCCGCTGGTGCAGTGTCTGGAAATCCTGGCGTCCAACCAGGAAAACCAGGCTTTTCAGAAAACTCTGACCGGCGTGCGCACCACGGTCGAGGGTGGCGCGACCCTGGCCAACGCCATGCGCCAATATCCCAACATCTTCGACGACCTCACTACCAACATGATTGAGGCCGGTGAAACCGGCGGTATCCTCGACATTATTCTGCAGCGCCTGGCGACCTACGTTGAAAAGGCCGTGCGCCTCAAGGCTGCCGTGAAATCGGCTTTGATTTATCCGGTTGCCGTGGTCAGCATCGCGGTGCTGATCGTGGGCGCGCTGCTCAAGTGGGTCGTGCCGATCTTCGCCAACCTGTTTGCCGGACTGGGCGTCAACCTGCCGCTCCCCACCCGGATCGTCATGGGGCTCAGCGGTTTCGTGCAAACCTTCTGGTGGATCTTCCTGGTGGGCGGGGTGGGTATATTTTTCGGATTCAAGCAGATTCGCAAGCATCCTCGCGGCAAGTACTACTTCGACAAGGGCCTGCTGTACCTGCCCGTGCTCGGCACCTTGCTGCGCAAAATCGCGGTGGGCCGCTTCACCCGCACGCTGGGTACGCTGATCACTTCCGGCGTGCCCATTCTCGAAGGCTTGGCCATTACCGCCAAGACCTCAGGCAACGCCGTTCTGGAGGAAGCACTGATGAAGGTGCGCAAGGCGATCGAAGAGGGCCGCACCATCGTCGACCCGCTGCGCGAGTGCGGCGTGTTTCCCAACATGGTGACACAGATGATCGGCGTGGGCGAAGCCACCGGCGCCATGGATTCGATGCTGCAAAAAATCGCCGATTTCTACGAAGAAGAAGTCGATGCAGCCACCCGAGACATGCTGGCCATGCTGGAACCGCTGATTATCGGCATGCTAGGCGTCACGATCGGCGGCATCGTAATTTCGCTGTATATGCCGCTGTTTGCCATGATCGCAAAACTGGCCGGCTAGAAAAAGGCAAGGTTTCAAGGTTTTGAAGGTTGCACGGTTTCAAAGTCGGACCTCGAAGACTTCCGAAACCGCGGCGTCCTTCCACCTTGAAACCTTGAAACTTTGCAAATTTGAAACCTTGGACGCATGCAATCGACATTTGACGAGCGCAATTGGCTGGTTTGGCTGGTCAAGGTCCGGATCTTCATCCTGACCCTTCTGCTGGCCATGGAACTGGCGGTGTTCCAGTTCAGCCCCACGCCGTTGCCGCTGCGCTTGTTCCTGAGCACGATGTTGTTCTGGTTCAGCCTGTCGTTGTTCTACGTGCTGCTGTTGTCGTTCTGGCAGGAGCATCGCCTGCAGGCATCGCTACAGGTTCTGACCGACCTGGTTCTGGTCAGTCTCGTCATTCACGAAACCGGGGGCTGGGACAGTTCGCTTAACTTTCTCTATCCCCTCGTCATCATCGTCGCCAGCGTCCTACTGGCGCGCATGTGGGCGCATTTGGTGGCGGCCCTCGCCTTCATCCTTTACGGAATCGTGCTGGAACTGAACTATTACGGCGTGATTCCGTCCTACAGCACGACTCATCCGGGCCTGAAGGCGCTGCAGGCAATCATCTTCGTAAATCTCTTCGCTTTTCTGGCGGTTGCCTACCTCGCCGGCCTGCTTACTGGCAAACTGCGGCAAGTCGGAGTGCAGCTTAAGGATGCCAGCGGCGCTTTGGAAAATCTCCAGGCCCTGCACGAAAATATTATTCACTCCATCAGCAGCGGCTTGATCACCACCGGCCTCGACGGCCGCATCACGCTGGTGAACGCCGCCGCGCAGCGGTTGCTGGAGCGCACCGAGGCGGAACTGGTCGGCACTCCCGTCGATCAGCTGTTCCTCGATGCACTGCCCGCCGTCGTGTCGCGCAGTCCACATGCCGAGGTGCGGTTCGATTCACCGTCGAAGTTCCGCAAGACTTTTCGGGTGCGGGTCGCGGCCTTGACGGTGCCGGAAACGGCTGAGCTTGGATTCGTTTACGCCTTCGACGATCTAACGGAAATCCGTCGCCTGGAGCGCGAAGTCCGCATGCAGGACCGTCTCGCCGCCGTGGGGCGCCTGGCCGCGGCCATCGCCCATGAAATCCGCAACCCGCTTACTTCCATTGCGGGCTCGGTTAGCATGTTGTCCGGCGTGACCGAGATGAACGAGGAGCACCGCCGCCTGCTCGACATCGTGACCCGGGAGTCGCAGAGGCTGAACGGCATCATTACCGACTTCCTGGCTTACTCCCGCACCAAGCAATATCACTTCGCCAAGGCCAACCTGATCCAACTGCTGGAAGACACTCTGACTCTCATGGATCACCGCATGACCGCGGAGGAGACCGGAATCTCGATCGCGCGCCGGTTTGCCGTGAACCAGGCTTACGTCTTCGCCGACGGCGACCGGATCAAGCAGGTCTTCTGGAATCTCTGTGAGAATGCGATCCGTGCCATGAAGAGCGGCGGCACACTTACAGTCGCGGTAGAGGCCTTGGGCGACGACTGGCAAGTCAGTATCGCCGATACCGGGACGGGAATGTCGCAACAGCAGATCGAAAAAATCTTCGAGCCCTTCCAGTCCAACTTCGAAGGTGGTACCGGACTCGGACTGGCAATCGTTTACCAGATCGTGCAAGGGCACGAGGGCAAGGTGTGGGCACGATCCAAGCCGGGGCAGGGAACGACCTTTGTTCTGAGACTGCGCCGCCTCGATGCCGAGCGGGCTGTCTCTAGCGAGGGCACAGCCGCCGCAGTTGCCAGGACAGAAGTGCCCGTTCCGGCGCTGCCGCTGGCGGTCGCCGCCGGAGGCAAGTTGCATGGCTAACATCCTGGTCTGCGACGACGAGCGTTCCATCTGCGAAATGCTCGACATCTCCCTGCGCCGCGAAGGGCACCGCGTAGAAACAGTTCAAAACGGGCAGGCGGCGAAGAACAAGATCGACGGCGCGCTCTACGACGTCATCATCACCGACATCAAGATGCCGAACGTCGACGGCATCGAGGTTCTGCGGCACGCGCATAAAGTTTCGCCCGACTCCGCCGTCATCCTGATTACCGCCGTCGACGACTACGAGGCGGCGGTTGAAGCCGTGAAAGCAGGAGGCGCCTCCGACTACATCCGCAAAAGTCCCGGACTGGTCGACGAAATCAGGCTGGCGCTGAACCGCTCGCTGGAAAAGCTGGTCCTCAGCCGGCAGAACTTTGCCCTGCGCCGCGATGCCGCGACTCGCAACTCGCTCGACAACATCATCGGCTCCAGCGCTGCGATGGAGAAGCTCAAACAAACGGTGCGGACGGTGGCTTCTACCGCCAGCACGGTTCTCATTCACGGGGAAAGCGGAACCGGCAAAGAGCTTGTAGCCCGCGCCGTCCATGTATGTTCGCCGCGTGCCACGGAGGCGTTCGTCTCTGTGAATTGCGGTGCGTTCCCCGAAACTCTTCTCGAGAGCGAACTGTTTGGCTATCTCAAAGGGGCGTTCACGGGAGCGAACCAGAACAAGCGTGGTCTCTTTGAAGTGGCCAACGAAGGCACGATCTTTCTCGATGAAATCAGCGAAATGACCTTGGCTATGCAAGTCAAGCTTCTTCGGGTGCTGCAGGAACGCACGGTGCGTCCGGTCGGCAGCACCAGCGAAATTTCCATCGACGTGCGCGTCATAGCCGCCACCAACCGCGAACTCGACGAGGCCGTCGCCGAGAATTTGTTTCGCGAAGATCTTTACTACCGGCTAAGCGTGATTCCGATCCGGGTCCCGCCGCTGCGGGAACGCCGCGAGGACATCCCGATCCTGGTGAATCACTTCCTCAAAAAATATGCGACCGCGGCCGGCCGCAGTATCTTGCGCGTCCATGTCGGATCGCTCTCCGCCCTCTGCGACTACGAGTGGCCGGGCAACGTCCGCCAACTCGAGAACACGGTCGAGCGCGCCGTCGCTCTCGAAACCACTGAGGAATTGCACGTCGAACTCCCGGCCGAGCGCCCGAAAGCGCGGGCCGCAGCGGCATCAGCGGGCGCCGGTGCTCTGCCAGAAATCGGCAGCGACGTAACTCTTCCCGAAGGCATGGGGATGGAGAGTTACGTTGCCGGCATCGAGCGCTCTCTCCTGCAGAATGCGCTCAATCAAAGCGGAGGCGTGCAGACCAAGGCCGCCGACGTCCTCGGCATCTCCTACCGCTCATTCCGGCACTTGATGAAGAAGTATGGACTTTAGCTATTAGCTATCAGCCGTCAGCTTTCAGCTAAACCTCTCGCTTTGAGATCAGGGTCATATCCAGGTCGGCGGGCAAGGATGCACGATTGACAAAGCTGATGGCTGACAGCTGACAGCTGATAGCTAGCCTTTCTTCAACTGCTGCTTCCATCCCAGCACCCGCGCCTTGGCGCCTTCAGCCTCAGCTTCGGCAATCATCCCTTTCTTCTGATACAGCACCGAAAGGCTGGTGTGGGCGAGCACATCGTCGGGATCGATTTCCGCAATCCGTTGCGCCACCCCAATGGCCTCATCGTAGCGCTCGAGGTCCTGCAAGGCGCGCGCCAGCCCGTGCATCGCCTCGGTGAACATCGGGTCGGCGGCGAGAGATTCCTGATAGGCGGCGACGGCCTTCTCCAGATGACCGTCTCCCATCAGATCGAGCGCGGCATAGTAGTGGTCTTCGGCCTTCTGGCGGGCATTTGCGTCAGGCATTCGTGGAAATTCCAAGCGGAGACTGGATTCTAACACGTGCCAACCCAGCCTCGGTGGCGCCTTTATCGGACACCTTTACCACAAAGGACACGAAGTCGCACGAAGGAAAATAATAATTGAGGCCCTTGGTGATACTTCCTGACCTTCGTGGTTCATGGTCTTGTGCTTCCACTGTCAAATTCACCCGCTGCCCTTGACCTTATGGATATGATGGCTGCATGCGCTCCAAGCTGCGTTTTCTGTGGAACGCCACCAAAGGCCATCGCCTGGCCCCGTGGCGAAGCCCGTATCTGCTGTGGCGGATCGAAACCTATACGGGCGTCAAGATGAAGCAGATCGGCTTTCTGGAATTCTGGGAATTTATGTGGCGGGAGCGGCGCGAGTTGTGGCGCTTTCTTCAGTGGACGGGCGAGATGGAGCGCCATGTCCATCCCAAACCGAAAAGTTCGTAGCGAGGCGGAGCTATGCGCTCTTACCGGCGGCCGCCGCTTCACCCAGAATGATGGTGACTTCACTGCCCTTGTTGGCGGCGGTGATCTGCGCCGCCGCCGCGCGGTTGGCCACGATTTCCAGGTAGCCCATACTCCCGAGAATGCCGAAAACTTCTCCCGGCGCGCCCTCGGCGTAGGAGGAATGAATGGCGGTGATCTCGCGGCTTCCCACCACAATCTTGAATGCGCCGGGCTTCGCCGAGAACAACGTAGGAACATCGGCGGCTGTCACATTGGTGATCAGGTTGCCGAACTTGTCGACCTTCAGGACGACGGCGCGCATGCGGTTCTCGCCCGCGGCTTTGGGCTTGGGCGCGGCGAAGCGCACGTAGTCTTCAATTTCGTCACCGAACTTGTCCGAATCCACCTGCTTGGCCAGGTAAGCCGCGACGGGAGCAAACACGTCGCGTCCATGAAAGGTATTACTCACCGGCTGCCGGAAGTAATGGTCGGAAGTGACGTGCCGCACCCGGATGCGGTCCTCGCGCGCATATACCATCGACAGCACGCCGTTGTCGGGCGCGACAAAATGATAGCCGTCGCTTGAGGCTACGATCGGCCGCCGCGTTGATCCCACGCCTGGGTCCACCACCACCACGTGCACTGTGCCGGTAGGATAGTAGGCATAGGCCTGGGAAATGGCGAGCGCGCCATCGAGCACGTCAAACGCCTGCACGGCGTGCGAAATGTCGACGATCGCGGCCTCGGGCACGATGTCGAGAATGACCCCCTTCATCGCCCCGACAAAATGATCGTTGAGTCCAAAATCCGTGGTGAGAGTAATAATCGGACGGTAAGCCAACGTTTCCTCACTGGAAGATAAAATTCCGCAGACAAAACTACGTACAGCGAAGTTAATTCGCCGCGAAGCCGCGCGTCAAGGCACGGAGGTAATAGATAAAAGGCGCACACCGACTTCGTGGTCAAGCGTGACCGAGCTTGCATCAACGCGCTTGATTCCGAGTTGCGGATTTCCGCCGCCCGGGTTGTCGTATTATTCTTCTTGTCCCATTGTACGAGTCCTCTCCCGAGGATGAAGAGGTACCCATGCGGCGCTTTCTACCCGCAAGTGTGATCGCAGCCTTGGCGGCGGGCCTGCTCGCACAAACCTCGGCTCCGCTGTCATCCAAAGACGAGCCTCCCGATTCTTCGTGTGTCGTCTCGGGTCGTGTGGTAACGGCCGCTGATGGTTCGCCATTAAAATCAGCACGGGTTGCCCTTGAACCGGAGGATTCGCGACAGGACAATCACCTCAACGCAGCTACTTCCGACGGCGAGGGTCGATTCTTGCTCAAGGACGTTCCGCCGGGCCGGTACCATTTCTTTGCCACCCGCCAGGGTTTTGTGGACCAGCCCTACCTATCTCCCGGAGCCCAGAGTGAAATTGTGTTAAGTCTCAAGCCCGGACAAAAGATGAGTGACGTTCTGTTCGGCATGAGGGCGGCCGCTGTGATTACCGGCCGCGTCACGAACGACGACGGTGAAGCAATGGTCCGCGTGCACGTCGTAGCCCTGCGTAAGCCGACCGAGGACGAGTTTGATGACGACGAAAGCCCGTCCCCCTCTCGCAAGCAAGAGTTGCTTTCCGCGGCATCGGCTCACACTGACGATCGCGGCCTGTACCGCATCTTTGGACTCAAGCCCGGCGAATACTACATAAGGGTTGTGGATTCATTTCGGCCCGATCCTGGTGACAGCTCGGTCAGTCAGGACTTCTGGGTGCGGGAATACTTAGGCAGCGAATACGCCCCGGTGTATTACCTAGGCGCAACCCAGGTCAGCCAGGCGCAGGCGATTGCCGTGAAAGCGGGCGACGAGGTTCAGGCTAACGTCCTTATGCAGCGAGTTAAAACCGTGGACATTGCCGGTCGGATCGTAGGGCCGAACGGCCCGGTCAAGGATACTTTCGTGGGACTCGAGGAACCTGGACCAAATAGCTACGGGAGCGACCGCAATGCCACAATGGATGAGAAGGGAAACTTCAAATTGAAGGGTGTACCGCCCGGTAGTTACGTGATCGTCGCGTACCAGAGTGCGGGAGGAAGCGGAATTTATGAACAATCGGCTCGGCAAAAGATCGAAGTTGGCAGCGAGAATATCGACTCCCTTACAGTTTCCCTTGGCGGGGGCGCGAGCTTCCAAGGTCGAGTTATGGTGGCCGGGGCGGGTTCGCCGGCATTAAATCGGATTGGCATCGTCCTTATCGGAGTCGATTCCGACGAGCAGCCGAGCGGCAACGGCCGTGTCAAGGATGATGGAACCTTCGAAATCACTTCCGTGCGGGAGGGTGATTACGCGATCCGTGTCTGGGGGCTTGAACAGAACTGGTATCTCAAGTCGGTGCGGCTCGGAGCGGATGACATTCTTGAAAAAGGACTGCAGGTGGAAAATGGCGCCGCGGGCGGGAGCCTTGCGGTAGTGATCAGCGCGGCGAGCGCACAACTCGACGGCTCCGTAACCGACGGCGATAATCCGGTCATAGGGACGCGGGTTCGCATAAAGCCCGATCCTGATACGCCCTACGTCCGGTTCCGTTCGCGTAGCACCAGTACAGATCAGAGCGGCCACTTCACGGTAACGAGTCTTGCTCCCGGCAAGTATCGTGTCGTGGCGAAGTCACCCGCATCACCAGGAAGCGATCCGCTCGAGTCGGACCCGAAAACGATTACCCTCTCAGAACGTGATCACAAGACGACAGAACTCGTGATCCGCAAGCCCCAGAACGATTAGAGCGCGACCGCGGCTACTCGCTTCGCAAGAAGCTATGCGTCAAGGCACGGAGGTATTGGCTGAGCCCGAAGCTACTCAGCTGTGGACGCTTTCGCCGATGATCCTCGTTAGAAATCCCCATAGCAGGTTGCGGAAAAACTCTGGCAAAGGGCAAAGGGCGACCCTCAGTCGCTAAAGCGCGCACGCATTTCAGCGACTTAACGGCACGACTGGAAGTCGTGCCCTTCCCAAAACCGGTACGAGCCGGAGTTTTTTCGAAACCTGCTACGGCTGTGATCTGCCCGGGAACCCGCGCCGGGAAAAGATCTACTTTCTCTGAAATTTGATCTCGACGAGTTCTTTCGATTCCGCATTTTCTGGGACCCACTTCCACTTGTGGACCGCATTTTCGGCGGCGTTCACCAGCAGCGGATGGCCACCTACCACCTCGGCGGATTTCACAGTGCCGTCGGGCTCGACAGTTACCAGCAGTTTGACCGTACCTTCCAAGTTCATTCTGCGGGCCAGGTCGGGGCAGACGGGAAGAGTTCTCGTCATGATCTTGCGGACGCTCGCGGGTTGCTCCTCTTGGGCACTCGTGGAGTGGACGAGTGCTCCCGAGAGCAGGGCGCTCATGAAGATGGCGAGGAGGCGTTGCAGAAATCGGAGTTGCACCTTTCAGCCTAAACGCTGGGAAGAAAAGTGGAACGTCACGGAGGGAGCTATGCCTTGGTTCACCGAGCTGAAAGCCTGCTTACTTTTACGAGTACTTATGGGCGCAACAAACCAAGCCGGACAACAACGAAGAAGACGAAGGCGAGGATGAGCGGAAGCCCTATCAACACCAGTAATACCTTGCTCAAAGGCCACTGTCGTATCCGGCGTCGCACGAGGAGATGATACTCGCATTCTGAGTCAACAACAGCGCTGTCATCCTTCTATGAAAACAGGCGTAGCCGTCCACAGGTATTTTTGCGGCGATGCGGACAGGCTTCTATTCGTGCTCGAGGCACATAAGGTATGTCCGGACTCCGCCGCTCCATCTGAGCGTCGCTCTCGAAGAGCAAGGATGACTTCGAGCTGACGGATTCCCCTTACACCGCCGCAAACTTTTCTTCGTCAAACAGCACACCATCGTGCAGCAGGGCATAGACCGCAATCAGTAACTTGCGCGCCAGCGCCACCCGCGCCACGTGTTTGTGCTTCTTGCGCAGCAACCGTTCATAGTAACGCTTGGCCGCCGGAGAACAACGCGTCGCCACCTGCGCCGCTTCCACCATGATCCAGCGCATCCAGGGCGAGCCCTGCCGCGTAATGCCGCAGCGCGCCACCTTGCCTGCCGACTCCCGCACCCGCGGCACCAGCCCGGCGTAACTGCACAACGCTTCCTTGTCCGCAAAGCGGCTGATCTCTCCGATCTCGGCCAGCAGCATCATCGCCGAACACTCGCCGATCCCCGGTATCGTCATCAGCCACTGCGCCCGCTCGTCTTGTTTTGCTTTTTCACTTAATTGCAGATTTTGTTTTTGAATTTCTCCGCGATAGCCGTCCAGCAGTCGCAGGCACACGCTCACCGACTCTCGCGCCTGCGCCGGCAGCTTCACTTCCGCCAGCCACCGCCGTCCCCGTTTGCCAAATAAATCCGTCACCGGCGAATGCAGCCCCTGCTGATGCAGCACCGCATGCACCTGGTTTTTCAGCCGCGTCCCATGCCGCACCAGCGTGGCCCGCAACCGTACCTGCTGCCGCCGCGCTTGCGTCTCCCGATCCGCCTTCCACGATTCCGGCAGCAGATCGCAACGCAGCAATTGCGCCAACGTCTCCGAATCCACACGGTCGTTCTTCAGCTTGGCCGAAGCAATCGCCTTCACCCGCTGTGGATGCACCAGCACCAACCGCTTCACCTCCGGCTCCACAACCTCGCGAAACCCCGGCCAAAACCCGCAGGCTTCCACCGCCACCTGCACCTCATCTCCCCGAAACTGCCGAAAATACCGCCGCAGCGCCAGCTTCTCATTCCTCACCGGCCCCGCCTGTAAAATCTTGCCTCTTGCTTCCAGCGCCGTCATGTAACAGAATCTCTGGTGAAGATCTACTCCAACGTGGATCATCTCGTGCCTCCTTCAGGGCTTGTGCTTCGAGCACGTACTCTACCCTTGGAGGCACGACTTTTTGTTTTCATTACATCTGAGCGGCGTTCTTTGCCGCGAAGGACTTAGGCAACCGGCTGGGAGTGCATAGATCCTTCGCGCAAAGGTGCGCGCTTGATTGGATAACAAGGACGGCTCCTCGCGGGCACCGAGTAAACTTGAGTTTTTGCGAAGAACCAAGACTCGGAGCGAAAGGAGCCGCCAATGAAGATTATAGGCTGTGATTTTCATCCGAGTTTCCAACAGATTGCTATGGTCGATACTGAGACCGGGGAGCAGACCGAAAAGCGGCTGGCAGCGGCCGAAGCGGTGGCGTTCTACAGCCAGTTGCAAGGGCCGGTGCTGGTGGGGATGGAAGCTTGCGGAAACACGTTTTGGTTCGAGCGTCTACTGGCCAGGCTGGGACATGAGTTGTGGCTGGGAGATGCGGGCAAGATCCGGGCCCTGGAGGTACGCAAGCAGAAGACGGATCGAAGAGATGCTGAACTGCTGTTGCAGTTGCTGCTGGAGAAGCGGTTCCCGCGGATCTGGGTGCCGAGTCTGGAACAGCGGGACCTGCGGCAGTTGCTGTTGCATCGCCACAAGCTGGTGGGGATGAGGCGGCAGGTGAAGAACCAGTTGCAGCATCTGGCGCTAAACCAGGGAGTGCAACAGAAGCGCAAGCTGTGGACGCAGACGGGAAGAGAAAAGCTGGAAGCCCTAGCGCTCACCGGCTGGACTGCGCAACGGCGAGAAGAGTTACTGGCCTTGCTGGACGATCTTGATCCCCGGATCGAGAAGTTGGATCAGGCGGTGCGGGAGGCGGCCCAGAAAGACGCTGTGGCCCGCTTGCTGCAGACTCATCCCGGGGTAGGACCCATTACCGCTCTGGCGTATTCGCTCACCCTGGGAGAGATCGGGCGCTTCGCCCGCAGCCGCCAAGTGGTCAGTTACCTGGGACTGAATCCCGCCGAGCATTCCAGCGGCGGCCGGCAGCGCTTGGGATCGATCAGCAAACAAGGCAATCCGATGTTACGCAGTCTGTTGGTGGAGGCGGGCCAGAGCGCGGCCCGTCTGGTACCAGAGTTAAAGCGCGCCTACCAAAGGCTGAAACACAGAAAACATTCTTCTGTGGCCAAGGTGATGGTAGCGCGCAAACTGGCGGTGCGTCTGTACTGGATGTGGAAAACCGAGCAGCCGTATTCCGCCACTCGCATGCAGAGTAGCCCGAGTCATCCTGTGGCTGTGGTTTAAAGCCGTGCGTTTGAGTGGGCGCCTGCCTCCCGGAAAAAGTCCGGGAGTTTGAACGAACAATCATGGTCGAAGTTGCGACCGAATAGATGGTTGGTGGAGCAGCAAGGCTGCCACCCGTGATTCAACGTGAATGCGCGAGTCTTGGTCATCGTGAAAAAAATCAAAACCCCAACGAGAGCGAAATGGCGCTACTTCAAACCCCAAGGCGTCGACGAATTCGTGTACCTTGACACCGCCGTCGTTGTTATAGACAGGATGACAACGCATTCTGATGGATTCGAGGTGTCGTGACTGCCCTACTCGTACCTTAGCGCCTCAATCGGATTCAGCCGCGAGGCCTTCAGGGCAGGGAAGAAGCCGGACACAATTCCCACCATCGACAGAATCACAAACGAAATGATCATGACGCTCATCGAGGCGTGCAGGAAGATGGCGCCCTCGTGGTCGGTGGTCTTATAGAACTCGTCATACAGCGGCATGGGAGGAATTGCCCAGGTCAGCAACTCGGCCACCGCCATCCCGATCAGGCCGCCCACGAACGTGAGCACCAGCGCTTCCAGCAGGAACTGGACCAGTATGTGCCGCGGCCGCGCTCCAATAGCTTTACGCAATCCAATTTCGCGCGTGCGCTCCGTCACCGAGACCAGCATGATGTTCATCACGCCGATACCGCCCACGGCCAGGGTGCAGACTCCAATCAATCCCAGCACGGCTTGCAGACCGTAAGAGAAGGCGTTGATCATGCTGCGGTCTTCGATCGTGTCCCACTCCGGTGTGGCCTTGTCGTCCTTGGGATCGAAATGATGGCGCCGCGCAATTACTTCGCGAACGGCCATCAGCGCTTTCTTGTTGAGTTCGGGCGCGGTGGGTTGAATGATGATTTCGTCGGGATCGCGAAGATTCTTCAGGTCGCGCATCAGGGCGAAGGGGATGAACGCATTTTCGTTGTCCGGACCCTGATACATCGAATCCTGAATCTTGTTGCGCATGGTGCCGATGACTTCAAAGTCCAGCCCGCCGATCTCGATGTGCTGGCCCACGCCGGGCGCGCCCTGGAACACTTTCTTCGCGGCCTGGTAGCCGAGAATCACGACGCGGCGATGATCGGCGAAATCGGTCTCGCTGAAATAGCGGCCGTCGTCCAGATCGAGCTTGCGCATCTGGCCATACGGCATGTCGACGCCGCGCACCATGATCGACACAACCCGCGTGCCGATCTTGAATCCAAAATCGCGGTCGATCTCGCCACTGACGGCGCGCACCAGCGGCACTTCGTCGCGGATGGCCTCAACGTCCTCGAGTTCGTAGGTGACTTTCTTGCCAGCCCGCTGTCCGCCGGCCTGCATGCTGGTTTGCCCCGGCCACATGACGATGACATTGTTGCCCATGTTTAGAAAGGCGTGCAGGACGCAGCCGCCCAGGCCTTGCCCGTAGGCCAGCAGCAGCACCACCGACGCCAGGCCCCATACGATGCCCAGCATGGTGAGCGCCGAGCGCATGCGATCGCGCAGCAGCGCCTGCCAGCCTTGCGTTATGAGCTCTTTCAGAAACATAAGACCAGATTCCGCCACGGATTTTCGCGGATTCTCGCGGATAAACCATCACAGCAAGCTCTATCCGTGTTTATCTGTGTAAATGCGTGGCAACCGAAGTTGCTTAATCAACCCGTATATCGCCCGAGCCGGTCCGCACCGAGAGCAACGGCCCTCCGCCGCGAACCTTGCCGCGAATCTGCTTCCGCGTTTCCTGCACACGTCCCTGCACGGTCATCTCGAGCGGCGAATTCACCTCGATCGTGCCCGAACTGGTGGAGATATCGGCGTCAAAGGCGGCATTTCCCGGCAGCCCGACGTGCACATTGCCCGATCCCGTGCGAATCTCCCATGTACCGCTCTGCGTGCCTTCGGCGGTGATGTCGCCGCTTCCGGCCTCCGCGTGGAATCCGCCCTGGATGCCCCGCACATTAATGTTTCCCGAGCCGGTGTGCAGATCGATGTCGCCGGGCCCAGTCTCCTGAACTTCGATATCTCCGCTGCCCGCGCCGCCCCTGATTGGCCCCGAAACCTCGCGAACCCGCACGTCGCCCGATCCCGTCTGCAACCGGATCTCTCCCGTAACACTGCTCATCTTCACGTCGCCCGATCCGGTTTGTATGTCCACGTTGCCGTGCGTGCCTTCGATGGTTTGATCTCCCGAGCCGCTGTGCGTGCGGACGGTGGTCTCTGCCGGCACGGTGATCTCGTAGTCCACCGAGATATCGTGCACGTTGAGATAATCTATGTGAATGCTGTTGCCGTCCTGCCGGATGGGCGGATTCTGTTCGATGCCTTGGACCGCATCCTTGCGGTTTCCGATCTCAATCCCCGGCAGGATCTTCCAGTGGTCATTCACGTAGATCTTCCCCCGGATTACTACCGAGCCGGAGGAGCCGCTGCGCACGGTGACATCACCGGAGCGCGTGAGCACTTCAAGATCCACCGGCCCGCTCACCTGGAGCGTTCGTTCGAATGAGCCCTGAGGCGTTGAAGCGAGGGCGGCGGATGCGAACAGCACGACCAGCGCGACGGTAGACAGCGATCGGCTGGACACAGGAGCGGAGCGGAGAGGTCGTCGATTATTGATAGCACGGTTATTCATAGCGCAATGACTCCACAGGTGTCATTTCGGCGGCACGCTGGGCCGGATACATGCCTGCGGTCACCGTAATCAGTGAGAGCGTCAGGATCGACGCGATAATCGAAATCGGAGAAACAATCGGATGGGGCACAAAGTCGGGCAGAGGCACCACAACCATCGCAACGCAAATGCCGATTCCGGCGGTGAGCCCGAGAATTCCGCTCACCAGCGTCAGCATTGCCGACTCGGCGAAGAACTGCCGCAAGATGTCAGCCTTGGTCGCCCCCACCGCCTTGCGCATACCGATCTCGCGGGTACGCTCGGTGACCGAAACCAGCATAATATTCATCACCCCGATTCCGCCCAGGCACAGCGTCACGATCGCCACGCAGCCGAAGAAGATCGTCACCACACCGAAGATCTTGGCTAATTGTTTGGCGCCATCCATCGTGTCCCAGATAAAGAGGGCGTCTTTGTCCAGAGCATCGAAATGTCGTACGCGGCCGATGGTCTGACGCACCTGCAGCACGGCGGCTTCGTGGTTCTCCGGGTCCCCTACTTCAAACACAATGTCATCCAGATAGCCGCGCGTGATGCCCGCGCCCGGTTTTTCCGGGGGAGGGAAGTCGCGCGATACGGCGGAGTATGGGGCGAAGAGGTAGTCGTTGTCCGGCCCGCTGTAATTCGAATTCTGCTTTTTCTCCTGGAGAATACCGATCACCGAATAGGGCACGCTCTTGACCAGCAGGGTCGCACCAATCGCCGGTTGGCCGGGGAACAGTTGCCGGTAAGCCTTCGATCCCAGAACCAGCACGCGGCGGCCTTCGCGCTCGTCGTCGTCGGTAATGAGCCGACCTTCAGAAATCTTCAACGACCGGAAATCCTGATAAGAAGGCCACATGCCGACCACTCCGCGACTGGCCAAATTAAACTGGCTGACTTCTGGAATCGTACGGCGCAACTCCGGGCTGACGTTCTTGATCAGGTAGCACTCGTCGCGGATCAGAATGGCATCGTCCACATTCAGCCGGATTTCGCGCCCAGCCGCACGTCCACCCACCTGAGAACTGGTGCGTCCACCCCACACGATGACGAGGTCCTTGCCCAGGGTCTCCATGTGTTTTTTCTGGTCCACGACGAAGCCTCGGCCAAGCCCGACCAGCAAAATCACCGACGAGATCCCCCACACGATGCCGAACATCGTGAGGAACGTCCGCATCTTGTGGGCTCGGAATGTGGCAATCGCCTGGCGCAATATCTCGGAGAGAGTCATGGAAGTCGTGAGTCCCGTGTCGCGAGTTCCGAGTCTTGAGCGTCCGAGTCGTACATTAACTGCTTCCTGCAACTTTCCTCATCGAGCTGATCAAACCGCTCAACACTCGTCCGAGTTCATCGGTTTGGCGGCCCAACTCATCCGCTTTTGTCTTGGGCAGATACCCGCGATCTTGCGCGATCATTATTTGAGTTTCAATTTCCGCGAGCGAACCTCGTGCGTGTCGTAGGAATCGGACAAATTCCGGATTTGTGTAATGAGCCTGTCCCTCCGCAATATTACTTGGAATAGAAACCGCAGCACGTCGAAGCTGGCTCACCAAGCCATATATCTCATGTTGCGGAAAGGAGTCAGTCGCGTCATAAACTGCCTTTACGAGTTCCATACCCTTCTTCCAGCGACGAGGTCTCTGTAACTCATGGGTAGACTCGGCTCGTCCCCGAAACTTGCAACCCGGGGCTCGGGGCTCGGAACTCCGGACGCGTGACTACTGCAGTACGACCTGGTCGCCTTCCTTCAGGCCGCTCAACACTTCCGTCTTCGCACCGTTCGAGATGCCGATGTTGACGGCAACTTTCTCCTTGCCTTCTTTTGCTTTCGGGTTGGGAATCTCGACCGAAGCTTTCTTGTCCTTGTCGTACAGGATCGCGCCTTCCGGAATCTGCAGCACGTTCTTGTGTTCTTCCAGGATGATTTCCGCGTTAGCGGTCATCTCAGCCTTCAACTCGCCGCCCGGATTCTGAATGGATACGCGCACTTCAAACGTGGTGACGTTATCTTTCTCCACGCCCATCGGAGAGATCTTCGTTACCTTGCCGTCGAAGGTCTTGTCCTTGAATGATTCCACCTTGATGCGCGCCCGCTGCCCCAGGTACACCTTCCCGATATCGCTCTCATCGACCTTGCCTTTTACGTAGACTTCGCTGGTGTCGCCCAATGTCATGACCAGCGTGGCCGAAGAACCCAGCACCAGGATCGAACTGACCGCGTCGCCCATCTCCACGTCGCGCGAGAGCACGATTCCATCGATGGGAGAGACAATGTCGGTGTAGCTGAGTTGCTCCTCCAATTGCGTGAGGTTGGCTTGATCCTCCGCCACCTGAGCCTGCGCCTGAGCGATCTTCGCCTTCAGAACCGTGACTTGCGCCTTGGCGACATTTTGCTTGTTCACGGCCATGGTGTAGTTCTTTTCGGCATCGTCGAGGGCAGAAGCCGAGACGACTCCATCTTTGGCCATCCCGATAGCGCGATCATAGGCGCGCTTCAATGGCGGCACGTCCGGGCCCTCTGCGTCTACTTTGGCCCGCTCATAGTCGGCCTTCGAACTACTCAGGTTCGCCCCCGCCGCTTCGAGCGCCGCCTTCGACTGCGCTACCTGCGCCTCGATCTCGATCTTGTCGAGCTGCGCCAGCAACTGCCCCTTTTTGACGCGGTCGCCATAGTCCACCAGCAGCTTCTTCACGATGCCGCTGGCCTTCGACTTTACTTCGACCTTGGTGATCGGCGTTACCTTGCCCGTGGCCACCACGCTCTTGGCCAGATCGCCTTTCTCCACTTTGGCCAGTTTGGAGGGATCAATCTTGGTTCCACCGCGGGTCGCGGCGAAAACTCCCACCGCGATTAATAGGACGATTCCCAGCCCGACGCCGCCCCAGATCATCAGTCTGCGACGCTTCTTCTTGCCATTGCCGTTACCGTTCACAACGCCTCCTCGGGGTGCTGCCAAGTGGAGATTGGGAGCCATGGCGCCCTCACTCTGTTGTACGTGGTCAAGGTTGAGTTTGTTCCGAGCTTTTCGAACCAGGATTTACGAGCTAAGAGCCGAGCACGGCCGGGCGGGTTGTCCAAGTCCTATGCCGCCTGCCGGTTAGACCCGCGTGCCTAGAAAAGGATAGCGGATAACCGACTGGAATGTTGTGATCGTGCACACCCTTGTGGAGAGAGCTATGTGGGGACAGCCGCCCTCGGCTGTCCTTCGGGCCGAAGGCCAGAATGCCACCGGCTGCCGACTGCCAACCCCAGTCGAGCTGCGCTCGACCGGACAGCCGAGGGCGGCTGTCCCCACACGCCACCGGCCCTGACTTCAGCCTTCCGAATGTTAGAATTACCCTTCCATGATCGCCTTCGTGCTGCTCCGGGTCTTTCTGATCCTTCTCCTGGTGGCAGCCAATGCGTTCTTCGCGGCTGCCGAGTTTTCCCTGGTCAGCGTCCGCGACACCCGTATCCAGCAACTCATCGATGCCGGACGGATCGGAGCCCGCATCGTGCAGCGCCTCCACCAGCGTCTCGACGAAGTCGTCAACGGCGTTCAACTCGGCATCACCATGGTCAGCCTTACCTTGGGCTGGATCGGCGAGCCGATGGTTGCTGGCCTGGTCGGCAGCCTGCAATTCGTTCAGCGCCTACCCCACGTGGCCATCTACGCTCACGGTATTGCCATCGCGATCGCCTTCAGCCTGATTACCTACATGCACGTGATCCTCGGCGAACTCGTACCCAAGACCCTCGCTCTGCAGCGCTCCGAGCAGGTGGCCCTCGCCGTTGCAGCCCCCATGGAGGCCTTCCTCACCCTCACGCGTCCCATCCTTTTTTTTATGCGGCGATCCGGAGGCCTTGTCCTGCACGTGTTTGGCGCACAGTTGGGTCGCCGCGGCGGCGCCGTGCACTCCCCGGATGAACTCAAACTCATCGTGACTGCCAGCCGGCAGTTCGGCCAGATTCCCGAATTCCAGGAGGAGATGATCCACAGCGCCATAGAACTCGACAACGTCACCGCTCGGGAAGTCATGGTTGCCCGCCCCGACATTTTTTCTCTGCCCTCCGACCTCATGCTCGACGACGCCCTGGCCCGGGTGGTCGAAGGCCAGCACTCGCGCATCCCCGTCTATGACCCGCAGCGCGGTCCGGAAAACATTGTCGGCGTCCTGTATTACAAAGACCTGATGCGCTGGATGCGCCTTCGCCTCAGCAATCTCGGCCAGACCTCCGCGACCAGAATTTCCCGCATGCAGATCGGCCAGATCATGCACGACGTGCTGGTCGTCCCCGAGACGAAGGTCCTGGCCGAACTGTTGGCTGAGTTCAAAGAGCGCCGCCGCCATCTTGCCGTGGTGGTCGACGAGTTCGGCTCAACCGCGGGGGTTATCACGGTAGAGGACATCCTCGAGCAACTGGTCGGCAACATCGAAGACGAATTCGACGTCTCCCCCAGCGAGCCTGCGCTGGAAGACGAGTCGGTGCTGGTGTTGGAAGGCTCGGTCAACATCCGCGACCTCGAAGCCGAATACGGCTTAACTTTGCCGCGCGACGCAGGATTTGAAACCTTGGCTGGATTCATCCTCGCGCGACTGCAGAAAATCCCGAACCTGCGCGACTCCTTCGAATACGAAGGCCGCCGCTACACGGTGGAGGAACTGCAAGGTCACCGCATCGCGAGAGTGCGCATAGAAAAGGCCGCCAAGGTCGAAGGCGAAGCCGAAACCGCTAAGCAGGGCGGGGATTAGTAGCGCCGGCGTCCCGCCCGGTAGCCCAGGGCGTCTCGCCCACCGCAGGGGAAGACCGAAAGAACCGGGAAGGGCACGAGTTCTACTCGTGCCAATTAAGCGCTCTTTCAGAATCCGGCTTCAGCCGCTGGGGTACCTTGTTTCGCTGATTACGACGAACCCGGCGCTGGGCCAACGACCAACGACCATCGACGAGCTGCTAACTGAGAACTGTCCTCCAACGCGTCTTCTACACCCTGCCCGTCATCTGGCTGGTCGTGAGCCTGGTCTTCCTGCTCATCCACCTGGTCCCCGGAGACCCCATCCAGCAGATGCTCGGCGAAGGCGCCCCGCCCGCCGACATCGCGGCCACGCGCCATGCCTACGGCCTCGACGCCCCGCTCGGTGAGCAATACGTCCGCTACTGGAAAGGCGTCGTCCACGGCGACCTCGGACGCTCCTTCCGCTACAACCGGACCGTCACGCAACTCCTGGTTCAGCGCTATCCCTACACGCTGCGCCTCACACTGGCGTCGCTGTTCGTCGCCATCATTCTGTCCATCCCTGCCGGAGTTCGCTCCGCCCGCCGCCGCAACCGTTGGGACGACCGCCTGCTCTCCGTGGTCAGCCTCTTCGGCCTGTCGTTCCCCAACTTCGCGCTCGGGCCCATCCTGATCCTGCTCTTCTCCATCAAGCTCGGATGGTTGCCGGTCTCAGGCGCCGGCACGTTCGCCAATCTGGTGTTGCCCGCCGTCACCATGGGCAGCGCGCTGGCCGCCATCCTCACCCGCATGGTGCGCACCTCCATGCTCGAAGAACTCAGCCAGGACTATATCCGCACCGCCCGCGCCAAAGGCCTCCCCGAGCGCACGGTCGTCTACCGCCATGCCCTGCGCAACGCCATGATCCCCGTGATCACCGTGCTGGGCCTGCAGTTCGGAGCGTTGCTGGCCGGCGCCATCGTCACCGAAACCATCTTCGCCTGGCCCGGCATCGGCCGCCTGACCATCCAAGCCATCTCCAGCCGCGACTATTTCCTGGTGCAGGGCTGCATCCTGGCGATCGGCCTGACGTACGTGGCCGTGAACTTCGCGACGGACGTGCTGTATTCGGTCGCGAACCCGAGGATTCGGCAGTAGTGCCCGTTCAATCCCTTCCCCCAGCAGTTTCAGAATGGTCCGGCCTAGCGCAAATTGTTGCTAACGTCATTCAATTCACCACTAACAGCTGTCATCCCGAGCGTAGCATTGCGATTGGCTCTTCCAATCGTAATGCGAAGTCGAGGGACCTGTTTTCCGCATCCACTATGAACGACCACTGCTACAGCGTCTATATCGTCGCCAGCAAATCGCGTGTGATCTACATCGGAATGACGAACGACCTGAGGCGGCGAGTGTTTGAGCACAAGAACGGCCTGGTCGAGGGATTCACCAAGCAGTATCGCTGCCACCGCCTGGTCTACTACGAATCATTCGATGACGTCACCAAAGGCATCGACCGCGAGAAGCAACTCAAGCGCTGGAGCAGGGTGAAGAAGGTTTGGTTGATCGAGCGCAGAAATCCCACATGGGAGGACTTGGCGGCTGAATGGTTCACAAGGCACATGTATGAGCCAGAAAAGCGGGTCCCTCCACTCGCCGGTTGATCCGCTTCGCAGATCAACCGACTCGGTCGGGATGACAGGTTATCTAGATGCCTCCCATCCCTTTTGATTTGTGATCCCGAGAGAAGCATTGCCGGGTGCCCCATCCTTCGCGTTCGTTGCGAAGGGTGGGCACGATGCTGCCTGCAGTGTTAGTCTTGTTCTTGACTGTATATACAAATCATATACTATGTATATATACGTGGGGGCACAATGGCCGTTACCATGACAACCATTCGCCTGGATACCGACTTGGCAGACGAGGCCGTGAAGTTACTCGGAGCGAAATCGCGGACCGACGCGGTTCACATCGCCCTGCGCGAGATCGTTGCCCTCAAGCGCTTCAAGGCCTTGATGAAAAAGAACTCCGGAAAACTAAAGTTCGCCGGGCTGGATGAGTGACTTCGTCATCTTCGACACGTCCCTTCTGGTCGACGAACTCCGCACCGGGCGCCACCGCCAGAGGATCGAATCCGTAACCGGCTTGGTCCGCACGTCGGCGGTCGTCCTTGCAGAATTGGGGCGTGGCGTAACCAGGGTCTCGGAACGCCGTTTTCTCGACTCACTGGCGAGAAATCACCCGATTCTGTCTCCAACAGAAAAGAATTGGCTAGAATCGGGCGAGATCCTAGCCCGGATCCGTGCCGAGCGAGGCTTCGCGCCAAACAAACTTCGCGATCTCCACTTCGACGTCCTCATCGCCCTCACGGCTCGTTCTAACGGGGCGCGCCTCATTACAACCAATCGGACCGATTTCGAGCTCATCCATCGCTATCGCAAGATCAAACTGGAAGTCTGGTGAGAACTTCTAACAGGCGCGGAAAGCCATGCCGAGCAAAACACGCAGAGGCGGAGCAATCGCCCCGCCTCCTGTGTGATCCAGACTACGCTGCCTGCAACTTCTTCATCCGCTCTTCCAGATCCTTGGGCGCCACATCCTCAACGTGAGTGGCAATCCCCCACAGATGTCCGAACGGATCTTGAATGAAGCCGGAGCGGTCTCCATAGAACTGGTCCTCGACCGGCTTCAGGATTTTCGCGCCCTCGGCTTTCGCGCGCTCGACCACGTGATCGACATCGGGAAGGTACACATACAGGCTCACCGGGCTCGTGCCGATAGTGGCTGCGCTGGTATGTCCTTGCCCCATGCTAGGATTTTCGTCGGCCAGCATGACGTGCGAGTTGCCAATCTTCAATTCGGCGTGGCCCACTTTCCCGTCCGGGCCGTTCATCCGAAACAGTTCAGTGGCGCCGAAAACTTTCTTGTAGTACTCGATGGCCTGGGCTGCACCCCGAATAATGAGGTATGGTGTGATCGTGTTGTAATCCTTGGGAATGTACGAGACTTTGCTCATGATTTTTCTCCTCAGAATGTAGGCTAAAGGGTGGAGGTTGCGACGCGCGTGCGGAGCGGGCACGCGATCCCAGTAATTCTTTTTATGAGAACATAATCCGTAGTCGATCTCAAGACCGATTCGCGATATTTTTTTGTTCGCCAACTGTGTCCACCGCCGCCATTTCGTTCCGCCGCTGGGTTGCCGGAAATGCCCGCCACAATCCGCTGGCAGCCACCGGCGCCGCGTTGGTCGTGATCTTCGTGATCTTCGCATTGTTCGCGCCCTGGATCGCGCCGCACGATCCCGCCGCGATCGATTTGCCGGCGCGCCTCGACCCGCCGTCATCGTCCCACTGGTTCGGCACCGACGAACTGGGCCGCGACATTCTCTCCCGCGTCATCTATGGCGCACGCATCTCGATGATGGTCGGCAGTTGCGTCGTTCTCGCCTCGCTCGCCCTCGGCCTCATCATCGGCTCCATCGCGGGCTACTACGGCGGAGCCATTGACCGTTTCGTCAATGTCGTCCTGATGAACGCATTCCTTTCCTTCCCTGGAATCCTGCTGGCCATTGCCTTTGTCGCCTTCCGCGGCCCCGGCATCTTCAATCTGGTGCTCGCGCTCTCGCTCGGCGGATGGGTCGGCTATGCACGCTTGGTGCGCGGCCAAGTCCTCGCCGCCCGTGAGCGCGAATTCGTCGAAGCCGCCCGCGCCCTGGGAGCGAGTGACCTGCGCATCATCGTGCGCCACATTCTTCCCAACATCATTCAGCCGGTCGTGGTGCAGGCTGCGATCGGCATGGCGGGAGCGATCCTGGCCGAAGCCACCATGAGTTTTCTCGGCCTCGGCGTTCCTCCGCCGACGGCCAGTTGGGGAACGATGCTCAACGACGGCCGCGCGCATCTATTCGATGCCCCGCACCTTGTCCTCTTTCCCGCGCTCGCGGTCATGCTGGCGGTGCTGAGCTTCAACTTTATCGGCGATGCGCTGCGGGACCACCTCGATCCGCGCTCGCGCATCGAAGCCGGCCTGTAACGTACTGCGCCTCATCATCCTGCCGAACCGGAAGTCCTAACCTCCTGAAAACATGTCCAATCCGGTTCTTGACATGAATCGCAAATTGCAATATACCTATTCCGATTTGAAATACAACCTTGGGCGGGCTTCGTGAAGCTGGGCGAAAAAATCCGTTACCTCCGGGAAGTGGAAGGCTCGCTGCGCGGCCTGGGGCGTCCCATGACGCAGCTCGAGTTGGTGCGCGCGATTCGCGCCGAACTCGGCAAGGGCAACACGATCAGCCAGTCGTATCTGTCGCAGATCGAAAACGGAGCCCGCCCGCACATGACACAGTCTTCGCGCGCCCTTCTGGCCAAGTTCTTCAAGGTTCATCCTGGCTTTCTGGTGGATGACCCCGAGGGCTACCATGCCGAGCTGACCTCGGATCTGCGCACCACCGAAGGCCAGATCGATGTCTGGCTGCTGCAAGGTTCCGAGAAATTCGCGAGCGATCCCGAGGTCAGCGATGTGCTGATTAAGGCTGCCCGTGAGAAAGACACGCGCCGTTGCCTGCTGCTGCTGGGCGCGATCCTCGACACGCCCGGGCTGGCCGAACGGTTGCTCGAGGCGTTGCGGCCCGAGTTGGCCGTTGGCGGCAATCATCACCGTGCTCAAAACGCGGAAGGGAGGCGAATCCGATGACATCGGCAAAGCTCGAATGGTCAGACTTTTACTTGATTTGCTTCGCAGTCGGCTTCTGCTTCAGCTTCTTTTCGTTCGTGTTTGGAGGTTCGCGCTTTGGCCGGCTGCATCTGCCGCACTTCCACGGGCACGGCGTTTCGCATTTGCCGGTGCCCCATGGTCCAGTCGCGCACGCGCCAGTGGTGCACGCTGGCGGAGGCCACGCGGCCCATGGCCCAACAACGGCGCAGGCGACGCCGGCGAATCAGGCCGCGCGTAGCGGGGTTTCGCCCTTCAATCCGCCGTCGCTGGCGGCGTTTCTGGCGTGGTTTGGTGGCACCGGATATTTGCTCACGCGTTTTTCCTCGCTGTGGGTTGGCCTGGGATTGATCGTGTCGGTAGCCAGTGGCCTGGTGGGCGGAGGAATCATTTTTCTGTTTTTGAGCAGGGTGCTGATCTCGGATGAGGAGAACATGGACCCGGCTGATTATGAAATGGTGGGTGTGCTCGGCAAACTTTCCATCTCCATCCGCGAAGGCGGAACGGGCGAGCTGATTTATTCGCAGGCGGGCACGCGCCGCGTGTGTGGCGCGCGCAGCGAGGAAGGCGACGCCATCGCCAAAGGAACTGAAGTCGTGGTTTCGCGTTACGAGAAGGGCATTGCCTACGTACGACCATGGGAAGAAGTGGCCAACGAGTAACGGGGATTTGCTATGGACACCAGCACAATGCGAAGCGATTTCATCGCTTTAGAAACGCATTCCAGTCCCATGTGGGGCCTGATCATCCTGCTGGCGATACTTCTCCCGGCAGCCTCGGTCGCCTTGGTCCCGTCGGTCCCGGCGCGTGTCGCCCTGGCAGCCGTCGCCGTAGTCGGACTGAGCGCGATAGCCATGGCGTGGCCCGGCTTTCAGTACCGCTTCCTGCGGCAAGGCGTCGAGATTAGCGTCCTCGGGTTCCGGCTGCGCGCGATTCCGAAGCAAGCGATCGTGAGCTACTCGATCGAACCGTGGTCGCTCCTGCGAGGCTATGGGATTCGCGCCATGGGCAACACCCGCGCATACGTGTGGGGAAACAAGGTGGTTCACATCAAGACGACCAGCGGCGAAGTTTTTCTGGGGCACAAGGATCCGGACCGGATCGTCCGCGACCTGGACCGCATGACCGGCCTTGGAGGGTCAGGATTGTCATCTGAGGTGCAACTGTCTGGCAACGACGTTTTGCCCGGAGATTCCATGGATCGAGAGAGGAATCGCAGTTGGTACACGATCGCGATTTGGCTGATGTGGCTGGCGCTGCCCATCACGGCTCTGAATTACTGGCAGGCATGGGATCACCTGCCCGCGCGCATGGCCGTGCACTTCGACGCTAACTGGCAGCCCAACGGCTACACCTCGCGCGAAGGCGCGCTCATGCTGGGGCTCGGCATCATGGCTGTCATGCTGGTCATCTTCACGGTGGGCGGCTTGGTTCTTCGCACCGCCAAGTCGAGCCCGGCATGGCCGATGCTGGCATTCTTTTACGTCGTATTGGGCATTGCATGGTATGGCAACAACCGCATTGTCGAGTTCAACTTGCTCCTTAACGACCAGCCGGCCCATTCCGAGTTGGTGGGCTCTTCGTCCCCGGCTACAAGTGACTCTGACCGATTGGCGATTTATAACCTGCATTTGTAACAGGAGGCGTTATGTTCAACGGGATTTCGAACATCGTGGTGATCTGGATCTTCGTTGGGCTCGGAGTGATGGTCATTCTGTTCCTGATGAGCGGAATGGCCAGGCTCTATCGCAAAGCCGGCCCTCACGAGGCACTCATCGTGTACGGCTTGGGTGGGACGCGGGTGGTGAAGGGCCACGGCACGCTGGTGCTGCCGATGGTGCAGGTTTGTCGCGAACTCTCGCTCGAACTGATGTCGTTCGACGTGGCGCCGCAACAGGACTTGTACACCAAGCAAGGTGTGGCCGTCACCGTCGAAGCCGTGGCGCAGATCAAGGTAAAGTCCGACACCGAGTCAATCCTGACCGCCTCGGAGCAGTTCCTGACCAAGAGTGATGACGAGCGCCAGGGACTGATTCGCCTGGTGATGGAAGGCCACCTGCGCGGCATCATCGGTCAACTCACGGTGGAAGAAATCGTGAAGCAGCCGGAAATGGTTTCCGACCGCATGCGTGGCACCTGCGCCGACGACATGAACAAAATGGGCCTGGAAGTGATCTCGTTCACCATCAAGGAGGTCCGCGACAAGAACGAATACATCACCAACATGGGGCGGCCGGACGTGGCCCGCATTAAGCGCGATGCTGACGTGGCGGCAGCCGAAGCCGATCGCGACACCGCGATCAAACGCGCATTGGCGCAGCGGGAGTCCGCGGTAGCCAAGGCGCAAGCCGACCAGGAACGCGTGCAGGCCGAGACCGCGTCGCTCGCCAAGCAAGCCGAGGCGCAGCGCGATCTGGAAGTGAAGAAGGCGCAATACCTCGAGGTCACCAAGCGGCAGCAGGCGCAGGCGGACAAGGCTTATGAGGTCCAGACCAACATCATGCAGCAGCAGGTGGTCGCCGAGCAGGTGAAGGTGCAGCAGGTCGAGAAAGAGCAGCAGGTCAAGGTGCAGGAAGCGGAGATCAACCGCCGCGAGAAAGAACTGATTGCGACCGTGCTGAAGCAGGCCGAAATCGAGCGCCAGCGCATTGAGACGCTGGCCGCAGCTGAGAAGCAGCGCCTGATCGCCGAGGCCGAAGGGCAGGCATCCTCGATTCGCGCGCAAGGCGAGGCCGAAGCCGAAATTATCTTTAAGAAAGGCGAGGCCGAAGCCAAAGCGATGAACGTGAAGGCCGAGGCCTTCCAGGAATACAACCAGGCGGCGGTAATCGACAGGTTGTTCGCCAGCATGCCTGAAGTGGTCAAGGCACTGGCCAGTCCGTTGGCCAACGTCGACAAGATCACCATCGTGTCCACGGGAAATGGCGATGCCTCCGGGATGAACAAAATCACCGGCGACATCACCAAGATGGCGGCCCAGGTGCCGGCGCTGTTTGAAACCCTCTCGGGCATGCCGCTGTCCGAGTTGCTGGGCAAGGTGCGGCAGATCGGTGACAGGGCCCCCAAGCCGGGCGATGCGCCGAAGAAGTAGGCGAGGGGAGTGCTCGTGTGGGGGTAGCTCGTGCAGGGACGGGCGCATTCGCCCGTCCCGCCAGAGCTCGGCGGTTCGCCGGGGAGTGAGTTATGGAGAACGAATCAAAGCACACGGGATTGGGCATCGTGTTAGGAGCAGCGCTGGGCGCGGTAGCTGGAGTTCTGGCCGGCCACATGGGAGTGTGGCTCGCCATTGGCATAGCGATCGGAGTGTTGATCGGAGCCTCGCTCCGGCGCGAGGAGCCGGCGTGTCCGAGATGCGCCGCTATGCACAGAATGCATCAAGAAAGAACTGAAATTTGATAGCTAACAGCTAAGAAGAAGGGGGTTCACCATGGCACTACTGGAGCGGGTTGCAACGTTAGTTCGGGCCAACCTCAACGACCTGATCGACAAGGCCGAGGAGCCGGAAAAGATGATCAAGCAGGTCATTCTCGACATGCAGAACCAGCTTCTGCAGGTGAAGACGCAGGTCGCGATTGCCATCGCCGATCAGCACCTGCTGGAAAAAAAGCAGAAGGAGAACGAGGAGAAGGTCGCTGAGTGGATGCGCAAGGCCGAGCTTGCTGTCGACAAGAAAGAAGACGACCTGGCGCGAGCGTCGCTGCTGCGGGTCGAGAGCTATCGCGAACTGAGCGAAAACTTCACGCAGCAAGTGGCCGATCAGAAGGCACAGGTGGAGAATCTGAAGTCCGCTCTGCGGCAACTCGAGCAGAAGCTGACCGAGGCGCAGGCCAAAGCCGACGTGCTCATCGCTCAGCATCGCCGCGCCCGCGCCGTGGGCAAGGCCAGCGACGCGCGCATGGCGTCGGGCGACGGCTCGAAGGCCGCGGCCTTCGATCGCATGAAGAAAAAGGTGGCGCACTCGGAAGCCGTCAGCCAGGCAAAGTCGGAAATCGCCAGCGACAACATCGACGACCGCCTCGCCGCGCTCGAGAAGGAAGACCGCATCGAGCAATTGCTGGCGGAGTTGAAGACCAAGCGCGGAGCGTAGCCCAGGTCGTGTGGCGCGGGCACCCCTTCGACTTCGCTCAGGGCAGGTTCTTGCCCGCGAATGCCGCGCCCTGAAACGTCCGTCGGACGTGCTCAGGCGCAGCCTTGTAATGAAATCTGATCAGGAGGCAGTGTGACTCGGTACAGGAGTTTGTTCACCTCAGCGGGAGCTTTGGCATTGTTCCTCGGCCTCGCGTTGCATCTGTGGACTCACGGCAACTTTTCGCACTTCTGCAGCGGCTTCTTGCTGGGCATTTCGATCGCCCTGCTGATCCTTGGGCTCGCGCGGCCAACGCGGGGGATTCTGAGGTGAAGGCACGCCTGCCCCCATGATTGGGTCGCTTGGTTGTTGAACCCAAGTCGGGAGCCGCATGCGGGAGGATAGTCCGATTGGAAGGCCGAAGTGGACGGACATAGCCATAGTGATTCTGACGGGCGGTATCGTCCTCCTCGCCTACATGCAATGGCGAGAAATGCACGGTGCTGGCAAGCAGAGCGACGACTTAATCAAGGCCGCTACCGTTCAAGCGGATGCCGCGGGGAAGAACGCGAAAGCGGCTGCCGGCTTCGCCACAAGCGCTGACGAGATCAGGGAAGAAACCCGAAGAGCCGTGAGGGAGCTAAGACGGGTCTCTGATAACTCGGGCCATCGATCAAGCCTCGCAAGATTCGCAGAAAGCGCTGACACTCACTATCGAAGCAGCATGTCTGGAACAGAGGCCGTGGATTGGAGTTCGCCACGAACAGATTGACCAGTTCAAGTCGGATCAGACGTTTCGGGCGGAAGTCGTTTTCCTCAACACCGGCAAAACTCCAGCCCGTATGGGAAGACTCTGCAGGAGGCTTGTGGTCCTTCCGGGAGAAGTCGATGGGCCCACGGATCTGGATAGGCTGGGGCCGTGTTCCAATCTCGGTCCAGTCCCGCCGCAATCCCCGACGGAACTGACGCTTGACGACACTCCCGAGGTCTACGTCGGCAAGCAATATGAAGAGATCACGAAGGGAGCCAAGTTTCTTTATATATGGGGTAGTGTCATCTACTGGGACTTGGCCGGAACGATGGACGCTTCCGGAAACGTCATTCAACCTCACGTGACGCAATTCTGCTTTGAGTATGACCGGGTTAGCGAGATATTTAAGCTTTGCGAAAAAGGTAACGACATGAGGTAGAGCGAGTCTGGCGATAGCGCGCTGGGCAAACTCGCATCGCGCGAGCTCAAAACCGCGACCTACACCAAGACGTTGCCGGGCGCGCCAGACGGTGCATATGTAGTGATTCAGTACGACACCAGCTTCTTAGCACAAGCAATCTGCGGTGGAGACGGTCACGCCCATGCTCGACAAAGAAGGGAAGTGGAGAGTCTCCGGCTACTTCATGAAGTAGGGGAGAACTGCCGGCCTTCGTATCGTCGGTGGTTTCTCAACCAGCCTTGGTCCAGTCCTCGATTTTCAGATGCTTAATGCGATGGAATACTCGGTCGTGCGTCACCAATATGACGCCAACCGCCAGCGCCTGTGCCGCAATCATTAAGTCGAGGTTGCCCACAGGAGTTCCTGAATCCTCGAGCGCGCTACGGAGTGCGGCATAGTGACGCGCGGCCTGCGAATCCCAGGCCAGGATCTCAACGCGCAACAAGAATTCATCAACGGCGAGCCGGAGCTGGGCCGCTGCCGGTTTTCGCGCAACGCCAAAACGGAGCTCGGCCTCCGTTACCACGGAGATTCCGACTTCTGCCATGGACACGCCCAGTAACTTTTCGCGCACGCGCGGCATGTTGCCCTTGATTACGTAGCTGGCAACATTAGTATCGAGCAAGTAGCGGAGGGACATTAAAACAACTTCCGTTTTTGCGGAGGCAGGTCTCGGCGCTGCGAGAGGAAGTCATCGGGGATCTCGAGCGTAGCCGTCAGGTCAAAGAAATCCTGCCACGAGTCGGGGCGGCGCGAAAGAATGACATCGCCGGTCGCCGGGTCGCGGCGGACGAAGACCTCCGAGCCGGGGAAGCGATAGTCGGCGGGCAGACGGACGGCCTGGCTGCGGCCATTGCGAAAAAGCTTGGCGGTATGGGACATGCGATGGCCTCCCTTCTGATCGATATCACAGTATATCACACGGTATCTGCCATGGTATATATCTGGATGGAAACCAAGGCCTTGCCTGCATAGGCCTATAGCTACCTGGGCCTCATCGAACCCGTGCCGAGGCCCGGCCGCTTACATCCATTGACGTCTCTGCCCGCATCTCTCTATTCTCAGAGGTGCTATCAATCAAAGGAAGGTGCATGAAGAAGCTTGCAATCCTGGCGCTGCTGGCGCTGGAACTCGCAGTTGGCGGGTGTAGCAATAGCCCTCCCCAAAACTCATCCACCACGACGGCAAATGGGAACTGGGAGGCGATCCTTACTGGCGGTACCGGCGCGGCCAGCCAGCTGAATTTCGTGACCACGTTTGCCGTGACCGATACGGTCGGTGCCAATAACGAGCCGCTCGACATCACAGGTTTCAGTTTCATCAACGCCGGGGCGTGTTTCACCAATGGTGTCGGCGTTTCCACGGAAACCGGCAATGCCACCCTGTACACCAGTGGGACGAACCAGGTGACGGGCACGCTGAACTTTACCGTGACCTCGGTAGCGCCGGCGGGCAATACGCTTGAGTTGACAACGTCGTCACTCGATAACCGTCCTGCTGGCGGCGTTAGCGGCACTTCCAACGGAACAACGACGACTACTGGCACGCTAAGCGACGGAGTTGTTTGGGGGAACTGGCAACTGACCGGCGCCCAGGGTTGCACGGGCAGCGGGACCTTCATCATGTGCCAGGGGAATAGTACCTGCACCGTTCCGTAGAAGGGTGTAGCGCTAAGTGAACGCTGACCTCTAATACTTGCTTTTTTGCTTTTCTTAATTCCTTCATAGCCGTTTCGGACTTGCTGTCGAGGCGCTACGATTTTGAAAGGGTGCGGCTTCAGCCACGCCGACAAGAGCCAGGAAAGTGTCGTCCTTTAGGCCCGCGGAAGCGTTCCCTCAGCGGCTGAAGCCGGTCTTGTCGGCTTCCCTTTGCGGCACGGCTGAAAAGCCGTGCCCTTTCAAAAACAAGCCACGTCTACACTGAAACCGCTCTGGATGCCCTCAGCGCTCTTCCTTCCGCTTGCCCCGCTGCTATACAGTGGGAGCCATGAAGCGCTCGCTGCAACGGATCGCGGAGGCGGTGGGAGCCCGCCTGCTCGGGGACGGCCGCGTTGAGGTAGCTGGCGTAGCCAGTATGGCGTCGGCCTCGCCGCATGATCTTGTCTTCGTTGAGGATGAGAAACATCTGACGGCGGCTCTTCAGAGCGCTGCGGGAGCACTGATCGTGGGGGAATTCGCAGCCGCGGCTACGTCCAGGAAGCCGCTGCTGGTGAGCGATCATCCCAAGCTAGCGTTTGCGCGAGCGGCCCGGTTGCTTCACGATGCGTTGTCGCCCGATAGGGTAGCGCCCGCGATTGTGGATGCGACGGCCGCGGTGCATGCTTCGGCAGTCCTCGGAATGGCTGTGCACGTCGAAGAGCGCGCCGTTGTGGGCGATCGAGCGCAGATCAGCGAAAACACGCGGATCGGCGCGGGCTGCGCCATCGGATCCGACGTAAAAATTGGGCGCGATTGCGATATCTATCCCAATGTCACAATGTATCCCGGGACATCCTTGGGCGACCGGGTGATCGTGCATGCTGGAGCGGTGCTGGGCAGCGACGGTTTCGGCTACGTGCGCGACCGCAAGACCGGGCACTACGAGAAATTTCCGCAGGTCGGACGGCTGGTCATCGAGGATGACGTCGAGATCGGTGCGAATACCACGATCGATCGCGGCGCGCTCGACGAAACGCGCATCCGGCGCGGGGCGAAACTCGACAACCTGGTGCACATTGGACACAACTGCCAGATCGGCGAAGATGTCATCATAGCGGCGCAGACTGGTCTGTCCGGGAGCATTGTCATCGAGAACGGCGTCGTGCTGGGTGGCCAGGTCGGCATCGGCGAACACGCTCACATCGGCGAGGGCGTTATGCTCGGCGGTCAAGGCGGAGTTCTGCCCAACAAGATTCTGCGCGGCAAAGGCGTGGCCTTCTGGGGCACACCTGCCCAGCCGCTGCGGCAGTATCTGAAGCAGTTGGCCACGCTCGCACGCCTGGCAAAAAAAGATTAAGGGAAGGATCAAAGAAGGATCGATCGTGGCACTGGTCGTCATCGGCGGACATTCGCGCAGCGTAGGCAAGACCAGCGTCGTGGCCGGGCTGATCTCGGCTCTGCGCGAGTTCGATTGGACCGCGGTGAAGATCACGCAGTACGGGCACGGCATTTGCTCGGCCAATGGCGAAGCCTGTGACTGCGCCACTGGCGATCATTCCTGGGCGATTTCAGAGGAGCGCGACCAGTCGGGCGAGTCTGACACCTCGCGGTTCCTGGTAGCCGGAGCGATGCGGGCGCTGTGGGTTAGGACCGAACAAGGTCGCCTGGCCGAAGCGATGCCGGCATTACGGCAGCGTTTGGAAGGCGCACCCCATGTGATCATTGAGTCCAACAGCGTCCTGAAGTTTCTGCGGCCGGATGTGTATCTGACGGTGCTCGATCCCGGGACTGCAGATTTCAAGAATTCAGCGCGCGAATTTCTGGACCGCGCGCACGCAGTGATTTTGCATGAGACTGGCGAATCGGCCTGGCAATCTGTTTCTCTGAAGCCGGTAGCCGAGAAACCGCTGTTCCGCATCCGGCCGCCAGTGTACGTGACGCAAGAAATAGTGCAGTTCGTCCGCGCCAGCCTCGCCGCGCACGTCATCGGCACAAGAGCTGATAGCTAATGGCTGAGAGCTGGCAGCCAAAGGCCAAGAGCCAAAGCTAATAGCCGCTTTTGCTATCCTGTCCCGTGCGCCAAATTCATTCCAGCGCCTGGCTGTTGATGCTCCTGTCCGCCGTCCTGCAGGTGCTGATCTTCCCACTCCCCGGCCTGTACGTCCTCTCCTGGCTTGCGCTGAGTCCGCTGATCGTCGCCCTGCTGCGCGCACGACCGGCAGGCGAACTCGAAGTTGCGGGTTGGGTGCGGCTGCGACCTGCTTCGCCCGGCCAGGCATTTCTGCTTTCCTACCTCTGCGGAATCCTGTTCTATGCGGGCACTTGCTACTGGATCTACGACACGATGCATCAATTCGGGGGGATGAGTGCGCCGGTCGCGGCTCTGGTTCTGTTCTTGTTTTGCTGCTACCTCGGTCTATATCACGGCTTGTTCGGCTGGCTATTGGGGCTGCTGGCCGGTTCTTCGCGCGATTACAGGCGCCCCCTGGTTACAGCGCCGTTCCTGTGGGTCGCGGTGGAACTGGCGCGTACCCGCGTGACCGGATTTCCCTGGAACCTGCTGGGCATCGGGCAGGTCGACAACACCGCCCTGTGCCGCCTTGCGACCTGGACGGGGGTTTACGGCATCTCATTTGAGATTCTGTTGGTGAACGTTGCTCTGGCGTCAGCCTTTCTGGTTCCGCGCGAGAAGCGCGGCGCCATGCTGGCGGCGGCGCTGGCGGCGGCCGCCGTATTGCAGGCCGGCCGGTTGGTCGAAGCTCCGGTGGCGACCGCAGATCATGCGGCGCTGCTGGTGCAGCAGAATATTCCCGTCTCTGCCGACTGGACGCCCGCATATTTTCAGCAAACGCTGACCGATCTGATGGATCTGAGTGTGAAAGGAGCAAACACACCCTCGGGCAAACTCGGACTGATTGTCTGGCCGGAATCGCCGGCTCCGTTCTTCACTAACGACGGGCGATTCCGCGACACGATCAGCGAGATGGCGCGCGAGACCGGCGCGTGGGTCGTTGCAGGTTCGATTGGAACGACGCCCGAGACGGACGACGGCAACTCCGTATCCCATGCCAACCCCACCGGAGACACACCGTTGTTCAACTCCGCCAGCCTCGTGAGCCCCACAGGCGATTGGATGGCCCGCTACGACAAAGCCCACCTCGTGCCTTTCGGAGAATATCTGCCGTTTCCCAGCCTGTTCGCTTTTGCCGGAGGCCTCACGAAAGAAGTGGGCGAGTTCCAGCACGGTGCTTCCCGCAGGCCTCTCAACGCGGGCGGAACTCAACTCGGTGTCTTCATCTGCTACGAATCCATCTTCCCCGACGAAGTGCGGCAATTCGCGGAGAACGGCGCGCAGGTTTTCGTGAACATCTCCAATGACGGATGGTACGGCGACAGCGGCGCCTATGCCCAGCATCTCAATCAGACTCGCATGCGCGCCATCGAAAACAATCGCTGGCTCCTGAGCACTACCGATACCGGAGTGACGGCATCGGTTGATCCGTGGGGCAGAGTGGTGGCGCGAATTCCACGCAAGGAGCGGACGACGCTGGTCGCACCTTACGCCCTCACCTCGGTAACTACTTTCTACACTCGTCACGGCGACTGGTTCGCTTATCTCTGTGCGATAATTTCGATGGGAGCGCTGCTGGTGCGCTTTGCATTCTTCAAAAACCGCAAGAAGGTTGACGCCTCCTCATGAATCAAGAGCTGGAACAGTCCTACGAGAAGTTAAGCAAGAAGGTTCACGACCTCCGGGAGTATCTTTGACGCGGAGAAGGTCCGTCCGCAACTAGCCGAAATTGAGAAACAGGCCGCCGCGCCCAACCTGTGGTCGAACCCGCAGCGATCGCAGCAGATTATGCGCGAGAAAAAGCGGCTTGAACATTTGCTCTCCACCGACGCGGACCTGGCGCGCCGAACTGGAGACATCGCCGCCTACTTCGATCTCGCCAGGGAAGGCGAGAATGTCGACTCGGACTTGCAGCGCGAAATCGACGCTCTGCGCGACCTGATCGACAAGCTCGAAACCGAGACGCTGCTTTCCGGCGAGAACGACGCGCGCAACGCCATCGTGACCATTCATCCCGGCGCGGGCGGCACCGAGTCGCAGGATTGGGCCGACATGCTGCTGCGAATGTATTTGCGCTGGGCGGAGCGGCAGGGATTCGAGACCGTGCTCTACGACTACCAGCCGGGAGAGGAGGCCGGACTGAAGTCCGCGACCTTCGCGGTGAATGGCGAGTACGCGTATGGGCTTCTTGTCAGTGAAATCGGCGTCCACCGTCTGGTGCGCATCTCGCCGTTCGATCAGGCCAAACGCCGCCACACTTCCTTTGCCAGCGTGTATGTGTCGCCGGAAATCGACGACAGCATCGAAGTGGTGATCAAGCCCGAAGATATTCGTGTCGACACTTACCGCTCCAGCGGTAAGGGCGGTCAGCACGTTAACACCACGGACTCCGCCGTTCGTATCACGCACATCGCGACCGGCCTGGTGGCCAACTGTCAGAACGAACGCTCGCAGCACAAGAATCGGGAGCGAGCCATGAGCATGCTCCGCTCCAAACTATACGAGTACGAGATGGAGAAGAAGCGCGAGGCCACCAAAAAGATCGAAGACTCGAAACTCGACATCGACTTCGGCTCGCAGATTCGTTCTTACGTGCTGCAACCCTATCGCATGATCAAGGACCATCGCACCAAGACGGAAGTTGGCGATGTGGACCGCGTGCTCGACGGCGACCTGCAACCGTTTATTCGCGCTTATTTGCTGGCGCGGCGTGGGGAGAAGCAATGAAAGGAGGGTCGGTAAAAAAGAAAGCGCAGGGCACGCAACCACCGAAGACGATCAAACTCGGGCCTCGTTTCCTGCGGGCCTTCGATTTTGCCGCCGAGAAGCATGCAGGCCAAACCCGCAAAGCTTCCGCCATTCCCTACATCGCCCACCTGATGGGGGTGGCATCGTTGGTGCTCGAGGCGGGCGGCGACGAAGATCTTGCCATTGCCGCATTGCTGCATGACGTGGTGGAAGATTGCGGCGGCGCGCCGATGTTGAGAGAAGTCCGCCGCCGTTTTGGCGGACGCGTCGCAAAAGTAGTAGATGGCTGCACCGACGCCGACACCGATCCCAAGCCACCCTGGCGCGAGCGCAAAGAAAAATACCTCCGCCGTCTTGCCTCCGAGGATGCCGATACCCGGCTGGTTTCAGCCGCCGACAAGTTGAACAACGTGCGCTCCATCCTCAGTGACTACCGCGAGGTAGGCGAATTTGTCTGGGCGCGTTTCAAGGGCGGACGCGAGGGCACTCTTTGGTACTATCGAAGTTTACGAGATGAATTTCTTCGCCACGCGCCCAATCGCATCACCCGGGACTTGGAACTGGCGGTGAACGAACTGGAGTCGCTTGCGGGGCAGAACGCGCCACGCGCCGCGGAGGCATGAAATTATGCCGAGCATGATCGATCAAATCCGCGCTTCGAAACTTCCTTCCAACATGATGCAATTCGCCGCCCGCGGCGCGCTGCAGGTCCCGCCGGCTGAGAACATCGAAATCCTGGTTCACCTCGCGCTGCACAACAAAGTCTTCGGTGACCTGGCGCGCCTCACTCTGGCGGGATGGGACGAAAGGGCTTCGCACGCCGCCGCCGCCGATCCGCAAACCCCCCGCGAAGTGCTCGACTATTTTATTGCGCCTGATAACCTTCGCCAGGCTCTCCTGCCTGCGCTGCTCCAAAACCCTGCGGTGCCTGAGGGGCAAGTGGCGAAGCTCGCTGTCTCCGCTTCACGGGAAACGATCGAGGTGATGCTCAAGAGTTCGCGGGTACGCTCGCTCGCCAGTGTGCTGGAAGTCCTCAAGTCAAATCCATATCTCAAGAAGGAAGAGGCGGCGGAGATCGCAAGGCTCACGAGAGCAAGTGAAGCTGCCGTGGAACTCGCCACTCCAAGCGCGCCCACCGGTAGAGAACAGCCGAGGCCGTCTAGTGCCGCAGCGGAAACCCAGAAAACGAAAGATCAGGTTCCGGAGGCAGAAAAAGCGGAGACGGGAAAGACTACGCAAGACCATGAAGTACACGACGAAGAGGTCGCGATCTATCTCAAAGACCACGCCCATGAAATCGATACGGAAGGCAACAAGCCGTTCCAAGCCATCGGGGGGATTGTGGAGCTGTTGGGTTCCGATTATTTCCCGGTGACAAAGGGTGAAACCCCGCCCGTCGCCGCGCCGGCCGCCTCTGTCCCAGCGACCAACAGTGCGGCGCAGACGAAGCCCGCGACGCTCGGACACAAGAAACCGCCCGTGCCGGGAGAGCCGCCCAAACGTGAAAATGCGCTTCAGAAAATCAGTCACCTCGACGTGAAAGGCCGAATTCAGTTGGCGTTGAAAGGGAACAAAGAAGAGCGCTCCCTTCTGATCCGCGACGGCACCAAGGTCGTCGCGCTGGCCGTGCTCGAGGCGCCCAAGCTCTCCGATGGCGAGGTGGAAAAATTCGCCAGCCAGAAGAACGTGCTGGAGGCGGTGCTCCGCCAGATTCCGTTGAAGCGGCGCTTCATGAAGAACTATATTGTAGTGCGCAATCTCGTCGCCAATCCGCGCACTCCGCTCGACCTCGGTCTGGGGCTGATGAAGAATCTGCTGGCTCAGGACCTCAAGAACATTTCTGCCAACAAGGAAGTTTCAGAGACAATTCGCAAGCTTGCTCTGAAGATGTACAAGCAGAAAGTGGAGCAAGCGAACAAGAAGTAGAGCCGGAGGACCCTTGGTATCCTCACCTCAGTCCGATCCCATCGCCGATTTGCTGCAACGCGCCAAGACCATTGCTGTCGTCGGCCTTTCCTGTAATCCACTGCGTCCCAGCCATGGCGTCTCGGCCTACATGCAGAGCCAGGGATATCGCATCATTCCAGTGAACCCGCAGATCGAGGAATGTCTGGGCGAGAAAGCTTACAAGTCATTACTCGATGTGCCGGAGCGGATCGACATCGTGGATATTTTTCGGCGCTCTGAATTTGTAGAGGAAATTGTCGATCAGGCCATCCAACTCAAAGTCCCTGCGATCTGGATGCAGGAAGAAGTTATCAACGAAAAGGCCGCAGCAAAAGCCCGGAAGGCCGGAATCTTCGTAGTGATGGACCGCTGCATTCTGAAGGAACACCGCGCGCGGCAGTAATTATCGGCCGACTCCCACAAAGACGACGCTGGCGTCGTCACGTACGCCCGAGCCATTCGCGAATAAGCGGACGTCGTCCACGATGGTCACCGCCGATGCTCCCGCCTTTGCCGCGTGCTCGGCGAGACGGGACAAACCATATTCCTCTTCGTTCGGATCCACTGCCTCGGTGATGCCGTCGCTGTAGAACAGGAGCTTCGATCCTTCCGAAAGCGTGACTTGCGTTTCGGAGTAATCCCCGCAACCCAGCCCGAGCGGCAATCCTCGTTCCGTCTCCAGGAAATGCCGGCCGCGATCGTCAATGAACAGTGGCTGTAAGTGTCCGGCATTAGCGAAGGTCACGGTCCGAGTGGACGGATCGAGCACTCCATACACCATCGTGACGAACTTTCCGGCGGGGAAATCATTTACCAGCAATTCGTTGAGCCGCGTCAGTACCTCGCCCGGAGTGCAGCACGCCTCGGCCAGCGATCGGAATATGCCGCGGGTTGCCGACATGAGCAATGCTGCCGCGGTGCCTTTGCCGGAAACGTCGGCCAGCACGATTCCCCAGCGGCCGTCAGGAAACGGAATGAAGTCGTACCAGTCACCACCCACGGCTCGTGCAGATTCGCTGCGACCCGAAATTATAAATCCCGGAATATACGGAGAACTCTTTGGTAGCAGGGCCTGCTGAATCGCACGCGCTTCCTGCGCGTCGCGGTCGAGGGCGGCGCGTGCTGCGCGCTCGTTCTGAAAACACCGCGCGTTTTCGACCGCAACCGCGACGTGATCGCAGAGTGCCTGCAAGAGCCTTAGTTGCTGGCGGGGGAAACCATCTATCTCGTGATGCGACGCGGTGAATACTCCGACCAGCCTCTCCCTAAGACGAAGTGGAATGGCTACTTCTGAGCGTGTGAAATCCTCGCAGCCAATGTAGTACGGGTCCAGCCGGACGTCTGGTGCATAGTGCATCTGACCGGTGAGCGCGACGTGTCCAACCATTCCATCCTGCCCAACTTTTAGCCGATGTCCTTTGTCGAGCGGGGTACACCCGCGCACGCCAGCCAGCACCATCTCGTGGTGCTCTTCGTCATGCAGAAAAATGCTGGCCCTTACGCAGCCGAAAGAACGGGCCACGTCGTTGACGACGCTGTCAATAAGTTGGTCAAGGTCGAGAATCGAAGTGATCTGCTGCGCGGCTTTCTGAACCCGCTGCAAGTCCTCAACCAAATCGGCAGGCACAGGCCGGACTGGAAATTCGCTGCCGCTGATGTTGGGAATCGCGACCACGCGAGCGCACCCTTGATGCTGAAGTTGGTTAAACTAAGCGTCCGTTCTGCAAGCTTTGATGCCGGAATGAGCGTTAGGATTCTTTATTTGGCTTCGGAGAGTGAGGTGCAAACCCTGATCGCCGGCGTTTTATTTCTTCCAGCCGTTCGCGGATTCGCTTCTCAACGCCTTCATTGGTGGGCTGGTAATAAACGCGCCCGCGGAGGTTGTCGGGCAGGCATTGCATATCGGCCACCTTGCCTTCGAGATCATGTGCGTACTCGTATCCGCGGCCATAGCCCAGGCCCTTCATTAGCGCCGTGGGAGCATTGCGCAGGTGAAGCGGAACTGGGTCAGCGGAAGTCTGCTCCACATCTTGCTGCACAGCAGCATAAGCCGTATAGAGCGCATTCGACTTTGGAGCCACAGAGAGATAGACCACCGCCTGGGCGAGCGCCAGATTGCCCTCCGGCATGCCGATGAAATCGACGGCGTCGCGAGCAGCCATGCATAACGAGAGCGCGCTCGGATCGGCCAGCCCGATATCTTCTACCGCCATGCGTACGACGCGGCGGGCAACGTACAGCGGATCTTCTCCGGCTTCGAGCATGCGGCCGAGCCAATAGAGCGCCGCATCGGGATCGCTGTTGCGCACCGACTTGTGCAGCGCCGAGATCAGGTTGTAGTGCTCTTCGCCGGTTTTGTCGTAGAGCAGAACGCGCTTCTGCAGCGCGTCGCGGACGATGTCGTCGGTGATCTCCCGAGCTCCGTCTGAATTTTTCTGTGCCAGGCCGGCTGCAACTTCCAGCACGTTGTAGGCGCTGCGAGCATCTCCGCTGGAATAACTGGCGATCTTCTTCAACACATCGTCGGAGGCTGTCAGATTCATATCGCCCAGTCCGCGCTCGCGGTCGGTGATCGCTCGTCGAAGCAGAAGAACGATCTGATCTTCGGTGAGAGGCTTCAGCACGTAGACGCGGCACCGCGAGAGCAAGGCCGAGTTGATCTCGAACGACGGATTCTCGGTGGTGGCTCCGATCAGCCGGATATTGCCCTTCTCCACGTGGGGCAGGAAGGCATCCTGCTGCGCCTTATTGAAGCGGTGAATTTCGTCGATGAACACGATCGTCCGCGTGCCGTATTGCCTCGCCCGCTCGGCATCGGCCATGACTTGCTTGATTTCTTTGATCCCGGCGAGCACGGCGGAGAACTCGATGAACTCTGCCTTCGTCAGGTTGGCAATGATCTTGGCGAGCGTAGTCTTGCCCGTGCCCGGAGGCCCCCAGAAGATCAGCGAACCTGTATCGTTCCGATCCACCTGAGTGCGTAGCGGCTTGCCCGGGCCGATCAGATGCTCCTGGCCGACGTACTCTTCCAGCGTCCGCGGGCGCATGCGGTCGGCCAGCGGCCGCGGCGTGTCCGCTGCGTTACCCGCATTCGGGACGGGTTGGAAAAGGCTCATGGAATTACCCTTCGCCAAAGAGCATGCTTCAGATTAAATCATGGGATCGAGCTTCGCGTGGCCAGTCGTGATAACCGACACGATCTGCGTTTCCGTCAGCGGCGGTCCCGGAGATCTTCGTAAGTCGTTGACGCCTCGTGTAAGTGATTGAAAATTCGTAAAAGGGCCATAGGAGCCCGGAGAGTGGCGAATTCTCCTAACGCGACCCCCTTTTCCCTGCCGGCGAGGCGATCGTCGCTGCCAGGGTCGTTTCCGGCCCGGGAAAGGGCATTCTGGGTGGCATGCCGACTCTATAAATCGGGCTCGAGAATGTCCTCTAGCATACGCATAAATATTAAGGCACAATATTGTACGGACAAAAATGCCAGACTGGGAGGGGCGACTCCTACCGAACGACCTCCCGAGCGGAATCTGCGAACTGCAGCTCGGGCGCGGTCGGCAAAGCTCTAATCTCAGCCGCGTAGCGGTAGAACAATTGCAAACCCTGCAGACAGCCCGCGTCCAACTGGTAGTGGATATTCTCGGTGAGGTAGCTCCGCACATCAGCCTCGCTGAGCCCCAGCCGCGGCGCCCATTCGCGGGCGATCTGGTTCAGGCTCGAAATCTCAAGCCCGTGATCGCGAGAATCGCGGAACACCGCCGCCAGATCCAGCGCTGGATCGGCCTCACTCAGAGCCGCCGCGCGCACCGCCCAGAATGCAAAAACAAACGGCTTGCCGGTGTAACGAATCCATTCCTCCGCCAAATCGAGCGTGTGGTAGCGCGCGCGATCAATCCTCAAGGCCGGATCACCGATGACAAGGCCAGCGTCGTGCTCGGCCAGCATCGCGTCAATTTCCGGTGGCATGGCGTTGAACGATCTTCCACCACCCAGCCATTTCTCAAAGAGAATTTTCGTCAACGCCACCGAGGTCATCGAAGATGTGTCGAGCGCGACCGTGCGTACCTTCTCGATCGGCATTTTGCTGACCAGCAAAATCGAGCGCACCGCGCGCCGCGAGGCGATCGCGACTTCCGGCAGCACCAGCAATCCAGGAATCTGCGCATAGGCTGCCGCCGGGATGATACCGATATCGGCGGTTCCCTCCGCCAGGGAGCGGGCGCACGCCGAAGGCAGCGTGTAGGAGGTGTCGAACTGGCGGCCGACCTCCCCGTGCTCGAAATCCCACATCAAAGGCGCGGTATTCAGGTAAGAAATGGCGGAAATGCGTAAACGTCTCATTTTTCTTAGTCTTTCCACAATATTAACAAAGGATTGTGACGCATGACCTTGACACGGCGCTGCGCAACTGAGTACAGTCCGCCAGTTCGGGCCATTCACGGCCACCTGGGACGCCCGGGCTGACTTGGGCGCAATGCCGAGTTGCGCGCCAAACTGGAGTTGTAGTGTCGAACACCGCTGTTTCAGCCGCCGCCACCCATCTGCTGGAGTGGCTGGCAATCTCACTCACGCCCGGCCTTGGCCCCACAAAGTCGCGAAAACTGGTCGAGCGCTTTGGAAGTCCCGAAGGCGTGCTGCGCGCCTCGCTCACGGAACTGGAAGGCGCCGGCATTCAAGCCGTCTCCGCGCAGTCCCTGGCTACGGGAAAGTCAGCGGAGCTGGCACGGGAAGAAATCGCGGGTGCTGCGGCTGCCGGCGTGAACATGGTCTCCATGGACGATCCGTCCTATCCGCCGCGCCTCAAAGAGATCTATGACCCGCCTCTCATTCTTTACGTCCGTGGCAGTGCGGACATCCTCACCAAGCCCGGCATCGCCATGGTCGGAACGCGCCATCCCACGCCTTACGGTTCGGGCATGGCGGAGCGCCTTGCCTGTGACCTCGCCGCACAGGGACTGGTCATCATCAGTGGCATGGCGCGCGGCGTGGATACTGCCAGCCACCGCGGCGCGATCTCGGCCAAAGGCAAGACTCTCGCCGTGTTTGGCACGGGCGTCGACGTGATCTATCCCAAGGAAAACTCGCGCCTGTCGGAGCAGATTCTCGCGCTCGGCGGCGCCTTGATTTCGGAATTTCCCTTGGGAACATTCGCCGCGCCGCAGAACTTTCCCATTCGCAACCGCATTCTCAGCGGAATGTCGGTCGGAGTACTCGTGGTCGAGGCCGCCGAATATTCCGGAACGCGCATCACCGCCCGCTGCGCGCTCGAGCAGAATCGCGACGTTTTCGCCGTCCCGGGTAACGTCACCAACAAAAATTCCTGGGGCCCAAACACGCTGATCAAGCAGGGCGCCAAGCTGGTTGCGACCTGGGAAGACGTGTGGGAAGATCTCCCGACAGAAGTACGACTTGCATTGACTCCCTCCTCCTCGCCTGAATCCCAAGGCGCCTCGTCCGCATCTCTATTCCCGGACGAAGGCCTCCCGCCTCACGAAAAGCGAATCCTGGGCTTGCTGAAAGCCGACGAAGCCACGCACATCGATGAAATCGTGGAAAAGCTGGAGACGGAAATGTCGTCCTCAGAAATCTTCGCCGCGCTCTTCGAGCTGGAGCTGACCGGCAAGGTTAGGCAGATGCCGGGAAAGAATTTTGTGAAGAGCTTCTAGGACTGAGCTCTCAGCTATCAGCCGTCAGCTCTCAGCTTGTTCGCCGTCGAGGAGATTGTCATGCAGAACTTCAGAAATCTTAAGGTTTGGCAAAAGGCGCATACATTAACCCTCGATATCTACAAAGCGACGAAAGCCTTCCCTCGGGAGGAAATTTACGGTTTAACGAGTCAGGTTCGAAGGGCTTCTGTGTCCATCGCAGCCAACATTGCCGAGGGAACTTGTCGGCATGGCGATGCCGACTTTGGACGCTTTCTGCAAATCGCTGTCGGTTCGGCGAGCGAAGTAGAGTACCACCTCCTGCTTGCACAGGATCTCGATCTACTGAAAACTGCAGATTATCAGCGCCTTTCCAATGAGGTTGTAGAGGTAAAACGGATGCTTGCGTCGCTGGTGGAAAAGCTGAGAGCTGACAGCTGAGAGCTGACAGCTTTCTTCCAGTAACTTGTTGCCGCCGTCCGATTCGTGCTAGCTTCGAAAAACGAATATGAACGTACCGAGGGTACATTGTCCAAAGGTTTAGTCATTGTCGAATCGCCCGGGAAGGCGAAGACCATCCAGAAATATCTGGGGAAGGGCTTCACCGTCGAGGCTTCGCTCGGCCACGTCAAGGATCTGCCCAAGAGCACTCTGGGCGTGGATACCACGAACGACTTCGAGACGGATTACATCGTCATCCCCGGCAAAGAAAAAGTTGTAGCCAAGCTGAAGAAGCTGGCGGCTTCGGCGGACCAGATTTACCTCGCGCCTGACCCGGACCGCGAAGGCGAAGCCATCGCCGCTCACCTCGCTTTCGAGCTCGACGAAAATGGCGCCAAGCACAAAAAAGCAAGGAAGGCGAAAAAAGGAGAGCCGGAGACGCCTCCGCGCATTCAGCGGGTTACTTTCAATGAAATCACCAAGCGCGCGGTGCAGGCCGCCTTCGAACATCCGCGAACCATCGATCAGAATCTCGTGGATGCTCAGCAGGCCCGGCGCGTGCTCGACCGGCTCGTCGGATACCAGGTTTCTCCGTTGCTCTGGGACAAAGTTCGCCGCGGTCTCTCGGCAGGCCGGGTGCAGACCGTTGCCCTGCGTCTGATTGTCGAGCGCGAGCGTGAAATCAAGGCGTTCGAAAAAAAGGAATACTGGACGATCGATGCTCACCTCGCTGCCAATAAGCCTCCAGCGTTCGACGCGCGTTTTGTGGGCAAGGGCGAGGAAAAGATAGAAATTCCCAACGGCGAAGAAGCGGAGAAAATCCGCACCGCCCTTGAAACGGCTGACTGGGTGGTCAGTTCCGTCGATAAGAAAGAACGGCGGCGCAATGCGGCGCCTCCTTTCACCACCAGCAAACTGCAGCAGGATTCCTCGCGCAAGCTGCGTTTCAGCGTGAAGCGCACCATGATGATCGCGCAGCGCCTGTACGAAGGCGTGGAATTAGGCGAAGAAGGCTCAATCGGCCTCATCACCTACATGCGTACCGATTCGGTCCGCGTCGCGCCGGAAGCCATTCAGGAAGTGCGCGAGTACGTCGGGAAGGAATACGGCGCAGGCTACCTGCCCGAGACGCCCAATACATATAAAGAGAAGAAGGACGCGCAGGGCGCCCACGAGGCGATTCGGCCCACATCGGTTATGCGCCACCCCGACTCGGTAAAGCAGTACTTAAAAGAGGATGAATTCAAGGTCTACAAGCTGATCTGGCAGCGCTTCGTGGCTTCGCAGATCAACCCGGCCGTATTCGACCAGACCACGGTCGATATCGACGCCAAAGCGAAAACCGGGAACGAAGTCTTCTGGTTCCGCGTGACCGGTTCTGTGCTCAAGTTCGACGGCTTCCTCAAGGTCTACGAGGAATCGAAAGAAGGCAAGGACGAAGAGGACGAGGAACTGAAGCACAAGTTGCCCGTCCTCGAGGCCGGCCAGAAACTAACACTCCGCGAACTGAAGCCGGAGCAGCATTTCACCGAGCCCCCGCCGCGCTACAACGAAGCCTCGCTGGTGAAGGAGCTCGAAGAGCGCGGCATCGGACGTCCTTCCACCTATGCTGCCATTCTCTCGACCATTCAAGAGCGGCAGTACGTGCAGAAACTCGGTGGGAAGTTCGCGCCGACCGAGATTGGCCTGGTGGTCACCGACCTGCTGGTGGAAAACTTCCGCGACATTTTCGATGTGCAGTATACGGCGCGTCTGGAAGAAGAACTCGATGAAATCGAAGAGGGCAAGGAAAAGTGGACCGACACCCTCGCCGACTTCTACAAGAAATTCCAGAAGGACCTCAAGTACGCAGCCAAGCACATGGAGAACATCAAGCGGATGGAGAAGCCCACGGACGAGAAGTGCGAACTCTGTGGCGCGCCGCTGGTGATCAAGTGGGGCAAGCACGGATCCTTCTACGCTTGCAGCACCTACGACAAGGACGATCCTAATACCTGTAAGTTCACGAAAGAGAATCCGATCAACCTGCCCGATCTCGACTCAGCCGACATGCAGGAGACCGGAGCGGCAGAGGAATACTGCGAAAACTGCGGCCGGGTAATGGTGCTCAAGCGCGGCCGGTTCGGCCAGTTCATGGCTTGCACGGGCTACCCGGACTGCAAGACAACACGACGCCTGGATCAAGGCAAGAAGGTTCCCGACATTCCGCTCGACGAGCTCTGCCCGAAATGCGGGCGCAACATGATGATCCGCCACGGCCGTTTCGGAGAATTCACCGCCTGCAGCGGATATCCCGAGTGCAAATACGTCAAACAGAATTTCATCGGCGTGAAGTGCCCGGACTGCAAGGACGGAGACTTGGTCGAAAAACGTGCCCGCAAAGGCAACACATTTTACGGCTGCAGCAATTATCCAAAATGCAAGTTCACTTCCGCCGGCAAGCCGATCGCCGAGAAGTGCCCGAGTTGCGGCAGCGAGTATCTAGTGGAAAAGAATCTCAAGGCCGGCCCGGTCATCGCGTGCCCCAACAAGGAATGCGATTACGAGCGGCCTGCGCCACCGCCGCCGGAAGCCGCGGCCGGTGCCGCGGCACCGTCGCCATAAACGAAAACCTTTTGTGTCTTCCGATTGCTTCGAATGGTATAACTGCGTCGAAGGTTTCACTCAATGGAGGAAAGCTAGTGGCTAAAAAGCCAACCACCGCTGATGCTCAACTGATTTTGCAACTCTACGATCTTCGACGCGAAGCCGAGATGCGCAAAGCCCGCAACTGGTGGGCCGGTGAATTTTTTCCAGAGAACGCCGACGATTTCCTGAAAGTTTCCTGGGCCATGGGAACGCAGGAAAACAACTGGTTGCGCCAAGTGAGCGGCTATTGGGGCTTGGCTGCGTCGTTTGTGCTGCAGGGTGTGTTGAACGAAGATCTTTTTCTCCAGCCGGGCTTCAGCGGCGAAATGTTCCTCATCTACGCCAAGATCCACCCCTTCATCAAAGAACTGCGCCAGAAGTTGGACGATCCCAATGTATTTCTCAATGTCGAGAAAGTCATCACCCATACCAAGTGGGGGCGCGACCGGCTGCAGTTCATGCTGAAGCGGGTCGAGATGATGCGGCAAAGGCGGAAAGGCAGCTCCTAGCTATTAGCTCCTAGCTACGCTGCTGCTCTCCCTTACACGTCCTCAAAATCCCCAGGATGCACAGAACGATCGAATTTAGCTAGCAGCCAGGAGCGAGCAGCTAGAAGCTTCTGTTATCCTAATCGGCTGTGCGGATGATCTGGTGGTTTCTGATTCTAGGCGTGAGTACACTGGTCGTAGTGTGCGTGGCGATCGCTCTTTATATCCACCTGCGGCGGCACCTGCAGAAGGCGCCCGCGGCGCACGAAGGAACGGCGAGCGAAACCGAACCCAGATAGACCGCACGAACATTGAACATTGATCCAGCGGCTGGGAGGTCCTGTTATGGCGAACTCTGTGACTCACACTCTAAGCACTGGGCAGGAGCGCGCGCTTGAAGCGGCGCGACAGGTTGCGCTGGTAGTAGGAGCGAGCCTGTTCGTTGCATTGTGCGCGCACGTCACCATCCCATTGATGCCCCTGACACCGGTGCCGCTGACGGTGCAGAATCTGGCCGTGCTGCTGGTTGGCCTGTTGCTCGGGAGCCGGCGTGGATTCGCGGCCATGGTGCTATATCTGATCGAGGGCGCAGCCGGGCTGCCAGTGTTCAATCCCACCGGCCCCGGCGGAATCGCGCAGTTGCTCGGTCCGACCGGCGGTTTTCTAATGGTGTATCCGTTAGTCGCCTTTATTGCTGGATTCCTTTTTGAGCGCGGAGCTAAGACTTTCCTGCGCGCTGCGATCGCCGGTCTCGTCGCCGAGATACTGCTCTTCGCAGGCGGATTGACCTGGCTCTACGTGTTTACGCATTCGTTGGCCAAGGCCGCCTATCTCGGCCTTTATTTTTTTATTGCCGCGGAAATCATGAAAGTGATGTTCGCCGCCGCGATTGCTGCCCGCTGGCGACGCGGTGTCGCGAAGCAGCGGTAGGCAGCAGATGTCTTGGAGTTCATACAATGACTGCAGTATCCGAAACAGCAAAAGCGCCAGGCAGCACTTCTTCAACGCAACTGCGTGAGATCGCCGTCGCCCACAGTCCCGATTCCGACGATGCCTTTATGTTTTACGGTCTGGCCACCAACAAGGTCCGCATTCCCGGCCTGCGCTTCGCTCACACTCTTTGCGATATCGAGACTCTGAATCAGAAGGCCCGCGAAGGCGTCTACGACGTTACCGCGATTTCGTTTCATGCCTATCCTTATGTGCAAGACAAGTACGCGTTGATGGCTTGCGGGGGCAGCGTGGGTGAGGGTTACGGCCCGATGATCGTCTCGCCTCGGGCTTTTACTCCGAGCGAGGTCAAGAGCAAGCGAATCGCTGTGCCCGGCACGCTGACCACCGCCTTTCTGGCGCTGAACCTCTTCGCCCCGGGAGTCGAAACCGAGGTCGTCCCCTTCGACCAGATTATCCCGCAAGTGCTCGAAGGAAAGTTCGAAGCTGGACTCATCATTCACGAAGGCCAGTTAACGTATGACAAGTCTGGACTGCATCGCATCGTGGATCTGGGACGGTGGTGGCAGAAGGTGACCGGCTTGCCGCTTCCGCTGGGGGGGAACGCGATTCGCCGTGCACTGGGGCCGGAACTGATGTCGGCAGTTACTGGTGCTCTGCGCGAGAGCATCCAATACGCGCTCGATCACCGCGAGGAAGCCCTCGCCTACGCTATGCAGTTTGCCCGTGACCTTGATGCGCCAACAGCCGACAAGTTCGTCGGCATGTACGTGAACGAGCGCACACTCGACTACGGTCCCGACGGCCGCGAAGCCGTCCGCCGTCTGCTCGATATGGGCCACAAGGCGGGAATCATCGGGCCGGAGGCAAGAGTGGATTGGGTAGGATAGTCAGCTCTTAGCTTTTGGCTCTTGGCCTTTAGCTAGTGGTGCCGCTGTAATCGCCCGTTGCGAGGCAACTACGCGATTCCACTGCAAGCCGCCATAAGTACATGAGTTCTTCAATCCGATCGCCCGTAACCAGGATTTGAGCCAAGAGCCAAGAGCTAGTAGCTTGTCCCCCCTAACCCTCCTCATCGACGCCGACGACACGCTCTGGGAGAACAACATCTACTTCGAGCGCGCCATCGCCCGCTTCATCTCGTTTTTGAATCATCACGAATTCACTCCCGAGCAGGTGCGTGAAGTGCTCAACGACGTGGAGCGCGAATGCATTGTGAAGCACGGATACGGTCTGCACAGCTTCGCCCATGCGCTCGTCGATACTTTTGAGCAGCTGAGCGTCGAACCGGTTACTCCCGAACTGCACGCCCGAATCAACAGCTTCGCGCACAGCATCTCCGATCATCCCGTCGAACTCCTTCCCGAGGTGCCCGAGACACTTGAATATTTATCCGAGCGCCATCACCTGATCCTGTTGACGAAGGGCGCCATCGCCGAGCAGACCGGAAAGATCGAGCGCTCGGGGCTGAAGGAGTATTTCGCCGCGACCGAAATCGTTGCCGAAAAGGATGTGGCGGCCTACGCGCGCGCAGTCGAAAAATATGAGTTGGAGCACGATTTTACCTGGATGGTCGGCAACAGCCCCAAGTCTGATATCAATCCCGCTTTGGCCGCCGGTTTACATGCCGTTTTCGTCCCGCACGGCGCGACCTGGGTTCTGGAGCACGAAGAAGTAAATGCAGCACCGCCGGGTCAGCGGTTGTTAATCGTCGGCCGCTTTGCAGAATTGCGAGAGCATTTCTAAGAGCTCCCATTTCCCGCCGCGATTCTGAGTTGCTCGAAAATTGGCAGCGTCTCAAAACTAAATTCGCGCTGGAAGCGGCTTGCATCCAGCACGCGCGGATTTCCGAAGGCAGGGTCCTTTCCCAACTTGACGGTGATCTTCGAATTCAAACTCTCGACTTCGCGCTTCAAATCAGCCACGACGACCGATTGGCAGGGCGCGTTGTACACCGCATGTCCAGGGGCCGGGGCTTGTAAGAGCGTCACCAGCATCCTGGCGACGTCGTCCACGTGAACCATCAGCAGCCTCTCAGAACTCACATAGGGAATCACAATGTCGGACGATTGCCTGGTGTCCAGCGATTCAAAGATCTGACTCCTCCAAGCCGACGTGAGTGACTGCGCACCGGGTCCCACAACGCGTCCGATCCTCAAGCTAAAGAACTGCAAGCCGTAACGTGCGCGATATGCTTGCCCGAGGTGCTCCACATACAGCTTTGCCGCCCCGTAGAGATCTTCCGGCGCTGCGCGATCAGTCTCCGCCACCACCCGGTCGGCAGGCCACGTGCCGTAGATGCTGAGTGAGCTTCCAAACACAATTCGCTGCACGCTGAACTGCCGCGCAGCTTCCAGCAGATTCAGGCTGCCGCCGACATTAACGTGCGTCGCGCGCATCGGTTGACGTTGCGCCACTGTCGGCAGAATCGCGGCCAGATGGATGATTCCGCCAATTGGCCTTTCCTCGAATATCCGCTGTAGTTGGGCCGCATCGGCGACGTCACACACAGCGTCATTCGAAACGGACTCGCTCGCAGTCACGCGCTGCGCATGGTCCAGAGAAGCCACGCTGTACCCTGCACTGCGCAGAAGCTTCACCACGGCGCGACCAATGAATCCGCGCCCTCCGGTGACCAGCACTGACTTGTCCTTCTTAATGTCCATGGCCGCTTGGTGGCGGAATCAGTTTCGTCACTATGTTTTCATCTTGGTCACCGCATCAAACTAACCAACAACCAGTTTCGCTGCGGGCATTTCCCGCATGTTACGCTCAACTTGCTTGGGAATGTGCGGTTCCCGCTCCGTCTGTGGCGATACAGACCAACAATCTACGACGGCTGTTGCATACGGTGGAGGCGCTCTCGGAACTTGGCCCTGCGCTGACGGCGGAGCGCGAGTTCTCCGAAACGTCGCGCCTCATGCTTTCTGCCATCATGGAAGCGGCGGGCGCGCGCGAAGGCGCGCTGCTGCTGTTCAGCGACAAGCCTGCAATGCTGACCTCGGCCGCGGCGCAGGGATTCGCTCTGATGCCCGATCCCGCTTTCATTCCTCTTCTTCCCAAGCATGTGCACGCCCTCACCGCGGCGCGCGGTCCCATCGTGCTCAACTCTTCGACATATTCGGTCTTCCTGAGTTCGAATGGCAACGTCGCGCCCGAGCTGTTCAAGTGCCTCGCCCCGTTGAAGGCGTCAGGACGACTGGCCGGCGTAGTCGCGCTCGGCCGTCGACCGGGCGATGCGGCCTATGAAGACAGCGAACTCGACGCCATGGAATTGCTCTGCAGCTACATTGCCCTGGCCGTGCATAATCACGCTCTGACCCAGACCGTGGCGCAGCGTGTCTCCGAAAACCTGCGGCTCATGGCTTCGCTGCACGGATTCTACGATACCGCTCTCGAAGTTTTTGCCACCGCCATCGACGTCAAACACGTCAACATTCACGGCCACTCACTGCGCGTGGGACGCTACGCCGCCGCGATCGGCGAGGCCATGGGCCTGCAGCCAAGTGACGTCGTGGCCCTGCGCAGCGCCGGATATCTCCACGACATCGGAAAGGTTGCCGTGGACCGCCGCCTGTTCGGCAAGCCCGGAGCGCTTGATCCCGAAGAGTTTCGCGAGATGGCTGACCATACCACCGTCGGCCATCAGATCGTGAGCAGCGTCCAGTTTCCCTGGCCCAAGATTCCCGAGATCGTGCGCTGGCATCACGAGCGCAGCGACGGCTCGGGTTATCCCGACAAACTCGCGGAAGACGACTTGCCCATGGTCGTGCGCATTGTGGCTCTGGCGGACTCATTCGACGCCATGACCAGCGCGCGCCCCTACCGCGCCCCGCTCTCCGTGGGCAGCGCGCTGAGCGAACTGGTGCGCTCGGCTCCGCAGAAGTTCGACCCCAATGTAGTGCAGGCTCTCCTGATCCAGGTGCGCCGCGACGCGGTGGGAAGCAACCGCAGTCCGCTGTTGGAGGGGGTCCCAGTGAACATTGCGGCCGCTGACATCGACCATCTGGCCGCCACTTTGCAACACAAAGCGACGCGCAACAAGGTGTTTTTGACCTAGTGCCGGTCGCCACTCATTAAACGCGGCACACCGAAGCCCTTGTCCCCCAAGCATTTTCCACCCTTCAAGGAAAGCAACTTTTTTCTCCGCCGGGGTTCATAATCTGGAGAGACTTGGTCCTTCCCGGGAGCTTTCATGCAATCGAGCCTCGCCAAGCCCGCTCTGCTTTTAATGTGCTTGAGCCTCGCCTGCGCGGCGCCGCAGTTGCTCGCCAAGAAGAAGGACAAGGATCATGCCTCCACCGCGAGCGAGCAGAAGCGTGCGGTGCATGCTCTCAATCGCCTTACCTTCGGCCTGCGGCCCGGCGATCTCCAGCAAGTCATGGCCATGGGCGTCGACCGTTGGATCGATCTGCAGCTTCACCCAGAAAAAATCTCGGACAGCGCCCTTGAATCTCGTCTTGCGCCTTTTCGCACGCTGCGCATGAACTCACGCGAAATGGTCGAAGAATTTCCTGACGGCCAGATGATCAAGCAGGTCATGGAGGGCAAGCGATCCATGCCCTCAGATCCCGCTAAGCGAGCGGTGTTCCAGGTGCAGATCGCGCGTCTCGAAGAAAGAAAGGAACGAAAAGCGGAGGCGACGGTTCCTCAGAAGGTGCCAGCGCCGGGTCGCGAGCCGGAGATGCCAGCGGCATCCGAGACGGCGAAGACTGCCGAAGAGATCGCCGCCGCGGCGGCCGCCAAAACCGATTCTGCCGGCAGCGTGTCGGCCGATGGCAATGCGATGGGCGCGAGCGACAGGCCGATGTCCGCTTCCGCCGGTCCAAAGCCTGCAGATGATGCCGAGGCTCGGCGCCTGGAAGAGCGACTGTACGCAGATCTCGAAGTTCAGAAATTGGTCGACCTTCCTCCCGACCAGCGCTATAAGAAGGTGCTGTCCATGTCGGCCGACGAGCAGGTTGCGTTTGCCGACGCTCTGCGCGGAGGCAAGGGGCAAGAGTTTCTTACCGGCCTCGATCCCAGGCAGAAAGAAACTCTGCTGGCCATGAACAACCCGCAGGGCGTGGTGGTGGATGAACTGATGCAGGCCAAGTTGCTGCGCGCCATCTACAGCGAGCGCCAACTCGGAGAGGTGATGACCGATTTCTGGTTCAACCACTTCAACGTGTACATCGGCAAGGGCGCCGACCGCGTGCTGCTCACCAACTACGAGCAGAACGTGATCCGTCCACGCGCCCTTGGCAAGTTCGAGCATTTACTTGTGGCCACGGCGAAGAGTCCGGCGATGTTGTTTTACCTCGACAACTGGCTGAGCGTTGGACCGAACTCCATGCAGGCGCTTGGCATTCCAGCCCGCCTCGGTCCGTACGGGCCCCGCCGTTATCGGCCGTTTCCCCGGCCGAATCCCAACGCGAAACGCAAATCCGGTCTGAACGAAAATTATGGCCGCGAGCTCATGGAGCTGCATACGCTCAGCGTGAACGGCGGCTACTCGCAACGCGACGTCACCGAGGTTGCGAAAGTCTTCACCGGCTGGACCATCGACACGCCCAACGAAGGCGGGGGTTTCAAATATGAGCCGCGGATGCACGAGCCTGGACCGAAGTTTGTGCTTGGGCATCGCATCAAGCCGAAAGGCGAAGATGAGGGCAGGGAAGTGCTGCACCTGCTGGCCACCAGCCCGCAAACCGCGCACTTTATTTCGCTGAAGCTGGCGCAGCGTTTTGTGTCTGATGATCCGCCGCCGGCGCTGGTCGACCGTATGGCCAAGACTTTCCAAAAGAAGAAAGGTGATATCCGCGAAGTGCTCACCACACTATTCCGCTCGCCGGAATTCTGGGCCGAGGGCACCTATCGCGCCAAAGTCAAAACACCTTTGGAGTTTGTTGCCTCCGCCGTGCGTGCCACGGGAGCCGATGTAGACGATGCCATGCCGCTCGCGAACCGCCTCAGCAGTATGGGTATGCCTCTCTACGGGGCGCAGCCACCGACCGGCTATTCCATGAAAGCTGAGACCTGGGTCAGTTCGTCGGCACTGCTGAATCGCATGAACTTTGCGCTGGCTTTGGCGGCAGGCAAAGTCCGAGGCGCGAAGGTCGACGCGGTGCAGTTGGCCGGAGGTCCGCCTGCGCCGGCGGATGCGGCAGTGACGCTCTCGACCATGGAAGCGAAGCTGCTCGCAGCGGATGTGTCGAAGCAGACGCACGAGTCGATCGAGGCCCAGATTGCACCGCCAGCGAAGAACGCAGCCTCCGCGCAGCAAGATCAGAAAGCGCCGCGAAAACCGGCCGAGGCGTCGCGCCCGCCGGACGCGAGCACAATTGCGGGCTTGCTGCTGGGTTCGCCGGAGTTTCAGAGGAGATGACGTCGTAGAGACGTTGCTTGCAACGTCTCTCTCGCCATCATCCGAAATGCTGCAAGCAAGACGTAGCAAGCTACGTCTCTACGGAGTTTTTACTATGTCCATCACTCGCCGCGTGTTCCTTCGCAACAGCGCTCTCGCCGTGGTCGGCACGGCTGCGGTGCCGAGTTTTCTCACACGCGCTGCTTTTGGCGCGGTCGAAGCCAGCGGACGCACGAAGCGACTGGTCGCGATCTTTCAGCGCGGCGCCGCCGATGGGCTGAACATCGTCGTCCCTCACGGCGAGCCGCAGTATTACGCGATGCGGCCCAGCATCAACATACCGCGCAAGGCGGTGTTCGACCTCGACGGTTTCCTCGGCCTGCATCCGTCATTGTCAGCCTTTCAGCCGCTGTGGCAGCAGCGTCGTCTCGCCATCGTTCATGCCGCGGGATCTCCAGACACGACGCGCTCCCACTTCGACGCGCAGGACTTCATGGAGACGGGTACTCCCGGCGTGAAGGCCACCGAGGACGGATGGCTCAACCGCTCCCTGCGAAACCTCCCGCCCTCAGCGCAAAGATCCGCCTTCCGGGCGATAGCGCTCGGGCCGTCGTTGCCGCGTATCTTGAGCGGCTCCGAGCCCGCCGTCGCCATGAACAACATCAACGACTTCTCGATCGGCGGGAAGAGTCCGAAACCCTCGCCCGCCGCCAGCGCCTTCGAGGCCATGTACGATCGCTCGTCCGACGCGGTGCTTCACGGCACCGGAGAAGAAACTTTCAACGCGGTGAAAATGCTGAAGGCGGCCGATCCCGGAAAATACACCCCTGCGCCTGGCGCGAACTATCCAAAAGGACGCTTCGGCGACAGCCTGCGCCAACTCGCCCAACTGATCAAGGCGAATCTCGGCGTGCAGGTAGCGTTTGCCGATATTGGTGGATGGGACCACCACGTTAACGAAGGCGCGACCGAAGGCCAGTTAGCCAACGTGCTGACCGATTTCTCTCAATCGCTCGCCGCTTTCTGGACCGACCTCGGCGATCTCGGCGAAGACACGGTCGTAGTCACCATGTCGGAGTTCGGCCGCACCGCCCGCGAAAACGGTAACCGCGGCACCGATCACGGCCACGCCAACGTGATGTTCGTCCTGGGAGGACCGGTGAAGGGCGGGAAAGTTTACGGCCGCTGGCCCGGCCTCGACCAGTCGCAATTGTACGAAGGTCGAGACCTCGCCCTGACCACCGACTTCCGCCAGGTTATTGGAGAGGCCGTCGCGCGCCATCTGGGGAACAAGAATCTAGCCGCGGTTTTCCCGGGATACGACAACCAGCCGGAAAAATTCCTGCGTTATCTCGGGTGGTCAGATTTCATAAGGGTCAGGCCGCCATCGATGTACGGGAGGTGGATGCTTCAACCTCAGTGCCCGAGACCGCGCGTTGCCTGGTGTAGTCGACCCAGCCCTCGGCCACGAGAAACGTAATAGTGAATCCAAGCCAGAATGCGATTCTGGCCGCGTCTCGACGAGGTCATCGGAGTCATCCGCAAGATGGCGGCTCAGGAATTGGCTTAAGGACACGCAGGTCGGGCTACATGTCGATGAATACTTCGCCGTTCTCGACCTTGATCGGGTAGGTCTTCAACTTCTGATCGGGATGATCCTCGGCCACGCCGGTCTGCGGATCCCATCGCCAGGCATGCCAGGGGCAGACTACCTTGCCGTCTTCGATCATTCCCTGTCCGAGCGAGCCGCCCTGATGCAGGCACTCGTTATCCATCGCGCTGATTTTGCCCCAGACGTTGGCAATGCAGATGACTTTTCCATTGCAGGGGAAGTCGCGCGCTTCGTTGGTGGTGGGCAGATGCGCTTGAGAAATAATTCGGACGAAGGCCATAGTTTGGTTAGCAGATCCTCTTCTTTGGTAGCAGAGATTACTCTCATCACGCAAGATGAAAGAAAGGATACCGCGGCGATGCTGGCGAGGCAGCGAGCTTCGCTCGGCCGGACAGCCGAGGGCGGCTGTCCCTACATGGGTTTTCCGCGGACTGCGGACGACTAATGGCTGACGGCTATTTGGGCTGCAGCGTTTGCGCGATCATTACCTGGCGTTTGAAGTTCTCCACCATATTCGGATCGAGCCGCACTTCGGTGGGCTTCTTGGCCAGCGTCATGGTGTCGATCTTGTCCTGCAGTTTGAGCAGGGCGTAGAAGAGGTTTTCCGGGCGAGGCGGGCATCCTGTCACATAAACGTCGACGGGAACGATCTTGTCCACGCCCTGCAGCACCGCGTAGGTATTAAAGGGCCCGCCCACTGACGAGCACGCGCCCATCGAAATCACCCACTTCGGATCGGGCATCTGGTCGTAAATGCGCTTCACCACCGGCGCCATCTTCAGCGTGACGGTCCCGGCGACGATCATCAGGTCGCTCTGGCGCGGGCTGGGACGGAACACCTCCGAACCGAAGCGCGCGATATCGAAGCGCGACGTAGAAGAGGCGATCATCTCGATCGCGCAGCAGGCCAGGCCAAACGTCATCGGCCACACCGCGGATTTGCGCGCCCAGTTGAAGACGTAGTCGACGGTAGAGATCAGGAAATTCTTTTCGAACTTGTTTTGCAGCCAGCCCATGAGTAAGTCCTCGTGGAACGCGTACTCTGGCAGTCTAGGTAAGGCGGGAAACGGTGTCAAACGGATGCGCACCCGGGTCGCGGCGTTTGCGATGTCGGCGGGCGATTCCGGCTTTTGGATTCCGAGGGCTCGTTGGGTTCATCCCGCAGTCCTGCCAGCGGTTAACTGGGGCATGTCAAGTGGGTAATTCCGAATCTCTTGGCCTATGCAGGCGCTCTTCAAAGGCGTGCGTGGAAGGCCAGATTCCGGTCAACTTTAAAACGGGAGTGTCTAGACCTCAATAGTGGCTAATTCCCGAATCGGTGAAACGGGCGCTGGTGCGGGACTCTGGCCTCCACGCCCGGATACGCGTTACACCTTGGCCAGTTAGTGCTCTCATTCTATTGAGCTTTCGAGACACTGAAAGGTCTTCAAACCTTCCGAGATCGAGAGGGCTTCGAACCTCTCATATCTTCAGGGGAATCATGGACTAGAGCCAGCATGGAATTATGAAATCTAGTCATATCTCCTTCTTGCTGGTCGTTCTCGTATCGCCGTGCGTGGCATCCAACGTCGGCATTACCACCACCGGCCTGCCTAACGGCACGGTCGAAACCGCCTATTCCGCAGCGATCCAGGCCAGCGGCGGCTGTACCCCATACAAATGGGCGATCGCGTCAGGAACGCTGCCAGCCGGAGTCACAGCGAAAGTGTCAAACGCGACCACCTCACTCAACCTCACGGGAACGCCGAGCAGCGCTGGCACCGACTCTTTCGTCGTAAAGGTCACTGGGTGTGGCGGTCATGTCTCGCAGGCGTCGTACAAGGTCGTCATCCAGGCGTCCGCCAATCATGTGGTAGGACTGAGTTGGAATGCTTCGACGTCGAACGACGTCTCCGGCTACAACGTCTACCGCTCTCCAGACGAAGTGACCTGGAAGAAGATCAACGCGAGCCTGATTGGTTCGACCGTCTACAACGATTCCACGGTCGCCAATGGCACGACCTACTACTACGCGGCGACGGCCGTCGACATCTACAGCCGGGAAAGCATCATGTCAGCGGCAGTCAAAGCCGTTATTCCGTAGTTCTTAGGCGAAGGGCCGGTGAGCGTGGTTTTGTTGCTCTCGGCCTGTGTTCACGTGTGTCCAAGCCAAATGGGTACGCGAGAAATGAGGCAACCGCGTTTGGATCATAAGCAGGATCATTTGGGCTCCGCTAGAATATAGAGAGGTTTTGTGGATCGCCTATGTCCTTAACCAAGCAGCAAGCTCTGGAGATGTTCGAGTCCGATGACCTGATCGGCATCGGGATGGAGGCCGACGCGGTGCGCCGCCGGTTGCATCCGGAAGGCGTGGTCACTTATATCATCGACCGCAACATCAACTACACCAACTTCTGTACCGAGTACTGCACCTTCTGTGCGTTTTATCGTCCACTGAAGGGGCCGGCGGCTAAGGAAGGCTACATTCTGGATTTCGACACGATCTACGAGAAGATTCGCGAGACGGTCGAACTCGGTGGCACGGGCGTGCTCATGCAGGGCGGGTTGCATCCGGACCTGAAGATTGACTGGCACGAAAAAATGTTGCGCGGTATCAAGGAGCGATTCCCGAAAGTTCACCTGCACTGCTATTCCGCCTCGGAGATCATCGCGATCGCCGAATATAGCGGGCTGAGTATCCGCGACACGATTCTGCGCCTGCGGGATGCGGGGCTCGACTCCATTCCGGGCGGCGGTGCGGAAATTCTCGACGACGAAGTGCGGTACAAGATCGCCCGGCTGAAGTGCCTGACTGACGATTGGCTCAACGTGCATCGCACGGCGCACCAGATTGGCATGCGCACCACAGCGACCATGATGTTCGGCGTCGGCGAGAACTACGAAAACCGCGTCCACCATTTCCAGCGGCTTTACGAACTGCAGGAAGAGACCGGCGGGTTCACGGCGTTTATCCCGTGGAGTTTTCAACCGCAGAATACGGCGCTCGGCGGGCGGCACTGGGATGAGGCCACGGCGGTCGAGTACCTGAAGGTGCTGGCCATCTCGCGGCTTTACCTTTCCAATTTCCTCAATGTGCAATCGAGTTGGGTAACGCAGGGCCTGAAAGTTTGCCAGATGGGCTTGCGCTTTGGCGGAAACGACGTGGGTTCGGTAATGCTCGAGGAAAACGTCGTGCGCGCGGCCGGAGTGACCAACTGTACGACCGAAGAAGAATTGCGGCGGATCATTCGCGACGCCGGCTTCCGCCCCGCGCAGCGAGATACGTTGTACCGGCAATACTTCCTGAATTAGGGCCGCAGCTATCCAGTCTACGAAAATCCCCACTTCTCGCGCAAAGAACGCGCGAGAAATGGGGCACCCACGTGCTTCTGGATTTCCTTTCTTAATTCACCGTGAAGTTGGTGGCGCTGGTGGCACTTCCTCCCGGAGTGACGACGATGATTTTGCTGGTAATCGCGGCGGTGGGAACGGTCACCGTTATCTTGGTGTTGGAGTTCACGGTGAATACGGTCGCCGCGACGGCGCCGAACCTCACTGCGGTAGTTTGCGACAGACTCATGCCGGTGATCACGACTTTCGTTCCCACCGGGCCGCTGGCGGGAGTGAAACTGGTAATGGTGGGCACGATCTTGAAGGTGTGCGGCGTAAGCAAATTGCCGCCGGGTTCCTTGACCGTGATCTGGCCGGTGGTTGCACCCGCTACGATCTTGGCGGTCAGGAAGGTGTCGCTGGTGATGGTATCGGTTCCGGCGCCGGTGCCGAACAGAACGCCGGTGGAGGTGTTGAATCCCTGGCCCAGCAGGCCGACCGAGGCGCCCACCTTGGCGGAAACGAGGACGAGCGGTTTAACGAACGGCTTCAGGCTGGCGGCCAGACTATAGAAGGTTCCATAGGGTACGTGGGTGCCCCCATGGTACGTTAAGCCGTAGATTTTTCCGTTCGTGTGCAGCAAGGGCGTGGAGTAGGGCGTATCGCCAGTGGCTACCGCGAAGTTGTGGAGAACACTGAAACCTGTACCGGTTGCGCTGATCTTGAACAGCGTTCCGACCCCATTGGCGCCGCCTACCGAAGCCACGCCATAAAGGAAATTGTCGCTGCCCTGGACCAGGCCCGCGACCGGATATTTGCCATCCGCTGCCCCTGATGTGCTGAAGCTGTGGAGCACTTTGTACGCACCGCCCGTCGTGAGTCTGAAGACTGCGCCTTCGCTAAAGGCGCCGCCCGACGAGGTTGTCCCATAGAGAGCGCCGTCTACGCCTTGCATCAAGGGCCCGACAGGTGACCGTTCGGTGTGAAAGCTGAGTATTGTTTTCAAAGTCTTGGCCGAGGGCGAGAACTGAATCACAGTGCCAGCATTGTACGTTCCACCGTAAATTGTGGTGCCGTAGAGATTGCCGTCGGTCCCAAGTAACAGGGGCGAGTAACTTTGCGACGCCAGAGTCGCCATGATCGTGAATGTGCCGGTGGTGGTGATTTTGTATAGCACCGCAACCGTTCCATTGCCGGTTGTGCCGTACAGGTTGCCATCTTGCGCTTGGACTGGAGGCGTGTGCGGGTAGGCGCCGTCGCTGCCATTGGTGAAGCTGTACAAGACGGTATGGGTTCCGCTCGGCGTGATTTTGTAGACCGTGCCTGCGCTATGTGCCCCTCCCTGATAGGTCGTTCCGTAGAAGTTCCCGTCCAATCCCATGCTCAGCCCACCTTGGGGGCCGGCCCCGTTGGTGAAGTCGAAGCTATAGAGGTTCGTGAAGGTGCCCGACGGGGTCATCTTGAAGATGTTCCCGTAGAAGTGCGCGCCACCGCTGCTGGTCGTGCCATAGATGTCTCCGTCTTTTCCTTGGGCAAGCATGCTGGGATAGTTGGCACAGCAACCGTCAGTTTCGTTGAAGTCGCGCATAACAGTGTAGGTTTGTGCGGTCGCCAGCGCGGCAAGCATCGCCACCGCCGACAGTGTGAGCAGGAATTGGCAGGCATGGCCCTTGAGATACTTCATGGTTATTCTCCTGAGAGAGTTGCGATTTTTATTGCCTTTGCCCGCCGAATTGAATTCCGGCGAGAGAGAGCAGATCAGGCGGACGGGGCGACAGAGGAGAGTTCCCCAAAACTCCACTGTCGCCGCCGCATAACCGCTGACATTCCCAGCGATGAGATCCCCCCGAATCTCACAGCTGGCGGCGGCCAGTTTCTGAACCGCTCTATTCAGTAATGTGAAAAGCGGGGAAGAATTGGCTCATCCAAGAAATGTGCCAAACGGATCATGGCGTTCTCCAAAACCCGCTTTGGGCAGGCGTTTCGGTCTTAAGTCGCATGTTTTCAGTTCATTGACACAAGAACGGATACCGGATATGCTTCGCCACCAAAGCGGTTTCGTGGAGCCGCAGTTGGGGCGGGAAGCTTGCATCGGGAACCATCCAGTCCGGTAACAGAACTGCTAGTGCGATGGAGGGGCGGAGATCAGAAGGCTCTCGAGTCCCTCATGCCTCTGGTGTACGACGAACTTCGCCGACTGGCTCGCCACTACCTGCAAAAAGAGCGTAGTGACCACACGCTGCAGAGCACAGCCCTGGTGCACGAGGCATATATTCGCCTGGCGGGGGACAGCGCGCCGCAGTGGCAGAATCGTGCCCATTTCTTCGGGATCGCCGCCCACATCATGCGGCAAATTCTAGTGGAGCATGCCCGCGCGCATAATGCGGCCAAGCGCGGCGGGGCTGGCGCTTGCAAGCTGACCCTCGATGCGGCCGCGGATGTCGAGCAGAGAACCGATGTTGACCTTGTCGCCCTCGATGGCGCGTTGAACCGGCTCAGCCAGTTGGATCCGCAACAGAGCCGCATTGTGGAACTTCGTTTTTTCACCGGGCTCACGATTGAAGACACTTCAGAGGTCATGGGAATCTCGCCGGCCACGGTGAAGCGGGACTGGACCTCAGCCCGCGCCTGGCTTTATCGCGAGATAGACCGGAGCGCCGTCGAATGACGCCGGAACGCTGGCAGCAGATTCGTGAGTTATTCGACGAGGCTGCGGTGCTGGACGGGGAGGAACGCGCCGGGTTCCTCGACCAGGCCTGCGCCGCCGACGCTGAGCTTCGTCGCGAAGTGGAATCACTCCTGGTTTCGGACGATCGCGCCGGGACTGGATTTCTGAACACTCCTGCGATTGACTTGACGCCGCGGTCCGACGGGGCCGGGGCGCCAACCCGCGTTGGCCGCCGCATCGGGGCCTACAACATCGTGCAAGAGATAGGGCGGGGAGGCATGGGCGAGGTTTATCGCGCGGGCCGCGCCGATGGTCAGTACGAGAAGCAAGTGGCGATCAAGCTGGTGCGCGGAGGCTACGACACAGCGGCGGTGCTGGAACGCTTTCGTCATGAGCGACAGATTCTTGCCTCACTCGATCACCCCAACATCGCACGTCTGCTCGACGGAGGCACGACAGACGACGGCACTCCTTACCTGGTCATGGAACTGATTGAAGGCACGCCGATCGATCAATATTGCGACGCTCACAACTTAAATGTACGCGACCGGCTGCGGCTTTTTCTTCAAGTTTGTTCGGCAGTGCAGTATGCGCATCAGCGCCTGGTGATCCATCGCGACATCAAGCCGGGCAATATTCTGGTGACGGGGGAAGGGGTGCCGAAGCTGCTGGACTTCGGAATCGCCAAGCTTCTTGACCCTGCCGCCGACGCCGCGACGACGGTTGCAAGCCCCATGACTCCGGAGTACGCGAGTCCGGAGCAGATTCGCGGAGAGCCGATCACCACCGCGACCGATGTTTATTCGCTGGGCGTAGTTCTCTACCAACTACTGACGGGCCGCTCTCCGTATCCGAAGAACACGAACGTGCCCCATGAACTGGCACGAGTGATCTGCGAATGGGAGCCAGAGCGGCCCAGCACGGCCATCCGGAGGCCCGAATGAAAGCGACGGAGACTGGTCCAGCGCCGGCGAATGAGCTGTTCAGCAGAGTGGCGGAGGGATCGGCTGCGCGCCTCGGACGGCTGCTCGCCGGCGACCTCGACGACATTGTGCTGAAGGCACTGCGCAAGGAACCGCAGCGCCGCTACGCCTCGGTGGAACAGTTCGCGGAGGACATTCGCCGTCATCTCGAGGGGCGTCCGGTCTCTGCCCGCAGGGATTCGTGGAGGTATCGTGCGGAAAAATTTGTCATCCGGCATAAGCTGGGAGTCACCGCGACAACTCTCGTTCTGACGGCCGTGCTCGGAGGAGTTGTCGCCACCGTGCGCGAAGCGCGCATCGCCGCGATCAACGAGCGCCACGCGGAGCAGCGGTTCAACGACGTCCGCAAACTGGCTAACTCCCTGATGTTTGAAATCCATGACTCGATTGAAGGTCTTCCAGGAGCCACGCCCGCCCGAAAGCTCATTGTGCAGCGATCTCTGGAATACCTTGACAACCTTTCCCGCGAAGACGCGGGTGACCGTTCTTTACAACGTGAACTGGCGAATGCGTACGAAAGAATTGGATTGGTACAGGGAAATCCCGAAGGCTCAAACCTCGGAGAAATTGCCGGAGCCGTGGAGAGTTTCAACAAAGCGCTAAGCATTCGCGAGAGGATCGCCAACTCCCCATCCGGAGACAACCTAACGGACCTGGTTGCCCTGGCGGCAAGCTACCGAGAAATGTGCGGAATGAATGCACGTTATCTTGGCAGCATTCGCATCGCTCTCGGCTTTTGCGGAAAGGCGCTGAATATAACCGAACGACTGCGAAGCCAGCATCCGGAGAAGACTTCGGTGACGAAGGAACTCGCCAACGACTACGAAGCAGAAGGAAGAGTCTACGGGGAGAACAGCGCGATCGGCAATGCCGGAGATTCTTACGCGGCGCTCGAGACTCATCGTAAGGCGCTCGCCCTCGTCGAGGAACTCATGCGTGCATCTCCGGGAGACTTGGACCTGCGGAGTTGGCAGGGCCGCCTGAGCTTTCTGACCGCCGACGATCTTTTTGAAACCGGGCAGACTTCCGAGGCTTTGCCGCTCTATCAGCAGGCCACACAAACCTTCGAAGCGCTCACCAGACAGAGCCACAACCCCAACTACAAGCGTTCGCTCCTGTTCGGCTATCAGCGCACGGGAGACATGCTACTGACGGACGGTCACTTTGCGCAGTCCGTTACCCATTACCAAAAACAGGTGGATATAGCCGCCGAGTTGGTTACCGAGGATCCGAAGAACATGACGTTTCGAGCTGACCTCGCCGCCTCTCGCGCCACATTGGGGCAAGCTTTGTGGCGAGCTGGGCATGTGTCCGAATCTCTCGATTCCTTGCGGCGCGGTCTTGCCGAGTTGGCCGACACGCGGCTGCGAGATTCGAGAACCAAGGGTCTGGAATTAACCTTGAGACTTTGGCTGGCCGGAGCCCTTGAGAAAGGCGCGGACGTCAGTGGAGCCTTAAGCAATTACGTGATTGTGCGAGATGCCTACAGTGCCATCTGCAAATCCGACCCTACCGATGTCGAAGACTGTCTTAGTCTTGCCGGTACACAGGATCGCATCGCCCGTATTTACTTTCAACGAGGCAACATCGCCGATGCCCTGGTCGAAGATCAGAAGGCGCTGGCGACATGCGAACCTTTTTCTGGTGGTGACAAACCTAACCTGGAAGCGCTCTATACCGTGGTTAACGTCTACTACGACATGGGCGAGGAATTCGCGGCTCTAGCACGCAAGTCGGCGGCCCAGAGGGATGCTCAATGGAAGCAGGCTTGTAGCGCGTACGCGGAGAGTAATGCCGCAAACCAGCGCATTCCCGGCTGGCGTCCGATCACACCCAACGAATTTGACTCGCTTGATCCGAAATTGATTGCGGCTCGCTTGTCTTCGTGTCACTCTCCATCGCGGGCTCGCGAAAACAATCTTCTAGTGAAGCACACGATGTAAGCAAGAAGGAGCGAGTCTTATTCGATCCTGGTCACTGGGAAGGACGCTCCGTCCGACGGGGAGTCCGCCATCTGTGACATCGTCCGCGTTCCGGTGTTCTAGCTCATTGCAGCGAGATGCCTTCCTAGAAGCGCCCGACGCGCACTCGCACTACCTCGGGCTTTTCGTAGAAACACAGACCACGGTCGGTCTCATCACCGTTCCACAGCCCAAGCGGCTTCCAGACGCCATTCTCGTAAACGCCCTGTTCTGCGGTGATGATTTGACTGCGCATCCACGGCAATTTCCCAGGAAGATGAAAGCTAACGCTGGCGTCCACACCCGTGACCAGAAACTCATCTGGGCCCAATTGAGCCACCAGAGCGGCAGCATGCGCATCTTTGGTGCCGGGAGCTCTGCGCCCATCGGGTTGCGGAAAGCCGAAGGCTACGGTGGCCTGCCAGGCCCCGAAGTCCAGTTCTTCCGCGGTCTGGCCTGGTTCTTCCACAGCGGTCATGAGTTTGCCATCAAACTCCAGCTGGGCAATTTCGCGGCTCATCGGACCAATCAAGACGAAATTGTTCGCGTGCGCCTTCCAAGGCTCATCGCCGAGGATGTTCCAGCCGGAGTGATCCACTCCGAACGGCGAGAAACCGATGGCACCATCTCCCAGCGCATAGAAGAAGAACTTGCCGAAGCTGTCACTGCGGCCGGTTTCCGGAATCCACAGCGGATTGTCAGGCCGGTGATAGGCCTGCATCGTCTCGCGATAGAACTGGGAATCATCGGCGTAGATATCCGGGCCGATCATGTCGATGGACGGCGCCATCGCCCGCCACAATCCCACCATCTTCTGCACCGCGCCGCCACTGGGGTACGCGATACCCGGCATCTCCAACTGGCGTTGGGGAGTTTCCGGCGCGGGATAGTCGATCCAGACATTGATGTAATAAGGAATCGGGAACTCGGCCTTGCCGGCGGTGACGATCTCGTTGATGTATTTGGCCTGATGGTAGAACTGGAACATCTCATCGGCGTCTGCTCCGAAGACCTGGCGCCATGTACCCGAATTCTTGTGGGTCACGGCCAGCAAGTCAGCAGGAACCGCACCAGCGAACTCGCGATTCGCTTCTCCGGAATTGTCGCGTACGCTGCCGATGTTGCCCGATTCGTTTTCCACCTGGACCAGCAGAACGGTGTGCTGCTCGCCGTCAATCTGTTTCACGTGCCGCATCAACGTCACGAACGCGGTTTTGTCGGCCTCTAGAGTGTTGCGGGAAAGCGGCGACAGCACGTCGATGGGCTCGCCATCAGGACGGATGACGCGTGGAAAACGCTTCGTGTCAGTTTTCACCCACGCCGGCGTGTAGTGATTGTTGCCGTTCTTCCACGTGCCAAACCACAGCAATACCACATGTAAGTTGTGGGCACGCGCTCCTTCCACGATCTGGTCCACGTTGGTGAAGTCAAAGTGCCCCTCTTGCGGTTCGAACTGCTCCCAGTAGATCGGCGCTTCCACCGTGTTGGCGTGTAGAGCCGCCATCGATTCCCATACTTGTGGCAGTTCGGTGGGCCAGGCGCTGGAGTTGTGAATCTGACCGCCGAGAATCAAATAGGGCCGGCCGTCAACCATGAGGGCATAGCGGCCATCCTTCTGTACGAGTTTTGGGGCGTCTGCGCCCATGGCATACGGAAGCGCGGCAAAAGCGAGCAGGGCTACGACGACCAAATTTAGAAGGCTGCAAAAGCACCGGAGAGAGAGAATTCGCATGACGGTATTACCTTTCTGGGAATCACCGTGAGATCAAAAAGTTCAAACGTGACCACAGACACAGATCGGTTCGGTGGGTGCATGTAAGAGCAGATGCTAAGAACTACTCCTCGGAAGATCTCCCCGTCAACCACTCATGACCTCGACGTTTTACTTTCAACCCCGGTTCGGCCAATCCGGATGGGCGTCGCCATCTCGGTGTGGGAGCGCAGATAAGGCGTTCCACGATATGCTCGACTTCTTCGCATCGAACTGAGGAGAAGATGCGCTCACCAATTAGCGCATCAAGGCATGGATGATGCGGCAAGACATGGCAGTCTTGCCGCATCGGGGTTCTACTGTTTGGTGGCGGTGAACTGGCTGGTGGTGCCGTGCAGCTTGTCCTCGACCTTGAGAGTCATGGTTTTGCCGTCGGCACCTACCGTCATGCGCGCGATGCTGATCACCTTCCCGTCGCGCTTGTCAGTCTCCTCTATCGTGTTCTTGCCCATGCTTTTCACAGAAACGCTGGTGGTTCCGGGATCACCTTTGTAGGGCGCCTCGGTGCCATCCAGCTTCGCAAGGTACGACTGCCCGGTCTTGTTACTCATGCTTAAACTACCGTCTTGTACTTTGAAGGTGACCATCAGCCCATTGTCAGAAAGAGTTTCCATCTTCGAGGTCACCCACGAACCGGAAATCGCATGTGATCCGGCGGGGCCTTTGGCCACCTGTGTCTGGGTACCCTTCCCGGTGACCGGGTCGGCGTTTGTGTTGCTGCTATCACTGAAATCGAAGGCCGCCGTCTTACCGTCTGGAGAGACAACGGTTTTTGACGTGGTGACGGTCTTCCCGTTTTTCTTGTCGACTTCCTCAACGGTCCGATCATCCACAACCTTGATACTGACACTATCGAGGTAAGGGTGTCCGCTGACCAGTTGGTCCTGGCCGTCCGCTTTTACATCAATCGGTGGAACGCAGGTTTTGCACTGATACCTGCCGTTCTGCAACACATAGACGTCGGGCTTCTTGGGGAACTGCGCGTCGCTGAGGTTGAACTTCCAGGTCCCGTCGATGGCGTTCTGCGCGGCCGCTGGAGCGGAAGCGAGCAGCGCAATCACCAGTCCACACAAGAGCAAATTCTTCATGTCCTATCCTCCATGGACTTCTGAGATGGGATTTGCCTGGGCCGTTGAAGCGATCCCAATGTACTCCTGACCCTGCACGGGTGCAACGGCAGCCACCAGTGTAGGATGAACACGCCGCGCAGGTGTGGAGCGGGCACTCTTGCCCGCTATTTTAGGGTGCAGGCCAGCCACGGGCATGAGTGCTCGCTCCCCACGATCTCATGAACGGAAGGAGATTCGCCGGTGACCGCCGAAACAACCAATAGCACCGGGACTCCGCAGTTGCGCCGCAATTCGCTGGGGCTCCCGGAACTGGTGCTCCATGGCATCACCCATATCGCCCCCGCGACCAACATCATTTTTACCTTCCCGGTCATCGCCCAAAAAGCGGGACCGGTCATGCCGATCTCCTTTCTGCTGACGACGGTTGTCTGTTGCTTTATTGCGAACACGGTGTCGGAGTTCTCCAAGTACATGCCGTCGAGCGGTGGCTACTACTCGTTCGCCACCCGCGGGCTCGGGAGCCGCGTCGGATTCATGGCTACGTGGAGTTACTTGATCTACGACATCATTGGGCCGGCCGCGTCCAGCGGATTCCTTGGCTACCTGCTGTCGGACACGCTGCATTCAAGCTTCGGCATAAATATTCCATGGTGGATCATCGCGATAGCGACATTCGGTGTCATCTGGTTCTTCACTTACTACGGAATACGGCTATCGATGCACACGACCGCAATTCTTGGCGGTATGGAGATGCTGATCATGCTCGCGCTCGCGATCACCTTCCTGGTCCGTCCCGGACCTGGTTCCACTTACGTCGCGCCGTTGAAGCCCTCGCTGTCGCCGCACCACTTCGGTGGAATCCTCGCCGGCATGGTTTTTTCCATACTGGCGCTTAGCGGCTTTGAGGCTCCAGCGCCCCTGGCCCAGGAAGCCCGCCGGCCGGGCAAGTTCATCGGCCTGGCGGTCATCCTCTCGCTGGTGGTAATTGGCATCTTTTATGTCTTCACTTCGTATGCCAGTGCGATCGGTTGGGGGACGGGCAACATGGATGCGTTCGCCTCCAACCCGAATCCCTATTACGCCCTTGGCCACGCACTGTGGGGAGGTGCATGGTGGCTGGTCATCCTCGCGATCATCAACAGCGCGGTCGGTGCTGGCCTGGCCTGTACAAATGCCGCTTCCCGAGTGATGTACACGATGGGACAGGCGGGCACACTTCCTTCAAGCTTCGGTAACATTCATCCAGCCCACAGAACCCCGACGTTCGCGATCGCCGTCCTCCAAATATGTGGATTGGTGCCGGTGCTTCTCGTCGGTCTGCTATTGCGGCCCGAGGACATCTTTGGCTTCCTCGGTACCATTGCGACCCTGGCGGCCATCGTCCTGTATTGCATGGCGAACCTCGCGCTGACGTCCTACATCCGCCGAGAGCTTCGGAATGAATTCAGCGTGTGGCGGCACGCGGTGATCCCATGGATCGGGACGCTGGCACTGTTACCCGTTCTCTTCGTGACCGTCTACCCTGTACCTCCGTCGCCTTACAACATCACTCCGTATCTTTTTGTAGTGGCGCTAGTCGTTGGTTTTGCTTACATGCACTGGCGCGAGTTGCGCAGCCCTGGAGCACTCGCCCGGGGTGCGACGATGCTGGTAGGCAGCCGCCTCGATCCGGAGGGCGATGTGGACTGGGAAGTCTCTGCAACTCCAAACTAGTCTCTGGTGGGACTCAACTCAGTGCAGACCATCGCCTATCCGCTGGCCGTGTTGATGTAAACGTTTTCTTTATCATCTATGTGATCGTCTCAGAGACTTGTGCGCAATTTGTAGTTTCGATCCTCGCGTGTAAAAAGGACGTAAAAACCTAAGGATTTGGCCTTGACTTATGCGGCGATTGGCGTAAGGTCGAATTAACGACCAATACTGTCACCCAAAATCCAGCACCTCGCTATGGGTTCCTCCATCTAGGAGTTTGCTAATGAGCACAGCACTTTCCCCCTACCCGAATCGCACCGACTGGAGGACTCTGTACAGGGCCGCCATACTGGAAACCAACAAGAAAGATCTTCCGCAGCGGGTCTCTGAAGCGGAGGAGGCAGTGGTCATGCGCGGGCGAGAAATCTTTTACGATCCCGCAACCCTCGACGACCTCGACGAAAAGGAAGCCTTAGAAGACGCTCTGTATGCCCTGCGTGCGTTCAGGACCTCATGGCAGCACAACGACGCTGCCTAATTGACATCGCACGACGACGACTGGCCATCCATAAAATTCAGCGAGGCAGCGAGGCAACCAGGTCGATGTACTGCTGCGTGGCCTCGTCGGCATAGGTGCCTTTGATCGCGCTCCAGACACTGCACTCGATCCTGTAACGATTGCTTCGTTTCGGCGGGCACGTTGGCCCTCGCCTATTCTTACTCCGGACACGAGTCAGAAAACTTACCCACCACCGACCGTAAAGTGAGTCCCGCTCAACTTATAAAGATACTACGAACTCTTTATTCAACCCTTATGCCTCTCATTATCCAATCTATCGAGGGCAGAAGAGTCGAAGAAGTCGATCCTGCCCGCGAATAAATATGCTTCTGCTGCTACTGGGATTTTTGATTCCGGCTGCACACAAGAGCAAGTGCAAACACTATCAAGCGAAAACCGCTATGCCGCTGAAGCGCTTCACCGAATCACAGAAAGGCTAAGGGCGCATGTCGACGATTCAGGATGTCTCTGCCGAACAACTGGCGGAGCTTTTCCATCATTATCAGGAGGCCTTGGCGCATGGCTGCGACGGCCACGGCAGCGGAGGGAAGTCCTCTTCCTGGGATCGCACTCCCCAGAGCGAACGCAAATTAATGGTCGCCGCCGCTCGTTTGGCGCTGCTGGAATTGGCCACAACACCCTCGCAAGCCAAAGTAGACCGCAAGTATTTCGCCAAGCCGGGCGAGGCAGATTGGGGCTGCTGAACCGGACCAATCTCTTTACGGCTGCTCTCCCACGAACATGATCGCGGCCTTCGCTGGTCCTTCACCGAAAACCGTTTGGGTAGCCCTTTTCCATAGATCACAGGCCTGGCACGTCGCTGCGGCGCTGCTGAGCTTGGCGAGAGAGCGGGTTGAAGGAACTTGAGCGGATCTCTGCAACATGGGCTTATCCGTGACGCTTGAAATATTGCACGGCACGCTCGTGAGCCTGGGCCGACCTGCGCGTGTTGAATGTTCCGAGATTGCGGCGTCTTCCGGTCTTGGGATCTTTCTTGCGGGAGTACAGCCGGTATTGTCCGGATTTTAGTTTTCGAATCATTTTGATCTCTGCGCGCGATCTGGCGCAATCCCGTTTTAGACGATGCACAAGAAAAATGAGTCTGAGCGAAAAACTGGCGACTCCCGGCACCGAGGTGTATTGCTGCCCGCGGATTGGTATGTTGGGCTTCTCCGACGGAGGTGAAGGTCGGCGGATGAGCGAGACCTCTCTAAACGTTTAACAGTCGCCTCCTTTTGACGAAGAGCCCCGGCGACCAAGGACGGCTTCCAAGCCGGTCAAACTGCAAAGGCCCCGGCGAGGGCCGTCGTGTGCAGTCACTCCTCAATGAACGAAGGACGAGGTCACCGGAGCTCACCAGCAACGCACTGTCGCAATTGTAGAGAACGCCGGAGGACAAAGGAATCGGTGAAACTGCCTAGGTTTAGGCTGAGATCACCGAGGACCGAAATAACTCCAAACCTGTGCCGCAGGAACGTCACAGTCCGCCGATCTCAAACTGACTCGCTCGAGTTGTCACTGGATGCGCGCCGGACCCCGATGATTTCCTGCGCAGCGCGGTAGCCACTGGCGATGGCGCCGTGAACCGTTCCGTTGTTTCCAGACGTATCTGTGGCCTCGCCGGCAAAGAACAACGTGTCTTCTACGGGAGCCGCAAGCCTCGCCTGCGCACCGTCCGCCTCTGAGTTACTCGACATAAAATTCGTGCAATGAGTTTGGTTTCACGTTTTTTCCTCCACTATTGTTGAAGTGTTTTGAATTTCAGACCTGAAAATGGAATACGCCAATTAGCGGCTGCGGCGGGCTATGCTGCTTTTCTGGTACGGGCGGCTTTCCGCGCGGCGTCTCTTCGAGCACGTGGCCCTCGCTTTGCGGCACTCTTTTTCCCTTGCCTTGACATCGCCTGGCGGCTGGTAGCAGATTTCGGTTCTCGCTTTAGCGCCCCGGAAACCGCGTGCGAGCGCTTGCGCGACGTCTTGTGAGCTGGATTTTCCCCAGCAGCAGAATCCTGTTCAGCCTTCTTTCTAAGAGAAGCGGGTCCCTTCGGCGGGCCAAGTCTCACTCCAGCGCGACGTGCCTTGGAAAGACCAATGGCGATCGCCTGTTGAGGAGAAGCCGCACCATGCTTACCTTCCCGGACGTGATGGATCTCTTCGCGAACGAATTCTCCCGCCTGTGTGGATGGTGATTTCCCCTCGCGGGCATCTTCTCGCGCGCGTTCTACTGTTTCACGTTCCGGCATGGGCGACCCTCGAACGCTAGTATCGAATTGCCGGTTATAGGTTTTCAATCCCGCGTTCGCTGTATGTCCAGACTCATCTGGATGTATGGGCGCGACTAGGCGCTACCTTAGCGACTCACCGAGCCACTGGCCGACGCCGCGTAGCGGTTCGACATAGTCGCATACGATCTTCGTTGTGCCTAGGATCGGCATCGCCAGAATCAGTCCGATCGGTCCCCAGATCCAGACCGAAAATAATAGCGACAGGCTTACTCCGAGAGGATTGAGTTGCGGGCGCTTCCCGACAAATTTCGGATAGAGCACGTTCATGGTGACCACGTGGATCCCAATGAGCGCAATGATCACCACCAAGACCCCGGTCCGGTCGAGGCTGTCAACACCCGCGGCAAGGGGAGGCAACAATGACACGAACACTCCGAAATACGGGACGAGACCGATGAATCCGCTCAGCGCCCCGATAAAGTAAAAGTACTTGATTCCCAAGAACCAGAAAATTAAGGTGCAAAGCAGAGCGTTCAAAACACCGATGAGTACGTTGGCGACGATGTAAGTGCGAATCATCGCAGAAATCGTGCCGACCGTGCGATGGGCAAGCAAACGATGTTCTTTCGGGACTAGCCGAACCGTGGCTGCATGAGTGTGATCTTTCAACATGAGCATGAAATAGACAAGAAAAGGTACGAACCCCACCGCCAGCAGGAGGTCCAGAATCGTTTCGCCATTCCTCGAAATCAGTCCGGCGACACCTGGGACCTGCTCGACCTTCACCGGGATTGCTTGTTTTTCGTTCTGTGGAGATTCGACGATGGATCGGGTCTGATCGGCCACCCAGTCTACATGATATCGAATGCTGCCTATCGTGTCCCGGATTCGTGCGGAATAAGCAGGAAGTTGGTCGGTGAACTGGACCGCACTGTTGTAGGAATAGACCGCCAGGCCGCCGAACAGGGCAACTGCTGACAGAACCACAATGAGGGCGCCGACCCATCGGGGAACGCGAAAGTGCGTCAGCCATTTCACGGGCGGTTCAAACACATATGCCACAAGACAGAGATCAGAGTCGTCACGAGAACGAACTTCAGCAAGTAAATCAACCCGATGACTGCGATCGCTGCAACTACGATCTGTGCGACAGAGCCGGCCTTAATAGACGCCTGTAGAACCTCAGCTTCTTCCACCGTTTCTTCAGGAACGACTACGGGGGCGACAGACTCAATCGAGGAATTTGGACGGGATTCGATCACATACCTACTGAAATCAGACGGCCACCGTTGCGATTCTGAAGGATGGTGACCGAGCGGTCCATACCGGTGTTCCGTTAGCTCGCTTCGGAACAAACCCCATATATGGCAAGCAGGGGTGCTTCAGGACTTATGACCGATTCAGATCCCCCCGCCGGAAACCCCCGGTCCGTCCGCCACATCCAAACCATGCAAGACCAGGAGGAGGAACCCAGCTGCATCAAACGCTGAGCTGACCGGCAATCGATAGAGGGAACTAGATGAGGAGAATTAAAGATGGCTTCAACAAAACAGAAAAATGCCTCGCGGAGGAATATTAAGAAGGCCGCTGCCGCCGCAAGAAGAAAGCGGACGATTGCGCATCTCCCGAAACGCGTGCGAACAGCTCTCGGCAAACAGGCCTCTTCGGTGGCCAGAGGAAAAAGGAGCTCCGCACACTAGGCAAGAACTGTCCACGTCGGCCATGACATGTGAGATTCGCATCGGGACTTCCGCATACCACTACAAGCACTGGGAGGGCCCCTTCTATCCAATGAGAACTTCACCCATCTCCCGATAGTATCCCGTGAACAGTCCAACTACGGGAAGGACAAGCAAGCAGACGGAAACGATCCGCAAGGCTCTGCACAATGGTTTTGAGCCGATAGGCTGCCGTCAAGGATGACCAGACACTCTGGGTTGAGGTGTTTGATAAATTAAGTGATGATCAAAGTCGGTAGCTGGAATTTGAATTCTGTTCGCTCTCGGCTGACCCACGTCACGACATGGCTGAAAGCTCGCGAACCGGATGTGTTGTTGTTACAAGAATTGAAAGGAACGGAATTCCCGTCCGAAGCCTTCAAGTCGCTCGGCTATGTGAGTGTCGCGGTGACGCAGAAGGCCTATAACGGAGTTGCCATTCTGTCGCGACATCCGATGAGGACGATTGCTAAGGCTCTCGGCGGCGACGATTCCGACAGCCATGCACGGTTCTTGGAGGTAATCATCAAGGGCATCCGCATCGTCAATATTTATCTTCCCAATGGCAATCCGGTAGGGAGTGAGAAGTTTGCGTACAAGTTAGCTTGGATGGATCGACTGCATCAACAAATGATTAGATGGAAGCAGGACGATGTGCCGACGATAATAGGCGGCGACTTCAACGTGATTCCTGAGGACATTGACTGTCACAAGCCGTCATCGTGGGAGCACGATGCCTTGTTTCAGCCGGAGCCGCGAGCCCGCTATCGTGCGATGTTGGGTATTGGCTATACGGATGCGTTCCGGTCGTTGCACGTGGGCGAAATTGGACACTTCACGTTTTGGGATTATTTTCGGCAGGCGTTCAAAAACAATCGAGGCATACGCATCGATCACTTCCTGTTATCCCCAAAGCTGGCAAATCGACTCGAAAGTTGCGAGATCGACAAGGGACCGAGAGCGTTGGAAAAGCCGTCTGACCACACCCCCATAATCGTGACGCTGTCCGATCTGCCATAATCTCGGTCACACGGCATAATATATTCTCCAAGGAGGCAAGCCATGAAACGCAGACGGATTATCCCGGCGTTGATGCTGACTGGCTCTACTATAGTTCTTGCGCTGATCACTGCTGGATGCGGCGAGCAGCGCAAAGTAGACCTTTCGGCGGAGGAAGCAGCCATACGTCGGACTGATGCTGATTGGCTCGCCGCCGCTTCTGCGCGTGACCTGAATCGAGTTCTTCCGTTTTGGACCGATGATGCGACCATCGTCACTCCGGGCATGCCCCCCATCGTCGGCAAGGACGCGATCCGTAAGTACGTTTCTGGCGCATTCGCCACACCGGGATTTTCGATCACTTGGAAGACTGAGAAGGTGGAGGTCTCCCAGTCTGGTGATTTAGCGTACTCCACTGGGACTGACCGAATATCTTTAAACACTCCGGATGGTAAGGCTGTAACAGAGGAGAATCGAGGAGTGGCCATCTGGAAGAAGCAAGTCGATGGTTCTTGGAGGGTCGTTTTGGACATGGGCAGCCCTTCTGCGTCTACAAATGCAAAATGACTTCGAGAGAAGGTCCGGATTAGGCTAAGCGAGTGTCATCCGAAACGGGGACGGGCCAAACGGGAGGCGTTCAATGAACCTTTCTGCATACTGGAAACCAAGCCTACTTCTACTAGCCTTCGCTGCTGTTGGGACTGCGTCAACGCCAGCACCCGTGTCGGCTGATACAGCGGCAATCGCCAAGACAATCAAGGCGGACGTCGCTCAACTCGTCGCTGGGCTCAATGCCCACGATGCAGTCAAGACAACTGCTTTTGATGCTCCGAATATCATCTCGATGGAATGTGGCAGTCCCTCAACTATTGGGATCGAAGCCGATCAAGAGGGCTTCAAGATGGGCTTTGCCCATGATCCTTTGTGGCGAGTCAGTCTCATCGATGAGACTGTAGATGTTGCGAGTAGCGGAGACTTGGCAGTTTATCGTGGCACTTATGACGAGGACAATAGCCGTGCAGGTGTGCTGATGACCCATAAGACAAACTTCATTGCGGAGTTCAAACGTCAAAGCGATGGACCGTGGAGGATCGTCTGGTACAGTGTTTCCAACATGGACCAATCGCATCCGAAGTAATCGTCCGATGCGGCGGCCCGCCCTCGAACAACGCTGCGACTGCTAATCCGGCCGTAGAGGGCAACTGTGAGCGTCATCGCGCTGTTTTTATTTCTTTTCTACAAATTGCTCTGACGATTTCTAATGAAAAACAATAATTTGGGGGATCGATCTTTCGCTCAAACAAAAATCTAGAGCTACAAAGGGAAGGGGTTTGGACAAAGTTTGTGTACAGTCGGCCGCTGACCAGCAACGTTTCAAATGCGACTGCGGAAATTTATTGTGGGGCGAGTTGAGCGCCTCCTCGACTTCCTTGACGAAATGCTCGCGCTTCGTTCCCGGACCGAATTTGCTAGAGTGAGCGATTTTGAACAGTCAGACCACGGCTGCCAGTCTTAGCATTCACGCTAGTGTGGTGTGGGGTTTCTAGGATTCGTTATCCCAGAAGTTGTTGCCTCTCGGGCAGATGGGGAACGACCATGAATTCGCACTATGGACTGCCGGTTGAAATCCAGCACAAGAATGCCATGCCACAGGCATTGGAACACTGCGATGACATAGTTGCGGCCGCTTCTAGCTGCCCTGTGCCCGATTGCAGCTCACTGGCAATTGACTACCGACCAGCTGACAGCGTTCGACACGACCATCCGGAAGATTGGGAATTCACGTGCTCGCGTTGCGGAATGGAGTTTACGGTCACCCAAGGTGAACTGATCTTTCAATCTGTGCCGAAGCAATGGCTGTCGGCGAACATCCACGTCGCATAGGCCAGGATAACGTGTCAGGAAAGCTGGTTGATAAATGAATACAGCGACCATTTCCAACCTTGCCGGAGTACACTACTCCACTTCTACGATGAAGGCCGTGGTTTTTAGTGGACTGAACGACATAGCTAAGGTTCCATTGAATCATCAGGAAATGGACGCCGTAAGGGAAAGCAGGGTGGAACTTCAGGGCAAGTTTGTGCGCGTCGGGGAAGGGGACCTCGATGTCACGGTAGGTTTTGCAAATCGCGATGACGAAATTGGCGATCTCGGTCGTCACTTCAACCACATGGTGCAGCAGTTGCGCGAGAGTCGAGAAGAGATGGAACGGCTGCACCGCGTCCAGATGTCGCGTGCGGAACGCTTCGCCGCACTCGGAGAACTCACTGTCGGGCTCGCCCACGAAATCCGCAATCCGCTCGCAGGTATTGCAGGTGTGATCGAAATCGTTGGACGCGACCTACCGGTAACCAGCCCAGCGCGTGCTGTGGTCATGGACGTTCGTCTGGAGATCGCACGGATCAACCACATTCTCACCGACCTGCTCCAGACAGCCCGTCCGCACCCACCCGAGGTTCGCCCGAGCAACCTGAATACAACGGTCGAACATGCGGTCGTGCTGACCTGCCAGCAAGTACTCTCCAGACCAATCAAAATCGGTTTCGAGAAAGACCCGAGTCTGCCAAACGTTGAACACGACAGCGATCAGATTCACCAACTGCTGTTGAATCTATTGTTGAACGCGGTTCAGGCGATTGACGACGCGGGAGCAATTCGGGTTGAGATTTTGTCTTTGAAAGGCGATGCAGCGATTGCCGTCATCGATACGGGTCGTGGCATTGCGCCCGAACATCTGCCCAACATTTTCCGGCCGTTCTATACGACCAAGGGAAATGGCACGGGACTTGGCCTCTCACTGTCTCGCCGGATCGCCGAGGAACATCACGGCCGGATTGAAGTAACCAGCGAAGTCGGGAAAGGGACAAAATTCTTGGTCGTCCTCCCTCTCCAACAGGCCAACGCTCAAGCCGCGGCATCCTGCGTCGGCACAACCACTTCTGGATGAAATTGGCGGATACGCCAGGCAAGCCAGAGTTGAATAGCGAAGTCCACACGACGGAGAGCTCTGGATCTTAATGGCATATCGACATGGTTGCTTTCGACGTACGGAATCTCTGGCTGGCGTCCTCTGGTCTTCGGCTCGATTGCGGAGAAGGTCGCTGAACAGGTGCAATGCCCGTTGTTGCTACTTCGGTCCGTCGAACTGGCCCCAAATTGCACAGCTTCTACTCCGCAATCTTGAAGAATCGTGTACCAGATAGTTCTACATAGCGAATTATGGCTGCACATGTCGAAGTCGCACCATCGAACCCACCCGCCAAGCCGGTCCAGAATATGGTCCCGTCCGGACTCACGAGCGCTGAAGCACATAGTCGTCTTCAAAAAGAGGGGCCCAATGCAATGCCCGATGTGTCCGCCCATCCACTTCGAAATGCATTGGCCAAGTTCTGGGCGCCCGTCCCATGGTTGCTCGAAGCGTCGATCGTGCTTGAGGTCGTGCTGCACAAATACTTCGAGGCCTCGATTATTGCGGGTCTGCTCGTTTTCAACGCAGCGCTTGCGTATTTCCAGGAGGGTCGCGCCCAAGCTACCTTAAAGGCCTTGAACTCGCGTCTCGCCTTGAATGCGTCCGTCGAGCGCGATGGGGTCTGGAAGACGGTACCAGCGGCGGAGTTAGTGCGCGGCGATCTCGTCAAGTTGTCGCTCGGCGGCGTAGTTGCGGCGGACGTGCATTTGACCGGGGGATCTGTCCTGCTTGATCAATCCATGCTCACAGGCGAATCTCTGCCCATTGAAGCTGGTTCGGGCGTTGATACCTATGCTGGAGCACTCGTGCGGCGCGGTGAAGCGACCGCAGTGGTTACAGGCACTGGCGTTCATACCAAGTTTGGCCGTACGGCAGAACTCGTGCGCACCGCGCACGCTGCAAGTTCGCAGCAGAAAGCTGTGCTGCGGATCGTGCGGAATCTGGCTATTTTCAACGGCGTCGTTATCCTTATTATCGGAGCGTATGCCTATTTTCATGCGATGCCGTGGAGCGAGATTATTCCTTTGCTGCTCACGTCGGTTCTCGCGGCCATACCCGTGGCATTGCCCGCAACATTCACTCTTGCGGCAGCGCTCGGAGCGCGCTCTCTGGCGAAGCTGGGCGTCCTGCCGACGCGACTATCGGCTGTAGATGAGGCTGCGACAATTGATGTCTTGTGCTCCGACAAAACGGGAACGCTCACCCGCAATGAACTTTCGGTCACCAGCGTCAAACCGCTGCCCGGGTTCGACGAAGCCCACATTCTCGGCATGGCGGCCCTCGCCAGTTCTGAGGGTGGCGATGACGCGGTAGATGCGGCGATTCGCTCTGCCTCCACACACAAGCCAGCATCGGATCTGCCAAGGCTAATCACGTTTGTGCCATTCGATCCTGCCAAGAAAACTTCCGAAGCAACGGCAACCGACGCGAACGGTGGCGTGGAGCGCATCGTCAAGGGAGCCTTCACGGTCGTCGCGAGCCTTACCGCTGCATCACCCTCCGCGCCTGGTTTGGCCGACGAACTTGAGAAGCAAGGCTTCAGGGTATTAGCGGTAGCTGCCGGTCCCGCGGCGTCTCTGAAGCTGATGGGACTTATTGCGCTCAGCGACCCGCCCCGTAAGGACTCGACCTCGCTGATCTCGGAGCTCAAGACCCTGGGCGTGCGCACGGTCATGGTGACGGGCGACGCTCCCGCTACCGCGGCGATCGTTGCGCACGCGGTGGGGTTGGATGGGGCCGTTTGCCCGCCCGGACCGATCCCCGATGGCGTAACGGCGAAGGATTTCGCGGTATTCGCAAGCATTCTTCCCGAAGGAAAATTTGACCTCGTCAAAGCCTTCCAGAAGAACGGGCATACGGTTGGGATGTGCGGCGATGGCGCCAACGATGCACCCGCGCTCCGTCAGGCACAGATGGGGATTGCCGTATCGACCGCGACCGACGTCGCCAAATCGGCAGCTGGTATTGTGCTGACAGAGCCTGGGCTTGGAGGCATCGTCGCCGCCGTAAAAGAGGGCAGGATCACTTTTCAACGCATTCTTACCTACACGCTGAACTCCGTCCTCAAAAAGATTGTGCAGGTGCTTTTGCTCGCAATTGGCCTGATCATAACCGGACACGCTGTATTGACGCCGATGCTGATGGTCATTGTGATGATCACCGGCGATTTCTTGGCTATGGCGTTGACCACGGACAGAGTGCGGCCATCGCCAACGCCAAATTCATGGCAAGTCGGCAGAATCACGATGGCAGGCGCCATTCTGGGAGGCTGCTTTTTAGCGTTCTGTATCGCAGTCCTGGCAGTCGGCAAGTTTGAAGTGGGTTTCGGAATAGAAGCACTGAGAACGCTTTCTGTCGTTGCCATCGTATATGGCAGCCAAGCCACCATTTACGCCATGCGAGGACGTCGCCATGTTTGGGGACTGCGGCCGACTGTATGGCTCGTAGCGTCCTCTGTTGCCGACGTTCTTATTATTTCGACCTTGGCTTTTCGCGGAGTTGCCATGGCGCCACTGCCCCTCTCAGTCCTGGCCGTTGAATTTGCAGCGGCGATTGCTTTCGGATTGATCTTGGACGGAGTGAAGATCCCTGTCTTTGCTCGTCTTGGCATTTCTTGATTTGACTTTCCGCGAACACTGGCCGGTGGTTGACGCTTAGGTTGAAAGAGAAATTTACCCTGATCCGCGGACGATGATTCGGGTTGACGGGATGTCCAAGGAGTGATTGCACATTGGAATTGCAACCAAGCCAAGCGCCACAAGATCGACCAAAACGCAAATTCTGGGGCGTGGTCCGGTGGATCTTTCTTTGGGGCACGATTTTCGGGCTGACCGGAGTGGCTCTGGTCGCGACGACAAACAAGGCGGTGATCTGGTCGAGTTCGGACGCGTTTTGCGGAACATTCTGCCACACAATGACATGGTCTTCAGCGGCGTATCATCAAGGGCCGCACTTCATCAATGCCGCCGGGGTGCGCGCAAGCTGTGGGAATGCCACATCCCTTACGACTCCAGTCATGCGACGGCGACGGAGTACGTGAAGCTGCTGCTGTTTAAGGCGGACCGCGGCGCAAAGGACTTCTGGAATGAGTCGCGCACGACCATTGCGACGAAGGAAGAATGGGAAAAGCAACGACCGCGATTGCGAACGGAGTTCGAAAGCTATACGAAAGCGCACAATTACATCACCTGTCGCGGTTGCCATTCCCTCGAAGCGTTTGGCGGACCGCGGAGCCGCATGAAAGAGCTGATCCACAAGGATCTCATCAAAGCCAACACTTTCGATTGTTTCCAGTGTCACCAGGATGTCGGTCACGTATATGAGCAGCCGGTCGCGAAAGTCGGCGGCTGGTACAGGGTAGAACAGGCAGCGGCGGGCGAAAAACTTTATCAGGCACAGTGCGCGAACTGCCACGGCACGAAGCTGGAAGGTGGGGCCGGGCCTTCTCTGAAGGGCACGACGTGGCAACTGATGTATGGAGGCGCAAGACTATTGACAGTGTGGGGAGAAATCACGGGCCCGATGGCCCAGTATGCGGGGACGACCTATACAACCCAGCAATCGCTGAATATTGTTTCCTACCTGCTGCAACAAAATGGGCTGCCCTCGGGGAGCCAGCCGCTTGCGGACACGCGAGAATTGTCGGAGGTATTGCCGGCGAAATAGCCGTTATTGGGACAAACAGATTGTTCGATTACACGCCCACGAATTCGGGACGGTAATCCTTCCAAATTCCCGTGGCTGGGGAGATCACATGGACGGGGGCATCATCAGCGTGCTTCGCAGTCCTCGCCCATAGCCAGGCGTTGGGCATTTCGGAGGATTCGAAGTAGCGTGTCTCTGACTGAAGAACGGCGGCCCCGGCAGTAAAGAGTTCCACAACCTCTTCCCAACGGTGGGCTCCGACGACTGCCATACGAGCTATGAGACTTGTGTGCTTTTGGAGAAACCGCAAGTCGTCCCAGCGTGCCTTCCATCCCGCTGCGTGCATTTCCGTCAGGTCCACCAGGATGCCGATCGGGTGTTTTTTGTGCTGAGCAAAGAAAAACTCCAGCTGCGGCTCGAATGTCTTGAGTTCCTCGTCCAATAGCTTTCCGACTACCTTAAAGCCGAATGCGACTCCACCAGTTTCCTTCAGTCGTTCAATCACCGGCACACCCCATCTTTTCGTTTGAACGCCGTATTATTCTCCCGCATTGGAATCTACGACAAACCCGTCGAATCGCAGCTCGCAAAATCTCCAAAATGACGGTCAAGTGGGGCGCTGACACGCTGAACTCCGTCGATGTTAAAGCCAGATGGTAAGGTAACTGAGTGTTGCCTTTGATTATTCAAGGAACAAAAAAGCCACACCACGTCAAAGAGCTGGTCTGTGGCCCTTTTTGATCCTGTCGTTTATAGCCCCAACCCTGTCCTTGCTAAGCCGCGACTGCTTCGGCTGCATGCAGTGAGTAGTGTGCAGGATTTGTGCTTTCGATGATGTCCCTGGCTTTGGCCACTTCTGCAGCCGTGCCATGGGCGATCAGCAGAAACTGATCTGTCGTGAGCGCCGTTTGGTACTTCACAATGCTGTCCTTGGGGATGCCTATGCTGAACAGACCGGCTCCCAAAGCGCCCAACGCACCTACTTCGACGGCACCTTCCAACCCCACTACGATCCACGCCACCAGAGGTCCGGCCACTAAGATTGGGCCGAGGCCCGGGATCACGAAGAGAGCAGATCCGAACAAGAGCCCCCAAAAACCGCCCCAGAACGCGCCCACTTTGCCCCAATATTTCATGCGGTCGCCGGTATTGTAGTAGCCGACCACCTGCTCATCTGTGTGGTAGCCCTTGCCTACGATCGATAACTTTTTCATGTCGACTCCGCCACGCTCAAGTTCCTTCACCGCCCGATCGGCATCCGTATGAGTGTGGTAAATCGCGACCACTGAATTTTCCACAGACATTGTCTACTCTCCTCGGCAACTTGCCGCCATTCTCAGACCGTCAACCTAAATCCAATCAGAACTATGGCAGCGGATTAACAGGAAAACTGTCCCCTATTGCTTAGTGTGGGTCCAATCCGGCTAGCCAGGCTGACCCGGATCTGGAGCAGCAATTCCGTAAACCTGTACGAGATAGGAATTTCCGCCTGCAGCACCGCCGTCGAGCAGAACTGTCCACGGTTCCGTCGATAACAGCAGTCAAAGGGGAAGTACGTGGCACGACAAGCAAAGGGACGTGGGATTATTGTATTTCGGCAGGATTAGGTTGGAAACGGTGGAGTGGTGAGGCTCGTGGCAGCTGAGGCAGGTGATCGGCGGCCATCTTTTCCAAGGGCATGGTTTGGGCCAGAGACCGGATGTCCCTCGACGGGGTGATTGACCGTGTGAGTTTTGTCCAGGCCCAAGTAGAACCACGAGTCCATCTCCTTGAATGGGATTGTAGTGCCCCAAGAAAGAGTGAGCATGCGCGTCTTGCGATTCACCTTCATGAGACCCAAGCGTCGATCTTGGCCCGAAAACAGTCGGGTGAAGTGCATTATGTGGAATTAAAGTCAAGGTGGAAAAAGCTAGAATGTGTGAATGTGTGATGGTTCCGTTGGAGGGAGGGTCTGATGACAAATCTGACGGCACTGTGGCGGTGTACAAATTCGTAAACCGGCTGCGATCGCTTTGTCGGTGATAGTCCTCTTAGCGGCGGGGACGGCAGTCGAGTTAGTGAGCCGAAGGCCCGGGCTTGCCGAAGGGCGGAGGCCCGAGAGGCTCGTAATCAACCTGCTGGTGGACTTTCTGCATAGCTGCCGCGTATTCCGGTGTTCCCGGGGTGTGGGCCTTGCCCGCTTCGGCAGCAAGGGCGAAGAATTTTTCGAAACCACTAGGCGTAAAAGTTCCGAGGAAGCGCACGGGCTGATCCGAGAGATTCGCAAAGGCGTGCGGTGTCATTTTGGGCACGTAAGCCATATCGCATGGTGTAATTTGCTCAATTTGCCATCTACGTACATCGTCAAGTCTCCTTCAAGAACAAAAAAGGTTTCGTCGGTCTTAGGGTGTCGATGGAGCATAGTCTGCACACCCGGACTGGCCGTAAAGGCCACCATGGACCATGTGCCTCCAGTCTGGACCGGGGTCACCTTCATGATGGCGGATCCTGTGGGCTCGCCCAAACACCGTCCGGCACTACCGATCCGCAAGTTGGATGTTCAACGCAATGCGGTCTTCGGTTCCGAGCGTACGTGAGATATGACCCTTCCCGATCGAATCTTCGGCGAGAATGACGCTTCCCGGTTCCAACGGGATCTTGCGGCCTCCTGCCAGCTCGATTTCTCCTCTGCCGCTTAGAGTGACGATGTACTGATGCCGCTCCGCTACGTGCCAATCCCTAACCCAACCAGGCGCCGTGCGGGCAAACTGTAAGCCGCTCACCTTGATGACATCTGAAGCTTCAAGGCCGCTTCGCGCAGCGTCAGGTGTCAATCTTGTGTCCGCGATCTCTTCAGCATGCGTCTCTCCGTCGGAACCGGTGTAGAGGCGGGTTACGGAAACGGGTGTGCGCCGCTGCGCCGTCACGGCATGTGCGCCCCAGCCTAGAGCGAAACAGCCTGCTAGCGCTGACGCGAGTAGCCATTTTGATCGCATGACGTCCTCCTGCGTCTTCGAGTCGAGCCTACTTGGCTTGGATGAAGTGGTTTGATCATATTCCGAAATCAGCGTCCGGCGCAAAAGAACCTTATATGGGCGGCAGTCAATCAGCGGTATTAATCCGGTATGCACCTAAGCCTGAGATTTCCTATTTCGTGCGCCCTCACCAAATCTTGAAGCTGCCGACCCTCGAAGATAACGGTACTGATCATAAAGACATTGCTAATGCGCTTGGCATGAACCTGCTCGATCGGCAGGCTCATAATCAAGACTCTAGCTTAGCTAGGCTAGAGGCAATCAGATCGCCGGTTAACCCTATTTCTGGATCGAGCACGAGAAGTTCGCTGCGTCGTTCGCGTTGCCACTTCCGTTGTATACGGCAACACGCGGAAATGGGCACAGAGGCCTGTTCCGGATGACTTTTCCGTCCTTCAGCTGGGAAGCGATGATCTGTTCCGGAGCCTTTCCCCCTTCCACCCATTCTTCGATCGCGTGAATTGAATCAAAGGTGTTCGGGGCATCACCGTCGCCGCAATGATTCATCCCCGGCACCATGAAGAGACGATACGAGTTCTTTACGTTTGCCGGGCCTCCCATAAAATCCAGGACGCTGTTGTAGTAGTTGATGCTGTTTAGCGGCGAGATCGACGGGTCACTCCAACCGTGATACTGCAACAACTTTCCGCCGCGACCAAAAAACTCCTTCAGATTCGGATCCATAGCCTTAGTTACGCCGTTATCGATGCGGTCGGCCTGCGCCATTGCCGCATCGAAATCGAATGTCGTGAAATCCCAGTTGGCATCCTCGAACACTGCGTATCGGAGATACTCGCTCGCTTGGGTCTTGGTTATGTCGGCATGCATCCGACCGACGTTAGAACTCCAGTCCAGTTCGCTACCCAGAGTGAGGCCTGGATAGATCAGCTCCTTCGTGCGGGGGTTCACGGTGGCGCTGTAGAACGCACGGGCCACGGCCACTTGCGCGGTGTTCAGGCAATCCGGACCGTCGTCGCTTTTGCACTCCAAGGTCTTCGGGTCGAAGTCACAGCGCCGCGGATCATCCAGGACTCCATCCATTACGCCGTCTCGAGCGTCGCATGCTGCGACTACCGCGTTGTGAATTAACGGAAGCTTGGAAGGCGGAATCAGACCACTTGAGTTCTTGCGAATCGCCTGGGCCTTCCAGATGCTTGAGGCTTGTAGGTGGGTGAGAAAGTTGGCGGGGGCTCCGGCGACAATTCCGTTGTAGTCAGCTGGAAATCTCTGGGCCTCCGTTAACGCTTGTCTGCCCCCGGTCGAACACCCGTTCCAATAGGAGAATGCTGGCACGCGTCCGTAGTAGGCCGTGATGATGATCTTCGCTACGCGGGTCATTTCGTGAACGGAGCGGTAGCCGAAGTCGATCACTTTCTCTCGATGGCCGAGAGCGTAGCTTCCATCGCTGTTCGCACCTTCATGGCCGGTATCTGTCGAGGAGGTCGCGTAGCCTCGGGAAATGGCTGCTGCCATGCTCGCGTAGCTGATCGAGCCACCCATGCCTCCGTTACCGACGCCCATAAACTTGCTGTTCCAATGAGCGGTAGGCATCCAAACCTCGAAGTTGATTTCGGAATCCGTCGAGGGCCTGGTGACAGCAGCTACCCTGCAGAACTCTGGAAGGTCCTTCGCCGAAACGAAGGTGAGACCTCCTCGCGGCCCAGGCGCCGGAAAGGAGGACGGGGGATTGAACGCGCCGGCAGTCACTGTCTGTGCCAACCTTATCGCGGTGTCTGGGAGCTTGAGGGCCGTCAGGCTCTCGCAGGTCGCCGCGGCGCAACTCAGCGTGCTCAACATGTTCATGAAAATCGCAGCGAAAATCACAATTGGCAATTTCATAGGTTACCCTTGCGGCGCCTTCGGAAGCACCAAACCAATTAGGTCGAGTGCCATCTCGTGGGGGCGGTCAATTCTTGGGAGTCTACTCGCACGCTTCCACGTGCCCCCTCGTGTAAGCACTCTCTAATTTTTTCCGGCGTAGTGGAAGTCACTTTCTCAGCCGCCCGAACCGACCTGCATCCGGCCGTCTACAACGACGGATCAAAGAGTGTAGGCCAGCGCGATTGTAGAGAACATCTATTGAACCTCGATTTGCTGAGCAACCTTCATTTTCAGGATTCCAATTGAAACCTGAAGTTGCAAAGTTCCTGCAACTGTCGGTCGATATTCAAAGTCGTAAACTTCGCCGGCGAGTGCCAGCTGGCGCGCCTCTTGCATCACGGCTTGCGCGGGTGGCAGATCGTACCCATCTTTTGCAATCGCGCGCCATTGAAGGAGGCCATCAGCGCCCAGCAGTGAGAAAGAGCCGCCATCGAAGGCGGCAATACTGATGAGTCGCAGGCGGTACCTGTCCCCGATACGCCAATGCAAAGTGGGCGGGTTTGTGCTGCCATTCAAAAGCAGAGGTCCCTCAATTGGACTGGGACCGGCCCGGCTGAGGACGGCAATGGGCTCGTGCGAGGAATCAAACTTCGTCCCCGGTTCGACTACGATCAGCGGCCCATACAACCCGCCGGAAAGCTGTTCTTCATCATGCAAGTGCGTGTGATACATGAAAGTCCCGGCACGCGGCGGCGTAAATCGGACGAGGAAGGAGTGACCGGGCTGAATCTCGGGAGTGACTTTATTGCCGCGCGCTCCCCAGCCCGCCACTCCGTCGTAATAGCTTTCCACTTCCACGCTGTGCCAATGAACCGTAGTTGATTCATGCAGTTGATTGACGACGGTTATTTCGACTGGCCGACCGCGCTCAAGTACCAGTGTCGGACCGGGCACCGTCAGATCCTTCGGGAACAGATCGTGATTCTCCTCCAGTTGATAGCTGAATCCCGCAGGAAGACCATAGGCAGCTGGGCGTTCCCGCACCCACAGCCGGATCTTGCGAGTTCGACCGTGGGAGGCCACGGGTGGACGATTGCCGGTCACAGTGATGCCCAGCACCATCCCAGCCATGTGATTACGGGTGTGTTGCATGATGGATTTGTCGGCCAGAGCGTTTGCGACGGTCATCTCGGGAGACATGTGGGGCACAAAGTGGCAGTGAAACAGCCAATGACCAGGCGGTGGAGTCCAATATGTGGTCATGGTTCCGTTGGTAAGCAACCGATTGGTTGCGACGGTGAGCTGCTGTTCTGGCGCGAAAACGCGATCGGTCTCGCTGTTGCCAGCACTGTCCACGCGGAAGTAGGAGCCATGCATGTGCATCGGGTGTCCGCCGTCGCTGGCGTTGATCCAGCGCCAACGTACCGGTTCGCCCGCCGAGTAGGTTAGACGCTCGGTGTAGGGCCACGACTTTCCGTTGATGACCGGGATCATGTGCGGGAGTTGGGCCTGGCCTGTGAGTGCCGCGACGTCGGATCCGCTCCTCCATATTCCCAACACAAAAATCCGATCTGGGTTCACTTTCCCCGGTGGATCGACCACGAACGCCCCTGCAAGCTGACTGTCTTCTCGAATCGGACGACCGGAGTCGCCCAAGACTCCACCAGCGCTTGCGTAGTATTGATATGTGCCGGCTGCACCTGCGGTGAATCGGAGTTCTCGCGTTTCCTGGGGAGGGACTTCCACAACTGCTTTCGCATCTCCCGGGTGCTGATGCAAGCCGTGCACGACCGCCGTGGCCGGGAGAAAGTTGTGAAGTGTCACGTGGATCTCGGTGCCCTTAGGAACACGAATGAGTGGACCGGGTACTTGAAGTGCTTTATCTTCCTCGGCGAATGCGTAAATCTTCATGCTCGGACCGGTGTCGGCTTCCGGGTACCAATCGCCCTGGCGGAGTTCGAGGTGGAGAGTCAGCACACCTTTCTCAAGTTTTCCGGCGGGTGCGCGATTCGGATTGGCTTGAATAACCACGGAAACAGGTAATGATTGCCCGGACACTAACGGTATGAAAAAGATGAGCAGGAAAATGGCGAGAGCGGAACGACGGTGGACGCCGCGGAGGACCAATTTGGACATGCCCGCACACCTCTGTCTGCTCTCGGCAGAAATTACGGCGCGCGTGGGAAAAGATCCAGGCGAGATTTATCGCGAACTCACTCGGGAGCTGGGCGACCCAGTATACGAACGCATCGACGCTCCCGCCACGCCCCAACAAAAAGCCGTTCTCGAAAGATTGTCTGCGTCCGACATTCACGCTACAAAAGTTGCCGGTCAGCAGATCGAGCAGATTCTCACCACCGCTCCCGGAGACGGCAATTCAATTGGAGGAATCAAGGTAATTGCCGAAGATGGCTGGTTTGCAGCACGTCCATCGGGCACGGAAGAAATTTACAAAATTTACGCCGAGAGTTTCCTTGGGCAGGAGCACCTTAGGCAAATCGAAGAGGAAGCCCAGACGATTGTTTCGGAGGCGCTTGCTCGCAGCGCGCGGGCCGCCTAAGCCGATAAGCCATGAGAAGGAGTTGCTTATGAGTAGCCCAACATACGTTGATCATCCGCTAGATACAACCATTTCAGATGCTCTTACTGACCTGGCTTTGGACCTGAGATGGTCGTTCAATCACTCGGCGGATCGGCTTTGGGAGCAACTCGATCCCGAACTCTGGGACCTGACGCACAATCCGTGGGTAATACTGCAAACCGTATCTCGGGACAAACTGCAAAGTGTTACAGCGGACCCGGCCTTTCAAAGACTGTTGACTGATCTCCACCGAGAGAACGCGCTTGCGAAGGAATCGGGGGCGTGGTTTCAAAAGGCGTATCCGCGTTCGGGTATTTCGACGATTGCGTATTTCTCGATGGAGTTCATGCTAAGCGAGGCCTTGCCGATTTATTCGGGCGGACTGGGAAATGTTGCCGGGGATCAGCTCAAAGCCGCATGTAACCTCGGAGTTCCGGTCACCGGAATCGGCCTGCTCTACCAACAAGGCTATTTTCGCCAGGAAATTGATGCGCAAGATCGCCAGCAGGCTTTGTACCCATTCAATGATCCGGGCCAGTTGCCGATCAGACCGGTGCGAGAGCCAAATGGCGAATGGCTGCGCCTAGTCCTCCCTTTGCCTGGCTTTAAGTTGTGGATTCGAGCTTGGCAGGTACAAGTCGGCCGGGCGATGTTGTATTTGCTCGACACCAACGACCCCGCGAACCCTCCGACCTACCGCGGCATTACCACGGAACTTTACGGCGGTGGTCCGGAGTTGCGTTTGAAACAGGAGTTGGTCCTTGGGATTGGAGGCTGGCGGCTGCTGCGGGCCCTCGGATTGCACCCCGAAGTTTGCCATCTGAATGAAGGTCATGCTGCGTTCGCGGTGCTGGAACGGGCGCGTTCATTCATCGAAGACACCGGAAGGCCCTTCGATCTGGCGCTGACGATCACTCGCGCCGGCAACCTCTTTACAACCCACACTCCCGTGGAGGCCGGCTTTGACCGGTTCACGCCCAGCCTGATCGAGAAATACCTCACAAAGTATGCTGAGGAGAAACTGTCGATTTCCTTCGATGAGCTGCTGGCACTCGGTCGGAGGAACTCTGACGATTCGTCCGAACCGTTCAATATGGCCTACCTGGCGATCCGGGGCAGCGGCGCCGTCAACGGGGTGAGTAAATTGCACGGTAAGGTCAGCCGACGGATTTTCCAGGTGCTGTTTCCAAGGTGGCCGGAAACGGAAGTGCCCGTCACCCACGTGACTAACGGAGTGCATATGCCCACGTGGGATTCTGCCGAAGCAGACCGCCTGTGGGAATTGTCGTGCGGCAAGAACCGTTGGCGCGAAACCCTCGCAAAAATGGAAAAGGATATTGCCGCTGTGAGCGACTCCGATCTTTGGCAACTCCGCGCCGATAACCGCAAGACTCTCGTTGACTACGTCCGCAGACTTTACGTCCGTCAATTGGCGACTCGGGGCGCATCGTCGGAAGATCTGGCGCAGGCGGCACTCACACTCGACGACAATATTTTGACTCTGGGATTCGCCCGTCGCTTTGCAGCATACAAGCGCCCGAACCTGCTCCTGCATGATTCGTCGCGACTCCTTAAGATTCTGGTGAATCGAGATCGTCCCGTGCAACTTGTTCTGGCAGGCAAGGCGCATCCCCAAGATGCCGAGGGGCAAGACATGATCCGCCAGTGGGTTGAGTTTGCCCGCCGCCCTGAAGCTCGATCCCGGGTGGTTTTTCTTTCCGACTATGACGTTCTTATGGCGGAACATCTGGTTCAGGGCGTGGACGTTTGGGTGAACACCCCGCGACGACCTTGGGAAGCTAGCGGCACCAGCGGCATGAAGGTGCTGGTAAACGGCGGGTTGAATCTTTCGGAACTCGATGGCTGGTGGGCGGAGGCATATTCGCCGGAAGTAGGCTGGGCTATCGGCGATGGGCGAGAACATGGGGATGACCCTTCTTGGGACGCAAGCGAAGCTGAAACTCTTTATGCGCTGCTCGAGAGAGACGTTATTCCAGAGTTTTATGCGCGGGACGAGCGTGGAATTCCGCGCCGCTGGGTTGCTCGGATGCGCGAAAGCATGGCTCAGTTGACTCCCAGCTTTTCGGCAAATCGTGCAGTGCGGCAATACACCGATGAACACTATTTGTCGGCGGCAGCTGCTTTTCGCGAGCGCGCGGAGGATCGAGGCTCACTGGGAACCGATTTGGTCGTCTGGCAGGCCGATTTGGCGAAACACTGGTCCTCACTGCGATTCGGTTCCGCCACCGTTCAACAGCAGGGTGAGCAATATCTCTTTCAGGTTCAGGTCTTCCTTGATGATATGAACTCGGATGCCGTAAGAGTCGAGCTCTATGCAGAGGGGGAGAAAGATGCTGGCCCAATCACGCAAACTATGAATCGCGGCGAACCCCTGGTTGGTGCTGCAAATGGCTTCACATACACTGCCGTTATTCCGGCCAATCGCCCAGCCGCAGTCTACACCCCGCGCCTCGTTCCGCAGCACGCGGGGGCGTTGGTGCCGTTGGAGGCGCCTTTTATTCTGTGGCACGACGCGCCCTCGTGGCGGTGAATTGGAGCTGTGCGCAGGGATCCGAACACGAAGGAAGAATTTGGTCTTGATCGTCGAACGTGTGAGTGGAGAAGCCTGAGAGCGATGTGGAAGACACTGCTTTCGCAAGATCATACAGATCGAATAACGAGCAGGGCGTCGCAGTCCTCTCTCAATCAGAATTTGGGGGAACGATCCAATGCCCAATAAACTTAAGTCACTGAGCAAGCAACAACCGATCGTTCTCACCACCGATTTTCTGGGTGAGGATCGGCACGAGTTCGTGGCAAAACTCGCTTACAAGCTTTGGGAAGAAAGGGGTCGCCCATTAGGCTCGCCTGACGTTGACTGGTTGGCAGCAGAGCGAGTGGTCTACTCGGCGTTAGTAGCCTCGGGTTTGGTTGCGCCATCCGCGATTGACCCGCAGCACATGGCAGAAAAGATTTACGGGTAGAATTTGTTGGGGAAGTCGTGTGCCATGATTTGTGAGGCCGCTCAGAGCGATGGAACGCCGCCCCTGCTTGCGTTCCTCGTCAGATCGCGGAGCCATTCGAAGCGAGAGTCCGACAGCATGCCTTCGGTAGCCCGCCAGCGCCAATTTCCCTCGGCGCGGCCTGGAACATTCATTCGAGCTTCCTTGCCCAGGTTCAAAAGGTCCTGCAACGGGGTCATCGCAAGGGCAGCGACTGAAGACCATGCCAGTTCGATGAATGCCGCAGCTGCATTAGTGCTCTTGGCTCCTTGCCTTTCTAAGTAATTCCATATGATCTTCTGTCGGTCATGAGGCAAGTCGTCAAACCATGATCGAGTCGTAGGGTTGTCATGAGTGCCGGTGTATACGACCGTGTTTTCGTGAAAATTTTCTGGCAGGTACGGAGTGTCCTTACGACCGTCGAAAGCGAACTGTAGGATGCACATGCCGGGAAGATGAAATCGATCCCGCATCGAAGACACATCTGGAGTGATCAGCCCCAAGTCCTCGGCGACGAAGGGCAGCCTGCCCAACTCCTTTTCGACGGCTTGGAAAAACTCGCTGCCTGGACCGGGTACCCAGCTTCCTGTCTCTGCGGTCGGTGCTCCTGCCGGCACGTGCCACGCAGCCGCGAAGCCACGAAAATGATCCAGCCGGATCACGTCAACGTGGGACAACAGGGATCGCAAACGGGCGACCCACCAACGGTAGCCGGCCTCCCGAAGGGTGTCCCAGTTGTAGACGGGATTGCCCCAGAGTTGTCCCGTCGAACTGAAATAATCGGGAGGCACACCGGCGACAAAACGCGGCCGATGCTGCTCGTCCAGAAGAAAAAACTGCGGATTGGCCCATACGTCGCTCGAGTCCCCTGAGACGAAAAAGGGCAGGTCGCCCATCAGCGTCAACCCTTTTGTTTGAGCGTAGGTCCTCAGTCGTTCGGCCTGTCTGAACAAAAGGAACTGTGCGAAGGACACCTGGCCGATAGGATTGGAAAGTTGACCACGCGCTTGCTCCAGGGCTGCTGGCTGACGCTGGACCAGTTCGCTTGGCCATTCGAGGTGGTGGGCGTTCCCGAATTTGGCCTTAAGTGCGCGGAAGAGCGCGTAATCCGGCAGCCACTGCTCCTGGTCGTGACAAAATCTCTCATAGTCCGAACGAAGGTCAGCACGAGTACCAGTTCTGAAGCGGTCCCAAGCCTTTTCGAATAGCCGATGCTTGAAGAGAATGATCGCGTCATAATCCACGGCATTCGCGGGGAACGATGGATGCTCGCAGTCGCTTGCGGCTAAGAGTTCATCCTCGACCAGCCACTGCGGACTGATCACCAGTCCGTTGCCGGCGAAGGATGATAACGGCTCATACGGGGAATTGTCGTAACCGGTAGGACCGAGCGGTAACGCTTGCCACCAGCTCTGGCCGGCTTCTTCAAGGCGATCGATCCACGAGATGGCAGCTGGCCCAAGGTCTCCAATGCCAGTGGACGATGGCAGCGAAGTGACGTGCAACAGTATCCCAGACGCGCGATAACCGGCAGGAAAAGGCACGGGGCTAACACTGTCGCCACTCATGCTGGCAGATTCAAATCGGGACTAGAGTAATTGTGCGACATAGACCTTTTTGCCTCTGCTCGCGGCTCGCTCGTTCGCAAGCCCGATTAAATCAGACGCGCAAATGCGAAGCAATTGGACAATGGTATTGCCGATATTTTTATATATTGATCGGGCGGGGCAAAGTTGATTTTATGAGAACTGAGCGCCGTAGATTTGAAGCAGCAACCTTTTGAGCTACGAACTGCAAGACACAACCTCCTTTTTGCTCCTCATTGATGTACACCCACTTTGCCCCTCGGTTTCTACTCGCACTGATACGAAGGTGTCGCCGATACTTTCGTCCAATAGACGCCGCGTCTGCCCTCTGACTTAATACTTAAAACCTTTGGCGCACCGGTCGTTCCGTCAGCGGAACGGCATTCTGAAAGGAGTCGGTTCATGCCTGGCCTTTTTAAAACTTCCAATCCCGCTTTGAACGCGAAAACATTCGAGAATCGGGTAGCTATCGTCGGCGAATCGATGACGCTGCAGGGCACGGTCAACAAGACCGGCTTCCTGCTGTTCTGCGCTGCCGCAACCGCCGCTTGGACGTGGTGGCTGGCCCGGACCCAGCCCGAAACCGTGGGGCTGTGCTTGTGGGGCGGACTCGTCGGCGGGTTGGTGTTCGCGCTCGTCACGATTTTCAAGAAGGAATGGGCTCCGGTCACCGCTCCGCTTTACGCGCTCAGCGAAGGTCTCGCGCTGGGCGGAATTTCAGCGGTTCTCAACCACGTCTATCCCGGGATCGCACTCCAGGCGCTCGGATTGACGGGTGCGGTCACCGCGGTAATGCTGCTGTTGTACACGTCTGGCCTGATTCGGGCGACTCCGAAATTCACTGTTGGCGTGATCGCCGCTACCGGGGGGATTTTTCTCTTCTACATGATCGACCTCGTGATGGGATTCTTCGGCCATCATGTGACTTTGCTCTACAGCAACGGACCGTGGGGAATCGCGATCAGCGTGTTTATCGTAGTCGTCGCGGCGCTGAATCTGATTTTGGATTTCGATTTCATAGAGACAGGCGTTTACGCGGGCGCGGCCAAGTACATGGAATGGTACGGCGCCTTCAGCATCATGGTGACGCTGGTGTGGATGTACATCGAGATTCTGCACCTGCTCAGTCAAGTGCGCAGCGAGCGCGCACATGCAAATTGAGACGCGGAAGTGTCTGCGTCAGTAACGAGTTTTCTGCTATCGAAAAGTTCCTCATCTGTCTTTTGAGTTAATTGGTTGCGAGACTCGAGGGAGAAATCACAGATGAAACAACGAACCGAGTCAACCGTTACGCCAAAAGAGCTTCCTGCGAGATCTCTTTTGAAGAAAATACAGGACATTCACGGCGGCATCGCCCGCCGGGCCTACGACTTATTCGCCTCCCGCGGATTCAGCCATCGTCACCACTGGGCAGATTGGTTGCTGGTCGACTCCGGATCTCTGCAACTGGTTCCGCTGGAGATCTCCGATCGTCTGCGGGGGTTGAATAGCTGACATTTTGAGCGCCTCAAACGCCAAACCCAATCACCGGACAAGAGTTCGGAGGTCCAAAATGCTATCAAAATGTGCGAATCCAAATTGTCCGGCCACGTTCCGCTATCTTCACGAAGGAAAGCTGTATGTGATTGCCCGCAGGGAAGCGCCAGCTGGGCACATGAAATGCTCAAGTAAGTCTGGGCAGCTGGAATACGCGTGGCTGTGCCCCTCTTGCTCTCTCTATTGGACGATTCAAATTGACGAAGAATGCGGGACGAGAGCGGTTCGGAAGCTTGAAGCAAAGAATAGCTCCAGGTTCGGTGCGTCCGCCAATGACGGGACCAACATAGACGTTGGCTAAAAAGGCATTCAAACATCAGCATTACGCATCAAGCGCGTCTCGCGACACCCATGCCAGGCTTCGTTTCAGCACCGAGGGTCAAAGGGGCGCTGCTATTTCCTTTCCACACTGGCCTTCTTATTCCACCCGTGGAAACGCGAGAAGTCTCCCGCATTCCACGCCTCGCGAAGTCCAGGAGTACTCAGATCCCAGTCTGGGCGGATTTCACTCGTCACGACGCGCAGATCGTGCCAAAGATCGATGACCGATGGACGCCCCCAGAACCAGTAGCCGTTATAGATGCTGTAAATCACGAGGCCCGGCTTGAGCACGAACATGTGCGGGATCATCGGATTGTGCTCAGGATCGGTGTACTCCCGGATGTCGAGATCCTTCTGAACCGTTCGCTCGGGGTCCGAAAGAAATGTCCATTCGGCTCCGACTGACGCGCGGAATTCCTGCAGAGTATGGTGATCGTCGGTGGCGATCGTGGCGATCTGCGTGTACGCCACTGCGATCTTCGGGTAGAACGCGGCGAGTTCCAAATGCTGCTGGTGCTCCTTTGGGCAATAGTGGCCGCGCGCAAGCGTCAGGATTAGCGGATCCTCGCCCTGTAGCTCGCTGAGCTTGCGCAGTTTGCCCGTGTGATCGGGCAGTTCGTAGTCGGGGAAAATGCCTCCGGGCACGATATCAGAGCGCATGATTGGTCTCCTCCCGTCCGGCTAAAGTCCTTTTATTCTTACCAACGACGAGCCGGAGCGGCACCATCCACGTGGAGTATCTCTCCGCTCACATGACCTGCCTGTGCCAGGTAAAGAACGGCATCGACAATATCCTTTACCGTTGCCTTTTTCGTAGTCGGCTGCAACGTCGAGTCCTTGGGGTGATTCCGGTGCATCTGTGTATCCACAACGCCGGGGGCTACGGCATTGAAGCGGATGCCGTCTTTGGCATGCTCGATTGCGAGGTTCTGCGTCGCTGAATTCAAGCCGCCCTTCGTAATCATCGAAATCGAGCCATTTTCGCCGGCGATTGGACGATCCGCAAGCGCCGCGGTGATGCTCACAACGCACCCGGATTTCTGCTTCAACATCTCTTTCACAGTGCGCTGAGTGATGTAGAAGAATCCCAGCAGATTGGTGGAGACAAGGGCCTCGAAGTCCTCGGTAGTGAAGTCAGTGAAAGGCTTGTTAAGGAAGATGCCAGCGTTATTCACCAGGACATCGATGGTTCCGAAATTACTGATCGCTGCCGCGACCGCCTGGGCAGCAGTTTCCTGCTTGCCGATATCGCCATCGACGAGAACCAGGCTACCCGAGGCGGTCAACTTTCGAGTGGCTTCACGAGACGTCCCGACAACGTTATAACCTTCTCTCAGAAACCCTTCGACTAAACCTGTGCCAATGCCGCCCGCTGCTCCGGTTATGATTGCTGTTTGTTTGACCGACATACTACCTTTCGTTTAAAAGGCGCGAACTCAATACACGGTTGCGTCACCACCCTCTCAAAGCGGCTTCATCCCGCCCGACGCGCCACGACGCCTTCGCGCGAAGAACCGACAAAATCCGTGACCAACTCAGCGATCTGATCCGCAGCCGTGTCCAATGCGAAATGGCCGCCGTCGACGATATGCACTTCGGCGTTTGGCACATCCCGGCGATAAGCTTCCGGCTCCGATGGGTCGAACGAGGACTCATACTTACCCCAGATCACCAGCAGGCGCGGTTGCGTCTCGCGCATCCACGCTTGCCATTTCGGATAGGCGTCCACGTTGGTTCGATAGTCGTAGAACAAATCGCTTTGAATCTCAGCCTGCCCTGGCTGGTTGAGAAAATAAAATTCATCGGTCCACAGATCCGGGTCATGGCGTTCCACCTTCGGATCATCCCCGACGTGGCGCGCCCGCGCCGCCGCCAGCGACAGCAGATTTGTGCGCAGCGCATTCTCGTTTGTCGCGCGATCCGCCCAAAAGGCCCGCCGCGTCTTCCAATTCGCACCCAGGCCTTCGTTATGGGCCACCGCATCCTGGACGATGAGAGCCTCGACGCGCTCTGGGTGAGCCAAGGCCATGCGAAAACCCACCGGCCCGCCATAGTCCTGCATGTACATCGTGTAGCGCGAGAGCCCGAGCGCTTCGGTGAAATGATTCATGATCTCGGCGTAGTGATCGAACGTGTACGCGAATGTTTTCGGATCGGGCCAGTCGCTGTGTCCGAAGCCAGGATAATCCGGGGCAACCAGATGATAGCGATCGCACTGCCGGGCGAAGAGCGGCTCAAACATTCGCGAGGAAGACGGCAAACCGTGCAGCAGAAGAAGTGTCGGCGCGTCTTTCGGACCGGCCTCCCTGTAGAAAATGGAAAGCCCATCGACCTGAGCGGTGCGATAAAAAGTCGGATACTTCATGGGTTGCTCCTCTCGTCGCTTCCGGACTTGGAGTTCCTGGACTTGGGCAAGCGGTTGAGCGTTGCGCATTTCCGATTGCATCGGCCGCGATGAAAGCATCACACCAGAAGCTTCAGGGAGAAACAATTGGACGATGGTATCGGCCCGTGCGACCAGCGATATTCGTCCCTGTGCGACGGTTAGCCGCTTTGCCAATCTCGAGGAAGCTGCAACCGAAACTGCTCGCCAGTCTCGACTTGTAGATCGAGGCGGGCTATCCATTGGTTCTGACTCGTCGAGCCAGTCCTCCGTTGAAAATCTGGCCTGCTCCGGACCGTATAGTTCCGTCACCGCACGGATGAACGCCCATAACTCGCGCTCCGCCAGGTGGAGCCGATCCTCATAACCCGAACGGCAAAACGATTCTTCCGTGTTCATGGCATTTCCCCTCCGCCTCAGGTCCGCGCCGTGCATTTCCGATTGCAGCGGCTGCAATGAGCGCATCACACGCTTGGAAGCACAGCAAACGGATGATGGTATGGCGATGTTTTTCGCATCCCCCACAGCACAAGGCGCGCGGTTCCGGAGTTAACATGCATCGCCTCTACGTCCTGGGTATCGCTCTCCCGTATCAGGGTGCGTAATGAGTGAAAACAAAGTCGCGAGCTTTGGCGGGCTCGTGGCAAGGAAAACAGGTGTTGAGCGCCGCCGTGAGGTCAGGTTTGCCGTCTTTAAATTGCGCGAACCCCCAGCCTCCCGTCGCGGCGTATTTTTTCGAGTCCTTCACCATGAACTGTACGTTCGTGGCATCCCCGGCTACGAAAGATTGGGCGCGGCCAAAGACTTTGTCGTTTTCCTCAGATGGAACGTAACTCCAAGCCAATCGCGCAATAATTGTGCCGTCCGGGAAAGGCAATCTCCCCTCCCGGTAGGCCTTGATCGCTACGTCGTTGCCGAGAAGGGCGCGAAGATCGTTCAGGTTGCCTTCTTCGTGGGCCACAGAGATCAACTTCCAGTCGCGGTACCCGGGGGGAATCTTGATTCCGAAGATCGGGGAGGCCTCGTCATCGGCGTGTCCAGATGCGGGCGCCATGTAGACCAGCGCACCAGTCAGCGCTACAACACTCAACAAGAAAGCGATCCCTTTCATAGTGTTCCTCCTTCTTTCACGTTGCGTTCACCTAGTTCGAAGTCGTCAGAAAAGTTCGACTCCGATCTTGACAGTCACACCACTCGATTTGATCTGCGGCCATCGTCTCAGTCGGCTGCCTTTTCTCAGCATCAGGGTGCGTAATGGGTGAAGACAAGATCAGTCGCCTTGGTCTTCTCGTGACACGGGAAACAGCTTTTCATAAAGGCCGCGTCGCCGGGTTTGCCGTTCGCGAAATGACCGAACCCCCAGCCGCCGGTTGCGGCATACTTTGTCGAGTCCTTGACCATAAACTGAATGTTTGTGGGGGACCCGGGAACGAAAGATTGAGCCTGGCCAAAGACTTTGTTGTTTTCATCCGACGGGACGTTGCGGTAGTGCAAAGCAGCAATGATCGTGCCGTCCGGGAACGGAAGCTTGCCTTCGCGGTAGGCATTGATCGCTACATCGTTGCCCAGCACGGCACCCAAACTGTTGAGGTTGCCTGCTTCATGGGCCGAGGAAATCCACCTCCAGTCGCGGTACCCATGAGGGATTTCGGTGACGAAGGGCGGGGCGGGTTGCCCATCCGCATGGCCTGGGGCAGGGCCAATGAGGGTGACAAGGCCGGCCGTTGTTGCAACTGCAACCAGGAAGAATGTGAAGCGTCTCATGATGCCTCCTCCATTACCGGCCAAGACACCTCAATCATCTTGGCCGGCATAACAGACCGAGCGAGAACTGGCTGATGCCAACTGTCGATCGAAATCGGAACCTAAACGGCTTTCTTTGCGGCGAGTGAGTTCAAAGCGTTTTGAGCTGCGACGGTCGAGGACGCCGGATTCTGTCCGGTGAGGACATCGTGCGAGGTTAGCACCATTAGTATTTTCATGTTCTCCTGTTCCCGGCTGTGACGATTCCGATTGACTTCGGTCGACGCGAGCCATCAGAACAGAAACTTGGGAGATGAACAATTGGACGATAGTATCGTCGATACTTTGGTATCGGCTCTCCTGCTGACGAGCGCTTGCAACGTGTCTTCATAATCACACGCTGAACCTCTCAGCGCGATTTCGGATTGTAGGTAACGGTTGCAAGGATCCTCCCCGCACAAATGGGAGGCTCTCTGGTAAAATTCCCTCAACGGTGGGGCGTCATCAGTCAACTGTGCACAGTGAAGCCTGAGTTTAGGTGCACGCACTTGGCCATGAAATGGGGTGACCGCAAATGTTGCAAGTCACACCAATCGTCTTCGTTGTCGACGATGACGTCTCTGTGCGCGAATCACTGGAATCCCTGATCCGCTGTGAAGGCTGGCGGCCGGAGACATTCGCGTCCGCCCAAGAATTCCTCGACTACCCCCGAGTTCTTATTCCGAACTGCCTCGTCCTTGACGTTTCTCTTCCGGGTCTGAACGGACTAGACCTCCAACGGCTCGTCGCCGGCGATCGGAGGGATATGCCGATCATCTTCATCACGGGCCACGGCGATGTGCCCATGACGGTCCAAGCCATGAAGGCGGGGGCTGTCGAATTCTTGACGAAGCCATTCAATGATGACGTGCTGTTGGCAGCCATCCGGGCAGCCCTTGAACGTAGCCAAGTTGCTCTTAGCCTGGAGGCGGAGATGCGGGTGCTCCGGGACCGTTACGCGTTGCTTTCCCAACGCGAACGGCAGGTTATGGCGTTGGTGGTCTCCGGCCTGTTGAATAAACAAATCGGTGGGGAGCTTGGTGTCAGCGAGATCACGGTGAAGGCACACCGAGGCAAGGTGATGCAGAAGATGAAGGCCGACTCTCTTGCCGACCTGGTGAAAATGGCCGCGAGGCTCCGGCCCGCACCAGCAGCTATGACTGCGGCCTAATAGTTATATTCACGGTCGTAATAATTCGTAAGACAGCGAATTTGCAGACGCCGTCCGACCGAAAGCCGAAGAGAGCGTGATGGCTGTTGTTAACGATCGAGCTCTCGAATCTCGCGACCGCATAGATGGAGGTGAGAACGTGGCCGACTCTGCCAAATCGCATGATGTTCCACTGGACAGTTCAGTTCCAACAGCCTCTTTGGAATCGATCCTCTGCACAGAAGAGTTGCAACGCCGCCCATCGCGTCCGCCCGATTATGAAAAGGAGAACCAGGCGCTCGTGAAGCTGGTGAGTGCGTTAGCTGACTCGCCGGCTACCATCTTTCGGACACTTGCGGAGACGATCCAGGATATTACGCAATGTGACTCCGCTGGCCTGAGCCTGCTGACGAGGGACGGCAAAACGCCGCACGTTGATGGCGAGAGGTTCTATTGGCCAGCCATCGCCGGCATGTGGAATCCCCACGTCGGAGGTGGAACCCCGCGCAATTTCGGGCCTTGCGGAGACGTGCTCGATCAAAATCGTACCCTGCTGTTCACCCACTTCGAACGGCGTTATCCCTATTTGATGCCGGTCAATCCGGCAGCCGAAGAGTGCCTGCTGGTCCCGTTTTACGTCGACGGCAAGGCGGTGGGAACCATATGGGGAATCATGCACAGCGACCGCCGCAAGTTCGATGCAGAGGATGACCGGGTCATGGCCTCTCTGGGGAAATTTGCGTCTTCCGCGTATCAAGCGTTGGCACATATAGAAGACCTCAAAATTCAGGTGGCCGAGCGCGAAAAGGCGGAAGCAGAAGTCCGTCAGCTGGCGAGTGGGTTGGAAGCCAAGATTCGGCGTCTGGTCGAGGCCAATGTCGTGGGGATTGTGATGTGGAATCTCGAAGGCACGATCACCGGGGCCAATGAAGCATTTCTCCGCATGGTGCAATACGACCGTGAAGATCTCGCCGCCGGTCGCGTGCGCTGGACGGACCTGACGCCGGCCGAATGGCGTGGCCATGCCGAACAGGCGGTAGCTGATTTGAAGTCGACCGGCATTTTTCAACCCTTCGAGAAGGAGTACTTGCGGAAAGATGGCAGCAGAGTACCAGTACTTCTCGGCGGCGCACTCCTTGAAGGAGATGGCAACGAAGGTATCGCTTTCGTGCTCGATTTGTCCGACGCAAACGCGCGGAGCAGAAATTCCGAGGGCTTCTGGAATCCGCACCGGATGCAACGGTCGTGGTGAATGGGCAGGGCAGGATCGTATTGGTCAATGCACAGATGGAAAATGTGTTTGGGTACCAGAGAGAAGAACTCCTGGGGCAGGAGATAGAGATTCTTGTGCCGGAGCGGTTTCGTGGTCGACACTCTGGGCACCGCGGGGGATTTTTTGCGCAGCCTCGGGTGCGGCGGATGGGCCAAGGTCTAAGCCTTTACGGGCGGCGGAAAGACGGAACTGAGTTTCCCGTGGAGATCAGCCTCAGTCCGCTGGAGACAGAGGAAGGTACGCTCGTCTCTGGAGCAGTGAGGGACATTAGCGAACGCAAGCGGGCTGAAGATGAGTTGCGGCGCAGCGAGGCTTTTCTCGCCGAAGCTCAGAGCCTAAGCTCCACCGGCAGCTTTTCCTGGCGCGTGGCGACAGACGAAATCACTTGGTCACCGGAGTTCTATCGCATCTACGAGCTTGAGATTGGCGTGCCCATGACGCTCGAACTGATCCGTAGCCGAGTCCATCCGGAAGACGTCAGTTTGATCGAGAAAATGAAGATGGTGGACCAGGCCCGAAACGGCGGCAAGGACTTTGAATGGCAGTACCGCTTGCTGATGCCGGACCACTCAATCAAGTACATGCATGCAGTCGCTCATGCGACCCGGGACCAGAATGGTCAGCTGGAGTACATCGCCTCGGTTCAGGATGTCACGGCGCGCAGACTGGCGGAAGAGGCACGCGACAAGGCTCGATCGGAACTTACACATATGGCCAGGGTGATGAGCCTCGGAACGCTGACGGCGTCTATCGCCCACGAACTCAACCAGCCGCTGTCCGGCATTGTCACGAACGCCAGCACCTGTTTGCGAATGCTGGCAGCCGATCCTCCCAACGTCGACGGGGCACGCGAAACTGCGCGGCGGACGATTCGCGATAGCAACCGAGCCTCTGAGATGATCACACGATTGCGTGCGCTCTTTAGCAAGAAATCGGCCGCGATCCAGTCAATGGACCTGAATGAGGCTACACGAGAGGTAATCGCGCTGTCATTGAGCGAACTTCAGAAAAACCGTGTGGTCCTGCAGCAGGAACTTGCCAATGATCTACCGACTGTCACCGGCGATCGAGTGCAACTTCAGCAGGTCATTCTGAACCTGCTCCGGAACGCTTCGGACGCGATGAGCGGAGTTAATGATCGTCCAAGGCAGTTACTCATCAGAACCGAACGAGACGAAGACGATCATGTGCGTCTGACGGTGAAGGATGCGGGAATCGGATTTGCCCCTCAGGCTGCGGACAGACTCTTCGAATCGTTCTACACCACCAAGAATAACGGTATGGGAATTGGGCTCTCCGTCAGCCGGTCCATTATCGAGAGTCATCATGGTCGACTGTGGGCAACGCCAAATAACGGTCCGGGAGCTGCGTTTTCGTTTTCTATCCCCTGCAGACCAGAGGGTTTGGCTGACGCCGAAACTCGTGTAAATCGGACTGATCTATCGGCGGACGCCGCATAGACTGAGCTCGGTCATCACGGGGTAGGAAGAAGCAATACCAAAGTACAATGGACGGCCCTCATCAAATGGCCCATTGTTTCCGTCATGGAGCTCCCTAAGGCTAGGGGCGGAAGCGAGCGTCCGCTTCTATCCGTGGTTGATGATGATGAGTCAGTGCGCGAATCGCTGCCTGATTTGCTTAGGGAATTCGGGTTTGCGGCCCGAGCTTTTTCGTCAGCGGAAGAGTTTCTCTCATCCGATTGTCTCGATCAGACCAGCTGTCTCATCCTCGACATCGCTATGCCGGGGATGAGTGGACCAGAGCTTCAGCGGGAATTGAAGCGTCGCGGGCAGGAGATTCCGATCATCTTCATCACCGCTAGCACAGATGAGACTGTTCGCCCGCGACTACTCGAACAGGGTGCGGCGGAGTGCCTGTTCAAACCATTCAGCGACACGGCTCTACTTGAGGCCGTTAATTCGGCACTTCACCTGAAGTGAGCGTTCCGCAACTCTGTTGATTGTGGGGAATAAAATGAATGCAACATGCGAGTTTGCGGGTCAATTGGAATCTTCGAGCATGGCAGTCTCAACATCAATCGTGTTCGTTGTTGACGACGATATTTAGGTTCGCGAACCTCTGGAGCTTTTGGCAGGCCGGCCTCTATTCCCGACATCGGTCCTACATAACTTCCGCCGCCGACGATAAATGCTCGGGCATGGGGCCGGTGTCCATCATCGACGAGTTGGTAAGAAACGGGACATCATGAATCCCCGGCAGAGTGGCGCGTACTCTATTCCACAGGGACCCAATACCAAGGTATCGCCAATACCATCGTCCAATTGATTCGCCGGAGCACCTCGGGTGTAATCGCTCCATCGCGGCCGATTCGGTCGGAACTCTGCACCGGTCATCATGAACGGACGTGATCATGGATGCATTACGAAAGGTTTTGACTCGTTTGCAACAACAAGACGCCGCGTTAGGCCATTTCAATGTTGCCGATCTGGTGCTGCTAAAGGCAGTTGTCGCAGCCGCTGTTGAGGTCAGAGGTCCGGTAATCGTTGGCACGTCGGAAGGAGAGCGAGACTTTTTGGGGACATATGAACTCGCAGCGCTCGTAAAAGTCATGCGCGAGGAACATGACGTCCCAGTCTTCCTTAACGCAGATCATACGCACTCACTGGCGAAAGCAGTGGAGGCGGCGAGGGCAGGGTTCGATGAAGTCGTAATTGATTTTCCCGCGTTACCCTTTGACAAGAACGTTTCCAGCACGAAGGAAACTGTTGAAGCCATTAAAGCGATCAACCCCGCAATCCTCGCGGAGGGAGAGATAGGCGATATCGGAACCGGCTCTGAAATCCACGAAACCGTTCACAACGAATTCCGGAACCTCAGCACACCTGAGGAAGCTCGACAATTCGTCGACTCCACTGGAATCGACATCCTTGCTCCCGCGGTCGGCAACATGCATGGCATGTTGGAAAGCATGGTCGAAGGGGAAACCAAAAAGCGCCTGAACATCGAGAGAATTGCCCAGATCAAGAAGGCATCTGGAGTCTTTCTCACCCTGCACGGCGGGTCGGGAACAGATGATGAAGACTTCCTACGTGCGATTGCAGCTGGAATCAGCATCATCCACATCAGTACCGAACTGCGGGTCGCCTGGCGCCGGTCCCCGGGAAGGCAGTCTTACCGGTCAGCCGAGCGAAGTCGTGCCATATAAGATTCTGCAGCCGGTCGTAGAGTCCGTGAAGCAAGTCGTGAGTTCCCGCCTGAAACTGTTCAATGCTCAACTGACATCCGAAGAAATGCATTTATCAACTGGGCGATGAGCGACTCACTCACGAACTTTAGGGGAAACAATGACAGACACTGCGCTCGCCCTCTAATCAAATATTTAAAGAAAGGATGGCAAAGATATGCCGGAAGCAACCTGGAAACCTCACGAGAAACACGGACGGCTGACGATGCAGAGCGACTTACCCGACAGCGTCTACGCGTTTCCGAAGCAGCGTAAAGAACCACTGACCGACGCACCACATGTGCGTAACGCGGTCGCGCGGTTCGATCAAGTCATCGACGTCTCCGATGCCGACCGTGCTTTGGCGTTCGAGAACATCGAAAAAGCTGCAAAGTACTACGGCGTCAGCCTCGCGGAAACGTCATGGCACGAGCTGGGCATTCATCCTCAAAAGAAATAGAAGAGAGACGCCCAAGGCGCTGTGACGCGCGAACGCCGAGTGCAGAGCTAAGAATCCACTGGTCAGAGAGTCGGCCGACAGAAATCGTGAGGTGGGATCGGACCGTTTGTGGATCCTCACCTCACACCACCTCGGGTGGAAGAATCCTATGGATATCTGCGATGTTGGTGAATGTTATGCCCGAAGAAAAATCCATTCGATCCGGTTGGCGATGTGATAGTTGCGGCGGACTTGTGTCAGATCTGCAGGCAGGCTGGGTGGAGTGGCTTGCGGCAGAGGACACTAAGGGAAAACCGAAAATAAGCGGTTTGCGGTTAGTGCACCGTCGCAACACCAGCCCAAGATGGCGAGAGCCATACGGCTGTCAGTACAATCCGCGAGACGAATTCAGGAAGAACCGGGGCATCGTAGAGGGATTAGCTCTTGACCGGTTCGCGGGTCCCGACGGCCTTATGTTGCTGCTTTCAATGATTGCTGAACGTGAACTTCCAGCGCAGGAACTGATTGAACTCGCCAAGCGAGTGCAGATTCCGGGCTACGAAGCGGTGCATGAACTGGTTCACGATGCCGTTAGCGAAGGAGTGATAGCGCGTTCTATCTCGTCAGGCTTTTACTTGCAGTGCGAGATCTGGGATGTGCTGCAGTGGGCGAAATACCGAACTCAGCGAAGACGAGCCAATGTTGAGCGCCAGGATCGGTGCGTGGTTTCTCACTAAATTATTTCGCCATGCCTATCCCGGTAGCTTCCAGTTTCGGGACTCTATCGGCTCAGCGACGAATTCTAGCTTCGCTCATCTAACTTTTGTTAGTGACTGTTTGCGCGCCGTACAAGGGGATGAATCATGAAAGCAATCGTTGTCCACCAATATGGCGGTCCTGAAGTACTCAAGTTCGAAGAGTACCCTGACCCCGTTCCGGGTCCGGGCGAGGTGCTGGTGCGGGTCGCCGCCACGAGCGTGAATCCGATCGACTACAAGCGGCGTGCCGGATTAACGAAGGATTTTTATCCCCTCCATTTCCCGGGCCTCATAGGAGTCGATATCGCAGGGACTGTGGCCAAGATTGGGCCGGGAGTGGAAGGCTTTTCCGACGGTGACCAAGTGTTCGCTATGGCGGACAACACATACGCCGAACTTTGCGTCGTGAAAGCCGCGGTTCTGGCCAAAGTTCCCAAGGCGCTCGATTTGATCCAGGCGGCGGCGCTGCCGCTGGTGACGACGACCGGCAACCAACTCCTTTCCGCTACGGGAATCAAAGCGGGCCAGACGGTTATGGTCGTAGGTGCTGCAGGAAATGTGGGGCGTTCGGCGGCATTCACTGCCAAGGAGCGCGGGGCGACTGTGATCGCGGGGGTCTTGAAGAGGCAGATGGATGAGGCGAAGACCATCGGCGCAGATCAGGTCGTCGCAACCGATGACGACACCGCGATTGCGAATCTCCCGCCGCTCGATGCGGTGGCGGATACGGTCGGCGGAAGAACCGCCGAGAAGCTGATCGCCAAGGTCAAGCCGGGAGGAGTGTTTGCTTCGGTTGTCGGGGCACCGCAGAACGCCGCGACGTACCCATCTGTAAAGGCAGTGTTCGTATTCTCGAAATTCGACAGGAAAACGCTCGAGTTCATGGCCGAAGCAGTGCGAGATGGCAGGCTAGTAATCCCGATTAGCCAAAAACTGCCACTCAGCGAAGCGGCCGAGGCTCAAGCAGCGGCAGAAAAGGGTGGTGTCGGGAAGATCTTGCTCGTGGCTTGACGTCATTTTGCGAACAGGGCAAGAAAGGAGAATCGGAAATGAAAAAGGGTCTGCGCGGAATCAACCCCGCTTCGAAGCCGAGTGGCCATGGGTGGCTCCCTCAATCTGCGTGTCGCCGACATCTGCGCCTGCCACAAACAATGGGGCGATAAAGGAGCATTCTTTCTTACCCCGTTAAACAATCACGGCTGGGAATGGCGCTGCTACATGCGTGATCCCGACGGCTACCTCATCAAGGTCCGGCAATGTACTCAAATCGCCCTCGACTGGTTCCACAAACGCAGTTAATTTTGGCAAGCGATAAGCATGAGAACGTTCCGATTGAGGAGATTAGCATGGCGGTCACCACGGAAATCGCGCCGAATATCTATCGCATCTCGATCTTTGCTCAATGGGGCAATTTGCAGTTCAACCATTTTCTGGTGAAAGACGATGAACCGCTGCTGTTCCACACCGGGCTGCGCGGAATGCACGCGGAAATTCGCGAAGCCGTCTCAAAGCTCATCAAACTTTCCGAGTTGCGTCACATCAGCTTCAGCCATTTTGAGTCGGACGAGTGCGGGTCGCTCAATGAATGGCTGGCTGTAGCGCCCAAGGCCGATGTGATCTGCAGCCAGGTCGGTGCCTTCGTGTGCGTGAACGACTTCACGGGCCGGGAGTCACGCGCCCTCGCTGACGGCGGGACCTTTGCCACGGGGAAGTACCGCTTTCGCTACTGCCGGACTCCCCATTTGCCCCACGGCTGGGACGCTGGCGTCCTCTTCGAAGAAACGCAGGGAACGCTGCTCTGTTCGGACCTGTTCCATCAGAACGGTGACGTCGAACCGCTCACCTCTGCCGATGTCGTGGGCCGCTCGCATGAGGCGATGAAGGAATATCAGGCTGGCATTCTTGCGGACTACGTGCCCTACACACCACAAACCGCGCAGAACTTGAAAAAGCTCGCTGACCTAAAGCCCAAAACGCTCGCCATCATGCATGGCTCCAGCTTTACAGGTGACTGTGCCCGAGCCCTCGATGACCTCAATGGGGATGTTACGCGAGGTCTTCGGCCCGCAGAAGTAGAGGCAGAAATCTGCGATTAAAGAGAGCCCGCTGTTTCGTCGATCGATCAGCTCAGTAACTTACCGGTGAGCCAGTAATCGACACTGAACTTTCCCGGGCCGGAGCCGATCAGCCAGATAAAGAAGAGCACGTACAGGACTTCAGGGAGATAGAGGAAATCGTCGAGCCAGTTGAGAGGCGAAAGTCCTTTAGGTAAGGTGGAAATCGCGCTGGTTAGGGTGGCAACAATCATATCGATCAATAACGCCGCGCAGGCCGCGCTCGAAAGAAACCCCACGGTCAGCAAGGATCCGCAAACGAACTCGACACCCGCCACGAAATAAGCCGTCTGGTGGGGAAACGGGACTTTGGCCTTAACGAGCGTTTCGTAAATAGCTTTCATGCCGCCGGCGACAAATAATTTGTTTGCCCCGGAGATGGCGAAGAACACGCCGAGCGAAACGCGTACCAGCAGGATGGCGTATTGTTCCAAGTCACTGCTACCCAGCAGCGCAAACTGGATCAACCGTTTCCAATCCATCTCTTGTCCCTCCATCGAAGGGAAGCGCTGTAACGATACCCGATGTCACACCGACTTGTCCGGCAACCGCGCTAATCAGGACTTAGCGGCTGTCTTGTTGATTAAAGCCGACAGTAGGTGTCGGCAGTCTGTAGTTCTCTCGTTGCAGCAAATGCACATGGCCGACGTCAATCCTAATTAACTTGGAGCTTCGATCCGCACTCGTCAGCGCCTAAATCCGCATCCCATCCGGGCGGAGCGTTAGCCGTACGTGAGGTCGGTGCTCTGTCCGACTTCGATGATGTAGCCATCAGGATCGCGGATGTAGCAGCGTATCTCGCCGTACTTTGGTATCGGTTCCGTGATGAACTCGGCTCCTCGACTTTTCCACAATTTGTAGCACGCTTGAATATCCGCAACACGGATATTCAAGAAGCTGCTGACCTTATCCGGGTCGGCGGGGACGCTGAGCGTTACCGACGGCTTGTCCGCGGTGGGCCCGCCCCCGACGTTGACAATCAGCCAGGTATTCGCGATCTGAATGTGCCCAGACGCACCCTTGCTGTCGCCTCTGCTCAGAACGCGACCGCCGAAGACCGTTTCATAAAAATCAGCCGATCGCTCGATGTCGGCGACGGTGATGAAATGTGTCACGGTGAACCCGTCGCGCGGGGGCATCTCATAGTTCTTTTGTTCGATTTGTTCGCTGCTCATTGACGCTCCACTCCGACGAGCAGTGCTCATCTGGGCGGGTGGCCACACTAGCCTGATTTTCAGGCGGCATCAGCGAAAAACCGCCGAACGTAGTTTTCATCGATATTTACGCCCTCCAAGACTGTCGTCCCTTTCTCAATTAGCTCTTTCTGGGCGTCTTCGATTCTCATGCCGCTGAAACCACCTTCTTCTTCTCATTGAGCGCCGGTAGAAGAAGTTTCAGAAGCGCTTCATCAGAGAACGGGTTCTGACCGGAGATCAGCTCGCGATCTTGAAGGACGTAGCTCTGCCATGGAGCGACCACACTTACGTCACCGCCCGCCGTACGCAAGGCGAAGTCCGGGTAGAAGAGAACCTTACCACCGATCTCAAGCGGCTCGCGCTGCTGCTCTTCCGCTGTCGAAAAGATAGTCATCTTATATCCAGAATAGATCCAACCTTGAGCCTTTGCGTGCGCTCCGGCGGCATCGCCCGCCCTCAGAGCCGCGACCACCTCCTTCGAATTCGGAAGAGCCGAGAGAAGTGAAATCGGGCCATGGCAGAGCACTGCCGTAGGCTTGGATGTTTTATGAAAGTGTCTCAGCACGGTGCCCGCGTCGGGATCATCGAGAAGATCGATCATCGGGCCATGGCCGCCGGGGACGAAAACAGCGTCATATTGATCCAGGCCCGATGCGATGACATCCGAGATACGAGTTGGATTTTTGAGCCCGGTCAGAGTGTCGCGAAATTTCAGATAGTCCTGAAGCTTAGCCTCGTCTCCACCGAAGAAGTCGGCTACAGCTGAATGGACATCCATTTGCGGCGTGTTGCCTTTGGGGTTGGCGAAGGTGATTTCGTAGCCCTCCTTCATCAGGGCGCGAACCGGAACCGTCAGCTCGTTGAGGTAGTAGCCAGCGCCGGCATAAACCTTGCCATCTTTCAAGGGCAAGCCGTGACCGCTCGAGACTAGCACCAAGACTTTTCCTTTTGTTGTCATTTTGTTCTCCTTTTTGAAATCGAATCTGTTCTCCTGAAATATGGAACTAAAACTGGGGACAGACGGGACGTTCGCTAATTCCCATTCATTGAAATCGGGTATGTTCCATCTGTCCTCACTGTTTCCTCACTGTTTCCTGTCCACGGTCTCCTCCAAAGTGCGCAGGGACGGGCCACCGCCGTTGATGCAGGTTATGCCCCCGGGAATCCGAACATCAACCACGACTGATTGGCTACCCAATGCGGGTACAGCTCCGTCATCTGATCGAACAGCTCCTGGTCGGATGTCGCGGTTTTCTGCAGCCGATCGAAGTCCTCGAGGTAACGCTTGGTGTCTTGGATCGTCGAGGGAGAGTCGGGCGCGCCTGGCTTCTTGTGACCGGCGACAACAATCGCCGGGTTTAGCGCCGCTAACCGGTCCAGCGCCGCGATCCAATTCTTTCGGCTCTCGGGGGTGGTGTCGCCGACGTACATGCGGCATTGGTTGTATACAACGTCGCCAGCAACAGGCCGATCGACGGAACGTATAGAGACGTCGAATCGGGACTATCGGTGCGGCCCTGCTCGATGATGCGCAATTCGTGGCCATCGAGAGTGAACGTGTCGTGCACATACGGCTCAGGTGGAACCAACTTAGTGGGCACTTGCCCAGGAAACATCCGGCGGGCTAGCCGCTCGACTGTGGGAGAGAAAGACATCTGCATGGCGTTCACCGTCTTGGGTGTTGCGATCGCCCGAGAAACGGTCGAGCAGAATGCTCAGACCGTAGAAGTGGTCGAAATGGGCGTGCGTTATATAGATGGTCTCCAGGTTGCGGTTGTGTAGAGCGACCCAATCCGCGAGAGCCTCGGCCTCGGCCACTGTTCCCATGGCGTCCACCAGCACCGCGTCATAGTCGCCGAAGATTAAAGTCGACGTGATCGGGTCAAAGCCGAGCGCTTCGCCGAAGGGTTTTGGCCGTTCGCCGACCATAGTCTTTCCCGGGGCCGTAAAAACATTCACGCTTAGTGTGTTCAACTCAGGCGTGTTCGACGCGACCGGCGCGACCTCCTTGGGTCCATTTGTGCCGTCCATTTGGTATCCCTTTCGATTTCCTCCGAAAATGCAGATTCTGATTGAACCTGCGGCGTGACGTTATAAAAGCAGAAGCGCTGGCTTTGAACAATTGGACGATGGTATCGGTTGTATCGTTGTGGGGGTGGTCTTCGACAAATCTGGTAACAAGCGGGCCCGATGCCACGTTGGAAAACGGGCCTGGCCCACACAAGCTGTGTGCTCGTTCCGCCGATCTCCACTAAGGAGGCTGCCCCACCTGTCTCGGTTTCGACAGGTGGGCACCACGGACGCAGCGTATCAGGGGGCCAGAGCGATACGCATGAACGTTCGTCGCCGCGTGTGGCGTTTGTGGTGACGAAGAAAACGGGGGCTTTGAGGCCTGGGTCGTGGAAGTGGTAGCACGTGTGGGCCAGCCCCCTACTTGGACCCGACCTGCAGCACGATCTTGCCGGACTTGTGTGGTGCGCCCGCGAGCATGTGTTGCGCCTGGCGCGCCTCCGAAAGCGGCAGGATTGAGCCCACACGCGCTGTGATTCTGCCTGCGTCAAATAATGTTGTGAGTGTCTGCAGGCGCGCGGTGGTCACCTCAGCGTAGAAGAAAATGGCCTCTGTTGGGAGCGGCTGCGCCGAGACCGATGTGACGACTTTGCCTCCGGGTTTCAATGCAGCGACGCAGCGTTGAAGCGTACTTCCCCCGACCGTGTCGAGGATAGCATCCACCTGTGGGAGGTCCCGCTCGAATGCGGGCTTACTCGAGTCGATGATGGATTTCACGCCCAATGATCGGAGCAGGTCCTCGTCGTCGAGGTGGGCGATGGCGACGACGTGGATTCCGGCGTCTACGGCCATTTGCACGGCGTAGGCCCCGACGTTCCCCGCGGCTCCGACGACCATTACCGTTTGTCCGCGCATCGCCTGTGCATACTGGAACAGCATTTGCCAGGCGGTTACGGCGATGACGGGAGCCGATGCTGCTTCTACGTGGTTCAGCGATTGCGGTTTGCGAGCGACCATCCCGGCCGTGGCCACGGCGAACTCGGCCTGGGCGCCACAGAACTGCGGATTGGTGACGCCATAGACTTCGTCGGCCGGCGCGAAGACCGTAACGCCGGGGCCGATCCTCTCGACGACACCGGAGAAGTCCGAACCAAGGGTGAGGGGAGGTTGCGGGCTAACCTTGCTCTTCCCCTCTCGGATGATCGCGTCCCAGGGAGCGACGCCCGCGGCCATCACGCGCACCAGAACTTCGTTCGGGCCCGGCGACGGCGTCGGCACATCCTCGACCACCACGACGTTAGGCGGTCCGAAGCTATGAATCCTGGCTGCTTTCACGGCCGATTCCTCCCCGGGCCAAGCGTTATCCGTACGTGAGGGTAGTGCTCTGTCCGACCTCGATAATGTAACCGTCAGGATCGCGGATATAGCAGCGTATCTCGCCGTACTTGGGGATTGGCTCCGTGATGAATTCGGCTCCTCGACTTTTCCATAATTCGTAGCACGCTTGAATATCCGCAACGCGGAAATTCATAAAGCTGTTGATGTGATTCGGGTCGGGGACGCTGAGCGTTACCGTCGGCTTATCCGGGGTCGGCCCGCCGCCAACGTTCAGAATCATCCAGATATTCGCAAGCTGAAGGTACGGAGGCGCGTTGCCGTCGCCCATGGTCAGAATGCGAGCGCCGAAGACCTTTTCGTAGTAGCGAGCCGATCGCTCGACGTCGGCCACGGTGAGAAAATGCGCGATGCTGATCCCCTCGCGCGGGGGCATCTCATAGCTCTTCTGCTCGATTTGTACCGCGTTCATTGATGGCTCCTTTCGATACGGTGCTCATTACAAATACGGTGCCCCGAGTCCCACTCCCATTTACAAAATCTGACAAGAAGTTAATAGCCTGCAAGCGGCCCTGAGCGCTCGGCGACCCGACTAAGGCAGGAACCCGTCCGCTATCCATTTGGCGAAAAGTTCAACCCGAGATTGCGGCCAAGGACCCTCTCCTCTTGGTGGTGGGGGCGGCATTACGGCGCCGCCGATTCCGCGAATTCGATCGTAGATCGCGCCAGCGTGCTTTTTGACGTCATCGTAATTTCCCAGGTTGAACGCCTTGCTCATGCCTTGGATGTCTCGCTCCGTAAAGAGCGGGCGAATGTCCATTTGAAAGCTCGTCGTTTTCGTCATTGCGCCTCACATGTGTCAGGTTATCAGGTATCGGTTCATACGGATGTTGCAGTCTCCTTCGTGAATCCAAGGCTTCGAACGCCTCCCATCCTCAACGTCCCGAAAATGGAGAATCGCGTCGGCGCGCGCCTAGCGCGCGATTTGGCCCAGGTAGTATCCGAGCCGATTTTCGACATCCCCCGGTTTGTGGAAGCCGCGCGCGATCAGCTGTTTTATCCCATCCTGCGCGGCGGGTCGCCCGAGCGAAGCAATGCACGCACCCCACCCGGCGCCAAGTTCGACGTCCGGCGGCAGGCTGGTGTCGACGAGGCGCTTGGTCTGAGCAATCGCCCATTTGTCGAACTTGGCGATCCGGGTCGCGAGCGCCTCTACGAACGCATCTAGCTCGGCGTCGGGCAGGGCGCGATTAATGTAACCGCAAGCCTCGGCCTGATCTGCTCTGATGTCTTCCGAGCTCAAGAGCACTTCGAGGGCGCGGTTTCGACCGATGAGTCGGGGAAGCCGGGCCATGGGCCCGCCGCCGGCGACCATCCCACACCCACCTCCCATTGCGAGATGATGGCCTTTTCGCGGCTGGCAAAGCTCATGTCGCAGGCCAGCGTGATCTCGCTGCCGTTGCCGGTCGCACGACCGCGGATGAGCGCGATGGAGGCGACTGGCAGGCGGGTCAGACGCACGAGAAAGTCAGGCCAAGGCGGCAAGCCCGTGGGACCGTTCGGCAGTGAGGTGAGGTCCTCAAGCTTGGCCATGAAATCGGAGTGATTCAGGAAGTAGTCGTCGACCGCGCTGTCGAAGACCACGACTCTGACCTGCTCGTCGGCCTCGAGAGCGTTGATGACTTCCTGGAACTGCTTGACCATTTCCGGGCCCATCACATTGATCGGCGGGTTGTCGATCGTGACACGCCAGTAGGTGGGCGACCGCCGGGCCACGCGAATCTGTGCGGGTTGCGTAGGTGCGTTCATTCGTGTGACTTTGCTAGGTGCGTTCATAGTTGCCATGGGTTGCTACTCCGTATTTGCCAGTCTTAGAAACTGCTTGATCCAAGCCGACAATACCCGTCGGCCGTTTGTAGTTCATTCGGCGCGGCAAATCCACACATAGCCCGCGAGAATCTCAGAACTGAGAACTTCGATCCGCGGATCGTCGCCCGGGTGACACAAACCACACGACGATAAATGGCTGGAGTGATTAAGCCAGAACAAAATGGGCCGCGCAATTGGACGATGGTATTGCCTAGGGCATACGGCGTTCCTCCATCCAGCGAGTGCGGGTAATCGATCGAAGCGAAGGAAACTCCCTCCCGCACTCTCGATACGAAGGTATCGCCAATACTATGGTCCAATTGCCTTACTCTCCTCGCCTCTGGCCTAATCGCGGAGTGGTTCGAGATGTACGTTGGTCGGGCTAGAAACTTTTTCTTGAAGGAGAACACACCGTGCCTGAACTTGGGAGGAAACCTGTGGCACAAGAACAACAGGAACAGAAGGTAAGAACATGCACCGCCGTGAAGCGTATCGCCGGCTATACCGCCGTTGCGATTGCCACGGCGGTGCTCGCCGCCCTCGGCGCCATGGTCCTTTACGCGCAAGGCCAAGACAAGGACAAGTACTCGCTGAAATCTCCGAGCGGAATCGCGTTCTCCGATTTCAGGGGATACGAGGACTGGGCAGTCATCTCTTCTGCCCGAACCGACGAAAGGCTCAAGGTGATCGTTGGCAATCCGACCATGGTCAAGGCGTTCAAGACCGGCATTCCGGGCAACGGCCAGCCTTTCCCGGATGGTTCCATGGTAGTGAAGCTCCAGTGGACGCCGAAGAAGAGCACGGAGGCTCCCTTCGTCGTGGATGTCCCAGACGTCTTTAAGGAGGCTTTCGTCATGGAAAAGGACAGCAAGAGATTTCCGAAAAGCGCCGGGTGGGGATACGCGGTGTTCAACTACGAAGCCTCGTCGGACAAGTTCTCGGCCGATGCCAAAAGCCTCTCAGACTGCGGATACGCGTGCCATACGCCAGTGAAGGCGAAGGACTATATCTTCCACCCGTACCAGAAGCGTTGAACCGGCCGACCGAAGACGAATACGAAGTCGTCGTCCCGGTTGATGCGATGGTATCGATCGATACGTTCGTCTAATTGTTTCGCCTGCAAGCCTTCGGTCTAATCGCAAATGTGCATCACGCCTAAATTACAAGGAGCGGTTTATATGTCAAACGAGAGGACAGCCGTCATGACGGGACCACAACGAGGTATGGTTGCAGCGCATCAGCCAGGCCAAGACGTTTTCAAATCGGTCCTGCCCGAAGACATCAACTGGAAGCCCTTCGCGGCGTTCCCTCCTTCGGTCCGCCTGGCTGTCGTGGTCGGTCAGCCCTCGGAGGTCGGACCCTACACAATCAGAGTCCGAGTACCCCACGGCGTCAAGCTGATGCCACACCGACACCCGGAGGACCGTGTCTATACAGTAATCTCGGGCGTTTTCTACATCGGCCTGGGGGAGCAGTTCAATCCGGAAAAGCTGGAGGCATATCCGCCCGGAAGCGTCATCGTTCTGCCGGGGAATACGTCCCATTTCCACTGGGCGAAATCCAGTGAGTACATAACGCAGGTGACCGCGCTTGGGCCGCTTGGGCTTGAATACGTCAGCGCGAACGACGATCCAAGAAACCACAACTCTTAGGAGGCATTTGTGTGCTTCCCGCGACGGAGGATAGACCAGCTATGTGTTTCTCAGCCACCGCGAATTTCGTAGGCAGCGGAGTTCTGGCTGCCGTCGGCGTCGTCACCTTGACCAAGGTGAAGCACCGGCGCGAACTGCTTTTCGCAGCGCTCCCCATGCTATTCGCCATTCATCAGTTTATGGAGGGATTCGTCTGGCTGGGACTGGATGGGATTCTTTCGCCTGCCGTGGCGCATGACATGGGCGCGGCGTTCATGCTTTATGCGCAAGGACTCCTCCCCTTTTTGCTGCCGCTCAGCGTGCTTCTGTTCGAGCCGAATGCGAAGAGCCGCAGCAGGATGTTGCCGTTCCTCGTTCTTGGCGGAGCAACTACGCTCTATATTTTGTGGGCGCTGACGGCATTCCCATTACAGCTGTATGTCAGAGGAAACAGTATCGTGTACATAAATCAAGCCACCAACAACACAGCGGTTGCGGTGCTCTATGTGATTGCAACTTGTGGCTCACTGTTTTTTTCGAAGATCAAGATGATGGTAATCTTCGGCGCGGCAAACCTGGCGATACTGCTGGTTGTAATGGAGGTCAAGCGATACGCGTTCACGTCGTTATGGTGTGCGTACGCGGCGGTTGCAAGTGTGATCATCCTCGCCTTCTTCTGGAAAAGCCGGAGAGAGCGGCCGTTCCTGTATGCCTAGGAAGGTTATCCAGGAGTGAAATGGACGATTTATCTCGACCGTCGGGCCTCGTACCGGAAAAGCACGTTGGCAAGAATGCGTGAGTAAGGGAGGCGATTACAGCTTTGGCGGCCGATGGTAAGCTTGCAGGGCGAAGTTTCACACGCGAGTCGAGCGTAGCATTTTCGGAGGGCGAAATCTGCGCGCTCCACCAGCGACCACATCCGATGAAGACCGATCCGATGAGCACACCCGAAGCAACAGGCAGAGCGCCCGTCCTCGCGCAAGCAGTAGCAACGCCGCTTACTCGCGCCGCGATCTTCCTGGTCGCGACGCTCAACCCGAGTTCTGAAAATCGCGCCACCCTACGTTCGTTCTGCGGAGACCTCGCTGCGCTGGTGCGCGCTGTGGAATTTCGCGACCTTGAGGGAGGACTTTCATGCGTCATGGGGTTCGGCTCCGACGCTTGGGATCGCCTTTTTGGGCCGCCGCGGCCAGCAGAACTGCATCCCTTCCGGGAAATTCGCTTCGGAGCGCGCCATGCGGTCTCTACGCCAGGCGACCTGCTGTTCCACATCCGCGCCAAGCGCATGGATTTGTGCTTCGAGTTGGCTACTCAGTTTATGGCGCGTCTGGGAAACGCCGTTTCGCCGGTAGATGAAGTTCAAGGTTTCCGCTACTTCGATGATCGCGACCTGCTCGGCTTCGTCGACGGGACGGAGAATCCCCGCGGTGCCGCCGTAACCGACGCCGTGCTTATCGGCGACGAAGACACCGAGTTTGCCAGCGGCAGCTACGTCATCGTTCAGAAATATCTCCACGATCTTGGGGCATGGAATGTGCTATCCACCGAAGCGCAGGAACGCATCATCGGCCGCACCAAGCTTTCCGATATCGAATTGGACGATTCGGTCAAGCCAACCTCAGCACACAACGCGCTCACCACAATCGTCGAGGACGGGAAAGAGGTCAAGATCCTGCGCGACAACATGCCTTTCGGCCGGCCCGCGTATGGTGAGTTTGGCACCTATTTTATCGGCTACAGCCGCTCGCCCCGCACCATCGAACAGATGATCGAGAACATGTTCATCGGTCGCCCGCCCGGCAACTACGACCGGCTGCTCGACTTCAGCCACGCCGTGACTGGAAACCTGTTTTTTGTGCCGTCGGCGACGTTTCTGGAGAACGTGACCGAAGATCAAACCCAACCTGCTGCTGCGGAATGCCCGGGAGCGCCGGCGGTGGCCGAACCTTCTTCGTCCATCCCATCGGTGCGCGAGAGTTCGCTCGGCATCGGATCTCTCAAAGGAGACACACGACATGAATAATCTCCATCGCGAACTTGCCCCGATTTCCGATTCAGCCTGGGCTCAGATCGAAGAGGAAACATCGCGCACGCTCAAGCGCTACCTTGCCGGACGCCGCGTCGTCGACCTGAAAGGGCCGGCCGGCACCAACGTTTCTGCCGTCGGCACCGGCCACCTGAGGACAATCGCCGCGCCGGCGAAAGGCATCGTCGCGAGCCAGCGAGAGGTGAAGGCGCTAGTCGAGCTACGTGTTCCGTTCGAACTGGATCGCAAAGCGATCGACGACGTCGAGCGAGGCGCGAACGACTCCGACTGGCAACCGGCCAAGGACGCGGCGCGACAGATCGCCTTCGCCGAGGACGCCGCCATATTCGAGGGCTATGCCGCCGCCGGCATTGGGGGCATCCGCCAAGGGACCAGCAACCCGATCACGACTCTCCCCGCCGACGTGCGTGAGTACCCGGAGGCCATTGCCCAAGGCTTAAGCCGGTTGCGTCTCGTCGGTGTCAACGGCCCGTATGCCGTGTTGCTCGGCGCCGACGCCTACACCGCACTCGCCGAAACCAGCGACCACGGATACCCGGTGTTGGATCACGTCAAGCGGCTGGTCAAAGATCAAATCATCTGGGCACCCGCCATTGCCGGCGCGTTCGTGCTGACCACTCGAGGCGGTGATTTCGAACTACACATCGGGCAGGACGTCTCCATCGGCTATCTCAGCCACACCGACGCCGCTGTCCGCTTGTATTTGCATGAGACATTCACTTTCCTTCTGCTCACCACCGAGGCCGCTATCGCTCTGGTTCCTCCCGCGAAGGCGAAGAAGACTTGACGCTTTACTCCCTTTACCTCCGGCTTGATCGCAATCGTTCGAGATGCACGTTGATCGAGCTTAGAAACTCTTTTTTGTGAGGGAGAACACACTGTGAGCAAACACCTCGAATCGCTGTACCAAAATCTTCTCAACGGCAAGCTACCCCATAACCTAAGTTGGAGCGAGGTTGTCGAACTGGTCGAGCACCTGGGCGAGGTCCGACCGCATGGAGACGATGAATTTGCGTTCCGCGTCGGCAGCCAACGCGTCTTTTTCAAGAGGCCGCAGACACATGATCTTGGTTCGGAGGAAGTTTCTCGGCTGCGCAAATTCTTGAAGGAAGCCGGACCGGGTTCGCAGGTAGAAGAGCCAGCCCAGACCAGCCGGATGATTGTCGTCATCGACCACCACGCCGCCCATGTTTACCAGGATTTCGGTGGAAGTCGTCCGGCAGACGAACACAAGGTGCAACCTTACGATCCTTTCAATTTCCATCATCATCTGATACATCGAAAAGAAGCGCACTACCGTGGCGAGCGCGTACCTGAAGAGGATTCGTTTTATGAGGAGATCGCGAAAGATATCACTCCGGCGAATGAGATCGTCCTGATCGGTCACGCCACTGGAAAAAGCAACGCCGCCGACTTCTTGAAAGAATACTTGAAGACCCATCATCCAGACATTTCTCGACGGGTCATCACTACCGAAAGCGCAGACCTCTCGGCGGTAACCGAGTCGGAGATTGAGGTCCTAGCGAAGCGACATATGATCCCAGTCGTCTAACGGTGCGGTTCGTAACCGCAATTAATTATCGGTTCCTGCGCGGCTGTAGTTTAGGGCCGCGATGGCAGCATTCGCGTTTTCCACGCCAAGACCCAGGCGGACATCGACAATTTCACATGCTTTGGTGGCAGGAGCTGGGAGGAATATCTGCGGAGGAGCATGCGAACATATTCGTCTACGAGCCGGGAGGTGTTATCGGCTCTCAGGATCACGCATGTTTTGAAGCACAACGACGCGTCCGAAAGCGGCTTTACGACCACCATCAGCATGAAAAGTCTGGGGGGAGCTACGGAAGGTTCTCCAGTCGTTGGCCGCCGGCTAAGCCCCTGTGCTGTGTACCTGAAACTGTAGATTCTGGCGCATCCTCTGAACGGAGTTTCCATCCTTTTAAATGGCTTGTTATCAGCGGAGGCGGAGGCCGGTCACGCCAAGGATTGTGGTACACATCTTCGTGCCCAGTGTTCACTTTCAGCAGAGCTCAAGGGCGAGGCTAGGTTGGCGGCCTGCTCAACATGAAACCCTCGATACGAGACGGCTCCAATGTGCAAATGTCGATCTTATATCCTCCGTCTTCCGATCGGTCGCCGCGAGACCCCGCTTTAACCCAAATCAGCATTTTAAGTCTTCTCAGGTATCTTCTCTGCGGGCCGCGACATTCTCGTGCGTTCGGCGGCCAATTAAAGATTTGCGTTGTTTTTCTTCTTTTTCTTCTTTCCTTTCCTGCTTCGCCGCACTGTCATCAGATGTGCGCAATCGTATGAGCAGAATTTCCGTTTATGACGCGAGGTCAACTCATAGATGGTGGCGCAGTCTGGCCGGGCGCAGACCTTGAAACGCAACTTTCTCAATCGGTCAATGAAGATGGTGGAGAGTATCGCGCGCCATCCATCCCCGGCCGGCCGCCGTTCTGGGAGCTAGTGACGTTCGTGCGCATCAGGTCCACATAGAGGCGGTCGCTGTTGCGGATGTAGGCGTCGACGCGGGCGTTCCACTGATAGCCGTTCTTGGGCGTGGTGAAGGTGACGTTCCCGACCCCAATGATGTTCAAATTTGCCGGAATGCCCGCCGGTGGGGCGAAGTAGCCGGGCGTAGAGGTCTCATACTGGCTTACCGTCTCCAGTCCGGCGGTGGGATAGCTCTGCGGTGGCGCGGCCTTCAAAACCTGCGCGCCGGGTGTTGGGCAGATTGCTCTGGACCCAGTTGAAGAAGTCCTGTGTTTCCACCGTGTGCGTGTAGGCGCTGGCGCTGCTGGAACGCAGCACGTCGTAGGCTCCGAACCAGAAGAGCTTTTGCTTCACAACGGGCCCGCCCATGGTGACGCTGAACTCCTTACGACTGAACGGCGGAACCGTGTTCTCAAAATGGGTCAGCGCTGTAAGATCGTTGTTTGTAAAATAGTAGTCGGCGTTCCCGTGGAAGTTGTTGGAACCGGATTTCGTATATACGTCGATGGTTGCCCCACCGTTCCTTCCCTTCTGAGCGTCGAAGTCGTTGGTGCGGACGTCCACCGACTGGACGACCTCGGGGTTGGGGGAAATGGATGTGGCCCCGCCTCGGGAAGGAGTGTTGGTATACGCATCGTCGATCTGGAAGCCATTCTGCTCCTGCCGCAGTCCTGACGCGTTGAGGTTGATGGCGTACTCGTTGGTGTAGTTGTCCTGGCCGCCTGCCACCACGCCGCCGCCGGTCATGCCCGGCGTCAGTGCCGCGAGGCCGTAGACGTTCTGCCCGGTTAGGGGGGTCGTTTCCACGGTTTCATTCGAGATGATGGAGCCTGTAGTGGATTTTTCAAGATCAACCTGGGCTGTGGTTGCTGAAACCTCGATATTTTCCGAGACCGCGCCCACTTTCAATTCGGGCGTTATGGTGCGAATTTAAGCGATCTGCAGGGTCAACCCTACCTGCTTCCAGGTTTCAAAACCGGTCATTTGAATCTCTACGGTGTAGGTGGAGGGAGCGATGCCGTCGATACGGAAGTAGCCGTCCTGTCCCGAGTAGACAAGTTTCGAAACGCCGAGACGAGAATCGGTGACGGTAACTTTGGCGTTAGCCAGAACGGCTCCGCTTGTGTCATGCACGATGCCAGCTATTCCGCTTGAGAACTGAGCGACCGCCGCTCCCCCACTGAGGGTCAGGAGAGCGAGTAGTATCAAAACGGGTCGAAGCAAGCGTATCATCTAGTGCCTCCTGAGGAACAAGCCTTGGTTCTGGCTCTAGGCATTCCTGGCCTCTAGCGAGGTGGGACCTGATGTTCAAAAACGCTCTTTACAAAATCTAGTAGACATCCTCTTGCCACTGAGTAATCAAAACGAACTATATAGGCCCGATCATTGCCGCTACGTGCATTCAATAACAAGTGCGGATACAGTAGAGCCTACGGTAGGAACCGCCCGGGTAAGGACACGCAAGCCGTACAATCTGCTTGGTAAACGCTGTACGGAACGCAGTGTCGCTCCCCTACCAGGAGTTTAGGTGAACCCAACCAGATATCGCGCGATACCTGCTCGTTTCCCTTTACCTTTCGGCGCTTCCGATCAGCAGAGCCGGGACGCTGGAGGTATTCTTGAATCGACCTTGACGAAGGCTCTTGCAGTTTTCGTGCTGACTCTCGTATGTCTCTTAGAATCTGCGGCCCAGGAACCCTCCCCCGATAAGATGCCCTCCCCTCAACAGGGCGGCATGGGAGGGATTGCTTCAGCCGGAATATTCGCACCGGTATACGACTCGACCCACCGCCCTATCACGGCCGGGGGATTAGTAGAAAGCGGGCCGGTGGTGTTTCAGGATGTCACCCATTCTGCTGGGCTGGACTCATGGCGCCATGTCATGGGCAGCCCGCAAAAGAAGTACATCCTTGAGACGAACGGTTCCGGTATCGGCCTCATCGATTACGACAACGACGGCTGGCTGGACATATATATAGTGAACGGCTCCACTTACAAGGCCTTGGATGGCAAGGAACCGGCTCCGCACGCCGCGCTGTTTCACAATAACCACGACGGCACGTTCACCGATGTGGCGGCCAAGGCTGGCGTGACCAATGATCGCTGGGGCTTCGGGGTGACGATCGGTGACTACGACAACGATGGCTGGCCAGACATCTTCGTCGCCAACTTCGGTAAGAACCGGCTCTATCACAACAACCACGACGGCACGTTTACCGATGTCGCTGAAAAGGCAGGGGTAACTCTTGGAAACTGGTCCAGCGGCGCTACCTGGGGCGATTATGATGGGGATGGGCGACTCGATCTCTTCGTGTCGGGATACATCCACTATGCACTTGATAAGCAGCCGGACCCCGAGAGTGGATCTGCCTTTTGCACGTTGCGTGGTTTCCCTGTTCCGTGCGGGCCGCGCGGTATGCCGGGCGAACCGGACCACCTCTTCCACAACAATGGGGACGGCACATTTACAGATGTGAGCCTGAAAGCCGGGGTTTCCGACCCGGACGCGTTATACGGCTTTGCGGCGATCTTCGTGGACGCCAATGACGATGGAAAGCCTGACCTGCTGGTTGCGAACGATTCAGAACGAAATTATCTCTACATCAATAAGGGTGATGGAACCTTCGACGACCAGAGCATTGTTTCCGGATTCGCCTACAACAGTGATGGCAGGGAGATCGCGTCGATGGGCGTTGCGGTGGGTGACTATCTGAATAATGGCCGCGTCGACGTCCTAGTCACCGACTTCTCAGATGACTACAAGGCACTCTACCGGAATGACGGCGACGCCAGCTTTTCCGAGGCGGGACGCGCAGTTGGTATCGGGCAAATCCCGGTTCCTTTCGTCGGATGGGGCGATGGGTTGATTGACTACGACAACGATGGCTGGAAAGACATTTTCATGGTGAACGGGCACGTTTATCCGCAGGTGGACCAGCACGATTGGGGTACATCGTATGCGCAGCGGCCGCTACTGTTCCACAACGCGCGAAACGGGCGCTTCGAATACGTTCCTGCGGTCAAGGGCACGGGGCTTGCCGTGCTCGTTTCGGGTCGCGGTGCCGCATTTGGCGATCTGTTCAATGATGGCAAGATAGATGTCGTGATCAATCCGGTCGACGGTCCGGCGGTCTTACTCAGAAACGTAAGCCCCGATCATCACCATTGGGTGGAACTGAAATTGATCGGTGGTCCCAAAAGCCCGCGCGATGCGATTGCCGCGACGATCTTCCTCAAAGCCAACGGGATGCGCCAGCGTGAAGATATCATGAGCAGCGGCAGCTATATTTCTTCCAACGACCAGCGGCCTCACTTCGGCTTGGGTGATGCGACCGATCCGGGCGCCGCGGAAATTCATTGGCCATCAGGAGCGCGCGAAACGGTGAAACTGCCGAGTGTTGACCGTATCTACACGATTACCGAAGGTGCCGGCATCACAGCCGTACTTTGCCCCACCGGCTCCTGCGCGCAATCCGCTTCGGTTGAGCCAAGACGGACAACGAAGGGCACGGCCCAATCCAAGTAGGACGTTTGAGAGATTCACATGTATCATACTTCGCACCCAAGCCTTGGAAGTGTCCTGATCCGGCTCGGAGTTCTGCTTCTCTGTATGGCGGTGATTAGTGGATGCCCTTAGTGCAGTTGCTCAAAAAAGCACAGGAAGTCTATCCGCGATTGAGACTCTAATCCGGTCCAAACAATATGATCAGGCCGTCCAGGCCGCTCAGAAGCAGCTTCGCCAGGCACCCGGCAACTACCGCTTGTGGACATTGAAAGCAATCGCCCTTTCTCTGAAGGGAAGCACATCAGATGCGATGGCCGCGTTTGACAAGGCTCTTCACCTCTCACCCAACTACATGCCCGCGCTCAAGGGCGAGGTGCAGCTCCTCTATGGCAACGCTAACGAGCGTGCCGCCCCGTTGCTGGAGCGGATTCTCAAAACTGATCCCGGCGACGCTACGGCACACGAGATGCTCGGGATGCTCAAACGAAAGCAGGGCGACTGCACGACAGCCGTTGAGCACTTCGCTGCGATTATGGAGAAACTCGAAAAGCACGCGGGATCGCTCGAAGCGTACGGTGACTGTCTGGTCCAGCTCAAACGCTACACCGACGCTGTTCCCATCTTTCAGAAACTCGTGACCGCGGTTCCTGACCAGAGCTACCCGAGGTACGATTTGGCGGTGGTGCTGGTTTCCGCGAAGCAGTATGACTTCGCGCTGAAGGCTCTCGCTCCGCTACTCGCAGCCAACACACAGGATCCCGATGTTCTGAGTCTCGCTTCACAGGCCAACGAGGTCCTTGGCAACACGGTCCAGGCTGTCACATTGTTGCGCGAGGCTATCGTCCTGAGTCCCGCGACAGCAGACTACTATGCAGCCTTCGCCGCGCTCTGTTTTGATCATGATTCCTTCCAGACTGGCATTCGAATGATGGACGTAGGTTTAGAGCACTTGCCGGACAACCCGGCAATCTACCTGTCCCGCGGCTTGCTCCACGCGCAGCTGGCCGAGTACGACGCTGCCGAAGCGGACTTCCAGAAGGCCGAACAACTGGATTCCACACAGAGCGTTAGCGCCTACGCTCTCGACCTGGCGGAATTGCAAAAAAACAACCCGCAACGAGCGATCGAGAACGTCCAAGCACAAGTGAAAGAGCACCCCGACAGCGCGTTGCTGAACTTCCTTCTTGCCAAGCTGCTGATGGATGAGACACCGAGCGCCGACAGTACTGCGTTCAAGCAGGCAATGGATTCCATTCATCGCGCAGTGCAACTGAAGCCTGACCTCGTCGGCGCACATGATCTTCTGGCTAAGATGTATTTGAGCATCGGCCAATACGACCGAGCTGTCGAAGAGTGCCACGTTGCTCTGCAATATGCGCCGGCTGATGAAACCGCCACGTACCACCTCGTCATTGCCCTGCGGCACATGGGGCAAAAAGACGAGCTGCAGGCGCTCGTGAAGCGCCTCTCGCAACTGCATCAGGACTCGCTCAAGAAAGAAACAGAGCGCAAACGATTCCAGCTTGAGGTCCGTCAGGGGCCCCCTGGAAGCTGATTTTCATGCAGCGCGGTAGAAATCGGAACATGTGAGAATCGGCACGATGTCACACGTTTTAGCTGGACAAGCTCGCATTGCCAGCCCGGCCGAATGCAATCTCAAGAGGCGAAGTACGGGCGGGGTTCGTAATTCCCGGTTCGAAAAATCGTCTTTTTCTGCATTGCGGCAGTGAGACCCCCTTTTTGTATATTTATTCCTGAGTTGTCGCTAGCCTTGTCGGAAACACCTCGGGCATGACACTTCGCGTTAGGGAAAAGTCGATCCGAGGCGTTTTCGAGGATACTAGGAGGAAGCCGCTGGCGTTTGCGGCGGACGCGGTCCGGCTGACATTCCAACAGTCGTCTTTTTGTCAATCACCCAGGGTATCCGCGTTTTGATGCCAAGGAAGCGTGCCTGTTGTGTGCTGCTCTTGCGGGCCAAGCTTCTCGCTTGGCTCACGTATGGTCCGAGGCTGTGAGCTTCGGTAAGTGAGTTGTCGATATAGGTCTGACCTAGTGTGGGCCGGTGAAAGCGATCACCATCATTAGCATCCTTCGTTGCCCGGTTACCTCCTTCGTCACGTACAGGCTGGTTCGGGTTGTTGGGGACCGTATATCATCTAATTAGCGCTGCTCGTTTCGAGGGGGAGCGAGCGCGGATGCCTTGAACCACTATGCCACATCCACGCCCCTCGACTCCCACGGAAAAGAAGTTCGCCAAAAGCGAGGTCGACGACAAGGTCGTTTTTGTCTTGGGCGCCGGTGTAGACAGAGTCCTCCAGTTGCCTTTGCTAAATACACTTTTTCGGGATCTGAACGCATTTGTCTCAGGTTCTGGTGCTGATATCAACAAGGCGATTCGCAGCCAAGTAAAGGGAATGCGATTCAACTTGCAGACTTATGGGGGCGATGAGGCCGAGAATCTAGGCCAAAAGCTCTTAGGTTCTCATCAGCACCTGCTTCCGAACATTCTAACGGCCGTCACCAAACACCCTGATGCTGCAAACGTAAATGTAGCCGCCATCAGGGTTCTTCTTACAAAGCTGTCCGCCATCGCTGATCAGAACGAGCTTGATGCAGCGATTGTGGCCCAATTGTCCCGCTTAGCTGGAGAGGAACGATCAGACGGCGGTGATACTCTCCTAGATACAAAGCATGTAGCTTTTCGGCCGACAGTCCGCCAAGCAATAAAAGCCTTATTCAGCCAAGTCTCGGGAGAGATCCCTGACCTCACACAGGATGAGCGGGAGGCTTTTGCTGAAGTCGTCGCGATATTGTCAAACTTCGAAGAACTGCTTGCTGCTCTCTTTACGGGATACTTCACGAAAAACATTTCTGACCAGAAGAAGTACTTCTATCTCGCCTGGTTGCTTTGGGCGTATATCAGACATCGAGAAGATGCTGGGCGTCGCGACCGAGACAAATCATTCTACAAGACGCTTGCTGAACTTAGCCCTGGCGGAGGGATCATTACCTTCAACTATACAGACTTCTTCTACGGTTCAGAGCGACCTCGTAATGGGTACTTCCACGGCGACTGCAAATCCATGATCCACTTTCACACGCGCGAATACGTCCCAGACAACATTCAACTCCGGGACGCAAACACCCTGGAGAGGATGAGAGACTTCATCAACGGCCTGCGCACTGACTGGACGATAGATCCTCCCATGGTGAGTCTGCCGGGCATCGTGCCACCAATCGCGATGAAACCAATCATATGCACGGAGTATCTCGAGCGGTGGTACGAATGCGGGCAAACAATCAAGATGGCGAAAACGATCGTAGTCGTTGGATATTCCTTTGGCATTGCGGATGAGCATTTCAATGATCTTGTGCGCAAGGGTAACCCAAGAGCAAAGTTGATCGTTGTTGACCCTGCTCTCGATGCTGTCGTGAATCGCGTATGCCAGCTAGTACAGCAGGATCGAGAAGCACTCAGGGCGTCGGAGATCAGCGGACTTCATTGCAGGTCGGGAGGCCGTCTATTGTTTGTGAAAGCAAAAGCCGAGGAGATCACCAGTACTCGGTTGATGAAGTTGCTTGAATGACCAATCAAGACTAGTAGCTACGGGAGCGTTGGGTGATGCGTCGCACCGCAGTCATCAACCAGATTCGTGGCTTGCTGCTCGAACGTGGAATCACTTTGCGCCAGGGGCGACGTCATATCGATGCAGCATTGCCCGGGATCCTGGAGGACGCCAGCGCCCAGCTCACCGGCGCATTGCGCGGGCTGCTGGCGCAACTGAGGCTGGAGCTCGATCACTTGCAAATGCGGATCGACGAAGCTGATGCAGTGATCAACAAAATTGCTGGTGACAACGACGCCTGCCGACGGCTGGTAGCGATCCCTGGCATCGGACCGGTGACGGCGACTGCCATCATCGCCGCGATCGGCAATGGAGCAGCTTTCAAAAAGGGACGAGGGTTTTCCGCGTGGCTCGGCATCGTCCCGGGCGAATATACCACTGGGGGCAAGCAAAAGTTGCTGGGGATTAGCAAACGCGGGAACTCGTACTTGCGAAGACTCTTCGTGCAAGGGGCTCGCGCTGTCCTGCAACAGAGCGCGAAGCAATCTTCCGGTCTGAGTGCATGGCTGGCCCAACTCACAACCCGCACCCACAGTAACGTGGCCGCAGTAGCGTTAGCCAATAAGCTGGCGCGCATGGCCTGGGCTGTGCTCGCTAAAAATGAACCCTATCGGCCCCCAATGTTGGCCGGCGCAGCTACAGAATGCCTGGCCTGCAGATGACGCCTGGCTAAGGCCAGGCTTGGAAATCGCATTCGCGATTCCCACATCTACAGACCAGCGGCTACTACGGATTTGTGATTTGCTGCCAGGTCTGCTGGCGAACTATGAGATGACACAACGGTCGAACCCGGCGCTCTCGAAACCTGTAAACAGGAAAAGCCTTCCAAGGCTGCATTACTAAATAGGACGAGCGCGCAGCGCATTCCATCCAGGCCAGGAGCTTTGTGCTCCAACGAAGGCCGAATACATTTGCGCAGACCATCCTGTCACTTTCGTTTTTCGCTTGCGACAAAGCGGCGGACCATACATTCCTGTTTGCCGACCAACCACTCGCAACTAGTCCGATCTAAGAAGCCGCCGCATTGGGGGCGAGGGCTCGAACCGCCTCGGCTTGACGCAGCAGCAAATTGAATGCGACGACGCACGTGATCATCAGCAGCGGCACGTAGATGATCGGGATCGCGTCCGAGATGTGAGAGCTGCGATGCAGTATCAGCCGCTACAAAGAAAAGTGCGCTGTGAGTCACGAGTGATCAACACGCTTGAAGACGTCGTAAACTGTGGCCATGCCCCTAGGAGACAGATTGGAACGGCGTGCGGTTGAAGCACTAGCTGGCCGCCGCGCAGAGCTCGAGCGCCTGGAGGTTTTTGCCTTTGGAGATGAACCGCTCGTGATGCATATTCAGGGCATCCCGGGGATAGGAAAAACTCACCTGCTGAATGCGCTGGCGGCAACCATCGGCGGAAAGGGCGTTTTCGTTGTGCGGATCGACGCCCGCTGGTGCGAGCCTTCCCCGGCGGCCTTGTGTCGAGCGATCTGCAGGGAAATCGGTGCCTCGGAGTCCGAGGATTCCGCGGTCGTGGCGGCCAGTCTGTCGGACCGGGCCAAGCGAACTCTCCTGGTGCTCGATAGTTACGAATCTTTCCGTCTGCTTGACTCCTGGCTAAGGCAGATTTTTCTGCCCGCGCTTGGTGACAGTGTGCGCACACTCCTGTCCAGTCGCGAGCCACCCCGGCCAGCGTGGCGTATTGCCCCGGCGTGGAGAGGCCTGTTTGATTCCATGATCCTGGAAACATTCTCTGCGGAAGTGGCTCTGGAGTATCTGACCTCGGAGGGTGTGCCGGAGGGCAGTGTTCGGGAGTTGAATCGGGTTGCGCGCGGACATCCCTTGGCACTTTCCCTGGGATTGGCGCTCTACTTTGCGGGCGGGCAGGTGCGTGGGAGCGCGGCTACTCGTCATCAGGTACTGGAGCATATGGCGGCGCTCTTTCTCGAGGATGCCGATTCAGGAACCACACAGGTCGTGCAAGCCGCCAGCCTGGTCCGAACAGCCACGGCGCCGATACTGGCGGCCATGCTGCCTCATATCCCGGCCGATGAGGCACTGGATCGGCTGCGTGCGCTACCGTTTGTCAGCGTAGGTCCTCACGGACTGCTGGTGCATGAAGCCGTTCGCGGGCCGGTGACGGCTGCTTTCAAATCCCGCGATCCGGTGCGATACCAGGCGTACCGGCGCGCTGCTTCGCAGGTCGTGCGTGACCAATACAGACAGGCGCCGCGATCCGACCAATGGCGTTGCACGGCGGACGTACTCTACCTGCTTGAGAACGAGAACCTGCGAGAAGGTTTTTTTCCCACGGCTGAGAGTTCAGTTTCTGTTGAACCAGCTCGCGCCGACGATGGGAAAGCAATTTCAGCGATTATTCGCAACTTCGATGGACCGCAGGCGCGTCAAGCGTTGGAGCAATGGTGGCGCTACCATCCAGACTCGTTTTTTGTCGTGCGGGATGAACATGGCGGAGTGCAAGGTTTCTACCAGGCAATTGTGGCATCGAAGGTTCACAAAAATGTGATTACCAGAGACCCGCTTGCAGCAAGCTGGGCCAGGGACCTGCCGCGTTCTGAAGATAGGGCCGCCACTCTCTGGCTGCGGCGTTCGTTGGATCGCGACACGGGAGAAGGTCCTTCATTTGGCCAGGCGGCCTGCTGGCTCGATATCAAACGTAGCTATTTGGAACTGCGTCCGCGGCTGCGCTGGGTCTATACCTGCTACTGTGATGCGGAGCTATATCGCCGTTCCTTCGAGCAATTGGGATTCCGGCTGGTGGACGAAGGCCGCCCGGTCCTCGACAGGGTCATGCAACACACATTTCGTCTCGACATGGGAGTGGATTCCGTAGATGGGTGGCTTGGCAACATGCTGGCCCAGGAAACCGGCACGGCAACAGGCGAGGCTGCGTCTTACTCGCCATTGCTAGATGAGCATGCGCGTGAGTTAGTGGTGAACGGAAGCCGAATTGGCCTGACCCCGCTTGAGTTCGGAGTCTTCGCATATCTTGTGGCCAGGCCGAACAGGGCTGTGGCTCGCTACGAACTAGTGGAGGCGGTCTGGGGATATGGAAAGGAAGCGTCAACCAGCAACGTGGTGGAGACGGTGGTGCGCTCCGTCCGACAGAAGTTGGGAGCGCACCGGAACGCGCTGGAAACGGTGCGGGGAGTTGGCTACCGGTATCGGCCGACAACCTGATTTTGTACTCCCCGCGCGGAGTTAATGGTGATTCAGGGGCGAGCCTCAAGAATCAGGTTGAACGGAGTTTCCATGGCCACCCTTGCGCTCTGGAACCCCGCGTCTTTGAGGATTGCAAGCAACTTCGTAGCGCCGGCCTGCGCTCCCAGTGAATAGCGTCCGCCTTGCGATAGTGCGTTCTGGGTGCAGAGACCAGCGGAAGCGGAGTAGTACATCCTTGCCACAGGGCCGACATTTTCCTCAGAGCGGTCCTTCGCAAACGGTTCCACCAGCATAAGTGCCCCGTTGGGAGCCATTGCCTGACGAGAAGCCCAGACTGCTTCCAGCGGATCACCCATGTCGTGGAGTGAATCCATGAAGCAGACCAGGTCGAACTTCTCCTCGCTGCTCGCAAGCACCCGCGGGGTTGCCACCTCAAACCGAATCCGATCGGCCACTCCCGCCTGCTTCGCTCGTTCCCGCGCCACCGTAATCGAAGATTCATGGTAGTCAATTCCCACGAACGTTGACTTCGGAAATGCCTGCGCCATCAGAATGGCCGACGCGCCGTGACCGCAGCCGACGTCGGCTACACGCCCGCCCTTGGCTAACTGCTCCTGGACGCCACTGAGAGATGGAATCCAGGTTTGAGTCAGGTGCGCCCGGTATCCGTTGCGGAAAAAGGCCTCCGTTCCGGTAAACAGGCGGCAATTGTGCTCGTGCCAGCCGACTCCGTTGCCGGAGCGAAAAGCGGCAAGGATTTTGTCTTCGCCGTGCCACAACGAAGCCGCTACGTCGAATGCCGGCGGAAGAAATGCGGGACTATCCGGATTCGCCAATACAAAACCGTGTTCCGGTGGCAGAAAGTACTGCTTGGTGTTCGTGTCGAACCGCACGTATCCCCCGGCGACCTGCCCGTTAAGCCACTCTCGCACAGAACGTTCATTGGTGGCGGTGCGGCGTGCCAGTTCATCCGAACTGATGGGACCACTCTTTGCCATGGCCCGGTAAAGGCCGAGCTTGTGTCCAAGGTTCGTCATGACACCAGCCATGGCGGCTGCGAGGTCGGTTACCACCTGACCGGCGAACTGCTCGATTCTATGCTGCATGTCTTCCCTGACGGGCTTTGTACTGGGGCTCTGCATTACTCACCTCCTGCCATCAAGGCGTCTGGTTCTGCATGTTGCATGCGAATATCCTGCAGCGGGGCCCGCGTGAGAGCCGAGAGGGACGTCTCAACATCCCATATCTGGGAGTGGGCGGATACTACTGCAGGACTGCTGCGCACGGCCTGGATTACCGGGTGGTTCAGGTAAGCCTCGGCAGTTTCACGGTTGGCAAATAGATACATGCCTCCCATCTCAAACTCCTCCTCCTGCATGACCCAGATCTTCCAGATCAGGCCTTCTACCGAGGCAATGATGGTAGCGGCTTCTCGGCTGTGGGCAAGCAAGACATCTGGCGGTACCCGCAACTTGAAGCGCAGGTGCAAGACTGTGCAAGTGGTAGCTCTCTTCTCTGACATTTCGTTTCTCCAATGTGTTTATCTCTGCATCTGTGGCAGACACAGGTGAGTCTAGGACTCCTGAAACGTTCCGAGATGAGAGCACGATGAGAACATGATGAGAATTGGGTACTGTGCCGATGCAACCCCTGCAGCATGCTGGTGGCTTGAGGGAGATCGATGGCCTGATGACATCCGCCGAAAAGGGTCCGATCGAAATCAACGCGAAATAATGACTGACGTTGGCTCATCCTGATCCATCGGCTTTTCGAAGCTCAATAGCCCGGCCCACCGATACCTCTATCTACGCTTCAAGTGGCATCTCGCGATGTCGCCTGCAAGACTCGAGGCCAGGATGGATTCGCTATTCTCCTTTCCTGTAGTCGGGTAAGGCAATGGCGCGGACCGGCCTTCGAATGATGCCGACGTTTCCATCGCCTCCCCTAAAATTCCGTACGGCGGGTTTTCCCCAGTACGGCTTCAAGGCCGGACTATCAGACGAGGCCTGCCCAACCACCGGTTTGCCTTCGTCCTTCGTGCCCACTGCTTTCACCGTGTACTCCCTGCTCTGAGTCAGGGACGATGCGCGGGTAAGGCACCTCCGTGCGAGCGGACCCGACCGCTCTACCCCAGGGGCCCTCGCTCCGGACCGGGTTATGCTGTCTCGGTCCATCTTCGCTTAATTGGCCCATCCGCCCCACTCATGGGCACATCCTGATTTCGCCGCCTTGCGGCTTATACCTGATGCCCTCGCTGTGCGTTTCCGCCTAGGCGACCCGTGAGTGGTTCCGTGCTTTCACTGTACTTTCCTTCTCCACATGCCGCCCTCTATGACCGCGGGGAGTTCATCAGTTGCACTCACTCAGTTCCTTCACCGATGACACTGGCCTTCGCCGAGAGCCTAAAGGCTCGGCACTCCCGAAATTCCCATCATCCGTTTCAGATGGGGGATGGTTTCGCGGCTACACTGGTTCGCTGCTTCGCTGCGGCCTGTCGAGTTGCTCGCCCCCCTGTACGGATCTGACCAAGGAATTCCCCCAGCCAACGGGGACTTTTACTCCCGAGCTTCCGGCGAGTCGGTCGCCCTTGTCGTCGTCGGGTATAACTACGGTGGCAACTGAGCGCTTCCACCGATGGGACTTTCACCCACTGGAATATCAGCTAGCATCGCTGCACGGGCTCTTTCATCCCCTACAACATGCCGGTTGTTCCGAAAACACTTACCGGCTGATTGTGTCGGGCAGGGTGGACTCGGAACTCAGCCTGATCGCCACCGAAAAACCGAGGCGCCTGAGGCATCGCAAGTGATGGTGAGCACGCCGTTCCCGCCGCCGTTGTTTGGGTGCGTGTTCGGCGCCAAGAAATGGCACACCTCGTTTCAGCATGCAGTAAAGAATGATCAGCATATGATGAGCCACCGCGATAATCGCGCGTTTCTCGCCACGCCTTGGTGCTAGTCGTTGAAAGCGAGACCGAAAAACAGAGTCGCGCTTACGAGTTGCCGCCCATGCACACTGCACCAAAGCCGTACACAAATAAGGGTTGCCGTGGGTGGTTTGTGGTCCTTTCTGAATGCCTGCACTTTCCCGATTACCTGGACACAAGCCCGCCCAACTTGCCATCTGTTCAATGGTCGGAAAGGAGTCTAGGTCTGGCCCGGTCTCTGCCAAGATCGTGGCTGCCGAAAGTTGGCCTACTCCGGGAATGGTTTGTAACAGTGTGAAGGCTTTCTGAAACGTAGAGAGTTGCATGCGCCGGAGGATTTCGGTGTCGAGTTCCTCCACTTCCTCTTCTAAGCAGGCTAGGTGACGCAGACAACCGCGGATCAAGAATCGCACATGATCGCTCATGCGATTGCCTTCGATAGCCTCGATCAGTTGCGGTGTCTTACGCTTGGCTGATCCGCGTGCCAATCCAGCGATTTCCTCTGGCGCAGCCCGCCCGTCCAGGAGTGCCAACAGCATGTGAAGCCCAGAGACACCGAACACGTCCGTAAGCACGCTCCCAATCTTCACATTGACTTGTTCCAGTAGCTTCTGCACCCGGTTCCGCTCGCGGGTAGCGTCTTGGGTTAGTTGCACTCGACGCCGAGTAAGATCCCGGAGTTGACGCACCGGCTCGGCAGGAATGTAACTGGACTTGACGTGATTGTGCCGCAGTAGGTCCGCTAGGTGCCCGGCATCTTTACGATCGGTCTTGTGGCCCTTCCGATTCTTCACCTCTTCAGGATTGGCCAGCACGACCGCGACATGGCCCTCCAGTAGATTGAAAACTGGAATCCAGTACGATCCCGTGCTCTCCATCACCACATCCGTCACACGCTCCTCGTTAAGCCAGTTCCGCAGTCGCTTCAAACCCGGGACAGTTGTGTCAAAGCACCTCGTTTCACTGCGGGGCTCCTCGTGGGCAGCCCCCGTCATGACGCAGCACACTAAAAAACGCTTGCCGATGTCAATGCCGGCGCAGCGCTCGATGAGCTTACCCATATCGCCTCCTCATCACCGAAGAGCCAGCGCATCAAGCATAAGTTGTTCCACGGGCTTCTCGCTCCAATCAGGGGATACACCAGCGCCAGCCAGGCACAGTTTTATCCGCGGGGTTTATTCCGCCATTCCGGCAACGTCCTTTCCTTCGGTGATAGAACGAGAATCAACCATGGGGTCGAACATCGACAACCGCAGTGGAGTGCCGTGCTCGGCATCCCTATCTTTGCCAAAGTCGAGGCCCTGCAAAACGATGCCTGTCGTTTTCATGACCAGGGGTGAGCGCGAAGCGCGATCATCGAAGTTTTATCCCGGCGCTCTCCTGCTTGCCGACCATCCCATCAGTTATGGGTTCGGAATAGTAGAACCATGAGAAGCGACCACCTGCCACTGGCCACCCTGCTTGACGAACACATCTGTGATGTGCCAAGTGAGCCAATGCTCGCCCGTTTCGTCTCGGGAACGAATACGCTCTCGAGCTTCGACCACCGCGGTATTGCCGTAAAGGCGCACGCGCGCGTTGTCGATGATGTTCTCAAGCGACCGATTCTTCCCCGCCTTGAACTCTGCCAGTTCAGTGGCCTTATCCGAGCCTTCGGCGTCGAGCCAGCCCCGCCAGTCAGGCGCAAGCGTGCGATCGATCACATCAATATCACCCTTTACATAGGCTTGCCCCCAGGCGCGGTCGAGTTCTAAGACCTCGGCTTCGACACTCTGTGGTGCGGGTGTGGACGGCGAGTCTGGCTCTGGCGGCACAGTTGACGTGGCCACTTGCGACTTGGACGATTGACCCAACCCTGTCGAACCATGCGTGGCTTCCGCGGAGCGGGGTACAGGGCAACTCATCCCGCCGATGATGTGCCAGCCGTCCCGCCCTTTTTGCCAGGTATGAGTAATCCGATAAATGGTCGGCGAAGTTTGATCCACCTCGGGCCAGAAATAGTGTGTGACCGCGACATCCCCGAATACTGCAACCGCCTCCGGTTGCGGGGCGGGTAAGGGCTGACTGGGGGTTTGTGAGCTCCGGAACTCTTCTACCGCAGACGATTCGATGTCCGCTTTTCGCACCGGGCGGTCGTTGTAGTCCGGCCAACCTACGAAGTTTGCATCCCACATTGACATGTAGGCTTTTAGATCTTTTGCATTCAGATAGAGGAAGGAATCCTGCTCTCCTTTCCAAACGTCTTTCTGTTGTGACGACAATCGCTGGGCAGTGCGTTGATTAGATGTCGTTGACTGGTCGGTTTCTTGTGCAGCGGCAGCGGAAGGCACATGCCGGTTGCCCTTTTCTAGAGCCGGGATGTAGTTTGCAGCCACCCGATCCATAGCACTGTCTTCAAACCATGCCATCAGGTGCATGTCGAGATCGACGAGAGAATAGTTCTGCGATTCATCGAGATAATTGCTGTTGGCGATCGTGAAGGCGCCTACGCCGTTCTCGCGGTTTACGTACAGCGCGGAGACTGAGCCTTCCCCTTGTCCATCGTGTCCCCACACTTGCCGTCCCCGCAAATCGAGAGGGCCATTCACCCCGATTCCTTGTTTCCAGCCGTCCAGGTTCCGGTAGCCGGAAGGGGTGAAGATCATGTCCACGCTGGAGGGGCTTAAAATCCGCGTACCATCCACAATTCCGCCGTTCAAGAACATCAGGATCAGGCGCGCAAAATCTCTCGCGTTGGTGTAGGTTCTTCCAACGGGATAATCGGGATATGAGTACTGATGGTCCGTTATGCTGCCGCTTGCGGACTGATGTCCCCAAAATACCCTTGCCGGGACAAACGAGAATGTACCGTCCGCCTTTCGCTCCGCGCCGTACCCAACCGCCAAGTGATCCGGCGAAAGCCCAGCCAGCGAATAACTGGTTTCATTCATTTTGAGCGGGGTCCAGATCTCGCGCCTCACATATGCATCGAAGGATTCGTGCGTCACTTGCTCAACAGCAAAGGCGAGCAGCGAAAACCCGTCGTTCGAATAAATTCGTTCACTTCCGGGTTTACCGGAACGGAAAAGTTCGTAGGCGTGATATTTGCCGCCCGGTAGAAAGCGGGCTTTGACGTAGTCGTCGAAGGCCAGCGGATGATCTTTTCCCCAGTAAAACAACGCCTGATACAAGGCATCAGGTTGGACGATGCTGGACGTATGCGTGAGAAGCATGCGCCACGTAATGGGCACATCGGGCCAGTTCGGATTTCGCACCGGGAAGGGCAAACTGCGATTGATGTCGTCATCCAGCGCAAGCTTTCCTTTGTCCAATTGCTGCAGGGTAGCTATGGTCACGCACAGTTTCGTAGTGGAAGCAGTCAGGATGAGATCGTGCTCGTCCATAGCGCGGCGCGGACCAGGTGCATCGAGCACGGCATCACCATAGCTATTCGACCAGACGATCTTATCCCGTTTCACGACGACGGCTTGCAGGCCGGGGATGCCAGCGTCCTCCATTGTCTGGCGAATGAATGCGTCTTTCGCTGCAGCGGAGGGCGGATGGGGCGAAGCCTGCGCAGCAAGTGGTTGCGACGGCGACGGAGAAAAAGCGATCGCCAGAATCAGGAGCGAACAAGAGAGTTTCATGATCTTACCTCATAGCCCGGGGACGGACGACAACCCGGATTGTCGTCCCCAGGTTTTCTGGTTGTGAGCGCGTGCAACGCCTGCCCTTCCCGCAAGAATGCAAATGAGTGCGAGATGTCTCGAGCTGATTCTCATGGGACCTTCCTTGCTACTTGATCTTCTTTCCTTTGGCTTGCTGCCCGTCAGCGTAATGGTAGACGTATCCCGTGACCCGACCCTGCTTGTCTCGAACAAAGGTCGTCCAGCCCAGATCCTCGCGCTCGAAGAAGGTATCCTCCCCCATGGGAAACGCCTCAATCTTGTCGCCCTTCCATTCGTCGATCAGGTGATCGCCCTCAACCGTGTAGGTAGCTGTAAATCCCGGACGAAAGTGCTCATATTGGCCGGCATAGTCCTTGAAGGCTTTGGGATCGGCTTTCACTGGCTCGCGGTGGTGATCGGCAGGAGACTGTCATGGGCGGCGATCGCTAGCCAAGCGCCATTACTTTTTTGGAAAACCTCGGTGCGGCGGAGTTCGAAGATTAGCCTCCCGTTATCGAAGCCCTCCTCGGCCAAGGAGAGACGATAGTTCACGACTCCGGCGTCCCCGTTCACGCGTACGCGAACGTCACGGACGTTCTTTCGCTGGTCGGCCTCGCGTGCATGGGTCGAAAGTCGCTTCAGAAGCCCGGCCTTCGACATGAAGATGCCATCGTCAGTCGAGCCAATGAAGTCGTCCACGGTGAGGCGAGCGAAAGCGTCAAGATCGCGACGGTTGTAAGCCTCCCGCCACTCTTGGCTGACGTTCCATACTTCCTGCTGTTGGGGCGTGAGAGACGGCGTCTCCTGTGCCCGCAGGATGCCGTGAAACAACACTACCGACAACATGAAGAGCGCATACCTGTTCCGCATCGACGGCTCCATTCGGTAGGACTCATTTTTTTCTTCTGGGCCCTGACCAAGATCAACTGCTCAGACCCACCGTTGAATCTGCTGTAGCCGGTGAGCTGCAGGGCCCAGGAGTTCCGATATCGAAGAATCTCGCGAGAGCTCAAACGCATTGATCTCGAAAATCGACTGGGACGCTACCGAAGCCCGACCTGGCCGCGGACCGAATTCAGCAGCTTTGCTGGATCGTAGCCTACCCCATCCTTAAAGACGATCTCCACGTTTTCGATATCTGATATTTTCGAGGATGGGTCTCCGCGAACGACCACCAGGTCGGCGCGCTTCCCCGGAGCCAACGTGCCAATCCGGTCTTCCTCTTGTAGAAATCGTGCGCCATTCTCCGTGGCGATATGAATGGCCTCCAGGGGTGTGAATCCAGCTTCTACCAGAAGTTCCACTTCGCGCTGATCACCGAATCCTGCCACCACACCGCCGATGCCAGTAGGGTCAGGCCCCGCCAGCAATGTTCCACCAACTTTGACAAACGCACGTTCCAATTCCATCTCCTTCGTCAGACTACGGGTGACGGGCTGTTGCACTCGCTGCGACAGATACCCAGCCTGGGCCTGGGGGGACATGACATCAAGAACACGATCTTGCAATGGTGGTCGATCGGAGGAGTACGCCTCCATCACTGGGAGAGTTGATGTGATAGCAACATGATGCTTTATCAGTATCTGGAATAGCTCGCGAACCGCCGGGCTCTCCGGAGCAAGAGCCAGGAAAGCAGCTCGCGACTGCTCGGTGGTCGGCGGGCAAACATCCGGCTTCTTCTCGGAATTGAAATCCGTGGCAAGTACAAATCCATGTTCGATATCGTCGATGCCAAGTTCGGCGGCCTCGCGGTACGTGATCGAACAGAGATGCCCCGTTACTTTGAGGCCGCGCTTGTGCGCTCCATCAATCACAGCCCTAAGCTCGCCCGTGGTGATGTGCACGAACGCCTTGAATGAGGTGACACCCTGATCGGCCCAGAATTCAACTGTCTTGCGAGCGTCCTCAGGACCACTGAGCTCGTGGACGGGCAGACGGAAATTTCCTTCGCCCTCCAGGTACGGCCCTGTCACATGGATTTTGGGGCCAGGAATTTTGCCGGCGTCGATCCAGTTCTTCAGGTTCAGGTCGGCATATGGCTCCACGCTCGCAGTGGTGCGGAGGCTCGTGACACCAGCAGCGAGATAGAGCCTTGGAAAAGTGAAACTGGACTGCTGCTCGAACTGGAGTACTCCTCTGACTCGTTGACCTGCCAAGTTCACCGGCTGGGGATAAAACATATGATCATGCATCCCGACAAGACCGGGCATAACGGAGTGACCCGGGAGGTCGAGCACCTTCGCACCCGGGGGGATCGGCGTGGAAATCGCGTCTCCAATAGCGGCGATGGCTCCGTCGCGAAGGATTAAGATCTGATCATCACGGGCAGGCTGCCCCGTGCCGTCGATCACGCGGATATGGGAGAGCGCGATGACGGCCTCGTCGAGTTTCACGTACTCTCTCACCTCTGGTGCAAGCTTCGTGGTTCCGGGAATCTGTGCGCTCGCCAAAGCGACGGCAAGGCCAGCCGCAGCGAGGAGGGCGCAAATAAACGATCCAATGCCACGTCCGTCGCGCATGTCGGTTTCTCCAGCCAAGAAGACGCTCCTTATAATGTCCATCCCGCTTAATACTCATCTCCTCGACTTAATGCTGCGGCGGTATAAGCGCAGACCCACTGAAGTCCGCGGGTAGGATTTCTATATTCATGACTTTCAAAATCGTGCTTCCTCGATTGTAAGCACGATGGGTCACATCGCCGGGCTCGAAGAACGCGTCTCCGGCTTTGTAGACGGTTGTCTTATCGCCTTTCACGTAGGTGAACTCGCCGGCCATGATGACCCGGACGCCAGGACCGGCATGATTGTGATCGCCAACGTAGCCTCCCGGCTGGTAGGTGACTTCGGAGACGCGAAATTTGTACTTGCCATTCAGATCTGTGATGTGACCCGAGATAACCTGCTCAAAACGTACTACGGGCTGCACGTCCTTTGTCTCGACACGTGTATTCTGCGCGAACGAAACTACCAGAAACAGTGGAATTGCCGAGATGCCTCCCCATTTCATAAAACCTCCTTCGATTGCGTCAGCGGTGCTAAGGAACTCAACTTCAGATTACCGACAACCTAGAGCGGGAGCGCGCATAGCCATTCGCAGGTCGCACTTGGGGCCCAGACTCTTCCCCACACCGGGCCCCAGCGATAACACGTAGCCGATGTTTGTCCTAGCGAACTGGGACGGCCCCAAAAATAGGGCCGGGATTGGGGACGACATCAGCCACCTTCTTGGTCTTACCCGTTCTTAGATCCAGCGTTACGAGTTCGGCATGCCCGATGGGCACGTTGTAATTGAAATCGAACGCGTCGATCACGGCTTCGAAAGAATAGAACTTCCCGTCGACCCCCACGATGGCGCTCACTTGCCAGTCGGTGTTCGCGACAAAGGTTGCGGCTCCGGTGCGAGGATCGATCTGCCATACGTACGGAGACATATATTCGTGAGCGCGGGTCGGGGGAGTCTGGGTCGGATCAATGGCGTAGGAATCGAAAATCGCATAGAGCTTTCCCTCGAATCCATAGAGACCCTCATCGCAGAGATTGAATGTCCCGTCGCTATTGAAAGTGAAAGGAATACTCGGATCCGGTCTCAAACCAGTGGTTCCACCGCTGTGTCCGACAGGAGTCGCGGCGCCGGTCGCAAAATCCAGAGAATAGAGATTGTTGCTGAAATCCGTCACGTAGAGCCTTCCTTGAACCTTTGCAAGATCGAAGGCATTGAATCCCAGTGGTTGCCCATTGTACGTAATGGGGCGGAGCACTGTTTCGTCCCCTGTGGCTGGGTTGATCTTGACCAGATAGCCGGCATTGGCGCCCGTCGTTGCCAGGCTTAGTAATGACCCATTCCACCACACGAGGTTTGACATGCCGTCGGGCGTGGGACTGCCGATGGGAGTGAATTGGCCGGTGGCAAGATCAACCGTGCCAAACTGCTGGCTTAGAGTGACGACGTAAACGAAAGGTACGGCACTGGCAGAGGCGGCAAGCAAGCTGCACATAAAGGAGACAACCAGCGATAATCGAGCGAATCTGGCCACTGGACGACCACAACCTGCCAACCCCCACAAGATTTTGGACTTCATAACTCCTCCTTATTCATTGCGCGATTAGCGCTAATCGGTTTTGGATTTCTGCACGCGTTTGAGCAGAGAGTTAAGGCAAATCACGTGCGTGCCATCTGGGGCCTGCGAATGGTGAATGGCCTCGCATTCGAGCCACGCCTGCACCTCTGATGGCGTCAGGTTCGAGATCACCCCGATCCCGTCGAACGGAATGACTTCGCTCTCAGCGCCACACTCCGGACACCAGCCTCGCGGTGAAACTGTTCCACGCATAACGAGCAAGGAATCGGTTTCGATCGTGATCTTTGTCCGCTTTGCCATAGTCCCCCTGCTGTGGCACCCCATTAGCTCGCTCGTTCAATTGAACTTCGGGGGAACCTGCGGGCAGCTTGCGCGAAGGGAAGGGGAATAGTCCTTACAAAGCCCGTGATAATTTCTGATAGTTTCTCGCATCCACGTAACGAACTGAAAAAACAAGAGTTGCCCTGCTCGCCGGCGCAGGGACGACAACCTGAGCCAGCGCTGGACCGTGCTAGAATCTTCCTCCAAGCTCGTCTTTCCTCCTTGGAGCAGAGTGCACCCGATGGCCACGACTCCAGAACAAAGGATGAAACGACTCTTCGAGTTTGGTCCTTTTCGGGTTGATCCGGATAAGGAACTTCTGCTCCGGGGCGACGAAACTGTCCCTCTGACGCCAAAGACCTTTCAGATTCTTCTGGTCTTAGTGCGGCACAGCAAAGAGGTCATGACCAAAGACGATCTAATGAAGATGGTCTGGCCCGATACGTTTGTCGAAGAGGCTAACCTCAGCCGGAACATCTTCCTGTTGCGCAAAGCCTTGGGTGAGACTCCGCAGGACCACCAATACATCGTCACCGTTCCGGGACGTGGTTATCGGTTCGCAGAGGACGTGAAACTGGTACCGAGCCCCGAACTGAACGTTGTTGCCGCAAGCCATACCAAACTCCAGGTGCAAGTGAATGAGTCAAGACCGTGGGGCTGGATCGCCGCAGCTGTCGTTCTTCTGGTTGTTGTGGCTGCGGGTACCTTTCGGGTGTTCTTTCATCCTTCTCCCGCGCTCAGCGCAAAAGACACTCTCGTGATCGCCGATTTTGCGAACTCGACAGGTGATCCAGTCTTTGATGGCACATTGCGGCAAGGCTTATCGGTGCAGCTTGAGCAATCGCCGTTCCTGCGTTTGGCTTCCGATGAACGCATTCACGAAACGCTCCGGCTGATGGGCCAACCGATCGATGCGCATTTGACCCCTGAAATGGCTCGCGAAGTTTGCGAGCGAACCGGAAGCGCCGCAGTGTTGAACGGTTCCATTGCAACCCTTGGGAGCCAGTACGTTTTGGGAGTGAAAGCTCTCAATTGTCACAGTGGCGAACTTCTTGACGAGGAGCAAGTACAGGCAGTTCGCAAGGAAGAGGTTTTGCATGCCCTGGACCAAGTCGCAAGGAGGTTCAGGAGCCGCGTTGGGGAGTCGCTCGCAAGTGTGGGGCAACACGATACGCCGCTAGCGCAGGCTACGACACCATCTTTGGATGCGCTGAAGGCGTACAGCAGGGGCTGGCAGTTAGTCTATTCCGATCAGCAGGCCGCGGTACCCTTCTTCACCCAGGCGGTGGAAATCGATCCTCAATTTGCCATGGCACATGCCGCCCTGGGCCTCATGTACGGCCACACTGGTGAGTCGGCTCTCGCGGCCATACACACCAGCAAGGCCTACGAATTGCGCGATCGTACTAGCGAGCAGGAGAAGTTTTTCATCACCGCGTATTATGCGGGGAGGACAACAGGAAACCAGGAAAAGGCGCAACAGATTTGCCAAGCGTGGTCCCGATCCTATCCCCGCGACACGACTCCGCACGATTTCTTGGCTGGCTTCACTTATACCGGCTTAGGGAAATTTGAGAGAGCTGTGGAAGAGGCTCAGAAATCCATCGAACTCGATCCCGATGCCCCCATCGGATATTTCAATCTCGCATACGACTACATTTACCTCGACCGTTTTTATGATGCCGAGGCGGCCCTTAAGAGGGCCGCGGACCGTAAATTGGAAATGCCAGACTTCCTCGTTTTGAGATACGACTTGGCGTTCTTAAAGTCCGACGATTCAGCAATGGCACGTGAAGCGTCGTTGAGTCAACGTAACTCGGAAGCAGAAGATTGGCTCTCACATCACGAGTCATTTGTGCTGGCTTACAGCGGACGACTACGAGACGCACGGAAAATGTCGTTGCAAGCGGCAGAGTTGGCACAGCAGGCCGGTCATCGAGAACGGGCAGCTCTCTTTGAAACAGGATCGGCGCTACGGGAAGCATTCTTTGGCAATGCCACCGCCGCCCGGCAGCGTGCGTCATCAGCACTTGTACTCGCGAAAGATCGCGAAGTAGAGTACGGCGCGGCCTTGGCCCTGGCTCTCGCGGGCAGTTCTTCACGGGCACAAACTCTGTCTGACGACTTGGAGAAGAATTTCTCTGAAGACACTTCCGTCAGGTTCAGCTACCTGCCCGTGCTTCGTGCGACTCTTGCGCTGAATCGTGGGCAGCCTTCAAGAGCGATCGAAGTGCTGGAAAGCGCTGCTCCCTATGAGCTAGGCACGCCACGTAGCAATCTGCAAGGATTCTTCGGCGCACTCTATCCGGTGTACATGCGCGGCCAGGCCTATCTGAGTGCGCATCAAGGCGCGGAAGCCGCTGCGGAATTCCAGAAAATTCTCGATCATCGAGGAGTCGTGGCTAGCGATCCGATTGGAGCTCTGGCGCGCCTGCAGCTGGGAAGATCCTATGCTCTGTCCGGAGACACAGCCAAGGCAAAATCCGCCTATCAGGATTTCCTCGCGCTGTGGAAGAATGCCGATTCTGATATCCCGGTTCTGAAGCAAGCTAGGGCGGAATATGCGCAACTCAAGTAACAACCAGAGAGGGCGATGGACGTAGGGGGGGAGTTGGGCTCTTGATTGGACACCCGTCCGCAGTCGGGATTGGCGAGATCGACGGGCGCTGGCAAGCAGCACGGTTGAGATTCGGGCCGACGCTAGGCGAACATCGGCGCTGGTCACAGAGTGGTCACAAAACTGGGGCCACTCTGCAAAGTTAAGTTGTTGAAGGACAAGGGGGATACGCTGGTAGTACGCAGTCCTGAAAAGGCTGGCGTCGGCGGTTCAACTCCGTCCCTGGCCACCATATCTCTCAATGGTTTAGCAAGCCAGCCTGAAATTTCACACCTGTGATTTCACACCTGTGGTTGCCTAGATTCCTAAAGCAAACGGCTTTCTAACTGGCGAGTGGTTAACTTCCGCATTGCCTCCATCATCCGGTAAGGGAAGGTTTGCCGACCACTAGCGACAACGGAGAAGTTATCGCGTGGTAGCTCGAATCTAATGCCCACTGCGGCTGCTTCTGCGGCTCCAAGTGAGTGACGCCTTTTCATGGGACTATAATGGCGCGCAACGCATGGGGCTCACGTCTGGGACCAAACTCGGTCCGTACGAAATTGTCTCCCCACTCGGTGCGGGCGGCATGGGCGAAGTGTATCGTGCCCGCGACACGCGCCTGGAGCGCGATGTAGCTGTCAAGGTTTTGCCTGCCAATCTGTCCTCTGATCCGTCCTTACGGCAGCGGCTGGAGCGTGAAGCTAAAGCCGTCTCGAAACTTTCTCATCCTCACATTTGCACGCTGCATGACATCGGGCAGCAAGATGGGATGGATTTTCTCGTCATGGAGTATCTGGAGGGCGAGACGCTGGAGCAGCGGCTGACGAAAGGGCCGCTGCCGGCAGAGCAGACCTTGCGCTATGCGGAGCAGATGGCCGACGCGCTGGCCAAGGCGCACAAGCTGGGAATCACGCATCGCGATCTGAAACCCTCCAACATCATGCTGACCAAGTCGGGGGCGAAGCTGATGGACTTCGGCCTTGCCAAGCAGTCCGGTGCCGCGCCCTGGGCCGCGTCTTCCACCGAGCTGACGATAGAGCAGTCGAAGCTGACCCGCGAAGGAATGCTGGTGGGGACGTTCCAGTACATGGCGCCGGAGCAGCTGGAAGGGAGGGAAGCCGACGCGCGGACCGATATCTTCGCGCTCGGTGAGGTGATGTATGAAATGGCGACGGGAAAACCAGCCTTCAGCGGAAAGAGCCGGGCCAGCTTGATTGCAGCGATCCTCACTACTGAGCCTCCGCCAATCACTCAGTTACAACCCCTGGCACCGCCCGCGCTGGAAAGGATCGTCAAGAAGTGTTTGTCCAAGGATCCGGATGAACGCTGGCAGAGCGCGAGCGACCTGGCCAGTGAGCTGAGCTGGATCGCCGAGTCCACGTCACGAGATGGGGTTGAGAGGCCGGGCCCAATTCCCACGCGACCCAGGTTGGTGGGTTGGGTGGCATTAGCGCTGGCCCTGGTGGCGGCCGGGTTGGCAGCGGGTCTTTTCCTCCGTACGCCAGAAAAAAAGCTGGGCCTTCATGTTGCGATCAACATCCCTGCTGGCAGCCACCTCGCCCTTGACAAGCAGGCGGTCCTGTCTCCCAATGGCCAATTCGTGGCAATGGCTCTGGCCGAAGCCGAAGGGAAGACCCGGCTCTGGCTTCGCCGGTTGGACCAGGCCACTGCACAGCCATTACCCGGGACGGACGGGGCGATGCAGCCGTTCTGGTCGCCCGACAGCCAGTTTGTTGGATTTTTCACCTTCGAAAACAAGTTGAAGAAAATCGCTGTCGGCGATGGAACCGTCGAAACGATCTGCGACGTCGTCACCTTGGCCTTCAACGGCGGCACTTGGAGCCGAGATGGCGTGATCGTGTTCTCCTGGGGTGGCAAGGGCCTCTACCGCGTTTCGAGTTCCGGAGGAACCCCCACCAAGCTTCCGGTCGAAGGAGATTATCGCTGGCCCAGTTTTCTGCCCGATGGACATCACCTGTTCGTGCTGTCCAATGGCGCTAGCGCGGGCATTTTCGTGATTGCGCTGGAGGGCGGACCGGTGCAGAGCGTATTGCCCCAGGATAATAGTCCGGCCCGCTATGTCGATCCGGGATACATTTTGTTTGCCCGGCGAGGCAACTTGTTGGCGCAGCCGTTCGACTTGCGCAGTCTGCGGACGACCGGCAGCGCCGTAACGGTGGCCGCCTCGGCGGAACCAGGGGCGTTTAGCTTTTCCGCAACGCGAGGCGGCCTTCTGCTGCATATGCAGGCATCCAAGACCCAGCTCACTTGGGTGGATCGGGACGGAAACCGGTTGTCCACCGTAGGGGAGCCGGGCTATTTCTCATCCCCTTACTTGTCGCCAGACGGAAAGTACGCAATGGCCGCCGTCACCGATCATCAACAGCAAACCCAGAAGCTGTGGTTATTTGACTTCCATCGCGGCACCGCGAATCCCTTTACCTTCGGCCCGGGAAATGACGCGTGGCCCGTCTGGTCCCCCGATGGACAGAAAGTGGCGTTTTGCTCCAGGCGCGAGAATGGCCAGGAGGATCTTTTTCTCAAACCAGTGAGTGGGGGCGGCGGTGAACAGCCGCTGCTCACGCAAAAAGGAGACAAAGAGCCCGACATATGGTCTCCCGACGGTCGCTTCCTGCTGTTTGACTACCGGGTGCGGCAAGGCGAAGGCTACGACATTTGGGTCCTGCCCATGTTTGGCGATCATAAACCTTTCCCCTTCATTCAGAGCACGGGCAACGATGCATGGGCGATCTTCTCGCCCGACGGGAAATGGGTTGCGTATTCGTCGGATGAGTCGGGACAGACCGAAACTTACGTTGTACCTTTTCCCGGTCCGGGCGGTAAGTGGCAGGTCTCAAAAGCGGGGGGAGCGCAAGCTTTCTGGCCTCGAGGCAAGGAATTGTTTTATGTAAGCATTGATTTCCAGATGATCGGCGTGGAATTCGAAGTCCAAGGGAATAACTTCCTGGTGGGGAAATCGCGGAGGCTCTTTGAGGGACAGTCGGTGAGCAGCAGTCTCGGCCAAAACCCCGATGGTAGCGCGAGTGTCGATGTCAACGGGGATGGAACGCGCTGGCTCGTCGCCCTGCCGGTGGACGAGCGCAACGCGTCCCCGTTGACTCTCACCACGAACTGGATGGCAGAGGTAAAGAAGTGAGTCTTGCGGGCCGGAATAGTTGAGGTTCGCAGTTTGAAGCATTCATGATTGCCTCGGGGACCAAACTCGGTCCGTACGAAATTGTCTCGCCGCTGGGCGCGGGCGGCATGGGCGAAGTGTATCGTGCCCGCGATACGCGGCTCGACCGCACGGTAGCGATCAAGATTCTACAGGAGCATTTGTCTTCCAATGCTGAAGCGAGGCAGCGCTTTGATCGCGAGGCGCGAGCGATTTCGTCGCTAAACCACCCCAACATCTGCACGCTGTATGACGTCGGGCATCAGGACGAGATGGATTACCTCGTCATGGAGTTTCTCGACGGGCAAACTCTGGCTGATCGCCTGATGAAGGGGCCGCTGCCGCCGGAGCAGGTGTTGAAGTATGGCATTGAGATCTGCGAAGGGCTGGAGAAAGCGCATCGCGGCGGTGTGACTCATCGCGACTTGAAACCGGGGAACGTGATGCTGACTAAGACCGGGGCGAAGCTGATGGACTTTGGTTTGGCGAAGCCCAGCTCGCAGTCGAGCGCTCCTGCTTCGGGCCTCACCCTGACCAGTCCTGTGGCTAGCCGTCCGCTGACGCAGGAGGGCATGGTAGTTGGAACCTTCCAGTACATGTCTCCGGAGCAGATCGAGGGGAAAGAAGCCGACGCGAGGAGCGATATCTTCGCCTTGCCTGTCAGCAGCCTGGCGTGGTTCGTGTCACAGGCCCTTTTCCGCGTCCACAGATATGGTTCCGTCTCTCGCGGCCATCACCTGCCCGGAGGAAGTTTCTCGAACTTTGCACCCAAGAAATCGTTTTCGTTCCACTTTGGCGACTGGTCCTGCTGCGCGACTTCGTAACCCAGCAGGAAATTCGTTACTGCCGCCCTCAGCCCGGCTTCGTAGTCAATCGGTTGGTCAATATTGTCGAGCGGCCTGTGGTAGCGCGTCGTGGTCCACTTCGCGAGTACCTCGTCGCCGTCGGTTCCGTTTCGCAGCATGATGGCCGGCACACCCTGCAGAGCAAACGCATATTCGTCGTTACGTGCAAAGTAATTCCGCTGGGGAAAGGGATCTCGACTAATCGTATAACCGGTTTTCCGGGCCGCGGATTCCGCATTCTTGAGTAGACTCGAGAGCTCCCCGCCGAGAGCGAGAAGATCTTTGCAGGGGTACCGCATCCCCGGCACGACGTCAATATTGATGTCGGCGATCATTCCTTTCGATGGAATCGTCGGGAAATGCGCGAAGTAATCGGCCCCCTCAAAGTTGTCCTCTTCACCGGTTGTGAACAAGAAGACAACGGAACGGCGGGGCGCAACCGGCAAGGCAGCATAGGCCCGAGCGATTTCGAGAACGGTAGCGACTCCAGATGCGTTGTCCAGCGCACCGTGGCAAACGTTGTCGCTACTTCCTTCGACCGGAGAGCAGATTCCCATGTGGTCGATGTGCGCGCTGTAGATCACATACTGATCGCGCAGAGTGGGGTCGGATCCGGCAATTTTTCCCACAACATTCGAAGCTGCCAGACGCTGGTGAGTGTTCACTGCATGAATTCTTGCATTCCAGGCCAGCGGGAATGACTGCGGTTGGCCGGTGCGTGCCGCAGCAATGGCCCGATCGAGGCTCTTGGTAGAACCAGTGAACAGCTTCCTCGCGCCCGCAGGGGTTAACCACCCCCACACCAGGATTTCTGGAACCGCGTCGTTTGGTATCCCCTCACTGTCCAACCACTGCCCTGCACCGGAAAGATCCACTGTCTCGCCCGGCAAATAAAACTCCAAACGTCCGATGGCTCCGTGGGCGGCTGCATTTCGCGCTTTCCCGGTCTCGTTGGCATAGTAGGCCGCCTGGGACGCGGAGAAAGTCGGAGGGGCATTACTGATGGACGCTACAATCTTTCCCTTTACGTCGGTGCCGGCATAGTCATCATATTTCAACTCGGGCGCTGTGATTCCGTAACCTACGAATACCACCGAAGCTTCCACACTGCTGTCCGTATGGGCTACGTCAGCGTAGAACATGAAGTCTTCCAGATCCTTGAGCGCAACCTCCTGTTTGCCGTTCGCGAATACGATTAAACTCTTCGAATCGTCCGGTGTCGCCTTGAGGAAAGGCACCTGTTGGAACCACGTGTCGTGGTCGCCCGCCGGTTGAACACCTATCGCTTCGAGTTGAGCAGCAACATAGTGAGCCGCAATCTCATATTCTGGCGATCCCGGGTCGCGCCCCTTCAGCAAGCTGTCGGAGAGAAACCGCATGTGAGCGCGAACGGCATCTGCGCGAATCGTCTTCGCGGCAACCTGCTTCGCGGTCTCTTCGTCGGCATTCGTTTGAGCAGAAGTGGAAGTTAGCAAGCAAAGAGCAATTAGGAAGGCAGCATTCGTTCGAGCGGTCCGCGAGTTGACGCGAGCCAGGAATGGGATGGGAATCCAGCGCCACCGAACCCGCTCCATATATGCCGCATAGCCCGGATCCGCCCGCAAGAATCTTTCTTCCACCACGCTCTTGATGGCGAACCAAAAGATGGCCAACGCATACAGTAAAGTATTTCGCGGCGAGTACCCTGACAGCCAATACCCGACAATCCAGATAAACAGGCCAGCATAGATTGGGTGACGCACATACTTATATGCGCCGCGCGTGACCACCTCCCGCTGGGCCGGAACGAATCCAATATTTCGCCCCAGGCTGAATCGCCCCCACAATTCGACGATGGTACTGAAAATCGCGAGGGAATTTGTGACCCAAAGGGGCGCGAGAGCTCGTCCATTCTGTTCCACCAATCCGATCATCAGGAACCAGTAGGTGGCCACACATGTGAGCAGCCAGAGCCATGGATTCCGCGTCACCCGCACAGCCGTTCTTCGGAAGAGCATTGTGCTGAGAATGACAACGACGTCAAGTACCCAAGTGACGCTGGAAACGTCGAACTCGAGACTGTGATAGTACCGGATCACTGGATAGACAACGGGGATGCAGGCCATCACCGCAAGAACCTTGTCTACTAACGGATTGGTGAAAAAGTCTCCGCTCGACGAGGTTCTACGAATTTCCTGTTTACCTAATGTTGAGTTCAGGGTGCCCATGCTGCCTCCTCTTTCATGCAAGTGACGCCTGAATTCCGCCCTATGTCTGGCGTGGTTGTCCGACTTAATGGCTAGTACGTTGCCGCCAGCTAGGCTTCGGTGGGTCGGCTTGGCTCACCCAGAATGCGCGAGGGGAGGAGCGGAATCTTCAAAGCTTCCTCAAAATGTGTTCAAACTTCCTCAAACCGCTGATTTCAGAGAGAATTAGCACGTGTACGAGTTCGGACCATTTCGGCTCGATCCGCAAAGGAAGGTGCTTTCGCGCGGTTCCGAGGCCGTAACGCTCACTCCCAAAGTGTTTGAGACCCTTGTCCTGCTGATCGAGAATCGGGACAGGGTCCTGTCCAAAGACGACCTCATGGGGAGACTTTGGCCCGGCACTTTCGTCGATGAAGCCAACCTCAGCCAGAACATCTTCATTCTTCGCAAAACGTTGGGAGAAACCGCACAGGATCAGCGCTACATCCTTACCGTTCGGGGCACTGGATATCGATTCGCCGAGCCAGTTCGCGAGGTTCCTGAAGCTAGCCAGGGAATGTCGCCGAGTCCACGTCGTCCCCGGTCACTTTGGATAAATCGCCTTGTGCCCGGCATCTTGGCGGTTTTCGTGATAGCGGCTCTGGTTGCGGGAGCGTTACATCGCCGTTTACGCCAAGACGGCAAACTCACGGACAAAGACACCGTTCTGGTGTCTGACTTCAACAACCGAACTGGAGACCCCGTCTTTGACGGCACCCTGAAGCAAGCGCTATCCATTCAACTGGAACAGGCTCCGTTTCTAAACCTGATTTCTGATCAGAAGGTTCAGGCAACGCTGAGGCTTATGGGTCGTGAAGACCAGAGTGTGAGCCGTGATACTGCCTTGGAGATCTGCCAGCGCGTCAACGGCAAGGCGGTCATTGCCGGGTCCATCGTCAGCATAGGCAAGGAATATGTACTTAGTCTGGAGGCTCTGAACTGCCGGGAAGGATATGCGTTTACCGGCGAGCAGGTCCAAGCTTCCAGCAAGGAAGAGGTATTGAACTCCCTCGGCAAAGCCGCTTCAGCGCTGCGCGCCAGGTTAGGTGAGTCGCTGACTTCAATCCGCCAGTTCGACGTCCCCTTGCGGGAGGCAACCACCTCTTCCCTGGACGCGTTAAAGGCCTACACTAGCGGCGCCGAAATCATGCGCCACCAGGCGGAACAATCCGCCGCCATTCCCTTTCTTAACCGGGCAGTTGAGCTGGATCCTAACTTTGCTCTGGCATACCTGTATCTGGCGACAGCGTACGGCAATATCGGAGAAAGCGAACGAGCTGCGGTTCTGGACAAGAAAGCCTTTAGCCTTCGCGACCGGGTGAGCGAGCGCGAGAAACTGTTCATCACCAGCTACTATCACTCTTTCGTCACCGGCGACATCGACAAGGAGATTGAAACCTACAAAGTATGGATGGAGGAGTACCCCCGCGATTGGCTGCCAGTGCATAGCCTGGCGGATTTGTATGCCTCGATTCTGGGTCAGTACGAAAAGAGCGCCGAACTCGACAAACAGGCATGGCAACTCGACTCTCAGCAACCCTATTCGCCTTCGGGCCTGGCTGAGGCTTACGCTGCCCTGAACCGTGTTGAGGACGCTCGCGCTGTTCTCGCTCGTGCCACGGCAGCGAAACTTGATAACCTGCCTGTTCGCACCGCTCTGTACCACCTTGCCGTCCTGCAAGGCGACGATGCGAGCGCCGACGCCCAGGTTCGCTGGTCCGCGAGCCAGTCCGCACGGGATAATCTAGGGCCAACGATAGCCTCTGCCGCCGCCCAGCGAGGCCGGTTGCGCGATGCCCGGGCCATTGTTGAGCACGACGCGAAGGAGTTGCAGGCCAGCGGGTTCGTGGAGACCGCCGCAGAGGAATACGCAGGCTTGGCCATCCTAGAAGTTTCCTCCCACAGTTTCAAGGAAGCGCGCCGGGACGTAACCGTTAGCATGAGGCTCTTCCACGGCCGCTCCAACTTGCGACCCTTGGCCCTGGCGCTGGCGTTGTCCGGCGATACGAACCAGTCTCAGGCCATGGTCGACGAGTTGGCCCGGCGCTATCCGCATGACGCTAGCCTGAGCCGACTCGTCATTCCTTGTACGCGGGCCGCGATAGAAATTAATCGGCACCGCTACGAACGCGCCATCGCACTCCTTGAGCCAATGCGGCGTTTCGACCTCGGGTCCTCGATTGACTTCTATTCCCCGTACTTACGCGGACTGGCCTATCTTGGAAATCATCAACCCGACGCTGCCGTCGGTGAGTTCGAGAAAATCGTCAACAATCGCGGTGTAGCGCCGGTGAGTCCGAATTGGGTGCTCGCTCACTTGGGGTTGGCTCGGGCTTATGCGCTCTCCGGCGACGATGCCAAGGCGCGCGCCGCGTACCAAAAGTTGTTTGAGCTATGGAAAGATGCTGATCCCGACGTACCAGTCGTCGACGAAGCGAGGCGTGAATACCAAATGCTGAAATAAACCGGTCCGGGGAAGCGTATGGCGAAACTTGCAGGGCGATAGACTCGTCGGCAGTTCACGTCGCTTCGGGATCACAACCTGTATGCCGACTTGAACGAAGCCGCGTTGCGGCGGACGCATTCGCGTGTTGCTGGCTAACGGTGGAGGTGATCTGAGCTAGTTTGTGTCGCAGAGGAGGAACTCTCTGTGACCCATCTACGTCAGCTCATGCTGGAAGAACTAAGACGCCGCAACTTCGCCGATTCAACCATCCGCTCGTGCCTTCACGGGGTCGAGCACTTCAGTCGCTACTTCCACCGCCGACCCGATCAGCTTGGGCCCGAACACATTCGCGAGTATCAGGCAGCGCTCTTCACTAAGTTGAAGTTCAGCCCGAACACTGTGACCCTGCGGCTGGCTGCTTTACGCTTCTTCTATATTCGGGTTCTGAAGAGAGGCTGGAGCATTGCCGAGACGCCGTATCCGAAGAAGGTTCTGCACCTGCCCGAGATACTCAGCCAGGAAGAAGTCGCACGTCTGATCGACGCAGCGGAGTTTCCCTTTCATCGCATCCTGCTGATGACGCTCTATGCCACGGGCGCGCGTCGCGCAGAAGTGGCCCACCTCAAGATCAGCGACATCGACAGCCAGCGGATGGTCATCCATATCCGGGGAGGCAAGGGGCGCAAGGACCGCGATGTCATGCTCAGCCCCAAGCTGCTCGAAGCGTTGCGCATCTACTGGCGCGGGCTGAAGCGCAAGCCCACCGACTGGCTGTTCCCCGGCAATCGATGGCATACAGCGAGTCATCCGGTTTCCACCAAGGTTCTCTGGCACGCCTGTCAGCAGGCCGCCGAACGCGCCGGCCTTGAGCACAAGCGCGTCCATCCCCACACTCTGCGCCACTGTTTTGCCACGCATCTGCTCGAAGCAGGTGCCGACCTGCGTACCATCCAGATGCTGCTGGGGCACCGCGACCTGGAAGAGACCACGATCTATCTGCATCTCTCCCGGCGGCATCTCAGCGCCACCGGCAGTCCGTTGGATGCACTCCCGATTCGAGGAGAAGGAGGGCCGACGCCGAGCGCATGAACCGGCCTCCTCTGGAGGTGGCCGACATCGTTCGCTGTGCCGGGCAGTCGTTTGTTGAGCGCAGTCGCCGCTGGATCACTTGGCAGCATCAGAAGATTTTGCTGGCCATTGCTCGTTGCCGCACCGCCGCGCTGGGTGGACATCGTGATCGGTGCTCGGACTGCGGACATTCTGCCATCTCTTACAACTCGTGCCGGAACCGGCATTGCCCCAAGTGTCAGGGCAACGCCCGCCTGCGCTGGCTCCAGGCACGGGAACGAGAGTTGCTGCCCACTAGCTACGTGCACGTCGTCTTCACCCTGCCACGAGAACTCGCTCCACTCGCGTTGCAGAATAAACGGCTGATCTACAACCTGCTGTTCCGCGCCAGCGCTGAAACCCTGCTGCAGATCGCACGCGATCCCCGTCATCTTGGAGCCGAGATCGGTTTCTTCAGCGTGCTCCATACCTGGGACCAGCGACTGCAACATCATCCCCATGTCCACTGCGTAGTCGCTGCCGGCGGTCTCGCTCAGGATCACTCCCGCTGGATCTCCTCACACCGCACCTTCTTCCTTCCCATTGCCGTACTGCGGCGCGTGTTCCGCGGCAAGTTTGTCGCCGGACTCAAGAACGCTTTTCATGCCGGCGCACTCCAGTTTCACGGCAGCCTCTTACCGCTCGCAGAACCGCGCGCCTTCACCTCGTGCCTGCGGGTACTGTTCCGCCACGACTGGGTCGTCTACGCCAAGCGCCCTTTCGGCGGGCCAGAACACGCGCTGCGCTATCTCGGTGCCTACACCCACCGTGTTGCCATTTCCAACAGCAGGTTGGTTGCTCTCTCCGAAGGCAACGTAACTTTTCACTGGCGCGACTCCGCTCACGGCAACAAGAAGCGGCTGATGACTCTGCCCGTCGATGAGTTCCTGCGACGCTTCCTTCTGCACCCGCTGCCGCACCGCTTTATGCGCATCCGCAACTTCGGCTTCCTTACTAACCGGAGGCGAGCAGAACTCCTTCCACTCTGTTCTCGGTTGCTCCAGCAATCCCATCCGCCAGCAGCGCGCACCGCCTCGCCGGCGCTGCCCATTCATTCGCTGTGGCAATGTCCGCTTTGCGGTGGAACCATGCAAGTTGTCGAGCGCCTCTCCGCGGCACAACTCCTCCTCCGATCCCCGCTTCATCTCAGCCGGTGCGTCGCATGAATCCACATCTCCAGTCTCGAATCTCGCTCGTGCTTCGGCGCGCACACTACTTCTGCGTCTCGCATTTGTCAGCCTGCAGTATGGTGGTGCGATTCAGACTCTCCGATGCGCCGCCCCACGCCCAATCTCTCGGCGACCCGCTACTGAAACCTAAGCGCTCTGACCGCAACCGCAAACTCGCAAACGATCAAGACCGGCTCATCCAGATACAAATCCCATAGTCCCCGGGGCGGCTTCCTTCAAGTCGCTGTATCCGAAGCGCCCCTCCACAGCGTCTCAACTCCCAACCCTTCCCTCGTGGGCGCTTCAGATACAGCACTAGGACTTCCCGTTACCTATTTCGATCGCTACGTTCGCGGCTGGCATAAGACGGCAGAATGGGGGACTCAGGAAATATAATGTAGGAAGGATCGACAGAAGACTGTTTTCGATTTCCCCATACGACGATCATCTTCAGTCGATATGCTCTCCCTCTGCAAACTCTCCATCAGCAGCGGGCAGTACATCGTGGTCGCCGGCAATCCACACATAAAGCGTCGGTAGCAAGAAAATACTCATCACCAGTGCTGCGATCAGACCACCGACGATAACAATTGCAAAAGGACGCTGAGAATCCGATCCGATTGCGTGGGAAAGAGCCGCCGGCAACAGACCCAGAGTCGCAACGAGCATGGTCATCATAATCGGGCGTAGCCTCAAGACGGCTCCCTCGACCGCGGCGTCTTCGATGGAATAGCGCCGCACCCGCAACTGGTTGATGTATTCGAGCATGATGACACCCGTCTGTACCGAGACTCCAAAGAGGGCCAGAAAGCCGACTCCCGAGGAAACGCTGAAGTTCGTCCTAGTCATCAAAAGGGCAATGACGCCGCCGATGGGCGCGATGGCGACGTTGGCCATGATCAGCATCGACCATTTGAACGATTTGAACATCGTGTAAAGGATGACGAAGATGATGAAGATGGTAATCGGCAACACGATGAGCAACCGCGCATTGGCGCGCTTCTGGCTGGCGTATTCTCCCTCCCATTTGAGGTGATAGCCGGTGGGCAGTTTCACCTGGCGAGTCACCTTCTCGATCGCCTCTTCTACCGCACTCCCAAGATCGCGGCCGCGCACGCTGTATTTGATCGCGATATAACGCTGGTTGCCCTCTCGATAGATCTCCGAACCACCATCAGCCACCTGAATCCTGCAAAGCTGCGCGAGAGAAACACGTTCTCCGGTGGCAGATAGAAGTCGAATCTTTTCGATTGCTTCTTTGGTGTCCCGAAATTGGGGAAGATAACGCAGGACCAGGTCATATCGCGCTTCGCCCTGCAGCACTTGCGTAAGCGCGTTGCCACCGACTGCGGTTTGGATTGCGTCTTGCACATCCGCGACGTTGATCTGGTAACGTGCAGCCGCGTCTCGATCCACAGTGACGTTCAAGTTGGGCTGACCGAGGACGCGAAAGACGCCGAGGTCTTCAATCCCCGAAATTTGACGCATAACAGCAACGATCTCATCCGCCTTGGCTTCAAGAGTCTTCAAATCATCGCCATATATTTTGGTGGCGAGTTCGCCTTTAACTCCACTGACGGCCTCTTCCATGTTGTCTTCAATGGGCTGAGAAAATCCCCAAACGACGCCGGGGATTTTGTCGAGTTCACGCTGCATGGCCGTGATTAGCTGATCTTTGTCTTCGTGGAAAATCGGCCGCCATTCCTCTTTCGGTTTCAGGTCGACAAAATACTCGGTGTTGAAGAAGCCCGTCGTGTCCGTGCCGTCATCGGGACGGCCGACTTGACTCGTACATTGCGGAACTTCGGGGAATGAGCACAGAACGACCCGTGCTTGGTTGGCTACTCGGATTCCCTCGTCGGGACCGGTGCTGGGAGCCAGGGTGCCCCGGACCCAAAGGGCGCCTTCATCGAGATGGGGTAGAAATTCGGATCCGATAATGCCGCTGAAAGCGACAAAATTCCCGAGCAGTACAGCAAGTCCGGCTGCGCTTACCGTGATGATGCGATGACGAATCGCCCAGCGAACGGCCTCTCGGTAGCACTCAGTGAGAAACGCCATGCCCGGGTTATGCCATTCCTTTGCACCGTTGGCGAAGGCGAAGCTGGCGAGGACAGGGGCAATCAACATCGAGAAGATCAGCGCGCCGAGCAATGCGAAGGCGACCGTCCATGCCATGGGCTGAAATAAGCGACCCTCGACGCGCTGCAGAGTAAAGATAGGCAGGTAGGCCGTAATGATGATACCGATGGCGTAGAAGACAGGGCGTTGTACTTCGTGTGCGGCATCGCCGATGCGTTCAATCGGAGTCTCGGTGTCGTGCTTAAAGGTCATGTGGCGGACGATGTTTTCGATCATTACCACTGCACCGTCAACGACCATGCCAAAATCCAGGGCTCCAAGAGAAAGCAGATTGGCAGGAACCTGCTTCAGATCCAGGCAGATCGAGGCAAACAGTAAAGAGAACGGAATCGTCGCGGCGACGATAATGGCTCCGCGGACATTGCCGAGGAAGAGGAACAGAATGACCGAAACAAGGATCATTCCTTCACTCAGGTTGTGCAGCACAGTGTGACTGGTGAAGTGAACGAGATCACTGCGGTCGATGAAGGGGACGATTTTCACCCCTGGGGGAAGGATGTGATCGTTCATCTCCTGGATTCTTTCGTGAAGCGCTCTAAGAGCAGGATCGGCGGCAGCGCCTTTGCGCAGCAGAACAATGCCTGAGACCACATCGTCGTTGTCGATGATCTTGCCGTTTTCGCGGTGAATTGCGCGGGCGAACTGGCCAAGCCTGATCTTGGGTCCTTGCGAAACAACAGCAATATCCTTCACGCGAAGAGGTGTGCCACCCTTGGTGAAGATGACGGTCTGTTCGATGTCGTGAACACGGTCGACGAGGCCGACCTCGCGCACATTGATTTGCTGTAAGCCCTCCTGAATGAAGCTTCCGCCCGCGTTGGCATTGTTATTGGTAAGTTGCTGCTCAATCTGGGCAAGACTCAGACCATAGGCGACGAGCCTGTTGGGATCAACGCGGACTTGGTATTCACGTGTAGGGCCGCCAAAACTCGCGACGTCCACAATGTCGGGAACCGACTTGAGATTTTTCTCGACGACCCAGTCTTCAATGGACTTTAATTCCATCGGGTCATATTTCGGATTCGTGCTATGCAAGGTGAAGAAATAGATTTGGCCGACGGGACTCCAGTCGGTGCCCATCTGCGGGGCGACGCCTGTCGGAAGAGTTACCTGGTTCAGGCGTTCGAGGACGCGCTCGCGGTTCCACGCATTGTCGGTGCCATCCTCGAAGATCAGCTTTAGGTCGGAGAGACCGAATAGGGAAAATGACCTGAGGTGCACGACTCCGGGGATGCCGTTCAGGGCGGTTTCGAGCGGGATGGTGACCTGTTGTTCGATTTGCTCCGCCGAAATTCCGGGCCACTGCGTAATGATCTCGACATAGTTGTCCGCGACGTCGGGGTATGCCTCGATCGGAAGATTGTGGAACGAAATGATTCCCCAGACAAACAACACAAATGCCAGGCCGAGGACCAGCAGACGGTTTCCGAGGGCGAAATCGACGATGCGCCGAATCACCTATTGCTCCACCGTGTTCTGCAGATCTAGTGCGTTGGAGACCACCTGGTCGCCGGGCTTGATCCCTGACACGATTTCTTGTTGGTTGTTGGGCAGCATGTTTCCCGTTACTACTTCCGCGCGCTTGAAACGGCCATCCCCGAGCGGCGTGTAAACCCACTCGCGATCGTGTAGGTGCAGTACTGCACTGGCTGGAAGGGCCGAATGCATTTCAGGTTGTTTCCCGTAAAAGGTTGCGCTGGCAAACATGCCGATCCGGAGCATTCCAGGATTCTTAACCTCAATTCGGACCTTCGCCGTTCGGATGTTGGGGTCGAGGACGGGCAGAATGTTGTCGATCCGTCCTTTAAGGAGCTGATTGGGATAGGCATTGAGGTGGATGTCTGAGTATTCCCCAACATGGACTGCATCGAGATCGTTTTCGTAGACATCGCAGACGATCCAGACGTAAGAAAGGTCCGCAATCGTGAACGGATTCGGACCTGATAAACCCTGAACGCCAGACGAATTCGTAACCTGCTGATCGGTGATGACACCGGAGATCGGTGCGACGATGTCAACGACGCCGGAGGGATGCTGCTTATCGATCCCGAGAAGGCGCAACTGTTCAGTCGCAGCGTTGAGGTCGGCCTTGTTATCGGCCTCTGCTGCTTCGGCCTGCTCAAGGGCGCTTTTGGCGATGGCACCTTTTTCGTAAAGAATCTGAGCCCGCTCCAGTTGTGTACGAGCTAGACGCTCATCGTTTTCGGCCTTCAAATAGGTCTGATAGGCGCCGGAAACATCATTGCTCTGAACACGCAGCAAGAGTTGACCTTTCTTCACAGCATCGCCGAGCCTTGCTTTAATCTCAACGACGCGTCCCGACGCGAGAGAGACAACCGGAACAGCACGCACGATGTCGGGCTGAACTACTCCCGTCACATTGAGCGCGGGAGGTGCCTTATGCTCGACGGCGATTGTCAGAGGGAATCGTTCAGGATGGTCGACCTTGAAGTTGCTGGCATCGAGATCGGGTTCAACCACAGCTTTGGGTGGCGCTTCAGCGTGCGGGTCCGCCTTGCTGCTACTGCAAGCGAGAGTTAGCAGGCTCGTAAACAGACACAGTCCCGCAGGAATAATCCGACATGAAAAGGTGTTCATTGAATGACCTCGCGACCGACCGACAAGTTCATCTGTGCTGCTGCAATCAGAAACGAACCAACAAGGTTTACGTAACTCAATTGCACCGTTCGGTACTCGCTTTCCGCGTTCAGGAAATCCAGAAGGGATGCAGCGCCATGCTGGTAGGAGAAGAAAATCGTGTCGCGCACACGCAAGGCCTGTTCGAGGTACTGGCGTTTGTAAGGTTTCAGTAGATTGATGTCACTGATGAGAACGGCGTAGGCCGAATCCACATCGCTGTAGACCTGCGTCTCAACGCCTTGGCGCAACTTCTCACTTCGCTTGATGTCAATTCTCGTGCGTAGCTTCTCACCCTGGTTCTTGTCGAAGATACGGAGCGGGATGCTGACGCTGACTCCGAGGGTGTTGAGGGCGTCGGGGTTGTTGAACGAACCGTTGTGCGTAAACCAAAGGCTTACTGTGGGGTCAGTTGAGCCGTCGGCTTCGGCCAACTTGTAGTTCGTTTCCGCCTGTTGTGCCGAAAGGACTGCCGCGCGTAGGTCCGGGCGGGCATCCAGAGCATCTTTGCGGTAATCGTCGAGGGAGAGAAGGTCTTCCTGAAAATCGAATGGACCCTCGACATCAAAGCTGTCCACTGGCCTGCGATCGTCGAGCAGAGCCAACAGGGTGATTTTTGTCGTGCGCAAATTTACCAGGGCAGTTTGCAGATCGGATTCATATTGCAACCGCTGTAGCTGAAGTCGATCAAAATCGATCTTGGAGATGTCCCCTGTCTGAAAGCGGTCCTGGCTGATCTTCAGAATCTTGTCGTAGTATTCGAGGTTGTCCTGCGCCAGGCGCAACACGGCTTTGGCCTGGAGGATGCCGACAAAAGCGCTCCGCAGATTGAAGAGCAGATTGCGTTCGGAATCGGACTGTTGGGCGACACCGATCGCAGTGCCTTCCTTGGCGACCTCAAAGCGCAGCCCGCGCTTGTTGCGTCGTTCGAAAAGATAGCTGACTCCGGGTGACACAAACGTTCCCGCAAACGGTTGCCAGACGCCCTTAGTAGGAGCGATCTGGGTGCCGTCGGCTGAGATGGTGAAATCGGGATTAGGGCGGAGGTGGGCAGTGATCTCCTGGGCTCTGAGTTCGTCGATGTTCAGCCTCCCAGCCAGGAGCGTTGGGTTTGTGGCTTCGAACTTGTCTCGAATCTCCTGCCACACATAACTGTGCTGCTGCCCCTGGGCTCGCACTGCGAGAACCCCAGAAATGAGTAACCAGCAAAAGAGACGAGAGGTCCATCGCCCGCGAAGGCACCGGCATTTCCGATCGGGGTTTTCCACAGGGAATAATGGATCAGAAAGGGACATTCTTCCTGTTTCGCAATCTTTTGGGGTTCGAGATCAGGTCGATTTCTTTGCACTTCGCAATCGTCCGGCAACTGCCTTGGGGCGCTTGCGGTGACCTTTGGCCTTTGGCATTCGAGAAATCAACTCCGAAAACCCTGCGACTACCATTACGAGGTATAAGAGGACAGCAAACAAACCGATGATGACCAACACATAGCGATTCAAAGTGTCTGGGTTCACCGCCGGCTCCCAATAGTTGATGGCGTACCGTCACTGCTTGTTTTCACGCTAGACACACGTCCCCGAAGTTCTTAGGCACAAGGTCATCTTCTTCGTGTATCGCGACTGGGGTTTTCGCGGAAGATACTCAAACAGCGTCGAACGAAGGTATTTCGATTTGTGGGAACGATCCGACAGCCAATCGTTCGATTTGAAAGGAATGGAAGGACAGAGACGTAGCCGTGTGGCAATCAATCGATCCCAGTAAGCTAATCTTGAGGACAAATCGTTTGATTGGGTTCATCGAATGCGCCGACCGTGGGATAATCGAACGTTGACACCAACTTCATGCCTCACTTGGATTGGATCTGGGAACGGCAGAACCGAGTTCCCGTTCTGCTGGCCAGTAGTGTCATCGTCCTTGCAATCGCCGTGGTGGATTGGTGGACGAAGCCCTATTTTTCTCTAGGCTTCCTTTATTTATTTCCCATTATGCTCGCCGCGGGCTTTCTACCCCGCTGGGCGATTATTCTTTTGGGTTTGGCATGCGCATTGCTAAGCGAGCGTTTCAGCAATCTAGATCCATCCGACGCCAACATTCGTTTGGGATTTGAAGCGCTGGCGCTGTGCGGCTGTGGGCTATTGACCTCCGAGGTTCTCCGCAACAAGCGCCTGAGTTTTGAAGCCCAGGAACGGATGCGCGTCCTAGTTGAAACGAGCCCGGCGGCCATTGTTACGGTCGACGAGCGAGGCTTCATCGAATTAGCAAACCAAGCGGCTAACGAACTGATGGCACCGCACGATGGCCACCTGATCGGTCAGCCTATCGCTGCTTTCCTGCCGGAACTGCATCACGCGTTGCGACCGGAGGAAGGACCCCAGTTCCGAACGTCGATGCAGTGCCGCGGACATCGCGGCAACGGAGAGTCTTTTCTCGCCGAAGTATGGTTTTCCAGCTACAAGGAAGGCTCGACGCCGAAGCTGGCCGCCATCATTGCTGACGTCAGCGAGGAGCAGAACGTCGCTGCGGGGTCGTCATTCGACCAGAAAGAAAGACCTTCGCTTAGTGCCCGAGAGTTGGACGTGCTCCGGCTCGTTGTTCAGGGTCTGGCAAACAAAGAGATAGCATCACGAATAAATATTTCAGAAAGTGGAGTCAAGAACACTCTCCAGCAACTTTTCGGTAAGACCGAAGTGCGGACTCGGAGCCAGCTGGTTCGGGTTGCCTTAGAACGCTACAGGGACCTAATCTAGCTTCTGCAGACCAGACCTTTGAGGGGTACCCCCGAAACAGTGAATCCGACTGACAGGGTGAGCATGGTGTTCCCTCTAGTGGATCTCTAATACCCCGGTCGCTTGAGCCTATGAATGCCGGGCGACCCACACACCGGGAGTAAGGTCTGGAAGGCGCCTGATAGGGAGATCGGCAAGCCCGGGGAGAATCGTGGAAAAGTAATCGCGCACCGGGACTTGCAGCCGACGGCAGCTTTCCACGACCGAGAGAATTGCTGCAACCTTCGGTCCCGCTTGTGGGCTCCCGATGTGGATCCAGTTCTTCCGACCGAGAGCCACGGGACGCATGGAATTCTCCGCTAGGTTGTTGCTCAGCTCAAGTTCCGGATACTCCAGAAATCGTGTAAGTTTCCTCCAAAGCGTGAGCGCGTACTGGCAAGCTTTGCTGAGTGCGCTGGAAGGCAATGCAACGGACTGCGCTGCCTCGATCTTGCTACGAATATCATCGAGAAGAGGCTTGGCTGTTTCCTGACGCCGGATATGGCGCGCCGCAGTAGTCAGCGTTTTGCGGCGAGCTTCTGCATCGACGGCAAACAGTTCGTCCATCTGAGCCACAATCGGGGTTGCAACCGGGTCTCGTGGATTTAGCTGCACTGCTTCGAAAAACTGTCTTCTGGCATGAGCCCAACAAGCGGCGTGTACCATTCTCGGCCCACCGATTTGGTCATACGCTGCATATCCGTCGGTTTGGAGAATGCCTTCGAACTGTCCCAGAAACCGCTTCGGTCCATCGCGCCCACGGCCTAGACGGAAGTCGAACACCACGGTTCCTCCGGGGCGACTGTATTGCCAAAGATAGGCTTGGTGATTTTGTCCTCGGCCCTCGCGTGTCTGCACATCAACCGGGGTTTCGTCGGCTTGAATGTAACTTCCACGAATCAACTCTCTTCTCATTGCAGCGACCATAGGGATCAGCAACTCGCCGACTTTCAGAACCCAGCCGTCCAGCGTCGCGCGGCTGATTTCCAGGCCGAGGTCCCGTTCCAGAATCACGCTCTGCCGATGCAGGGGAGTGTGATTGCAGTATTTGCTGACGACCCTGTCGATGACGATGCGGTCACTCGCCAGGCATTTCTCGATGATCCGTGGCGGCAGGGGCGCTGAGACGACGCCGAGATCCTCACACGACCGGCAAGCCCGCTTCTCTCGTTTCGTGACCAGTACGAAGTACTTCGCTGGCTCCACATCTAACTGGGAACTTTCCTCGTAGCCGATCACCACTGTCTCTTTGCCGCAGCGTTTGCATACGCGCTGATCTAATGCGCAGGGCAGAATCCGCTCAACGCGAGGAAGATTCGCAGGCAACTCCTGGCGGCCCGGATGCTTGGCCGACTTCTTCGTCGAGCGATGCGCTGGCGCGTGCTCACTCTCCGCCTGCTCCATACTTCTCGATCCGCATCAGCCGCAGTCGCTCTTCCAGTACCCGAATCCGCAGCTCCGCGTACTGTAGCTTGCCCTTAAGTTGTGCGATGAGTTCCAGATCGGCTGGCGCTGAAGGAATGAGAGCTACACTCACAATGGGTTAATGATTTACCAGAGTCGATCGAAACGTTCAAACAACTGCGCAACTTATGCGGCAGCGTGTCCCTCGGGGGAAGCCTTCCGGTACCACCGCTTGTGCTTGGTTTTGGCCAGATCAATCCCACCCAATAATAAGGACAACTCTTCGTGAGTCAGCACGACCTTGCCCTGGGCATCCCCGGATTGCGGCCAGGTGAAACGCCCTTTCTCCAACCTCTTGGCACAGACCCACAAGACGTCTTCATAATGCCCCTTTTCACTATGTGTTTGATAAGTCGAGAACTGTCTGGGCCGAAGACGGTACTGTGGGGGAGGATCTTCCGAGCCGTACGCGATCAAGTAGGCGCTTAGCGTCCTCGCTCTCAAGAGCCTGTTTGTTCAGCACCCACGGCCCGCAGGCGATCGGCCGCTCTGCCGCAATATAGCCGCGTTCGATGGCAATCCGCAATGTGCGATTAGATACGCCGACCACACGTGCGGCCTGCGAGAGATTCAGCCAACCTTCTGCGGCCTGGCGCTGCGCATCATGACACTTGATTCCATGATTGAAGCGCAACGATGTAACCAGGGCCCGCGTCCAGTAGTTGCCGCGAGCGGTGGGTAGTTTTGCGCGATTGAGAACGCCGGCGATCATCTCGTCGCTGTAGATGCGCGACAAGACGCGAACTGACTCCACAATATCCTTCGGGATGTGCCCGCTGCTTTCTCCGCGGCGACGACGCGGCAGGCGCAGTGGCGTATGCACGCCACCCTTCCAGTGGATAAGCAGCACGACCTCGCTCGTCTGTTCATCGATGTCCACAACGATTTCGCGGATCAGCGCTCGTAGGAGTCGCTTCTTCGTACGCTCGTCGGCCTCTGGGTTATTCCACAAGGCCTCGAGATCGCTCGCAAGATCTTTGAACTCATCCACTGTGCCCACGCTGGTGGACTGTGCGGATTCGCTCTCTGCGGCAATCCGCGCTTCGATGGCTCGCTCTTTTTCAAGGGCGGCATTCCACCGCCGCTCAAGCTCTTGCGCAACTAGGCGATTTTCCGGATCCGAGGCCTCATACTGCCGTTCGGCGCGCTGTGCCCGGTAGCGCGCAGCTTCGAGATCGCGGCGCAGGGCATCCAGAACCTCAGAATGTTCTTGGGCCTGTCGCTGAGTAGCCATGATCGCTGCCTCTATCGCCGCGGGTTGCACCACGCACAGCAACTGCCGAGCGACTGCGGCATCGACATTTGCACCGCTGAAGGCGACACACCGCGCTTCCTTGTTGTCCAGGTAAGCCCTGGGACATGCATAACGAACCACCTCGCCATCAGCACCCTTGTAGAATACCCGCAGCATACGGGCACAACGCCGGCAACGCAACAACCCCGTCAACAGCCCGCTGCCACGGCGCGCGGCCCCGGATGGTTCGCAATCGCTGAGGCGATTGCTGATGATCATCTTCTGGATACGCTCGAAGTCTTCCCACTGCACATAGCCTTCGTGCGCATCGGGGATAAGGGTAACCCAGCGCTCGCGAGGTCGGCGCCGAGTGCGCTGCACGGAGAGACCATTTTCGTAGCACGTCAGGCTCTCAGTCTTGCCATACGCATACGCTCCACCGTATGCAGGATTCGTCAGGACCCGGTGGATGCCGGAGTAGGCGGGCCGTCGCCAGTGAACCTCGCCCCGGATCGTGCGGGCCGGAATCGACAGTTCGTTCTCCATAAACCACAGCAGCGTTTGGCGAGCGCTGCCGAGTTCGAGGAACTTTGCAAACACCAGCTCGATCATGCGCCGAATGCGCTCATCGGGTTCCTTCTGAAGTCGCCCGTCCTCATTCTTGACGAAGCCGACCGGACAGTGCGAGACGAGTTCACCGCGTCGCGCCTTCTCAACTCGGGCCTCGCTGGCCCGCTGGCGAAGCAGGTCGAGTTCGTACTCGTTAAGGGTTCCCTTCAGCCCCAACAGCAACCGATCATTGCCCAGGCGCGCCGAATACACCGTCTCCTGATCAACGAGCAGCGTGTCGACAATACGGCACACCTCCACTAACTGCTGCCACTCACGGCTGTTCCGCGCGAAGCGAGAAACCTCGCGTGCGCAGACCGCACCCACCTCTCCGAGACAGACCTGCGCCACCATGCGCTCAAACCCGGTGCGCGTGACACCGCCACCCGCCGAACGGCCGAGATCTTCATCGATGATCTCCACATCGCTCCAGCCCAGTGATCGGAGATGAGCTTCCATCGCGTACTGCAGCTTCTGACTTTCCAGGTTGTTCATCACCTGATACGGCGAGGACTGCCGCACGTAGAGGATAGCTTTACGCGAAAGATGCTGCGGCTTGATCTTGTCACTCATCGCGCCCTCCCCGGTTTTGAGGGACGCGAACTGGATCGCTCGTCCAAACACTGACGAGCAGTTGCGCCAGGAGTCTTACCACCTCGACGCGCGCCGGTTGGGTGAGATCGCTCCAGCGCGGTACGGCGAGTCGTTCGCCAAACAGCGCCAGTTGTGTTATTCGAGATCTTTCTGAAAAGGCTGCCATCCGTGTCTCCGTGACCGGCTTGCCGGGATAGCTGCGGTTGTAACACCGAAGCCTTCACAGAGACACGTTGCTCGGCGATCGAGCTTTTCAAAGTGCGCAGCGTCGCGCAATCAACATGGGGCTGTTCCGTGAGCCGCAGCGTCGCGCAATGCGCCGCATCGAACATCCACTTCGGGATTTCAACGAGCATCGCATCGAGCGGCGCATCAGGGAGTTTGCACTGGAATGCTACATCGGCGTGCGCACCGCCAGCCCTGCGCGTCAACACACTACGACCATACCAGCGGTGCCATGGATAACAGACTTGTCTGGAATCAAAGGCGATACTGTGGGTTTTCTGTAGAGGGATTGCAGAGTCCGCTTCCGTCCCAGACGAGGACCTTCAACCGATTGCGCTGGGCATTGCAGAACAAGAACAAGTGCCCGCTCAGAGGCTCACACGACAAACGATCGCGGACGAGACCGTACAGCCCCTCGAACCCCTTGCGCATGTCGGTGACCCCGGCGGCCAGATAGATCCGTGTGGCTGGGCCCAGTCCAAACACGGCTTACGTCCGCTCCAGCATGCCCATAAGACGTTCGAACGTACTCGTATCAAAACCAGGATGCGCCTCGATCCGGCGCCCGCCCGCCAGCACCACGGCCAGCCCACAAATGGCTCCCTGCTGCGTCGGCGATTTCCTGGCCGCCAACTCCACCGGCAGCAAACGACCGGCCGAGGAAATTGGCTTACGCCTTCTCTTCCAACGCAGTTTCTTTAGATGGCGATCCAGTGTGCTGAAGCTCAAACCTCGACTCTGGCAAAACTCGCTCCGCCGCATACCGCTGCTCACAAACTCGGCCACCAACTGCTGAACTTCGGCACGGGTACGTCGCTTGGGCGCTGACAACTCTGTTTTTGCGGTCATCCGGACACTTCAACACAGACCCCGCCTCTCGAACAGGTGTGTTGGTCAGACGCTTACGGTCGATTACCGAGATTGACCAGACAGTGCCTTGGCAGGAAGCGGTTTCTCAAACGGTTGATGCCCTTCGTCGCGGAGTCCATGCGATCTATCAAGGCACATTCCTAGAGGGACCGTGGCGAGGACGAGCAGATTTTGTCATTCGCGTGGACAGGCCTAGTCTGCTGGGGCCGTGGTCTTACGAAGTCGTCGATACGAAGCTGGCCAGGAGCACTAAATCTGGAGCCGTCATCCCGTCATCCAACTGTGCTTCTATTCGGATTTGTTGGCGAAAGTCCAGGGTTTAGTTTCAAGTGCAGTGCAGGACACCTCGGCAGATCGAGCTGGTCAATGCTTTCTGTCGGTATCTTGAACTTGCCAGAGGGCCCTGAGAACTGTTGTTCTGTAGTCTTGAGGTGTTGAAATGAGTTGAGTTAGCCGACAAAGGAACATCCATCAGCGTGGACTCGGAAAACAGAAGCGTAGGGTTTTGAGGAAGGCAGGTGCACCATGTTCTCTTGGATTCCTATGTATACGGAATTGGCGACGAAGATCCTCCCGTTTCGAAATCGACAAAGTGAACTGATACAACTGCTGAAGCAATTGGGAGCAGAGGGGATTCCTGCTGGTTCCACCTTCGATAAGGACGATAAGGGGGCAAAGATCCCGCTCACATCAATCGATCCTTTCACGTTCTACACCTGCTTCAACCGCGGGCGGATGATTGGCGATCCCGGTAGGGATATCACTGTGCGTGATACCCCCCGGACGGACCCGGACGGGCGCTCATTAGCGCATCCCGTTCTTATCTCGGATGAGTGGCGGCGAAGCGTGCATCAGGAAAGGGATGGAGCGCACGCGGTTGAGGAAGCCATCGCTGAGCCAAAGCGAGAGTGCGTGTCCAAGAGATCCGGCCTTTCTGGCTCCGACGACGAATAGTTCGCCACCAGTGCGCGATCACCCGATCCCGAAACACTCCCAAGCTCGTGAGGTTTCCTGGTACCGCGTAGTAGTTGAAGTAGCCTTGCACGACCGACTTGAGCCAGCTTCCGGTTTGGGGCACGGGATCATGCATACGCTTGCGAAGTTGCTGCTTAACCTCTCGCAGTTTGGCTCGCATGCGTTTGCGGATCGTGGTACGCCGCACCAGGAATCGCCCTAATCCGTTCTTCCCGCAGATGTGCGTGAAGCCCAGAAAGTCGAACGTTTCCGGCTTGCCTTCCCCTCTTCGTTCCCGGTTTTGTTCGGCAAACCGAACTCAATCCGGCGCGTCTTGTCGGGGTGTAATTCCAATCCAAACATTCCGAGTCGTTCCCGAAAGTTTTCCAGAAAACGATCGGCTTCTGTCTGATGCTGGAATCCTAGGATAATGTCGTCCGCATAGCGGACGACTGCCACGTCGCCTTGCGCCCATTTCTTGCGCCAGACGTCCACCCAAAGATCGAACGCGTAGTGTAGGTAAACGTTGGCGAGGAGCGGTGAAATCACCGAACCTTGCGGACTCCCTGTCTGCGTGTCCGACCATTTGCCTTCCTCCATCACTCCCGCGTTGAGCCATTTCCGGATCAGCCGTAGGATGCGGGGGTCGGCGATGCGATGCTCCACGAACTTGATCATCCAACTTTTGTCGAGGTTATCGAAAAACCCTCGGATGTCGGCATCAAGAACGTAGTTCACCTTCTTCTTCAAGAGCGCGTACGACAACGCATCCAGCGCTTGATGCTGGCTGCGCCCCGGGCGAAACCCATACGAAAAGCCGAGAAAGTCTTCCTCATAAATCTGGTTGAGGATGGTAACTACGGCATGTTGGACAATCTTGTCTTCCATAGCCGCAACTCCCAGTGGACGCTGTCGTCCATCGGCTTTCTCTATGTACACTCTTCTCGAGGGTGTCGCTCGGTATGCTCCCCGATGCACCCGGCTGTGAAGATCGACCAAGCGATCTTCCAATCCGGGCTCATACTCCTGCCACGTTACGCCGTCTATTCCGGGTGCGGCCTTACTCTTCAGTGAGTAAAAGCTTTCCCGCAGCAGCTCGATCGTCAGGTGGTGGAGCAAGGCGGTGAACTTCATCTCCTTATTTTCTTTTGCTGCTTTCCGCACACCCGCCAGCCCCTGGGACACGCCCTTCCCGCTCTGCGTCGGGTACGTGTTAGGTTGACGAGCGTTCTCCTTGATCAGCGGCCTTCCCTCCGCACTCTCCGCCAACGGTTTCCCGTCTTTGTTCGAATGGTTCATCGGTAGTACTCCGCTGTGTGACTCCTCGGGGACGTGCATGCGGGCCGTACGGCCTGGGCCTTCGCCCGCCGACCTGCTGCCAACCTGGGCTGCAGGTGTCTCCGAGGTCTCCCGGTTCTCGTGCATGAAGTTTCTAGGCGTGCCTGGGGTCTTCGACTACGCCGGACTGAATAAGGACTCGCGTTATCGCCCCTGTTCATGTTGCCTTCCGCATATGTTTACCGCGTCGGCGTCCGGGTTGTATGTTTTCGCAGCTCAATAGCCCACCCCGCCTATACCCCTATCTACGCTTCACTGTGTCCCTCGCGGTAGCAGCGCAAGACTCGGGGCCGAGTGGATCGCTACTCCTTTCCCGTAAGAATTTTCCATTCTCTGCTTCATGCCGGTTTACCCCGGCGCACAAACATCGCCATTTCACTCATCTTCCCTTGGGCGGGGAACTTGAGTGATTTCGCCAGTAACGACCTCAACGGAGATCGGGGGTTTGCCCCGTTTAATCTTGTTCGGCAAGGTTCATAGCATCTCGACGGTAACGTAAACATTGTAGGTTGCCTGCCCGTACGCCGTGCTGGTGAACTGAATTTCGGTTCCCGCCAGACAGTGCACAATAACTTGGCCAGTATTCACCGCACCCACAGTGTCCAGCGCGATTTGTGGGAATGCGCTAATGCCTCCTCCCATTATTTTCGGCCCGTACTCATCTGTCCAAATCAAGGTAAGGTACGGTTGCGCGTAAGTTTTGTTAGTCTCGTACAAAGAGACGCGGTACAGGCCATCTTTTCTCACCTTGAAGATCGTTGTCGGTGCCATGTCTCCTGTTTGGCCGATGAAAGATCGCTTGGCCACGATAATCGGACCGTGTGGCTTGTGCTGTTCTGCCGCAAGACTGACTCCAAAAGACAGCATGAGAAGAATCACCAGTAGTTTGCGCATCTCGTCTCCTTTTTTGCACTGCCCCCGAGTAACCCCACGGATTATATAGATCGAGATGGTAGATGCCTTGCAAAGCTGCAGTCGCGATTTGCAGCGGATGGCCGGATGCCGTTGTTGTTAAGTCTCGTTGGTGTTGAAAAACTCGGTTCGAAGACGGGTTTTCCCTCAGGGATGTTTCTTCCGGTTCGTGTTTTTCTTGCGGTAGTCTGTTTCTTACGCGGTTGCCATCGCTGGTTGCGCTCTCCTGTTGAGGAACCGCACCAGTCGTTTCAGGTTCTGTGCCACGGCAGCTAGGTAGAACTGCTCACGCACGAACTTGATTCTGCTTAGGCGCAAGCGCCGCAATCCAATCAGGTTCTTTAGTTCCGAGAACAGAGCCTCCACTTTCCGTCGCTTGCGTAGCGCCACGGTGAACTCCGGGGTCTTGGCTACCTCATCGGCCTTCTGTCTTGCCGCTTCGCAAGTGTGGATCGCGATCGTACGGAACTTGCCGCGCGTGCACTGCGGCTTCTGATCACATCCTCGACAGCGCTTAACCGTCGAGTAGTACCGGTGCGCACGGTTCCGTTTGTTAATACCCACGTAGTTCAGGGGCTTGCCTGCGGGGCAGAGATAGCAGTTTTCTTCCGGCACGTAAGTGAACTTCTCGATCCCGTACAGATCAGGGGGCGAGTTCGGACCTTCCTTCACGCGAATGTAAGGTGTAATCCCACGTTCATCGAGCCATTGCAGCATTTCCCCGTTGCCGTAGGTGTTATCGGCTGCCACCCCCTGGGGCCGCCGACCATATCGTTCGCAGTAGCGATCGATCATATCGCGTGCGGCCGCACTCTCCTGACTCAAGCGGGCGGCCGTCGCTTGCACCCCCACGATCACGCAGCTTTCATTGTCGATCAGATAATTATCGAAGTAACCCAGTTCGGCAGCACGATTTCCCTTGGTCAGATACGTCGAATCCGGGTCGGTGGTCGACACCTTGTCTTGCTGATGGATGGGCTCGCCATCGCCGTTCTCCTGCTCGAGTTCTTTCAGGTACTTCCGTGCCCCATAGTTCACTTGCGCTGCCTCGGGGAACCGTTCGCGGGGGATACGACTGTGATGGCTCGCGTTCGCCAGGATGAAGCTGCCATCGACCGACATCTGCCCGCCCTCCACCAGACCCGCCACGATGCACTGCTCTACGATGCGCTCAAACAACTCCTGAAACAGGTTCGATTCCTGAAACCGCCCGTGCCGGTTCTTGGAGAACGTGGAGTGATGCGGAATCTCCTGATCAAACCCCAGCCCGGTGAACCACCGCCAAGCCAGGTGCATCCGCAGTTCCTCCACCAGTTTGCGTTCGCTGGTGATGCCGTACAAATAGCCGATCAACAGAATGCGCAGCAGGAGTTCGGGATCGATCGAGGGGCGACCCGTCTCGCTGTAGCTGGCTCTCAAGCGCTCGCGCACAAATTCAAAACTGACGTGCTTGTCGATCAGCCGCAGCAGATGGTCCTCGGGAATCTGATCTTCCAGGCGGAAGTAATAGAACAACCCCTCAGAGCGGTCGTGGTGCCCCATCATGATTAGCAGTTCTCCGACGATGAGAATCAAACAGAGCATGGCCAGGATCACTTCCTTCTAACATGCTTCTGCTGAATCTCATCCTGCTAATCGACGTGACTTTTTCAACACCCACTCTCGATTACACTCACAATCGGGACGATGGTCACAGGGGTTTCGGAGGAACTCGCTTGAGATGTAGAAGCCCGGCCCCTCGCCCGCCGAGCGGCGGCGGAACGATGCGACGCTCGCACCTGACGGGACCGGGCCCAATTCAGAGGTATTCAGTTTTGATTCCTCCTACCGCTATTACAAGCGTTTTTCACCTCTGCTGTCGGTGATGTGGGTCACCGCCACGCGGTTCGCGGTTGAGCTAGTCTGTAGTGTAGGGGACGGTTTATGGATACCACTTCTTTGTCCCTGATTCTCGCCGTTCTTGTCGGATGGTGGTTGTTCACGGTCGCCCTCGCTACTGGCGCTTTCAAAGTCAGAAGGCATCACCCGCCCCGCCGCCGGATATCACTACAGTGCCAACTGGGCAATCTGCACTGGCAGGACTTTCACCTGCTGGACCATCAATTAGCTTCACTGCACTATCCCGGCGCACTGAAATGGCCTGTTTGCAACAGTTGAGAAAAGGCAACGAATCAGTATTGGGAGTCAGGCAGTTTTGATCTTTTGCTCCACGCTCCACATCAATTCCGACCGTGCAGACCGAAGCACTTCCTTGGATGCGAACGATTCGCTTCTTCAATTCACTCTTGAGCATCGGGATCAAACGATTCCCGGTTTGCGGAGACCTCTTCTCGCATCTTGTACAATGCGGCCAGCACGTACTCCGCTTCGTCCACGATCCGTTGCATATCTAGTTCTCGCTCTCGTCACTTTTCACGATACGCAGAGCGGCCTCCGCTTTGTCGTGATGCTCCTCTGTGTACCATGGGGGGGCATAATCTTCGAGAAGGTCATACAGCATCTTCAACGCTTCTCGTAGTTCCCCTTCTAGACCTGTCTCTGTGTTGGGCCGGGTCACGTTCACCTCGAGTCGCGCTAATTAGAAGTGCGAGATCGTGACCGAATGAATTAGAGAAGCCAGACGTGAAGACTTGCCACTCAGGCATTTGTTTCGACGCGAGCCGTTTCGGTGAAATTCAATACCTAAACCGTGCACTTGTCAAGACTTAGGTGGCAAACTGCCTAGCGGGGAACCGACGCGGCGTGCTCGTGAAACGCATGGCTGTTGAAATATCTCTATATCGCTCATCGACGATTCAGCTCGATCTCAGCTCTCCTCGGGCTGCGGCACCGCGTCAGGGCGATCTAGAAAAAAGGTTACAACCTCCTCAAACACTTCTTTTCCCACATTCACCGCACGGTGGACGCGGTCGCTTGGCTCTGACCAATCCACTTCGCCTACCGTGATCTTCCACGGTTGGGTCTGTCCGCCATCGCGGAACTCGATGTTGAGCAGATCCCCGCTCAAGACCACAGTCACCCGATGGAAGGGATCGCGATGCCACGGAGTAGCCTCGCCTGGCGCTAAACGCTGTCGCCTGACCAAGTAATTTCCCCGATGATGTACTACCTCCACGCTTCCCTTGGGATTCATCACTTCTTCTCCCGTGTTTTTTGTGCCTGCGAAAGCAGGCGGCGCGATTAGTTTAGCGAAGCGCAACTCTGGTGGCCGGTGAAAACTCTCCATTACACTCATCTTCCGATTACATACAAATACTTCCGATGTGAACCGAATCGAAAGCAGTCGAAATTTGAGCGCTATCGCCTGTTAACGACAGCCAGCTTCCCGGCGAATCGATGTCACGGCGGTGATGATTGCAATGTTTTTTGAAAAACGCAACAGAGGGCCGAAAGTCATCTTGTCACGAAGTGTGCCGATTGCTACCGTTCGCAACGCGGTGGGCGGACTTCTATTCGTCGATTTCTCGGGGGAGAGGAACGGGCGCCGCCCCGGCCCCGGCTCCGACCGAAGAGGCGGAATCGCCCGCCGAAGGTCTTAATGAGGACGTCAGCCCTCATCGGAATGCGAGCATTTTACAGTTCCGAGAGCACTTGGAGATAGCTTCGTTCCCGCGAGCGCGACTTATTTCGCATTTATCCAGGCATCCGAACCCGCCAGCTTAACTGCCAGATCCGTAATGGAGATGTGCAACTGCTTGCCATCGGCGGTGCCGCGGTGCTCGGTTGAGACGAGCAGAGGACCTGCCTTTTTGTAGCCTACCCAGGAGGCGTTGACGAGGCTGGGCTTCTCGGTCCCGCCGTGGCGGAAAACAAGGTACTCGACGCGGTTGTCTTTGCCAACGTAGAGGTCCCAGGTGTCGCCGGGCGTGTAACCGCCGGCTTCCGGGGGATACTTTACTGAGACAAGTTCGGCCGAACCGGCGGCCATCGGCAGTTTCTTCATACCTTCATCGGTAACCATCGCGCTCTTGTCCCAGTAAGCGTGGAAAACGAACAGGAGCCAATAATTATCGTTGACGAAAGGCCGTTCGACTTCATTCTTCACTTGGTCGGATTGACTGCTGAGGTGAGAACTGTCGTAGGTGACCTTGACCGGCTTGCCGGCTTTATCCGTTCCTTCGTAGCTGATTTTTCCGGTCTTAGGCTCCCACTCCCACTTGTGAGCAGCTTTGAAGAGTCCGGTTATCTCCCCGTTCCAGGTGTAGCGGATGGCCTCAACTTTGTCCCACGAATCAATTCCGTAGGTCTTGGCGACTTGATCGAGAATTGGTGCGCGCGTCTGCGCCCAGGAGTTTGGAGCAACGACCAGCGCTCCGCAAAACAGAAAACCGATCATCGTTAAACGGCGGTTATTTCTCATAGAGTTCACTCCTCGGTGAATTGAACGGATGAAGTCTTGGATGACAGTCTAGGCCAGGATGATGGGAAAACCAACTGTTGTAACATCCCCATTTCACACATTGACCGAGCGCCGGGCTAGGTATCGACCACTGGGCTCCATGACGGTATCGCCAATGAATGGGATCGTATCAACGGAGGTTCAAATTAGGATTAATTTGAGAAATAGCGCTGTATTAACGCCACCAGCGGCAGCGGATGCGGCATGGACTGATTGTTTTCGTTGGTGCCGAAATAGGCAATGACAACGTCACGTTTCGTATCAACCAGAAGGAGCTGTTCGGCGAATCCGCCTTTGGCAATCTGGCCGAATTTACTGACTGCGTCCCACTGGTAACTGGAATGGCTGAACCAGGAAGGCTGCCGGCCGGTTTGCAACGGTGGTGTACGCGGCTTGAGCAGCCGTTCGAGGAACGCGGCCGGTACGCCGCCCTGCGGGTTCGACTTGCCGGAAGCCGTGAAGAACATTCCGAAGCGGGCGAGATCGCGCAGCGTCATTACCATGCCGGCGTGCGCGATGGGATAGCCCTTGCTGTTTATCAGCAGGTCCGCGTCGTGCTCGGCACCGATTCTGCTCCACATCAGCTCTGAGATGACCGTAGCCAGCGGCTTGCCGCTGACGCGCTCCAACAGGTCAGCCAGCACTTCCGTGTTTGAGCTGGTATAGGCCTGCTGTTCGCCGGGCTTGCGAATGCGCTTGTAGGTGGTCAGGAGTTCGTAGGTTTCGCCAGACCGCGCCGCTGCGGGTAAGGATTCGGTAAGGGGCTGCCATCCAAGCGAAGCCTCAAGCTGGAACTGCTTGTGGACGGGGTTGGTGTAGGCGTCGGCCGAATCTTCAACGCCTTCCATGCCACTGGCCATGTCGGCAATGTCGCGTACCCGCGTGCCGGCCCACGCTGAGCCGGCGAATTCCGGAAGGTAATGCTCGATGGGCCGGTCGAGATCGACCTTACCGTCGGCTTCCATCATGCCCAGCGCCGTTCCGACGAAAGCTTTGGTGACCGAGAACGCCAGGTGCGAATCGGACGGCGACATGCGCGGATACTGCTCGTATACCACCACGCCTTTGTACACAATGATGAAGCCATCGACGGCGCTGTGGTTAACATAGTCGCGCAGCAGCGTGGCACCGTTTTCTTCCTTGAGATCGAAGTCGCCGATTTCAGGCCGCAGATGAACAGGCATCTCGCGCGCCTGCCCACCGCGACGCACGATCGCGCTGGGGAAAACTTCGGTGCTGTGCAGATAAACCCAATGCGAAATGTTGCCGCCATCGTCCCAACTCTCCAGATTGACCTTGGCGCGAACGGCGCGGTTCTGAGCGGCGTCGGGAGGGGATTGCACTGACTGGCTAAGGGGATAGGTGGCAACCAGAAACAGCACGACGGTGCAGAGGCGGGTGATTCGCATAGACGACCAGTTGATCGGAATCGCGGAAATTATAAACTGACTGTTGCGAAATCCCCATAGCGCTCATCCTATGAGAGAGGATGTCAAGCAAAAACACTTCTCCACTCCTCTCCGTGAGGGCTCGATCGGTGCTTGCATCCAGGCCCCTTCTTCCTCGTGGAGAGGATTTTGGTTTTAACGCCTGGAGCGTCACAGAGTACAACAGGGATACGGAGCCCAGTTGCTGGTCTTCCTTGAGTGGTTTCATGCAGCGGTTCCGACGCCATTCGTTGCGAAGCTGTGCAAGCCAACCGTTGGCTTAAGTGCCAACCATCATCCTATGTGAGGCTCGAGGCCTATGGCTTTTTTGGGTTATCCGAGGGGGCATAGGATTGACCCGGAGACTGGGTGCTGATGGCAGCACCCGGAACGCCTAATGAGCGCATGGATACTCTCCCTCGAACCCGAGCATCGCCAGAACCGATGGGTCACCACCGAGGCGTGAAACCTGGGAGACCACCTGAGTTCTGTGCAACGCTCAAGCTGCTTGCGGCTTCAGTTGTTCCGCGTCGAAACGTTCCTCCTTCTTCCAGAGTGTCAAAGCAATGGCCGCGATCTTTCGGGCTAAGGTCAGACGCGCCATCTCGGGCTTCATTCCCTTGGCCAGCAAAGTTACATAGAAGTCGCGCAACGGACTCTGCCCACAGCTAGCTCGGATCGCGGCTCCCTTGAAGATCTCTTTCATTTCGTGGTTGTGATTCTGATTGAGACCGCGAATCTGTTGCGGTTTTTTCGCACGTTGCAGTTGTCCGCCCACGTAGCGATATTGCGCACTGTCGCGGGTCTCAATGCCCAGCCCACTATAGGTCCAGAGTTGCCGTTTGCTACGGAAGCGATGCGGCGTTTGCATCAGTGCGATTAAGCGGGCGGCTCGAATCGGACCGATGCAGGGTATCTGACGTAGTAGTTTCGCAGCTTTGTGTTTCCGGCTCTCTGCCAACAGCTCCGGGCGCAGGGTTCGTCGCAACTCCTGCAGTCCATCCAACTGCTGATAGAGCAACTCGGCTCGCCGGCGCACGCCTACGTGCTCGATCTTGTGTAACCACTCCTCGCGATAACGCGGGGCATAGACCTGAGTACCCGCACAGGGAATGCTCCAGCCGCGATACAGAGCTTTGATCCGATTCATCACCCGGTTCAGATCTTGGCTGAGGGTCTGATAACTGCGCCCCAGTTCGCGCAGCGTCCGCAGTCCGTGTTCTCCGTGATAGACCGGGCGCAACATAGCCGTGCGTAACAAGTCGGCCAGCTTGCGCGCATCTATCTTGTCGCTCTTGTTGCCTTCCTTTAATAAGGCGTTGCGCCGCGGATCGCAGACCAGCACCCGCGTCACCTGGGGTTGCAGCAGATCGTACAGCCAAGCCGCCCAGGTCCCTTCTTCCCAGGTCACATGCAACTCGCCCCGCAGACCGTGGATGAACTGCAGAATGCTGCTCGCTTTCGTTTCAACGATCGACTCCATTACCAGCTTGCCACTGCTAGTGAGGACAGCGATCACCACCGCTTCCTTGTGCACGTCCATGCCGATATACTTGAGGTCGCGACTCATTCAGTTGCCTCCTTGGGGGAAAGATCATTCGCGTCCAACGGAGTCTTTCCCTCAAGGTAAAGTGCCATTCTTCAGTAGCTTTTCCTAGCTTCCTCCTGCCGCCCAACAGTCCTCGACTAGATATTTACGAGGCCGCTCTCTCATAATGCATCGACCGTTAACGTCAACTTCTCGTCAGCGGGATCAACGCGTGCAGCTCCACAAGGATGCACGGCGCTTCTCGAAACGTTTGTTCTCGGACAGAGGTGGTCGCGAACCCACCATGTGTGTGGTCCGCTGCAGCCGTGCGAAACTCGTCATTTCTCACGCACATGCCGAGCCAAACTGGTCAGCCGCGAGGAAGTACCCGATGTGGAATCACCCACGGCAATCACCCACGAGCCACTCGCTTTTCTCGTACTTTCCAGTGTTTGGCAGTCCCAAGGCAACCATTGAAGTTGTTGGAAACACTGGTAATATGAGTTCTGAAAAGGCTGGCGTCGGCGGTTCAACTCCGTCCCTGGCCACCACAATCTAAAGCAGTTAGGCAGTTCTGGCGTTTTGGCGTAGCCCGTCGCTAGCCCGTTTCTCAATTTGCCAACTCCGGCCGAACACCCATCGCATCGAGCATTGCACCCTGAGCCGCGAGCCGATCTGCGCTCACGCTCTGGCTGTAAAGTTGAAGGGTCGTGTGCACGTCGCTGTGTCGCAACAGACCTTGAACAACCTTCGGGTTTGTTCCAACACTGACGAGGAACGATGCCAGCGAGTGCCTCAGGTTGTGGAAGCCGAACCTGCGTCGGTCGTCTGCCGCGAGAATCCCGACTTTGATCGCTGCTGGCCTGACATATAGTCCTCAACAAGAATGCTGGCACTCCTCGGTTGCTTGCCCTTCATACGGGCACTGGCAAACACCCAGTCGGGATATGGCTTTGTCGTGGATTATCTGGCCGAAGCCCTAAGAGAGATGCGTCGGCGTAACTTCACCGAGATTTTAGATCATGAATTCTCCCTTGGAGCTCAGCTGAAATCGCGAGACGTGAAGGCGGTGCGGAAGAGCGTAGCTGGTCTCGTGAAGCTTATCCACCCCCATGGCGAATTGAGCCAAGACGAATTGCGAGAACTGCTGGAATTGGCAATCGAGGGCAGGCGAAGGGTAAAAGAACAGCTCAAGAAAATGGGGTCTTTCGAGTTCTTCCAGACTTCATTCTCCTATCTTGAAAAAAACAGTGGTGAGGAGCGCTATGTCGGTGTACCAGAGGAGGGAGGCCGAAACGTAATATCAAGTGACCCTCTAGAGCCCGGATCTGTATATGCCGCCTCTGTCGATGACCAAGGGAAAGTGGGTCTGTACCGAGTGGAGATCGGCTGCGCATCTGGAACTGGCAAGTTAAGATTGGCAGGCGGAATCGAGGGCTTGATGAAAGAATCGATTCAGCGGGCTTTCGGTTACCTTCAAGGGGCTAAGGTGCGTTTTGGGGTTGGTCACGATTTCGACATCACCGACTTTCACGTTCAGGCAATTGATTTACTGCAGAATAGGGTCAGTTGTGAGTGTGGAATGGCTCTGATCGTTGCGATCATGTCAGCGATCAAGCGCACGCCTGTACAAGCGGCCCTCATAATCCTTGGAGATTTGAGTATCCAAGGCAACATAAAGGGGGTGCGCACGCTCATGGAGCCTTGCCAATTGGCGATGGAAAATGGGGCCCGGCGAGCTTTGATTCCCATCGAGAACCGCCGACAATTCTTGGAAGTTTCGGGAGAAGTGGCGGAGCGGTTGGACCCCATCTTCTACTCCGAACCGCACGTAGCCGCCAACAAAGCCCTGGGAATTACATAACTGTCACGCGCGAGGTTCCTTCTGCATAAGGCTTTGTAGAAAGCCTGCCAAGAAAAACGACGCATCGTCGCGCTCCGTCCTTGGGACGGGCCTGTCGTGACGCGTGCGAGCTCCCTCGTTGTTTCGTTGTTTGAGCGTTTGAGTGAGCAAAAACCTAGAGATTTCCGCTCACGCTAGTCGTTCCGCCTAAACACTTGAATCTGGAGCCTTGCAGGCGGTGAATTCAGTGGGTTTTTAGCTCGGCTCGGCTCTGCTCGGATTACTAATGGGATGGTCCGCCGCCTTTACCAAGCCGGCAGCTTCGTATAAGAGGTGAACGGAGGAGGCATCCCATGGAGCTACACACGATCGGTATTGATCTCGGCAAGACAGTCTTTCATCTGGTTGGGCTTAACCAGCGCGGCGAGGTTGTGGTGCGCAAGAAGTTTTCACGCAGACAACTGCTGCACTTCACTGCGAACCTGCGGGTCAAGTTAATTGGTATGGAAGCTTGCGGAGGGTCTCACTTTCTAGGGCGAGCTCTGAGAGAGCAGGGGCACGAGGTGCGGCTGATGCCGGCGCAGTTTGTCAAGCCTTACGTAAAGACGAACAAGAGCGACTACATTGACGCCGAGGCGATTGCGGAGGCAGTCGAGCGGCCGAAGATGCGCTTCGTACCGATCAAGAGCGATGACCAACTGGATCTGCAGTCCCTGCATCGGGTACGGGAGCGTTGGGTGATGCGTCGCACCGCAGTCATCAACCAGATTCGTGGCTTGCTGCTCGAACGTGGAATCACTTTGCGCCAGGGGCGACGTCATATCGATGCAGCATTGCCCGGGATCCTGGAGGACGCCAGCGCCCAGCTCACCGGCGCATTGCGCGGGCTGCTGGCGCAACTGAGGCTGGAGCTCGATCACTTGCAAATGCGGATCGACGAAGCTGATGCAGTGATCAACAAAATTGCTGGTGACAACGACGCCTGCCGACGGCTGGTAGCGATCCCTGGCATCGGACCGGTGACGGCGACTGCCATCATCGCCGCGATCGGCAATGGAGCAGCTTTCAAAAAGGGACGAGGGTTTTCCGCGTGGCTCGGCATCGTCCCGGGCGAATATACCACTGGGGGCAAGCAAAAGTTGCTGGGGATTAGCAAACGCGGGAACTCGTACTTGCGAAGACTCTTCGTGCAAGGGGCTCGCGCTGTCCTGCAACAGAGCGCGAAGCAATCTTCCGGTCTGAGTGCATGGCTGGCCCAACTCACAACCCGCACCCACAGTAACGTGGCCGCAGTAGCGTTAGCCAATAAGCTGGCGCGCATGGCCTGGGCTGTGCTCGCTAAAAATGAACCCTATCGGCCCCCAATGTTGGCCGGCGCAGCTACAGAATGCCTGGCCTGCAGATGACGCCTGGCTAAGGCCAGGCTTGGAAATCGCATTCGCGATTCCCACATCTACAGACCAGCGGCTACTACGGATTTGTGATTTGCTGCCAGGTCTGCTGGCGAACTATGAGATGACACAACGGTCGAACCCGGCGCTCTCGAAACCTGTAAACAGGAAAAGCCTTCCAAGGCTGCATTACTAAATAGGACGAGCGCGCAGCGCATTCCATCCAGGCCAGGAGCTTTGTGCTCCAACGAAGGCCGAATACATTTGCGCAGACCATCCTGTCACTTTCGTTTTTCGCTTGCGACAAAGCGGCGGACCATACATTCCTGTTTGCCGACCAACCAGGAGTGATTGTCTCTTCTCCCGAATTGCAAGGCAGGCTGAAGCCACTCAGCAGTTAACCCGCTACAAAACAGGTGCTCTGGGCTCCAAATTCTCCTGCCAGCACCGCCATTCGTTGAGTCGCTGACGGCGCGTCCGTAGGCACGAGCCAAGTCCCGGGTTTGGAGTTGTCATATGCTACTGTTACTACCGCCCTACAAAAATGAGCTCCAAACCGTACGCATTGGCGAATCCGGTGATGATCAAGCGCTCAGTCTTTTGGAGTCAATATTGTTATTTTTCCATGTCGCTGCTGGTTGTGGCGGTGATCGTCTACGGCTTCAGTCACACCATCGATCAGAACCTGATCCACCCGAAGATTCCACGGCCCCGGTTGCTGTATTTTCATGCAGCTTTGTTCACGGGCTGGCTGGTGTTCTTCATCTTGCAGAGCTTACTGGTACGGACGCACAACGTGCGGATACACCGGACGATCGGATGGTTGGGCGCAGGAATGGGAGCGCTGATTCCGCTGGTGGGAGTGGCAACTGCCTTGACGATGGCCAGATTCGACATGATGCAATTGAAAATGAACAACGCCGACGCAGACATGATCATTCCCATGTGGGACATGGTGGCCTTCACTCCGGCGTTTGTGCTGGCGATTTATTGGAGGAAGAAGCCGGAGTTTCATCGGCGGCTGATTTTGATCGCGACTTGTGTCTTGACGGCGGCCGGCTGGGGACGTTTTCCGGAGTGGCTGCTGCCACCGGTGATTTTTTATGCAGGCGTGGATTTACTGATTCTGCTGGGTGTTTTTCGCGACTGGATTGTGAATCGGAAAGTTCACCCGGTCTACTCATACGCACTTCCAGCTTTGATTGCCGGGCAGACCGCGGTGATGTACGCGAATGTTCATAAGTCGGCGGTTTGGATGAGGATCGCCCACGCGCTGCTGGGTTAGGAGTAGCTAAGCGAGTGATAGGTGCAAGTCCGTTTGGGCCGCGCTGTTCGAGAACTGTTCACACACATCAGCTCTTCTTGGATCGACCACTGCGTGTCTCTGAATTTCGGCCGTTGATGTCATCACGGGGTGGCTGGTTTCGGATTCTGGGAGGATGTCGGGCAACCCTTACCATATGGATTAGGGAACGTTTGCCGACGATTCAGCAGCTGACGACCGACGCACTGCTGCAGTCCCGCGCGGGCGAGCAGCGACAGCTCGACGTCCACGATTCATCCGGGCGAAATAAAAGCGTGCTCCACCATACCGCTAGAGCAGCGGGGTTAGAAAAAGCTCCCCAGGATCGCTTCCGTGGAAATCCGTAAAGATTGGATTTCTTGGCTTCCACTCATTGCGTTAGAAATGTGTAGTTTCCTAACATTTGGTGATCTGCGAGATAAGCGATTCCAGATCAGCGGGGTAAGCTCCCGAGTGTATAGTTCCGACAAAGGCACTAGTTTGTCGTGCTGAATAATCCGCTGGCGTCGCACTACGGATTATTTCTTCCAATCCAATGAATAAATCTGCTGGACGCTGTTGTCGCTGATGATCGCCGGCATGTTGTCCGCGGTCACGTTCAACTCTACGCCTGTGTTGACGGTGATCTTGACGCCCTCGAGAGTGGCAAATACTTCAGCTTTACCGGTCGCGAGCGGAATCCGTAGCACTCTGTTGTTCTGCGGCTCGCGATCAAGCTGGTAGATGGCCTTGCTGTCGTGCGACCATACCCACCAGCCACTGCTTCCACCCCACTCCGCAAGCTCCCGCCAACGTTGAGTTGCGGGCGAGTACAGCATGAAACGTTTGGGATTGGCAGCAACCGCCACCAGCCACTTCCCGTCCGGCGACCAGGACGGCCAATAATAAGTTGCGGACTCAGGAAGAGTTGAGCCGGTGTGCGTTTTGAAGCTCCAGGTATGGATTCCTTTGGGCACGAGGCCTGGAAGCGGAAACTCGCCATAGGCCAGCGATTCGCCATCACCCGCCCAACTGGGCACAACCGCGTTGTCATCTTCAGGCACCACTCGCTCCGCATTGCCTCCTTCCGCCTCAATAACGAAGATCTTCGAATTATTCGGGAAATCAACATTAAACGCGATCCTCTTCCCGTCCGGCGACCAGCGCGGGCTGCTCGCCGATGATGCAAGCTGTACTGGTTCACTGCCGTCGGCCCGGCTCTTCCAGAGCTTGCCCATCCCATCGGTATAGGCCAACCACTTACCGTCTGGCGACACCTCCATCTGCTCCGCGGGCAGTCCATTCAGGTATGGCAAGAAGTGCTTTGACCGCGGATCATAGGCCATCATGACGCCCCGAGCTAGGGAGCCGATAACAAATAAGCGCGTGCTGTCGCGACTGGGCGTGAACGCCACGATGTGGATGGTTCCCTGCGTGAGCTGCACCGGATGTGGCGGGTTGAAAGGCAGCAGCAGATTCCGCGTTGGCAATTCGAACACTTGCATGGCTCCATTAACTTCAGCGGTGAAATCGTAGTGTCGCCCATCCGGAGACCAACGCCCACAACATGAAGCCCGCGACCAATTCGGAATCAGCAGGTGTGCCGCTTTTCCTTCCGCATCCATCTCCCAGATTTTAGGATCGCCATTTGCCGGACTGGTGGTGAACCTAATGGTGCGTCCGTCTGGTGAGTACCGGGCCGATCCGACCATCGTTTGTGGCGCCAGAGCCTCCCAGAGTTTCCGTGGATTCGAGCCGTCACTCTCGACCAAATTGAGCGCATTCTGATCGGCGAACAAGATGTGCGTTCCATCCGGCGACCATGTGGCTTCTTGCGCATACACCGATCCAATTTTTGTCGGAGTGCCGCCCAGAGTAGGCAGGACATATAACTGTCCCCGGCCATTCTCATCATTATTATTGACCGCCGTGGCCAAAAGCTCGGATCCATCAAGAGAAACGTCATTCAGGTTGAAACGCAGATTGCTGACCGAGCTTTGAATAGGCACGATGGCGCCGCCGCCAATTGCCATTTGGACGGGCACGCCTTCTTTTGTGAAAAATAGCCGTGAACCGTCGGTGAAGAGCGGATCTGCTTTGCTCGTGTTGTCAAAGGTGATCTGCTTCGTGTTTGCAATCTCGGGAACCGGCGTACCCACCCAGCTCCACAGAACCGCGAGCGCTGCGCTGGCCGTTACTGCAAGAGCCGTGGCCCGCAGCCATTTTCTTTTCCCGCTGACCATGGCAACATTGGCCTTTGCCGTAGTCCCGGAAGAATCAAATATTTGCCGCTTAAGCCGGCGTAGATCAATCATCACCTCCTGCGCGGACTGATACCTCTCGGACCGTTCTTTTTCGATGGCCTTGCCGATGATCCGCTGCAGCTCTTCCGGAATCTCCGGGTTGATAGTCTTTGCGGCTCTGGGCTGGCCACGCAATATCTCCGCGAGGATCGCAGCTGTCGAGTCTCCCGTAAACGCGCGCCGGGCGGTCGCCATCTCGTACAGCACCGCGCCTAAGGAAAAAACGTCGCTGCGCGCGTCTATGTCTCTGCCCTGCGCCTGCTCTGGCGACATATATGCCACTGTCCCCAGCACGTGTCCGCGCACCGTCATGCAGTCGGAGATGGTGTCCGCGTTGCTTCCCACACGCAACTCCTTGGCCAGGCCAAAATCCAGGAGCTTGGCATCACCGCGGCTCGTCACAAAAACATTGGTGGGCTTGAGATCGCGGTGAATGATGCCTCTCTTGTGCGCCGCGTCGAGAGCGTCTGAAATCTGAATGCCCAGTCGGAGCACGCTTTTGACGGAGAGAGCATGCGAGGCGATTGCTTCCGCCAACGTCTGCCCTTCGAGCAGCTCCATGGCAATGAAGTGCGTGCCCTGATCCTCGCCGACGTCATAGACAGTGCAAATATGCGGATGGTTCAGGGCCGACGCGGCGCGGGCTTCGCGCTGGAAGCGCTTGATCATGTCTTCATCGGCCAGCGTGGGATCGGAGAGCAGCTTGAGCGCCACTTCGCGGTTCAGGCGGGTATCTTCGGCGCGATAAATCACACCCATGCCGCCGCGCCCCAGCTCAGCCAGCACGCGATAATGCGAGATCATGCGCCCCGCCATAACCATAACAACGACCAGCGCATTATACCCCTGGAAAGAGAAGTAAAGTGGCCACGCCCGACCTCAGAACGTCAGCTTCAGAGCCAGTTGCATGTTGCGATGCCCACCACGCTGTCCGCGAATGGTAAGCGGCCCTCCCGCTGCCGTAGAGGCATCCGGCGGCCCGTTTGCCAGCATCAGCAAGCGATGATTGAAGGCATTAAAAGCTTCTGCGCGGAGCTGCAGGTTGAAGCGCTCGCTCAGGGCAACGGTCTTATACGTCCCCAGGTCAAGCTTCCACCCACCACGCCCGCGGAAAGCATTGCGATGGCTCATAGTAGCCGGAAATGGGCACGGAAATCCGTGCGTGCAATCGCCAAAATCTCCAATTCCGAGGATGGGATCACCATAGGGCTGCGCCGGCGGTAGAGTGAGAATGTTATAGAGGCCGACCGCGCCTGGAATGTTCACCGGCACAGGATCATGAACGGAGGTTGCCACTGCTCCGCTTGCGATATAACGCGGGCATTCCTCCGCGAAATTCGAGCAATCGTACACTGAGAATGGCGTCCCTGACTGTGCCTCGAAAATCGGCGCCAGCGACCAACCTCCAAGCATACTGCGAGCCAGCAGAGACCGCGACCGCTCTTTCAGCCACGGCAATTCCCAAACCCCGCTGAACACAAACCGGTGCCGGATATCGAAATCCGCATTGCCTTTATCCACAGCAGGGTTGAATGGATCGAGAAATCCCAGATTGTTCGGTGACACGTTCGGCCCTTCGCTGAAGGTGGAGCTCATATCGTCAATAGCATGCGACCACGTGTAATTGGCGTGAAAGCCCAATCCGGCATTGAACAGGTTCTCTGAGCGCAATGATGCGATCATCGCGTGGTATGCGGAGAACCCGCCATTGTTGCGGTAATTGATGAACGTGTATTGCCGATTGAGCCGGGGGAACGGCAAACCCGAAGTGGGCGCATCATGCAGGTATTCCGCACCTGAGCCAGCCCGGTTAATGTCCGTATCCGCGTAAAGCTTGGTGCCCTTTGAGGCGCTGTATTGCAATGATGCTAGCGTGCCCTTGCGCAGCGCGTGCTCCAGTGAAAGGCTCCAAAATTGCGCATACGCAGTACGAATATTCGGATTCAGCGCGATGATTCCTGCTGGCGGCAGCGGGAGCGAGCTGCCCTGGGCTGCGAGCGGCCCTACGTTGCTGGTGCTGATCGGAATCACTCCCGCATTCACTCCCGTCAAGAGGAGGACCTGATCGGCATTGGGCGGATTAACGAAAACGTTGGCATTCACATTGTTGAAGTTGCGTTCAAAACCAATGCCGTACCCGCCGCGCAGCGCGGTGGTTCCGGCTCCGATCGGATCCCAAGCAAAACCCATGAGTGGGGCAAAGTTGTTGTAGTCTGGCCGATACAAGCTCCCGACTGGGCTGGTTGGGGCAGTGAATATCTGGCCATTCCGTACCTGCTCGAATAAGTTTGCGCCTAGGCCCGGATAAAAATTCGACGAAGCACTCGCGTGTTTGCTGTGCTGGACGCCGTAGTATTCCCAACGCAATCCGAGGTTAGCGGTGAAACGCGGAGACAGTTTCCATGAATCTTGCCCATACCAGGCGAAATCCCGGTAGCGATTGCTGGTTGAAATTGCCGAGGGTCCCAGCGGTGGCTGGACTACGCAATTGGCCGTGGTCACGATATTGCCCATGCTATCGAGCGCGCACGGAAGCTTGCCTTGGGCGGATATAGTCGCTATGTATCCATCTGTCTGACCCTCGAGAAACTCATCCAATCCATCTCCGTAGCTTCCGCTCACCCCGAGCACACCGTATGCTTCGCTGGTATCGAAAAGCAGGTTGTCCCGCATATAAGTAAATTGCCCGCCAAAGCGGAACTGGTGCTTGCCACGGCTGTAGGTGACGTCTTCAAGAAATTCCAGCAGGTTGGATGGTCCGCCGCCGATATTGCCGTTGTATCCCGGCAGGAGGGGCGTGCCAAATCCAAACAAATCGCCAAATCCAAAGGCCAGCAATGGCGAGGATGGGACCTTCCCTATCCGTGTGTTCCTATTCGTGCGGTTGAATGCAAGCTTCGATTCGCTCGCCAGCCGTGGCGAGAAGATGTGCGTTACCGAGACAAGACCGCTATTGTTGAAGTCGCTTTCGGCAAGGTCATATCCAACGTACGGGCTAGGCGCCGCTGTGCCCGGTAAATTGTCCACAGTCTGATTGATGTACCGCGCAAACAGCATGGTCCTGTTGCTCAGGTTATAGTCAACGCGCAACTCAGGGTTGAAAGAGTTCTGTGGGATGCCGGCGCCGGCATCCTTCGGTAGAGGGCGATGAATCACGCCAAAAATCGGAGTTCCACCCGCAAGCAGATCGAAGGGGCCTCCTGCATTCGGCACAATTCCCGAAGCGAGGATATTGGCTTTTGTAAACACTTGCGTTATGGGTACCAGGAGTTTGCCATAGGCGGAGAAAAACGCTTGCGTGGCCGGCGCGGAGTCGGCGATGAAATCCGGTGTCGGCACTAACGCGCCAACTGATACGGCGCTGCGCACCCGCGTCCATTCTGTGCTCTGGAAAAAGAATAGCTTGTCCTTAATAATCGGGCCACCGACCGAGTATCCGAACTGATTGCGGATAAAGGTCGTATGAATGGAATTGAATTCCAATGAAGCCAGCGCAGAGGCACGATTGAATTCGTAAACCGATCCATGCAGTTCGTTCGTGCCTTGCTTCGTGGCTACATTGATAATGCCGCCGCCAGCCCGCCCATACTGCGCCTGGAAGCTGCTGCTCACAACCCGAAATTCGCGCACCGCATCCAACGGCACAGTCAATCCCACCGAGGCATAGAACTGGTCTGTGTTGTCGCCTCCATCCAATTGAATATTCGTGCTGGTAGAGCGCTGGCCGTTGATGGCCACGCCCACGCCACGCGGCCCAAGGCCCGGCCCGCTGTGAACGCTCGGATCTGCAGGGCTGACGTTTCCTGAGGTCTGAACCAGGTCATAGGGATTCCGCGTCAGCGTAGGCAGTTCGGTGATTTCCTTGCCATTTACCACGGTCGATATCTCCTGCGATTCCGTTTCCACCTTCACCGGACTTCCGGCCTCTACCTCCACAGACGTCGCAGTCGCAGGGCGCAAACTCGCATTAATCGTGTAGGACGCTCCTACATACACTTCCAATGTTGTTTTCTGGATCGCAAAGTTGGCGGCTTTGATTGTGAACTCGTATTCGCAGGGAGGCAGATGCGTGAGACGATAAAGCCCGAAGTTGTCTGTCTCGGTGCTTCTATTGAGTCCTGTTGGTTGGCAGCGGGCGTTTATTGTGGCTACAGGCAGAACCGCCCCAGTCACGTCCTTCACGGTTCCTGAGATTTCAGCGGTTTCAACTTGCGCGCTAGATCGCTCGCTGCAGAATGTCAGGAAGAAGAACAGCGAGAAGATGATCCTAGTTGTATAAACGCTTGGCGGAACCGGCATGTACCCTCCAAAGAGCGTCGCAAAGCGACGCCTGACCAGGAAGATCGCTGAGCACCTTAAAGAGGTAGCAGCACAGTATCACCGGAGGTATACGAGATCAACGGTTTGGCCTACCGCAGAGGCTGATCGTTGCTTGCACGAATGTAAACCTTTCTGTAAACCCCGCCTCTTGCCAGGACGCAGGCTGAAGGCGGCAATTCCGCCCAGGGTCTCGGCATTGGCGGCGAGCGCCTAAGGCACGCTGAGCAGCAGCCCGCGTTCACTTCCCTCCCGGCCAGCTCAGCCCCAAGCTGAGGTTATTGTGGTGTAATTCTCCTTTGCTAGATGGTCATCAACCGACGTTCTGTAGTGATAAAAACGTGATAGTTCTATGGTCAGAACGCGTCCATTTAGATCAGAACGGTTCAACTCGCCGATTTGGAAACCGGGCGAAGAATCAGTTAGAGTAGAGAATTTTCATCACGGATCAGAACACTCCAGGTGATCTTCAAAACCGGGGGTGGGACCCTTTCGGTGTCCTGGGCAGCGTTTCCGGTCGGATGACGCTAGTGCTTTTTCGGACGCGACGCCGGGATGAGTGCTCAAGGCTGAAAGAAGGTGTGAGGCGTCGCGTTCGAAAAAGCCGTCAGAAGGAAGCCGCTGGCGCGGCGGGCGCGGTACTTATGCAAATTGAATGGAGCAAGAGAGGTTGGTAGAAGTTGTCGGGGTGGTCGAGGTCGGTGGCGGAGGAGCCGACGCGCATGGGCAAGGGCAAAGTGGCGCTTGAAGCGAAACCTACTCTGGGGGATGAAGAAGGTGTCGAGCGGCGACGGAGACACACTTCGGCGGAGCGCGCTGAAGCGCGCCAGCAGTTGGGGTTGTGGGCGAGTGATTTCATGCAGCGGTGACCAGGAGCGGTGGAGAACGAAGTTGGAGTTGTGCCGCGGTGAATCGTTCGACGACGGCCATGGGTCCGCCGCACTGGGGACAGCGCCACAGCGGGTGCGCGGTAGGAGCGGTCGACGTTTCCGATTCGTTTTGCGGTGGAGTGGCGTGAAGAGCGGCGAAGCACCGTGGCAGCAGGGCGGCACGCCTTCGGTTGGCGAGGAAGCCGAAGTGGCGGATGCGGGCGAAGCCCTTGGGAGCAGGTGAAGTAGGAAGCGACGCAGAAACTCATCGCGCGAGACGGTCATCACTTTCTGCCGATTGTGGTCGGCAGAGTCACGCCAGCGGAAGCTGACTTGGTCGTCGGCTAACGCGACTAGGCGATGATTCGAGATGGCGATGCGGTGAGTGTAGCGGCCAAGATACTGCAGCACGTACTCGGGTCCGCCGAAGGGTGGTTTGGAGTAGACGATCCAATGTTTGCGGAAGAGCGGACGCAGCCAGGCCGCGAAGAACTTGGGATGGGTGAGCGGCGCGAGCTCTCCCGCCAGGTGCAGTTGGCGGCGTTGGAACGCGGACCTAAGAGCGGCGACGAACTTGCCGCGGAACACGCGCCGCAGTACGGCAATGGGAAGGAAGAAGGTGCGGTGTGAGGAGATCCAGCGGGAGTGATCCTGAGCGAGACCGCCGGCAGCGACTACGCAGTGGACATGGGGATGATGTTGCAGTCGCTGGTCCCAGGTATGGAGCACGCTGAAGAAACCGATCTCGGCTCCAAGATGACGGGGATCGCGTGCGATCTGCAGCAGGGTTTCAGCGCTGGCGCGGAACAGCAGGTTGTAGATCAGCCGTTTATTCTGCAACGCGAGTGGAGCGAGTTCTCGTGGCAGGGTGAAGACGACGTGCACGTAGCTAGTGGGCAGCAACTCTCGTTCCCGTGCCTGGAGCCAGCGCAGGCGGGCGTTGCCCTGACACTTGGGGCAATGCCGGTTCCGGCACGAGTTGTAAGAGATGGCAGAATGTCCGCAGTCCGAGCACCGATCACGATGTCCACCCAGCGCGGCGGTGCGGCAACGAGCAATGGCCAGCAAAATCTTCTGATGCTGCCAAGTGATCCAGCGGCGACTGCGCTCAACAAACGACTGCCCGGCACAGCGAACGATGTCGGCCACCTCCAGAGGAGGCCGGTTCATGCGCTCGGCGTCGGCCCTCCTTCTCCTCGAATCGGGAGTGCATCCAACGGACTGCCGGTGGCGCTGAGATGCCGCCGGGAGAGATGCAGATAGATCGTGGTCTCTTCCAGGTCGCGGTGCCCCAGCAGCATCTGGATGGTACGCAGGTCGGCACCTGCTTCGAGCAGATGCGTGGCAAAACAGTGGCGCAGAGTGTGGGGATGGACGCGCTTGTGCTCAAGGCCGGCGCGTTCGGCGGCCTGCTGACAGGCGTGCCAGAGAACCTTGGTGGAAACCGGATGACTCGCTGTATGCCATCGATTGCCGGGGAACAGCCAGTCGGTGGGCTTGCGCTTCAGCCCGCGCCAGTAGATGCGCAACGCTTCGAGCAGCTTGGGGCTGAGCATGACATCGCGGTCCTTGCGCCCCTTGCCTCCCCGGATATGGATGACCATCCGCTGGCTGTCGATGTCGCTGATCTTGAGGTGGGCCACTTCTGCGCGACGCGCGCCCGTGGCATAGAGCGTCATCAGCAGGATGCGATGAAAGGGAAACTCCGCTGCGTCGATCAGACGTGCGACTTCTTCCTGGCTGAGTATCTCGGGCAGGTGCAAAACCTTCTTCGGATACGGCGTCTCGGCAATGCTCCAGCCACGCTTCAACACCTGTACATAGAAGAAGCGCAGAGCGGCCAAGCGCTGCGTTACGGTGTTCGGGGCCAGGTTCCAGCGCGTGAACAGCGCGGCCTGATACTGGCGAATATGCTCGGGGCCAAGCTGATCGGGTGAACGATGGAAGTGCCGACTGAAATGTTCGACCGTGTGGATGTAAATGTGGATGGTGGACTCGGCGTAGTTGCGGCGCCGCAACTCCTCAAGCATGATCTGGCGTAGATGGGTCACAGAGAGTTCCTCCTCTGCGACAACAAACTAGCTCAGATCACCTCGACCGTCGGCTCACCAACACGCGAATGCGTCTGCCGCTACGCGGCTTAGTTCAAGTCAGCGTAGCGGAAGTGATCTGCGCGAATGCTAGTGTATCCATTGGATTACTGGCGGATGACGGCTAACCGGCGGTAATTCCCCTGAAGAAGGGACGAAGACTGACAGCCTGAGAATTTACTGGTCAGGCGTCGCTGAAGTCGGACTGGCTGCGGATTAAATCTGTCAATCGTGTGTTTGCTCTGACACTTACATTTGACCGGAGCGTTATGGGGGAATTTTGGGCCCAGCTTACGATGAACTCTTCCGCGTCGTCGTCGAGATCCTTTTCAATGAATGGAGAAGGGTCCATCGAATTGAAGAGTTGGTTCATGTCGCGCAGTTTCAGACTTATGGTGTGCGGATGACCCTGGTCCGCAGCGGCGGTTTGTGGTAATGAAAAAAGCATACGAAGATCTCTACTATCTTCGCTTCTACCAAATATCGGCTCTGTGAACGAAGGGGTAGGTTGGGGTTTCCGATCGAAGCGAAATTACCCTCGCAGATTCGATGTTTCGTTCCGCCATCAGATCGTGAGGACCTCACAATCTCCACGGCATTCTAGCAGCCATTGGGAAAGGGCATCTTAGATTCCACTGATCGTAGGGGATCGGAAATTCAATCAAAGAACAACATCTTCGGCTCTAGTCGAATGGACAACCTTGAAAAATCACATCTAGCAAGAAGGCACGCTGCCCCGAAGAGCGGCGAGGGCTTCGTGCAAGCTATCAAAGATGCGGCTGGGACCAATGACTTCGGTCAGGTGATGACGGTCGAGATCAGGCTTGAGGTCCGACTGGACATGAGCAAAGACTAGACCCGTGCCCTGAACCGAGAGGTCTTTCTGGAGTTCGCGCACAACGCGAGCAGCGGTGAAGTCCACATTGGTGATGGCCCCCGCATCAACGATCAACCAGTGCAATGGTGAAGGCGCCGAGGCGGCAAGCATCCGCGTTTCCTCGGAAAAACGATTGGCGTTGGCGTAGTAGAGTGGTGCACCGAACCTGTAGAGGACCAGGCCGGGCTCGGTGATGGCCCCGGGAACCACTGGATTTAAGTGCCAGATTCCGTCACGAGTCTGTTCAAGCACCGCGGTGTGCGGACGGTAGCTATGGTGGACGATGCGGAACAGCGACAAGGACATCGCAAGGAGAATGCCCTGCTCCACGCCAACGAAAACAACAACCGCCGTAGTCGTAACCGCCAGCGTGAATTCACCGGGGCTCTCGCGGCGGATGGCGCTGAGAGCACGCAGATCGATGAGACGCACAGCGATAGTGAACACGACCGCGCCAAGAACACACTGAGGAAGAAACTGCAGCGGACCGGTAAGGAAAAGAAGGACCAGAGCAACGACGCCAGCGGTGGCGAGGTGCGCCATCTGGTTTGTGCCGCCGGAACTTTCGACCATGGCGGTCTGTGTAGGACTCCCATTCACAACAAAGGTGCCGCTGAAAGCCGCAGCGGCATTGGCGGCAGAGAGGCCGACAAGGTCGGCGTTTTCGTCGAGTTGCTGATGATGGCGAGTGGCATATACGCGCGACGTTGCGGCACTCTGCGCAACGATCATGACCAAACAAGAGCCGGCAACGGGAAGAAGCATTTCCGCGTCTCTCCAACTCAGATCGGGCAAACCCAGATGAGGCAAGCCACTCGGGCACGGGGCCGAGAACGGCGACACCTCGCTGTGCCCAGTGAAAGATGCGCGCTCGCCGCGACCGCCCCGGCAACCGCAAAGAGAGTACCGGGCAACTTGGGGGCAAAGCGATGGAAGAGCAGGATACCGGCTACAACTGCGAATGAAATCCCCGTCGTGAGGAGATGAGCGTGTGGCAGTGAGCGAAGCACTTCGAGGAATTGACCGGGAGTACGGCGGCTGTGGACGTTGATGCCAAGCATTTCACCAAGCACCGCGACGCCGACTTGAAAGCCGACGCCAGTGAGAAAGCCGAGGAGAACCGTTTGAGACAGGAAATCTGCAAAGAAGCCAAGCTTGAGCAGGCGAGCGAGGAGAAGGAAGACACCGGTCAACAGGGCCACCAAGCCCGCGAGGGCGACGTACCTGGGGCTGGCGATTGGAGCCAAACCGGAGAGGCTGCTCGCAAGTATGGCCGCAGTAGCGGAATCAGCAGCCACCACGAGATAGCGCGAAGAACCAAAGAGGGAGAACGCTATGAGGGGAAGCAGAAGCGTGTAGAGGCCAGTGATGACAGGAGTGCCAGCAATTTTGGTGTAGCCAAGCGACTGCGGAATGTTCATGGCCGCCAGCGTAAATCCGGCCAGGAGATTCTTCGATACCACCGACCATTGAAAAGGCCGCAACCCTTGGAGGATTGGAAACCGATTCATGAGACGAGATGCGGGAACAGGGCGGTTAGACATGAAAAAGGGCCCGTGATTGTCTCGCCATGCAATTGCCCTATCGAAGAAAACTTCATTCTCATGCGGCTCGGGGCAAACTTGGCGGCAACTTTAGCTCGGCACGTGATCGCAGTACTTGCAGAACGTGAGCACGGGACACAATACCTTCAACCCGTCCGTCCGACATCACGGGCAACTGATTGACGTCTTCGCGCCCCATAATCTCCAGCGCTTCCATCGCAGGCATGTCGCGCGAAACGAAGTGGACCTTGTCCGCTGAACGCATCACGCTGCGCACAGGCGTGAACGGCCATGCTCGCGGCTCGACTGTGCGCACTTCGTTGGGTGTGATCAGACCGAGCAGGTGCCCATCCTGGACCACCAGGAAGCAGCGCCGGCCGGTACGAAGCAAGTGCTCGTTAACGAACTCCTGTACTGAAAGCTCGGGATCTACCGTATAACTGTCTGTCGACATCACATCTTTCACGCGCAGGCCGCGGAGAAGTGTGCCCGTTTGGACCTGTATGTAGCGTGGCGCCAGCCGCTTGCAAAAGGAACCAACCGATAAAGGCTATCCAGAGTCCCCCAAGACCGGCTCCCTGAAAGAACCGGAGAATTCCAAAGCCAATAAATAAAACGGCGATGACCTGCCCCACGAATGCCGCTGCCCGCGTTGCGCGCTCAGCGTCATCCATCGCCCACCACAGAATAGCGCGTAGCACGCGCCCGCCATCGAGCGGAAAGCCTGGAATCATGTTGAACGCGCCCAGGGCAAGATTGATGTATCCAAGCCACACTAGCAGTGCTGTACCAGGTGTTATCGGCGAAGTCCACAGAGTCCAGCCAGAAAGCCTGGCTAAAGCGAACATGGCCAGCCCAAGAAGTCCGCTGGTGATGGGACCGACAATGGCCATCCAGAATTCCGTCTTCGGGTCGGATGCTTCTCTCTCGATTTGGGCGACGCCCCCAAGCAAGAACAGAGTAATTTTGTGGACTGGAATTCCGCGGGCCTTGGCGACGACGGCGTGAGACAACTCGTGCGCGAACAAGCAGGCAAAGAACAGCAAGCCCGTGATGATGGCGGTGCTCCACACCAAAGCATCACTCCAATCGCGATTCACGGCGTGGAATTGTGCGACCAGCGAAAAAGTGATCAGCAGCGCTATGACCAGCCAACTGTAGTGCAGGCCCAACTCGACTCCGAATACTGTGCCCAGCTTAATCTGCGACTTCATGGTTTGTCCCCGATCCTTTCCGCCTAGGCTACATTCCGAGAAACCACCATAGTAGACGCGATCTCGCGTTACCCCGTGGAACCGGAGCAGTTTTCTGTGCTCCATCCGACCCACCAACAGCATACTCACAGGCGGGTGCAAGTGCGGTGTGGCTGCCACTTCCAACGCCACCACGATCGGCTTTCACCTCTCCACTTACTTTTGGCAGTCGCACGTGAAGAATTCAACCTGGCGCATCATTCCAGTCACTTCTGATAAACGAAATGAACCCTCCGGTTCTGCTGCCAAAATTCTTCGTTATGCTCGGTACCGAGCATGTTCTCCGCTCGGTTGAAGTGCACCGCATCGGCATTCCGGGGGGACGGATTGTGCCGTAGCTATTTGATCGCTTCGTGCTGGAGACTGTCAAAGGCAGAGCCAAAACCAACTTGTGCTTCGCAGGAACGTCTCGCCCATGCCCTGCTCGAATCTGCGCCTGATGCTATGGTCGTTGCAGATCGATATGGAGCCATTGTGATGGTGAACAAACAAACCGAGCAGCTTTTCGGGTACCAAAGGGATGAACTGATAGGCAAAACGCTCCAAATGCTCGTACCGGCAAGATTTCGAGAGCAACACTCACGCCACGTAGAAAAGTTCGTTGCTTGCTCTAGCGTCCGTCCCATGGGAGCGGGGCCGGAGTTGTTTGCACTCCGCAAAGATACCGTAGAAATCCCCCTCGATATCAGTTTAAGCCCTTTGCAAACCGAAGCCGGGGTTCTAGTGACTGCAGCTATTCGAGACATCAGCGAGCGCAAGCGCGCTGGTGCTGAACGTGAACGTCTGATCGCGGAGCTCGAGGATGCTCTCGCCAAGGTGAAATTACTCAGCGGCTTGCTGCCCACCTGTGCATCGTGCAAGAGGATTCGTGATAAGGACGGACAATGGCAACCGATGGAGGCATACATCCAGCACCATTCAGAGGTACAGTTTACTCACACTCTTTGTCCGGATTGTGGAGAAAGACTCTATCCCGAATACCATCGCAAGTAGTTCTGACTGTGAAAATCAACCACTACTTGAGTGAACTTTTCAGGCTGTTCCCATTTCGGAATTCTTGACATGAGACTGACGAACTTCGTGGCCAGTCTCACGGCAGTCATGACTCATTTACCGCGATCAAGATCGCACGCCACGTATTTTTGCTGAATTGACTCCATACACTTGGTGATTGCGTCCAGCCTCACTTCTCCCCAGGTCCGATTCGATCTCATGGAAGATTGGTCCCCAAATTGGCATCTCTCGATCGCCGTGGGCCAGCAGTCCAGGTTCGTTTCCTTCAATGATTCCCTTTACACGCTAGTACGGGAACTTTCCGCCACTTCTTTGCGAGATTAGGGTCAAGTCAGGAACCGGATGCTTCAGGACAACTGAGTCTGGTCCATGACTGCGACCTCCACCACTCGTCCGCGGGTGAGTTTTTTCATGAACCGCTTCAAGGAAATTGGAATTCATTCACTACAATGGCGGGTTGCAAGTCCAGAGCTCACTTCTCAACGTCGTTCTCCACGATTAGCTTCGTGCTCAAGACGTCCCCAGTAGATGGTCCTCTCCCGCACCTCTATAATAAGGACTCGGCTCATTGAAGCGAACTCGCCACGCTGGAAAAGGCATTGTTGGCGTTCGATCCGACCAGTCGAATCGTGCCGACGACGAGCACTATAATAGTTGTTATTCTCCTGTTGCCGGGATCGGCAGGAGTTGGAAGCGGGACTGCGCGCCCACCTGCACAAATCGAAGTCCTCGATCGCACTCGAAACCTATTTAGGCTTTCCGAAGGGCTGCCTTGATTCGCTCGGGAGTCATGGGCAACTGAAGCAAGCGGGCGCCGGTGGCGTCGTAGATCGCATTAGCAATGCCTGCACCCATCACAATGATGGCTGGCTCGCCGCCGCCTTGCGACGCAGCTTTTGATTCAATGAAGCCAGTTTCGATTTTCGGCACCCAGGAGAAGCGCGTAATTTCGTATGTGTCGAAGTTCTTATCCAAGACTGCTCCGTTTTTGAAACGAACCTCTTCGCTGAGCGCATAACCCATCCCCATTGTGATGCACCCTTCCATCTGTATTCTTGCGCCCTCGGGGTTCACGACCACACCCATGTCTTGAATGCTGACCACGCGTTTCACCCGAACGGCGCCCCTTTCGACGTCAACTGCGGCTTCGGCGATCGTGGCGACATAAGTACCGGCATCTATGCCGAGAGCCACACCGTAGCCCCGCTTGCTTGGACCCTTCGCCGGTTTCCACCCGAATCGCTCTGCCGCAGCTTTGAGAACGGCAATCAGATGGGGGTCGCTCAGGTGCCGAAGGCGGAATTCAACGGGATCAATCCCCGCCGCTGCTGCCATCATCTCAATTTGTGATTCGCGGGCAAAGGTGTTCGTGTTGTTGGCGGGGGCGCGCCAGGGTCCGGTGGCGAAGGGATGCGCGGCCGGTCCCCCTGGAGCCGCATCACGCGACACCGTGCGGTGATGGGGAATGGTATAGAACTGTTGCGAGCCTCGTTCGCCCGCACAGGCAACGTCATAATCCCAAAATGCTATTTTTCCCGACGCATCAATGCCAGAATTGATTCTGACCACCGCCGCTGGCCGGAAGGTGTCGTAATAGAATTCCTCCTCGCGATTGGCCATCACTTGTACAGGTTTGCCCACGGCTTTGGCTAGATGGGCGGCGTCGAGCGCCTGCAGATGGCGTGTTTTCCCGCCGAACCCGCCACCGACAAACGGGACAATAACGCGGACGTTTTTGGCGTCAAGACCAATGGCACGGGCAATCTGCTCCTGCAGAGCGAAAGGAGTCTGGGTTGAAGCCCAAACAGTGGCTGTGTCGCCTTCGATTTTGGCGAGGGCGGTGTGGGTTTCGATCGGTGCATGAGCGACATAGCTGTTCAGGTAGGTCGTCTCGAATTTCTTCTGCGCCAGCTTTCTGCCGTCTTCGAGATTGCCTCCTTCAGCCACGACCCGCGACGCCGAAGACACCTTGAGCATGTGGTCAAAAATATTCTTGTCACTGAGGTCGGAAGGCGAAGGCTCGAAATCGGCTTTGATTTTCGTCAGAGCGGCTTCCGCCATATCCGGCAACTCATGCAACACCGCGACTAGGTCACCTTCCCGAACGACCCGGATGCCGGCGACTTGTTTGCACGGCTCAGTGTCCACGGTTTTCAACTTCGCCCCATGGGCCGGCGGCTTCAGCACCTTGGCATAAAGCATTCCAGGCACGCGGATATCACCGGCGAATTGGGCCTTGCCCGTGACCTTTTCCCGAGCATCCCGATGCACTTGCTCTTTGCCAATCACCTTAAACTCGGATGGAACTTTCAAGACAGGCTTCGCTGTGAGGTGCCTTTCAATTTCTTGCCCTTTCGTCAACTGGCCGTAAGCGATCCGGCGCTCCCTGTTTTGTCGGTCAATTATCATTCCATCCTTGGCCAGCAACTGTGCCTGAGGAACTTTGAGGGATTCAGCAGCCAGCTCCAACAACACCTCTCTTGCTTCGGCAGCCGCGGCTCGAAGCGCGGGGCCAAAACCACGAGTGGACAATGACCCAAAGGTTCCGCCATCCCATGGACACAGCGCGGTATCTCCCATGACGATGTCCACGGAATCTAGAGGCACTTCCAGCTCTTCGGCGAGCATCTGAGGCAATGAGGTCATCGTCCCCTGGCCCATCTCAATCTTGCCTGTGAAACAAGTTACTCGGCCGTCTTCACCGATTCTCAGAAAGGCGTTGAAGTCGGAAGGCAAGCTGCCACGCGCTCCGCGCTCCCGGCTCGCGTCCTGAGCGACCCCGAAATCACCCAGCACCACAATGACGATGCCGCCACCGAGAAGCTTGATAAATTCGCGCCTGCTGGGGGACGGAAGAAGTTCAATATTGTCCTTAAAGTCCTGCGCGAGAAAATCCTCGTGGTTTTCGGCTTTCATGTTTAACGGGCTCCCTTCATTTCAGCGGCGGCGGTCTGGACGGCATCGATAATTCGGGTGTGCGCGCCACACCGGCACAACATTTCATCCATGCCTTGCATGATTTGCTCTCTGGATGGATGGGGGGTTGCGTTCAGCAGGCTGTAGGCGGAAAGAATTATGCCGGGAGTGCAAAATCCGCACTGCACAGCGTCGTGTTCCACAAACGCCTTCTGCAGCGGATGAAGTTGCCCATCTTTAGCCAGGCCTTCGATGGTGACAACTTCCTTGTTGCGGACATCTCTTGCCGTCAACAGGCAGGAACGAACCGCGACTTTGTCCACCAGCACAGTGCAGGCGCCGCAATGCCCTTCGCCGCAGCCAAATTTGGCACCGGTCAAGCCCAAATCGGTTCGCAGAATCCAGAGGAACACGCGGTTAGCGTCGACATTCAGACGGACTGGTTTGTCATTGAGTCTGAAGGAAATCGTGTCGGACATGATGTTCACCTCAAGAGCGGATTCTGCCTTCCCAAGCATACTCGGATTCGTGTCGGCTACAGCAAGTACCTCCGCCCACTGCCACTGTGTCTATGACGGGCCTATCATTAAGAAAGAGTCCATCACACGGGGGCATTGATCGGTATGGACGCACAGACCCACTGGAAGAAGATCTACACAGAGAAAGCCCCGGATGCAGTCAGCTGGTCCCGTCCTCACCTTGAGACTTCGCTCGCGCTGGTAGAGCAGGCGCCTTCTGGACGCTCTGCTTCGGTCATAGACGTCGGCGGTGGTGAATCCACACTGGTCGATGACCTTCTCGCCCGCGGATACGGGAACATTACTGTCCTCGATATTTCGCAAACCGCCATCGACGCGAACCGGAAACGCCTAGGGAAAGCCTCGGAGCGTGTCCATTGGCTCGTCGCCAACATCACTCAAGTCGAACTGGAGCCCTCTGCTTACGATGTGTGGCACGACCGCGCTGTCTTTCATTTCCTTACTTCGCCGAGCGACCGTCTTGCCTACGTCCGCCAAGTTTTACCCGCGCAGTGAAGCCTGGAGGCAATTTGATCGTCAGCACTTTCGGGCCGGAGGGGCCAACCAAGTGCAGCGGTCTGGAGGTTGTTCGGTACGATGCGGAGTCGTTGCACCAGGAGTTTGGCGTGCGTTTTCGGCTACTCGATAGCTGCAAAGAAATGCACCGCACACCGTTTGGCACGATCCAGCAGTTCCTCTACTGTCTATGCAGAATCGAATGAACCGCTGAATCGCACGCATTATGGAAGAATCGCGGCGGTTCCAGCTACCGCGCCGACAGCCAACACAAACGCTGGATGTACTTTCCATCGAATCAGAACTAGGAGAGCAAGACCCGCAAAAACGAAGGCTCGCCAAGAGTGCAGTGTTCCGGAGGCCAGCAGCATGGCGGTGCTCAACACCAGGCCAATCACTGCCGGGTTAACACCGGTCAGGAAAGCCTGCAACTCTCGCCGATCCTTCAACCGTTCGTATTCATGGCACAGCACCAGCATCAATATCACGGCTGGCAAGTAAAGGGCGCCGGTTGCGACCAGCGCTCCTGCTATGCCTCTGAGTCGATAACCGGCAAAGGTGGCCAGCACGGAAATAGGTCCCGGTGTGAGATTGCTGATCGCAACGCCATCGATGAATTCCTGAGGGCTCAGCCAGCCTAGCTTCCTGACGAGCGTATGGTGCAAAACGGGCACGAGGACGAACCCGCTGCCGAAAAACACAAGACCAATCTTGAAGAACGTGACGCAGAGTTTAACCAGTGAAGCACGAGCGGCCGTCGCCGGAAACGAGAGAGGCCCACCTCAGCAGGTCTAGCAGCAGCGATCACCGTATGAAATCAGCTACTTGCCACAACCTGGCCCGCACGGAAGCACTTTGTCGAATTAGCGAAAAAGCCCACATTGGCGCATATCGGCTCGAAGCGTATGGCACATTCTGCGGCACACCGCTGCACCTTCCGGCCAAATTTGCGCGAGTTTACAGTGACTCGTCGATGCGTTTTGAACTCAAACCACCGACGTTTGGGTTATGAGCCGTTCAAACTTTCGTTGATCTAGCGCAACTTAACCCCTGTTTTGGGCTAAAAATGGCCTTCTAGTTGGACCCAACTTTGGATCCAAGTTTCTATGAATGACATCTTTGCTGTTTCTTCGCGGACGGAATCGGACCATTGACGTTCTAGAGTTCTAGATGAGCTATTCTGATTGCATGGATCACCTAGCGGTGCTTCGGGAAAAGATTGGGCGTCTCCGAGATGACGAACGAACCGGTCTGAAACTTGCGGCATTTGCTATGAATTTATAGATCGAAGCTGAGTTCGTCTTGTACCGAGTCAACACACGCGGAGACTCTTGACCGAGGCGCGAGCCATTCCGCCACTGATGTCAGGAGTAATGATCGACTCAAGTACGGTGACTTCCGAGAGCTCGACATGGTATTCCTCGACCTCGCGTGTTGTCTCAGGTGGGCTGAAATTCCACTGCTGGCGCACAATTTCCCGGAAAGGGTGTCCGACACGCGGAGACCATCTCAAAACGAACTCCTGCGTGCGCGTTGTTTCGGTTTCTTCAAAAACAAGTGATATGTGTCTCAGCCTTTGCGGCTGATCGAAGACCAGCCGAATGGTTTGAGTTCCCGGGATAGCCGCACGCCAGCCCCGGGTTTCTTCCAAGACCAACGCAGACTCGACCGGGAAATTCTCCTCTTCCGACGTAACCTCGACCGCAGCTGCACGCTCGAGGTCTAGCCAGCCTTCGCCCTCAGGCCGAACCGTCTCCGGAGTTGGAGGGATAAGCCGCTTACGCATGTGATCCTAATCTGCCTCCGGTAAGGCCGGCCAATCGCCTCGGGCGTCTAGTGCTCGATTCTCTTACTGCCATTTGGTGTCTCATTCTGTTGAGCACTCTTTACCGCCACCGCAGGCAGGCCGCTCTTCGCCAATAGTTGACCGTATGCCTAGTTCCTAGTGTAGTGCGTCATGCAGATTGACGTTTATTCAGGGTACGTCGAGCGCGTTTCACTTTTTCCAGGATGTCGGTGGCTCGCGCGGTCCAGATGAATGGTTTCGGGCTTTCATTATGACGATCGATGTAAGTGCCGATTGCCAGGATGAGTTCTTCCAGGTCGCGGAAGACGCCGCGACGGAGCCGATTTTGAGTGAGGTCGCGGAAGAAGCGTTCCACCATGTTCAGCCAAGACGCGCTGGTGGGAGTGAAGTGGAGATGAAAGCGCGGATGCCGCACCAGCCAGCGCTGCACTTTGGGATGTTTATGGGTGGCGTAGTTATCGCAGATCAAGTGCAGCTGCCGGTCGGCGGGGATGGTCTGGTCGATCAGGCGGAGAAACTTGAGCCACTCCTGGTGGCGATGGCGCTCTTGGCACAGGCCGAAGACCTCGCCGTTGGCCGTATTCAGCGCGGCAAACAGTGTGGCCGTGCCGTTGCGTTTGTAGTCGTGCGTCATGGTGGCGCCGCGCCCGCGCTTCAACGGCAAGCCGGGCTGAGTGCGATCCAGAGCTTGAATCTGGCTCTTCTCGTCGGCGCACAGCACCAGCGCGTGCTCTGGCGGATTGAGGTACAGGCCGACGATGTCTTCCAGCTTCTCCGCGAACGCCGGGTCGTTGCTGATCTTGAAAGTTTCCACGCGATGCGGTTTCAATCCGTGGGCACGCCAGATGCGCCGCACGCTGGCTTCGCTGATGCCTGCCGCTGCCGCCATGGTGCGCGTGCTCCAGTGCGTCGCGTTGGCTGGTTGCTGGCGCGTGGTCAGGGTTACGACGCGTTTCGTAAGGCGAACGCCGATTTTGCGTTTGCGGCCGGTCCGGGGCGCGTCTTTCTCCAACCCGGCCATGCCCAACGCCAGGAAACGCTTGCGCCAGCGCGAAACTTTTTTCGGCGTGATGGCCATGCGGACAGCGATTTCCTTGTCCTGCTGGCCGGAGGCCGCGAACAACACAATGCGAGCCCGCTCCGCCACTCGCACCGGGAGGGATCGGCTGCGGGATTGGGATTCCAACACTGTCCGTTGCTCCGGACTCAACGTAATGGCTGGGGCAATTCGCATCCGCAAGCGTCTCCTCTATCATAAGACGCTCGCGGATGGATAAAGGTTGTTACTTGTGACGCACTACACTAGTACATGTCTCCCATTCCGCTATGGCCGCCGGCAGCGGCAGCGCCCTTCTTCTCTTCCGTAATGTCGGCCACGAGGGCTTCGGTAGTCAACATCAGCGCCGCAATCGAGCCGGCATTGGTCAGGGCTGTGCGCACGACCTTGGTAGGATCGAGCACACCGGCCTTTACCAGGTCTTCGTACTCGCCGGTCAGCGCGTTGTAGCCGAAGTTATTCTCCTTCGAATCGTTGACCTTTCCCAGCACGATGGCGCCTTCTTCGCCGGAGTTCTCGGCGATCTGGCGCAGCGGCTCTACAAGAGCACGCTTCACAATGTTGACGCCGATCTGCTCATCGCCCTCGACCTTCAGCTTGTCGAGTGCGGAGACGCAGCGGGCCAGGACTACACCGCCGCCCGGGACAATCCCTTCTTCGACGGCCGCACGGGTTGCGTGCATGGCGTCCTCGACACGAGCCTTTTTCTCTTTCATTTCGGTTTCGGTTGCGGCCCCCACTTTGATTATGGCCACGCCACCCACCAGTGTCGCCAGCCGCTCCTGCAGCTTCTCGCGGTCGTAGTCGCTGGTGGTCTTATCGATTTGGCCGCGAATCTCCTTCACCCGGCCTTCGACGTCGGCGTGCTTGCCTTTACCTTCGATGATGGTGGTGTTGTCCTTGTCAATGGTGACCTTCTTGGCCTGTCCGAGATCCTCCATCTTCACGTTCTCGAGCTTGATGCCTAGATCTTCCGTGATTGCCTTTCCGCCTGTGAGCGTTGCGATGTCCTGCAACATGGCCTTGCGGCGATCGCCGAATCCAGGCGCCTTTACGGCAGCAACCTGCAACGTACCACGCAGCTTGTTGACGACAAGAGTCGCCAGGGCCTCTCCATCGATGTCCTCTGCGATGATAAGTAGCGGCTTGCCACTCTTGGAGATCTGCTCAAGCAGAGGGAGGATGTCCTTCATGGAGCTGATCTTCTTTTCGTGAATGAGAATGTAGGTGTTCTCGAAGGCAACTTCCATGCGTTCAGGATCCGTGACGAAGTAGGGTGAGAGATAGCCACGGTCGAACTGCATGCCTTCCACGACTTCCATCTGGGTCTCGAGCGTCTTCGACTCTTCGACGGTGATGACGCCGTCCTTGCCGACTTTCTTCATGGCCTCGGCGATGATCTTGCCGATGGTGTCGTCGTTGTTCGCGCTGATGGTGCCGACCTGGGCGATCATGTCGCCAGTGACGGGCTTGGAGAACTTGTCGAGTTCGCCCTTGATGCGGTTGCCTTCCTTGTCGAGGCTGCCGCAAATGGTGGTCACGGCCTTCTCGATGCCGCGTTTCAGGGCCATCGGATTGGCGCCGGCTGCGACGGTCTTGACGCCTTCGCGGTAGATGGCCTGAGCCAAAACAGTGGCGGTGGTGGTGCCGTCGCCAGCGACGTCGGACGTCTTGGAAGCGACTTCACGCACCATCTGGGCGCCTATGTTTTCGAGGCTGTCCTGCAGTTCGATTTCCTTGGCCACGGTGACGCCGTCCTTGGTGATGGTCGGCGAACCGAATTTCTTCTCTATCACAACATTGCGGCCCTTGGGACCGAGGGTCACCTTCACGACGTCCGCCAGAAGGTTGACGCCGCGGAGGATCGCCTGCCGCGACTCTTCTCCGTGTACGATTTGCTTTGCCATAATTCTTTTCTCCTAACTTTGAGATTAATTGTCATCCCGAGCGGGACGCTCTTAACCGTTGGGGAATCTGAGTTCGTCACCAATCGCAATCGCGGAACTCGATTGCAATGATCAGGACAAACGAACATCCGAACCTACTTCCTTGCTCCTACGGTCTCTTTCTTGGCCGCACCGGAGATGACGCCGAGGACTTCCTCCTCTTTCATGATGAGAAAGTCTTCTCCGTCAATCTTGATCTCGGTACCGGAGTATTTGCCGAACAAAATGCGGTCACCTTCTCTTACTGCGAGAGGAAATAGCTTGCCTTCGTCATTGGTCTTGCCCCTCCCCACCGAGATGACTTCGCCCTCCTGTGGTTTATCTTTGGCAGAATCCGGGATGACGATTCCGCCTCGAGTTGTGCCAACTTCTTCTACTCGCCGCACCAGAATGCGGTCGTGGAGTGGTGTAAATTTTGTAGCCATACTTGCAGACTCCTTTCATTCATATCCGGTCGACAACGGGAGGCGAGATAAGCCGCCTCCCATCTTATCCACTAAGCCAGTAGTCTTACGCGGCCTTGCCGTGAACCTTGGCTTCGAGCAACTTCTCGCTGCCAACATTCACCTTGATCTGCTTGGGCTTGGCTTCGGCCTTCTTGGCGAGGCTAATCTTCAGCACACCCTTGTCATAGTTGGCGCTCACTTGCCCCGTATCTACCGAACTGGGAAGCGTGAACGAGCGGGTGAAGCTTCCGTACTGCCGCTCGACGCGACGGAAGTTCTCCTCTTTCTCTTCCTTCTCGATCTTGCGCTCGCCATGAACGGTAAGAGTGGTGTTCTCGACGCGGACATCAATCTCTTTTTCGTCGATGCCCGGGACTTCCATCTTCAGGGTAATGTTGTGCTCGTCTTCATAGATGTCCACCGGCGGTGCGAAGTTGGTGGTCGTCAAAGCCTCTTCTGGGCCTTCCGGGCTATACGCCTCACGGACGAAACGGTTTATGCGGTTTTGCATGGTGGCTAAATCACGGAGAGGATCCCAACGGGTCAATAGTGTCATAAGGTAGTTCCTCCTTCGAGGGAGAAGCTAAGAGGAAAAACTTCAGATGGGCTGACTTAGTTCAGGGAACCTGAAAGAGTAAGAAGAAGGAGCTTGCTCACTTACAATGCTAGGCTTGTGCTCCAACGTTGTCAAGCTACGTCAACCGGGGGGAGTGTCTCAGTTTGAAAGCCTCGTCGTATCTTTAATTATGCGTAGTAGACAACTCGTTACGAGATATGTTGAACAGTGAGCCATTTCCCCAAACCACACCCTCTGGCGTGGACTATCGCTGACAACATCGCATTCAGAGTGCGAGGCACTGTTTTGCAGGGCAACTGCATTTAGAATGTTAGAGAGTGTTTTCCGGATGAACGAGGCCGCGGCCTCGCTGGTCAGGATTATGGAAGGATACGAATCTTACCGGCGCGGAGAGAGCCTCTCACTCTCTATTTTTATCCAGATATTCCTCGGGAACATCATCCGCCGGTACCTCATGCGTGCGAATCTCCTTCTCATCAGTATCACCAGCGTGTTCTACGCCCGTCACTACGTCGGCCTCGAACGCGTTTCCTTCCTCGATCAACTCGGCCACACTCTCCGAATCCGCTCCTTCGATGTTGGACAATCCCTGTAAATCTCCCGATTGTCCACCACTCGCTGTCTGTCCTTCGAGTGCAAATGCCTCCGTGTCCACGCTCTGGTTTTTTCCCCGAACCCGGGTCCTGAGTGCAGCCGGCGTCTTCGCACCCGTTGTCTTCTTGCCGAGGGCCTTCGTCGTTTTCACCGCCGCCTTTTTCAACGCGGGCTTCTTCTTCGCCAATTTCTTCTTCGGAGTTCCCCTCTTCTTAGCCAGCTTCTTCTTAGCCAGCTTCTTTTTAGCCGTCTTGTTCATCGGCTTCCTTTTCCTCCCGGCGGATCCCTTTGGCTTCGTACGCTTCACCTGGCCGCAATCCGGCGATGCGCAGGGCAAGGTCGTACTGAGTCACGAAGAGCTATCTCTATTGTTAGGTGGGATCGATCTGTCCAAAACCAAGCACAAGCGGTGGTACCGGAAGGCTCTACCAGAAGGACACGCTGCCGCATAAGTTGCTTGGTTGTTTGATCGTTTCGATCGACTCTGGTAAATCATTAACCCATTGTGAGTGTAGCTCCCATTCCTTCTGCGCCGGCCGATTTGGAACTCATCGCACAACTGAAGAGCAAGCTACAGTACGCAGAGCTAAAGATTCGGTTGCTGGAAGAGCGGCTGCGGCTGATGCGGATCGAGAAATATGGAGCGGGCGGAGAAAAACTTTCGCAGGCGCAAATGCAATTGTTTGAGCTTGCGCCCGTCGTCAGTGAAGTAATCGAGCAGGTAGAGAGCGAGCACGCGCCAGCGCATCGCTCGACCAATAAATCCGTCAAGTATCCGGACCGCCAGGAGTTGCCTGCGAATCTTCCTCGCGTGGAGCGGGTTCTGCCTTGCGCATTCGATCAGCGCGTATGCAAACACTGCGGAAAAGAAACGGTGGTGATCGGCTACGAGGAGAGTTCCCAATTGGACGTGGAGCCGGCGAAGTATTTCGTGCTGGTCACGAAACGAGAGAAACGGGCTTGCCGGTCGTGCGAGGAGCTTGGGGTGGTTTCGGCACCACTGCCGCCACGGATCCTCGAGAAGTGTGGCCAGCAACCGGATTGTTATCGACACAGCGTTTCCTGTTTGCTGACCACTCGGGAGTGGGACTGCCCTTCTGCCACCGCCCCGAAGGCGAGTCGCGACGGCTTGATCTCATGATGATCGGCCCGACCGAATAGAGAGGTGCTCCACCAACACCGCTAGGGCAGCGGTGTTAGAAAACCTGCCCGGAATCGCTCCAGTGTAAGCCCCGCAAAGATCGGACTTCATTGATTTCCACTCATGGTGTTAGGAACGAGGAGTTTTCTAAGCCTGATCTCGCGGGGTTACCGGGCTAACCATCCCGACTCAAGTTTCTTTTAAGAACTGTTCCTTGGTTTCGATCAACTACCCTGCTGTGGTGTGTGCTTGAGTCGCACTTTAGACATGCTTGACGCTCGCTGAAAAGACAGGATTCGCTTGTGCGCCCGATTTGACGACGGCAGCACGTGTAGCGCTGAGCAGGCTCGAAAGGGTTCCACGCGGGATGCCTCGCAGCAGGGGGTTTACCAGCCAGGCGAAAATGGCGGGCACTGAGCGGCTCAGCCCGATCGATTCGAGCTGCACGTAGACGCCCCCATCTTGTTCTTCGAACCGCCAGTAGCTGCAAAGGCGCCAGAGATAGCCGTGCGCATCATCTACAGGCATCTCACGCTCGTCTGTCTGGCCGGCGTTTTCCACCTCCACGAGCCGCGTGGAATAGGAACGGCTCACTGCACGGTTCGATCCGAAGTCTTCGTAGTTGATGTCAAAGTCGCCATTGATGACGACCGTGACCAGCGATTTCTTGTAGAACTGGAGAAACACTTTGAAATTGTTGCCATCACGCTGAAGCAGCTTGGAATCACGCACCTCGGGCTTGTAGATGTTCCGGTGATTGTCGTAGTCCTGGATGACCGCAAGGGTTTGCGACAGCGACGCGTTCGGGATGAATTCCACGCCGATCCAGTCGTGGATCAGTCCGTGTGGGACTTCGATGGGATGCCCTTCTTCCTTCGCATTCACCTGTTTAACCAGAACTTTTCCCTGGCGAAGCAGTGAGTAGGCTTCCACCCGACGCGTCTCTGGCAACTCGTCAATGAAGAGGAAAGGCCCGTTGTGGAGTTCTGACTTGATCCGTTTTTCGGACGCGCCAACATAGTGCTCAAACGCAGCAGCGGTTTCCTTTTTCAGTTCTGCAGCTTCGACCGGCTGTGCTGCGAGGCAAACAAGTATCCCGTAGAGAAGCACCACCACGGCCGTCTTCGAGCTTGGTCTATTCATTCAGGGGACAAGCCCGACATCTCTCGGGGCGAAGTATCTGCTCTTCGGACAGGTCAAGCTGACGTGCCACGAATTTACCTGATTCCATCGCGTCAGGCCGGCCGGCATCGGCCAGGTAATCTCCTGCCAGTTCCAGAGCGCGGTATTTTGTGGGCGCAAGCAGGTAGATGCTGTCGACGCCGTGCAAGGTAATTTCATAGACATTCATAAAGCTCTCCACGTTCTTGTCTGGCGCTTCATGTGCTCCGATGTGCTGCCGGGAACACCCTCAATACAGGCTGGCTGATTTTCTCCAGTCCTGCTTGAGCTGCTCCATAATGTCATCCGCCAATCTGTTCGCATCAAAGGGTGAGGATTTTGTGGTCCTCCAGATAGGTTTCTGAGTCCGACGGTCCACCAGTGTGACTTCTGCCATCGTTAGCCGTACAACCACCTTGGCAGGCACTATTCTGCTTTCAGTTTGACATGTGAGAATCGCGTCAGCTTCTTCAGGCCTTGAAGCGATCCCGACTGCCGCCCATTTCTCGAGACGAGCTTTGAGCAGGAGCAGAAGATTATCTGAAGACGGAGCCACATAGATCGTTTGGACCTGGTGCAGAAGAGGAGGACCAGCTGAAAAAGTGGCCTGTGCACCCAGGAGTCCTGTGGAGAGTAACAGCCATGCGAAGATTAGCAGGGTTACCCGTTTAATTCGCAGAGGCGCGAAGTTTAATAGTCGGGAGTTCATAACGTTCCACCTTGCTTTCTCACGCACCGAGTCTTCCGCGCGTGCGGGTCTTCCCGAATTCGCAGGTTCCCAAAACTTGCCGGGACGCCATTTTCAAATATGTCAGAGAATAAACGTCCCAATTCCATAAGGCCTTCGCCACATAAGAATCGAGCGCCACCGGATCGGTTCCGACCGTGCCTTCTTGAAGAGGACAACGGCAAGGTTGCCTCCAGTTGAGCCGTTCCGGAAAGAGGACGCAATGCTGTACTTTCAATGTTCTGCCAAACGACTTCCGCTTTCTGTGCGCAAGATCACTCGTTTTGGCCCGAAAGTGGGATGTCCCAAAAATCACTGGTGGGGTCGGGGAGCGAATCGACGCGTTTTAGCTCCACCGCCCGTCGCTGAAAGGGCGGGCTTTGCGGTTGTTCATCGCGTTCAAGGTACAGGAGCGTGGCTTGCGCCAGATTTGTATTGGCGAAACTCAGATCCGTCTGACTGGCGAAGGTTGCAGAGCGCTCAAAGCATTGCGCCTGCCGGTATGCCAGGCAACTGCCACGCGGCGTAGTGACCTCGGTCACTGCAGATGCACATCCAGCGCTTGAGAATAATGGTGGTCAAAGACCCCGGTCAGGAGCTTGCGCATCGCACAAGCGCCCGGAGGTGGTTATGAAATTCCCGAAATGGTGGGTTCTTTCCTTTCTCGTGGTGGTCTTCCTTCGAATCAATTTTTGCGCAGCACTGGCCAGCATCCAGGAGAAATCTTCCAGCCAAGGAGCAACTCAAGAACTGCCAAGTCACTACCAACGCGGGAGGATTGTGGCGGTCCAGGCGACCGAGTGGCAGACCGAATATGTTGTTCAAATCTCGGTTCAATTAGAAGGCGCGGTCTACACCGGCGAATACGTGACAGAAGAAAAATCCATGGCACCACCCAGCGGGTTGGCAATCGATCAGCCCATCTCAGTGAGGTTGGTGAAAACAAAGATGTTTCTGAAGCTGGCTAACGGAGGAGAACTGATCACGCAAGTCATCAACATAACGAATCAGACCACGCGACACACCCCGGTACAGTAATTGAGATGATGGTGCTCATAACATGAAAACAGTTAGGGGGATCACGGTTGCGCGCGAATATGGCAGTGGGGGCGCCGCCATAGGGCAGGAGCTCGCCGCTCGCGTTGGCTGGAAGCTTCTGGATCGCGAACTGATCCTCGAACTTTCCCACCGCGCTCATGTGCAGCCTTCCGAGGTGTCACAGATGGATGAGCACCCAAGCTCTTTCATTGCAAAACTGCTCAAGGCATTCTGGCTAGGCAACACTTATCCCTGGTCCGGTCCTGCTCCCGACGTCGTCGATCCGGACTACCTGGCCGAACTCAGCGCAATCGTAATCCGTGAGGCTGCCAAATTGGGGCAGTGCGTGATTGTGGGTCGCGGAGCACAGTGCGTCCTGCAGGAACGTGAGGATGCTTTCCATGTCTTCGTGTACGGCTCAAGGCAGGAGAAACTCAAGCGGATCCAAAATCGCTATCCAACGCACACTGAGTGCGAAGCGTCTCTCGACGAATTCGACCGCATCCGCGCAGCATACATTCGCACCTACTACCACTGCGATTGGACCAACCGGCACCTTTACCATTTGATGATCAATTCGGACGCGGGTATCGATCGGGCCGTAGAGGTAATCCTCAATGCGGCAGGATTGGCGGCCTCGGAGAAGCGTTGACACGCCTCAGTAATTTCGAGCACGCACAGGAGGTTCGGGGAAAGGCGAGATGCGTGACAGCAAGCGGTGGACACAACTCCTCGCCAAATCTGGTTGGCGGTCAACGAACAGTTGCAGCGCAATTAAGCCGTTCCGCGGAACCTGAGCGGGTGGGCAATGGGCGCCAGCGCCGAAGATCACCCAAAAAATGAGGGCGCAACCAGCTCTCTTCGAATGAAGATACCTCGATACCAGTAAGGTAAGCACACATGAGCTTTCAAAACCAGATTTTCCTGAATACTAAGGGTCACGGGGACATGAAAGACATCACCGAGCAAGTGGCCGCCGTCGTGAACTCCTCGGGTATCAAAACTGGAATTGCCAATGTCTTCAACATCGGCAGCACAGCGGCGGTCGGTACGATTGAGTTCGAGCCCGGGTTGCAGGGAGACATGCCGGCCATTCTGGATAAGCTGATTCCGCCCAGCCGTAACTACGGCCACGAACAAACCTGGCATGATGGCAACGGCCATTCCCACCTGCAGGCAACATTGCTCGGGCCGTCACTGACCGTGCCGATCGCGGATGGGAAGCTGGTTCTCGGCACCTGGCAACAGATCTTCCATCTCGAATGCGATGTTCGCGGGCGCCAACGCACGGTCCTGGTGACGGTGGTTGGAGATTGAGGACGTTGATGCGGAAACTGGAGTAGAGTTCTCTGCTATGGTCAAGCGTGCACCGGCCCGGCGGCGGCCTCGCAAAGCCAAACCTGGCACGAAGGGCCTCGGCCCAGCGGAATGCCGACTCGAGCAGCCGACAGGAGCTGCGGCCACAAATGATAACCTCGTCCAGCAGAAGACATGCCGGGCCTGGGCCAGCGAGCGACCAGCCTCCGGTCCCCGAGCCCACGTTCGCGGAGCGTGCGCGCACATTGATGTATTTGGGCCGCATGGCTAGCCTATCGACCCTGTCGCGAAAACAGCCGGGTTTCCCGTTCGGTTCGGTGATGCCCTACGGGCTGGACGAACACGGCCGTCCCATCTTCCTTATCAGCACAATGGCCATGCACACGCAGAACTTGCAGGCCGACCCCCGCGCCAGCTTGCTTGTTACCCAGGAAGACACCGAGGGCGAACCGCTCGGCGCATCGAGGGTCACGCTAGTAGGAAATGTTCTGCCGTTACCGAACACTGAGTTGGCCGAGGCTCGAAAGCTCTACCTGGAGCGTCATGCCAACAGCAAGTATTGGGTAGACTTTGAAGACTTTTCGTTCTACCGCATGAATGTGATTGATGTCTATTACGTGGGCGGCTTCGGGGTGATGGGCTGGGTATCAGCATCCGATTATGACCGCAGCCAACCCGACCCTTTGGCAGACTCAATGGCCGGAATCATTCAACACATGAACGCCGACCACAAGGATGCGCTCGTCTTTCTTGCCCGGACATTTGCTCGCATTGAGTCAACGGAAGCAATGATGACAGCAGTCGATCGCCTCGGTTTTCATATTCGCCTGAAGACGCCGGATGGCATGCGTGGCGCCCGCATCGCCTTCTCGCACGAGGTGCGCGATGCGACGGAGACTCGCAAAGTCTTGGTGGAAATGGTGCAACAGACGCGCTCGCAGGCCAAATGAATTCTAGCTATGGCACACAACTGGCACGCAGATGTGCAAGAAAGCCCAGGAAAACTGGGCATCGCGACTGATTCATAGTCAACCCGTTTTCTTAGCATAAGAGCATGGTTCAAAGACTGTAGATTTCGGTACGCCGTCAGCATGTGATTTGACGGCCGTTAAGTTGTTCCTTTCCAGCGGCCCTTTAGCGAAGCCGATCGAAGGATTTCGGTACAGGGGACATGGCAGGCAGTTCTACGCCGGCAAAGACACTGAGGCTCGACAAGAGCGGGACGAAGGGACGAAGTGTCGATTAGAGCCGTTGTCGTCCGGCCTTGCGCGAAGTCTTCTGTTTTGCGCGCCTCGACTTTCGCCATTGGCTTCCTTTTTCTTTCCACCAACGTGTTTTGAATTCCTTTTGGACGGCTGTCGTGCAAGAAGTTGAGCAGTATTTTTGCCCCGGCTTGCTTGCGATAAAAAACCGGAAGGTTTGACAGGATGCATTGCTGCACGTCCTCAACAGATGCAAGTTTTTCCGGAGAAATGCGAGCGCCTGATGTATGGGTTGATCTGTCGGGGGAGGATTCAACTCCTCGCTACGGAAAAGGTGTGTGCGGCCTTGCAGCTCCGACTGCAAGGTAAACAGTCTCCACCGAGCCGTGTAGTGGTTGTCAGCATTCCAAATGCTCTCCAAGCCTTTTTGTAGCTGCTCAAGTTCCTCCCGCCTTTCCCTCTCTCTAACAGTTCTCAAGTCTTCCGGGGTTAGGAATGGGTCATGAAATGCCTTCCGCGCGACTAGTTGCTCTGTTCTGCTCATGGCTGGAAAGAACTTGGCATAAGCCGAGATGAGGTGGGCGACGCGATTTTCTGGCGCGTTCACCACGTTTTGCAGAAAACGCTTCAACGTGCGTTCGGACTCCCCACCCTGAATACGCGATTGTGATCGCAAAATCTTTGCTCCAGGCCGTGTTTCCAACTCAGGATAGGTCCGTGTTCCTGCTGTAGTGGCCGCATTCGCACGATCGGTCTCCATTGAAGGGTCCGCTGCTTCTTGTACTACCGGCCTCTGCCGATTCTCTCGCTTGTGAAGGTGTGAAGCCTTTTTCTCGGTCCACCATCGACGCTTATGAGCCTTCTGCACGATGGCGATGCACGCATCTGAGCAGATCCGTTCTTGCGCAACCCTAGCGACAAAAAACGGCCTTGGGCATTCGGGATTGCGACATACACGCAACATCCAAATGTTTCTTCGAACCCAGTCAATGGCTAGTTCAAGCAGTGTGTCAGGAGAGGGTGGATGAAGATACCTCTTCTTCTGGTCTTCAGCGTTAGTCACCCGATGAATATGCAGTTGCAGGATGAAGAGGCGCCATTCGGCTACCTCTTCGTATCCGGCCAACCACACGGCGCGTAGCCTGTCACGAAGTTCACCTATAACGGCCCGACATAGAATTTCTCCCATTTCTTTGAGCAGAAAAGGATCATTCGCATCCCTCGATTGCCAAAACAGCCGGGCCATCAGTTGAACGTCCCGATCCCGCGTTGGAAAGAACCGTCGATATTTCTGTGCTAAGTAATCATCGCTGCCGTCAACCAAGCGGTCGGCGGTGTTCACAACTTCAAGAAAGAAGTCCTTCAGCTGCCGGTCGGTTAACTTTGCATTCTTGACTAGAGTTTTTGTGCCCTTCATTTCGCCAGCCTCACGCGAGCACTGTCCACTAGATAGTTTGTGCCCGATTTTCTACTAGAGTATATCGCAGCGCATCACTCCTGCAAGGCCTGCATCCAAGAAGGTGAAAGGAGACGAGAATCACCAAGGTCGGTGCTGCCGGAGTTGCGGCCGGTGCTGCTGGCAATGGCGGCGCCGATGCAACGCAGTAATCAAGAAGTAGAGACAGACAAAGGGGACGCAATTCACATGAACTTTAATGAGAACAAGTACTACGTACAGGGTTCCAAATTCTTAACCGAGGCCGAAAAGCTTCAGATGGCGAAGGATCTCCTCGAGCTTGAGCGCCAGGGCATCCTCGAATACCGCAACGGCCTGTGGGGGCTCGCGGCCGGCGTCGAGATCGAAGAGACGCCTGACGGTCCCGTGGCCCGCTTAAGGAATGAAGAAGAAGGAGGCAACTGATGGCGATCGAAGGTAATACGACATGCGCGGTGCCGAAGTGCGGCGCACCCATTTCAGGGCCTAACAACCTGTGCGAGGAACACCGGCTACCTGGCATGGCTGTTCGGGTGGGCGACGACACGATGGTGATCACTGCTTGGTACGCGGAGCACGACGACGAGGTCGGAATGATCCTACTCAATGACCTCGCCCTGGGCGAGATCTTCGGTGGCGGTGCTGGGTTTGAGGGAAAGCTTCGCGAACAGGGATTCTTGAACGTACGCAACCTCGCCACGCCGGAAGAATTGGAAACGGCTAAGAAGCCGGTGGAAGGTAAGAAGGTGGGCAACTGGGCTGGCCCCTGGAGAACGCAATACCCGTGGGAAATAGGCTCACCAATCTCGGTGGATCAGGAAGAGATCAGCAGCGAAAAGGACAATGCCTAGACGTCACAGAAAAATCGAGAGACGGCGCGCTGGCCGATTTCTTCGAATCGGGCAGGATCTATTTTCCATCACGCTCGAAGATCGCCTTCTCTGGAGGATCTTTCTCCCGGTTGCTGACAACGACGGATTTGTGTTCCTAGATCGACACCATAAGAAGTTCTCAGACCGCGTGCTGAATGTGAGCGGTGGTTCAACTGAGAATCCCTGGTCCGCGGGGAAATGGATAAACGAAGGTCGCCTTCATAAAGAGCGGATGATCCCGCTTGAGTTTCTGGCCACCACGGAACAAGCAGACATGATCGCGGCGTTCGCCGCCAAGCACTACGACCAGATAGAAATCATGTGCTACCCGATAAGCGACCGCGTACGACTCTATCGCCTCGGCAGGGCAGTCGTCATAATCGTTTCGGCCGTTGCGGAATTGGAACGCAATCTCATCATCGAGCGGGTTCGCGCCGGGCTCAGGCGCGCGAAGCTCGAAGGTCGACAGCTTGGTCGCAGGCCGAGCGAATGTTTTGCAAATTCCTGACGAATGGATAATACAGTTCAAGCGCAGCCATGTCGTCCTTGACGGAATGTTCAATGTCCGGACAGGAACTCAATAAATGTGTCTGGAGTTCCTCCCAAGAGGGTGCGCTATCTGCAAGCAGTGGAATCACGGTGAGTAGTGCCTGGATTTCCTTCCGGACTCGAGCGACATCCTGCTCTTTTTGGCTCAGAACGATGTAAGGATTTTTCACGAAACTGTCCAACATTCGGCAGCTTACACCCGAGAATTGCGGTTAGCAATCTGCGGAAATTAAGAATGTCACGAAGGAACTCCGATATCTGATTACATCCGGCGGGGCTGCCCTGCGCGAGCCCATGAAAGTGGCCTGCTACCGCCTGGTGCGCTCTTGTTGTACAGCCGCTAACTGCGACCACGTTTATCCGTCAGAATGACATAAATCTCGACTCGCATTCCCACGCGCAACTGGACGGTAGTCGAGATCAGTGCTCCATGACGGTTGACTACGATGGTCTCGCCTTCACAGGTCAAAGGTTCAGCAAGACCCTTGACGTCGATCCGAACCTTCAAGCCAACCCGCGTGCTTCTTCGGGATTCACCAGTGCTGGGCTCGGGGGACATTATGCTACCTGCGGTTTACGTCGTTGAAGAAAGGAAGGCAGAGATCGTTCCATCAAATCCGAGCCCAAATGATACACCTTTCTGCCGGATCAAAGCTGACCCTTCCGATCTCGGATCGGCCAAGTAAATGAGAGAAGATGGCGATTTCGCAACCCCCGCTATCCTTTCTTCTTACCCGTAAAGGTCCTCAGCCGCGTCTTTCGCGGCAAGTTCCTCGCCGGTCTGAAACGGCTGCACGGTCGCAACCAACTTTGCTGCGCCGGTCCCGCAGCCGCTCTCGCCGATCCGCGGCAGTTCGCAAAACTCATCCGCCGCCTGCATCGACATGACTGGGTTGTCTATGCCAAGCAAGCCTTCGGTGGCCCCATGCAGGTGCTGCGCTATCTCGGCCGCTACACCCATCGCGTGGCCATCTCCAATCATCGCTTATTGGATTTCGACCAGGAGCGCGTCGCCTTTCGCTGGAAGGATTACGCCACGGTGGTAAGCAGGGCAAGATGACTCTGGGCGCCACCGAGTTCTTACGGCGCTTCTTTCTGCACGTGCTCACCAAAGGCTTCGTTCGCATCCGTCACTTCGGATTCCTCGCCAATCGCTTTCGCGCTTCCCGCCTGGCACTGTCCCGACAACTGCTATCCTGCAGTTCTTCTCGGCTTGCCGAAGTTGGAACTGACAAGGCTTCGGCCGCGGCTTCTTCCCTCTGGCATTGCCCACGTTGCGGCGCGGTCATGATCGTCGTTCAGAGATTTACGGCTGCGGAGTTATCCTCATGCGCTTACTTCGATTCTTCGTAGCGTGTCCACCACTGGCGGCCCGGGGATGTGCTCCGGCACGCCGACGCAGACGTGTGTTTACCCCATGGCGACCGGTTCCCGCGCAGGTTTCCGCGCACACTCTTGCAGGTACCTGCGACGCTATCACAGATCACGACCCAGCCTTTCCTGTTCGCGGGCGCTTGCCCAACTCTCGACTTGGCAGCCCACTGGCATTCAAATCCCATAGCGCACCGCGTCCGCCGCAAACGCCAGCGGCTTCCTCCTAGTCTCCTCATCGAAAACGCCTCGGATCAACTTTCTCGCTTTCTTCAACAGTCGTGCCCGAGGCGTTTCCGATCAAGGCTAGCGACCATACATCCACAAACATGCCACAAGCAGCCGGGGGGGGCCGGGAACTGGCACCGTTCAAACCGCGTCTCTCATCGGTCGGACGGTTCAAACGACAGGAGAGTGTGCTAGCAGCGAGTGTTGGTGCCTCGAAACAGTTTTCGCTTCTTCAGGATGAGTATGCCGCGGTCGTGCGCACTAGGTCATTTCGGACCAGTAGGCCCGGTCGGACAGCCCGGTTTGCCTGGACACGCAATCTGGGGTCAACTGCATCTTGAGGCAAACTCCGGACCGCAACTTCTTGAGTGGGGGATAAATAGATGACGAATTCGACTTCCGACCGGCACACCAACAACACCGACGACACAATCGTGGAGTCGGGACACAGCCACGGTATTACTACCTCTGCGGCGGCTCTGTACTATCCGTCGTTGATAGGTAATTGCTGGGACGACGAACTGCTACCGTCGGGAGATTAGTACCGGATCGCGATGAAGGGTTGGGGCCGATATGCACTGGTGTCTTCACCCCACCGATGCCGACTTTGGTCTTCGAGATCAGGTAGGTCCTCTGCCGCGTCCTCAGGGTGGCGAAAGCAAAGGGCACACAGTTCTGATCGCTCCGAGTGGACCGACCGGAATTGGTCTGCAGTCGAGACAATTTTTCGCCACGCCAGCATGGGGGAAGAAGCCTCCTACACGAATGCTCCCCGAGGTGCGAGAGTCGTTGCCGAGCCGTGTTGTAGGTAACGAGGCGCTTCGAGGCGCCCAGAAGAAGTAGTAGTGGGGTGCCGTTATGATCGCCAGATGCACCAACCCTTCGTGTTCCGCCTCCTTTCGTTATCTGGGAGAGGGGATGCTCTTTCGACTGGAGAATGACTCACCTCTGGGATTGGACAATCCCATAACGCCGGAATATTACTGGCTCTGCCGTAGCTGCTCAGCAGCGATGACGCTGCATATCAGCAAAGAAGGAAAAGTGATACCTCGTGCGCTATCGGCGCCAGCTCATGGTGGCCCCCAGGGGAGTCATTGCATCTCGTTAGATCGGCGGAAAGGGCTATTGCTCAGGGTCGTTAGCTTCTCAACCGTGAGACGCCGCAGACGTGCGAGATTCGTCGACTGATAGAGAAGGCACCCTGCCAGACGAGCGGGGGAATTAGTGGTTTGTTGAGGGAGACAGAAATGGCTGGTAATAACAATTCGGGAAAAAAGAAAAGCCGTTGGGCCGCAGGCATCACGCCGTACGCGGAAATGGGCTACTACGACGCCGATTACGAACCGAAGGCCACCGACATTTTGTGCGCGTTCCGTCTGGTGCCGCAAGCGGGCGTGGATCCCATCGAAGCGGCGGCAGCAGTGGCCGGCGAGTCCTCGACTGCAACCTGGACAGTAGTCTGGACCGATCGCCTGACGCCCTACGAGCATTATCAGGCGAAGTGCTATCATGTCGATCCCGTCCCTGGCACGGATCAGTACATCGCCTACATCGCTTACGATATTGATCTTTTCGAAGAAGGATCAATTGCCAACCTAACTTCGTCGATTATCGGCAACGTGTTTGGCTTCAAGGCGCTCAAATCTCTGCGCCTGGAAGATATGCGGATTCCTCCGCACTATGCGAAAACGTTTCAGGGTCCGGCTCACGGCATCGTGATGGAACGCGAGTACCTGAATAAATTCGGGCGTCCGCTGCTGGGCGCCACCGTGAAACCCAAGCTGGGCCTTTCTGCCCGCAACTATGGACGCGTAGTCTACGAGGCGCTGCGCGGCGGACTCGACTTCACTAAGGACGACGAGAACATCAACAGCCAGCCTTTTATGCGCTGGCGTGACCGCTTTCTGTTTTGTATGGAAGCGGTGAACCGGGCCACGGCTGCGACCGGCGAGATCAAAGGACATTATTTGAATGTGACTGCCGGAACCATGGAAGAGATGTACGAACGCGCTGACCTCGCCAAGGATCTAGGCACAGTGATTGTGATGATCGATTTGACGATCGGCTATACCGCGATTCAATCGATGGCGAAGTGGGCGCGCCGCAACGGCATAATTCTGCACCTGCACCGCGCCGGTCACGGGACTTACACGCGGCAGAAGACGCACGGCGTCAACTTCCGCGTGATCGCCAAATGGATGCGCCTCGCCGGAGTGGACCACATTCATGCCGGCACCGTGGTCGGAAAGCTGGAAGGTGATCCCAATGCGATCCGCGGCTACTACAGCACGTTGCGCGCGAACAAGATCGATGCCGACCTATCGCAAGGGCTGTATTTCGAGCAGGACTGGGCCTCGTTACCGGCGGTGATGCCGGTTGCTTCCGGCGGCATCCACGCGGGACAGATGCATCAGTTGCTGCACTTTCTTGGAGAAGATGTGGTGCTGCAGTTCGGCGGAGGGACGATTGGCCATCCTGACGGGATCGCTCAAGGCGCGACCGCCAATCGCGTGGCCGTAGAAGCGATGATCCAGGCTCGCAACGAAGGCCGCGACTTTCTGAGCGAAGGCCCGGAGATTCTGAACAAGGCTGCACGCTGGTCGCCGGAACTGCGCAAGGCGCTGGATATCTGGAAGGACGTCACTTACGACTTTGAGTCCACGGACGTGCCGGATATGGTCGGCACCGTCACGGTTGGATGAGTCCAGCCCGCTTACCGAGCAGCAACGAGCGGCGTTTGTGAATGGAGGAGGATGATGCGCATCACACAAGGAACTTTTTCTTATTTGCCTGACTTTACGGAGGACCAAGTCAAAGCTCAGGTGCGGTACTGCTTCGATAATGGCTGGGCGTTCTCGATTGAGCACACGGACGATCCGCACCCGCGGAACTCCTATTGGGAAATGTGGGGCCTTCCGATGTTTGACTTGCAAGACCTGAACGACGCGATGGAGCGCCTCGACGAATGCCGGAAGGCCTTCCCGATGCACTACATCAAACTGAATGGCTATGACCGCACGAGGGGCCGACAAACGACGATGTTGAGTTTCATTGTCCAACGGCCCGAGGATGAACCCGGGTTTTGTTTAGAGCGCACCGAGGCGCAGGATCGCCGCATCCAGTACACCATTCGATCGAGAAGCAAGTCAGCGAACTAGGCGCGAGCAATGCCATGCACAAACTGGATACAGATTCCGTGATCGATTCGGCAGCAATGGAAGAACCGCAGGAGAGCACCGTAGATATTGGCGCAGCGCATCGGAATTCCAATCTCGACGAAATTCTGGAAGACCTCGATCGCGAACTGGTTGGCCTGCAACCGGTCAAGGCTTACATCCGACGCCTGGCATCGCTGCTGCTAGTAACTCGTTTGCGCGAAAAGGTTGGCCTGTCCAGCGAGCGCCCCACGCTGCACATGTCTTTTACCGGACATCCCGGCACGGGCAAAACCGCGGTCGCGATGCGCATGGCGAAGATATTGCACCACCTCGGCTACCTGCGCCGCGGCCATCTGGTAGTCGCTACGCGGGACGATCTTGTGGGTCAGTACGTGGGCCACACGGCTCCCAAGACGAAGGAGATACTGAAGAAGGCAATGGGAGGTGTGCTGTTTATCGACGAGGCCTATTACCTCTACCGGCCCGAAAACGAGCGCGACTACGGTCAGGAAGCCGTTGAGATGTTGCTGCAGGCTATGGAGAACCAGCGCGAAGATTTGGTGGTAATCCTAGCCGGTTATCAAGATCGAATGGCCACCTTCTTTCAGTACAATCCCGGGTTTCGTTCTCGTGTGGCGCACCACATCAGCTTTCCCGATTACACGTTGGCGGAACTGACGACGATCGCCGAATTGATGCTCCGCGAGCAGAGCTACAGTTTTGACAACGAGGCCCGACAGGCATTTGTGGAATACCTCGAGTTGCGGACCAGGCAACCTCAATTTGCCAATGCTCGCAGCGTGCGCAATGCCATCGACCGAATGAAACTGCGTCAAGCCAGCCGACTGGTGAATGAGGGCGGCTGCATTAGCAAGGAACAACTGGCTCGCATTGCCGCCTTGGACGTGCGTCGAAGCCGGGTCTTTGAAGGCGGGCTGGACGGAGAAGCCGAAGCGGGCACTGCCAGCGGCACGCAACCGGTGCGGGGCAAGAGCAAGGAGGAGTGATGAGAAGAAGACCAATCTTGCTGGGGATCGTAGGCGACAGCGCTGCCGGCAAAACAACGATCACCCGGGGATTGACCCGGCTGCTTGGCCCGGAGCGTGTGACCCACGTATGCGCCGACGACTATCACAAGTACGACCGCGTCGAGCGAGCGCGTCTGAACATCACTCCCCTGCATCCCGACTGCAACTTTCTCGATATTTTGGAGCTGCACTTGGAGCGCGCGCACTATGGGCAACCCATGCTTAAACCGGTCTATGACCACAGCACCGGCTCGCTGGTGCGCCCCGAGTACGTGGAACCGCGCGAGTTCGTGATTGTGGAAGGGCTGCTGGGATTTCACACGGCCGCGATGCGGCAATTCTATGACGTCAAAGTGTTTCTCGATCCTCCCGAAGACATGAGGCGCATTTGGAAGATCAAGCGGGACACGGCCAAGCGCGGTTATGTGCCCGAGCAAGTGTTGAGGGAAATGGAAAGGCGCGAGCCGGATTCGCGGGACTTCATCCGCCCCCAGCGCGAATTCGCTGACATTGTCGTACGCTTCTATCCGGAAAGTGGCGTGGGATCGGATCAAGCGGATGGGCATCTGAACGTGCATCTGGTGTTGCGCCCAACCATTCCTCATCCTGACCTCACGTATCTGGTGAACCATAAAAACGGCCAGGCTGCGGGCATTCGCCTAGAACTCGGGCGCGACTGTGGACGTCCGGTGGAGTTTCTTGAAGTGGACGGCAGCGTGAGCCGCGAGCACGCTGCGAAATTGGAGCAGGCGATCTGGAAGCATCTTCCCGATCTGCGGCCATTGCGCGCCGATCAGTTCGGCGATTACAACGACGGCAGCGAAGTGCGGCATAGCGATCCGCTGGCCCTCACGCAATTGCTCATCACCTATCACTTGCTGCGCGCCTACAGCAAGGACAGCCCAATGCCGTTCGCGCGGCCGGTCGCGGCCCTGAGCCGATTGAACTCTGTGCCCGATGAATCGCCAATGGAGGTCGTCGCCAAACGGTGAGGTCGGCTGTGATGGCAGGTCGCGGAAGGGCCCGGCGAATCCCGGCGATCGAGAATCTCGTCTACGAACCCTGTTCGAGGTTGGAAATGCGTGATTAACCACACTGGTGACACCGCGCACATTGCACTGCAAGGACCCGATCTTGGCCCTGTTCTGAAATCCACCGACGCCCTACACCACGCTCTCGCGTGGGGGGTTGAAATTATCCGCGATGAGATACTAGTGCTAGTTCAAGGCGAGGACTAGCCGCTTGATCCAGTCGATCCGAAGATTCCTGCGATGTTCGTCTCCTTCACAACTAAGCTCCCGTTTGCGATCAGAATCTGGCGATCTCCGGAATCCGCGTGGGTCTGATTGTTGGTAACTTCGGTCAAAATCGGGTACGAACGACGTAAAGATGAGGATTGCAACTACTTAGGCTCGGGCGACCACAGCCCTGAAAAGGCTGTGTTCTACCATTTCCCCGCGGACATGCTCCAGTTTTGGCAAGCGAGGCTCGCGACCAGTTACGTAAGTGCCTTCTTCAGAAACTTGAGCGTTCGCTCCCACGCTGTCTTGGCGCATGCCGGGTCGTACACCTCGGGGCGGGCTTCGTTCATGAAGGCGTGGTGCGCGTCGTAGCGATAGAGTTCGAACTGTGATTTCGATTGCTTGAGCGCGGTCTCGAGGTCATTCACCTTGGCGGGTGTGCACCAGTCGTCCTTTTTCGCGAAATGGCAAATGAGGGGAATTTTGATTTTCTTCAAATCGGCGGCGTCGAGGGGCGGAATGCCATAGAAGCAGGCGCCGGCGTCCATCTCCGGTACCTGCACCGCCGCCAAAATGGTCAGCGCGCCGCCCATGCAGAACCCGCCCACGGCCACCTTCTTCGATGATTGTCTTAGGTACTGCACGGCGCCGCGGATGTCTTGACCGGCGGCATCGGGGAAGTTGAGGTTCGTCATCAGGTGGTTTGCTTCGTCGGCGACCGTGGTGACCTTGCCCCGGTAGAAGTCCGGCACGAGCGCACGGTAACCAGCTTCGGCCAGCCGATCAGCAGTCTTCTTGATCTGATCGTTGAGCCCCCACCATTCTTGGATCACGACAAAGCCGGGCGCGCTCGATCCTGCTTTGGGAGGTGCCAGATAGCCAGGGCAGGTCTTTCCGTCCGGTCGCTTGAACTGAATCATCTCACCCATCGGATCCTCCACTGGCTGCGGGCCTGCCACCCCATACTATAACGTTGTGGTTTTCTTGGCCGGGGGACGACCGTAACAATCAAAGCCATCTACTAAGGCGACGGAACGTTTGCTTGCGCGGATTGGTTCGTCCTTTGCAGCTTTCCGGGGTGGTACCCCAGCGTCTCAACCAGCCTCAGAACTTCCTGATACGTGGTTTCCTCCATGATGGGTGCGCGGCTCAAGATCCACAGGTACTTCCGGCTAGGTTCACCCACAATCGCGTACTGGTAGTCTGGGCTCAAGCCAATGACCCAGTAGTCGCCGTAGAACGGCCAGAAGAATGTCACTTTCAGCTTGGCATTGGTCTTTTTGTCCACTACCTTGGCCGTGCCTCGCGCGGTTCTCTTGTCCCCACTCTTTTCGCGGCATGCATTCACGACTTGCACCTTCCCGTCATTCCGTAGCGTGTAGATAGCGGTCGTGTCGGATTGACAGTTACGCTGGAAGCGGTTCGGATAACGAGCAATCTCGTACCACTTGCCGGCGTAGCGACGGAGGTCCACGTTATCCACTGCGGTCAGTGGAGAAGTGGAGGTGGCTTGCGCAGAGCTGTGCTGTGTCCCCAGCAAGGAACCTCCAAGAAATACGAATGCCCCAAACACGTTCATGGCTAGCTTCTTCGATGCCAACTTTCAGTACTCATGCAGCAACCGGGTTCGCCTTGAGATAGTCCTCGATCTCGAGAATCTCATCGGAACTCAGACGGAATTCCGCCGAGCGCACGATCTGATTTGCCTGCTCGGCAGAACGCATACCCACAATCCCTCCGGTGACGACTGGATCACGCAGCGTCCAGGCAATCGCGACCTCGCCAGGTGTGCGGCCATAACGCTCGCCGATCCCACGTAGCACTTCCACCAACCCGAGGTTGCGACCCAGCAGCGGTTCCTTAAAGCTGGCGGTTCTCGGGCGAAAGTCGTCTGGCGGCAGCGACGCGATGCGCTCGCGTGTCATTTTGCCGGTCAGCAGTCCGGACTTCATCGGGGAGTACACGATGACGCCGATCTGCCGCTCACGGCAAAATGGCAGAACGTCCTTTTCGATGTCGCGGGTCACGATGTTGTAGTTCGGCTGCAGCGAGGTGATGGGCGCGATCTTCTCGACCCTCTTCATCTGGGTCACGTTGAAATTCGATACGCCAATGTGACGAACCTTGCCTTCCTTTTGGAGTTGGGCCACGGCAGCCAAATTCCCGAGAATCGCTCTGCTAATGGAGTCACCCGAAGCAGACCCGTCCATGGGAGAATGATCCCCCAAGCCATGAACGCCGCAATCCCAGAGCGCAGACCGGCGACTGAGGAGATTTCCGGCCTGATCGAACGCGTCACTTTCCACAACGACGAAAGCGGCTTCTGCGTCCTGCGAGTTAAAGCACGCGGGCAGCGGGATGAAACGACGGTCATAGGATCGCTGCCTTCGGTGACCGCCGGGGAATGGCTGAGCGCGGAGGGCTGGTGGGTCAGGGACAAGGAGCACGGGCTGCAATTCAAGGCGACGACCATGAAGACCGTGCCGCCGACGACGGCTGAGGGGATCGAGCGATACCTCGGCAGCGGCTTGGTCAAGGGCATCGGTCCTATTCTCGCCAGGAAGCTGGTCGGACGATTCGGAGCCGAGGTTTTAGCCGTGATCGAAAACCGAGCCGCCGAACTGCAAACGGTCGATGGCATCGGTCCCAAGCGCCGGGAGCGAATCGCGCATGCGTGGCAGGAGGCGAAACAAGTCCGCGAGATTATGCTGTTCCTGCACAGCCACGGCGTGAGCACCAGCCGGGCGGTGCGAATCTTCAAGACGTATGGCGAGCAGGCGATCGAGAAGGTGCGGAGCAATCCGTACATGCTGGCGAAGGACATCTACGGGATCGGCTTCGCGACCGCCGACCAGATCGCACAGAAGGTCGGGATTCCGCGAGACTCTCTCAACCGGGCAAAGGCAGGCATCGACCACGTCCTGCTGGAAGCGACTTCGGACGGACACTGTGCCCTGCCTCTGGAGAAACTCAAGCTCGCGGCAGTGAAGCTGCTCGAAGTGCCGGAAGGGACAGTCGAGCAGGCGTTGTCGCAGATGCTCACGAGTGGCTCCCTGTTGCTGGAGGAGATCGACGGCGATGCCCTGATCTTCTTGCCGCATCTCCGGAAAGCGGAAGAAGGCATCGCGGCAAGGATCAAGAGCCTCGCGGAGGCGGAGCTGATCTATCCCCCGATCGATTTCGAGAAGGCGATCGCGTGGTGCGAGCGGCGGACGGGCAAGACGCTCGCTCCCAGCCAGCGCGAGGCGCTGAAGACGGTTCTCGGCAATCGGGTCGTGGTCATAACCGGGGGACCCGGCGTCGGAAAAACCACGCTGGTGAACTCGATCCTGATGATCCTGCGTGCGAAGGGTGTGAAATGCCTGCTGTGCGCCCCTACCGGACGGGCGGCGAAGAGACTCACTGAGACCACGGGCTTGGAAGCCAAGACGATCCACCGCCTGCTGGAAATCGATCCCGCAACAGGGCGGTTCAGCAGAACCGAATCGAACACAATCGCCTGCGGCCTTCTGGTTGTGGACGAAACCTCGATGGTGGACGTACCGCTGATGCACTCGCTGGTGCGGGCTCTTCCGAACCGTGCCGGGCTGGTTCTGGTCGGAGACGTAGACCAGCTTCCGTCCGTTGGGCCGGGCACGGTGCTTCAGGACTTGATCGAAAGCGGCGTCGTGCCAGTCGTTCGCCTCACCGAAGTGTTCAGGCAGGCCGCGGACAGCCACATCATCACCAACGCGCACCGCATCCGCCGGGGGCAGATGCTCGATATACGCGGAGCCGACCCGAGTTCCGACTTCCATTTCGTCGAGCGAGATGACCCGGAAAAGATCGCGGTGACGCTGGTCAAGCTCGTGCAAGAGAGGATTCCAGAACGGTTTCGTCTAGACCCAATCCGCGACGTGCAGGTTCTTTGCCCGATGAACCGAGGATCGCTCGGCGTGCGCGAACTGAACACAGCCTTACAGAAGGTATTGAACCCAGCCCGACCCGGTCAGCCTGCCGTTGAGCGGTTCGGATGGCGATTCCAGACAGGCGACAAGGTCATCCAGACGGAGAACGACTACGACAAGGACGTGTTCAACGGCGATGTCGGGATCATCGAGCGGATCGATGCCGTCGAGCAGCAGGTCGCAGTGCGATTCGACGACCGATTGGTGAAGTACGACTTCGGAGAACTGGACGAGATTTCGCTGGCTTACGCGATCACGATCCACAAGTCGCAGGGATCGGAGTTTCCGGCAGTCGTGATCCCAATCGCCACGCAGCAGTACATGCTCCTGCAACGAAACCTGATCTACACGGGCATCACGCGGGGCAAGCGGCTGCTCGTCCTGATCGGGCAGAAGAAGGCGCTGGGCATCGCAGTCCACAACGACCGTCCGCAGAGGCGGTATTCGGGGCTCCTCGCCAGTCTGAGGAGCAGCTCGCAGCGTTAACTACAGCGCGATCGCAACTGTCGTTCGGAGTGAGAATGGCAGATCCTATTCGTAATTCTTGGCGGAAGTTCGTCTCCCGTCCTGATTTACCAGCTTGCAACGCTTCGGCGCCGGAAGCGCACTGCGTAGACTCCAAGATTGAACAGACAAACGGCAACCGCGCAGAGGACCAGGAACGATGGAGATACATCCGGATAGACGAGCGCGTCCAAGTAGTGCAGCAGAAATCCGCCCTGATACGTGGGAATCCCGGCGCGGCCGCGGAGCCAATTCTCCACCGGGGTCAGCGGGCAAGACCAGTCCAGGATTTCGAGTAAGATGCCATAGATCAATGAGGCAATGTGAACCCAGCGCAGCAGCGGCCGATTCCGGGTTGCGAGAGATCCGAATGCAACCCAAAGGATGAAGAGGAGGTGCAGAACCAGAACTCCCGCAGCCGCTATCGAATAGAGATCCAAACATGTCTCCGTTCTCCGCCGCTATGTCGATTGCCGGAATGCCACCAAATGCCAAGATCCGTCCGACATTTGCCGCCGCAACACATAGACGTTGCCATCCTGGGCGCGGACCTTATAAAACGCATCGTCTGGGCCATACCACTGGTCTAGGACTTCCTCGACCGTGTAGTCACATCTGTCGAGTCGAAAACGAACAGGCCTCTCGTCTGCCTTCCGTCCGGAATAGCAAATTACTTCGAGTTCCATTTCCATTTTCATGCTTGTCAGAACCATTTTGCGAACAAACCGGGCGACCGTCCAGGCTGTGCATGAGGACTGGCACAAGGTCAAGATGGATCGGCGGGGACGGAGCCAACCGTTCCCGGTCTACCAGTCAGCATGATGTGTTTGGCTGGCGAGTACAACCCTGCAGAGCGGCTCATACACCAGCCCACACGCCGGCAATCGAACAGCTGCAGTGCGGACAGCATCCGGACCTGAAGTTGTTCTGCAGGATGTCGAAGCCGTGCCGACGGATCAGCACGCTGCCGCACGCGGGACAGTAGGTGCTATCGTGCGGATCACCCTGCGCGTTGCCCATATAAACAAACTGGAGGCCTGCTTCCTCACCGATCTCCCAGGCGCGCTCCAGAGTGCGCACTGGCGTTGCAGGCGCACTGAACTTATAGGCCGGACAGTAGCGGGTAATATGCCACGGCACGTTTGGCCCTAGATCGGTGGCGATTCGCCCGGCGATACTACGAAGCGTTGCCTCAGAATCATTCACGCCAGGAATAATCAACGTCGTAACTTCGATGTGCACATCGCGCGAGCGTGCCAGTTGGCATACACTCCAGACCTTTTCAACATCGATGGTCTTGCAGTACTTCCTTCCCACCTCGGCATCGCCTTTGATGTCCACATTCATCGCGTCCAACCCAGCATCGATCAGCAGCGACAGAGACTCGGGCGTCATGTAGCCATTCGTCACAAACGTGTTGTAAAGGCCGCGGGACCTAGACAAGCGAAAGACGTCCAGTGACCACTCCAGGGAGAGCGTAGGCTCATTGAAGGAAATCGATGTGCCCTGGCATGAAGCTTCCGTGGTCAACTGCACGAAGTGCTCGGGAGAGACGTAACGCCCTCTCGCGGGCGGTCGCACCTTGCTGATGTCCCAGTTCTGGCACCATGGGCAGCCAAAGTTGCATGACCAACTGCCTACAGTCAGCGCAAAGCTGCCGGGATGAAAGTGGTAGAAAGGCTTCTTCTCGATGGGATTCGCCGCCAGAGAGGAAACCGCGCCGTAGATCAGCGTCAGCAACTTTCCATCGCGATGCTGCCGGGCCCGACACCAACCAAATCCGCCCGGCGGCAACAGGCAGCGGCGTTCGCAAACGTTGCACCGGATCTTAGTGTCCGCTCTGTCGTAGAGCAGCGACTCGCGGGAAAAGATGTTTTCCGCTGCTTCCGGGAGAGTGTAGGCGGAACGTCGCTTCGACGCGGTCGCGGGCCTACAATTCATGTGAGGCCTCTCCTCCCTCCAGTATAGGCTCGCCGCGGCAGCTAGGACTTGGTAAGACTGGACGCATGTTGGAAATCGACGGGAGACCGTTTTTCCGGAATCGAGGTCGCAATTCGGGCTGGACGAGAGAAGATCGATATGGATTTCGAGCGGGGATCCGTAGTTGTGAACGGCTGAGCCCAGCCCGGCAAGACAGGAGTAATGCGATCTCAGAGCGCCATCAGAGAAGAAATTTATGTTGAACCGATTGGTTGCCAACTGGGTCTATGGCGGCTTCTTGGCTGGAGTCCTATTACCTTGATGGCCAATTTTTGAGTTTCAATTTGGAAAGCCGATCAATGCCATGGGAAAGTCTGGTTACTTGCCAAACCCGGGGTTATACTCGACAACGTTCTGAAGGCAAACGCTGGAGGAAAAAGCATGTTTCACTTAATCTGGTATGTTCTTATTGGGCTAATCTCGGGGGTTATCGCGAAATCGGTGATGCACGTGCATATAACGATCTTCTGGACGATCGTGCTCGGCATCATCGGATCGATCATCGGCGGCGCCGTTACCCACATGTTTTCGCGCCCGACAAACGAACGATATCATCCCGCCGGCCTCATTTTTTCCACACTGGGCGCGATCCTGGTTCTCTTCATTTGCTATAAGCTGAAGATTCATTTTCCCGAGGTTAACCCGTTCTAGCTCATCGACGACTAACCGCGTATTCCGATAGGACGGTCACGTCTCGGGCTCATGGAGCCGCCGCAACGGGCACGTGAACGGGATCGGTGGGCAATCTTCCCGAATCTAAACCGCATCCCGTCCTTAAGAAGGTAGAAGTAGAATCTTTCCGCCCGTCATGTTCACCGCGTACTGTTCCAAGCCGCGCGCGATCTCTTTAAGCGGAAGCCGAGCCTGAATCTCGGTCTTCAGGTCACCGGCAAGCATTTGCTGGACGTGGCGTGTAACCCGGAGTTGGCTAAGCATGTTTCTTTGGCGCAGCCATGCGGTGAGCCAGAAGCCTTCCACACGTTTTCCCTCGAAGATCAGCGATGCCGGGTCGATCTGGCTCGCCTCCAGCGACAGTGCGCCATAGACGAGCAGACGACTCCCGCGGGGCTGCCCACGTAGCACGCGTGCAGACATTTCCCCAGCCACTGCGTCGAAGCCGATGCTGGCCCCGAGCCTGTGGCAGAGATCTCCAAGGCTGGCATCGAATCCGGGATCACTACTATTCAGTACGTGCTCGGCGCCCATGTTGCGTAGGAGTTCCACCTGCTCAGCGCGGCGCACAACGTTGATGGTAGGAACAGAAAACCTTTGCCCGAGCCGCACCACCATGCGTCCGAGCGCGCTCGCTGCGGCCGTCTGAACGACTGCCCGATGCTGCCCGAGTCGGGCCTCTTCCATCAGGGCCCATGCCGTGAGCGGGTTGACCAGCATCGTCGCACCTTGTTCCATGTCCACCTGCTTGCTCAGCGGCACGCACAATTGCGCGGAGGTGACGAGGTATTCAGCCCACATGCCGCCGGCGATGTTCGGGTCTGCGGCGGCACAGGCCACACGCCGTCCCTTGAGGAACCGCGGCATTATTCCGCTCCCGGCTTCGACGACCGTGCCGCTGCCTTCAAACCCGGGAATAGCGGGAAGAGGTTTCTTGAAGCCATAAAGACCTCGAATGAACATCAGGTCCGATGGATTGATTGGCGAAGCGGCGACACGGATTAGTACTTGTCCCGGTCCGGGGCGAGGTACAGGTAACTCAACAACGGCGATACTCTCCTGGTTGCCGTCATAGGCTCGAAGCTGCACGGCGCGCATGGTGGCGGGGATCGATGTCACAACGCAGAGATCTTAGCATCCTGGAAACTCCGCCAGCCGATCCCAAAGTTCACGCGAACTTTGGCTCCTTCGCAACCAGTTTCCATCCGCCGCCGGCACTCCCATTTGGGTTTTCAATAGTGATCGTCGGGCACGCCACCCTGCCGCAGGATTGCCCTCAAATTCGGCGGAAGTTAGGTCTGCGGTCGCCGACACCTTCCTTCCAGCTTGTCCCAAAAGGCTCCAGCACCTTTAAAACGCCCGACTCCGACCCGAACCTCCTCCCAGCGGACCAACCCCCTCGGAATCGGCGCCCCGAGGGGATACCCCCGAGCCCAGCCGCCTCCGCTGCCGCAGGATTGGCGGGTCAGCCCTTGGTCGCCTTCTCTGGGAAGTAGTCGATGAACATCTCAGTGACGTAGGCGCCGGACGCCTATTCCGCGATTGGGTTTTGCCCCGATTTTCTTGAACCCAGTATTGAATAGTGGGTGCTCTTGCGTTCTGCCGGTTTGACCTCCTTACAAGGCTGACGTGACGCGAACGCCATGAGAACCGATTACAGGCTTGAAGGGCGAAGTCCTTGGAAGAGAATCTACACATATACGGTCAAACACCCGCGTCCGCGTGGGTCGTCCTCACCGCCTCGGCACTATTGGCGGTGAACGGACAGGTGTGCTCACCGCCGGCTCCCAGATTGATTGCGGGGGTTCAGGCGGTCATCCACGAAAACAAAGTACAATGCCCGCGAGAGTCGTCGGGTCAACGGAACGGAGGTTCCGTGGCTCGAAAGCGATACCAGCAGGGATCGCTGATCCTGCGGGGCACAAGGGTAAAGAAGTGGTACGGCCGCTGGCTCGAAGACGAACTACAGCCGGACGGGAGTATCATCCGCATCCATCGTTCGGAGGTCTTGGGCGATAAGTCCGATTTTCCGACCAAGCGCCTCGCACAACGCGAACTCGATCGTCGGCTGGCGGCGATCAACAGCCCCATTTACAAAGCAAAGCCAAGTGCGAGCTTCGAGGACTTTGCAGAGAAGTGGAAGAGCAAGGTCATGATTCACCACGAGGGAAGCACCCAGGACAGCGAGAAGAGCGAGGTCAAAGCTTGGGTCGCGAACCTCGGGGGAATGCGGTTACGAGACATCTCCACAGAGGTCGTGCAGGACGTGATCACCTTGTGGTCGAAGCCCGGCAAAGATAAGCGGAGCGAAAAAACGATCCGTAATCGCGTCGCTACGCTGCGTCTTGTTTGGGCATCGGCAAAAGCGTGGGGTTACGTCACTCACGACGTCTGCCAGGATCTGGTGTTGCCGGCTTGGAACCGTGAGGAGCAACCAAGCTTCACGGTCGAGCACGTCAAGCAGATCATCGATGCGGCCAACGAGCCATGCAAGACCATCTTCTGGCTGGTGGCCGAGACGGGCATCAGACGCGGAGAAATCTGCGGCCTGAACGTCGGAGATGTCAACTTGAACGAGCAGGCAATCACGGTTCAGCGAAGCAGATGGAAAAGCAAACTGAAGCGTCCGAAGAACGGCAAGAAGCGATTCTTCGCTCTCTCGCCGCAGCTTACAGAACGCCTTCGGTTCTACGTCGAGGGAAGAAATCCCGAAGAGCCGCTTTTCCTAAGCAAGGAAGGTCGTCGCCTACACCCGGACAACTTCATCAAGAGACAGTTGAAGCCGATCTTGAAGAAGCTTGGACTCGATGGAGCAGCACATGCGTTCCGGCACGGAAACGCAAGTTTGCTCGATCACCTGCACGCACCGATGAAGGTGCGACAGGATCGGTTGGGTCACGCCGACCCACGAACAACCATGGGCTACACGCACGTGATTGGGGACGACCACAGAAAGGTGGCAGAGCAACTTGGAGAATTCTTTGCCCAAGTTCGCCTTAACTTGCCCAAGAAAGAAAGCGGCTCAGGAGATCTCGACTCCCAAGCCGCTGTGTAGCAAGAAGTTGTTTGGTTGCGGGGGGTGGATTTGAACTCCAGTCCCGCATTCATTCCACGTAAGTTATTGATTCTGAGATACGCGAAAACGGCACAATCGGCAGAAAAAGCAAATCTCTTTTACATTTTTCTTACACTTTGTTCTTTTGCTCTCGCAGTTAGCCGCTGCCGCTCTTGCTGGGCTATTTTCGCCGTTCCCACAGTCTATTGTCTGACTTGTGTCGCGTCCTTCCTTTAGCCCTCCCAACAATTTTGATGGTATCAAGATTTGTCGCGACGATTCAACTACGAGGTGCGGGCCACTCTGCGCAGCTAGCACTGCTTTGCTTCCACCAGGTGAGCTTTGAGCTTGAAACCCTTCGGGGTTATCACGGTGAGACGCTTTTCCTTGAGCATGACTTCGACATCCTTGCCTTGCGCAGCGAAGGCATCGGCGATCTCGTCAAGCACAGGAGTTTCGTATGCACTGCAATATGTCTGATCCGCGAGGCGCTACTCGACGCCGTATTCGCGCATCTTTTCGTAGAGAAGCCGTCGGTGAATACCGAGAAGTTCCGCCGCCCTGCTCTTGTTCCCTTGCGCCTGTCGCAGAGCGCGTTCGATAAGGGATTTTTCCAGCTCTGAGAGACTGGCTTGCCAGCCGATCTCAAGGGGCACTAGGTTTGTCCAATGAAGGTTCATTCTCTCCGATGGAGCGCGCAACTGGATTTCGGTTTTGGTCACGATGCCTTCGCGTGCCAACACAAGCGCGCGCTCAATTGTGTTTTCGAGTTCGCGAACATTGCCGGGCCAGTGGTATTCATCAAGTGTAGCCAGCGCTTGGGGAGTGATAGAACCCTTCCTTCCGCTCCGATTCAAGAAATGCTGAACGAGAGCCGGAATATCCTGGCGTCGCTCACGTAGTGGCGGCAGTTGAATCGTGACGACATTCAGACGGTAGTAGAGGTCCTCTCGAAACTCTCCTTCCTCGATGGCTTGCTCTAAATTCCGTGCAGTTGCAGCAATCAGCCGAATGTCCACAGGAATGGGGGCATTGCTTCCCAACCGCTCAATCGCCCGTTCTTGGATTGCTCGAAGAAGCTTCGATTGGAGTGCCGAAGCCAACTCACCAATCTCGTCCAAGAACAGCGTCCCACCGTTCGCCTCTTCAAACCGTCCAATGCGCCGAAAGGCAGCGTTGGTAAAAGCGCCTTTCTCGTGGCCGAATAACTCCGATTCCAGCAGAGTCTCGGGGATAGAGGCACTGTTCACCTTAACCAAAGGACCCTTGCTTCGCCGGCTGTTGAAATGAATCGCGTTGACGACAAGCTCTTTTCCCGTACCCGATTCACCTCGAATCAGGACCGTAGCATCAGAGTCCGCAACCTGACCGATCAGTTTGTACACGTGCTGCATCGCCGGACTGCGCCCCACCATCATCGCGGCAACTCCATCAGCAGCGACTTGGGTACGGAGAGAGCTGAGCTCCCTCGCCAAACGCGGATGCTCGATAGCCCTTTGGATCTGCGGCAAGAGCTGGTGAAAATCGAGCGGTTTCAGGACGTAATCAAATGCACCCGATTTCATCGCTTCAATGGCGGTGTTGCTGTCGCCGTGTGCGGTCATCACGATCAATGGGGTTTCCAGGCCATCCGCACGGGCGCTTCGCAAGACCGTCAACCCATCCAAGCCAGGCATTCGTATGTCCAAAAGAGCCACGTCCGGTTCTTCGCTCGTAAGCAGAGAATGTGCCTGAGTGCCGGTTTCCGCTGACAGAACCTCAAAGCCCTCCGCCTCAAGCAAGCCCACGAGCGATACGCGTGCAGTGCGATCGTCTTCGGCGACCAGAATTCTCTCCTTACGCATTCGTCACCACCGGTAATTCAACGACGAACGTAGCACCTGGCGAGCTGTTCTTGTACGTCAACTTTCCTCCCATCTCTTCCACGTATTCTCGTGAAACGGCAAGTCCCAGCCCTGTCCCGTCAGGCTTTGTCGTGTAGAACGCTTCGAAGAGATGCTTTTGCTGTTCCTCACTCAGGCCTGGACCCGAATCGCGCACTTCAATCGTTATAGTCCCATTTTCTGCGTGTACGGTCACTTCTACATCGCCGTGCTTTCCAGTCGCTTCCACGGCGTTCAACAGAAGGTTCATGAGAGCCTGCGTCAATCGTTGGGAATCGATGCGGGCTCGCAATTCCGCATCTTCAGGTGCGACTTGGACAGGAATCTTTTTTATCCCCTCATGTGGCTGAACCAAATGCACACACTTCTCGATCACAGGTAGAAGATTCTGTTCGACAAGCTCGACCTGCTTTCTTTCCCTGAACGCGAGCAGGTCGTTCAGGAGGGCATCCATCCTGTCCACTTCGGCGACAACTGGCCCCACGTCCTCGGGCTGAACAGAACCGCGCTGCAATCTTTTTGCCAGCAGTTGCATGGAAAGACGAATGCCGTTGAGGGGGTTTCGGATCTCATGCGCGATTCCTGCCACGGTCCGCCCGATGGCTCGTAGCCGGTCCTCGCGCCGGAGTTCCTCCTCCAGCCTTCGTCGCACACTCGCCATGCGGTTGACCGACCGACTAATCTCTCCAAGCTCGTCGCTCCCTTCGTGCAAAAAATACCCAAAATCTTTTTCGAGTGTCGCCAGGCCATCCTGAATCTGCTTCACTCCCCGACGCAGCGCTATACCCATTTGCAACGTCCCGGCCACGCTCAACAGTGCAGCGATGACAAGCGCCACAAGTAGTGCGCTTCGGCCACGGCTGGTTGGTTCGCGTGAGCGGCGCTGCATGGCCCAAGCTACTACTCCTTGTTGCGGCAAAGCGATCGCTTGAATTAGCACCACCTCGTTGCCGCCGTGCAGGAGTTGTTCTCCCTTCCCATTCGTCAACGCACGGTCCACCACTTCTTGAATTACCCCGCGCTCCGCCTCTGGAACATCTGTTTTGGCGGCAGGGTTGTCATGGGTTGGAAAAGAGTATCCGAGGAACTGCGTTCCAACGTAGTACCCGCCTTCAACTCCCGGATAGGAATGCAAAACTGCCTGGGAAACAGCTCGCAGAGAAAGGTTCTGCGTGGCCGGCGGAAGCGCAGGCCAGCTTGAATCCGAAGCTGTTCGTTCAGAGTATTGTTGTGCCAATTCCGAGAGAGCCTCGCTTAGCTGCCGTCCCATATCAGCGACCACGGACTGCTCAGCATTTCGAAGACTGTCCATTATGAGTAGTACGCTCAGGGCGGCGACCGAGACCGCAGCCAGGAGGATCAACAGCAACTGCAATGCGAAGCGGCGTCGAAATAGACCACTCATTCGGTTCGCCTCTTACCTCGGAGGTGGCGGCAGCGGAGTCGCCGCTTGAGCTAGATTCTCCAAGCCGCGGATCGTGTCATCGGCTGCTTTCGCAGAATCGTCCGCTCCCGGCCAGTCGTTATTATCGTAAGCCCGAAGCGCCCGTTCGTAGAATCTACGAGCCAGTTCCGGGAGTCGCTTCGCCCTCCCGTCTGTGCTTGTTCCCGCAAAGTAGTCCGCCTGTTGCAGGTGGAAATACACATGTTGCAGATGCTCCGCAATGTCTTGGGGCCGCGGAATAGGGCGAGAAGGACGCGGACCGTCTTCGATCCCCTGTGAGTGTTCGGCAGCGTGCACGAACGCATCAGAAGCAGCCACAAACCGATCAGCGAGAAAGATGTCGTTTCGACGTAAGGACTCGTTTGCCCGGTCAAGGTATTGGCCCGATTCATCAAGCAATGCCTGACCGTCTCTGTCCGGCGCTCTCAGTTCACCTAATCTCGCTCGAACGCGTTCTATGTGGTCGGTAACTGCGTTTCTATCCAACCGAGGTGGTGCGGGTCGTGCGGGTCCGGGTGGATGAGGAGGCGGCCCGCCACCAGGTCCCTGGCCCCAAGCAGCTTTCTGCGGAACCAGCAAGGCGATCAGACAAAATATCCACACCCGACCTTCCCGGAACAGCCGGTACTTTAGCTTCGCTGCCTGGTTAGCGGAGTCCACCATCGGCAATTCGTCAAGGCTGCTCATGCTGGCGTCTCAGTGTTGGCAGCCCAGGATTGCAAGCAGGAGGGTAACGGGCATCACAATCACTCCCACTTTCAAGAACTGCCAGGCTGTAATTTCGATATGTTCGCGCCTTAGTGCTATCAACCAAAGAATCGTAGCCAGGGAACCTGTAACCGACAGATTGGGGCCCAGGTCGACTCCCAACAGGACAGCATGCGCCAGTGGTCCCTCTGCTCCGTTTTGTTGCAGAGCGGCACCACTGGCGAGGCCAACGGGAAGGTTGTTCATCAGATTCGACAGCAAGGAAACAGACAATCCTGAACCAAATCTGGCGAGCCACGCTGGTGCCAGGGAAAGGCGCGCAAGTCCGAGCCTGGCGGCCTCAAGCAATCCCGCCCCATTGAGCGCCTCGACAATCACGAAGAGGCCCGCTACGAGTGGAAGCACGCTCCACGATACGCCTTTCGCTACCTCGACCAGGGCGTGTCGATTTTGCAGCGAGATGAGAGAAAGTGCAAGTATGGCGGCGAGGCAAGTCGGCAGGCCCAGCGGGAATCCCTTTGCGGATGCAGTTAACAGGATCGCAGCTCCGAGCAGCAATCCGGCCAGCGCAAGTCGGCCTTCGCGCGTGAGAGGGATTCTGACCCGATGATTCGGGACCGGAGACTTCAACGAGCCTCGCGCCAACCATCGAAGACAAGCGAAGGTGCTGGCAATGGAAATCAAGGAAGCCAGCCAAAAGGTGCGCAGCCAATCGAAAAGGGCTGGGAGATGCGATCCGTAGACGACGAGGTTTGCTGGATTGGAAATGGGAAAGACGAAGCTGGCAGCGTTAGCGATGAAAGCGCATGCCAGCAAATGGGGGCGCGGATTGACTTCCGCGCGACGCACAGCCGCCAGGACTGCAGGCGTAAGAACAACGGCAGTTGCGTCATTCGAGAGAAAAGCTGTTACCACTACACCGACAACGTACACAAGCAGGAACAGACGCGCCGAAGACCCTCTTGCAATTTGCGTAGCAATGTCCGCGATCCAATCGAAGACCCCAGCGTGACGCGCGAGTTCGGCCAACAGCATCATTCCAGTCAGAAAAAGATAGACATCCACTCCCATACGGACAGCTAGAACCGCCCGCTTCAGCGATATGAGCTGCAACAGGACCAAGAGAGCAGCGCCGATGCTGACCCAGAGCGCTTCCGAACTGCGCTTTGGGCGCAATAGCATCAGCGAAATGCTTGCTCCCGCGATAAGCCAGACCAAGGTAATTGCCATGTCAGAATCCGGCCTCTGATCTCGAAAGCGAAGCGGCAGCCGCAACACTCACCATGTGTCCCCGCTCACGCGTTTCCGGCACAGCCCACCAAAGTACAACAAACGCCAAGGCGCCAATCGATGCGAGACCGAGAAACGAAGCGTTGTATCCGAATCGCCCGACCAGCTGTCCACCGAGAGCATTGCTTAGAGCTGCACCGATTCCAACCATCATCGCGAGGCCGCCTTGTGCAAGATTGAACCGCCCAGTTCCCCGCGTCCGGTCCAGGATCACGAGCATCGACACCACGCCGAAGATCGCGTTAGCAACGCCATCTAAAATTTGGATCGCGATCAGCGCGCTCGCCGATTGCGTGAGGGTGTACAGGACACCGCGAATTGGTAATACGCCGAAGCCCAACAGAAGAAGGCCTTTGCGTCCCCGCACACCAGCTCGCTTCCCAATCCAGGGTGCGGATAGCGCGATCATCAGCTGCGTCACAATGATGCACGCAGACATGAAGGGCGCGGCCTCGCGCGCGTTGCCTTTGGACAGCAACTCGCCCAGTTGTGGCAACATTGCGGCGTTGGCGAGATGGAATAGGAACGCCGAGACACAAAACGCAAGCAAAACGGGATCAGTCAAGAGTACGCGCAACCGAGAAACTCGATTGTCATGTGAATTGAAACCCGACGCACGGGCACGCTGGTAGTCAATTTGCTTTGGGTCAATCGCAGCGAGTGCAATCAGGGCGGGCGCCGTGAGACCAATGCTGGCAAAGAAAATCGCACGATTCCCGAACCTGTAACCCACTGCCGCGAGCAAGAGCGCTGCCATTACGTTCCCGGCTGAGTTGAAACTCTGATTGCGGCCAAACTGCCGATCGAATGCGCGTTGCCCGACAATTCCCAAAGTGATGGCTACGACCGTTGGTCCCAAAAAGGAAGCGGCGCTTCCGATCAGCACTTGTGCGAGTCCGATGAAAAGTGCGGTGGTGCGCGATTCGAGGGTCACGGCACCGAGAGCAACTGCCGTGATGCCCGCAGCAAGGATTGCACGCTTGTGACGCACCGCGTCAACGATCGCGCCAGCGGGAGCCTGTAAGAGTACGGTCATGACTCCACCCAAGGTGAGTGCCAAACCGACTCTGTCGGGCTTCCAGCCGCTGGCGGCCAGATAGGCGGCGATGAAAGGGCCTACCCCCGCCTGCACGTCTGCCAGGAAGAAGTTCAGCCATTCCGTCGCACGAACGCTTCGAGCTTCCGTTGAAATGTTTGCGTCAGTCAGCATGGACAAATCTCGCCGAACGACACCTTCCAGTTGAACTCGCACCGCCTGCAAAAGGATGTGTGTCTTGGTCGCCCTACCCTTTGTTGTGGAGGACAGAGGCCCGTACTCGTTCGATTCAATCCGGCTATCATCGAGGTCCCGCCGGCGGACCAGCAGTGGCGATGGTTCGCCCGTTGACCGACTGCACGTCCACCACAGTCCAACCATTCATCGCTGGGTGCGAGTAACCGCTGACGGAAACTTGGCTGCCTACGGCAACCAGCGACGTCAGCGTTGTGCCGAACGGAGGCGGCGTCTTTACGAAGACTCTGTTGCTTAGCAGAAATCCATCCACTTCGCCTTCACGGTTATAGTTCAGTTGCGTCACCGTGCCCGAACCGGTGTAGCTTGTGAATTGCCCCGGCTGCGGAACAGAGAATGTTCTTCCCCCTGCGCTGATGCTTACAAGATCAATTCGCGACAGCCCCGAGGCAGTCGCGCTGCCGTAACCTGTGACTTCGACGTTCTCGCCGACTTTGAGTGCCGAGCTCACAGTCCACCCCACGTGCGGTGGGAACGTGACGAGCGTGTTCCTGTTTACCAGGAAGCTTGTTATTTCCATCTCTGGGCCATAGTTCAATTGGGAAATCGCACCTGATACAGACGCATAACTGCCCCCATCTGCGGGACGCTGGGGTGGAGGTGCGACCTGCGCAAACAAGGGAGCAGAGAAGAGCAAAGTCAGATAAACGTACTTGGCGGCGGACCTCAACGACAAATATCTCATCGTCATATTCATGTCCTTTTCCTTTCTGTGCCCGTTCTCGGGCTACCCCGAAACGTGCAAATTTCATACCAATGCGTGGCGGCCCACTTTTCTCGCATTTCAGTCAGTTGCGAGATGTAAGCCACACGGAAGTGCCCGCAAACCGTACAAAGCTTGTACGGTAAACGTACGAGTCGAACCGCGTTCGGAGCACAGGCTACGTGCAAGTCCTGAGACCTTTTCGACGATTTGAAAATCCAGTGAAGCTTGCGACCGTACGCTTAGCGGACAATCCTTGTCCGCTTTCCGTCCAAGAAGCGGCTCCCCTATGGCTGATCTGACTCTGAAGTCCGACGTTGCACTCCTTACAAAACATTTGAATTCGGGAACGTTCTTGGACGGGCCGCTGCGTTGGCGACGCAGTTGCATTCCTCTCGGCTGAAAGGGGGACCTTCGATGCCTCTTGGATTAGGGCCTTTCTTAGATCAAATCGTTACCTTGCTTCTGTTGGTTGCAGCCGCCATCGGAGGCATACATCTCTACAAGAAGACTGTGAATCCACCCTCAGCCGCTCAAGTTCAAGCATCATCGAATACTGCGCCAACGGTGCCCACTCATTCCGCCGAGGAAATCGTCCGCGATCGGTATGCACGCGGTGAAATCGACCACACGCAGTTTCAGGAAATCATAGGCGATCTTAAGCAGAACAGATAACCTAAAGAATTCCTTACTTACGCCTTCAACATGGCAACCTGGGAGGAATGTTCCGTTGAAATCGCTACTGCGCTTGAATCAGGGCCATCACTTGACTGCCAAGGTGGGCAAATATTCTGGCGGTAGCGATTTGGCTCACCTTTCGGTGAGAGTCGGACTGGATTCAGGATCGCGCGTCATCGTTTCAATCCGAGCTTCGACAATTGCGGCTCGCCTAACTCCATTTCTCCAGCAAAGGCGATATAGGTCTCGGGAGTGTTTCTTATGGATACGGCGCTTTGATCGAAGTCTGGTACAGCCGAACGAAGCGCCTTCAGCAGACGTTCGAGCGATTCGAACTTTGCACTTCTGGAAATGTAATCTGCCCCTTCTCCACCGTAGACGAGCAGACGATATGAGGACTGTTGATCTATACGGCTGTGCTGTACGACAACTCTGAGAGAACGGGCTTTCGATGACGACATATTGGGGTTACGCGCTCCGAGGATTATTCATTTAGGAAAGCAATCGAAACCAACATCCCAAATACAATTCCATGCTTCATCTCAGACCAGCCTAGGCTCTTGACGTCTAGCGGTTCAAGCCTTCGGAAGAACCACTGTGAGCCCGCACAATTGCTGGAATAAACGCGATGATCGCATACGGAGGCGATATACGCCAAAGGGAGGGAAGGACCAAAACTATCAACAGCACCGGCTGAGCCAGGAAGAACAATCGTCCTCGTTCGAATTTTTCGGTACGCGTCGACGCACGCGCAGCGTGAATGCGCAGTTGAACAAAATGAATCTGATTGCCGGGGAAAATCCAGTTCGCGATCCACAACGCGATGCAGAGGAACTTCGAGCCGTAGTTGTTCTAGACAGGAGTTATCTAGATTTGGCTGGAGGCCGGAGTCGAACTTGTTGGGAAAAAACAACGAGATCAGGTCTTACGAAGCAGCGCAGCATCAACGAGGGGTTTCCCCAGCTCGGTAAGCCTCGCCGAAATGAGCCCCGCGGGAGCAGCCGCTTAAGAAGTTTCCTGAGCGGCTTCAAACCGCTTAATCATTCTGTAGCATTCGCAGGCAGCGTCTTCCAATCCGCCGCGGTTTACTACCTTCACCGTGCCACGTTTGTACTCGACGAAACCGGCCTTCTGCAAAATTCCAGCGGCAACGCTGACGCTCGCGCGTCCTGTACCTAACATGCTTGCGAGAAAGTCATGCGTAAAAGGCAGAATAGTGGAACCTATCCTATCCTGGCTCATGAGCAACCAGCGTGCGAGGCGCTGTTCGATTTCGTGAAAACGGTTACAAGCCGCGATCTGCGCTGTTCGAAGCGATTGGAAGTGCACGTAACGGCTTAGGCGAAAGCGAAGATTCGGAGCAGAATGTAAGATCGTTCGCAATGCCTCGACCTTGATCCGAAAACCCTCTACACGAGGCTCGCAAATCAAGCGGTATGGACATGTCTGTTGGTCGGCTATCAAAGACTCTCCCGCAAATCCCTTCTTTGTTACGGTGCCGACCTCTAAGGTTCTGTTGTCGCTCATCTCGATGACAACCGAGATCATTCCAGCGTTGGGGAAAAATGCGTAGTCTAATCGGTCGCCCGGCTCGTGGATGCTTTCGTAGTCCTGCGTTCGTATGACTTCCAGATGAGGACGGATCAGGTTGAATTCGGCATCGGGAACGCGTGCCAGGATAAAGTTTTCTATTCGCTTTCCGCGGGTATCGGTTCGTTTTGAAGCTTGCGCAGAAGACTGTCTTGGATTCGTCGAATTTGGCCTGTTCTTCAGCGGTCTGGCAGATCCCTTCTTCGAAGTACCTTTTGTATGATGCGGAGATTGACGGCGCGCATATCCTCCTAAACCCCATATTGTCGTGGAAGATACCGCAGCCCAGTGTGCATTAAGGCCCTAGTTCTTTTTGTTCGTTGGCGTACTGACCCGCCTGAGTCAGGAGCGGTTCACCCCCACTGGTGAAACGCCAATAAGCGCCACGGGTTCAGCTGCTGGGCCCTCCAACGCCGATCCGTGCGGTGTCGAACCTAGCATTGAGCAGTGTTGCTGTAGAATTCTGCTCAGTTGCTGTTCGTGGGGCCTCTCCCAGTACCAGCCACGAAGCTGGACCCATGACATCGCCAAGAGCCCAATAATGAGCGCCAACGCTTCGCGCTGGACAAGGTTTTCAAGAACGAGCCTGGGGCGTTATGCAATCGCCCTCGGGGCGATCGCACTCGCCTTGTTGGCGCGATGGGTTTTGGATCCGTTCCTTCATGATTTCACTCCATTCATAACTCTTTATGCTGGTGTCGCATTCTCGGCCATCTATGTCGGACTAGGTCCCTCGATCCTGGCCACCGTTCTGGGCATGGTTGGAGCGGCGTATTGGTTTGTGCCGCCGCGTGGATCTTTCGCTATTTTCAGCGTTCCTCACCTTGTTGGGATCTCGGCATACTTTGTGGTGTGCGCCGTGATCATCTTTGCGGGCGAAACTTCTCGAAAATCAAAGACCAAGCTGAGTGCTGCGGTCGAAGAGTTGCAAAACGGCAAAGAAGAGCTACGCCAGGCTCAGCAGCAACTCGAAAACAGAGTTCTCACACGCACGCTCGAACTGGAACGAGCTGAGGCGAAATTTCGAGGACTACTAGAAACTGCACCAGACGCCATGATCGGCGTGGATCAAAATGGAACAATCATTTTTGTAAACGCACAGGCGGAGAGACTCTTTGGTTACCGGCGAGAGGAGTTGTTAGGCAAGAAAATCGAGACCTTGATGCCGGATCGTTTTCGCGACCGGCACTTGGATCACCGGAGCGGGTTCTTTGCGCGACCACGAGGCCGCGCCATGGGAGCCGGCATGGACCTGTACGGCTTGCACAAAAATGGCCGCGAAATTCCCGTCGAAATCAGTCTCAGTCCGCTGGAAACCGAAAATGGAATCATAGTAACGAGCGCAATTCGCGACATCACTGAGAGAAAAAAATCGGAAGAAGGATTGCGCGTCCTCTCTGGACAGCTGCTGCGATCGCAGGACGAAGAGAGGCGGCGCATCGCGCGCGAGTTGCATGACAGTGCCGGACAGACGCTGGCCGCTCTGAGCATGAACCTGTCTCCTCTGGAATCTGAAAACGGTCGAATGGGTCCTGTTGCGTCAAAGGCAATTAAGGAGAGTCTCAACCTTATAGCCGGTCTTTCCCGAGAACTGCGGACGATTTCACACCTGCTCCATCCTCCTTTGTTGGATGAAGTAGGACTCGCGTCAGCTCTTCGTCTGTACATGGAGGGATTCACGGAGCGCAGCAAGATTGATATCAATTTGGAAATAGCGGACGACTTCAGTCGTCTCCCTAGCGATCTAGAGACTGCCGTCTTCCGCATTGTGCAGGAGTGCCTAACCAATGTTCACCGTCACTCGGGAAGCTCAGTTGCGAAGATTCGTATTACTCGCCGCGACGACCAGATTCTCGTGGAAGTGGCGGACCGGGGCAAGGGGATACCTCCAGAGAAACTGAAGGCGATGGAGGTGGGAGCCAAGATGGGAGTCGGAACGCGGGGAATGGGCGAGCGAGTCCGTCAGTTGGGTGGGACTTTGGAGATCACGTCTAGCACCCAGGGAACCGTCGTCGTAGCGAAGCTGCCGGTCACGAGCACTTCCTCGATAGCCGCAACGTGAAAGTCACCGCACACAATGACGGCAAGAGCATCCTGTGCGTGGACGATGAAGCTGTAGGTCTGTCGGTGCGAAAGATGCTCCTTGAATCTCGTGGTTATCGAGTTTTCACGGCGGAAGGCGGCGCAGATGCACTGGTGCTGTTTTCTTCAGAGGACATCGATCTGGTGATTCTCGATTACTTGATGCCTGGGATGAACGGCGACATTGTGGCGCAAAGAATGAAAGGGCTCAGGCCCGATCTCCCGATCATTATGCTTTCCGCCTACGTTGATTTACCAAGCGAGACTTTGGCTCTCGTGGATAAGTCTGTCACAAAAGGGGAACCGCCAACAGTGCTGCTGAAGGCGATTGCCGAATTGCTAGGCGACCGGCGTAATCTTCGTTCGAGGGCGATCTCTGCGGAATGAGAGGGGAAGATGGATAAGGTCACATTTCAAAAGTTACTCCGTCGAACGATTGTAGTTCCGTTCGGAGTCGCGGCGATCTTCGCAATCACGCTCATTCTGGAGGTGCAGTCCCTGGTCAATCGTGCGGGTTGGGTGGAGCACACCGATCAGGTAATCGATGTCTCGGATCGCCTCTACGCCCTCCGGCTCGATCAAGAGACTGGCCTGAGAGCATACCTCCTGACCAACGACGAACGTTTTCTGCAGCCTTATCGTGAGGGAAGGGACGCTGCGCGCAATCTTCAGGATCAACTGCGACAGCTTATTTCTGACAATCCCGAGCAACAGGCTAGCAATGATAAGGCCATCCAGGCCCATGAGGAGTGGGAATCATTCGCCGATCAAGCTATCGCGATGGCAAGAGCGGGCCAAGATGTTAGTGACGTCAAATTCCAGCTCCGGGGTAAGGAGTTGATGGATCAATATCGCGCTGCGAGAACGGCGTTTGTCGTGCGCGAACAGCAACTGCGGAACGAACGGCAATCTGCTTCTCGCCGGACTCTCTGGTTTGTCAATGTAAGTGTGGTTGCGCTCTGCATTGTGATTGGTGGCGTTTTATCCATTCTCGGGCGAAGGCAAGTCTTGAATTTGTCCCGTGCCTTTAATTCTGCGCTAGATACGTCCGAAGCCAACGCAGCCGACGCCAGAGCCCAGAAAGAGTGGGCGCACACCATACTGCACAGCATAGGCGACGCGGTGATCGCAACTGATGCGGACGGCGCCATCACCTTTATGAATCCTGTCGCGGAAACCCTAACCGGATGGACCTTAGCCGAAGTGCGGCAAAAGCCTCTGGCCGATGTTTTCCGGATCGTCAACGAACAGACCCGTGAAACCGTCGAGAACCCGATTGACAAAGTCCGCCGTCTGAACCGGGTGGTGGGCCTGGCAAATCACACGATTCTGATCAGCAAAAGCGGCCAAGAATTTGCCATCGATGACAGCGGCTCGCCGATACGGGATGCCGGCGGCAAGATGGCCGGAATCGTCCTCATTTTCAGAGATGTCACGCAGCAGCGAAACCTGGAAGCCGCGCTGCGATCCAACGAGCGGCTCGCTGTCGCTGGACGGCTCTCGGCATCCATCGCTCACGAAATTCATAACCCGATCGACACGGCTAACAACCTATTGTTCATGGCCAGTGAGAAGGCCAGTGATCGGCCCGAAGTTCAAAAGTTAGTGCTTGACGCCATGGGCCAAGTACTTCGAGTGGCCACGATCAGCAGAAATATGCTAAGCCTTCATCGCGAGTCTCGCGCGTCGTCTTTGATGAAGCTCCCAGAACTGATTGATGGTGTGGTGGCACTGATTGAGGAAACAATCGCAAAAGGCAAGCGCAAGATACGGGTCGAGCATGGTTTTGACGGAGAAATTGAAGGCCTCCCAGCGGAACTGCGTCAGGTGTTCACGAATGTGCTGAAAAATGCGGTAGAAGCAACGGCAGAAGGAGGAAGCATAAGAATTTTCTCGGTCCCCACCCAGGAAGGTGGACGCGATGGCGTGCTGGTTCACATCGCTGACAACGGCGTGGGCATATCCGAAGAAATGAAATCGAAATTGTTTACGCCGTTCGCTACCACGAAGGAAGAGAATGGCAGCGGGCTCGGACTGTGGGTCAGCCGCGCGATCATACGAAAACACGAAGGAAGCATCCGTGTGACCAGTGCTGACTCAGGATACTTGGGCACGACGGTGTCAATCTTTTTGCCTCTCAAGGCAAGCGCCCGAATCAGCGCTGACGAAGAGGCGACGGCCACTGAAGCTATCGCCACCTGACTCCGTCCACGGACAGAGCATTGCACGCAGCGATGGAACTAGCCCCTGGGCTGTCAATGTCCGCGCGCGAGCGCGCGTATGGTCCGGGAAAGCTGAACACCTGCGTCCGCCTTCCGCAAGAATGCGTCGGCGCCCGCCTTTTCGCTCTCAATTCGGATCTGCTGGGAATCGTATAGCGTGAGAAGCAACACGGGCAGATTCGGCATTAACATCTTTATGTCTTCGGTCGCTGCCAGCCCGTTCATCACTGGCATGTTGACATCAACCACCGCGAGATCGGGGCGGCATTCCAAGGCTTTCCGCACTGCATCAAGTCCATTCTCGGCTTCAGCGCATATTTCGATGTCTCGATCCGGTTCCAGTGTCGTCCGGATCTGCCGACGCATCAGCTCACTATCGTCCGCAATCAGCACACGTATAGCCACCGTGATTCCATGTGCCCGCGGGCGCTGACGGGCTATCGAGATTGTCTCGTCGAAACGGTTGAGAGGGATATCCGCTGCGGTATGTAGTCCGGTGAGTTGTTTCGGGTATGCCTAGTAAAGGTTTTACCGCGATCGCTACGGCTATTGGGCCGGTTCTCAGCGGTTGGATGGTTGAGCATGCTTCATGGCGCTCGGTATTCTTCCTCAATCTTCCGCTCGACGTGGCAGTAATATCCATTTGGCTTTGGCATATTCCAGAAAGCTACATCGCAAGTGGCCGCGTAGATTGGTTAGGAGCTCGCCTTCCCACCGTGGGATTCCTATGCTGCCTGCACCGCTTTTGCTTCTGCCTCCACCGTGCAGACGACAACCGCCTTACGCCCGCCCTTCGAGGTTGTTGCGTGAATCGAGCTTAGGTTGACCCCCTTGGCTGAGAGTTTTTCCAAGCACTCCGCGAGCGCGCCGGCCTTGTTTGGCAGTTCGTACTCCTCCGCTGCCGTCTCCGTGTACGAAATCTTGGCCTCATCCAGTGCCTTCTTCGCCCGCCTGGCATCCTCGGCGACGAGTTGAATCGTGCCGCTCGTTCCCTGGGAAGTTCCGAGAAGTGAGAGAACATTCACCTTAGCCGTGCCAAGTACTCTCGCGATTTCCGCGACAGCGCCCGGTCGATTCTCGACAGTGATTGCGAACTGCTTGATCTTGGCCATGTCGGCACCTCCTGCCGCTATGGCGACAGATTATACGCCTTACCCAGATTTCAGCTGCGGACAAATGGAGGGGCTGCGCGCCGACTTGACATTGCGAACTGTTAAACTTTAAGTTGAGTTCGTTTCCCAACAAAAGGGCGGTCCGGTACTCGAATTCCCTGCGAGATTCCGATTACTCTCACCAGTGTGGATCCGGCACATCCGTTTTCCGAGCCATGCCTGATAATCCTGGTGAACCCCCAGGGATGCGCGGTGCGATGCCGTCGTCCGCTGGAAATTGGGGCCGCAGTCCAGTTGGAGGATCTTCCTGCCGGAACCAAAGTCAGTGCGCGGGTCGTAAACTGCATCTTGATTGGTAAGTATGAGAAGCTGTGGTTGGTGGGATTGGCACTGGATGAGCCCGGTAATGTATGGGGCATCCAGTCACCGCCTGAAGACTGGACGCCATAGGGTCGAGTGACGAATCGAACTCAATCGGGCTTTCCGGAAGCCGTCCCTCTTACACCGGTTGCATCGGTCAACCCCAAAGAGATGGACTTCGCAATCCAACTCTTTCAGGCCGGTCTGCGGATGAAGATACCGGTGACTGTCTCCGAAACCTGCGGCGTCGATATCGGCGACAACACCGTAGCCCAAAAGTTGATCGATACCATGCCTGGGGGACTGGGCCTGCGATTCATAGCGCATGAAGGGCGGATCGTTCCCCGCGACCCGGAACTGCAGCGGGGAGCATTCCTGGTTTTGAAGCATTATGACAAGCACCCGTTGCAGCAGGCGATTTACATCCGCGCCATCGCGTTCTACCTACTCGCGAATACGTCCAACCGGAACGTATGGGAAAAATGGCGCGAACCAATTGGGGAACAGCGATGGGCCGCGCTTCACCCGGCCGTGACGGAGGCGGTGGTCGTGGCCGTCGTACCCACGACGGAGCATGGACAGTTTGACACCCAAGTATTCTTTTCCACCGTGGAGCGAATCGCCAAGCAGAAGTATGCGAAGCAGGGTTAGTTCGTTGGATCGGAAGAACCTGACCTCAAAATCCTTGCGAGCTCCCGCACGACGGGCCCCGGCCGCTTGGGCTGGGCGAACGGGAAGTTTACGATTTCGTGCCATCTTTGAGGCTGAGCAGCGACAGTTGCGAGTCGTTCAACTCCATTTGTTCCGCGAAGGCGATATAGGTCTCGGGAGCGTCCTTTCTTATCAAGAGGTGCTTGCATTAAAGTCTGCCATCACCGAACGAAATGCTTTCAGCAGATGATCGAGTGATTCGAACTCTGCACTTCGGCGAATGTAGTCTCCACCTTCTCCACCGTAGGCGACGAGACGATACTCCGATCACCGATGGTCACGGATGTGCTGTACAACGATTCGGAGCGAATGGGCATTAGGCGACGACATATTCGGGACAAACTCCAGATCAGGTCAAATTTAATTTGACACAGTAAATTGTAATATGCAAATGTATTAATGCCATGCCTGAGTTGAGTCAGTTCAAGGCGGAGTTCTTCAAAGCGCTGGCTCATCCTCTGCGAATTAGGATTCTGGACGAACTGCGCCGCGGCGAAGTCGGTGTCAATGACCTCTGTGTGCGCCTGGACGTCGAACAAAGCACCTTATCGCAGCAACTGGCCGTCCTCAGGGACCGCAGCATTGTCGTAGGCAGAAAAGACGGACAGAGCGTTTTCTATTCGGTTCCTGACCCAGAAGTCTTCAAGCTGTTGGATGTCGCCAAGAAAATTTTCAATAACCACCTGATCGACGTAAAGGACCTGCTTTCGCAGTTGGCTGTCCCCTCTGCGAGCAGAGGCTAGGCGGCAATTTTTTTGGTGAGCGCATATTCAAATATCGTAATATTCGGTACTGCTCTTTTACTCGCTAGCCACCTGTTGCCCATATACGACCGGACGACGCGTTCTCTGTTGTCACCTGCTTGGCCGGCGGGGCTCCTTGCTAGACGCGGCCCGACTTTCGCGCCTCCTGGATCTTTCATCGGTCAACAGCAGACTTCCGGACTCAACGACCCTAAAACCTCCGGTACGGTCGCCCACCCTTCGGTGGCAATCTCAGACCCTCCCTTCCTCAGGCACCCCATCCCGTTCGCGCCGAACAGTCTTGAACTCGATATGGCGGCGAGGAATGCGCTGAAACGAGCGGCCGGCTGGCTCCAACAGCACCGCGACGCGCGGATTCTGATTGTCGGCTCGTGTGATTCGGGAGGCTCGGAAACATGCACCCACACGTTGGCCGAAGCGCGCGGTGTCGCGGTCCAGAAGTTTCTGGGAAGCGGTGGCATTAATTCCGATCAAATCGTTGGAGTCAAAGGTTGGGACAGTGTTGACCAAAGTTGCCGGGCATCGGAAGTGGAGTGTCAGAGACTCAATCGCAGTGCCCGGATATTCATGGCCAGTTCTGTCGCACCTTGAGGGAGAAGCTGTCCGATGCGCGGTTCCATCACACGGGTTTCACGGAAAGACGGTTCCGGCAGCCTTTTGACCGAAGACGGGAAAGAGGTTTTCTTCGAGCGGTCTGGGACCAACAGCGGGGCAGACGAGCTCAGGGTAGGCCACAGGGTGGAGTTCGAACTTCAGTACGGGTTTGAGCAGCCATGCGCGGTGAACGTCAGGCGGTTGCAGCACGATGCCGGCCGTCCGGGAACACCGATAGGCAAATAGACAAGAGGACTCGCGATATGGCCATAGGAAGCAATAAGGAGACGACTGCGGTGGCCGCGCGAAGCTTCTTGATCTGGGGAGAGGAGTTTTCCAGAAAGGGACGGTATGCAGCCGCTGAGAAACTCTATCAACGCGCGTGGGGTCTGGTAGAGAGGACGTTGGGGCGCCAACATCCGATGATGGCCGAAGTGATGGAGTGCTACTCCGATCTCCTTAGAAGGACCAATCGCACGGCGGAAGGAATTGCTCTGAAGGTCCGCTCGGAGGCGATCTGGAGGGCTTACGGCCCTCGTTTCTGCCGGACTTGCATCCAGAGTCATTCTGTCCCCAATTGCTCCACAGAAGAAGGAGGGGGTTCCGACTGACGCGCAGAAATGAGCAGCGGCTGCGGCCATGACGAGTTTGGTTTTGTATATCAGGAGGTTGTGAATGTACTTTCCCGTGGAACACTTGCTCGACAAGCTGGAAATCTCAGCTAGTCAACTGGAGGATTTCGAGCGAAAAGGGATCGTTCACGGAGTCCCGAGAGCGGGCCGCGTTTTTTACTCATCCCGGGATATGTACCGGCTCAAGGGGATTCTTCTCTTCATGAGTCGTGGTTTGACGCTGGCAGAGGCACAACGGCGCGTGGACCACCCTGTAGAAGAAAGATCTGCGGCGGAGAGCCGGAGATAAAGCAGAGGGATGCTGATGGAAACTCAATCGCGGATGAGACTGTGTCGGGAAGCGCCGGTCAATTCCTTTCTGTTGTGCACGGTCCTGGCCAAGCAGACCCGGCGTTTGGGTCGATTGATGCCGGATCGGGGCATACCGGAACTGATCACGATTGCGTTGAAGAATTGCGCGGACTACGAGCTCGCGCTTGAACTCGGCCCGGGAGTTCCTGAAGTGGTTCGCGACAGGGCGATGCAGATAGGCCGGATCACGAGGCGTGCAGAACCATCGGATGCGTCGATCCCTGGGCACCCGCAAGGGAGTTGGTTTGGAAATGCCGTTTCAGCCGCTGCGCAAGGTCCTGCACAGCATGAGCCCGCAGACGAAGTATCACTTCTTGGCGAAACTGCAATGGATGCTCACCTTTCTGTGGGCAGCCGTATCGTTTTTTCCGATTTTTCTCGCGATTTATCTAGCGTTCAAAGGAAACATTCGATGAGCAATTCCAATGGTATGGATCTAACTCGTGTCCGGCAACTGCGAGCGATGGCAGAGAACTTGTGCACGCTAGCCAACCAGCAACGCGAAAATCAGAATTATGTCGTGGCCCATGCGCTGTATGGGCGGGCTTTGTCCGTAGCGCAAGAGATTCACACGACTGAGAATGACGAGAATAGCCTTGTTGTCCGAATCCGAGCCGACCAGCAAGCCGTCTTCGAGATGCTGCGCTCTGGGCAGAGTAGTCCGGAAGAACCTCCACTGGAGAAAGCAAAGGAGGTTGGCCGATAGAGTTCATGGATTGGCCAAATCTCGGGTTTCTGCCGCTTACCCCTAACGACATGCTATGAATGCTCCCCAACCTTATATAGGAGATTCCCATTCTCAGCGAATTGGTGAACCGGCGGCCACACCGGAACAACCAATCGCGGAAAAGTACTTATGAACGACTGGCTACCAAAATCCGTGCTTTGCCTTAAGTCGTATACGAAACGTATGTTTGTCGGCGACCTTCTGGCCGGTATCACCGTAGGACTGGTCGCGCTCCCCTTGGCGATGGCCTTCGCCATTGCATCGGGAGTTCCCCCCCAAACGGGTCTGTACTGCGCCATCGTGGCGGGTTTTGCAATCTCCGCGCTGGGCGGATCTTCAACCCAAATTGGCGGTCCAACCGGCGCATTCGTCGTCGTCGTTTATGGCATTGTTGCGAAACACGGAGTGGATGGGCTGTTCATGTGCACCCTGCTGGCTGGCGTATTGCTCCTGATCCTGGGGGCCACCGGCTTGGGTACGGCGGTTAAGTTTATCCCCCGCCCCGTCGTCGTAGGTTTCACAAACGGCATCGCCGTCATCATTGCCAGCACGCAGATCAAGGATTTCTTCGGACTGAAAATCGACAAGGTCCCCGGTGAATTTGCGGCCCGAATTCTGGCGCTCGCGCATAGCTTTTCTTCCCTTTCCCCGCTCGAAACGACTCTCGGCGTTGTGGCGCTTGTCGTAATTGTTCTTTTCATGCTCTTTGTGAAGAGGGTCCCCGGTTACATTGTTGCCCTGTTTGTTGGGACTGCAGCGGTAATGGTCTTCAAGCTCCCGGTAGAAACCATCGGCACTCGTTTTGGCGGGATTCCCTCAGGACTTCCCAAGCTCACAATTCCGCACTTTCGGATCGATCTGGTGCGCCCACTGATACCCTCGGCCATCACCGTCGCGATGCTGGGCGCGATCGAGTCGCTGATGTCGGCGGTGGTTTCCGACCGCATGAGCGGCGACAAGCACAACCCGAACGTCGAACTGGTAGGCCAGGGAGTCGCCAACATACTCTCGCCCCTGTTCGGCGGACTGCCGGCCACGGGAGCGATTGCCCGAACCGCCACCAACATCCGCTCCGGCGCCAAGACACCAGTTGCGGGAATGATCCACGCACTCACCCTTCTCATCATCATTCTCTTTGCGGCGCCCCTGGCCCGGTTTATTCCGCTGTCCGTCCTCGCGGCCATATTGCTTGTGGTCTCTTACAACATGGGCGAATGGCGGGAGATTCCCGAACTGCTGAAACAGTCCCGGTTTGAGATTGCCGCCTGGTTGGTGACATTTCTTCTTACGGTCTTTGCCGACCTAACCGTGGCCGTGGAAGCGGGCATGATCCTGGCGGCGCTGGTGTTCATCCGGAAAGTGACCCAGACCACGACCGTTTCCGAAGTGACCGCAGAGTACATTCACGAAGGGCACGTACACATCCTGCAGCACAAAGAAATTCCGCCTTACGTCAGCATCTTCAGGATCCACGGCCCCTTCTTGTTTGGCGCAACCGACAAGATCGATGCGATCGTCTCTCGCCTACCCGATCTTCCTCCTATCATTATTCTGAGACTTCGGAACATGACAGCGATCGATTCCACGGGTCTGCAGGCGCTGGAAAATCTTGCGGACCGCGTGCACGAATCCGGAAGGCAACTCATTCTGTGCGGGGCCAGGGAACAACCCTTGCTGCGAATGCACGAGGCTGAATTTCACGAGCATGTGGGCGAGGAAAATATTTGCCAGAGCGTAGCCGACGCCCTCGAACGAGCTAAGACTTTGTACCCCGAGGGTGCACCACAAAGTTCCGCGGGGATCATCTGGGGGCGAAGAAGCGCCGACATTCGGCCGTCGAACGCTGCGTCCGTGGCCGCCGCATCGACTCCGGAGGGATAATCCGCATGCGATTCCAGTAGATTTCAATGATGCTCAATACGACACTCACAGACTCACTAAGCTAAGCTTACGAACGTGACGTCATGGATAATGGCAAACAGAATTCATGAATATGTTTCCCGTCAGCACGGCCTTCGTACTTAGTCTTGCGTCCTACGGCGTGGGAGCCTTTGCTTCTCTTGCAAGCTGGCGAAAACCAGCCGTGGCCCGCTATATTTGCTGTGGCACCGCGCTGGCAGGCGGTGCTCTGGGAGCGTTCGCAGCTGGTCTGGGCTTCCTTCAGGCAGCCCCGGTCCGATGGTCGGTCCCCTCGGGCATTCCGCTTTTTGCGTATAGCTTTTCTTACGATGCCCTCGGCGGTTTCTTCAATCTGACGCTAGCGATCGTGGTAATCGCGGTTTCGATCTACTCATTCGGATACCTGAAGGAATTCGAAGGCAGAAGGAATATTGGGGCCTTCGGCTTCTTGTTCCACCTCACTCTTCTCAGCTTGACCATCATTTTTACCGCTGACAACGCATTTCTCTTCCTGATTGCCTGGGAAGTAATGGCGCTGGCGACCTACGGGCTAGTCGCCTTTTACCACGAACAACGAGAGAGCCGGCAAGCGGGCTTGCTCTATCTCATCATGTCTCACGTGGACGTTGGGTGCCTGCTGCTTGGTTTCGCGGTTTTGATCGAGGGAAGCGGCAGTGCGGAGTTCGCGAGCTTTCACAGCGCGGCGGCGCACTTATCCAGTGCCCGACAATCGGCTGCCTTTGTTCTGTTTTTCCTGGGCTTCGGCATCAAGGCGGGAGTCATCCCGTTTCACATCTGGTTGCCGGCTGCTCACCCGGTGGCGCCGAGCAACATGTCGGCTCTGCTTTCGGGGATCGTGATCAAGACCGGCATCTACGGCATGACACGCATCTTCCTTGATTCCCTGGGAGGCGTGCCATCCTGGGCGGGCCTGGCAGTGCTCATCGTCGGCGTCGTCTCCGCCGTTCTGGGCGTCTTATACGCCTTGATGGAACACGATCTCAAACGGCTTCTCGCCTATCACAGTATCGAAAACATCGGGATAATTCTCATGGGGCTGGGCGCCGCTTTGATCTTCCGGGTGGCGGGGCATCCGCTACTCGCTGGAATAGCGCTGATCGCGGCGATGTTTCACACCCTGAACCATGCCATCTTCAAGTGCCTTCTATTCCTGGGAGCCGGATCGGTGCTCCATTCGACCGGAACGCGCAACATGGAAGAAATGGGTGGTCTTATCCGCCCCATGCCCGTAACCGCCTTCTGTTTCCTGGTTGGGGCAGTCGCCATCTCCGGCCTTCCTCCTTTAAATGGATTTGTCAGCGAGTGGTTGACGTACCAGAGTCTGCTGGCCGGTTATGGCGCAACCGGAGGTTTGACGCGGATGTTGTTTCCGCTGGCCGGATCGATGCTTGCGTTGACCGGAGCCCTGGCCGCGGCCTGCTTTGTAAAGGCGTTTGCCATTACTTTCCTGGCCTTGCCGCGCGGAGAAGAATCTCGCCAGGCGCGCGAGGCGCCCAGGTCCATGCTCATTGGTATGGGGGTGTTGACGTTCGCCTGTGTGGCGCTCGGCTTAGGCGTTACTTGGTTCCTTCCGGTATTTGGCGCGATGACTGAGCAACTCCTCGGACAAAGCGTTGGAGCCAATCTCATTACGAGGAATGGGTTCGTGCTTTCCGCTGGTGCGCCTCACGGCGGAACCGTCTCCACGGTATTTATCGCTTTGGGACTTTTCATCCTGCTGGTTCCTGTTGCGTTCCTGGTGTCGATCGGGACGAAGCGGTTTGGGCGCAAGCGAGGGCCGGTGTGGGACTGCGGCCTGCCTGGCCTCACGGGAGAAAATGAATACACTGCCACCGCATTCTCGAAGGCATTGCGGATGGTCTTCTCGGTTTTGTACAAGCCGCGCCGGGAAATTCAAGCTGTTTTTGACGTCTCCCCCTACTTTCCCAAAGAGATCCGCTTCGAGAGTGAGATTG
>CAVTNF010000003.1:0-807433 GCA_963735975.1 uncultured Acidobacteriaceae bacterium
ACAATCCAGTTCGCAGAACCTCGTCCGCTGGGCTGTCAAAAGGAGAATCACCGGATCGACAGTAGCGTTCGCTGGGCTAGGGTGGAAGGATCGACTGGAATCAATTGGCCCTTGCCGTCGACAACGTTGCGGGAGAACTTTGGCGAAATGGCAGTTCCAGCGGCAATGGGCTGAATGACAGAATCCCGGAGAAGGTGGCTGAGCAATTGCCCAGTTCGCTATTGCTGATACCACCTGAGGCATTCGAAATAACCGTAGCAAAAGAGGGCGGCGTGTTTAAGCCTGCCCGCAAGAGGGGCAGAGGGCATTTTCGCTTGGGTGGCCACGACTACGTTCTTGCGGTTACCGATCTCCCAGTCGAGGACGAATACGCCAGAAAGGATGAAGGCGACTACCCGATTCAAGACGCACGACTCTGCATCAGCATTGGGGAGCCTTACCACGGATACTGCTATAAACTGATAGCGGCTGTGATTACCCCAGATCGGGCACGCGACTGACTTGAGCGACATCATTTACACCCTCGGCCATTCAACGCATACGTTCGAGCACCTGCTCTCTCTCTTGAGACAACACGAGATTACGGCTTTAGCTGACGTTCGATCACAGCCCTACAGCCGAATAAATCCCCAGTTCAACAGGGAACCATTCAGGAAGGCACTCCAAGACTCCGGACTGTCATACGTGTTCTTAGGGGCGGAACTTGGCGCACGCAGTGAGGATCCAAGTTGCTATGTCAATGGGAGGGTTCGCTACGATCTTCTAGCGCTGACTTCCGTTTTCCAAAGTGGGATCGAACGTTTAGAGAAAGGCATGTCGAAGTATCGGATAGCGATTTTGTGCGCCGAAAAGGAGCCGCTTGCTTGTCATCGTGCGATCCTGATCTCTAGAAATCTGCGTGAGCGGGGTGTCTGCGTCCGCCACATCCTTGATAACGGCATTCTTGAAGATCACGATTGCTCGGTAGAGAGACTACTAAGAGTTTTGCGCCTACCAGAGGAGGACATGTTCCGGAGCAGAGCAGAACTCGTTTCCCTCGCCTACACATTGCAGGCTGACAAGATTGCATACAGTAGCGATGAGAAGACGCTGACGGCGTGAGCCAGAGACCCTTTCCAGTATGAAAATATTCACGATTGGCTTTACAAAGAAGTCTGCCCGCGATTTCTTCGGAAAACTCAGTCGCCCAGAAATCAAGCGTTTGGTGGACGTAAGGTTGAACAATGTGTCCCAATTGGCGGGGTTCGCGAAAAAGGACGATTTGCGCTTTTTCACGGAAGCGATCTGCCACATCGAATACCTGCACTTACCCGAACTCGCTCCAACGAAGGAGATGCTGGATACCTATCGAAAGGGTAAGGGTGGCTGGCAAGACTATGAACGGCGGTTCCTCGACCTAATGTCCTCACGTCAGGTTGAAAATAAAGTCCAAAAGGAAGCGATTGACGGAGGATGCCTTCTTTGCAGCGAAGAAAAGCCAGATTGTTGTCACCGCCGACTGGTCGCAGAATACCTAAAACAGAAGTGGGGTGACGTTGAGATTGTGCACATCGTGTAGCGGCTCGCCCGTCTAACTCTTTAGCAGTAGCTCTCTCAGTTGCGTGTATTCACTCGGCCCCGTTCCGGCGGTCAAGAGCCTCCATTGTCCCATCAATACGGTGCTCATCGAGTCTCCAAGTGCGGCCTGTGTAGCGTCTAAATGCGGAGTGAATACCGATTGCAATTCATCGAGCCGTAGCATGCTGTCCACTTCGAGTAGTCCGGCTTGCTTAGGCAAAAAGCAAAGCTGAGGAAATTCCATTTTTCGAACGCGGTCAGCAACGAAGCCTAGCTTTCTGAACCTGTTCATAAAAAAACTGACCCGCGACCGGGTTGTGCCGATCATGTCGGCGAGGGTCTCCTGACTGATCTTGGGGATTACAGTCTCGGGCACGCCTTCCTTGCCGAAATGGGCAAGCAAGAGCAGAATCCGAGCCAGCCTTTTTTCGCTGGAGTTGAAGAGTTGGTCAACCAAATCCTCTTCGTATCGGATGTTGCGTCCCAGCAGATACGCTACAAATAGATCGGAGAACGTGTGTTCCCGGTGAAGAGCCAGCATCATTTCCTTCTTGTCAATGCGCAGAAGTTCGCAGTCCGTCATAGCGGTTGCAGATCCCATACGGAGCGCTTGGCCCGCAAGCGAACCTTCGCCGAAAAAGTCGCCCTCACCTAATATGGCGATCGTCGCTTCCTTGCCAATCTTCGAGACCACGGTGAGTTGAACCTTGCCTTTCTGAATATAGAAGATAGCGTCAGCCGGGGCGCCTTGCGAGAAGGCGATGCCTTTCTTGTTCAGATTGATAACAGTCTTGCCAAAGCCTGCTCTTGCGAGAAAGGCCTCAGCGTCAAAGCCCATGCGCAACTTCTTGATCCCAACCAGAGAAATTCCCGAATTCGGCGGTGGGTGGGAGGCAACTAATGTCGTTCTCATCGCTTTGTTCTCCGATCGCCGTTGACCGGTTTGTGACCTCGGTCTACGGGAAGCTACACTTTTGCAGCCTGCACGTAGTGTGCTGCAAATGGAATAAGCGGGGTATCGGGGATGCTGCTAATAATGAGGGGCTTTGTCGGGGAAAGCCCTGACAAGAGGGCGCAGGTGCACTACATATTGGGGCGGAAAGGCGGCATGAAACACAATTCCTACCGAGCCGAGCGGCCCGGCTCACTCTCCAGCGTTTCTGGGGTCAATAGACCCATTTGCACGGCAAAACGAACCACATCACTACGCGTCCGAAGTCCGAGCTTCACGGCAAAACGTGAACGATACGTCTCGACAGTTTTCACACTCACAAAAATCTGTTTGGCTATTTGAGCACTGCTGTAACCCCGCGCCACGAGTTTGAGCACCTGCATCTCACGGTCGCTAAGGATCTTTACCGGCCGTGTGGCACCAGCTCTTGTCCCTTTCTTCGCCAGCACCTCCTGAACAAGAACGTTGGCCAAACGCGGGTCCACGTAGGTCCCTCCGCGATGCACTGCTCTTATGGCGGCAAGCAGTTCCGCATCCACCGCCCTCTTCAACAGGTAGCCAGACGCCCCGGCAGCGAGTGCCGATCGTAAGTATGCAGGATCATCGTGCATCGTGAGGACGAGCACCCGGGTTTCGCTGCAGTTATGCGCCATCTGCTGCAACGCCTGCATACCTCCAACCCGAGGCATAGTGAGATCCAGCAAGGCCACATCCGGTTTCGTCTCCCGGGACGTTTGAACCGCCTTCTCTCCATCGGGAGCTTCCGAGACAACTTCCATGTCGAGCTGGGCATTGACCAGCATTTTCAGTCCTGCTTGGAGGATTGCGTGATCATCCACGATCATGACTCTGATCTTGTGGGTTCGCGCCGCCATTTCAGCTACTCCTCCGCCTCGGCGAGGGCTGGAAGTCCTTGGAGCCCTGACTGGCAAGTGGGACTTGCACCAGAATCTTGGTCCCCTTGCGCTGGGACGTGAAACTGACGGTCCCGCCCAACATTGCCGCTCTCTCTCGCATACTCTGAATCCCCAGGCGGTGCGAGGAAACAGCCACGGTCTTAGCGTCAAAGCCACATCCGTCATCGATGACTGTTACCTCCAGGTCCGTGGCCAAACGTTCGAACCTAATGCTGACCGTCTTGGCTCCCGAATGTCTGGCTACGTTGGTCAAAGCTTCCTGGACCTCAGTGATCACTTCAAAAGCGGCCAACAGTTATCACTTCAAAACCGGCCAACGGGATTGGCCGTTCGGGACTGAGAATGTTCTACCCTGCCGCCTCCTGTGGTGGCAAGTCGGTTTTGGTGCGCCAGCTCCGAGGGCCGCATTTGAGCACATGGCCGTGGTGCAGTAAGCGGTCGAGCATGGCGCTCACTGCGGCCGCGTCGCCCAAGAGTTTGCCCCAGTCTTCCACCGGGCGATTCGAGGTCAGCATAGTGCTGGCGCGCTCGTAGCGGCGCATGATGATTTCCAGCAGTTCTTCAGCGGCGGTGAGTGGCAGCTTGCGCATGCCGAGATCGTCGATGATCAGCAAGGGTACGGTCACCAAGAACTCCATGTGCTCCTTGCGGGTGCCGTCGAGCGTGGCTTCGGCGAGATCATCGAGCAAGGCGTGGGTCTCGCGATAGAGCACGCGGTATCCCTGTTGGATGGCGGCTTGGCCGATGGCTTGTGCCAGGTGACTCTTGCCGGTGCCGGGTGGGCCGAGAAACAAGGCGTCTTCGTGGCGCGAGATGAAGGTGCCGGTGGAGAGATCGAAGACCAGGCCGCGATTCATCTTCTTGTTGAAAGCGAAGTCGAAGTTGTCGAGAGTCTTCTGGGAGTCGCGGAACTGAGCTTGCTTTTTCCGCCGCTCCAGCAGGCGTTCTCCACGCAAGGCGAGTTCGTCGGAGACCAGGCACGACAGCAGGTCGATGGGGGCGAGCGGTTCGGCCTGGGCCTGGCGCAGGCGGGTCTCCAGCACGGCGGCCATTCCGCCCAGGCGAAGTTGTTTGAGCGCACGATCGAGTTCGATCAGATTCATTCTCCTATCTCCTTAGTTCTGTAGTTGATGAAGTCGCGGTATTGCACCAGCTCGCGGATCAGAGGATCGACTTGCTGCAAACTCAGCGGGGCTTGTGGGCAGCGTTCCAGATAGCGACGCACGAAGCGGTATTCCTGCACTCCCATGTCGAGCGCAGCGGCGCAGGCTTCATCGACCGCCGCGGTGCCGTACTTCTTGGCTAGGGAGAGAACGCCGAGAATGCGGCGCACACCGACCTCGCCTTGCTGGTGGTGGATGGCATCGCAGAGCGCACCGATGTGCGACCCAGCACGACCGGCTCGCCACAGCAGTTGGGAGGTGCGCAGTGGTGTTCGCTTGGGGTGGTCATCTTCTTTAATGCGATACCAACCGCGCTTCTGGCGCACGTGTTCGCGCAGCAGTAGGCCGGTTTTAGGATCGAGAAGACGAACATACAGCTCATCCCATTGCACGCGCAGCACGCGCCCGATCCAGCCTGGCGGTGCGCCGTAGTAGGCGGCCTCGACCTCGACGCAACCATCCAGATGCACGATGCGCTCACCGTACTGGTAGTAACGAAAGGGTTCCAGCGGCAGTGGCAGCAACGTGGGTTTCTCTTCCGCAAACATGGCGGCGACCTGTCGTTTGGTGGTGCCGTGGATGCGGGTGTCGGCCCAGCGTTGTTCCCAGTGATCGAGGTAGGCTTGGGCTTCTTCCAGAGTCTCGAAGCGCAAGCCTTTCAGCGGTGTCTTCTGCGCGTGACCGACGCCGGATTCGACTTTGCCTTTGCGGTCGGGATCTTGAATCCGGCAAGGCATGGCGACCGCACCGTAGTGCGCCAGCACGTCGCGATAAAGAGGATTGAGAGTGGGATCGTAAATGTCGGGGACGAGCACGCCCTCGCGCAGATTGTCGAGCACGACGATGCGGGTGGCGCCGCCCAGCCGGCGAAAAGCTCGTTCGTGCAGTTCGGCCCAGATGCGCGAACTGGAGCGGAAGGTTAGCAGACGAACCGACTTGCGGCTGCAGCCGAGCGTCATCACGAACAGCCGAGTGCGCCGGTACTTGCGGCTCTCGGGATCGCGCACCATGGGGCCGGTGCCGTAATCAACTTGCGCCTCCTGGCCGGACGCGGTGACGATCACGACACGGGCTTCTGGGGTTTGCGTTCCGCGCCGCTTGCGCACGAAGCGTTGGACGCTTTGGTAGCTGCTCGCGAATCCGTACTCGGAAACCAAATCCTGCCAGATCGCCATGGCATTGCGGCCGCGGCTGATCCCCAAGTCGATGGCTTCCCGGTATGGCTCGCAGGCACTGGCACCGGGGACCGCGACAGAGTCGGTGATCACCTCGTTCTCGTTGGCCGGTTTTGAAGTTGCTCTTGCTTTTCCCTTATTAGAAAGGTTTTTGGGGTTGGGGTTGCAGTTAGGGTCGAGGGGATCGGGAATCACCGGAATGGCCGATTTTGCTGCACCGGAGTCGGTGATCACTTCGTTGGCCGGTTTTGGTTCGCACCGCCCCCAGCCACTGGGCAGACGCACCGCAATCCCCGCCGCTTTCAGGTAGGCGCTGGCGGTTTCCCGACGGACATGGGTCGCTTGCTGGATGCGCCGCAGCGACCAGCCCAGCCGTCCCAGAGCTAAGACTTGTTGTTTCTTCTCTTCGTTCAAGACATTGGCCATGCCCACGGAGCCTACAAGCCTCCGCGGGATTCAATGTCCCAGACGCTAATCTCGTTGGCCGGTTTTCAGGTGATAATCAGTGGCCGGTTTTGGGTGATCGCTGAGGCCTGGAGAATGCGATATAACGCGATCTGGACTGCTGGCGGCAGGTTGCTGGATTCGATTTCATTAAGGGTGAGATCCACTGCTATATTGTGGGATTTTGTGTACTCGGTAACGTATCGGCTCAGTGCAACACCAAGGCCGTGGTCATCCAGCACCGTTGGGTGAAGCCCGCGGGCAAGCCGTCCAACCTCATCGATGGCCTGGGCGGTGATTTCCCTGAGCCGCCGTCCCTGTGCCTTAACATCTGCCAATTTCCGAGCATCTTCCAGGGTACGCAGACCGACCAAAAGAGCGGTCAGCAACTGGCCGGCTTCGTCATGCAATTCGCGCGCAATCCGGCGCCGTTCCGCCTCCTGCGCCAAAAGCTCGTGCTCCAGAAGGAGCCGGTGCGCCGCTTCGGCCTTCTTGATTTCCTCGGCCTGCTTGCGGTTTTGCTCGCTCAGATCGGTTATTACCATGCCCAGGGCCTGGCCCTTGTATCCACGAAACTGGTTAAGCGACAAATAGACCGGAATCATAGTTCCATCTGCGCAACGCAGGTTGAATTCTCCTTTTGCAACCGTCTTCTGCGCCTCGGCCAGCAGAGTTTCAAACCGGCCTCGCTCTGTTTCTGCAACCAGGGACTGAACCGCAATTCCAATAACTTTCCCAGCTGGCCTGCGAATCAGTTCTGCAAACCTGCGATTGCAGTAGAGCACGGCACCAGTCCGGGACAGAGTCGCCGCGCCTTCGCTCATGGCCTCCACTAGCATGCGATAAGCCGGTTCGCCGCCCTTCAGAGAAACCACCTGCTCTCCGCCACGACCGGAAACCATCAAAGCATCCACTTCGCCGGACTGGATGGCGCGTAGAGTTTCCTCCGCAGTTTCCAGCCGAGCGAGGATCTCTATTTGCTGATCCGGTGGCGTGGATGACGACAGTTTGCGTGGAGAAGGTCCGAGGCTTTTGCGAGATGCTTTCGACGCACCGACTTTGCCGGGCAGACGTCCTGGGAGGACTCGGCCGTCGGAACGGGCTCGCTTGTTAGACATCTGCTCTGTGAGCCCCTTTCTTCAGCGTAACGGCTGAAGATCCAACCCCACGATGACACTCTCGGTTTTGGAGAGGTTTCCAATGATTTTCTTGACTGGTGGCGGGAGCCTTCTCACCAGGGTCGGAATGGCGATGATTTGATCGCCCTTGGCCAGTTGCGGTTTCTCCAGCAAGTCGACCACTTCGATGCGGTACTTGCCCCGAAGCTTGTCCTCACAGGTATTCTTTAGGTTGGCGATCGCAGCGATCGAATTAGGGGTTTGGCCCGCTATGTAAAGCCGCAGCCGGTAAAAATCTTTCTGGCGGGTCTTGGCTGGGCGGCGCTTCCGTGGTGAACTCTTCTTCATGTCGGTGCTCGGTGTCTCTGGCCCAGATGGGCCACGCTTCCTACTTGGCGGATTTGACTGCGCTTGCACCCGCGACGGTCGTGCCCAGGGTGTGGTCCGTCAGCACGACGCCCAATTCGATGCCTCTCTCACTCACGATAAGCTCACGAGGTTCGCGCGAATGTGCCATGCCGCGGGATTTCAGAACGTAAAGCTCGCGTCTTGGTCGTCCATTGGGTTTGCTGTCCCGCAACACAATCCAGGAGTCCATGAGAGACGAGACGGCCGCCGCAGTTCTTTCCTGTGGGTCTCCTGCGAATGTCAGATTCGTGAACATCGATGTGATCTGTTCCACCTTCAGAAAATCGACCAGGCGCATAAGCATCGATTTGACGTCATATGTGCCTGAGGCCGAAACCAGGTTCGTAATCGGATCGATGACCACGACCCTTGGTCGAAGCTTGGCGATCATTTTGTGAATCGCGGCCAAGTGTCCTTCCAGGCCGGTGCTCGTGGGTCGCATCGCGTGGAAGTGCAGTAAGCGCTTTCTTACGAACCGCTCCAGATTGAGGCCAACCGAGCGCATGTTACGGAGAATCTGGCTGGGAGACTCTTCAAAAGCGAAATACAGGCAATCTTCGCCGCGAGCGCAGGCGGCGCTGGCGAAGTTCGCTGCCAGGCTGGACTTCCCAGTTCCCGCCGTGCCCGACACCAGCACGCTGCTTCCACGAAAAAATCCCTTACCTTCCATCATCTCGTCCAAAGCCGGAATTCCCGTTGACACGCGGTCGGTCAGTGCTTTGTGGGCAAGTGCCACGGAAGTGAGCGGCACCACCGAGATGCCCTCACGATCGATCAGGAAGGGATACTCATCTGTGCCGTGAGAAGTGCCACGGTACTTGACGATTCGCAAACGGCGCGTGGAAAGCTGTTCCGTTACCCGGTGGTCCAGCGAGATCACGCAGTCGGCGATGTATTCCTCCAGCCCGTGACGCGTCAGCGTGTGCTCTCCCGCTTCGCCGGTAACGACAGCGGTAAGCTTGTGTTGTTCCAGCCATTGAAACAGCCGGCGGAGTTCCGCTCGCAGCATCGTTGAGTCAGATAATCCAGAAAAAAGTGCCTCGATGCTGTCCATGACAACGCGCTTTGCTTTGATCGCTTTGACGGCGTGGCCCAACCGGATGAACAGACCCTCGAGGTTGTATTCTCCCGTCTCGGCAATCTCGTGTCGTTCAACCGCAACGTAATCCACCAGCAGCTTCTTGCGTTTGGCAAGCTCACGCAAATCAAAGCCCAGCGATGCGACGTTGGCCCTCAGCTTCTCCTCGGTCTCTTCGAAGTCCATGCAGACGCCGGGTTCGCCGTATCGAACCGCGCCGTGCACCAGAAATTCCATCGCAAGCAAGCTCTTGCCACATCCCGCGCTGCCACAGACCAGCGTGACACGACCTTTCGGTAAGCCTCCGCCGGTGACTTCATCCAGCCCTTGGATTCCTGTCGGGGCCTTGGCAAGCGAGCGACGAGCGACTTTTGGCCTGGCGCGGGTCATAGAAGAGACTCCTGAATCGAGTCCCTTTGGCTTGGGAGTCAGACGAACATCGTATCTTAGCAGACTCCTGATGCTGGCCTATGCCGATGCCGCGCCGTTCCCCCGCCGTTCCCCCGCTGGCTGGCAGTAGGCGAAATAGGCTCGCGAACAGCAAGCCGCTCAACAGCGGCCCGACCGGCCACAGGGTGCGCAACCTGCTCAACAACCAAGAGGGCAACCAGTGCAACCGCCCGAGGCGTCGCCGAATCCGTCGCTGACGCAAGCCGAGAAAGCCCGCGAGGAACAGCAAAGAAGCGAGAAGACAAACCGCGCTCTCCGGGTTAGATCCAGAAAATGCCTGATTTGTTCATCGCCGTCTTGGAGCTGGGTTTGGGATTTTCGCCACGCAAACTAGTCGTGGAGAACGACATTGAGAAGGGAACTATGAACTTGCAGCCCGCTCTCACCGTAGTCGAGGAAGCCTAGCTCTCTGAACCGATTCATGAAAAAAGCTGAACCGCGAGCGGGTTGTGCCGATCATGTCTGCGAGGGTCGCATCGGACTCGGCTTGTGCCTTCGCCGTTTGAGCTTTCGCTGTATCGTCCAGAGCCTGCTCTTTCTGGCGATTCGCTTCATCCGCCTGCCCCAGCGACTTCGCCTGAGCGTCCGCTGAATCCTGACGTTCATTGGCGATCCGGTCGGCTTTGAGAGTTTGCAGGAAGGCCGTGCAAGCCAGCGCAAAGTTGCCAGTCTTTCATTCGACTATGCCGGGTTCGGTCATGGAGAGCCTATCGTCCACGATGCGTCGACTCGTTTTCTCAATACGTACGGCAAACACCCAGAGGACGTGCATCAACAGCGATCCGCAGCTTAAGTGGCCCGATCCGGTTCCGTTCGAAAACGCACGAAGTTGAGTAGCCTGGCGCTAGCGTCGTGAATTGTACCGGGGTGTTCCTCAGCCAAGGCTCACCAAAGCGGACGGTCTCGCTATCGAACAGTTGTCCCGATTCTGGACGCAGCCACTATGGTCCAAATCGGCAATCACTTGAGAATCAACGGGTTATCACTGAGGTTTTGGTTGCCTGAGTGCCTACACCTGAGTGCCTACGAAATGAATCCGGAGTTCCCTTGAAATCAATCCTCTTGGTTGACGAGAGCAGGTTCATGCGAATGGCGAATGAGCCCTCTCCCGAGCGGGATACAAAGTATTGGCCGCCAGCGACGAGGAGGAAGCCTTGCGGATAGCTCAGGAGAGGATTCCGGACCTTATTTTGTTGGATATGCTGCTGCCTAAGGTCCGAAGACCCGAAGTCCTCCACGCGCTGAAGAAAAATCCTCTCACCCTGTCAATTCCCGTTGTGTTGAGCAGTCTTCCAGAAAAAAACGAAGCTAAGCTCCTGAAGGAAGGCGCCACAGCTTACTTCGACAAATTGACGCTGGGACTCGATCAACATTCGGAACTCCGTCCGAATTGCATCAGCGCGGGTGCATATTGACTTCCTTGCGTGGTGATCTTTTTGAAGATCGGCCCTGCGCTATCAGTCGAGGCTGTACAGAACGCATTGACTGGCAAATCCTGAGGTGAGCGCATTATGACGGTCAGGATTCTTTTGGCGGAAGATTCGCCCGTTTACAGGCAACTGGTCACGTGCCACTTGCAAGAGTGGGGTTTCGATTTCGTTGTCGCAGAGGATGGCTCGAAGGCATGGGAGGTATTAAGCAGCGCGGATACCCCAAAACTGGCTTTGCTCGATTGGGTGCTGCCTGGCGTTGACGGTCTTGATCTGTGTCGAAGGATAAGGCGGCGACCTGCGAATGACTATATCTACACCGTTCTGCTAACCGCGAAGCACGACCGAAGCGATCTACTTGCCGCCATGGAAGCGGGTGCAGACGACTTTCTTGCAAAACCCTTTGATCCACCCGAGTTGAAGATGAGGCTACTGGCCGGAAAAAGAATTATCGATCTTCAGGAAGAGCTCGAACTCAAGGTGCTCCAACGAACTGCTTCACTCGACAAATTGAACCAAGACCTCACCGCCAAAATTGCTGAGCACAAAGAAGCCGAAGAAGCGAAAAACCGCTCCGACCGATTGTTCCGCTCGATAGCCGAGGAAAGTGCCGATCTGATTGCAGTCGTGGACAAGACTGGCCACCGCATGTATAACAACCCTTCGTATCAGCGTCTACTGGGCTACACTCCAGAAGAACTGAAACAGACCATCTCCTTCGCTCAAATTCATCCCGACGACCGGCCTTTGGTGACCCGAGCCGCTCAGGAAGCTCTCAGCACTGGTGTCGGCCAGATGGTCGAATACCGGATGCAACGCAAAGATGGAAGCTACGTCAACCTGGAATCTCACGCCAGTTTCATCCGTGACTCCCACGGCGAGATCGAGGCCTTGGTCATCTCTGCCCGCGATATCAGCGGCCGACGGATGATAGCGCAAAATGAGAAGCTTTCGGCGATCGGACAACTCGCTGCCGGCATTGCCCATGAAATCAACACGCCCGTCCAATATGTCTCGGACAACATTACCTTCCTCCGCGACACCTGGAACCAACTGGACGCGGCTATGGACTCCTGCTTGACTCCATTGCACGCCTCTGTTGGTTGCGACTCTCGGCCCTCAGAACCCGTAACCCCCGCAGGTCCTCCCGAAGATTGGGATTGGCTGCGGCAGGAAGTTCCCAAAGCTATCTCGCAGTCGTTTGAGGGGATCCGACGCATCAGCAAGATCGTCAGCGCGATGCGGCGTTTCTCTCACACCGGCGGCGGAGAACGAGAGCGGGTCGATATCAACGAAGCGCTCGAGGCAACCCTCACTGTTGTCCAGAACCAAATCAAGCACATCGCCGACGTTCAAACCGACTACCAGCCCAACTTGCCGCGCGTCGAATGCTACCCTGACGAGATAAATCAGGCCTTCCTGAACCTCATCGTCAACGCTACACACGCCATTCGCGAGGCCTCAGCCAAGCAAGCACGTGAACGTGGAAAGCTCACCATCCGCACTCGTCAGATCGACAATGACGTTCAGATCGAAATCCAGGACAACGGGACTGGTATCCCGGTACCCGTCCGCGCACGTGTGTTCGAGCCCTTCTTCACAACCAAGCAGGTTGGAGAGGGCACGGGCCAAGGACTCACCATTTGCCACGACATCGTTGTCCAAAAACATCACGGAAAAATTTGGTTCGATACTGAACTGCACAAGGGAACAAACTTTTCTGTCAGAATCCCAATCGAATTCAATTCCGACCAGGGAGACCCGCATTGACGCCTGATACAGACACTGTCCGCGCCCAGAACAAAAAATCCAAAATCCTTTTTGTCGACGATGAACCCCTTGTCCTCGAGGGTTTCCGCCGCTCTCTCTACCGCGAATTCAATCCTGATCTGGCCGAAAGTCCCGAGGCGGGGCTGGAGAAAGTCAAGAAAGATGGTCCCTACGTCGTCGTAGTCTCCGACATGCGAATGCCCGTGATGGATGGCGCCGAGTTCCTCTCTCGCGTGCGCACCCTCGCTCCCGACTCGATCCGCGTAATGCTCACCGGATATGCCGACATTGAAGCCGCCATGCGCGCCGTCAACGAGGGCAGAATCTTTCGTTTCCTTAACAAGCCTGTCACCGCAGAAGATTTGACCCTCACACTCCAAGCCTGTGTTGCCCAGTATGACCTCATGCGTCGCGAGAAAGAACTACTTGAAAAAACTCTCGCAGGGGCGATCCGAGTTCTGAGCGATGTCCTCCAGTTGGCCAATCCCGTCGCTTTCAACATAGGCGCTCGCATCTGCCAGTACGTGCGCCACATTGCAGGAAAACTTTGCCTTTCCGACACCTGGCAATATGAAATCGCAGCGATGCTCTCCGAACTCGGATGCTTGACTCTCGCCCCCGACTTGCTGGAAGCCATCCATGGCGGCGAACCGCTCACTCCAGAACATGAAAGGCGCTACTCGCAGCATCCCCAGATCGCCCACGACCTGCTGGCCCGGATTCCACGACTCGAACTAGTCGCTGAGATGATCCGCCAGCAGAAAGAAGTATCCACCGACCTTCCGCGATCTCTATCCCCGGCCGCCGAATCCGTCCGCCGAGGGGCGCAGATGTTGAAGGTCAGCCTGGCTTTCGACCGTCTGCTAAGCACGGGATCGGAACGACAGAAAGCTCTGTTGGCACTTAGCCAAAATCCCGTCGAATATGACGCCCAAATGGTCGCTGCCCTCGGTGACTTCAAGCTCAGTCGAGGGCCGACCGAACTGCGCGCCATTGACGTCCGTGACCTTCGATCTGGGATGATCCTGAACGAAAACTTGCGTTCTACCTCCGGGATGCTTATCGCTGCCAAAGGCCATGAAGTCTCTCATGCCCTCGTGAAGACCGTTCGCAACTTCGTCGAGGACGGCACCGTCAAAGGCACGGTGCTGGTAACTGTTGGGACGGGCGAAACCTGGGTCGCAAAGGCCGCGCCCGCTCGTCCCTGAGAGTTCGCAAAACCCATCGCGAAAGAAATGTACGCGTGAAAAAAGAAGTAATCGGTTCGCACAGTTAGCAGAAGAATTGGAACGCGCACTGAGTCAACAGGGATTCGGTCGCGAGAATCGGCAAAGCCAGTCCAACCCGACCAAATCGAAACACTTTGCGAAATCCGCACCAGTTGAGGATGCAGAGCGGCCTGCAGCCGGTGCCGTTGAAGGGAAAAAACGAGCACTGAGCAACATCATTTGGGTCGAGCGGAGACAATCAGCCGCTCGATGTGTGGATCAGGCCTAGCCCGCCGTGTACGAATCGTTTGATAACGGAGCGCCGATTCCCCAAATCTCGCCGCCACCAACGACACAACGAAAGAAAGCGTGGTGTTCGATTTCCGCTTGGGTCGCGGACGCGATGGGCCGAAGCGGTTCCTGGGACAGTTCGAAGGCATTCTCCAAACCGACGGCTATGCAGCGTATGACCAAATCGGTAGGCCGAGAATGGTATATGCCGTTTGTTGGTCTCATGCAAGAAGACACTTTTTCGAAGCAGTGCAGCTAAATCCCCGAGATCCGGTTGCAACCTCGATTGTGGCGCAGATGGACGAACTGTTTGCGGTCGATGCAGAAGCTGGCCGCAGAGCGCTGAATGTTGCGGCGCGCCATCTGCTGCGTCAGGAAACAGCCAGACCTCTTCTCGATGATATTCGCAGCAAGATCGAGGCAGCGCTGTCCGCTGCATTGCCCTCCAGTGCACTCAGCAAGGCGTGCCTTTATGCGCTCACGCTTTGGAAGAAACTCACCCGCTTCTTGGAGTATCCCGAATTGGAGCTAAGTACTAATCTGGCGGAGAATTCAATGCGTCCTGTGGCTTTGGTACGAAAAAACTGGATTCACATCGGCAGTCCACAGGCAGGCAGGTCCTAAGGTTGCGGCGATTCTCTCGGTCGTCGAAAGCTGCCGCAGGCTGAAAGTCCCGGTGCGCGAATGCATGGCTGCGATCCTGCCGGGACCATCCGATCTCGCGATCAGCTGCCTTCCAGACCTTACAGTTAGACGGATAACATCTCCTACTCCGCAAGAAAATCCTCCATACCGATCCACAGCTGGGCCAGGAGTTGCAGATTCTTCTTGTAAGTACGAGTGACTGTGAACTCCCTTGCTCCCCGCACTCGGAGCACATACTCGCCTGTCGACAATGGATGCATCTCTTCAACCATTGCCGCGTTCACCATCACAGATCGGTGAATTCGCACAAACCCGTGCGGATTGAGCTTTTCCTCCATGGTTGAGATAGACTCTCGCAGCATGTGCGAACTTGAAGTATGCAATAACAGGACATAGTTTCCTTTGGCTTCCACCGCAACAACGTCTGCCGCATCGATGAAGAGAATTTTCCCTTTGGATTTGATCGCAATCCGCACAGACCTCCCCAGCTCAAGCCTCCGTGTCTGGGGTAAAGCTTTGCTGAGGCTTGTTGTGTGCCCTGCGGCGGCCTCAGTGGTTTTCCCAGCAACCGCGACCAAGTCGGTGAAGAATTCCAAGTTTCTTGCCTCTCCCGTGGGGTGCTCGACTGGACCGACCGGTGAAGATGCTAAGTTCAAATGCCAAGCCTCATTCTCAGCACTTACCTGACCTTGACTGGGTCCGGCGTTCCATCCGACCACCAGCCTGCGGGAACCATGAATACGTCGATTGGTTCCGGAGCGCCACGGAACTGTGGATTCAGCATGACTGGAGAGGTGGACAGATCTGCACCCCAAACAGCACCGTCCATGAGCGGAGTGTAAAACATCAGGTGAGCCATCCAGTTGTGGTGGTCGCCGTCGGTAAGGTACTGTTCTTTCGACATCATGTAGCTCATGGCTCCAGGCTCCAGGGGCGGCAGCTCTTGCTTTATGAATGTCTTGATGCCGTCCAGGATCTGGGCTTTGGATTGACCGGCCAATGCCAACTCTGTCCGCTTGAAGGTAAGGGGCAGGATGGAGCGGGCAGCCGGCGGGTTATAGCAGACTGGACCCAGAATTTTAGGGTTCCAAAATTTAGTGGAGTCGAATGCGGCCGTCCATCCTCGCTCCACGAGGCATACGAAACCATTCTTGCCTTTAACTGCGGTTTCATAGCCATGGCGTCCAAGGACGAGGACGTCGGCATCGCCTGAGATGGCCTCGGGCGCGGCGCTCCGCGCCATGGTAATCTCGGCGTTACGATCCATTAAGTATTGATCAAGCGGAGCCATGTTCAAATACGACAGTTGACGATCCTGCGCGCGCGCCTGCCAGCCTATGCCCAGAATAAAAATCAGTGCGACGCTTAGTGAGGCAATCGCCTGGAATCTCTTTCGGTTCATCACTTCCTCCTGTGTTTGGCTGAATCTCACCGCAGTTGTTATTCAGAGGGACAGATCCGATCGTTTTTCTCCTTCTATCAGTCCCTCGTCCGCTCTCGCCTCGGTGTGCCTGCAGTCGATGCGAAATCGCCGAGCCTACGAACCGGTTGGTATGTAACAGTGTCAAACTATCCATTAGCACCGATGCGATCGGACCGGCTTGCGGTTGCCCGGCGGGCGCAGGGACCGCAGCCAGTCCACGATGTTTCTGATCCCCGCTTTCATCACTTTCGGGTCCTGAGCATTCTTTGCCAGCGAGCCATAGCCTTCGACCATCGCGATCAGTAAGCCAGCGGCGTCAGCGGGTTCCACGTCGCGGCGAACGCTTCCGTGGGTCTGGCCCTCTCGCAAAACGGAGGCAACGGCCTGCCGCCAGGCATCGAAGATTATCGCCAGCCGCTTCCGGAATCCCGCGTCAAGAGGAGACATTTCCTGCGCCAGATTGATCAACTGGCAGCCGCCGCGCACATCCGCGGGCCGAACGGGTATACCTTGAACAGCGCCGATCAACGCGTCGATAGGGTCCTTGCAGCTCTGTAGAGGGCGCACCCACTGGCCGTAGTTGTCGGGGGCAATGACCTCTTCGACGACGGCGTATCCCAAGCCTTGCTTGCTTTTGAAGTAGTAGTACAGCGCTCCCTTAGTGACGCCAGCTGAGGCCAGAATTGCGTCCAGGCTGGCACTTTGGAAACCCGATCTGTAGATCTCGCGGAATGCCGCCTGCAGCAGGCGCTCCCGCGTGCGCTCAGGATCGCGCCGCCTAGTCGCTCTACGTTTCGGATTCTTGTCTGCTGCCGACATACCAACCAGTATGTATCTTCGAATCAGCAGAGTCAAGCTCAGAGCATATCGCTGAAAATCTGAACTTGTTGGGAAGTCATCTTCCGTTTGATGTAGTCCTACAGGAGGCAGTGACAGTCTTCCCGAGATGCAATCTCAAGCGCGGCAGATATGCTGTGAGGCTGTCCAGTTGGCATCCGGCATTTCATAACTTCAGATCTGACCGTCGATATAACCAATTGAAAACTCGACGACCGCGCTCTGGCTCGCTAATTGCAAAAACTCAACACAGTGGAACTGTTGAGCGACTCGTCTTTTTTTCTTGATCAGTCGCGACACTCAATCTCTTGGTCGGAGGAACTATGCAAATCCAAACGGTGAAGTTTGCTCGGGTCCTGTTGTTGGTGGTTTGTGTGGGCAAATCTCTTCCTGCGTGGGCGCAGTCAACTTCAACCGGCACGGTTGCGGGATCCGTGACTGATCCGAGCGGCGCGGTGGTAGCAGGCGCGGCGGTGACGCTGACTGACATCGCCACGAATACTGCGCGCACCACCACCACCAACGCGTCTGGGCGCTACATCTATGTGGACGTTAACCCGGGCATCTACAGCATTGCAGCCGTCAAAGCGGGATTTGCAACCACCCGGACCGAGAACCAGGAAGTGAAAGTCGGAGCCAGCCTCACGGTCAATCTGTCTCTGCAGGTGGGCGGGACGAATGTGGTGGTGGAGGTGACTACCGCTGGCACCGAGCTGCAGACCATGAATGCCACCGTAGGCAACACCATTACAAGTCTCACCTTGGACAACCTGCCGAGCCTGGGCCGCGACGTCAGTTCGTTCGTCGAGTTGCAGCCGGGCGTGAGTCCGGATGGCAGCGTGGCGGGCGCGGTACTCGATCAGAGCTACTTCTCGCTGGACGGCGGCAACAACAGCAGCGACATGGACGGCAGCCAGAACGTGTACTTCACCAGCATGGCGGGCGACCCGACCGGCGGTGTGGCCACTCAGGCTAACCTGGGAACAGCACAGGGCGGAGGGCCCACGGGCGTGCTGCCCACGCCGCAGGATAGCGTCGAGGAGTTCAAGGTAAACACCGCTGGCCAGACCGCCGATTTCAACAGTTCCGCGGGTTCCGAAGTGAAGGTGGTCACCAAGCGCGGAACCAATGCCTGGCACGGCACGGGATACGAATATTATAAAGACAACAACTGGTCATCGAACAGTTGGCAGAACGACTTCAACCACGTTCCGCTGCCCAGCTTCCATTACAGCCGCTTCGGCGCAGCGATCGGCGGCCCGTTTATCCCGAAAGAGATTCTCGGGGGCAAGACTTACTTCTTTGCCAATTACGAAGGTTTCCGTTTCCCCAACTCCGAAACCATCAATAGGCTCGTTCCCTCGCCAGCTTTGATAGCGGGAAACATAACGGACCCCACAACGGGCCAGGTTTTCAGCCTAAAAAGCGCCGACCCTCGTGGGATTGGCATCAACCCCCTTGTTCAGCAGATATGGAAGACCTACGAACCTCAGTCGAATGCGGCTTGCACGCTGAACGAATGCGACGGGGCCAACGAACTGGGCTTTACGGCCAACGTTGCCCTGCCCACTACCAGCAACTTCGCCGTGGGGCGCGTGGACCACGATTTTGGGGCCAAGTGGCACTTCATGTCGAGCTATCGTTGGAACAAGCTGACGTCTAGCAACGATAATCAGATCGACATCGGCGGCTTCTTCCCCGGCGACACGAAGGGTGTCCCGGCTTCCATAGCCAAGGGGCCGCTGCAGTCGCATCTGTTGGTAGCGGCGCTGACTACCAATATCAGCACCAACACCACCAACGACTTCCACTATAGCTTTCTGCGTAATTGGTGGGCATACGCCCGGCAAGGAGATACGCCGCAGACCGCCGCGCTGGGCGGAGCCCTTGAAATTTATAGCGGCCAAACCGCTGGCGAACAGCAGGATTTGGGGCCCTACAACGTAAACACGCAGAACACCCGCAACCGTATCTGGGATGGGCACGATCAGATGATTCGCGACGACATCTCCATGTTGAAAGGCAACCACCTGTTCCAGTTTGGCGGCGCCTATCAGCACAACTGGGACTACCATCAACGCACCGATAATGGCGGCGGCATCAACTACCAGCCGGTCTATGAGTTGGGCAATGGAGACCCCGGATCGGAACTTGCGTCCGATTTGTCGATTTGCACGAATCCCGATATCCCCAGATGCCCCTCCCTTACTGCGGCGGCGCTGGGCATCGTTTCCATCGCCCAGACCGTCTACACCCGGAGTGGCTCAAACCTGGCTCTAGATCCTCCGCTGACCCCGGCATTCGACAAGAGCACCATTCCTTACTACAACGTGTATTTCAGCGACACGTGGCACATGAAACCAACGTTCACCCTGACTTACGGTTTGGGCTGGACGCTGGAGATGCCGCCGGTGGAAGCAAATGGCAAGCAGGTTGAGTTGGTGGACCAGTCAGACCAGCTAATCTCGGCGGAATCCTACCTGGCGAATCGCAAGCGCGCTGCGCTGCAAGGCCAGGTCTACAATCCAGAGATCGGTTTCGCCCTGGTGGGCAATACCGAGAATGGGCTGAAATACCCCTACAACCCGTTTTACGGCTCGTTCAGCCCGCGCGTCGCCGTGGCCTGGAACCCGCAGTTCGACAGCGCGTCTTTCCCCGGCAAGATGTTCGGCCATGAAGACACGGTCATTCGCGGCGGCTACGGGCGCGTCTACGGTCGCTTGAACGGAGTGGATCTGGTGCTGGTGCCCTTGCTGGGCACGGGCCTCATGCAGCCGATTCAGTGCGTGGGTAGTGCCTTCAGTAACGGCACCTGCGGCGCGTCAGAACACACCGCCACACCGGCGACCGCTTTCCGCATCGGCGTGGATGGCATGACTGCCCCACTGCCGCAGCCCAGTGCGACGCTGCCGCAACCGGATTTCCCCGGATACAATGCCATTTCGGCCGCCACCGCCGAGTCCCTGGATCCGAACTTCCGGCCCAACCAGGTTGACTCGTTCGACCTGACCATTCAACGCCAGTTGTCCCGCAGAGTCACATTGGAACTGGGCTACATCGGGCGCAGAATCACCCACGAGTACCAACCCATTAACCTGAACGCGGTGCCTTACATGATGACGCTGGGCGGGCAACAGTTCGCGCAAGCCTACAAGAACGTGGTCTTGCAATACTGCGGCGGCGTAACAGGACTGGCTGGGGGTGGTTGCGCGGCCAACGCGGCGGCGGTGACCCCGCAGCCCTTCTTCGAGGCCGCACTGGCGAACTCACCGACGGGATACTGCAAGGGGTTTACCAGTTGCACGGCGGCGGTGGTCTACAACGAAGGGATCGCTTCCAAGGCAGGGAACTCCAATGCCACGAATAACCTTAACAATGCTCAAGTATGGAGCCTGTGGAGCGATTTGGACAGCGGCCCGTTCAACTTCCCACACAGCATGATGAACACAACTACAGGACCTCTTGGACCCCAGATGACCTCAGGCGTTGCGGTTAACGCCAGCACAGGCTTCGGGAACTACAACGGCGGCTTCGCCTCCGTCAAGATGGCGGACTGGAGGGGATTGACGATGCAGTCGAACTTCACCTGGTCCAAGGCTCTGGGCACGGCGGCGTTGGTCCAGGCCACCAGTGAGTTCACTCCGGACGATCCCTTCAACCCCTATACGATGCACGGCCAACAGGTCTTTAACCGCAAGTTCGTCTACAACACGTTCCTTGTGTACCAGCCGCCTTTCTATAAGGGGCAGCATGGGCTCATGGGACGGGCGCTGGGCGGATGGACGTTCTCGTCTATCTTCACCACGGGCAGCGGCTCTCCGGTCGAGGTTCTGACCACCACCGGTGGCGGACAGGAGTACGGCGCTGGGGATAACAGCAACTTCTTTGGCGAAGAAAATGCCGTGCCGATTGGACCTGTCAAATGCTGTCACGCCTACTACAACCAGCCCTCAAGCGGGTTGCCGGTGAATATGTTCGCTAACGGCACGGCAGCGATCAACAGCTTCCGTAATCCGATTCTGGGGTTAGATAACCGGGACGGCGGCACGGGCATCGTCAGTGGGCTACCCTACTGGAATATGGACTTCAGCATCAAGAAGAACTTCCGGGTGACGGAGGGTGTCAGCCTGGAATTCCAAGGGGTATTCGCTAACGTTTTGAACCACAACCAGTGGCTGGATCCGATTGGCAATTCCGCCGTGGCTCTCTTCGAAGGCGCGTCCGGTTTCGGCGCTCTGAATAGCGGCTCAGCGCAGGAGCAACCTGGCGGCAACCGGCAGATCGAACTGGGCGCTCGCGTTCGCTTTTAACTTACTGAAATTCGAGGCGCCACGCCGCGTGACGCCTCGAACTACCCGAATCCGTAAACGCTCCCCCTCCGGCGAAAGCAGTGCGTGATCCAACATTGCTAGGGGCGAGGTCACGGCAACCCAGATGGAAATGATCCCGCCGACGAAAATTGCCATGCCTCCCAGGTGTGATGATTCCGCGGATTGGCGGACACGCCTTCTGGGAGGCTGCTGGGGACTATCGCGTCTGGCTGCTCTTTCTTTTGTACGGTGCGTGCTTCGGAGTTGAAATCACTGTGGACAACGTCGCCGCGTTGTATTTCAAAGATTCCTTTCACGTGACCTTGAGACTAGCCGGATTTCTCGCCAGCCTCTTCGACGGTCAGTCAGAGAGGCGTGCACTGTTGGGGCGGCGGCGAGGGCCGCAGTGACACCAGGTACAATTTCGACCTCAATGCCAGCTCTCCGTAGAACATCCAGTTCCTCTCCCGCACGACCGAAGATCAACGGATCACCACCTTTCAGCCGCACGACTACCTTGCCGGTGGAACTGAATCGAATCAATAAGTCGTTGATTTCGTCCTGGGTGATGCTCTTTCGTCCACATCGTTTCCCGACGTTCATGATCCGAGCGCGGGGAGACACCAACGCGAGCACTTTGGTCGACACTAGAGCATCATGCAGCACGACATCGGCCACGCCAAGTGTGCGCACAGCCTTGAGTGTCAGCAGGTCTGGATCACCCGGACCAGCGCCGACGAGATAAACCTTTCCCTTTGCTTGTTGCGATGAACGGCCGAGCAAGAGTTCCCCCCGTTAACGATCGTACGGGCAGATATTAGACGGCTCTATGAAGATCGGGGGTGGATATGCCCCCCGACAGTTCATACATATAGTGTTTGCGGAAGATAGGGAAATTGAAATTATTGATCTGGTGCATCGAGTTGTGTGGTCCGCGATGACTTCCGCCTCGAGTTGATCGCGCTCTTACAAACATCTTTGCCGACGCTTAGGCGAACATCGGCGCTGGGTCACAGAATGGTCACAAAACTGGGGCATCCTCCACCAGCATGTTCGGCACGCGCGGCTGCTTGCCCCTGAGCTGGTCGGAGGCGAAGACCAAATCCTCGTCGCCAGCGTACGCCGTCGCCTCCCGCCAGCTTTTCACCAAGCCCATAACGATGGAATGTAGCACGACAGGTTTCTTCGAGGCTGCTGACAGTGATTGTGAAATCGAGGTGATCGCTAATCGATGTTTTCGCGCCCATTGATCGAAGCAGTGTCTGCCCGTATTTGGGCGCGGGAATGAGCGTCATTCCGCCTAAGTTGTTGTGCTCGAAGGCGTGCAGAGTGGCCCACATATTGCCTCCTGAAGACGCGGGACCAAAAACGCTGGTGACGCGGTTGTACTTCAGCCCGCAGGAATACAGGCCCGGTCTCTAAACAGGCGCGCCCGACACCGAGGAAACCAGAAAGAACGATGAGCAAAAAATCCAAGAATGACAAGAAATCAAAATCAACGCTGGGCAGCGACATTAAACACTCCGGCGTCAACGCCCAACCGAAGATCGGCAAGAAAGAATACGAGGCCGAGATTTTCAAGCTACAGGTTGAGTTGGTCAAGCTCCAGGACTGGGTCAAGACGACCAACGCCCGTATCGTGATCATTTTCGAAGGACGAGATGCTGCCGGCAAAGGCGGAATGATCAAGCGCATTATGGAGCGTGTCAGCCCGCGCATCTTTCGCGTGGTAGCCCTCCCCGCGCCAACCGAGAGGCAGAAGACGCAGCTCCATGCTCAGCGCTACGTTGAAAAACTCCCCGCCGGAGGTGAAATCGTCATCTTCGACCGGAGCTGGTATAACCGCGCGGCTGTTGAGTACGTGATGGGCTTTTGTACCAAGGAAGACCACAGGCAATTTCTCAGAGACTGCCCAACGTTTGAGGGATTTCTGGTCAGCCAGGGCATCATTCTGCTGAAGTATTGGCTCGAAGTATCGAAAAAGGAACAGCACAAGCGCTTCCTCGCGCGTATTGAAGATCCTTCCAAGCGCTGGAAGCTTAGTCCGATGGACTTGGAATCGCACCGCCGTTGGTACGACTACTCACGCGCCCGGGATGCAATGCTCGCAGCCACCAATACACCAGCGTCGCCTTGGTTCATCGTTCCGTCAGACGACAAAAAGCGCGCCCGCCTGAATTGCATGGCGCACATGCTCAGCAGCATCCCGTACGAGGACATTCCTTATACGCCCCCCAAGCTTCCGCCACGGCAAAAGCCGAAAGGGTACGAAGAGCCGAAGCCGACGCATCGAAGCGTCCCACAGCTCTGGTAGGCATGCAGCATGTCAGAGCATCGATGGTTTCGTCTCTTACCTGAGTGGCTGGTCTCATGCCGTACGGATTGGCTGCGGCCAGACATCGTCGCGGGGCTGACCACTGGCGCAGTGATCATTCCCAAGGCGATGGCGTATGCGATGATTGCCGGGCTGCCGGTGCAGGTAGGCCTCTACACCGCCTTGGTGCCGATGGTGATCTACGCGGTGCTCGGGACCTCGCGCGTGCTCAGCGTCAGTACGACGACAACATTGGCAATCTTGACCGCCGCTCAGTTAGGGCAGGTCGTGCCTAACGGCAACCCCGCAGCCCTGCTGAGAGCCTCCGCGACGTTGACGCTGCTGGTCGGCATCGCACTTGTGCTGGCGTGCCTGCTACGCCTTGGGTTCGTGGCGAACTTTATCTCCGAACCTGTGCTTGTCGGTTTCAAAGCCGGCGTCGGGCTGGTCATTGTGGTCGACCAGGTCCCGAAAATCGCCGGCATCCACTTCCCAAGAGGGACATTCGTTCAGAACGTCATCTCAATCGTTCACCATCTTCCGAAAACGTCTTTAGCAACGCTGGCCGTTGGGCTCACGACAATCGTGTTTCTGCTGGGAATGAAACGGTTCCTGCCCAAGGTCCCAGCGCCGCTCCTGGCTGCAGCTGCTGCGATCGCGGGCGTGTACTTGTTGAACTTGCAGGATCGGGGTGTCGAACTGGTAGGTCACATGCCGCAAGGACTCCCTTCGCTGATGAGGCCAGACCTTTCGTTGATAAGCGTGCTGTGGCCCGGGGCACTCGGGATTGCTTTGATGAGTTTCACGGAGACGGTTGCGGCCGGCCAAGCCTTCGCGCCAAAGGGCGAGCCCGCGCCGCGAGCAAACACAGAGCTGCTTGCCACAGGACTCGCCAATATCGGAGGCGCACTTCTCGGTGCGATGCCGGGCGGCGGCGGCACCACGCAAACGGCAGTCAACGTCAGCGCGGGAGCTCGCACACAATTAGCGGAGATGGTAACTGCGGCGATGACGCTAGTGACGATGTTCTTTCTTGCTCCACTGGTCGCGATGTTGCCGCAATCTGCATTGGCTGCGCTGGTGATTGTTTATTCATTCGGGCTTATCAAGCCGATCGAGTTTCATCACATTCTCCGTATTCGCAGAACCGAATTTTCTTGGGCGATCGTGGCTTTCGCAGGCGTCGTGGTCGTCGGCACGTTAAAGGGAATCATCGTCGCGATAATCGTTTCCCTGGTCACACTGGCATACCAGGTCGCCGATCCTCCAGTGTATGTCCTGCGCCGCAAGCCAGGAACCAACGTATTCCGGCCACATTCGACGAAACATCCCGACGACGAGAGTTTTCCCGGCCTCTTACTGCTCAGGCCGGAAGGTCCGATTTTCTTTGCCAATGCGGCACAGATCGCACACAAGATTGAGCCGCTGGTCAGGAGGGCGCAACCGAAGGTCGTCGCTGTCGACGCCAGCGGAGTCCTCGACATGGAGTACACCGCGGTGAAAATGTTCGCACAACTCGCGAAGAGGCAAAGCCAGCATGGCGTTCAACTGTGGCTGATTGGCATGACTCCCAGAGTTTTGGCCATCGTACAACGATCACCGCTGGGGCAGTTGCTGGGACGTGAAGGAATGCATTTCAATCTGGAGATTGCCCTTGCGCGCTACCTGGGTGATACAACTGTACGCGACCAATCCTGAGATATGGCGCGTCGAGCCGATGCAATGAACGGCTATCTTGACCATTGAGCCAGCGCGCCACTGAAATATCGACATCGGCCAGACTGTGCTTTTCTATGGGAACTCGATTGTGTACTTCCGCGACACCGTATTCAACTATTCGTTCGCGGGAAAACCGTGAGGAGGATGCCAATAATACCAAATAATACTAATCATATAAGGATAGGTTCAACCACCTGCCCAGTGCCAGGATGCGGAAAGGCATTCGCATTCGATGGCGCTGAGACTCGGGTGTCTGAGTTGCCGCTCTCCTTTGTATGTGCGCTGTCATTTTTACCGATCGGAATTGCCTGTCACTGCAGATGCTTCTGCGCAATAAGTTGCTCGGGGGTATCAAGATTTCGAAGAGTGCCCCGCGTCCAACTAAATGGCCAGCCTAATGATCTTAGTCGTTTCGTAATGAGGGAAGGATGCAGCTTGTCCGAATCGTAAAAAGCATTGGACTGATTGGTTTGGTCGCCGCGTCCCTGCTGCTCTGCACCGCCCCGTCTTTTGAGCCGGCGCCGAAACGGTATCGCGCCAAGCCGGAGGACGTGCCGCCCTGGGCGGAGCAGGGGAATTTTCGTTTCATCCGGATCGACGGCGGACAAATCGAGAGCTGGAAGGCCGAGCGGACCTGGTGGGGCAAAAAGTTCAGCGCCGAAGAGAAGGACGTGCTGACCCACATCTATGACCGCGATTTCGAACAAATGCTCGGCTTGCTCAAGCAGGCGGAGTTTAACTGGATCTGGGTCACCTGGAGCAACGGCTCGTCCTTTAAGGACGAGGATGAGAGCCGGGAGAATCTGAAAAAGGTAATCACCCGCTGCCATGAGAGTGGCATCCATGTCTCGGCTTACCTATCAGCTTCCAATATGTTTCGCACGAGCGCCTTCCGCGACGATCCGGAGACGAAGAAATACGGCTTGTGGATGCATCGCCTCCCTATGTTCTATGCCGGCCCCACCAGGACCGATCTGCAGATTTCCTGGGACCGCCGTCTGGCCGACGCGCGTAAGCCCGGCTGGAGGGCGTATCTCTTGAAGAAAGCGGAGCTCGCGGTGGACGCGGGAGTAGACGCGATCGTCTGGGACAACATGATCGGTTACAACGACGGTCTGGCCCAGTTGCTCGATGACACCCAGCGGATGGCGGAACGGAAGGCGCGGGAGACCGGCCGGCCTAAGGTCATGGTTGAAGCGAATATCCATATCTCGCCGCACCGTTTTGCGATGAATGACATGAACGAGGTTATCTGGGAGGAGGATGGCAAGGACACTCCAGGTGTGTGGGGCGGCAAATGGCAGGTGGACAATGCGCGCAAGATCAAATTCCTGAGCGGCGAGAAACAACTTTGGCAGCCCCTGAAGTATGAGAACGACCTTTACCACTGCGGCCCCCGCGAGCGCTGCATCCCCAGCCCGGCTGAGCAGAAGCTTTCCATCGCCGAGGCCTACACGTTTGGCGCGGCCACCTCGCGCAACATCGAAGGTCGATTCCTCTCAGCGCTGATCAAGGGCAAGCCGGAAGCCCGTGAGGCCTGGACGGCGATCGCTCAATATAACCATTTCCTGCTCGGGCATCGGGAGTTGTATCACGAGGCGGCGCCGGCGGCGTGGATCGCCTTGATCTCCGCGGAACCGCACAACCCCCTGGCCGACGAATTCCTCAAGCAGAGTGTCTTCTTCGAAACCAAAGTGCTCGCGCATCTGGACAAGGGAGTTCCCCTGGACCGGTTCAAGGTGCTGGTCATGCCGGCTGACCTGCCCAAGCTCAGCGCCGAGCAAAAGGCCCGGTTGGAGATGTTCACCGCCGGCGGGGGCATCATCATCAGGGCCGGAAAGGCGCAGCCGGGAATTGCGGCGCGCGCCGAAGCCGCGGCCGGAGGGCCTCGCCTCAGTTTGGAGCCGCGCGGTTACGTGCTGGGCCAGTTGACTCAGAAACCCGATGGTCAGACTTTGATTCTCCACTTGCTCGACTACGATCACCAGACCCCGGCACAGAACGTGAAAGTCCGGTTGGAGCTGAGCGGGCTGGTCAAGGACCTGACCGGCTGGGAGGTGAAAGTTCTATCGCCGGACGCGGCTCAGCCTCAGTTGGCTGGCCTCTCTCTGCACGGGAGCGTTGGCGAGTTCACGCTGGGCCGGATCGAGCACTATACCGTGGTGACCCTCTCGGCCAGACCAGCACCGTAGTTTTGTCGAACCGCGGCAAATCGATCTCGCGTGCCTACCAGCTAGCAACGAGAGCGGAGCGCAGTCCCACACTCGTCGATTTGTCGAGTGTAGTCGCAAATGAGAACGGTCAGGTCGTCATCCTGTTTTTCCGACCATTGTCGCACTGAAGCAATAATAGAGTCTGCCGCCATCGCGGGAGATAGCTCTCGAGTCCTTGTCAGCAGATCGCACAAGGACTGGTGGCCGAAGAAATCTCCCGCAGCATTGGAAGCCTCCAAAATCCCGTCCGTATACATCACGATTCGATCACCTGCTTCGAGCCTATGGACGGCAGTCGAGTAGGACGCAAAAGCGAACGCGGCAAGCATCAGCCCATTCTTTTCAATTTGAGTGACGCGTCCATTCCTTACGAGCAAGAGAGGCGGGTGCGCTGCAGCGGAGTATCGCAATTCTCCAGATTCTGAGTTCAGGTGGACATAAGCTGCTGTGACGAACTGGTTCTGCGTGTTGCCCAAGAGAGCCGAATTCATGCCGGACAAAAACCGTGAGGGATCGCCAGCAACCGTCCGCTGCGAAGCTGCGGCGAGCTTCACCATTGATGCGATAAGGGCGGCGGGTACGCCATGCCCCGACACGTCGGCGATGAGCAGTCCCACCTGGTGGTCATCCGCAATGATGTAGTCGTAAAGGTCGCCTGCCACGGAACTCATGGGCACATACCGAGCGACTACCCGGAAGTTCGTCGAAACCGGGAATTCCCCTGGCAGAATGGATAACTGGATGCGACGGGCGACCTCCAGTTCGTTTTGGATCTCCTTTAACTGTTGATTTCGCCGTAAGGTACTACGCGCAGCAACAAAACCCAGAGTGCCGAGAAATGCGGCGAACCCGAAGGGCTCGAGTTGGGGCAGAGAAGTGGGAAAGAATTCCATCAAGTTTTGCCAAACTACGAAAGCAACGAAGATCAGCAAACCCCAGCGAATCACGGCAAAGTCAGCGGCCTCAGGATTCTTACTCTCGCCGGAACCGACCGCCATGAAGCGAATGAGAAAAAACGTGGACGCGCTGATCACCGCGAGGCTGTTCGTTCGATCATAGATGACGGAATCACCGAACAGGAAAGTGGCCGAGGCGAGGACGCAACCTAAACCAACCATGGCGTACCCAACTACCCGCTCAATTCGTCTTGGCAGACCGAGCGAGATGAAAAACAAAAATGCGGGAATTAGGATGATGTAGTTAGAGCCTGCGCGTACTCGGGGGTAAAGGGTCGAGCTCGGTAGCGTCATTGCAAGCAGGGGTGACGAAATCCAGAGTCGCAGGCCATACAGCCCGGCAAACAAAGCGAAGAAGATAAGGAGGGAGTCGCGTCGGCGGCGTAGAACAGCAAAAGCTGCGGATACGATGCCGATGGCGGTGAAGGCCGCACCCAAGAACAGATAGGGGGCGTCACGCCGGAATGCGCTCAAGACCTCCCCAGCACTCATTTCAGACATCCCAGCAGCGGCCAGGATATCCTCCAAGCCGAGAGTCGAGGGCCTGAGAGCAGATCAATCATGTTGTGATTTCGCTTCAAACTGCTCAGTGAGACTCGCAGCAACAGATTTCTAATGTCCGAAAAGCTTGCGGCGTACGCCGGTTCCAGGAGTTCCCAAGTATTGAAGTTGTTCCGACGGTCATCCGACTGACGCCTTACCCGGTCCGCTTCAGGAAATTTAGCGAGTCGGGATTGCGGACGTGATAGCAAGCCAGGTCATCGCAACGTCCGGGCGCGATGGCCCGAGACACGGGACCTAGAGCTTCTCGTCGCGTGATTTGCCCATTCCCATTCCGCAAGCCAGTTTCTGCAGCATCTCCCTTCACATTGGAATTCGGACATTCTTCCCCCGCATTGTGGGCAGACCAAGTTGATGATCGAGGAAATGATCTGGGTGTTCGATTCGCCCGGTAATGTGTCAACGATTTTCATAATCGCTCTCCTATCCAAAGATCCGACAAATGCGCGAGGGGCAGGCACCGGCCACAAACAACGGAAATGTGCCGCGGGTATTCTGCGCCTTTGGCGCTCCGAACTGGTTGGCTGCGGAGTCCGTCTCGGCCACCGAATGCCTGCCGCCTCGCTGCAAGATGAGAGTGCACGCGCAATGCCAATGCCGAACAACGAATAAGAGCCGGGAAGGAAGCTGCTCCTGGGTGGGCTGCATATCGACTGTCACAACTATTGCCCGGCATTAGGCATGCGTGCCCGGATGTGGTCGCCACTTGAGCATCGAGCGGTCACCCGCGCAACACGGCGCGCGGCAACGACATGAAACGACAGCCTCGTTGAAGGCTCTACAGGCGCTTCAACCATTGGCATGTCGATTGCGCTCTAATGCGGATGTTAAGAACAAGCCCCTGACTTGGTTAACAGTCGTTCCTGGTCCGGATTGCTGGACTAACAGAAGGATGAGGAGTGAAGGATGCAAAGGCTAATCGTTGTAGTCACTTTGTTTTTACTGACGTTGGCGGCTCTTGGCCAGTCTACATCAAAGTATCAAGTAGCAATCATCACAGAGGTCAAGCAACGTCAGGTTACAGGAGACATTGCGTCTGATCCCACCAGTTATGACGTTTCCGTCAAAGTGGGCGACACAATTTACGTGGTACTGTACACGCAACCGTTGGGCGAAATCCCCGCGAAGTACGCAACAGGGCACGAACTGTTGGTACTAGTCGGAAAGAACACAATTACCTACAACGACATGTTGGGTCGGTCCCTTCACGTGCCGATAGAAAGCCAAAGACCAGTTACCGAAGCTAAGCAATCGAAATAGAGCGTGCTGCCTGCGGGAGAGTCACGCTTGAGGAGCTTTTTCAGGAGTTACATGTCGACCCAGCGATTCGAGTCGACCTGGAGGAAGAATGTATCGTTTGTTTGCTTCAAGGAACGACAACAGCGGCTGCTTCGGCGGACACGCACTTATCAATCTCTGGGTATTATTGTTGTGCTTCGGTATTGGCGCATTGGCCCAGAGCACCGCTCCCACGGTGAAAGCAAACCCGCCATTCAGCATTCGCGCTACTCATCTTCTGGGTTTGCCAAACACAAAGAGCAATTGTAAAGGAAGGCTGTCTACCCAAGACAATGTCTTACGATTTCAGCAAAACGGCAAGCCCGTCGCACAGGTAGACATCGCTTCTGTCCGGCATGTGTTTCTGGGTGAGGAAGGGATGCAGGTCGGCGGAGTGCCAATGAAGATAGGCAAGACCGCCGCTCCGTTCGGAGGTGGCCGAGTCGTTAGTCTCTTTGCACATAAGAAATACGACACGCTGACCTTGGAATACGTTGACAATAATGGCGGAGTCCACGGTGCGATTTTCCAATTGGAAAAAGGACAAGGGGAACTCGTGAGAAATGAACTCGTGGCTCGGGGCGTATCTTCCAGCTCGGGCCAAGACCAGCTAACGAAGCAAAGTACCTCGGAGGTCACGCATGGAGACAAGTAAACCGAATTTATGGATCTTCTCTGTGGCGGCCGGCGTTACGATTGCAGTTGTATTTTCGGGTCTGCTAGCTGGCCAAACTGCAGCGGTGAAATCCTCCGTTGGAAGCGGTGGTTCCGGCACCCTATGGAGCGTGCAAGTGGAGCGGATTGATCCTGGGGACCTGAACCTCGGTCATTCCTTTCAGGTCGCGATCTACGAAAACCTCGTGGAAGAGTTGAGTAAGACGAAGCGGTTCAAGTCCGTCGTCCGCGAAGGCGACAGTAAGGCTAGCGAGATTCCCGACTTGCTGATCTTAAAAACAATGGTTGTGAAATATACGCCGGGGAGCGAAACCCAGCGTGCAGTGACCACTGTGAGCGGCGCGACAAAGTTAACGGTGCGGAGTCAACTCCTTACACGCGAGGGCAAAGTTGTGCTGGAGAGCACGGTGAACGGGAATGTTCGCTTCTTCGGCAGCAATTTGCGCGCTACCCACAATTTGGCCCGCAATATCGCCAAAATGATAGAGCAATCGGCATGGCCAGGATCCGATCAGTTGGCGCGATACTCACCCGTCAACTCTGACAGGGGACAGCAAACATCTCCTGGTTTTTGATGGAAGCACAATGTGAAACGTGGAGAAGAGTTACAGAACACCGCTTGATCACCCAATCAGCAGCCGGGTCCATTACGATGTGCAGCTCGCACGAGGAGGACTGATGAAGTCTCGACAAATTCTTATGGTGATCGTGATTCTCGGCACGGTGTGGCACACTGCCGCCGCCCAGCCGAAGAAGAAGATCGAAGTAGATGCGCCTCGGCCGGAGAGCATTCTGGCGGATACAAGCTTGCAATCCAATCCTGTTCTATCCGATTTGATTGCGCTCAAACCCCAAATGCCCTTGGGCCCCCAAGACGTTCTCAAATCCTACGAAATCGCCATGAGCATGGTGGCAGACAAGACATCGGCCGATTTCTCTGTAATCGTGCAGGCCCAACAAACAAATCAAATTACCCGCGAACAGGCAGAATATCTTCTGCAGCAGAGCTACCAAATGGCAATGATGCAATATCAGGTGCTTAGCGCGCTCCATGATGTTCTGAAACATGACATCGACGAAGCAGCAGGGCAGCGGCCAAGGCAGTCGTTGAAAACGACAAGCTCCGATACGGTTCTCGTGGTTCCTTTTCAGGGCTCCGCCCCCGCATCCAGATGACATCGAAATTCCTCCTCGCCAGGGTCGCATGGAACTTAACGTGCTTCGGTGGGGACAGAGGAGCGCAAACATAGCATGCGATACGTGGAGAAACTAATTGAGGGCGGTGAGGGCGTCGCCCTGGACTCGGCGAAGCCTTCACCCGCGCAGATGCTCTCTGTTCTGTCGCATTGCTTACCGGCTCTTTATCGATACGCATATAGACTTTTGGGAAACAAAACAGATGCCGAGGATGCGGTGCAGGATGCGCTATTGGCTGCCTACAAGCACCTGAACCAATTCAGAGGCGACTCGCAACTTTCGACGTGGCTGACCACTATTGTTATCAATTGCGCGAAAATGCAATTACGCAAACGGTCACGCTATACCCATGTATCCCTCGATTCGCGAATCGGAGAAGAGCAGGAGTATCCGCTGTCCGACACTTTGGTGGATCACCGGCCCAATCCCGAGGATGAATGCCACAAAGCGTGGGCGAATGCGCGCTTAATAGAGTCAGCGGCAAGACTATCGCCGAAATTGCGCAGAACGTTTCACCTGCGGTATGTGGATCATCTTTCCGTCTGCGAAACAGCTCGCGTCCTGGGAGTTCCCATCGGAACGGTGAAAGCGCAGACTGCTCGGGCACGAGCTAAAGTGCTGAAGTCGATACGAGGGGTGCTCCACACGGGATCTCGTTCCCATAGACGCGTCCGGTAGCACACGCATCCATCCCCTCGCTCAAGAGAGCAAGTTTGGTCACGGGAGCACGCAGGTCCAATAGCTCGCGCAGACCGACTTCCTTGAGCACACCCCCGAACGTAAAAGCTCACTTGAGGATGGAACGCACTTTCCTGAGACACAATGTTGAACTGAGCGCGTTTGTGGACGTAAAAGGCTAACGACTCCTAGCCGCTCGAATGACCCAATAGGGTCAAGATCCAAACACAGCTGACCTCACCTGCCCGTATTCGGGCGCGACTGCCCTGATAGTGTCTACACCGTGCGTATCAGTATCCCCGCTCCTGCGCAAGTATTTTAGTTTCCTACGGTTATCATTGGCCGGCAATGGCCATCCTCTTGCCAATAACATTTTCGGGTCGATCGTGGCGATTGTCCGTCATGACGACTGCGAGATTGCGCCGAGGAGGAACCATTGCCGTTGCCCGCTGACAGAACGAGCGTCGATAAACCGGGAATCGATATCGTGGACGCCGAGATTGGCGCTCTGGTGTCTTTGACGGGCCGCATTGATATCGAGTCCTCTCCAGCAGTACGCGACCAGTTGATCGCCGTTTTGCACGCTCCACATCCGACGACAGTGAGCATTGACTTGTCGAGCGTCACCCATCTCGACAGTTCCGGCGTTGCCACTCTGATTGAAGCGTTAAAGATCGCACGAAACTGTAAAACCGAGCTTCGGCTGCAGGGATTGCATGATCGCTTACATCGCCTCTTTGAGGCGACGGGCATTTTATCCCTCTTCAATGAGGACATTGAGAGATGAACCACTCTGGGTGCGAGGCGGTCTGATGGCCAATCTTCTCGAAATTACCGGCAGAGAGACTCTCAGTCAACTCGACTATGTTGGGAGCCTGAACATTCAATTGTGGGCCACCCTGCGTGGGATGCGTGCGGCTCTGCCCCTAGTCGGAAATCGACATCGGTGGCGAGCAGCCGTTCACCAGATGCTTGAGATCGGTGTTGAAGCAATGCCGATGGTTGCTCTGCTGGCGATGTGCAGCGGATTCATCCTGGCGATGCAAGGAGCTTCCGAGCTGCGGCGGTTCGGGGCTTTGCACTATGTTATCGATCTGGTCGCGCTCGGCTTCACACGCGAACTTGGTCCGCTGCTGACCGCTGTGGCCGTCAGCGGACGATCGGGATCTTCATTTGCAGCCGAGATCGGCACCATGAAGGTGACGGAAGAGATCGATGCGCTTAAGGTTATGGCCTTCGAACCGGTGGAGTTCGTGTTAGCGCCAAAGTATCTGGCGGCACTGGTGGCAGTCCCGTGTCTCACCATCGTCTCCGCCCTCTTCGGCATTCTCGCCGGGGGGCTGTTTATGTTCTTCAGCACGCACCTTAGTCTCCTGCTCTATTTTCGGTACGTGCTGACCTCAATTGAGTTGCGAGATGTGGTCGCCGGGATGATCAAGAGTTTGGCATTCGCTACCATCATTACTCACGTGGGATGCCTGGAAGGACTTCGTGTGCGCGGGGGGCCCGACGCAGTGGGTCGCTCGACAACTTCGGCGGTCGTGCGATCAACGTTCTTGGTCATCATTGCCGATGCAATATTCACGACCATCTTTTACTTCGCGGGAAAAACCTAAATGTCCATAATTTCGGTGCGCGATCTGGTAGTGGAATACGATGGCCGGCGTGTGCTCGATGGTTTGAACCTTGACATCGAGCCAGGTCAGATCACGGTTTTGCTGGGCGGCAGCGGGTCAGGAAAGAGCACACTCTTGCGGCAAATCCTTGGTCTCGAGCATCCGAAATCGGGCAGCATCTCGATTAAAGGCACGGACATTACGCGCTGCTCACAAGCGGATTTGAAGACACTCCGACGGTCGGTTGGGGTGGCCTTTCAGAGCGCTGCTTTGTTCAATTCACTATCGCTGGAGGACAATGTCGCGCTCACTTTGCGGGAGCACACCGCACTCGCTCCTTCAGTGATCGACCTGATCGTTTGGATGAAGTTGGCGGTGGTGGGCCTGGCGGATTTCGGCAAACTGCACCCGCAGGAACTCTCAGGAGGCATGAAGAAGCGTGCGGCTGTTGCCCGGGCTCTCGCATTGGATCCCGAAATCCTGGTGCTGGACGAGCCCTCGGCAGGCCTTGACCCTATCGTGGCGGCTGAACTGGACGAGCTCATCGTATTTCTGAAGGAGGCTTTTCAGATTACGGCTCTTGTTGTCACCCATGAGATGCACAGCGCCTTCCGCATCGCCGACCGGATCGCAATGCTGTTCGATGGAAGGCTCCTTGCAGTCGGTACAAAAGACGAAATACGCGCAAACCAGAATCCACGCGTGAGGCAGTTCCTCAACCGTGTGCCGGCCAACCCGATGCATACGCCGGCATTGGCCTCCTATCTGGAGCGGTATGTGCAAAGTCAGGAGGCAAAACCATGACCACTGAAGCAAAGGTTGGTGCCTTTGTTCTCGGCTGTTTCGCTGTACTCGCGTTCACGGTCATCTACTTGTTGAATGCGCAGTACAGTGGCGGCACCGTGCAGTATCACACCTACCTGCGATACGCCGGAGGGCTTGAGCCCGGAGCTTTCGTGCTCTATGGCGGCATGAACGTGGGCAAAGTTACAGCCGTGCGGCCCTGGGCGGCGGATCCGACCCGAATCGAGATTCTGCTTGAAGTCAAAAAGGACACTCCTCTGAACGAGAAATCAGTGGCCAAGCTGGGCTTCACCAGCGTCATGAACAGTGCGGCCTTGTCGATCACCACCGGCACTATCGATGCCAAGCGTCTTCCTCCAGACTCAACCGTCGCTTCGCAAGAAGCCGCCAGCCTGGATGAGATTGCCGGGAAACTGGCCACCGTTGCGGACAGCGCGAATACGCTGATCACGCAGGCACAGGGAGAACTCAACGACATTAGCGGCAACATGAACCATCTGCTTGCCAACCTGGACACGATGACCGGACCAGGAAATCAGAAAAAGGTCCAAGCCATTCTGGACAACATTGATCGATTGGTGGCGGACGAGCGCCCAAAGATTGATCGCCTCACAGACCAGCTGGCCAGAGTCAGCGAGCATGCCGACGATACCATTCAGAATGTGAATGGCACGGTGACGGATTTGCGCGCTCCCGTGCGGAAAGACCTGGCTGAATTACAGACTACGCTGGAAGAGGCCAAAGGGTTGCTGCAGTCCATGCAAGTCATAGTACGAGCCAATGACACCAAGATCGGCGACACGGTAGAAAATCTGCGCGACGCCACCGACAACCTCAACCAGTTCACGAATTCACTAAAGCAGCGCCCCTGGAGCCTGATCCGCACCAAGCAGCCCGGGGACCGGCAGGTTCCGAGATAATGCGGCCAGAGGAGACTCGACAATGAAAAAGGTTGCGACAGCGCTTGTATTGATGGTGACGCTGTTATCCGTTCTGTCCGGATGCGGCAGAGTAAGATACCCCGCATATTACACGCTGAATCTGCCGGCTCCGCCGGATCCGCCCGCTGCGGAAAATGTCCGAACCTCAATCGCGGTACGGGAATTCCAATCTCCCAATTATCTGCGGCAAGGACCCATTGTGTATCGAACAACCCCAGAGGAAATCGGATTCTACGAATATCACCGCTGGGCGGCAGATCCGCGCACGCTTTTGACTGGCGCCGTCATCGATCATCTGCGCGCCGGCGGCCAGTTCTCCATGGTCTCTATGTATGACGGCCGTCCGAACAACGACTACGTTTTCAGCGGAAAATTGGAAAAGCTGGAAGAGGTGGATTACCAAGCGGGGGTCAAGGTCGAAGTTGCAATGTCTGCACAAATCACTCGGGTCGCGACCGGTGCAACGGTCTGGAGCAATGCTGTCTCCGAAGTTGGAACGGTGTCTCAACGGACTGTACCCGGCGTCGTTTCCGAGATGAATCGGACTGTGGACTTAGCCATCAACAAACTCCTTTCTACTGTTCCGGTGCCGCTGGCGAGTGAAAGATAGGAATCAAGTGGAATGGGACCGCCGAGGCTAGGATCTCCTGCAGAATGATCCGGATGTCGTTGCAGTGGGAAATTGATCAGCAGATACGTGAAGGCGCAAAAATCGGGGCGCAGCCAAGGCGCGCGTTCCAGCGTTCGCGAAAGCCGCTATACGTGCGGTTTTGCAGACGTAGTGCTGCGCATCTCTAAACCGAGAACTGCGGAGAGCTCATGGCTATGACCATCACCGAAGATCGATATCGAATGCTGCTAGGTGCCTCCAGCGCTCTAGCAGATCAGCCCACAGTAAAGGCCGTTCTGCAAAGCCTGCGAGGTGTTCTGTCAAGCACTTCCAAGTTGCACGGCGCCGAACTCTATGTACTGAGCGATGACGGCGAGAGCTTATCCACCTTCGAATTTGATCGAGAGGCGGACGCTCCCGCAATTAAACGTGGAGCCAAATTGTTACGCAATGGTCCGGTGGCGCAGGTGCTGGACGAACAGAAACCAGTGTTTGTTCCGGACCTGTCGTTGGAGATGTTGGAACACCCTGACATGGCTCCCTTTGCAGCCGAAGTTGCCGGACGAAGCACCTATTTGTTCCCGGTATCGACCGCGCAAAAACGCTACGGAATTTTGGCAACGCCAAAGTTGCAAGGACAGCAATTTGCCCCCGAAGACGTCGAGATGCTCAGTGCCCTGGCTTCCCACGTTGCAGTCGCGCTCGAGTGCGCACTGGCAAGAGACACCGCCGAGCTTTACCACCGGGAGGTCATGAAGCAGCGAGATCGGCTCAGCTTGTTGCTGGAGATCAACAATCATATTGTCAGTAAGCTTGAAGCGGAGGAACTGTTTCAGGCTGTAGCAGGATCGATGCGCAAGCACTTAGGCAACGATCTCACATCATTGTGGCTCTTTAACAAGCAAACAGATCGTTTGGAACGTAAGTTCCTCGATTTTCCAGCTGGAAAAGGTTTTCTAGAAAAGGTCGTTGTCGTCGAGCCCACGAAGCTATGGAGCGAATGGTCGCACCTCCGCATACCGCAGTTTTACTCACCGTTCGAAGCAGACATACCTCCGGCCCTCCGCGAAGCCTGTCGAGCTGAATCGCTCCTGTCGGCCGTCCTGGTGCCACTGATGGGCGCTGATGGCCGCCTGGGCCTGTTGACCATGTGCAGTCGCAGGGCTAATGGGTTTAACGAGGCGGACCGCGACCTGCTGTCGCAGATCGGCACCCAGACATCTCTGGTACTCGAGAATGCTCTGGCCTATGGACGGCTCCAGGCGTCGCGCGACGATCTGGAAGAGCAGCGCCTCTACCTCGAATCGGAAATCGAATCTGAATTCAACTTCGAAGACATAGTCGGCAAGAGTGCCGCTATACGTAAGGTGCTCGACCAAGTCACTATCGTTGCGCCAACCAGTTCCACCGTGTTACTGCACGGCGAGACCGGTACCGGCAAGGAACTGGTGGCCCGGGCGCTTCATAATCTTAGCCCGCGGCGGCAGCGCACCTTTGTTCGTCTGAACTGTGCGGCGATTCCTTCGGGTTTGGTGGAAAGCGAACTCTTCGGCCACGAAAAGGGTGCTTTCACGGGCGCCCTCATGCAGAAGCGAGGCCGCTTTGAACTGGCAGATCACGGCAGTCTCTTTCTTGACGAGATCGGCGACATCACCATGGATTTGCAGCCGAAACTCCTGCGTGCCCTGCAGGAACAGGAGTTTGAACGCCTGGGAAGTACAAAGACCATCAAAGTTGATGTTCGTTTGATTGCGGCCACGCATCGCGATTTGGAGGGCATGATCCGCAATAATCAGTTCCGCGAGGACCTTTTTTACAGGCTGAGAGTCTTTCCGATCGAAATTCCGCCGCTGCGCGAACGACGCGAAGACATTCAGCTCCTGGTCCACTTTTTTGTGTCGCGCCTCTCCCGCCGAATGCAAAAGCGCATCCGGTCTGTCCCGAGACCCGCGATGGAGGCTCTGGTGAACGCCGATTGGCGGGGAAATATCCGCGAACTGGAGAACTTTATTGAGCGCTGCGTGATACTCACGCAAGGGGACGAATTGAATGTGCCACGAGCAGAGCTGAACAGATCCACCGGTCGAACTGTGGTTGCGGCGGCATCGACCTTCGAGCATGCAGAGCGGCAGGCGATCCTTGATGCTTTGAAAGGTGCGGCCGGGAGAATCGCCGGCAATGGCGGAGCGGCAGAACGCCTCGGGCTTAAGAGAACCACGCTGCAGAATAAGATGCGGAGGCTGAATATTACCCGCGCAGATTACGCGGCCTGACAGCATGTGGTCGCGTCGCCAGCATACGGGCAAGTCAACGGTGCGCGTGTGGCCGCTCAGTTCGTCTCTAGCTCCTTGTCTCCTAAGCACTTAAATCAGGGTCGCGTTTCGGCAATAGATATGCTCTTTTCCTAGTGCCCCGCTGTAAGAGCTCCACAAAGGGGACTAAACAATCACAGAGGGAACTAACAGATGAAGAAGTTGAGCGAACTGGCAATTATTCTCGTTCTTTTTGGAATCTCGTCCTGGGCTCAGGAATTCAGGCATGAGGTGACAGTTCAAGGTTCCGGTTTCTTCCAAAAGCAGACCACTAACGCTGGGATTACCAATGAACAAACCAACTCTGGCGGCGTGATGGCCGGATATCGATTCAATCTGAAGAACTGGCTCGCAGTCGAGGGCGACTATGACTATTTCAGGAATCATGAGAACTTCATGTCGAGCAGCGGCAGGACATTCATACCGATGAATGTTCACGCCGCGACTGGTGTTGCCATTGTGAAGCTTCCTTCCTTCAAGGTGCCTGCCGTCAAGATCGTGTCTCCGTTCGTGCTGGCTGGAGGCGGAGCCATGTTCTTTGATCCCCGTGGGGGATCTATAAATAACGAGCAGACCCGAGGGGCCTTCGTTTATGGCGGAGGATTCGATGTGCCGATGTCAAAACATTTCCTCCTGCGCGCGCAGTACCGTGGTTTTGTTTACAAAACCCCTGACGTCGAGATGGCCAGCCTCAAGGTCGACAAGTACACTCACTCCGCTGTCCCTTCCGCCGGCCTAGTGTTTACGTTCTAGACTGTTCGGCTTCCTCCCTTCTTTCCACTGTTCAAGGCGGCTGCTTCGGCCGCCTTGATTCTTAGCCCGCAAAAGGTTGCCCTCATGCTGGCACTGCCCATTGTTCAAGGGCGGCATACGCGCTACAGACCGTTTAGTCTCAATAGGTTGCGCTACGAGTCCCTGGCAAAACAGGTGCAAGCATGACTATAGCCAGCCATTTCAGGCTGCTAACGAATGTAAGAGGGGCCCATCATGCTACGTGTACAAACGCAAGAATCAGAAGGTGCTTTGATTTGCCGGCTTGAAGGCCGATTCACCAGCAAAGGAGCTGAGGAAGTCCGCACGCTCGTCACGCGCTGCGACAGCAAACTGGAATTAGTTGTTGATCTTACGGACGTGATGTTTATCGACGCCATCGGGGAAGAGGTGCTTTTGTTTGTCAAGAGGCTCGGAGCTCAGTTCGTTGCCGAGACTTCGTATTCCCGGGACGTTTGCGAACGGCTGCAGCTTCCGTTTATTGGAAAGCCTAAGTCGAACATGCAACTGCCGGGTAATTCGGACGGAAACGGAAATCGTCCTCGCCGCCGATGATTAGGCACACTTAACAAGCAATCGAGCAACCTAGGGCAATGCCGGCGAGCTTGAATGGGGAGCGCTCGCAGGCATTCTCTCTTACTCCTCTCCTCACCTTACCTTTTACAAAGCTGTTCAATGCACAGCCTTAACCGGGTTCGATTGGTTTCGACATTGGTTCCGATTTCTCCCATCCCACCCATCCGAACAACGCGTGACTTTCTAAACCACGGCCCATCGGCGGATAGCTCGACTGCAAGTCTGAACTTATCTTCGAGTGACACTCGGAAGAGGATCCTCATCGTTCTCGGAGTGCGTTGAAGCTAGCCACTGCGGCCAGTGCCCGCATGAGGGCAGCTTCCATCGACCGGATATGGGCATTCTTCAGCATTCTTGGCCGCCCGCGCTTCTGATTCAAGAACTTGCAAGGACGTCCGGGTTGGTACGGAACCTGCAATCTTGTTGCACACGAGCGGCAACACGATTCGCTCAAGTTCCAAGTGCCGTCAGGCCTCAGCCGAAATCCAGGTAGAAGAATGATGAAATCGAACCATCTCGCACTGCTTCTTTCAATTCTCGTCTTTGCGTCACCGGTTGGGTCGTTTGCCCAACAAGCTACGCAGGACGCCCCGCTTCTTACGCTTGATGACGCAGTCTCCATTGCACTGTCGAACAATCGGCTCGTGAAGAACTCAGTCCTGGAAGCGCAAAAGTTCGACTTCCAGGTGAGCACCATGCGTAGCCGGCGGCTGCCAAACTTTCACTTTTCAGTGCTCGGTGGCGAACTGCTGCAGCCGTTTGATTTTACATTCGCGAAGGGCGCCTTCGGGACGTACCCAACAACTGGGCCTATTCCGTCAACCGACGCCAAAGTTCACACGCCAGCAAAATTGACCGCCTTCTTGAACGGCAGCATCGATCAGCCGCTAACACAGCTGTACAAGATCGGATTGGGAATTCGCGCCACAGAACTTGGTCGCGAGATCGCTAAAGAAGACGTTCGCGCAGAGAAACAGAAGATCGCGGCCGAAGTGCGAAGTGCATATTTCGAGCTTGTAGCCACTCAGGCAGCGATCGATGCAGCACGGGAAGGAGTACGGACTCTGGAAGAGGCGCAGCGAGTTACGCTGCGTTACATCTCAGAGAAGACCGTGCTCAAGGGAGACGCCCTGGAGGTCGATGCGCGTTTGGCCAAGGCGCAATATGACTTGTCGGTTGCGGGGAATGGACTTGCCACACAGCACGAGCACCTGAATCAACTCTTGGCGAGGGATCTTGAAACTCCCTTTCGGGTTGACTTTATTCCTGAGGAGGACACTACCACTCTGAGTCTGGAGGAGGCGCGCCAGCAGGCATCAGAGAATCGCCCTGAGATTCGCCAGTCTCATCTCAGGGAAAAACAAGCCGAGTACGACCGCCGCATTGCGAAGGCCGAATATATCCCGGACCTTGGTCTCGCGGTTAGCTACATGGGGGTTCAGAACGTGCAGGTCCTTCCGACGAATGTGGGTGTGGCCGGCTTTGCATTGACTTGGGAACCATTCGATTGGGGACGCCGCCGCAATCGCGTACGCGAGAAATCGAACACACTGGCGCAGGCGCGTAACGGTGCGCAAGAGGCAGAATCGCAGATCGGGGTGGAAGTCGCTGCAAAGTACCGCAAGTGGAAAGAGTCTGCGTTGTTGCTGAAAGCCACCCGCACCGGTCATGAGGCCGCCGCAGAAGAACTCCGCGTTACCAGCAACAAATACAAAGAACAAGCAGCACTCGTAAGAGATCTCTTACAGGCTCAGGCTCGAAGTTCGGAAACCGCTTTTCAGTATCAGCAGGCGCTTTCTTCTTATTGGAGTTCCCTTGCAGATTTGCGCCGCGCGATGGGAGAGGAATAAAAGTGAGAACCACAATCGCAATCTTTTCATTGATGCTCGTCATGGTCGGCTGCGGCTCGAATAAGCCACTCAATCAACCCCCACAGGGAGTTCAGGCTCAAGCCATTGAGAAGCAAGCGGGCTTCAGCGCCGACGGCCTGCGTTTCTCGGCGGTAGTGACGCCCGATTCGGAAGTTCCCCTGGCATTCAGAATTCCCGGATACGTCATTTCGCTCAAACAGGTGCGCGGCCAGGACGGCAGGATGCGGGACATTGCGGAAGGGGATCGAGTCAGCCGGGGCGCCATGCTCGTCCGCATCCGATCGTCTGAATACGAGGACAAGGTGCACCAGGCGTCCTCGCAGGCAGCAGCCGCGGATGCTGTTTTTCAGAAAGCCAAGCTCGACTTTGATCGGGCTACGCATCTATACGACAGCCAGAGCATCACGAAGCCCGACTTCGATTCCGCTCGCGCGCAATACGATGCCAGCGAGGAGCAACTGAAGTCCGCTCGGGCCCTGACGAGCGAGGCGGAAATCGCTCTGCGCGACACCTCTTTGATTGCACCCTTCGACGGCGACATCGTGAAGAAAGCCGTCGAGCTCGGAGCCTTCGTCGGACCTGGCGTTCCCGCATTCGCGCTCGCCAAAACGGACACCGTCAAGATCGTCGTGGGCGTGCCCGATACGGTTGTCCGTTCCGTAAAGGTAGGCCAACCCGTGGATGTTGCCATTGACGCGTTCCCCACACGTACATTTCATGCGCGAATCACCCGCATGTCATCGGCGGCCGACACTGATTACACGTAATTTCGAGGTCGAAGTCGCTATACCGAATCACGATCACTTGCTGAGGGTGGGGATGATCGGTTCCTTGCAATTCGCGAATGCCGACGGCGCAAGTCGAACGTCGGCGCTCCTGATGCCACTTTCCGCAGTCGTGCAAGCGAAAGACGGGAAATATGGCGTGTTTGTCGTCTCAGACTCAAGTGCCGGCGAAGTCGCTCGCCTCCACAGCGTAGACATCGGCGCGGTCAATGGCAGTGAAATCACCATACTCAGTGGTCTGCAAGCCGGAGAGCGCATCATCACCACCGGCGCCAATCTGCTTAAGGATGGCCAGCGGATAGAGGTCCTGCAATGAAATCTGAGAACCCTAACAACAGCCGTAACGTCGCACAATTCTTTGTCAAGAACCGGCAGATCGCCTGGGTCGCATTGTTCGCAACTCTGGCCTGGGGCGTGTTCGGGTACATGAACATGCCCAAGCGCAAGGACCCCGACATACCTGTGCGCATCGCACTGGCAATCACCCCTTGGCCGGGGATTTCCGCAGATAAGGTCGAGCAGCTGGTCACGCGAAAGGTGGAGCAAGCCGTCACTGGAAACAGCAAGGTGGACCGTGTGGAGTCCACCACCCAGGACAACATTTCTGTTGTGCAAGTCCGGCTTTTGGACAACATCAAGAACACCCAGCAGGAGTTTCAGGATATTGGACAACGACTGAACCAGATCACGGATCTTCCCGACGGTGCGGGACCTATCACCTGGATCAGCGATTTCGGAGACACGGCAGCGCTGATGCTGACCGTCTCCAGTCCGGCCGTCCCGGACCTTGAAATCGCCTTGCGCGCCCGCGGTGTTCGGGATGCAATTGAGAAAGTGCGCCAAGGAGTTGCGAGTGGGCGTGTGACCGTTCTCTATTGTTACCCGGCATCAGTTTCACCTGCCGTCATTGAACGTCCATTTGTAATCCTCTCTGCGCAGGCCCAGCGGGATGGATTCGCGCGTGATGTTCGCTCGCTGTCCGTCGGAAGCTGTTCCGGGATCGATTTTGCGACGGCGAAGTCGGATGACGAAATCCGCGCATACGGACAGCAGTTCATTGAGAAGAAGCTCCAGGAATACGACTTTCATCCCGACGCGTGGGGTCCCATTATCATTCGCGATCCTCAATCCACGAAAGAGCGAATCGCCGAAGTAGCCAATAACCGGTATTCGTACCGGCAGCTTGATGACTTCACCGATCTGATCCAGCGCACGCTGCAACGTGTACCAGAGGTAGCGAAGGTCCAGCGTGTGGGTGTTCTGCCCGAAGAGTTCTATCTGGAATACTCGGACGCGCGGCTGGCAGCCTTGAAATTGCAGCCCACGAAGATCAAAGACATCCTGAACGCGCGGAATGTGACGGCTCCAGGTGGAATCGTCCAGACCCAATCCCGAAACGTCCTGGTTGACGCGACCGCGGAGTTCAAAAGCACGAAAGATATTGGCAACGTGCTCCTCGCATCGTCGGCTAGTGGGGCACCGCTTTACTTGCGCGATCTCGTCGACATGTCGCGTGCGTATCAGACGCCTACCCGGTACCTGAACTACATGGTCACTCGCGAGCCGAACGGAAGCTGGCATCGTAACCGTGCCATCACGCTGGCCGTGCAAATGCGATCGGGGGAGCAGATCTTCAAGTTTGGCGCAGCGGTCGACAAGGCCTTGGCCAACGTGCGCCCGCAACTTCCCGCGGACCTTAGCGTGGCTCGCACATCGGACCAGCCGCGGCAAGTGAAGGAGCTTGTCAGTTTATTGATGGGCAGTCTCTATGAGGCCATTGTCTTGGTCGTGATCGTCGCCCTGGTTGGATTCTGGGACTGGCGTGCGGCCATGCTGATGGCAGCTTCCATCCCGCTGACGCTGGCGATGACGTTCGGTATCGTTCACGTTCTTGGGATTGACATTCAACAGGTGTCGATCGCGACTTTGATCATCGCGCTCGGACTGTTAGTCGATATGCCGGTTGTGGCAGGGGACGCGATCAAGCGCGAGCTGGGCTCGGGTTCTCCGCGCGATCTCGCATCCTGGATGGGACCGACGAAGCTGGCGAAGGCGATTGTGTTCGCCACCATCACGAATATCGTTGCGTATCTCCCGTTCCTAATGCTGAGCGGCGATACAGGCTTTTTCCTCTACAGTCTGCCGGTTGTGATGACGTGTACGCTGATTGCCTCCGTCATCGTTTCTTTCACCTTTATGCCGTTAATTGCGTATTACATGATCAAGCCCCCAAAGCGTTTGGAGGCGCCCATGTCCGAGCGACGACAGCACGGGTTCCCGGCGCTGTATTACCGGGTAGGTAATTTCGCGCTCAGACATCGTTGGGGTACATTCGCCGGCTCGCTCATCGTTCTGGTTTTGGGTGGAGTGTTTTTCCGAATGCTGAAGCCGCAGTTCTTCCCCAAGGACCTCTCCTACCTTTCGTATGTGGATGTCTGGCTTCCGCCCGACGCCCCGCTCGGTGCGACGGACGCGGTTGCACAACGAGCAGAAACTGTCATTCAGCAAGAGTCCGAACGCTTTGGAAACGAACATCATCAGAAAGATGTTCTGAAGTCATTGACCACCTTCGTTGGCGGCGGAGGCCCCAGATTCTGGTTCTCCGTCGACCCTGAGCGACAACAACTGAATTATGCGCAGATCCTGGTCGAGGTTGGCGACAAGCACTTGACCAACGAACTGGTTGGGCCGCTGCAGACGGCGCTGAGCCGCGAAGTCCCGGGGGCCCGGGTCGATGTGCGGCAACTCGAAACTGGTAAGCCGGTTGGCATCCCCGTTTCCATCCGAATTTCCGGGCCGGAGATGGACGTTTTGCACCGTCTCTCTGGCGAACTCCAGACAGTCTTTCGAGCCCAGCCAAATGCGACTCGGGTTCGAGACGACTGGGGTGAACCTGCGATGAACGTCCGACTGAAGGTTGACCCCGACCGCGCCAATCTTTCTGGCATTACGAATCTGGACATAGCGCTCTCATCGGCCGCGGCGGAGAGCGGATTACCCGTCTCAACCTATAGAGAAGCTGACAAACAAATCCCCATCGCCATTCGTTTGCGCATGGAGGAACGCGCCGGGCTTTCTGACATTCAAAATGCATACGTCTACTCGCTGACCAGCAATCAGCGCGTACCTTTGCGGCAGGTTTCAAACGTCACAACGGAGATGGCAGTATCGAAAATCAAGCGCCGCAATCAATTCCGGACGGTGACGGTATCCGCGTTCCCGATTCCGGGTGTTTTACCGTCTCAAGTGCTCACGCCGCTGCTGCCGAAAATCAAGGAGTTCCAGAAGAACCTGCCTCCCGGCTATTTCCTCGAGATCGGAGGCGAATACGACGAACAGCAGAAAGGTTTCAAGGAACTCAGCGTGGTCATGGCGATCTCCGTGCTGCTGATCTACATCGCTTTGGTCGTGCAGTTCCGAAGTGCCGTCAAGCCGCTTCTGGTCTTCGCTGCAATTCCATACGGAATGACAGGAGCTCTCGCGGGTCTGGTGGTTATGGGACAACCCTTCGGATTTATGGGATTCCTGGGAGTCGCAAGCTTGGTGGGCGTGATCGTCAGTCACGTCATCGTTCTATTCGACTTCATCGAAGAAGCGCACGAGAGAGGGGAGCCTTTACGAGAAGCTCTGCTCGATGCCGGCATTGTGCGATTGCGCCCCGTGATGATCACGGTCGGTGCGACTGTGCTTGGGCTCATACCCTTGGCCATTCACGGAGGACCTCTTTGGGAACCTCTCTGCTACGCCCAAATCGGTGGTCTTACGATCGCGACGTTTGTGACGCTGCTGCTTGTGCCGGTGATCTATTCCATCTTTGTGTTGGATCTGAAGCTGATTAAGTGGGAAACGGTCGCTCCGGCGGAGTCGGAAGCGCCTGTGCACGCTGTATACGCCGACTAGCTGTCGGTGCGGAAAAAGGCGGCATCTAACAACCGCTGGAGAACGATTAACCGGATGGCGACCAGTCTTCACCGAGAGGAGCAATCTCGAAAATGACGTTGCTTCAACAAGCTGGTGCGGCCGTTCTTCTGGTATTGATTACGCTATCTCTGCAGTGTGGCGGCGCCGCTGCACTCATCATTTGGATAAGAAGTATTCCAAGAGAGAGTCGCGAAGTGCGGGTGTCTCGCTGCGCTGCGCTCGTCATGCAAACCACGGTCGCGGTCATCGTTCTGCACGGAATCGTCATTCTGCTGTGGGCGAGTTGCTATCGCTGGCTTTGCCTTCCCTCTTGGGAATCAGCTTTCTACTTTTCGGCGAGCAGCTATGCGACGGTTGGATACGGGGATGTGGTCCTTCCGTCGAAATGGCGCCTCTTGGGCCCGCTCGAAAGCATGGTCGGCATGCTGATGTCCGGAGTATCCATTGGACTTCTATTCGCAGCCGTCACTCATCTGGTGGACGGCAAGTCACAATCTCGCCTACCACCTCACTCCGAACCCGTGACTGCGGATCACGTCGGCCTCCGACCAAGGCGACGCTGTTGCCTCGGTCGGTCGCCCAGGTGGGCCAGGCAGAATCTCGAGCCGTAAAATCGAGCGAGTGCCATGGAATGGCGAAGCGCGTCCTCTCAGAAGCCGCAGAGAAATCCGTTGCGATCAATATCGAGCGTGGCTTGAGAGCCGCTGCGATGTGTGACATGGTGAATCAAACGCCGCTCTTGCCGACCAAAACACCGTCGGATGAGGTGCGGGCGACTTGATCCGTGACTGCTTGGGGAGAGCTGGGATCAAGTGCCGCGCACCTCGGCTTCACCGACGGCTTTGCGTGCGCACTGAACTTTCTACAGTGTGCATGCAATCTGCCAAACCGCACTGACGGCATCTCCATGTAGCGCCACAACCTCTGCAATCCTTGTCCTTCGAGCCCCTGCCCAGATTGAGGCACTGCCCTAGGTAGGGCATGCCAGGCGCAATCGAGGTGCTGGGAACTATGAGAGATGAGGTGTTAACGGTCAACCCAGTTGGTAAGCCATCTGCACTGATAGCTATCTGTGAGTATTCTTGTAGGGACCGCAACGATCTCCCAATCGGGATGACGATATTGGAGAGTGGACGCATGTCTAGCGCGTTGGAAACGAAACAAGCGGAAAAACAGTTGAGCGGGTCGAGGGTCTCACCCCTGGCCGGGAAACCCGCTCCAAGGGAAATGCTTGTGGACCTGGAGAGGTTGGAGAGGGAATACTTTGACCGCAAGCCGGATCTCGAAGATCCCAACCAGTTGGTTGCGTTTGGAACAAGCGGGCACCGTGGGACATCTCTAAACGGCACGTTCACTGAAGCGCACGTGCTCGCCATCACCCAGGCGATCTGCGATTACCGCAAGGCGCAAGGTATTACGGGTCCCCTGTACACGGGGAAGGACACGCACGCCCTGTCCTCGCCTGCGCAGTGTTCTGCGCTGGAAGTTCTCGCTGCGAACGATGTTGAGACCATCATCCAGAAGGACGATGGCGTCACGCCAACGCCGGTAATCTCACATGCCATCCTGGTGTACAACCACACTCGAAAAGTTGGTTGGGCGGACGGAATTGTCATCACACCTTCCCACAATCCTCCCGAAGACGGTGGTTTCAAGTACAACCCGCCGAACGGCGGCCCTGCGGATACCGAGGTCACCCGCTGGATACAGGATCGGGCAAACAATCTGTTGCGAGCCGGCAATCGCGAAGTAAAACGAATTTCGTATGGGAAAGCAATCAAAGCGCCTTCCACTCGCGAGGAAGATTTGGCTTTGCCCTATGTGCGGGATCTGAAGAATGTCGTCGACATGGATGCCATTCGCGATGCGGGCCTCCGATTGGCTGTTGACCCGCTGGGCGGAGCCGCCCTCCGATATTGGGAACCGATCAACTCCATCTACGGATTGGATATCACGGTCGTAAATCCCACGATTGATCCCACATTTTCCTTCATGCATGTCGATCATGACGGCAGGATTCGTATGGATTGCTCGAGCCCCTACGCTATGGCCGGGCTCGTTGCCCTGAAGGATCGATACCAAGTGGCCTTCGCCAATGACCCCGACTCCGACCGTCATGGCATTGTGACTCCATCCGCGGGTTTGATGAATCCGAACCACTTCCTGGCTGTCGCGATCCAGTACCTGCTGACGAATCGCCCTGAGTGGAGCGCCAGATCCGCAGTCGGGAAGACGCTAGTAAGCAGCAGCATGATAGACCGTGTTGTCGAGAAACTCGGACGTCAGTTGTACGAAGTGCCAGTGGGCTTCAAGTGGTTTGTCCCTGGGCTGCTCGACGGTTCCGTCTGTTTTGGCGGGGAGGAGAGCGCGGGTGCGAGTTTTCTCCGCCGCAACAGCACCGTTTGGACCACGGACAAGGACGGACCGATTATGGATCTTCTTGCCGCAGAGATCACCGCTCGAACGGGAAAAGATCCAGGAGTGCACTACCGTGAATTGACCGCAGACTTCGGAAGCCCTTTTTATACGCGGATTGATGCCCCCGCCTCGCCTGAACAAAAACGAACACTGCAGAAGCTCTCCGCTGATTCGGTGAAAGAAACAGAATTAGCGGGCGAGCCCATCGTTGCGAAATTAACGAAGGCCCCGGCCAACCAGGCTCCGATTGGCGGGCTGAAGGTGGTTGCGAGATCCGGGTGGTTCGCGGCTCGGCCCTCCGGAACGGAAAACATCTACAAGATCTATGCCGAAAGCTTCAAAGACGAGTCACATCTGAATGTGATCATTCGCGAGGCTCAGGAGATCGTGAGCAATGCTCTCGGTCAATCCTGAGCACCAAAGGGAACCATTCATGGAAATCAACGAAATGTCCGGCGAAGAGTGCAGCGCATTTCTGGAGCGTGCCTCCCTGGGCCGCCTGGGTTGCGCGTACGAGAACCAGCCGTATGTGGTTCCGATTCATTTTGCGCACGAAGACACTTACCTGTACGGTTTCTCGACCTTTGGCCAGAAAGTGAAGTGGATGCATGCAAATCCAAAAGTATGTGTCCAGGCTGACGAAATACAGAACCAGGGCGAGTGGATCAGCGTGATTGTTTACGGCGAATATGAGGAACTACCCGAGCCGCAATACACAGCCGAACGTAAGCATGCCAGTTCGCTGCTGGCAAAACGCTATCACTGGTGGCTGAACGCGCTGGGCGAGCGGCAAATGAGGGTAGGCGAAAATTCCATTGAACCGCTCTTTTTCCGCATCCGAATCCAGTCTGTGTCCGGAATGCGCGCTACTGAAGAAAAAAGATGACGCGGCGGTTAACTCGTGCGGCGGATGGCTGCTCGCTGCTCGGCTTTTGCCTGTTCCACGAATACCGGGTTGTGAATTCACTGGGGCATACTGCCGGTCCCGAGCAGGCGATCGAAGGCCTTCTCATCCAGAAGGTCGAGAGATCGCACCACAATATCAGCCGGCAGATGCTTGCCATTCTGGCTCACGCCGATGCTTTTCATTCCGGCGGCACGCGCAGCTTCGATGCCGTGTTCGGCATCTTCTACAACGATGCAGTGCTCAGGCGCGACACCCAGCCTGGCGGCGGCGATGAGGAACACTTCAGGGTCAGGCTTACCTCGGTGCACATCTTCAGCGGACACGATGGCTTCAAAGCATTCGCTCGCGTGTAAGACATCCAGGATCGTTTCAATGTTGGCGCGTGGGGCCGCAGACCCAATGGCTTGCAGCCAGCCTTGTCCGTGTAGTAGGTGTATCCACTCCAAGGCTCCCGGGAGCGGAGAAATGCCCTGCTGGCGCACATGTTGCCGATACAGTGCTTCCTTGGCGTCGCCGATCCGCTGGATCAACTCAGAAGTAGCCTTTTCGCCCAGCCATTGCCGAAGAATGGAGTCGTTACGCTGCCCGAAGGTGGCTAGGAATTGTTCGTACGTGATTGGCGAACCTTCGCGGGACATTGTGTCACGCCACGCCTGCCAATGGTATTCGGCAGAGTCGACGAGGGTTCCATCCATGTCCCAGAGTACGGCTCGAGTTACGGCCACTTGAAATCCCATACCGATTCGGTGAGGATCTTCGCCGTCCATTCGCGACGTAAGTCCATTCCTAATTATTCCACGACGCCCATTGTCTGGCGTTCCAGCGAGGGTTCGCTCGCGATAGGAACAGCTGGAATGCTACAGGCAACAGTCGGGTCGGTGGGAATCGCACTGACTTTGGCAAGGCGGCGACGGTGCCGTTCCGCTCCAGTGAACTTCGCGGCAAGGAAACTTTTTACGCAGTTCCAGGCAACGGCAACCCCTGTCGTCAAACCGCCGAGGCAAAGGATGTTCATATCGTCATCCTCCACACCCTGGCGAGCTGAAAAATCATCATGACAGACTGCGGCGCGCACTCCTTCAATCTTATTGGCAGCAATGGACGCCCCAATGCCGCTGCCACAGACCAGGACACCGCGTTCCACGATTCCTGCTGTGACAGCGCGGGCAAGCGGAATGGCAAAGTCTGGATAGTCGTCGTCCCTGTCGTATTGCAAATTGCCGAAATCCACAACTTGGTGGCCTTTTGCATTAAGCAAGATATATATCTTCTGTTTCATTTCGTATCCGCCATGATCGGCGGCTATGCCGACTTTCATCTTTTCACCTCAGATTCCGGTGCAGTGCGGGCTTGCATGTCCTTCTGCAGGTTGCAGTCATTGGGCCAAACGAGAATCATGGCATTTTTCGTGGATACCAGAATTCTGGTGGCGTGGGTCCTTCCATCAATGCCCACATTGAGGCACTGCCCTAGGCAGGGCATGCCGAATGCAGGTTGGCCCCTCGGAAATAGGCGTGATTAACGCTTTAAGCGGACGTCTCGATTGGCAATCCATCTGCTGTTCCTCAATGTCCAGGTGCGTAAATCGACTGGAAATGGGGAGAGCTACGTTGGAAGCCGGGAACTCAATTATTGAATGTGCGCTGATGGGGACCCAGCAGACGCACAAACCGAAGAAGGCGAGGAGATGGAGAAGAATCCTCAAGCAGGCGCGCAAGGGCGGTACCACGCCCAGACTACGGTCTTTCATTCAGTTCTCTCTCCGATTTTTCGCAGCTCTGCTGGGCTTTAGTCTACTGGGCTACTTGGTCTTTCGAAGCGGCCCCGGAGCCGTTTGGAAACAACTGCAGGCAGTCGGCTGGGGATTCGCTCTCGTTATCCTTTTGGGAGGGCTCTCACAATTGGCCAAGACATGCGCCTGGAGGCAGGCGTTTACCTGCGATATTAGCGGCCTTTCCTGGTTCCGTAGCTTCGTCGCGCAATTGATCTCGGACGGGATCGGACAATTTGGTGTCGCTGGAAAGGTGGTCGGCGAGGGGGCGCGAATATCGCTGTTGGGTCGCGCAGTGCCCGTATCGAATGCATTATCGGCCGGTGCCATTGACGGAGCTCTGCATACCTTCACCGCCTTAGTGGTAACGGTCTTTGGCATCTCAGCCATTCTAATGATTGGCCCTGTTTCTGTTAGGTGGCGAGTGTATGCAGCGCTGCTCATTGCTGTGCTCATATCAGCGGTGATCCTGGCAGCTGTGTCTGTTAGAAACCGTTGGCCGTTGGTGGGCCGTGCCACCCGGGCGATTGGCCGATTGCCTCGGCTTCATATGTGGGTCAGCGATAAACAGCCGATCATTGACTCGGCGGAAGACAACCTCCTGAGCTTTCGTGATGAAGCGCCGGCCGCGTTCTGGGCAACATTGATCTTCAATCTCCTATGGCACATGCTGGCAGTCCTGGAGGTCTACATCATTCTGCGGTTTATGGGAGCAGGGTTCACTGTAGGCGGCGCGTTCATCGTAGAAGGCCTGACGAAGGTGATCAACCTCGTGGGTGCGCTGAATCCGGGCAACTTCGGGACCTACGAGGGTGGCAGCATGCTCATTGCAAAGATGTTCGGTGTGACGAGTACCACAGGATTGACACTGGCATTGTGCCGACGTGCGCGCACCGTCTTCTGGGCGGGTGTTGGCGCCCTGTGCATGATCGTTCTGAAGATGGCCGGGGCGCCGAGGACAATACCGGCGAAGCTAGACTCCGCAGTAGAGCCGTCCCTCGGCGAATAGGGCTCCTCGAATACTCTTATGCACCGAAGCAAGCGATGTTCGAATCGACCCACGCGTGACCAGATGAGGTCTGTGTGCCCGTTACCGGGCGCGGTCCTGTCGTCTGGTATCACGTTTATTTGCAGAACCACAACATAAGAAACGATTTGATTCTGAGATGAGTTCGGCAAGTGGCGTGCCTAGATCATCTCGTGCGACTGCTCCCGGTCCTTCTGAGGAGCCGTTCACAAAAAATGTCTCGAGCGCACTGCGCCGCTGCGCTCGCGAATGACACGAAGAAGCGGCTTAGGAGTTCAGTCAATGATGAAGAATTCTGCATTACTCATGGCTACGTTCGCGATGCTCGCTTTTTGCCCACTTGGCCGTGCTCAAGATCAGGAGCCCACGATCGACTCCACCATCGCATTAGTAAGGGCCAACATGCAGGCAGACAGGACTGCCCTCATCACAACAGGAATGAATTTCAACGACAAAGAAGGCGCGGCATTCTGGCCGATCTATAAGCAATACGAGTACGAACGATCCAGGCTGGATGATCGTCGCGCTGCCGTCATCAAAGAGTACACCCAGAAGTACCCGAACCTGACCGACGCCGAGGCCAAAGGGATGGCAGACCAAATGTTGGACTGCGACTCTCGTCTGGCTTCGTTGAAGAAGAAGTACTACAAGAAGTTCAACAAGGTGCTTCCGGCTCTTACTGTGGCGAAGTTCTTTCAATTGGAGCGTCGCGTCGACTTGATGATGGATATGCAGGTCGAGTCCTCACTTCCTCCCCTCACGCAGGCAAAGTACCCCGGGCAGGGAAGTAGCGTGGCAGAACCGCCTGAACAATGAGGCACGCTCTAGTTCCATTGCGACTTTCATCCGGAGAGTGTCGATGTTCCACATAATGAAGCATAAGCCGGTGATGTTTGGGGCAGTGCTGTTGATGGTGGCCATGGCAATCGCGCAATCGCAGCGCGAGAGAGAGGCGTTGTCCGTCGAAGGCTACCAAGGGCAGGCGACAGTCATTCGAAACCAGGGGCGGATGTTCGTGGACGTGCAGGACCTGGCACGAATCACAAAAGGCTCTCTGAGTTTTGAGGAGGATCGAATCATTCTGACACTCGCCCCGAACGACGCCACGGAGCCGGCCCGCGACACCGCCACGAAATCGGGATTTTCACCCGCGTTCATGAGGGCCGCGATAGAGGCGATGGCCTCGATAAGAGAATGGGGCGGGATGCTGCAGGTGATCGTTGAAAATGGATATCCCGTGGGGAAGGCCATGGCAGGAAACACGATTCGCGCGTACCAGGGTCGAGCCGCCGACAGCGTCGCATTGGCCTCAACCGCTGCATCGACGGATGACGACCACCGCGGACTCATGTTGCTGAGGAATGAGTTCAACAATGTGCAGGCCTGGGCTGAGAGCTTTGTTGACGCTCGGAATTCATTGAGCGCGGCCAACCTGTCGACATCGGAAAATCCGCTCAAGGATGATCAGGACGCCCAGACGATCATCCGTTGCGGTCAATTTCTGGCGCAGATGTTCGCCGGCGGCACTTTCCAGGATGATGCGGCGTGTCATTAGCGTCTTCACATGTGAAAAACACACTTCCCCAATCCATTGCGGTCAGCGACTTCGTATCTGACGCAGCGTCCGTCTCAGCAGCGTTACCGCAAGAACGTCGCACGTGGGCACGCACTGAGGGGCTTCCATTGCCGCTGGGGGTTACCTGGATTGAGGAAGACCAGGCCTTCAATTTTGCGGTGTGTGCCGAAAATGCCGAGAGTGTGAAACTGTTTCTCTATTCCCCTACCGATTTGTTAAAGCCAGTTTTGACACTTCAGTTCGATCCTATCCGCAATAAATCAGGGCGGATCTGGCACTGCAGGATCCCGGTAGATCAAATGTGCGCAGCCCGCTATTACGGTTACTCGGTTTCAGGGCAGGCCATTGCCGGTCTCCGCGGCTTCGATCACGAAAAAGTCCTTCTCGATCCATATGCGAAACGAGTTTTTTTCCCGCCGGGGTTTGATCGCAAGCGCGCCATGAAGCCAGGCCCCAATCATGAAAAAGCGCCGCTTGGAGTCTTGCCCACACAATGGGCTGCTTTCGATTGGGTTGAAGATCTCCCGCCCCGACCTGAATCGGACGCGATCATCTATGAACTTCACGTCAAGGGGTTCACCAAAAATCCCAATTCCGATGTGAATCCCTCGCGAGCTGGCACCTACGCCGGATTGATCGAGAAGATCCCGTATTTGAAGGACCTCGGGATCACGGTCGTCGAACTCATGCCCGTATTTCAGCGCGATCCTCATGAGGGTGACTGTTGGGGATACATGCCTCTGAACTTCTTCGCACCTCATGCGCAGTATGCATCGGGTGTTGATGATGATGGGCAACATCTTGAGTTCAAGAATATGGTCAAGGCTTTGCACAAAGCCGGAATCTTCGTCGTGCTGGATGTTGTGTACAACCATACCTGTGAGGGAGATCACGTCGGCCCTACTTACAGCTTCAAGGGTTTCGACCCCGCGGGCTATTACATGCAGTCCTCCGACCCGACGAGCCCATACGCCAATTACTCGGGCACTGGCAATACGTTGAATTTCAACCAGCCGCACGTGCGCAAAATGGTTATGGACAGCCTGCGGTACTGGAAGAACGACATGCACATCGATGGTTTCCGCTTCGATCTGGCATCGGTGTTTAGCCGCAATGCAGACGGATCACTGAATTGGGGAGATGCTCCGATATTCAGTGAAATTGCCGCAGACCCCGAGTTGGGCCGGTTGTCGCTGATCGCGGAGCCCTGGGACGTCGGCGGCTATCAGCTCGGACGTGGATTTCCGGGCACAACCTGGCTGCAATGGAACGCGCGTTATCGCGACGATCTCCGTCGTTTTGTGAGGGGCGACGCGGGAATGGTTCCGGACCTTATGCGTCGTATCTACGGCAGCGATGACTTGTTTCCGGACGGCCGGGAGCATGCCTATCATGCCTTCCAGACCGTCAACTATATCGATTGCCACGATGGCTTCACACTCTACGATCTCGTTTCTTATAACCACAAACACAACTGGAAGAATGGCCATGCCAATCAAGATGGCATGGACGCGAATTACAGTTGGAACTGCGGACACGAAGGAGACGAGGGCGCGCCAGCGGAGGTTCTGGCACTTCGCCGGAAACAGGTTAAAAACTTCTTCTGCCTGCTTATGCTCTCGAACGGCATCCCGATGTTCCGCGCCGGCGACGAGTTCCTGAATACACAGTTCGGAAACAACAACCCCTATAACCAGGACAACGAAACCAGCTGGCTGGATTGGAGTCAGCTCGAGAAAAATCAGGACGTATTCCGGTTCTTCAAAGGCATGATTACGTTTCGGAAGTCTCATCCTTCCCTGTGTCGCAGCAGATTCTGGCGCGAGGACATTTCCTGGTATGGAGTCGGACCCACCGTCGATCTGTCGCCAGACTCGCGCAGCCTGGCGTTTTGTCTGCATGGCGCATCACAGGGTGATGACGACATTTACGTAATGATCAACGCATATTGGCGAGAGCTCCAGTTCCAAGTCCAGGAAGGTACCCCGCAAGATTGGTTAAGAATCGTGGACACCGACCTGCCGAGTCCCAACGATTTCTCAGAATGCGGTTTGCCGCTTCAGCAGTCGATCTATCAAGTAGCTCCACGATCCATTGTTGTCTTGGTCCGATCCAAAACAAAGGCCGTTCCGTTGAGAGCCCGTTGACGTATCGCTGACAAGCACGCCTCTAAGAGTGCTACATTAGGTCACAAGGGAGGCGCCGGTAGAATGCAGCATTTCATCTTGCGTGTGTCTTCAGGGATTCTGCTGCCGTTCGCGGGCCAGGTTGTCTGACGCCGTTCGCGACCATGGGAGAAATGGCTTCTCGCCGACCACTTCTGCTTCGCTTTAACTGGCCCCGTACCACGATCGCGGCCACGTTTGCCTCTTGTGTCACCTGTGTGTTGCTGATGGCAGGCACGGTTCACGCCCTTGATCCGAACAAACGTCTCACTCAGTACATGCATACAGCCTGGCGAATACAAGACGGCTCCGCGCCGTCTGGTATCGAAGCGATTGCGCAAACATTGGACGGCTATCTTTGGTTTTCATCTGACTCCCAGGGCTTGTACAGATTTGACGGTGTTCGGTTTCTTCCGTGGACTTTGTCCCCCGACGGTAAAACGATCAACGCGATTGTGAAGGTCTATGGCGACCACGCGGGTGGGCTATGGGCGTTCGGCGAGCGTGAGATCGTTCACCTGAAGGGTGGTGTCGTCACTTCTCACTTCGAGTTGGACGGGCTTCAGCAGTTTCAACAGATCAGCGAGGACCCTGACGGCTCGTTATGGGTGGTGAGAGGGCGGAATGTTGTTTCAGACGCACCCCTCTGTCATGTTACCGACCGAGCCGTGAAGTGTTTCGGAAAGTCTGATGGAGTCCCGATTTCTCCGGCCGATTCTCTATTGGCTGATGGGAAAGGCGGCTTTTGGCTGGGAGGACAAACGACTCTTGTCCACTGGCATGATGGCGTCTCGGAGATGTACCGGATCGAGGCCCTAAAATCCAACGCGGGACAGAACGGGATTGGAAGCCTGGCACGTGGTGCCGATGGATCCCTGTGGGTCGGCATGCAAGCGGAGGGACCTGGCCTGGGCCTTGGACAACTGAAGGAAGGCGCTGTGAAACCATTTGTGACCCCCACCTTCGATGGGAGTAAGGTTGTCGTCAGCGCGATGATCTTCGATCACGACGGCAATCTCTGGGTAGGTACCGTCGGCAAGGGAATCTTTCGTATCCATAGCAATGTTGTGGACCATTATCAGCAGACGGATGGGTTGTCCAGCGATTCCGTACTTACTTTTTTTGAAGACAGAGAAGGGATCGTATGGACTGTTACTTCAAATGGAATCGACAGTTTCCGCGATCCGAGCGTCACCACTTTCTCGGCACGGGAAGGCTTGAGGACAGACTCAGCAGCGGGTGTCCTGGCCAGCAGAGATGGCACCATCTGGGTTGCAAACGCCGGATCGCTTGATCAGATCAAGGACGGGACAATCTCGTCCATTCGCACAGGGAGTGGTCTTCCGGGTCATCAAGTCACCTCCTTGCTGGAAGATCGCGCCGGCAACCTGTGGGTGGGCGTTGATGACGGACTATATCTGTTCAAGAGTGGACGATTCCGGCGCCTCCCCGAACCGAATCACCAGCCGCTTGGAATGGTGGTTGGAATGACTGAGGACAATGACGGAAACGTTTGGGCAGAGTGCCTAAGCAATCCGCGAAAGCTGGTGCGCATCAGCGATTTCCAGGTTCGTGAAGAGTTCCCGGCGTCGCAAATCCCCCCTGGACACAGCCTTGCCTCGGACCCGCACGGAGGAATTTGGATAGCGACTAAAAAAGGAGACATCGGACTGTTCCGGAACAGAGTTTTTGAAACGAAGTTTCCGCTAAACCCAGGAGGCGATCCATCGAATCGCCAAATTATGTCCGAGGCAGATGGTTCCATTCTTGCCGGCTCCAATAACGGACTTGTTGAATGGCGACAGGGCCAAGTGCACCGGATGACTACGAAGAACGGTCTGCCCTGCGACTCGGTAATTTCGTTCATCGAGGACAAAGAGAATCGTTGGTGGCTGCACACTGGCTGTGGCGTCGTGCAGCTACCAGATTCAGAGCTCGAGCGTTGGCGGGCCAACCCCGAAGCGGTCGTTCAGGCGCGAGTTTACGACGTCTTGGATGGAGCGCGGCCTGCAGGCGGGCCGTCCTTCAATACTGCGGCATGCTCTTCGGATGGGCGCGTGTGGTTTGCGACGGGATTTGTGGTAGAGATGGTGGACCCGGCCAGGCTCTCGCAGAAGGCGCTCCCGGCGCAGGCATACATCGAATCGCTCGTTGCTGACCGAAAGGAGTTCAAAGCAACGCCCAACCTGAAGATCCCGCCAAATCCGAGGGACTTGCAAATTGACTACACCTCACCCACATTTGCGATTCCGCAGAAGGTACATTTTCGCTACCGCCTCGACGGCTATGACCGTGATTGGCACGAGGCCGGTACGCGCCGCCAGGCGTTCTACACGGATTTGCCTCCCGGACAATATTTTTTGCGCGTGATCGCATCCAATAGCGACGGCGTCTGGAACCATAACGCCGCCAAGCTGGATTTCTCCGTCGCTCCCGCGTACTACCAGACCAACTGGTTCCGCGCCCTCTGCACGACCGTGTTTTTGGCATTGCTGTGGGCAGCCTACCAGATGCGCGTCCGGCAGCTTCGGCGGGAGTTCAACACGGCCATTGAAGCACGGGTAAGTGAACGGACGCGTATCGCACGCGAGCTCCATGATACCTTGCTCCAAAGTCTGCAGGCCCTGCTATTTCAGTATCAGGCGGCACGTAACCTTTTTGCCGCCCGCTCGGAACGCGCGATGCAGGTCCTCGATGCCAGCCTTGACAGGACCGAGCAGGCAATCGCCGAGAGCCGTGATGCCATTGGCGACATACGGTCCGACAACGTTGCTCAGAATGCTTTGCCAGAATTGTTGACGATGGCAGGGACTGAATTGGCAGAGTCACAGGCGGACCATGCTTTGCCTGCATTCGGTGTCACGGTGGAGGGAGACCGGCGAACGCTGATGCCGGTCATTCGGGAAGAGACTTATCGAATTGCACTCGAACTGTTGCGAAATGCCTTTCGTCACGCGAAGGCTCATCGCGTTGAAGCCGAGGTTCGATACGATGACGACATGCTTCGTCTGCGTATTCGTGATGATGGAAAGGGCATGGACCTAAAGGTATTGCAGGGAGACGGCAGCGGCCATTGGGGGCTGCGCGGTGTCCGGGAGCGCGTGGAGCGCATCGGAGCGAATCTGGATGTTTGGAGCGAAGCTGGAGCGGGCACCGAATTCCAGTTAACCGTTCCTGCCCGCATCGCTTACGACGGGTCCGGTGAAAGCCTTCCAGTCCGACTGCTTCGCAAGGTGAAAGGTTATGCCTACCGCAACTAAAACGATCCGAATTCTCATTTGCGATGATCATGCCCTGCTCCGCGAGGGCGTCGCGACCCTGCTGAGCACTGAACCTGACATCAAGCTGATCGCGGAGGCGTCGAATGGCGAGGAAGCTGTCGAAAAATTCCGAATGCACCATCCGGATGTCACCCTGATGGATTTGCAGATGCCAGGTTTGAGTGGCATCGATGCAATCGCTCGCATTCGCAGCGAATTTCCTGATGCTAAGATCATCGTGCTGACGACATATACAGGCGACTCCCAGGTGATCGGTGCTCTAAGGGCAGGTGCTCGGGCCTACCTGTTGAAAGCACACGTCCATCGAGAGCTCCCAGAAATTATTCGCGCTGTTTACGCCGGGCAAAAGCGAATCCCGCCAGAGATCGCGGCTGAAGTGGCGGAACATCTGGCGGATGAGAGCTTGACCTCACGTGAGATCGATGTTCTGCGCCTGATTGCGGCGGGTAATGCCAACAAACAGATTGCCGATCAACTCTCAATCGGCGAAGCGAGCGTTAAGAGCCACGTCGCTAGCATACTCTCCAAGCTTGGTGCCAACGACCGGGCGCACGCAGTCACCCTCGGGTTAAGGCGCGGAATTATCGACTTACAAATCCCCTGAATGGGGGAGAACCGCTTCCCCCGTTTGGCGGTAGCGCCTTCCCGCCGAATGTCTTAGCTTAAATTGTGCAACGTTTATTCTCGACCTTTGCGGACGGATGGCCTGGCACCGGTCTCTTAATTCAGCGATTCCTCATCGGCGTCATACTCTTACACGGCGCGTTCCTGCAACCCAGCCCTAGCCCTCATTTTACGACGATCGTATTGCAACTGAGCGCATCAGTCCTTCTTCTTATAGGCTTCGCGACTCCGTGTATAGGACTTCTAGTCGCAGCTACGCAGCTATGGCTGGCTTTCTCGGGGTCGGCTGATCCATGGACTGCGATCATCGTTTGCGGCTTAAGTATCAGCTTGGCAATGATAGGACCGGGTGCCTGGTCGATGGATGCCCGCTTCTTCGGGCGCAAGCATATTGAGATTGTCAAAAAATAGAGGTATTTTTACCTTCACCTCGAACCTGGGGTATTTGCATGTAGCTGTCGCTCCAAGTCTGTGAGCGGGATCATCTCGCGTTCATTCCTAACGTACACTCGTTCGAGCACATGCTGTCGAGACTATCGTGTTTAATGGTCTCCGGCTTTAAAGGTGCAAGAATGGTTTCTCGCCGATCTCTTCAGCTTCGCTTCACCTGGCCCTGCACCCCGGCGGGATTCGAGTTGGTGTCTTGTCTCACCTGCGTCTTGATGCTGGCGAGCGCGGCTGCTTTGCTTGCTTGCCTCTTAATCGCTCCTGTGCACGCACAATCAACTCCCCCGCAGTACGTCACACGGGTTTGGCACACGGAAGAGGGTCTGCCGCAAAACTCAGTGAATGCGATGCTGCAGGACCGCCGAGGCTATCTCTGGATAGGCACGTTCGGAGGGCTCGCGCGCTTCGATGGCCAGCGCTTCACGGTTTTCGATTCGGCGAATACGCCAGGTTTCGACAGCGATCAGATCGTCTCTCTGTACGAAAGTCGCTCCGGGGCATTGTGGATCGGCACTGTGGATGGCGGTCTCATCCGGCTGCAGGATGGTGTTGCCACCACCTACACCGAACGCGACGGCTTGCCAAACAGGTGGGTCACTTCGATCCGCGGCGATGTCGAAGGGAATGTCTGGATCAACACTGCAGGGGGTGGTGCGGCGCATTTTGCCGACACAAAGCTGGAAGCCTATCCCACTCACCGCGGAAAAATGGTCCGAGAATTCTTTCTGCAGGCGCGGGATGGAAGCATGTGGTTCCGTTCCGGACAAGATGTAGTGCGTTTCGCAGCAGATGGTTCTACTGCAACTCTGCATTCCACCAAGCCGACCGTTTTTCTCGTACACGAAGCTCGCGACGGAAGCGTCTGGATTGCTTTTCGCGACCAGTATCGGCTGGTGCGCTATTACAAGGGCGTGTTCTCGGATGTTTCGCTGCCGTCTCTTGGACGCCGAGAGTTGACCGAGGAGCTTCTTTTGTATTCCTTTACGATGACGGAGGACGCGGATGGGGCATTGCTGTTGCGCACGCCAGCCGGCCTCTGCCGCATTGTAAATGGCAGGCTCAGTCCTCCCGAAGCGCTGCCGTTACCAGCGAATGCCGGCGAGTTGCTGAAGGTACGCAGCCTGTTCGTGGATCGCGAAGGCAATCGATGGATTGGAACCATTGGAAGAGGGCTGATTCGTCTCCGGCGAGCCCCCTTGACCGCCTACGGAAAAGACGAAGGCCTCTCGGATTCAAACTTCAGTAGCGTGTTTCAGGACCAGGAAGGCCGCATCTGGCTGGGGGGAGATTTGCTCTACTGGTTCGATGGGCATCGGTTTCATCTGGTCCCTGGCATTGGGGATGTTCTCGCCATCGGACAAACACGGGATGGTGACCTGTGGTTCGGCGGGTACGGCGGCCTGTATCGCTTTCGATCGGGGGTGCTGAGCCATTTCGATGTTAATGCACCTGCCGTGAAAATCATTTTTCAGGACCGGGAGGGCACGCTCTGGATTGGTGCGCTGACCGAGGATCGTCCCGGCGGCCTGTACCGCTTTCGCGAGGGAAAATTGGAGCAAGTACCCGGCATCTCCGACGTGCGCGCAATCGCCGAAGGTCGGGACGGTGGCTTATGGCTGGGCGGCCTCGCAGGACTCCGGTATATGCGCGGCAGCGAAATTGTGACGTACGATCGGACGCAAGGTTTGTCCAGTAACTCCGTGTATGACATCCACCAGGATTCGACCGGAACTCTCTGGGTTGCTACGTACGGTGGGGGGTTGAACCGTTTCCGGGATGGCCGGTTTAAGCCGATTACCACCAAGACGGTCTGCCCGATAACCTGCTGCTGGGCCTATTGGAGGACGGCGAGGGCAATCTCTGGTTCAGCTCCAATCAGAGTGTATTTCGGCTCAGTCTGAAGCAGCTAAATGACTTTGCCGATGGGAAAATCTCTTTCCTTTCACCGGTATCGTACGGGGCCGCGGAAGGCATGAGAAGCACCGAATCCAATGGTGGCAGCCCGGGAGCCTGGAAAACTAGCGATGGGCGGATATGGTTTCCCACCCTGCGCGGCGTGGTGGCTATTGACCCAACTGCGGGTAATCGCCTGCCTCCGCCCGTGGTGCTGGAGGAGGCATGGGCCAACAAGTTCACGCTGGCTGGGAACGGGCGCACTTCCGTACCACCCGGCAACGACACATTCGATTTTCGCTTTACGGCCCTGAGTTTCTCCGCTCCGGAAAAACTGCATTTCAAGTACCGGCTCGAACCGTTTGACAAGGACTGGGTGAACGCCGGCACGCGCCGTACTGCGCACTACACGAACATGGGTCCCGGAGAGTACTCGTTTCACGTGCTGGCGGTAAACAACTATGGCATTTGGAGCGACCAGGAGGCCAGCGTGCATTTCGCGCTGCAGCCGTACTTCTACCAGACGAATTGGTTTCGGGCGGCGTGCGTCGCGGCATTTCTGGTGATGGTCTGGGGAATATATGAACTGCGGGTGCGGCAACTGGCGGCGCAGTTCAACATGCGCCTGGAAGGGCGCGTAAGCGAGCGCACACGCATTGCGCGAGACCTGCACGACACACTCTTGCAAAGTTTTCAGGGTTTGGTGTTCCGCTTTCAGGCGGCCCGCTATCAACTCCCGGGTCGTCCCGAAGAAGCATCTGACGCTCTCGATAGCGCGCTAGTTTCCGCAGATCAGGCAATCGCGGAGGGTCGTAGTGCGATTCAGGAATTACGATCGGGATCATCCGAGGAAAGCAACCTCGAGCAGATGCTGCTGGCAACGGGGCGCGAACTGGCAGCCTCACAGAATGGTGGCGACAGCGCCGCCCCTCCCCTGCGGGTGATTGTCGAGGGCAACCGACGGGCGAAACGGGCGATGATCAGGGAAGAGGTTCATCGAGTCGCACGAGAGTTGCTGCGCAATGCGTACCGCCACGCGCGTGCCCGGAGTATTGAAGCCGAGCTACGCTATGATGACAATGCTTTTCTCTTAATCGTGCGAGACGATGGAAAAGGGATCGATCCCAAAGTGCTGAAAGATCACGGGCGCGCTGGCCATTGGGGCTTCCCCGGAATGTATGAGCGAGCAGAAGGAATTGGAGCCCGATTGGATATCTGGAGCGAAGCAGGCGCCGGCACCGAAGTTCGATTGACAGTTCCAGCCAGTATTGCCTATGAAAAATCCGGCGATGGCGGTAGATTTAAGCTGTTCCGGAAGACGAGGATCTATGAGCACCGGTCGTAGTTCGATTGGAGGTTCGATTCGGATCATGATTGTGGATGATCATCCTCTCTTGCGTCAGGGCATCGCGGCCCTCCTCAAAACTCAGCCCGATATGGAACTGGTTGCAGAGGCGTGTGACGGGGAGGAAGCCGTTGCGCAATTTCGATTGCACCGCCCGGACGTGACGCTGATGGATATTCAAATGCCGAATGTGAACGGCACCGAAGCCATCAGCCGGATTAGAAGCGAATTCCCCGAAGCCAAGATCCTCGTTCTTTCGACCTATGCAGGTGATGTTCAGATCCTCCGGGCGATCAAGGCGGGTGCAAGGGGTTACCTGCTGAAAGGAAACGTCCGTACAGAGATGCTGGAGGCGATTCGCACCATTCACGCCGGACACAAGCGAATACCGCCCGAGATTGCGGCGGAACTGGCCGAACACGCTGCCGACGATCAGCTGAGTTCGCGCGAACTTGATGTGCTTCGTTTGATCGGCGAAGGCAATGCCAATAAGCAAATCGCCGACAAGCTCTCCATCGGAGAAACAACAGTCAAGAATCACGTCTCGAACATACTCTCCAAGCTAGGCGCAAACGATCGGGCGCACGCGGTCACCATTGCGCTCCAGCGCGGGATTGTCGAGCTGGATGTCCGCCAACGGTAGGACTCGTAAACTCTACCTTTATTTAATCGTCTTCGGGCTTGAGGGTGCAAGAATGGCTTCCCGCCGATCTTTTCCTTGCCTTGAGCGGACTGGCTCCGTCATTCTCGGGGTAATTTGTCTCCTCGTCCTCTCGGCAGCCCAAGCTTGCAATAAGACGAACCAGGCTGCTCCGGAAATGGTGCTCACGATCATCGACCAGTCCTGGCTCGACAAACCATCTCAAGCACTTCTCGGAGAAGAACTCAACCAGTTCACCAAAGAGACTGGCATTCGGGTTCAGATCCTGCCCGCACCAGAAGTCGCAGTAGATCAACTGGAGACATGGCGCAACCTGCTGGAAAGCGGAAGCAAGGTCCCGGACGTTTATGGCATCGACGTTATCTGGCCGGGGATCCTGGCCGAGAATCTCGTCGATCTCAAAGCCTACGTGCCTGAGCAGGAAATCGCAGCGAAATTCCCGGAACTCATCAGGAACGATACCGTTAACGGCAGGCTTGTGGCTTTGCCTTACAACCTCGGTGAAGGCTTGCTTTTTTATCGGGTCGATCTGCTGCACAAGTATGGATACTCTGTGCCGCCGAAAACATGGGACGAGCTTGAGAAGATGGCGAAGCGGATTCAGGCTGGTGAGCGCGCTAAGGGGAATAAGGATTTTTGGGGCTATGTTTGGCAGGGTGCGCCTTCTGAGGCTTTGACCTGCAATGCGCTGGAATGGCAGGTCTCGGAGGGCGGTGGGACCATTCTCGATGAGAACGGAGGGATTACCGTAAACAATCCGCGGTCCATTGCTGCCTGGGAGAGGGCTGCGCGCTGGGTCGGGTCAATTTCTCCGCCGGGAGTAACCGCGTACAGGGAGGGGGATGCCTTTAACATCTGGCAAACGGGAAAGGCTGCCTTCATGCGCAACTGGCCGAACGCCTACGTGGCCGCCCGCGATGAAAACTCGCCCACCAGAGATCAGTTCGATGTGGCGCCTCTGCCTGCAGGGAGGGCTGGTTCGGCCGCAACTTTGGGAGGACAAGGCTATGGTGTTTCGCGCTATTCGTTGCACACGCGCGAGGCCACGATGTTGGTGCGCTTTTTGACCAGTCGCAATGAGCAAGCTAGGAGATGCCGCAGGTCCTCGAATCCGCCGATCATACCTGAGCTATACAAGGATCCCGAAATCCTGGCGCGAAACCCCTTTTTCTCTACGATATTGCTGGCGTATCGCCAGGGTGCAGCGGTGCGGCCGTCTACGGTGGCCGGCAAAAGGTATCCCGACGTCTCGCGCGCCTACTTTGAAGCGGTGCATGCCGTACTCAGCCATAAGAAATTGGCACCACAAGCTGCAGCTGACTTGCAACAGGAGTTAGCGCAGATACTCGAAAAAAAGGCGGCTATTACAAAAGCAAATGTCCCTCAGGGGCCTACTTTTGCCCTACGTCGGTGAAATCCGAGGATAAATGTTTAGGCAAATCAGCACGACCGATTCGTTAGAACGATGAGAACCGCGTGGCACACACTCGCGAACCTGTTTTGTGGAAGCGATTTGAAGATCGGGGCCCGTCTGACTACGTGTTTTCTGACGATTGTCGGCTTGATGATCGCTGGTGATGCCGTATCCATCTGGCAGCTCCGTCAACTTGAAGCTCACACGCAAATGCTAGAAACAGCGGATAAGGCATCGTCGGCTATTGTACGTCTCCATCTGGACGTGAACAGCTTCAGCGGCAGGGTGGCCGTACTGACGCGGGGTCACGACGCTCGTCAATTCGCAAACGAAGCGGCTTTGCTCCGAGAGACGTTTCTGCGGCATGTCCGAGACGCAGAACAAGTACTCAACTCTTCGTCAGAGATCGCGCCGGACGCCTTCACCTCAAGCACCCTGAAGACTCTCAAGGCGACCTTGCCCACTCAAATTGACAGTGAGATTGAACTGGCGAATGCGGGCGATTGGCCTGCGATTCAGCTCCGATTGACAGGACAAATCCAGGATGTGATCGATCTCAGTTCGTCGCTGGTGGAGGGCGTGGAGGAGCGAGCATTTCAACAACGGGCGAGAGTGAACGAACAGACCGAGCAGGTGCGCCATCGTCTTTTCATAGTAGTCCCAGGCGCCTGGATGCTGACTTTGTTTGTGGCCGCCGCGTTGGGCTGGTACGTCACCAGGACTATTACTGTACCGCTCTCCGAACTCACGCTCGGCGCAGAGGCGCTGGCAAACCGCGATTTTCGGCACCTAGTCAACGTCGGTGGAAATGACGAATTGGCCGTCCTTGGGAAGGCATTCAACCATGCCGCCCGCCAACTCGATAATCAGTTCGAGACGACCCTGGAAGTGCGGGTCGCCGAGCGCACGCGGATCGCGCGGGACCTTCATGACACTCTGCTGCAAAGCTTCCACGGACTGTTGTATCGCTTCCAGGCGGCTCGCTTTATGTTTCCCGAGCGAATGGAGGAAGGAATTCAATCCCTGGATGCCGCACTGGTTCGTACCGAGCAGGCGTTGGAGGAAAGCCGCAACTCGATTCAAGGATTACGTCTTGGCCTCTCCGCTGAAAGCGAGCTGGATCAGATGTTGCTTGTAACCAGCCAGGAACTAGCTTCCGGCCACACTAGCGAGGACGGCTCGCCGCAGTTCAAAGTGATCGTGGAAGGCGAACGTCAAGGCCTTTCTCCAATCATCAAGGAGGAGATCGGTCAAATTGCGCGAGAATTGATCCGCAATGCTTTCCGGCACGCACGCGCGCATGAGATTGAAGCTGAGTTACGCTATGACACTGACGTTTTCCGGCTGGTTGTACGGGATGACGGAAAGGGTATCGCCCCAGAGATTCTGAGAGATGGTGGGTGTGCTGGGCACTGGGGGATGCCGGGTGTTCATGAACGCGCCCGTGGAATAGGAGCTCGACTGGAATTCTGGAGCCAAGCAGGAGCAGGTACGGAAGTTCGATTGACGCTTCCTGCAGCCGTTGCTTATGAGGATCGCGGAGTGGCGCTCGATTGAGAGTGTTCCGGAACGGGAGGACAAATGGGCAGCATTCCTAATTTGATTCGGATCCTAACTGTTGATGACCATCCCTTGTTGCGCGAAGGGATCGCGTTCCTGGTAAAGAGTCAGCAAGATATGGAGCTGGTAGCCGAGGCTTCCGACGGGGAGGAGGCCATCGAACAATTTCGGCGGCACCGCCCGGACGTCACACTGATGGATCTTCGTATGCCAAATTTAAACGGTACGGAAGCAATTAGCCGCATCAGGAACGAATTTCCCGATGCCAAGATCATAGTCCTGTCGACCTATGGCGGTGATGTCCAGGTGCTGAGAGCCATCAAAGCGGGTGCTCGCGGGTACATAGTCAAAGGACATGTACACAGAGAGCTGTTGGACGCGATCCGGAGCGTCCACGCCGGACACAAGCGAATACCGCCCGAGATTGCGGCGGAACTGGCCGATCACGCTGCCGACGATCAGCTGAGTTCGCGCGAACTTGATGTGCTCCGTCTGGTTGGCGCGGGCAATGCCAATAAGCAAATCGCCGACAAGCTCTCCATCGGAGAAACAACGGTCAAGAACCACATCTCGAACATTCTCTCCAAGCTAGGCGCCAACGATCGGGCGCATGCGGTCACCATTGCGCTCCGGCGCGGGATTATCGAACTGGATCTCCGCCAACGGTAGGACTCGTAAATCCTACTTTTGACCCTTTCGATCTGTTTCCAGGATCACTAGCATAAGACCAGCATCGGAGGACGTGTCTGCAACGTCTGTTTTCCACATTCGCGGAAGGCTGGCCCGGCGCTGGCCTTTTGCTTCAGCGCGCGCTGACGAGCACGATTGTGGTCTATTGCGGGGCCTCGCATGTCCTTGAAAGCGCTAGATTGGTGCCGAGCCTCCCATACGTGATTGCGGTAATCGCGGGCATACTTCTGCTTCTCGGCCTTTGGACGCCACTCGCCGGAATCACGATTTCCATCGTTTGCGTCTGGGCATTCTTTGCGTGCTCGGCGCATTCGCTGACGGCAATGATAGTGGCTGTCCTTGGAGCCACCGTGGCGATGATCGGACCCGGAATGTGGTCCATCGATGCCCGACTCTACGGCAGAAAGCACCTCCAAGCCCCCGATACTACACAACGCTTAATCCCCCCAAAGTACTAACGCCCTCCTCTCCTGCAGTACAGCCCGCAGCCCCCACCATATACCGAGACCACGATCACCCGATTTACCGTTGTGAACCAAAGGCAGGTCGTTGCAGACTCATCTCGTAAGCAAGGCCTCACTTGAGTCTCGATTTCCTCTTTGGTGGCGCTTATGTGGAAGATCACAACTCGCGGTTTCACACTACAGGAAGTCCTAATCATGGCGGCAACGAATGTTGCATCCGCCCTGATAGCGACCGATAAACGCGAGCGAACGACTGGCACAGCCCCGCGCACCGAGATTCAACAGGCTCCAGGAGATTGTCATGGCAAAGGTGATTGAGTTTTACATACCGAAGAACTTTCGGAAACCGTTGAGGACGGCGGCTCAACCGCAACTCGGAAAAATCATCGAGTTTTGCCCACAGACGAAGAGATCAGCTTAGCTGCCATCCACGTTTGCGGATTGAGAGGAAATATGACGTTCATTCCGACACAAACCGGCTTTATGCGTCTGGAAGATTCCGACAAGCTGTTGCAAGCCATCTTCCCAAACTATCCCAGCCTGGAGCCCTGCCATTCCGCCCCACGTCTGGAACCGATTCCCCAGGGCAGCAAGGAATATTGGAGCGAACAGAGGATGTCTCTCTGCTAGTCACTTTTGTTCGTATAAGTGCTCGCAAAGCACTGCAAGCGTAAAGATTCGGGAGGAGACTATGGGCGCGACTGTTGCTTTCACCGACCTCGGAAGTCTCGCAGGAGCGGGTTTTCCAATGACCGATCTCGAGGACCAGCAAATGCATCTAGAAACAGAAATTAGCGCTGACGACTGCTTCGAAGATATCGTCGGCAGGAGCCCAGCCCTACAGCAAGTGCTGGACCAAGTGGCGATTGTGGCACCCACCGATTCCACGGTCCTTCTTTACGGAGAGACGGGAACCGGCAAGGAGTTGATTGCACGCGCCATTCACAACCTCAGCTCTCGACGCGAACGCCCTTATGTACGCATGAACTGCGCCGCTATTCCCTCGGGACTGCTGGAAAGCGAACTGTTCGGGCACGAAAAGGGTGCCTTTACGGGGGCTCTCATGCAAAGAAAGGGTCGATTCGAGTTGGCGGACGGAGGCTCACTGTTTCTGGATGAGATTGGCGACATCAGCCTGGAACTCCAGCCAAAACTATTGCGTGCCATCCAGGAGCAAGAGTTCGAGCGGCTGGGAAGCTCTAAGACAATCGGCGTGAACGTGCGGCTGATTGCCGCCACGCATCGCGATCTTCCTGCCATGATTCGGGACGAGAAGTTTCGCGAGGATCTGTTCTATCGATTCAACGTCTTCCCGATTGAGATCCCGCCGCTGCGCGAAAGGCGCGAGGATATTCCACTCCTGGTGAACTACTTTGTGTTAAAGGCAGCGGGGCGGATGCGCAGACAGATAAAGTTCATCCGCAAACGCGCAATGGAGATGCTGACCAACTGTCCGTGGAAGGGGAATATTAGGGAATTGGCGAACTTCATCGAACGAGCTGTCATCCTCACGCGTGGTGAGGAGTTAGAGGTGCCGCTTGCCGAGCTTGCCACCTCATCTGAGACCAATGTAGCTGTCGGAAAAGCCTCTACGTTTCGACAAGCAGAGTCCTCTGTAATCATCGGCGCATTGAGAGCCGCATCGGGACGGATCGCAGGTAAGGGGGGAGCCGCCGAACGTCTCGGATTGAAGCGTACGACGCTACAAAACAAGATTCGCCGACTGGGGATTTCGAAGGCGCATTATTGCCAGTAGGTTTATTCCATGTGTCCGGAGTGCACTCGCGTCTAGCGATTAGCAGAAGCTGGGCTCCGAGGGTGGATTCAAGATGCCCTCAAGAGCGCGATATTCTCGAATGAAACTACGTTGGACAACAGAGTGGCGAGGCTGTGGAGAACCGCATCGACCGTGGGCGGCGCCCCGACGGTGCCAGAAAGGTTTAGCGGCGCGCGGTATCTTGTCAGGTCACCATTGATGGCAACATCATCTTGGTCGATCGTCAATTTCGCACTCGTGCAATCGTCATTTTGATACTTCTCTAACGGGGCGCTCGAATCTGGTCGCCAGTCTGTATAAGCTCGCGGCTACCTCGGAGGTATCCGTATAGCTCAAGTGTTCCTGCGCTTGTTCGAGAAGGACCCCATGCAGCAATCGAGTTTCGTCGTCGGTAAGTTCGATAATCATGAGATCCTCGCTAAAACTGGATCGCCCCGAGCGGAATCGTGCTTCTACGCCAAGAAAACCAAACTGCAGACCCTATTTCACTCCGGTGCCCGCATTCCTACACAGCGTGCGAAGCGTCGTGATTTTCCTCCAGTGGCTTCACCTGTCGCTTCTGAAGCCACGTCAAAGCGTGACAATTGGCGGCGAGCACTGCCGCGCGGGACACGTTCAGGCGCAAAGCGCAATCTTGAATCGACGAACGGATTGCAAGTCTGAGTACCAGGACCGCCCGGCACAGCGGATCTAATTCCGTAAGCAGAATTTGGGTATCGGCTCCAAGAATGAAGTCGAGACTAGCCGCGCGTTCTTCAGCGTCGCCCTGCGATAAATGCTCGACATGAGGGCATCGTCGATCCTTGTACGTCGCTTCATACACGCGAATCGCATTCCCCTGGAGCGATGTCGCGGCGGCAATGGTCGCAGCCTTGGCCCACTCGAGAAGCCAATCGCGGAAAGGACGGTTTCCTTGAAGGGTGATCTCACAAGCTTGGACAAGCGCATGGTCCGCCGTTGCTTGGTCGCCAGTGATCAGGAACGCGAGCCTACCCAGAATATTTCTTTGATCCTGGAAGCAGGCCACGACTTCAGCTGGCGATGCATGATTGCGGGCATCGACTGGGGTTGCGCTCGAGTGAAACCAGGACATAATTCTTCTCTTTCTCTAACGCCCTTCAAACGGCCTCAATTGGATGGGAGTAATTGAGGACCTCTGCCCGTGATTCCGATGCTGCCGCTTGCATCGCTCGGCTATCCTCTGCATAGGCGATAAACGCAGCCGGTCGCATACGGCAAATGCGTAGGCACTGCCAGCGACAAAGACTGCGCCGACACTAGCCAACCACTTCAGCAACTGTTCCCCCACTGAATCGACATAGCTCACCTCGGTGAGGTCGACGATCAAACCCTTGGGCAGCAAATCCTTTGTGACTAGGGACCTGGCCTGCTCTGCCCAATCAGCGACGAGTCTGCCTTCCAACTTCAAGGTCGGACCACTCGCTAGCCACTGGATTTCCGCGCTAAACATTGCCTTGATTCTCGAAACGCTTTAGCCCTGCCCTTCCATACCGTTGGAGCGCAAGTTTCGTGCCAATGGCGCTGCTGCTATGTGATTGATGTAATTGCCTCGTGGCGGAGAGTGGTTCGTCCGAATTGCCGCAATGCGGTCATTGTCCGCATGCGGGCAGGGGACCTCGGGGGGAGAGCTCAATGCAACTGCTAGCGCTGGTGAATGCCCCACCTATTTAGGAAGCTTTTTACTGAGTTCAACAGATCCGTCTCAAACGACTGGCCGTTTGCCCGGTTCAAGAAAACGTAGATACTTACCCAGACCGCGGAGCGATTGCCTAGAGCAGGCAAACAGACAATGGAGTTTGAGTGAGAGTCGACATTGTACGTGAGGGAATTTCGGCTGAGAGTGAGCTCGCCAGGCATGAGGTCCGCGATCGCGAGCAATACCGACCTCACATGGCGGCAGGTAGGGCATGCGGGATCGACGTGATTGAGATTGGACGTGTGAGAACCAATTAACTCCACTTCAAAGCCGACCAGACGACGCTCGCCATGTGTCTGTTCAAATTGTGGCCAAAATTGCCAAAATACACCGTATTCGGTTACGAGAGATTGCACCCTTGAGTTCAACGCCGTTGTTACCATTGTCCACCTGTCCACTAATTTGCAAATAGCTTGCCACTCGTTTTTCGCTCGTAACGGCCGCTCGGCGACTCACCACGATTCGATACCTGTCGCAGTTCGCTCAGGCCTTGGCAAGCTTCGGTGCAGGAGAGATTCCGCAAGGCTGCGAGTGTCGTCGTCGTGATCGTCGAGCGCCGCAAGGAACTCCTGGTGCGCGGCCAGGTTCCGTTTGGTGCGCCACTCCAAATGACAAGCAAATAAATACAAGGCGTCGCGACGTCTGATTTTCTCCGACAGGTCAGTCAGGCGGCCTGTTGGTGCAGACTGACTCAACGGGAAGATAGATTTCGGCTGACGCACTCTCAGCCGGTCGGCTCAGCGTTTACCAGTGCCGAGTGCTTCCGCAACCACGATGCTTACGGCATCAACCACCACAACCAGAAAGAGAGAGCCGACGAGTACACAGGTCGCGAAAAGGTTCTCATCGACGCTGTTGGCGCGAAGCAGAAGGTGGATCGGGTACATCAGCGCTAGCACATTCACCATAGTTAGCACCGTCCAAAACTCTGTGGTTGGCTTGTTCGTCTTCATTTCCAAAACCTCGAATAGGTAGCGCGTGCGTTTAGCTCCCTTTTCGTCATTTGTTTGCTGGTCTTGTCGTCGACTAGCAACTCATTCACGAGGAACATACTCATCCTGCAATTGCTGTTGCTGCAGACCATATGGGATAGTTCTCCAGGAGCGCATAACTCTTGGTTCACGCAGTGGGCAGTTCCGCAGGCCCAGCAATGAAGCACAATTACTTCTCCGCCGACTCGAACTGCTCTTGAATTTGGCTTTGAATCCATTACTGATCGTCCTCGGATGCGTCTATCAGACTGTGTACGTTCCTTGGTTAATGCTCTTTTCCATCTCAGGCAATTCGAAGCCGGGTCAAGACAGGAGTAAGTGGGATGCGGCGCTCAATCGACATGGTCTCGAGTGAATATGCAAATCTCGCTCCGCAGTCACAGCACACCTTATAGGTCTCGCCGTGCAGCGTGAACACGCGGCTGAGGTGAACGTGGTGACACCCAAACAGGAAATCAAGGACAGCTAGGAGGATTGCCATAAAACTCCCCTTTGCGACTTGGGCGCCTGTTGATCGCGTGATCCCTCGCCAACCTCGAACAACGTCTCTTCCGCCAGATGAACAAGGTCAACGAACAAGTCCGACTCCCTTAATACGGAATTGACTTCAACCCTGACACTGCAGGCCACCAACCATTTCAGGCCTGTTCCTAAGCCGTTGTTTCTTGGTGCGATTCCGGCATTCTGCCCGCGGGCTGTCCTGACCTTTCAAGGGCACTGCCGCAATGTGGGCACCGAACTCGGGCCCGATGCTCGTCCATGCTCCAGCAATTCAGTGATTTGCCGCGTTATGCCTTTGGCGAGCTAAGTGCGATGACATGGCTGGCTGTACGAACCGTTGTGCATGCCGCTGCAGTGCTGAAGCACAACAGTGGCGAAGGAGTCACGATGTACTCCACGACATCTCTGAATGGCATTCCAACAATCCAGCGAGACGGACACAATGTCCTGGGCGTCTGGGATCAGAATTGGGAGTTTGCGAATGAGATCTGCAACTTGCTCAATTTTCTCGAAGACGATCCGCACATTTTTCTAACTGAGCACGATCGGAAATGGCTGAAGGCGATGGATCGCGCCTTCAGGAAGGTGCAGCATGCCTGATCTCAAGACTGCAGCGAGCGTCTCCATTGTTGTGCCGTTTCACAACGAAGAATCCAACGTGATCGAGATGTACTGGCGATTGCACACCGTTATGGAAGCTCTTGGCCGTAATCACCAGTTCGTTTTTGTAGATGATGGAAGCAACGACCTCACCTACAAACTGCTGAAAGAAGTGGCGCTAATCGACCCTCGGGTGATTGTAGTCCGGCTGCGCCGAAACTTCGGTCAGACCGGAGCGCTTGCTGCCGGCGTTGCGCACAGCACCGGCGACTACGTGATTGCCATGGATGGCGATCTTCAACATGATCCGGCGGAGATCCCTGCCTTCCTCGAAAAAATCGAAGAGGGGTACGACATCGTGAGCGGGTGGCGCAGCCATCGCATCGACAATTTGCTGCTCCGAAAGATTCCTTCCCGCTGTGCCAATTGGCTCATGGCCAAGCTCAGCGGCGTCAACATTCACGACTTTGGGACCACGTTCAAGGCGTATCGGGGCGACTTGCTACGACAATTGCCGCTCTATGGCGAAATGCACCGGTTCATCCCGGCTCTGGCTTCATTCTACGGAGCCTCGATCTGTGAAATCCCCATTCAAAACAACCATCGGAAGCACGGCGAATCGCACTACAACATTTCTCGTACGTTCCGGGTATTTTTCGATCTCATGACGATCCGATTTCTTCTGCGCTACATGTCGCGCCCGCTCCACTTCTTTGGCCGGCTGGGCGCGATCAACATGGGTTTGGGCTCCGCCATCGCACTCTGGCTCCTGATCTGGAAAGTCGTTACGGGAATCGATGTTCTGCAGCAACACGGGTTATTGCTGGTGTTTGCGGCCGTTCTGATATTGGTAGGGCTTCAGCTAATTGCGCTCGGACTCCTGGGTGAGTTGCAGGTGTGGCAGTACTTCAATCGATCTGAGCGTAGGCCTTACGCTGTCGCTGAGGTGCTCGATCAGCACGCCAATCGGAAAGCTGCGACCACATCAGAGGTGAATTCGTGAGCACCAGACGAGGTCCGCGGAACACGAAAAGAGCTGACTCAATCGGGACCTCTGCCGGTTCGGTTTCTCGCCAGAGACCGGATTCGAGAATCACTGTGCGTGCGGTCGAACAGGCGTTAGCGGAACTGGGAATCCATGCCAGGCTGAGCGACATCGTGGTGAAAGCTCAATCCATTGAGAACGGAATCATCCAATCGCGTTCGCGCCGTAAGCGGGAGCAAATGTGCTGAGTGAGGTCCACTATCGTTGCCTTGGACGGTACCGGGAGCTGGCGATTGTACTCCTGCTGACGGTCCTGGCATTCGCAGTTCGCCTGTACCGGGTTGACTTCAACAGTCTGTCGGAGGACGAGTCGGCGAAATGGGCGGCCGTCCAAGAGTATCGACAAGGACACTTTGCCGGGGTCAATAGCGAGCATCCGATGTTGCCGAAAGTGCTTGCTTGGGCGAGCCTGACAGCGGGAGAACGCTGGAGCCGGGTCGCCGCGGTGCATGGCTGGCCTTCGCTGAAACCGGAGGGCTGGCTTCGTATGCCCAACGTGCTGTTGGGCGCTGCCGCCGCCGCAGTCCTTTATCTTTTGTGCCGCCGAATGATGGGGCTCGCGGGATCTTTTGCAGCGAGTTTCTTCTGGGCGGTCGCGCCACTGCCAGTCGCGTTAAGCAGACTCACGAAGGAGGAAACGCCGCTCACCTTTTTCACCTTGGTGGCCTGTTACTTCTACTGTCGCGCCCAACAGGCAGATGCGGGCCAGAGTGCGCGGCGATGGTACGACCTGAGTGCCATCGGTTTTGGTCTGGCTTTGGCCTCGCAGTACATTCTTCACCTTCTTGGTCTCAACGCGATGGCCTGGTTTCTTGCGGGCAAAATGGGACTCACAGTAGAGCCTTCGCGATTCAGCTACAAACGATTCTTCCTCGTACTCTTCGTTACCTTCATCCTGGTGAACCCGGTAGTTCTTTCTCCGGCCAATGTCACCGCGATCCTGCATTGGCTTCATCATGATGGCGTGCGGCACAGCGGCTATGATTTCGACGGTACACTGTACATGAATTTTCCCGGGCGCCTGCTTGCGGGAGTTCCCTGGTTTTACTATGCCTGGCTGGTACTGGTAAAGACACCAATTCCAATCCTGGTGGCCGTCATAGTTGGCAGCGCGCTGCTCTTGCGAAATCGCCGGACACTCGCGTCATGCTTCTTTCTGTCGCTCGGAGTGGTTCAGTTCGTAGGACTATCTCTGAGTGGAGCAAAATGGATTCGCTATTCACTTCCGATGCTTCCGTTTGTTTACCTGGCCGGCGGATATGCGGTGCAAGAGATTTGGAAGCGCGTGAAAGGACGAGCCTGGTCACCGGCTTTCGTGGGAGCGGCCGCAGTCATTTTGATTGGATGGCCCCTTGCCGAGCTACAAGCATGGGCACCGTACTACTCCTTCTATCTGAATTCAATCGGCGGAGGCACACGGAACGTTACACGCTATTTTGCGCCCGATGAGGTGTCAGAGTTCGACACACGTGAGGTGGCGCAGCAGGTGTGCCCGTTCGCCCCCGTCGCTACGAGGGTAGCGACCGCAAGACCGATGAGCATGGCCTATTACCTCAAGACCTGCGGGCGCACCGACATTCAGATTGTGCCGCTGTACGATGCCCATTATGCGCCGCGCAACGGAGATCTGGTCATTCTCGAGCCATCTCGCCGTTTTTTTGAGACGCAGCGCTACTTCGATGTTCTGAAAAGCTCTGGCATGTCTCACAGCGACGTCCGTGTGGGACCGGTGTTCGCAAGCACCATCTATCTTTTCGACCCGTCCGTACCACAAAATGCCCAGGAACATTCGACTCTGAGTCAGTTGCGGGGCGCACCACCGCGGTTCGAGAGCGATGTTCAAGAAACCGCACCGACAAATATAAACGGGTTTGGATTCACAGATCTCACCAGGAGACTTTTACAATGACTCCGCTTTACCACGCGAGGAAATATGATGGGCGCTGGTTTGTGCGCGCATTCGCTTTGTTGATTATCGGTGTCCCAGCAGTTGCACAGCAGGCAAATGTGTCCGCACCTCTGAGCGCCGATGAAGTGATGGGACGTGTCGTAGCGATGAACGAAGTGCGTGCCAAAACACTCGAAAGCTATTCCAGTGTTCGCAGCTATCACCTGGAGTGCCACTGTCTGTCACATAAAAAGGCCGACATGGTCGTACGCACTGACTACCAAGCACCCAATAAAAAAGAGTTCACGATCGTGTCGCAGAGCGGCTCTGGCACGGTGCGAGACCGTGTGTTCAAGAAACTCCTGGAGGCGGAACAAGAATCGATGCGAGATGAGAATCAGCAGCGTTCTGCCATCACGCCCGAGAACTACACATTTCAAGTCTCTGATTACGAGAAGACCGATAGGGACGAATTCTACGTGCTCGATGCCCAGCCGCGAAGCAAGAACAAGTTTCTGTTTCGGGGCCGAATTTGGGTGAATGCAAAAGACTTTGCGATAACTCGAGTCGAGGGCGAGCCAGCTGTCAACCCTTCCTGGTGGACCGTCAAAACTGACTTCCAGCGCAGCTACCAGAAAATTGGAGACTTCTGGTTGCCGGAATCGAACGGGAGCGAAACCAAGGTTCGTGTCTTCGGCACGGCGGTTCTAAGCATTGCATATCGCGATTACCAAATCACGCAGGCTGGGGGCGGAACAGTGGCCTCGCCGCCTAGCGAAGCATTAGCAGCTACGATAGCCGAGGAGTTTTAAGATTGTGTAATGCTGCGCGATGGTCGAAGCTATTCCTGGTCGCTAGTTCCATCTTATTGGTCTTTTCCAGCTTGACGCGCTCGACCGCGCTCGCGCAAAAGGGTTTCAGCTCGACCACTCAGGACGGCGCTCTCTCGGATGCACCCCAACCGGCACAGGATACCACTCAATCTGGAGCAACTGACTCGCGCCTGACTGGCACCGGGAGTCTATCCGGGACGGTGCTCGATACGAATCGGGACGTCCTGCAAAGTGCGCGCGTGACACTGGCGGGCCGAGCGGGTGCTGCCATACAGACCGTGGAGTCTGGCAGCAACGGGCAGTTCGAGTTCACAGGCCTACCGCCGGATGTTTACAAGCTCACAGTGACGGCGGCGGGGATGAACACTTTCACCTCGACCCAGATTCCCTTGCATGCCGGCGAGGCCCGTATTGTGCCAGCGGTAACTCTCTCGGTTGCTGGTGGGACCACCAGTGTGATCGTGACTGCAGGAAGCAAGGAGGAAGTGGCTGAGGAGCAGGTGCAGATCGCGGTACAGCAGCGCATCGGTGGCGTCGTTCCCAATTTTTACAGCACATATGACTGGAATGCGCCGCCAATGCAAGCAAAGCAGAAATTTCAATTAAGCATTCGTTCACTCATCGATCCGGTTTCGTTCTTGACCGTGGCGGGAATCGCAGGTGTGCAGCAATATAACAACGCCTTCCCCGAGTATGGTGGCGGAATAGAAGGGTATGGAAAGCGATACGGTGCTGCGTTGGCGAATAACATCTCTGGCACCCTGCTGGGCAGAGCTGTTTACCCTTCGATCTTTCATCAAGACCCGCGCTACTTCTATAAGGGGAAGGGCGCTATCCGGTCGCGCGCGCTGTACGCGATATCTGCGGCCGTGATTGCAAGAGGTGATGATGGGCGGTGGAAGCCAAATTACTCGAGCGTGCTCGGCAAATTCTCCGCGGCCGCCATTTCGAATCTTTACTATCCCTCTTCCGATCGCGGAGCTTCGCTAGTCGTTTTCAATGGTTTGGCGGGCATTGGCGAGGGCGCGGTGAGGAATCTGATCCGGGAATTCGTTCTGAAGCGGATCACGTCGCACGTTCCCAAAAAGGCCAACGGCCGGCCATAGGACTGCCCGAAGAACATGCTTGTCGTCTCAGCCAGCCTGGTTTCCATGTTTTGCCCGGCTCCAGCCGTATCCTGACCTAGGAGTGAAGGCATCCGTCGCAGGCGGATGCTGGTCAACTGTTCGTAACCAGGCCCTAGCACAAGCTTGCGCCGTTTCTTCGCCCTCTCAGCAGTCATTCCGCTGAACATCCGCCTAAGGGTCTGCCTGACAGTAGTGACCCCATTCGACAGGATGGCCTGCAAGGTCAAGTCTTGGCTATCACACCTTTGCATAAAGTACCCCGCCGGGCGTTCGCGCAATCTCACGTTGGTCCCGCAGATGGTGGATACTTCAGCGATCTCGGGGAACAGAACCCGCAAAGAGTGCGCCGACGTCCATTCCTTTTTCCTGAACACAGCTGAGAGCGCCGTAATCAAAGCAGAAATAGCGCACCGTTCGAGGGTGCAAGGGACCTGGTCCACGGCTGTCGACCTTTGATGGTTTGACTTCGACACACGACACAATGAAGTTGCATATCAGTCAGTGCCAAACCTGCATCTAGTGATGACCTTTTGAAGGCAGCTGCCCTCATGTGGGCACATGCAATTCGGACTCAGCGGTCCATCTATCTCGCCTGTAAGGAGTTGCACTTGGTCTCCAAAATGCTTTTACCAAATGCGTTATGGCAACTTGTGACTATCCTACGGACTTAGTCCATCGCATTGCATACCCCTCCCACGAGAGAGCCGCGGCGCGAATAGATTCGGGGTTTCCAGCACTTCCTGCGGAAGAAGAAAGAGAGCTTCCCGTTCGTTCCGACCTGCAAGGAAAAGAAGTCGGTGACATTTTTTATGTAATCGAATCGCGACCGCGGAATCCCTGGGCGGCAATTGGATCGTTGGCCTTCCTTTCGGTCCTCCTCCTGGCGCTAATTGTCGTTCCGCTGCTTCACACGGATCCACTCCCCAAAAGGGAAACGCTGACAATGTTGTATCTGCAGCCTCCCCCGGCCTCCGGTTCCAAGGCCACGAGCTTTCGAGCGCCGACGCCCACGTCCACATACACGCCCAGCAGCAGGAGCTTTTTCGCCCCTAAGCAAAAGACGCAGGAAGCGCCACCGGTTCCGCTAGATACAACGGCCGGAGTAGTCGGAAGCGTGCCTGGCGGAGTGCTGGGCGGAGTTCCCGGAGGCGTGCTGAACCAGGTACTGAACACTGCGAGCAGCGCACCGGTACCTGCAAAAACAGCTCAGGCGATGCCGGTGAAGAGAATTCGTCTCGCCTCACGCGTCGTGGAGGCGAACCTGATCCACGACGTTCCGCCCCAATACCCGCCGGAGGCTGGTAGGGCGCGGGTTGAAGGGACAGTCGTGCTCATGGCGGTGATCGGCAAGGATGGCAGCGTAGAGGAGGTGCGAGTTGAGAGCGGTTTACCAATCCTCGCGCAAGCCGCGATCGATGCGGTGAAGCAATGGCGTTACAAGCCATACGTAATAGACGGAGAACCGGTGGAAGTGGACTCCCGGATCACGATCAACTTCAACCTTTCCACGAGCTAGGAATATCGACGATGCAAAACAAAACACAAGTCTCACCGAAGCGGCGTTTGGCAATGCTCCTGAAACGAGCACACTTGTTGGTACTGATCATCCTGGGTGGAGTGATCCTTGTAGTACCCATGTCGGCGCAGTCTTTTGAAGCGGCAAGTACAAAAACAGGAAGGGTCCTCGGTACCGTGGTGGATACGACCGACGATCCGATTCCCGGCGCCACAGTGGTCCTCCAAGGGCCGGCCGGCGATCGTCTCACAGCTGTCACAAAGGACGATGGAACCTTTGCATTTAACGAGGCCCCAGCGGGAATCGCCTGTCAGATCGCCGTCACCGCTGAAGGATTTGCAGACTGGAGTTCTTCCGTCGCAGTCGAACCCGGACAGGATAAGACTCTTCCCGAGGTCAAACTTCGCATTCTGGCTGTGCAGCGAGCAGTTACCGTGAGCTATTCGGAGAAGGAGGTTGCTGCCCAACAGCTCAAAGCTGAAGAACAGCAGCGTGTATTGCGTTTTATACCTAATCTTTATGTGACTTATGAACCTCACCCCGAGCCTCTTACCACGAGCATGAAGTTCCATCTGGCTTACAAAAGTCTCACCAATCCAGTGTTCTTCGCCCGCACGGCTGCGTGGGCGGGATTCGAGCAGTCCGCTGGTCTCCGTAACTACCCCCGAAATGCAAGAGGATATGGAGAGCGGTTAGGGACCGGCCTTGCCGACGGCGTTACTGAAGGCTTGATCGGCAATGCTATTCTGCCGTCACTGCTGCATCAAGACCCTCGCTATTTTTATCAAGGCAGCGGCACGAAGAAGTCCCGGGCGCTCCACTCCATGTTAGCTGCATTTATCTGTAAGGGAGACAACGGAGCGTGGCAGCCGAACTATTCTACGTGGGGCGGCAGTCTGATTTCTTCTTCTATTTCGCTCGCATACTACCCAAGTTCGGACCGCAACGCTCGGCATGTATTCGGAAACTTTGGAATCGGAATGGGCCTGCATGTTGCTGGCGGTTTGGCGCAGGAGTTTATTTTGGGCAAGTTCACAAGCAGGGGTAAGCACTAATTCGAACGATCGCAGGCCGGCCAAACGAATGGCAAGTTCGTTCGATTTCTAAGCCGATCTTTCCGAGTAAAGAACAACGTGCAGAGGCAACAGGTGAAAACGCGACAGTCTCTTCGTTACTTAGTCCCCGTCATGGGCCTGGTTCTGTTGTTCTGGCTCATACTTCGGACAGGTACCGCCACGGTTCTCCAGGAAATCAAGACCATTGGGTGGTGGGGCTTTGGTCTTGTGCTTCTTCTTGGCGGACTCTCGCATCTCATCAAGACCTGGTCATGGCGGCTCACATTTCTGTGCGAGATCCGGAACATCTCGTTTGCACGCACACTCGGCCTTCGGCTGATATCGGAGGCCATCGCGATTCTCGGACTTCCCGGTCAGGTGCTTGGAGAGGCTGCCCGAGTGTCGTTGCTCGGCTCGGACGTTCCCATGGCCAACAGTATCTCGTCAGTCACGCTGGATCGTGGACTCTATATAGCGACCTCGGCCATCGTAAGCTTCGCAGGAATGATTGCTGCGGTACTCTTGCTACCGCTATCTCACACCTGGAGGCTGTATGCGCTGCTCTTTGCGTTAGGGTCCGCAGCGTTGCTTATCGCCTGCGGAGTGGCCATCGGCCGCCGTTGGCCGGTGTTCTCCGGAATGGCAAGGGCAATCGGGCGGCTCGGCTGGATCAAGACCTGGCTGAATGGGAAGCAGCCTGTGATCGAAGCGGCTGAAAAAAATCTGTTCGACTTTTTCCATAAAGCGCCGGGCGTATTTTGGGGAAGCCTAGTCCTCAATCTTGCCACTCATGCCACGGCGATTTTAGAGGTTTATGTTCTTCTATTCTTCATGGGCACACGAAAGAGCCTGATGGTCGCCCTCGTTGTGGAAGCGCTCACGAAGCTAATCAATGTCGTCGGTACACTCAATCCCGGAAACGTAGGAACCTTTGAGGGCGGAAACATGATTGTTGCCCGACTCATCCAGATTTCGGGAGGAGCAGGATTAACGATCGCGCTCTGTCGGCGGGTCCGGATTCTATTTTGGGCCGCGATCGGAGCGATATGCCTGACGGTGATGTCGAAGTCACGGCAACGTAAGATGGTGCCTACCGAAGCAACGGCATTCCCAAATGGTTCCGACCCGCTTCTGTCTTGAGCTGTCAGATTCTGGAAGTGTTCACCGCCTCTTCTACTGCAGTTCGAACGCGCCCACATTCGGTCGAATGTCCGTATGCCGGCATTGATGTTTTGCTTCGCTTGCACGCATTCCGCTTAAGGCTTTGTGTTTTCGGGAAATGGAGGCGCTCAGTCTGGCAGTGAATTTGCACCATAGAAATTGTGCTCATGCTCTCGATAATTCGTCACGATAGCCGGATTACCATCAGATTGACGGGGCGACTCGAGGGCTCGTCTGCAGAGGACTTGAGAATTGCGGTATGTCCTCCAAGTGCGCTCGACATTGATCTTAGTGGCGTGACCTCGATCGATAGCGACGGTGAGCGAGCCCTGGTCTGGTTGCGGGAAAGAGGAGCGACCCTTCGCGGAGAAGGGCGATTTGCACGTAGTTTGTGCAGGAGACTTCGTATAGAGCAACCGCTTGAAACGATTTGATGTTAATGATGTGGGGCGGTATCGCGATGAACTCGGGGGTTCACGGTAAGGCAAGGATGATGCATCGTCCGCCCTGCCAAGAACTGATCGATAGACACGTTGACAGGTGCAGTGACTCTGTTGATGGCAACTGCAAGAGGTTTAATGCCGGCCCGTCGGAGACGGTGACACGGGGCGAGACTTGCGATGCGCGTTGGCTGAGGCCCCCTATGGCGCCAACGGTCACACACATCGCTCGCCCCCTCCGATGGTTCTTATCACCATGGCCATTTTCTAACTGTCTAACGAGGGAGAAAGATTCCGATGCGTGAGCACATCGGTTGCTCTCGACCAGGACTTAATTAGATTGTCGGAACCCAGATGTGCTCACCTGGGACAGACCTTGCTGCTTAACTCCAGATGCGGATGCTGCCGAAGAAGAAAAGCGAGGTCCCGCAGACGCCTATGGATCCTCGCGTTCGAGCTACCGCTTAACGACTCAGATGGTCATGACGGTTCTGCTGCCAACAGGCCTCATCGTGCTCCGTGCAGACCGGTTTCTCCTTCCCATAGCTCATCGTATCGATACTCGCCGAGCTGACGCCTGCAGCGAGCAATGTCTCCTTTACCGCATTGGCGCGCTTATCTCCCAGAGCCAGGTTGTACTCGATCGATCCGCGCTCATCGCAATTGCCTTCCACGGTGAGGCTGATATTTGGATGCTGGGCGAGGAAAGCAGCATCCTGTGCTATCGCACTCTGCTGGTCGGGGCGAATCTCCCACGTATCGAAGTCGAAATAAATGTCCTTCACAGTTCGTGAGAACAACTCGTCCTCGCTAGGGCCTGATGAAGGTGTTGGTGGCGCAGTTGGCACCGTCACCGTGACTCGTGCCGAAGCTGTCTCAGTTCCTCCGGGGCCCTTGGCGTAAAGCTTGTACGTAGTCGAGTCTCCCGGCGTGACTTGCATGGATCCGTGAGCTTCGACAGCTCCCAACGTCTCGGTAGTGATTCCATCCGCTTCGATACTCACATCTTTCGCGTTCGTGGTTTCCCAGCTTAACGTGGTAGATTGTCCCTTCTCAATCGCTTGCGGGCGTGCCGTAAGCGAAGCTGTGGGAGCAGTTGGTGGCGGTGGCGGCGGCACAGTGGATGCTACCTGTGCTTTATGGCATGCGCAAAGCATAAGGGCTGCACTCAACATAAGAATCAATGCTACTCGTATCAGTACGTGCTTCATTTCACCCTCTCGACATTCAGTTATGGCGGACTCTGGACATATCCGGATAAAGCGTTTGACGGCTGCGCCAAGACTCCGCACAGTTAAATCAAACAAGTTACGAAGTGACTCAGAATGTTGTTCACCTCGCAGTTTTTGAATTCGGAAAGTTCTGCCGGTGCAACCACCGCAACAACGAACGTCTGGCTATCTGGTGAGCCAATAAATCAGCCCAAACCAAAACGGTAAAACAAGCAAGATTGCGTTCCTTGCGCCCCTCAGCAAGTTTGAACGGTCATCCTCGCTTAATGGAACCGGCATATTGCCTCCGATCTTGCCTAATGGCACGGCCCGAGCCGAGAAGATAAGGCACGACTACCTCGTGTCCGTCAGGCCGCTCGATTTCGGTGTGCTCAAATAACCCGTCACCTTGTTCTTCTCGACGGTAAAAATAACCACTTCGTAGAGCTGCCGATTGCGTCCCGTATAGAACTGCAGTGGCTCGGCCACGCCGCGATCCTTCTTTTCGATGACGCGATCGTCCGCAATCACGTTCAGCGTGAATTTGCCCTTTTTGGGATCAACTTTTTTAAGCTGCAGAGCGATGGTAGACAGTTGCGTGCGGTGCTCGCCCCTGTACAGCGCGAATTCGAAGTAGTTTCGGTCGCCGCGGTGCTTGAGTTCTTCCAGATCCCCGCGGGTACGGGCGATGAGACTACTTTGCCCCGTCAGGTCCCCGACCGCGCGGTCTAATTTGACCTTCGTGGACTCCAGGTCCGCGCGGGTGGCGGCGATGTCTTTTTTGGCCCCACCGAGTTCACCTCGCACTTCGGCTACCTGGCCCGTGACCTGGCCGATAGCCTCGTTCTGTTGGTTCTGCATCTGCCTCTCGAAGGACTTTTGGCTCTGCCGCAACTCGGCTTTTGTGCCTGTGTATGCTGCTTGCAATTCCCTCTGGGTCATTCCTAACTGCTGTATGAGGGCCTGGTTCGACCTCTTCAAATTGTCTTCCGTCGCGATTTCGCGCTGCTGCAAGCTTGCTATCGCCGCACTATCGCTGGCTGCGAGCGAAGCTAAACGGCTACGCGTGTCAAAAATGAAGTACAGCGAAAGTACCACATAGCTCGTCGCGAGGATCGGCAAGACGAATCGAAAGACGCTATTGTTGCGAACACCTGCTGTACGGATAGGAATCTGCTGTTCCACTTCAAGTACATTCATTGTCTCTGTCTCCGCTAGCGAAACATGCAAATCGCTTACCAAATCGCTGCGTCCTAAATCGATGGTGACTATGCCAGTGACAACTGGCAGATGCCCCCATTTGGGCAGTGCTCGTAGAAGGGCAGACGAGCCGGGCGACGGGAGAGCGGCACCTTCCATCACAGCAATCTCTTGGTTAGCCCCCGACGGTTGGCACGCAACCTGCAGTCCGGCAATTCGTCGCCCGGGAAGTCTCTCGGACTCATCAAAATCTTTTTGAGGAAATGTTATGGCTACAGTTCCGAAATTCCGCATCGATGTAAACGTCCACAGCCTCTTGATGAATTCGGCGTCACATAGCCCAGAGGTTCCAGTGAACCAGGGATTGTCCCTGCCGGAGCCGATCTATCCGCGCTTCCCGGAGAAGCTGTCCGATCCTGGACCTGAAACAGCGCCGGAAAAGCGTGACTGGACGCTCTCTCAGGCCTATCGCTCGATGAAGGGATGGCTTTTCCCTTATATCCGCTCTCGAGTGCTGCCCGGAGAGTTCCATCCCCTCATTGCCTATCTATTCCTCGAATATAAGTGCAACCTCGATTGCTGGTACTGTTGGGCCTTCAACAACAAAGTCAAAGGTATGACGGAGGATACGGCTCGGCGCACGATTGATTGGCTGCACGATCGCGGGTGCCGCGTGCTGGCTCTGATGGGAGGCGAACCACTTCTGCGACCGCAATTTGCGCACAAAGTGGTCGATTACGCCGCCCGCAAAGGATTTTGGATCTACATCGGCACCAATGCGCGATTGTTAAGGCCTGACGTCGCCGATCGTCTGGCCGATGCCGGCGCATCAGTCTTCAACGTGGCGGTCGATGCGTGGGACGTCAAGCCAGGCCTGCCCAAAGCTTTGCTTCCCATCGAGCCCTATTTGGAACGGTTGATGCGGAAACAGTTCGTTTACGGCTACATGGTTTTCCTGAATATCAACATCTGCCGCAACAATATGGAAGATGTTCGTCAACTGACCGAGTACGCGCACGCCCACCACATCGCCACCGACTACCACATCAACGAGACGCCCATGCTTGAACAGGACGATCATTTCAAGCATTTATCTGATAATCCGACCTACATCCGCCCCGAAGACTGGCGCCGCACTGATGAACTGATCGATTGGCTGATTGAGAAGAACAAGTCCGGCTATCAGATGGTGAACTCAGTGCAACGGCTCGAAGAGATCAAGGCATTCATGAGGATGGGCGGCAATGCCTCCGACTTGAAAACGTTCGGCTGGAATGGCGACGGGACCGCGAATGGAACTGCAAAACACATAGCGTGCATGCCGGGTATCGAGCAGGATGCGTCCGGGGATCTGCGCTTTGCCGAGTGGAATTGCCGGGCGGGACAGAACAACGTGATCATTCGCACCGATGGGACGGTGGCCCCATGTTTCCCGATGTACGCCTCGCCCTTTGACTGGGGAAATATCGACAAGCCGAAGTTCGATGACGAACAGTTGGACGACATGAAGAAGTCGTGCCAGCGTCACTGTTTTTCGACACTGAATCACAATCTCGCGTATTGCTACGACGACTCGCGGGTACTCAGGTTCGTTTGGACACAGATCGTAAAAAACCGGTTGAAGGGCGGGGCGCGCAGCTTTGACGAATGAGAGCTCGGACGAAATACTGCGACATCGAGAACGAGCCGATGAAGTTGTGCTAGCGAAAGATGACGCTCGAAAAGCGTCGAGTATGCGCTGCCGCGAGGACATTTGTTGCAAGCCTTACCGCATCGCCTTAGTCCTGGCGTTGGCCGCTCTGTTATCCGGGTGGACCTGTTCGGCGGTGGTTAATCTCGACAATTGTCGCGGCGCGATCCCGTACCCTCAGATTGGCGCACTCTCGCCTAACCCGATTTCTGCTGAAACGGTGTCAGTCGTGCTGAGTGTTGATGGAAGCGGCTTCGTGCCTGAATCCGAAATCCTGTGGAACAAAAATCCACTGCCGACGACGTTCATCGATTCACGTCACTTACGAGCAACAGTTACGCAGGAAACATTTGATTCGTACGGCGGCTCAGCCGGCAAGAATGTATCGATTACGGTAACCCGCCGGAAAGCACCTATGTAGTGGGGTGTCCTAACAGGGGAAACTCTAGCACGCTGCTCCTGGAGGTTGATTAGTGGGCCGATCAGTTGTTTTTGACACTCATTCAACCCAATTGTTGTTGGTGTCCCAATTGGACCGCCGTGCGCGAATCTTGCTGGCTTGTTCTGCCCACCGGCAGTAGAGATCGCTTGCCTGCCTCGCTCTTAGGGATGCCCTGACGTGAGAAAGTGGATTCCGCCAGACGACTTCCAGGGACATGCCCTGCGCAAGAATCTCTTGTTCCTCGCCGACGATCATCGCCAACTCCTAGTTAATCCCTTCGGGATTGATCCCGTGTCCGAAGCCTTTCGCTTGGCTTCCATTTCATTCATAGCGGCCATGAGCAGGATTTCTGCGAGAGAAAAGCGATGAATCGTGTTTTGCGTGATCTTGAACATAAGCGACCTCATCCTGATGGACGCCAGGGATATTGCAGGTTGTTTGCCAGTCCGCGATCGACCTGAGTGCCCAACACGCGAGGATGTGACCAGGGCTTGTGTCATATCGCCTGCCCGCTCACGGTCGATGCCTCAATACGGGCAGCTCCAGAAAAAATGCTCACCCTTATGTCATTGCTGAAAAGCGGCTTGCTGTGGAACCGATTTGGAGACCAGCGTGCGATCACCTGCTAGGCAGAGCCTCGTGAAGAGGCAGTTCCGAGATAGGAGGAAGACCATGTGGTCTCCAATGCCAACCGTGCAGTCAGCGCCGACCAGCGCCTCACTCGCGCAAGGCGCTTGCTGTGACATGTGCCCTCCAGTTCACGAGGAGTATGAGGCCGAATTCAATCCTCTACATATGAACTGGGTCCTGGTCGACGACACAAAAGGAAATCACCGAGCCCAAGTGCAATGGGTGGTTGACCGATAGGCATGCCGACCTCGAATACTTGTGCACGATCTGCATTGGTTGCTCTTCCATCCGGCGACGGCTGTCGCGCTTCAGGTGTTGTTATTTTCGGCTGTCTACTCGTCGTGATCGGCGCATATTGTTTGTGTCCGAACGCGTTTGCACAGACATCGGATGCTCGAACAGAGGAGGAGCCGACTAGCTCGTGGACAGCCACGACAGACTTGAAGAGCGACGATCTACTTCCCCAGCGTATTCCAGTGCGGATCATCGAAAGCCATAGCCAGAATGGCAACCGGACGCTGAACAAGAGGTCGGTTGAGATCCGCGGGACCGATGGACATTTCGAACCTTATCAGGAAATCGAAAGGGAAACCATAACCGTCGATGCTTCCACCGTAAAAACCACGATGCGCACGTTCGCCCTTGATGTAAATGGAAAGAAAGCCCTCGTGCAGGTCACGGAAGAGGAGAAACACATCCTGCCCAGCGATGACTCGAATATAGTGCGCGTGACCTACAACCCCGATGTCAATGGGCGGCTTCAACCAGTACAGCGGGAAATCGTGGAGACGAAAAAGGCCGGGAAGGATCTGGAAGAAACAAACACGACAGTGATGCTCACAAACATCAACGGCGGTTTGGCTCCAGCTTTCAAAACGCACGAACTCCGCAAGCGAGGCGCGAACGATTCGGTGGAAACGGAAAAAACAACATGGCTTCCGGACGTTAACGGCAAGTGGCAACTGAGCGAGATACGGCACAATATTGTGACGCAAGGAGCCAAAGACCGTAGCATCGAGGAGAGAGTGTCCCGGCGCGATGCGGAGGGTAAGCTAGGTCAAATCTCTCGTGTGGTGAGCCAGGAGACCGAGAGCACTTCCGGAGAAAAACGCAGCGTCATGGAAACTTATTCCATCGATGTCCCGGGTACCACGCAAGACGGTAGCCTGCACCTCGTTGAGCGCAAAACCAGTACCGAGAGCTCGAGTTCCACTGGTGAGCAAGCAACGGAACAAAAAGTCGAACAGATCAATCCTGGCGATCCCGTCTCGGGTCTTCGGGTATCTGTATTGGTCGACGGCAAGAACGTTCCCGAACCTTCGGGAGAACAGTCCACGGTAACGATTCGAGCGCGCGACTCGAACGGCAGCTTTGGCATAGTCTTGGTTGATACGACGAAGGCGGATCGGATTCCCACCGTGCAGATTCAGCAGACGCCTGCCCAAAAGCCATAGTAAAGCTATCGCAGATTGATTTATGGCCACTCCAACTACAGGCCAGCGGCTCGGGTACCTTCGGCTTGCTGCCCAAACTCGGTCACTGCCCTTGGCAGGTCATTCGATGTCTGTGTCGGGTGCTTCCACTCCATTGTTAGACAGGTATTTTCATCCACTTACAACGGGCCACTTCTGGCAGCCGGATTGCGAATAGGAAGTGCGACTGCGAACAGCTCCAAGGGAATAAGCCATGCTCGGAGAACTGATGAACATCCCGACTGACACGCTCATTGACATGCTGTACATCATCCTCGTCGGAGAAGTCGCTATCAGTGCCGGCGATGCTAGGGAAATCGAACAGATTCAACGCGAGTTGCAACGTAGAGGCGACGAGCAATGCTGGAGCCTTCAAACTGTCAACTGAGAGAAGCCTGCCAATCATTTGTTGGATGACTGTTGAACCACGACGAACGCGGACGCTTGCCGAGCCCAACATGTCAGAACAGCACGAAGACGAGTAAGGAAGGGAAAATGACCCCGCTAACAGAACCTGAAGAACTAGCCAGACCACTGAGCGCCGAAGGGATTGCACGATCAACCGTTGCGGGTGTACCGCTTAGCCCAGATGAACTGAGCAGGATCGATGCTTATTGGCGCGCATGCAAATACCTCGCTCTAGGAATGATCTACCTTCAGGCGAACCCTCTCTTAAGGGAGCCCCTAAAACCAGAACATATCAAAAGCCGACTGCTCGGGCATTGGGGCTCAAGCCCTGGCCTGGCCTTCCTATACACCCATCTGAGTCGTCTTATAAAGAGAGACGACCTCGAAATGATTTTTCTCGCAGGCCCAGGACATGGGGCGCCGGGAGTTTTAGCGCCTATATATCTGGAAGGCACGTACAGTGAAATCTATCCGGAGAAAAGCCAGGACGAGAAAGGCCTGCGAGAGTTCTTCAAGCAGTTTTCATTCCCCGGCGGTATTGGCAGCCACTGTACTCCAGAAACGCCGGGTTCGATTCACGAAGGAGGTGAACTGGGATATGTCCTCTCGCACGCTTGCGGAGCCGCGTTTGACAATCCCGAACTGATCGTGGCGGCGGTCGTGGGTGACGGCGAAGCCGAGACCGGTCCGCTGGCCACCTCATGGCACATCAGCAAGTTTCTGAATCCGATTCGCGATGGTGCTGTTCTACCCATACTTCACCTCAACGGATACAAGATCAACAACCCGACTTTGCTCGCACGGATCACTCACGAAGAATTGGAAGACTTGTTACGCGGGTATGGTTGGAATCCCTACTTCGTGGAGGGATCCGATCCCGACAGCATGCATCAGGCAATGGCCGCGACGCTTGAGCAGTGCATTGCGGACATTAAAGGCCATCAGCAGGAGTGCCGGAAGAGCGGCCTTGCGACCCGGCCGCGCTGGCCGATGGTGGTATTACGCTCACCAAAGGGATGGAGCGCACCGGCCCTGATAGACGGGCATCACATTGAAGCATTCTGGCGTTCGCATCAAGTTCCCCTGACCGACGTGAAGACTAACCCAGAACACCTGCGCCTACTCGAGACTTGGTTGCGATCGTTCAAGCCGGAAGAGTTCTTCGATGAATGCGGGAGGGTGCGACCGGAGATCGCCGCATTTGCGCCGAAAGGGCAGCGCCGCATGAGCGCCAGTCCGCACGCGAATGCAGAGCTCAGGAAAAAACTGCGGTTGCCCGAGTTCCGCGATTATGCCGTCAAGGTCGACCGCCCGGGAAATACCGAAGTGGAGAACGTTCCCCCCCTGGGACGTTTTCTGCGCGATGTCATGAAGTGGAATATGGAGAGCTTTCGAGTGTTCGCGCCGGACGAGAACACGTCCAACAAGCTGGACGCGATTTATGAGGTTTCGAAGAAATTCTGGATCGCTGAAAGTTTCCCCGAGGACCGTGATGGAACAGAACTGTCTTCGGACGGACGCGTTGTCGAAATGTTGAGCGAGCACACGATGGAAGGCATGCTCGAGGGCTATTTGCTTACCGGTCGCAACGGCTTTCTATCGTCTTATGAAGCGTTCGTGCACGTCATCGACTCGATGTTCAATCAGCACGCCAAGTGGCTGTCCATCTGCAATCAACTATCCTGGCGCCGCAAGATCGCATCGTTGAACCTACTCATTACCTCAACCGTGTGGCGTCAGGATCACAACGGCTTTACGCACCAGGATCCGGGGTTTCTGGATGTAGTGCTCAACAAAAGCGCGGCCGTTACGCGCATCTATCTTCCGCCGGATGCCAACTGTCTGCTCTCCGTAGCCGATCATTGTCTGCGATCGGAAAACTACATCAACGTCATTGTCTCGGACAAACAGAAGCATCTGCAGTACCTGGATATTGATGCTGCCGTTACGCACTGCACAAAGGGTATCGGTATCTGGAATTGGGCCAGTAATGATGAAGGTCACGAACCCGATGTGGTCTTTGCAGCAGCCGGCGATATCCCCACCCAGGAAGCATTGGCCGCGACCGCACTGCTTCGAGAACGATTCCCGGACTTGAAAATCCGATTCATTAACGTGGTTGACCTGTTCAAGCTGCAACCTCACAACGAACATCCACATGGCTTGACGGATCGAGATTTCGATTCTCTCTTTACAACCGACAGGCCGATTATCTTTAACTTCCATGGCTATCCCTGGCTAATTCACCGTCTCGCCTATCGCCGCACAAACCACCACAACCTGCATGTGCGCGGTTACAAGGAGAAAGGCAACATCAACACGCCGATGGAGTTGGCAATCAACAACCAGACGGACCGGTTCAGTCTTGCGATCGACGCGATTGACCGCGTCCCGAAACTGCAGCGGATCGGCGCGCACGCCAAAGAAGAATTCCGTGATCTCCAGATCGCATGCCGACGTCATGCTTACGAGCACGGGATCGACAGCCGCGAGATTAGCGGCTGGAAATGGCCTTACGGCAAGAAATGAAGCGAGGCATCGTACCGTAGCGGCTCGCATAGGAGCGGGAGTTTCGACTCATGCGGATCACGCCGGTCGATGAACTCGGAGTTGATAGAGTTCGGGCATCCAGAAAATCATTGGAGGAATGGGAGCATGAATATTAACGCCGCAGCAAAGCGGCAGGCGTTGCCAGAGACCGAGAGACTCATCAGTCAGTACGGATGTGGTCCAGTGCAGTTCTCCGGAACGGACGAAGCACTATATGAAACGCACTTGCTGTTCGATAACGGCGTCGATCTGGCGGCGGCGACGGCGCGCGACCGCTTCGAGGCCCTTGCCCGGTCGGTGCGCGACGTCCTCTCTCAGAGGTGGCTCTTAACTGAGAAGACGTACCAGGAACGAAACCCTAAGCGCCTTTACTACCTCTCGATGGAGTTTCTTATCGGCCGCTCGCTGGCAAATAATGTCACCAATCTTCTGCTCGCTCCACTCACAGACCAGTTCGTCGTGGACAAGAAACTCAACCTGCTCGAGATCTTGGAGCAGGAACCCGATGCAGGCTTGGGCAACGGTGGTCTTGGACGTTTGGCCGCATGCTTCATTGAATCCGCCGCGACGCTGCAGCTACCGGCGATGGGGTACGGACTGCGATATGAATACGGCATATTCAAACAATCCATCCAGAATGGATGGCAGCGGGAAACGCCGGACAACTGGCTCCGTTCTCCCGACCCCTGGGAGATCGCCCGCCCGAACGAGAAGGTGGAAGTCAACCTGGGCTGCTCATTCGAGCTAAGCGGTGGCAGCCTACGCCCCGTGCCTGGCCGTCCGTCAACTCTGATTGGTATCCCATTTGACCGCCCCGTAATCGGATATGGCGGTTCCACGATCAACACGCTGCGCCTCTGGGCCGCAGCTGCGCCCGACTATTTCAACTTCGAAGAGTTTTCGCACGGCGATTTCGTAGAAGCGTTCACCCAGACCCTGTCGGCCGAAACCCTGACCCGCGTCCTTTATCCCGACGATTCCAGAGTGATGGGACAGGCGCTGCGCCTGATGCAGGAGTACTTCCTGGTTGCCTGCTCACTGGCAGATGCGGTGCGCCGCTTCCAACGCTCCAACTCGGATTGGAGCCTGTTTGCCGACAAAGTGGCAATTCAGATGAATGATACGCACCCGGCTTTGTCGGTTCCGGAACTCATGCGAATTCTGGTAGACCAGGTGCAACTCGGATGGGACGAGGCTTGGCGTATTACGCAGAAGACTCTGGCGTACACCAATCACACGTTGTTGCCCGAGGCCCTCGAAAAGTGGCCCGTCACGTGGTTTGAGGAGATGTTGCCCAGGCACCTCGAGATCATCAACGAGATCAATCGCCGCTTTCTGGGCGATGTTCGCGGGCGGTTCCCAGGCGATACAAATCGGATTGAGCGCGTGAGCATTGTCGAGGATGGCCCCGACCAGAAGGTTCGCATGGCCAATCTGGCGGTCGTTGGCTCCCACAGTACCAACGGAGTGGCAGAGATTCACTCGAACCTGTTGCGCCAGACGACACTGAAAGACCTCGCAGAGATCTTTCCCGAACGTTTCAACAACAAGACCAACGGAGTGACACCCCGGCGTTGGTTGCAACTATGCAATCCTGGGCTTTCTGGACTCATCGCTGATGCCATTGGGGATGGCTGGATCGGTGATTTAAGCGAACTAAGCAAGCTTAGAGCATTCACCGAGGACAGTGGCTTCCGCGATGACTTCCGCAAGGCCAAGCGAGATGCCAAGCGACAATTCTGCGATTGGCTTCGCTGGTCGACAGGGCAGATCCTTGATCCGGAGTTTATCTTCGACTGCCAGGTCAAACGCATCCACGAGTACAAGCGTCAGTTCCTGAATGCACTCAGGATCGTAGTGCTCTACAACCGGCTTCGGCAAGACCCCGGGCTCGACATGCAGCCACGGGCGTTCCTTTTCGCCGGTAAGGCTGCGCCTGCATACTGGCTCGCCAAAGTGATTATCAAATTCATTAACAACCTGGCTGAAACCATCGACGGCGACCCGGCAGTGCGCGGACGGCTGAAAGTGATATTCCTCCCCGAGTACTGCGTTTCGCTTGCGGAGCACCTGATTCCGGCTAGTGACGTTTCGAACCAGATCTCGACCGCCGGCTACGAAGCCAGCGGCACAAGCAACATGAAATTCATGATGAACGGCGCATTGACAATCGGCACGCGCGACGGCGCGACTATCGAGATGGCTGCCGAGGCCGGGGAAGAAAACTTCTTTCTTTTCGGTCTGACCGCGGACCAGGTGATCGGCAGTCGGGGATGGTACAACCCGCACTGGCATTACGAACACGAGCCCGAAACCCGTCAAGCCCTGGACTTGATTTTCTCGGATTATTTCAGCCGTTATGAGCCTGGCGTGTTCACCCCGTTGCGCGACATGTTGCTCACACATGGCGACCATTTCATGCACTTGGCGGACCTGAAGTCGTACCTCGAGGCAGACGAGCGACTGTGTGCGTTGTATGCCGATCCCAACGAGTGGGCGCGCAAGGCCATTTTGAATGTAGCGGCCTCGGGGGAGTTTTCGAGCGATCGCACGATCGCCGAATACGCAACCGAAATTTGGGGTGTAAGGCCCTGTCCAATCCCAGAGAAAGCGTAAAGAAGACGCAGCACAAGAACACAAGAATGGAGACTGCAGTGAAATTTACAAAGGCAATTATATTTCCGCGACGTGCAAAGTTTGGTCCTGCATTGGTTCTGGCGCTCGTCGCGTGCTCCGTGACATACGCGCAGGACGTGAGAACCAACTACATGCCAGGAACTGATTTTTCAAAATTCCATACCTATGCGTGGGTCAACGACGTACAAGGCATGCCCGCGGTAGGTGACCATCCCGACCAGATCCTGGACGCCCAGGTCAAGGAGGCGATTGATTCACAAATGGTGGCCAAGGGCTTTACCAAGGTCGAGGACGGCAGTAAGGCCGATTTACTTTTGGGCTACCAGCTCGCGATCGATCAGGAGAAGCAGATAAACGGCTTCGGGGACAACTTCGGCGGCTGGGGTGGCTGGGGCCCTTGGGGGGCCAACTTCGGTACATTCTCGGCCAGTACTTCAAGCAATTACATCGGGACCTTTGTCGTTGGTATGTATGACCCCGGTGTAAAGAAGCTCGTTTGGATAGGTGCTGCCCAACATGCGATAGAACCCAGCAAAAAACAGGAGAAAAACCAGCAAAGGCTCAATAAGGGAGCGCAAAAGCTGCTGAAGGACTTCCCTCCGGGACGCGGCAAATAGACACTCCGATATCCGCCTCCGTGCGGCAAATGGGCGGCAACATAACACAACGAATATGCAGGAGAACTCGTGATGAATACCAAGCAGGTTTGCGGACTGATCGTCGCTCTAAGCGTGGCAGCGATTTCTGCCCGGGCGGATTCTTTGGAATTGAAAAATGGAAGCCTGATCAGGGGTAAATTCATGGGTGGGACCCAGACGAGCATCAGCTTTCAGGTAGGATCGTCGGCGCAAAGCTATGATGTTGCCGACATCCGTTCGCTCCGATTCGATTCCGATGCGCACGGTACCTCGCCTTCTGTTCCCTCGAAGCAGCCGAGTGCGCCTTCCGCGATAGGAGAAGATGAAGTCGCGAAATCTGTGCCCTCGGTGACCATTCCTGCCGGTACGCGGATTTCGGTTCGCACCATCGATGCCATCGACTCCACCAAGAATCGAGTGGGAGATCGCTTTCAGGCTTCGCTCGAACAACCTCTGTGGCTAGACGGCAATATGGTGGTTCCCAAGGGTGCAGACGTTTATGGCCGGCTGGATGAGTCCAAAGAGACCGGCACCTTCGCTGGCAGGTCGCAACTTAAACTCCAGCTGACGGGAATCGTCGTCAATGGCCAAACTCTGCCGCTAGTCACCGGAGAATACGAAGTCTCAGGCAAGTCCAAGGGGGAAAGTACCGCGAAAAGAACCGTCGGGGGAGCCGCCATTGGAAGCATCATTGGTGCACTTGCAGGTGGCGGAAAAGGGGCGGCCATCGGGGCGGGAACAGGGGCAGGAGTGGGGGCTGGCTCGGAAATTATCACCAAGGGTGACCAAGTGAAGATCCCGAGCGAGACCTTACTGGATTTCACTCTGCAACAGAGCGTGACGATTCCGGAACACGCAGCCTGATCACTCTGCCCAGAAGGCAGCAGCTTCCACAGCTCAAAGCGGAATACATAAGGGTTGCCACCATCGATGGCACTCACTTTACTAGAGGAGTGACGAGCGAAATCAAAGCAGCTTTCTTCATGTTGGCTCCGGGTCGTGAACACTGTTCGTTCTGAAATTAGCTCTGCTCGATTAGCCTCGATCACTGGCAGACGATTTTTCCTTGGGTCAAGCTTGTGATCGTTTTTTCGGAAATACCAGGCTGGTAGTGTTCATAAGCGACGGAATATGCGTCTGTGTTCTCACCCTGCGCGCCGTTGTTCCCGGTCACGAAAATCACTGCGGTTCTATCGGAGTTGTAAAAGGCAATTTGGGAGCGGCCGGATTCGTAGCCTTGGACCTTCTTGAACCCGGAGAGATGCGACGCATACCAGGCGATGGCGTCGTTGAGCTTGATTTTGTTCTGCGAGAAAGGGCTATAAAGAGAATAGAACTCTCCCTGCATTTTGCTCTTGCAAATCTGCCCGTCAGGCATTTTGTCGGGCTCGTTGCCCACATTCTTGAATAGGACGGTGGCGGGAATCAGCGGAAGGCCTGTCAGTGGATCGTTGGTGAGCACTTTTGACTGGCCTGCGGCATTTACTAACGTGAGTGCGAATACTGCGGCACATAAGCACAACGTCTTCATCGGAAATTCCTCCATTTCGATCTGCGGAACTGGAATCTGATCGGTCGACTGCTTCGCACGCTATCTGCAATTGGGATTGGAAGGCTCGAATGCGTCTTCCTGATGCGTGGTTAGATTCGAAGAGAACTTCATATAAGCAACCGCGAAGACCCTTTGGCCGTCCGGACTTCCGGTGGTTTCCCGCTCCTCCCTAGATCATGTCATTCGTATCGATCGGATCCGAATCCCCGTATGGCCCTCCCGCACGACGCCGGAGATGGCGACTGCTTTGGTCACAGACCATCTGCGATTTCCTTCGCCAGCGGCTTAACCTGCTCCATGCCGCAAGGGCAGGTGACGTACATGATGCGAATCAGGGTCTTTCCCTTGCGGACCATCATCATTCCGTCCGCCGACACAAATGCCTGGTCGCCAATGCCCGGAAGCCCTTGCTGAGGTCCTAGAGTGCCCAACACCTTCGCATTGAGTCGCATTTGCTCGTCGGCCGCATTCTGATCGAGGGAGAAAGTGAACACTGGCACTTCTCCTGCAGTGTCCTGCTCGGCCACGGGCTTGTCCGCCTGAAGCACGTTGAACATTCCGCCAGCGATCTTCTCCGCAATCTCCTGCGTCTTTCTGTCCGCGCCATTGTCGGCCACCATCGCTTTCAGATGTTTCGCCGTCATATCCGCCTGCGTGCCCTTTGCGACGTAACTGCAACCGTTGTCTCCGGGTTCAGTGCGCACGATCTCAACGCCGATCGCCTTGCTCACGTCCTCTTTGCTTAGGAGGTGGCAGACATCCCCCATGCTTCCGCTAGCGGACGTTGAGCCTTTGCTGCCGGAGCCGCTACTCGAGTCGGAACTCAAACTGGAACTCGAGCCGAGGATTCCGTCCGACACCTCGTGATACTTCTGGCTGACTTTATGCGCAACGTAGTACACGCCGACCGCGCCTGCTGCTCCGCCGACAAGGATGACGCCCAGCGCCGCGATGCCCAGCTTGGCCAGAGTGCTCATGCCTTGCTTAGCAGCAACGGGCTGCGCCACTGCGGCAGCAGGCGGCGTGGCAACTGGTTGCGGGCCCGTCGGTGCTGCCGGAACCGACGTTTGCTGCGGTTGTGCCGGCATGGGGGCCTGTTGCGGTTGAACTGGCTGGCCCATGCTGCGAGCATCGGCTCCGCACTTCGTGCAGAACGGACCGCTCGTAAGGGGCGCTCCGCATTTCACGCAAAAGTTCGGCATTGTTAATGCTCCTTGGGTATTTGAAGTTAAACCTGCGCCCGGCCTGGTGTGCTCAAATGCTGTTGAGCGGTGTTCTTCGTTCAAACACACGCACTCGAACAAATCACTGCTTCTCTTCAATGATCACTGGGCGATCGCCAGGCTTGAGCTTTCCGCAGTCGAATTTGACAAAGTGACTGCTGGACTTCGTGGTCGAGTCGCTCGATTTGCCCTTGTAGACCATCTTCATTGTTGTGGTACTCCGGGTATGTTCTGAATCCACGAGTTCTACTACCTGGTGTACACTCGTCTCAACGTCCGGGCGGCTGCAGGAAACATCGATCGTCATGCCGTGGCCGGTGATGTTCTGGCCTGCCACCTTACAGTCGGGCTGGGTGTTGGCTTTGGCTATTCCCTCTGCGAAATCCTTCTGGGTGACGCAGTTGAGGAAGCGCATGCTGGTTGTGCCGTCATCGTCGTAAATGGTGCTCTCCCAGAGCCCTTCCTTGACGGGCAGACTCTGGCCAAAGGCGCAGACGGCGGCGCACAGAAACAGGGTACCGAGCAGAATCCTCATAAGACGAACCTCCGTGGTGTTGAGTGTTGAACAAAACTTTCCTGGGGTAAATGTGCAGTCATCAAGGCAGCCGGTCTTCGCGGCTCCACTTTGTACGGTGCCCACATCTGTACGCTTTCCATCCCGAGAACCACGTCGCCCTTCCTGGTGAATCCAACTTCGTTTTCTCGTCGCCGGCCCTTCGGTGCGGTCACATCGGCGGTTGAACATTGCCATATTCGAAGCGTGCGGAGTTGTGCGCTTTGCCGATCTTTTCTCCCCAGTCCGCGTCCTGCTCCTCGCGCAATGACATCCCGGTCGACTTCGAGATCCAGATCTGGGAATCTTCTTTGAAGCCCGTGATTTGACGGTTAAGGGAATAAACCACGGCGGCCTCGCCATTGACTGCCTCACTGCGGAGCAAATGGCAGGTCGCTTTGCCGTTTTTCTCGTTTTCCCTTTCCTGCTCCAGGACTTCCGCAGTGGTGACGTGAGTGTCCATCCACTTTCCATTCGCGCGGATGTATTTCTTTCCCTGCGTCATGATCGTCTCCGCAGTTCGAGTCTTGCCGCCATTTGCCGCCGTGCTGGTCGTATAGCTATGGCTGGGAGTCGTGATCAATTTCGTAAGCGCGTCGAATACCGGCTGGCAGGAATCCGCGGCGTGTGCCGACGGCGAATCCAATGCCGTTAGTGCAATTGCAATGAGGGCAAATAGCATCGATCTCGAAAAACCCTGCATATGTTTTCTCCTAATGTGTTTAGTGGGCGCCAGTGCCCCTTTCACTTTTTCGGAATCTGACGCTCTATGCTGTTTGGCGGATTTCATTCGCTACGGTTCGACCTTGTACAGAGTGGCCATGCCCGCGTCCATGTGATCGTCAATATGGCAGTGGAACATCCAGATTCCTGGGTTATCAGGAACCATGTCTGCGGTTTCCATTTCCGCCTGCATGAGCGTAATAACGTCAGTACGTTTGCCGTCGTGTAAGACCACGTTGCCGTGCCAGTGCGGTGAGTGGACGCTGAATTGTTCGCCGAGCGCAACCAGATACCAGCGAACACGTTCGCCTTTCTTCATGCTCATCATCAGGCCCGTTCCGTAGATGTAGCCATTAATCGCGAACTTCGCGTTGGCGACCGTGAATCCGGAACCCAGGCCCGAGAAGTTACCCTGGTCGCCAACAGGAGCGAAGTCCAGTTTCTTCACTCCCTTAGGGTCGCTGGTGAAGGTCTGAATGTTATGGTCGATATACCAACTCACGTTTTCGTCGAAGAGAAGATACAAACACACAAACTCGCGATCGACATCTTTTGGTTTTCCATCTTCAGTGGCCATACCGCGGCGGGTGATGATCATGGCCCCGACCAGCCCGCTCTCTACATCTTTCAACTCATTCGTATGTGAGTGATAAAGCCATACGATCGAACTGGGATCGTTCGGCCCGGGCCCAGCCCGCTCGGGCACTTGCCAGGTGTAGACGTGTGTTTTCCCCGGCGGCACCGCGTCGTCTTCCTTGTCTTTGCCCGACGTGCCATCGGCGTAAGGGGCGCCTTCCGAGTCTTTGTCGTAGAACACACCGTGTGGGTGCATGCTGTAGGGTCGGCTTGCGTTGTTCTTGAAACGAACACGGATGGTGTCACCCACTTCGGCGCGCAGGATTGGCCCGAGGATGCCGGTGTGCTGCCACTCAGGAGCGCGGGGCTTGAGATGAGCAAAGGTCTCATCCGTGTACTCGCGGTAGATGGCTTTGCGGTAGACGGTTCCGATCCGGTGCGGCCCTCGTTCGGTAAAGACAGTCGAGTATCCCTCGAATTTCATTCCCATCATCTTGTTGACGCCGCCCGGAGCGTAGTCCCAATCCACTTCGTCCGCACCGATGTAATAGGTACGGGTCTTTCCAGAAGACTGCCCAAAGGCAATGAGTGACAAAAGGACGAACACTGCCGCCAGTTTGAAACAATGCGTCATTTTCTCCCCTCTTCAACCCTGCGAGACGGAATCGCAAATCACAGTCTTACGCCCGCTTGCTCCGCGGCGAACTTACCAACGATCGGCAGCCTGAAAAGTTTTTGCTGGTAGGCCTGAACCATCAGGAAGATCCAGATTCCAAAGCCGGCGACCGTGAAAATCAGCATCAACGGCACAGCAATTAAGGCAAAGATTCCGGCCGTCAATGGGGTCAGCACGGCCGAGAGAATCATCCAGACAATCCAAAAGGCGACCCATGCGACATTGAAGAAAATGGACTGGAAGGCATGAAAGCGAACGAAGGAGTTCGACTTGTACGGATCCAGCACAAGAAACACGATCCCCGTGACGAAGCCGGCGAGGTAGGTGAGCGCTCCCACGACATTCGTATCCATCGTTTTCGATCCGGTCTCCTCGGATCGAGACATGACGCCGACCGCAGCCGAAGTCTCGACTGCCGACATAGAGACACCTGCCCTGAGTTCTGTCGGAGACCCACAGGACTGACAGAAGCGAGTGTCACCGGCTAAAGCAGCACCGCAAGATTGGCACGAACTCATCTCTCCCTCCTCATGATTGAATTCGGTCGATGAGCTGCAACGACAGGGAATTTGCTTCCAAGGGGAAGAATTAGCAAACCAACTGTGGGCAAATTGTGTGTTAACCCCTAATTCGTTCTACTCTAAAGGCTTACGAACGTTGATTAACTCGTTTTTAGCTCATTTCCCGTGCTAAACTCGACCCTCAAGACTCTCGCCTGGCGTATGAAGGCATCTGCTACAGATAATTCTGCCGCCCCGGAAATAAGCTACAGGTTTGGACTTTACCTGCTTGACCCGGCCAATGGCACACTGACGCGCAATTCGGTGCGAGTGCGCTTGCAGGAACAGCCTTTCCAGCTGTTGCTATTGCTTGTGGAACGCTCTGGGGAGATCGTTTCGCGGGAAGAGATTCGTAATCGACTTTGGCCGCAAAATACCTTTGTCGAATTCGACAAGAGCTTGGGGGTGGCAGTTCTAAAAGTTCGAGAAGCTCTAGGGGACGATGCCAGTAATCCCAGATTTATCGAAACCATTCCCCGCCGCGGTTACCGATTCATCGCGCCCGTTAAGGTCGAGACTGCACCAGTTGCCGGTGACCCAACTCCAACTCCTGCATCGCCAGCTTTATCCGTGCCCCGACCCAATTGGTATGCGACAAATCATTGGTTGATCGTCGCTATGCTCGTGTTGTTCCTGGTGGCCACGGCATTTTACGTTCTTCGGCCAAGCCAACGATCTCCGGTTGGTACAGCCCAGGCGGGGACGTCAATTGCGCGAATCCACGTTCGTCGTTCGGTGGCAGTGCTCGGTTTCCGCAATTTGCCTGGCCGGCCAGAGGACAATTGGCTCTCCTCCGCTGTCTGCGAGATGTTGAATACAGAACTTGCCGCAGGCGGAGAGCTCCGCATGGTGCCCGGCGAAGATGTGGCCCGGGCCAAGAGTGAACTACCGCTCAGTGACGAAGACTCTCTTGGCAAATCTACCTTGCAACGTTTGCGGACCAACCCGGGTGCCGATGTGGTTATTCTGGGCTCATACATGATGCTACCGAATGACGCCGAGCGAAAGATTCGTCTCGATGTTCGCCTTCAAGACACCGCTGGCGGAGACACCATCGCGGAAGAGGCCGTATCGGGCGACGAGAGTGACCTTTTCAGCTTGGTCTCGGATTTGGGTGGGCAACTGCGACGAAGTCTCGGTGTGGCTGCACTATCTGAGGGGAGCGAAATGGCCACACGCGCAGCCCTTCCATCCAATGAAAGGGCAGCCCGCCTCTACGCCGAGGGACGAGCCAGGTTGTGGGCATTTGACTACTTTGCGGCCCGCGATTTACTTAACAAAGCAATAGCAGCGGATCCAGATTTCCCGCTCGCCCACGAGGCTCTATCTGACGTGTGGTGGCACACGGGCTATGACGCCAAAGCTCGTGTCGAGGCTCAACGGGCGCTAGAACTCTCGAATCATCTTTCACAAGAACAGCACCTTCTGGTCGAAGGCCAATACCAGAGGACAGTCCAAGAATGGCCCAAAGCGATTGAGACGTATCGCTCTCTGTTTCGCCTTTTCCCGGACAATCTGGACTATGGTCTCTTATTTGCCTCCGCGCAAATGCATCTCAGTGCGGCGGATTCACTGCAGACGTTAGCGGCTTTGCGGCACCTTCCACCGCCTCTTGGCGACGACGCGCGAATTGATATGACAGAGGCTTCCGCATGGATCAATAGAGACTTCACCAAAGCTCGTGCTGCCGCGGAGCTAGCGATCGAAAAGGCCACTGCACAAGGATCACCTGTGATTGTCAGTCGCACGTACGGCATTCTTTGTCAACAGGAGCCCGCCATAGAAGCATCGGCAGAGGCGATTAGTGTTTGCAGAAATGCCGTTGAAGGGAGTATTGCCGCTAAAGATCCCAACGGCGAAGCCATGATGAGCACAGATCTCGCGGTACTCTACTATTTACGGGGTAATCTCGCAGAATCTGCACAGATGTTCCAGCAAGCAGTGAAGAAATTTCGGCTGGTTGGCAACAGGGACGGCGTTGCCACCGCGCTCAGTAACTTCGCTGATACTCGCCTTTCTCAAGGCGATCTGATGGAAGCGAAGAAACTGTTGCAGGAGTCCATTCCAGAGTATCAAGCCGTCGATGATAAGGAAGGAGTAGTCCTTAATCTGGACAGCTTGGGAGACATCTGGAGACAAAATGGCGAGCTCGACAAAGCGGAGACCGCGTACCAGCAGGCGGAAGTTATTGCGCGGAAAATTGAAGACAAAAATGCAACTGCCTATGTGCTGAGCGGAATGGGGGATCTCGCTTTGGATCGGGGTGATCTCACCTTGGCACGGAAGCGATACGAAGAAGCTCTTGCGCTTAGGAGTCAAGCCGGAGAAAAACAGAGTGCGGCTGAAAGCCGTGTCTCGTTGGCTGAACTAGCGATCGAAGAAGGACACGATGTGGACGCCGAGACATCGACGCGTGCGAGCAAAGCACAATTTCATGAGGAGCAACAAGCTGACGACGAACTCAATGCCAGCATTGTTTTGATCGACGCGTTACTCGCACAAGGCAAACAAGGCGAAGCTCAAAAAGAAATCGAAGCAGCTCAACGGCTCGGAAAGGAGAGCCAGAATCGTTTTCTCCGTTTGCAGTTCGAATTGGTCTCGGGCCGCGTCCTTCTGGAATCCGGACACCCCGAGGCGGCAGGCCCGTTGTTGACAGGCGTCAGCCGCGAGGCACAACGTTACGGATTTGCCGGAGTGGAGTTTGCCACCGAACTTGCTTTAGCCGAATTTGCGACCAAAACAAAACATGGCGTGGGGGCCCAAAGGAAGTTCCGTGCTTTACAGACGTCAGCTAGTTCAAAAGGCTTCGGATTGATTGCACGCAAAGCATCCCATGAAGCGTTGGCTCGCGGCAACCAAATCGGAGCGACGTAAGGTTCTCGATAGTTCTGCACCGTCTTTCATATTGCACTGTTCAGGGGACGCCAGAAAAACCGCTAGATTCTGCTCGATGTTTGAGCCTCGAGCGTCCGTTATTCGACCCACGATTTCCACCCGCGATTCTCGTGCCTCTCACGTCTTCTGATGCATGAGCTGCGGGTAAAGTGCGGGTCATCCGTAATTATGTCGCCTAAGCTCCGACTCGTGCCAAGTCCAACTCTCGTCTTTGTCCAGATGCCACGGAGTGTCGTGCTTGACTGCATGTCGGGGGGAAATGAGGCAAAGCAGTATCCGGAGTGCGGTCGAGGATCGAGAAAGCGTCCGGATCGCCGACGTATCGATGGGCGCCAATCAGACCGCAGACAAGTTTGTCGTAGCAGTAGATGGGGAAACGATTCTTCTTATAGTAGTCGCCGGAAATTGTTTTCGCATACAAACGATTCAGACGGAGAACTTTCTCGCGAACGGGAGCTGGCACCAAGCTGACAGCTCCCTTCTTCCGCCGATCTCAGGCAAGGTCGAAGCGATCAAGGTTCATCACCTTGGTCCACGCCGCCACGAAGTCTTTCACAAACTTCTCCTTGGAGTCCTCGCAGGCATAAACTTCCGCGAGAGCACGCAGTTGGGAGTGCGAACCGAAGATCAGGTCGACACGGGTGCCAGTCCACTTGACCTGGTTCGTCTTCCGGTCACGGCCCTCGTATGCGCCGCCAGAACCATTGCCCGACGGTTGCCATTGCGTGCTCATGTCGAGCAGGTTGACGAAGAAGTCGTTCGTCAGGGTCTCCGGCCGCTTGGTGAAGACGCCATGCGTGGACTTCCCGGCATTCGCGCCCAGCACGCGCAGGCCACCGACGAGAACCGTCATCTCCGGCGCCGTCAGCTTCAGCAATTGCGCCCGATCCACCAACATCTCCTCGGCCGATAAGCGCAACTTGCCGTTGCTGTAGTTGCGGAACCCATCCGCTTTCGGTTCGAGCGGCTCGAACGATTCGACGTCGGTTTGTTCTTGCGACGCGTCCATGCGCCCCGGCGTGAATGGGACTTTCACGTCATGCCCAGCAGCCTTCGCGGCTTTCTCGATCGCCGCACTGCCGCCGAGAACGATCAGGTCCGCAAGCGAAACTTTCTTCCCCGTATTGCCGTTGGACTGCGAGCTGTTGAACTCCTTTTGGATCCCTTCGAGCTTCTGCAGCACCTTCCCGAGTTCAGCCGGCTGGTTGACTGCCCAGTCCTTTTGCGGCGCGAGGCGAATCCGCGCGCCGTTCGCTCCACCGCGCTTGTCAGAGCCGCGGAACGTCGACGCCGACCCCCAAGCCGCCGAGACCAGCTGGGAAACGGACAGGCCCGACGCGAGGATTTTCGCCTTCAGAGCTGCAATGTCCTGCTCCCCGATCAGCGGGTGATTCACGGCGGGGATCGGGTCTTGCCACGGCAGCGTCTCCTTCGGAACGAGCGGGCCGAGGTAACGAACGATCGGCCCCATGTCGCGGTGTGTCAGCTTGAACCACGCCCGGGCAAATGCGTCAGCGAACTGATCCGGATGTTCGTAGAAGCGCCGTGAAATCTTTTCGTAAGCAGGGTCGAACCGCAAGGCGAGGTCAGTGGTCAGCATGGATGGCGCGTGGCGCTTTGAGGGATCGTGCGCGTCCGGCACCGTGCCGTTGCCGGCGCCATTTTTCGGTGTCCACTGATGCGCGCCGGCCGGACTCTTCGTCAGTTCCCATTCGTAGCTGAACAGGTTCGTGAGGAAGTTGTTGCTCCACTTCGTAGGCGTGGTGGTCCAAATGACTTCCAGGCCGCTGCCGATCGCGTCACCGCCTTTGCCTGTCTTGAATTTGCTGTGCCAGCCGAGGCCCTGCTCCTCAATGCCGGCTGCTTCGGGCTCCGGGCCCACATTTGCCGCATCACCAGCGCCGTGGGTTTTACCAAAAGTGTGACCGCCGGCAATCAGCGCGACCGTTTCTTCGTCGTTCATTGCCATACGGCGGAACGTTTCGCGAATATCCTTGGCCGCCGCGACAGGATCCGGCTTGCCGTTTGGGCCTTCCGGATTCACGTAGATCAGACCCATTTGCACGGCACCGAGCGGATTCTGAAGATCACGGTCGCCGCTATAGCGCTCGTCCGCCAGCCACTTGCCTTCGGGGCCCCAGTAGACGTCCTCTTCGGGCTCCCAGACATCAGCGCGCCCGCCGCCAAAACCGAACGTCTGAAAGCCCATCGACTCGAGGGCCACATTGCCTGCGAGAATCATGAGATCGGCCCAGGAAATCTTCCGCCCATACTTCTGTTTGATCGGCCACAGCAGCCGGCGCGCCTTGTCGAGGTTCACGTTGTCCGGCCAGCTATTGAGCGGAGCGAAGCGCTGCTGGCCCGCTCCGGCGCCGCCGCGGCCGTCGCCAATGCGGTACGTGCCAGCGCTGTGCCACGCCATCCGGATAAACAGCCCCCCGTAGTGGCCAAAGTCGGCCGGCCACCAGTCCTGCGAGTCCGTCATCAAGGCGTAAAGGTCCTTGATCACGGCATTCAGGTCGAGACTCTTGAATTCCTTGGCGTAGTCGAACTCCTCGCCCATCGGATTGGACAAGCTTGAGTGCTGGTGGAGAGGTTGAAGGTTCAGCTGGTTGGGCCACCAGTCACGGTTCGTGTGTGCGGCGGCTCCGCCCGTGAATGGGCACTTGGCTTCGGTTGACGCGTTTTGCTGCTGCTCGACGAGTTCTTTCGCCATAAGTTCATCCTCCTTATGTCTTAGCTAAATAAAAACGTTGACGTAAAAACGTGATGATACGGAAAACCGTCCTGGCTTTCTGATTCCAGCACATCAGCGGCCTCGCTCGCTGATGCGCAGCGTTTATTCGGTATCCACCCTGTCTACGGCGCTCCACGGGAAACGCGCCGCGGAGCGCAACTCGTACAGAGCCCCCGGAAAATGAGCTGGCAATCGCGAACAACTCGCTTCCCGAGAGCGCGAGAAGCAGGCCTGGGCACGTCGTGCCATTCTATGTCTTCCACATTACCGCAGCGGTCGCAGATGAAGTGGTGATGCCGCATGCCTTTCGCGTCGAATCGCGCGGCGCGGCCCTCGACGGCTACTTCGCGCACCAAACCCGCCTGCACCAAATCCCGCAGATTGTTATAAGTCGTAGCCCTTGAGGAGCGCGGGTCCCCGCGATTCACGGCTTCGAATATTTCCGCAGCCGTGGGATGCCGGTTGCATTCCATCAGGAATGCCATCACGGCGTAGCGCTGCGGCGTGCACCGCAACCCGCTGCCCTCCAAGGACCGTTTAATCACCGCGGCGTCCATGAACGAGTTAGAATATATCTAATATGACACTTTGTCCAGCCTTCTGTTGGCTGCTGCGAGCAGAAAACTGGTGACGCCGTGCACGCATACACTTCTTCGCGCCCTTAAAGAACTGGCGACAAGGCGTTCTGGATTTTGTAGCAGTAGGACGATGCATGTCAGAATGCGTCTAGCTGAGCGGGACTAGGCTCAAGTTACAGAAAACGCTGCAACTCATTGATAATGTGGTCCGGATCTGGACCCCCAAAATATAATCCCCCGGCATCTTTGCCGGGGCTTCAGGCTCCGTCCTTCTTCCTACGTGACTGAGATCACTCCTCAAGGCGGTGACAATCACAGTACGGTTCCCGGCGCATCGTTAGCCTTAAAGGTGGAATTCCTGGCGCGGATCTCGCGGTCCGTACTTTGCCGCGCCTAGCCAACGAAAGGTGTTGAGCGCCCAAAATGCTTCGAAAACTCAGCCCCAAGCTGATTCTGTCGCTCACAGTCCTTATCGTAGCGATCAGCAGTGTCAGTGGCTACCTGAACTTCCGCACTCAGAAGAATCAACTCGTGGAGACCATGCTCCTCGGCGCAGATCAGCTTTCGCGGAGCATCACCAGCGCAACCTGGCACGCCATGCTCGACGACGACCGCAAGGCAGCGTACCAGATCATGCAAGTGATCGCCGACAAACAAGGGGTAGATCGAATCCGAATGTTTAACCGCGAGGGCCGGTTGGTGTTCTCGACCGACGCGCGGGAACAGACAACCCCGGGGCTGCCCAGCTTGTCCAATGAAGTCTGCATCAGTTGTCACAGCCACGGGCCGATACGGGACAAGCCGACTCAAGATTCGCGGGTTCGCTATACCAGTTCGACGGATGGCGCCAAGACCATCAGCATGGTGACTCCAATCTACAACGAGCCTTCGTGCAGCAATGCCAGTTGTCACGCCCACCGCGCTTCGACCAAGGTGCTCGGCGTTGTCGATGTCGCCCTGCGGCTAGATCCTGTGCAGAAGCAGACCAGGACCATCACCCTTCAAACCATCCTCTGGACAGCTTTGGAAGTGGTGATTGGCGCAGCGTTCGTGATTTTGTTCACGCAGCGTTTCGTGGCTACCCCGATTCAAGAACTGATTGGGGGCACGAAGGCCGTCAGCGCTATGGAACTGGACCGGCCTATCGAGATCACGCGCCGAAGTCAGGAACTCGACGAACTGGTGGACTCCTTCAACCGGATGCGCGAGCGCTTGCGGCTCGCCGTCGCCGAGCTGAACGAAATGCAGCAGACATTGGAAAGCAAGGTCGAAGAACGCACTCAGCAACTGCAAACGGCGCAACGCAAGCTGATCCAATCTGACCGCCTGGCGTCACTTGGCCAGCTTGCTGCGAGCGTGGCGCATGAGATCAACAATCCAGTGTCCGGGGTACTGAACCTTTCCATGCTGCCTCGAGCGCCTGATGGCCAAAGGCGAGTATCCGGCGGGACGTGAAGCTGAGTTCCGCAAGTACCTTGGCCTGATTTCGACGGAAACCGCCCGCGTCGGTCGCATCGTTTCAGACCTGCTGGCGTTCTCGCGGCGCTCCAAGCCGCAGCGCGCACCGGCGGACCTGAACAAGTTGGTGCGCACCACGCTGGGCCTGGCCGAGCACAAACTCAGGATGATCAACGCCGAAACCGTACTCGAACTGCAGCAGAACCTCCCTCAGGTCGAGTGCGACGCGTCACAGATTCAGCAGGTGATTCTTAACCTTATCTTGAACGGTGCTCAGGCCATGCAGGCGCGCGGCGGAGGCAAACTTACGATCCGCACGAACATGCTGGCAGAGGAAGATTGCGTGCAGCTTTGCGTTCAGGATACGGGAGAGGGCATTGCGCCGGAAAACCTGTCCAAGATTTTCGATCCCTTCTTTACCACCAAGGCAGATGGAAAAGGAGTAGGACTCGGCCTCGCTGTGCTGTATGGGATCGTGAAGGCGCATGACGGTGAAGTCGAGGTCACGAGCCGGCGGAACGAAGGCACAACTTTTACGGTTACTCTCCCGCTCAAATCGCGGAAGAGCGATGCCGAGATCAGGGAAGCCCAGGTGCATGCCGTGTGAAGGCTCTTTACCTCGTGGCTGTTGGGAGCGTACCGGACAAGGCGTGGGAATGGATCGAAAGCGCTGCCGCCGAGTGGTTTCCGCTGCCCACCCGGCGCTTGCCTGCCTTAGCGATTCCAGAATCGGCGTATGACCGGAAGCGAGGACAGTACCGGTCGGTGGAGATCATGAAAATGGTGGCTCAATGTGCTCCGCGCGATGCCTACCGGGTTCTCGGGGTGACCGATGTGGACTTGGCCATCCCGATGCTGAGTTTTCTGTTTGGACAGGCGCAGCTTGACGGCCCCGTCGCCGTGGTTTCCCTCTACCGGCTGCGGCCGGAATTCTACAGACTTCCCGCGCAGGATGGCGTGCTGCGGGAGCGCGCCGTCAAGGAGATGCTGCACGAGATGGGGCACACCTTTGGTCTTGTCCATTGTGCGGATCCAAAGTGCGCGATGAGCCTGGCTACCCACGTCGAATTGGTAGACGCCAAGGCGGAACAATATTGTTCGCGTTGCGGACTGCATTTGGTGCAGAAGTTTACTTCGCTGGATGGAGGCGTATGAAGAAGAACTGGCCAATCCTGGTGGTCGACGACGAAGACGTCATGTGCGAATCGATGGCGGCATGGCTGCGGGAAGACGGCTACAGCGTCGACACTGCGCCCAATGGGCAGAAAGCGCTGGAACTGGCGAAGGCGACCGACTATGCCATCTGCTTCGTCGATTTGAAAATGCCCGGAGGCATGGACGGCATTGAGACCATGATGGAGATCCGGCGCATTCGCTCGGAGGCCTCAGTGATCATTATTACCGCCTACGCCACCGTCGACACCGCCATCCAGGCCATGAAGGAAGGCGCGCAGGAGTACATTGTGAAGCCCTGCAATCCGCAGGAAATTTCCATGTTGGTCTCGCGCATCCTGAAGCTCAAGAAGCTGCAGAGCGAGAATGCGATTTTACGCAAGAAGCTGACCCGCCAGTACCGCCACCACGACATCATTACCAAAAATCCTCGAATGGAAGAGATACTTGCTTTGACCCAAGATATCGCCAGCCTGCGCAGCACGGTGTTGATTCGGGGAGAAAGCGGGACGGGTAAAGAGTTAGTCGCGCGCGCGGCGCACTTCTCCGGCAACCGAGCCGACAAACCCTTCATCGTCGTGAGCTGTGCTGCTCTGACCGAAACTCTGCTCGAAAGTGAACTATTCGGCTATGAAAAAGGCGCCTTCACCGGCGCCAGCGGACAGGCGAAAGGGAAGTTTGAGCTGGCGGACGGAGGCACAATCTTTCTCGATGAAATCGGCGACATTTCGGCCAAGCTGCAATCTGACCTGCTGCGGGTTTTGCAGGAGCGCCGCTTTTACCGGGTCGGGGGAAGTGAGGAAGTCGAGGTCGATGTGCGCATCATCGCCGCCACCAACAAGAATCTCTCAGAAGAAGTACACCTGGGCCGGTTTCGCGAGGATCTCTACTACCGCCTCAACGTGATCGAGATTCGCCTGCCACCCTTGCGCGAGCGGCGCGAAGACATTCCTTTGCTGGCGGAGCATTTCGTGCACCGAATTTCATCGGAATTGGGGAAGGATATCAGCGGAGTCTCCGGGGCGGCTTTGAACCTGCTGATCGCCTACGACTGGCCGGGCAACGTTCGCGAATTGGAAAACGTAATCGAGCGCGCCATTGTCACTTGCCGCAACGGCATGCTCGACGCGCAGGATTTCTCCTGGCTGCAGAGGGGCGTCGCGTCGCCACAGAATTGGGAAGTCCCCGATGTTCCTCTCGGTGAACTGGAGCGCCGGGCGATTGTGGCCGCACTCGAGCGGAAACACGGCAACGTCAAAGAGGCATCCGCTGCGTTGGGGATTGATCGGTCAACGCTCTACGACAAGCTCAAGCGCTACGAAATCTCGCACTGAGCGTGCGGGTAGCGAGATCAACCTTCCAGAAAAGTGTCGGCCAGCACCGCATCCCAGTCAGCTTCGGGGATAGCGTCCATCAGGCCGGGCATTAGTACTCCACCATCCGCCAGGCTGGGAGGAGTGTTGGGCGCCCGAAGCTGTAGTTGTAGTCGCTCCAGTTCCCTGGAAAGCCAACCGTGAACCTCAGGTCCCCGCAGAAGATGACGCAGCGTCTTGCGCGCACGAGGATCCAGACGCGGCTTGACACGAAGATAATAGCCCTCTTTCGGGCCTCCGAGACCAACCACCCTGCCCTCAATCGGGGCACGCACTCGAATCTCGTTTCCGTTTTTCTTCAAGCGCCACGCCGTCCCATTGAGTTCAATTTCACTGCCCATCTCGGGCATCTGGACAGAATCCGGATTGCCGATCAGGCAGTCCGCTAGTTCATCGAGGCCGATGGCAAACGTTCCGTCCTCCTCCAGTTTTACCCAGGTGTGCCCACGATGATAGAAGCGGTCGTCGGAATAGTTAAGTCCCAGACTGCGCACCACTCCTGTGGCCGGCAGCACCGCAAACTGCGAGTATTTCTCACAATGGCGGCAATCAAAGTTGTTGTCACACGTTCTGGATATCACTCGACCGGCAAGTTCGTGACGGCAGCGACGGTCTGATTCCGGTAATTCCGCAAAGTCGGCGTTCCAGCACAACTCGGCAGCTCGATGGGTCTGCAAGTCGCGGACAGTGCGCCACGCTGCTGAGACCAATGTCGCCAAAATCGTCAGGCCTACTGCAAAGAATAAAGAAAGAAAAAGAACGTGCCCAATGGTCCAGTGAAATCCATCAATTCCCGGAAACATCTGTTATGTCTCCTTTCGGCCGCACGAACAGAGGCAGATAGCGATAGGACAAGGAGTAGACGATGACTCCATAGGCGATTACGGCGGCGAAGCTGGCCACCTCTTGCCAACTGGGCGTGTATTGCAGAAACTCGTCGAAAGCCAATGTTGGCAAAGCCAGAGTCTGCACGGTCATAATGAATCGGTTCAGCAAGATTCCCCCACAAGCCAATGCGGCAGCGCTCAGTAGCCATCCGCGCCGCGCGGCCGTCCTGCGAGAGGTGAGCAGAAAGGCCGGCAGAAGCCCGAAGAGAGCAATCTCTGCGAAGAGAATCGGCGTGCCGAATGGCTTGTAGATGTAGTACTGCCACGGAGCAAACCCCTCTGACGGTGACGTGAAGTTGAGCCAGATAAGCGTATCAATCGACTTGGCCGCGACATAGATGCCGAGCAGAACGCCAGAAATAAATCCCAGGCGCCGGTAAAGGTCTCCCGGCACCAGTTGCTTACGCGTTATCTTCTCGACGGTTGCCGTGACCAGCATCAGGAAGCTGGGTCCTGAGGCAATCGCCGACAAAATAAACAGGAAGAATGTAGAAGGCCAAATGAAGAATCCCTGACGAAAGGCGAATGGACGGCCGCGCAGCACTCCGTAAAGCCCGCCCAGTGATCCTTGGTGAAAGAATGAGAGCAACGTTCCCACACCGGCGAGCACCGGCACAAGCTTGTGCAATTGATGTTCAAACACCAGGAACGACGGCAGCTTGCGCAACTGACGGTTGCGCAGCAGGATCGGTATATATTCCAGGCACAGCACGAGCAAGTAGCAGGAAATACAGAATGTGACTTCGGTGAGCATCGAGTGCGTATTCGGGTGCCAGAAGGTGAACCACGCGCGCAAGGGCTGCCCAACGTCGATCATCAGGATGGCGACTGCGCCGCTGTAGCAGATGAACCCGACGACCACTGCGGTATTCAGGATCGGTTTAAGTTCGGCGCGCTTCAGGATGTAAACCAGAAATCCAGTAAAGAACGCGCCAGCGCCGAGTGCGATGATCCCCAGGTCGAGAAAAATCCATAGGCCGAAGGCGAACCGGTTGTCCATGTTCGTCTGGTTCAGCCCGTAATACAGGCACAGGCCCGCGGCGTAGATCCCGACTGCGAGCACAACGGCCCATGGTGCCAGCCAGAGCAGAAACCGTGGCAGCGAGGTCCGCTCGGCCCCGCGCGCGATCCACCGGCTGTCGCTAAAAACGGCGCTAGCCATGTTCGACCTCTGACGATGCGATGGACGCACGTTCTACCGTCGAAGCACGACTGGAAGGTGACTCTGCCAACGCTCTCACCCATGCCTCCTTGGATTTGTAGTAAAGCTTCGGCTCCGTGCCCAGGCGCTCCAGCAAGCGGAATGCATCGGGAGAATGGGCCTCTTGCGACACGGGATCGTTCTGGTCGGCAAAGTTCCCGAAGCGGATTGCCCCGGTAGGGCATGCCTCCACACAAGCCGGAACGTAGTCGGCCGGATCGATTTCCCGCTTTCCCGCTGCGGCTGCCTTTTCCGTAGCCGAGTGCAACCGCGCATGGCACAGATTGCACTTCTCCACCACACCGCGCATGCGCACGGCAACTCCCGGATTCAGACTCTTCTCCATGCCCGCGGGCCACGCCGGATCCCACCAGTTGAAGTAGCGCGCGTGATAGGGGCATGCGGTCATGCAATAGCGGCATCCCAGGCAGCGTTGCGGCATCTGCATGACAATTCCGGTCGCTTTATCCACTTCGACGGCTTGCTGCGGGCATACCTTCACGCACGGTGTATCGTGCTCGCAGTGCATGCACATGATCGGAACGAAGGCTTCGCGGCGCGCTCCTCCCGCCATTCCATTCGAAACCTTGCGGACAAGCATCGGCGTAATCCCGGTGCGAGGAGTTGCTTTCGGAGTGGGTGCGACGTTGTTCTCGGCTGCACACGCGACCATGCACGCACCGCAACCCGTGCAGCGGTCCAGATCGATCACCATGCCGTAGCGGGCGTTCACGCATTCCTCCTCTCCGGCGGTTCCCGCAAGCTCGATTCCTGGTAGAGCTTCGAGGTCAATGGCGGCAAGACCGGCGCCGGCCACATCGCAGACCAACTCCCAGGCTGCTTAGAGTCCACAGCTGCAGGCCACTCTTTCAATTCGCAGCGAAGGCCTCCCAGAGGAACCGGTTCGCCGACCCAGACTGCGCCCTTCGAAAATTCTTCCTCAAGTTTCTGGACCGATGAGAATTTCACCACCGGTGCGACTTCCTGGCCGTGCAGAGTCCCCACGCGTGCGCGGAAGAGATCTTCGCAATGCTTGTGAATGATTTTCTCCGGCGTGGTTAGCGTGGGGTCGACGCTGCTGAGAAACTGCGCAGCGCTTTGCACTTCTGGCGGCGCCTTGGCAAGACTTGATGCCACCCCGTAAGTGTCAATGGCCGCTGTAGGTGCGGTGGGAACATCCGTAAGTTCTTCGAGAAATCCTGGGCCCGGCAGCAGCCAATCGGCCTTGCTCGATCCGCCGTCCCATGCAGCGAAGCGGAAGACTTCAGCATCGGTCTGCGGGGCAAAGTCCCAAGGAACGGTCGAATCGATGAGCATTGCGCGTGCGGAGGGGAGAGCGGCGTCCCCGGACAAATACGACTTCGCGCGTTTCGACCTTCTCACGATCCCGCCGCGTGTACCGACTGCGCCAAGCACAACATTCAAGGCTGCGATTGCTGGATTGTCATCGGCCGCGAGTGCCAACACGGGAGGACGCGCGACGATCGTCCGCGCGAGATCGCGAATTGCATCGGGGGAAAGTCCTGTCCGCTCCGAAGCCGCAGCAATCGTCAGTGGCGGCATCGGGTTGCGTGCGGGAACCAGTCGCTCCTCGAGGAGCACACGGGCCACGCCCGCAGCCAACGCGCCCTCCGCGCCAACTGGAACTTGCACCCACAGCCATGCCCGAGCGGCGGTGCGGGAGAGCGACGCATCCACTTGGATCACGCGAAGTTGCGGGTCGCTCATTCCCGCCGCGTGCTCCGCCCAAAATCGAGTGAACCGCCCAGGAGCACCCCAACCATCCAACAACGGCGCGCTAAAGCTCACGATTGTCTGTGCGTTCTCCAGATCGTAGCCCAACCCAGCCGCAGGCACGCCGCTCCAGGCCTGGTAGGGAGCGAGAGATCGCGCCTCCGGGCCGACCACAACGCGATAGCTTCCGTTCCACTTCTGGACGAAAGTCTCGAACACTGAGGAAGCCGCACGCCCAGGGTAGCCATCGATAATCACCACGGAGCCTTCACTGCAAGCTTTCGAAAACGCAGCCTGCGCTTCGCTCCAGGATGAGGGACCCACCCCATGCCGGACGGTTCGCAACCGCTGCGGATGCCAGTTCAGTTGATGGGCGCCGAAGCCGAGGGGGCACAGCGCTCCGCGAGTGACCGGATGACTGTTCACTCCGGCCACGCCCACCGGCCATCCCGCTGCCATGCGTGCGCGCAGACCGCATCCATTCGGGCACAGGCTGCAAAAAGACTGCCTCACTTCGACCGGGCCAAGCGCCGGTTGCGGAATCCAGGGCCAGTTCTGACTCCAAATGGAGGTGTCGTCCAGCAGCTTCCAGGGCACCGGCGTAACCATGAGACCCGCCGCCGCTCCGGCGCTCCACACCAGCAGATCTCGCCGCGTGACCTTCATGGTTTCTCCCTTCTCCTGTTACTCATGGCAGCCGAGGCAACCCACCTCAACGTTGTGCCGCCGGTGGCAGTCTTCGCAGTCACTCATCTTCATGCCGTCGTGCGGAGCGCGCCGCAGTCGCGAGATGGAATGCCCCCAAATATCGCGGCTATATCGGCTAATGCGGTTCACTTCGTACACTCGAACCTGGTCCGACTGGCCGTAAGTCGAATGACACTCGGTACAGGCCAGATTCGCGCGCCGTACGTGGATCGCGTGCGAGAACCACACATTGGCTGGCTGCCGCGCATATACCAGCCACGGAGTCTCTTGTCCCGGCTTGATGTAGTGGTCGACCAGGGTTGCCTCGTCCTTGCTTTCTCCAATTCGTTCGGAGTGGCAGCCGGCGCATTTATCCATGGCAGGAATGCCGGCAAATGCGCCATCCTCGCGAAACGCGTGGCATTCATTGCAGTCCGCGACACCGGATTTTCCCGCATGCGTTTTGTGATGGAACGCGAGGGGCTGCTGCTTTTGCACATACAATACCCTCGGAAACACCATCCAGCCGGCCAGCAGGGCGACTGCAAATGCAAGTCCGAAGATGAGAGAGTTCCGTTTCATGCTCAATCCTGTGTCGTCCAGTCGTGCTTGGAAAAGAATCGCTGGAACAAACAGACGAGGTGCTGACGTGCCAGCACCTGCGCCACGCCGCGCACCGGCGAGCCGCCATCACATCCCGGGGCATGCGTCTCGTGGATCTCATGCGCCAGCCGTTCTCGTTCCGCATCCTGCCAGGCCGCCGCTTGCTGGCCTGAGACCAGGCCGGCCCGCGTTCGGCCCGGCAGTTCCCAGCCCTCGAACAGCCATCCCGCACCGTAAGGATCGGAGGTCAACCTTGCGGGATCGCTGCGCAGACGGGTATTCACTTTCTGAATTATCAGCGGATTCGGAAAGCTCATCGGCCATTCAACTCCATGGATAGTGAGTGCGAGAGCCGGACAATGAGTGCCGTTCAGCGTGGCAAATGTCACACCATCAACACTTCCGGCCACATCAGCCAGAAATCCATCGATGCCGATGTGGCATAACCCCGATTCCTCACAATCCAGCCAGAAGTGATTCGACGAGTAGAGCAGATGCGCAGGTGGAGTGATCGGGTGAGGTCGCGCAAGCAACAAGTAAGAATCGCAGTAGCGGTAGCCATTGCTGGTGCAACTCGAAAGTTCCGAATCGCTGAAAGGCACCAGCTTTGTCACCGGCGAGATGCCACAATATTGCACTCGGATTTCTTCCAGGTGCGGGCAGCGATCCGTTTGGGTCGCGTCCTGGGCGACCCATTCGCACTGCCGGTAACCCGGAGACGCACAGCGACCGCCATTGGCCGCGCCCGGTCCGTCAAGAATCAACTTGTGCACCGGAGCGGCATGGCAGTATCGCGCTCGACCTTCTTTGAGAAACGGGCAAGCCATAGTTCACTTCCTGCGCGTTTTAGGTTCTGAGGACTCTGAATCAGAAGGCTCGATCTTCTCGCCTCCGTCTGCCATGGTGAGCCCTAGCCCGTGGACGGGCAGGCTGTGCGAGTCGCCGCGCCACATGGCCACCAGGTCCGCATTGATCTTGTTCATGTCGATGTTGGAAATTTCGACCTGGTCCGTCTTGCGCACCTTGTGCAGCCACAGGACGGCCAAGTCCCAGCCCACTGCTACAAACACCACGAGCACTGCCAAAAGGGTGATCAGGCCCAACGCGAAGTTCGTCATGTTGAACCAGAATGTCCAATTCTCTCCAGCCATTGTGAGGGCCTCCTGGCCGTTTGCAAGCCGCGGCCATTACAAGAAAAGCAATCCAAATGCCGTTGAGGGAATGCAACAACTTACGAGGAATCTGGTTCACCGCGTGTAGGAATTCCCAACATCAAAGTAGGTTTCCCCAACAAAACCGGAAGGACGCTTTACAGAAGGTAGGAAAAGCCCGATCTCGGTATCGGTGAGATCAAACCGGGCGTTTGCGGTGTGTGTAACCTCATTTGGAAACGCCAGCATCGCAGCTGAGATTTGGGACTGATGACAGTGGCTCTGGCGCAATGGGCGCGTGATCTACCTAAGAGCTCCATGCCGAATACGACTTCATCTGATGGAGCGATCAGCTTACTTCTGGTCGAAATTCTGCTGGCAATCGTTCCCGTAAGTGAATGAATGCAGCCCGAAATCAGGGCCCTCCGGTTCGAGCGCGAGCACATGTGAACCGAATGCCGAATTTCTCACCAGGTAGTACATCCGCGGGCTGCTGACCTCGAGATAGGACCCCCGCGAGTCGAAGCGGACGTCGACCCCGGCTTCATTTCGATCAAGAGGCTTGCCGTCCTGCAGAAGGTAAACGCGCACCGGCTTCTTCGGATTCTCGACGCTCAAAACCGCATAGGCCGAGCGCGCGTGATAACGAAGCTGGGCCTCGCCGTGCTTGCCCGCCGAAGTCACGCCGTCCTGCTGCGTGATCCATCGGCCCGAGAAGATGACCTTGCCATCGACCGGCGTTCCTTCCGCTCGAAAATCAGTGACTTCTCCATTGTTGTTGTAGCCCTTCGGATTAGCGATGGCCCCGCGTCCGAACCAATCTCCTACGTAGGTTTCATCTGTGGGGATACCGCAGGAAGGGGTGAATGTACTTTCCGGAGGATCGAGTGGAATTTGGTTCACTTCGGGATGGGCCTCGGCGAGTAATTCGCGGATCTTTTCCTCCATCGGCCGGTTGTTGCCCTCGCCCCCGATGTGTAGAACGATATCTCCGTTCTGGTCGATGAGATAGCGATTCGGCCAAACATCCGAACGATAGGCGCGCCAGATGGAGCCATGAAGGTCCGCTACCACGGGCCAGGGCAACTGGAAGCGTCTGGCCGCATCGCGAACGTTGTCGGCGTTGAATCCCATAGGAAATTCGCCGAAATGCACCCCCACGATGTCAAAGCCGTCTGCGTGGTATTTGCCGTACCAGCGCTTCAAGACGCTGAAGTCGCGGATGCAATTGATGCACGTGTACTCCCAAAAATCGATCAGCAGGACACGTCCACGGTAGCCCTTGATGGAATGGGAGACCTTCTTCCCAGCCTCGCCCGTGTCAATCCACTGGGCATCGGAGGTGAAGTTCGGCGCCTTCACCGGTTTTTGATCGGCCGCGTATGCGGAGATCGTCACCATAACTGAAACGATCAGGATGCCAATCACGGTTCGCATGTTCTACCGTTTTTTAGATGAAGAACGCGGCCTCGCATGATGCATGAACATCTTCCGTATCTCGCTTACACCGATTGATAGGCTATCGAAGCAGGATTCTGCACCGTTGCCTCGCCTCGAGGATGGGGTTGAGAACGCAAATCGTTACTACCCGTCAATATCGCTGCCGAGCCGTTCCGCTAGAAGCGATCGCCAAACTGGCGGGGAACTACAGTCCGCCCTTTCGCATCTCGATAGTCGCTATAACATGATAGTGACTAACGAAACGTATTTCTATATAATCGCGCCTCATGCCCGCTCCAGAAACACTCTATAACGTAGCGAATCGGGTGGCCACGATCACGTTGAACCGGCCAGACAAGCTCAATGCGTGGACGGCGCTCATGGAAAGTGAAGTGCGTTCGGCCATGGACACCGCCGAGCGCGATGAGAACATTCGCGTGATCGTGTTGACGGGTGCCGGCCGTGGCTTTTGCGCCGGGGCCGACATGTCGCTTCTAAGTACGGTGGCGGAACACGGCTTGGATGATCAGCAACGGCGGCAGGCTTTGTACAACGACGCCAACCGGCGCGAAGGCGTGGCGCCCGATTTTCAGAAGAGATACTCTTATTTCCCGGCAATCGGGAAGCCCGTGATCGCCGCGATCAACGGCCCGGCCGTCGGCTTGGGCCTGGTTATAGCTCTCTATTGCGATTTGCGGCTGGCCTCAGACACCGCGCGCTTCAGCACGACTTTCGCCCGGCGCGGACTCGTTGCCGAGTATGGAATGGCCTGGATGTTGCCACGGATCGTGGGCCTTGCGAACGCTATCGATCTATTATTCTCCGCCCGGACCATCGATGCCGCCGAGGCATTGCGCCTGGGGTTGGTGAACCAAGTCTTTCCGCAGGCGACTTTTCTCGAGAAGGTGCACGAATACGCCGGGGAACTGGCCTCCACCGTGAGTCCACGCTCGTTGCGCATCATCAAGCGCCAGGTATACGAGGCTATGTTTCAGCCGCTCTCGGAGGCTTTTGAGGTTTCCGTGGATGAGATGCTGGCGAGTTTCCAGACTCATGATTTCAAAGAGGGTGTCGCGCACTTTGTTGAGAAGCGCCCTCCTGCTTTCAATGGAAGATAGGCGGCAGCCATGGATTTCGCGTTCAGCGGCAAAGTGAGGGACCTGCAACAGCGTCTGCAGGCCTTCATGGATGAGTACATTTACCCGAATGAGCCGCGCTTCTATGAGGAGATTGAGCGCAACCGCTGGGCGCCGACACGTGTAATTGAAGAGCTCAAGTCAAAAGCACGCGCGGCAGGCCTGTGGAATCTGTTTCTGCCGGATAAGGTACACGGGGCCGGGTTAACGAATCTCGAGTATGCGCCCTTGTGCGAGATTATGGGCCGCAGCATGATCGCTCCCGAGGTTTTTAACTGCTCGGCGCCAGATAGCGGCAACATGGAAGTGCTCGCCCGTTACGGCACACCGGAACAACAAGAGAGCTGGTTGAAGCCTCTGCTTGCCGGTGAGATTCGGTCGTGTTTCGCGATGACCGAACCTGCGGTAGCCTCGTCGGATGCCACCAACATCGAGGCGAGCATTGTTCGTCACGGCGAGGAGTATCTCATCAATGGCCGCAAATGGTGGGCCTCTGGCGCGGGCGATCCCCGCTGCAAGGTCGCCATCTTTATGGGCAAGACCGATCCCACGGCCGTCCGCCATCAACAACAGTCGATGCTATTAGTGCCGATGGACACTGCGGGGCTCAAGGTCGAACGTATGCTGACGGTGTTTGGTTATGACCATGCGCCGCACGGGCACGGCGAAATCACTTTTGAAAACGTGCGCGTGCCCACAGCGAACATCCTGCTCGGCGAAGGACGGGGCTTCGAGATTGCCCAAGGCCGACTGGGGCCAGGGCGCATTCACCACTGCATGCGCTGTATTGGTGTGGCGGAGCAGGCGCTCGAAACGATGTGCAAGCGCGTGCGGGCACGCGTGGCCTTTGGTAAGCCGCTGGCCGAGCAAGGCACCATACGGGCCGACATTGCTCGATCACGCATGGAAATCGACCAGGCGCGCCTTCTGACTCTGAATGCTGCCTACATGATGGACGCGGCCGGAAACAAGGAAGCACGCGCAGAGATCGCGATGATCAAAGTCGTAGCGCCGAATGTCACTCTGCGGGTGCTGGACCGCGCTATCCAAGCGCACGGAGGCGCCGGCGTTTCTCAAGACACATTCCTGGCGAGTGCCTGGGCGAATGTGCGCACGCTCAGATTGGCGGACGGTCCAGACGAGGTCCACACGGAGTCTATTGCGAAACTGGAACTCCGGAAATGGGGTATACCACAGGCACGGTCGGCGCGAGATTGAGCTGATGTGTTTCTAGCCCACCGCTTCCATTGTGTGGCCTGTAACGATCAACCCTGTTGTTAGCCATGTTCGTCGTGCCTCACACTGTTCGCGTGGGAGGTTGTAGTTCCTGCTTGAATGCTCGCTTCTTGCTGAGGAATGCGCCAGAATCGACAGGAGACGCCTGTGCCGCTTGAAGTAGAGAACCCCCAATCCCTGAGGGAGTGGTTAGGTCGCGAAATACCAGCGACTGAATGGTTTCCCCTCACCCAGGACCGCATTCGACAGTTTGCCGAGGTGACTGAGGATCGCCAGTGGATTCACTTGGATCCGGAACGCGCGCAGCGCGAGTCTCCTTATGGCACCACAATCGCTCACGGCTTCCTGACGCTGTCCCTGCTGAGCCACTTTATGAGGCAGGCAATCCAGATTCGAAGCGGTGTCCGAATGACGGTCAACTATGGCCTCAACCGCGTTCGTTTTCCCGCGCCCGTCCGCGTGGATTCCAAGCTCCGAGTTTACTTCACGCTGCGATCGGCGAAGGACCTGCCTGACGCCCTCGAGGCGATCTTTGATGCAAGGGTGGAAGCTCAGGGTTGCGACAAGCCGTGCTGCGTGGCCGAGTGGGTGATTAGATATTACTCGTAGTCCGTTGTTCGAGCTGGCACAATTTTCGGTAGTGGCTCAGTTTGGATTGAACTGCCGTCCGGCATCATCTCGAAGGCCCGCGTTTTCTCCAGCGCGCCGAGGGATCTCCCGTCACGATCTGCTGAGGGAGGTCCCTCGCTCCGCCTGAAACCCGGCTGCGCTCGGGATGACCCATCCCCGATGACGCCGAGATTCAAACTGAACCACGACCCAATCTTCTCAGCGGTGGGTGCGCAGTCCGGGAACGGCAAGGTGTGGGACCGCATTGAATGTGAATAGCCGCAGCTGAGCGTTTCGCAACCGCACGACTGAGTAGGACGCGTTATTCAACACGCCGGCGAGTCGCATGAGCCGTTCGTCGAAAATCTCAAGAGAGAGTCCAACCCAAATCGCAATTGGCGTCGCCGAGGTAACCACGAGAATGTTCTCGCGTCGTTGCCCGTCACCCATTTTGAGCGGACAGGCCTCGACGCGCTCGCGAAATTGGTCCCAGGTCTCGCCGCTATACGGATAGCGGCCCCGAATCCATGCCTCCACCACTTTCGTATCACAAGGCAGCCATTTGCGATGAATACTTGCTGTGTGCGCACCATTGCTGATCCGGACCTGCTCCAGCATGTCCTCGTATTCACGGCAGAATTCAGGATCTTCCGCACACAGTGGAGGGGCAATGTCGCGGTACACTCGCCCGAGATCAAACTCATCCCACCCGGGATCGGCGCTGAACGCAGGAAAGCAAATCTTCGCGTCGGTAAAGGCCTGGCATATCTCCTCGGCAGTTTGTTTCTGACGCAGCAGCGTGCCTGTATAGACCGAGGCAAATTGGATGCCCTGGGAAACGAAGTGTTCGCCCAACAACCGTGCCTGCCGCTTGCCCAACTCAGAAAGGGAATCGTAAGCGTCGCGTGTGCCCGCCTGTCCGTGGCGCACAAGATATACGGTGCTCAACTGGGTTTCTCCGTTAGCGAGTTAGCCAGATCGGTCAGTCCTCTGACGCGTTCCCCGAAATTCTGGAATCGCGAGTCCTGTGTCTGGCCACGCCGGAACCGGTAATAGATCTGCTGCAGAATTACGGCCAGCTTGAACATTCCCAGCACTTCGTAATAACCGATTTGCGAAAGGTCACGACCAGTCCGTTCCGCATAGCGCTGTACGAACTGATCGCGAGTGTACCAGCCTGGTTGCGAGGTGAGGGGCGGCACTTCGCGCGCGCGCAGTTGGGGCGCCGCCACCCACGCCCAATAACAAAGAGTGAGGCCCAGATCGGTTAGCGGATCGCCAACTGTTGCCATCTCCCAATCGAGCACCGCCTCGATGCGGCCCGTGCATCCATCCCCAAGAACGACGTTGTCTAGTTTGTAATCGTTATGCACCAGGGTGGGCGCAGGAGAAGACGGCCGGCGATCGACGAGCCATCGAATCAAATGATCCATTTTTGGCATCGCGTCCGTGCTGGCCCGATGCCAACGATCCGTCCACCCCTGCACCTGGCGTTCAAGAAAGCCCTCCGGTTTACCGAGAGCAAGCAAGCCAGTCTTAGAGATGTCGATGGCATGCAACCGTATCAGGCAATCGACAAACGCCGCACTTACCCGCTGCGCATAATTCGGTGCCTCTGCCAGTTGTGGCGGAACCTCATCACGCAAGATCAGCCCATCGCGGCGCTCCATCAGAAAGAAGACCGCACCCAGAACCTTGGGGTCCTCGCACAAGTGAAGAGCCTCTGGGGCCTCCCGAAAGTGCGGATGCGCCATCTGGAGAACGCGGAATTCACGTGCCATGTCGTGGGCCTTTGGGGCGACTGGCCCGAGAGGGCCGCGCCTTAACACATATTCGCGCCCATCAATCTGCAACAGATAAGTAAGGTTCGAGTGCCCGCTCGGAAACTGTTCGGCCGTGATGCCATGCTCGACTCCCGCAATTCGCCCGCGCAGCCAATCGGCCAGAGAAGCTAAATTCAGTTCTTCGCCCGGGCGAACCGGGGCAGTATCGAGATGCACGAGACGAACCTTTCTTGGTATTCAGACTTCGAGCTAACTCACCGGGTCCCGAGCTGCCGGGAGCGGCTGGTGGGGTCGGCGGTTCTTCTCATCAGTGGTCCCGGTTCTCGCGTTTATGTTCGTCGAGCGCGTCAAAGGGCCGCAGGAATTGCGCAGGTTCGAACTTAAGAAATGACGGCGGAGCTACATTGAGCGGGCCGAGCTTAGCCGCTTCCGCATTGAGGACACTGGGAGCAAGGTCCGGCCAAGTTCCAGTGTCCAGGCGTTGAATCAGGTTGACGAGCGCGGTTACGGTTTCCGCGGGAGTGAAGGTGCAGTGTCCAGCGCGATGCACGAACGTTCGGCGCAGGAGCCGCCCGTTCCCGTCTTCGCGGACCACGTCAGCGTAGGCGCTCTCATTCTGGTTCGATACTAGGCCGTCGCCCGTAGTGTGCAGGGTAAGGACAGGAATGTCGATATCGCCATTGAAAATGATGTTGTACTCCAGATATTTCACCGAAGACCGATCGGCGGCGATACGGTCAGCGTCGCGGAGGGCATCAAGATCAGCGTCCAAGTCAAGGCCAGCCTGCGCATAAAGCGCTACAACTTCATCGTGGTCGACAGAGTGCGCAAGCTGCTTTCTGTAGTTGACTCCGGTGTTCCACGAAGGATTGCCACCGGCGCGAAATTCCAGCTCGGCTCGAAAGGCGAAGACGAAGGGGAAGTCCACTTGCGAAGCCCACAAGAATTGGTTCGCTTCTCGTGAAGCGAAATCGTCCGGAGCCGGTTCCGGCGACGCGGGATCGAACCAGCCCGGACTGTCAGCTAGAGCAAAAGTCAGCGCCAGTCTCGCCCTTCCCTGGGGCGTCGCCTGGGCTGCGGCCAGGAATGCCTCAGCCGAAGTAAGATTCGCAACCGGGTTTGTGATGTTCACTACCTGCAACGAATTGCCGGCCATCAGCGCGTTGAAGGCAAACGCGGAATCGAGCGCTTGGTTCCAGGTGCCGACACCGCCAGAGAGTACGCCACACATCGGCAGGGCAGCATCAAAGCGGTCGGGGAATCTCTGAATGAGACCCGCCGTGATGATTCCTCCGAGCGAGTGTCCCCAGGCAATCGTGCGGCTAGGCTTGCCAAACGAATGATGAAACGCGTCCAGCACAGCAATCTGGTCCGGCAAGGCTTCGTGGATGGCCCAGCCAGTGGTGGCGTAAGAAGAACCGGCTAAGGCAAATCCGTTGGCCAACAGGAAGGCGCGGGTGCCGGGGTCGCCGACATCCTGCGCAGGATTCGAAGCGCCCGGAACGACGTAACCATGGCTATAGAGCAGCAGCGTGCCATTCCACGGAGAAGGCAACTCGATCAGATAAGTTGCCCCATCCGGTAAGGTGCCGGTGATTGTCGTGACTGCCGCGGAAGCGCTGGCAGAAATCGAAAGCAGCAACGCGGCCAGAACCAATACCAAACCGATGCGTTTTGTCATTGGAGGTCCCTCCTGAGAGCCTCATCGGGCTAAAACTCATTAGACACGCGGAGACGGAGTACCCTTCTTTGTGAGTAAGCCCTTAGTAGATCTTCAAAGCAGTTGCCTTACGCTATTACGCCCTGTTCTTTAATGAATTCGGCGAAGGTCTTGCCTTCATCCGCCAAGCGCTTCAGCACCGGTGCAGGTTCCCAGAGTTCGCCGTAAAGTTGATGAAATTCTGAAATGCGGCCGTAAACCTTATCCAACCCCACGCTATCGGCGTACCACATGGGACCGCCCCGATAGGCTGGAAATCCGTAGCCGTTCAGGTAGATGATGTCGATGTCGACGGATCGCAGGGCAATGCCTTCCTCGAGGATGCGTGCACCCTCATTTACCAGGGCATAAATGCAGCGGTCGACGATCTCCGCAGACGAAATGTTCCGCTGTAGGATGCCTGCTTCTCTGGCCCACGTGCGTACCAGTTGGTTGACGTCAGGATCGGGAATCGCGCGCCGGTTCTCACCATACTTGTACCAGCCTGCACCGCTTTTCTGACCGTAGCGGCCGAGTTCGCAGAGGCGATCCTCCGCGAACGGCTGTCTCACGCCAGGTTTCTCAAGGTGGCGGTACTCCTTGCGGATGCGCCATCCGACGTCAAGACCTGCCAGATCGCCGGTCGCCAGGGGGCCCAGGGCCATTCCGAAATCCTGCAGGGCCCTGTCGACGACTTCAATATCGGCGCCATCCTCCGCCAGGAACTGCGCTTCGCGGCGGTAAGGACCGAACATGCGGTTTCCCACAAAACCGCGGCAGTTGCCCACGAGCACGCTGACTTTGCCGAGTTTCTTCGAAAGACGCATACAGGTTGCAATCACTTCTCTGCCGGTCGCCTTACCCCGTACGATTTCGAGCAGGCGCATGATGTTCGCTGGACTAAAAAAATGTGTGCCGATCACAGCTTCGGGCCGCGAAGTGGCTGAGGCTATCTCGTCGATGTCGAGGGTTGATGTGTTGCTGGCGAGAATCGCTCCCGCTTTGCACACCCGATCCAACTGGCAGAAGATTTCTTTCTTCAGCGCCATACCTTCGAATACGGCCTCGACGACCATATCCACTCCAGCGAAGTCGTCGTAGCTGAGCGTCGGCTTGATGAGTTTCAGGCGTTCCTCCACGAATTGCGGAGTGAAGCGGCCGCGTTTAACTGAGCTCAAGTAGTTCCGTTGAATGGTGGCCAGCCCGCGATCAAGCGCCGGCTGGTCGGCGTCTTTGAGCAATACTGGAACACCGGCATTCGCGAACACCATGGCGATTCCACCTCCCATCGTTCCGGCACCGACTACCGCGACCGAATTCACCGGGACAATCGGAGTGTCTTTTGGAAGGTCTGAGATCTTGGCAACCTCGCGCTCGCCGAAGAACACATGGATGAGGGCCTTGGATTGATCGGAGAAGAGGCATTCGTCGAACAGTTTTCGTTCCACTTGGCATCCCTCTTCGAAGGGCAGCCTGGCGGCGGCTCCCACCGCATCGATGGCCGCGAGCGGCGCCATCATGCCCCGCTGTTTGGCGCGAGCCTTCTCGCGTGCGGCCGCAAGGACGGAAGCGGTCTGCTCGGGGGTGCCGAGTTTATCGTGGCGCTCACGCGTCTTGAGGAGAGGTTTTGCGGCGATCTGCCGTGAAAAAGCTATACTGCCCGCCAACAGATCGCCTTCGATGAGGCGGTCCACGAGGCAGAATTTCAGGGCCTCCTGAGCGGAAATCGGGTTGCCTTCCGCGCACATCTCGATGGCTTTGGCGATGCCCACGAGCCGAGGTAGCCGCTGCGTGCCACCTGCACCGGGAATAATGCCGAGTTTCACTTCGGGCTGACCCAACTGTGCATTCGGAGCGGCCACTCGATAGTGGCCGGCCATCGCCAACTCCAGGCCGCCGCCGAACGCGTTGCCATGAATGGCCACCACCACGGGTTTGTTCAAATTTTCTATCTTCAGGAGAAGTGGCAGCAGCCCCTCGCCTCGCTGCGTCTTGCCAGATGTAATCTTGCCGAATTCCTTTATATCTGCGCCAGCAATGAAGGTATGGCCGCCGCCAATCAGGACCACAGCCTTGGTCTCTTCGTCGTGGCCCGCCTGCTCAATGGCTTGGGCAATCCCCTGAGCGACGCCAGGGCTTAAAGCGTTCACTGGCGGATTATTGATGGTGATGATTGCTACATCCCCGTCTCGGCTCAGTTGAACTAGATCTTCCATGGCGAAAGCTTACTTCTCACTTGTGCGTCGTAATTTCGGAGTGGGTGGGCTTCTGTTCGTTCCAATACTTCTTGCGCAAACCCTTTTTCAGAATTTTCCCTGTAGCAGTCTTGGGTAAACTCTCCAGAAACTCAATCGATCTTGGGCACTTGAAATGCGCGATACGAGCACGGCACGATTCGAGCAGTTCCGCCTCTGTCAGGCTTAGTCCTGGTTTTAGTACCACGAGTCCCTTGGGCACTTCTCCCCATTTTTCGTCTGGGACTGGAATCACGGCGGCCTCATAGATGGCGGGATGCGCCAGGAGCGCTTTCTCCACTTCGAGCGATGAAATATTCTCACCACCGCTGACAATAATGTCTTTCTTACGATCCACGATGAGGATCTGACCATTCTCGTTAATGGTCGCCATGTCTCCGGTATGGAACCAGCCGCCGCGCATCGCGTCTGCCGTTGCGGCGGACTGTTGCCAGTATCCTTGCATCACACCGTCGGAACGGGCGACAATCTCGCCCATGGTTTTTCCGTCGCGGGCAACATCGTTGTCTTCGAAGTCCACCACTCGTAGCTCCACACCTGGAATCGCGTACCCGGTCGTAGCCTGAGCCACATAGCGCGGTTCACCCTGGAGTTGCACTCCCGGCTTCAGTCTGGCGGTGGAGAGTACGGGCGCGGTTTCCGTCAGGCCGTAGCCGGAAAAGCATGTGCAGCCAAGCTTTTCTTCGACCTCGCGCACCAAGGTTGGAGATGAAGCAGCGCCTCCTATCGAAATCCACTCCAGAGTGCTCAAGTCGTGTTTTTGCCGCTCTGGTGAATTCACTAGCGCCGTCGCCATGATCGGCACGAGACTCAGCGAGTCAACATGCTCGCGCTCGATCAACTGGAAGACTTCCGCGCAAGTGAAACGCTGCAGCATGATGTGTCTGCCCCCGACCAACGTGACGGAATGGGCGGTACCCCATCCGTTGGCATGGAACAGCGGAATAGTGTGCAACTGTACGCTATCCGCCTTCGTCTGGAACGTCACGCAAACCGAGAGGGCATGGAGATACACATTTCTGTGGGTGAGCATCACTCCCTTGGGATTCGCGCTGGTGCCACTGGTGTAGAACAGTTCAGCAAGCGAGTCTTCGTCGAACTCCATGACGTCCGCGCGGTAGGGAGTTGCCGCCATCAGAAGGTCTTCATAGTTCTGCGGCGAAAGCCATGGCAACTGCGGCGCACCGTCCAGCAGGAAGAAACTCTCCACGGATGAAACGCTCTGGCGAAAAGAGTCCACAGATGGAAGGAACTCTTGCTGCACGAAGAGTACTTTTGCTCCTGCATCGTTCAGAATGTACGCCAGTTCGTTCGGTGCAAGCCGAACGTTCAAGGGGAGCAAAACCGCTCCCGCTTCCAGAACGCCGTAATACGCTTCGAGCAGACGATGGCAATTGAGGCTGAGAAATGCGACCCGGTCACGCGGTTTCACCCCGGCCTGCCGCAGAGCACCGGCGAGACGGCGCACACGTTCAGCCAATTGCGCGTAGGTGAACCGCGAGTCTCTGCAGACCACGGCGGTCTTGCCGGGGAACTGCTGTTCGGCATAGCGCAGGAATCGTACCGGGGTTAGCGGAATATTCATCACTTATCCCGTTGCTACCAGGCTGACTGACCACCATCCACTACCAGCACATGACCGGTGACGTAATCAGAGGCGTCAGAAGCGAGAAACACAGCCGCACCCTTCAAATCATGTTCATTGCCAAGACGCCGCATCGGAATGTGGGAGAGGAAAAGCTCCTTATGATGCTCCAGGACGCGGTTCGACATGTGTGTCGGAAACCAGCCGGGAGCGATCGCATTTACCTGGATGTTGTGAACTGCCCATTTGCAGGCCAAGTCTTTGGTGAAGCTGATGACTCCGCCCTTGCTGGCGTGATAGCCAATCGCCGGAAGTTCCGCGGGCGCCCCACCTAGTCCAGCCACCGAGGCAATATTAATGATCTTCCCGCGGCCTTGCCGGATCATGACTTTGCCCACAGCCTGAGCGCACAGAAAAGTTCCGGTCAGATTGGTGTCGATGACTTTGTTCCAGTCCTCGAGGCGCATCTCCTCCGCGGGAGCGCCCCAGGATATTCCAGCGTTGTTGATCAGGACATCGATGCGTCCGAACCGGGCAAGGGCAGCACTTACCATTTCCTGAACGCTGGCCTGACTCTTCACATCGCAGCCCAGAGCGACAGCATTGACGCCGAGGCGCTGCAATTCCTCAGCGGCTTGCTGGCAGCGTTCTTCCTTGCGCGCGCACAGCACCAAATGGGCACCCATTTCGGCCAGCGCCTCCGCCATTTGGCGCCCCAGTCCGATGGAGCCTCCGGTGATGATCGCCACGCGTCCGGTCAGTTCGAAAAGTTGCTTGACATGCACGGTGGAATCCTCCGTTCTGCCGGTGGCCGCCGTCAACACGAAACCTTCTCCTTGTTCTCGGACGTGTTGCGGAGTGCCCGAAGGGCTCGCGATCCGCCGCCACACTCCGGCCTGGCATCTGCTGATGAAGTCTGCTCGTCAAGGAATTCCAGAATGAGGCGGTGCGCGACATCTGTCTGGTCTGTGAGGAAAATGTGACCCGCATGTGGAATCATCACAAGCTTCGCACCGGGGATGTGCTCCGCGATCAATCTGGCGTTGCCCGGCGGCACCAGCCGGTCCGACTCGCCATGAATCAGGAGCGTTGGCCTGTTGATCCCGGGAAGACGGCTGTATGCTTCCCAGGCGAGGACTCCCTGCAGCTGTGCTGCATATGCTTCCGGGCTCGGCAACCAGGGCCGGCGAATCGCCAGGTCTTCATCAATCTTTTCCCGTGGAGTCGCCGCATCGTAGATAAAGGGTACTGCCGCCTCCGCAGCTTGCTCAGGACTCATCGTCGCACGCGCCATCAGCATCTGAGTAGCGTCCCGTTCGGCGCGCACTGCAGTCGGCCCGCCAGCGGCCGTGCAACCCAATATCAGCGACCGCACTCGCTTCGGGTGTTGCAGCGCGAACTCCTGTGCAATCATGCCTCCCATCGAAACGCCGAATGCGTGTGCACTCTCGACTCCGGCAGCATCCAACACTGCGGCAGCGTCGGATGCCATCACGGAGATCGAGTACGGACAGGGCGGCACATCGCTCCTGCCTATGCCACGGTTGTCGAACGCGATGGTTTGGTAGCGCGTCGTCAATACCGATCGAGTCCGATGCCACATGTACGAGGGATAGCCGAGCCCCATAATCAGCAGGACTGGGGCGCCATGGCCTTGTTCATCCCAATAGATCCGGGCTCCCTGATTTTGGACGAACGCCATTGAGTTGCTCCTCGACCTGAACAACTTGCCGACAGTGCCGCTCCGCCGTCCTAACGAACGTGGCCTCTAGAACGTGAGGCGAGCGCCAAGTTGAATCTCACGCATAGGCAGGGCCGACGTGAAAGACAAAGGCACGCTGGGCGACACGATGCCCCCACCTGCGAGGGGACTGCCCGGCCGAAGTCCATGCACATTAAAGGTCGTGAACCCTGGGGTTAAACCGAATAGAGGGCCCACCTCGTTGTTCACGCTGGCGAAGTTCGTCCGGTTGGCAATATTAAATCCTTCCGCCGTAACCTGCAGGTTCGCCTTTTCCCCAACTTTGTGTTGCCAGGTCAAGCGGGCATCGAAATCGTAATAATTTGGACCGAGACCAGTGTCACGCGGCGCACCGATAGGGCGTTCGTTGGTGGTGTGATTGTCGCCATTGACCTCTCCTCCCGCCAGCAGGTTGAACGGATGTCCGCTGTGGTAAGAGAAAATCGGAGCGAGCTGGAACCCTGACAGCACTGCTTGCTTCCATGGGCTGTCGAAGACGCCCGCGATGACCACCTTGTGCCGCTCATCAAACTCGGACAGGCTGCGATCGATGTTTATGTTCGTGGGATCTTGTGGTCCGTAGTCACTGTTGAAGTCGGTCGACGTGTCATAGCCTTTGCTGTAGGTGTAGTTTCCGAACAACGTGAAGTGATCGCTGAAGCGTTTCTTGACTTCGACAATACCGCCTTCGTAAACCGCGTATGCTTCAGAGCTGTACTGGTTGTTCTGCACCACCAGCGGATTCACAAAACATGGAGTGCTTGGGTTGTCGCAGGGCAGGCCGCCGGGCTCGGTACCTCCCAGCGGGTCGGCCCCTGCGACAGTCGTATTCCAGTTCCGATAGGAAACGCTCTGGCCGTTGGCTAGGGTTAGCGTGGTAAACGGCGCCGGCAATAGATTCGTATCAATTGCGACCGGGAGTCTCTGCGTGTGCGTATAGACGCCGCTGACAGAAATCGACAAGCCAGGGCCTACCTCGCGTTCAATTCCAAGCGAAGCTTGCTGGGCGATCGGTGGTCGATAGCCCGGTTGATTCACGAAGACTACCTGTAGCGGACCGATCGGACCGCTATTTGTAACGTTGATGCCAAACTGAGATACCGCAGTTGGCGTGATGCAGGCGGCATTTCCGGCGGTTGGGGTTGTGCACTGAATCAATCCTTGCCCAAACAGTGTTTGGAAAACCGTCGGTGCGCCCTTCAGTCCCAGCGCCGGGATGCCGCCGAGTGGATCCACATAGATAGAAATTTCCCGGTTGCACGGACTCGAGTTAGTGCTGGGGATTATTGGTATGGGTCCCTGGGAGACTCCGCAGATGGAACTCAGGTTGGCTACCTGGCCGGCTGGAGTGCTGTTCTCCACTGCAGTTTTGTTGGCGTTCACTGCTCCCAGACTCAAATCCACGGCCGGGATTTGCTCATCGACCGGCCCGTAAAAAATCCCGTAACCACCGCGAATCACCGTTTTGTGGTCGTTGAGCGGATCCCACGCAAACGATACCCGGGGGGCAAAATCTTTCTTGTAGGTGGTCAATGGCAGGTACTGGGAATCCAACTCGTAGCGCAGGCCGTAGTTCAGAGTAAACCCTGGCGTTATTTTCCACGAGTCTTGCGCGTAGAGCGCGGTCAGCGGTCGCGTGTAATACGGGTAGGTCGGATTTCCGAAACCCTGCTGGTACACCTGAGGCACTCCCAGGGACGCCGATTCCAGGGGATTTAGAGTGGCGCCCGCAAGCTGCGGGCTGAGCACGAGTCCGGCGGGTAATGAGCCGAACACGAAGCGGCCTGGGAAAAACGTATGCGACTCGGTGTGATTGCCGCGAAGCAATTCCGATCCGCCGAACTCGAACGTGTGATGTCCGCGAATAACGGTGACATTGTCCGCGAATTCGTAGCGACGCAGGATGCTGATGTTGGGTAAGAAAATGTTCGTTCCCAAATTGTTGATGAAACCGGGAATCTGTAGCCCCGCCTCTCCGGGCGCGTTGGGAATCACTCGAAAGCTGTTGTAATCCCACTGCGCCCGTAACTCGTTCTGGGTGGATGGACTGAACTGGTGATACCAGGCTACCTGGAAATTGTTGTCATAGTTGTGAATCGCGCTTCCTGCCGAGAAAGCGGTCAGAGACTGCACGTCCGGCGACTGCTCAAGATCGTGCCCATATCTGTAGGTGAGAGAAAGCTCGTCGCTGGTGCTAAAGCGGTGATCCAAGCGCCCCGATGCCAGATACTCACGTGTGTTGTAAGGGAATACTCCTCCCTGAGTTTCAAACTGGCTTACCAGAAAACCATTCAACCCTTGCTGAACCGGGCTCAGTCCCTGGCCCGGAACAACAGACAGGGCAGCCTGCAGCAAACCGGCGCAGATCACGGCCGGCACGTTCGGAAACCCGTTGAGGCAAGGGACGCTCGGGTTGGAAGACTGGGCTAGCGCCGTAACCACCGTTTGTTGCGCAAACCTAGGGTCACTTTGTGGAAAAGGATTCGTCGTTGCGGTCGCAGAAGGCCCAGCGAAGATCGAACTGCTGGTCAGCAGGGGAACTGAATTCTGCGAGTTCTGGCGTAGGCCTTCGAAGGCAACAAACAGAAAGGTTTTGTCTTTCCGGATAGGGAAGCCGAGGCTGCCACCGTATTGCTGGCGACTGAGCGAATTCTTGATAGGGTGTCCGGTGGAACTGGTGTTGAAATTAGAAAAGGTCGGGTCCGTAGCCAAAGCAGAGCTGTAGGCGAAGGGGTCGCGGGCGTCCATCGCATCGTTGCGGAAAAATCCGTAGAGAGTGCCATGCACGATGTTAGTGCCGGACTTGGTCACTATGTTGATGGAGGCTCCCGTGGCTGATCCCAGGTCGGCAGCGTAGTTGCTGCGGTTAATCTGGAACTCCTGCACCGCGTCCTGGCTCACCGTAAGCCGAACCCCTCCGGTATCCCCACCGGTCTCGCCGCCGTCCACTGTAATGTTGTTTCCCCTGCCATTGCTTCCGTAGAACGAAAGACCGCTTTGCGGTGTCTGCTTGACCCGGAAATCCTGGTCACCTGCCAGCCGCGTCGAATCCGAGACGCCCGGCGCGAGCAAAGTGAAAGTGAGGTAATCGCGCCGGTCAATTGGCAGGTCCGCGATGTACTGCTGGCTTATTCGGTTCGCTTCGCTGCCTCTTTCAGTTTCCACCACCGGCGGCTCACTCATCACTTCGATGACGGTCGCTACCTGTGCCGGTTTCATGCGAAAGTCCGACAGGACTGTTTGCCCAATGGCAACAGTGACCCCTTTGCGAACCTCGGTGGCAAACCCCGAGAGTTCGGCTCTTACTTCATAGGTGGAAGGAGAAAGTCCTGTTACCCGGTACTGACCTGTCTCATTGGTCACGGCTTGGCGCTTTAGCCCAGTCTGCGTGTCGACCACACTCATGGTTACCCTGGGCAAGACAGCGCCAGCGGAGTCGAGTACGGTTCCTGTGATATCTCCCGAGGAGCCAACGCCCTGCGCCTGGGCTGCACCAACTGTCAAAAGCAAGCACACAAAGATCCGCACCAGTGCCTTCATAGGATTCTCCTCGCGGAATGCATTAGCACATCGACGAATTGGTTCCGATTCCCCAAGCGGGTTAACTTAGCTCAGCAGATAACCGCGCCAACCCCTACCGGCCGTCAATGATGATCTGCTCTTTGCCATCGTCCACGATCAGGACGTAATCGGCATGTACTAAATCCCAGATCGCGAGAGTTAGTATCACATAATAGTTACTAACGTCAAGAAGAACGTCGCCACCCATTGAGGAGACGGAAGACACCGCCTTTTGCGCCCGATGAGCGTTGCATGGGCGGAAGGCGGTGCGGAAACACGCCGCGTGCGGACATCCCCGGAACGGCTTTGTTGGTTCGAATTTTCGTGGGAGAGCGGCCCGGTCTCAGCGGGGGGTCAAAACCATGCGCCCGGAGACTTCGCCCTTGCGCAGTTGCTCTAGGGCCTCATTCGCTTGGGCGAGAGGTTTCGTAACCACTCGGCACCGTACCTTCCCAGCAGCCGCCATGGCAAGAACATGCCTCAAGTCTTGACGCGTTCCGACGGACGACGCTTGGATCCGTACCTCTCCAGCGGCCATCAGAATGGGCGGGAAAGAGAGATTCGCAGCCGGCAAGCCGACGACAAGAAGCGTGCCGGTTGGCCTCAGGCAATAAAAGGCGGTGTCGTATGCTGATTTCGCGGCGGAGGTAACGAGAGCCACGTGGACTCCACCTTTGCGGCGTTGTGCCTTGATCACATCAGTCGCGGAAGCATTGAGGATATGAGAGGCGCCGAGGGATCTGGCGAGCTCCAGCTTTTCCTCGACAACGTCGATCGCAGTCACCTCGGCGCCAAAGGCGTGTCCGAATTGCACCGCAAGGTGTCCAAGACCGCCGATACCGAAAACCGCCAGGCGCTGGCCGGGCGCGATCCCGGCGCCTTTCAGTGCGCGATAGACAGTGAGTCCGGCACAAAAAAGCGGGGCTGCTTCGAGCGCAGAAAGGCCATCTGGAATTTTCAGCGCGTGAGTTGCCGGCGCCTTCACGAATTCCGCATAGCCACCATCCACGGTGACACCTGTAATCTTCTGCCGACGGCATAAGTTTTCGTTTCCTTCGCGGCAGAATTCGCACTCATCGCAACTCCAGTGAATCCAGGGCACGCCCACGCGGTCGCCGATTTGTAAATCGTTTACCTTTACGCCCTTCTCCGCCACGTGGCCAGCAATCTCATGGCCGAGAATCAGCGGGCGTTTCACGATCCCTGCGAGCTGCGTCCAATCCCCATCCGCCACATGCACGTCAGAGTGGCAAACACCGCAGGCTTCCACCTGGATCAAAACCTCATCCGCTTCGGGATGAGGCAGTTCGACTTCCTCGATCGAAAGCTGTTGCTTGAAATCGTGGAGGACGGCGGCTTTCATTTCATGCCTCGAGGAAATCAGGAAAGGCGACTGACACTAACCCTTACGCGGTAACGCCACGCAGGAAGAACTCCACTGCGCTGTCCACCCGCTCGGTCAGTTTATGGGGTCCTGTGAGATCGACGGTCCACTGGCGGACGACGGTGTGGTAGAGGGCCTCCATAAATTCGGCGAGATGCACCACCGGAAAGACATTCGTGATTTCGCCGCGCTTCTGTCCCTGCGCAAGAATCTCGCGCAGCAACCCCGCCGCCTGGCATTCGGCTCCACGCACCTGGGGAGAACGTACGGGATCCATCGCACCCGACAGCACCACCGCTTGCCACAGCGGACGGTCGGCTTCCGCTTCGCACGCCATGTCGTGATAGAGGCGCCGCAAGCGATCGGCGGTGCTGGCTTTCGTGGACAGTTCAGACTTCAGGCGCTGCGCTATGCATTCAAAGCCGCGCACTCCAACATCCCGCAAAACCGCATCTTTGCTGGGGAAATACCGGAAGAAAGTCGGTTGGCTGATTTCAAGAATTTTGACGATATCATCCACCCGGGTCTTCTCGTAGCCCTGTTTGCGGAACAATCGGATGGCAGTCTCGATAATCTGCTGACGCAGCCGCGCCTTTTTGCGTGCGCGAAGCCCCGGGATCTCCTGGATCTGCGCCAGGGCTGTTCGCTTCATCCGATTCCTGTGGTTCCGGTCCCTACGCCGCTCCGCTACCTCTACACCAGCCATAATCCGATTTTCTCCTGATCTACATTGCAGGACATTTTACTGGCAGATGCTTCGGATACGTGCATCGATACAAAAAACAAACTTACAATTCTCCAGGTCCTGCCCGCACCACAGCCCATCGCCATTCGTGTTGACGTTAGCTACTAATATCTGATATAGACTAACACAATTTGCGCTGGCCTTTGCTCTCGCAACCACAAAGGTGAGGCGGCTTTCGCAACTCGCCGACTCGCGTACCGGCATTACGCTCGCAGATGGACTCGCGCGCAATCGGCAATCCTTCGGATCTGGGGAAGATTGATGACAACTGCCGCAACAACTCCTCTTCTCGCTAACGGTGGGGCGTTCCTGATCGAAGATCGTGAGCCCAACGAGGTTTTCACGGCTGAAGATCTGAATGAAGAACACCTTGCGATCGCCCGGACGGTCGACCAATTCTGGGCGAATGACGTGGAACCTCATCTTGACGCGATCCGTCAGCAGAAGCCGGGGGTCGCACTGAGCGTGCTGCGCAAAGCGGCCGGCCTTGGACTTGCTGCGATCCCCATTCCCGAAAGATTCGGTGGGATGGAAATGGACCTGCCGTCTGTAATGATCGCCGCTGAGCATCTGGCCAGGGACGCTTCTTACGGGTCCTGGCATTCATCGCATACCGGGATCGGCACGCTGCCCGTTCTTTTCTTTGGCAGCGAAGAACAGAAACGAAAATATCTTCCCAAACTGGCGAAAGTTGAGCTCCTGGCTGCCTACGCGCTGACGGAACCGCTGGCCGGTTCAGATGCGCTTGCCGCGCGTACCCGGGCGGATCTCAGTTCGGACGGGAAGTACTACCTCATGAATGGCCAGAAGATGTGGATTACCAATGGTGGGGCTGCCGATCTGTACACCGTCTTTGCGAAAGTAGGGGGTGAAAAGTTCACGGCATTCCTGGTGGAGCGCAGCTTTCCCGGTGTGACGAGCGGGGCCGAAGAGCACAAGATGGGTATCAAGGGCAGTTCGACCACTGCCGTGTATTTCGACAACGTCCAGGTTCCGGTCGAAAACGTGCTCGGCGAAATTGGGCGCGGTCACGTCATTGCATTCAACATCCTGAACATCGGGCGCCTGAAACTCGGACCGGGAGCCCTTGGTGCAGCAAAGAACGTGCTTGCCGTCTCCCTGAAATATGCCAAGCAACGCAAAGCCTTCGGTTCGGCAATCGCGGAGTTCGGTGCCATTCAATACAAGCTGGCCGAGATGGCGATTCGTACCTACGCGGTGGAATCGATGGTGTGGCGCGTGGTGGGACTCATCCAGTCCCGGCTGGCGCAGTCCACCCGAAACCAGCACGCTGATGCGCACAGCGAACTCAAGGCTGTCGAGGAGTATGCCGCGGAATGCTCGATGATTAAAGTGTATGCATCCGAAATGCAGGACTATGTTGTCGACGAAGGCGTCCAGATCCACGGCGGCTATGGTTACCATCAGGACTACGCAGTGGAACGGGCCTACCGTGATTCTCGAATCAATCGGATCTTCGAGGGTACCAATGAGATCAACCGGCTTCTGATAACAGGAATGTTGCTGAAACGCGCGGCGCGGGGACAACTGGCGCTTATCCCTGCCGTTCAGTCGGTGATGAGCGGGACCGCCACGGGAGCGACCGGCTCTTTGCGCACTGACGAAGAAGCACGGCTGGTGCAGGGCGCGAAGAATATTGCGCTGTTCACGATCGGGATTGCGCATCAAAAATATGGGACCGGGTTGGAGAAACAGCAGGAGATCCTGATGAACATTTCTGATATCACCATGGAGGTCTTCGCCATGGAGTCGAGCTTGCTTCGAAGTCGCAAGCTGGCGTCGTCGGGCAAAGGAACGAACGCTGCCGACATGTGTGCCGTTTTTCTGCGCGAAGCCATGGATCGAGTAGAGGTCTCATCTCGAAATGTCATTGGAGCCTGCTCGGACGGCGCTGTCCTCCGGGGAAATATGGCTGCTCTTCGCAGCTTTGCCAACTACGATCCTCTGGACGCGGTCGCATTGCGGCGGAGTATTGCCAGCCGCCTTCTAGCGGCCGGCTGCTACTTTGTCTGACGTCACGTGCCTTCCACACCAAGAGATAGTCTCTTGGCAGAGGTTCGGCGGCTAGACATAATGCCATCCCACGGTTGGAAGAGACAAAAGGGGCGCGGGCAGGAATGCCCGCGCCATAAGATCTGCGAACTACTACGCGTGCACCAGTTCCACGCCGTAGATCGAGTGCCAACTGGTCGCGGCTTTCAGCTTGCCGTTTACGTTGTTGATGTTCTTCACGCCTTCGGTCTCGAGCCACTTGCGGAAGGCGGCTGCACCCTGCTTGGCGTAGATCGGGATGCCATCTTTCCAGGTGGCACGGCCGCAGAGCACGCCGTTGAATTTCACTCCGGACTCACCCGCCAGTTCCAGCGTTTCGCTGAACTCGGCATTACTGACCCCAGCCGACAAATAGATGAACGGCTTGGTCGCAACGTTGGCGGCTTTGTGGAAGTGGTCGATGGCTTCTTTCTTCGTGTAGGCTTTGGTCCCGCCGAAGCACTTCACGCCTTCGACGAATTTCATGTTCACCGGCACTTCCACTTTGAGCACGTCGACGCCGTAGCGGTCTTTCGAGAACTCGCGCATACTCTCGGTGACGATGTGCGGTTTCTTTTTGGCATAATCGAGGCCCTTTTCGTCGGCGCCTTCTTCGTAGCCCACGAACTCGAGGAAGAACGGGATGTCGTTGGCGCGGCATTCATCGCCGATGCGCTCGACCCAGGCATGCTTGATTTCATTTACGTGCTTGGGATCGTCGGGGGTGTAATAGAGCAGAATCTTGACGCAGTCAGCGCCCGCTTCTTTCAGGCGGCGCGCCGACCAAACATCGAGCAGATCTGGCAGGCGGCCGGGGCCGGTCTTGTCGTATCCGGTCTTTTCATAGGCGAGCAGCAGGCCAGCGTTCTTGGCGCGACGCTTCGAGGCTGGCAGTCCCCACTCGGGGTCGAGCAGGATGGCGGTGGCGTGCGGGGTAAGCACCTCGCTGACCAGGGTTTTGAATTCTTCCATCATGGCGTCGGTGACTTCGCCACCTTTTTCCTTGGCCAGCGACTTCTGCAGGGAGCCGCGCTGGTCCATGGCAGCGGCCGCGATGACGCCGCGTTCGTTGGAGACTTTTTTGAGGCCGGCGAGTTTCCCGGGGGTGAGCTTCATGAGAATCCTCCTGAATGCGAACCAAGATGAGTGCTGGAAGTACTGAACATTGTAAACCACGGACAGGGGAAAGGCGGCGTGTCTTGGGTAATCGGGTTCCCGGGATTCCGGGTTTAGGAAGAATCCAGCCTCAAGTTCAGCGGAGATGCCTTAACCATTCAGGGTGGTGAGCCAACAGCAGCGCTGGAAGGAAAGAATGCCTCCGGGTGTTGCATGCGTCAAGCGTCAGTGAGAGAGTTATGCTGCCCAGTTCTGTACCTTCAGCCCGCGTATCCGGCGAAATTCCTTCTCGTTGTTGGTAACCAGTGTCAGGCTGGATGCCAAGGCATGGGACGCGATCCAAAGGTCGTTGTTGCCGATCATCTCACCCTTGGCTTCCAGTTCAGCGCGGATTGCTCCGTAGGTTTCGGCTGCGGTCTCGGGCAGCGGCAGGGCAGGAAGAAGGTGAACGAGTTCCCGCAATCGCTCCATTGCCGCTGCCCGCTGGGCACTCTCGGCTGCTCCGTAGAGAAGTTCACCGTAGGTAATGACGGAAAGAGCGGCCTCGCCCGACCGAAGCCGGCGGAAGCGGCGCAGCACTTCCTCCGGCCTTCGTTGGCGGATGTAGATGCAGATATTGGTGTCGAGCAGATAGCGAGCTTCCATCAGAGTCCCTTGCGGATCTGAGGAAGGTCCTTTTCGCGACCGGGAAGTTCGAGGTCTTCTGGTAACGAGGCCAGCAGATCGAAAGCCCGAGCCATGTCATCGTCCTTTTCCCGCAGGACGATTTCATTCCCGCGGCGAAAGATGTCCACTTCTTTGCCCTTCAAACGGAATTGTTTCGGCAGGCGGACCGCCTGGCTGTTGCCTGAGCGGAAAACGCGCGCGGTTCCCATGGCTCCCCCATGTATATACATGAAGTATATACATGGGGAGGGTCCACCCGCAAGCGTTCCCTCTCGTCCGACCACGGTCCAAGAATGGTATAATGTGGTGACCGCTCGCGACTCGCCTCTGGATTTGCCTCCGACGAGGAAATCAATTATCCAAGTCATGGCGCGAAAGCGGGTGGGTGCCCGATAGTGCGCCCGAACTTAGGAGAGAAACTGTCATCATGGCGATTGCGACCATTAATCCTGCCACGGGAGAAGTAGTAAAAACCTTCCAGCCACTTTCAGAGGCGGAGATCGAGCAGAAGCTGCAACTGGCGGTGAAGGTGTTTAAGGCGGAGGGGAAAACCCCATTTGCCGTGCGCGCCCAGCGCATGCTGAAGGCGGCCGAGATCCTGGAGCGCGACAAAGACAAATTTGGACATCTCATGACCCTCGAGATGGGCAAGACCTATAAGTCGGCCGTGGCCGAGGCGGTGAAGTGCACCACCGCCTGCCGCTACTATGCCGAGAACACGGAGCGCATCCTGGCCGACGAAGTGGTCGAGACCGGGGCCAAGAAGAGCTTCATCCGGTATCTGCCCATCGGGCCGATTCTGGCGGTGATGCCGTGGAATTTTCCATTCTGGCAGGTGATCAGGTTCGCCGCCCCGGCGCTGATGGCGGGCAATGTCGGATTGTTGAAGCATGCTTCGAACGTGCCGCAGTGCGCGCTGGCGATCGAGAGTATTTTTCTGCAAGCCGGGTTTCCCGAGGGAGCGTTTCAGACTCTGCTGATCGGCTCGGGCCAGGTAGACGCGTTGTTGAACGATCCCCGTGTAGTGGCGGCGACACTGACCGGCAGCGAACAGGCGGGCATCCAGGTAGGGGTGGGTGCGGCCAAGCGGATCAAGAAAGTCGTGCTCGAGCTGGGCGGCAGCGATCCCTTTATCGTGATGCCCTCGGCTGATCTGGACGCCGCAGTCGCCACCGCGGTGCAGGCGCGCGTGCAAAATAATGGTCAGTCCTGTATTGCCGCCAAGCGGTTCATCGTGGCGGAGCGCATTGCCGATGAGTTTGAGCGCAAGTTCGTGGCCCGCATGGAAAGCCTGCGAGTTGGCGATCCGTTTGATGAGAAAACGGAGCTTGGTCCGCTGGCGACGCCGGATGGGGTGAAGGACCTGGACGCGGACGTGCAGAAGACGGTCAAGGCCGGCGCGAAGCTGCTGACCGGAGGGCATCCTTTGCCGAGGGCAGGAAATTACTACGCGCCGACGGTACTCACTGACATCCCGAGAAACTCACCGGCCTATGGGGAAGAGTTGTTTGGCCCGGTGGCATCGCTGTTTCGGGTCAAGGATCAGGATGAGGCGATCCGGCTCGCCAATGACGTCCGCTTTGGCCTGGGCGCCAGCGCCTGGACGAACGACGAGAAAGAGCGCGAGCGCTTTATCAACGAACTCGAAGCCGGGATGGTGTTCATCAACAAGATGGTCGCCTCCGATCCCCGCATTCCCTTCGGCGGAGTGAAGCAGTCCGGCCACGGGCGCGAGCTGGGGAAGGTCGGAATGCGCGAGTTCGTCAACGCGAAGACAGTGTGGATCGCTTAAAGGCATCATTCCGCACTCAGAAATCAGAGGCTCCGCAGTCAGCATTAGGGCATTTCGCGGGTGGAATTCAGGGATATGGCGTGGTTTCCAGCCTGATTGAAAGTGCGATTCTGAAGCGCTAATGGCCAACAGCCACGTGCTAGTGTGGTGTCCAGTTAGTTCGTGTCAAAAGTTTACGAGCTTTGAAAGGGCGCGGCTTCCAGCCGCGCCGTAAAGAGCCCTTGAAAATAGCGGCTTTAGCCGCGGAGGCTAGGAGACCGGACCAAGATTTGTTGTCCGACTTTTAGTCGCGTATTTTCGGGACGTGACACTACCTGCTGACCGCTGACTGCTTAAACACTCGGTGCTTCGGACTGGGCTGACCTCTCTCCTGCCGGTCGCGCTGAGTCTTCCTGAGCCAGCAAATGCTGCCACGGGCACTTGTCGGGATCGACGCGATGCACGGCAACCTGCATCTTGTCGCCGCATTCGTCGTAGCGAATCCACACCACGCGGTAGCGGGCCTTCCGTCCGGAGTAGAGAATTCCAATCACATCCCCGGACCGGAGGTCGGCGTCGAGTCCTGACAGCAGCGCTCCGCTCAGGCTGATGTCGCGGGCGTGGGCCTCCTGCAGAAAGCGTTCGCCTTTGGTGTCGACTCCCCATGCGAGGAGTTCCAGGTCCATTGAAATGCGTGGTTCGTGTCGACGGTCGATGGTGCGGATGTTTGTCATGAGTCAGGGCCAACTCCGGGCACCGGCAATCGCGGTTCCGTCAAAGCTACGAGTGCTCCCGCAGCCCCGGCGATTTCAATCGGGCCTTGCGCGATGCGGCATTCTTGAGAGCCAGGCCGGTAGTTTGGGAACGGACCAGTTTGGTCCAGCTCGGTTCGGATTTCTGGACTCTCAATGCCTATCGTTGTTCCACGGTAGCCGTGATGGGAGGGGTACGTAAAGATTCCCTGCAGCAGTTTTGGAGGAAAACTGAGGTGAGCGGGTTCCGTTTTGGGAGTGACCCGAAGTGGGAGGTCAACCAAGGCTGGGGCTGTCCCCACATGGTTCCTCTCACTGCCGCAGCGTCAGCGCGCTTAGCACTGCTTGCTGCTTGGCGATCAACTGCTGCACACCTTGCTTGGCCATGGCCAGCATCTTGGCTAACTGCTGATCATCGAAGACCTGGTGTTCGGCGGTAGCCTGGATTTCTACCAGCTTGTGGCCGGCTGTCATGACGAAGTTCATGTCGACGTCGGCGCGGGAGTCTTCTTCGTAGCAGAGATCGAGCAGGATTTCTCCGTCGACGATTCCTACACTGACTGCGGCGATGAAATCCTTCAGCGGAACTGCGGTCAAGGTTCCGGCGTCCACGAGTTTTTCCAGAGCCAGACCAAGCGCGACGAACGCGCCGGTAATCGAGGCGGTGCGCGTGCCTCCGTCGGCCTGGATGACGTCGCAGTCGATCCAGATGGTGCGCTCGCCCAGGCGGGTGAGGTCGGTAACGGCGCGCAGGCTGCGCCCTATCAGGCGCTGGATTTCGTGCGTGCGCCCGCTGGGACGGCCCTTGGAAACTTCACGCGGCGTGCGGGTCAGGGTAGCGCGGGGCAGCATGCTGTATTCGCTCGAGATCCATCCTTTTCCCGAATTGCGCATGAATTGCGGGACGGCTTCCTCAATCGAGGCGGTACAAATCACGCGCGTATTTCCTACCTCAATGAGGACCGAACCTTCCGCGGTAGTGATGAAGTCTGGCGTGATAAGAACGGGACGGAGCTGGTCGGGTGAGCGATTATCGGAGCGGTAGAACATAGTCGGGATTGTAAATGATTGAGAGGAAAGACTGGCGGGATATTGACAATAGATCTATCTATAGATATATTAAAAGACAGATCGAATGAGCGTGCGATTGAAGATTTCAGAATTCAGATTGCAGATTGAACGCGAGCGAGGTTCCACGACGAACGAATTTCAATCTGAAATCTGCAATCAGAAATCTGAAATCGCCCGCTCCGTTCGGCAAAAAAGATTAGGGGAGATTTGAGTATGTACGGAAGATGTGGAAGTTGGTGGCGTGGCGCAATGGCAACGCCATTTATGGGTGCGGGCTTTCCCTGGGGCCGCGGAGGCCGGTGGGGCCGCTTCTTTGGACCGGGAGAAATCCGCCTGGCGCTGCTCTCGATGCTGGAGAGCGGCCCCAAGCATGGTTATGAGCTGATGAAAGAGCTGGAGACAAAATCCGGCGGCATCTACAAGGCCAGTGCCGGGGCGATTTATCCCGCGCTGCAGCAACTGGAGGACGAAGGCCTGGTGACTTCGGACCAGCCGGCAGGGAAGCGGACGTATTCGCTGACCGACGCCGGCAAGGCCGAATTGCAGCGCGAGGCCGAAACGGTAAAAAAGATCTGGCAGCGCGCCGAGCAGGCCGGAGACTGGGCCCCGTGGATCGGCATGGAGGGCGCCGAGGTATTCCGTCCAGCGGCGGACCTGATGAAGACCGCGCTGCGGGCCGCGACTCGCGGCTCGCACGACTCGGCGAAGATCGCCAAGATTCGCGAGATTCTCGAGCGCACCAAGCACGAGATCGAAGCCCTGGAGAAACCGCCGGCGTAAGTGCACGGAGGGTGGCCCATCCTTTGCGTCTTTTGCAAAGGGTGGGCATTCCCAAACTGGAATCCGGGGGGTGTTGACTTCGCTTTTCTCCGGGGGCTGGCCCAGACTTGCTTTCGCAGACACCACCACGAAATCGGCTGCCCCACGCTTCGCGAGGTTCGAAGCGTGGGCATTCCTGCAGCCTACATGAGGAGATTTTTCGAACCCGCAACTCGGCCTTCTGCGGTTCATTGACCATCACTGGACCAGGTTCACGGTAAGCGTAGTGGCGGAAACTGCTCCACAGCCATTGCTGCGGCTCCAGAACTAGTCCGCGTTTCACGGGATTGCGATGCATGTAGCGCAACTTCTCCACACGCTTATGTTCGGAGAACACGACGAAATCGTAGAAGCGAGGCTGCCAGATGCGGCCACGCTCCATCGGTGGCTGCCAGAGCGACAATTGATTCGAATTCTTCACCCGGCGCAAGCGCCCCAGCAGACGGCGCGCAAATCCCTGCTTCAGGGCCTTCATCACCAGCGAGGGATCACCACGCTGCGGCTCACTGATCAGCAGGTGCACGTGTTCGGGCATCACCACGTATCCTGCCACAGCGAAACGATACCGCCGCCGAACCAGTTCCAGCACACCAAGAAACAGATCGCGGTTCCGCGGACTGCCCAGCAGGGGCAATCTCTGATAGCAACTGGTGGTGATGAAATGCGAGTACCCCACGCCATAGTAACGGTGCAGCCGATTGGGCATGGCGGAGGTATACCATCGAGCGGGAGGGTGTGGCTGTGACGGATGAACAATTGCAATCGCGCCGGCGGAAAAGTGGCCGAGAGAAATGGAAAATCACTTGCCGTCGGCTGCAGGAATGCCCACGCTTCGAACCTCGCGAAGCGTGGGGCAGCCAGTTTGTCGTGATGTCGACAAGTCTGGGCCAGCCCCCCCATCCAAGGACCCGCCCTAACGTTGCCAACCGCGCGACGTTAGGCTTTGCGTCTACTCGGATGCATCCTTGCCTTTACGATTTCGATAATCTCAGAGACCTCAAGGTCCCTCCCCATCAGCTTACTTCGAATGGGCTCATAGACAAAAAGCATACGACGATGCGCGTCTAGCGTCGGCATATGCGCGTTCAGATCTCGGCCCTTGAATTCCGAGAACCGATCAAGGTCGTCAATAAGGAAACGCGCGACTCCGATGTACTCGCTTTCACCGTTCCCATCGAAGCCGGAGAACCGAACGTCTTTTCCAATTGGGGCCGCTTCCTCCGCTACCCGTTCCTTTTCTTTCTTGGACAGCGCACTAAAACCGCGCTCGAGGAAGTACCACATGTCAAGGACGTTCACGACCTCCGTAACGACCGACTTGGCATCCTCGTAGCCGTGGAAGATGCCGGAGTACTGCCATTCAAGCCCCCAGTAATGGCCACCATGAATAACTGATTCCACGAATTCCGGTTCGATCTCACTCTTCAGTTTAAGTTGCTTGAACAGTTGGCAGAGCATTACCAGGATTAGTTTGTTCCCGTCACTGATTCTCAGTTGGCGTTTCTTTTCTGAGGCACCCAAACCTTCTTCAACCAAACGTCGCACAGCTTCCGACCTTGAAGGGACGTCGTCTTGGTTCGCACGCCAAGCATCGACTTTCTCCAGAACCGATTGATTAAGGCGCATCTCGAAACGCTCTGTCATTGCTTCTGCATTCATGTTTCCTCCGAGTGTCGCTCGGCACCGTATAATACGTACAACTGTACGTATTATACGAGACTAGTACGTATTATTTCAAGAAGGGGCCGGTGGCCCACGCTAGCTGCCATTCCTGGGGGCTGGCCCAGACTTGCTTTCGCAGGCAGCGCCACGAAATCGGCTGCCCCACGCTTCGCGAGGTTCGAAGCGTGGGCATTCCTGCAGCCTGCATCAGGAGATTTTTCGAACCCGCAACTCGGCCTTCTGCGGTTCATTGACCATCACTGGACCAGGTTCATTGTAAGGGCGGGTAGGGGGCTGGCCCAGACTTGCTTTCGCAGGCAGCGCCACGAAATCGGCTGCCCCACGCTTCGCGAGGTTCGAAGCGTGGGCATTCCTGCAGCCTGCATCAGGAGATTTTCCGAACCCGCAACTCGGCCTTCTGCGGGTCATTGACTATCACTGGACCAGGTTCATTGTAAGGGCGGGTAGCGATGCTGCCGATACCATGACACTCACCTGCCCTGCGGTTTGCATCGCACCTATGGCACTCATCACCTGCACATTATCACGTGGTCTTGCTAAGTTGGCGGGTGGCCCATCCTTTGCGTTCTTTGCAAAGGGTGGGCATTCCGGACTGCCGATCCCCTTGGGCTCTTCCAACGTGCCCATCCGTCGCGGTTCTCGACGGATGGGCACCACGAACGCATGCACCGCGCGTGCTTTTCCACAGCCTTCCACAACAAAAAACCCGGTTCGTGTGACGAACAACCTTTACTGAGAAATGTGGAAAATGCACACTGACCTCATGCGCGAAGGCCATCAAAACAAGTTCAGCGTCGGCTCTGCTCTGAACCTGTCGAAAGGTGCCCCTAACCCCTTATCCCGCAATATTTTACCTCTAAGTCCTTGCGCCTCAAGATTTTGCCCGGATCCAGCCATATCCATACCCCGTAACCAGTTGAGCGCGAAGATTTTAGCTCAAGGGTCAAAAAAAAAATTGATCTGGATATCCCCCCTACCTCAGCAGACCGTAGACTTCGCAAGTGGCCTATCCTTTGCGTGCCTTGCAAAGGGTGGGCATCCCTGCTTACGGGGCCAATTGCGTAGCCAATTGGTTGACCGCGGTCACATCGTAGAAATCGGAGAGGTCGGCGTGTCCGGCCAGCGTGTCGCGCTCCTTGCCGTCGACCAGAATTTTCACTCTCAAAATTCCGGGCGTGTTCGCCGAGACGGTGTGAATCAGCGACGCCACCGTCAATTCCTCGACCAGGACGCCGGAGCGGTGGGTGTCGGCGAAGGCAGCGTTTACGTCGATGACAGCTACGCCGGGGTCAACCAGAAATACGCTGCGGACTTCCGCACCGGAGCCGAGCACGTGGGGCGACGACTTGTCGAGGTAGATCGAAAGCAACGCGCGCAGAAGTTCTTCGGCGCGCTGCTGGCGTCCGGAGGGCATAGGGATCTGCGCCGCTTGCGGGCGCAGGCTGCCGTCTTCGTCGTGCGCAACGAACAAAGCCACCAGTTCGGTGGGTCCGGCCACAGGTGGCGCCAGGGGGCGAGTATCGGCCGAGGCGGCCGGAGTCGCGGCGACCGTCTTGCGCATGTTCCACGCGTAGATACTCATCCCCAGCGCCGCGACCAGCAGCACCGCCAGTGCAATCAAAAGGTGACGCGGGATCATGGTTGACTCCCTCTGGCGACTCTCATGGTGCCGCTCCCAATTGGTCGTGTGCAGTGGCTATGGCAGTCGCCACGGCGCTGGTGACGAGTTGCTGGTAGTCAGGAGCTACGAGTTGCGCAGGATCGGCGCCCTGCGGCGCAACTTCGACGGCGATGGCGGCTCCGGTCACGTTGTTCAGCGGGCGGAGCGGGGCCGACAGAGTACGAACCGGGATCTGCCGCTTCTGGAATTCCGCAGCGACCGCTGACGCAGCGCTCAGACTCAGAGGAAGCGCGGAATGCTGGGCGGTGGTCCACGAACGGAAGGGTCCTCGGTCGTCCTCGCTATAAGGAAGCAGCGCTGTGTAGATGCGCACGCCGTGGCCGTTGGAAGCGGCGTGCAGCGCGATGTAGATCGCGGCATGATCGGCGTTGGCGAAAATGGCCCGCTGATCGAGCGAGAGATTAGCGTCCGAATCGCGCAGCACGAGAGTTGGAATGCCTCGGCTCTCCAGTTCCTGGCGCAGGCTGCGGGCCAGGGCGACGGTGACGTCTTTCTCCAGCAGCGTAGGACTGAAGGTCTCCCCATGATCGTCGCCGCCGTGGCTGGCGTCCACTACCGCAAAATAGCGGCGCGAGACTTGAGCGGCCGGGCTTGCCGGTTGCGCGGGCTGTTGGGGCGTGGCTGCAGAAGCCGCGGGTGCGGAGACGGTCGGCGAGGGCGAGGTTGCATTGGGGGCCGGCCTGCCCGAGGATGTCTGAGCTATGGTGATCGTCCGGCCGTCGTTGCTGAAACTTGCCATCACCGGAATAGCGGAACGCACCGTGACCACAGCCATTCCATTGCCTTCGCTATAAGTGGCCGACGGGATCGCCTTGCTGCCGAAGGTGAGAGTCGGCGAGGCTGGCGCCACCACCGGCTCGCGGGAGAACGTCATGCGGAGCGCGCCCGGCTCGGTGGCCACAGTGGGGTTAACCGGAGCGGTGAAATTGAAGACCAGGCGCGGAGGATTATCCGCAGCTAGCGATGCGGTGAAGTGCGTGGCGACGCTGCCGATGAACAGCCGACCTGAATCTTCATGCAGAGTCACAGGCCCGCCCAGAATCTTTTGCAGGAGCGGACTCAGAGCGGAGACCGGGACGAGCCCGCGACTGTTTTCCAGAAGAAACTTGGCAGGCATGTCGAGGTCGCGTCCCTGAATGCGAACGCGGGTCTTGCCGACCTGGAAATCATCCTCTTCGCGATAGTAGCGCAGACGCCAGCGGGTACCATCGGCACGCGCGCTTACTTTGCCCAGAGGCTCGAGCAGTTCGAGCAGGCCGACATAATCGCGGCCATCCCGCTGCACCAAAGGGAGAGAGTAATTCGCTGCGACCGAATAGACGGAGAGATGTTTTTCCGGAGCGGCGCCAGAGAGCAGAACCGAGCAAAATAGTATTGTGCCCAATAAATGATGGGTGCCCCATTTCTCGCGCGTTTTTGGCGCGAGTGGGGATTTTCGCGGGACACCGGGGCTACGCGAGAGTTTAGTCCAGCGCATAGGCGGTCAACCCACTCAACAGCTTGGGATAGAAGTCAGTCGACTTCTGGGGCATAACTTCGCCGGCGAAGGCGATGTCGCGGACCTGCTGCACGCGGCAAGGATTCATCAGGAACGCAATGTCGGCGGTGCCCTTGCGAACCTGCCCCAGAGCCTCGGACGCCTCGCGCAGGTAGGCAAGGTTCTGCTGGTTGCGAATCGACTCCTCTGAGAGCTTCAAGACTCCTTCCAGCAAGCATTTGTGCAGTTGGACAACATCAAGAGACCGTTGCCGAAGCGAGAGCCCTGCGAAGAATTCCGCCCCAGCGGGCTTGGGCGAGTGCAGGACGAAGGCGCGGTTCGCCGTCACGGCCAGCAGCGCGGTGCCGGCGCGGCCACGCTCGCGCAAAATCGCTGTTGCGCGCGGCCCATCCAGCGCCGGATCGATTTCTTCGACCACAAAGAAATTGCGGCTCGAGCTTTGAAACTGGTCCACAGAAAAAGAGTCGAGCGAATGCACCAGGCGATGTGTGGGCAGCACCCGCAAGCCCGGATCGTTCATGTTGACGAAGGTCATCATCACAAATTCGCAGGGCGCCTGGGCATCCGCCGCAGCTGCGGTGGCGCGGCACTCGTCCCTGAAGTTGAGCGCCGTCTCATAGCGGTGATGGCCATCGGCGATGACTAGCTTCTTGTCGCGCATTCTTGCCTGTACCGAGCCAATCACGGCCGGATCGGAGATCTGCCAGACCCGGTGCGCCACTCCGTATTCGTCCGCTACATCGGTCGTGGGCGCGGCCGCTGATCCGGAGATCAATAGGCCATCGATCTCGCCAGAATCTTCATAAAGCAGGAACAACTGTTCGTAATGGACGCGAGTCGCGCGCAGCAGTTCAAGCCGGTCGGCCTTGGGCTTGGCCAGGGTCTGCTCGTGGCGGAAGACCACCTTCGACGAATAGTCTTCAACACGGCCGAGTGCGATGAAGCCCCGGCGCTCAAAGCTCGCCCCCGAAGGGGCGGCAAAGGACTGGGAGTACGCATAAACTGAAGGCAGAGAGTCCGGCCGTAGGATTCCCTGAGCGCGCCACTGCCGGGCATAGTCGGCGGCTCGCGTATATACATTATTGGTCGTATTGTCGTCGGGCTCGCGACGGCCGAGAATAATCCTGACAAGGTTGTATGGGCCGGCAGCGTAGTAGTGCTCCTGCATCGCCGGAGTGATCTTGTCATAAGGTTGAGTGACCACCTGCGAGGCGGTTACGCGCTGCAGGTCGTAACGCAGAGCACGAAAAGGACGTATGTCAGCCATAGGAAACCTTTGATTGTAACAAGATAGCGGCGTCGCCCGCCGAAGTGGGCTGGACGGGTGATGGCGGCTGTTGAAAAGCCGGAGTCCCCGATTGGATATTGTCATTAAGATTTGACAAAAAGCCTGCTGCGCGCGGCAAAAGCTGTGGTAATATCCGCCGCATTGAGGTACTTATGGCCCGCCTGAATGATCGGCGTCGGTCATCTTCTGAGGCCCTAGTTCGAACCGTCTGCCCGGGTTCCCCGCCGAATCCGACCACGATAGGGCTGCGCCAGAAACCTCGACTGGGGAACTCCATGCGGCCTCGGAACTGGGTCCTTTTCTCGGTGTGTGTTCTTTTCTGCCTGAGTCTCCCTTCCTTCGGGCAAACCGAGGTCAACGATGTGCACGTACTGCCGCGTGAGATCGAGAAGCCCAAAGAGTCGCCCAAGCAAGAACTGGTATCGACCACGTCGGGATTGAATGCGCACGTGCGTCCACTGAAGGTCGACGTTGACCTGGTGCTGGTTCCCGTAACCATCACCGACCCTATGAACCGCCTTGTCACCGGCCTGGAAAAAGAAAACTTCCAGCTCTTCGAGGGCAATTCCGCGCAGGACATCCGGACGTTCTCCAGCGAAGACGCCCCAGTATCGCTGGGAGTGATTTTCGACTCCAGCGGAAGCATGAGCAGCAAGATGGAACGCGCGAAGGATGCGGTCATCGAGTTTTTCAAAACCGCCAATCCGCAGGACGAATTTTTCCTGATCACTTTCTCCGACGAACCGGAGGAGGTGAGCGACTTCACCAGTTCGGTGGATGAGATTCAGAACAAACTGGTGTTCGCGGTCCCGCGCAAGCGCACCGCGCTGCTCGACGCCATTTACATGGGCGTGAGCAAGATGCGCCAGGCGAAGTACCCGAAGAAGGCGCTGCTCATCATCTCCGACGGAGGCGACAATCACAGCCGCTACACCGAGAACGAGATCCGCTCGGTGGTGAAGGAAGCCGACGTGATGATCTACGCCATCGGCATCTACGACCGCTATGCGTCCGCTATAGAGGAGCGCTTGGGGCCGCAACTGCTGAGCGATATCACCGAACTGAGCGGGGGACGGGCGTTTACCATCGACAACCCCAACGACTTAGCTGATGTCGCGACCAAGATCGGAATTGAACTCCGGAATCAATATGTGCTGGGGTACCGCCCGAACAAAGTCCTGCGCGACGGCAAATGGCGTAAGATAAAAGTGAAGCTTCTGCCACCGAAAGGATTGCCGCCTCTACGGGTGTATGCCAGGACGGGATACTACGCGCCTGCCGAGTAAGGCAAGGGCTTTTCTTCTCTCCACCGTTGTGATCTTGGCCGGGATCCTGGCGGCTACGCCCGCCCGGCCGCAGTCCGCACCTGCACCGAACGATCCCAAACCTGTTCCAAACCAACCGGCTCAGAATCAGAGCAAGCCCGCCGAGCCTGCCGAGCAAAGCAAGAACCCAGACTCTCCCAAGACGCAAGATAACCCGGACTCGAGTATCAGCGACCAGGGAGTCTTTGTCTTCAAGAAAGACGTAGACGAAGTCCTGCTGCACGCCACTGTGCAGGATGACAAGCAGCACATCGTGACCAACCTCGATCGTGGCGCATTCACGGTCTACGAAGACGGCAAGCCACAGAACATTATTTCCTTCCATCACGAAGACATTCCGGTGGCCATGGGAATTGTGATCGACAACTCGGGTTCGATGCGGGAGAAGCGCGCCAAGGTAAATCAGGCCGCGCTGAATCTGGTGCGGTCGAGCAATCCACGGGACGAGGTTTTCGTCGTCAACTTCAACGACGAATATTATCTCGACCAGGATTTCAGCAACGACCTTTTGAAGCTGAAAGAAGCGCTGGAAAAGATCGACGCGCGCGGAGGCACGGCCCTTTACGATGCGGTCGTAGCGTCGGCCGACCATTTGAAGCGCAACGCTCGCCTGGAGAAAAAAGTGTTGTTCGTGGTGACCGACGGCGAGGACAACGCCAGCAACGAGACACTGGAACAGGCGGTCAAGCAACTTCAGGAAGAGAATGGGCCGCAGGTGTATGCCATCGGGATCCTCGGGGACGAAGAACATCCGAAGCGGGCCAAGCGGGCCTTGGAGATCATCGCGCAGCGCACCGGCGGGATCGCTTTCTTCCCGAAGACCCTGGACGACGTGGATGAGATCAGCCGGACCGTGGCGCACGATATCCGCAATCAGTACACCATCGGATATAAGCCCACGAATCCTCGCGGCGCCGGCGGCTTCCGCATGGTGCGCGTTGAAGCCAAGGCCAAAGGCCACGGCAAAATGACCGTGCGCACCAAGAGCGGCTACTACGCTGGATTGCTGCCGGCAGGCTCAGCCGGTAAATAGATCCCAGCCGCGGAGCGGCGGCATAATGTAGCCCAGAGCCTGCCCTGAGCTTGCCGTTACGGGACGGCACGGCTTCTCGCGCGTTCCCCCAGCTGCAATGACGCGCAACTATGTCTGGCTGGTCGCCAATCACTGCGAACCTTCGATCTGGCGTAGCACGGCACTAAGGTCATCAAGGATGGTTGACAGCTTGTTGCGCGCGGGTTGGGGAATCACGACAGGATCGTATCGTGCGACTGGAATTGAGAGGTTCAACGCATCTTCAAGTTCGCACCGGGCGTTGGTCAGTTTCGCCAGCACCTTGCTTTTACGTTCGTGGCCCAGCATCAGTCTTCCATTCTGGGGGAAGGAAGTCTGTGAATTGCTGCATGACGGTAGCAGGTTCGCCCGGGCCATTCTGTGCTTCTGATCACAATCGGATGGACGAAACTGAACCTACTTTAGAATGGCCGTATGAAAGGAATCTACGTTTTCTGTGGTTCTTGCCATGCGGGTCAACTGGCGTGATCAGGGCGATGGCACTCAAAATCCCAGTCGCAAGAGTGTAATGAGTGTTATCGAGAGTGGGTGTTGAAAAACTCGATCTCTCAAAACTGGTCGAAAAAACTTTGCGCTAGGATGCCCTACAAACAACGATCTCGGTTTTCGTGGACATTTCCTATCCCCCAAAGTTTGCCCGTTTTGAGAAAAATGGACTTTTTCAACACCCACGAGATTTATCAACAACTGACCTGTTGAGCCCCCGCCCAACTCCGTCGCCTTCATTGACTTGCTTTATTTAAGAGACGTAGCATTTCGCGTCAGCGATTCGGCCAAATTATCTCGCACTACCGTATCGTTGAGAGAAAGTAAGAGCACAGACTGAAATGACGGAGCGGATTGCAGAAACGTCGCCGCGTTTTAAGGCCAGGATGGCCGGTGTCTTTCAACTGCTCGAAGCCATCACGGCAGCATGTCCCGGGGTGTTCATCCTCGACAGGCTTGTTGTCGCTGGCAACGGCGCGGCTACAGCGGCCAATATCCTGGGACACGAGCGGTTATTTTGGTTGGGATTCGCATCCTTGCTCATGGGAGTTGCGTTCCACATCGCCTGGGCGTTTCTCATGTATGAGTTGCTCAAACCTGTGAACCGGAGCCTCTCTTCACTGGCAGCGTTTGTCATTCTCGTGGGATGCGCTATTCAGGCTATCACCAGCCTGTTTTACCTCGCTCCTTTGCTCATCCTGCAAGGCGGTAGCTCCTTCAGCCCATTTACGCCGGAACAGTTGCAGGCGCTGGCGCTCATGTTTGTCAAATTGAATAATTACGCCAACGATATCTATCTGGTGTTCTTCGGATTATGGTGCATCCTGACCGGCTACCTCATTTTCAGGTCGACCTTCCTGCCTCGAATTCTGGGAGTGCTGTTGGCGATCAGTGGTTTGGGTTGGGTGACGTATCTGTATCCGCCGCTCGCCTACCATCTGTTCATACCCTATATCGCTGCCGCCTCCGCCCTGGGAGAAGTACCCCTGGAGTTCTGGCTCATCGTGATGGGTGTGAATGCTCAACGATGGAAAGAGCAGGCCAGCGCCGAGCAGTCGAGTGACGGGCTGTCAGGAAGTTAACTGTTGTTACCAGGCGTGGGTGTTGAAAAAGTCACTGAGATTGGCAGGTGGAATTGGGCAGAAGCATGTTAGAAGAGAGCATTCGCATGCTCTGTTTGATTCTGATCGTCGGAGGCCTGCTGATCATGATGGGGCAACACGACCGCTCCGAAGCGTTGTTCTACTACTTCCGTCTGGAAGATCAAGTTTCCGAACATCATCTGCTGCGGCTGATCGACAAGCACATCAGCTTTGAGTTCGTCCGGCAGCAACTGAAGGACAGCTACAGCGAGACAGGGCGGCCGTCGATTGATCCTGAATTGCTGCTGCGCATTCTGCTGATCGGCTATCTGTACGGCATCACCAGCGAGCGCAAACTTGTAGAAGAGTTGCGCATGCACCTGGCATGGCGATGGTTCACCGGTCTTGGGTTCGATCAGGAGATCCCGCATCATTCGACGTTCTCCAAGAACCGGCACGGGCGGTTTCAGGAGTCGAAGCTTTTCGAGCAGTTGTTTGAGCAGATCGTGCGGCAGTGTGTGGAGGTGGGGCTGGTGAGCGGGAAGAATCTCTCCGTCGATGGCAGCTTCGTGGAAGCGAACGCCGCCAAGGAGAGCCGGATTCCACGGGAGCAGTTAGCGGAAGCAGCACAGGTCCATCACACCGTGCGCCAGTATCTGCGGGAGGTGGAAGAGCAGAACCCGGTGGAGGAACCGGTGCATGAGCAGGATCAAATATCGACCACCGATCCCGATTCCACCTATGCCACCAAAGGCGGCACCCCGGCGCGTCTCGGTTACTACGACAACTATCTGGTGGATAACGACAGCTGTGTGATCATCGGAGTGCAGGCCACGGCGGCGCGCATGAGCCAGGAGACGGTGGCCGCGCAAGACATGCTGACCCGTTTTGCCGAGTGGCAAGGACGAGCACCCGAATCGGTGGCGGCCGACACGACCTATGGGAATGGGGAGTTCTTACAGTGGTTGGCGGATCGTAACATCACTCCGTATATGCGAACCCGCGACAGCATCCACAGAAAGAGAAGTCCATTTTTCGGTCCCGAGCGTTTCACTTACGAGCCCGAACACAATCGCTATATCTGTCCCGCTGGCCAGCCACTCAACTATGGGGGTCGAGTTTATCGGAATCGCGCCTTCAACTACATCGGGACACGCAAAAAGTGTGGCCCGTGCTCGCTCCGACCACAATGCACCAGTGCCGCCTTCCGGGGCCTGATCATCCACCAGAACGAACCAGCCCGACAACGTGCGCGGGAGTTGGTCAACACGCCAGAGTTCGCCAAGGCACAGCGGCAAAGAAAGAAGGTGGAAGCCTTGTTCGCGGAACTGAAGAATCAGATCGGATTGCGGCGCTTGCGTCTACGGAGACTCAGGTTTGTGCGCGAGCAGTTCTTCCTGGCGGCGGTAGCTCAGAACATCAAGCGACTGGTCCGCTTCCTCAGTCAGCCGATAATACCGGTTCTGCCGGCCACCACTTAGTCGAACGGAGACAAAGAAAGCCGGCAACGGCATGCTCGCAGATGAAAGGGCGCTCTGTTGAGGGACTTTTTCAACAGCCACAGGCCTTTACGCTCATTGAGTCGGTTGCGGTTGTACGCCCGGAAATTGGCGAGCGCCTCTAGGCCGATGAACAGGCGCTGAGCCGGTTTAGCCGACGCTTCTCAGCGGGTAAAGCCGATCTTGTCAGCTTCCCTTTGCGGCACGGCTGAAAAGCCGTGCTCTTTCGAACGGCCCACATCCAGTTCAAACCCATCTAGTGGGCAGCTGGCTCCAGCAGTTGAGCCGCCGATTCGATCAGCGCCGCTTCCTCCTCCAGCGCCTTCGCCACTCGAACGATTTCCTGCTCCGCCTCCGCGTACTTCTTCTGCTCAATGCCTTCCCGCACGCCGGGAACGGTCTTTACTCCATACCCACTGTAAACTCCGGGAGCATAGAGCAGGTGCTTGTACCAGGGACGGCGGGGAAGTCCGTCGTCGTTGGTCAACTTGCGTTCACTCTCGATCAACTGCTGGTTCAAAGAACGCAGCGTTTCTGCGTCAGCCTCTCCGAATGCGGATTGCCGGTGCTGCAGAGCCTGGCGGTAGTGGTCGGTGCTGCGGGTTAGCGCTTCCGCGGCATTCTCCATGGGAGCGAAGTTCAGATGGGGCGGAACGTCTTCTTTTTTCGGAGCGACTGTCGGATGTCGGGGGTCGAGCGTAGCCTTGAAGACGCCTTCCTCCAGTTCCTGATTGCGCTCACGAATTTCTTCCTGCTTGTCGGAGAGCAGCTTCTCGAGGTCCTTTGTGTACTTCTGAACCGTGTCGGCAAAATCCACGAAATCAAACGGCAAAACTTCGGCGTCGGCCAGACGCATCACCGCCGTTCCTACCGTCTGCGACAAGGCCCGGCCATAGACGAAATCAGTATCGGAGAAGTGGGTGTACCAATAGAAATCGTCGTAGATGGAGTGATAGATGCCCTGTTCATCCTCGCCGCCATAACCGAGGTCGAGGGTGGCGACGCCGATATGGTCGAGAAACCCGGTGAAGTCCGTGCCCGAACCCAGCGCCGCAATGCGCAAGTCGGGGCGTTGCCGCAACTCTTTTCGATCGTCGGCAGATTTGGCCTGGGCGATCTTTGATAGTTGCAAACGCTGCCAGGCTGTGAGCTTGGTCTCAGGGTCTTCGATGTCGCGCGCGACTCCGTTGATGAACTGTTCCAGGCTGTGCGACCCGCCCATGTTGAGAAGACCGCGGTCGTTGCCGTCGGTGTTGATGTAGACGGCGGCGTGTTGCCGCAACTCATCGGCGTGGGCCTCGACCCACTCAGTCGACCCCAGCAGCATAGGTTCTTCGCCATCCCACGCGGCATAGATGATGGTGCGGCGCGGCTTCCACCCTTGCTTGACCAGTGCGCCCAGCGCACGGGCCTCTTCCAGAAGCGCAACCTGGCCGGAGACGGGATCCTCGGCGCCATTCACCCAGGCATCGTGATGATTGCCACGAATGATCCATTCATCCGGCGCGACGTTGCCGGGAATTTTCGCAATGACATCGTTGACCGGCTTTATGTCCCAGTTGAATTCGACTTTCAGATGGACCTTCGCCGGTCCCGGCCCGACGTGATAAGGGATGGGCAAAGTGCCACGCCACTCGTCCGGGGCCATCGGTCCTTTCAGCGCTGCCAGCAGCGGTTGCGCGTCGCCGTAGGAGATCGGCAGAACGGGAATTTTTGTGATGCTCTTGGCCTCCTTCAGCGACAGCCGCTTCGCGTCCGGCGTGGCGCCGACACCGGGGGTCAGCGGATCGCCCGGGCTCGCCGAAGCAAAATCCATTACACTGCCACGCTGCACGCCATCCGGATTGCGCATCGGACCTTGCGGGAACACGTCGTCGCGGGTGTAACCATCATCCTTCGGTTCGGAGTAAATCAGGCACCCGATTGCGCCGTGCTCGGCCGCCACCTTAGGCTTCACTCCACGCCAGGAGTGGTAGTACTTCGCGATCACGATTGCGCCCTTGACCGAGATGCCCAGCCGATCAAGTTTCTCGTAGTCTTCGGGCAAGCCGTAGTTGACGAACACCAGGGGCGCCGTCACGTCTCCGTCAATTGAATAGGCGTTGTAAGTGGGAAGCTGCTCGGACTTCTGGTTCGACGTGGGATCGATGGCCAGCGCCGGTTCCTCGAGCTTGGCCGTGAACTTCGTGGGCTCGATCATTTCCAGAACCCGCACTTTAGGAGTCGGAAACAGAACGTCGAAGGTCTCGATGTGCGCGTCGAGTCCCCATTCTTTGAAGCGGGCCAGGATCCATTCCGCGTTGTCCTTGTCATATGGAGAACCAACATGGTGCGGGCGTGCGCTGAGCCGGCGCATGTACTCACGGAGATTGGCGGGGTCGGGGATGGCGCGGAACTTCGCCTCCCAATCGCGCTCGGCCTGGGTGGAGCGCGGGGCGTAACCCACCAGCGGGGTGTCGTCTGCGGCAGACACCAGTGATGGGACAATCAGGTTCATGATGAGCAGGACAGCGGCGAAACGTCGCATGTAGGTCCTTTCGTGAGTCGGTGGGGGGAATTATATCCGTAGCGCAAATCTGCTACTCACGATTGGGTGGCCGACGAATCCCGGTGGACCGCGAATTGACGATTCGGCACTCTCCCCGTACCCTGTAAGGTGCGTCTCAAAAGCCCCGAAATGTCCCGCCTGCGCGTCGCCGACGACATTACGCAATTGGTCGGCGAGACTCCGATGTTGCAGTTGAAACGGCTCGTACCGCCCGGATCGGCGGACGTGTTTGCCAAGCTGGAATATCTGAATCCCGGCGGCAGCGTAAAAGACCGCGCCGCGATTGGGATCATCCGGCGCGCCGAACAACAAGGCAAGCTTGCTCCCGGCGGAACCATCGTCGAGGCGACCGCCGGCAATACCGGCATCGGACTGGCGCTGATTGGCGTGAATCGCGGTTACAAGGTCAAGTTGTTTGTGCCGGAAAACTTTTCTCAGGAAAAAGTGACCATCATGCAGGCGCTCGGCGCCGACGTGGTGCGCACTCCCGACGACGAAGGCATGCAGGGCGCGATCCGGCGGGCCAAGGAAATCGTGGCTAGCGATCCGACGGCATTCATGGCGGGGCAATTCGAGAACCCCGCCAATCCCGACTATCATTACGAAACCACCGCGCAGGAAATCTTCGAACAGATGGAAGGTCGAATCGACGCCGTGATCCTGGGTTGCGGCACCTGTGGGACGTTTACCGGCGTCGCTCGTTACGTGAAGGAAAAATTGCCTGGCGTGTTCACGGTTGTGGTCGAGACCCAGGGCTCGATACTGGGCGGCGGACAACCCGGACCGCACAAGGTGGAGGGAATTGGTGCGAGCTTCATTCCGAAGACCTTTGACCGCTCGGTGTGCGATGAAATCATGATGGTCCCGGATGAAAACGCTTTCGATACCGTGAAAGCCCTGGCCGCGCATGAGGGCGTGCTGGCCGGATCGAGCGGTGGGGCCGCGGTCTTTGCCGCACTCAACGTTGCGAAGCGGCTGGGAGTGGGGAAGCGCGTGGTGACGATTATTCCTGACTCGGCCGAACGCTATCTATCCAAAAAGATTTTTGAGGGCGGCATCTAAGCTTCCCGCCGGCCAAATAACGGTGGGCAAAATAACTAGAGATGAAAAAAGAAAAGGAACTTGGCTTCGCCACCCGCGCCATCCATTCAGGCCAGGAACCCGATCCGCTGACCGGTTCGGTGACCGTCCCGATCTATCCCACTTCGACCTATGTGCAGCAAGGCATCGGCGAGAACAAGGGATACGAGTACTCACGCGTGTCTAATCCCACGCGCACGCGGCTGGAACAGAATCTGGCGGCCCTCGAAGGCGGCGCGGCGGCGCGCGTGTTCTCCAGCGGCATGGCCGCAATCCATGCCATCGTGAGCATGCTGAAATCGGGCGATCACCTCGTCTGCGGCAACGATTTGTATGGCGGAACGCCCCGGCTGTTCAACCAGGTGATGGCAGATTTTGGTCTGGAATTTTCCTACGTCGACACCTCCGATGCGGAGAACGTCGAGCGCTCCCTGCGCAAGAACACGCGCATGGTCTATGTGGAGACGCCGACCAACCCGTTGATGCGGCTGAGCGATCTGGCGGCGATCAGCGCCATCTGCCGCCGCAGGAAAGTGGCGCTAGTCGTGGACAATACATTCATGTCTCCGTATTTCCAGCAGCCACTGGCGCTGGGCGCGGACCTGGTCGTGCACTCCACTACAAAATTTCTGAATGGCCACAGCGACGGTCTGGGAGGAGTCGTGGTCTGCGCGCATCCGGCACACGCAGAGAAGCTGGCTTTTCTGCAGAAGGCCGTAGGCGCCATTCTTTCTCCGTTCGAATGCTGGCTGGTCCTGCGAGGAGTGAAAACGCTGGCCGCGCGCATGGAAATTCACGACCGCAGCGGACGGATTGTCGCCGACTTCCTGGCCAAGCACAAAAAAGTGCAGGCTGTTTTCTACCCGGGTTTGGCAGATCATCGGCAGCATGCATTAGCGAGACGGCAGATGAGCGGATTCGGCTCGATGATTACATTCGAGACCGGGTCGCAGAAAAATGCGAACCGGATGCTGAAGAAAGTCCGCGTGTGCTCGCTCGGCGAGTCGCTCGGCGGCGTGGAAACACTGATCTCGCATCCCGCCACCATGACGCATGCGGCCCTGGGGCCGAAGGGGCGCAAGGCCATCGGCATCACCGACGGCCTGGTGCGGATTTCCGTTGGAATTGAGGATGTGGACGACATTCTCGACGATCTTGATCAGGCGCTGAATGCGATCTAGAACCTGGCCACGGATTTGCGCGGATTTAAACAGATAAATCTTGGCTGGAAAGACCCTTCTCGTGACTGACGAACCACAACCCTCCTCTCGCGAGTGGAATTCCTCCGTTTATCACCGGCTCTCCGGTCCCCAGGTGAGTTGGGGTAAGAAAGTGCTGGCGCGTCTAAGACTGCGCGGCGACGAAGTTGTGCTTGACGCGGGATGCGGCACCGGGAGGTTGACTGCTGACCTGCTTGAGGCCTTGCCGCATGGTCGCGTGGTTGGAGTCGACCTATCACAGAACATGCTCAAATCCGCGCATGAATATCTGGCGCTGTTCGGATCGCGGGTCAACTTGGTCGCGTGTGACCTTCTCCACTTGCCATTCGTTCGTGCTTTCGACGGCATTGTTAGCACCGCCGCATTCCACTGGGTGCTCGACCATGATCAGTTATTTCTGTACCTGCGCCGGGCGCTCGTGCCCGGAGGCTGGCTGGAGGCGCAATGCGGAGGTGGTCCGAACCTGGTGTGGCTGCGCCAGCGAGCGGATGCGGTGGCTGCAACCTCAAAATTCGCGGCATTCTTCGCGGGCTTTCGGGAGCCGTGGCTGTTTCAGTTTGCGGAAGGCGCGGCAGAAACCTTACGCCGTGCCGGATTTGTTGACGTGGAGACGTCGATCGAGCCCGCTCCCACGGTTCTCGACGGCCCGGAGCAGTACACCGAATTCGTGCGCAACATCATTCTGCGCCGACATCTGGAGCATCTTCCGACTGAAGAATTCCGCGCGCACTTCATGGCGAAGGTGACCGAGCAGGCTGCCGAGGACGATCCGCCCTTTTCGCTCGACTACTGGCGCCTGAATCTGCGCGGCAGGGCTCCCCAATAGTGGGAGACAAAAGTGCTAACTCCGCACCTCACGGAGTCGCGTCGTTACCCAACGACTCGCCAAGCCAGTCCAGGTACTCCGTACTGCCATCTTCGATATTCACGGCGATGCATTCAGGGAGGTCGTAGGAGTGCAGCTCTTGCACGGCATCGCGAACCGCGGGAAACAATCCCGCGCTGGTCTTGATGAGCATTAGCCACTCGCGGCTCGACTCCACCTTGCCCTGCCAGCGATAGATAGACTCGATCCCGGGCACGATGTTCACGCAGGCGGCCAGCTGCCGCTCGACCAGGTGACACGCGATCTTGCGGGCTTCGTCTTCGGAGCCAGCGGTAGACAGCACGATTCGTTTGTCGGTCATATAAAATCAGCCGTCGGCTTTCAGCTGTCAGCTCCGGGCTGTTGCTTGTGAGATTAGCACCGCGCGAGGTTTAACATGCCAACGCAAATCAAGTTTGGTACGTCGGGATGGCGCGCCGTCATGGCCGAGGAATTTACCTTTGCCAACGTGCGCCGGGCGGTGGGTGGAATCGCACGCTACGTCGCATCGCAGAAGCCGCAAGGCGCGCGGGTGATCGTAGGACGCGACCCGCGCTTTCTGGGCGAGACCTTCTCCTCCATGGCTGCGGAAATTCTGGCGGGGCAGGGAATTATTCCGCTGGTCGTGGCCGAACCCGCTCCTACGCCGGCCTTTGCCTATGCGGTTATTCAGAACAAGGCCGATGGGGTTATCAATTTCACGGCGTCGCACAATCCACCGGAATATAACGGGATCAAGTTCTCTACACCCGACGGCTGCCCCGCGCTGCCTGAGGTGACGAAGAAGATCGAAGCGGAAATCGTTGCCGGCGATAACCCGCCATCTGCCAGCTCTGTCGCCAAGGCTGCGGCGCCGGAGACACTCGATCCGAAGCCGGCATACCTGAAGCGCCTGGGAGAAATCATTGACCTCGAGGCGATTCGCAAGGCTGGGGTGAAGGTTGCCTTCGATCCAATGTGGGGCGCGGCCCGCGGATACTCCGACGAACTGCTGCGCAGTGCGGGAGTCCAGGTTGCCGCCGTGCACGACTACCGCGACGTCTTGTTTGGCGGGCACGCGCCGGAGCCGGACGATCACCTGCTCGAAGATTTGCGAACGAAGATGCGCGAGACCGGAGCCCAGATCGGCATTGCCACCGACGGCGACGCCGACCGCTTCGGCATCGTTGACGCCGACGGAACATTCGTCCAGCCGAATTATGTGATTGCCTTGCTGTTTGATTACCTGGTTGAGAGCCGTGGCTGGAAAAACGGAGTTGCCAAATCGGTAGCAACCACCAACCTGATCAACGCGCTGGCCGAGCATCATGGCGTGGAACTGCACGAGACTCCCGTCGGGTTCAAATACATTGGCGAGTTGATCATGCAGGACAAGATCGCGATTGGCGGCGAAGAGAGCGCGGGCCTGTCGATCCGGCACCACGTTCCGGAAAAAGATGGGGTACTAGCCGGCCTGCTGTGCTGCGAGTCGATAGCGAAAAGAGGGAAGTCGCTCGGCGAGCAGTTAAAGGCCCTGAGTAACCAGGTTGGTTCCTATTATCCGATGCGCGAAAACTTCCGCTTGACCCCCGAGGTGAAGGAGAAGTTCACTGAAAAGTTACGCTTCGATCCGCGGGAGTTCATGGGACACCCGGTGAGCCAGGTCGTCCGCACCGACGGACTGAAACTGGTGTTCAGCGATGGCTCGTGGGTTTGCTACCGTTCGTCGGGAACCGAGCCGGTGGTGCGCGTCTATACGGAAGCGCGAAGTGAGAGAGGTCTGGAGAAACTGAGCACCGCGGCGAAGAATTGGATTTTCGACTAAAGCGCTTTCGAGTGAGAACTTTTTCCACAATCCCGCGGTTACCGCGGCCGGAAGACGGGCTGCGTGCGATGGTGGAGCGCGCGCCGCAAGCCGAGGCGCTAGCGGCTTCGTGGATCGAACCGGCGCGCCCGATTGCCAGGCGCATCTATGCCTTGCGGCGTCGCATTGCCACTATCGCCGTCGTGCTCCTGGCGGTAGGGCTGTTCGTTCATGTTATGTTTGGCGCGAATGGCATGGTCATTTACAAGCAAAAGCGCGTCGAGCGTGATGCATTGCAGAAACAAATTGGCCAGATGCAGCAGGATAACGAGCGATATACGCAGCAGATTCAGGGTCTGAAGAGCGACCAGGAGGCCATCGAAAAAGAAGCGCGCGAACAACTCGGGTACGCCAAGCCGGGAGAATATGTCTATGTCGCGCCCGTTCCGGCGAAACCGGCGCCACCAGCGAATCACTCCGCGAGAAAGTAGCTGCTGAAATTTTCCGCGCGTCCGACTTCTGAGTATCAATTCTCAAGTGGGCGATGACAAACCCATCCCTTCCCCGTGGTATATTTCCTTTGCTTCATCGCACAATCGGACGGGGATTCGTGGGTCCATTTGGGACTCCATCTTCGACTCGCTGTGGTTTTGCGGCGTGGGGCCGCAATCTGAATCTCGAAAAGGAGAAGAACCGGCCATGAGAAAAGTGCTGCTGATTTGTCTTGCAGTGTGCTTCGTGCTCGCCCTGTCGGCGCTGGCGTTCGATGACATGGGAAAGAGCGGAACCGTCAAAGGGTGGGTGGTTGACGACAAATGCGGTGCCAAGGGCGCTAATGCGGGGGCGGAGGCATGCACCAAGAAATGCCTGGCCGCCGGAGCCAAGATGGTGGTGGTGACCGACGGTGATCAGAAAGTGCTGTCCGTGGAAAACCCCGATGCACTGAAGGGACATGAGGGGCATCACGTCGCCGTTACCGGGTCGATGGGGAAAGACTCCATCAAGGTGGACAGCGTCAAAATGCTGTGACGATCGCAGATTCTCGCGGATTGCCAATGAGGGCGGCTCCCGGCCGCCCTTTACTTCTCACATCGTTGTAGAGACGTAGCTCGCTAGGTCTCTGTCGGCGGCATTACGGGACGATGGCGAGAGAGACGTTGCAAGCAACGTCTCTACGGCAAAGAACGCGGGCGGAAGCGCCCGCGCCACACGCAGCTACCGGACTATTCCTTCCAGCGGCGAGCTAGCGGTCGCGTACAGCTTCTTCGGCATACGTCCGGCCAGATAAGCCTGGCGTCCAGCAACGACGGCGTGCCCCATGGCTTCGGCCATCAGCACAGGATCCTGGGCGTTGGCGATTCCGGTATTCATCAGCACGGCATCCGCGCCGAGTTCCATGGCGATCGCGGCATCGGAGGCCGTGCCCACTCCCGCGTCCACAATCAGCGGCACGCCGCTGATCATCTCGCGCAGGATGCGAATGTGGGCCTCGTTCTGTATGCCCATGCCGCTGCCGATGGGCGCGCCCAGCGGCATGACCGTCGCTGCTCCCGCCTCAATCAAGCGCTTGGCGAAAACGATGTCGTCTGACGTGTAGGGCAGGACAGTGAAGCCCTCTTTCACCAGCACCCGCGTGGCTTCGAGTGTCGCCTGAACATCGGGATAGAGTGTCGCCTGGTCGCCGATCACTTCCAGCTTCACCCAATCCGACAGTCCGACTTCGCGGCCGAGGCGCGCCGCGCGGATGGCTTCGTCGGCCGTGTAGCAGCCGGCGGTATTAGGAAGCAGGAAATACTTTTTGGGATCGATGAAGTCGAGCAGCGATTCTTTGCTGCGATCAAGATTGACGCGGCGCACCGCTACCGTCACCATCTCCGCGCCACTGGCTTCAAGCGCGCGTGCCGTCTCTTGGAAAGATTTGTATTTTCCCGTGCCAACGATCAGGCGCGAGCGGAAGGAGCGTCCAGCAATGACCAATAAATCCGACATGTTATCTATTGTAATGAAAAGCACTGAGAGCGAACACACGCGACGAATACCGGCTTCCTCATCCACGTCCCCATTGAGCTTCTGAAGTCCAATTGGAGAGTCGGAGCTTCAGCCGGTTACTAAAGTGAGCCGCATATCAGTGGAAATCACAGAATCGTTCCCGTCTCGGAACCATACTTTGGTCGCAGGAGGTCCACGATGGCGGACTGTGAAAGACTAGCAAAATGTCCATTCTTCGCCGGGCGAATGGGGAACATGCCGAACGTGACCGAAGTGCTGAAGAGGTCCTATTGCCTGGGCGACAAGACACAATGCGCGAGGTATCAGGTGGCGGTAGCCGGTATCCCAGTACCCGCTGATCTGTTTCCACAGGATACGCAGCGATCTCGCGATATTCTTGGCAAACACTAGGCAGGTAGTCCTGCGTCCGTTCGAAACTAGAATTTCGAAACACTGTTGCTGGTGGCGTTCGCTACCCAGATATTGGCCCCGTCGAAGGCCACGCCTCCGGGACCGGTTCCTGCGGCGAACGTGCCCAGCACTGCTCCACTATTGGCCGCGAGCTTCGTCACATTGTTGCTGGTGGTGTTCGCCACCCAGATATTGGCCCCGTCATAGACCAGATCTTGGGGTCCAGTTCCCACCTTGAAGGTGCCCAATACCGCCCCACTACTGGCTGCCAGCTTGGTCACGTTGTTGCTGCTGAAGTTCGCCACCCAAATGTTGGTGCCGTCAAAGACCACCCCTTCGGGCGCGCTTCCCACCGCGAATGTGCCCAACACGACACCGTCCTTGGCCCGAAGCTTGGCGATGGTGTTGGCGTGGGAATTTGCAATCCAGAGGTTGGCTCCGTCAAAGGCCACGCCAAGGGGGTAGGCGTACGGTGTGTATGTCGCCAGCACCGTGCCATCGCTGGGCCGCAACTTGGTGATCGAGTTACACCCCGGGTTTGTAACCCAAATGTTGGTTCCATCAAAGGCGAAGGTGTAGGGATTACACATAGACAGCGTCTTGAGCAAGGCGCCGTCGCGCGCCCGCAGCTTGGTCAAGCTGTTGCCGCCTGCGTTCGCTACCCAGATGTCGGCCCCGTCAAAGGCGACGCCAATGGGGTTGCCGCCCACCGCGAACGTCCCCAACACCGCTCCGTCGTTAGGCTGCAGCTTGGTCACCGTGTTGCTGCCGTAATTCGCCACCCACATGTTTGTTCCGTCAAAGGCCATCAGCGTGGGGTGCATCCCCACGGCGAACCTTGTTGCCGTGTTGGCCGTATACCAGTGCAGGATGGCGATTTGTTTTGGGTTCTGGGTCGAGTTCACGACTTGGCCGCGGGCCAGAGGTGGAACGATCGCCACAACACTAGAGAGAATCATCACAACCACGAGAGACTTTTCTGTGAAAGGCCGAACAAGAGTTGTCCAGATTTGCTTTTTCACGTTGTCCTCCTCATTAGGCAGGAGACAACGGGCATCCGTACAGCAATCGTATTGACGGAGAGGCCCATGGAAGCCTCCTGCGGGAAACACCAGATCTTGGTTTTCTGTCGTGAAAAGACAAGGGCCCTGGCCTGCGGGCGGGTCTCGCGGGGGAGCGAGCAGGCCGATAGCGCGGAATCGTATCCGACACGACCCCAGGTGTCAATGTAAGAAATCGCAGCGACCATCCATGAAGGGTGGGGCCGTTTGGACGGCCGCCGACGCCGGCGACCGCCCTCACGGTTTTCCTACACCGGGACCCGATTGATCCACCTCTGAGCCTCCGGGGTTTGGGCGAATCCAGGAATGGCGTTTGTAACCTGGGCTCGGTTCAGGGTCGGGGCGGCGATTCCGTCGCGGCGAAAATCGCCGACGTAATAACATTTCGCGGGGGCACCGCCTCGAGTGTCGCCGAAATCGGGACGGATCACCGTATTCCCCAGAATCAGCGGAAAGGTCTGTACAAAGCGCTGCATGTCCGCCACCGTCGGCATGTAGTGCCCGCTCTTGGCAGTGACCACCCGCACCCATCCATCCTCGACCGCAATCTCCCCTGCCGCAGCCACCGCCCCGCCACTCAGGAACGTGGAATGGTGGTATTTGCCCTCAACGTGCTTGTGGATGTACAAGTTCTTCTCCAAATCCACAACGAAGATGCCCCATCCGGCACCGGAGAAGACGGTGGAGAGGTTCTGGGTTGAGAATAGCCCGGCGTGCAGCGGGTGCATGCTTTCCAGACGGGTCGAGTGGCCGAAGTAAACCCGTCGTTTCAGTGCCTTCGCAGTGCCTCCGTAGTACTTCACTTTCTGAGTGTTGGGGGCGGGCGCGCCGATGTGGTCCCAGAAACTTTGCGCCGAATTGCTGGTCAACCATTGTTCGTACTTCTCCGAAAGTATCCACCCGGGCCGGTGTGCCGTGTCCAGGAACTCCAACCAGTAACTTCGCGATTTCGTCCCACCGGGTGCAGGGTTTCCGACATTCTTCAAATTCGATGGGGCCGTCAGAAACCGAAGACCGAGTTGCTGGGCCTCGATGCCAATCTCCTCCGCCACCTGGCGCAAGGCATCCCATCGCGCGGTGTTGGTGGCAGTCGCCTTTGGCGGTTTTTCAGTGACCCACATAGTCACAAAATGCAATACGATCGTGAGCTGGGGTGCCAGGATCCCTCGCCTGTCCTCGGGACTCACGACGGGTGGAAGGGACGATGCAATGCTGTTGTATGACGTGATCATGGCCCAAATACTTATCAGGCATGGGTTTTTGGACGTGTTCATGCCGGTGCGCTCGAGTGGCTCGATGTTGATCATTCTCCAGTCCTCTTCCGATGTGTTGGGTCAGTACTGGGATGAATGGCGGGGGGAGGCTTCCCAATCCTGTGGGTGGGAGCATAGCGCCCATTCAGAAAAACTGTCAAATGAATGCAGATTTACGGCCTGAATCGGGACTAAGAACTTTCGATCGCGGGTGTTTTCGCCATTTACCCGCGTGCGATGCTGGGTGTACATTCTGTGCCCAGTTTTCGAATCTGCATTTCGCATGGAGGAGATCATGGTTCGACGACAGCTTCTGTCCAAACTCCCACAGTTGTTCGGCCTGAGTCTGCTCGGATTGGGGTCAGCCAAAGCCCAAGAAACGGCTACACGTAAGCCACTGAAGATCATGATGAAGAGCGCCTGGGGATCGGATGATCCAACGCGCGCGTCGTTCCCTTTCGCGCACGGACTGGCCTTGGCCGACGCGGGCCATGAGGTCCAGATTTTCCTTCTTGGTGAAGCAACCTACCTGATGCGCAAGGCTACGGCAGCCGCGATCTTCCCGGTAGGTTGGCCGCCGTTAACCGAACTCCTGGACAAAGTGGTAGCCAAACACATTCCCGTCTTTGCTTGAGGTGCCTGTTCCCGGGCCCGTGGGGTCACGGAAGCAGACATAAAGGATTGGGGAGCAAAATTTGGCAGTCCGGCGGTTTTCGTGTCGCTGGTTGAATGGGCGGACCGGATCATCGTGGAATGAGTGGAAGCCGATTCACCGCACCGCTACGGCACTGTCGCCACCTCGGCCTGGGCATAGAGTTGGTCGATCTGTTGGCGGTAACGTTCTTCGACCACGCGGCGGCGGAGCTTTAACGTTGGCGTCAGGACTCCGTTGTCCGGCGTGAATTCGTCGGCCACCAGCAGCACGCGCTTCAATTTCTCGAAGCGCGCCAGATTCTGGTTGATGTCCTCGATGGCGCCTTCGTAGAGAGCCTGCACTTTTGGGTTCGCGACGAGCTGCGCCCGCGAAGAAAACGAAATGCCGTTGGTACGGGCCCATTCCTCGAGCGCGGCGAAGTTGGGAGAGATCATCACTGCGGCAAATTTCCGTTTGTCCCCAAGAATGGCGGCGACTCCGACGAACGGATTGAGTTTGAGCGCATTCTCGATCGGCTGCGGCGCAATGAATTTTCCGCCCGAGGTCTTGATCAGATCCTTCTTGCGGTCGGTGACGGAAAGATATCCATCGTCGTCGATGTGTCCGATGTCGCCGGTTTTGAACCAGCCGTCCACCAGCGCTGCCTTGGTTTCCTCGGGACGGTTCCAATAGCCTTTGAAGACGGAAGGGCCGCGGACCAGGATTTCGCCGTCTTCGGCGATGCGGACCTCGAGATTGGGAAGAGTCTTTCCCACCGTGCCGATGCGATGATTAGTCGGCGTGTTCACCGCGATGACCGGCGAGGTTTCGGTCAGCCCATAACCTTCATGGATTCGAATCCCCACGGTGGCATACCACTCGGCCAGTTCGCGGCCCAGCGGCGCGCCTCCGGAAATGAAAGTCTCGACCCGTCCGCCTAATCCAGCGCGAATCTTGGAGAACACCAGCTTGTTGGCCAGTTTCCAGTTGCTCGATGTGGGCGTCTTTCCGGCAAGAATCTCGGGCTTGGCGCTTCGCCCCACGGCCAGAGCCCAGTTAAAGATGGTGCGCGCGGGAAATCCCTTTGCCTTCTGCTCCGCCTGCGCATAAATCTTTTCGTAAACCCGAGGCACCGCGACAAAAATGGTGGGCCGCACCTCCTGCAGGGCTCCCGGCAGCCGCTCCATGAACGGGCAGTAGGCCAGCGTCACGCCGTGGTAGAGCATGGAAAAATCCACGTGCCGCGCTGTGATGTGGCAGAGTGGCAGGAACGAGAGGCTGATTTGCCCGGGCTTGATATTGAATCCGAGCAGGGAGCACGAAATGTTCGAGGCGATGTTGCCATGCGTGAGCATCGCGCCCTTCGACCTGCCCGTCGTGCCGGAAGTGTAGACGATCGTCGCCAGATCATCGGGAGCGATGGAGTGGGCGCGGGCTTTCAAATGGGGAGGTAGTTCCTCGGGCCCGTGATGCGTGATCTGATCCATGGTTGAACAGGCGGGGGTCGAGCACGTGGCGCCATACCCCGACAGGTCGCCCGTGAATTCGACGTGGTCCATGACAATGATTCGTTCAATCTTCGTCTGCGAAAGGACGGGTAACATCTTTTGCAGTTGGTGGTCCGACGACAGAAAAATAGCGCGACAGCCTGAATCGTTCAGAGCAAACGCGCTCTGCTCGGCGGTGAGCGTGGTATAGAGGGGAACCGTGACGGCGCCCAGCAGCAGGCTCGCCATGTCGGCCATCGGCCACTCGGGCCGGTTCTCGCTGAGAAGGGCAATGCGGTCGCCGGGGCGAATCCCCCAGGCATCAAGTGCCGCGGCGATGCGCCCAACCCTGCGGCCGAATTCTTTGGATGTAATCGGCAGCCACTGCCCGGCCTCGCGATGCAGCATCATGCGGTCGAGGTCGCGCTCGACAGCCGCGAAGAAGATGTCGTTCAGAGTGGAGATGCTCATTGCGTTTTGTGGGGGACAACAGAACTGTACTGTTTTGCGGCCAGATTCGGCAATGACAAAAGGTCGTGCGACTTGCGTACTTCCGAGTTTACCGATACGCGCCCGAAGTTTATCCTAGCAATCACCCGAGTGGGAGGGGTTCAAATGCGAAAACGATTTTGGGCAACGGGGTTACTGCTGGCTGGGATGCTGGCAGTGACCGCCTCACCGTCGCTCGCGCAGAACAAGGAGGATTCTGGAATGCCAAAAGTGGGTGACGCGGCGCCGGATTTCACGCTGAAATATTTCGATGGTAGTAGCCTCAAGGACGTGAAGTTGAGCGACTACCGCGGCAAGCAAAACGTTGTGCTGGCGTTTTACATCTTCGCTTTTACCGGTGGTTGAACCAAACAAATGCAAGCCTTCCAGCACGATCTGAAAGCGCTGGAGGCGGCCGACACCCAGGTCCTGGGTGTGAGCATGGATAGTGCCTTCGCCAACAAAGCCTTCGCCGATCAAATTGGAGTGACCTTCCCCTTGCTGAGCGACTGGGGCGGCAAGGTGACCCGCGAGTACGGAATCTACAAAGACGAATACCAGGCGGCGCGCCGCGTGAACTTCCTGATCGGCAAAGACGGAAAGATCATGGAAGAGCAGGTGGACAAAGACGCGATCGATCCGACAAAGATCGTGGACGCCTGCCAGCGCCCGAAGATGAAGAACTGATCAACTCGCCCCAGCAAGAATAATCGTAGAGACGTAGCTTGCTACGTCTCTGCCGGCGGCGTTCCAGATGGTCGACATTTCATACGATGGCGCGAGAGACGTTGCCAAGCAACGTCTCTACGCCATCCTCGTCTCTGCTAAGCACTTCCGCTCGCCAGGAAACTAAAATGTCTCTATCGGGTTTACATGCATGTGAGTAACATCAGGACATATCTGATGCTGTTCGCAGGGGCGAAATCATGAAAACGCAGAAGTTGTGGGCTGGGATGCTTCTTCTGGCAAGCTTTGCCTTTGTACTTCAACTAACCACCCGCGCGATTGCACAAGATCAAAATCAAGGTGAAGAAGATCAACAGCAGGATCCTCCGGGCCGCGTAGCGCGCCTCAACTACATGCAAGGATCGGTGTCGTTCCACCCGGCCGGCGAAGACGACTGGGTCGCGGCCGTGGCGAACCGTCCGATGGTAACGGGCGACGACCTCTGGGCCGACGAAAATTCGCGCGCCGAAGTTCACGTCGGCTCGGCGGCCATTCGCCTGGGTTCGAAGACGGGGATTACGTTCCTTACCCTCGACGACAACACGACGCAGATCCGGTTGGCGCAAGGATCGCTGATCGTGCGCGTGCGTCACGTCGATGACGATGACACTTATGAGATCGATACTCCGAACACCGCCTTCAGCCTGCTGCAACCCGGCGAATACCGAGTCGACGTCAGTGAGCACGGAAGTCAGACGGTCACTACGGTGTGGCATGGGCGTGGCCGGGTCACGGGCGGTGGGTCCTCTTACCCAGTGATCGCCGGACAGTCGGCCACCTTCACTGGGACTGATCACATCGATTATGACCTCGGGCAAGTGCCGAGCCGCGACGACCTCGATAACTGGGCCTTTGAGCGCGATGACCGCGAAGATAGCGCGGATTCCGCGAACTACGTTTCACGCGAGATGACGGGCTACGAAGATCTCGATGAATACGGCGACTGGAATTACGTGGCCGGATACGGCCCCTGCTGGAGGCCGCGCGCGGTGGTTGTGGGATGGGCCCCTTACCGCTTCGGGCACTGGGTCTATGTCGGACCATGGGGCTGGACCTGGGTTGAAGATGAGCCCTGGGGGTTCGCTCCCTTCCACTACGGACGCTGGGCCTACGTCAACAGCGGATGGTTCTGGGTACCGGGACCGGTAGTCGTGCGCCCGATCTGGGCGCCAGCACTGGTGGCCTTCGTCGGCGGTGGCCCCGGCTTCCATTTCTCTGCGGGCGCAGGTGTGGGATGGTTCCCGCTAGCTCCGGGAGAAGTTTATGTCCCCGGCTATCACGTGAGCAGGACATACGTGAACAACGTGAACATCACCAACACGACGGTGAGTGTCACCAGGGTCACGAACGTGTACAACACGGTGATCGTCAACAAGAGCACAACCATCAACAACATTACTTACGTAAACCAGCATGTGAGCAACGGGGTGACGGTCGTCGATCGTGACACCTTCGTGAACGCGCGGCCGGTGGCGAGCCACGTGTTGAGAGTTGAGCCGAAGGAAATCGCAGCCGCTCCGGTAAGCCACATCGTGGCCGCTGAACCGGTGCGCACGAGCGTGATTGGAGCGGGTCATCCCGTGGCGGCGAAGCCGCCGGTAGCGGTGATCAACCGGCCGGTAGTCGCGGTGAGGACTCCTCCTCCCCCGCCGCGTCCCATTGAGGAGCGCCAGGAGCAGGCAGGCGGGCATCTGAATCAGCAGTTGCTGGTGCGTCCGGCTGGGCCTGTGCAACCGGCGCAGATGAGCCACAATACGCACACTCCACCGGTCGAAAAGGGCTTCAGGCCGTTCGGCCAGCCGGCTTCGCCGAACCAGGGCAACAACACTTATAACCAGGTGAAGCCCATGCTGAAGCCGCAGCCCCGGGTGTACGAAGCGCAGGGAACTCCGGAGCCGGAGAATCGCAACCTGCCGGCGAACGAGAATAGCAACCCCGAGCCGCAGAATCGTAACCCGCAGCCTCCAAACCAGGGGTTCCATCCTCCTCCGCCGCAGCAGTCTTTCCCGCAGGAAACGCATCCCCTGGTGCGGCCAACGCCCCCGGTGCAACAGCGTAACCAGCAGCAGGAAGAGCAGCAGGCCGAGAAGTTCCATCAATGGCAGCAGCAGCGGCCTACGCCGCCTCCCCCGCAAAGGCAACAGCAGTCGCGGCCGGAGCCGGCGCGGCAGGAGAGGCCCAAGAACCATTGACCACCGGCTTCTCGCAGTGTGATAAGTTCGCAAGAGATGCCCTTGCGGACACGAACAACGGATAAAGCTGACGCCGGGAGCGGCCAACATTCCCGGCGTCGTCTTTTCTGACGGAGCGTTTTTGGCGCAGTGATGAGCGAGGCAAAGCACACCAAAATCACTTGGATGGATGCTGTGTGGCTTTTGTTCCTGGCGGGACTGGCTGTTTTGCCGCCAGTGAAGGAGCCCCACAAGCAGCTGATCCTGCTTGGCTTTGGTGTGCTTCAGTTGGGCGAAGGCTGGCTGCTGGAGCGCGTGCCACGCCGCGGCACAGCGTACTTGGTTTTGTTGAAGATCGCTCTGGCAACGTTGCTTATCGATCACACCAATGAAGTGAGCATTAACAGCAGTTACTACCCCATCTATTTCCTTCCCATCCTGACCGCAGCGGAGTATTTCGGAGAGTGGGCCACATTGTTGTGGACGGCGCTGGCGTCGGCCAGCTACTGCTCGTATCTCTATCCCGCGCTGCAGGAGTACGAGATTACGCAGGAAGACTATGCCCTGCTGGCGATCCGCATTCTTTTCTTTTTTCTAGCCGCCATGGTGGTCAATCGCTACGTGCTCGAAAGCCGGCGCCAAACGCAGCGCTATCAAGAACTGGCTGAGGCCTTGGCCGAGACCAACCGCCGGCTGGAGCAGGCCCAGGCCGAGGCGCGCCGGTCCGAGCGCTTGGCGGCGCTGGGACAACTCTCGGCCGGACTGGCACACGAGATTCGCAATCCGCTGGGAGTGATCAAGGGATCGGCCGAAATGTTGAGCCAGAAGCTGCGTGAGTCGAACCCGCTCGCCACCGAACTCGCGGGATACATTTCGACCGAGACCAATCGGTTGAGCGCGCTGGTGACGCGATTTCTCGATTTCGCCCGGCCGCTTCAGGCCGATCTCGTGCCGCTGGACATCACCGCAGTTCTGGACCGCGCTCTGACCGACGTAGTGACACTGTGGAAGGGCGAGCCCGTGCGAGTCGAGAAGCAGTATGAGCCGAACCTGCCGCCGGTTGCGCTGGATGAAGCCCTATGCGAGCAGGCCTTTGTCAACATTGTGCAGAACGCGTATGACGCCATGAGTGCCAGCGGCGGCATACTCCGGGTGAAGGTCGCCACCTCGACAGCGGGCGGACGTGAAGGCGTGGAAGTCCGAATCGAAGATACTGGGCCCGGCATCCCAGTCGAGCTGCGGGAGCAGATTTTCAATCCGTTCGTGACCACAAAAAAAACCGGGGTAGGCTTGGGGCTTTCCATCGTGTCGAAGATTATGGACGGACACCATGGGTTTATCCGAGTCGAAGACGCCGGGGCGGGGCAGGGGACCGGAGCGCGCTTTGTGATGTTCTTTCCCGCCGCGACGGAACGCGCGGGCACCGCAGAAAGAGCACATCTGGTGATCTCATGAGGCAAGGCAGAAATCGAGGAGGGCAAGGCGATGCCAGCCATTCTGATTGTCGAGGATGAGGCCAAGATGCGTCGCCTGCTCGAGTTGAATCTCGGGGAGGACGGATTCACGACATTCTCTGCCGGCGACGCCGAGACAGGGTTGAAGCTGCTGAGCGACCATGCGATCGATCTGGTGTTGACGGACCTCAAGCTTCCCGGCATGGATGGACTCGAATTCCTGCAGGCGGTGAAGCGCCAGAATGCGGCGCTACCCGTTGTCGTGATGACGGCATTCGGCTCCGTCGAGACCGCCGTCGAGGCCATGAAAGCTGGCGCCAGCGACTACGTACTGAAACCGTTTTCGCTGGCCGAGATGCGGCTGGTCATTCACAAAGAACTGGACGTCCGAGATCTGCGGGAAGAAAACCGGTCACTGCGCGAGGCGCTAGGCAAGCGATATTCACATCCGAACGTGGTAGCGCGCAGCGCAAAAATGCAGGAAGTGCTGGCCACGGTCGAGCGCGTTGCCCCAACCAACTCGACGGTGCTGCTAGGCGGCGAAAGCGGCGTAGGCAAGGACCTGATTGCGCGCGCGATTCATGAGAAGTCGCGGCGAGCGCGGGGCCCGTTCCTCAAAATCAATAGCACAGCGATCCCGGAAAATTTGCTGGAGAGCGAGTTGTTCGGCTACGAAAAAGGGGCGTTCACGGGCGCGGCCGCGAGCAAGCCGGGCAAGTTCGAACTGGCCGACAAAGGCACGCTGTTCCTCGACGAAATCGGCGACGTTCCTCCGGTGACGCAGGTGAAACTACTGCGCGTGTTGCAGGAGCGTGAATTCGAGCGCCTGGGAGGAACGCGCACCATCAAAGTCGACGTGCGGCTCATCGCCGCGACCAATCGCGATCTGCGGGAAGCGCTCGAGCTGGGCACATTCCGCGAAGATCTTTATTATCGGCTCAATGTTGTGCCCATCGACATCGCGCCGCTGCGCGAGCGCCGCGAAGACATTCCCGACCTGGTGAATCTTTTCATCACGCGCTTTGCCGGAGATTCCGGCAAGGGCGTTGAAGGAATCACGCCCGAGGCGATGCAGATCCTGGTGAACTATCATTGGCCAGGAAACGTGCGCGAACTGCAGAACATTGTGGAACGAGCCTGCGCGCTGGCGAAAGGCAGTGTGCTCGACGTGGCAGACATTCACTTGGATACTCGTCCGGCAAAAACAGCAAACGGCGCGAGCGGATTTCTTCCTGATGGCATGACCTTGGAACGGTGGGAGGACGAAATGGTGCAGGAAGCCCTGCGCCGCGCCAATGGCAACAAGAGCCAGGCCGCCCGCCTGCTGGGCCTTTCGCGCAACGCGCTGCGCTACCGGCTGTCGAAAATCGGGATTGCGGACGAAGGGGAGAAAGAGTGAGTTCCCGCAGTGCTCCGCGGCAAACCGAGAAATAGCTTGTCTCCCACGACGAAGCAGTGCACAATATCGACCGCTGGGGTCAGCCAATCGGCCCACGTGGTCCTCGATCATGTCGCCAAGAGATCGTGCCGCTTCACGATTCCTATTCCATCCCCGCGTACGCACCATTTGCGGCACTGTCGTTCTTACTGTTCTCTCCGCGCTTGCATTTGGGCAGGGAGCGGGTCTCCAGTTCACAATGGATTCCGTGAACGTCAGGCAGGAAGGAGTTGTAAGCTTCTCAACCCTGCTTCTTGGACCCGATAGCCGCTTCGACTTTCCGGCCCCACGATTCCTATTAGGTCAGACCGACGATCAAACATATCGTCTCTTCCTGGATGTGGACAGCATCCAGCAAGTTCGCTTCAACGCTTTCACCTTCGCGGTGTTTCTGGCAAGCGCTAAGGAGGCGGGACACGGCGCGCTCAAATTCCAAGTAACTGGAAATCCCACAGGGTCGTTCCGTGATGCGCCTGTCCGAGTTTCTTTTCATGTGAAAAATGGGACCAGTAACGCCGTCGGCGGGATCATAATGCCGGTTTACAACGCAACCAAAACCGACCTGCTCGTCGCAGAAAAGCAGAACGAACCGGCGTATGTCAGCGTTTCTGGCACAACTCCCCTTCAAATCCGCTTGAGCAATGTTGCCGACACCCTGCCGGTGTCTGTGACCGACGTGTCAGTCGGTGAAGGCTGTCCAAAGTGCTGGACACGAGTGGCATCGCCGGTGAACGAGAAGTCTCCATTACAGATTGATCCCGGAACTGCTGCAAGTCTTCCCATCGACCTGTCTCCCAACTCTATCCCGGCACTGCTGCAGGGAGCGATCGTCGTCAAGACGGACATCCCGCACGACACGCTCTCGATGACGGTGACTTATCACACAGTTCCGGGGGGAGCCGACAAGAAGCAAACGCTGCTGGCGCAAGTTCGCTTTGGCCCTGGTCTTTTCGGACTCGCGATGGCGTTATGCGGAGGCATCGCCTTGGGGCTGGCGGCAAAGTATCTGCTCACAGGCAAATTGGGCAAGGATGGCGAGCGTTCTGTACATGCAATTTCGAGTGCCCTTGTATTTGGGATTATTGCCGAGTTCGTTGGTGTCATGCTCACCGCTTACGGAAGCTCAAAGCTGGTTCTTTTTGGCCTCGATATTGATCCGCGGCAACTATTTCCGGCATTCATTCTGGCGATGCTGGTGAGTGGAGGACCGGCGGTGGTGTCATGGATGAAGGAGTTGTTCGGCAAGGCAGCATGACAACTTTTCAATATTTTCGGAATCTCCGGACGTTCGGTCCTATCGCGTTCGCAATCGCGTTATCACTACAGCTAACAGCCGCTCAAGATCACGCTAAGCTGGAGCGGCCGGTCATGATGGACAGCAACGGTCCCGGTTCCGACCTTTTCGTTCTCGACGCTTCCGGAACTCTTCATGATTTTCACGTCAGCCAAAATAGTCTTCAGGAATATGGCAAGGTCTCTCTACCGAAGGAACTCACCGCTGCCGATATGGCTTTCGCGACGGTGGGAGGCCAAGATTCGTTGCTGATCGCCGGCACGCAGGCAGGCCGCGGAGTAGTGATAGATTTTTCGCTTGATGGCCACGTGCGGCAAACCTGGAACTTTCGTAACATTTGTTCCGGGATCGATTTCAGCCCAAACACTCAAACGGCTTACGTCGCCACCTCTGACTCCAATGAACTTTACCAGTTGGATTTAGGGAAAGCCGAGCCCATATTCCTGGCCCACATTGAAGAAGCCACCAAGCTAGGACCAGTGGGCTATGACGAGGCGCGAAAGCAGATCTTTGTCGCTGATGTTGCCAGCGGCAAGGTGTATCAGTATTCGATCCCCAGCAAGAACTCGAAAGTACTGGTGTCCGGGCTGAGTGCGCCGACTGCTCTTGCCTTTGATGCCCAGTCCAACCGGCTATTCGTCGCCGATCCCGGACGGGGGGGAGTCTTCATCATCGACACACGAGCCGCTAATCCTGTCCTGCTCGGTTTTGCGACCAACGCTCTGGAATCTCCTTATGGCATGACTCTCATCTCCGGCAGCCGAGTCGCTGTCGCCGACTATGGCGCCAACAAGGCCATTGTGTTGTCCGCGAAGGGCGAGACACTTTTTCGTTTCCCACCCACGGACTAGTCTAGTTATTAACTGAAACTGGCCGAATACCACCACCCTTGGCTGAGGTCGGCCAAGTCCGCCGGTTTCACTCTCCAGTTCGTCAAATTTGCATAAATCCGCATTGAAAACAAACGGGTTATCGACCATTGCGTCCTGCCCCTTTGGCGCGGTACGTGCTTTTCCCCTAAGCGGAGACATTCCTCAAAATGCGGGTTCATAGCTTTAGGTTCGGTGGTGGGAAGAGGTGGTTTATGAAAAACGGACTCTTTACCGCTTTCGCAATTCTAACGTTGGCCGTGGCGGGCGCATTCTCTATCAGCGCCATGGCGCAAACGACCGAGGAAGGTACGGGACCATCCGAGCAGCCGAGCGCTCCGATGGAAGTCGGACAGCAGCAGCCGAACGTCCAATCCAGCGACATTCCGGCTGGGTCCAATGACGCTCAGTCCCCCGACTCTCAGCCTACCGAGGCGCAGCCTGGAGGTCCATCGGGCGAGGCGCCGGCGAAGAGCGACCTCGGAGTGGCGCGCATCAGCATGATTCACGGCGACGTCTCGACGCAGCGGGGTGACTCAGGCGACTGGTCTGCGGCAACGTTGAACCAGCCCGTCATGGGCGGCGACAAGGTTTCCACCGGCGACAACTCCCGCGCGGAACTGCAGCTCGATTTCGCCAATATTTTCCGTCTAGGTGCGAACTCGAAGGCCAACCTCGCGACCTTCACCCACAAAGATATCCAAATCCAATTGGGGCAGGGCCTTGCCACCTACACCGTTTCGAAAGACAGCGAGGCGGAGCCCGAGATCGATACTCCGAACGTGTCGGTACATCCGGCACATCATGATGGCGTGTTTCGCATCGAAGTGCGGCCCGATGGCGACACGCTGGTGATCGTGCGCAAGGGCGAAGCACAGATTGCGACGCCGCAGGGCAGCACCGAAGTGCACAGCGGAGAGATGGCCACGATTCGCGGCGACGCTAACTCAGCGCAGTACAAGATTTCGCAAGCTCCGGATCCCGACGACTGGGATCGCTGGGTTGCCGACCGCGAGCACCTGATCCAGAACGCCCAGTCGTGGCATCACACCAATCGCCGCTACACCGGCGCGCAGGACTTGGATGCCTACGGCCAGTGGCGCAACGTGCCCGACTATGGCGATGTATGGGTTCCGAATGAGCCCGATGGCTGGGCTCCTTATCGCGATGGCAACTGGACCTGGGAGCCCGACTACGGTTGGACCTGGGTAGGCTATGAGCCCTGGGGCTGGGCGCCATATCACTACGGGCGCTGGTTCTGGTATGGCAATTCGTGGGCGTGGTGGCCGGGTCCGATCTATGCCGGCTACAACCCGTTCTGGGCGCCGGCGTACGTATCGTTCTGGGGATGGGGCGGCGGCTGGGGCTTTGGTTTTGGCTGGGGCGGTTGGGGCGGCTTCGGCTGGCTCCCGATCGGACCTTGTGACTGGTTCCATCCGTGGTGGGGCGGATACCGGGGCCGGTTTGGCGTATTTAACGGCTTCAACGGACGCAATTGGGGCCGCTACGGCGGATTCGCTCCGCTGCACGGTGGGAACCGGTTCTCAAACATCCACAACATTCAGAACGTTCACATCTCGCGCGCCATGTCGACTGTGGGCGCTGGCCGCTTCGGCGCAGGCAGGGTCGCAGCGTCCCCGGTGACGCGCCAGCAGTTGAATGGAGCGCGCATGATGGCGGGCAATTTGCCTGTGGTTCCATCGCGCGCGAGTCTGTCGGCCAGTGGGCGCGCCGCAGCGCCGTCCACCATACGGAACGGCGGCTCGGAGCGCTTCTTTGGATCGGTACACAACAACGTGGCGCGTCCGGCATCGTTCCGGCAGGAGACGGCGCACTTGCAGCAGACCATGCAGCAAAGCCATGTGAACGGATTCTCGGCTGGTGGCGGACGCATGACGGCTAGGTCCGTTGCCACGCGCGGCACAATGCAGCGGCCGAGCGCCGGAACGCTTTCCAACCGGCAGACGAACAATTTCGGCAACCGAAGCGCGAATGGTACATCCTCCACGATGCAAGGTGGAAACCGTGGCGGCTTCCGCCCGTTCACTCCGCCCAGCAATTCGCGGCCTTCCGGTTCCGCGAATGCCGCGCCGCAACATGGCCCGAGTCAGTCTGCGCCCTCGGCAGGGCGCGGCGGCTTCCGGCCGTTTACGCCGCCAACTGGCAGCAACCAGGCGTCTCGCGGCAGCACCGGCGCCTACTCGCAGCGCGGTAGCAGTGGGAGCTATTGGAGCCGCACGGCGCCTAGTTCGATGGGGTCGCGGGGGTATGGTTATCCCTCGGGCAGCTACGGGCGTGGATCCTATTCGCGTCCGCAGCTCGATATGCGGCAGCCGATCGTGCACGGTCCGTCCTACGGCGGGTACTCGCGTCCGAGCTATGGTGGTGGCTACGGCGGATACGGTGGTCGTAGCGCGGCTCCGAGCTATGGCGGTTCACGCGGCGGATACGGGGGTGGTGGATACGGAGGTGGTGGTCATGCACCCAGCGGCGGAGGCGGGCACTCCTATGGTGGCGGAGGTGGCGGCCATTCGGGCGGCGGTGGCGGAGGTGGCCACACCGGTGGAGGTGGTGGCCACTCTGGTGGCGGCCATCGCTAAGGCCATGAGAGACGCTGAATGCAACGTCTCCCCAGTTGGGAACGAGTTGCTGTAAACGAAGTGAACGACAGAGGCGGGAAGGGCGTGCTAAACGGCACGCCCTTTCTCTTGGCATTCTCGTCATTGCATCCCCTTCCCCCCTGTGGTAGCCTCATGTCGTGGGAACTACTTTGTACGACAAAGTGCCCTCCGGGCTCGACCGCAAGGAAACGGAAGTCTACCGGCGGCTGGATCCAGCGCGGCTCCCAAGACACATCGCCATCATCATGGACGGCAACGGGCGCTGGGCCAAACGCCGCCACCTGCCGCGCGTGGCCGGACATCGCGCCGGAGTCGCCGCCGTGCGCTCGACCGTCGAGACCGCGGCGCGCATTCACATCCCCGCGCTCACCCTTTATGCATTCTCAGAAGAGAACTGGAAGAAGCGTCCCGCCAGCGAAGTCGGTTTCCTGATGCGGCTCTTGAGCCGCTATCTGAAGGCGGAAGTCCCAACGCTGAACAAGAACAATATCCGGCTCGAATACATCGGGAGGCGGCACGAACTGCCGGCAGACGTACAGGAACGCATGGCCTGGGCGAGCGACGCCACGGCGCGCAACACCGGCATGGTGCTGACGCTGGCGCTCAATTACAGCGCGCGCTCCGAACTAGTGGACGCGTTCCGCTCCATCGTGAATGCGGCTTTGCAAAATGGTGGGCTCGACCATCTCCAGATCGATGAAGACACGGTGGCCCAGCATTTGTATACGCGCGATCTGCCTGACCCGGACCTGGTGGTGCGCACCTCGGGCGAGATGCGGCTCAGCAATTTCCTGCTGTGGCAGCTGGCTTATGCCGAAATCTACGTGACCGCGACCCTGTGGCCCGATTTTCGCGGCGTGCATCTGCTCGAAGGCATTGCGGAATATCAGAAGCGCGAGCGCCGCTACGGCGGTCTGAATCATTCGGACTCGAAAGGCCACGCCGAGTTAGAGCCAGCCTTGGCGCACCGCGGGCAAAACAAATAGCCACAGAGGACCCGGGGCTAGATTCTGTGCCGCCCACGCCCCCGGAGTTTTGAGCGTAAACGCCCGTTAAGAAACGTCACCCATCGCGCCTTGGCGTAAAATGCTGACGATCTCATCACCCGGATTCGCTGCTGTCGGCCCCCGCGAGATGAGTAGATGAGTTCTGCTTCGTTCCGACCGGTCAATCGTAATAAACCAGTGCCGATGGCTCCACGCTTATGACACGACCAACGACGCAGGCAATTTCACCGTTCTTCATCGTCAGCAACGTCGATCAAACCATCGCTTTTTACCGCGACAAGCTTGGCTTTGAGACCAGATTCCAGCAGCCGGATCGAAACCCTTTTTTCGCCATCGTCGGCCGCGACGGAGCGCAGATCTTCGTCAAGTCCGATAAAGACACGGCGCCGCTGCCCAACCCAAAGCGTAATCCCTCCATGCCGTGGGATGCCTTCGTCTATTCACCAGACCCGGACGCGCTCGCCGCCGAATTTGCCGAGCGATTTTCCGATGGCGGAGCAGCCTTCAGCGTACCCCTTAAGGATACCCACGACGGTCTTCGCGGCTTCGAGATTTGCGACCCTTACGGCTACGTCTTGTTCTTTGGTCGACCAAGGTAGAGGGCGGCGTAAATAGCCTGCTCACGGCTGCGGTAGAATTTTGGCGAGTCTCTCAACATTTCGCCCTAGGAAAAGCCAATGCCTGCGAGTCCCGTGACCGATCTCAAGACGTTCGTGCCCACCAAAGACGCCGAACTCTCCAAGAAGTTTTATACCGATCTCGGATTCACCATCAATTGGAGCAACGAGCAGATTGCAGAGCTTCAGATCGGCGCGTTCCGGTTCCTGCTGCAGACCTTCTATGTGGCAGAGCATGCGGGAAATTTCATGATGAGCCTGGCCGTCGAGGATGCGGACGCTTGGTGGGAGCACATCCAGCGCCAGGAGTTCACGAAGAAGTATCCCGGCATTATGTGCAAACCCCCGGCGATGCAGCCGTGGGGAATTCGAGTGCTTTACCTGAGTGATCCTACCGGGGTTCTGTGGCACATCACGGATATGCGTAAGTCGTAGTGCCGGAGGCGGGTGAACCCCCCTTCGCAAACTCGGGAGCCCTCGGTGGAGAAAATCGGCGATTCGTGCCAAGATCATAGCGGCGTGGCGAGCCCTAACCTCTGAAGCCGCCAACAACTTCCCTTGCTAAAACGCATCGCGACTGCGGTCGTCTTGATCCCGATTGTACTGGTGCTGACTCTGCGGGCGCCAGTCTGGGTGCTGGCCATGGTGGCGGCGATCGTCGCCCTGCTGGCCATTCATGAATTCCTGAAGTTGACGGAATCCTACGGCGTGCGGCCAATGAACTGGCCCACTTACCTATTCGCGGGATTGTTCTTCTTCACTCTGGCCATCAGCGCCGGGGGCCAGACACCGCTGCTTTCGACCGGGAAGTTCCTGATCGTACTGGCATTTGCAGCGGCGATTGTGCCGTTCATCTTTTTAACTCGCGCCATGCGCAATGAAGATCTATCTACGGGATATCCCTCGGCGGCGGCGTCAGTTTTTGCTTTTACCTACATCGCCCTGCCAATGGGAATGCTGGTGCAACTTCGGCAGCAGTGGGCGGGCGCGTTTTATCTGCTGTACTTACTCCTGGTGGTGTGGGCCGGGGACATCTTCGCGTACTTCGTTGGCAAATCGATTGGACGCCATCTGATGTCTCCCCGCATCAGCCCGAAGAAAACATGGGAGGGTGCGGTGGCTTCGCTGGTCGCGAGCGTCGGCGTGGGATGGCTGCTGTTCCACTACGCGCTGCCCGTGAGTTCAACACTGCTTCGCTGGGGACTGATCCAGCGCCGTGACGGGATGTTTGGGCTGGAGCAGCCCGAGATGGGGCCGGTCATCCTGCTCACGATCGTATTGAACGTGGCGGCACAGCTTGGTGATCTGGTCGAGTCGCTGATCAAACGGGGCGCGGGAGTCAAGGACTCAGGCGCAATTCTTCCTGGCCACGGCGGCATGCTCGACCGCATCGACGCCCTGCTCTTCGCGACTCCGGTGCTTTGGTATTACGCGGCTTGGCGCCTGATGCAATAACTTGCCAAGTGATCCTATGTCGATTTATTCCAACGGTACCTGGATCTTGCAAACTTAAGCGAGTCTCTGAGATGGGGACCCAGACCGTACGCTGCCGCCGTCTCAGCAAGTATTTGCCACAAGGCCTCGTCAGAGTAGCGGTCGCAATCCGATCCAAGTCCAACGATGTGACCACTTATTTGATGTTGCAGCTCGTTCAGTCCTTTGAAGCCCCTGCTTTGCTGCTCTGAAGGTGGATGAAGCCCAAATTCACGGCCATGAATCGTAAGATGGCTCGAAACCAGGGCGAGAAAAATCAGCTTGTTGGAGTCTGTCAGGGCCAAATACCAATCTCGTAGGTCATCGTTATCCACGCTGCTGTCTCCTCTCTTTCGATTCTTGTTTTTTCGAGGACTACCAGAGGGGTTCTATGAGCGAGGAGGGGAACGCGGGCTTGGAGCGCGCGTAGACGTTAGGTTCTATGAAATAGTACTTGAAACAACCAGAGCCGTCGAGCGGGTGATGTCTTAAATCGCGTGTTGCTGGAAAAGTAGCTCGGCAATGCTCCATACGTGATCCGTTAGCCCCGCGAGGCAACGGACAAAAATTGAAAGGCTGGTATGACTCATTGCCGATTCCGGAGAGTATCATTCGCAAGGGGCGAGAGGAAGTTGGCATTGACGTAATCGAGGCTCTAAGGCCGTGCCGGGAAAAGATGCCGACAAGGGTGAGAGAGAAATGACAACGGCAGGAATCCTGAGAGACCCTTTCGTGTTGGATGAAATCATTCAGGAGACGCTTAGCTCGCTGTATAGGGAATTGATCACGGCTTCTTGGTATAAGCGCGAAAATGAGATTGTCAGTCTTTTTGCCTTTGGGCATTTAGTTCCGGTATGCCAGCGCGAGAGCTTGGATTCAGCGGTTCTCGACATCGAGGGCCGTGTACCGCAGATCGAGCCGCGCAGCAAGCCACGAGGCCGCAAGGATTTGGTGATCTGGGCGCGTCGCCTAGATAGTTATTGGCGAGACGAGAAGGCCGTCGGCGAATGGGAGAAGAATGGAGACCAGCGAGTCGCAACCAAATGGTGCGGCGACCGGCCATTTGCAGTAGCCGAATGGAAACTCGATGATCGCATAGGATATGAGGCTGACAAGGCATGGCTCAAAGCCAATAGCGGCCTGATGCAAGTTGGTTACGCGATACTAGTAGAACGACCCGGTTCTGCATTGAAACTCACTTCCGCAAAAATTCAGGAAGGGAAGGAAAGTCCATTCCTCGTTTTGCCCCTCACCGCATCCATTGCATTGGCTTGAGCAGTAACACAGTGTTTAAGACGCTACCCGTCGAGCGGAAGTTGTTGCTCTGTCCGAGGGAGGTGGTCGCTGGCGGCCTCTCAAGTTTCGCCCACCAAAGGCAGAACCATCGTAGAATAAGAGCTTGCGTCGAAGCTTCACGCCGACAGTTCTCTCCTCTTCATGAAGCGCATCGCCATTCTGGGTTCCACCGGCTCCATCGGGCGCAGCACGCTCAGCGTGGCGGAGTCTTATCCCGACCGCTTTCAGATTGTGGCGCTCGCGGCCGGCGGCAATCTCGAAGCAGCGTTTGAGCAGGCGCAGCGCTGGCGGCCGCGGGTTGTTTCGCTGGCAATCGAAGCGGACGCCGACGCGCTGCGTTCGCGCCTGAAGAAGGAAGGTCTGGGTGAAATCGAGGTCGTTCATGGCGCGGCGGGTTCGGTTCGCGTTGCCACCCACTCCGAAGTTGACTTTGTCGTCAGCGCGATCGTGGGCGTCGCCGGGCTCGAGGCCACGTACGAGGCCGTGCGGGCCGGCAAGATTCTGGGCCTCGCCAACAAGGAATGTCTGGTCGCGGCAGGTGAGTTGATCACAGCCGAGGCCCGCAAGCAAGGCAAGCCGCTGCTGCCCATCGACAGCGAGCACAACGCCGTCCATCAATGCCTGCGCGGCGGGCGGATGGATGAGGTCGCGCGCATCTGGCTGACCGCTTCCGGCGGTCCGTTCCTCAACACACCGCGCTCGGAATTCGCGGCGATCACGGTCGAGCAGGCGCTCAATCATCCCACGTGGAAGATGGGGCGACGGATCACCATCGACTCGGCCACGCTGATGAACAAGGGATTTGAGGTCATCGAAGCGTGCAGACTATTTCACATGCCGCCCGCAAAAGTGGAAGTAATTGTCCACCCTCAGTCCACAATCCACTCCATGGTCGAGTTTGTAGATGGCAGCATACTTGCTCAGTTCTCAGTGACGGATATGCGGTTGCCGATCCTTTACGCCCTGACTTATCCGGAGCGCATCGAATCCGACATGCGCTTCAGGGTCAGTGACCTGCGTCATCTGGACTTCTGTCCACCAGACCTGAAAAAATTCCCTTGTCTGCGCTTGGCCTATGAGGCAGCGGAAGCGGGCGGCGCCAAGACAGTGGCCCTCAATGCTGCCGATGAAGTCGCGGTGGCGGCGTTTCTGGAAGGCAGCATACGCTTTGACGAGATTCCCAGGATCATTGAAGATGTTCTGGTGGCTACAAGTTCTGCCAAGCCGCAATCAATTGGACAGGTGCTTGAAGCCGATGCTGAGGCTCGGAGATCGGCGAAGCTACGGGTAGGGGAATTAAAGAAATCGGAAGGGCCCCGCGCAACATCTTTCGCTTAGTTTTGGAATCTAACCAAGTGGAGAGTACGTACCTCGATTATGTCTGACTTCCTGACCTCAATCGTAGCAGTAGTGGCTGTGCTGGGCTTCATGATCCTGATCCATGAGTTCGGCCACTATGCGGTAGCCAAGTGGCTGGGCGTGCGGGTTGAGGTCTTCTCCATTGGCTTTGGCAAGCGATTGATCGGCTTCCGCAAGGGCGAGACCGACTACCGCATCGCGGCGATTCCGCTGGGCGGCTACGTCAAGATGAGCGGCGAGAACCCGATGGACGCCCGGACCGACGATCCGCGGGAATTTTTGAACCACTCGCGCTGGCACAGGTTTCTGATCGCGGTGGCGGGGCCGGTCATGAACATCCTCCTGGCGATCGTCCTGCTCACCACCGTTTACATGGTGCACTACGAGTATCCCGTCTACTTGGACAAGCCGGCGGTGGTGCAAGGTGTGCGGAAGGATTCACCGGCAGCCCGCGCCGGGATCCAAGCCGGCGACCGGATCGTCAAGGTCGATGGCATTAACAATCCCACCTGGGAACAACTGCAGCCGCGCGAGTGGCTCAGCCCCAACCAACCTTTGGCGGTTACGATCCAGCGCGGCGACAAGATTTTCGAGAAGATTGTTACACCCAAAGCGGTAACGTCATCCGAGGTGGGATCCGCCGGTTGGTATCCAGAGCAGCCGGTCGTAATCGGTCGCACCGACCCCGGGCTGCCTGCGGCCAAAGCAGGCTTGAAAGAGGACGACAGGATTGTCGCCATGAACGGGCAGCCGGTCCCCTCAATCGAATACATGATCGAGAGCTTGCAGCAAACCAAGGATCAGCCAGTCGATATCACGGTGGCTCGAGGCGACCAGAGTCTGACCTTTCACTTGCGGCCGGTGTTGTCGCCAACCGAAGATCCGAAAGAGCAGAGATACAGGCTGGGATTCAGGAACAAAGGCGTGACGAAGGTGACGAAGCTGCCGTTCCCGGCGGCGCTCAGCTTGTCGCTGGATCAGAATAAGAAATACTCCTTACTGATTCTGGAACTGGCCAAGAAGATGGTGCAGGGCAAGATCTCGCCCAAGGCGATTTCTGGCCCGATCGGGATTGCGCAGGACGCCGGCTACGCCGCACAGCAAAAAGGCTGGACTCCGCTGATGGAACTGACTGCCGGGATCAGCCTGAATCTCGGCATCTTCAACCTGCTGCCAATTCCCATCCTCGACGGGGGCGTGATTTTGTTCTTGCTGATTGAGGGCCTGATGCGCCGCGATATCAGCATGAACATCAAGGAACGCGTATATCAGGCAGCGTTCGTCTTTCTGGTGCTGTTCGCGGTGATGGTCATTTACAACGACCTGATGAAGACCATTCCAGGGCTCGCGGACCGACTGCCTTAGAGCTTTGGCATTCAAACACTGCCGGCGGCTGATTCTCAGCCGCCGGCTTTTGTCGTTTATGCGGTCCTGCTGGAGCGGCGCGTTTTGTTCGGAGGAAGCAGTCGCTTCGATCCTGGCGCGCAGACCGCTGCTATCTTGTGTCTGACAGCCGGGAGCATGGCAGCGCGGACGCTGGCCGCAATATGCTCCGGCTGCCGTCCTGCAGTAATGTCGGCGATGATGGCCGCGAACACCCTCCCTATCAATTCTGCCGTTTGGGGAGAGAGATGCGACATCTGCGTGGGTTGAGCCAATCCGCCGAAGGGATCGTCGCCGGTGACGCCGTTCGGCAGGCTCTGGATTGCGTTCTGAAAGTTTGTCCAGGCATTCGAGGCCGAGTCGGAGGTCAGGTTGGCGTAGAGTTGAGCCAAGGTTCCGGAGTCACCCAGCTTCACCATGGTCGGGGCGATCTGCTCAAGGGTGTGGCCCTGGCTGATCAGCCAGGAAATAAACGCCATTCCGCAGCCGATGCTGTCGGCGTCCTGGTCGGTGTTTTCGGTTTGATCGACCCAGTCCGCCATGCCATCCTGCACCCAGGTCGGCGCCGTGGCAAAGTCGGAGAGAGCATTGTTGCCGACGACCATCGCGCACCAGCGGGAGAGGGCTTCGCCGGTACTCTCGCCACACAGGTTTCCGTTCATCGAACACTCACTGAGTTCGGCCTCAAACAGGGCGGAGACGCGCATCGAGTTGCCGAACGAAGCGTCGACTTCGATGGCGGCGCCGTTGACGTAATCGCAGCCCATGTGATCGGCTCCGCCAGTGCCGTCGGTGGCGCCGTCGAGAGCGAAAACGATGACGCTGACCGGACCTCCGGTGGTGCCGAAGATCCCATCGTTGGCGGTGGCAACGCGATCGGCGTCGTTCACCAGATCCTGAGCATTCTGCAGAGCGGGCGCCCCGAGCGAGGGGTCCACGTACACGGTGACCCGGCCGCTGGGACTGGTTCCTACGAATTGAGAGGTGCCCTGGTAGCTGGGCCATTGCGGCGCAACCGGCGCGTCGCGCTTGATGGCGACTGGCTTCTTGCCGGGTGTGGTTGCTTTGATACGGTGGTTCATTGAAACGCCTCCATTTCGGACAAACTATCGTGAGGGATCGAAGCGGCGCGGTACAACCCCGTCTTTAACCTGAACCTGGTGCGGATCCGTTCGTTCTTATATTCCGCACGTAATGATAGACCTGATGATTCCACTTAGGCCAAGCGAGAGCAATCTGTTACAGAATCCGAATTCTGAAATGGAGAGGAGATATGTATCGCACACTTTTTTGTATCGATCTCTGTAAATCTAAGGTTTGATTGTAGTTATCCTCGTCCGATATCGATTGTAATCGCCAAAATATTGAGCCACATGGACTTGCAGGCAAGATATTCCGGAATAAGGAGTTAGCGCAGAATCCTCGCCGAAGTGGGCAAATTGCTCGGCAGGCGAATGGCTGGGTGTTTTCGCTCACGATTCGAGTCTGCGCTTTCCACATCCTCAGTCAAGGTTGTTCGTCACAGGAATGACGATTTTGTTGGTGGAGGGCTGTGGAAAAAGCGAAGAACCCTTGCCGCGAAGCCGGAGGAGCGATGCATACGGTTGCTTACAGCCCAGGCTGTTGCGGACCTGATGCGCTCAAACTATCGTCCCAAGTACTCGGCAACTCTGGGACCTGGAATACTTCCTCACTGTGCGCCGCAAAGACATCGACCATCGGGACGACTTTTGCTACTCGTTAGCTGGCACGCGGATAAATAGATGCTCGATGGCAGTCCGGGAGCATTCGCGACTCCATTGGTCGGAACGAATCGTGCCTGGTCGCCACAATCATTGGCAGGGGCGAGCGTGAACAGCGTCGCGTGTGTGCGTCACCGGACAGACGCGAAGCCACGAGGGTACAGACGAGTGGGAGCTGTGAAGGTAACATGACGCGCCAGCGTGACGTTCTATCCGGCCTGCCCGTACTACTGCGGCAGGTGTAGGCCGCAAGCGTGACTTTCCGACATATTTACCCCATGGCAGACAGGGAGGCGAGAATGAAGTTCAGAAGTTGGTTCTGCCACGTGTTGTCCATCGCGAAACTGCACCGGCCGGGTTGTGAGCACTGTAACCCCTTGTGGAGGTGTCGCGGGTTCGACATGCAAAAGCGCCTTGAAGAGTTACGCCAGGAACCGCCCAGGAAGGAGCGTCTCGAGGCCGTCGAGATGACCCTCCTGCGCACATGGGCAAAGGTTCTGCAGACCGATCGGGACCGCAGTCTTTCGAGGGCAAAACAGGCGCAGGTTTAGGCGGGCGGCCCGGGTGTCCTGTAACAGAGGTTCATCGAATAATTGCAAGATTCTTTCCTGGAACCACGACAAGCGCCCTCAGGGGCGAAAGCCCGAATTATCAACGTTGCGCTTTCGGCGCGGCTCGAAGCCGCGCCCTTTCAAAGCTCTTTGACTTATCTCACGAACCTCAGTTACAGGACCTTAGGAGCAACATGGCGGATCGCTTGGATGCCTTCACAACGCTGCTGGAATGCCTGAAGAAGATGGAAGCGACCTTGCTGGGAATGAAGCAAATACGGAAATATGTCGGCAAGGGCCTGGGCAGGGAGATGCTAGACTCCCTGATCGAAGACGCCGATTCTCAGATCGCGGAAGTGAAGCGCAAGCTGATCCAGTAAGTCCGGCAGAGCTATCCATCGCCCAGGCAAAATCCATCCCTGCGCTCATTGGTCTGTTTTGGTCACGACACTACCAGCCCATATCGCCAATACGATAATTGCGAGAACAAAGAGTCCACTCATGTTCGGAGTGTAGTGGCTCGCGCCGGCGGCTCCAATCCCCAGAGGGACTAAGACTGTCTAGTGTCCTGAGTCAGAAATTCGATCAACGAGGGCAGCTTAGATCACTCGAAATGTCGTTCCCTCAGGGGGGCGACACGGCTAGAAGTGCGTGCGTGAGAACTTCTGTCGTCCCTACGGGACTTTGACTGACTTCCCACTTTACCCAGGGCTTACGCCCTGGGCTAAATTATGCCGCCGCTCCGCGGCTGGATTCTGGTGGGATTCGGTTCCACCGTCAGTCCCAAACTATAGTTCTCACGCACCACTGAAGCCGCGCCCCCTTCAAAGCTCGCAGACTTTTGACACGAACTAACGGGGCACCACACTAACTCAACCATTCTTCACTGTTGGCGTGCGTCTGCACCGAAGGCACTCACGGGGCGGCGGATTGCTCGGCTATCCCGGCAAACGGGCCCCTGGGCGGCTGCGGGGCAGGGAACTGCAGGGATGCTCCGCAAAAAAGACACAAAGTGTGCTCCCGGTCAAAGACCTTTCCTTCCTTCAGTTGTATTTTGCAACGGGCCTATGAGGGGCTCGCGGATGAAAAACCCTGCCGATAAAGTGCGTTTCCCCGACCTTGTTCCGGCAGAATGGTTCGGTGTGAAGATATTAGTCAAGTTCGAGCGATATAGAGTTCGAACGTACCCAGGCACACTCAACTCCTGCATTGAGCGCTCGTTGGAATTGCGGCCAAAACTCAAGTTCAGACGCTACAAGCTTTACAAAGACGGATTGCATCTACCGGGAGTATTTGCAGTTGCTGGCGACGCCGTGATGATCGAGGAGCGCAGCATGCCAGACGATGGGCGCAAGATTTGCTATTACGCGTGCGCTGACTCGCTTAGTCTCACCTGAAATACCTAACCTGAAATACCCGACCGGAAATACTTCACCTAAAAACCAGGCGCGGTTCGCCCCAATCCGCCCGGCCCACCTGGGCAATCGGCGAGGCCGTGCATGTCCCCCCGACGCCTGCAGTGGAGACCTGACCAACCTTTCCGCATGTCGGTCTTGCTGGGTAGAGGCGATGGCAGATTTCAAAATCCGAAAACAGCGCAGCCGGCGTAGGCGCATTCGACCGCACTACGTCGTGGTGAAGGCGTTTGATGCCAATGGAAAGAGTTACTCGGAGGCGCGGAACATTACGGCGCGGTAGAAGCGCGGCTGGACCTGATTTTGACGGTACGTCACCTGTTGAGATACAATGTATCTCAACAGGTGGTTCTATGTCTGCGACAGAGATGGTTCACGTTCGGGTCGATAAGCGCATCAAAGCGAAAGCCTCTAAGACTTTGTCGGCCATGGGCCTGTCAGTGTCGGATGCGGTGCGGGTTTTGCTGACGCGCGTGGCTGCGGAAAAGGCGCTTCCTTTTGAAATCATGGTGCCTAACGCCACAACCGCAGCGGCGATGCGCGAAGCCCGCAAGGGGAAGTTGGCCTCGTTCAACCGCGTATCGGATCTCTTGGCCGATCTGAATGCGGAGGATTGAACGTACGATCGCATTTCGCCGCGACTTCAAGCGCGAGAAGCGGAGCAGTCATCGTGCTGATCTCGATGCTCTGATTTCCGATGTTGTCTTACTGTTGGCAGAGGACAAACCACTGCCCGAGCGGAATCGCGACCATCCTCTGGCCGGCAACTGGCGGGATCATCGCGAGTGCCATCTGAAGCCCGACTTGCTGCTGATTTACCGCAAGCCGGATGCAGATGTGTTGCAGCTCGTCCGAATGGGTTCGCACACTGAACTGTTTGATTGAAGCTTGCGGCGAGCTCGCAGTTTCACATCGCTCGGAGATGATCTAAACTAAATCATGGCTACGATTCAACGCAGGAAGACCGTTATGGCCGTTGTCGGAGGAGTGCGCGTCGGCTCAGATGCACCGGTTGTGGTGCAATCGATGACGAACACCGACACCGCGGATGTTCCCGCGACGGTGCAGCAGGTGGCGGCGCTGGCCCGAGCCGGGTCGGAACTGGTGCGGGTCACGGTAAACAATGATGACGCAGCTGCGGCCGTACCGCGTATCGTTGAGCAACTCGACAAGCAGGGCGTGCGCGTGCCGATTATCGGCGACTTTCACTACAACGGCCACGTTCTGCTGACCAAATATCCTGAGTGTGCGCGCGATCTGGCGAAGTACCGGATCAATCCGGGGAACGCCAGCATTGGACGCACGGGCGATTCTAACTTCCGAACCATGATTGAAGTGGCGGTGAAGAATGAGAAGCCAGTGCGGATCGGCGTGAATTGGGGATCGCTCGACCAGACGCTGCTCACTCAGACGATGGATGATAATTCGCGGCTTGCCGAGCCCAAGGATGCGCGCGAAGTGACCATGGAAGCGATGGTGGTGAGTGCGCTGAATTCCGCCGATCTGGCCCAGAAATACGGACTGCGAGCAGACCAGATCATTTTGAGCGCCAAGGTCAGCGGAGTGCAGGATCTGATCGACGTGTATCGGGCGCTGGCGGCGCGGTGCGAGTATCCGCTGCATCTGGGACTGACCGAGGCCGGGATGGGGGCGAAGGGTGTGGTGGCATCGAGCGCGGCGATGGGAGTGGTGCTGCAGGAAGGAATTGGCGACACGGTCCGGGTTTCGCTCACGCCTGCGCCCGGCGGCGATCGCACCGAAGAAGTGCGGGTGGCGCAGCAGATTCTGCAATCGATGGGCATTCGCAGCTTCACGCCGCAGGTGACGGCGTGTCCAGGCTGCGGACGCACCACCAGCACATTCTTCCAGGAGATGGCAGAGCAGATTCAGTCTTATCTGCGCGAGCAGATGCCTGCCTGGAAAGGTCGCTACGTTGGCGTGGAAGAGATGAAGCTAGCGGTCATGGGCTGCGTGGTCAACGGGCCGGGTGAGTCGAAGCACGCCAACATTGGTATCTCACTGCCGGGAACGTTCGAGGAGCCCAAGGCACCAGTTTATGTGGATGGGCGACTGTTCACGACGCTGAAGGGCGACCGAATCGTGGCCGAGTTTATTGAGATTCTCGACGAGTATGTGGATTCGCATTACGCAGCGAGGGAAACGGTCAAAGAGGAAGTTCCCGCCAAGGCATAAAGATCGCTTTCAGGGTCGATACCACTGGGCTCTCAGCGGCTAAGCGGGCCGCGGAAAAATCGGTAGGGTGCCATAGAGCAAACCTCGGGGGCTAAAGCCCACGTTGATTTTGCGCGACTTATGGCACGAGTAGAACTCGTGCCCTACCCGGTCACGCGCGAATTGGCAGTTTTTCAGTGGCCTGTAAAGTCGTAAGGATTCTGCTGCCCTTAAGGCACGACTAAAAGTCGTGCCCTTCCCGCCTGTGCTGATTTCAGAGTTTTTCCGCAACGGCCCATGCCATGCCACTCAAGACCTATGAGACGGCGCTTATTGGCCGGTTAGAAGGAAGATGGGGTTCTGCAGGAGCGGGGCACCGCCGGGGGGTGGTGTGGCCGCGCTGAAGGGAGCGGGCACGTCGGTGACCAGTTGATCCGGGGTGTTGGTGCCTCCGGTGGGGAGACCGCTTGTCGTTGCCCGGATATCGGCGATCGAACCGGCGTCGCAAACGGCCACATAGACGTGGCTGCTGTCGACGGCGGCCGCGGTAAACATGCGAAAGCGGGTTGTGCCGGGAGCGTAGGTAGGTGCCGGGTCGCAGGATGCGGTCCGGGCTACTGCGTATTGCGTGGCCGCGAACTGCGGCTGCGTCAGCAACGAAATAGAGGGCGACAGCAGGGAAGTCGACGCCGGAATGGGCTTGACGGTCATGCTGGCTGCGTCATACACGGTGAGCCTGGGAATGATGCACTGTGCAGACGTCCCGATGCTGGGGTCGGGACATGCCGACGCGATCTGGTAACTGGCAACGTAGAAGCGGGAACCATCCGGCATGGCCGTGACGGACACCGGGGAGCACCCGTTTGGACACGGCGCATTCGTCCCCGTAGTCATGGAGATCGCCGACAAGAGCGTGGGCACGTCCGAGGTCGCATCGAAGACGTAGAGGGCGGCGGCCGCGGGATTCGTCGCGTACAGCCGGTTTCGGCTCTTGTCGTATAGGACAAAGTTGGCGCCCGGACCACCCAGCGATTGACTTGACGTAACCGTGTTGGTGGTGGTGCTGATGGTCAGCAACTGACCGTCACCCTGAGTGACGACATATACGAACTTGCTATCCACGCGTGACACCGCCCACACCGGCGTGCTGCTGCCGGCGGGAAGTGTAATCGTGGCCAGCGTCGACAAATCGGTGGGCGATAGGTCCATGATCGTGCCGGCAACCGTGGGACTTCCCTGGTTGATTACGTAGAGATTCTGCGCGTCGGGAGTTTCCGCCAACGCGACTGGGTGCGTGTCCGCCCCAAGGTATGCAATGGTCGAGATCGTATTCTCGCCCGGATTGAGCAAGGCGACCGAATCCGTGCTGGTGAGGGTGCAATTCGGGTCGTTTTCCGTGCCGTAGTTGGCCAGGTAAACTGCGTTCGTTTGAGCCGTGGCCAGGAAGTCTGGCTGGTAGGAGCAGGAGAGCGGAATCGGAATGGTCGCAGTTCCGCTGGTGCCGCTCGGCAGGTTTAAGACCGGATCAACGAACTGGATCGTGGTCCCGCTGACGGAGGTTAGTGTAAAGCTTCCGTCGTAAGCATTCGGGTTGTTGGCGGTAACGACTACGCCGGAGATGATGACGGTGCCTCCGACTTGCGCCTTGACCAGAGGAGCGCTCAGTGTGACGGTGACCAGGCCGGTGTTGTCTTCGGAAATGGCGGTGATGGCGGAAGCCTGATCAGTTCCCACGTTGGGCAGCGTAAAAACCGTGGGTGTACCCAGCCCTGTGGCCGTGGAACTGTCCCCCGCGGGAGTGAAACCAGTGACGATGTCCACACCGCCGACGTTCAGGGTGCCGTCGGGATTGACGCTACCCGCGCTGGCGACGAATACCCGGGAATTGTTGGGAAGAACCGCGGCGTGAGTGGGATTGATCCCCATATCCGCGACCCCGATGTTGGTGTCGCCGGCAACGTCGATCTGCAGGGCAGTGCCGGGATTGGCGATCACGTTGGTGCTGATGCCGAATACAGCGTGGAAATTCGCGGGATTGGGAGGAGTGGTGCTGACCGGAATCACGACTGGGCGGTAGATATCCCCACACGAAGCCCATAGCAAAATCGCCAGCGCCATTGCGGCCAGCCAGCCCACACGTCGGACACTCATCGGCACCCCGGGAAAGAAATTCTGGTTGCGAAAACGATTGTAGAAAGAAACGACTATTGTAACGATTGCTGGGCGTGGGCGCTAGGGACGGGGCGCTGGCGTCAGTACTCGGTACCCGGTACTCAGTACTCAGTACTCAGTAGTCAGTACCGCTGATCGTGGTTCTATCCGCGGCCGCGGCGCGACTTTGCGGCGGCGCGGGGTTCTGCTTCTTCGACTGTCGCGGCGGGTTTTTTCTTGCCTTCCATTTGGGCCAGGCTTTGCTTCAGGGCGGCCATAAGGTCGACGACCGGGGCCAGTTTTTTGGGCGTCTCGACGGCGGCGACTTCTCCGCCTTCGAGCTTGGTTTCGATCAGCTTCTTCAGGTTTTCCTGGAAGGTGTCTTTGTACTTTTCCGGATCCCAGTCGGCGGCCAGAGCTTCGATCAACTGGTGTGCGACCTTCACTTCGGCGTCTTTCAGTTCTACTTCGGGCGCGCCGAAGCCTTCGACCTTGCGCACTTCTTCGGAGTAATACATGGTGTGCAGCATCAAACCGCCTTCGGTGGGGCGCAAGAAGACGGTGTATTCGCGGTTATGCATGGTGATCTTGGCGATGGCCACGTATTCGCTTTCTTCCAGCGCTTTGGTGAGCAGGGCATAGGGGCGGCGGCCGGCTTCTTCCGGCATCATGTAGTAGGAAGACTCGAAGTAGACCGGGTCGACTTCGCTTTCTTTCACGAATTCGAGGATCTCCATGGTTTTGGCGGTCTGGGGCTCGATCTTCTTGATCTCGTCGGGCTCGATGACGATGTATTCGTCTTTGCGGAACTCATAGCCCTTGACGATGTCGCTGCGGTCGACGACTACGTTTTCCGCCTGGCAAACGTATTGTTGTTTAAGGCGCGACTTGTCGGTGCGATGCAACATGTTGAAAGAAATGCCGCTGCTGCGCGCGCCGGAGAAGAGGCGCACGGGCATGGAGATGAGACCGAAGGTTAAGTGACCTGACCAGACCGACGATGGCATAGTTCCCCTCGAGGTGCCCGCGAAGCCGTGGCTTCGGGTGTGAGAAGCTAAACTCAACGGCAGAGAGAGTTTAGCGCAGAATAGTGCTTGGATGCATCAATCGAGTGGCGCGTTGCGGGAACAGGGAATCCAAATTCAAAGCCGGAGGGGATGGGGTTGAGGTGGTGGGCGTACTAGGGGTGGTACTTTACTGATAGGGTTCGGCCGTCGAGCTTCCGGCTTTCGGGATTCTTTTGGCGAGCACGATTGAAATGAGACCATTCACTGAAATGGAATCGGTCATGGTTCAGATTGTGCGATTTTGCGGATGAAGAACCACAGCCCGGTGTCATCGCATGCAGAATTCGTGAAACCTTCGGTCGTTGGCAACATCTCTGAAATGGCCTACGAGGAGCGATTGCATGAGCGACCTGCGTTATCCCATCGGCAAGTTCAGATACGACGGACCTTTCACGGAAGAACGGAAGCAGGCGTTTCTTGAAGACGTCGCTCGCACCCCGGCCAACCTTCGCGCGGCGGTGCAGGGGCTAACTGACGCTCAACTCGAGACGCCTTATCGGCCGGGCGGATGGACCGTGAGGCAAGTCGTACATCACGTGCCGGATAGCCATCTGAATTCTTACGTGCGTTTCAAGCTGGCGCTTACCGAAGACGAACCTACGATCAAGCCTTACGCTGAGGACCGCTGGGCGGAGCTGGCGGATACGAAAGCGACCCCCATCGAAGTTTCCCTGACCCTGCTCGAGTCACTGCACGACCGGTGGGTCAGGCTAATGCGATCGCTTGGGCCTGAAGACTGGAAGCGGACCTTTCGCCATCCTGAACTAGGCGCGATGACCCTGGAGAAGACGCTGGCACTGTACTCGTGGCACGGGCGCCACCATGTGACTCACATCACAAGCCTACGCGATCGTGAGGGTTGGTAGGACGGAGGGCACTCTCGTTCCAAGTGAGTCAAAGCTCAGGTAGTCTTTTGCGCTTGCTAACCGCCCGATAGCTCAGTGCAGACATGCGAACCCGTATCTCGACTCGCGCGATCAGGGCGTTGTGTGGAGCTGTTGCGGCCGAGGCATGGCTGTTTCGCAGCAAGGGGCGGAGGATCCTCAGTTGTTGACCTAAGATCGCCTTAGTACAAGTTTGCGCTTTCCTTTCGCCTGTGTCGCGAACAAAAAGCGCAAAGTTGCGATAACGCCTGTTTTCAACAACCGGCAGATTTCAACAACCGGCAGACCGATCCCAGTGCCGGGTGGATTGGGTCGGCGTTTGTTTCATTTATCCGGCGGTCTCTTCGCACCGGGGTAGTATGCGCACTTCTCTGATTCGCCAGCGGCCTTGCTGGGATAAAGCCAGCAAGCGAGATCCAGCACAGGGGCGTTGTATGTCGGACCTCGCTCGTAAGATGCCGTCATAACTGCAAGGTCAGTTACTGGTATCCAACCCGATCTTGATTGAGGGATGTGGTGGCGATCTGTCCAGAATTCGACCATGCACGTCGTTTTGCGCCCACAGACGGTATCGGCTATCTGCCTGTAGTACTCGCGATCCCGCTGCCTTGATTCCGGGATTAGCACTAGGTCAGCCGTCCCTCCGAATCCATTCGGTATTGTCCTGACGAGTTCCCAATCTCGTTGCGCACTTGATGACTGTGGAATCACCGCCGCCCCAAGCAGCAGTAGACAGTGGAAGAATTTGCTTTTCATGTGCATTATCGTAATTGGAGTCCCGCCGGGCGACTGCGTTACTGTTGTAACATCGCCATATCACTCATCCATCGCGAGTCAAAATCGTTTTCTTCCGGCTCACTTGTGAAATCGCCGTGAACGTCAATTACGGTGCAACCATCGTCGGCGTGATACTCGGCGTGATACAAAGAAAAGCCGCAGAGGTCTCGGACAATGCCCCATGCCGTTTCCGGGCCATGAAAGGAGGGTCATGACCATCCTGGAGTTTAGCCTCCTGGTCAGTGCTAGTTCGCTGATTGCAGGCCTCGTAGGAGCGCTGACAGGGTTGGGCGGCGGTGTTGTGCTCGTACCGCTGCTCAGCCTGCTTTTTAAAGTGGACATCCGCTATGCAGTCGGTGCCTCGCTCGTGTCGGTGATCGCCACATCCTCCGGTGCTGCTGCCGCTTACGTGAAAGAGGGGTTCTCTAACATCAGAATTGGTATGTTCCTTGAGATCGCGACCACGCTGGGTGCGCTGCTCGGTGCAAACCTGGCAGCGCGAGTATCAACACATGCGATTGCTATCGTGTTTGGGGTGGTGCTGTTGTTTTCCGCCTATTTTTCTCGGAAACCCCGGTCACTCGCTGAACGCCGGGTTCCATCCGATCCGCTTGCTACCAGATTGCGTCTGAACGGTAGTTTCCCCGACGTGGATGGTACTCGAAGCTACAACGTCCAGCACGTACCTACCGGGTGGGCGCTCATGTTTGGCGCAGGAGCTTTGTCGGGACTCCTCGGTATTGGTTCCGGTGCGATGAAGGTTCTCGCCATGGACCAGGCCATGAAGATTCCGTTTAAGGTATCGACGACCACGAGCAATTTCATGATTGGTGTCACCGCGGCAGCAAGCGCCGGTGTGTATCTGAACCGCGGTTATATTGACCCTGGACTGGCCATGCCGGTGATGCTGGGGGTTCTCGCCGGTTCATTGCTGGGTGCCAAGCTTCTGATCAAGATGCATACAAAGTGGCTGCGCCTCGGGTTCAGCCTGGTAATTGTGCTTCTAGCGATTGAGATGCTCTACAACGGAATCTCCGGGAGGATCTAGATGCTTCCAGAGCCAAGCTGGACGGACCGAAGGATTGAAAATATTCTTGGGAACCTGCTGCGGGTAGGGGTGCTTCTCTCTGCGCTGGTTGTTATGATGGGCGCAGGCATTTATCTGGTGCGGCATGGTCACTCGCCGGTGGATTATCGGGTATTCCGAGGTGAACCCGCGGATCTTCGAGGCGTCCGCGGCATCATCCGCGAAACATCAGCACTACGAGGCCGGGCGATCATTCAGTTAGGACTGCTACTGCTTATCGCGACGCCGGTAGCGCGCGTTGCTTTTTCGATCTTCGGGTTTGCGGAAGAGCGAGACCGCATGTACGTGTTCTTCACCGTGATCGTGTTCTCGATCCTCCTCTACAGCCTCCTCGGGTCCGCCTAGCTAGCCGCGATTCGAACTGAAATGGGACCACAGGTATGATGAGGCGTCAGGCAGTGAAGTGTTGCAAAATCCCTATCGCTAACAATGCCGGCAGGTGTCAAGCACTGTTTGAGCGCACGAGGGCTGGAGCCGACATTGTTATGGAATCATTACACGCCTTGAGCCCTCTCAGGTAATTCCCAGCTTCCACAAAGAATAGCTTGTCGCTTCGCGGAGGACCGCGACGGCGCGCTGCATGGCTCCGTGGGGGCGCGAGTCCGGGCGGGGCGCTACGTAGACCGGGGCGATGCCTTCGTGTTCAAGCAATTTGCGAATACGGAAGACATGGTAGGCATCGCTGACCGCGATGCAACTGTGCAGGCCATTGGCGCGCATGATTACGGCTACTCGGACCGCGGATTCCGACGTGTCGCGGCCTTGCATTTCGGCGATCAGGCTGCGCTCGGGAACGCCGTGGCGGATGAGGTAGTCGCGGCCCACGCCGCCCTCGCTGAAGCTGGGATCGGCGGCGGCGCCGCCGGTGGTGATGACGACCGGCGCCTCTCCCTCATGGAAAATGTCGAGGGCATGATCGAGTCGCGCGCGCAACACGGGCGAGGGATGGCCGGAGTATTCGGCGGCGCCGAAGACGACGATCGCATCGGCGGGGTGAATTTCCTCGAGGGAAGCGGTGCGGACGACCTCGACTGCGGTGAAGGTCAAGAACAAAGCAATCAGTACTACGACCGAGATCAGCAGGCGAAGCCACCAGCGCCGCTGGGGATGCTGGTTGGCGTTTCCGTCAGTCATTTTCCGTCAGACATTCTTGGTCAGTCATTCTTGAAATGCATCCTCTGAGGAGCCCGTGAATCACAGGAATCCGGCGCCGCAAAGGCGGGTTTCTTTCGCGGCGGCTGAAGCCGTGCCCTTCCCCCAGAGTTTATGAGATCTCTGATATCTTTCAGTCTTCATCCTTGGGCGAAGAACGTGGAAATCTGATCCGCGGGAATCGCACCGTCGCGAATGATGCGCCAACGAGCCATCTGATCGGTGAGATCAACGATGGTGGAGGCGACGTCGCGGGGCGACGTGCCGCCATCGACAATGATGTTGAGCCGGCCGTGGAGTTGCTCGCGCACCTGTTCGGCGCTGGTGCACTCCGAGGCGCCGCTGAGATTTGCGGAAGTAGCGGTGATCGGAATTGCAGCCGCGGTGACGACTGCCAGCGGAATCTTGGCGTTGGGCACGCGCAGGGCAACGTTGCCCGTATTGGCCGTGACTTTTAGTGGCAGACGCGATCCGGCTTTAACGATAATGGTCAGCGGACCCGGCCAGAACTTGCGCGCCAAGGCGTAAAATTCATCCGGCAAGTCTTTGGCCAGTTCCGCGGCCATGTCCGTGCTCTCGATCAGCAGCGAGAGCGGCTTGTGACGGGAGCGGGTCTTGATTTCGTAGACCTTGTCGACCGCCCGCAGGTTAAAGGGATCAGCGGCCAGACCGTAAAACGTGTCGGTGGGCATGCCCAGGACTTCGCCGGAGCGGATCTGATCGGCGGCGTACTTGACCAGAGATAACTCAGGAGTCTCGCAATTGATTTTGACGATCTCGGCGCGCACAGCGCCCCCTTCCTAAAACCCTCAGTATTTTACTGGTTCGATTGCAAAACCTATCATAATACGGCAAAAACCGCTCGATGGGGCCGGAGCGGGTATCATGCAGTCAACACCCCGGTTGCGACCGATGAACCGAACCTCAGAACCGCCCAACTCCCAAAGCCGACTCCGCCGCATCGAGGGCCGGCACAATCCTCTAGTCAAGCAGTTGCGGCAGGCCTTCGCGCACGCCGAAATTACGGAAGACGGCGATTGCGCGATTGAGGGATTGCACGTGGTGGAGGAGGCTATCCGCAGCGGGCTGCGTTTTCGGGCAGTTTTCTTTCGCGAATCGGCGAATGCCTTGACCACGCGGCTGATGCCGCAGATCGGGGCGCACGTGGAAACTCTGCTGCTTCCCGACAAGATTTTCGACGGCGCTGTGCCGAGCGATACGCCGCAGGGCGTGGCGGCGCTGGTGAGGCTGAAGGAGTTCTCGCTCGATGATCTGCTCGAACGGCTGCAGGTTGGGCCGGTCATCGTCGTCGCGGGTCTGCAGGACCCGGGCAATCTGGGGACGATCTTGCGCTCGGCGGAGGCGTTCGGGAGCGCGGGTGTGGTGCTGGGAGAGGGCACAGTCAGCCGATTCAATTCGAAAGTCATTCGCGGCTCGGCAGGGTCGGTGTTTCGGCTGCCGGTTGTTGTGGCGAAGAAGGCGAGTGAAATGGAGAGCATCTCGGCCAAATTCCGGGCGCAGGGTGTTCGCTTGATTGCGACTTCTTCGCACAAGGGGACGCAGCTGGATCAGGCGAAGCTTACCGAGCATCTGGCAATTTTTATCGGAGGCGAGGGGGCGGGGCTTTCGCGGGCGCTCATGGCGCAGATGGATGAGACGGTGGCGATTCCACACTCTGAGCGGGTGGAATCGTTGAACGCGGGCGTAGCGGGGAGCATTGTGCTTTACGAGGCGGCGCGGCAACGGCGTAACGGATGACTCTGGCCTAAGTCAAAAGCTCTTGACCGCAAAGGGCGCTGAGAAGTGCCGGCAAGGCCGCAAAGGAAATCGGTGAGCAGTGCGTGATTCACATTCGCCCGATGGAAATTGTTAATTGTGGTCGCCCAAAGTACTGGCACTTCCTTTCGCAAGTAGTTTTCCACACCGCCCGGAGGCAGTTCCTCCAAAAGGTGATTCCGGGCGTCTCGAATCAATATGGCGCTTCGGTCAACGTGATAAACCTGCAAAAGCGCGGGGCTGGCGTGCTGCCCGTGCCGATCGATGTGCCACGGGCCGGCACTTCGTTCAGCTTCGTCCGGCCGCTGGTCTGGACGAGGGGACGAGAGTGACTTTCAGCTATAAGAGCCGGTGAAAGTGGGCTGTCCCCGCGACGAACTTCCGTTTGCCTGCGGGATTTGGCGAATGGCATAGAATGTTGTTCGCGGGGACCCGTTCATGAGCAGTGCCGAGGTTTGGAAATCGTGGGAAGGGCGCGTGGTCGACGGGAAATTTCCGCTTCGGAAGTGGCTGGGTGGCTCCGAGCACAGCGCGGTCTTTCTCACCGAACGGGGACAAGGGCAGAAAGCTGCCCTGAAGCTAATTCCGGCGGACGCCGGAGATGCGGACCGCCAGCTCGCACGTTGGCGCGCGGCGGCACGACTTTCTCATCCGCACCTGATTCGCATTTTTGAAACCGGACGTTGCGGGCAGACGCTTCTTTACGCCGTGATGGAGTATGCGGAGGAGGATCTGTCGCAGATTCTTCCGCAACGGCCTCTGACTTCGCCCGAGGTGGCTGATCTGCTGCCTCCCATGCTGGAGGCGCTTTCCTATCTGCATCAGAACGGATTCGTACACGGACGCGTCCGGCCGTCGAACGTGCTGGCGGTCGGCGATCAACTGAAGCTGACGTCGGACCAGATTACTTCGGCCGCTGATACGAGCTTTAGACGAAGACACCGGGATGTCTACGATGCACCGGAGACAGCGGCCGGAATCGTGACACCTGAGAGCGATTTGTGGTCTGTCGGCGCCACCTTGGTGGCTGCACTCTTGCAAGGCACTCCTTTTTCAGGAGAGGGGTCGCAAGCCGATCCGGGCCTGCCAAAGACAATGCCGGAGCCGTTCCGCGGCATTGCCCGCGAGTGTTTGCGCTTCGACCCAAAGCGGCGATGTTCCGTCGCAGAGATAGTCGCGCGGTTGCAGCCTCCGGGACGGTCAGTTCCCGCCGAACCCGAGGCGCCGACTGCCCCTCGACGGCGCACCAATCGCGGACCGATCGCGGCAGGGTTGGTGGTGGTGGCGCTGGTGCTGGGATTGATCTTTTTCTTCGCCAACGGAAAGAGCCGACCGTCGCAGCCTGCAGCCACAACACCCCAACCCGCGTCTGAGACGGCGCCTGCAACGCCGCCGCCGGAGTCCGCAACAGCGCCGCCGGCGTCAATTCCCAAGTCAGCGGAGCCAGCCAAGCCTGGGTCTCAACGCGAGGTCGTGCGACAGATTCTCCCTGAGGTTTCGCCGAGTGCGCGGCGAACAATCACGGGCAAGATCAGGGTTGTCGCGCGGGTTGATGTGGACGCCTCGGGTAAGGTGACAGAAGCGAGGCTCACTTCTCCGGGACCGAGCCGATACTTCGCGAGCCAGACTCTGAAAGCGGCTCGGCAATGGGAGTTCTCACCACCTGTTGTGGCCGGACAGTCGGCGGCGAGTGCGTGGGTGCTCACCTTTCGCATTGGAAGAAACGGGACCCAGGTTTCTCCACAAAAAGTGAGGCGCTAGTCTCTGTGGCGAGTTGCGGAATTTTCGGAGAGCCTTGATAGACGCGGCTGGCGCTATTGGCTATCGGCTTTACGCAATTTCCACACAATCTGCCGCGCCATGCCGAGAAGGACCTTCGCGTCCATGCCTTCCAGTTTGAAGCGCAGAACCAGGCGGCGAACTTTTTTCTGGCACACGGCGTCCGTTTCGGGCTTCACATAGCCGCTACGATGCAGTGCCTCGAGCAGCGCGACGGTGATTTGCTCGTTGACCTCTGACGGCGCCAGTTCAATGGGGTGCTTCCGCGGCTTTGGTGCCGAACTCCGGGCTAGCTCGTACAGGGACACCGCGACCGCTTGTCCCAGGTTCATCGAGATGTGGCTGTCGATGGTGGGCACGTTCAGCAACCAGTGGCAATGGGTGAAGTCTTGGTTGGTGAGGCCGATTTTTTCCGAGCCGAACAGGAGAGCGACGCGGCCGCATTGAAGTTGCTGGTGGATCGCTAGGGCGGAGGTTTGGTCGAGCCGATGCAGGGGATGATGCAAGACACGGTTGCGGACGGCGGTCGTCCCAACGACCAAGGCACAATCGGCCACGGCGTCGGCCACGGTTTTGAACTCTTCTGCCTTACTCATTAGTTCGGAAGCACCGATGGCGGAGCGGGCCTCGCGAAATGCAAGCGTGTACGGATTCACCAGCCGGAGCCGATGCGCTCCGAAGTTGCTCATAGCGCGAGCGGCCGCGCCAATATTGAGAGGATTGCGCGGACGCACCAGCACGACGACAAGACTGTCCAGAGCGGGGGGCAAGGCGTCCATTCTACGATAGCAGCCGGTGGGCACGAGAAAAGTGTGGAGCGGGCACTCTTGCCTCCTGTAATCCCAAAGTGCGAGGAGTGCATCAGTGCGCAGTTTGTTGGTCGTATGTTGCGAGTTATTGCGGCACACGTTCCACTATCGCGGCGGTGCAGAAGAAGCGGGCAAGAGTGCCCGCTCCACACTTTTCTCAAACGGTGCGTCAGTTGGCGGGAGCGGCAGCGGCACGGGCGAGTTCCTTGCGCTCCAGGTCAGCCTTCTTGGCCTCGTTGCTGGCTGTGACAGTTAGATCTTGCGAGCCAAAGCCGACGCCGATCTTCTTAAGGAAGGCGTTGGGCGAGGTACCTCCGGCAAAAATCCAGACAAAGTCGTTGGGAATCTCCTGCTGGGAGTCGTTGACATCGAGGATTACAGATTCGGGTTTAAACTCCACCGGATTCGAGTTGAAGAGTACTTTCAGTTTATTCGAGCGCATGAAATCTTCGACACGTTTCGCATTGCGCTCTTTAATGCGGCTGAAGCGTTCGCTGCGGTAGGAAAGCGTAACCTGGTTGCCGGTCTGGCTGGCCAAGCCCATAGCGGCTTCCACGGCACTATCGCCACCACCGATAACCAGGATCTTTTTGTTGATGTAGTGATCGGCCTCGATCAGGCGGTACATCACCTTGGGTAGATCTTCGCCTTTGACGCCAAGCTTGCGCGGTTCGCCCGCCCGGCCCAGCGCCAGGATCACGGCCCGCGCACGATACTGGTTGGTGGACGTGATGATGGTGAAAATGCCGTCTTCGCCCTTCTTGACGTCGTCCACCTTCTCTCCGGTGGAAACATTGAAGTCGGCGCGGTTGAGAATCATGTCCCAGAAGGAAAGCAGAGCTTCCTTGGAAAGCTGAAGCTTCTTGAACTTGCCGTACATGGGAAACTCGACCGGGCTGGTCATCACCAGCTTTTGCCGGGGATACTTGGCAACCGTGCCTCCAACCTCGTCACGTTCGAGGGTGAGGTAGTTGAGTTTGCGCTCGATGGCGCGCAGGGAAGCGCTGATTCCGGCCGGCCCAGCTCCGACCACAAGGAGATCGTGGACTCCAGGGGTCGGCTGACGCGCACCATCGGCCTCGATCCTGGTGGCAATTTCATCGACGCAATCCCGCCCCTGGTTTACGGCGTTCTTGATCAAGGCCAACCCGCCCAGTTCTCCGACGATAAACAGGTTTGGCACAGTCGTCTCAAGCTGAGGGGTGAGAAAAGGCATGTCGCCAGCCATGCTGGGACTGGCCATCACCATGGTGATGGCGCCTACCGGGCAGGCATCGGCACATAGAGCATGGCCAATGCACTTGTATCCGTTGACGATGACGGCCTTGCCGCCAATCATGGCCAGCACGTCACCCTCCGGGCAAACGCTGGTACAGGTGGCGCAGCCGATGCAATAGTTGGTGTCGATGTGAGGGTGCTGCGCCTTGGGTCCTTCGGAAAAGAGCTTGCCTTTTTCTATGGATTCGCGCGCGCGGGCTTCCTTTTTCTTCAGACTTCTGAGATAGATCAGAAGAAAAATGAGGGAGATGAACCCGCCGATCGCAAATGTGCTGAGGGTATCCATCGCGATCGGCTCAGAAATACCCCAGCACGAACTGCAGTCCGATATGAAGCAGAGCCAACACCGCGAAGGTGTAGCTAAAAGGCTTATGCACTACGTGCCACAGGTGAAACACCTTCTGCGAGCGCGAAAGAAACAGGATTCGCTTGAGTAGTGCGGCTTCTTCCGCGGCGGCCTGGATCGCCCTTTCGAGTTCACGATGCCGCGTGCGAAGGAATCCCCCCAGGGTTGCGACCGATTCACCGAAGCTCAGGGCATGGCGGCGCAACCCGGCGACGCGGAACTTGCGGACCACGTCAAGAATTATCATGTAGACCAGCGCGATCACGATGGGGAGGCGTTTTACCGACTTCGGGTCGGGCATGCGCAACAAGTTGTGCAGGTCCGCTTTCGGCAATACATTTTGCGCCGCCAGTTCACGCGACAACTGTTCTTGTAATTCCTGCACTTCCTTCATCGATAATTCGGCGGTGGTCACCTTGCGCGGAATTTGGGCGTAGAGATAACGCCCGACCACCCCGCTGGCCGAAACCGCGAACATGATCCAGAAGGCCATGCCGGCGATACCGCGAAACTTGAAGGTTGAGTGGAACGCAATAATGAAGGGCGCAGTCAGACCCATCAATACGTGAATATCGAGCCAATGACGGGTGCTGCCCTTGGTTCCGAGCCAGGGCCAATGCTTGCGCAGGGGATAAAGGAAAATCCCCACGAACAAGGCCACGCCGACGAATCCCAGATAGAGGCCGATGGGGCCGCTGGGCCGGAACAAGTGGTGCTTGGGCGAGAACGGACGGTCTATCGCCGACAACTTGTAGTAGTCGAACCCGTAGATAAATATGGCCAAGTTGCTGACAATAGCGAGAACGTACAAGGCGCGGAGGCGTGCACGATGACGTCTCTCTCCGTCCGGGACGGCCCTGGTCCGGTCGGCGATGCGGGCGGTAGCGGTAGCATTGGCGCTCATTTCTTTATTACCTGCTCCTCTGTACTTACCTCGAATTTCTTGTATGCGGTGAAGTGGTGCAAGTTACGCCAGTGCTGCTTGGGAGTTTCGACTTCTACCCGAGCCTGTGTCGGATACCAGTAAACCCGCTTCTCGTCGGGGAAAGGCAGTGGGGCGAAGTCGATCTCCGAGTCCAACGATTTTAACCCTACATCGGCCAGCGTGTCGGCAATTCCGGCCTCGATCTTGGCGATGGAACCGGTCTGCGGGTCTATCCATGCCGTGCCGCCGAGTTCCAGGGGATACTCTCTTCCGCGCAGCGCCAGTGCTGCGGGGGACCTCATGCCCGGAATATGCTGGAAGGCGACCTTTTCCAGAAGATGTCCGTCCAAGTTTTCCTCGCCCGCCAGGGCGAACTTGAACGACTCGGCGTAGAGCGGGTGAAAGACAAGAAAGAGAGTTGCGAAACCGTTGCTCAGCAGCATCGACGTGTTCCGGCGATCGCGCTTGGCCTCATGGACCGGGATCCGCGACTCGGAGAGATTGAGCTCGCCTCCATTATTGGTCAGGATCACGAGGTAGTCGTAGGTAGAATCTTCTTTCAGCTCGACCTTGTTGTCTTTGTTCAGTTTTTCCTGGCGGACCTGTTCCGTGCACTTCACATCGGAGAACTGGTCGAGGAATCCCGAGGTCTGGCCGGCGGTGCGAGACAACAGATCGTTCAGCTTCTGCGCGTCCGGAACCGGAGCTGTGGTGCCCGCCTGAGACATGCCCGCAGCAAGCAGCATCGTGAAAATCAACACGCGAGAAATGCGGCGGGAGAGCGATAAGATTTGTGGCAGTTTTGTCATGGCCGTTCCCCCCTTCTCTTGGTATCGAAGCGGTAGCCCATCGAGACCATAAACTGGTCGTAGCTCAAGTCCCCACGATTGGTGGTGAAATTACTCTGCAGGTAGTAGTGCGGGCCCAGCGTGGTTTCGACCGTACCGGTCAGGAACTTGGAGCGCGTGTTGGAGGTGATCTGCGAAGCAAAGACCTGCTGCCCCGCCAGGAGTTCCAAGCGCAGACGGTCGCTCACTTGCCGCGAGAGAGAAAGCGCGTCATAGGATCCGGTGCCATAGGAACTACTGAACTGCGAATAATGCAGATCGGCGCGCAGGTTTATCCAGGGCAGGCGGTTGAAGGTGAGGCCGTACATTTGATTCAGCGAACTTTTGGCGTCACCGGTGCCGCTGCTACGGCCCAGGTTGGTGGAGACCCACACCTGCTTGAAGATTTCGAGCCGGCCGCCAGCGCTGAATCCCTGGAACAGATATTTGTCCAGCAGACCGGTGCCGATCAGCGTGGGATTGAAGGTCGGGACCTGACGGAAGTAGTTGTAGTTGGCGTCCAGTTCGAGCCGGGAAAACGGATTCACGCGCACGGTGAAGAAGTTGCGGCCCAGCCCGGGGCCTGGCGCCGGCGTTTGGGAGTTTCCCTTGGGGCTATCCAATTGCGCCGATTCGTAGATGGCAAAGGCGCGCTTGTAGGAAACCGAATCCTCGAAGAAGAGGAAGGGGTCGTCGGCCGCCCAGTTCACCATGTTCAACCCGGCTCCCGTCGTGGCGCTGTAGTGGAAGCCACTATACTCGCCGCCCTCGAAATTGATGAAGGCGCCGCCAATGGCGCGGTTTGGGCTGTAATCCCAGGAAGACGGGTCAGGCGTGGATCCGCCGAAGATTCCGAGCACTGAGCCCCTGGACATCCGGTAGCCGAAATAGCCTCCGTCGATGGTGTCGAGGCTGGGTGCCCAAGGCAGGAAGAGGCGGCCAAATCCTGCCACCAGGTCCGAGTTGGGATTGTCGTACGTCATGTTCAGGTGATAGGTGCGATTGAGCAGGCTCTGCAGGGTCTGCTGCGAGGCCGCCGATTCCTTGTTGAGCTGCCCGCGCCAGTAGCCGCTGAGGTTCCAGTAGGTCCCGCCGATTCTCGTAATGTCACCGCGGAAGACCATGGCTACGTCGGTACTGGTAACGCTGGTGAGGCCGTGGCTGATGGTTTCAATGGTATCGAATCCAATACGGCCACGGGCCCGGTTGACCGAGGGCATCGGTGGGCGCGGCACCTCAGCGCGGACTTCCTCGTCGAGGGTGTCGCCTTCTGTAAACGAAATCACCGCGGGATACTGGCGCGTGGCGCTCAGCGCTCGCTGCTGCACCAAAGATTCTGCGTCACCGCTGGAGAGGTAGGCAAGGTCGCCCACTTTTACTGGACGCTTGGGCGTGTGAATTTCGGTCACTGCAGAAGACTCCGCGACGGCAGTTACCTCCAGTTCGGCTACCACCTTGGGATCGGCGGCGTTCTTACTGTCTCCCTGGCGCGCCGGGAGGTTGTTATCTTCAACCTCCAGCTTCATGCCTTCGGTAAGACCTTGAGCCCGTCCGCCCTCCAGATACGCGACGCCTTCGGCAACGTATTTCACTTTGAACACGGTTCGCAGACTGGGATCATCGGAGCGAGGGATCACCAGGGTCGCATCGGCGCCCTCTGCAACCGATGTCGGCGTAGTGCCAGCCGAGGCGGCTAATTCATTGCCGTTCGGACTCGGGGCAGCCTCTGCTTCGCCGGATGGCAACGCGGATTCTGGCGCAGGAGGAGCAGGGGCCTCAGCCTTGGCAACTTCTACCGTCTTTGCTGGCTCAGCCGTTGCCGGCGGCGGGGATGGGGCAAGAACGATGGGCCCGGGAGGCTGGCGGTTGACTGCCAGCAACCCGGTTGCCACCGAGAGTACGGGGGGCACGGAGGGGGGGACCGGGGCCGCTTCAGTTTTGGGTTTAATCACGGCCGCTTCCGTGGCGCTCGGCGCGGGCGTGACCGCAGGGGTGACAGGAGCTACAGGTTCGGAGGACTTGGTGCTGACCGCCGCAGCCTCGGTGCTCCCCGACGATGCGGTGGTCGTGGCCACCGGGGCTGGAGCGGCCTCCATCTTGGGACTGGACACCTTTTCGCCGGGCGTTGCCGCAGTCGCAATCTGAGTTTGTCCAAAAGATGCCGGCCCGGAGTTCTGTGCGGGAGCGCTGGTTGGTTGGCCTTGGGCGACTGGCGGTGCGACTGGGCGTGCGACGTCGGGCGGCGGTGCGGGAAGTGGAGTCGCCGATGTATTGGCCCCCGATGGCTCGAACGACGGCCCCGTCGGCGTGGGTGGCGGCGTGGGAGGAGGAACGTAAGCCGCATTGTTGTCCGCCACGGGAGGCGCCGTCTCCCGCTTTCTGCGGAACACTCCAACCAGGTTTCCTGAGGTGGCTGCTACCGGAGCGCCCTGTCCTTGAAAATGCGCATTTTCTGCTGGGCCCACGGTAAGAATCACCCGATTGCCTTCCGTCTTCAGCGTGTAGGGATGGGCTTGATCAAGATCGACCACCACACGCGTGACCATCGGGCTGGCGCTGTGCTGGCCGGTCCGCACCCGGCGCACGCCGCTGGCGTTGACGTTGACGTTTTGGGTGCATGCGTTGCAGGTTGTCCCCGGAAGATCGATAAGAATTCGGTCGGGATTAACGGCGGTTTCAACCGAGGGATCGACTGCAGAATTCAGCGTGATTTCTACTCGCAGGTCGGTGCCTTCTCGCACCGCGGTCAGATGCTGCACGGTTGCGGTCCCGTTGCTGTTCTGGGCCGCAGCCCAGGACAACAAGAGGAGCACGATCGCAAGATATTTCTGAACTCCCGTCATTCTTAGTTGACACTCGCTGGCGCTCCCACTTGCCGCCTGGGGGATGGCGTTGCCGGTTGTTGAAATAGCACGCTGCGGGCCAAACGCGACCTGCTAGTCATCTCCGGTCTGATGGCACTGATAACAATTAATGCTGTTGTAGACGTATCCCTGCACATTGTCGTGATGGAAATTGGCCGCATTGTTGCCGCCGTGGCAACCGGTGCACTGGAAGACCGAATAGTCATTGGAGTTGATGTGGCACGTTGAGCACACACCGTTAGCGCTGCCGTGAGTGATCGGGAAATGCGTGTACTGCGTATGGTTGAACGTGGCGCCGGTCCAGGCCGTCGTGGTGTGGCAAGTCGTGCACGTAGTCGGGAAGAACTGCGGCTGCGCCGCGTGTCCCGGGTTAGTCGTGTTGTTGTAATCGGTCTGGTGGCAGCCGATGCAGGTGGTGGGCAGCGTCGTGTAGTTGCCGTTGACGTGGCAGAGTGCGCAAGCCGTCGTGGTGTGCGCGCCGGTCAACGGGAACGCCGTATTGTTGTGATTGAACGTGGAATCTGTCCAGACCGTCGTGTCGTGGCACAGTTCGCAGGTCGTTGGGAATCCGGCGGTAGCGTGGGCCGGATTCGTCGTGCCGGCATAATCCTTCTGGTGGCACGTGTAACACAAGGTGCTGTTCAGGGTGTAGTTGTTGTTGACGTGGCAATCGGTGCAGAGCCGCGGCGGCACCGTGTGCGCGCCAGTCAGCGTGAACCCGGTCGTGGTGTGATTGAACACCGCGTCGGTCCACAGGTTCGTGTCGTGGCAGGTATCGCACGTCGTTGGGAAGCCTGCCGCGACGTGATTCACCGGGGTGGTCGCGCTGTTGTAATCCTTCAGGTGGCACGAGACGCAAGTCGTCGCCGTGATGTTGTAGTTGTTGCTGACGTGGCAGTCGGTGCACAGCCGCGGCGGCACCATGTGATTGCCGGTTAACGTAAAGCCGGTGGACGTGTGGTTAAACGTGCCATCGGTCCACAGCACCGTGTCGTGGCAGGTCTGGCACGTCGTGGGGAATCCGGCCGCCAGGTGCGCCACCGGGGTGGTCGCATTGTTGTAATCGGTCTGATGGCACGAAACGCAGGTGGTATTCGTAATCGTGTAATTGTTGTTGATGTGGCAATCCGTGCAGGCGCGCGGCGGCACGGTGTGGCTGCCTGTCAGCGCGAAGCCCGTGGTGTTGTGATTGAACGTCGCATTCAGCCACGACGCAGTGCTGTGGCACTGGTCGCAGGTCTGCGGGAAGTTTGCCGATACGTGGTTCGGATTCGTAGTGCCCTGGTAGTCCTTCAAGTGGCAAGTCACGCAGGCCGTGCTGTTTAGTGCATAGTTGTTGTTGACGTGGCAGTCGGTGCAGAGCCGCGGTGGCACGGTGTGCATGCCGGTCAGAGTGAATCCCGTGGTCGCGTGGTTGAACGTGCCATCGGTCCACAGGACAGTGTCGTGGCAGTTCTGGCAGGTGGTGGGGAATCCTGCCGCTACATGAGCCACCGGGGTGGTCGCATTGTTGTAATCGGTCTGGTGGCACGAAACGCAGGTAGTGTTCGTAATCGTGTAATTGTTGTTGACGTGGCAATCCGTGCAGGCGCGTGGCGGAACGGTGTGACTGCCGGTGAGCGGGAATCCGGTGGTGCTGTGATCGAAAGTTGCATTCAGCCACGTCGCCGTGCTGTGGCACTGATCGCAGGTCTGGGGGAAATTCGAAGTGACGTGGTTGGGATTGGTGGTGCCCTGGTAGTCCTTCAGGTGGCAGGAGACGCAAGTCGTGGTTGTGATGTTGTAGTTGTTGTTGACGTGGCAATCGGTGCAGAGCCGCGGCGGCACGGTGTGCATACCGGTCAAGGTGAATCCCGTGGTCGCATGGTTGAACGTGCCATCGGTCCACAGGACAGTGTCGTGGCAGTTCTGGCAGGTGGTGGGGAATCCTGCCGCTGCGTGAGCCACCGGCGTGGTCGCATTGTTGTAATCGGTCTGGTGGCACGAAACGCAGGTAGTGTTCGTGATCGTGTAATTGTTGTTGACGTGGCAATCCGTACAGGCGCGTGGCGGCACCGTATGGCTGCCGGTGAGCGGGAATCCGGTGCTGTCGTGGTTGAACGTCGCGTTCAGCCACGTCGCCGTGCTGTGACACTGATCGCAGGTCTGGGGGAAATTCGAAGTGACGTGGTTGGGATTGGTGGTGCCCTGGTAGTCCTTCAGGTGGCAGGAGACGCAAGTCGTGGTAGTGATGTTGTAGTTGTTGTTGACGTGGCAATCGGTGCACAGCCGCGGCGGCACGGTGTGCATACCGGTCAAGGTGAATCCCGTGGTCGCATGGTTGAATGTGCCATCGGTCCACAGGACGGTGTCGTGGCAGTTCTGGCAGGTGGTGGGGAATCCTGCCGCTGCGTGAGCCACCGGGGTGGTCGCATTGTTGTAATCGGTCTGGTGGCACGAAACGCAGGTAGTGTTCGTAATCGTGTAATTGTTGTTGACGTGGCAATCCGTGCAGGCGCGTGGCGGAACGGTGTGACTGCCGGTGAGCGGGAATCCGGTGGTGCTGTGATCGAAAGTTGCATTCAGCCACGTCGCCGTGCTGTGACACTGATCGCAGGTCTGGGGGAAATTCGAAGTGACGTGATTGGGATTGGTCGTGCCCTGGTAGTCCTTCAGGTGGCACGAGACGCAAGTCGTGGTAGTGATGTTGTAGTTGTTGTTGACGTGGCAGTCGGTGCACAGCCGCGGCGGCACCGTATGCATGCCGGTCAAAGTAAAGCCGGTTGAGGAGTGATTAAACGTGCCGTCGGTCCACTGCACCGTGTCGTGACACTGCTCGCAGGTCGTTGGGAATCCAGCCGAGGCGTGGGCCACCGGGGTGGTCGCGTTGTTGTAATCGGCCTGATGACACGAGACGCAGGCGGTGTTTGTAATCGTGTAATTGTTGTTGACGTGGCAATCGACGCAGGCACGCGGCGGCACGGTGTGGCTGCCCGTCAGCGGGAAACCCGTGGTGTTGTGATTGAAGGTCGCATTCAGCCACGTGGCCGTGCTGTGACACTGGTCGCAGGTCTGCGGGAAATTCGACGTGACGTGATTCGGATTCGTGGTGCCCTGGTAATCCTTCAGGTGGCAGGTCACGCAGGCGCTGCTATTCAGAGCGTAGTTGTTATTAGTGTGGCAGTCGGTGCAGAGCCGCGGTGGCACGGTGTGCATGCCGGTCAGTGTGAACCCCGTGGTGGCGTGGTCAAACTTGCCGTCGGTCCACAGGTTCGTGTCGTGGCAGTTTTCGCAAGTGGTGGGGAATCCGGCCGAGGAGTGGGCCACCGGGGTGGTCGCCTTGTTGTAATCGGTCTGGTGGCAGGAGACGCAGGCGGTGTTGGTAATCGTGTAATTGTTGTTGACGTGACAATCAGTGCAAACGCGCGGCGGGACTGTGTGATTGCCGGTCAGCGGGAAGCCTGTGCTGTCGTGATTGAAGGTCGCATTCAGCCACGTGGCCGTGGTGTGGCACTGCTCGCAAGTCTGCGGGAAGTTCGACGTCACGTGGTTGGGATTGGTCGTGTCCTGGAAGTCCTTCAGGTGGCAGGTCACGCAGGCCGTGCTGTTCAGAGTGTAGTTGTTATTAGTATGGCAGTCGGTGCAGAGCCGCGGCGGCACGGTGTGCATGCCGGTCAGTGTGAACCCCGTGGTGGCGTGGTCAAACTTGCCATCCGTCCACAGATTCGTGTCGTGGCAGTTTTCGCAGGTGGTGGGGAATCCGGCCGAGGCGTGGGCCACCGGCGTGGTCGCCTTGTTGTAATCGGTCTGGTGGCAGGAGACGCAGGCGGTGTTGGTAATCGTGTAATTGTTGTTGACGTGACAATCAGTGCAAACGCGCGGCGGGACTGTGTGATTGCCGGTCAGCGGAAAGCCTGTGCTGTCGTGATTGAAGGTCGCATTCAGCCACGTGGCCGTGGTGTGGCACTGCTCGCAGGTCTGCGGGAAGTTCGACGTCACGTGGTTGGGATTGGTCGTGTCCTGGAAGTCCTTCAGGTGGCACGAGACGCAGGTCGTCGTGGTGATGTTGTAGTTATTGTTGGTGTGGCAGTCGGTGCAGAGCCGCGGCGGCACGGTGTGCATGCCGGTCAGCGTGAAGCCCGTGGTCGCGTGGTCGAACTTGCCATCGGTCCACAGGTTCGTGTCGTGGCAGTTTTCGCAAGTGGTGGGGAATCCCGCCGAAGCGTGGGCCACCGGGGTGGTCGCCTTGTTGTAATCGGTCTGGTGGCAGGAGACGCAGGCGGTGTTGGTAATCGTGTAATTGTTGTTGACGTGGCAATCGGTGCAAACGCGCGGCGGGACGGTGTGATTGCCGGTCAGCGGAAAGCCCGTGCTGTCGTGATTGAAGGTCGCATTCGCCCACGTCGCGGTGGTATGGCACTGCTCGCAGGTTTGCGGGAAGTTCGAAGTGACATGGTTGGGATTGTTCGTGTTCTGGAAATCCGTGAGGTGGCACGAAACGCAAGTCGTGACCGTGATGTTGTAATTGTTATTGACGTGGCAGTCGGTACAGAGGCGCGGCGGCACTGTGTGCATGCCGGTCAGAGTAAAACCGGTCGAGGCGTGGTTGAACACGCCATCCGTCCACAGGTTCGTGTCGTGACACTGCTCGCAGGTGGTGGGGAATCCCGCCGAGGCGTGGGCCACCGGCGAGACCGCGCTGTTGTAATCGGTCTGGTGGCACGAAATGCAGGCGGTATTCGTAATGTTGTAGTTGTTGTTGACGTGGCAATCGGTGCACATCCGCGGCGGCACCATGTGATTGCCGGTCAGCGGAAACGCCGTTTTCGAATGATCAAAGGTAGCCGGTTGCCAGGCGCTCGTCGTATGGCAGGTATCGCAGGTCTGTGCGAATCCTCCCGCCACGTGGTTCGGATTAGTTGTGTTCTGGAAGTCCTTCAGGTGGCACGAAACGCAGGCCGTACTCGTCAGATTGTAGTTCCCGTTGATATGGCAATCGGCACATTGCCGCGGTGGCACGGTGTGCATACCGGTGAGCGGGAAGTTCACCACGCTGTGATCGAAGCTCGCCGGTGACCATCCGCTCGTGGTATGGCACTGAGCGCAATTGGTCGGGAAGCCGCCTGCGACGTGATTGGGATTCGTCGTGCCCTGGAAATCCGGCATGTGACAGCTGAGGCAGGCGGTATTGGTGAGATTGTAGTTGTTGTTGAGGTGACAGTCGGCGCACTGCCGCGGCGGCACCGCGTGCATGCCGGTCAACGGAAATCCAGTCGAGTTATGGTCGAACTTCGCGTTCAGCCAGTTATCTGTGCTGTGGCAAGTATCGCAAGTCACGGAAAACTTGCCGGCTACGTGGTTGGGATTGGTGGCTCCGTTGTAGTCGGATTGGTGGCATGAGAAACACGCGACCGACATCGTCTCAAACTTGCTCTGTGCCGCACTCTTGTGGCAGGCGTCGCAATCGACTGCGGCGTGAGCTCCGGTCAGCGGGAAGCGGTTGTTGTGATCCTGGATCTGCTGAACCGTGACCTGCCATCCCCGTACGGTGTGGCACTGCTCGCAATTGGCTCCTAACTGGCGGCGGTGAATGTCGGCGTGGCAATCCTGGCAGTGCTGGCCGACATTGTTGAACACCGGCTTAATGTGGCACTGGGTGCAAGCTACCGACTGGTGCATACCGCGAAGGGAATACCGGGTCTGATTGTGATCGAATTCGGGGACTGCGCGGATCGGCCTCCATCCACTTGCAGTGTGGCAATTCTGACAAGGAATACTGAGACTGCCGTGCGGGCTATGCGTGCCGGTGGCTTGCGCTGGCACGCCAGCCGGTGTTCCGGAGAGCGCCAGCAGCACAACCAGATTGAATATGTTCGCCGAAGCCAACATAAACTCGCCCTTGTACCTCTGAGTGCCCTTACTGCTTATTGCTCCCCATCAAATTGAAGGAAGGAAAGGTGAACAAAAAATTACAGAGAGTGATGCAAATGACAGCAATTCATCATCCACTTAAGGTAAGGTTGCGGGGGTGGCGTTGAAAAGTTACGCTAGTGCCGTCTCGCACCGACAATTGTGCATTGCTCGCTTTCCAACATTTGACCAGCCATTGTAAGTTCTGCCCTCCACCCCGCATTTTTTTCAAATTCATCGGAGACTGTTACTAGAAATCAACAGGCCTAAGGATCCATTAGGCCGTCAGTCCAGTAGTTTCTACGGCGCACAAATATAAGGATTTGGATCGCACATTATTAAACACGAGCGATTCCATGGGAAAACTGACGGAGGTTGTACAACCCTCTGAACACGAAAGGCCCAGTTTGTACAATTTTCTGAACAACAAAGGGCATCTGCGATCGCGGCTATCGCAGCTAGGAAGCAGGCCGCTTTGCCTTCGGAACCGGGTTGGTGGGTCCGTGACACGAGGCGCAGTCCTTGGGCGTCGGCTTGTAAAAAAGGACTGTCTTCGCCGACACGATCTTGGTCAATTTGTGGCAGTCACTGCAACGCACATTCTGGTGCGCCCCACGAAGCGGAAAGTCGGTTCGCTTCTCGTGATCGAACAGTGAAGGCTTCCACTTCATGCTGTTGTGACACTCCGCGCAGCGCGTGATGCCCGCCTTCGCGAACTGCTTTCCGTGGACGTCTTCATGGCAGTCCTCACACTGAATCGAAGCGGCCTTGAAATCCACGTTTATAAGATTGGTTTCAAGGTTTGGCGGCTTGTGGCAGTCGATGCAGGCGGTCGCCCGATGCGCTCCGACCAGCGGGAATTTCGTCTTCGAGTGGTCGAAGCCCGACAGTTCCTTCCACGACTTGGTTGTGTGGCATGCTTCGCAACCTGCCATTGAGCCATCCGCGCGTTTCTGCGCCATGCGCTCCTTGAACTGGCCCTTGTGCACGTCGGTATGGCAACTAGTGCAATCGAGATTCTTCCAGTGGTAGATAGCCGACGGTTTCGGCTGGAACTCGGCGGACTCTTTATGGCAGTCGGAGCAGGGAACAGCGAGGTGGCACCCGGTGAGCGCGAAGCTGGTCTTTTTGTGCTCGGTCAGGGTGAAGGTTGACGGCTTGTATCCGTCAAGATTATGGCAACGATCACAGGCGTTGAAATAGGGCGCTGCGACAAACTGTCCGGCGTGCTGATCGGTATGGCAATTTGTGCACTTGTCAAACTTAATTTTGAACAGCGTGTCTTTGCCTTTGGGGATATGACACTTTTCGCACTCCACGCGTGCGTGGCCGCCCTGGAGCGGATACGCGCTGGTGGCATGATCTTTCACTGTGAAGTTCGAAGGCCTCCAGCCCTGCACGGTATGGCAGGACGAGCATTCTCCTGCACCCTGACGTTTGGCGAACTGCCCGCTATGTGGATCGGGCTTGTGGCAGTCCATGCACTTTGCAAAAACCAGAGGCTTCTTGAAGTCGCCGTTGGCGTGGCACTGTTCGCACCCGACCTCAGTGTGCTTGCCCTCCAGCGGGTACTTGGTCTTCGAGTGATCGAAGCGCTCGTTGACCGACCGAAGGGAAATCTTCTTCCATCCGGCAGTGCTGTGGCAGGACGAACATGTCTGGGTGAAGCTGCCGTGGTGCGGATCCTGGTGGCAATCGGAACACAGGTTGAACCGAATGCCGAAGTAGCGCGGCTTGCCATCGGACCCGTTCGTGTGGCACTTGGCGCACTGTACCTGGGCATGCAGTCCCGTGAGCGGATAACGCGTCTTCGAGTGATCGAACCGTCCGATGTTGAGCGTTTTCCAGTCTTCGTAGTTATGGCATTGCAGGCAGTTCGGGCCCAGGCGGCCCTTGTGATAATCCTCGTGGCAGGTGACGCAGGCAGTGGATACGCCGAGGTAAGTACGGGTGAGATCCTGAAGCTTGATGGACGGTCGTTGCTGGGGCGAGATGTGCGATGGGATGTGGCACTTGTTGCAGTCCAGTCCGGCGTGCTTGCCCTCAAGGGCGTATCCGGTCTCCTTGTGATTAAAAGTCTTGATGTCCCATTTGACTAGCGGAAAATCGATGCCGTTGTGCTCGGAGTGGCAGCGGGCGCACTCCTGGCTGGAGCCCGGCGGAATGTTGTAGGTGGAGTGCAGTCCGGTGTGAGCCGAGAGCCGGACCGCGATTTCGGTATGACACTCCAGGCACTTCAACTTAGCCTCGCCGCCAAACTTATGGCATTGGGCGCAGTTGGTGGATCCGCTGAGGAACTGGTGTGGGCGGGCCAGAGGACCGGGAGAGATCTGCGCCGCTGCGGGCCGAACCGCAACCAAGCCTGCCAACAACGCGGTCACCAGTAAGGCGAGGCGTGCTGTGCGCTCCCAGCCCCCCAGTAACTCTCCGTTCTCCCGCATCCAGTGAAGCCGCATCCCCAGTTCAGTCTTGCGGTGCAACCACACCCCCGCGAAGGACTAGCATGCCCCTGCAGATTTTTTGTGATTATAAGCAGTCTAGCTGCCAAAGATTGAGCATGCCAGTCTCCAGTCGTGCACCTCAGTAACGAATTTGGTCCAGAGTTGCTGGAGCGTCCTCCCTGACACGGTCGTCAGTCTTGCATGTAGGCGACCGTAAAAACAAAGGCCCCTTGAGCACGTGGACTTCCGCTGGTTCTCGTGACACGGTCAGGAAATTGTAATAAATATGTCAAAAGCTGGAGCGTAAACCAGGTTTCGACGTCAAATCGTTATAAGCTTCGACGGTCGATTCTTCCCGGGAACTCTCCGCGGGTGCCGCGGATTCTTCCCGAGACTGAGGACAGTTTTTATGGGCAATCTCGCCGCTCCCTTCAGCGCAGTCAAAGTGATGGCTCCCACCGTTACGCCAAAACCCGGGGGCCGCATTCTTGTAGTCGAAGATGACCCGGCCGTCCAAAAGGCGCTGCGGCGTCTGTTTGAGACTGAGGGATACACGGTCGAGACCCAGTCCGATGGGCGCGCCGCCCTCGACAGTTTTCAGGCGGCGACGCCGGCGGCCATTGTGCTTGATTTGCGCCTCCCCAAAATTTCGGGACGCGACGTGTGCAAAGAGATCAAGGCCACCGCTCCAGCCTTGCCGATTGTGGTTCTCAGCGCCGCCAGCGATGTTTCGGACAAGGTCCTGCTGCTCGAACTGGGCGCCGACGACTACGTGACCAAGCCTTTCAGTCCCCGCGAATTGCTGGCGCGCGTGCGCGCGGCGTTGCGCCATACCGAGCGCAGTCCCGAGGTGAAGGTCGTCAGTTTCGGCGAGATTTCCGCTGACTTTAAGAAGATGGAGGTCAAGCGCGATGGCAAACCCGTCACCTTGACCGCCCAGGAATTCAAGACATTTCAGTTTCTGGTTCAGAACGCCGACCGTGTGATCAGCCGCGATGAACTCCTGAATGAGGTGTGGGGCTACCAGAATTATCCTTCGACCCGTACGGTCGACAACCATATCCTCAAGCTGCGCCAGAAACTGGAGAAGGACCCATCCAGCCCGGTACACTTCCGCACAGTACACGGTATGGGATACAAGTTCATACGCTGATTCGCGTGAACCCATCTCGGCAACCCGTGCCCCGTGCTCAAACTCCGCCTGCTAACGGGCTTTTACCCCGTTTGCGCCTGCGCACGCGCTTTCTCCTCTCCATGGTGGTTGTCACGGCGGGCCTGACGACCACGAGCCTGTTGTTGGTGCGACGGAGCGTCGAACGCAACGTGCGGCAAAGCATTTCCGTCAACCTGCGAAATTCCGTCAGCGCCTTTCAGGATTTCCGGCACGAACGCGAAAGCATGCTGACCAGCGACGTGGCGCTGCTGGCCGACATTCCGCTGACTCGTGCCATCATGACCAGCACCGACCCGGTGACTATTCAAGACGCGTCGCAAGACGTCTGGCAGCACGCGCGCAGCAGCAGCGATCTGTTCGTGCTCGTCGACCGCAGCGGCAGAGTGGTTGCCCTGCATACGAAGACCCCCGGCTTCACGCGCTTTGCTGCCGAGAAGTACTTTCAGCAGTCCCTCGACCAGGACGAGGGCGATACCAGTCACTGGTGGTATGGCGGAGGCCATCTCTATCAAGCCTTCGTTCAACCGATTTATCGCGGTACCACGACCGAGGGCACTCTGCTCGGATTCCTGGTCATTGGCTATGAGATCAACGACCGGCTTGCCGCCGAGGTCAGCAAGGTGGCGGGCAGCCAGGTGGCTTTTTCTTATGGCAACGAGGTCGTTGCGACGACCTTCACCGGCGCGCAGATGCAAGGACGAAGCGCGCAGATTCTGATTCCGGGAGCGATTCAGACTGATCCGCGGGATGTCGAAATCGGCAAAGAACGTTTTCTGGCCACTTCGCTGCTGTTGTCGAGTTCGCAGACGGCGCCGGTTCGTTTGACCGTCCTCGGCTCGTACGATCAGGCCACTAGATTTTTGGATGAGCTGAATCGTTATCTTCTTCTCTTGGGTCTAGCGGCGATTGTAGTGGGCAGCGCACTTGTATTCTTCCTCTCGCACACGTTTACGCGGCCGCTGGCGAACCTGGTCGCCGGGGTGCGCGCGCTAGGAACCGGAGACTTTCATCATCCGCTGGATCCCCGGGGCGGAGACGAAGTCGCCGAACTCACGGGCGCTTTCGATCGCATGCGCGCCAGCCTGCTGAAGAGCCAGCAGGATCTGCTTGAGTCCGAGCAATTGGCGACTATCGGACGCATGGCGAGTTCAATCTCGCACGATCTGCGCCACTCGCTGGCGGCGATCGTGGCCAACTCCGAATTTCTGGTCGACAGCGGCCTGACTCCAGCGCAGCGCGAGGAACTCTACCAGGAAGTCCGCACCGGAGTGAATCTGATGACGGATCTGATCGATTCGCTGTTCGAATTCGCCCGTACCCGCGAATCGTTGAGCCCAGCGTACGGCAATGTCGCGGATATCATCCAGCGGGCGGTGCAGGCCGTTCGCCTGCATCCGCGGCACCATTCCCGATCGATTGATGTGTTGTGCAGTGGCGTAGTTTCGGGCTGGTTCGATGGGCGCAAGCTGGAGCGGGTTTTGTACAACCTGCTGTTAAATGCCTGCGAGGCGGCTCCCGCGGTCGGAGGTCAGGTCGAAGTCACGGCTGCGGAGATCGGCGGCGCGATCACTATCTCGGTCGCTGACAACGGCCCGGGCATCGCCGAATCCATCCGTGACCGCTTGTTCCATCCCTTCGTCAGTTATGGGAAGGAGAACGGCACCGGGCTGGGCCTTGCGGTCGTACAGAAGATCGTCCAGGACCACGGGGGCGAGATCTCCCTGGAGCGTACGGCTCAGGGCCGAACCATCTTCCGGATTGTGCTACCGAAGCGCGAACAGGAAACGTTCCGCCACGCGAACGATGAGGGACTGTCCTCTCTAGTGCCAGCAGAGCGGGCCGACGACGGCAATACTTCGATTCCGCGGCCAGGCATGTAAGCGCGGTTCTTTTCCATTGTCGCGTGCATCTGACTTGGGATACCTAACTTGGGATGATGTGCAGGAGGACGGTGTGAACAGCCTGAGAACCTTTGCGGTTCGCGGGACCGCTTGTGCGGTTGCCGCTTTCTTCGTCTTATCTGGCACGTATGGCCGGTCGCAGGAAAGTCCTCCGCCGGCCATCCCTTCTCCACCGAGTGAAACCGCGGCGGCCGTGCGTGACCTGCAGGATCAGGTTCGCCAACTGCATATGCTGCTCGACGAGATGCGCGCCGAAAATGCGCAATCCCGCTCGGAGATGCACCAGTTGCGGCAAGACCTGCAAGCTACGCGCGCCATGCTGGAGCGGCCTGCGGGGCCTGCGGGAAGCCGATCAGGAGCGGAAGTGAATGCATCAGAAAGCTCGTTGCAGGCCTCGGGCTCTGCTGCTTCGCCGACCAGTGCGGGGCTCGAAGAGCGTGTTGAGAAGCTGGAAGATTCGACGGCGATGATTGGCGCCAAGATCGACGAGCAGTATCAGACCAAAGTTGAGACCGCGTCGAAATATCGCGCGCGCCTTCACGGCATCGTGCTTATGAATGCCTTTCGCAACAGCGGGGGCACCGACAATCTCGATTTACCCAGCTTTGCCCAGCCTGTGACGCGCGGAGAGCCACAGGCATCGATTGGAGCTACTCTCCGCCAGTCCGAGATCGGACTTGAGATTTTCGGACCCAACCTCGCCGGGGCCAAAACTTCAGCCGCGGTTCAACTCGATTTTGCGGGAGGTTTCCCGGTCACAGGCAACGGCGTGAATTTCGGAATCGTGCGGCTGCAGACTGCCAGTCTACGTCTGGACTGGCAACACACCTCGGTGGTTGCGGGACAGGACTCCCTTTTCATTTCGCCGCTCGCACCGACTTCTTTTGCGTCGCTGGCGACTCCGGCCTTCGCGTTTGCCGGAAATCTCTGGGGCTGGACGCCGCAGCTTCGAGTTGAGCACCGTTTCTCGGTTTCCGACCAGCAGACCCTAACCGTGCAGGCGGGAATTCTGGATAACCTCGACTGGGAGTTTCCCGCCAATTCGTTCTACCGCTATGCACAAGCGGGTGAGCAGGCTGGACAGCCAGCCTATGCCGTACGCACGTCGTGGTCGCGTCCGGTGTACGGACAACATCCACTGAGTTTTGGCGCAGCCGGCTACTACGGCCGCCAAAACTGGAACTGGGACCGCTACATCGACGCCTGGGCGGCGATGGCTGATTGGCAGATTCCAATCGCGCCGCGTTTTTCGCTTTCCGGTGAGTTTTACCGCGGTCGCGGCATCGGCGGTCTGGGAGGGTCCGCTGGACGCTCGATCGTGTATGGCCCAAGCCCAGCGTATGAGTTCGCGCCCATCCGCGGTCTCAACACCGCCGGTGGCTGGACACAACTCAAGTTCCAATTGACTCCCAAGCTGGAGTTGAACGGGGTGGCGGCAGAAGACGACGCGCTCACGAATGACATTCGCGGCTTTGCCACCGATCAGAATAATTCCGGACCGATCCTGGGACGGAACCGCGGCGCCTTTGGGAATGTAGTCTTTCGTCCTCGCTCTGACCTGGTGTTTTCGGCGGAGTTCAGACGGTTGCGTACCTTCCCCGTCTATAGCAGCAGCAACGCGGCCAATCAGGTCAATCTGGCCATGGGGATACTGTTTTGAAGATCCGCTCATTTTTTCGGAGGTTGCCTGGGTGCCCCATTTCTAGCGCACTTTGCGAGAAGTGGGGACTGTTACTCCTGGTGATAACGGTCGCCGCATCTGCCCAGCAGACAACCCTGCAAGCTCGTGTGGAGCTGACCAAGAACGGCCATCCCATGAAAGACGGCTCCAAAGTCGTAGTCTGGCTGACTCCGATAGGCGCGACGGTTGAGGTGCCCCCGCAGCCGCCCTCCGAGATTCCGAAGCTGGTGCAAAAGGACAAGAGCTTTCATCCTTCGCTGCTGGTGATTCCGGTGGGCGGCAAGGTCGAATTCCCCAATCACGATCCGTTCTTTCACAACGTGTTCTCGTTGTTTGAAGGAAAGCGCTTCGATCTAGGGCTCTATGAAAGCGGAACCACGCGCTTCGTGCAGTTTGACAAGCCAGGAGTTTCGTTTATCTTCTGCAACATTCACGCGGAGATGAGCGCAGTTATCATTACGCTGGCCACACCCTATTACGCCATTTCCGATGCGCGAGGGGACCTCACGCTTCCCCATGTTCCGCCAGGTCGATACGATTTGCAGGTCTTTCACTCCGCGGTTGCGCCCGATGCGCTGCGGGCGCAGAGTCGCGAGATTACGGTCGAGCCCGGCAATGCCTCCCTGGGAACTCTCAGCCTGCCAGTGTCTGACGTTGAGCTTGCGCACAAGAACAAATATGGGCGGGACTACGACCGTCCGGACCCTGACAGTCCTGCTTACGCTCGGCCGTAGGGAAGTCGCCGGTGCCCGGTCAGACAAAAGCTTTTGACCGCAATGGACGCAAAGAAAAGCCCGCTAAGGACGCAAAGAAAATCCGCTAGGACTGTGGTCGGCTTATTATTCCGAGGGACTGACGTCAGGCACGATCTTCAGTTCCAGCTTCTCCGTCCACCGCAACACAGTCAACGTGCAGCTTACTCCCACTCGGACGTCGGTCAGCAAGCGATGCAGGTCGTCCACGCCGGCCACGGGCGCGCCTTCCAGCCCCACGATCACGTCCCCATCGCGCAGACCGGCACGCCTCGCTGGGCTGCCCTCTTCCACTGACAGCACCACCACTCCGGTCTCCTTTGGGAGATCGTAGAAGCGCACCACTCGTCGATGCACGGGCACAGTCTGCGCCGAAACGCCAATATAGCTGCGGCGGATGCGTCCATCGCGCAGCAACCGGCTGGCCACGAACTTCGCCGTGTTGATCCCGATGGCGAAGCAAATTCCCTGGGCCGGCAGAATGGTCGCCGTATTTACGCCCACGACGCGGCCGGCAGAATCGACCAGCGGCCCGCCCGAATTGCCCGGATTGAGCGACGCATCGGTTTGAACTACGTCGTCAATCAGCCGCCCGGAATAGGATCGCAGCGACCGTCCCAGCGCGCTTACCACACCTGCGGTCACCGTCGACTGAAATCCGTAGGGCGCGCCGATGGCGATCACGACTTGCCCTACACGCAGCCGCTGCGAATCACCCAGCGCGGCTACGGTTAACCCGGGGTCGTCTACCCGGATCACCGCCAAGTCGCTCGCCGGATCGTCGCCGATGAGCGTGGCCGGCATGCGGCGCCCGTCCGCCGTCGTGACTACAATGCGCGCGGCCTCGTGGACCACGTGGCTGTTGGTAAGGATCAGCCCATCCGGCGTGAATACGAATCCCGAGCCGCCGCGTTGTTCGCGCGGCTGACCCGAGCGCGTTCGTCCTGCGACTTGATGCACCTCTATGTGCACCACCGATGGGCTGACGCGCTCCACAGCGCTCGTGACTGCAGTTGAGTAGGCATCAAGCAGGGAAGCGTCGTTTGGCGCGCCGCCATTGGCGCCCGTCCGCCCAGACTCTTCGGCCAAGCCACCTGTCTCGGCAAGGTGGCTCAACGGAGCCGAGTCCCCAGATGCTGTCGAAAATACACTTCCAGTTTCTTCCAGCTTCATGCTGGATAGATGACGGTCGATCTGGGTTGGATTCAGGCAGCGGAGCTTCGCTCCGCCGGACAGCCGAAGGCGGCTGTCCCCACAAAAAAGCCGGGACCAAGAGGATGGTCCCGGCGTCAGAGTTGGCTGGTTGCCCGGATAAAAACTAGGGTTCAAGGTGTCAAGGTTTCGAAGTTTCAAGGTAAAGTCAGAGCCCGAAACCTTGAAACTCTGAAACCTTGAAACTTTGCTCCTACGCGGTTCTGCGCGGCCGCACCGTCAAGTCCCGCACCTGGGTCAGGATGCTCGACATCTGCATCCCGTTCAGTTGCGAGACAAAGGGTAGCAACTCCGCGATAAACTGGTCTTTCATCAATTCGCTGATCTCTTCCTGGCGGCTGCGTTCTCCGCCGCTGAGTAGTTCGGGCACAGTAACCTCCAGTGCGCGCGCTAGCCGTTCCAGGGAAGACAGCGTAGGCGTGGCTTTCTCGTTCTCGATTTTCGAGACATAAGTTCGGGGCACGGCCATGCGTCCGGCCAATTGCCGTTGGCTAAGCCCGTTGCGCAGGCGCAGCGAGCGGATCGAGGTGGCGAGGTTCAGGTGTCCGTGACCATTGCCCGGGACCGGCATCATCACCGGAGTCGCGACCGGAATGGGCTCCGGCTCAGGCTCCTCGTCAAGGGACGCGTGACAGCGGCGGCAATTGTTATTCACGGTACGGAATTGAACCAGCAGGCAGTGATCGCAACGAACGACTTCCCTTGAATCGACCGGGGCAAGAGTCGTGGCCATCGAGTTGTGGGAGGGCCAGAGCGGGCACTCCTTACAGCAAAGCGCAGAAATCAAATCGGGGGAGATTCCTGCAGCACGCTCAATCTGCGGCATTTAGCCTGTGGAAGTCAAGGTTAAAATGCAAAAGGGCCGCGAAATTCGCGGGCAAAACCCGAAACAGCACGCCAAAATAGCGGAGAAAACAGGCCAAAAACCATGATCGATCGCGAGTCCGTATGGTGTTTACTAACTGAGTTCACCCAGTCAGAAAGTTTGCGCAAGCACGCGCTGGCCGTCGAAGCTTGCATGCGCGCCTGTGCGCGCAAGTGGGGCAGCGGGTTACCGGAAGATGAGAATCTGTGGGGAGTCGTCGGGCTGATCCACGACTTCGATTACGAGCGCTGGCCCAGTCCGGAAGAGCATCCTTATAAAGGCAACGAGATTCTGAAAGAGCGCGGATATTCCGACGAAATCCGCCGGGCCATCATGTCGCACGCCGAATATAGCGGCGTCACGCGGGATACGCCCATGGAAAAAGCTCTTTTCGCTTGTGACGAACTGGCCGGTTTCATCACTGCCGTCGCTCTGATCAAGCCCGGGAAATCGTTGTCCGAAGTCGACGCCAAGTCGGTGCGAAAAAGGATGAAAGACAAAGCTTTCGCCCGCAAGGTGAACCGCGATGACATCATCAACGGCGCCGCTGATCTCGGGGTTGACCTGGACGAGCACATCGCCTTCTGCATCGAGGCGATGAAGCCGATCGCCACGGAGTTGGGATTGGACGGAAGTGCGGCAAAGACACCATCGGCGCCGGTCAAAAATGACGTGCAAGCTTGATCTGTTTCACGCATAATGCCCTGCTCAACCTATGGATGTCCCGCAGAATGATCTGGAAGCAATTCGACGGCTCCTCGCGGACCTGACCACACGGGTGTACCAGATCGAGCGCAAGCTTGGAATGGAAGCTGAGGCTGCGGTAGAGGTTCGGCCGCCGGCCGCCGCGCCGCCTCTGCAGAGCCCTTCTCACCCCGTAGTTGCGGGATCTAACACCCAGCCCGCTTCCATTCCGCCACCGTTCATTCCATCCAAATCGCCGGCAACTCCGCAAAGCCCGCCGGATTCCGACCTCGAATCGCGCATCGGCTCGCATTGGTTGAACCGCATCGGCATCGCCGCCTTGTTAATTGGGATTTCGTACTTTCTCAAGTTCGCCTTCGAGAACAACTGGATCGGTCCCGCCGGCCGCGTGACGATTGGCCTAATCGCTGGAATCGCGCTCGTAGGTTGGAGTGAGCGCTTTCGCAGCCGTGGTTACAAGGCCTTTTCCTACTCCCTGAAAGCTGTGGGTTTTGGCGCTCTGTATCTCTCCGTGTGGGCGGCATTTCAAAGATACGGCCTGATCCCCAACAGTGTTGCGTTTGGGATGATGCTCGCGGTAACCGCGGCCGCTGCAGCGATGTCTTTAGCGCAGGACGCCGAGATTCTGGCCGCGTTCGCGCTAACGGGAGGGTTTAGCACTCCTCTGCTCCTCTCCACCGGGCAGAATCGGGAGGTGGCGCTGTTCATCTATGTCGTCATTCTCGATCTGGCTACGCTGATTCTGACGACATTCAAACCCTGGCGGCGCCTGCTTGTGATGAGCTATGCGGGGACGCTTCTGCTTTACGTCGGCTGGTACATGGAATTCTACGGCCGCAGCCAGCTCGGTCCGACCCTCGCCTTCGCGACACTGTTCTTCGCCATTTTTGCGGTAGCTCCTCTGGTCACACAGCAACCGGAAGGAGAAATTGCTCTCTTCGCTTCAGTTCCGGCGGTCCTGGCGTTCGTCAATGCGGGCGTCTATTTTTTCCAGGCCTACGTCATGATCGAGGAAGTTGATAAGACCTACATGGCCTGGTTCGCGCTGGTGCTCGCCGCGGTGTACATTGTTCTCAGCCGCCAGGTTCATAGCAGGAAACTCAGCCCCGGCGGCTCCCAGATTTTGCATTTTCTCCACCTTGCGGTGGCCATCGGCTTCATCACAATCGCGATCCCCATCCGGCTGAATGCTCAGTGGATCACCATGGGCTGGTTTGTCGAAGCCGGCGTGCTGCTATGGGTGGGCAATCGCATCAAGTCAGATTTTCTAAGTGTGTTGGCGCTTGGGGCGCTAATTCTGGGAATAGTGCGCCTCCTGCTGATTGATAACTTCCAAACGACACAGCTGCTGTTCAACATGCGTATGGCGACGCACTTGGTGGCGGTCGTTGTCCTGGGCGCCGTGGCCTGGTATGCGGCCAGGCGCGAGGATGAGGCCGCGCGAACGGTTGCCGCTGGCGCGCTCGTCGGTTTGAATATCCTGGTTCTGATTGCCCTCAGTCGCGAAGTAGCAGACTATTACTCTCGACAGATCACGAATGTTCGACCAGTCCTGCCGAAGCAATGGAGAGCCGATTACTACAACGATCTCCACCGCATTGATATTGAGCGTGGCTTTGCCTATTCCGCGTTGTGGATGACCTACGGCGCCATGTTGATGGTGATCGGATTCCTGCGCCGTTCAGCGTTCGTTCGCTGGCAGGGGCTGCTGCTCATCGCCGCCACCATCGTGAAGGTTTTCACCTATGACGTCTCCCAGCTCGATCGCGGATATCGTATCGTGAGCTTCATCGTGCTCGGAGCGTTGCTGTTGGCTATTTCATTTGTGTACCAACGAGATTGGCTGCGACTCTCAGCTCGCTCCAGAAGCGCAAAGACGGAAAGAGAAGCTAGCGGATGAGAATCGCGGCATCATTGCTCATTGTGTTCTGGCTGGCGGAGACCGCGGCGCGGCCGGAGCCTGCCATCCCGTACTTCACGAACGTCCGCGAGGTCCGTATTGCACAGGCCGATCGCCAGAACTATTTCATTGTGGACGAAGAATTGTGGAATCACTCGCGCCGTGATCTCGGCGACCTGCGCCTGTATGATGGAGATTCTCCCGTCCAGTACGCGATTTCGGAGCAACAGGCTGGTATCTCGTCAGAGGAAGTAGAGGCGAAGATCATCAATCTGGGAAGTGTTTCCGGCCGCACGGAATTTGATCTCGACGCGGGCGGCCTTGCCGAATATGATCGCGTGCGTTTGCGGCTCGATGCGCGCGACTTTGTTGCCACGGCGGTCGTATTCGGGGGCAGCGCGCCGGGGAAAGCGGCCGCGGTTCAACTGGCGCCCTCCACTTTGTATGACTTCAGCAAGGAACAACTCGGATCGAATTCGCTATTGAAGCTGCCGCAGTCCAGCTTTCGCTTCCTGCACATCCGTTTGACGCCCGGCATCCGTCCTCAGCAGGTGAAGGGGGCGACCATTTACAACCTACGCGAGCAGAAGGCACGGTGGACAGTTGCCGGTTCGTGTTCTGCACCCCAGCAGAAGCAGCATCAGACCGTAATCGCTTGCACGATTCCAAACAGTGTTCCGGTGGAGCGCATCAGGCTGGAGGTCGCGTCGGCCCAAGTGAACTTCCGGCGCGCGGTGAGCGTGGAAGACGCCAAGGGTGAACAGATCTATTCCGGCGAGATCAGCCGCGTGCGCGTGAACCGTGGCGGCATGCTCGTCACGGACGAGGAGTTATCTGCCAGTTTCAGGGTCAGCTCCGATCGCTACATTTTGACCATAGACAACGGCGAGAATCCCTGGCTGATGATTACGGCGGCGGAACCCTTGGCCCTTGAACGCCGCTGCTACTTTAACCCACAGGGCAAAAGCACGCTTCTTCTCTACTATGGCGACCAGAGATTGCAGGCTCCGCTTTACGATTACGCGCGTTTCTTTCACGAGGAAGCCTCGCTCGCCGAAGCCCAGCTGGGCGCGGGCGCGCACAATCCACAGTACACGGGGCGTCCTGACGATCGCCCCTGGTCGGAGCGGCACATGGGCATATTGTGGGGCGCAATGGCGGTGGCAGTCCTGGCCCTGGCGGCTTTAGCGATTCGCGGATTGCGATCCGAAACTCCGCGATAAAACGTGCCTAGCTCGCATCACGGCTTAATCCACGCGCGCCCTGTGCTAACATCTGCTGTCCTACCCGGATGAATCATCCCGGATGAACAAGCCCGGATGGAAAAGAGCCAGCCGTGTTGTGCATCAAGTGCGCCGCCAATCTTCCTGAAGGTTCGCAGTTCTGTCTGAAATGCGGACAGCCCGTGAACGGTGCGCGGGCGACGACCGCCGCACTGCCGCCACCGATGATCGCCGTCCTGGCGTGCAGCAAGTGCGGGGCAACCTTACCGGAAGAGGCGCAGTTTTGTGCGAAATGCGGGAAAGCGGTGAGCCTGCCCGCAAAGACGGCGCCTATATCCGAACGTTTCGCACCAGAGCAGGTAATCCCATCGCAGGTTCCACGCCCTAAACGCAAGCTGCGGCCGCTGCTGTGGATTCTCCTGGTAATGGTTCTCGTCGCGAGCCTGTGGGCGGCGACCAGCGACAGTCCCTACGCGCAGGGCATCCAGGACTTGGTTGGATGGAAGCACGATCAGACCGTCCTGCAGACCCCATTCTCCGTTTCGGCGCACACCTTCCGTTATTACAAATTTTCATTGCCGCCGGGATCGCTGAACGTGGCAATTATCGGCCAGTTCTCCGCTTCGAGCGACACCAGCAAAAACCACAGTGACCGCAAAAACGCAGACAAAGATAACGCAGACAAAGATAAAGACGCCGACACCAACATCGAGGTCTACGTGCTGAGCGAACCGGCCTTTACAGTCTGGCAGAACGGATACGCAACCAGTTCCGTGTATGAAAGCGGCAGAGTGTCTGAAGGGACGATGCAGGCGGAGCTTCCACCCGGCGCGGGAATCTATTATCTCGTCTTCAGCAACAAGTTCGCGCCCAAGGCAGCAAAGAACGTGAATGCAACCGTGCTGCTGCGCTACAAGAATTGGGTGCCCGAGTCCTTCCGGCGGACCGTGGATCGATTCTGGAACTGGTTTGGCCTGTAGCCGGCGAAGGGCTGGAATCCTATCGCATCGATTCTTCGATTTCTGAAATCCAGTCTGGCCGTTTGAGCACCTCGCGCGGCTTGGGGCCGTCGGCTGCGCCCACGATGCCATCGTGCTCCATCAGATCGATCAGGTGCGCGGCGCGGCCGTAACCGATGCGCAAGCGGCGCTGCAGAAGGGAAGTGGAGGCCTTGCCGAACTCGACCACCAGTTTGACCGCGTCGGCATACATGGGATCGTTCTCGGCTTCGCCTTCCTCGCCAGATTCTCCGCCGCTCGCGGCCGCGGCATCGCGCTCTTCCTGCGGCGCCTCCAGGAACTGCTGCTGATATTCAGCAATGGCCTGCGACTTCCAGAACTCGACCACCGCGGCGATTTCCTTCTCGGTGACGAATGGAGCGTGCAGTCGATGCACGCGCGCCGAGCCTGACGGCAGATAGAGCATGTCGCCTTTGCCCAGCAGCGCCTCGGCGCCGTTGGCGTCGAGAATCGTGCGCGAGTCGACTTTGGTGGCGACGCGGAACGAAACGCGCGCGGGGAAGTTGGCCTTGATCAGACCGGTAATGACGTCGACGGACGGCCGCTGTGTCGCCAGGACGAGATGAATACCGACGGCGCGCGCCATCTGCGCCAAGCGGGTGATCGATTCCTCGACGTTGTGGGAATCGAGCATCATCAAGTCGGCCAACTCGTCGATGATGATAACGATGTAGGGAATCGGCTTGTCGTCAGACTCTTCGGTAAACAGGCTCGGCGTGTCGCCCTGATCGAAGAGGCGATTGTACTGATCGATATTGCGGACACCCTTGGAGGCGAGCAGTTTCAGCCGGCGCTCCATTTCACGAACGGCATTGCGCAGCGCGTTGGCCGCCAGTTTCGGCTCGGTGATGATCGGCGTGTAGAGATGCGGAACGCCTTCGTAGTTGCCCAGTTCCAGCCGCTTAGGATCCACCAGAATGAGCCGCACTTGATCCGGTGTCGCCTTGTACAGAATCGACATGATCATGGCGTTGATGGCCACGCTCTTGCCCGAACCCGTCGAGCCGGCGATGAGAAGGTGCGGCATTCCGGCGAGATCGGCGGTGACGATGCGGCCGTTGATGTCCTTGCCCATCGCCATGGTGAGCTTCGATTTCGAGCCCATGAATTCGTGCGACTCGATGTTTTCGCGCAGGAAGATGATCTCGCGCTGACGATTCGGCACCTGAATTCCGACTGTGCTTTTGCCAGCCATGCGCTCGATCAGGATGCTCTCGGCCTTGAGCGCCAGGCACAGATCGTCCACCAGGTTCGTGATGCGGCTGTACTTGATCCCGGCTTCGGGCTTGAACTCGAACGTTGTGACCACGGGGCCGGGATTGATTTGCGTGACTTGTCCGTGAACCTCGAACTCGGCGTACTTCGCAGTGAGTACCTGCGCCAGCAATTTGAGTTCATCGGCGTCGACGGCTTGCTGCTCGTCGGGACGCTGCAGCAAACTGCTGGACGGGAGCTTGTATCCGCCAGCGGCGATGCGCGGCATCGTGGTCTTGGCCTTGTGTCCGCTGTCGCCCCGCTCGGCGACTTCAGGATCGGCTGGTGCCTCAGTGGAAGGAGCGGTTGCGACCGGTTCTGCCAGAACTCCGCCGCTCGCCGGAGCGGTTTGCGCCGCCGGTTTCCGGGCATTCTCTTCGTCGGCCATCATGCGTTCGATCCCAGTGCGGCGCGGTTCCGCTGCTGCAACCGGTTGTGCTACCGGTTGCGGGCGCGACTGGATCAGCTGCGTCTTTACGACCGGCTTGGAGATGCGGCGCTGCTCCAGTTCCTTTTGCTGCCGCTTCTTCGCGCGCTCTTCCTGCCAGTCTTTGTAGCGATTCCAGAGAGCGGTGGTGAAGGCAAACCGCGTCGGCGCCCACAGGCGAATGGACGAGAAGGAGAACGCGGTCGAGAGATACAGCGCGACTGCAAGAATCGTGGCGCAGACAATGTAGGCGCCGACGAGGTTGAGGTAGTGAATCAGAAAATCGCCGACGACACGCCCGAGCAGGCCCTCGATGGGAATTACGTTCATCCAGCGCAGGTGCGCGGGCAAGAGCGCCAACATCGCGGGGATAAACATCATCAGCCAGATTCCGCCCAAGCTCTTCGCGATAGGAGATTGCACCCTGCTGGAGCGGAACCAGCGCAAGCCGAGCATGGCCGGAAAGATGACTAATAGGAATGCGCCGACGCCGAAAAACTGAAACAGGGCATCGGCGGTGTATGCGCCAACAACGCCGATCCAGTTGCGGGCCGCATGCGAACCGGTAAGAACCGAGGCGCTGTTCCAGGAAGGATCTAGCGGCGAATAGGAGGCCAAAGCGAGGAACAGGAGGAGCGCGGAGACGCACATCAGAAAGCCGACTAGCTCATTGAGCCGTCGGTTACCGGTGGGAATAAAGATCGCCAGATAGTCCATGTAGGCCGGATTCACACCGGAGACGCAGGTGCAACAATCGGCCAGAGCCCTTACATTATGCCAAGAAGCGGAGGTTCCGACAATGCAGAAATCGAGGGCCGTTGCTTACAGGGTTTCCTGTAGAGAGGTTGCTTGCAACGTCTTCTATCCACACGCAGTAACGACGATGTCGGCAAGAGACGTTGCGAGCAACGTCTCTACGAGAGTTTTGCTGCGAATATTAGCACCAAGATGCCTACGATGATGCGGTAGACGGCGAAGGGGGCGAAGCCGCGCTTGCGGACGTAGGCCATGAACCAGGCAACCGACGCGTAGGCGACGATGAAAGAAACCACGAAGCCGATGGCTAGTACGACCCATCCATGGGGATCAATCTGCGAAACGCCGATGGGGTTTTCCCCTTTTCCCCGCAGCGACCTGTAGAGCGTATAGAGCGTGGCTGCGGCCATGGTCGGGATCGAAACGAAAAAGGAGAACTCGAGCGCGGAGGCGCGCGACATGCCAGCAATTTGTCCGGCGGCGATGGTCGACATGGAGCGGGAGGTTCCTGGGAATACGGCGGAGAAGATCTGGCAGAAGCCGATCCAGATTGACTGACCGAGGCTCATGTCTTCCATCTTCCAGGTGTGTATGCGGCCGTTGCCGTTTGGGCCAGCGGCCTCGGCCTTGGCGTGCATGGCATCGACGATCCACATCACAATTCCGCCGATCAGCAGCGACCATCCGATGATCATGATGTTTTCGAGATGCTTGCCAATGACCTTGGTCAGGAGGAAGGACGGAATTGCCGTGACCACGAAGGCTACCATCGTTAGGCCTAAAGGGTGCGTCAAGGCAGTGCGGTCGCCGTTCTCGCCTTGTGGGAAGGTCGAGAGGAATTTCGTGATCCGGTTCCAGAAGTAAACGGGTAGACACGCGATCGCGCCCAGTTGGATGACGATCGAGTACATCTTCCAGTAACCGTCGGACAAGCTGATGTGCAGCAGCGCTTCAGAAAGCCGCAAATGCGCGGTCGAACTGACGGGCAGAAACTCGGTGAGGCCTTCCACAATGCCTAAGATCAGAGAGAGCAGGTAGTCGTTCAATCGTCCTCCGGAAAAAGTAAGGGAACAGTATCGCAGGTTATGGGGTTTTTGGGGCAGTCCCTACAGAGGAGTGTCATCCTGAGCGAAGTTGCCGGTCGCGAAGCGAGCGGCAACGCAGTCGAAGGATCCCTACCGACCGGATGCCGCAATGATCTCCGAGAGGAATTCTCACCTTGTTCCCATTGCTCGATGAGAACTCCCTGCTCTTTCGAGATTCGACCAAAGAACAGGGGTCCTTCGACTGCAGTTGGTCTTTGCGCTTGGGGCGCAAAGACCAATCCTCACTCAGGATGACAGACGAAAAAACTAGTCGGTGGCATTGCCGAAGGTAGGGACGCCTTGCTGCACGTAGAAGATCAGCTTTTGGGCCCGCAGGGACCAATCGCTCTGTGGGTACTGGGTGACAATTTTTTGCGCGAGCGCGAGGGCGCGGTTTCTTGATTCGTCGGCTTTTTTCTGGTTGGCTTCGGTTTTGTAGATCTCGATCAGCGCGGAGCGGCGCCAGGCTGCGTCATATAGCGCTTCCGGAGCGGCGGGGGACTGCTCGTGTTCACTGGCGTACTTCTCGTACATATCGGCTTCTTTTTCGGGACACTTTGATGCGGCCTGCCAGTCACCGCAGAGTTTGTTGTCGAGCAGATGGAAGGCGGCGAGGTCGGCCCACTTCGTGCCAGGGAATTTCTTGATCACCAGCTTCATCCATTCTTCGCCGATCTCTCCCCGCATGTAGGGATCGCGCTCGCGGGCGGAAGGTCGCGTCAGAACGTCGGAGCGCTCGATCTGCCAGCGGATGTCGGCGGCGCGGTAGAGGCCTTCGGCAGCCAGCGGGGACGTGGGGAACAAGTCGTAGACGCGGTAGTAGAGCCGCATGGCGTCTTGCGCGGCGTCCCGGCGTCCGCGGCGTCGGCTGGCCTGGTCTTCGGAATCGGCGGCCTCGCCGAAGATGATCTTGTCACCGTTGGGAGTGGACATGGTCACCAGAGCTTTGTTGGAGACCCATCCGGTGATGGTCTTGCCTTGCGACTCCTCGTCGTCTTCGTCGGAGTCTTTGTTTGGTTCGCGGAGAATGGCCTCGACGTGAGTCCAGTCGCGGCTGGTGTCGATGATGACGAGTTCGTGTCCGCGTCCAGCCTCGCCGAGTTTGGCGGTGTCGGCACTGGGGGAGACGCGGATAGTTTCCTCGTGGACCAGAGTGCCGCGCTGGGCTTGGGCGGAGGCGAGGTGAACTGGGGCAAGGCCGATCCAGAGAAAGACCGAAACTGCGAGAAAAGTGACGCGAAGTGTCATATCTAGATTATTGGCCGTAGAGACGTAGCTTGCAACGTCTCTCTCGCCCAGCGTCCGGACTGCTGCCGGCAGAGACGTAGCAAGCTACGTCTCTACGAAGCGCTCTTTTCGCGTCGGAGGTCTTCGAGCATCTCCGGTTCGATGTTGCCGCCGCTTATTATGGCGACGTTCAGCCTGGTGCTGGGCAACTGATCGCGGCGAAACAAGAATCCTGCGGTGGCGACGGCGCCGCTGGGCTCGGCTACGGTTTTTGGATTTGCTGCGAGCAGTTTCATGGCGTGTCGAATTTCGTCTTCAGTCACGGTGACGATGTCGTCGACGTAGCGCCGCATATGCTCGAAGTTAATGTCGCCGATGCTCTGCGTCCGGAGTCCGTCAGCGAGGGTGCGCGAGACCTGCTCGGCGGGCCACTGCACGATTTTTCCGGCACGCAGGCTGGCCTGGGCGTCGGCGGCGAGTTCAGGCTCGACGCCGATGACCTTCACGCTCGGGTTGGTGAGCTTGATCGTCGCGGCGACGCCGCTGATCAGGCCTCCGCCGCCGACAGGCGCGAAAACGGCTTCGACTTCGGGTAGGTCTTCGAGAATCTCCAGGCCGACGGTGCCCTGGCCGGCGATGATTTTTTCGTCGTTGTACGGCGGGACGATGACGTATCCGTGCTCGGTGGCGAGTTCTTCGGCTTTGATTTTGCGCTCGTCGCTGCCGGGGCCGACCACGACGATTTCGGCACCCAGAGCGGCCGTGGCCTCGCGCTTTATCTGCGGGGCATTGTTGGGCATCACGATGACGGCTTTAACGCCGAGCGCGCGGGCGGCATAGGCCACGCCCTGTGCGTGGTTGCCGCTGGAGTAGGAGATGACGCCGCGCTGGCGCTCGTCATCGGAGAGGGAGGCGATTTTGTTGTAGGCTCCCCGAAGTTTGAAGGCGCCGATGGGCTGCTGGTTTTCGGGCTTGAGGTAGAGGCGGCGGGTCGGGTCGCCGTGATTGAATTCGATCGGACCTGTGCGGACGGTGACTGCGTGGAGACGGGATCGTGCCTCAGTAATGTCGCAAATTCTAATCATCACTTGCGTATGTGCTCGGCTTCGCCTTGCTGACGGACGAATGCGTCCGTCCCCACCTGAAGTGATCAGATTTCCAAAATCACCGGCATGATCAGGGGGCGCCTTTGCGATTGCTTGGAGATATAGCGCTTCAGGTCGGCGCGGATTTTTTCCTTGATCACCCCGTAGTCGGCTTTTTCTTCTTCACTGGAATGCACCAGCGTGTCTTCGACGATACGCCTGGCGCCTTCCATGAAGCCGTCTTCGCCGACGTTAAAGCCGCGGGTCACGATTTCGGGGGACGTTTCGACCTCGCCAGACAGCTTGTTGATGGCGATGATGGGCAGGACGATGCCGTCTTCACTGAGGTGGCGGCGGTCTTTAATAATTAAATCCTCAACCACATCAGTGCGGTTGCCGGAGTCGATGCAGACGCGGCCCACGTTCACTTTGCCGGTCTTGCGGGCGCCGAGTTCGTCGAATTCGAGGACGTCGCCGCTCTCGATGAGCATGACCTTGCCCACCGAACCGCGCATGGCGCCGGCCATTTCGGCGTGCAGCTTGAGTTGGCGATATTCACCGTGGATGGGAATGAAGTAGCGCGGCTTCACCAGATTGATGATGAGCTTGAGCTCTTCCTGGCTCGCGTGTCCGCTGACGTGGACTGGGGGCGAGCTGCCATCCTCGTAGATGACGTGGGCTTCGCGGCGGAAGAGATGATCGATCATGCGGTAGATCGTCTTCTCGTTGCCGGGGATGATGCGCGAAGAGAGCACGACGGTGTCGCCTTTTTCGATTTTCGCGTGCTTGTGGTTGTCGACGGCGGCGCGCGACAGCGCCGACATCGGCTCGCCTTGCGTGCCGCTGATCAACACGCAGACTTTTTCCGGCGGAAAAGTTTTCATCTCGCCGGGGTTGATCACCAGGCCTTCGGGCATTTCGATGTATCCGAGGTCTTCGGCGATCTCGGCGGAGTTGTTCATGGAGCGGCCGATGAAGGCGACTTTGCGCCCGTGCTGGTGCGCGAGTTCGACCGCGAGGTTGATGCGGTGGATCGACGACGAGAAGCAGGAGATGAACAGGCGGCGCTTGGTGTGGGCGAAAACCTCGTCGAACTTGCGGCGGACGGCGCGCTCGCTGGGCGTATATCCTTTGCGCTCGACGTTGGTGGAATCCTGGAACAGGGCCAGCACGCCCTCTTTGCCATACTGGGCGAAGGTGTGCAGGTCAAAAAGTTTGTTGTCGGTCGGCGTGGGATCGACTTTGAAGTCGCCGGTGTGAATCACGACGCCGAGCGGAGTGTGGATCGCGAGGGCGACGCAATCGACCAGGCTGTGCGTCACCTGGATGGGGTGGATGGTGAAGGCTCCGGCCTTGAAGCGGTCGTTGGGGCGCATTTCGCGCAGGTCGGCGTCGTCGAGCAGGCCGTGTTCGTCGAGTTTGTCTTCGACGTAGGCGAGCGTGAACTCGGTACCCCAGACGGGCACGTTGAGTTCGGAAAGAATCCAGGGCAGCGCGCCGATGTGGTCTTCGTGGCCGTGGGTGAGGATGATGCCGCGCACGCGCTGGCGGTTTTCGGTGAGATAGGAGATGTCGGGGACGACGATGTCGACGCCGAGGAGTTCGGCTTCGGGGAACATGAGTCCGGCGTCGATAACGATGATGTCGTCACCCCAGCGGACAGCCATGCAATTCATACCGAACTCGCCCAGGCCGCCCAGGGGGATAATCTGCAGTTTTCCGGTTGGCATTGAGTAAGGATGATGCTAGCACAGGGAGTGAGTCGCGAGTATCGAGTACCGAGATGCGAGCGGCGAACTGAGATTCTCTCCTGATAGCTTTCTCTCGCTCGGTGGGGTAAGGTTGAAGTGATGGCGGAAGAACGCAAATCGTGGCTACGGCGGCGGGTAGAGACGGCGCTGGTGAGCGGGTTTTCGCGGGCGTATTCAACGGTGCGGGTGGATCCGGAGAAGTTTTTGCTGCAATTGCGCGCGGCTTACCGTGTGCCGATCAGCGGGTACCACGGTGTGTTTTCGTTGGAGGTCGGCGAACTCGACGTTGTGGCGGACGCGATCATTCGCAGCGGGATGAAGGTCGCGGCCGTCGAGGGCGCGGGACTTGGGCTGGGCGGGCTCATCACGATTGTGCCCGATCTCGGAATTCTGTCGGCGATCACGATGCGGACCATTCAAAAGCTCAGCCTGATTTACGGATTTCAATTCAACACCGACGACGAGGTCGCCGAGCTTTGGATTGCCGCGGCGAGCGCGGCGGGAGTGGACATTAGCCGCGAACTGCTGGAAAAAGAGGTGGTCAACAAATTCGTGCCGCGGGTGATTCAGCGGATTGCCGCGCGGGCCAGCACCGAGGTGGTGGAGAAGTGGGCGGGGCGCATGATTCCCCTGGCTAGCGCTGCGATTGGCGCGGGACTGAATTACTGGTTCGTGCGGGCCTGGGGGGAGCGGGCCAGGGCGCATTTCCGGCAGCGTCATCTGCTGCTACGGGAACGGGCATTATGTGGGGCGGACACTCCTGTCCGCCGCTTTTGAAGTTGACCTGCTTTTGTCTTTGTTGGATTAAAGTTCAAAACCAAAGTCAAAAGCAGCGGACAGGAGTGTCCGCTCCACATAACCTGGTCACGCAGCCAACTGCCGGCGCTGCTCTGCTCTGTGTTAAAAAATAAGGATGCCTCTCTTTTCCTGCGCAGCCATTCTTTTTGATCTCGACGGCGTTCTCGTCGACTCAACCCAAGCTGTGGACCGCGAGTGGCGCGAGTGGGCGGCGCGTAAGGGTGTGGATGGCGATGCGATCATGGCCATTGCCCACGGCGTGCGCACGATCGAAGTGATCCGGCGCGTGGCGCCGCATCTGGATGCCGAGGCTGAGGCAGCGGCGATCGAGAATCACGAGGCCGGCGATCAGCAGGGAGTCACGGTCATGCCCGGAGCGATCGATCTGGTGAGATCGATTCCCGATGGGCGGTGGGGCGTGGTCACATCCGGGTCGAGGCCACTCGCCACGAATCGCCTGCGTTATTGCGGACTGCCGGTTCCTGAAGTTCTTGTTACCTCCGACGATGTGACAAACGGGAAGCCCCATCCAGAGCCATATTTGAAGGGTGCGAAGGGGTTGGGGTTCGCACCGGGGGAGTGTCTGGTGATCGAGGATGCGCCGGCGGGGATTCAGTCGGCGCGCGCCGGCGGGATGAATGTGGTCGGGATCGCTAGCACCTATGCCGCGGCCAAGTTGGCAGAAGCGGATGCGGTCGTTCAACACCTTCGGAAAATCCAGGTCACATCGAATGGGACAGGGAGACTCGTGGTGGAAACGAGACCCCTGTCAGAAATAGTCATCTAGAATCAGAACCTCGAAATCCGGAATGCGCTTGAAAACGGGGTCATTGGTAATCATTGCCGTCGCATTTGAGTTCGCGGCGGTCGCGGCCTGCAGTGCATCGGGCGTACGCAGGCGGTGGGTGGCGCGAATCTTGGCCGCAAGAGCGGCGATTTCAAGGGTTGAAGGGATCCACTCCAGATGGGGGTAGGTCGACAGTAGTGCGTACAATGTATCCACATTTTCCTCGTTCGTTTCCCGATAGGATTTAACCAGCAACTCTGTCATTGTGATGACAGATGTAACCCCCCTAGAACCGCCGGACTCAAGCCAGGAAAAGGCGCAGTCGGCCAACGCGCGATATTTGGGGTCTTCCTCTAGGTAGTAAATAAAAATGCTGGTATCGAACGCAGCGCGCCGGTGTCGCGCTAGTGAAGTTTGGAGTTCCTCTACTCCCAACTGTGACGTTCCTTGCGCAGATAGTCCTTCCCATAACCCTTCCGCATCAAACCCCGAATGGCATGGCGATAAGACTTCGGTTTTTCCAGAATGACGACCTTGCCGCCGAGGGTGCGGATCAGGAGCTTGTCGCCGGGCTTAAGCTGCAAGGCTTCGCGGGCCTCACGAGGAATGACGATCTGGTTCTTCGAGGATAGGGTAGCTTCAGCCATGCTTTACATTTTACCATAAAGTAAAGTGCGTGCAATTTGGACAACCGAAAGTTTGGTATTGAGGCCCGAACCGACCATTGGGCCACCTTCATCGCGGGCTCCTACCGTAGCCACTCTTCCAGTTCGATTCCCCTGTCGGTTTTTTCGTCGCGGTACTTCACGATGACTGGAGTGTAAAGAGAGAGATTCCATTCTGCGGCGGCGCCTTTTTTCACGGCGCGCGAACCGGGGACGACTACCGCATTCTCCGGAACTTCCAGCGGCGCGTCTGCGGTGGCGCGGTAGACTTCGCCGCGTACCACGTCGTAGAGCGGCGTCGAGCGCGTCAGGATGGTTCCTGCGCCCAGCACAGCACGCGCCCGCACCAGCGTGCCTTCGAAGATGCCGCAGTTGCCGCCGACCAGCACGTCGTCCTCAATGATTACTGGAGCGGCGTTGATGGGTTCGAGCACGCCTCCGACCTGGGCGGCGGCGCTCAGGTGGACGCGCTTGCCGATCTGCGCGCAGGAACCGACAAGAGCGTGGGAGTCGACCATAGTGCCTTCGTCGACATAGGCGCCGACGTTGATGAACATGGGCGGCATGCAGATGACCGAGGGCGCGACGTAGGCGCCCACGCGCACCGACGATCCGCCGGGAACTACGCGTACGCGGTCGGCAACCGTGAAGCGGCGGGCGGGGAAGGTGTCTTTATCCACGAAGGAAAGGCCGGCGGGCATTTCCACGAGCGCGCCGAGGCGGAATCCCAGCAGGATGCCCTGCTTGACCCAGGTATTGACCGTCCAGCGGGCTTCATTCGTTCCTACCTGGGTCTTTTCGGCGGCGCGGATTTTTCCTTGCGTGAGTTGATCGCGGAATTCGAGGAATGTGCGGAGGGCCTCGGGATCGTGCTCGACCTCGCCTTGGGAGGACAGGCGCTCGATGGAGGATTTGAGTGACATGGAGGTGATGATTGTTGAATGTTGATTGCTGGTTTGTCAAAGCGGCACGACGCAGCTGTTGCGCTGTAGATCCTTTGCTGCGCCTGAAGAACGGCTCCGCTCAGGATGACATCAGCGCGGAGAAGGACTGTAGCGTCACACGCACTTGCACTCGCTGCGGATCAGGATGCCGGTCATGCCGTGGGCCGTTTCGCGCGCGTCGGCGAGAGTCGCGTAGGGACCGTGCCAGCGGGCGTGGTCTACGTCGTGGCCGGAGGGACGTCCTTTGCCGTGGCTGCACTGGCCGCAGGAACCCCGGTGCAGGACGATTTTGTGCGGGCCGGCGGCCCAGTTTTCGTAGATGTAAAACTCCGCGGCTTCGGGCGCGGGGCCGGTTGGCTTGCTAATCAGGCCGACTTCGGTGGCGACTTTTTGCAGCCGCGAACGGGTGTCGCGCCGCATGGGCAGGAGCGGCAGGCGGTAGACCTCTTCGATTTTTCCCATCATCGCGAGGACGGCCTTCACCGGCAGGGGGCTGGACTCGAGGAAGTTGGCCGTCATCAGCGGCAAGTATTTGCGATGCAGGGTCCGCGCGGTGGCCCAGTCGTTATTCAGAGCGGCGCGGGTGAGCGCGGACATTTCATGCGGAATTTCGTTCGAGGCAACCGAGACTATGCCGACACCGCCCAGCGCGATGACCGGCAAAGTGACGGGATCGTCGCCCGAGAAGACGAGAAATGTTTCGGGCACGGCGTTGATGGCTTCGGCAATCTGGGTCATGTTGCCGCTGGCTTCTTTGACTCCGACGATGTTTGGAACCTCGGCCAGACGCGCTAGGGTCCCGGGTTCAAGGTTCGAACCTGTGCGGCTTGGGACGTTATAGAGAATGACGGCCTTGTCGCCTACGGCTTCGGCGATGGCTTTGAAATGGCGGTACTGGCCTTCCTGCGTAGGCTTGTTGTAGTAGGGCGAGGCCGTGAGGATCGCGTTGACCCCGGGGCGCGCGGCGATCTCTTTGGCTTTCTCGACGGCTTCGTGAGTCGAGTTGGAAGTGGCGCCTGCCATGATGGGCACGCGTCCGGCCGCCACTTCGATGGTCGCGTCAATCACGTGGAGCCACTCGTCATGGGTGAGAGTGGGGGTCTCGCCGGTGGTGCCGCAGGGAACGAGGAAGTCGATGCCGGACTCGATCTGCCAGGCGACCAGGTTGCGCAGGGCGTCGTCGTCGACGGAGCCATCCTGATGAAACGGAGTTACCAGGGCCGTACCACAGCCACGCAGTTGCATAGCTATAAGATAGCGCGAATGGGGGGCGAGGGAAAATCCCGGCGGGGTTAAGCGTCTACACGGCCGGCAATCGTCGCAGGCCGTCGAGCTTGCTCGACTGGACAGCCGAGGGCGGCTGTCCCCACATGTTTGTTCTACGGTTCCGCTTTTCTACAACTCCCGCCAAACGTCTTTGAATTCGTAGAAGCCTTTCTTTCCTAGTAACCATTCCGCAGCCTGGACGGCGCCTTCGGCGAAGGCGCGGCGGGACTTGGCGTCGTGGCACAGATAGATGCGGTCGTGTGGGGATTCTAGAACGAGTTCGTGCAGGCCGACGACCTCGCCTTCGCGGAAAGAAGTGATCTCGAGGTCTTCTTCTCGACCGCTGGCTTCGCGGACCAAGTGCTGGATGGCGATGGCAGTGCCGGAGGGGGCGTCTTTTTTGTGGGCATGGTGGCGCTCGAAGATCTGGCCGGAATAGCCATGGCGCAGGGCTGCGGCGGCGGCGCGGGCTACATCGAAGAAGAGATTTACGCCCACCGAAAAGTTCGCGGCGTAGATGAATCCGGTTCCGTGCTGCTCGACCATGCCGCGAATGCGGTCGAGTTCCCCGTACCAGCCCGTTGTTCCCACGATCATGTTCTTGCCGGCCTTCGTGCAGGCTTCGATATGGGCGATCACGCAGTGGGGTGCGGTGAAATCGATGACCGCATCGATCTCGCGAAGTTTGCCGCGGCTGAGTGCGGCGCAGGCGGCGTTTTCTTTCGCTCCGGCGACTTGGAAGTGGTGTTTATGCTCGGCGGCCACTTCGGCTACTAAAGAGCCCGTCTTGCCGCGGCCTAGAAGGAGAAGGTGCATGCTATCAATTGGCTAAGATTACCTCAACGGCAGAACAGGCTGCGGGAAAATTCGCTATTTTCATTAGCGAAGGTTTTCCATCAGTGCGTTTCTTCTGACTGATGGCAAAGCCGGGATCGTGCCGTTCTTCTTCCGTCAGCCAGTTCGACAAAGCGTGCAGACTCCCGCCACAGAGTCGAATGCCCCGTATTCGTTTTTGTTCACCGACAAGACCGGCGATGCTGCAATGATTTAAAGTAATATCGGGTCGCGATAGATGTTCGAATTTCTTACCAAGATTGTCCCGCGTTCTGCCATCTTCGTGCTTATCGTTCTGACGCTGGCTGCGGTTGCCGCTTTTGCCGCGGTGAGCCACCTGGTTAAGCGGTATAACGCCAACCAGCAATCGCGCGGCCACAGGCTGTACGCTCAAGGGATGGCGGATCTCAACGCCGGTGCCGCCGACCGCGCCGTCGAGGAGTTTCGCGCCGCCCTCACCTGCGATCGCTCCAACTCGCAATATCAGCTCAGCCTGGGCCGCGCGCTGCGCGACACCGGGCGTCTCGACGAAGCTGAGTCCTATCTCCTCTCCCTTTGGCAGCGTACACCGGAGGACGGCACCATCAACCTCGCACTAGCCCGGGTGGCCGCCCGGCGCGGTTCTCTCGACGACGCCATCCGCTACTACCACAATGCCATTTATGGGATATGGAACTACGACCCCGACGCGAACCGCCGCGATGCGCGCCTGGAACTCATCGAGTTCCTCCTGCGAAAAGGCGCCCGGGCCCAGACGCGTTCCGAACTCGTCGTCTTCGCCGCAGCCCTGCCGCCCGACTCCCCGCTTCATCTTCGCGCCGCCGATCTTTTGGCTCAGGACCAGGACTATGCCGACGCCCTCGCCGAATATGAGAGGGTCTTGCGTTTCGATCGCGGCAATCCTGCCGGACTCGCTGGAGCCGGACGAGCTGCCTATCGCGCTGGGCGGTACCGCACCGCGCAGCGCTATCTGCAGAGTGCCGTGAATGCCAGCCCCCAGGATTCCACCTTGCGCTATCTGCTGACCTCCGCCAACCTGGTTCTCGAAGCCGACCCGTTCGTAAGTCGTATTTCCGATGCCGAACGCAACCGTCGCATCGCTGCCGCTTTCAGGAAAGCGGGTGAGCGCCTGACCTCCTGCGCTCAACAACGGGGGGTTAACCTCGAGGTGACCAGTCCAGCCGCTGCATCGACCGCGCCACCGCCTGCGCTCGCCACATTGGAGTCGCGCTGGCTCGACACCAGGCCCGAGATCCCTCGCCTGCGCTTGGCGGGAGAAACCGATTTGCCCGACGTCATCATGGACCTTGTTTTCCAGATCGAGCAGCAGACTGCGGAAGATTGCGGAGAACCGCAAGGGATCGACCAGGCCCTGCTTCTGATTTCCCGCGATCGCGAGACCGCCGACCGATGAGCGATCTACGCACTACCCCGCCTCCCGCGGCGCCGGCGGACGCCTCAGGCTTTATTTTTCGACCGCGCCGCATGTTCGCCGCCTTCGAAGATGTGTTCGACGAGGAACGATTCTTCCTGATCCTTTCGGTCTTCATCGGCATCTTTTCCGGCCTCGCGGTCGTCTGCTTCCGCATCGCCATCGACTGGACGCACCTCGCCCTGCTCGGCCCGCTCCCACAAGCCCACACCTGGCGCCTGTTCGCGGTCCCGACGCTTGCCGGACTGGTGATCGGAGCTCTGGTACTCCATGTCTTTCCCGCCATTCGCGGCAGTGGCGTTAATCAGACTAAAGCTGCGCTCTACATCTTCAACGGTTTTATCCCCTTCCGCACCGCGATCGGCAAATTCCTGTGTGCGGGGCTCGCCATCGGCTCCGGCCAATCGCTCGGTCCCGAAGATCCTTCACTACAAATCGGCGCCAGCCTGGCCTCGGCTCTCGGACGCCAACTGCAACTCTCCCGCGAAAAACTGCGCCTGATGGCTCCCGTGGGCGCGGCTGCCGGCTTGGCCGCCGCTTTCAACGCTCCCATTTCCGCGGTGCTGTTCGTGATCGAAGAAGTCATCGGCCGCTGGAGCGCCGGCATTCTCGGCTCAGTCGTGCTCTCCGCCGTGGCCAGCGTGGTCATCGAGCGTTGGTTTCTCGGCTCCGAACCGCTGTTTCGCATTCCGGTCACCACCTTCAAGCGGCCGGTGGAACTGCTTGCTTACGTCGTCCTGGGAGTCGCAGGCGGAGTGGCGGCTGTCATCTTCGCCAAGGCCATCGGCGTCCTGCGTCCTCGTCTCAAGGCCCTGCCGCGCTGGACACAATACTTCCAGCCAGCGGTTGCCGGACTCCTCATCGGTCTGATCGGCTATTTTGGCGCTCCGCAAGTGATGGGGGCAGGCTACGATTTCATGGACCAGGCCATGCACGGCCAATATGTATGGCAAATGTTCGCCGCTCTGGCCGCGCTCAAAATCCTTGCCACCACGCTCTCGTTCGTCAGCGGAACTCCCGGCGGCATGTTCGCTCCCACGCTGTTCATCGGAGCCATGCTTGGCGGGGCGGTCGGCGGCGTCGAACGCATTATCCTTCCCAACCTCACTGCCTCCAGTGGAACTTATGTTTTGGTCGGCATGGGGGTACTCTTCGCAGGATTTCTGCGCGCTCCGATGACTTCGGTTTTCATGGTGCTCGAAGTCAGCGGCAACTACGAAATCATCGTGCCGGTTATCGTCGCCAACACTTTCGCGTATGTCGTTTCCCGCAGCCTGCAGCCCACGCCCATTTTCGATCTACTGACACGGCAGGATGGCCTGGTGCTGCCATCGCTCGAAGAAGAACGCGAGGAAGCCATTCTCCGCGTCGAAGACGCCATGCTTCCTCCTCCGCCGATCATCCTCAGCGCCGCCGACTATGTCGACTCAGCCGCGCGCCGCATTGAGGACTCCAAGGAGACGATCTTCCCCGTTCGTCTTCAACCAAGCGGATGGAGCGCCGTCACCCGCGACCTGATCCTGCGGCGGCTAAAGGAGGGGAAGGGCGAACACACACTGGGATCGTTGATTTCGCCGCAGCCGCTGCCCTACCTGTTTCCCGACCTCCCTCTCGACAACGCATTGCGCTTCGTGCAGACTAACCCCATTGTTCCCGTGGTGAACCGCGCCAACCCGCAGACCCTGGAGGGAATTATTTCGACCCAGTCGGTCTTTGCAAAATACGGCGCGCAACCGGTACAAGGGTAATTTCTTTCTGGGCGTTTGGCCGTAACCTGCGAGTTACCATTCAAAGCCGATGTCTCAGCCCAAAGGACATGATGCACAACTTAACTCGCGCACCGGGGTTATCAAGAACAGTTGTTGTATTTGCGAATTGGGGGCAGAGCAACGGCTGCTGTGCTGGAGTCTGACCAGCGAGGAACGCAGAGTTCCGGAAAGCGCGGATCGTTCTGAGCGACCATGTTCCTGGTCATGAAATCGGAAGTGAATTTGCGGAATCTGGAGGGTGGGATGAGTCTGCTTATTCGAAGCCTCGGCGTCACAGGCAAGTCGATTTTAGTTCTGGCCCTTGCGTCGATTCCGGCCTTTGCGGCGCAAGAGCACAAATCAGAGTCCAGGCCATCGGCTCCGCAGACGAGCAGGCCTAGTCGCCCCAATAACCAAAGCCACGGCCGACCACCGGGTCATCCGTCCGCTGGAAATCACGGCGCCCGTCATGAAAGCACGCCTGGCCCTCGGCGTCCTTCGGGTAATCAGTCGGCAGGCGCCGCCAGTCGGCGCGCGCCAGAGACTATGGGCCGCGGCGCAAACCCGAACCGTGGAGGATTTTCCGGCAATCGCAGCAGGAACGTCGGCGGCAACCGGGGCACAAGTCCGGGCCGCAATCGAGATGAAGTAATGGCGCGGAGGGGCGCAGCCGCCGGGACCCACACTCCTGCGGGGCGGACGGTATCGCTGAAGGGCGGTGGTTCGGCAAGCCTTCGACCGAATGGCCAGATCCGCTCCATTAACCGTAGCGGAATGCAGATTCAAAATAATCTCCATGGGGGCCGCACCATCGTCAGCGAACACAATGGAACGCGCATCGTGGGAACCGGTGGAGGTAACGGCTACGTTCAACATTCGTATATAACGCGTGGCGGGCACTCTTATTACTCGCGCACTTACTACGAACACGGGGTTTATCGGACTGCGGTCTATCGCAGCTACTATTACCACGGCGGTTACTACTATGGTTACCATCCCGGCTTCTGGTTCCACCCAGGATTTTACGGTTGGGCGTACCGCCCCTGGGGCGCAGGAATCACTTGGGGGATCGGATTTGGCGGCTGGGGTTGGTTTGGAGCGCCCTGGTACGGCTACTACGGCGGATATTTCGCGCCATATCCGGTGTATCCGTCGGCGGCGTTCTGGCTCACAGACTATTTGATCGCGCAGGATCTGCAGGCGTCTTACGCCGCCCGTGCAGAGGCGCACGCAGAGGCCGAAACGAATGCAGCGGCCGATCAGGTGGCGAACGACGCCAATGCCGCAGCTTATGGTTCGGGTTCGGCCAACGGTCCAGCTAACAATTCCAATGCGGACTCCGGCACCGTCGCGCTCAGCCCGGAAGTGAAGGAGGCCATCGCAGTAGAAGTGAGGGCAGAGCTTGCCGCCCAGCAACAACAGGCTGCCGCGCAGAGCGGCGGCGACTCACAGGCAGGCCCTCCGGTTTCGTCAAACGATAACGTACCACCGGCGCTGGATCCGGCCCGGCGTGCATTTGTTGTCGACAACGACATTACCGTCGAGTCGGACGGCCAGGAATGTGAGCTCACCGGCGGCGATGTAATCACCCGGCTCACCGATACTCCCGACGCCGACAACAAGGTTGTCGCCAGTGTTTCCGCCAGTAAGAAAACGGACTGCGCGGCCGGCAAGCAAATCACAATCTCCGTCGAAGACCTGCAGGAAATGCGCAACCATCTGGAAGAGCAACTGAATAACGGCATGAAGGAGCTGGCGGAAAAACAGGGCAAAGGCGACATGCCGAAGGCTCCGGATACCGGCATGACGGTCTCTGATATCCCGCCACCGGAGCCGGATAAAACAGCGGCCAAAGAGTTGACCGATCAGGAGGCAGCAGCGATCCAGACCGAGACGCAGGCAAAACAGGAGGCGGCGGCAGCGCCGGGTGCTGCGACCAAGCCGGACGCCCCAGCAGCGCCCGATGCCAAACAGTAAGCGGCATGCTAGTTGTGGTGTCCCGTTAGTCCGTGTCAAAGTTTGCGAACTTTGAAAGGGCGCGGCTTTTCAGCCGCGCCGGAGGCCATCAGCCTCAAAGCTTATTCAGCCCGTCCAGCGCCGCCACTTTATAAGCCTCCGCCAGCGTCGGATAGTTAAACACCGTATCTCGAAAATATTCGATGCTCCCGCTCATCGCGAGCACGGCTTGCCCGATATGCACGATCTCCGCCGCCCGGTCCCCGATAATATGCACACCCAGCAGCTTCAACGACTCGGGCTCGAACAAGATCTTCAGCAGCCCCTGATCGTCGCCCAGCATTTGCCCCTTGGCCAGTTCCGAATACCGCGCTAGTCCACTCTCGTAAGGAATCTTTTTGCGGGTCAGCTCTTCCTCAGTCGCGCCCACCATCGAAATCTCGGGAATAGTGTAGATGCCATAAGGGATCAGGTTCGGCAGCAAACGGCTGGGCTTGCCAAACATGTGACAGCCGGCCAGCCGTCCCTGCTCCATCGAAGTGCTGGCTAAAGCTGGAAATCCGATCACATCGCCGGCAGCATAAATGTGCGGCACGGCCGTTTGAAAATGCTCATTAACGGACAGCTTGCCGCGCCCGTCCGCAGTCAGGCCGGCGGCTTCAATTTTGAGCTTGTCGCTGTTGGCCGTCCGACCGATCGTGTACAGCAGCGCCTCTCCCCGAACTTTCTTTCCACTCTCCAGCAACGCGAATACCTTGTCGCGCTCGTCGTCGAACCCGACGGAAACCGCCTTCTCCCCAAGTCGAAAAACCGTCCCCAACTGGCGTAGCTGGAAGCACAAACTCTCGATGATCTCCCGGTCGACAAAATCCAGCAGCGTCGGCCGCTGATCGAGCACCGTGACCTTCACCCCCAGCGCCGTGAACATTGACGCATACTCCAGCCCGATAATCCCCGCGCCGATCACGATCAGTTCGCGGGGAATCTCCTGCATGCAGTGCACCTGATCGGAATCGAAGATCCGCTTCCCATCCACCGGAATGCCATCGATGTGCGCCGGCCGCGTCCCACAAGCGACTAGGACCTTTTCTCCCCGAACGACTTGCACGCCCTCATCAGTGACGATTTCAATCGTGTGCGGATCGGCAAAGTGGGCGTCGCCTTCCAGCGCGCTCACGTAATTGCGGCGAAGCTGCGCCTTGATTACATCCACTTCCCGCGTCATGACCGCATTGGACCGCATGACCAGGTCCGCCATCATGATCCGGTCCTTCACCACATAACCGCGCCCGTAGAACGACCGCTGCCGCAACCCGCTGAGGTAAAGCACAGCCTCCCGCAGCACCTTGCTTGGGATCGTTCCGGTATGAACACAAGTTCCACCGATCGCCAGCCGCCGGTCGATGATCGCGACTTTCTTGCGCATCTTGGCCGCGCAAATCGCGCCCTTCTGCCCCGCCGGACCGCTGCCAATCACCACCAGATCGTATTCGTTAGCCTGCATAAGTGTCGGCCTGACCCGCAGCAAGATAGCACCGATCGGCTTTTTACGAAAGCTATCTTCACGATGGGCGGAAGAATTAAGACTCCTTTAATAAAGGCCGCGGCCCGGGGGAAGCTTCTGCAAAAAAGGCCCGCTCCACAACGAGCGGGCCTGCGATGGGGGAAGGACTAACGACCAACGACTAGCTGCCTACGAACCGTTCGGGCACACTCCCGGCGATTCGCCCTGGAAGCTGAACCACCCATTCACTCTCGTACTCGTCGGCGCTCCGAAATACGGCAGTATCCTCAGGTCCTGCAGATTGTAGGTGAACCCGTGCAGCACATAATGATAGGCGTCGTAGCCGGGGTTCCCCTCGAGCGGATCGCCCCTTCCAGAATCCCGCGGCGATCATATCGCCTTCGATTTGTTTTGACGGAGTCACAAAACAAAAACACCCACAGAACGCGAGGCACGCGCGGTTTTCAGGCGAATGCCGGCCTGAGCCTGCAGACCTGAGACCGCAATGTCTAAGTAAAGCGCATCCCAGTGTGCAAAACGTTTCGTTCACGGTCTTGTTCTGATTTTGTAAACTGCGGATGGAGCGTCGTCCATATTCTGAGGCGGCACTACCATGCTGGAACAAACAGGGAAGACTGGGAATCCCGCAGCCCTGCGGCAGTACTTTCTACGATTCGATTCAGATTTTCTGAGAGCAGGGCACTACGGCCCGGCCAGAGTTGATGGGGCATCCGACATGTTCGAGCACGCCCTCGGACCGGCTGAGGCGAAAATTACCTCTTGTACCAATAGATAGCCAGCGCAACCAAAACCACCGTGATAATCCACAACACAATATCTTTACTACGGTTCTTTTCTTCTGCCATGGAGGAAGTACACCACAGGTGAAAAAACGGTTCAAGTAACGCTTTCAATTCCTGTTCGCTATACATCGAGGGCCGCCATCATGGTTTCGCACTTGCAGCCGCTCCAGCCCGTTTGTACCCGGTGAACTTGACGATCTCGCGCACGTGAATCGACTCCACGCCGAAATGCAGCGTGTCATCGACGCGCACGTAAGCCGGAAACCATAAGCCTTCGACCGGCTGGCGGTAGCCTACGAAGGTGGGACGGACATCCAGCGGCTGATTCTTTTTCTTGCGGATCATCTCCGGCACGCTCTTGCCGCACAGCTTCACAATCTGCAGATCGTGATTGTCCACCCATATCCGGCCCTGATAGTAACGCTTATCTTTCTCTTCTTTCTTCGGCTCGACGTGGAAGACATAGGTGTCAAGATCATCCACATGCTGCTGTCCCGCGTAGGTCACGCTGTAGAGGAGCAGGTCTTCCGTGGTCAGGATCAAAGGCATGAATCGGCGGACGTCGTCCATGTCCTCTGCCGACAAAGTGATGCCACGCAGCGTAGACTGCTCGGCGAAAGTCACATTCTCCAGGCGTTTGCCCTTGTCGTCGTGCGAGATGGTGGTGACCTCGTGGAACTGGCCGTCCACCGCATTGCCATTGAGGGTTTGCACCATCAGGTCCTGCGTGTAGGTGTAATGCGAACGCGCCTCTTTGACTTTCGTTTCCTCAGCGCCGATTTTCTGGATCAACTCTTGCGGCGTGATGTTCTTGGGCGGGGTCATGTCGAGCACCCCGTTGCCCTCCGCGCAGTCGGTTTGCGCAGAGGCACGGGGAATCAACCCGGCGAGAACCAGAAGGACGCTAAGGTAGCAGAGTGTTTTTCTATTACAGGCGATCATGCTCGTTCACGGTCCGCGCCGAAACCAATATACCCCAGTTCTAAGAGGTGTAAGAAAACGTGTAACCATGCAGGATGCTGGGAAACAGGGAGGAAATTCGGGCCATTCCGCAAATGTGAAAAGTGTTGCGCATCACTTCATAGGATGCATGTAAACATATGATAATGCGTGTAGTTAGGTTGGAACGCTGGTTGCACGATTGAGGCATGGAGCCACTGGACTAACGCCATGAAAACTACATTGCTCGTGCTCTTCATTCTCTGTGCGGCCACGGCCTTCGGACAGTTAGCCGGATCTCTATCTAGTCAGCCTCAGGTCGTGCAGGTGCCCGACCATCCTCAACACGCCGAGCCGCACGCAATGGCCGCGGAGCGATTCATCGTCGGCGGCGGGTCCAACACGTACACCGTGGCGCAAGGAGAGCGCCCGCTGTGGGAATTCGGCCCCGTCTCGGAGACGCCCTCGCTCGGCGACGTCGCTCGCGCCTATCGCAAAGAAAAGCTGATCACCAAAAAGGCCCAGTTCGTGTTCGAGAAGCAAGGCTCGTAGTCTTCTTAGCACCGATAACTCTCTCCCAGAGCTTCTTGAGCCAACGTCATTCCCAGGGCCGCGCGGGCCCGCTGTCCGCCCGACAACCCCGCCGTGGCAAAGGAAAACAGATTCCTCACGGCTGAACGCCGTTCGGAATGACCAAGGTGCCTGCTTTTCGAAACAGAACTTCCACTACTTGCTGCCCGTCAGGGCCGCGAACACCGAATACTGACACGTCCCGCCCACCTTACGCAGGAGCGCGCTCTCTAGGAGCGTGTGCCTCGAGCAGCGGGTTATGGTACAGCACGTATACCGGTCTGGGATTGGCGCGCAGCGACTGATCGAGGTTGGCGACAACCTGGCGGAGCCCTGCTTCGGGCAAGGGATTGAAGAGATAGACAACCAGTGCTCCGTCAGGGAAGGTGAAGGTCGTCGCGTCCGCGCAAAGAGATTCCAGGGCAAAACATTTCTGCGATTCGTTCTTATAGTCGCGCAGATTCTCCTTCGCGATCCGGTCGAGCGCGGGAAGTAATTCGACGCCCACAATTCGGCGGAAGGGATAATCGGAAGCCATCAGCAGCGTGCGCCCCTTGCCCGAGCCGAGGTCGAGGAAAGTAAAGTCGCCGAAAGTTAGATCGAAATCCTGCGCCAGACTGGCGAGCATCTCGTGGAAGACCGCGGGTTCGGTCGGCTGATATTGAGAATGAAACTCACCCAGCAGTCGATCGCGCCAGCCCACGGCGCCGCTGGTCGTGTTGACGTGATATTCCCAGTCGTAGTCGGCGTCGCCATAGCGCTGGCGCAGACGAGCGGGCGTGGAGTCGCGACAAAACTCCCAGAGCGCGGTGATCAGAGCGCGCGTGGCGGCGAAACGTCCTGTCCGCGAGGCGATGTCGGCCCAGTATTTACGGGCAGCAGGCAGGATGCGTAGCTCAGGCGGGCGCATGAGGGAATCGTAACCCAGTCGAGTTCGAAAGGTCGCCGATCCCCGTTTCTCGCGCGCTGTTGCGCGAAAAGATTACCTCCCTAAGCGGCGCCGAAGAGTGCAGTGTGTTCGATGCCTTACTCTGGAAGATGGGGGCCGGGCCGCTTGTATCCCGGAGGCACGCCTTTAGTGATGAACGGGAAGTTTTCCGGATGTTCGACCAGGATGCGCCCTTCCGGAGTCACTCTGTAGGGATGACCGTCGGGATCGACCGGTATGCCGGGAAGGTGTTCCGCTGCGCACAGTTCCGACATACTGAGCGGCAAGCGTCCAGTTCTCTCGCCAAAGCGGGTGACGGCAGCCTGCAAGTTGGTCACGTCTTGATCCACCGGAATTGAGCGCAGGTGGTCGATGGCATTCTGTCGAATCATCTTGTCGCCGCTGGTTTCGAGCGTCGCCCTCCACAACATGCGCGCGGTTGCGAACTCCCCGGCATGTTGCGCCATCTGGGCCGCCAGGACTTTCATAAAGGGATGCGCGTCAGGAACGCGGGAGCCGCGTGCGAAAGTATCCGCGGCCTTGGCGTAATCCTTGAGTTCGGTGTAGTAGATGAATCCCAGGTAGTAGTAAAGGTGCCAGTCGCTGGGATTGTTTTGAATCCCGTATTCCATAAGGCTTATGGCGCGATCGGGTTCTCCCGCGCCGTCGGGCGGGGCGGGCGCAAGAAAGCTGCTGCCAAACTGGTAAGCCACGACCAGATGAGGGTCGAGATGCGTGGTGATCTCCAGCAGAGGGGCGAGCAGTTTGTAGTTGTCGGAAGCATGTACGTGATGGTCGCCGAAATATTGCACGGCGCGCGTCCAGTAGATGGCGGCGAGAAGGCCGTCATACCCCAGGCTGGCCCGCTTCAAAACCTTGGGAGAAGTGATGAAGAGAACATCTTCGAGTGTCGCTTGCGGCCGAATCCGGTCGACGTGGCGCACAACCACGATGCTGAAAATCATCGAAACCAGCAGGCAGATGCTGGCGAACAGCGTGGTTCGGCGGCGCGCAATCATAGCGAGAATCTCACTTCAGGTTGCGGTGCTCAAAGATGAGCACCGCCCCGCTCAGGGCCATTGCGGCATAAAACAAAGCGTAAAACGTGTTGTCCAGGATGAGTCGCCCAGCCACAGGCTGTCCGTGCGCGATCGAAGCGATCACGTTGAAGGCGGAAAAATTCGGGACCAGATAAGCTGCCCCCGTTGCCAGCCACCGGGTGAAACCGTGCGCCATGCCGGCAAACCCGCGCAGGTCTTCGGCGAAGCTGCCAATCACGAACAACGAGAACGCAAAGACTGCCGACAGAAGCGGGGAAGAAAACGACGAGAACAGCAGCGCCAGGGCGCAGATCATTAAAAATTCTAAGACGATGAAATAAAGGGCGACAAAAATCCATGCGTCGGGAGCTGTGAATTTGTGGGCCACGTAGAACAACGCCCCAAATACTCCGATAGCCATGAAAAATGTATTCACCACCAGCGTGCCGGACAAACCGAAGAACTTACCCACGATGAACTCCCAGCGGCGGACCGGACGAGAGAGGATGGTGTAAAGCGTGCGCTTCTCGATTTCTTTCGAAACCAGGCCGATACCGATGAAGATGGCGATCACCACGCCGAATAGAGAGACCGCGGTTAGCCCCAGGTTGATAACCACCAACTTTTCGATTTCGATGGAAATTTGGCCAACGAGGACTGCTGCGCCCGAAAGCAGCAAGACAAAAGCAATCAGGTTATACAGCACGCGATCGCGTACGGCTTCGCGGAAGGTGTTGGTGGCAATGTGGACGATGCGTGCGCTCATGCCCTGCTCCCGGCCGCGGTTTCGACGCGTTGCAGCTTTTCGACGAAGTACTCCTCCAGCGACCTGCGCACCGGCGTGACCGCAATCAACCGCAAGTGCTCGCGGCGTAAAGCGTCAATGGCGGCATCCTGCCGGTTCTCGGGAATCACGGCGCGGATGGTGTCTCCAGTTACGTGACAATTCGCTCCCAGAGCCTTGATCGAAGCGGGTATTTGAGTGCTTTGCCAGATAATCTCCACTCTGCCCTGAACGCCGGAGGTAAGATCCTCGACTGCTCCCACGCCGCGTAATTCTCCCCGATGAATAATGGCGACACGGTCACACAGAGCTTCGGCGTCGGAGAGAATGTGGGTGGAGAAGAACACGGTCTTGCCCGCATGCTTGAGCTGTTCCATCAGGTCCCGCACATCGCGGCGGCCCATGGGATCGAGGCCGGACATGGGCTCATCGAAGAAGACTAGTTTCGGATCGTGCAGGATGGCTTGGCCGATTCCCACGCGTTGCAGCATGCCTTTGGAGAATTTTCGTAATTGCACGCCATGAACATCGCGCAGGCCGACCTGCGCGAGCACTTCCTCGGCGCGGCGTTTGCGGTCACGGGCAGGAACGCCGGAAAGCTGGCCGTAATATTCCAGCAATTCATGCGCGGTGAGATAGTCGTAGAAATAAGGCTGCTCGGGAAGAAAGCCAATCTGAGCCTTGATCTCCGGGTCAGTCCACTCGCGCCCCAGAATTCGAGCGGACCCAGCGGTGGGAAAGATTAAGCCCATCAGAAGCTTAAGCGTTGTGGTCTTGCCCGCGCCGTTGGGACCAAGGAATCCGAAAATTTCGCCCTCTTCCACAGTCAAGTTGAGCGGGCGCAGCGCGCATTTCGGGCGCTTGCGCCAGAAGCCGACCATATAGGTCTTCTCTAATCCTAAGATTTCGATTGCTGCCATGCCTGCGTACTACGCTCCCAATCGCTACTCAGAAAATTATAGACAACTCGCAGACAGTCGAGAACGGGGCCGGCGAAGTCTGGTGATTACGAAGGTAAGGGTCGGTCTGCGGGAGAGGACTAAGCCAGCAGACCCGCCGAGGTGCGGAAAACTCAGCTGGCGGGCGAAAGACCCCAAACATCTTCCATCCCGAGACTTGCATGCTCTAGTGTCCTGCAACAGAGGTTCGCGACATAAGTCAGAGCGCTTTGAAAGGGCGCGGCTTCGAGCGGCGCCGAAAGCTAAGGGCTTATCGTTTTTTCACGAAAGAATCTTGCAATTGTTCGATGAACCTCTGTTACTGGACACTGTAGGTCTTGCTGTTACTGACCGATTGGCTGCAGCGCCAGGCAAGCATCATGGGCCAGCACCGCCCCGGCCGGCGTAACGTAGCGAACGGCGTTGTCTTCCGTCCCGCAGAAGCCCTTCACGCCAGTCGTATTGGGGGTTTGGGGCAGGCCATTTGCCACGAATTCAGTATTAGCTCCTGCGACAGGTAAGACGCCGCTGGCGGTGAAGGTGTAGCCGCTCTTGTTGCCCGTAGTGAGCGTGGCATCCAGCAAGCAAGCGGTCGCTACGCCGGGGGTGCACGGCGCAGGTCCGCCCAGGGTAGCGATCGCCAACGGGAATCCCACCGCCGGATAGAACGAGGCATAAGACACCTCGGCGGTATTGATTGTCCGCAGAGAAGCGGCGGCCGACGATTCATTTGCTGAAATACGCGCTCGCAGCAGGTTTGGTATGGCAATGGCTGCAATGATCAGGATAATGGCCACCACGATCAACAGACTCAATGAGTGAAAAACCCTTCTGTCTCCGCATCTTGTCCGCCTAGACCAAAGATTTCGCTGAAAAGCTGATCACCCGTTACGGTTGCAAGCGGAGTTCCAATGCCGACGCCCGGACTCACCGCTAGATGCACTGGTTTCAGCGGATTCCCATCGGTAACTTTTGGGATTCGTCGAACCCTCCGGGCAGGTAGTGCCAAATTTTGTCAAGATATCGGCCCGATGTCACTGAAATGCTGCGTCGAGCCAAGGCCCGGAACGGTCGCTCAGGTATGGAATCATGGAAAAAACAAAGAGCCTCGGATGTTTCCATCCGAGGCTCCTGGCTCGTACCCTCCCCCAGGTACTTTGCCAAACCGAATTACTGACCGATCGGAAGCAGCGCCTGGCAAGCATCGTGCGCGAGCGCCGCGCCGGCAGGCGTAATATACCGAACCACGTTATCTTCCGTACCGCAGAAGCCCTTTACGCCAGTCGTGTTCGCGGTAGCCGGTACCGCGTTCGATACGAACTCGGTGTTAGCTCCGCCAACCGGTAAGAGTCCAGCTGCCGTGAAGGTGTATCCGCTCTTATTGCCTGTGGTTAACTGGCTATCGATCAAGCAGCCAGTGGCCACGGCCGGCGTGCAGGGAGCAGCTCCGCCCAGAGTGCCAACAGCGGCTGGAAAGCCCACCGTTGGGTAAGAGGTGGCATAAGACACTTCGGCGGTATTGATCGTGCGCTCCGACGCCGCGGCAGACGATTCGTTAGCCGCAATGCGCGCGCGCAGCAAGTTGGGAATGGCGATAGCTGCAATGATCAGGATGATGGCCACCACGATCAGCAGCTCAATCAGTGAGAACCCCTTCTGTTTCCGCATCTCAAATACTCCTTTTTTGTGGTCTTCGTTCGGTTCCTGAATTTCACGAGGTTGCATCGGTAGCGAGTGACTCTACCCAAGAGGAAGCTTGCAGCTCTCTGACCAAAACTCGCTTGGGATCTCGATCCTGAACAAATCTGCAAGAGGTTTATTTTCAGACCAATCTCAACCTTCGGTACTCATTAGGACTTTCTCAGGAGTTACCCCGGAGTTACCCGGTTGCCAAAATTCGTCACGCGGTCTGACAATCCACGTCGCTCTGATTCGAAACGTCTGTCCCTAATCTAGACACCTCTGCTGCTCGAAGCATCGGCCACGGCTGAGTTGGTCGAACTCAGGTAGTCATGAATAGGCCGGGGTGGCGGGATGAGCAATCACAAACTCGGGAAAAAACAAAGAGCCTCGGATGTTTCCATCCGAGGCTCCTGGCTCGTACCCTCCCCCAGGTACTTTGCCAAACCGAATTACTGACCGATCGGAAGCAGCGCCTGGCAAGCATCGTGCGCGAGCGCCGCGCCGGCAGGCGTAATATACCGAACCACGTTATCTTCCGTACCGCAGAAGCCCTTTACGCCAGTCGTGTTCGCGGTAGCCGGTACCGCGTTCGATACGAACTCGGTGTTAGCTCCGCCAACCGGTAAGAGTCCAGCTGCCGTGAAGGTGTATCCGCTCTTATTGCCTGTGGTTAACTGGCTATCGATCAAGCAGCCAGTGGCCACGGCCGGCGTGCAGGGAGCAGCTCCGCCCAGAGTGCCAACAGCGGCTGGAAAGCCCACCGTTGGGTAAGAGGTGGCATAAGACACTTCGGCGGTATTGATCGTGCGCTCCGACGCCGCGGCAGACGATTCGTTAGCCGCAATGCGCGCGCGCAGCAAGTTGGGAATGGCGATAGCTGCAATGATCAGGATGATGGCCACCACGATCAGCAGCTCAATCAGTGAGAAACCCTTCTGTTTCCGCATCTCTTTTTCCCCTCGTGTAATCTTCTTGGATCTATTCTGGTCACGTGATGACGCAGTCGTACTTGATATTTGCACTTGCCGGGCCAGATACGTTAGTTACCTTGGTTTCTGGTTACTATTGGGGCAAGAGCTTTATTTTCATCGGGTCAGTTTTCGTTTTTGTCTTAGCCTGGATTGACCATTTGACAAAGTGCGTCGCTCGAACTGACAGTTTGTGTCATTCGGGAACCGCCGTGTACTTTTTCGGGAATGGGCGCTGCGGGTTGCGATTGCAAGAACACTGGGAACTAGAGAGAGTCCGGGATTTTGTCGCCGTGGACGCCCGCCCGAGACGATCCGCTCTGGATTCTATGTTCCTACTCGGTCGGTATTAGCGCATTCGAAAAGAGGGAGTGGACTTGTCCTCGACTGCAATTGAGGTCAAAAAGAGTGAGACGGCGTCTCAGCCCACAGGCTTGTTCGCCTTCCGCGAAAAGCAGAGGCTGATTCTTTGTCTCGCGCTATTCGCGGTGACCCTGGCCTTCTACAATCCCATCGTTCATGACGGGTTTGTGCTGCTCGACGACGTTCCCTACATCGTCAGCAATCCTCCAATTCGTGCCGGCCTCACCTGGGCGACGGTGAGATGGTCGTTTACCACCTTTCACGCTGGTTACTGGCATCCCTTGACGTGGCTTTCCCATGCGCTGGATTGCCAACTGTTCGGGCTGAATCCGGCGGGACACCATTACGTCAGCCTTCTCTTCCATGCCGCGAACGCTGTGCTGCTGTTTCTTCTGCTGCAGGAGGCCACGGGACTTAGCTGGCCCAGCCTGCTGGTGGCCGCGCTGTTTGCCTTGCACCCCATCAACGTCGAATCGGTGGCATGGGCGGCGGAACGCAAGAACGTGCTCAGCATGTTCTTCTTTCTGCTGGCGATGATGGCCTACGGCCGGTATGCGCGACGCGGAGGAGGTGGCCGATATGCGCTGGTGGCGCTGCTCTTTGTCCTGGGCATGATGGCCAAGCCGCAGATCATCACTCTGCCGTGCGTGTTACTTCTTTGGGACTATTGGCCGCTGCACAGGATGTTCGCCAAGCCCGCGGATGGGAATCCGGCCAACTCCATTCCGCCCCGTTCGTTAACATTTTTGCTGATGGAGAAGATCCCGCTGTTTGCGATCGTGGGTGTGGGCTCAATTATCACCGTCAAGGCGCAGAAGTCCGCCGATGCCGTACGGTCGTTGTCTGAATTCTCGCTCCGCGCACGCCTCGAAAATGCAGTCGTTTCTTATGGGCACTACCTGGCCGACCTGGTGTGGCCTCGGCACATGGCGCCCTTGTACCCGCATCCGGGAAATTCGCTCCCCAGTTGGCAGGTCACGCTGAGCGCGATCGTGGTGCTGGGATTGACGGGCATTGCACTGAAGTGGCGCCAGCGCCGTCATCTCGCGGTCGGGTGGTTCTGGTTCGTGGGAGTCCTGGTGCCCATGATCGGGATCGTGCAGGTGGGCGAACAAGCCCGGGCCGACCGCTTCGTCTATGTTCCGATGATCGGGCTGGCGATTTCGCTGGTGTGGGCGGTGTGGGAAATCGCGGAAGAGAAGAGAATCTCAAAGATGTGGGTCGCCGCGCCGGCAGCGGTCATTATTTTGGTGCTGGGCGGCCTCACCTACCGGCAGCTAGGCTATTGGAAAGATGGCGAGACTCTATGGAGATATACGCTCACCGTCACCAATCAAAATTACATGGCGCACGACAACCTCGCCATGATGCTCGACCAGCAGGGGCGCGTCGAGGAGGCCATCCCTGAGTTCAAGGCGGCAGAGACACTGCATCGGTATCCGCTTCCCCAGGTTCTGAACATGGGCATCTATTTACAACGCAATGGGCATGTGCCGGATGCGTTGGAGATGTACCAGAAAGTCTTAAGCCGGAGTTCGGATCCTCGACTGCGCGCCACGGCGTGGAGCCAGATTGGTTCGGCGGATGTCCAGATTAAGAATTACGATCAGGCGAAGCTAAGCTATGAGAACGCACTGCTGCTCAATCCCACAGACGCGTCAGCTCTAGTAGGTAACGGATTGCTGGCGGAACGTAATGGATATTTGAGTGAGGCGACGGCGCAACTTGCCCGTGCGGTGAAGGTGGAACCGAACGACGTCGGCTTTGTGCTGCTGGCGCACGCCCTGCGGCGCGATGGTAGGACGAAGGAAGCCGATGGCGCCGAGCAACTGGCGGGCAAGATCTCACCGGACCTGAACCGGGCAGAGAAAGAAGCTAGCGAGACGGAAGTCATCTTTGGATGCGCCACCGTGGCGAACCCAATTTCCGTGGCACAGGGTCAGAGCAACGTACGGTAGCGGGCTTTAGTTCGGGGCGTACAATGTTGGCTCTTACATCCCATGGCGAGCCCGTTAGATTCCTTCCAGATCCACCCCGACATTGCCAAGGCCTGGACTCTGCCGTCGCGGCTCTACACGGACGCGAGCGTCCTTGCCTTAGAGAAAGCGAAAATCTTTGCGCGCACGTGGCAGGTGGTGGGTCACGCAAGCCAGGTCGCGAAACCCGGCGACTATTTCACTGCCGAACTCGTAGGCGAACCGCTCCTGTTCGTTCGCGGGCTCGATGGCAAGCTGCGTGGTTTTTACAACGTGTGCCGGCACCGCGCGGGACCTCCGGCGGTGGGAAGCGGGTCGCGTAAACTGTTTCGCTGCGGATATCACGGGTGGACCTACGGACTTGATGGCGCGCTGATCAGCGCAACCGAGATCGAGGGTGTGGAAGGATTCCGCCCGGAAGACTTCACGCTGGCGCCCGTGCGGACCGAGGTTTGGTTCAATCTGGTGTTCGCGAATTTGGATGCGGAGGCGCCGCCGCTCCGCGAAAGTCTGGGCGAGTTGCCGAAGCAAGCCGAGAGATTTCCATTCGCAGAGATGAAGGTATTCGAGCGGCGCACATACGACATGAAGTGCAACTGGAAGACGTATGTGGACAACTATCTCGAGGGGTATCACCTTCCGAGCGTGCATCCGGAGCTGAATCGCGAACTGGATTACAACGCGTACGTGGTCGAGCCTCATGAGCGCCATGTGCGGCAGTTCAGCCCGATTCGCGGGACGCAGCCGGGCGACACAAAGCCGCGCCGCTACCAGGAGGCGCGCGAGGATCTGACCATCGACTATTTCTGGGTTTTCCCCAACTGGATGCTGAACTGCTATCCCGACAATGTTTCGTTGAATATTGTGTTGCCAGTCGAACCGGAGCGGTCGCTTGCGATTTTCGAGTGGTACCTGCCGGAGAAGGATCACACGGCGCGGGCAGCAAAAGCGTCGGTGGAATTCAGCGATCAGATTCAGATCGAGGATGTGCGAATTTGCGAGGCGGTGCAGAAGAATTTGCGCTCACGAAGCTATTCGCGCGGGCGCTTCAGCGTGAAGCAAGAGAAGGGCGTTCATGCGTTTCATTGCATCTATGCGGAATTAATGCAGGCTGATTCTACAATCAACACAGATATATAAGAACAGGGCTATACGTACACTCATTAAGCCCCCGCGATTTCTTGGAATTAGAGGAGGGCAACTACTGGGCATCAGTTCAGTCGACAAGCGTGTTTTTTTCTTAATATGTTCAATTGTGAACAGACTTGACCGCGCGATATGTGGTTTAAATGAATGATTCAGTTCGCCCACGAAGTCCGAGGACCGAGCCCTCCCCAACCCCTGGGACTCGCTTTCCCCACAAAAGGACGCCACCGGAGCCATCCGGTGGCTTTTCTGATTAAGGCAGAGATGGATCAAGAAGCGTTGACTTATCCACGTTCATAGCTGAAATCCTCAAGCTTTTTTCAGTAAGCGCGTGATCCAAACCAAAATCACAGCGCCCACGAACGCCACGATGATGGAGCCGATCATCCCGCCGCCGTGCCAGATTCCCAGGGCTCCGAAGATCCAGCCGCCCAAAACGCCGCCGAGGATGCCGAGAATGATGTCTACGATTATGCCGTAGCCACCACCCTTCATGACCTGGCCCGCAAGCCAGCCGGCGATGAGGCCAACAATGATCCATGCGATGATGCCCATTCAAGAACCTCCCCTTGGTTCGCTCTGACCGACCGACGATACACCCGACTCGGTAAACACTCAAGGGCTTCGAGATCATTTCAGTAGCGGACGGAGGGCAAGGCGTGTCGGAGAAACTGGAAACCTGCCGAACTGAATTCTAGAGACTCTCCGCCTTGAGTAGCATGCAGGTGACGTCGTCATGCTGTGGGGTCGAGCCGACGAAAAGATCGAGCGCGGACATGAGGTGCTTGAGCAAGTCGGCGGGGCTGAAGGATTTTCCGGCTTCCAATTCGGTCAGCACGCGGACTTCCCCGTATTCTTCCTGGCGGGCGTTTTCCGCTTCCACTAATCCATCGGTAAAGATAATCAGCCAGTCATTGGGCGCGAGCGTGACGGTCGCGGACTCATATTTCACTTCCGGCTGAATACCGAAGGGGAGGCCGCCGACGTCGAGGCGCTCGATTTGCCCGCTGGCGCGGCGCAGAATGGGATTGTTGTGGCCGGCGTTGATGTAGTGGAGCGTTCGGTGGACTTCGTCGTACTCGGCGAGAAATGCTGTAGTGAAACGCAGGCCGCCCTGGCTATTCGAGCAGGCATACTTGTTCATATTGGCGGCGAGCTCAGGCAAGGCGACCTGCGCGGTGGACAGCGTTTTCAGGCTGGCCTGAAACGTCGCCATGAGCATGGCGGCAGGAATGCTTTTGCCGGCAACGTCGGCCACGGCGAGCACAACGCGATTCTCCTCATTCGTCTTGCCGGGACGCGGGAAGACGTCATAGTAGTCCCCGGCCACAGTGTTGGCCGGGCGCGTTGCGTAGGCCAGGGCGAGGCCGGGAATCTGGGGCGGAGCACCGGGCAGGAGCCAGGTCTGGATCTCGCGCGCGATCTGCAAGTCGCGTTTCATGACGACACGGTCGGCAATCTCGAGGATGAGAAGAAGGAGTAGAAGAAGTCCGGCCCAGAAGTGGAGATCGAATTCGACGGCGTAGACCTTACCATCACTCCCGCTGTAGTTGAAGCCGCCGTGAGGGATCACGAGAAGAATCAGTGCGGTCAGCAGCAGGACGCGGCGTGCGGGCGACAGCTTTTCAAAAACCGCCCAGAAGAATTCCTTAAGGATATGCAGGTGGCGGCCGCGGCGGGTGAGTCCCTCGGGAGTTTTCGCTTCAACATCTTTGGAGTAAAGCCGGTAGCTGGCGCGAGCCTCGTTTTCGAACTGCGACCAGAGTTGGCTGACCTCAAGACCTTCGGTGACGCGGCGCCAGAATCGCTGCAAGCGCACACCGAAGGGTATCGGTTGGACGGGCTGTCCGGCAGGAGGGTAAGCGGTGGCCATGGGTCAGGTTCGATTATAGAAGCGATTATAGAAGAAAGAGATCGTCGAAATTTTCGATTGGCGGTTTTCGATTGCCGATTGTGCGGCGCTGTCGGGGATCGAATGTCCAATCGCAAATCGCAAATTCAAAACAGGTTCAGCTGCTCGTCGAAGGCCTGCACTGGCCATTTGGTTGCGTAGGTCGAGTGCTGATGGCGATCCACGCGCGTGATTTTGTATTTTTCGCGCAGACGCCTGACGAGTTCTGACAGGCGTTTGCTATAGGCCGGTGGAAGGAACGCGCGATCCTGATAGCGCTGCCGATAATTCTCGGCGAGGCGCGGGAAGTTCTGTTCGAGGAAGGGAAGGAAGATGGCAGCCGAGCACGGTTTCAGAAACAGGGGGTTGGCGAAGACGTAATCGGCACCCGCTTCGGCAGCGGCCCGGATGACGGCTTCCAGATCCTTCGGCGAATCTGTAATTCCTGGGACGACCGGCGAACAACTCACGCCGACGCGCAGTCCTGCCTGGCGCAGGGCGCGAACCGCGTCGAGGCGAAGGTCGGGGCGCGGAGCTCGAGGCTCGAGAATGCGCGCGAGATCCACGTCGAGCGTTGTGACCGTGATGTGAACGGAGAGTTGGTTGGAACGGGCCACTTGCTGCAGCCGTTCGAGGTCGCGAGCGATCAGGTTCGACTTGGTTACGATTCCGAGTTCGAACCCGCGGTGCCGAGCGAATTCTTCGAGGATGCCGCGTGTGACCTCGTAGCGGCGCTCGGCAGGCTGGTAGGGATCGGTGGCGGTGCCGAGAGCGATAGCTTCGTCAGGCTTGACGCGGCGGAGATCGTGGCGGAGCAGTCCGGCGGTGTGCTGCTTGACGTAGATCTTCTGCTCAAAGTCGAGGCCATCGCGCATTTCCATGAATTCGTGGGTATAGCGGGCGTAGCAGTAGCGGCAGCCGAATTCGCAGCCGCGGTAGGGATTGATGGTCCAAGTAAAGGGCATGGCCCGGCGGCTGACGCAGCGGTTGAGCAGGGACTTGGCGGGCAGGGTGAAGTATTCGACGTTGTGCCCCTCGAGCAGGGACTCGCCTTCGGAGGCGAGGCGGGCAATTCCAACGAGCCGGGGCTTCGGCGGGAGAGGGAGCAGGGAAGACATCATATTCGCCGTTTCTTCGCCCACAATAAACCCGCCGCAATGCGGCTGTCAATCCCTCACGGTGCTGGCGCCTGCGCTTTAATCCGCTGGGCGGCCGGCCCCATAGCGCGGTCCCTGCGGCAGCGTAGAGCGTTCTGCGACCTGCGCCGCGAATGACGGGTAGGACGAAGCGTTGTGCGACGCGCGATCCGCGTTCAACGCGGCGTAGTCCGGTCCCCATTCGTAAGTGTCGAAGTTCGCGTGCGGATCGACGAAGTGAATGGGCTCATGCAAAACCATCGCCGCCCGGCATTTCGGCCCGAACCCGAGGCCCGTCCACTCAAAGCCGGATTTCGGACCGCGCCGGGGATGAAACAGTGGTGACCAACAAATCCGGTGGGGCGAAGTAAAGGGAGTGTAACCGGGTGCTTCCTTGACAACGGCGCCGGCAAAATCCGTGTGCATTTCGCGGCGCTGGACGGAGTGGAAGTGAAAACCGTTCGACAACTCCACGAGATCTGCGTTGAAATTCCTTCTGATAATCCCGAGGAGACGCAGGGCTTCGGCCCGAGGTGTGGTCGAAGTGATGTGGAAATGAGCGGCGAGTGCAGCCTCGACGATGGTATCGAATCCGGAGACCCCGCCGGTCTGCTCGACGAACTTGATGACGCCTGAGATCGCGGCTTGTCCCGCCATTCCCCAAATCGATGCCTGTGCGGCATCCTGCCGTGCCTGCGTGGACGGGTCCGGATCGGGATCGGGCACAGTTCGCGCCCCGGCTTCCGTCGCCCTGGCATTCAGTGCCTTGATCGTGCCGTGGCCCGGTTCGATGTTCCCGTCGGAGACGCCCTTGAGCTGGATCGTTTGGAATCGCACGATAGCCGCGATCGTGGTGCGGCCGCACCATCCATCAATCTGGAGGAGCGGGTTCGCACCTCCTTTTGGCACCGGAACCGCGTTCAACAGACGCTGAACAATGATGACGTCGGTGTCGTCGTTGCGTGCGTGCAGGCCTACGCTGTGTGCGATGTCAGCCATTTCGATCTCTCCTCTTCAGGTCAGGGCGAATCAGTTCCGGGCGCTCTACCAAATCGCCCGAGTCGCTGCAAAGAAACAAAGGCCGGAAAAACTGCTGCTGCGGCATTGGACCTAGGTCTTGGACGTCAAGGCATCGTCTGACAGCCGGATGCACTTCGTCGCCTTGGCGGAATGGGGTCCCCCGTAGGTCACCCCGTCGGTGGCGCATTCGGCTTGCGCTACCTTATAGGAACTTTTGGACCCTTCGACGTAGAGCGGCTTGTCATCGGCGATCGCGAATGCGATGTGGGTTCCTCCGTCATAGACCACTATGTCGGCCGGCAACAGTGTCTCTCCGGCTTTCACCAACCTGGCCATCGGAGTGTGTTTCGGAGTCAGCATGGTCGCTGGGTCCGGAAGCCCGCTGATGCCCTTGATGACGACGCCGCAAACCTGCAGTACCACCCATCGGACGAATCCGCCGCAGTCGAAGTGCAGGGTGTCGTCGCACCCTTCCCCCCAAACCACTTGGTCAGTCAAATCGATCCCCCTCGCATAGTCCCTGACGTCTTTGCCCTTGACGAGCCTGGGGGTCAACTCATCTCCCCAGCCGTATTGGCTATGGGGTTTACCTGCCCATTGGGCAATGAAGGCCTTTAGGAGGGTATTGTTGTCCGGCGACGCGATGAGCCCACCGCCGGTTCGCCGGGAGCACCGTCCCGCACAAACGAAAACTTGACCGCCCACTGTGTTGGTCGCCGCGCAAAAAGTAGCATTCGCGGGTTGATCGAGTGCAACCGGAGCGAATCCCCCGCTCGTCCGCGAGGGCTTCAGCGCCTCCGCGCCCCAAAGATAGTGAGCGCCATCTCTAGCCAAACCCTGGGCGAAGTTGAGAATCTCTTGTCGTCTCTGTTCAGCTGTGGCCATAGCGTCGCTCCTTCGCGGTCATGAGTGGCGTGGGGAGAAATCTCAAAGGACGAAATCTTACCTCAACTGTTCTCGGGCAGACCGTGGTTTTTTCTTTGAATTCCCGCACCGTTGAGAGGGTCCTTACTTGTCCGAAAAGATATAAGATCGTCGCATGAACTGGTGCCAATAAGTCACCGGTACTCGGTTGTGCGGTGTTGACGTTACCCCGTCGACGTTGATATTGGATTGCTTGGCTGCGATTTTCATCAGGGTTCGAGACCGGTCTGGAGTGCTGCTGCCATAGCGGATGAATAAAGTTTTGCCGTGGTTCTGTTGTGCCCATTTCAGCCACGAGGCCTCGACATCGCCGTAGATACAATCGAATCCCCAGAGTTGCTGAATATTGTCCGAGTACTGCTGATTCGTCGTGGCGATCTGTAGCATGGGAGCTCCACCGCCAGAATGGCAGGCAATCACCAGGTTGCCTAGGGTCGGTACGCTGGAGAATGGACCATAAGCCTCAAGCGCCGCGAGAACCTGGTCTATGTACCGCGAGAGCCCGCCCGAACTCGACAAGTCCCCAGACTCTGAGTTTGGCCCTAAAGTCGGGGCCGCGAGTATCACGTTCTTGTTGCTGGCGTTGACAAACTCGCGGAACTTAAAGTGTGGATATTTGAACCAGTAGTCGTCAATCGTGAGGGATGGCGGGTATTCCGAGTTATCATGATGCCCCATCAGCCATAAGACCATATCGACGTCCGATGAGACGTTATAGTTTTCAGGCACAAAGATTCCGGTAACCGGCTTGGGCCCGCCGAGGTTGATGGTTACGTAGTAGGTTTCGTTCTTGACACCGTTTTCGCTGTAAAGCAGAGGTGGCGCTGCCATGCTGTCAACCCTTCAGGACTCGCTAGAGTAGTGGATTTCGGGCAGAAATCGTTTCACGGTCGTTGGTACGCGCTCCGGTGCGCCGCTGCCGCACTACCCACCATCATGAGTTGTAATTGAAATGAAATTCGTTTGAACGTCCCAATTGATTTTAGACGCTCCGGTCCTGATCAGGACATAACCCGGACCTTGCTTTCGTACAACGTTTTTCAACGAAGTTGGAGACAAGGTGAGATAGTACAAGTAGGACGCTTCGGGCTCAGCGGCAGAGGGCTTATAAAAGAAAGCACGCAGCCTTCCCGCTCCTGGAAGCTGCGCTTCGGAAACACGAAACACTCCTGACATCCTTTTCAGCTTCAGCTCTCCAAGTTTGTACAGATGCATCGAGTTCGGGTGATTGCGCAGCAAATCGAGCAGGTATTCGCATTGCTGCTCATCCGTGCGCTGTTGCCAGTCCTCAACTACGGTCGAGGTCAAGCCCAGAAGGCTGTCGAGGCTGTTTTCCGTTATGCCGAGGCGCAAGACTTTTCCATTCACAGAGATCCCATCGGGTGCTAACGTCTCCGATGCAAACGCTTTTTCATAATTTACAGAGGTAGTGGGAATCGGATAATCACGCCAACACGATGTGTCCGGGTCGGAGCAAACCGCTGGCTGACCCAACATTAAAATAAGGGCAAGTAAGACCACGCCCGCCGACCAGCGATAACCCTGAATTGTTCGGGATTGGGTCAACCTCACATCTCCTCGCGCGCTGGTTGAACGACATGGACTATGTCTAATTCACCCTGGCGCCGCAACAATTGCCGTGTCTTTAGGGGTCAAAGCTTTTCAGAGGTTTAAGTACATGGCCCTTCTCGATGGCACGAACATGCTTCAGCACAGTGGTGGAGTCTCCCGCACCGAACAGGTCGGTCGAGGCGAACACTCGCTTTCCCGCGGCTTTTGCCACGCTCGTTCCGTAGTCTCCTTTTCCCATGAAGCAGCCGAGCATGATGATTTTGCCATGCGGTTGCATGGCATGACCCACCGATTGCCAAAACTGCTGTCCTTCCGCCGATAAACTGCCGTCGTTGGCATGAGTCCCCCATGGCTGATTCAGGCAGGTGTTTGTATCATCACAGCCTGGCGGGTCGATATCTCCGCCGGCTTCATAAGCGAGGTTTTGGCCGGCGCCGGAGAACGCGTGGCTGACAGTAAGAACGCGGGCCAGGTGCAGCTTGGGATCCCACGAAAACTCAGTGCCATCGAGCTTGGTGAACTTTACCATCGAGGACGTTCCACCCGAGGCATCTGAGGTCTTAACCACAGTCGTCTTAACGATCGTTGCGTGATGGTACACGTGAGCCTTCAGCGACATGGCGACGTCGAGGAAGGAGTTTGTGTCGTGACCCTGGGATGGAACTACGATTACCGCTTTCTCCATGGCAAACCTCCGGCGGACATTTTTGGGGAATGTCTAAAATCTACGAAATACGATTCCGGAGCCCTGAGATTCCGTGTCGACGGACCGGAGGGAAGAGGTGTCCGTCGGCGAACATTCAGAGATATTGCTCCGAGTCGGACGCCTTGTCAACGGGAATTATGTCTTGCGCTGCGTGCGTGAGCTGCGGGGAATCATTGGCGCGGATGAAAATGCCGCCGTGGGATTGCAGGTTCAATTCGCCGTATACTAAAGCGGCTTCATGACATTCCTGTCGGCGGACCTCGAGATCGGAACGATTATTGGCGACTACCAGGTCGTGTCGGTGCTGGGGCGGGGCGGGATGGGGAAGGTGTTCAAGGTTCGCAATGTAAATGCTCCAAGATAATGTCACCCCATAACTGCAACGAGATTCTGTCACCCTCCAAGGATGGTGACGATGAGTCAGAAAGAGTTCCAACGAGTGAAAGTGATTGAAAATGCGGCAGGCGGGAGGCTGAGCGTACGCGAAGCCTCCTGCCTGCTGCATTTGAGCGAGCGCCAGGTGCAGCGGCTCAAGCGCCGTTATCAGCCCAACTCCACAGATTGGGTACACCACGGCAATCGCGGACGCGCCGCGCCCTGGGCCATTTCCGTTCCCCAGAAGCAGTTGATCTTAACCTTAGCGCGCGGCAAGTATCAGGGCTTTAACGATTCTCATCTCACGGAAAAACTTCACTCCGAAGAAAACCTCACCGTCGGCCGCGAAACCGTGCGGCGCATCTTGCGAGCCGCCAAACTGGCCTCGCCGCAGAAGCGCCGGCCCCGCAAATATCGCTCTCGCCGCCCGCCCCGCCCGCGCTTCGGCATGATGGTGCTCACCGATGCCAGCTGCCATGATTGGCTCGAAGGCCGTGGCCCCGAGCTCACCCTCATCGGCTTTCAGGACGACGCCACCGGCCAGATCCTGGCCGCTCACTTCCAACTCGAAGCCGAAAATACGCTGGGCTATCTTCGTGCTCTGCATGCCATGATCCTTGCGCACGGCCTTCCCCTCAGCCTCTACCACGACCGTCACTCCATCTTCCAGCGCAACGATTCGTACTGGAGTCTCGCCGAGCAGCTCGCCGGAAAACAATCTCCCACTCAGCTGGGACGGGCTCTCGAGCAGCTCGGCATCCAGCAGATCCCCGCCTATTCACCCCAAGCCAAGGGCCGCATCGAGCGCGCCTGGCGCACCTGCCAGGACCGCTTGGTCAGCGAACTTCGTCTGGCTCAAGCCACCACCGTCGAGCAAGCCAACATTGTGCTGGCCCGCTTCTGCGCCGACTACAACCAGCGCTTCGCCCGTCCCGCCGCCGAGGCTGCCTGCGACTTCCGCCGCCTGCCCCGCCGCTTCGATCTCGCCCGTTGCCTCAGCTTGCACTACCAGCGGGTCGTCGCCGCCGATCACACCGTCACTCTGGGGGCGCAGTCGATCGCGCTGCCACCCTTGCCCGGCCATCGTGGTTACGCCGGAGAAGCAGTCGAACTCTCCCATCAACTCGATGGCGTGTTGCGCGTTTTTCGCGGAGATGTTCTCTTGCTCGCCCGACCCTTGCCCCTGGAAGAACACGCCGAGCGCCGACCCCAGCTCCTCACCTCTGCGCAGAAACGAAAATCGCCAACCCCGCGCATCTACAACCTCTCCGGCCGCCCCGCGTTGGCGGCCGTTACTTAAACGTTAAGGGGTGACAAAGTCTCGTTGCAGTTAATACGACATTTTCTCGTTGCAACGACAGTGTTCAAGGTTCGCAACCTGCTCTCCGACCGCGTCGAGGCGATGAAAGTTCTGCTGCCGGGCGTGGATTCAAGCGCGGAACTGGTAGAGCGGTTCCTAAGAGAAATCAGGGTGGTGGCGGGACTGGAGCATCCCGGTATCGCAGCGCTGCGGACGGCGCTTCGCGTTGATAATCAAATCTTCATGATCATGGAGTATGTAGAGGGAAGTTCTGTTCACCAACTCCTGCAACAAGGTAAGATCGATGCGGCGCGCGCGGTGGGCTTCACGCGGCAGGCCCTGGATGCTCTTGGGTACGCCCATCGCCGGGGAGTGGTGCATCGCGACGTGAAGCCGTCGAATATTCTGGTCGGTCCGAATGATCGCATCAAGCTCACGGACTTCGGCATCGCCAGCCGAAGTGGAGACCCGAAGCTCACCGACGCCGGGGTCGCCCTGGGTTCGCTGCATTACATGTCACCGGAGCAGATGAAGGCGGAAGCGCTGGACGCGCGGTCGGACCTGTATTCGGTGGGAGTAACGTTGTATGAGATGGTCACCGGACAGACTCCGGTTCAGGGCAGCAGCTACTACACGATTTTGAAGGCGCATTTGGAGGGAAGACCTCGTCCTGCAATTGAGCTGGTGCCGGGACTCGCGCCGGAGCTCTCGAGCGTTATCGAGAAGTCGCTCGAAAAGACGCCCGATGCGCGCTTCCAGACCGCGGACGAGTTTCAAGGAGCATTGAGTGGGCTCGACGCCGGCGGCACGCCCGAGGCGGCGGCCACCAGGATGATGGGAGGTCACGCGGTCTTCGATGTCCCGGTCTCGCGAAGCGTGACGCCGAGTTTTGGGATGCCGGCCGGCACACTATCCACGCCGTCGGCGGGAGTGAAGTCTGACATGGGATCGAAGGCGTGGGATCCGGCTCTGCTGGAGAACGCGCGCAAGAATCTTGCTGTGTATGTCGGTCCGATGGCCAAAGTCCTGGTGAGCCGTGCGGCCAGGAATGCGCGGAGTCTGGAAGATTTGTATCGCGCGCTGGCCGCGGAGATCACGGCTCCGGCCGACCGGGAGAAATTCCTGCGGTCCCGGCCGCTTTAACGGGCTGCGCCGATCTGAATGGGAACCTGTGACGTCCTTCGGGACTCGGTTGCCTTCCCCAATGAACAGCCGGCACTTCGGAGCCGGGCTTTCACATGCCGCCGCTGCGCGGCTGGATTCGGGTGGCTCTCATCTGAATCTCGTTCCGCCAGTTTGCCAAGCACTCCGACTCGTCACAACGTCGGCTGTAAGTTGCGCCGTACACTATTGCGATTCCAGCAGGCGGATCGCCTTCACCAGGCTTAGGTACATGCGATTGAAGGACTGAGCCAGTTGTGAGATCTCGTCCGATCCTTTGACCTGAAGTTCGGGAACGTTGAGGTCGCCTTTGCTGATCTGGTCGGCGAGTTGAGACAAGCGGGTGACCGGCCGAATCACAATCAGAACAATGGCCAGATCGAGCAGAAGCAGTGTAGCCAGCGAGATTCCGCCAAGCGAGAACATCAGGCTGCGAAAGGCACGATTGGCCATCCCCAACGGGACTGACATGGGGACTGAGATGATCTGGGCGCCAACCGTGTCACCTAACTTCCAGTCAAAGCCGTTGTTCTTGCCGTAGATGCGGATCATGGCCGGCGGAGCTTCGTGCCACGTGCTGTGACATTGGAGGCAGGGAGCACCCGCTACGATGGGCTTGGCCAGGAATAACGTGCGGCCGGCCGGTGAGTCGCGCTCGCCGGAGAACTCCTGTTGGTCAGAATGGGTGCGGAAAATCTGGATCACGTCCGATTCCCAATCCACCGCCCGGTCGCGCAGATTGGTGGGATTCAGCGTCGCCTCTTTGTAGGTGTAGTCGGGATAATCGGTGTGCAGGTAGTTGAAAGCCTCGGTTGCCGCGAAAGCGGGGACCGTCTGGGCCAGGAAGGTGTCGATGCGGGCCTGGTGCTGCTCGAGCAGTGGGCCAACCTGCTTGGTGGTGTAAGTGCGCATGGCTCCAGCTGCGCCCATCATGAGGCGCGCCTGCTGCACCACCTGGTCGTGCGCGGTCTGCTGCAAGAAATCGCGGGCGAAGTATGCAGTGGCCGCCATCCCCGAGCCGAAAACGAGGATCAGGATCAGATTGAACTTTATTAGAAGTCGCATAGGGCGCACATTATAGCTCGGGAGGACAGTCGAGAGAGGCCCACGGCAAAACCAAAAAAGCGAGCCACAGGTACTTGGCAGTGAGGTGCGCTTAAGGCAGAATCTGGGAGTAAAATCTCTCAGCCCCGACGAATGGAACCAATATGATTGAAACTCTCTACAGAAGGAAAGCTCCCGCGGACGCATGGCATGAGGAATATTTCGAGTTGACCATGGGGGAAGAAACCGTCGACGACCAGTTGGGATACTTCGTGCGCGAAACGCAGTGCTGGTGGGACGTAGCGGGGAAGAGGACTGTCCGGGTTCAGTATACCCTCTCTCCGCGCGGCGGCTTTCCGACGCCGGAGGAGGCTCACGAGAGATACAAACTGCAAAGGACCTCGAGAGCCCGGCGCGGCTTTGTGCATTCGTTTGCCCCGTGCTACCAGGCAGCAGGGCGGTGCCAATATATGCGAATTGAGATCGCTCCCTTGGAAACAAAGAACGAGGACCAAGATCAAGTCTGAATTCGTGTGAGCCAGCCCGTTCAGTGAAGAGTCTTAAAAGGTACGTCACGCGCTTGAACTCGGGCGCACCAGGCGGTGCCACCGTGGTTACTCGAACACCGGATGAGGAACGAAGCGGTCCGGGGGGCTTCTAGGCCCGCGCTTTGAAGTGAAAAATCGCATCCTGCTTGGATGCAATGGGTGTGCCGTTGCGCGTGGCGGGATGGAAGTGCCAGTTCTCGAGAGCGTGCAGGACTCTCTCGTCAAGCTTTGCGCCCAGACTTTTCAGGACGGACTTGCTGACAATCTCGCCGCGCTCATCGATGGTAATCTCCACCACGACGTTGCCTTCAGAGTCGGGCAATTCCCAGGGATAGGCGACTGGATCGGACGTTGCCACGGGCAAGGCAGGACGAACCTCGTCGCCGAAGATCGGTCCACGATTTAAGGTTCCATAGGGCAGGCCGGCCTGCTCGCCGTGACCTAGAGCCGACAGCGTCTGGGTGTTGGAGGAATCCTCTGCATCTGCGCGGGAGAGCGGAACCGGTGGTGCCAATTTCGCGAGTTGGGTGGGCGCCTTCCACGTCAGTTTCTCATGACCAAGCCGCTGGCGGCGGTAGTGCTCGGTCGCGTCGTCCGCCGAAGTATGGGTGCTGTCATCCGGTAAGTTACTGCGCCAGTAGAGCCGGGTGATCGAATTTCCGTTTCGCCCCAAAGCGACCGAAGTGGGATTGAGCAACAGAGGCGCGGGCGCGTGCAGCAGCCACGCAAGCAACCCAGCATGCAGCGCGAGCGATCCCACGCGGAGCATGCGTTGGCGCAGTGCGGTCGCGGGATTCAGTTGCGCAAACATAGATAGCCCGATGACAGCGGCCAGCACCGCCATGTCCTAGTTAGACGTAAGAGAACGAACTTCGTCAAGGCCATTTTGTTATGCGCCTTATCGAATGCACACAGTGATGTTCGGGGTTTGGTGCGGATTCGGTAACACTGCTAAAATAATCGGGTCCCGCCATCAATTCGTGCCTGGGGCTATAGCTCAGCTGGGAGAGCGCATCGTTCGCAACGATGAGGTCGTCGGTTCGATCCCGACTAGCTCCACCAATCCCTTCAAGTACTTGCCGATTTTTTGGGCGGTTTTCTAGCACCGGGAAGACCTGTTCAACTGGACCGTTTGGGACCTTGGATTGGACCGCGAACCGAGCGGAGGCAATTTTGCGAATTCCGAAAGCTGTTGCAATGCTCTTCGCTTGGCCATCGGGCAATCTGCGCGTCGATTTCCAGTGTGGTCAAGATTTCGCTGGTGCCGCTTCCGCCGGGCGTAAAAAGCCGGGTTCCTCATGCTTAGCTAGCATGGTCCGCTGGGACGACTGGGGGTGCCGGATTCCTGAGTCGGAAGGTCCTGCCTAGCCGGCACAACGAATGGCGTTGTTCCAGCCAGGTTGTTCGCGCATTCTTGAATCGCCTGCGCATCGGCCTGCACAGTCGATGGCAGGCTTGGAATCGACTGGTCAGGGCTCTTGAAATTGAATGCGCTGGTTAAGTCTCCTACCGTGGCGCGCCTCCACGCGCTCAAATTGGGCACTTCGGCCCCGAATCGAGTTTCGAGAAATCGCAGGACCGAAGTGTGATCGAACAAGTCCGAGGACACGAATCCGCCGCGACTGAATGGCGAGATGATCAACATGGGGACGCGAAAACCCAACCCAATCGGCCCGCTGATCGCGGGATTCCCGGCGACGGTCGGATCCGGAACCGCCGGCGCGGTGACATATTCGCCGGGCGTGCCGGGAGGCGCAGTCACTGGTGGAACATGATCAAAGAATCCTCCATTTTCGTCGTAGTTCACAAATAGAACCGTCTTCGCCCACAGTGCGGGATTCGCGCTGAGAGCAGCGACGATCAGCGAAAGAATATTCTCGCCAAAGATGGAAGGCGCAGGCGGATGATCCGAAGTTACGACCGACCCTATCAGCCAGGATACTTCCGGCAAGTTGCCGGTCGCCACATCCGACAGGAAGTCGACAGGGAACTGTGGCGCAAATGCATTCTGGTGTAGCACTGAGGAAGGATCCTGGAAATTCTTGAAATATGAGAGCACGTTGTCCGACAGAATCCCGCCCAGAATATTCTCATCCGGCGACGAGTAGACCTTCCACGAAATTCCTCGGGCTCGAAGTTGCTCAGGCATGGTCGTATAGGTCAGGCGGCCGTACATCGCCGAGCGATTGTTAACGATGGTCTGCAAAATCGGTCCGCCGTTCTTTCCATCTGGATCGAGCGAGGCCGCCATAGCGTACAGGCGATTCGGATCGGTCGGGCCGATCACTGAGCAAAAATAGTTGTCGCAGATGGTGAACGCGTCGGCCAGCGCGTAGTAGTAGGGAAGGTCAGTGCGCATGTAATAGCCCATGCTGAACACCGCGTCATTGGAATTAATTGGCAGACGCGAATTCACGAACCCGTCCATTTTGCCGTTGTCCCAGCTCTGATGCTGCGGCACCCAGTCGTGGCTGATATCGTGCGTGCACGCTGCATTCACTTGCGAAGTGTCCAGGTGAAAGGGAAGGAGCGCTCCAACCGGTGCAATCATGGTATTTGCAGAATCGGGTTGCTGGAACGCAGAACTCTGATCGGAAAATCCACGCACGCCTCGGTAGCTTCCAAAGTAGTGATCGAAAGAGCGGTTCTCCTGGGTCAGGATCACCACATGTTCGATATCAGTTATCTTGGCGCAACCGGACGGAATGCTTGGGATTAATTTGGAAAGACCGCATCCATGCAAACCCAACGACGCGAGCTCTGCAATGGCTGCCGCATTTCCCAGTTTAACCACGTCACGGCGAGTGAAATTCTGCATGGATACCCAGTCTTTGATGCGACCGCCCTAACAAAGGTGGGACCGGCCACCAGGGCAGGCCAAGCCAAGAGAGAACAAGGACGCAGCCACAAACCACAGCTGCGAAAGCCGCTAACTTTTTGTGCGATTATAGCTTTTTTGTGCGCTGGGAGCGTCGCAATGCCTCTTCGGACAGTCAAGCCAAGTTGATCGGCTTTATTTTTTTGTACACATGTGCGAATATCGCTCTCTACTTTGGGCATGAATTTACTTGACAAATCACACTGACCGTGTCATTATTTGAGGCATGGAACCGAAACTAGAAACTCTCCAAGAAGCGATCATCTACTTCTCCGATCCCACAAATTGCCGCGAGTACGTTGCTGCGCGACGCTGGCCGAATGGCGTCGTATGCCCGCGCTGCGGGAACAGGAAAGTCACCTTCTTGGAGAAGTATAACCGCTGGCAATGCGGCGCACGGCACGCTAATCGGCAATTCACTGCCAAGACTGGAACGATCTTTGAGGATTCCCCACTCGGCTTGGATAAATGGCTTGCGGCCATGTGGCAAGTCGTGAACTGCAAGAATGGCGTTAGTTCCTACGAAGTGCACCGCGCTATTGGAGTCACACAGAAAACCGCATGGTTCATGGATCATCGAATTCGCTTTGCGTTGACTCTGGGAACGATTGATAAATTGTCGGGACATGTTGAAGCCGACGAAACGTTCGTCGGTGGAAAGGCTCGCAACATGCATATCAGTGAACGGAAGCGCAGGATCACTGGAACTGGCACAAAGGACAAGACTGCTGTTATGGGCATTTTGCAACGTGGCGGAAAGGTGCACGCCACCGTTGTACCGAACCGTAAGCGTCACGCATTACAGGCGGAAGTGAGAAAGCATGTCGAGGCTGGCTCAGCACTTTACACTGATGCATTGCTCTCATACGAGGGACTTGAGGGTGAATATGCCCACCAAGTTGTAGATCATGCTGTTCAATACGTAGACGGCGCGATTCATACTAACGGGTTGGAAAATTTCTGGTCGCTTCTGAAGCGCAGTATTTCTGGGACATACGTTTCAGTTGAGCCGTTTCATCTCTTTCGATATTTAGATGAGCAGTCCTTCCGCTACAACAACAGGAAAGACATGAATGATGGCCAGAGATTCGATTTGGCTCTGCGTCAAATTGTCGGCAAGCGCCTCACTTGGGCACAGCTTACAGGTAAGGATGCTGGACCAAACACACCCACCATGTGAAGCGTCAACTACGCGGCAAGCGCTAGCGCACACAGTTCTTCAGGTTGTTCAAAAACGGCTTCGGGAACTACTTGACTTCCTACGGGATAGAAGAGCAGAATTATCCCTGTCACAGTCGTTAGCCTAGGAGCTAAAAGCCCATGTACGAAATCTTTGAACGCCGGGTTCCCCGCATGGGGAATCCGATGATGTCTTTCTCCAAGCTGGGACAAATCACTTTCAACACCCTCGCCGCACAGGCACTACAGAAAGCAACTGTCGATCATGTACTGCTGATGTGGGATACCGAGGAACGGAAGATTGGCGTAAAGTCCACCAGCAACAAAAAGGACTCTAGGGCCTATCACCTTCGCTATCACGATGCCGGAAACGGCGCGAGCTTTAGCGCAAAAACATTCCTGGATTACATCGGGATCGACTACTCGCAGCGAAGAGGTCTGGTTGTTGAAGTAAACCCGAATCACGAAATGGTAATCGAGGTCAAAGTCCCTGACGAGTTTTTCAAGCGGAAAACTCAGCCTCGAATTGTTAGCAGGACGGCAACGGCTGCAAATAGCTAAAGGCTCTGATTGGCTCAGAGCCTTTAGCGAAGCCGTTTGATCCACTCAGCTTGTCACAGTCGAGAGGAGCACTACGAGGGCTTCAATCGCTACAAGTGTATCCAACCACGGACGCTTTAGTCTAGCGATTTATTCCCTTTCCTCTCAAACATATAGGTCTCTGCAAAGAGCGGGCGGATAGGCTTAGAGCCTGCCGCACGGAAGCGCGAAAGCCCGCGCGGAACGGGCCGTTTGAGAGGGGGTGATGCCTATCGAACCACCTTAAAATTCGATGAGTTGTTAGCGCACACGGCCCGTCACGAGCGGGCCGTGTGTCTTTTCACTGTACCATTTGTGAATGGCTGGCGCTATGATGGCGTCATGAAATACCCCCCACCAGTTCAACTCCCTTCGGGCGGAACGCCAGCAGAACGGCTCGATCTGGCATTCCGAAAAGTCTTGACCGTATCAAAGGAAGAACTGCTAAAGGCTGAAGGAAAGGTTCAGCAGCGACGACAAAAAAGGCGAGCAAAGAAGAAGCGTTAGATCGAAACCCTGTCACGGCAGTTCCAACGTAGCTATTCCCTTTGTGATTTGTCAAGGTAGTTATTGCCCTACTTTGTCCATGCTGTCGAAACGACTGGAAACGGAAGTGATCGCGTCCTCCGACGAGGCGATTGAGTCGGCGGTTCCCGACGAATTTGCGGCGTTTGATGGCAACCCCGATTTCGTTCTGTCGCTGGCTCGGGGATTGCGGGTGATTGAGTCCTTCGAGGGCCACACCGAAGGGCAGACGGTTGCGGACGTCGCTCGCACGACCAGGCTATCGCGGGCTGCCGCGCGCCGATCTCTGATCACTCTCCAGATGCTCGGTTACGCGGAATCCTCAGGCCGCACCTATCGGCTGAAGACGCGGGTTCTCAAGCTTGGATTCTCTTACCTGGCATCCAGTTCGCTTCCCGCAATGGCCCAGCCCACATTGGAGCGAATCACCGAACTGGTTCATGAATCCAGTTCGCTCAGTGCGCTGGATGGCGATCAGATCGTGTACATCGCTCGATCGACGGCAAAGCGAGTGATGTCAGTCGGGCTCTCCATCGGCAGCCGGCTGCCGGCATATTGCACATCGATGGGACGTGTGCTGCTGGCCTCGCTCACCGATGCTGACCTGTCCGCCTATCTGGAACGAGTCGAGATCAAGGCGCTCACGCCGAAGACCATTAACGACAAGCGCTTGCTGGGCGAGATCATTCGTCGAGTGCGATGGGATGGATTCGCGGTGGCGGATGAGGAGCTCGAACTGGGGCTGCGTTCGATTGCGGTTCCGGTGAAGAACCACCAAAACCGCGTTGTGGCTGCGATGAACGTCGGTGTGCATGCCGCGCGTGTCTCCTCTGCGGAGATGATTCACCGCTTCCTGCCAATCTTGCAGGAGCATGCAGCGCTGTTGAGTCCTTTACTGAGGTGAACCGCGGCGCGGGAGCGTGCTTACAACGCGATGATTTTCACAAATTGGAGAAGGGGACGGAGTGGGTCGATCTCGGAAAGAATCAGTCAACCGCCGCGATTTCTTCGAGGGTTCGACGATTGGGGTGGCGGCACTGGCAACCGCGGTGCGACATTCCTCTGTTGCAGTAGGGAACCAGGGCTCGTGTTGGCCGCTAAGGAGAGCAGAATGTCTTCTTCTTTAATTCCGTCGAAGGACAGCAAGCCGGCCGGACCCATCATCCCTTACCGACGATGTGAACCTGGCACTCAACCCGAGTCCTTCTATCCCGCCTATCGTGCGACCAGGCGCAGGGCACCTTCTCAACCGCTGATCGTGATGCCGCACACGCTGTCAGAGGTCACGGGGCCTGTATTCGGCCATTCCGCCATCGGTCCTAACGATAACGATCTTACGGTGCAGCATCGGGGTGATCCGCTGGGAGAACGTATCATCGTGAGCGGTCACGTGCTGGATGGGGATGGCCACGCGGTGCCGAACAGTTTGATCGAAATCTGGCAGGCGAACGCCGCGGGTCGATACGCACACCCCAAGGACGACCACTCGGCGCCGCTCGATCCCAACTTCACCGGCACCGGCAGAACAATGACGGATGCGAACGGATTCTACAGTTTTGTGACCATCAGGCCGGGAGCCTATCCCTGGCGCAATCACGACAATGCGTGGCGGCCGGCGCATATCCACTTTTCTTTGTTCGGACCGGCGTTTGTGACAAGGCTGATCAGCCAGATGTATTTTCCGGGAGATCCGCTGTTGGCCTATGATCCGATCATGCAGTCGATTCCCGATGAGAGGGCGCGACTGCGCCTGATTTCGAAATTTGATTTGGAAACAACCAGGCCGGAGTGGGCACTCGGCTATCGTTTCGACATCGTGCTCCGCGGCCGCGATGCTACTCCCTTTGAGGATTGACATGGACCTCACTCCGACCCCTTCTCAGACCGTTGGACCTTATTTGCACTTGGGGCTGACCGATACCAGATCCACTTCTTGCCTGGTTGGGCAAGGAGTGAAAGGCGAGCGAGTCTGGCTGACCTGCCGCGTGCTGGATGGAGACAACCTGCCGGTTCCGGACGCAATGATTGAACTTTGGCAGGCGGATGCGGACGGCAACTGCCACCATCCGGAGGACCCGCGAAGCAAGAAGGCCGATCCAGCCTTTCGCGGATTCGGACGAATGCCAACCGGCGAAGACGGGGCCTGCTCGTTCGAAACGATAAAGCCGGGCCAGGTGCCGGGTCCTGGCGGCAAGTTTCAGGCGCCTCACGTCAATGTCTCGGTTCTCGGCAGAGGTCTTCTGAAGCGCCTGTCTACCCGTATTTACTTCGCGGGAGAGCCATCGAACGGAACCGATCCAATTCTGGCGCTGGTTCCGGAGAAGCGTCGCGATACCCTGATGGCGCGCCCAGACCCAACGCGGTCCGGTCACTGGCGTTTCGAGGTGCACCTGTGTGGCGACAGCGAAACAGTCTTCTTTGATGTTTAATCGTTTAGGATGACCTGCCGACCCGCAACGAGAGCCACAGCTCAATCTAAAATTCCAACCGGAGGTTGCCTTGACGGTGCGATTGATCGATAGTCTGGCAACCACCGAACCGCTGGCAGAACTTTTTTCTGACGACTCGGTCCTCACGGCGATGCTGCAGTTCGAGGTTGCTCTGGCACGCGCCGAAGCCCGGCTGGGCATCATTCCGCAAACAGCGGCCGATGTAATTGCGGCGTCAGCAAAGAGCGACAACTTTGATGCTGCCGCACTCTCTCATGCCGCGCTGCGCGCGGGAACGCCGGCCATCCCCCTGGTAAAGGCTCTCACCGAGCAGGTGAGAAAGAGTAGCCCTGAAGCGGCGCGCTTCGTTCACTGGGGGGCGACCAGCCAGGACGTGGGCGATACCGCCATGGCTCTGCTGCTCAAAAGGGCAGTGCCGTTTCTAACGGATGACCTCTCTCGATTGGAAAAAGCTCTCGCGCGATTGGCGGAACAACACAAAGACAGCGTTATGCTTGGCCGGACGCTCTTGCAGGCAGCGCCACCCGTGACCTTCGGCCTGAAGGCCGCGGGCTGGCTAGGCGCGGTTCGGCGAGGAAAGCATCGTTTGCGCACGGGTTTCATGACTGCCGCGATCACGCAGTTTGGAGGAGCAAGCGGCACTCTGGCGTCCCTCGGCGATCAAGGAATGGCGCTTACTCGTGCTCTCACGGAAGAATTAGGTTTGCCGGCGTTTCCGGAAGCGCCCTGGCACACCCAGCGAGACCGCTTGGCGGCCCTCATCTGCGCCTGCGGGGTGCTGACGGGTTCCCTGGGCAAGATGGCCCGTGACGTCAGCCTTCTCATGCAAAATGAAGTCGGTGAAGTAGCGGAGCCTGGGGGAGAAGGGCGCGGCGGTTCTTCGACGATGCCGCATAAGCGCAATCCCACTGCCTGTGCACTCACCCTTGGCGCCGCGCATCGTGTCCCCGGACTGGTGGGGTCGTATCTTTCCGCAATGGTGCAGGAGCACGAGCGCGGAGTCGGTGGATGGCATGCGGAATGGCCGATCGTGGCCACGGTGATCCAGTCAACAGGGTTGGCGATCTCTTCCATGGCAGAGGTCGCGGAGGGACTTTCAGTCGACGCGAAGCAGATGCGGTCCAATATTGAGCGGACCAACGGTGTGATTTTTGCCGAGAGCGCCATGATGCTGCTGGGATCGAAACTCGGACGCGATGTTGCCCACAAAATCCTCGAAACGGCTGCGAAGAAGTGTGTCGTAGAGGGAAGACATCTTGCCGATGTGCTCGCCGAAATTCCCGAAGTCACCGCCCATCTCGACGCTGCAGCCCTTCGACAATTGGAAGTGCCGGAACAATATTTGGGTTCTGCGGAGGAATTCCGCTCGGCATTGCTTTCTGAGTCTCGGAACGCAGACGCCGAAAAGGAGCAATAGCTTGCCCTTTGCCATCATTCAGAATGCGCGATTGTTCTATCGCCTTGAGGGAGTGCCTGGACGGCCAGTTCTGATTCTCTCGCATTCCATCGGCACTGACCACGCGATGTGGGAACTGCAGGTGGCGGATTTGTTGCGGTATTTTCAAATCCTGCGCTACGACACCCGCGGCCACGGCGCTTCGGACGCCCCTGCGGGGGAGTACTCGATGGAGTTGCTGGGGCGCGACGTGCTCGGCCTAGCCGAAGTGCTCGGGATTTCGCGGTTCGCTTTCTGCGGTCTGTCTATGGGCGGAGCAATCGGCCAGTGGGTTGCGGCAAATGCACCCGACCGTGTCACCCATCTTATTCTGGCCAACACGTCTCCCCTGTTTGTGCCTCGGTCCAACTGGGATACGCGGATCGCGACGGTGCTCAAGGGCGGAATGAATGCCATTGTCGACTTGGCTATGCAGCGGTTTTTTTCGCCGGAAACTCTGGCACAGAAGAATCCTTACGCCGGGTCGATACGATCAACGCTGCTTGGGACCGATCCCGTCGGGTATGTCGGCTGTTGTGCGGCGCTCCGCGATATGGACCAGACGTCGTTACTGGGAGGAATCAAGACGCCGACGCTGGTGATCGCGGGAGATCGCGATGTGTCCACGCCCTGGGCCGGTCACGGCGAGATTCTCGCGCGGGAGATTGCCGGTGCGCGAGCCCTTCATTTGCCGGCAGCCCACTTGTCGAACCTCGAGCGACCTCGCTCGTTCACAGCAGCGCTGCTGGAATTCCTCCAGCCGCCGACCGAGACTGTCGATTCCTTGCAGGCTGGTTTCGAGATGCGCCGTGCGGTCCTCGGTGACACGCATGTTGACAAGGCAATAAGTGCTACGACAGACTTCACGCGCGACTTTCAGGAATTGATCACACGCTATGCGTGGGGCACGATATGGACCCGGCCGGGGCTGGATCAGCGGACGCGACGGCTTCTGGTTTTGGCTACGACTGCGGCACTGGGGAGATGGGAAGAGTTCGCACTTCACCTCCGCGCAGGATTGGCGCATGAACTGGAGCCGTGCGATCTCAAAGAAGTCCTGCTGCAAACGGCGGTGTATGCGGGAGTTCCCGCCGCAAATAATGGCTTCCACATAGCAAGCGAACACGTGGCCAAACATGAATGAGAATTTCTTGGCTACTAACCGGATCATTTCGCATTTTGTCGAGACGAAAACCTTCTGCGAGGCTGAATATGAAACTACCGCTCACTCTAGCTTGTTCCATGCTTGTGATGTCATCGTTGGGGTATTCACAAATGCAGACGTTCGACACATCAGCGGGACCAGTAAAGATCACGCCGCTCTTTCATGCCAGCACGCTAATCGAGGCTGGGGGAAAGGCAATCTATCTCGATCCCGCCAAGCCGGCGAAGTTCGCCGACCACCCGAAAGCCGACCTCATTCTGATAACGGATATCCATGGAGATCACATGGATCCAGCTTCGATTTCGGAAGTGAGCAAGGCAGGAACGGAGATTCTGGCGGCGCCAGCCGTGGTGAAGACTGTGACTGCGGCCAAGCCGATCGCCAACGGCGAAACTAAAACATGGCAGGGTTGGACCATCGAGGCGATCCCGGCCTATAACGTGAAGCGTGGGGCGGCTCCCGGCAGGCTCTTTCACGACAAGGGACGCGGCAACGGCTACGTTCTGACTTACGGCGGCGTGCGATTCTATTTTTCCGGCGACACCGAGGGAGTGCCGGAGATGCGAGCGCTCAAGAGCATCGAAGTAGCCTTTGTGTGCATGAACTTGCCTTACACCATGCCACCGGAGGAGGCTGCCGCCGCAGTCAAAGCCTTCCACCCGAAGATCGTCATCCCGTACCACTACCGCGGATCTGACCTCGCTGTGTTTCGGAAGGGACTGGAGGGCACGGGGATCGAAGTGCGGCTACTGGAATGGTATCCACAATAGAACGGCTTATTTCCCGTCTTTGGCGACTGGTTTCGCACTCCGTCGAGACTCGACGGAACAGGAATTGCCGCGTCAGGTCGGCACTCCCAGCTTGGGAAGCAGCCATTGAGTCAGTACGAGGTAACCGACGAACAGAGCAATCATCCATGCCCAGTCCGGCATTCAGCGCGCTCCTTCCAATGAGGCCACCCTTGAACTGCGATGGACTTCGTGAATTTGCATTCCAGTCCTTCGCGATGTAAGGCCGTATTGTCGCACAACAGCAGCGCACTGTCCTGTGATGCGGAGCACAATTGACAGGGTGGGAAGATCAAGCGCCGTTCTTCTTTAGCAGTGCGGTCTGGCTACGGGGAATTACCGGGTGTTCGGTCAATAGCAAACCTGCGGCGCTGGCGGCATCGATTTCGGCCTTAAAGTCCGCCTCCTTCACGTGTCCAGAGGGTTCAGCCAGGAGCACGATCCCGCCCGGCTTCATCGATTCGGCAACCTGGCCAAAGAACCAACCGGGGCTCGGAGTCTCATGCACAACGGCCATCGCCAGCGCAAAATCGACTTTCCAGCGCAAGTCCTTTAAGCCAAGAGAGTCGGTCGTTGCGACTCGCGCGTCTACCCGATCCAGCAACCCGGCCCGGGCTAGGCGCCGTTTCAGACCGGCGATCATCCGCGGCTGGACGTCCACGGCCACGACGTGTCCGTTCGGACCCACCCGCTGTGCCAACTCCAAGGTGAAGAAGCCCATGCCCGGCCCGGGTTCGAGAACGGTCATTCCTTGCCGGACGTACGGCTGCACGATGGCGGCTGGATCCTGCATGAGCCGCCGCAAAGGGCTGGCCAGGATATAACCCAGCCACCAGGGACAGACGCGCTTTCCCATGTGTGATCCTCATTCCGTGGGAATCGTTCAAGACTTTGCCTCAGTGGCTTGCGATCCGAATGAACCGCAGCGAGCGGCCATGGCTTGGCGGAATTTTTCCCGCTCTTCCGGCGTCATTTGCTCCCAGCGCTCCATCAGGCGTCGCCGCCAGCTCCAGTGGCGGTGTGGGCCGCCGCGGAATCCGCCAAACAATATCTTGCTGAGAATCAGAAGGCCCAATGCTTGCCAGAAAGTGATGAGATGCCAGCCGAACAGCGCCGGCATGAGCCAGTTCCACAAGCTCATCACGACATAGCCAATCACGGCCAGAAAGAGCACAACCAAAGGCACGAACATCAATCCTCGTAAAAACCGATTTCTTCTCATAGTTCAGTCCTATCGTTTGGTGAATTCATCGTAGATGGCCTGGAGCCGCTTACGCAGATGCAGAACCGCATAGTGCTTGCGCGAAAGCAGCGTGTTCAGACCCACGCCAGTCTGCGCAGATAGCTCTTTGAAGCTGTATCCCATCAACTCGTGCCCGACAAACACCTCACGTTGCTCCTCCGGTAATTCGTCAAGCGCATGGTCCAGTTCTTCGAGCAGTACACTGCGCGCGTAGGCTGCGTCGGGGCCGGCATCGGGGGAGGGAAGCAGTTCTTCCAGCAAAAGCACGTCGCCATCCTCCCCGACGGTATCCGAATCTGTGTTTAGCCCCTCCCGGTTCTTTCTACGGAAGAGATCGGTGATCCGGTTGCGCGCAACCCGGAACAGCCATGCGGTAACCTGCTCTACCGGCTTCATCATCCGGTAGGCCTCGATGAGTTCGTAGAAGACGTCCTGTAGGATGTCCTCGGCATCGCCCACATCGGCGACTCTTTTGCGGATGAAGTTGCGCAGCCGGGACCGATCGCGGGAAATCGCTTCGGAGATGCGTTGATCTTGCTCCGCCATCGGCCACTGTTCTTTCAGCGCCTGGTCCATCTACCGGTGTAGACGAACGAGCGACGAGAATATTGTAAGGGGACAATTGTGAAGGCCGATGATCGGCGGATCCTCGGTCGGCTCAGTTATTTGCTGGCGGAAACCGGGAAGGGTGTCATCCCGTCTATAACAACGACGGCGGTGTCAAGGTACACGAATTCGTCGACGCCTTGGGGTTTGAAGTAGCGCCATTTCGCTCTCGTTGGGGTTTTGATTTTTTTCACGATGACCAAGACTCGCGCATTCACGTTGAATCACGGGTGGCAGCCTTGCTGCTCCACCAACCATCTATTCGGTCGCAACTTCGACCATGATTGTTCGTTCAAACTCCCGGACTTTTTCCGGGAGGCAGGCGCCCACTCAAACGCACGGCTTTAAACCACAGCCACAGGATGACTCGGGCTACTCTGCATGCGAGTGGCGGAATACGGCTGCTCGGTTTTCCACATCCAGTACAGACGCACCGCCAGTTTGCGCGCTACCATCACCTTGGCCACAGAAGAATGTTTTCTGTGTTTCAGCCTTTGGTAGGCGCGCTTTAACTCTGGTACCAGACGGGCCGCGCTCTGGCCCGCCTCCACCAACAGACTGCGTAACATCGGATTGCCTTGTTTGCTGATCGATCCCAAGCGCTGCCGGCCGCCGCTGGAATGCTCGGCGGGATTCAGTCCCAGGTAACTGACCACTTGGCGGCTGCGGGCGAAGCGCCCGATCTCTCCAGGGTGAGCGAATACGCCAGAGCGGTAATGGGTCCTACCCCGGGATGAGTCTGCAGCAAGCGGGCCACAGCGTCTTTCTGGGCCGCCTCCCGCGCCGCCTGATCCAACTTCTCGATCCGGGGATCAAGATCGTCCAGCAAGGCCAGTAACTCTTCCCGCCGTTGCGCAGTCCAGCCGGTGAGCGCTAGGGCTTCCAGCTTTTCTCTTCCCGTCTGCGTCCACAGCTTGCGCTTCTGTTGCACTCCCTGGTTTAGCGCCAGATGCTGCAACTGGTTCTTCACCTGCCGCCTCATCCCCACCAGCTTGTGGCGATGCAACAGCAACTGCCGCAGGTCCCGCTGTTCCAGACTCGGCACCCAGATCCGCGGGAACCGCTTCTCCAGCAGCAACTGCAACAGCAGTTCAGCATCTCTTCGATCCGTCTTCTGCTTGCGTACCTCCAGGGCCCGGATCTTGCCCGCATCTCCCAGCCACAACTCATGTCCCAGCCTGGCCAGTAGACGCTCGAACCAAAACGTGTTTCCGCAAGCTTCCATCCCCACCAGCACCGGCCCTTGCAACTGGCTGTAGAACGCCACCGCTTCGGCCGCTGCCAGCCGCTTTTCGGTCTGCTCCCCGGTCTCAGTATCGACCATAGCAATCTGTTGGAAACTCGGATGAAAATCACAGCCTATAATCTTCATTGGCGGCTCCTTTCGCTCCGAGTCTTGGTTCTTCGCAAAAACTCAAGTTTACTCGGTGCCCGCGAGGAGCCGTCCTTGTTATCCAATCAAAAGCGAGGATCAAGGTTCTTGCCCGCACCGCTATTTTTGCCACCGTCAGCAAAAACCAAGATCCCTCGCTGCGCTCGGGTGACAAATCAGAAGAAGTTTGCTGTTCGTGGGCAGCACAGCTTATCTTGGTTTGAACTTGTCGGTCGGAGAAGCCCTGCGATGAATGTCCTGGTTCTGAACTCGGGAAGCTCGAGCCTGAAGTTTCAAGTGATTGCCACCGATCTGGAGCGGATCAAGGATTACAAGGACGAACGCATCTGTCGTGGCGAGGTGGAGGACATTGGCGGTGAAGCAATCGTCAAGATTCAGTATCGCGATCAGCCGAGCCAGCGGTTCACCGCGTCGTTGCGAGACCTTGCCGCCACGCTGGAATACCTGGTTCGCTACATCGCTTCGGACCGATCCGGTGTCGTCGAGATCAAGAGCACGGCCGATCTGCATGCCGTGGGACACCGCGTGGTGCATGGCGGGGAGCGATTCAAGGAATCGGCACTCATCAACGACGAGGAGTTGAAGGGGATCGATGACTGCATCGAACTTGCTCCCCTGCACAATCCCAATAACATCAAGTGCATTGCGGCGGCCCGTGAAATCTTTGGCAAGGACGTGCCGCAAGTGGCTGTGTTCGACACTTCTTTCCATCATTCCATTCCCGAGCAGGCCTATCTTTACGCCGTTCCCTACCATCTGTACCGCCGTCATCGGGTTCGCCGGTACGGATTTCATGGAACCTCCCATCGCTACGTTGCCTTCCGTTATCGCGCGTTGCGGAGCCTGACGCGGGAGCAGACCAACATCATCACGCTTCACTTGGGAAATGGCTGTTCCGCTACCGCGATCAAGGGCGGACTTTCCGTGGACACGTCGATGGGCATGACCCCGCTGGAGGGTCTGGTCATGGGTACGCGCTCGGGCGACCTTGATCCCGCCATCGTCGGTGTTATCGGCCGGAAGGAAGGGCTGTCGCCGTCAGAGGTTGATACGCTACTGAATACTCAGTCCGGCCTGCTCGGCATTTCCGGACTCACCAACGACATGCGCGAGTTGCAGGCTGAACTGAAAGAGCATGATGACCGGCGTGTGCGGTTGGCGATTGAAATTTTCTGCTACCGGGTGCGGAAATATATCGGCGGCTTCTTAGCCTCAATGGGCGGAGCCGACGCGATTGTGTTCACCGGCGGCATCGGAGAAAACTCATCCGACGTTCGGGCACGAATCTGCGCCGGAATGGAATGGGCAGGCCTTCACGTCGACGACGCCAAGAATCAGGAAACCGTCGGCCGCGAAAGCATGATCTCGACCGAAGACTCCAAATTACTCGCGTACGCAATTCCCACCGACGAAGAACTTCTCATCGCACGAGATACAGTTCGCGTTATAAAGGGCGTACCCCACCCGTCGTAATGCGAACGTCTTAACTTTCTGCAACGTTTGAGACACCTGCGCCTCGCTTTCCTTTGTGCCCTTCGTGGTGGTCAGCTTTTTTTCCACCACCAAGGGCACGAAGGTATACGAAGGAAACCGAGGCGCAGGTTTATCACTATCAGTGGGGCCAAACCCAGTCAGTCGCTTCCGGCTTGTCGATGCCGTGCTGGTGAGCGTAATTCCGGCACTCGATCTGCTGGTTCAGGAATCTTTCCTTGGCATGGCCGCCAATTTTCTGCAAGCGCGGCACCCGGTCCACGACGTCCATGGCCAGGCTGAAGCGGTCAATGTTGTTGTCGATGGCCAATTCCAGCGGCGTGTTGATGCTGCCTTTCTCCTTGTATCCGCGGACATGAATGTTGTCGTGGTTGGTGCGGCGATAGGCCAGCCGATGGATCAGCTGCGGATAGCCATGGAAATTAAATATGACCGGCTTGTTTACCGTAAACAGTGAATCGAAATCGCGGTCGGAGAGCCCATGCGGATGTTCCGTACTAGGCTGCAATTTAAAGAGATCGACCACGTTGATGAACCGGATCTTAAGATCCGAAAATTCTTTGCGAAGCATCGCATTCGCGGCCAGGGCCTCCTGCGTAGGGATGTCGCCGGCGGAAGCCATCACCACGTCGGGTTCACCAGACTCATCATTACTGGCCCAATCCCAGATGCCGATTCCCTTTGTGCAATGGATGATCGCAGCTTCCATATTCAGATACTGCAGGTGTTTTTGCTTGTCGCAGACGATCACGTTCACGTAGTTCTGGCTGCGCAGGCAGTGATCCGCGACCGAGAGCAGGCAGTTCACATCGGGAGGCAGGTAAATACGGGTTACGTTGGCGCTTTTGTTGACCACAACATCAAGGAAGCCTGGATCCTGATGCGTAAAACCGTTGTGATCCTGCCGCCAAACCGTGGAAGTGATAAGAAGGTTCAAGGAAGAGATGGCTTGGCGCCAGGAAAGGTGACTGCAGATCTCGAGCCACTTCGCATGCTGGTTGAACATTGAGTCGATGACGTGCACGAACGATTCATAAGTCGACAGGAAACCGTGCCGCCCCGTCAGGAGATAGCCTTCCAGCATTCCCTCCATGGTGTGTTCGCTGAGCATTTCCATGACGCGCCCGTCGGTGGCGAGGTTGCCCCCGTCGTTGTCCTCGGGAAAGCGCTCCTCGATCCAAAATTTCTTGCTGACTTCATAGATCGCATCGAGCTTATTTGAGGTAGTCTCGTCCGGTCCGAAGACCCGGAAGTTGTTGGCGTTCAGCTTCATCACGTCGGCAAGGAAGACGCCGAGCGGCCGCGTGTTCTCCGACTGAGTTTTTCCTGGCTTCTCGCATTTGTCCGCATAGTTCCGGAAATCCGGCAGCCGGAGTGCCTTCTTGAGGCGACCTCCGTTGGCATGCGGATTGGCGCTCATTCGCCGCGTGCCCGAGGGCGCCAACTCGGCGAACACAGGGGCCAACTTGCCGCCGCCATCGAAAAATGAGTCAGGCTGTAGCGAACGCATCCAGTTTTCCAGCACGCGAAGTTGTTCAGGATCTCTCTTCGCCGCTGGCAGCGGCACTTGATGAGCTCGCCAGAAGCCCTCTAGATAATGGCCTTCGACTTGGCGCGGCGCGGTCCATCCCTTGGGTGAGCGCAATACAATCATGGGCCAGCGAGGCCGGCTCGCTACGCCTTGCTTACGGGCCGTTTGCTGGTGATCACGAATTTCGCAAATGCAATGCTCGGTTGTTGCCGCCATCGCCTGATGCATGGCGTCGATGTCGGAGCCCTCCACGAAATACGGCGTCCAGCCGTAGCCGCGGAACAGGTTCTCCAGTTCCTGGTGCGACACACGGGCCAGCAACGTGGGATTGTCGATCTTGTAACCGTTCAGGTGGAGAACGGGCAGAACCGCGCCGTCGCGCGCGGGATTCAGAAACTTGTTAATGTGCCAGGAAGTCGCCAGCGGCCCGGTTTCCGACTCCCCATCGCCCACCACCGCCGCGACAATCAGTTCCGGATTGTCGAAGGCCGCGCCGCAAGCATGAGAGAGCACGTAGCCGAGCTCTCCGCCCTCATGGATCGATCCCGGCGTTTCGGGAGTGCAGTGACTGCCGATCCCTCCAGGAAAAGAGAACTGCCGGAAGAACTCACGCAGGCCATCAACATCCAGACTCTTTTCCGGATAGATCTCGGAGTAGGTGCCTTCAAGATAAGTCGGACCCAGAACGCCCGGCGCTCCGTGCCCAGGACCAGCAAGAAAAATCATCTCCTGGTCATACTTTTTGATCAGCCGATTCAGGTGAACGTAGATGAAAGACAATCCGGGACTCGATCCCCAGTGTCCGAGCAGACGGTTCTTGATATGCTCGGGGCGCAGCGGCTCCGCGAGCAAAGGGTTCTCCTGCAGGTAGATCATGCCAAGGCTGAGATAATTGCAAGCGCGCCAGTAGATCTCGGTCTTGCGGAGTTCGTCGGCGCTCAGTGGTTTTGCGGTAATGGTGGAGCGGGTGGGTGCGTAAGGGCTGAGTTCGAGGGTTTCGGCGGAGAGGCTGGCGTCGATCGTAGTCATAGATCACTCCTCTCGACAGGCTAAGCCCGAAGGTCGCCCGATGACAAATGGCCTCCTGTGGATATAACTGCTGCCATTACAGGTGAGTTCGGCTGGCTGCAACCTCTTGCATCCGGTGTACTACTGGCAACAAGCTTATTTCCCCTTCGTAATTTGAAGGAATGCCTCACAGGCCTGAAAATTGGCAGTAATGCCAATGCCCGCAAATACTCGCCGGTGGGATCGCCTGCCCGTAGACATGCCGGTTCGCGTAGTAACCTCCAAAGGCTTTTCGACGACCGTAGTGACCGGACGCGGCACCGAATTGAGCGAAGGCGGCATGGTTTTGTACGCAGGTATTCTGCTGAATCCGGGAGATCTTCTCGAGATTGAATTCGACACCCCGGTTCACTCGCGGATGCCGGCCATCGTTCGGTCTCGCAACGGTTTCTGCTTTGGCCTGGAGTTCATCACGCCGCTTCCCGCCTAAACCCTCTTGGCACGCCCTCTGGCGTAGCTTTCGCCCGCATTTTGTTCTAGCATCTCTTTTGCAGGTTCGGGGAGATCAGCCTCTATGTACTTCGAACAGTTCTATCTGGGATGCCTTGCGCATGCTTCCTACATGCTTGCTTCGGAGGGAGAAGCCGTAGTCGTGGATCCGCAACGCGACGTGGAATTGTACTTGAAAGCGGCTGCTGATCATGGAGTGGCGATCCGGCATATTTTCGAAAGTCACTTGCACGCGGACTTTGTCTCCGGACACAAGGAACTGGCCGCCCGCACGGGTGCGAAGATTTACATGGGGGCGCAGGCGGGGGCGATGTTTCCTCATGTGCCAGTACGCGACGGTTTCGAGTTAAAGTTTGGCAAGGCATCGATTCGCGTGCTTGAGACTCCCGGCCATACACCCGAGAGTATTTGCCTGGTAGTCACTGACCACGAAAAATCCAGCTCGCCATGGGCGGTTCTGACCGGAGACACTCTCTTCATCGGCGACGTGGGACGTCCCGATCTTTCGCCCAGAAACACTCCGGCACAACTGGCCGGCCTGCTCTATGACAGCATCCACAACAAGTTGCTAAAGCTGGGCGACGAGGTTGTCGTCTACCCGGCGCACGGTGCAGGCTCGCTTTGTGGAAAGAATATGCGGGCGGAGAGGTCATCGACCATCGGGACGGAGCGGCTGACGAATTACGCGTTGCAAATCAGGAGCAGGGAAGAGTTCGTGGCGCAATTGACCAGCAATCTCCCGGCGCGGCCGGACTACTTCCTGAAAGATGCCGAGATCAATCGCACGGGCGCTCCCGCACTGGCGGATTTGCCGCCGCTGCGGGCCATCACGCCCGCCGCGTTGAAGGCCATGCTGGACGATGGCGAAATCGTGCTCGACGTTCGGACGGGTGACGAGTTCGCCGCCGCGCATGTGCCGGGTTCGGTCAACATTGCGTTGTCGGGACAGTTTGCGACCTGGGCGGCAACGGTGCTGGGACTGGCGTCGCATCCCGTACTGATCGCCGGGTCGAATGAGCAACTGGAGGAGGCGCGCGTCCGGTTGGCGCGTGTCGGGATCGAGGTCATGGACGGCTATCTCCAGGGAGGTGTCGAGGCCTGGAAGCAGGCTGGATTCCCAGTCGCGTCGCTTTCGCAGATGACGGTAAGCGAACTGAACGCGCGGCTCCCCTCCGGCGAGGTGCAGCTGCTGGATGTGCGGCGAGCCCAGGAGTGGGAAACCGCGCACATCGAGAACGCGACCTGGTGGCCGCTCGACAATTTCAAAATCGCTCCCCCCGAAATGGATCACAATGCGGCTATCGCAGTTCATTGCAAGAGCGGCTATCGCAGCATGATCGCGTGCAGCCTGCTGCAGCGCGCGGGCTTCGGCAACGTGACCAACGTGGTCGGCGGCTTCGATGCCTGGCGGGAGGCCAAAATGCCGATCGTGAGCGTCAACGCAGACAGAGTGGGCACGAGATGAAGACCGTCAAACTCGCCAAGGCCTACCGGGTGGAGAGCAAGCATTGCCGCCTGAAAGACTTCGATCCGGCGGACACGGGTCATTGGCATTCAAAGGAACATGCGGAAGAGGCTCTGCAGCAGGGGATCGTCCGCATGGCCGAACTCCAGGATGAACTTTACGCTCAGGACCGTTGGGCGGTTCTGCTGATTTTTCAGGCGATGGACGCCGCCGGCAAAGACGGTATCATCAAGCACGTCATGTCAGGAGTGAATCCACAGGGTTGCCAGGTGTATTCCTTCAAGGCTCCTTCAGACTTGGAACTGCAGCACGATTTTTTGTGGCGTACGACACGCGACTTGCCCGAACGCGGACACATCGGAATCTTCAACCGGTCGTATTACGAAGAAGTCCTGGTAGTTCGCGTGCATCCCCAGATTCTTAAGAACCAGAAGACGCCTCCGTCCCTCGTGAGCAAGAAGATTTGGGACGAGCGTTTCGAAGACATTCGCGCGTTTGAACGGCACATGGCCCGCAGCGGGACCGTCATCCGGAAGTTTTTCCTGAACGTTTCCAAGAAGGAGCAGAAGCAGCGCTTTCTGGCGCGGCTGGAGGAGCCCGAGAAGAACTGGAAGTTTTCGGCTTCGGACATTCAGGAACGTCAATATTGGGACGATTACCAGAAGGCCTACGAAGATATGATCCGCAACACGGCGACCGGCCATGCGCCGTGGTACGTGGCGCCCGCCGACAATAAGTGGTTTACACGACTCGTGGTGTCGGCGGTGATCGTGGATACGCTTGAATCTCTGGACCTCGCGTATCCCAAGGTGGATGAAGCCAAGCGCAGGGAACTGGCCGCCGCGAAAAAGCTGCTATTGAAGAAGTGAGGATGAGTTCGCATTGAACGCGATCAGTGCGGAGCAGGCGCTCCTGTCCGCTTCTTGTGCACCACCGGCAGTAGCGGGCAAGAGTGCCCGCTCCACATTGGTCATAGTAACCAGTCAGCGTGCTTGCCCTTTGCATCGGACATTTGCAGGATTACCATAGAGCAATTGCTCGTCACTTTCCCACGGAGATCAATCTGAATATGGTCGGTCCAGTCGGACGTCGCAGTCATGTGTCGTTGAGAGGGAGCGTTGTCCTGGCATTCACCCTGGCGGTACTGTCAGCGCCTTCGGTGTTCGCCCAAACCAAGCCCGAACGCCAATCGAAGGCGGCAAAGCCGGCTCAGCCCACGCAGTCCTCCCAAGCTGCCCCAGCGCCCGCGACCGAAACGAGTGCCGAGGAGTCTGAATCCGCGAAGCCGGAGGAGAAGGCTTTCAAAGGGATGAAGTACCGCCTGATTGGCCCCTTCCGCGGAGGACGCTCTCTGACCGCAGCCGGCATTCCCGGCGATCCTACGACCTATTATTTCGGCGCCACCGGCGGCGGAGTCTGGAAGTCGACCGACGCCGCCATGACGTGGTCGTCTGTTTTTGACAAAGAAGGCACGTCAGCAATCGGCAGTCTCGCAGTGGCCAGCTCCAACCCCAATATTCTTTATGTGGGAACGGGCGAAGCGTGTATTCGCGGCGATATCTCGCACGGGGATGGCGTCTACAAGTCTCTCGATAGCGGAAAGACGTGGAAGAACATTGGCCTGCGCGATTCGCGCGCGATCGGCAAGGTTATCATCAATCCCTCCAATCCCGACATTGTTTTCGTCGCGGCCCTCGGCCATCCCTATGGCCCGAACCCGGAGCGTGGGATCTTCCGCACTACCGACGGCGGCAAAACCTGGGAGAAAGTTCTGTACAAAGACGAAAACACCGGCGGCATCGACGTCGCCTTTGATCCGCATAACCCGAACATTTTGTTTGGCGCTCTATGGCAGGCCCGCCGCACCTCGTGGAGCATGGAGGACGGCGGCCCCGGCAGCGGTCTCTACCGCTCGAACGACGGTGGCACCACGTGGAAACGGCTGGAAGAACACGGGTTGCCTAAGGGCCCTTACGGAAAGATTGGCGTCGCGGTCGCCGCGAATTCGGACCGCGTGTATGCGTTGATTGAAGCTCACAATCCAGACGGCGGCCTATACCGCTCCGATGATGGCGGGGAAACCTGGCAACTGGTGAACCCCAGCCACAGCCTCTGGCAGCGGCCCTGGTACTACATGCACGTCATCGCGGACCCGCGCGACGAGAACGTGCTCTATATCATGAACGTGGATGCCTACAAATCCACGGACGGCGGCCACCTGTTCGACAAGTTCAAAATCCCGCACGGCGACAATCACGGACTCTGGATCGATCCGTTGAATACCCGCCGCATGATCGCCTCCAACGACGGCGGAGTCACTGTGACTCTCGACGGCGGCAAGAACTGGACATTGCAGGACAACCAGCCCACCGCGCAGTTCTATCACGTCGCGACTGATACGGCGACTCCTTACCGCGTTTACGGGGCACAGCAGGACGCTGGGACGGTCGCAATCGTCAGCCGCAGTGACGATGGATCGATTGACCGCAGCGACTGGTACGACGTCGGAGGCGGCGAGGCGGGATATATCGCGCCCTATCCGCCCGACCCGGACGTTGTCTACGCCGCCGATTATCAAGGGAACATTACGCGTTACGATCGCCACGTTGGACAGGTGAAGGCCATTACGGAACAGCCGGAACTCTCCGACGCTCACGGTGCTGCATATCTGGAGCACCGATTCCAGTGGACCGCTCCGGTCATGATTTCCCCTCACGATCCCAACGCTCTTTATCACGGCGGCGAGCGCCTGTTTAAGACCACCGACGGCGGCGTGCACTGGCAGGCCATCAGTCCAGACCTGACGCGCAACGACAAGAGCAAACAGAAACCGTCAGGCGGCGACATTACCCTCGACGACACTGGCACCGAGTACTACGACACAATCTTCGCCCTGGCAGAGTCGCCAATCACCAAGGGACTGTTGTGGGTGGGCACCGACGACGGCCTGATTCAGCTCACACGGGATGAAGGTAAGACTTGGACCAACGTCACTCCCAAAGATATGCCCGAGTGGAGTCGGGTCAGCCAGATTGATCCATCTCCGTTCGACGCTGGCACGGCGTATGTCGCGGTCGATCGTCATCAGTTTGACGATTTGCGTCCCTACATCTACAAGACCGCCGACTATGGCAAGACCTGGACGAGACTCACGCAGGGAATTCCGGACACGACTTTTGTACGCGCGGTTCGGCAAGACCCGAAAAAGCGCGAACTGCTCTATGCGGGAACCGAGCAGGGCGTCTTCGTTTCATTCAACGAAGGAGCCAACTGGCGTCCGTTGAAGTTAAATCTGCCCACCACACCAGTGCACGACCTGGCGGTCAAGGAGAACGACCTGATCGTCGCAACCCATGGCCGCGCCTTCTGGATTCTGGACGACGTTACTCCCTTGCGTCAGTACACGGACGAAATCACACAAAAAGACGTATTCCTGTACACGCCTGCGACCGCCTACCGCATTCAAGCCGGAGCCAGCTTCGAGCACCATCCCTCGAAGCGAACCGGTCAGAACCCGCCCGCCGGGGCCGTATTTTATTACTTCCTCAAAGATGCGCCGAAAGGTGAGAGTGAGACGAAAATAGAAATTCTCGACGCCTCGGGCACAGTCATCCGCAAGTATTCCAGCGCCGAATACAACTCGCTAAAAGAGCCGCTCGATCCCGACGATAAGAGGCCTGAGAAGCAGATCAAGCCGGAGGCGGGTTTGAATCGCTTCGTGTGGGACTTGCGCTACGAAGAAGCTCACCGCGTGCCCGGCTACTATCTGTGGGAGTACGGGGGCGGCGCGCGCGGTCCCGTCGCAGTCCCCGGTCATTACCAGGTACGGCTCACGGCGGCTGGCGAGAGCCAGACGGCGGGCTTTGATTTGAAACTTGATCCTCGGGTGAAGGTCAGTCAGGCCGATCTGGAGCAGCAATTCAACATGCTTCTCGAAGCGCGCGACGAATTGAGCCGGGTTTACGATACCGTCAACCAAATCCAGGACGTGCGTTCGCAGCTCGCCGGTCTGAAACGGCGTCTTCCGCAGAACGCCAGCGCCAAGACGATTTCCTTTGCCGCGGATGACCTTGAGAAGAAACTCGTGGCCGTGCGGGAAGACCTCATTAATCTCACGATCAGTGCCAACGAGGACTCGCTGGCGTATCCCCCACAACTCGACGCAAAGATCGCTTACCTAGCCATGGACGTTGGCACCGCGGATTCCGCCCCTACCGAGGCTGAGCAGCAACAGTTCGAAAAGCTGAAGAGGCAGAGCGGCGAACTGATTTCTCGCTGGGAGGATCTGCAGCGCCGCGATCTGGCCGCCTTCCAAAAACTGACCGCTGAGGGTAGCTTATCGACGGTAGTTGTCCCGCCCCCGGGACGGGCCGCAGACGAACCGGTTCCAGCCCACTGATGTTTGTCATACCGATGAGGGCTCATTTTGCCCGCCGAGGGATCCAGGCGAGCCGCGCGAAGCGTCACGTCTTTTGCAATGCGAAAGTCGCGCGTTTGGTTCGTCTCCTTGTTGACTCCCCGAGTTACTTCTATTACTTCCGTGCTACTTCCATGGCACGCTCGTGCCTTGTTCGCGCACAGTCCCGTTGCTATTGTGCCGATAGAGTCAGTGTTCCTCCCCTGACGATCAGGAATCGATCCCGACTGGGGGGTGTTTATGCGGATGATGCATCTGTGCTATGCGGCAATTGGCTTTGCGGTGGCCCGCTGGATTTTCCGGCGGCAAGCGTTGCCAGTCGTTGACCCAGTCACACGGTTCCGGTCGCAGGGACTTCTGTAGATCGTATCTCGAAGGTTTGGGCGTGCGCCCCGTTGCGCCTCCATTTCGTCAGCGCGCGCCCATTCGCTTCTTCCCGTCTTTTGCTAGGTACTAAGGTTACTTCCGACAGTTTTTCGTCTCTCCATACAATGCGTATAGGGACTCCGCTCTTTGGGGCGCCGTTTCCCCATGAGCCGCTCCCCGTCAGTTAGCGTCAGGTTTTGAGGTTCTAGTGCAGCGACACTCTAAATTGTGGCTGGCTGTCGCGCTGCTTGCAGCTTTGGCTAGTCTGCGGCCTGTCTCAATCTCCGCACAGGATGATCCCAACGAATCGCCCCTGGGCGATGTAGCCCGCAGTCTGCGCAAGAAGACGCCTTCATCGCAGGACGTGATCGACAACGACAATTTGTCGCAGGTGATGGAGCAGGTCGACAGCAAGCGGGGTTCCGGCTCAGCGCTGAAAATCCTGATGGCGGGGGAAAGCAAGGATTTTCACGTCTCGGCGCCCGATGTCACCTGCAGCCTGTCGTTCACGGCGAACACTAAGTCGTTGCTTTCAAGCCAATATGCGCAAATGGATTTGCCGCCCAGGGACGTTCTCAAACTCGCTGGCCCCGCAATCATTGAAGGAGATGCCCTGCAGGTCACGGTATTCAACGGAACGGATTGGCACGTGAGCGAAGTCGGGGTCGCCTTGACCATCGTCAAGAAGTCCGAAGCTCGCGACGACGCGCTCTCTTACCAGGCGGCCATGCTCGTGCCGGTAGCGGCCGGCATTCTTGCCGGGTCGGAAGTCCGTCCCGAGAAAAAACCCGATACCACAGTCCTGTACCGCATGCGAGCCGCAGCGCCTCCCTTCGCCACCACCGTCTTCAGTGCACCGCTGAATCTTGTTCTCACTCCCGACCAGGAGTGGCATTGGGCTATCGTGCAGGCAAAGGGATATCCTCCGCAAGTTCGCGGCGAAAAGCCTCCGCAGACGGCGCAGGCCGCCGACCCAACTCCTGCGCAACCTCAGTTGCCGGCCGCACAAGAAATCCCCCAAAGCCTGTCCGCAGATCCGTCCTGGCAAAATTAAGATTGGGTGCTCCATTTCGGGCGCCTTTTGTGCGCGAGAAGTGGGATTATCGACAGACTCGCCGAAGGGACGCAAGTCCTGCTGAAAATGGAAAAATGACACGAGTCCGTACGAACCCGGCTCTCACTCGCACTGCAACTCGCTGGCCAGCACGGCCTTCGCCCTCGGATAATTGCGCGAGAACGGGCACCACGATTCTTGTGACCGGCGCGGGCCCTATTCGTAGCGCAATGCCTCAATTGGATTGAGACGCGACGCCCGTATCGCCGGGATCATTCCACTGACCAAGCCGACCAGCGCCAGGATAGCGGTAGAAACCAATACGCTAACGGGTGAAATAATCAGTCGAATGTCGCCCATCTCTCCGTGCTGGGCCAGCGCGCTGTAAAAGGTAAGGTTTCCTGCAGAGAACGAAACAACGTAGGCGAGCACAATGCCCAACAGGCCGCCCAGAAAGGTGATCGCCAGCGCTTCGGACAGGAACTGCACAAGGACGTCAAAGCGGCGTGCGCCGATTGCCTTCTCTACGCCGATCTCGCGGGTGCGTTGAGTCACGCTCACCAGCATGATATTCATAAGCCCCACGCCGCCAATGCCCAGCGTAAGAGTGCCGATAAAGGCAAGCAGCACCTGCAGAGCCATGGTGATGATGCGGAATTGCGAGAGCTGCTCCATCAAGCTGAAAACGAACAGGGCGCGCTTGTCATCGGGGCGGAAACTGTGTTGCGCCGCCAGCGTATTGCGAACCGACCTCTCGACCCCTTGATAGTCGTAGCCGAGAAAGTCGAGCCATAGCATGTCGATATAGTGGGTATCGCGGAAGTCGCTGAGGGTCGCGAACGGAATGTAGACTACGCGGTTGATACTGTTCTCAGTGCCTTCCTGCGGTCTTGGCTTCAGCACGCCAACCACCTCATACGGAATACCGTTGATACGAATCTTCTCTCCCAGGGCGAAGCGGCCGGAAAACAATTTCTGCTTGGATTCCGAGGCCAGCACGCATACGCGCGCACGCAGCTGCATATCTTCGGCGGTATAGAAATGCCCGACCTCCAGCTGCAGGTTCTGAATCTCTTGGAGCGCGGGATTCCCGCCACTGACCTGCCATGTGTAAGAACGCCCCTCGTAGCTGACGGGAGCCTCATAAAACGATTCCGGGGTTATCCGGATGACTTGTGGAACATTGGCCAGAACATGATCGATGTCATCGTTGGTCAGGCGGACACTCGTACCAGCTTTGCTTCCTCCGGCCTGCATCGAGGTGCGCCCGCCCGCAATGCCCATCGCCTGCATGCTGGCATAGGCCCTGAATATGTTAACGATGGCGGTTGAAAAACCTGTGCCATAGGCCAGCAAAAGCACCACAGTGGCGATTCCCCAGGCCATGCCCAGGATAGTGATCGCAGTGCGCCGACGGTTTTGTCGGAGTGCGCCGTAGGCTTCCGAGAGCACGTCTTTCGGCAGAATCATTCGTCACTCCTGGCGAAGCGCTTCGACAGGTGTAAGCAACGCGGCCCGCTGTGCGGGATACAATCCAGCGACAATGCCGGCTGCGGCCAGGCTTCCCATGGCAAGGGCGGCGGTCGCCGGATAAATGTGAGGCAATTCGAATCCATCGATCGGCGGCACGAGCCCGAAGAGCCTGGTGGCGCCGTATGCCGCGCCCACCCCGATGGCACCGCTGAGTGCCGTAAGCGTCAGCCCTTCCAGGAAGAACTGGAACAGGATGCTCCGTCGGGTGGCGCCCAAAGCCTTGCGCAGACCGATCTCGCGGGTGCGCTCCGCCACGGAGACCAGCATGATATTCACCACCCCCATGGCTCCTAGAGCGAGGGTCACCAAACCGACGGCTCCCAGGAACGCATCCATGGCATCGGAAATTTTCCCGACCATCTCGGCGTTGGCGATGGAGTCCCAATCGTCAAACGCATCGGGCGTCCCGGGATCGAAGCTGTGATTTCTTGCAACAATGCTGCGCGCGGATTTCTTGGCTTGCGCGTGCTGCTCTCGCGTAATCGGCTGGTAGGCTACATATTTAATCGCGTCCGCGTTGCCTTCCCCCTTCATCGGGAAATAGGCGGCCATGGTGGTGAAAGGCATGACCAGCCGCATATTCTGGTCATTGTTGTTTCCGTGCCCGATCTTCTTGATTGTTCCAATCACCTGGAAGGGCACGCCATTGATCAGGAGCCTGCTGCCAACCGCTGGCCTACCCGGAAAGAGTATGCGCACGAATTCGCTGCCGATGACGCACACGTTGTTGCGCTGGAGTTCGTCGCTCCAATTCGGCCAACGCCCCTGGTCAACCGGCTGGTACCGAATGTTATAGAACTGCGGCTCGGAGCCGTCCACGTAGCCGTTGCTGCTGCCATACTCACTCACCAGGCGAAGGTCGCCGCGGTAGATTACGGGGGTGGCATTGCGAACATAAGGCGAGTTGCGAATGTCGAGATAGTCCTGGTAGTTCAGGTAATACTGGCGAGACGAAAGCTGGCTGCCGCCAATCGCCGGCACGCGGCCGTTGTACATTTGCATGTAATCTTCGCCGAAACTCGCCAGACTCTTTTCCGTTCCCGCTCGAAAACCCTCTCCTAACCCAACCAGAAGCAACAGCGATCCGACCCCCCAAGCGATGCCAAACATGGTGAGAAAGGAGCGAAGTTTGTGCGCCCACATGGCACCCAGAACCTGGCTGAAGTTGTCGACAAATCGCCGCATAAAAAAACCTACGAATGTTAGACGAATGAAGTTCCTGGTTGTGACCGATGCTTTCGCATCCTCACACTTACAGTAACGGGTCGAAGCTTGGGCCGTCTGTGATTCTGATCGCATCATCTACCTATGCGCTACGAGTGCCGCCTCGCAACGGACAGGTGTGTCAAGATCAGTTTTCTGTTCCGGGATTGCTCCGCCGGGAGGTTTGTGACCTTCCAGCAAAGTCTTTGTGGCTCAAGGTCGTACCCCTAAGCTATTGCAGCTCTTGAATTACTTGCGATTTTCGGGGCTCATCGGATCGATCGTCAAGTATTTCTTCAGTCAATTTCCACAGACAGAGAGTTCGCAGGTCTACGCTGCCAAGCATGCTAGACTAACCTCAAATTCCTGCAACCAAGGACAGCAATGAAATTCGGCGTCATCATTTTCCCCGGCTCGAACTGCGACCACGACGCTTACTGGACCATTCAACACGTCGCCAAGCAGCCGGTCACGTTCCTGTGGCACGAGACGCACGACTTGGAAAACTGCGATGCCGTCGTTGTTCCGGGCGGCTTTGCCTACGGCGACTATCTCCGCACCGGTGCGATCGCGAAATTCTCTCCTGTGATGGAGTCGGTCCGCAAGTTTGCCGATGGGGGCGGGCTGGTGTTGGGCATCTGCAACGGCTTCCAGATTCTCTGCGAGTCGGGTCTTCTGCCTGGCGCCCTGATGCGCAATGTGGGCCTCAAGTACGTTTGCAAACCGGTGCAAGTGCGCGTGGAAAACGTCGAGACTCCCTTCACTAACGCCTGCGCCAGGGGAGAAGTGCTTACCATCCCGATCGGCCACATGGAAGGCAATTACTTCTGTGATCCGGCAACCTTAGAAGAGTTGCACCGGGGCAACCGGGTAGTATTCCGGTATGCTTCACCTACGGGTGAGATCACAGCTGCCGCCAATCCCAACGGGTCGCTCGAGAACATTGCCGGAATCTGCAGCGCCGGCGGCAACGTTTTGGGCATGATGCCTCATCCCGAGCGCTCAGCCGAGCCGGAACTGGGTTGCACCGACGGAGCGAAGGTATTCCAGTCGATGGTCGGTGCGATGGTCGCCCGGTAGTAACTACTTTCGGCTGGTCAATCAAGCATTCGTAGAATTTTCTTGGCGATTAATAGGCTCCCGTTATATTGTCGTGTTCTTCCCCTGCAGTGCGGGCCCCGAAATCCGATTGGCATTTTGTGCACACGCAGGGAGGCGTGTCTCTGATGACTCCAAAGCAGATTCTTGATTCCTTGTCCGAAACCTTAATGCAAGACGAGCGCATTCTCAGTGCCCAGGAACGCGCGCTGCTGACGACGCTGCTTCAGCATTCCAGGATGGCAACCTGTGAGAATCCGGAGATGCAGGAAGCAGTTCGGGCGGTAATCGCGTCGGCGGTTGGTGAGACCGTTGCTCAACGGGCATTCGCTGTGCTCGGCGGGAGCATCGTGGAACGCATCCTCGAGAGCAGCGCGTTGCCACTGAACGACCCGACAGATAGCCGGGTCCCGGACATTTACGGACGACCCGATCCGCAAGCGCCGGGCGTTAAAGCGCCACGCAAGCCGGCACAAAAGCCACGTCCCATGGGCGATCCGCAAGCGCCGGGAGGTCCAAAGCCAATGGGCGACCCACAGGCCCCGGGTGCTCCGAAGCCAATGGGCGACCCGCAAGCCCCGGGTGCTCCAAAGCCAATGGGCGATCCGCAGGCCCCCGGTGCTCCGGTGCACACACCACTAACGCCCAAGCCCGCCCCGGACCCGCAAGCCCCCGGCGCTAAGCCGCCACACAAGCCGCATGAGCCGTCACGCGGTCCAGGGAAGCCAATGGGCGATCCGCAGGCACCCGGACACCAGATCGACACCACGGTTGTTTCAAAAACGAGCGTTGCCGTCGCCGAGAGGCCTCCGGTTCTGCCCGCGCAGTGTGTCGTGCTCGATGAATTCCTTGCTCCCCAGGAAGTTGAGGAGCTCATGCGCTTCACGCTCGCTCACGAAGCCGACTTCAGCACCAGCGAAGTGGTTTCGCCTGCAGACGTGAACGGTTTCGTCAACTATGAACACCGCCGCTCACGGGTTCTGATGGATCTGGCTCATCATCAGGACATCATGCTGGAACGCATCAAGGTGGTGCTGCCGCAAGTGCTACACAAGCTCGGGATGGAAGAATTCTCCATCGCCGGTGTAGAAGCCCAGGTCACCGCCAGTAACGATGGAGATTTTTTCCACTTCCACTGCGACAACAGCAGCCAGCAGGTCGCTTCGCGGCACCTGACGTTTGTCTACTTCTTTCATCGTGAGCCACGGCAGTTCGAAGGCGGCGAACTGCGGATCCACGACGCGCGCCTGGAACGCGGAATGTACGTAAGTCAAGGCAGCTATCAGACGATCATTCCGCAGCAGAACCAGATCGTGTTCTTCCCCTGCGAGTTGCTGCACGAAATCACTCCAGTGAAGTGCTCTTCGCAGCTCTTCGCTGATAGCCGCTTCACCCTAAACGGATGGCTTCGTCAGTAGACAACGCGGCCTGGATGAAATGGATGACCACCCTGCTGGGAGGAGGGTCGCGGCAGACCTATGCCGCGAGCCTTCCTCCCGACCGTTACTACTGTCTGCTGGATGAGTTGCCGTTGCATCTGATCCCGCAGCAGGCTCTGAAGGCATTGCGCTCACAGGATCCGCAACAAACACTTTTTCCGAATCCCGACTGTGTCGTGTGCTCTGGCGGAGAATTGCCGAATGAGCTTGCCGAGCGGAAGGGTCTGCTCTCAGGGTTTGCGATGGACCAGACCATAGCCTGGGTCCACGATTCGTTCCCTGGATCTCAATTGCCTTTCTGGCTAGGGCCGCAGCTCGAGGCCGCGGTGCGGGGTCTGCGACCAAATGAACCCATCCCGTCTGCGCTGCCCGACACAACGCGACGCCTGCTTGCCGCGGCAGGCATTCTGGTTCCCCAAGGCCACACCACACAGGGTCAGCATGAGCGCGAAGAGATGCTCAGGAAAGCGGGATCAATCTTTCGCGAGAAAGGCTACGCGCCACTTGCCGGCTTGATCCACCCGTTTCATGTCACAGCTTTGCGCCGCTACTATCGATACATGATCCGGACGGGTGCGATCCCGCTTGGGGACCGCCAGAGCGCTCGCCGTTATGTGGCTTACAACGATCCCGTAGCGCGCTTCTTCCACCATCACATTGCTGTGACTCTGAGCAAAGTGGCGGGGGAGGCCCTCAAACCTTCTTACGTGTACCTTGCCTCGTACCTGAGCGGAACAGAGCTTAAGAAGCACATCGATCGGGAACAGTGCGAATTTAGCATCACACTGTGCCTGGATTTTTCACCGGAACCGAAGCTTGAGACTCCGTGGCCGATTCGACTGGAGACTCCCACCAGCACAGTCGCGGTCTACCAGGCCCTCGGCGACGGCCTCGCCTACCGGGGAACTCGGCTGCCTCACTACCGCGAGGCTTTGGGTGAAGGGCAAACGTCGACTTCGATTTTCTTTCACTATGTGGCCGCGAATTTCGCCGGATCGTTGGATTGAGAGAAGTGTGGGCCCTTGCGTTAATGTAAGCCCGAGATGAGGTAAAGAACAGATAACGTCTGATTGTAGCTGTAGGCAAAGCGGGTGCCGTCGCCACTCACCATAACCGGAGCAACCATAACAACCCCGGCGGGAGCGCCCGGCCTCAGTTCTCGAATCACGGTTTCTTTGCCTGTCGCGATTTCTACCTTGTAAACCTTGCTGGGCAATTCACCGGGGTGATATCCATAGAGCGCAGAACCATCGTTCGACCAATGCACCGGATTGAACTTCGCGTCCAGATGGGGAATCAGGCGCGGTGCGCCGCCAGCCAACGAGTAAATGACCGATCCAGGCGGACCTTTTCCGATGATGGATCGGCCGTCGGGTGAGTCGGGCCCGCACAAAACGCCCTCTGGAGTCACGGCCTTTGCTTTTCCGGAGGTCAGGTCGACAAGGTAACAGCGCTGCGCATGGCCGGTTGCGTAGGCATTCACCGAGAGTCTTTGTCCATCAGACAAGAAGCGGGCCCAGGCACTCTGAATCTGCGCCACGCCACTGACATTGATTGTGCGAGGCTGACCGGCGCCGATCGGCAGCAGAGTCACCTGCACCGCTTTACTGGTAGACGTAGAGGCCGCCCACTTTCCGTCGGGCGACAGTCCGCCGGCGCTACCTTCACCCAGGCGCACGGGCAGAGTGCCATCCACCTTACGAAGCATCACGGAATAGCCAGGACCGGCCGCCTCGCTGGCGTCCTCAAAGAGCACAAATTGCCCGTCGGATGACATGTCCCGCGCGGAATCCCAGTCATGCCATGAAAGGTCGACATCTTCTTTACTGCCCAGTTCGCTGAAGGACATTGCCAGACGTTGGGATTTCAATGCGGCTAGGATGCGACCATCTGGAGCGATGTCCTCGAGGACGAGACCCACCGGCAAATTCAGCACCGTTCGGCTTTTGCCTGAGAGGTCCACAGCCATCAAATTGAGGTTGTTGCCCTTCTCAACGGCGGTGAACCAGATTTCCTTCCGGTCGGCGTGCCACGCCAGTCCGCTTTCGGACTCCCATTCTCCGGAAAGAGTACGGAGATGGCCGGCGAGGTCCACAACGCAGACCGAACCGCGATTGTCCCAGAGCGCGGGATGATCCATGAACACGATTTTGTCGCCTTGAGGCGAGAAGCGAATATTACTGATCCATCCCCCGCTTTGATAGAGCACGTTGCCGATGGGATATTCCAGGCGGCTGTGACCATCGACGTAGTGGACAACAGCCAGCTTGTCTTCTCCATTCCAGTCGGCCCAGCGGACGTTGGAAAGGACTTCTCGCGGTGATCCACCGGCCAGCGGCGAAACGGCCAGCATACCGTCGGCTGTTTCCAGTTGTCCCGTGGGGGTGCCCCGCTGCACCAACGCCAGTTCGTTGGACCGTGAGATGCCCAGGAGATTGGCGTCACTTAAATTCAGCGGCTGAGCCAGAAGGGAATTCCCCACTGTGGAGAATATCTGCACCGGCCTTCCGTTCCATGCGGCACTGTAAACAATGGAGTCTCCGTTCGGCGCGAAGCGCGCCGCATAGATCGTACCTGCCTCGAAGGTTAACCGACGATAGGACGGAGCTGCCGGCGGAGCGTGAAGTAATTGGGTGACCGCTAGAAGAGCGGTGGCGGCGGCCAGCACCGCGACGATCCCCCAGGGCAGCACACGGGCCGCGTGCCGCCTCGGTTCTGGAATACGAAACTCTCGGGAAGAGGAAGAGCCCGACAGAGTCTGCAACGCGAACGCTAAGTCCTTCACCGATTGAAACCGGTTGTCAGGTTCCTTTTCGAGACAGTGCTTGACCACGTCCCGATATCCAGCTGGTATCGCAGCCTCCTCGAGGCTCACTTCCGGCGGCTCTTCGCGGAGGACGGCAGTCATCGTGTCCACTTCTGTCTCGCCGCGAAAAGCCCGCTGTCCAGCCAGCATTTCATAGAGAATCGCGCCAAAGCTGAAGATGTCGCTGCGGTGATCGACAGGCTTGCTTCGAAGTTGCTCCGGAGACATGTAGGCGACCGTGCCGATCACGGCTCCGGTTTTGGTCACGGTGGAGAGGTTCTCGATCGATCGCTTGTCTTCCGCTTGAACCTGGAGCTTGGCCACTCCGAAATCCAGAATCTTCATGCGCCCGTCATTGGTGAGAAACAGGTTTTCCGGCTTCAAGTCACGATGCACGATGTGGCGATCGTGAGCTGCGACAAGTCCGTGCGTGATCTGGAGCGCGTAGTCAGCCGCCTCCCGAATGGGGATCGCGCCTTCGGACAAGCGCCGACGCAGCGTCTTGCCCTGCAGAAGCTCACAAACAATGTAGGGAGTCGTACCTTCGAAACCAACATCATAGATCGCGACGATATTGGGATGGTTGAGAGCAGCGGCCGCCCGAGCTTCCTGTTCGAAACGGCGCAGATGATCGGGATTGTCGCTGGAAGCGGGACGGATCAGCTTCAGTGCGACATCGCGCCCCAGCCTTTCGTCGTGCGCCCGAAAGATTTCGCCCATGCCTCCCGCGCCGATTTTTTCGACGATTCGGTAGTGCCCGATGAGCTGGCCGATCATAAGGAAACAGGGGCGCGCGTCTTGACTTGCATGTTAGGTGCGAAGTCAAACAGAGTCAATACCGCTTGGTATAACAGGTTGAGCAGATCTTGCTACATTCCGTTTCGCGGGTTCTACATTTTTTTTCTTTTTGTTGACTGCGAAAAGCCGCAGCGTTTGGGAAAGACAAATTCGCAGACCGGGCCAGCTCTGCCCGTGACCGCGATCACGCCTGAGAGTGGGAGAAGTCACTGACGGAGACTTTGGAACAGGCACCTAATGCCAGGCGGCGCACCGCGAGGGCAGCCCGGCAGCACGCCGCTTCCCGGCATAAACTTTCCTATTACTTCATTAACAACTCCAGGTACTAGCGCGGTGCGATCATTCCGCGCTGCTGCAGAGCGTGCTAAACTTACCCCGCTGTGTTCCAGATTCTACAATCGCCGCCGCCTACGCCGCCTTCATGTTCCGACTGCTCCACCAAAACGCAGCCCGCCGGAGGGGGACCGCCCACCCAATCGGCATCGCGCATGTGGCGATCGAGTGACGGCAAAATGCGCCTGGATACGCCGCACACCAGCGTGATTTCCGATCCGGCGTCGCAGCACACTATCCTGCTCGATCACCTTAAGAAAGAAGCGACCATTTTGCCGATGACTCCGCCCACGACCGGAGCGGCACCGGCGGGCACTCCGCAGGCGCCGGCCCAAGCTGCTGCACCTCCGCCTCCGATGCATGTGGAGGATTTGGGCAAGTCGATGATTGAGGGACACGAGGTTGAGGGCAAGCGCTTCACTCTGCCTGCGATGGCTCCCCCGCCGCCCAAGCCGCAGCCGCCTACGCCACCTCAGGCCGGCATTCCCGGCGCTCCTCAGGCGCCAAGTCCTCCATCCGCGCCCAAGCCGCCAGAGATGCCAAAGATGCCGCCTAAGCCCAATGTGACTGAGGTGTGGACCAGCGTAAAACTGAAAACGCCGGTGTTGACCAAAGTCACGACTGCGGCCGGAGAGCAAACCACGTATTGCAAACCGACATCTACCGAAGAGCCTCACCCTTCGGTCTTTCAGATTCCACAGGGATACAAGATCAAACCGCCGAAGGTGTGACGTTCTGCCTTAAGGATTCATGGATAGTGGCTCAGTTTGGATTGAACTCGCTTCCGGCGTCGTCGCGAAGGGCCGCGTTTTTCTCCAGCGGGCCGAGGGCTTTCCCACCACCACCACGGTCTGCTGAGGGAGATCCCGCCCTCCACCTGAAATCCGGCTGCGCTCGGGATGACCCATCCTCGATGACGGCCAGTTCAAACTGAACCAGTACCGAGACATGGTATAATTTTTGTTCGCCTGCATTCTTATCGAGGCAATCCTGTGATCTCCTCTGAAGGCGAATCCTGCGCCATTCAAGATCATTAGATACGAGGTCTAACCATGTCCGGCCATTCAAAATGGGCCACAATCAAGCACAAGAAGGGCGCTCTTGACGCCAAACGCGGCAAGATTTTCACGCGCCTCATCAAGGAAATCAGTATTGCCGCCAAAAACGGTGGGGGGGATCCTGATTCCAACCCACGACTGCGTGGCGCGATCGTGGCGGCTAAGGCCGAGAACATGCCCGCCGACAACATCAAACGCGCGATCCAGCGCGGCACCGGCGAATTGCCGGGCGCTACCTATGAGGAATTCTCGCTCGAAGGTTACGGGCCGGGTGGCGTGGCGATCCTGCTCGACATCAACACCGACAACCGTAACCGGACCGTCAGCGAAATCCGTCACGTATTCGGCAAAAATGGGGGCAATATGGCGGAAGCCGGCGCGGTCTCCTGGATGTTCCACAAGAAAGGCGACATCATCGTTCCCAAGAGCGCCGCGAAAGAAGACGACCTGATGAACATCGTTCTCGAATCCGGCGGAGAAGATTTGAATGACGACGGCGATAACTGGGAAATCCTGACCGAGCCTTCCGCCTACGAAGGGGTGCTCGAAGCGGTCAAGAAAGCGGGCATCGAGCCTGCATCTTCCAGCGTGGCCTATATTCCGCAGAACTACATCAAATTGGAAGGTGCGGCCGCCAATACGATGATCCGCTTGATGGAAGCGCTTGAAGAGCATGACGACGTGCAGAACGTTCACGCCAACTTCGACATCGATCAGAAATTGTTGGAAGAGGTCGCGGGCTAGTATCCGATTTCAGAGATCAAAAAAGCCGCCGAAATCGGGCGGCTTTTTTCTCGTTTCGCGCATCACCACACGGAAGTTTTCAACATGTTCGTGGAAAATTCTGTGGAAAAGGGGCACAGTATCTTCGTAACTGATTCACACGGAGATGCTTCAACACTTTGCACTGCGCAGGGTGCTGGCACTTTCGTGGTACAACTTTCGGCGAAGAACCCGCATGTGAAACTCAGACTCGATAAACTGCTGGTCGATCGCGGACTTGTCGCTTCGCGCGAGCGCGCTCACGCTCTGATTCTCGCGGGCAAAGTTCTCGTGGACAATCAGAAGCTGGAGAAAGCTGGCGCGCAGGTTGCACAAGATGTGGCCATCCGCTTACTCGGCGATGATTTGAAGCACGTGAGCCGCGGTGGGCTCAAACTCGAGCGGGCGCTGGACCACTGGAACATTGATGTAAAAAACCAGATCTGTCTCGACGTGGGCGCATCGACAGGAGGTTTTACCGACTGCCTTTTGCAACGCGGCGCGGCGCGCGTAATCGCGGTCGACACCGGCTATGGCCAGATGGACTTCAGACTTCGTCAGGATCCGCGCGTCAAGTTGTTGGAGAAGACCAATGCGCGTTACCTCACGCGCGAAGCAGTCGGAGAAACAGTGGATCTGATCGTGATGGACGTGTCTTTCATCTCAGCGACTTTGATTCTGCCCGCGGTGACCGCAGCGGCATTTCCGGAGTCACGGGACCACCGGCATGGGCGAACGGTCATTGTGTTAGTCAAGCCGCAGTTCGAAGCGGGCAGGAAACACGTAGGCAAGGGCGGCATTGTGCGCGATGAAAATGCGCAGACCGCCGCGGTAGAACGAGTGAGAACCGCGCTGTTAAATCTGGGGGCCGCGCAAACCGACGTGATCGAATCGCCCATCCTGGGCGCGGAAGGCAATCGCGAATTTCTGCTTCGCGGTCTTTTCTGCCCGATTGACAAAATTCATACGGGCCACTCGGCCTTTCCGTCCCCGACGCCCTAAACCTTGTACAATCTCTCTTTCGCCATGGCCCCCACCGAAGCGCCTCACTCGAAAACCGCCGCTCTCATCTCGCGGCCCGATCGTCCGGAGGTGACGAAAATCCTTCCCGGTCTTCTTAACTGGCTGGCAGAGCATGGATACAAGGTCATCATTGATGCGGAGACGGCCACTTACATCCCGGGGCAGGAGGTCGTGGCGCGCGCGGAAATGTGCTGCCGGCCGCTGGATTTGGTGATCGTACTGGGCGGTGATGGAACCCTGCTGTCGGCGGCAAGGATTACGGCGGCGATCGATGTTCCACTGCTCGGCGTAAATCTGGGGTCGCTCGGATTTCTGACCGAAGTGCCGCTACAATCCCTTTACACCATGCTTGAGGCGATTGCCGCAGGCCGCGCTGCAGTCGAGCATCGCTCGCTGATGCACTGCGAATTGTTGCGCGGAGACGCGGTGCGTAGCAGTTATCTCGTCTTCAATGACGCCGTGGTGAACAAGACCGCTCTGGCGCGGCTCAACAACTACGACCTGTTCATCGACAAAGCGTTCGTGTCGAGCTATCGCGCCGATGGCATGATCGTGGCCACCCCGACCGGATCCACGGCATATTCGCTTTCAGCGGGCGGACCCGTGCTCATGCCAACGGTCAGTGCTTTCGTGATCACGCCGGTCGCCCCGCATTCGCTCACCCATCGGCCGCTGGTAGTCCCTGATTCGGTGGAGATTGAGATCCTCCTGCGCAGTGAAGAGGAAGTTGCGTACCTCAGTCTCGATGGTCAGCCGGGCCTCGACTTGCGGGACGGTGACCGCGTGCGCTGCCGCCGGTCTGAACATCAGGTAAATCTGTTCCGGACGGGAACAGACTTCTTTCACGTACTGCGCACGAAACTGAAGTGGGGTGAGCGACAGATCTAAGGGGTTGATTCCGGCCAGCTTCGCCGGATAACAGTTAGATCTCAGCCTTCAACAGATCCGATACTCTTTCGCGCTGCCGAATCACTTTCGCCGATTTGCCTGCCACCAGCACTTCGGCTGGCCGAGGACGCGTGTTGTAGTTCGACGCTAGCACCATGCCGTAGGCCCCCGCGTCCAGTATTGCCAGGAGATCTCCCTCAGCGAGGGGCGGCAACATGCGATCGCGGGCGAAGAAGTCCCCGGTCTCACATACCGGTCCGACGATATCCAAAACTTCATCCCGCACGTCGGATTTTGACGCCGCGCCCACATTCTTGGATACGGGAATAATTTCGTGATACGCGCCATAAAGCGCGGGCCGGATCAGATCATTCATCGCGGCATCCACCACCGCGAACTGCTTGCCGTCATTCCTCTTCTTATAAACGACCGAGGTGAGCAGAGCGCCAGCCGGTCCTATGATCGATCGGCCTGGCTCCAGCAGAAGCTGTACCTCCAGTCCTCGCAGCGGCATCACGAGCGCACTCGCATAAGCCGCAACGGAGTCGCGGAAGTCGCTGGCATCCGGATTCTCGTACGCGATACCGAGTCCGCCACCCGCATCGACGTAGTCGATAGGATGGCCATCGGAACGCAGGTCCCGCACTAACTCGGCCACCCGCGTCATGGCCTCTCCGAAGGGGGCGACGTCGGTGATCTGCGATCCGATGTGAACACTCACGCCGCGGACCTTGAGATACCGCGCGCTGGAAGCCTTCGCGTAGAGCGCCTTCGCCTCGCCGAGCGGCACGCCGAACTTGTGCTTGTGCAGTCCAGTCGAAATGTAGGGATGCGTCTCGGCCGCCACATCGGGATTCACGCGCACAGCCATCGGGGCCTGCTTACGCAAACGACCCGCGCATTCAGCAAGCGCCCACAATTCAGACTCACTCTCCACGTTGAACAGGAGAATTCCGGCCTTGAGTGCGGCCGTAAGCTCCTCTCGGGTCTTGCCCACACCAGAAAACACGACTTTCTTCGCCGCCTTGCGATCCGACTTGAGCACGCGTTCGAGTTCACCACCAGAGACCACGTCAAAGCCGCATCCGCGTCGCGCCAAAAGGCGCAGGATGCTCAAGTTCGAATTCGCTTTGACGGAGTAGCAAATGGTGTGCGGCACTTCGCGAAACGCTTGTTCGAAGGATTCATAGCGCTCGCGGATCATCGTTGCCGAGTAGACATATAGCGGGGTCCCATATCGCTCGGCCAATTTAGGTAAGGCCACTTCCTCGCAGTACAGGACAAACCGCCTGCGACGACGCAACATTCCGTGCCTCGTCTCGCGATAAACGAATCCGGGGGAACGCCCTGGCCCAGAACTCTCACGGGCTGTGGTCATTTCTTCCTCGCCGGGCCGTGCGCGCCGCTCTTCACACGGATGGCGACCACTGTCTGATCATCAAATGTTTCCACGCCGGCCGAGTGTTCGGCGACAGCCCGGAACAGTAAATCCACGACGCAATCGGCGGACTGTTCCGTGCATTCTCCAATGAGTTTCTCGACCCGGCCGCGTCCAAACTGTTCGCCGTTGCGGTTGCGCGCATCGAGAATGCCATCGCTGAAGAACACGAACATATCCCCGGGCTTCATGCGGAATCGGAACTCGTCATAGTCGGCCTCGTCAAACAGGCCGAGGGGCAGGCCCGTGGCTTCGATGACCTCATTCTTTCCGCCATGCACATAGATGGGACGGGGAAGTCCTGAGTTCGCGACGGTTAGGGTCTTGTGCTGGTCATCCCAAAGCGCGTAAATAAGCGATACGAACTGTGCTTCGATGCGGCGCTCGGCTAACGAGAGATTCACTGCAGAGAGCATCTCCGCCGGCCCCGGTTCGATCGGAGCGTGGGAGCGTAGAATTCCGCTGACCAGCGCGGCGTAGATCGCCGCTGGGGCGCCTTTGCCGCTGACGTCGCCGATGACGATGCCAAGCCGCGACATGGAATAGGGAATGAAGTCGTAAAGATCACCGCCGATGGTGCGGGCGGGGACGAACTTCGCGGCCACGTCGAGGTGGGACAGCTTCGGCCGCGTCTGCGGCAGGAGTCTTCCTTGTAATTCGCGCGCCAGGGAAAGATCACGCTCCAGTCGGCGCTCCTGTCGCTCAATCTCTTCGTAGAGACGCGCATTCTCGAGCGCAATCGCGATCTGCGCCGCGAGAGTCGTCATGGTGCGCTGGTGGTCTTCGGTAAAGAATCCGCGCCGCGTATGTTCGAGGTCGAGCACTCCGATCACCTTGTCTTTGTAGATCAAGGGCACGGCCAGTTCCGAACGGGTTTCGGGATTGGCTTGAACATAGCGCGAATCTTTGCTGACGTCGGGCACCAGCACAGCCTGCTTGGTCTGAGCTGCTGTGCCCACCAGCCCGCGCCCTAAAGAGATTTCACGTTTCAGATGAATATTCTCATTGAAACGCAGAGAGAACCGATGCTGGAGTTTCTCGCCGGATGAATCCAGCAACAGAATGCTGAACATCTGATAGTCGATCAAACGGCGTACGAGTTCTGCGATGCGGCCGAGCAACTCGTCGAGATTCAGGATCGACGTCAGTTCGCGAGCAATCTCATTCAACAGCAGAAGAATTCGCGCCTGCTTCGTGGTCCGGGTGTAAAGCTGTGCGTTTTCGATGCCTGCGGCCATCCGAGACGCCACCAGCGTCAGCAGGCGGCGATGCTCCTCCGTAAAGTAGCCGGGTTCGCGCGCTTCAATATCAATGACCCCGATCACGCGATTCTTGGTCATCAGCGGGACCGCCAGTTCTGAGCGCACGTTGGGGACCGCCGGAATATATCGCGGATCGCTGGTGACATCGTCGATCAGAACGGCCTGACGAAGTTGAGCCGCCTGGCCGGTTACACCCTCGCCGACCTTGATCCTGACGCGTTCGGCAAATTCCGGCGGATAGCCGACCTGAAAGCGGAAGCGTAATTCCTGTGTCTTCTCGTTGAGCAAAAGAATGGCGAAGATCTCATAGTCGATTACCTTGCGCACCACTTCGGCGACCCGACGCACGGTCGTGTCGAGATCAAGCGACGTGGCCAGTACGTCGGCGACGTCGAGCAACAGCGACTCAACCGGCAATCGGTCTGGTTTAGGGAGAACAATGCCCATGGTTGGTATCATAGCAGCCGCTGTTTTACGCTCTTTTGACGTCGTCCCCGCGGCGCTTCGTTATGCTCTCAGCTATTCTCTTGGTATTACACAAATGTCCGCCAGGTTACGGTACTTTTCTGCGTAATCCAGTCCGTACCCGACCACAAACTCGTCGGGAATCTTGAATCCCACGTAGTCTCCCTCCAGGGGCAGCTTGCGCCGGGACGGCTTGTCGAGCAATGAGGCGACCTTTAGAGACCGGGGTTGGCGAGCCAGCAGCATTTTCTTCAGATAAGTCATGGTCAGGCCAGTGTCGAGGATGTCCTCCACGAGGATAATGTTCTTGTCCTTCATGGTCTGATCGACATCTTTGGTTAGCTTCACCTCACCGGTCGAATCCCACCCGCTCTTCAGTTCCTGGGTGGGGCTGGGCCGGTTGCCGTAGCTGGATACGCCGATGAAATCGAAGGTCGCGTCGAGGTCGACGTGACGGGCTAGATCCGACAGAAAAATCGCAGCCCCCTTCAGCACTCCCACTAGAATAATCGATTGTCCTGCAAAGTCCTTGGTGATCTGCGCCCCTAATTCGCTCACCCGCTTGGCGATTTCTTCCCGCTTAATCAGCACCTTGAGGTCTGTCATGGCGTTTCATATTAAACTAGGCAGGACGCTTAGCGGAATAACGCCCTCAGCTTTTGGACAGTCGACGCCAATCTTGAAGTTTCCGGAAACAAATTTACGTCGCTGAATGCTTGACGGCTGAGTACTGATAATTGAGTCCTGGGAGCAACATGAATCTCGAAGGCATCAAACTCACCTGGCTGGGCCACGCCACTTTTCGGATCGAGACGCCGGGCGGCAAGACCGTCATCATCGACCCCTGGGTTATGGGCAATCCCATGTGCCCCGCGGCCGACAAGGTCGTGAAAAAACTAGACATTCTACTCTGTACTCACGGTCACGGCGACCACATCGGCGACGCTGTCGAGATTTGCAAGCACCACAACCCAGTCGTGGTTGGAATTCCGGAGTTAGCCTGGTGGCTGGGAAAAAAAGGCGCAAAGCAACTCGCCGAGATGAACAAAGGCGGCACGCAAACCGTCGGAGATATCAAAGTCACCATGGTGCACGCCGATCACTCCTGCGGCATCCAGGATGGCGATGAGGTTGTCTACGGCGGAGAGGCCTGCGGCTACGTGATCGAATTCTCCAACGGTGTGAAGATATACCACGCAGGCGACACGAACGTATTCGGTGACATGGCGATTATCCGCGAGCTGTATTCTCCTGAAATTGCCATGCTGCCTATCGGTGATCACTACACGATGGGACCGCGCGAGGCTGCCTACGCCTGCAATCTTCTGAAGCCGAAAACGGTGATTCCTATGCACTTTGGAACTTTCCCGGTCTTGGTGGGGCGCCCGAGCCAATTGCAAAAACTGGTGCCCAATGTCGAAGTAGTAGAAATGCAGCCAGGAGTCACCATCGGCGGGTGAATTTCGAACCGACAATTTAAGAAAGGGAAGCGCGTGACTCAAAGCAAGAAAAAGCCAACCGCCGCTCGCTGGCGCCATTACAACTTCACGACGGCCGGGCCAGTGGATGACTATCTTTACTCCATGTTGCCCAAGCGCGAAGAAGTGCTGGTCGAGATGGAAGACTATGCCACCCAGCACAACGTGCCCATAGTGGGTCCGGCGGTGGCGCGCGTGCTGCAACAGCTGGCGATGATGATCGATGCCCGCACGGTCTTCGAGTTGGGTTCAGCCATCGGCTATTCAACGATTTGGTGGGCGCAGGCGGTTGGCGACAAGGGCCGCGTCGTCTATACCGACGGCGACCGCAAGAATGCCGAGCGCGCCCGCGGCTATTTCGCACGCGCCGGAGTCGCAAATCGCATCACCATTCACACCGGCGACGCCTTGGAGTTGCTGTCCGAGCAAAAGGCGGAGTTCGACATCATCTTCAACGACGTCGATAAAGAAGACTACCCCCGCGTTCTCCGCCTGATCTCGCCGCGCCTGCGCAAGGGCGGATTGTTCGTTACCGACAACGTGCTATGGAGCGGCCGCGTCGCGGAGAAGAATCCAACCGACGCGAACACCAAGGCCATCCTCGAGTTCAATCGCAAGCTCTATGACTCGAAGGACTTCTACACTACCATCCTGCCGATTCGTGACGGATTGGCGGTGGCGCTGAAGAAGTAAGGGTCGATTGGCATGTTATCGGCGGTTGCGCTCCGGTTTCGACCCACATGCCGCAGTGTCTGAGTTCAGAATTTGTATTTTTAGCTCTGCTTTAATCTGCCCGTAACATTCCTCCTCTATAGTTCCGCAATTCCCTGATCGAAATTCAGATCAGACCCCGCAATTTCTGAAGGGAGTCCTATGGCAGCAACATCGACCGTTCTTGATGCAAAGATCTCACGCTCCCCCGGCAAGATCGGCATGATCGTCTTCGGGATCGTGCTGATCATTGGGTTTGGCTATGCGGGGACGCACCTGCTTAGCGATCTTTCTACGATTCACAACGAGTCCGTCCTTCCCTTTGTGCTCCTTGGGGTTGCTCTGCTGGTGGCGCTCGGCTTTGAGTTTGTGAACGGATTCCATGACACGGCCAACGCCGTGGCGACGGTTATCTACACTCATTCCCTGGAGCCGCACGTAGCGGTGGTCTGGTCCGGCTTCTGGAACTTTCTGGGAGTTATGGTTTCGTCAGGCCTGGTCGCGTTTAGCATCATCTCGCTGTTGCCTGTGGAACTGATCTTGCAAGTGGGAAGCAAGGCCGGATTCGCCATGGTCTTTGCCTTGCTGGTTTCGGCAATCATCTGGAATCTGGGCACCTGGTATTTTGGGCTGCCCGCCTCCAGTTCGCACACGCTGATCGGATCGGTCATCGGCGTAGGCATCGCCAATCAAATGCTGTCCGGCAAGAGCGGCACCTCGGGAGTCGACTGGGGACAGGCCGCCAACATCGGCAAGTCGCTGCTGCTCTCGCCGCTTGTCGGCTTTGCCGTAGCGGCGCTCCTGTTGTTGGCGGCAAGAGCGCTCATTCATGACGAGAAGCTCTACAAGGCCCCGGAAGGCAACGCGCCGCCGCCGTTCTACATTCGCTGCTTGCTCATTCTCACGTGCACGGGAGTCAGCTTTTTCCACGGCTCCAACGACGGTCAGAAGGGAATGGGTCTGATCATGCTAATCCTGATCGGTACCGTTCCCACCGCCTACGCCCTGAACCACGCCGTTACGTTCAAGGAATCGCAGGACTTCATCGCGGTCTCGCAGCAAGCCGCCGATGCGGTGGACCACTATGTCACCCCGAGTGCCGTCATCGGCGATGCCCGCGACGACATCACCGACTACATCCGCAGCAAGCAGTTCAACGCCAACACGATGCTGGCGCTGCGCACCCTGATCAACGACATCGGCACCGAAACCAGCCTCTACAAAGAGTTGAAGAACGTGCCCAATGATCGGGTTCGCAACTTCCGCAACGACTTATATCTTGTGAGCGAAGCGCTGCGGCTGACGGCGAAAAGCGGCAAGCCGAGCTTCTCCAAAGAAGATGCCGCCATCCTCGCCAACTACAAGAAGCACGTCGACCGTTCCACACGCTTCATTCCGACGTGGGTAAAGGTCGCGGTAGCCATGGCGCTGGGCTTGGGGACGATGGTGGGCTGGAAGCGGATCGTCGTGACGGTGGGCGAGAAGATCGGTAAGTCGCATCTGACATATGCTCAGGGAGCTGCCGCCGAGATCACGGCGATGGCTACGATCGGCGCCGCGGACGGCTTCGGCCTTCCAGTCAGCACAACGCACGTGCTGTCGTCGGGCGTCGCCGGCACCATGGCGGCCAATCGTTCGGGCATTCAGATGAGCACGGTGCGCAATCTGGCGCTGGCTTGGGTGCTTACGCTTCCGGTGGCGATGATTCTGTCGGGAGCGCTATTCGCTCTGTTCCGTCATATCTTTTAGGCGGCGACTTCGAGCACTTGATTGCTCGCGGCGTTCACCATTAGTGGTGCTGTGAAAGCTTTAAACAACTAGAACTGAGTCAACTTCACTTTGCCGGTGGCTGGAATAACTCTGCGTCAATCGTGATCGTGATCTCGTCTCCCACCACTCCAGGTGCGCCGTTAACGCCAAAATCCTTGCGGTTGATCTTGGTGGCGGCGGACGCGCCAATCCGCTGGTTGCCCCACGGATCTTTGATCGCGGTAGTTGGCCCATCCACATCGAGCACAACTTCCCTGGTGATGCCGTGAATTGTCAGATCGCCCGTGATCTGCAGCTTGCCGGCTCCGGCTGCTTTCGTCTGCCTGGAATGGAAGGTAATTGTCGGGTACTTCTGCACGTCGAGGAAGTTAGGGCTGCGCAGGTCGTTGTCGCGCATTTCCACGCGTGTATCGACTGAACTGGCGTCAATTGTCGTGTCGAGAGAGTCCTTCGAGGGATCGGACGCATCATGCTTCGCTGAGCCGCTCACTTTCGTGAAAGCGCCGCGCACGGTCGATACGCCAAGATGCCGCACCGAGAACGCCGCCGATGAATGGTTGGGATCAATCTGCCATGTTCCAGCTTGAGCTGCGGCCGCGGCGGCCATCGCGACAACGGTGACGAGGTAGATGCAAAAGGCGACATGATTGCTGATTCTCCTGGGAGTGTATTTGGGTCTGGATATCCTAAATGGATTTGACCGGAAGCACCAACAAATCCTCGACTAGCCCGACTTCTCTCTGCAAGAAAGGTTCCGCGTAGGTGACGCCGCCCAACATGCCGTAGAACCGAGCCATAGCCGACACCCGGGCATGGATTTCCTCGTGAGCAGGGAAGAGGTCCTTGCCCGCTTCCTGGTCGCTGAACTGCGACTTGTAGGCGAGGATGGAAGCGAACTTGGCGTCGAACTGTTCGGTGATGTCCACGACGAATGTGGGCCGAGTGTCGTAGTAGAGAGTCGCGTAGATGATTTTGAAGGGCCGATGAGGCGGAAGGGAAGTAGCGCCGACATCCCGCCGGCTGTCCTGAGGGCGTCCCGCCCACAGGTCGTCGGATAGCACGGCAGTCCCCGAGTCCCGCCGAAGGTCCGATTGGCGGAATGCCGACTGCTGAGTGCCGAGTGCTTTCTCCGGATCAAGTTTGGCCAGTCCCGAAAGAAAACACGCTTCGTAACCGAGAACGGACGCCGTGTAATGATCCGGATGCCGACCTTTCCAGAAGGGAAGAATCACGACTCTCGGTCGCGTTTCGCGAATCACGCTCGCGACCTTCAGCCGGTTCTCCCAGGTGTTTTCGACACGCCCATCAGGGATATTGAGTGCCCGCCGCCATTGCGCGCCGAGAATCTTGGCGGCGTCGGCTGCCTCGCGCGCTCGGTCGTCTGCCGTTCCCCGCGTGCCCATCTCGCCTTGGGTCAGATCGAGAATGCCGGTGCGCTGCCCGCGCTGGGCGGCTTTCAGGATAGTGCCGCCACAGGTTTGCTCAACGTCGTCGCGGTGGGCGGCGATGGCCAGGATGTCCAAAGATGGCGAGAGCATGAATCTGGAAAGGGTACTAGTATGCTGTGGCGGGGCGCAACTCAGCGGAGGCACATTAAAAAGCAGAAAAAACATTTCTGACCTGCGCACTGGGCGACGTACTGAGAACAAGGAGGGCTATGGACCTGCGCAAGATCTTCCACAACGGCAGAGAGCTGCGTCCGGGATGGCGGCTGCTCATATTCTGCATCCTGGTATTTGTGATCGGGTACGTCTTGAGAAACTTGGTAGAGCGCCTGCATCTGGCCGACTATCCCGGCCTGCACCCCGTGAATCTTATCGTCGGTGATGCGGCGCTGCTGGCAATCGCGTTGGCCGCGACGGCAATCATGGGGCACTTCGAGCGCCGCAGCTTTGCGGTTTACGGCATTCCCATCATACGGGAGCTATTTGGAAGATTATTTTGGAAGGGTGTGGTGTGGGGCGTGGTGATGCCGTCCGCCATTATCTTCCTGATTTATCTCGGCGGCGGTTACCGCGTGCACGGACTCAATGTGACGGGGCCCAGTTGTTCAAATTCGCAGCTCTATGGCTCTTTGCGAACTTGCTCATCGGGCTTAGCGAAGAGATTAGCTTCCGCGGCTACTTCATGTACACGCTGGCTGATGGCATTGGATTCTGGCCGGCCGCAATCGTCCAGGCAATTGGGTTTGGCGCCCTGCACTACTACACAAAGCCGCATGAACGATGGGAAGACTGGGTCGCCGTAACCTTATTGACGGTCTTCATCACACTTGCCCTGCGGCGCACCGGCAGCCTGGCCTTCCCCATTGGCATGCACGTCGCGTTTGATCTCTCGTTCATTTACATCTTTTCGGGAATGAATGGAGGAGAGTTCGGCGTGGGGCGACTGCTCAACGCGGAGTTTCCTGGCTCGACAAGGCTCACAGGCGGACTGCTGGGGCCGGAGGCCAGTTGGTTCACTTTCCTGGTATCCATTGCAGCGATCGTTGCGCTGCACTTCACTTATCGGAAAGCGAAGTGGCCGGTGCCGGAAGAAGACTGAGGGAAGGTAGTTCAGTCCAGATTTCCCTGCTCCAGCACTACGTTCTCGCGGACGATCAGCCGGTGTGCTGCCATTTCCTTCAGCGCAGGAAGCACCCGGCTGACGTGCTCATCGGTGTCGACGAAAATGATGATCACTGGAAGTTTGCCTCCGGCCTCCACCAAGTGCGCGGTTTCGACACGGTGCCGCCCCAGAAATCCAGCCACGCAGTGGATTGCGGTTGCGGCGTAGACATTTTCTTTGCGCAGGTAGTTGAGGATCTCCATGTGCAGTGGCCGGTGATGCCACGGGTCGGCTTCGTTCAGATAGATCGTGACCTGCACGGCCATTGCATCTGGCATTTTACTCGCGAACCTCCCCGCCTTGCTCCCATTCCTGCCGCAACATGCCGAATAGCTCCGAGTCGATCAATTGATCCCACTTATGAATATGCTCCCGCTGGCAGCCTTCGTAGCGCATGCCGAGCTTCGTCAAAATCCTTCCGGATGCGGGATTATGCTTGAAATGCGAAGCAAAGATGCGGTGCAGACGCAGACCTTCAAAGCCGTAGCGCAGCATTTCTCGCGCTGCTTCCGTTGCATATCCCATTCCCCAGTACGGCACGCCGAGCCAGTAGCCAAGCTCGGCGTGCTGGTGTAGTTCGTCGATCCGCAGGCCAACGCCACCAATCAGGCGCCGATCTGCGCGTAGCGTGACGGCCATTCTGACTTCGCCGCCGACATCGATCGTGGCGAGGAACTGCCTGGCATCCTGCTCGTTGTAGGGATGCGGGATACGCAGCGTTGTCGCTGCGACTTCGCGGGTGCCGATCAGCGGCACCAGTTCCGCGATGTCGGAGTCAGTGTACGGCCGCAAGGTCAACCGCGCCGTTTCGAGCGTAGGAATCTTAGTCATTGCTTACAAAGCCCGCGCCAACGCCATGCCGGCGAGTGCTCCACCCAGGCACAGCAGATTGTTACTGAAGATGTTCACCAGCATCAGTCCCCACTGGCCTTGCTCGAGGTACGACATGGTCTCGAACGCATAGCTGGAGAATGTGGTGAACGATCCGCAGAAACCGATCACAACTAGCAGCCGCCAGCGGGGATCGACCAGCGCGCGCTCGGTCGTCCAGACGACGAAGAAGCCCACGATGAAGCTGCCCACAATGTTGATGGCGAGCGTTCCGTAGGGAAAAACCGGGCCCAACTCTCTGGCAGCGAGGCGGCTGAGCAGATATCGCAGGTTGGCGCCGACAATAGCGGCGACGGATATGGCGAGGAAGTCTTTCACGATGGAACTCTCCTACAAAAGCAAGCTCAATTCTGTAGGAGTCATCAGCCAGCGCAGCAGGCGGTTATGGCGAACTCCATCGCCGTTCTTACTTTTTACCACGGAACTCGGAAGCGTCCAAAGTGCTCCGAGCAGGGAGGAGTTAGGTTGTTACCTATGGACGTGCGATCAAGAAGCCTTTAACCGCTGAAGAACGCTAAGAAATGCCGCTAAGGCCGCAAAGAAAAAGCAGGCGCAAGAGCCAAAAGCCAAAAGCCGATTTACTTCTTCCGCTCTACCAGAAACCGCGCCAGTTCCTTCAGCGTATCTGCGCGCTCCCCGAAGCTGTTCAATTCCTCGAATCCCGCGTCGACCAGCGCGTCCGCTTTGCGCAACGACGCTTCGATCCCGAACAGCGCCGGATAGGTTGCTTTCTCTGATGCCGTATCTTTTCCCGCAGTCTTGCCAAGTTGCTCGGAAGTCTGCGTCACGTCCAGCACGTCGTCCACAATCTGAAACGCGAGTCCGATCGCCAGTCCAAACGCCCGTAGTTTTGCAACCTGGCTGTCCTTTCCTCCGGCATAAATGCCTCCGCTCACCAGGCTCGCCGTAATCAGGGCGGCAGTTTTCGAGCGGTGAATATATTCCAGCATCTCGGCGGTTGGTCTCGTATGTTCCGCCTCGAGATCGACGACCTGGCCGCCAATCATGCCATCGACCGTTCCTGTGCCGCGGGCAACTTCCTCGATAATTCGCACCCGCGCTTCGGCCGTACACTTCAACCGGGCCAGCACTTCATACGCCTGGGTCTGCAGCGCGTCTCCGGCGAGGATGGCGATGGCTTCCCCAAACACTTTGTGACAGGTCGGACGCCCTCGCCGCAGATCGTCATTGTCGAGCGCGGGCAGATCGTCATGGATCAACGAGTAGGTATGCAGCATTTCCAGCCCTGCGCCAAGCTCCTCGATCCCAGGGGGCAACGATCCTGCGACCATGCGCCCGGCTTCTATACAGAGGATTGGCCGCAGGCGCTTGCCACCGGCAAATACGCTGTGGCGCATGGCCTTGTGAATGGAGGCCGGATGTTCGGTTTCCAGGGGGATGAGCCGGTCGAGGGCCGAATCGGTCAGGCTCCGGCCTTGTTCGAGAGTCTCGGTCAGCATGACGAGGCAGTATAACAAGGCGGGGAAGCGGAACCGTGCGGGAACGTATGGCGGTCCCAAGAAGCTAAATCCCGATTCGCAGCGAAGCTGCGCTCCGCCGGACAGCCGAAGGCGGCTGGCGCCACAATTGCGGAACCGCTCGCGGAGGCGGAAACTTAAAAGGGATGCCCGCAGGCATCCCCGTGGCAAAGAATTGAATCAGGCTGCGGCGCTTCGCGACAGCGCCATGCTGCGCCGAACTGACCTCAACACACTCTCCACGTCGTCGGCGGGACAGATATCGCTGGCCCCGGCTTCAAGAGCCGCCATCCACATCTCCTCATCGGGGATGCGGTGGGTGCAGACAATTGGCAACTTCGGGAAGTCGTGGTGCAGGCGTTCGACATCCGTCAGCAGCCACTGCTCGATGTTGAGGACTACAGCCTCGGGACGATCGCGGGCTAACTGGTCCCGAAGTTCCTCACGCGAATTGATGAGTTGCACCGAGAAGTGAGGACGCAGTCCACCTGCCAAGGACCTTCCCACTCTGGGATCTTTCTCGAGAACGACAACACTTTGAGCCATAAATCCCCCGATCTGAAAACCGTCGTCAATGACACGGCAAACAGTTGACTAGGCTGCGGGGCAGGCTGGGAAAACCTCAAACCCACAGACAACTCTACTCCGGAACCGCAGCAAGAGAACGGCTACGCCTAGCGGCGGGCTGGCACCTTCTCCGTCAGCGGCTCAAAAGGCTCGGCTTGGAGCTTCCCGCTCTTCTTTAGCAGAATCTCAACTTTCCCTTCTGCCTGTTCCAGTTCTTTGCGGCAGGCTGACGAAAGCTGCATGCCTTCTTCGAACAGTGTCAGAGACTTTTCAAGCGGGACGTCTCCCTTTTCCAGTTCCTGAACTATTTTCTCCAGTCGCTGGAGGCACTCTTCAAACTTGGCCAACGGGATTTTGCTCCATTTCTATTGTATTGCACCGTACAGAGGGCGATGTCCAGTGTTTTTTGCGAAAAATATCCACAAGGACGTACGAGCAGCTCCCGAAAGGGGAACATTAGGTCAAGGCAGCCGGCTGCGATTTCCCCAGAGCCTCCAAGACGTCGACCGCCGAGCTGTAGCGGCCCAGGGGTGCGCTGACTTGAGCTCCCTGGACCATCTGCCGCGCCGCCACCAGCATCTCTCGGGCGATGGCCACGCCCTCAGCGCGCGCAGTCTCCGGGGTTTGGGCCCGCGCCATGCGTTCCAGGATTGAGTCCGGCACAGACACCCGGAGCTCATTTTTCATGAACTCCGCATTGCGCACGCTCACCAGGGGCCAGATCCCAGCCACCACCGGAATCCGGCAGTGCTCAATGCGCCGCAGGAAGTTCTCGAGCAAGCTCAAGTCAAATACGGGCTGAGTCACGGCATATTCCGCACCGGCCTGGACCTTGTACTCAAAGCGGCGCACCTCTTCGTCGAGGTCGGTCAGACCGGGATTGGCTCCAACCCCAATCACAAAGCCGGTGCCGGTGCCTAGGGGATTGCCGCCAAGGTCGAGCCCGCGGTTGAGATTGTGCACGATGTTCACGAGGCCAATCGCGTCCACGTCAAACACCGCAGTCGCGTCGGGATAGTTACCCATTTTCGGCGGATCGCCGGTAATGCAGATCAGGTTCCGGATGCCGACGGCGGCGGCTCCTAACAGGTCACTCTGGATGCACAAAACGTTGCGATCGCGGCACGTGTAATGCAGGATGGCGTCAATGCCGACCTCGCGCTGAATGAGCAGCGACAAAGCCTGATTGCTCATGCGTGCCGACGCGCGCGGGCTGTCGGGAATATTGACCGCGTCCACGCCCACCGACTTCAGAAACCGCGCCCCTTCGACCTCTTTGCGAATGTCGATACCCTTGGGCGGCACGATCTCGACCATGGTGACAAACTCGCCGCGGGCCAGCTTGGCCCCCAGTAGGGAACGGCTTTCGAGAGCGACGGCCGGAACTGCCATGGGCGTCGTCTGGCTGCCCGACGCGTGAGCGGCGGGGCCCTTTCCTCGCGCTTCCCCCACCCGCAGCGCCGACTTCATGGTGCGGATGTGCTCGGGCGTCGTCCCGCAACAACCGCCAACGACCCGCACACCGGCAGCCACGAACTTGCGCGCGTAGCTGGCCATGTACTCCGGCGAACACAGATAGATGTTCCTACCCTCGACCGAGCGCGGAATACCGGCGTTCGGCTGCGCCGCCAGGGGTAGGGAGGTGGCCGCTCGAACGCGCTCGATTGCGTCCAGCATGGCGACGGGACCCACACTGCAGTTGCATCCGATGACATCTGCGCCCCACTCCGCGAGCTTGGGAGCAAACGTCTCGGGATCGGAACCGTCCAGGCAGTTGCCGTCTTCATCGATCGTGACCTGCGCCAGGATCGGCACCGACGTGCTCACATCCCGGGCCGCCAGCATGGCTTGGTGGATTTCTTCCAGGTAGCCGAACGTCTCGAGGATGATCAGATCGACGCCGCCTTCCAGCAGCACCTCGATCTGCTCACGAAAAGCATCGCGGGCCTCATTGAAGGACGTCTTGCCGAGGGGCTCAATCCTGGTTCCGAGCGGGCCAACCGATCCTGCCACCCATACATCGAAGCTCTTGGCGGCCTCGCGGGCCAGCTTTGCACCAGCGCCATTGATATTGCTTACTTTGTCAGCCAGGCTATGGCGAGCCAGACGGAATGAATTTGCACCGAAAGTATTAGTTTCAATAATCTCGGCTCCGGCCTGCAGGTAGTCGTGATGGATCCCGCGAATCAGGTCTGGCTGGGAGAGATTCAGTTCGTCGTAACAGCGGTTGATGAAGATGCCCTTGGCGTACAGCAGCGTCCCCATGGCGCCATCGCAAAGCACTGGGGACACCTTGATACGGGCAAGAAGGTCGCCGCTCATATTGTTTTTGAGAATACAGGATGAAAGCCTATTCGTGCATCTTGCATGCCGCCCGCCGAAAGCGATGGTGGCTCGGCTGACGTGGAGGCCTTCGTTTCCGACTGCGCACGGAGTCCCTCACAGGTCTGCTATAATGCTCGATTTCGCACCTAAATCTCCCTTTTTCATGTCTTTAGGAGCCTTTCGTTTGAAGAGACGCTGCCTCGTAGTGGTCGTGGGTCTGTGGGCTGCCTTGAATCTAACTGCGTGCGGTGGATCGAAGCGCACCACCGGACCCAGTGGTTTATTGAACCGCGTACTGGTTTCTCAGGGAGTCAGTTCAACCACCAACTTCGGCCGTCTTGTGATCGTGGACGGCTTCAACGACACCCTTACTGGTGCTACTCCACTAAGCGCCGGAACCTCGCCGGGTTTGATGGCCGTATCGCCAAGCCGAAACATCGCGATAGCATTCGATCCCACCAATAACACCGTTTACGCGGTAGACGCTACAAAAGAAACGAGCATAGGAAGCGTTCAGCTTCCGGGTCCAACCTTCAGCATGGCGGTTCCGACCTCCAGCACCGTGGGCTACGCTGCGGTACCAACCGCGGCCGTACCCGGCTTTAACTTCCTGGGTGCGGTCGAAGTAATGGACCTGTCCGGATCTGTTACAACCACAATTGCCGTTACCAACGCGGAGACCGTGATTGCTAACGCCAATGGGAGCCAGTTGCTCGTCTTCAGCAACGACTCAGATGTTGTGACTGTGTTGACACCCGGCGACGCTCTGCCGGGTATTGATTTGAGCTGCTCTCCGCCCATGAATCCCGCGGTGTGCACCGTCATACAGGGTTTCAACCGGCCGGTGTATGCCGTCATCAACGGGACCACCGCCTATGTTTTAAACTGCGGTTTCGAATGCGGCGGGAGTCAACAGGCCAGCGTGCAGACCTTAGATCTGAGTTCGTTCGCTGTCGGCAAGCCCGTCCTGGTGAACGGAGCTACGGACGCGTTCTTAAGCGGCACGAAGCTCTACGTTGCCGGTAGGGGAACGCCGACGGGACCTCTGTGCTCATCGCTCACTAGCTCAGTGAATCCGAAAACTGCCGCAACTTATTGTGGAACGCTAGACGTTGTCGATCTGTCCACGATGACCGACCCGTACTTGAACAGCCCTAGCACCGAGATCGCCATCCCTGACGGCTACCACGACCGGATGGACATGAGCATCAACGGCCAGCTTTTCGTCGGATCGCACGACTGCACCGATGTCGGAGACGTCAACAATCCGAACGGGGAAGTACGCGGCTGCCTGGCGATCCTCAATACCAATACCGGCGCGGTCATCATTCCTCCGGATAATGGCAATGTCGACGGCCTGCAGAGTTTTACCAGCCGTGAAGTCGAGTACGTGGCGGAGGGGGGGAACCTGCGCGTCTACGACACAACTAGAAACATCTTGCTGATTAATGACTTTCTTCCCCTGGGAACAATCGATGTCATTGGGTACGTAGGCGACGTGAAGGCGATTGATTTCTTCTAGCGTGGTTAGCGGGGCGGTTCCAACACCAGCCGATGTTGCTTGTCCGCCTCGACCGCTCGTGCGCTGAAGGGCAAAGTAAAGGTCGTGCCTTCGTACCAGGCCTTCCACTGGTCCATGTAGTAAGGGCTCAGGAAATTCCCGCCCTGCCCGGTGACGATGTTCAGCGTGGACTCGTCGGGATTCGCCATATTCGCGGTGAAGCGCTCCGAAGGCCCGTGATGGCGGCTCACTGCCTTCACCGTGTATCCGCTGCCTGACTGCTCTCGCAATCCCGGTCCTGACCAGTGGTTGACGAACGGGATCTTCCCCAGAATCGGATGCTGGATCTCAACCGCGTTGAACCCGCCCCAACGCCATGAAGCCAGATCTTTCGGGGCTTCCGGGCCATTGACGGCGGCATCCACCGCCGCGGCCAGCAGTTCGTCATAGTTCGGATACTTGTCCGGCAGCCAGCGCTTCGGGCTGTGCAGCAAAATATTTTCAAGCCACACGGACCGCATCTCCCACGAGTATGTCCTCCAACTCAGGGCTCCGTTTTCTTTAGCAGGATCGGCGGGTGCGCGCCCTAGCTTCGGTTCCAGCAGCAACCGCCGCAACTCGCGCATCGAAGTTTCTGCGATGGTCGGAGCCGCTGACGAAGCGAGCATGCGTCCGTCCCAACCCCGCATCAGATCAGTTGCCTGTTTGACCCGAGCCGCAGGCTTCGAAGCGTGATCCACCGCGTACACCAACCGTTCCGAGGCGAACAAATCCGGCTCGGAGTGAATATCGTTTTCCAGCGCCAGCATGTCGGCGGGGGAAAATTGTCGTCCGGACTCCAGCACGTGGTAAATGCGCTCCGTGCGCCAGGGCGCTTCCCATTCCATGCTGATCGAATTGGGGTAATTGTCGGGCGTGATCCTTCCGTTCGCAGTGGCGATGATTCCCGAGGGCGGGTTGTAGATGCTCGGCAGTTTTTCGAAAGGAATATAGGACGCCCACTCGTGCGAATTGTCGGCGCCGCTCACCGGGAGACTGCCATCTCCCGTGGCGCGAATCGGAACTTTGCTCGTCGCCTGATATCCGATGTTCCCGTCTACGTCGGCATAGACCACGTTCTGTCCGGGCGCGTCCAACTGGGAGAATGCGTGCCGGAACTCCTGCCAGTTCTGCGCTGTGTTCACGTCGAAGAACGGAATGTGTAGCCCATCGTAGAGTGTCCAGCGCAGCGCCAGTTGTCGGGTTTCGCCTGGAACCAGTTCGGTAATGATGGGCCCGTGGCGCGTGATCTTTACATCGAGGGACACGTCCGGCTTACCTTTGACGTGAATCACCTCGGAGCGATGTTCAGGCGCCACCCATCCTGCAGGCGTCTGGTACTCCCCGTCAGAATTGAAATTCTCGATGTAAACATCGGTCACCGTCGGTCCAACGTTGGTGAATCCCCAGGCGATCCGCTGATTGTGGCCGACGATCACATAGGGCATTCCCGGCAGGGTTACGCCAGCGACGTCAAGCGCTCCGGCGTGCAGGTGGGCTTCATACCATAGGTTCGGCATCTGGTGGCCCAGGTGCATGTCGTTTGAGAGCAGTGGCTTTCCCGTGACCGAGTGTGCACCGGAAATTACCCAGTCGTTGGAGCCGTTGACGGGCACGCCCTCCTGGGCGAATGGAATCGCGCCCTGCGTTACCGAATTGTCGGGTCCGGCATCGTCGTCGTTGTCGTCATCGTCATCGGAATCGCTGGCATTATTCTGCGGTTGAGCCAGATCCTCCCGCATAACGGTCGGTGGCCGATCATGCCACGAGCGATTGACGTATAAATCTGCGGTCAGCTCGGGGCCCAGCTTGGCCAGAATTTTTTCGTGGTGGAGCGCGTCGAAAAAATAGTGATAATTTAGATCTTTCACCATCTGGTTGGCGATGACGACGGAATCTTCCGGCAGCCACGGTTTCGGCGCATAGTGCAGAATGCGGAACTCAATTGGAAGCCGGTGACCGTGGGTCGCGATGTAGGAATTCACGCCGCGCGCATACGCCTCGAAAAACGTGTGGTCGCGCTCGCTAGCCGTCTCCAGAGATTTTTGGGCCGCCGCGCGCAGTCCCAGAACTCGTTGCTCGCGGTCGACCTTGAGCAGATCCTCGCCCAGAATTTCCGAGAGTTCTCCGCTGGCAAAGCGCCGCATCAAGTCCATCTGCCAGAGCCGATCCTGGGCCGTAACGTAACCTTGCGCGAAGAACAGGTCCTCAAGACTGCTGGCTTCGATTGTGGGCACGCCGTGGCTGTCGCGCGTCACAGTTACCGGGGCGGAGACGCTATTGATCTGAAGCCGTCCGTCGAGCTGGGGAAGGGCGGAGTGAACCGCAAAATAGGCGTAGACAAGTCCACTCACGAGAACTACCAGGACTCCCAGCAGGAGCCACAGCAGGATGCGGAGAACCGGCGAACGGCGGGAAGCGGGTACTCTGATGTCGGCCAAGGTGCTCATGCGAATCTCTGATTGTATTCCAGGCTGGGCAGCAGCGGCCGGCGCTGAAAATGAATTTCATTTTCAAGATGCCGGAATGGTATGCTGCTCACAGTTCCGTCCCCCATGCTGCAAAACCGCATCGATGACCAGCCCACCATCTCCCGGCAGATGGTTCGCGAGGCGCAGGAGATCCTGCATCGGCACCTGAAACGCGTCGGTCTGAAGCAGACCGGACAGCGCGACACTATTCTGCGGACGTTCCTCGAAACCCACGACCACCTCTCCACCGACGAGCTTCATCGCCTGGTGCAGAAGAAAGATTCGCGTATCGGCTACACTACCGTCTACCGCACGCTGAAACTGCTGGCAGAATGCGGCCTGGCCAGCGAAGTTGCGTTCCACGACGGCATCGCCCGCTATGAGCACCAGTACAACCGGCGCAGCCATCACCATATGGTTTGCACTGAGTGCGGAAATTCCGTCGAGTTTTTTTCCCAGGAAGTCAGCCGTCTCGAACACGAGATCGGTCTCAAGCACCACTATCTCACCACGCGCCATACCTTTCAGATCTACGGCGTCTGCCAGGATTGCCGTAGCAATAATCACGGGAAATAGGAGTTCAGGCGCCGCATTTTTCGAGCACTCCTGCGGTTCACAGATGCAACATTGCTCTCGGCGCCAGCAGCGTAAAGGGATAGAAGGGAAGATTCCGCACAATCCCAAACAAAAGGATGGCGGCGCACAGGGCGCGGACCCACACCGCCGGCAGAAACGGCTGCGGCAGTCCCCGGCGGCGAATCTCGAATAGGAGATGAGAAGCCAAGCCGTAAGCCAGAAATGGCATTAAAGCAACGGTCAATGGATTCATCGCCCAGGCTGCCCAAATGTGTCCATGAAGAAGTTGGTGCATGGCCCGCAACGACCCGCATCCTGGACAGTACCAGCCGGTCAGGTAGTACACAGGACAAGGCGGGAAGATTCCCGATGTAGCGGGGTCGAAAACATGCAGCAAAACGACCGCCACTGCAACCGCGGTGAAAGCTATGCCACACCGCCAATTTTTCTGGGTTTCGATCTTCACGTTCGCCGCAATGTTCTTCTTCAGTGATTCAGTTTGTGTGCTTGATATTGGTTAGAATGCCGGCCATGATCAGGATTGCGTAGAGCACCATGACGGCGAGGCCAAGTCCCAGCGAAATCAGGCACCACATTTTTGCGTTCCTCGAAGCGAGTTGCGCTCCAGCCAAGTCTCCCGCCTGCAATTTGCCGTTGACCTGCGCCGCATACACGATAGCGGGAATGCCCGTCGGAAGGCAGCAGAAAACGGTGGCAAGGATGGCGAAAACCAGGTAGTTCGGCACCGTAGCGCCGTACGAAATCACGACACCGGTAACCGGCAAAGGCGTTGGAGCCGCGGCCGGCTGCAGATTCCTGCCGCATTGCCCGCACACTAACGCGTTGTCCGCATTATTCATGCCACATTGAGGGCAGAACATTCCGTTCCTCCTAACAAGGGCGGCCGCGCTGAAATTGCACGAAACACTACACCGTGCTTCGGGCGGCGTCAATGCGCAGATAGTTTCTTCGGTTTGCGGACGGCGCCGCGTTTTGATAAGGTGCGCCTCAGTGGCCTCAGTCATTCCCCTACCGCTGGCCTGCCCCGACTGCGCCGCTCGCATGCCCGAAACCGCGGCCTTTTGTCCCGGCTGCGGACGCCAAATGCCGACGCCGGCCAGAGCAGAGGCAAAGAGTGGGCCGTTTTCCGAAAACCTTGTCGCGGCGCTTGCCTACCTCACTTTTGTTCCCGCGATCCTTTTCCTTTTACTCAATCCCTACAACAAGAATCAGTTCGTGCGCTATCACTCAGTCCAATGTTTGCTGGCCTGGGCCGCCGCAATGTTGGCGGCGATCGTGCTGAAACTAGTCGGACTCGTTCTTTTTCTCATTCCGGTCGTAGGGCCGCTCCTGGTCGTCTTGACCTGGGTCATAGGAGGCCTGGCCGCTCTTTTGCTCTGGTTAGTTCTTGTCGTCAAGGCCTTTCAAGGAGAAATGTTCCAGTTGCCCAGGCTGGGAAATATTGCAGAGCGTTACGCGCCCGTCATCCAGCGCTGAACGGAACCCAAAAAATTTGTTCATTGCATTGTCAGGCCATTTTTGGTACGTTGCCGCCGACGCCGCTTGGGGCAGGTGCACGCTTACCTGATCTGCTTGTTCTCGGCGACCGAGGAGGACACCATGGCTTTTTGCAGCACGTGCGGTGCACAGATCCCAGACGGCACCACGACTTGCGCAGTCTGCGCCGGCCGGGTTGCGGCTGCCGGGCCCGGAGCCCCGGCCGTAGCCACCGTCGGAGGAATGGCGGACAACGTGGCGGGGATGCTGGCCTATGTCACTATCATTCCCTCCATCATCTTCCTGGTGATGGAACCGTACAACAAGAATCGATTCGTGCGGTTTCACTCCTTTCAGAATCTCTTTTTCGCGGGAGGACTGATCGTCTGTTGGATTGCTTTCACGATCCTTTCAATGGTGCTGGCTTTCGTCCCGATTCTAGGTCACATTGTCATCGCGCTCGCCTGGTTCGCCCTAGCCGTGGGCTCGTTCGTTGTCTGGATCATTATGCTGTTGAAGGCAAACGGTGGCCAGATGTGGAAGCTTCCAGTGATTGGCGACATGGCGGAGAAACAAGCAAACGCAATGTAGGGCGCTCCGCTATTGAACCTCGCTTCCGGAAGCTTGCGCGTTCGTGGGCCTTTGCAATGCTCGCTCATGAGCCGAGCTGCGACGTTGAAGTTCTGCGCTTGACTTTCTTCGCCTAAGCTGTCAATCCTATTAGCTTTTACCCGCGCCGAAAACTCGGACTTGCCTTGTGGCTTGCAGCGGGGAAAAATCCAGGAACGATTGGGGTATTCATTGCGAGTACGGGTGTTTTATCACGACAAATGCTTTGACGGAGCCTCCTCTGCCGCGCTGTTTTCCCGCTTCTACCAGGAGCGCATTCGCAACGATGCCGAATTCCAATTCACCGGCCTCGTGCACCGCGCCGGTGCTCTGTTCGATGAAAACCAGTTCGACGGCGACGAGAACGCGATCGTCGACTTCAAGTACTCCAGTTCGCCGAAGATTACCTGGTGGTTCGACCATCACGAGAGCGCCTTCCTATCACCCGCTGACGCCGAGCATTTTGAACAACAAGAGAGCAACCGCAAGTTTTACGATCCCGGCTTCAAGTCCTGCACCAGTTTCATCGCCATGATCGCGCAACAGCGCTTCGGGTTCGATCCCACGCCGGTAGCCGATCTCGTTCATTGGACCGACGTCATCGATGGCGCCCTATATCCGGACGCTAAGACAGCTGTGGAGATGGAGGCGCCCGCCATGAAACTGACGATGGTGATCGAATCGGCGCCCGACCACGGTTTCGTCCCCAATTTAATTCCCCTGCTGGCCAACAAGTCGCTGGCCCAGATTCTCGAAGAGCCCTTCGTTGCGCCGCTGCTTCCGCCGTTGCTCAAGCGCCACGAACTGTCGATCGGCATTCTGCAACAGCGCACGGAGTGCACAGACGGCACGATTTTTTTCGATGTTACGGATCACGATCTCGAAGGCTACAACAAATTCATTCCGTACTACCTGCACCCGCAATCGGTCTACAGCGTGGGGTTGAGCAAGAGCAGTTTCCGCGTGAAAGTTTCGGTGGGATCGAACCCATGGGCCCCGCAGGAGCCGGAAGTCAATCTGGCACGAATCTGCGAACGTTACGGTGGCGGCGGCCACGCCCGCGTGGGAGCGATCTCCTTCAACGTGAATCAACACGCCGCGGCCATTAAGGCCTCGCAGGAAATCGTTGCCGAACTCCGTGCGGCGATTCGCCAGAAAAAGACCTAGTCCTTCATAAACAGAGGTAGTCATGAAGAACAAGCTGAGCGCTCTTCTCGTGCTGGCATTGGTGGTCGCGCCGTCGCTAAGCGCACAGGGCAGACCGAAGGAAACATTGCTGGCCTTGAGCAAGCGAGACCATACACTCGCCATCGTTGACCCTGGCAACCTGAGGGTGGTTGCCAAAGTGCCGGTCGGAAACGATCCTCACGAAGTCGTCGCTTCAACGGACGGTAAGACCGCCTATGTCTCCAACTACGGTGGCGGCGCCTACAACACACTCGCGGTGGTCGACCTGGTTGAGCAGAAGCCTCTTCCTCAGATTGATCTCGGACCCTTGCGCGGTCCTCACGGGTTGGCTTTTGTCGGCGGCAAGGTCTGGTTCACCGCCGAGGTCGCCAAGGCGATCGGGAGTTACGATCCCGCAACTGCAAAGCTGGACTGGGTTCTGGGCACGGGTCAAAACAGGACCCACATGATCTTTGTCTCTGAAAACATGAAGCGGATTCTGGTGACCAATACCGTGTCCGGTACCGTAAGCATCATCGACAAGACTGCAGCCCACGCGTCCGGACCTCCTCCCGGTGTGCCGCCCGGCCCGAATGGAGCGCCCGTCCCGCCGCCGGGTAGTCCGATGGGGCCAGCAGGAGGCGATTGGGATGAGACGGTCGTGCGTGTCGGCAACGGTTCAGAAGGGTTCGACATTTCGCCCGACGGCAAGGAGATCTGGGTGGCCAACGCACGCGATGGCACAATCTCAATCGTCGACGCCGCTGCCAAGAAAGTGACGGACACCCTTGCCGCGAATGTTCGCGGGGCCAACCGTCTGAAATTCACGCCGGATGGTACCCGCGTTCTGGTCTCAAGCCTCGGCGCACCAGACTTGGTTGTCCTTGACTCGGGTACTCGCAAAGAAATCAAGCGAATCAAACTGGGGCGCGGATCCGCGGGGATCCTCATTCAACCAGATGGGGTGCGTGCCTTCGTGGCATGCTCGCCAGACAATTACATTGCGGTGATCGATCTGAAGTCACTGGAGGTGACGGGACACATCGATGTGGGCCTGGAACCTGATGGACTTGCTTGGGCCGTCAGGCACTAACCCTGATCGTCCAGTTCAGGAGCGAACTTACTGAATCGGAGCGCCGCCTGCCAGACACGCGGCCGCGTTTCCGTCTTCGGAAGACCGAATTACTCCCGATTGATCCGAACAGTATGCTTTCCCTCCCAAGCCATTTCCATCTGGGGCGGCCGTGAGGTGATAGCCGGTAGCTGGCGTTCCGGTGCACTCCGAAAGCGTAAATACATAACCGTAACGCTTCCCGCTCGCCAGTCCGCTGCTGATCAGCATTGCCTGCCGCTCATTCGGTTCGCCTCCGCCGAAGCCGTCCAGATTTGAGAGTGTGCAAGTAAAGCCGACGTTCGGGTAGGTGCTGGCATAAGTAACCTCGGCTGTCGATATCGTACGCATCGCCGCTACGACCATCGCGTTGCTTCCGGAGGTTTGTATGGAAGTTGCGCCACGAGGAGTGAATGTCTCGCGTGTCGCCGCTTGTGGTTTCATCTTCTCGGTGATGGCTTTCAGCAGATCGGGGTCTGCCAGCGGCAGGTGAAGCGTGATCGAGACTTCACTCAACGTCCACACCTGCGATTCTTTCTTCATTGAGAAGGTCATGTGTGGCATGAAGGGCGTTCTTTGGACTTGGCCGTTTTTGAAGATCTGGAACGATAATTCCATGTCGTCCTGATCGCCGTTCAGCGCGTCACCTACTACCGTAATCTCGACCTTCTGTCCGGTCTTGGGGTCTTCTCCGGCCAGCATCACAGAACCTGTCTCGAACGTCTGGATATTCTGGTTTTGTGTCTGAAGTTGATTCACCAGGAGCGAGTATTGCTGCAGGTTCGCGAGTGCCCCGGATTTTTCCAGAGCCGTGCGCGTAGCCGCGGGCAGATGTTTGGCAAACGTTCCCGGCGTCTTGCTGAAGAACATCTCCATCAGGGCCTGTCGCGCGGTTTGCGGCGACTGTTGAGCGCATAGATGAGCGGCCACAACATTACAGCCGGCAGGGCAAAGGTGACTTTTCGCATGGTCGTCTCCGTCTTAAGATCGTGACATTGCCCGCGCCAAGTCTCCAGTTACGGAGGTAAGAAGCAGAACCCGCAAAGCCAAGACCAGCACTGCCGTCGCGTCTGCGCGAACCGCTGTGGCCGTGATACTCTGCGTGAGTCACGCCTGCATTCATGCACGCGCTCGCGAACAAGTCAGCTCGACACCGCCGCCAGCGGCGCCTGCTTCGGGCCGTAGCTTTCTTTGAGTTTGCCAAGGGCATTTTTGTGGTTCTGATGGGATTCTGTGCCCTGGCTCTTGTACACAAGGACGTCTGGCTGATCGCGGAGAGTCTTCTCGCTTTCTTCCATATCAGCACCGACCGGCGATCCGCGCAGGTTTTCCTCGACTTCGCCGACAGCGTCACCGATGCGCGCCTGTGGGCCGCCGCCCGCATCGCATTTGCTTACGCCGCACTCCGGTTCACTGAAGCTTACGGTCTGTGGAAGGAACGAACCTGGGCCGAATGGGTGGCTTTTGTCTCCGGCACATTGCTTCTGCCGCTCGAGGTGCGCGAACTTTTTCGTGGACTGACCGTATCGCGATGCGCTCTGTTCGTCGGCAACGTAGCTGTGGTCGTTTACATGCTCTACGTCATTTTGTCGAACCGCCGCGAGAGGCAAAACACCCTACATGCCTGACTGGCTGAAACCCGTGCCAGGAGCCGCAACTGGAGTCGAATGACTCTGGCAATCCGTTGCCCTTTGACGGCATAATCAGTACAGGATGACGGAGGCTATATGCGTGTGAGGTATCTCGTATGCGTGTTGCTCGGTCTGAGTGGAATCTCCATCGCCCAGGACACCAACTTTCCCGTGGGGCCGCAATATCTGATCACCACGACATCCCCACTTCTTCTTCATTCGATTGCCACGCCTAGCCTATCTCTCGGGCAGGCGCTGCCTTCTTTATCGAGTGTGACCCAGGCTGAGGTAGGGCCCGGGCCGACACCGTCGGCGACATCGCCAAGTGATACTTTTCTGGGCGACGTCTATTGGGGAGAGCACAGAAGCAGCGAAATCACCGGGAGGCGACTGGAAACTCCGAGCATGACTGCCTCCGAAACAGCCTTATACATGGAGGCGGTCGCGAGTGCGGCTGCGGCTGTTCCAGTTGCGGTCCCTGTACCTGCTACCGAGGTCCCGACGCGATCCGGCCTCATCGAGTTGTCCACGGCACAGACTCCAGCGAACTTGCCCGCAGCGCTGTTCGACGCTGGGGTAACAGGGACGGCGGACGCAGAGTGGCTCCGCAGCCGCGGATACGAGGTGCCGCTCGGCGATACGGCGAGGTTTTGGAAAGCCCACAAGAGGCACGCGTCGCACACTTACACGAACAACGACATTCACATTCAGCGCTTGCACGGCGGTTAGCAACGCCGTGGAAAATCAGACCGGCCGGGCATGTTAGCCTGAGTGAGTTCATTGAGGAAGCATGCCCGACGGAAACCTCGCGCATTTTGATTGGCAGGCGACGGCCAGAGAAATCATGCTGGCGCACGGCTTCGAACCGGATTTCCCTCCACAGATTCCGCGACAACTCGCCAGCCTGAGGGACCATCCGCCACAGGTGGCCGCGACCGACGGCGTGCGCGATCTGCGAAACCTGCTCTGGTCATCAATCGACAACGACACTTCGCGCGACCTCGATCAGATCGAAGTCGCGGAACGCCTTCCCAGCGGCGACGTCAAAATTATGATCGGCATCGCGGATGTGGATGTCTTTGTTCCGAAGCAAACTCCAATCGATCAGCACGCGGCCCGTGAGACTACTACCGTCTACACCGGGAATTCGTAACTTCCCGATGCTCCCCGAGGAACTCTCGACTGGCGCAACTTCACTGCTCGAGAATCAGGATCGGGTCAGCGTTGTGACCGAATTCACTGTCGATTCTGCCGCCATGCTGAAGTCCACCGACGTCTATCGTGCTCTCGTCCTCAACAAGGCTCAGCTCCAGTACAACTCGGTGGGCGGCTGGCTGGAAAGCAAGTCGGGCCCGCCGCCGAAGGTTGCCGCTTCCAGCGATCTGCAAGAGCAACTGAAGCTGCAGGATCAAGTCGCGCAGCGGTTGAAGGACCAGCGCTATCGGCAGGGCGCGCTCAATCTCGAGACCGACGAAGTCCGTCCCCTGGTGTTGAACCAGCGGGTCATCGACGTGGTGAGGCAGCAGAAAAACCGTGCTACAGAACTGATCGAAGACTTTATGATCGCCGCCAATGGCGTCGTCGCCCGATTGCTGGAGAAAGTCTCTTCTCTCCGGCGCATCGTGCGTACTCCCGAGCGCTGGGACCGCATCGTGCAACTCGCGGCCACGAAGGGAGAAAAGCTTCCAATGCAACCGGATTCCAAGGCCTTGAACGATTTTTTGCTGCGGCGCAAGGCGGCGGACCCCGATCACTTTGCCGATGTGTCTCTGGCAGTGATCAAACTGATCGGACCGGGCGAATACGTTCTGGAACGCGCTGGCGACGTTGCACCCGGCCACTTCGGTCTGGCAGTGCAGGACTACACTCACTCCACGGCGCCCAATCGCCGCTTCGCCGATGTTGTCACCCAACGGCTGATTAAGGCGATGCTGGCAGGCCAATCCAATCCTTATTCGGATGAGGAACTCTCGGCCATCGCTAGCAATTGCACCGTCAAAGAAGATGCTGCCCGTAAGGTAGAACGCGAAATGTCCAAGCGCCTTGCGGCAGTCGCGATGCAAAATCGGATCGGCGACGTCTTCGACGCCATCGTCACCGGCGTTACCGACCATGGAACCTTCATTCGCGTTCTACAGCCGCATGTCGAAGGGTTTTTGGCTCAGGGACAGCATGGACTCGACGTTGGCGATAAGCTGCGTGCCAAGCTAGTGCGTACGGATGTGCAAAAAGGTTACATCGACTTCGCTCGCGCCTAAACATTGGTGTCGATCAACTCTGTTTCGGCCCGTTTTTCCCCAGTGTGAAAAACTCTTCATCTGAAAAACTCTTCATCTGTTGGTAGCAAATTAAAATGTCCGGTTTTAGTAGCAAGTGAAATGTCCGGTTTAGGTTAATCTCCAGCAGCCCGTCGCGCGCCGATTTTTGTTTTCTCCAAAGACACTCCTTCCGCACTGTAACGTCCCAGACGCTGGGGCCCGTGAGTAATGGTGAAAGTTCCGTCGAGGTGTTGGTGCACCGTCACCGTGCAGCCCGCCAGGGTCGCTCGCCAGCGCACCGGTTCGATCTGCAACTGCAGGTTCTGCATACTCACCGTGTTGTCCCGGTTGACCGTACGCTGGTATTGCAGGGCGAAAATCAGGTCCAGATCTTTGCTGGAGCGGCGCACAAAGGCGTTGCCGCGTTCTCGAGCCGGAATCTGGAAGCATCGATTGAACTCGGCGATGTAGTGTTCGCGCAAGAAGCGGTTGGCGGCTGCCAAGCTATGGATGCCGTGCAATCGTAGTTCCTGCGGCAAGCGTCCTTGCCAGGTGCCGAAATTGCGTTCGCTCCGGCCTCGGGCCTGGGGCGAATAGGCCGGGATCATCTGCACGCCCAACTCGCGCAACGCACGACCGACTTGGGTCAGACGATGGGCATCGACTTGGCCTCCGCTTTTCGGCGTCCGCCAGAAATGGCTGCCCCGGTCGCTATACAAGGCACAGAACACTCCCCGGCCCGCGATCACTTCTTTCAACCCCGCCATGACGGTGAAGGTGGACTCTTCCTCGACCAGCTGGGCGTAGTAGATCTCGCTGGTGGCATCATCCAAAATCACGATCAGGTCGTACCCGCGCTCGTCCTGAAACCACTGATGCCGGCTGCCATCGATGTGCAACAGCATGCCCGGCAGCGGACGCCGCTCCCGCCGTCGGCGGTGCACCCCGCGTTTTTTCGCTCGCGCCACCAACCCCGCTCCCTGCAGCGCGGCTTTCACCCAGGTGTAGCTCAAATCGATCTGGTGTTCGGCCTTCAACTTCTGGTGAAAATGGCGAACGTTCAGATCGAAATACTTCTCTCGATAGAGTCCTAGAACCTCCTCTACCATCGCCAACGGAACGCGTTTCGGCGAGGGTTGGCCCCGCCGCCGGTCGAACAGCCCGTCATAGCCAAACTCCTGGTAACGCTCCCGGATGCGCCGCACATGCCGATCCGTAAAACCCAGAATCTCGGCCGCTTGAAACCATGTGATTTTCCCCGCCATCGCCCGCAACAACACTTCCTGAATTTTCATCGTCCGCTCCATGGCGGCCTTCGAGTAAGAGTCCATGCTCCGCATGGTCTCCTACTCTCACCGCCGGAAAAGCGGACATATCACGTGCTATTTCGACCGGACATTTGATGTGCTAACGACACTGAAAAACTCTTCATCTTGACAAGCCTGGAACATAAGAGCAGAATTGCTGCCGCTCCGGAGAAGCATTCGTCTAGCGCCTCTCCAAGTTGTCGTTCCCCCCTTTGACGACGACGAAAGAGCCGGGCCCCAGTTCAAAAGAGCTGTCAGTCGTTCGCAAAATTCTCTCGAGGCTCAACAAGATCAGTCCAAAAATGTTGCCAGCCGAGGCAGTGGTCCGCTCTGCGCCTCGCCTGGACCTGTAGTAGTGATGTGACTCAAGGAGGATACTATGCGGTTTCTACGCCTTTCTCGAGCAGGGGTGGTTCTTACCTTGTTCACGGCCCTGTTGCTGGCGACGGTCTCTGCTGCGACGAACAACGGGCGTGCGTTTTCTGGATACTTTGACGTCAGCGGAGTTCGGGAGCAGGGCGAACTCGTGCAAGTCACTCTTCATCTGAAGCTATTCAATCACGGCGACACTGACGCAAAGAGTGTGATCGTCACCCTGATCGATTCGTCTCCTGCCATGACTTTTCGGGGCAACTTCCAGCCAGTGAAGCTATGGAAGAGCCAGAAGTTTATTGAGTTGAGCCAGGAATTCTCGGTCACCAAGCGCGAATTCAACGAGTGGATGACGTCGCCTGTCCAGCCCAACCTGGTCATCCTGTTTCAGGACAGTAAGGGAAAGACGTGGCAGAAGGGCGCGCAACTGAGCCACCGGCCCCTCGTCCCAGTGGCTCAATAGCCTTGGCGATGCGAGCGCAACACGAACCACTATATTGAGGAGAAAAATTCCATGCGTCGCTTCACGATTTTAGCTGTATTGTTTCTCGCCGCGTTGAGTCTCCCCGCATTGGCGCAGGACATCATCACCACCGCGATTGGCGGCGGACCCAACGGCGTTCCCGCTCTCGATGCATTCCTTTACAACCCGTATGGCGTAGCCACGGATAGCTCCGGCAACTATTACATCGCCGCCTACAATCAAAACCGCGTTTTTAAGGTGACTGCCAGCACCAAGGTCATCACCGTGGTCGCCGGCAGCGGCGCTCAAGGCTACAGTGGCGACGGAGTGGTAGGAGGAGCGGGTGTTGCCGACCTGTTCCATCCTTATGCGGTGGCTGTCGATAGTTCGTTGAACGTTTACATCGTTGACTCGGGGAACTGCGTGGTGCGCAAAGTGTCTACCGCGGGCACCATCACCACGGTTGCAGGAACTGCCGGGCAGTGCAACTCCACGGGCACGGACTTGAGCACTCCAGCGGGCGTGGCCGTCGACAGTTCGGGCAACCTGTTCATCGGCGACTACTACAACTGCTCGGTGAAGAGGGTAGTTATCGCGACGCTGGCAGTTAGCACTTATGCCGGCAAGCTTGCCTCCTGTGGCTATTCCGGGGATGCCGGCCTGGCGACCAACGCTCAGTTGTACTATCCGGCCGGCCTTGCGACTGACACCGCCGGCAATTTGTACATTGCCGACTCAGCGAACTGCGTAGTCCGCAAGGTCACGAAATCGACCGGCGATATCAGCACCATAGCCGGCAACCATACCTGCGGCTACGCCGGTGACGGCGGCAAGGCGCTCAGTGCGGAGATGAACCAAATCTTCGGACTTACGGTCAACGGGGCGGGCACAGTTGTGACGTTCGCCGACTACTACAACCAGCGCGTCCGCCAGTTCACGGTTGGAGGAAATATCGCCACCGTTGCCGGGACCGGCAGCGCCTGCGCCGGGGTCTGTGGCGAAGGCGGTCAAGCCACCAGCGCTTCACTTTACTATCCCGTTGGTGTAGCGGTTACGAGCGGGGGGACCTACTACATCGGCAACAATGATAACGAGGTGGTGGACAGTTTCACCGTGGGCGGAACTCTCGTCCTGGCGGCTGGAAATCACAGCAACACCACCGAAACAATAACGACCGGCGCTCCCGCTCACGGCGTCCAGTTTAACTATCCTTTCGGCATCGCCACGGATGCCTCGAATAACGTCTACGTCGCCGACAGCCATAACTTCCGGGTACGCGAGGCGGTGAAATCGACTGGGTTGGTGAACTACTTTGCCGGAAATGGAACTGCAGGCTTTACAGGCAATGGTGGACCAGCAACTACCGCTGAGTTGACTTACAACTATGGCGCGGCCAAAGACAGTTTGGGCAACGTCTACATTGCAGACACCAACAATTGCGTGATCCGTGAGGTGAACACCGCAGGAACGATTAGTGTCTTCGCGGGTCTGGTCGTGGGGGGTACCAGCACACGTTGCGGATCCGCTGGGGATGGAGGGGCGGCAACGAGCGCGGAACTCTATTACCCATACGGCGTTGCCGTGGACAGCAAGAACAATGTCTACATTGCCGACTATGACAATCACACGGTTCGGAAAGTGTCAGGTGGCATCATCACCACGATTGCTGGCGTGAATGGAGTTGCCGGCTATTCCGGGGATGGCGGTCCAGCAGCCAATGCGCTTCTCTACAACCCGACCGCCGTGGCTGTCGACAAGAAGGGCAACGTATTTATCGCCGACAGCCAAAACAACCGGGTCCGGGAAGTCAACGCTGCCACTGGAATCATCACAACGGTGGCAGGCAACGGGGGCTCGGCCTTTACGGGAGACGGCTTGGCAATCGAGAATTCGATTTATTACCCGCAGGGAGTTGCTGTGGATGCCAACGATAACCTCTTCATCAGCGATTACAACGACCGCATACGCTGGGTGAGCCCCAGCGGGTTCATCACCACAATCGCCGGCAACCCCCTGCCGGGCACCAACTCACAGGGCTACAACGGAGACGGTGGAGTGGGTACTGCCGCGTTACTCTACATCCCGGCGGGAGTCGCGCTCGATACGGCAGGGAATGTTCTTTTTGCCGACGAATACAATTTCCGGGTGCGCAGCATCTCTGCCTTCCCGGCCTTGAGTACCAGCGTCGGCAGCCTTGCCTTTGGACTGACAAGCGTGGGATCAACGAGCACACCGCAGACGATCACGGTGAGCGCATACGGACCCGTAGCCATCACCAACGTTTCAGTCAGCACCAACTACAGCGAGGCGGACAACTGCCCGTCTGCCATGGCCAACGGTACCACCTGCACCATGTATGCGTATTTTGTGCCTACCGCTTCGGGAACCCTAAACGGGAATATCACCGTAAATAGCAACGGCTTCTTCAGCCAAGCCAGTACCGTGACTCTGACGGGCCTGGGAAGTGCGATCTCACTTGCTGGCGCGCCCCTGGCCTTCGGCAACGAAACGGTGAAGGTCAAGAGCGCGGCAAAATCGGTGACGGTCACGAATAACGGCACAACCGCGATCACGATGGGCGCGATTACGTCGACCAACACGACGGATTACGCCATTTCAGCCAATAACTGTCCGGCTTCTGGTGCGAGCCTCGCCGCCAAAGCTACTTGCACCATCAGCTTAACGTTCGACCCGCTCTCCACCGGGCCCAAGCGAGGAGCCATCGTAATCAACGACAACGACCCCTCCAGCCCACAGCTCATCGGTTTGAGCGGAACCGGAATCAGCAAGGTGAGTTTGAGCCCCACCTCCATTACGTTCCCAACCACGGCAGTTGGCGTCAACAGCGCGGTGGTGAAGATAACCCTCACCAACAGCACCGGAGTTAATATCACGCTGAAGAACCCGGCTGTCGCGGTAACCGGGCCGTTTGTCAATGCTGCGACTACAACCTGTACTCCCAACCTGGTCATCGCGAGCGGCGGAAACTGCGTCATCAACGTGCAGTTCCATCCCACGGTGGTTGGCTTTGCGATGGGTTCGATTAGCGTTAGTGACAGCGACGCTACCAGTCCCCAGAGCGTGTCCCTGCAGGGCTACGGTACGGGCGTGAAATTCACGCCTAGCTCGATCAGCTTCGGGACGGTCACCCACGGGACCCAGGTCTCGTCGACAGCGACCATCACCAACGTTGGCCTCACACCGGTCTTCTTCACGGGTGCGGAAATCTCGGGCACAGGTAGCTCGAATTTCAGCGTCAACTACGGTAGCGCCGCGCCGTGCGGCAACAACCAGAACTCTCCACTGCTCCCGGGCAAGACTTGCCAGATTACCGTTTACTTCCTGCCGGCGACTACGGGAGCGAAGAGCGCTACTTACAAAGTGTTCGACAACAGTATCGGCAGCCCGCAGACTCTACCGCTGGCTGGCGTTGGGCAGTAGCCGCCGCGCGAGCCGGTCTCTGCCTTCTCTTTGCCGCCGGGCTTACCGCCCGGCGGTTTTTTCTTTGCTTCGTCGCGAGGGAAAGATTGAACCCAGAATAGATTCAGTCGGTCGCCAGTTCGTCGAGGACCGTCCCTTCAGGGTCGACCAGTCGAATCTTCATCGCCAGCAGGCCCGAGGCGTGAGTTGAGCAGCTGAGACACGGGTCGTAGGCGCGTACGACGGCGGAAACGCGGTTCAGCATGCCTTCATTCAGCTTGGTTCCGTCGATGAAGTGCTCGCTGACCTGTCGTACGCTTCGTCCGATGGCGAGATTGTTGTGGCCGGTGGCCACGATGAGGTTCGCCCACGTGATCGCGCCTTCTTCATTCACTTTGTAGTGGTGAATCAGAGTCCCGCGCGGAGCCTCGATCATTCCTACTCCTTCAAGGGCGTTGACTCCAGCCGTAGCGCGCACATGCATATCCAGAATTTGAGGATCGGTCAGCAATGCCTCAATCCGCTCCAGGGCGCAGACAATCTCAATCAGCCGGGCATAGTGATAAAGGAACGCGCTATGGGCAACGTCCCCGAAGCGTTCGTGAAATTCCTGGAATTCAGCATCGGCGTTGGGCGTCCCGCACCGGTCGGCGGCGTTTAACCTTCCCAACGGGCCCACGCGATAAACCCCTGTCGGAAACCCCTGCGGTTTGAAATAGGGCGCCTTCAAGTACGATTCCCGAAGGCTTGCTTCGCCGATCCACTGTGCGTAGTCGTCGGCAGCGATGCGGTCTTCGACTATTTCGCCGGTGGCGCTGCGGAAACGCAGATCGCCATCATAAAACTGCAGGGTTCCCTTGTGGTCGACCAGCCCGGCGTACATCGTCGGAAAAGAACCGAAAAATTCGATTTCTTCTTTGTAGTTGTCGATTGCCCCTTTGAAGAAGCGTAGGGTACGATCGGCGATTGCCTTGGCCGCCGGCAGTTCCATGAGAATGCGGTCCCGCGTGGCGTTGGCCAGCGGACTCGCAACCCCGCCCGGGACGATCCATGCCGGGTGCACGCGCTCCTGAGCGAGCCCTTCGATGATCTGCAATCCAAATTTCCGCAGCTCGATGCCGTCGCGCGCCAGTTCCGGATGCCCAGCGATCACTCCAAGAATATTGCGCGAAGCCGGATCTGATTCCATGCCGAGAAGAAAGTCCGGCGCCGACAGGTAGAAAAAACTGAGGGCATGCGACTGGACGATCTGCGCACAGTGCACTAACTCGCGCAGCTTTCTGGCCGCCGGCGGAATGCGCACCGCCATGATCGCATCGCAGGCTTTGGATGCTGCCAGCAGATGACTGATCGGGCAGATCCCACAAATGCGAGCCGTGATGCCCGGCATCTCGTAGTAAGGTCGCCCGGCAGTGAATTGCTCGAAGCCGCGTACCTGGGTAACGTGAAATTCGGTTCCGGCGACGTGTCCCCGATCATCGAGCTGGATCGTGATCTTCGCGTGTCCCTCGATGCGGCTCACAGGTTCGATGGTGATGCGCTTCATGGCTCGCTCCTTATCCGAATTTCACCTTGTTAGTGGTGTCCGGTTTCTTGGCGTCGAGCAGGTCATTGATCAAGCCGACGATTGCCTTGGAGGGAGGAGGACAGCCGGGTAGACACAAGTCAACTTTCACGAATTCCCGCAGCGGCCGTGCTTGTTTGAGCAAAGCGGGGACGCGGTCCGAAGGAACAACCTTTCCTTCCTGCGCTCCGTCGATATACACGTGCTGCAATAGCTTCTGTACGGGGATGGAATTTCGCAACCCGGGAACATTGCCGGTGACGGCACAATCGCCCAATGACACGAGGACAGCGGTCCTCTGGCGGATCTTCTGGATTTTGTTGAGATCGTCCTGCGAACTGACCGCGCCCTCCACCAGGGTGACATCCACATCCTCGGGGAATTCCTGCGCGTCCACTAGAGGGCCATAAACCAGGTCAATCCTGCGGCCGAGGGAAATGATGGCAGCGTCCATGTCGAGCAGAGACATGTGGCAGCCGGAACAGCCGTCAAGCCAGACGGTCGCGACCTTCGCCTTTTTCATACTTGAACTCCTCTCCGATGTAGCAGGGAGGTGACAGCATCAATCTTCTTCACCATCTCTTCCACCGCCCACCCTTTCTCGGCGAGCGCGCCGGTGGGGCATGCCTGCACGCACTTGCCGCAACTCGTGCAGCTAGTGGCCCGGCCCCACTTCTCGTTCATCTCGCTGACCACCCTGGCGTGGATTCCTCGCGAAGTGATGTCCCAAACGTGCGCGCCTTCCAGTTCAGCGCAGACCCGCACACATCGGGTGCACAGAATGCAGCGATTGTGATCGAGCACAAAGCGCGGATGCGACAGGTCCGCGGAAAGCTTGGGGAAGTTGTAGGCAAAGCCCACTGTGCTGACGCCAAGGCTCGTCGCCATGGACTGAAGTTCGCAGTGTCCATTCGAAACGCACACCGCGCAAACATGATTTCGTTCGATCAGAAGAAGTTCCACAGAAATCCGGCGATAGCGGGTCAACTTCGGCGAGTTGGTGGTGACCGCCATGCCTTCCTGAATGGGCGTAGTGCATGCAGGAAACAAGCGCTCCGTGCCCGCCACCTCCACCAGGCAGATGCGGCAGGCTCCAACCGCAGTCAGACCGTCCAGAGCACACAGTGTGGGGATGTATTTGCCGTTAGCCTTGGCCGCCTGCAGAATGCTCTGGCCCTCCGGCGCGCTGATCAGTTCCCCGTCAATTCGGATCGATAACTTTTTTTGTTGCAAAGTTGTGCTCCTTTCAGCGCGCCTAGCTCACGTTCACGGCCTGAACGTCGCAGCGCAGGCAACGGCAGGCTTCGTCGCGAGCTTCTTCCTGGGTCAGGCCGGACACCACTTCATCCTGCGAGCGCACGCGAAGCGAGGCCGCCAGTGCACGCCCAGTGTGACGCCGGGTCGGACTAGGTTCTTCCGGTGGCGTCTGCTCGTACTCAACTTCGGGATAAAGGGTGTTCCAGCGATCAGCTTCCATGAGTTGACGATCGATATTTCGCGCCGCCTGCTTGCCATATGCCATCGCGTTCGAAACGTTCGAAGCGCCAGTCACCAGGTCGCCCCCGGCATAGAACCGTGGACGGCTGGTCTCAAGCGTGAAACGGTTCACCTCGATCGTTCCACTTTCCTTGAGAGCCAAACCTGAGGCCCTCGCGAAGTCAAGGTCGACGGTTTCCCCAATCGCAAACACGACGGCATCGCAGTCGAAGCGCTGGATTTCATCGGTGGCAACCGGCTTCTTTCGGCCGGAGGAGTCATAGGCGCCCAGCCGCGTCTTCATGACTTCGATGGCTTTGACATTTCCCTTGCCGTCGCCGACTACCCGATGAGGAGCAGCCAGGAACATGAACTTCGCACCCTCGTCTCGGGCGGCGACCGTTTCCTCTTCGATCGCGGGCATGTCCTTGCGCTCGCGACGGTAGAAGATCGTGACCTCACAGCCTTTGCGCAGGGCGGTCCTTGCAGAATCGATGGCGGCGTTTCCACCGCCGATGATCGCCACGCGCCGGCCGAGGTGGACTTCCTGCCCCGCCGCAACCGCTTCCAGCATGTTGAGTGCCGGATAGACGCCTTTCAACTCCGTGCCCGATTGGTAGACCCAGGATTCTTTCCACGTGCCGATCGACAGAAAGATCATGTCGAAGTGGTCGTCGAGATCATTCAGGGGAATGTCGAAACCGACCCGCGTATTGAAAACGAACTTCACTCCCAACCGCTCGATGAGGTCGATCTCACGTCGCAGCATTTCCTTGGGCAGTCGGTACTCGGGCAGAACGAAGCGGAGCATTCCTCCCGCCTCGGACTTGCTGTCATAGACCGTGACATCATGGCCGAGCAGAGCAAGATAAAACGCGGCGGTGAGCCCGGCGGGTCCGGCTCCGACCACCGCAATCTTACGGCCTGTAGCTGCCAGTTTTCGCGCAGCAACCGCCTGGACCATGCCCTCGTATTTGTCCGATTCAAAGACGGAATCTGCGATGAAGCGATGTACCTCTCGCATGTTCACCGACTGATCGAGGGTTTGCCGTCGGCAACGGTTGTCGCAGGGATGCTGGCAAACCCGCCCGGTGGAAGAGGGAAGAGGATTGTCCAGAATGATCGAAAGGAACGCATCCTCCAGCCGGTCTTCCTTATACAGTTGCAGGAAGCGCGGGATGTTCATGTGCAGCGGGCAGCTGTTCTCGCAGGGAGAGAGCGCCAACTCCTCGCACACGCCCGCCGTGCACCGCCGCGCCAGAATGTGATCCTCGAACTCATTGCGGAAGTGGCGCAGTGTGGTGAGCACCGGATTCGGGGCGGTCTGGCCGAGTCCGCAGAGAGAGCAGTCGCGGATGTAACGGCTGAGTTCGTCCAGGATTTCAAGGTGATGCGCAGTTCCCGCGCCCTCGGTCACCCGGTTCAGAATGCGCAGGCACTTGTTCAGGCCTACGCGGCAAGGGATGCATTTGCCGCAGGATTCCGAGTGCGTGAACTCGATGAAGTAGCGGGCGACATCGACCATGCAATTGTCTTCATCCATCACCACCATGCCGCCCGAACCCATGATCGAGCCGAGTTGTCCGAGGCTTTCGTAGTCCACCGGAGTGTCGAACATCTCTTGCGGAATGCAGCCGCCCGAAGGCCCGCCGGTCTGGATCGCCTTCACCTGCCGCCCCTCGATTGCACCTTCGCCAATGTCGTAGATGAACGTTTTGAGCGGCGTGCCGAGAGGCATCTCCACCAGCCCAGTGTTCTTGACCTTCCCGACCAGAGAGAAGACCTTGGTTCCGGAACTCTTCGGACTTCCGGTTTCGGTGAACCACGCCGGGCCTCGGGTCACGATTGGAGCGATGTTGTACCAAGTCTCGACGTTGTTGATATTAGTGGGCTTGCCCCACAGTCCTTTCTGCGCAGGAAACGGAGGCCGCGGCCGCGGTCTGCCGGCTTCTCCTTCAAGGGAGGCGATCAGTGCCGTCTCCTCGCCGCACACAAAAGCGCCGGCGCCTTCGACCAGCGATATGTCGAACTTGAATCCACGTCCCAGAATGTTTTCCCCGAGGAGCCCGTATTCGCGTGCCTGTTCGAGCGCCAGGTTGAGTCGATGAACCGCCAGCGGATACTCGGCGCGCACATAGATGATTCCCTCGGTCGCGCCCATGACGTATCCACCGATGATCATTCCCTCGATCAGCGAGTGGGGGTCGCTCTCGATCTCGTTGCGGTTCATGTAGGCGCCGGGGTCGCCCTCGTCGGCATTGCAGATGATGTACTTGGCGTCGGCCTTGGCCTTGGCCAGGAATTCCCACTTGTTTCCGGTTGGATAGCCCGCTCCGCCGCGGCCACGCAGTTTCGAAGCCTTGATCTGCTCAATCACGCCGCTGGGATTGGCATCAATCAGGACCTTGTAGAGCGCCTGATATCCGCCGATCGCGATGTATTCTTCAATATCGTCGGGATTGATGATCCCGCAGTTGCGTAGAACGAGTTTCTTCTGCCCCTTAAAAAAAGTGACGTCGGTCCACAACAGCACCTCGGGATATCCCTGACCGTAACGGACGTGCCCGGTGATGTGGTCCCACTCTTCGATCTTGCAATAAATGAGATCAGGACTGAGGTTCCCTTCGGTGAGGTCGTGTAACACGCGGGCCGCGTCATTGGCCTGCACCCGCCGCAGAATCACCAGTGGATTTCCGGGCAGGCGCACGCTGACCAGCGGCTCTTGAAAGCAGGCCCCAAAGCAACCCACGGGCACAAGCACAAGATCTGCACCACTGCGCTCGATGGCCTGCGCGAAGGCGGAATACAACCCCTCGGCGCCGTTGCCGCGGCCGCATGTACCCATCCCGACCGCAATGCGCGGAACCGCCGGCACCAGCTTGGTCAGACCCGCCTCCCGCACTGCACTGAATGCTCCAATGTCCTGAATTCGAGGCATTGCTTATTCTCCTGCTCGAATGGTGGCGATTTCCCGCTGCAGGGTACGCTCGGTGGCATGTCCGCAGATGCGATGGTTGACCTCGACGACGGGCGCCATCGCGCACTGTCCGAAGCAGGCGACGGTGCGCACGCTGAACTGCTGGTCAGAAGTCGTCAGCAACAGCTTGTCGGCCTCGTTGCCGTTGCTCTCGTCGTCCTGAAGGCCCAGTCCCAGTTCGAGGCGTGCGCTTTGCAGCAGGTTGCGCGAGCCCCGGGTATGGCACGCTGTACCTCTGCAAATGCAGATGGTGTTCTCGCCCTGTGGCTGCAAGTTGAATAAGGCGTAGAAGGTCGCAACGCTGTAGATCCGCGAAAGCGGCGTTTCCGTCTTGACTGCGACGTAGCGAAGTGTCTCTAGCGGCAGGTACTTATGCCGATTTCGCTCCTGCACGGCCTCCAGGACGCCGAGCAAAGCGCCGGGGCGTCCGTGGCGCGCGAGAATCAATTTGTCGATGACTACTTGCTCTTCGGCAGGAGGAAGGCCGGGCGAGTGTACAGGCATGGACACTCCTTCGAGCGACTCGATCCGCTCAGAAAGAATGTAGCGATTTGCAGCATCCCCTCGCCATCGCTGGAAGCACGCTCGTGCGTGACAAGAATCACAGGGTCCTGAATCGGGAAGTGATTTCCATCACGTATGGCGTGAGCGTGTCGCCATGTCGATGGCGTGAAAGCAGGGAAGTGTCCTCGAGGTTGTTACGAAACTCAGTGTCGAACACGCACGCTGGGACAAACCGGGTTCCAGCCGCGCGGCGGCGGGATGGGAAAGCCCGGCACGGGAAGTGGAACAACCCGAGTCGATTTAGCGGACGGCACGAGTTTCGTAACGGCCTCCCTCGCTTCCCCCTGTTTTTACAGGGGTTTAGGGCGATGCATTCAAAATCCTGATTCTCGACATTCAAAAAAACGCTGCTGCCTGCCGCTAAAACCGGTTGACCAAGGCGGATCGCTCCTCATATGCTCCATCTAGTAATGTTGTCTCATTTCCATCACCGCCACCATCACCACGCGCATCGCGTGCCGGCGGGGATGTATACCTGAGAGAACCAGCAATTCTAGGAACTCCGGCCCGCTGACGCGACAAACGCTCAGCGGGTTTTGCTTTGTTGGGAGAAAGAACATGAATGCAAATCTTGATTTCGATTTCGAGAAGCTGGGTGGCCTGCTCCCCGCGGTAGTTCAAGATTCGTCCGACGGGGAAGTTTTGATGGTGGGCTTTATGAATCGCGCAGCCATGGAACGCACCCTCCAGGAAGGCTACGTTACTTTTTTCAGCCGTACGCGCAACCAGCTCTGGACGAAGGGTGAGAGCTCGGGCAACCGCCTGCGAGTGGTCTCCGCGCATACGGACTGCGACCGCGACACCTTGCTGCTGCGCGTCACGGTCGAGGGCGCCGGGATGGTGTGCCACCGTGGCACTCGCTCCTGCTTCACCGACCCAATCCCGGCACAGACGGTGCCTGCGACAACGGTCGCCGCAAGCCAGGAGGAGCGATGAAGCTGCGCATCGGCATACCCAAAGGCAGCCTGCAGGAAGCCACCCTGCAGCTATTCGCCAGAGCCGGTCTGCCGGCTTACACGAACGGGCGCTCCTACTACGCCTCCACCGCCGACCCCGAGATCGACTGCATGCTGATCCGTGCCCAGGAAATGGCCCGCTACGTGGAGCACGGCGCCATCGACGCTGGCCTGACTGGGCTCGATTGGGTGATCGAAAGCGGACTGGAGGTTGCCACCGTCACCGATCTAATCTATGCGAAACGAAGCCGCGGAAAAGTACGCTGGGTGCTTGCGGTGCCGGAGGATTCTCCTTATCAGCGCGCCGAGGACCTCTCGCAAAAAATCGTCGCCACCGAACTGGTCAACGTCACCCGCGACTACTTCAAAAAGAAAAATGTCGAAGTGAAGGTGGAATTCTCCTGGGGTGCGACCGAGGTCAAGCCGCCCATGCTGGCCGACGCCATCGTTGAAGTCACAGAAACTGGCAGTTCGCTGAAGGCAAATCGACTGCGCATCCTGGAAGCGGTGCTGGAGTCGAATACACAGTTGATCGCCAACAAACGTTCCTACGCCGACCGCGAGAAACGACGCAAGATCGATAATCTGGCCCTGATGCTATGTGGTGCCATGCAGGCCCAAGATCGCGTCGGACTGATGCTGAACGTTCGCAAAACTGATCTGGCCGGCGTGCTCGCGGTTCTGCCCGCTCTCCAAAAGCCCACGATTTCGCACCTGAGCGACGAGGATTGGCTCGCGGTCAACACCGTGATTGACGAGTCTGCGGCATGGGAAGTGATTCCTCGCCTGAAAGAAGCGCGCGCCCAAGGCATTGTCGAGTACCCGCTGAATAAGGTGGTGCTGTGATGCGGATTCTTTCCGGCCGCGACGCTTCCCGGGCGCTGCAACGCCTCGCGTGCCGCGATGAGTTCTCAGCGTTGGAGCCACGAGTCCGGCGTATCGTGAACGATGTCCGTCGTGGCGGCGACCGCGCCCTTCGGCGCTACGCTCAGCGCTGGGATGGCTTGGGGCGGACCCAGTCCTTTAAGGTTTCCTCAGGGGAACTCGAAGAAGCGTCGCGATCTCTCAGCCCCCTCCTGCGTAAATCGCTTCGGCAGGCTGCCGCAAACATCCGGCGGTTCTGTGAGTGGCAGAAGCCCTCGGCCTGGACGAAGACTCGCGGCGGCCTCTCCCTCGGCCAGTTGGTGCGTCCGCTCCAGTCGGTTGGTTGTTACGTTCCCGGCGGTCGCTATCCACTGGTATCGACCCTGCTGATGACCGTGATCCCAGCTCAAGTCGCCGGTGTGAAGAACATCCGTGTAGTCTCGCCACGGCCGTCGCAGGAAGTCCTGGCCTCCGCCGCTATGCTCGGTGTGCGCGACTTTTACCGAGTAGGCGGAGCGCAAGCCGTCGCCGCCTTGGCCTACGGCACCGCAAAGATCCCGCGCGTCGATAAGATTGTCGGACCGGGAAACGCCTACGTGACAGTCGCGAAGAAGCTGGTCGCATTCGATTGCGCAATTGATTTTCTGGCCGGACCAACAGAAGCGGTTGTACTAAGCGAGTCCGGTGTTCCGGAGTTCCTAGCCGCCGATCTGGTCTCGCAAGCTGAACATGATCCGGACGCCCTCGCCGTATTCATCACAACCTCCCGCAAGCTGGCGCGATCCGTGGCGAAAAGCATCGAACAGGCCGCGCAAGACAACCCGACGGCTCGTGAGTCCCTGCGACAGCACGGCGCCATCCTCGTGGCCTCCTCGCGCCAGCAAGCCCGGGATTGGGCGAATGCGTTGGCCCCCGAGCACATCACCGTCTCGAAAAACGATTTGCCGTTCATCCAGAATGCAGGCTCGGTCTTTGTCGGCGACTACTCTCCGCAGGCGGCGGGAGACTACGCCTCGGGCCCAAACCATGTGCTGCCGACTTCAGGGCAAGCTCGTTTTCGCGGTGGACTGAGTACCCTGGATTTCTGCAAGCTGATCACGGTTCAGGAGCTTACTTCCAGCGGCTTGGGGCGCATCGCCAAAACGGTTGAGTGTCTTTCCCAGGCGGAGGGTCTACCGGCGCATGCTCATTCCGTCCGCGTGAGGAGAAATCATGCTTAGCCCGCGACCGGCAATCCGCACGCTGCCTGCCTACCATCCCCCGCTGGCGGGACGAGATGGCCTTCGCCTCGACTTCAACGAAAACACGGTCGGATGCTCGCCCCGTGTGCTAGAACGCTTGCGAGGATTGACCCCGGAAGATCTGGCCCGCTACCCCGAGCGCGCGCCGGTCGAAGAGAAGGCGGCGGCCTTTCTGGGGATTCCATCGTCGGAACTGCTGCTGACGAATGGCGTCGATGAAGCGATGCACTTGATCTGTGAGACTTACCTCGATCCCGGCGACGAGGCGCTCATCGTCGTGCCCACGTATTCCATGTACCGCATTTACATGATGGCGGCTGGGGCAAAGTTGATCAGCGTGGCCGCGGGCGAAGACTTTCAATTTCCGGTTGACGATATCCTGAACCGCCTCGCGCCGCGTACGCGACTGATCGCGGTTGCCAATCCCAACAATCCCACAGGGTCGTTAGCGTCTTCCGAAGACTTACTGCGAGTCGCCAGGTCAGCTCCCGCAACCGCTGTGCTGGTTGACGAAGCGTACTTTGAATTCTGTGGGGAAACATTGTTGCCGGAGTCTGGGAAGACTCCGAACTTATTTGTGGCCCGCACTTTCTCCAAAGCCTATGGAATGGCGGGCCTTCGGATCGGCGTTCTGGCCGGCGATGCCGATCAAATGCGCGCAGTGCGGCGTGTAAGTTCACCTTACAACGTAAACGCGGTTGCGCTTGCCTGCCTTCCCGATGCGCTCGCTGATCAATCGTACATCGCGCGCTACGTCTCCGAAGTGAGGGAAGCCCGCGGGCGACTGGAGCGCGCGTTCAAATCCGCAGGAGTTCGTTTCTGGCCCAGCCATGCGAACTTCGTGCTGGCGCGCGTCGCGTCAGACAAGCTGGGCGCGGCGGCATTCGTCGAGCACATGCGGCGGCGTGGGATTCTGGTCCGCGACCGGTCAGCCGATCCCGGTTGCGAAGGCTGTGTACGCATCACGCTCGGCCCCGCAGAGCACACGGATCGTCTGCTGGCGACATTGCAGGAAACCATCGAAGAGCTTGGTATCGCCCAAGGAGCGTTTCGGTCATGAGAAAAGGCACCATCAAGCGCGTCAGCAAGGAGACACAGGTTCAAGTGTCGCTCACCATCGAGGGCCGCGGCCGCTACCAGGTGTCAACCGGCATCCGCTTCTTCGACCACATGCTGGAACTCTTCGCCCATCACGGTGGATTTGATCTGAAGCTCAAGGCGCGTGGCGATCTCGACGTCGACCAGCACCACACCGTCGAGGATGTGGGGATCGTACTTGGGCAGGCTTTTGACAAGGCGCTAGATAGCAAACGCGGGATCCTCCGCGCCGGCTATTTTCTGATGCCCATGGATGAAACGATGGGAATGGCGGCCGTAGACTTCTGCGGGCGGACCTCGTGCGAGGTCGATACAAAAGTCCACGCGCGCCTGGTCGGCGACCTGCAAACCGAATTGGTGCACGATTTTTTTGAGGGCTTCGCTCGTGGGGCGCGTGCCAATGTTCATGCCCGTGTGCTCTATGGGCGCTCGAGCCACCACAAAATCGAGGCGCTCTTCAAAGCATTCGCGCGCGCCGTGCGGGCAGCGTGCTGGCGCGATCCGCAAATGGCGGGTCTGCTGCCCAGCACCAAAGGAGTTCTGTGATGATCGCGATTGTGGATTACGGCGCTGGCAATCTGGTTTCGGTTAAGAAAGCTCTGGACTGGCTCGGCCAGGATTGCATGATCACTTCAGACCCCAGCACGGTCGCAAGGGCCGCGAAGATCGTGCTGCCTGGGGTAGGGCACTTTGCTTCGACCGTCGCTCTGGCTCAGTCGGGATTACAGGACGCGATCGCCGACGCAATCGGCCGCGGCATCCCGTTCCTCGGTATTTGCGTCGGCATGCAGTGGATGTTTGAGCGCAGCGCAGAATCGCCCGAAACGCCCGGCCTGGGTGTATTGCCGGGTGAATGCGAGCGTTTTCCCGCGAGGGTCAAATCACCGCACGTGGGATGGAATCAACTTGAGGTCGACGAATCCTCGGGGCTCTTTCACGGAGTACCACCGTCGCCTTTCGTCTACTTCACGCATTCCTTTCGCGCTCCCGTGGGTGAAACCACCACTGCGTGTTGCCAATACGGCGGCAGCTTTTCCGCGGCAGTGGAGCGGGATCATCTGTTCGGTGTGCAGTTTCATCCGGAAAAATCCGGAGAGATCGGATTGAAGTTGCTCAGCAACTTCTGCGCCCTGTGACATGCTGACCAAACGCATCATCGCTTGCCTCGACGTGGACAACGGCCGCGTTGTCAAGGGCATTCAGTTCTTAAACCTTCAAGATGCCGGCGACCCTGCCGCCTTGGCGAAGGCGCACAGCGAGTCCGGAGCGGACGAGATCGTGTTGCTTGACATTTCGGCCGCACACCAGCGCCGCGCCACGCTGCTCGACACGGTGCGCCGCGCTGCCGCTCAGTTGTTCATTCCTTTTACGGTGGGCGGCGGCATTCGCACACTGGAGGACGCTGCCGCGGTATTCTCCGCCGGAGCCGACAAGATCAGCATCAATTCCGCCGCCCTCGCCGATCCAACCATGATCACGCACATCGCCGCGCGGTTCGGTTCGCAGGCGGTAGTCGTGGCCATTGACGCCAAACGCCACCAGGATCCGCCGCATTGGGAAGCCTTCACCCACGGAGGTCGAACACCCTCCGGGCGCGATGCCGTCGAGTGGGCGCGGGAAGCGGAGTCCCGCGGCGCGGGCGAAATCCTGCTGACCTCGATGGATCGCGACGGCACGGCCTCAGGCTTTGATTGTGAGTTAACGCGCACGGTAGCCGATTCGGTTCGTATCCCGGTCATCGCCTCGGGTGGGGCGGGCGGCGCGCAGCACTTCGTCGAAGTGTTCGGAGAAGGCCATGCCGACGCCGCGCTCGCCGCCTCGATCTTCCACTACGGCTTCAGCCGGATCGCAGACCTCAAACAACAACTCGGCTCCCAGGGGATTCCCATGAGGTGGCCATGCTGATCCCTTCGATCGACCTGATGGGCGGCATGATCGTTCAGCTCATTCAGGGCAGTAAGAAGGCACTCGAGTTCGATGACTTCCAGCAGTGGATCGATCGATTCGCGAAGTATCCGCTGGTGCAGTTGATCGATCTCGATGCTGCCATGGGGCGCGGCAGCAACCGCGACCTCGTGCGCGACCTGGCGCGCCAGCTTCCGTGTCAGGTCGGAGGTGGAATCCGCTCGATTGAAGCGGCGCAGGCGGCACTAAATGCCGGCGCACGCCGCGTGATTTTCGGATCGGCCTTGATCACCAATGGGGCAATCGATGAAACTTTCGCCCGCCAAGCCGCAACTGAACTTGGCTCCGAAAAAATGGTCTTCGCGGCCGATTGCCGAGGCGGACACGTGGCCATCAAAGGTTGGCGCGAAACTACCGGCATCGCCGCCCTGGAGATGATGCGTGCTTTGGAGCCTTTCTGCAGTGCTTACCTCTATACGCACATCGACACCGAGGGGTTGCTTCAGGGAATTCCTCTCGATGTTGTTCGACGGTTGCGCGGCGGCACGTCACGTCAGTTGATCGCCGGCGGGGGAATCCGGAGCAGGGAAGAGGTGGTCGAGCTCGACGCCATGGGTGTGGACGCTGTGGTGGGAATGGCGATCTACCAGGGATTACTTGATGCTTAGGCCAAGTCTCACAGTTTCTGTATCCGAGAGCGATCTGTCATCCCGAGCGCAGCGAGAGAACTAGGTGTTTGCAGGCAGTGGCGACGCTTGGTGATGCAGGCAAGAACCTAGATCCCTCGCTTCGCTCGGGATGACACTACCTATCGAAGATTTACCCAGCCGCGTGAGTGCCCGTCCCAAACGCTTTTTGCACCAGCGTATAACAGGCGGCCCCGACCAGGCCGCAGTCGTCATTGAGAATAATCTTCACCGGCATATCTCGCAGCAAGGTTTCCATGCGGCCCTTGTCGAGAAAAGATTGCATGAACACTGGGTCTTTCATCTTGTTCACGATCCGCCCCGCAATAATGCCGCCGATGAAAATCCCGCCTGTCGTCATGTAACGCAGCGCGCAGTTTCCCGTCTCGGCGCCAAATATGCTGACGAAGATCGACAGCGTCTGATCGCAAATGGCCGCCTTGCCTTGCAGCGCGAATTGCGAGATCAACGGCGACGGGTCGTTCGCGGCATTGAGTTGATCGCGCAGCCACGCCGGTTCCTCGGCTTTGTGCGAGTCCCGAAGAAATTCATAGATGTTCCGGATGCCCGGTCCGGAGAGAAGTCGCTCGCAGCTGGTTCGACCGTACTTTTTCTGCAGATACGACAGCAACTCCATTTGCAGATCGTCCCGCGGAGCAAAGTCGGCGTGGCCGCCTTCACAAGCGAACGGATGATGCCGGAACCCGTCCCAGTAGAGCCCCGCCACGCCAAGCCCAGTCCGCGCAGAGATCACTGCGCGATTGCCTTCTGCATCTGCAGAGCCCTCGCTGAGCGTAATGAAATCCTTGGACTCGAGAGCGTCGATTCCGTAAGCGTACGCCTCCAGATCGTTCAGCAGACCGACGGAATTCAGTTTGAGCTGCTTAGCCAGTTCGCGAGAGTCGATGGTCCATGGGAGATTGGAAATCTTGCTCTTGCCCGCTCGTACCGGTCCGGCGACGCCAAAACATGCGCTATGAACCGCAATGCCCTCACCGCGGATAAACTGCGGCAGAATCTCCGCCAAGCCGCCGTACTCCTGGCTTGCGTAGGTCTTCTCCACCACACGTTGTAGTCGAGTCCCCTCGGTCTCGAAGGCGGCCAGCCGGGTACGGGTAGCGCCAATATCTCCGACAAGAATCATTCGATTGTCCTCCAGTGGCGCTCGTCGAGTTCCAGCAATTGATCGGCTTCTCCCGGTCCCCATGTGCCGGATGCGTAGTTGGGAAACTTACGCGGCGGCAGAGCTCTCCACACGTCCAATACCGGGTCGACCACCTTCCATCCCGCCTCGACCATGTCGGCCCGCTGAAACAGCGTCGCGTCGCCAATCATGCAGTCATACAGAAGAACTTCATAGCCCGTATAGGCGTCCGCTCCAAAGTACTTGGAATACTCAAAGCTCATATCCACCGAGCCGACGCGCAACAGCGGGCCGGGAATCTTGGCGCCAAAGCTGAGCGAGATCCCTTCCGCGGGCTGGATCTGGATGACCAGCGTATTGGTATGAAGCTTGTGAAAGGGAGCCTTGCGGAACAACTCAAACGGCATTCGCTTGAATTGAATTGCGATCTCGGTATGACGCTTGGCCAGACGTTTTCCCGTGCGCAGGTAGAAGGGAACGCCCGCCCAGCGCCAGTTGTCAATGCAGAGCTTGAGGGCGACGAATGTTTCCGTGCGCGATTCCGGCGCTACTCCGGGCTCCGACCGATACCCGGGCACTTTCTCGTCTCCCAAGGTTCCGGGACCATATTGCCCGCGCACACTCTGCTGCAAAACGTCTTCCGAATTCAGCGGCTGAATCGAATGCAACACCTTGGCCTGCTCGTTGCGCACGGCGTCGGCGTGAAACGAAACAGGCGACTCCATCGCGGTCAGACTGACCAGTTGCATTACGTGGTTGGGAACCATGTCGCGCAGCGTTCCCGCGTTGTCAAAATAGGCGCCGCGCCGCTCTACGCCCACCGTCTCAGCGTTGGTGATTTGCACGTGATCGATGTAGCGGCGATTCCAGATGGGTTCGAAAATTGCGTTGTCGAAGCGGAAGACCATGATATTTTGCACAGTCTCTTTGCCGAGGTAGTGATCGATGCGGTAGATCTGGTTCTCTTGAAGCACGCTCTTGATGTCGCGGTTTAACGCCTTGGCTGAATCCAGATCGTGTCCAAATGGCTTCTCGATGACGACCCGGCGCCAGTGTTCGTCGTCTTGCTTCGACAACCCGGCTTTTCCTAGCTGCTGCACGATGGGAGCAAAGAACTTGGGCGCAGTCGCGAGATAGAACAAGTAGTTTCCGCCCGTGTGCCATTCGGCATCCACCGCCGCAAGCCGCTCTCGGAGGGTTACGAACGTATTCGGATCGCCAAAATCGCCGCGCTCGTAGACCAGTCGCTGCCGCAGCCATTCGAGGTGATCGGCGTTCCCATCGCCTGTCGGCAGAAATTCGCTCACCTGACTGCGAAATGCATCGGCCGTTAAATCATCGACCGACACACCTATCACAGCAAAGTTGTCGGGAAGGAGTTTCGCTCGCACCAGATTGAACAGCGCCGGTATCAACTTGCGTTTGGTCAGGTCGCCGGCAGCCCCGAAGAGTACGAAGACGCACGGGCCTGCGACCTTTCCGGCGTACTCAAGGTCCGCACCCGCGTTCAGTGGGATGGTTGCAGCCATATTTCTCGAGGTTCCCCAAAACCAGCGGTGGGCAGCATTGTAGGCGAAATTGCGGTCGATTGGCTAACTCTGGGAGCGGAGGTAATTCTCGGTTTGAATTTCGAAGGTGTCCTATCGGGTGGGTCATCCTGAGCGTAGCCGATTCTCAGGCGGAGCGAAGGATCTCATTGTTGCTCACTAAGCATAGGGCACGCCGGAGATCCCTTCGGCAAGCTCGGGGCAGGCCCTCGGCCCGCTGGTGAAAATGCGGGCTTCGGGGTGACGCCTCATAAAAAGCGACTCAATTTTCAAACTGGCCACGCCGGCGCGCTTCCTCGCAAGCCTCAACCGGATCGCGCCCCGTGACTTCTTTGTACCATGCAGGATGGAACGTCCAGGCCCAGGCTTCGCTCACCGCGCCGCGGATCATGGCCTGGAAGGTGCCGGGCTCGCCGATGGTGCTGAGGTAGATGTGAATAAAGATTCCGCCAAGCATGATCAGGGCCGAAATATCGTGCAGCACGTAGCTGACGGCGACCGCCCAGCGCCCGAAAATGCGGGCTCCAAACCACAGAATGATCCCCGTGACCAGGTAAACTGCGCAGCCCGCAACGATCTCCCAGAACTGCGCTTTCTGCCCGCCGTTGAAGAAGCCGGTTTCAGGCGCTTCCATCTTTTCCTTGCCGCCGACGATGTTGCCAAGATTATTCATCCACCTCGTGTCGGCGGGAGTCCACGTCATCGGCTTGACCCAATTCAACATCTGCAACCCGAAGAACAGCACGAATCCCAGTCCGAACCACGGATGCATCAGGCGGCTCAGTGGCCCGCCTCCGAAAATCGGAGTGAACCAGCGGAAGAGCCAGGGCAGATAAATGCCAAACCCGGAGAACAAGGCAAGAAAAAAGAACAGGGCCACCATCCAATGCAGGAAGCGGGTGTACACCCGGTGACGCAGCAACTCCCCTTCGTGGACTTCGGTCTGCCCGATCCGGTCGAAGGTTGCGCGCGCCTTGTTGTCGAAGCGCTCAACCGCGGTGGACATCGTTCTCCTCCTTCAGCGGTGTTTCCGGTTGCGGCCGGCGCGGCCCCACTGTGACATAGTGCAGCAACACCCCCACTAGCCCGAATAGCGCGAACGTCCCGAGCACTGGCTTGAACAGCCACTTCCAGACGGTGTAACTCCAGGGGATCACCGGGTTCTTAGGCAAACCACCGTAGCGCTCGGGATCGGTGGCATCATGCAATACGTAGACCACGTGTGTGCCGCCGATCGACTGCGGATCGTATACGCCCGCCTGCGCGAACCCAAAATTCTCTCGCAGTTGCTTGGCGCGTTCCTCGGCAATGAACTTCATATCGTCCTTGGTGCCAAACTTCAGACAACCGGTCGGACAGGCCTTGATGCAGGCCGGTTCCAGTCCCTGGCCAACGCGATCCGAACACAGTGTGCACTTGTAAACCTTCTTCGTCGCCGGATTGAATTTCGGAATGTCATACGGGCATCCAGAGACGCAGAATTCGCAGCCAATACAGTTTTCCTGCTGGAAGTCCACAATGCCGTTGACGTACTGCACAATCGCGCCGTCGGCTGGACACGCGCGCAGGCAGCCGGGATCGGCGCAGTGCATGCACTGGTCCTTGCGCATGAGCCACTGGACCGTGCCGTCCTCGCGCTGGTGCTCGTTGAACTTGATCAGGTTCCAGAAGTTCCAGCGCGTCTGCGGCATCGTTTGGTAGGTGTTGTCGAATGTGGTGGGACTGAACGGCATGTCGTTCCACTCGACACATGCGACCTCGCACGCCTTGCAGCCGATGCAGATGGTGGTATCGATCAGCTTGCAGACTTCCGGTTCGCGCTGCACGCCGTACCCCGGCGCATTCCCGGAGTGTCCCGACATCTGTTTGATCTGTAGCGTTTTGCGGTCGCTCATGTTCAGCCGTCAGCTTTCAGCTACCAGCTATCAGTCCCAGGCCGCCTGCTAAGAGCTGACGGCTGAGAACTGAGAGCTTCGTTATACCTTCTCAATCTTCACCAGAAACCCTTTGAACTCCGGCGTATACGCATTGGGATCGACCACCGTCGGCGTCAGCTGATTGGCCAGCGTTTTCGCCGTTTTCCCCTCATCTTCTGCTATGCCGCGGAATCCCCAGTGAATCGGGATGCCAATCTGAAACATTTCTTTTCCGTCGATCTGCATCGGTCGAATGCGCCGCGTGACCATCGCCTTGGCAATGTAGTGGCTGCGTGCGCTGGTGACTCTTACTTTCTCTCCGCCCCGAATGCCCATGCGGTCCGCCAACTCCGCTGGCACTTCCACGAAAGGCTCGGGCACCAGTTGCACATTCATGGGGTTGTTCTTCGTCCAGTAGTGATAGTGTTCAGTCAGGCGATACGTGGTGCAAATCACATTGAAGCCCTGATCCACCGTGCCGTACTTGTCGAGGTCCGTCTTGTATTTCTTTACTACTGGATTGTTCGACTGATTCGGATGCAGTGGGTTCGCGATCGGGCTCTCGATCGGCTCATAGAATTCGGGGAAGGGCCCATCAGCCATCGCGCCCAGCGGCACAAACAACCGGCCCACGCCCTCCGGATTCATGATGAACGGGCCCATGTGATCTTTGGGCTTCGAATCGGCCTTGAAGTCAGGAACGTCATTGCCGACCCACGATTGCTTCCCCTCGTCCCACCAGACTTGGCGGCGTGAGGGATCCCAAGGTTTGCCGTTGCCATCGCAGGATGCCCGGTTGTACAGCACGCGTCGGTTTAGAGGCCACGACCACGCCCAATTGGGATAAATGCCGAGGCCCGACGGATCTTCCGTTCCGCGCCGCTGCGTCAAAGCGCCGGCTTCCGTCCATGAGCCGCAATAGAGCCAGTTGCCCGACATCGTCGTGCCATCATCTTTGAGCCATGCGAAGCTCGGAAGTTGTTGGCCCGCTTTGATCGTGACGTTGGTCTTCGGATCCGTGATGTCGGCGACTGCTTTACCGTTGATCTCCTTCGCGACCTCGGACAGCGACGGGTTGTACGGATTCGTGTAGCCAAACGATGCCTTCAGGACGGGGTCAGCAAACTTGCCGCCCTCCTTCTGATACAACTCCCGCACTTTCAGGAAAATTGTCGCCAGAATTTCCTGATCCAGCTTGGCCTGGCCGGGCGGCGGCAGAGCGACGTTCTTCCATTGCAGCCAGCGCGCGGAATTTACAAAGGTTCCATCCTTTTCTGCGAAGCCCGCACCCGGCAACCTGTACACCGTCGTATTGATCTTCTTCATCTCGTCGGTAGAGATGCCGGGAGCGCGCCAGAACTCGCTGGTTTCATCGGGATAAATCTCGCACACCACCAGCCAGTCCGCTTTCTTCAGCGCGTTAATATTCTTCTCGGAGTCGGGCCCAATCATCACGCCATTCATGCCGAAGGCGAACAGCCCTTTGACGCCGCCTTCGTACATGCTGTCCCAGATGTTCACCCAGGAATAGTTGCGGTCGATTTTTGGGAGATAGTGAAACGCGAAGTCATTTTCTTTCGTGGCGGCTGGACCGTACATCGCCTTCAGGAACGAGACTGCGAATTTCGGCGTGTTCGACCAGTAGTTGAAAGAATCCCATGGATCGGGTTTCGCAGGGTTGGGCGTAATCCGCTTCAAGTATGTTGCCAAATCCGTATCCGCGGGATTTGGCATCTTCAAGTAGCCGGGCAGAATGTCGAAGATGCCCGCCATGTCAGTCGCGCCCTGAATGTTGGAATGTCCGCGCAGCGCATTGACGCCGCCTCCAGCGCGCCCCACGTTGCCCATCAGCAACTGCAGCATTGCCGCCGTGCGGATGATCTGCGTGCCGAAGCTGTGTTGCGTCCAGCCGACGGCGTAGATAATCGTGGCGACCTTCCTTGTGTCGCCATCTTTGCGGATCGATGTGAACAGATCCGCCGCTTTCACGAATTGATCTTTCGGAATGCCGGTGATGCGCTCGACCATCTCCGGCGTGTAGCGTTCGTACTGCTTCTTCAATAGTTGGAACACGCAGCGCGGATGCTGCAACGACAAGTCGTAGGCCGTTTTCGGCGGCAGCATGGGCGGGGGGGACGGCGTGCCCGTTGCCTGAGCTTTCGGCGGGGCCGGCTTGGCACCTGTGACTTCGGGTTTTCCAGTGAGATCTCCGCCTTCCTCATAATTCCAGGTCGCCTTGTCGTAAGCCTTTTTCTCCGGGTCAAAGCCCGAATACAAGCCGTCGTCCGGCAGCTTGAATCCTTGTTTGATGACGAACGCCGCATTGGTGTAGTTAACCAGGTACTCATGTGCGACGCGGTTATTCTCGATGGCGTAGCGGATTAGCCCGCCAAGGAAAGCAATATCGGCCCCAGCCCGAATCTGCAAGTAGAGGTCCGCAGTCGCGGCCGTCCGCGTCAGGCGCGGATCAACCACAATGGTCTTGGCGTTGCGGTGCAGCTTGGCTTCGATCGCCCACTTGAAGCCACAAGGATGGTTCTCGGCTGGATTGCCGCCCATGATCAACATCATGTCGGTGTTCTTGATGTCGATCCAGCCATTGGTCATCGCCCCGCGTCCAAATGTTGGCCCCAAACTGGAGACCGTAGGGCCGTGTCAAACCCGCGCCTGGTTTTCCAGGTAGCAGACCCCCAGGCTGCGCATGGTCTTGACGACCAGATAGTTGAACTCGTTGGTGTCGGTGCAACCGCCGGTGAAGGCGATGCCTTCGCAGCGATTGACGGTGTGACCCTGCGCGTCTTTTTCCAGGAAGGTATCGTCGCGCGTCTTCTTCACGCGCTGCGCAATCTCGCTATATGCCTGCTCCCACGAGATGTCTTCCCAGTCAGTCGCCCCCGGCCGCCGCACTTGTGGCTTGAGCAACCGGCGATCATTCAGGATGTCCTGCTCAAGCGAGGAACCTTTCGGGCATAGCGTTCCGCGATTGATCGGATGATCGGGATCACCCTCGACGTGCACCACCTGCGGAATCGCGTTCTTCGCCTTGTCGCCGAGCGTGTAGATGATGACGCCGCAGCTCACTGAACAATATGGGCAGGTGCTGCGGGTCTCGCTCGCCCGCGAAATTTTCAGGCTCTGGGTTTGCGCGTATACGGGAGTAAGGTCGAAGCCTAGAGTGGAAAGGCCGGCTCCGCCAAGAACCGCGCCCTTGAGAAAAGTCCTGCGGGAGAATTCCATGCAAACCTCCCATCAGCCGCATGCGCTCAACCGTCATGCGGCGCCTCGACAACGAGTCTTGAAATCTACGATGTAGTACCGAGGTTGAAGGTTGCGGCCGTTCGTTTCCCACGCCCGACGACCGAGTCGTATCCAAACCGATGCCGGAGAATATACCCCCGCGCCTACTGAGGAGTCAATCCAGAAGAAACTCGGGTGGTGTCTTAAATGATGTGGCACGGTAGTGGTTTATTTGCGTATTGCTGCCCAACCGACTCCCGCGAGAGCGGTGGCGGCCAGAAGTCGCAAGACAATGACCGGGAAATCGGGTGTTGTGAGGGTGACATCGTAAGGAGAATTTGATGGCCCAATCCAGAGCCAGCCATAGCCAGTCCGAATATGGTCTGGTCCTTCAACCAAATGCCAAGGTATCCAAACGCAGCAGTAGAGGACAAGAAGGAAATACAGGATTAGAACGAAGCGATAGGCTCGGGTCATGGCAAACGAATTCTAACGCGCCAGAGTTCACAGTTGTCTTGTTGAACCAACAGATACCTCCGAATGGCATTTTCCGCAAAGTGCTGGCGGCCAGTGTTGCACCTCTGCATGGAAAGCTTCAGCAGTGGTGGCATTACTCCTTACTGCGACTAGTTCTGCGGGAAAGCCGCAGCGGATATTATCGCATCTTGTCGTCACGATCCAGACGAACGGTGCTGAACTTTGCGGAAGTTCGTCGGTCACTCCCGCGGGTTGACTGTTCAGATAGTCGAAACGAATTGCAGTTTTGCAGTGCGAGCATAGAAAAGTTATCTGACGATCGTCCTTACCTGACTCTTGAAGATTGTCGAATATTTGCCGAAGGGTTTTTCTTGGCAGAGAAGTGGTATGCCCACATGGGCATGTTATGTCGTGATAAGCGATCTGATTCATTGGGGGCTCTAGATGAGCAGCAAGTTTATGCCGCCTCCAGCAGTTCAGCAATCGACCAAACATGATCTGTTAATCCTGCTTCCATCGCAGGAGTGACGCGCAAACTCGAATGAATACGGCAGAAATTGTAATAGGCGAAGTGCAGGGCAATCGCAGCTTTCAGATGCGACAGCTTCTGCTGAACGCGTTGGTGAGTCGCGTAAATCGCCGCATCGCCATTCGCATAGTGAGGTTCTGGTCGACAAACTGTGATTTCGGTCGGGATCGCCTGGGACTTTGGATATAACCCCGGATCGTGGTGGGGAATACCTCGCTCGGGGTGATCCCGAAGTCGCCAAACAGTTTATAAGCTGCGCAAGTCCACGTCGTCCCAAAGCATTCAGGAGCAACGGTGTAATGGTTCAGCCCGTCCGTGGTGAGTTGCACCGATCCGCAGGCGTGTACAATCCCACAGGAAGCGCCAGTATCAGGACGAGCGCTTGCCGAGCGAAACGGGATTAAGCTTCGTTTCGCGTCAATGGCACTAACCACTGGTCGCCGACTCGGAGATCGGCTCGACGTGCGCACGTTTCTTCGGAGAGCACCAAATCTCATCGACTGCAAATACTGGAGGAGTCGCATGCGTCCATCAATGAGGCTCTCCCAGCAAGCAAAGACGCATGATGTTGCGATACGTACTGCCCTGAGTGCAGTCGAAGGGATCTCAGGCACAATGGGATACTCCCGTGGAGATCTCTCACCCGGCTGAACTGCGCCGCGTTCGGGATGAGCTATTCAGATGTAGAGACCGCCGTCATCGAGGATGGGTCATCCCGAGCGCAGCCGGTTTCAGGCGGAGCGAGGGACCTCCCTCAGCAGACCGTGGCGGGAGATCCCTCGGCCCGCTGGAGAAAACGCGGGCCTTTGATTGGATAACAAGGACGGCTCCTCGCGGGCACCGAGTAAACTTGAGTTTTTGCGAAGAACCAAGACTCGGAGCGAAAGGAGCCGCCAATGAAGATTATAGGCTGTGATTTTCATCCGAGTTTCCAACAGATTGCTATGGTCGATACTGAGACCGGGGAGCAGACCGAAAAGCGGCTGGCAGCGGCCGAAGCGGTGGCGTTCTACAGCCAGTTGCAAGGGCCGGTGCTGGTGGGGATGGAAGCTTGCGGAAACACGTTTTGGTTCGAGCGTCTACTGGCCAGGCTGGGACATGAGTTGTGGCTGGGAGATGCGGGCAAGATCCGGGCCCTGGAGGTACGCAAGCAGAAGACGGATCGAAGAGATGCTGAACTGCTGTTGCAGTTGCTGCTGGAGAAGCGGTTCCCGCGGATCTGGGTGCCGAGTCTGGAACAGCGGGACCTGCGGCAGTTGCTGTTGCATCGCCACAAGCTGGTGGGGATGAGGCGGCAGGTGAAGAACCAGTTGCAGCATCTGGCGCTAAACCAGGGAGTGCAACAGAAGCGCAAGCTGTGGACGCAGACGGGAAGAGAAAAGCTGGAAGCCCTAGCGCTCACCGGCTGGACTGCGCAACGGCGGGAAGAGTTACTGGCCTTGCTGGACGATCTTGATCCCCGGATCGAGAAGTTGGATCAGGCGGCGCGGGAGGCGGCCCAGAAAGACGCTGTGGCCCGCTTGCTGCAGACTCATCCCGGGGTAGGACCCATTACCGCTCTGGCGTATTCGCTCACCCTGGGAGAGATCGGGCGCTTCGCCCGCAGCCGCCAAGTGGTCAGTTACCTGGGACTGAATCCCGCCGAGCATTCCAGCGGCGGCCGGCAGCGCTTGGGATCGATCAGCAAACAAGGCAATCCGATGTTACGCAGTCTGTTGGTGGAGGCGGGCCAGAGCGCGGCCCGTCTGGTACCAGAGTTAAAGCGCGCCTACCAAAGGCTGAAACACAGAAAACATTCTTCTGTGGCCAAGGTGATGGTAGCGCGCAAACTGGCGGTGCGTCTGTACTGGATGTGGAAAACCGAGCAGCCGTATTCCGCCACTCGCATGCAGAGTAGCCCGAGTCATCCTGTGGCTGTGGTTTAAAGCCGTGCGTTTGAGTGGGCGCCTGCCTCCCGGGAAAAGTCCGGGAGTTTGAACGAACAATCATGGTCGAAGTTGCGACCGAATAGATGGTTGGTGGAGCAGCAAGGCTGCCACCCGTGATTCAACGTGAATGCGCGAGTCTTGGTCATCGTGAAAAAAATCAAAACCCCAACGAGAGCGAAATGGCGCTACTTCAAACCCCAAGGCGTCGACGAATTCGTGTACCTTGACACCGCCGTCGTTGTTATAGACGGGATGACGCCGGAAGCGAGTTCAATTCCAACTGAGTCACTACCAGAAAGCGTGACCCATTGCTCATGGGATCAAGTCCGCGGATAATTGCTCGATGGTTTCTCCTGGGCAGCGGCGCATTGAGCGCGCGCAAGAACTCGCCGGTCAGCACGCCTTCGCGGCTGAAATTCTGGGTTTCTTCCTCCCTGTCGCGCGCTTCCAGAACGTGATGCACGAGCAACTGGGCTCAATGCGACCTCGGTCTCCCTCTGCCACCATTGATCGAGAACTCAGCCGGGACGAATTGTCAGAGCTCAGTTCCAGATTCGAATCGTTTCTGACCGTGGTGGAAATGCACGGCCCGCCGCAATTGGCCGAAACAAGCCGTGCCGTTCGCGCCCGCGGAAAAGACTTCTGGGCTGAGCTGCTAAGCGGCGCCTGGATCGCGCTCTCCCCCTCAGACGCCGAAGGATTCCTGGCGCAAGCCTTCCTACAACCCTATGCCCAGCTTTTGGGTTTAGATGCCTCGCCGCGCCAAGCCCACCATACCTATGCGGTCTGTCCTTTCTGCAAGCGCAAGCCGGTAGTCGGGGTGCTGCGGCAGATGGGCGACGGCGCCGCCCGTTCCCTGGTCTGCGGTTTCTGCCTGAAAGAGTGGGAGTTCCGCCGCATCGTTTGTCCCGGATGCGGCGAAGAGAACGATCAGAAGCTCCCTGTTTTTACCGCCCAGGACTTCGACTACATTCGCCTCGACTGCTGCGACTCCTGCAAGACATACATCAAGACCGTCGACCTGACCGTGAACGGACACGCTGAACCAATCGTCGACGAACTAGCCTCCGCTCCCCTGGACCTTTGGGCGCGCGATCGCGGCTACGCGAAACTGCAGAAAAACCTGCTCGGAATGTAGCACTTAGGGTGCGGTTGTTATTCCAATCCCGGTTTCGCCTGTCCCTCGAACAAACTTTTTCCTTCGGCTTGAAATGTTTTCTGAGGTTCTGTCTCATCCGAGTGAAGGCGGTACCTCGGTGCCGTAGGATTTCACGGCATTGGTCATGGGCCGAGCCCGCACAATCGAGGCGAGCCAGATTCTGGACCGGAGGACTTTATGAAAAAAGTTACATTCACCCGGCACTTGAAGGGGGGAGAAATTATCCTCGCAGACAGTGTGTTTCAGGGGACCTTGCCACCTTGGAGCGAAATCGGCATTACCAACGGATTGGGGAAGGGTGACACGGTCTGGACCCACCCAAAAGAAGCCGTCCCGTTCCTTGGGGCCATCAGGGTTCCTTTCAAGTATTACATCAACTTCGGAAACGCCGCCGACCGTGATCTTTCCACTGCGGGTAGCCTGGAGAAATATGTACCCGGATACCCAAAGGGGCTTCAAACGCCCGACGTTTTTATTCACGAGCTGACCCATGTTTGGCAGTATTCGCGCGAAGGTGCGAACTGGGCCTCAGTCGCAGCGCGCTGCATTTACGCGCAGGAGATTGGATCTGGTTATTCCTACACGGCGGGAGACCCCTGGAGTGACTACAATTTCGAACAACAGGCGCAGATCGTTGAAGATTGGAACGAGCGGAGTCAAAACGAGGAAGACAGTCTTTTTCCTTACATCAATTACATCATCCGCAGGAACAGGAAGTATTGGACTTTTAGCGATGCCTGGTTCTCTGACGAAGCCGATCTTATGCAACTCAAAGTATTGCTGGATTCGGAGCGCTTCAAAGATCCGGCGGAACCGTCGGAGCCAATCAGAATCACGGCCAAGGACGACTCGTTCTTGGTAGTGCTCAGCGGGGATGTCCTCTTCGATTTCAATAAATCGGACCTCAAACCGGCGGCCGACAAGCCCCTCGAACAGGCCCAAACCAAAATCAAAACCAACTCCCGCGCGGGGAGTGTTGTGTACATCAACGGGTATACAGATAGCGTGGGGGAAGACGGTTACAACGTTCGTTTATCCGAACAACGCGCTCAATCCGTCGCTCAATGGTTTATCACGCGCGGGTACCTGACGCCGTCGATTGTACGAACCCAGGGTTTCGGCAAATCCAACCCCGTCGGCCCAAATACCACGCGGGACGGCAGGGCAAGAAACAGGCGCGTTGAGATTTACCTGGCCAATCCGTAAGCTCCGGCCTTCACCGGGAATCCCTGCCGGACCCGTTGATGAGTGAGATTGGGAGCCGGGACTTCCCAGTCAGCTAAGAACACGAATTTCGCTCAATTCATCTCTACCCAGTGATGCTGCGTCCGGTGAGTTCCCGCTGGTCGGCTTCTTGACCGGCAAGATCTGGCAATCCGCATAGGCACAGATAATCGCCTGTGGCGCCCTCGGGCACACATTTTCAAGTAATTAGAGCTGGAGGTCCCGGGCAGAGTCGAACTGCCGACCAACGGTTTAGCAATTCTCTGCTCTGACGTGACCTCAATCATTGACATTGCGTAATCCTTAGCAGAAAATGAGCCCGCATTTTTCTCGCCTCCCCGAAGAGCAGGTCCCACCGCGGACTCAGCACCCCTGAGGCAAGAGGGCCCCGCACATCTTTATCCAATTGCGCGGTTCAGGACGAGTCTGAAATCGCATTGTGCCTTATCGCTTGCATGCTTGTGAACTTGTTTTCACTAAAAGGAGTGACGGCCATGTTTGGAACGCGCCTTCTCACGCTGAAAAGAACCACTCTGTCGATTCTGGCGATCCTTTCTTTAACCGGCCTGTGCAACTCCCGGCTCGCGGCTCAACAGCAGTTCCAGGTCGTGAGCATCAACCTGGTCTCCTCGACACCGGTTGCCACAACCCAGTCCGACTATACCTACCGTGTAGATATCCTAAACACAGGTTCTGCCGCCAGTGGGGTGACGGCAACGGTCACGATGAGTTCACCCCATACAATCGTCATCGGCAGCAGTGATTTGTTGTTCGGCGACATCCCGGCTGGCGAGGTTGTTTCCAGCAGCAACACCGTCACGCTTCGACAAAAGCGGTTGGCGCCCGTCGATCCGGCGGCTTTATCGTTTGCATTCCAAACCGGCGCGCCGAATATGGCTCCTGTTGCGGATGCCGGGCGCAATCAAATCGCCCTGCCCGGGCACACTGTTCGGTTGGACGGCAGCCGGTCACATGATCGCGATGCCACAATTGTGTCTTATTCCTGGACTTACGTGCGATCGATACCCGCTGGGCTGTCAGCCCCTCTATCCGATCCAGGCGCCATGAGGCCGACCGTCCTCATCACCAACGCGGGCACTTATATATTCCAACTTGTCGTCACCGATGATGCCGGAGCCACAAGTGCGCCCGCACACGTGCGGGTTCGGACCGGCCCGGTTGCGAACGCTGGTCCTGCTCAAACGGTCAAGGTGGGCCACACCGTGCAGTTGGACGGAAGTGCATCCTTTGATCCCGAAGGTCTCCCGTTAACGTTTCGTTGGACACTCTCGCCCCCTCCGGGGAGCCAAGCCCGGTTATCGGATCCTACGGCCGAAAAGCCGACCCTCGTCGCTGATGTGGGCGGGGCATATCGTGCTCAACTGGTTACCAGCAACGGCGCGATCTCGAGCGAAGCGGACCAGGTAGAGATAAATGCGACAACTGGGACGACCCTATCGTGCGGGGACCTGGTGTCAGGGTCCATCACTGCTGTTGGGCAAACCGACCAATATACATTTCAAGGGCAAGCGAAGGAGATTGTCACGCTGACGCTGGTTGACACCGGCGGGTTCGCCCCCGGCACCGAGGCTGTGGCAACGGTGCTTTCGCCCTCCGGCCAGACGCTGGTGAGCTTTCCCGCCAACAGCCAGCAGCAAGTCAGCCTCTCCACGGCCGGCGCCTATGCAATTCAGGTAGTGGGCAGCGGCAACACCGCCACGGGGCAATACAATGTGGGACTGGACTGCCGCAATCCGAACTCGCCAGTGATAGCAGCGCTCGGCTGCGGCGCACTTCAGGCCGGGAGCATTACTAAACTGGGCCAGGTGAATCAGTATATGTTTCAAGGGCAAGCGAACGAGTTCGCCACGCTGACACTGGTGGACACCGGCGGGTTCGCGGCCGGCACCGAGGCTGTGGCAACGCTGTTTGCGCCCTCCGGCCAAGCGTTGGTGAGCTTTCCCGCCAACAGCCAGCAGCAAGTCAGCCTCTCGGCGACTGGCACCTATGTAATTCAGGTAGTGGGCAGCGGCTACACGGCCACGGGCCAGTACAATGTGGGATTGGACTGCCGCAATCCGAACTCGCCAGTAGTAGCAGCGCTCGGCTGCGGCGCACTTCAGGCCGGGAGCATTACTAAACTGGGCCAGGTGAATCAGTATACGTTTCAAGGGCAAGCGAACGAGTTCGCCACGCTGACACTGGTGGACACCGGCGGGTTCGCGGCCGGCACCGAAGCTGTGGCAACGCTGTTTGCGCCCTCCGGCCAAGCGTTGGTGAGCTTTCCCGCCAACAGCCAGCAGCAAGTCAGCCTCTCGGCGACTGGCACCTATGTAATTCAGGTAGTGGGCAGCGGCTACACCGCCACGGGCCAATACAATGTGGGACTGGACTGCCGCAATCCGAACTCGCCAGTGAAGGCAGTGGTCGGCTGCGGCGCACTTGACCCCGGGAGCCTTACTGCGCTGGGCCAGGTGGATCAGTATACGTTTCAAGGGCAGGCGAACGAGAGTGTCACACTGACACTGGCGGACACCGGCGGGTTCGCCCCCGGCACCGAGGCTGTGACATCGTTGTTTGCGCCCTCTGGCCCGGTGCTGGTGAGCTTTCCCGCCAACAGCCAGCGACAAGTCACCCTCACAGCGACCGGCACCTATGTAATTCAGGTAGTGGGGAGCGGCTACACCGGCTTGGGCCAGTACAATGTGGGACTGGTGTGCACCATTACGGCAACGCCAGTCTTCACGCCTGGTGGAGGTACTTACACCACGGCGCAGTCTGTGAAGATCACTGACGCGACGCCAGGAGCAAGCATCTACTACACCACGAATGGGTCGACGCCGACGACTGCGTCAACCAAGTACACTGGACCCATCACGGTGTCGGTAACGGAAACCCTCAAAGCCATCGCAATTGCGACGGGGTATACGCAGAGCACAGTAGCCTCGGCAACTTACACCATCCGACCGACAGTGGCAACGCCGGTTTTCTCGCCTGCTGCAGGCACTTACACTTCGACGCAGTCTGTGAGGATCACTGACGCGACCTCTGGAGCAACCATCTACTACACCACCAATGGGTCGACGCCGACGACTGCGTCAACCAAGTACGCTGGACCCATCACGGTCCGAGTAACAGAAACGATCAAAGCCATCGGGGTAGCGACGGGGGATACGCAGAGCGCAGTAGCTTCGGCAACATACACGCTGATTGGTTCTCCTTACGCTCTGGCTGCTCCAGCTAGCGCGATTACCACCTCGACTGCAACCCTGAACGCCGTCGTGAATACCTTAGGAGTCACTGGCTCTTACGTGTTCCAGTATGGAACCAGCAGCACCTCCCTGAACACCACCACGGCAAAGACGGCTCTGGGTGCATCTACCGCGGTTGTCCCGGTCAGCACTGGGCTCACCGGCCTGACAACGAAAACCAAGTATTACTACCGCGCAGTGGTGACCACTGCCGGTGGCACCGGGACCGGTGCTGTGCTGAGTTTTACGACCAACTGAAGCGGGTCAAGACGTGTCAGGCGGCAGTTAGAGCACGAGATTTGCCTTAGTCGCGCCCAGGTGACCAGGCTAGAGTACGCTTTGGTGAACCGTGCAACTGCAACCGGCCGTTGTCGGCAACCGGAATCCTTATCTGGCAACGAGCTGGCAACGCGCACTTGGGACGCCGCAGCATCCCCTGCCGTTAACTAGCGCGTTCGCTTTGCGATGGAGTGGGGGCCCCGGGCAGAGTCGAACTGCCGACCAACGGTTTAGGAAACCGCTGCTCTATCCATCTGAGCTACGGGGCCTTAAAGGGCTGAAATAGAAGCGGTTAATTCAACATCTCGGAATGTTGCCGACCCTCTACCCGCGTCCAATGGCTGCAAGAGGCTCATCGCGCTGGTCAAAGTCTTAACGCAACACTTCATTGTAACCCCGATGCCGGAGTGGCGCAGAATCGCCTGAACCTGTACCCGTGTTATTGCTCAACTGAAATTACCGTCACGGACTTGGGCTCCAGATGCAGCGCCAACCTACCGCCTTGGATCTTTGCTGAGATAGGCTTCGGCACGACTATGCTGGGCTCCTCAAAGGTGTTGACGCTGTCAACCTTTGGGGCGGTGAGGGTTTCTCCGGTTGCCGACTTGGCGTTGACGCCGGCGAGATTCAGTTCAATTTCCGCTGGCTGATTGGGATCAACATTGGTCACCTCCGCCCAGATCTTACCTGCGGTGTCTTTAGCCGCGATGGCATCGACGCGCGGCAATGTGATGTCGCCATGTGTGTAAGTGCCAGCGTTGAACGCGACCGGCACGAACGTGGCGTCCTGGAACGGCACGTACATCTTGAACACGTAGTAAGTCGGAGTCAGAACCATCTTTTCTTTGTCCGTCATGATCATGCTCTGCAGCACATTGATCATCTGCGCGATGTTGGCGCCGCGCACCCTGTCGGCATGGCGCGCAAAGATGTTCAGGTTCAGTGCAGCCAGGATCGCGTCACGCAGGCTGTTCTGCTGAACCAGGAAGCCGGGATTGCTGCCCGGCAATGGCGCATACCAGCCGCCCCACTCATCGACAATAAGGGCGACCTTTTTTTGCGGATCGTACTTATCCATGATGGCCGAGTGCTTGTTAATCAGATCTTCTATGTCCAGCGTCGACTTGAGGATCTGGCCGTATTCGTTTTCGCCGAATCCTACAGACTTAAACGAGGGCGGCCACTTCACCACCGTGTAGGAGTGCAGCGACAGGCCATTCATATCCCAGCTCCACGTGTGTTGCTGGTAGGCCTTCATGATGGCGTCCGTCCATTCGGTCCAGCGGGGCTCACCGCCGCCAGGGCCTACGGCGATCTTCAGCATTGGCTGCTTGTCTTGCTGTGCCGGATTGAAGTTGCGGACGAAGCGGCTGTAGATCTTAAGCTGGCTCAGATAGTAGTCCGGCGTCATGTTGCCGCCACAGTCCCAGCTTTCGTTGCCGATGCCAAGGTTGGCAACTTTATAGGGATTAGGGTGACCGTTGGCGGCGCGCTCCTTGGCCAGTGTCGTCGGCTGTGCGGCGGTCATGTATTCGAGCCAATCGGCCGCTTCGTGCGTGGTGCCGGAGCCGACGTTGACGGAGATGTACGCCTCGGCGCCAATCTGCTCGAGGAAGTCCATGAATTCGTGCGTTCCGAAGGTGTTGGGCTCGATCACGCCGCCCCAGTTGGGATTCAGCGTTACCGCTCGCTGAGGGCCGATGCCGTTGCGCCAATGGTATTCGTCGGCGAAGCAGCCGCCGGGCCAGCGCACATTCGGAACCTTCAGCGCCTTAAGCGCGGTAACAACGTCGTTGCGGATGCCGCGGGTATTAGGGATCGTGGAATCGGGACCGACCCAGATGCCGTCGTAAATGCCGTGGCCGAGATGTTCGGCAAACTGGCCGAAAATGTTGCGGTCGATCTTTGCACCAGCTTTGGAAACATCAACGGACAATTCCACCTTCTGCGCAGCTGCCAGCGGTGAACTTAACGCCAGACCTATCACTGCCAGAGCAATAAGAAGCGCATACTTGAAGCGCGAATCATGTTGTGTCATTCGTTCTCCTCTGATCACCCAAGATCATCAGTACGGTCAGGCATCCTCAACCGTACAAACGTACACCACAATCGGGGCCAAGAAACGTGGGTGTCGTGGTCCTAATGTGCCCCGCCAAACGTCACACGGAGCGCATAGGCATATTTGGCTGGGGGTTGGCCCGGCAGTTGCACATGCAGACCATCGGCGCGCTGCTCGAATTGTGGCTTTGCCTCACTGCCCAACAGCGCGATGTTTTGCACTGCTTCAGTACCCACCGTCGGCGCGAGCGAGTGAATCACCGCTTCTGCAGAAGAAGCCGCGAAAAAGCTGGCGGATTTTAACACTTTTGTAACAAGCCTCTGCTAGTTTTGAGCCGAATGGCCAATCCTGCATTACCACGGCCTGATATGCCTGGTCCACAACCCGTTGAAGAGACGAAGGTTACATCGGTGCCAGCGCAACCGGCGCCGCTTCTGCGCACCAGCAGCGGTGAAGTTCCCGACCGCATCTTCAAGTGGGCCATGACCGCTTGCGGACTGGCCGTCCTGGGCGTGCTGGGGCTTATCATCTATGAACTCATGTTGCGATCTGGCCTGTCGTGGCACGCGTTTGGCCTCAAGTTCTTTGCGGCCAGCGACTGGGATCCGGTGAATGAGCACTTTGGCGCCCTGCCTTTCATTTACGGAACTCTCGTTTCCTCATTTCTTGCGTTGATCATGGCCGTGCCATTAGCAGTGGGCGTAGCCGTCTTCACCACCGAGATGTGTCCGAAAGCATTCCGCGCGCCACTGTCTTTTTTCGTAGAGCTTCTAGCCGCTATTCCCAGCGTGATCTACGGACTATGGGCGATCTTCGTGCTGGTCCCGATCTTGAGCCAGTACGTTCAGCCTTTCCTGCAGAAGACTTTGGGCTGGACGCATTTTTTTGATGGGCCTCCCTTCGGTTATTCAATGCTGGCTGCCGGAATCATACTGGCGATCATGATCATCCCTATCATTTCTTCGATTACCCGCGAGGTGCTGATGGTTGTGCCGCAGCATCAGCGGGAAGCCGCGCTGGCCCTTGGTGCTACGCGGTGGGAGATGATCTGGATTGGCGTGCTACGCAACGCGCGCGCCGGAATCGTGGGCGCGATTATTCTGGGCCTTGGCCGTGCCTTGGGCGAGACCATGGCGGTCACCATGGTGATCGGGAACCGCCCCGAAATTGCCAAGTCCTTGTTTGCCCCTGGTTATACCATGGCCAGCGTTCTGGCCAACGAGTTCACCGAGGCGACCGGCGATGTTTATCTTTCTGCGTTGGTGGAGATCGGATTGGCGCTCTTTTTTGTAACGGTTATTGTAAATGCGCTGGCGCAATTGCTGGTGTGGACCGTGACCCGGGGCCAGCCTGCGAGGGGCAATGTCTGAAAACGTCGCGATGACCACTCCCACCACTGTGCCACCCATCTCCTTGCGGAGGCGCGTCACGGACCACGTCATGAGCGGCGTGGCAGTCCTCACCGTGGTCATAGTGCTGGTTCCATTGGTGGCCATCTTCGGTTATCTTGTCTATCGCGGCGTTGGCTCAATGAACTGGGCGTTCTTTACGCAGACGCCGAGACCGGTGGGTGAAGAGGGTGGCGGCATGGCGAACGCCATCATTGGATCGATATTAATTCTCGGGATCGCCAGCTTGATCGGGGTTCCGTTTGGCGTGGGAGCGGGAATTTACCTCGCTGAATTCGGGCGCAATAGCTTTGGCAAAGCAATTCGGTTCACCGCCGACGTGCTCAATGGCGTGCCTTCGATCGTGATCGGCATCGTTGCCTACGCGATCGTGGTGCTGTATCAGAAGCACTTCTCTGCGCTCGCCGGCGGAGTCGCACTGGCCATCATGATGGTTCCGACCATCTCTCGCACCACCGAGGAGATGCTCCTGCTGGTGCCCCAGGCCTTGCGCGAAGCGGCGTACGGACTCGGTGTCCCGCGCTGGAGGACGACGCTTTCAATTACACTGCGTACGGCGACCTCTGGGGTGATTACGGGCATCATGCTGGCTTTTGCCCGAGTGGCGGGCGAGACGGCGCCGTTGCTGTTCACCGCCTTTGGCAATCAGTACTGGAACTTGCGGACGGATCAGCCAACCGCCGCCCTGCCGTTGCAGATTTACGTCTACGCGAATTCGCCCTATGACGACTGGCACCGCCAGGCATGGGCGGGCTCGCTGGTGCTCATCATTCTGATTGTCAGCGCCATCGCCGCCGTTCGGTATGCAGTGCGGCGTGGCAGTTTTGGAACGGCATAATTTATGGGCGTTGGAATCACCGTCGAAAACTTGAATGCCTGGTATGGCAAAGGCCAAGCGCTGTACGACATTAATCTTAAGGTCGCGGCCAACCATGCCACGGCGTTGATTGGTCCTTCGGGATGCGGAAAGTCGACCTTCATCCGCTGCCTGAATCGGATGCACGAGACGATTCCGGAAGCGCGCGTGGCGGGCCGGGTCCGCATCGGCGAAATCGATGCCTACAATGGGACCTCCCCAACGCAACTCCGCCGCCGCGTGGGCATGGTGTTTCAGAAGCCGAACCCATTCCCCACCATGTCGATTTATGACAATGTGGCATCGGGTCTGAAGCTGAATGGATTTCGCGACCGGCGCAAGCTGGATGAAATCGTGCGGCGTTCGCTGGAAGTTTCGGCGCTGTGGGAAGAGGCCAAGGATCATCTGCACAAGAAATCAGGCGCCAGCCTGTCCGGCGGCCAACAACAGAGACTGTGCATTGCGCGGGCCCTGGCGGTTGAACCCGAGGTTCTGCTGATGGACGAGCCCTGCTCGGCGCTCGACCCCATCTCTACCGGAAAAATTGAAGAGTTGATCTTTCAGCTTAAAGAGCGGTATACCATCGTAATTGTGACGCACAATATGCAGCAGGCGGCCCGCGTGGCTGAGTTTACCGGCTTCTTCCTGCTGGGCAAGATGATTGAGTTCGACAAGACGGAAAAGATTTTCACCAAGCCGTCGGACAAGAAGACCGAAGACTACATCACCGGCAGATTCGGATAGGAAGGTTCGGATAATGCGCACGCGTTTTCAGCAAGGGCTCGATGATCTGCGGCAACGGTTGCTTCGCATGGGAGGGCTGGCGGAGCAGGCGGTGGATCGCGCTCGCCAGGCTTACGTAGAGCGCGATCTCACGCGCTGCCAGATGGTGCTCGAAGGCGAAAGCCTTATCAATACGGCCGAGCGCGACATCGACGAAGCCGCGTTCGATTTGCTCGCCATGCAGCAGCCCATGGCGGTGGACCTGCGCTTCATTCTGGCCGTCACCAAGATCAATTCTGATCTCGAACGCGTCGGCGATCAGGCGGTGAACATCGCCGAACGCGTCATGGATATGGTAGAGCTTCCACCGGCCGACTTGCCGGTGGACATTGCGCGCATGGGTACCGCCGTAAGTGCCATGGTACGCCGGTCGCTCGAGTCCTTTATTGAAGGCAAGGTTGAACTCGCTCAGGCCGTGCTTGAAATGGACAATGTTATCGATCGCATGCGCGACGACGCCTTCATTCAACTCGTCAAGACCATGAACGAACGGCCCGATGTCGTGCGCCAGGCCCTGGATGCGTTGCTGGTAGCGCGCAATCTCGAGCGGGTTGCCGATCACGCCACCAACATAGCCGAAGATGTCATCTTCTGGGTGCAGGGCTCCGACGTACGCCATAACGTCCACCCCGAGGAAACTGAGAGTAGGGAATCAGAACGGCCCACATCAAAGGCCTCGGGACTGTAGAACATCGGCATTGTAGAAAAAATGTGGGGACTGCCGCCCTCGGCTGTCCGGTCGAGCGAAGCTCGACAGGGATTCCGCCTTCGTTCTAGCAGTTTTGACCGCCCACGCCGGATTGAATTTCGCTTATCACTCTTTCATTTCTGACTCAGTCTCCGCGGAGGCGCCGTGATTCTTCGTTTCCTGCACACCCAGCCCCTGTCATTCCGAGAACCCTCTTCACTTGAGCCAAAGAAAGAAGCCTTATCATTCCGAGCGAAGCGAGGAATCTGCTTTGCCTTTCTGCTCGCCGCCGCGGGCCTCGCTATGGCTCAGGAACCGTCTGGCGATCGTCCACCCATCATGCTCCCCACCAGCAAAATGCTAACGGTCCCGCCGCCGGGGCGTATCGGCAGCACCAACAGCTTTCCCGCGACCATGGTCGTGAGCCCGGATGGCCGCTACGCCGCCTTATTGAACGACGGCTACGGCACACAAGAGACGCTGGCTCATCAGTCGATCTCGGTGCTCGATCTCAAAACGAATCAGATCGTCGAATATCCCGACCAGCGGCTCGGCGATGAGGCGCATCAGAGCTACTTTCTAGGGCTGGCGTTCAGTTCAGACGGCAAACATCTGTACGCTTCGGTGGGATCACTAACCGACCCGACGGGTGCGAGGCCAGGCGACACAGGAAATGGCATCGCGGTGTATCGGTTTTCGGAAAGCAAGGTCACGCCGGAGAAGTTTCTTCCGATTCCTCTGCAAGCGCTGCAGATCGGCAAGAAACTGGCCGTCGGATTGAAGGCGCCCCCGCACATGGCGATCTCGTATCCCGCGGGCATTGCCGTTGTCTCCGACGGCGGCCATGACAAACTGCTGATCGCGAATAATCTGTCCGACAACGCGATCCTGCTCGATCCCTCAACCGGGAAGACCCTGCAGACCTTCGACCTGAGCACCAGCGATCTGGTGCCGTCATCGTTCCCTTACACCTGCGTCGCCACGCGCGACGGTCGGCGGGCCTGGTGCAGCTTGTGGAACGCGTCGCAGGTGGTGGAGTTGGATTTGGCCAGCGGCAAGGTTGCGCGTTGGATCAAGCTGCAGCAGCCAGGGGATCCGCTTGCTCCGGGCTCGCATCCGACGGCGATGTGTCTGAGTCCAGATGAAAGAACGTTGTACGTGGCGCTATCGAATGCTGACCTCGCTGTCGCTATATCGACTTTGGATGTCCCCCCGGAGGTGCATTTTTCTACCATTGCCCTAGTAGATAGACCGAAATTGGGCCGTGGCACCTGCCCGAGCGCACTTGCCTGTTCGCGCGACGGCAAACGCCTGTTCGTCGCTGACTCGTCGATGAATGCGGTTGCCGTTGTGGACACCTCGGAACAACTCAATGGGTGGAAGAGCCTCGTTTCCAAGACTGGCCTTAGTGGGTTCGTAGCCTCAACTGGCCCGTTCCCAGTGATGGGTTTCATCCCCACCGACTGGTACCCTAGCGCACTCGCCGTTCACGGCGACGACCTTCTCATCGCTACCGCCAAGGGCGAAGGCGCCGGGCCCAACAAAGTCATGGGCAAGACTGTCTACGAGACCAAGCACAAATCGCATCCCTACATCCCCACGCTGCTCAAAGGGTCGATCGCGCGCCTGAACATCCCATCGACAATCGAAAAGCTTCCCCAACTCACTCAAGTAGTCGAGCACGACAACCTGTTTCACACCGATCCCGGCACAATTTCCTTCGCCAGCGGCCAGAATCCCATCAAGCACGTGATCTACGTCCTGAAGGAAAACCGCACCTTCGACCAGATTCTCGGCGACCTGAAAGTCGGGGACGCCGATCCTTCGCTCAACATGTACGGCGCCGACATCACGCCCAACGAGCACAAACTTGCCCTGCAGTTTGGTGTGCTCGACAATTTCTATGACAGCGGCGAAGTCTCCGGTGACGGCCACGTGTGGTCCACTGCCGCCATCACCTCCGACTACAACGAGAAGACCTGGCAGATCGCCTACCGCGGTAAGGAACGCACTTACGACTTTCAGGGCAAGGTGGCCGAAGAATATCCGCTCGAACACAACCAGCCCGACGTGGACGATCCCGGAACTGGTTTCCTGTGGGACAACCTCGCCCGCAATCACGTTTCCTATCGCGATTACGGCGAATTCGTGAACGCCGAGTGGTGCAACGGGTACCAGGCAGACGCCAGCCCGAAGCAAGGACCGCCGTTGGGGCACAACGAAAGGTGTCCGCGCACTGAGGTGAATCAGGGTGATCCTCTCGCGCCGAACGTAGGCGACCCGCATGGCAGCGCGAGTCCGTGGCCGTGGGCGGTGCCGCTGTTTGGCGGAGTCAAGCCGTCGAAGGCCGCGCTGCGCGACCACTTCGACCCGCTCTATCCGGATTTCAATACGGACTACCCCGATCAACTGCGCGCCGACGAGTTTCTCAACGAATTCGGCGCCTACGTTCGCGCCCGCGACGCGCACGAGGGCCCGGACTTCGAAATGCCGTCGTTCGTCCTGCTGTATCTGCCCGACGACCATACGGGAGGCACGCGCCCCGAACGGCCGCGCCCAGCAGCCTCAGTGGCCGACAACGACCTGGCTCTGGGCCGCGTGGTTGACGCGGTTTCGCATAGTCCTTACTGGGATGACACTGCGATCCTGGTGCTCGAAGACGACGCGCAAGACGGCGCCGATCACGTCGACGCACATCGCTCGATTGCCTTAGTCATCAGCAAGTATTCACCCGGATCTTCGGCGCAGCCCTACATCGAGCACCGCTTCTATACCACGGTGAACATGATCCACACCCTGGAGATGCTGCTCGGTCTTCCGCCCATGAATCAGAACGACGCGTACGCCCCAGTCATGACGCAGATGTTTTCTGGCAAGGGAGACCAGCCCGCGTACAAGGCCGACTACCGCAACCTCAAGAACGGTCTGATCTACGAGAGGAATAGACGCGAAGCGCCCGGCGCACAGATTTCCTCGAAAATGGATTTCTCGCGCCCCGACGCCGCCGGCGCGGCCCGCCTGAACAGAGTGCTCTGGCGCGATCAAAAAGGCGACACCCCGATGCCTGTGACCAAGCACACAGCATTTCCATCCGGGGACGACTAAACTCTGCGAACTCAACTTCTCGGGTCTGGAGGCTCTGCCATGAAGCGCTCCCTCGGCGTCACGGTGATTGCCGTATTTACCCTTCTGGGATCACTTCTGGCGCTATTGATGGGGATACTAACAGCCGTTTTCGCCGTCGTGGCACCTCTGCCTGCTCAGCGAGAGTTTCCTGCCTCGCCAGCGTTTTTCAAAGCGATGCTCCTTGCTGCTTCCCTGGTTTATATACTCCCAGCGGTATGGGGAATTCTTACGAGTATTGGTTTGCTCCGCCTGAAGAACTGGGCACGCGTTTCGACGATTGTGTTCTCGGTTCTGCTGATTCTGATGAGCATTGGTCCGCTCCTGGGCTCGATCCTGTTTTCATTTATGCCCGTCCCGAGTGAGGCCGCGGACAATTCTGTGATGACTGTTGTGCGTGTTTCCATGGGAGTGCTCGGCTCAGCACAGCTTGGAATTGGCGTCTGGTGGCTGTTGTTCTTCACCCGTTCCAGGGTCAGACAGCAGTTTGTTCCTGTATCGGAGACGATCGTTGCGGCTCAACCACCATCGGTATATGCGATCGAAGCTCAGCCGGTTTCGATGGCAGCAGCAGGAAAAAATAGCCCCAGAGGGCCAATAAGCGTCACGATTATCGCTTGGTTACTCTTGATCGGTTGTCCCTTCGTGCCAATGACACTCGTGCTGCACACTCCCGCCGTTCTTTTTACCAAGGTTCTGGAGGGGTGGTCAGCGGACCTGTACTATGTCGTTGTCGGATGTCTACTCTTATACATCGGGGTTGGGCTACTGCGCCTGAAGCCGCTGGCCCTTCAGGTAGGAGTGGGATATTTCCTGTTTGCGTTCGTGAACTCTGCTGTCTTCTTTCTTGCACCCGGAGGACGCGCTCGCACGCTCTCTCTAGTTGAGCACCAACGGGCAATGTTCCCGTGGATGCAGGCATGGCAAGGTCAGTCCGCCTTCCGATTCGACCTCACGTCATTCATCGTCGTCGGAGCCTCTGTGGGTACGATCTTTCTCGTCGCACAGTTATACTTCCTCGTTACCCGGAGAGAAGCGTTTGAGACCGCGGCTCGCGCACGGCAGTCGTTCTTAAACAGTTCATCCGCCTAACCAATGACCTCACAGACTATTTCACACTAACCGTGTCCTTCAGCGGCAGGTCCTGCGACGAGCCACCGACCAGAAATGTGTATTCGCCCGGAATCAACTGCCAGCCGTTCTTTTCGACATTGAAAATCGAAAGATACCTTGCGTCCACCTCCACTGCCACTTCCTTACTCTCTCCCGGATTGAGCTTCACTTTGCTCCAGCCCACCAGTCGCTTGGGTGGCTCCGAAGCTGCCGCGGGCAGGGAAGCGTAGACTTCGGCGACTTCGGCTCCAGCACAGTTGCCCGAGTTCGTGACTGTAAACGTCACGCGTGGATTCTTTCCCGAAGTCAGCTTGAGATTCGAGTACGAGTAGGTTGTGTACGAGAGTCCATATCCAAAGGGGAAAAGAACGGGTTTGTTCTCCGCGTCATACCACTTGTAACCGACCTTCACACCTTCGTCGTACGCGACCTGAAACGGCGCCAGCCCAACTGCGATCTGCTTCCATACCTCGGGCTTCGAATCATCCGGAATTGACTCCTGCGGTGGCTTGACCACCGTGGGATGAGGCAGGTCCGCTTCGCTCCTGGGGAACGTGAGTGGCAGCTTGGCGGAAGGATTAACTTCGCCAAACAGCAGGTTCGCCACTGCATCAGCACCGCTGCTTCCGGCAAACCACGCTTCCAGAATCGAGCCTACCTGTCCCACCCAGGGCATGGTCACAGGCCCGCCGGTCTCAAGCACGACGATGGTGTGCGGATTCGCCGCCGCCACCTTCGCAATCAGATCATCCTGATGCTCGGGCAGCGAAAGATTGTCGAGGTCCATCCCTTCGCTCTCCCACTGATAAGCAAAAACGACGGCCACGTCGGCGTTCTTAGCCACATTCGCGGCCGTCGCGGGATCGGCGCCAGAGTCGAACTGAACGTTCGCTGCAGGAACTTTAGTTCGAATTGCTTTCAGCGGTGAGGTGGGGAACCAGACCGGCTCCAGCCAGCGGGTCTGTCCTTTGCCCGGCGGAAGAATCGCATTCCCGCCCGGCGGGTCGACCTGCGCCGAGCCTCCTCCCGAAATCATTCCTACATCCGAATGTGGACCGATGACGGCAATGCTGTGCAGCTTGCCGGCATCCAGCGGAAGCAGGGCACCTTCGTTCTTGAGCAGAACCGTGCCTTGTTCCGCAATCCTCTGCGCGATTTTTAGATCGCCGATTACGTCCACCACGCTCTTTTCTGGCGGATCGTCAATCACGCCCGTGGCAAACATCGAGCGCAAAATTCGGCGCACGTGATCATCTAGTTCCGCTTGCGGCACCTTCCCCGACTGCACCGCCTTCTTTAGCTCTTCACCATAGAAAATCCAGCCGGGTTCCTCGTGGTCGAGCCCGGCCGCGGATGCTTTCGCAACGCTGTGCGCCCCGCCCCAGTCCGTGAGCACGAATCCTTTGAAGTTCCAGTCTTGCTTCAGGACATCGGTAAGCAAGTACTTGTTCTCGCAGGCATAATCGCCGTTGACGCGGTTGTAGGAGCACATCACAGCCGCCACGTCTGACTCTTCGATCCCAATCTCAAACGCCAGTAGATCGCTTTCGCGCGCCGAGCGCTCGTCGATGTTCACGTTCACTGCATTGCGCCCGCTCTCCTGATCGTTGAGGGCGTAATGCTTGATATCGCCAAGAACATGCTGCGCCTGCAAACCCTTGATGGCGGAGCCGACCATCTTTCCCGCCAGCACGGGATCTTCGCCCATGTATTCGAAGGTCCGCCCATCGCGCGGCTCGCGCGTCAGATTGACGCCGCCGCCCAGCGACATGTTGTAACCCTGGGCGCGCAGTTCTCGGCCGATAAGGGCTCCGTATTCGTAGGCCGCGCCGAGGTCCCAGCTTGCGGCGCCCGCCACGTCCGACGGCAACGCGGTTGAATAGCGCCCATTCACCCCGCTCATCCGCACGCCATAGGCGGCGTCTGACATCTGGATGCCGGGGATGCCCAGGCGTGGGATGCCCACAACGTATCCGGCGCCGCCGTTCGATTGCGCCGCCAGCGGGCTCATTGGACTGAGGCCCTCCATGCCGGTGCCGTGCAGCAGCGAGATTTTTTCGTCGAGCGTCATCTGCTTCACTACCATGGAGGCACGCTCGTCGGGCGACAACTTGGGATTCATCCAGGGATGAGCCTTGTTATCGGATTGCGCGCTGGATTGAGTTAGAGAGAAGGTGAGAACGAAGAAGGGAAGAGCGAATAGGAGAACGTTTTTTTGGTTCATATGCAGGGGCGACGTGGCCTCGTTTATTTATCTACCAAATCGATAATGTTACGCCTTTTCTTGGTTTTTGGCGCTTGGGAATTTTGCCTCATTCCGGGCCAGCTCCAAATCGTGATTAGGCGAATATAAAACGCAACAATCCCCAGGAGAGCGACCTCTCAAGCCGGTGCCGGCCGGAGCGGCTTCGGCCTCCCGCCATCACTTGGCCTGCACCGTCCACCGCTTTACACTGGAAGGGTGAAGATAGCACTGGGCCAGATCAATCCCACCGTCGGAGATTTCTCCGGTAACGCCGCAAAGATTGTCGATTTCTCCCGGCGCGCCCAAGCCGCTGGCGCCGGACTGATTCTTTTTCCGGAGTTGTCAGTATGCGGTTACCCACCTCGCGATCTGGTCGAGCGACCGGCATTCGTAGCCCGAAACCGCGACTCGGTGGAGCGGATCGCGGGCGAGACGAAGGGCATCGCCGTCATCTGCGGGCTCGTTACCCCTGCCCACTCGGACGCCGGCAAGTCAGTTATGAATTCTGCCGCGCTACTCATGGAGGGCAAACTCACCTTCATCCAATCGAAAATGCTGCTTCCCACCTACGACGTCTTCGACGAGATGCGAAACTTCGCTCCCGCCCGCAGCCAGCAACTATTTCCGTTTTGTGGTAAGCAGATGGCGCTAACGATTTGTGAGGATGCTTGGAACGACAAACAGTTCTGGAAGAAGCGGCTGTATACGGTTGATCCGGTCGAGTCTTTGATCCGGGCCGGCGGGAACTTCGTGCTCAACATTTCCGCTTCTCCATTCTGGATCGGCAAGCGCGAGTTTCGCTGCGAGATGCTGTCCAGCATCGCCCGGCAGCATAAGGCTCCTGTCGCCATGGTCAACCAGGTGGGCGGCAACGATAGCCTGTTATTCGACGGCTCCAGCCTGGTGCTCAATCGCGAAGGAAAAGTCATCGCGCAGGGCCGGTCATTCGAGGAGGATCTGGTCTACTTCGATTCCAATGACCTCTCCGGCGAGATGCACGAACAAATCTACGGAGACGAAGCCAGCGCGTGTTCCGCCCTGGTGCTGGGCACCCGCGACTACATGCACAAATGCGGATTTCAGAAAGCAATCATCGCACTCAGCGGCGGCATCGATTCTGCGCTCACAGCGGTCATCGCGGCCGATGCTGTCGGGCCGGAGAACGTGATCGGAGTCGGCATGCCGGGGCCGTACTCGTCCAAGGGCTCAATCGACGACGCTCGAGCCCTCGCCCAAAACCTTGGCATTCGCTTTGAATTGCTTTCGATCAATGCCGCCTACGACGCGTATCGCCAGACCTTGCAGCCCGTCTTCGCTGGACTAAAAGAAGACGTGACGGAAGAAAACATCCAATCGCGCGCTCGCGGCACCCTGCTGATGGCGCTCTCGAACAAGTTCGGCGCCATCGTGCTCTCCACCGGCAACAAGAGCGAGTTGGGCGTTGGCTACTGTACACTCTATGGAGACATGGTAGGCGGCCTCGCGGTTATCTCAGACGTTCCTAAAACGCTGGTATATCGCCTTAGCGAGTATGTGAATTCGCGGCGCGCCGTCATTCCGCAAGCAACCTTGGAAAAGCCGCCGTCAGCGGAGTTGCGTCCCAACCAGAAGGACAGCGACTCACTGCCGCCCTACGAAGTGCTGGACGCGGTACTGGAAGACTACGTGGAAGACGCTCACTCCGCGGATCGGATTGCAACCGATCGCGGCTTCGACATTGAAACTGTCCGGAGCGTGATTCGCTTGGTAGATCGCGCCGAATACAAGCGTCAGCAGGCCGCTCCCGGAATCAAGATTTCCCCCAAGGCCTTCGGATACGGCCGGCGATTTCCCATTGCTGCGAAGAACGAGGTTTGAACAACATCACCCCGGAGCCACAGACCCCAAGAACGAAAGGAACCCATGCGTAGTTTTCTCGTCTCGATCTGTATTCTCGTACTGTCTGGCAGCCTGTTAGCGCAGACCCAAGCCGCGCCCGCGAAGCCGGCGGAGAAGACTACCGATAAGTCCGACCCGGCCGTAAATCTTCCCTCGGAAGCGACGGTCGACTCGTTCCTGCAGCAGTCCTTGGGCTATCAGCCGGACCTCACGTGGAAAATCGCGACCATCCGTCCGGCCGGTGCCGGAGGGTTGGCCGAGGTCACGGTGGTGATCGCCAATAAGCAAGGCCAGCAGGTGAGCCGTTTCTACGTCACTCCTGACGGAGAGCACGCCGTGACCGGCGACATCATTCCATTCGGCGCCAAGCCGTTTGATCCGGCGAAAAAGACTTTGGAGAAGGGAATCACCGGTCCCGAGCGCGGCCCTAAAGATTCCCCAGTCACGATCGTGGAGTTCGGCGACCTACAGTGTCCGGCCTGCAAGGCGGCCCAGCCTACCATCGAAGGCCTGGTCGCCGCCGAACCCAATGCGCGCTTCGTGTTTCAGAATTTTCCCCTCGAGATGCACAACTGGGCCGCCAAGGGCGCAGCCTATGCCGATTGCGTCGGCCGGGCGTCGAACGACGCCTTCTGGAAGTTCATCTCGAAGACCTATGAGACCCAGTCCGACATCACCGCCGAGAATGTCGACGAGAAGCTAGCCGCGATTGCCGACGGCGTAGGGCTGAAGGGATCGGAAATCGCCGCCTGCGCCGCCAAGCCTGAAACCAAAGCGCACGTGGACGCCTCGATTGCGCTGGGTAAATCTGTAGACGTAACCGGCACGCCAACGCTCTTCATCAATGGACGCAAAATCGGAAGCTTCGACGCCCACGCTTCAGAGGTCTACAAGAGCCTGGTGGAGTTCGCGGCGAAGCAGGGCAAGTAAGAGCTGTGATGTGGCGACAGCCGCCCTCGGCTGTCCGGCGGAGCCTTGGAGTGTCGAGGGGCAGAGGGTCCCGGGAGGACTCTTTACTTTTCGCTGAGCCAGATCTCCGGTGTCGTCCGGTTGATCTCGGCGAGAATATGCGGAGTGATGACGATCATGAGTTCGTCGTCGTCCTCTTGCTTGGTATTGCTGACCATGGCCTGGTTGAGGCCGGGCACAAATCCAAAGCCCGGAATACCACTCATAGATATCGTATCGGTAAGCGAGATTTGTCCCGCCACCACCGCGGGTTCGCCATCCTTCAGGTTAATGCTGCCTTTATACTCGCGGTTCGAGATCACCGGCACGCCGTTGTTGGATTGCCCGCTGAGCGATCGTACCTGCATTTCGAGCTGCAGACCAACCGCGCCGTCGCCATGGACGGTCGGCTTCGCCTTCACGCTCAACCCTAAGTCTTCATAGCTGACGGAAGGGAAGGGAGGAATATACGACTGATTGCCCAATACTTGCGAGATCTGGGGCGAATTGTAAATCGGCGCGTAAGAAGCGTTCAGAATTGGATAGCGTGAGCCCAGGTGAAAAGTCGCGTCGTTTCCCTGGCTCGCTCGCATGGTTATATGCTCGAGGTCGCGTGTCCAGGATTCGTTTACCGACAGAGCGGCGGCAAGCTGGTCGAGGCTGAGGCCCATAAATGTGAGCCCGCCTCCAAAGGTGGCCAGGGGCTGGCTGAAGATGGAACTCTGCTGGCCCGTAAGTTGCGCCAGAAGACCGGCAAGCGAGCTGCTTCCAGCCTGGTTGATCCCCCCGGAGGCGATCAGTTGGTTGATAAGCTGCTGAATATTCTGTCCGGCCAGACCGGCCAGCGCTGCCGCGGGAATGTTGTAGAGGTTGAATGTATTGGGGATGTGCACCCCTATGTTTCGCGTCAACTGATGGCTGATCTGAAAGACGTGGACATCGAGCATCACCTGTGGCCGGTCGTTGTCGAGTTGAGTCAGGAGCCTTGTGCAAGCTTCGAGGATCGGTTGGGACGCCCGCACTTCAACCACGCCGGCGGTGTGCCCGGGCTGGATGAAGCGCAAGTCGAAAATGGTACGCAGGGTGTTGACCATTTCGGTCGCCTCCTGCTGCGTGGAATGCGGAGGCAGTACAAACGTTCGCAGCGACATGCGGTCGAACTGTCTGTGGTTTTCCACGTTATCGGCAGCGATCAGAACCTGTCGGCTATCAAGAGCGGCCCACATCACCTTGCTGACCTGGCACGCGAGCTTTAGCGCGGCGAAGAAGTCTACATCGTCCACATTGAACCGCACTTGGCGAGCCTGTACCGAATCGTCAAACTGCGCGCTGACTCCGTAGGCAGTGGCCAGTTCGGTGAACAATCCGCGAACATCGCCGGTAAAGTGAAACGTGGCCAGATCCTTCCTCGGCTCGAGATGAATCTCCCCGACGTCTGTCAAATGCTGGGGGAGAACTCTGGGATGCGCCGGAAGCGACTGGCGGGTCGATTCTTCCAGCCTCTCCCGAGCAAACTGGTTCTCGGGGTCGAGATCGAGGGCCGTGCGAAATTCGGCGGCCGCCTGTGGCCGCGAGTTTTCCGCAAGCAGCAGGTTGCCGCGTTCGACATGGTCAAAGACGAGTTGCGCCTTGACCAGTTCGCGCGCGGTCAGGAACTGCAGATCTTGCGGTACTAACCGCGTTGCTTCACTGAACTGCGTGAACGCTTCATCCAGGCGCTTGTGGTCTTGCAGTTTGCGACCTCGGGCGAACGCCTCGCGGGCTTCCTTCATTTCTTTCTTAGAAACAATGCAGTTGACCCCGCCGGGAATTCCGCTGCTACACGACACCGGCGCAGGAGGCAAAGCATTATCACCTCCCGCAAATGCCGGCAAGGCCAGCGTCACCGCCAGCAGTGCCACATGAAAAAGGAATGCTGTCCGCCGCATGTTTTTTCTGATTCTAACTTGATTTCGCGATGTCGACTCACGCCAACAGGTCCACGTACCTTCGGGTTCAAGCGAGTCGAGTCTGTGGGTCCCCTGGGAAGAACGCTCCGGTCGCGCTGCCTTGCAGCCTCCGCTTGGCCCACAACATCAGAAAGGCGTTGCCAGCATCTTGCTCTAGGACAGCATCAGCCGTTCAATTTCGCGCGCCTTGCCGGTTGTCTCGGCGCAGTCGATGACTACAGCGCACAGCCGCACATCGCCCGTAGCCGGCTCGAAACGCACCGGCATCCCGTTCAGGAACTTCCCCACGACCAGCTCTTTCTTCACCCCGATCACGCCATCGTACGGACCGGTCATGCCCACGTCGGTCACGTAGGCGGTGCCGTTCGGCAGCACACGCTCGTCCGCCGTCGGCACATGGGTGTGCGTCCCCACGACCGCCGTAACCCGCCCGTCGAGATACCAGCCCAGCGATATCTTCTCTGAAGTCGCCTCCGCGTGAAAGTCCACCACGATCACTTTCGCTTCCACCTTCTTCAAAAGCTGATCGGCGACGCGGAACGGATCATCGTTCGACGCCATGAACACTCGCCCTTGCAGGTTGATCACGGCGTAAGGAACTTTCCCCTTGAAGCCCTCATACAGTCCCCATCCCGGCATGTCTGCTGGGTAGTTTGCCGGACGCAGTACCCGGCGCGCCGGTCCGTGGCCGTTGCCCTCGATCATCTGAAAATAGTCGATAATTTCGCGCTTGTCCCAGACGTGGTTGCCGGTCGTAATCACGTCGATATTGAGTTCAAACAACTCCTCGGCCAGCGCCGGAGTAATGCCAAAGCCTGCAGCGGAATTTTCACCGTTGGCGATGATCAGATCGATAGCCTGGTCGCGAACAATCCCCGGCAGACGGTCTTTGACGATCGTCCGTCCCGGGCGCCCGAAAATGTCGCCGATAAAGAGAATTCGCATGTCTGGAAATGCCGAATTCGATGGTAACACGCACCTGTGGAGCAGACACTCCTGTCCGCTGCTGTTGGTTTTGGTGTTGATCTTACAGTGTGGGGATTCGCAGTTACTGCAAACACCAACATCAAAAGCGACGTCCGTCCAACACCGGCTAATGTCGCAGCTTTGGTAGGTCCGCACGCGCCAGCACGGCGCCCCAGGCATCGACCACATAGACGTCAGTCCAGCGCTCTGCAGCCTGATCTCGGTCAAGGCTGTCGGCGAGAGTGAAAGTGATCGTGGTCTTGGGGGATGTGCAGCCGGTTAGTTGTCGCTGCTCACTTCCTGCTCCCGACAAATCCGGTGTGTAATCAGGGCGCGCCGTTTTGCCGATCGTCGCTCTGGAGTGCAGGACAACTTCCACCGCGCCTACCAGGTTCTGGCAGCGCATGGGAATCTGGATCTCCCACCCCCTGGAACCGGTTTTCTTGACGGTAGGCTCATCGGCAAACACCAGCACGGGCGGATTCCCACCCGGCGACGAATACCACTCCCGCCACCGCCGGGCGAATTCGATGCTGGCGGCGTCATACGCACGGCTCAACTCACGATCCCGCTGTTCCCAGCAGGGATGCATGGCGTAAAGCGACACAGACGTTCCGCCCGAACTGTGCGCGTGCAGCAGATGATGTAGTGCCGGCACAAAGTCGGGATGGTACCCGGCGCGGGCCATCAGCATCAGACTCTCGCGGTCGGCGTCCAATTCCATCTGGCGGCAAAATCGTCCAAAGTCCGCGGAAGTTTTCTCGGAGTCCGACCACGTGGCCGAAGGCAAACTCGGATCGCCCAGAGCGATGGTAGCGCCGCCGCCATTTTCAAGATATTTCTGGAAGAGATAGCGCCGTGCCCAGTCGCGCCGGACGACATGAGCGATCTCGTGCGACAGGATCGCCGCCCACAGACCGGAGCTCGGCCCCACCAGTTTCGCCAGGCCGCTTTCCACATAAACTGTTCCATCGGGCGAAGAATACGCGTTGAGTTGATCGTCTTCGACGATCCGCAATTCCCAGGCGAATTTACCAGTTTTCGGTGCCTGAACCTGCGCCACCAACCTCTCGAAAACAAGGCGCCCCGTCGCGTAGGGTCCGGCTGGAATAATGCTCTGAGCCGTGAGTTGCGGGAGCAAGCGCGCCGCAGTTTCCATATCGAGTTTGAAATGTAAAGGAATTTCTGGCGCGGTTTCAGTCTGCTGAGAAGGAGCGAGGCCGCACAAGAATTCACAGACGAACAGCGCCAGCACAATGGTGCTGGCCGACGACCTAAGGGGCTCTACTTTCACGGGCATCCTCAACCGGACACCGCTTCAGTGTCCACTTCGCCAGAGTGGCATCCGGGAAGGGCACGACTTCCAGTCGTGCCGCATGCCGGTTGTGCTGGATACTGGGCTAAAGAGTGTGCGTGAGAACTGACTTGTAATTATGGGGTAGATGGTGCAGAAAGAGAAGTATGGGACGATTTCTGCCGTATGCACCCGAGCAAGCGTATTTATTGCCGCCGAGCGTGAAGCAGGAGCTGGGGGAAGATCATCTCTGCTTTTTCATTCACCACACGGTGGAGCATCTGGACTTGAACGGTTTCGAGCAGGAGTACAGCGAGGAAGGCGGGGTGCTGTACCATCCGGCCCTGATGTTGAAGGTCTGGCTGTATGCCTATGCGGTCGGGATCACGTCGGCGCGACGGCTGGAGCAGCGGATCGGGGAAGATTTGGCGCTGCGCTATCTGGCGGGCGGGGCGCGGCCGGACAACTGGGCGTTGAGCGCATTTCGGCGGCGGCACGCGCGGGGGTTGAACGATGTGTTCACGCAGGTGCTGGAGATGGCGCGGACGCTGAAGCTGGGACGGTTGGGGCAGGTGGCGATTGACTCGACGCGGATTCAAGCGGCGGCGTCGCGTAACCGGCTGGAGACCGAACGGCGGCTGCGGCAAGAGCGATCGCGGCTGCGGCGGGCGATCCGCAAGTGGCAGAAGCAATGTGATGGGGAGGACCCGAACGAAGGGGCGGGGACGGATCTGAAGTTGGAAGGCTTGCAGCAACACCTGGCGGAGATGCCGCGACGGCTGGAGAAGCTGCGCAAGAGCGGGCTGAAAAAGATGTCGCGCACCGACCCGGAGGCGCGCTTCTTGCGGGAGCGCGGCGGCTTTGCGCTGGGCTACACGGCGGAAATCGCGGTCAATGAAGATCATCTGATCGTGGGGCAAAGAGTGACGCAGAACGCCGCCGATAACGACAGTCTGATTCCGCTGGTGGAAGAAGCGGAACGGCAGATGGGAACGAAAGCGGAGAAAGTTTTGGCGGATGCGGGATTTTTCTCGTTAGACAACCTGGAGCAACTGGAAGCCCGGGGATTGGATGTGTACCTGCCGGATTCGAATTTAGCGCGCGAACTGAACACCGGACAACGCTGTGCACGGACTCGGCTGAGTCCCCGACAGCGGCGCATGCGGCAGAAGCTGCGCTCTCCAGCGGGACGAGCACTCTACGGGAAACGCAAGGCGCTAGTCGAACCGGTACTGGGGAGCTTGAAAGAACAGCGTGGCATGAGGCGGTTTCGGTTGCGGGGATTGAAGCAGGTGGCGCTGGAGTTCACCTTGGCGGCCATTTCCTTCAACCTGACCCGGCTGGCACGGATGGGCTCAGCCCAGCCAGCCGATTCTCAGGCGGAAATTCCCTCCCTCGTACAATGTTGCCTGGTTCTCACGCACACTCTTCAGCCCCTGAGGGCCGCGCAGCTACAGTTTCAGCGAAACCGCTTCCAATTGCATTATGCGCTTGATCGGGCGGACCGCATCAAGAAATCGGGAAAGGGAGTCACAGAGGTATATCCGATGCGAGTCTGAGTCGGACATGGCCTTCACGTCTCAACTTGCTCTGCGATGCGTTTGACCTCGCGCAGCACCGCCTTGCGCATCAACCCAGAGAACGGTCCGACCATGACCCAGTAGAGCTGGAACTTCACGGTGGCCGCGCGCCCGAAGGTTTGCACTCGCGTCTCGGTGCTGAGCTCTGAGCCGTCGTTGACAGGTGAAACGTAGAAATTCCAGACAGCTTTCGCATAGCCCTCGCGGCGAAAGTCGCGAAATCCCTCCGCAGTGAGGTCGCGAACAATTCCGCCGTCAGGCCGCCAGAACCGGCCGGCAATGCCGAGCACAACTTCCTGGGAATTTTCAACGAGTTCAAGAAAGGACCCGAAGCGTCGTCCTTCCATCGCAGGAGCGGACTTCCCCCCTCCCGTTCGATAGCCGCGAAGTCTCATCAGTCCTCGAACAATGGGCAGGTCTGCGAAGCTGGCCTTCCTCAGGGCGGCAACCGTCTTCTCCGGGGAACCGCCGACCAGAATCGAATAGCGCGCGCTGACTTGATACTCCGGCATCCAGTCGTCAATTGCTCTCACGGCAGAAGTTCCGCGGTGCGAAGAAAGTCATAATTCCCCGCCGCATTCAACTTCAGGTTCCGCACGCGCCGTGTATGCACCAGAACATTGTCCAGATACCACAGATCGATGTAAGGCAAATCCTCGGCGAGAATGCGCTGCACCTCGGCATATAGGGGCTTACGCGCGTTCGGATCGATCTCGCGCCTTGCCTTATCGATGAGCGCGTCTACTTTAGGATTGGAATAGAACCCACGGTTAGCTCCATTGGGTGGGAACTTCGACGAGTGAAACGCATATTCAAAGATGTCAGGATCCTCGTTGCCCCCAATCCAGCGCAGCCCGTACATCTGAAATGCCCCGTGAATCACGTCGGAGAAGAATGTGGCCGATTCGAAACTGCGAATATCAAGGGCGATTCCAACCTCACGCAACTGCTGCTGCATCACAGCCACCATCAACCGTGTATTCGCATCGGTGGAAGTTTTCATGGTGATGTGAAAGCGCACCCCGTTGATCGCCGGATATCCGGCAGCATCCAGCAACTGTTTCGCCTTTTCGGGATCATGATCGTAGACGCGCACGTTGCCGTTGTAGGCCCAACTCTGCGTCGGCAGCACGCTGCGCGCAAGCTCAGCCTCCCCGCGCCACAGATACTCGATCATCGGTCTCCGGTCGAGCGCATAAGCAATTGCCTGCCGCACCCGCACATCTTTCAGGATCGGATCGCGGAGATTGAATCCAAGGTAAGCAAATCGTGTCCCATGTCCACTGTCGACGGAAAGATTGGGCTCCCGCGCCAGCGTGAGCACGGTATCGGGCGTCAGCGAATTGATGGCGATGTCACCGCTGCCTTTGCGCAGTTCGAGCGCCTCGGTGGTCTCGTCGGGCACCACGGCAAAGCGCACGCGTGCGAGTTTGGCCTTCTCTCCCCAGTAGTCGTCGTTGCGCTCGAGTACGACCTCCCGGTCAGTCTCAGCACTAACGAACTTGAACGGGCCAGAGCCGATAGGATGCCGCGTCATCTCATCCCCGCTGCCCACGGGGACGATGCCAATCGCGCCATCCGACAGGTTCCAGAGCAGCGTCGCATCCTGTTCCTTCATGTGAAGAATGACCGTCGCATCGTCGGGTGCGTCGATGCGATCCACAAACTTGTACACTGCCGCCTTGGTGCTGCGAATCTTGCCTTGCAGCAGAGAATCAAAGGTCCACTTCACATCACGCGCCGTCAGCGGGCGCCTGTCATGAAATTTCACGCCACGATGCAGATGGAAGACATAAGTGAGCGGATCAGGAATCTCCCATCGTTCTGCCAAGCCCGGCGCCACGTTCAAATCATCGCCGCGCGAAAGCAAATCGTCGAAGATCAGGTTGTCGATGCGCTCCGACCAAGCGTCGATACCCACGCGAGGGTCAAGGTTCGTCGGGCTCGTCTCGATGAGCATGACCAGGGTGTTAGGGTCAGGTTCGGCGGAGCAGGAAAGCAGGAAAAAGAGTGTGATAAGGCAAATCGCGGTGCCAGGGCTCCGTGTAGCCGCAGCCGCGAACCGACGGCATAATGTAGCCCAGAGTCTGCCCTGAGCTTGTCGAAGGGGCGGAAGCCCTGAGTAAGGTTGGAAATCAGTGCGAGTCCCGTGGGGACGACAGAAGCTTTCACGAACACCGTTTGGCCCTCGATCCCGGTCGCTCCGATCTGAAGCCGGAAGTCTGATGTCCGCGACCTCCTTCTTACGCATACGAAATCTTCCCCAAAATGGCCGGTCGCAGCGCCCCCGTGGCCGAAGGAACGTTCGAAGGCCGGCGGTCCCAGGTCTCGTAAGCGAGCAGGGCAAAAGCGACAGCCTCTTTGGCTTCCGATGGCAGCCCGAAGTCATCCGAGAATCGTACTTGAACGCCAAGCGGGGTGAGGCACTCGGTCAGCATGCCGGTCAGCGTGGCATTCCGTGATCCCCCGCCTGAAATTATCATTTCACGAAACGAATGGTTCGAGTGCGAACCAGGCCTCGGTATCACAAACCGCTGCACCGCATCGGTAATCGACCGCGCCGTCAGCGCCGTGGCGGTAGCCACCACATCCTGCTTGCGAGCTCGTCCGCATCCGCGCAGGAACTCGCGCACAAATTCTCGGCCGAATTCCTCGCGCCCTGCGGTCTTCGGAGGTTTCTGTCGGAGGAACTTGCTTGCCAGCATGCGCCGGAGAACCGGCTCAATCACGCTCCCCGCCGCGGCGATCTTCCCTCCGCGATCAAACGGCCGATGAAACAGCGCTTCGGTCAGAGCGTCGATGACCATGTTGCCCGGACCTGTGTCGAAAGCTACGACATCTTCCGCGCGCGCGCCCGCAGGAATCGCCGTGAGATTGGCGATCCCGCCGATGTTCTGCACGATGCGGCCAACCTTGGCGTCGCGAAACATCAAGTAGTCGAGGTACGGAACCAGCGGCGCGCCTTTGCCGCCGACTGCCATGTCCGCCGGACGAAAATCAGATACCACCGGCACGCCAACCCGTGCCGCGATCACCGCCGCCTCGCCCGTCTGCCATGTTGCGGCAATCTTCTTCCCTAAAAAAGGCTGCACTTCACCCTGGTGATACAAAGTCTGCCCGTGACAGCCAATAAGATCCGCCTTCAATCGAAACCTGCGCTGGGTAGCCAGCACAGCCTCGCCGTAAAGTTCACCCAAAAGAAAATTAAGCCGCACCAGATCCGCCACCCGCGCAGACGCTGCGTTCATCGCAGCCAAAACCGTCGCCCGCACTTTGTGAGGATAAGAATATTCCGCATGCCCCACCAATGTGATCGTGTGGCGCGGACACTCCTGTCCGCGACTGCGTCGAGTACTAGCCCCGGAGCGGGAGCCCTGCTCTCCGATCCTAACCAGCGCCACATTGATGCCGTCGGCGGACGTCCCGCTCATCACCCCGGCCACGATCATCGCGCCCTTGCTCATGCGCGCGACCGCCGCGTGCGCTCCTGCCGATTAAGTGTCTCGATTCGCACCTGCTCGCCGAACTCCCACAGTTCCCGCGCTAGCCTCTCAACCATTGTGTCTGAAGGAGCCCGTGTGGCGCGGACACTCTTGTCCGCGTGCTTTTTCTTGAACGCCAGCACGCGCCGTCGCGCTTCCGCTACGCGGCGCGCAAATCTCCGGTCCCGCTCGGCAGACTCTATTAGCTCTTCGTACGCGTTCATGACGTGGTCCTCGCGATGGCAGATCAGGCACAAGTCCCCACCCGCACGAATGAACTCCACGGCCGCTTCTCCCACCGAAGCCGCCGCCAGCACTCCGCCCATTTCGAGATCGTCTGACACAATCAGATTTCGATATCCGATCCGCTTGCGCAGAATGTCGGTGATCCATATGTTCGACAGCGACGCCGGCGTCCGATCGCGGGTAACCAGCGGATACGCCGCATGAGAAATCATCACGAATGGCAGCTGCCGGCGCAGCGTGCGGTAGGGAAGCAGATCTTCTGCCCACAGCCTCTTCAGCGGCTTGTCGATGACGGGCAATTCTTGGTGGCTATCAAGCTTGCCTTCGCCGAGCCCCGGAAAATGCTTGCCGCATCCGAGCACATTCGCCGAGCGCAGCCCGGCAAGGAACGCGCGCGCATAGGCGACAGTCTCGCGAGGATCGTCGGACACCACCCGCGAACTCATCACTTTGCGAGAAGCCTCGAACACCAGATCGAGCACCGGAGCGAAGTCGACGTTAAATCCAAGCGCGCGGCAATTCTTGCCGATAAGCTCACCATGCTTGCGATAAAGCCTGCGGTCGCGCGATGCAAACACCTCCGCCGCCGAAGGTGAGGCCCCGAGCGCGTCGCGGAAGCGGTCAACGGTCCCACCCTCCAGGTCAACACAGGTAAACAACGGAGTGCTAACGCATTTCTGGCATTCGTGCAGCAACCTCCAAGTCTGCTTCGCGCTCTGGACGTTCCGCGCGAACAGAATCACTCCCGCCGGCTGCAACCGCGTGAGCATGGAACTGAGCCGCGGCGTCATCTCGGTGCCGTCGAAGCCGACAATCAACAATTGCCAGGGAGCCTGTGCCAGACAATCCTCCGCAACCTTTTGTAGTTAGATTTCCTTCTTCAACTCCGCCAGTAAATTCAGCGCTTCCAGCGGCGTGAGCCGGTTCAAATCCAGTTCTCTCAGCTTTTCCAAGACCGGTTGCGATAGCGGCGTGAAGATCGTCAGCTGGGTCGGCGGAGGAGCCGCACCCGGCGACAAGTGCGCCGTCGCTTGCTGCTCGGCAAACTCGTGCTCCGCCAACACCTCACGAGCTCGCGTGACCACTTCGTTCGGCAAACCTGCCAGCTTTGCCACTTCGATCCCGTAACTGCGGTCTGCGGCCCCTGGCTCGACCTTACGCAGAAAGACAATCCCGCCACCAGTCTCTTTCACGGAGACGTGATAATTCTTCACTCCCGTGAGTTGCTCGGCCAAATCGGTCAACTCGAAGTAGTGCGTAGCAAACAAAGTTTTGGCACGCACCCGTGCGTGCAGATACTCGACCGCCGCCCATGCGATCGCCAATCCGTCATACGTGGCCGTACCTCGGCCAACTTCGTCCAATAAAATCAGCGACCGCGCCGTCGCCGTGTGCAGGATCGCCGCCGTTTCGGTCATCTCAACCATAAACGTCGAGCGGCCGCGCGCCAGGTTGTCGCTGGCCCCAATGCGCGTGAATACTCGGTCCACCACGCTCAGGCGCGCCACGCGCGCCGGAACGAACGATCCCATCTGCGCCATGATGACGGTCAGGGCCGTTTGCCGCAGATAAGTCGACTTGCCGCCCATATTTGGCCCGGTCAGCAGCAGTATGTTATGCGTGGTCGCGTTGAGATACAGATCGTTGGGCACAAAACGGTCGCTGCCGCCGGCCATCTCCTGCAATTCGATTACCGGATGCCGCCCTTCGATGATTTCCAGTTCGCCACCAGCACTCGACTCCAATAGCTGTGGCCGGCAGTAATTACGCAGCGCCGCAATGTGTGCCAGTGAAGCAAGCACGTCCACTTCCGCCAGCGCCAGAGCAGTCTGCCGGATTCGCCGGGCCTCGGCCGCGATTGCAGTACGCAGTTCGGTAAACAATCGTCGCTCGATCTCGACAATCTTCTCCTGCGCATCAAGAATCTTGGTCTCGTACTCCTTCAACTCCGGAGTGGTGAAACGCTCCGCATTCACCAGCGTCTGCTTGCGATCGTAGTCCTGCGGAACCAGGTGCAGATTGGCCTTCGAAACCTCGATGTAATATCCGAAAATCGAATTGAACTTCACCTTCAGCGAACTGATGCCGGTGCGTCCACGCTCCCGCTGCTCGATCTGTGCCAGCACCTGCTTGCTGTTGCGCGACAGCTCCCGCAGTTCGTCAAGGTCGCGATCCACTCCAGCAGCAATGACGCCGCCATCAGCAAAACTCAATGGCGGCTCGGACACGATCGTCTTCTCGATGCGCTCGCGCAAATCGTGCAACTCATCGAGCGATGAGTTGAGCACTTGCATACGAGCAGCAGCCAGCCGTCCCACGGCCGCCTTCACCGCCGGAATTTTCCCCAGCGATGCAGCCAAAGCGAGCACGTCCCGAGGATTCGCAGTCTCCAGTGTGACCCGGCTAAGAAGCCGCTCCAGGTCGAGTACACCATCCAGCGCACGGCGCAATTCCTCGCGAGCCACAATGTGCTTTACTCCTGCCTCCACCGCGTCCAGCCGGGCATTGATTTCGTTCAAGTCCAGCGACGGCCGCAGTAACCACGCCCGCAGCAACCGCTTGCCCATCGGGGTGACCGCGCAATCGATCGAGCGGAACAGAGTCACGCCCGCATCCGCACCGGCGAATAGCGGTTCGATCATCTCCAGGTTGCGCACCGTCACCGCGTCCAGCACCAGGCAGTTCTGTCGCTCGTACCAGCCGATACGATCCACGTGATCGAGCGAGCCACGCTGCGTCGATCGCACGTAATGTAGGATCGCCCCCGCCGCCGAAGCCGCCGCCGGCCGTCCCGCCAGCCCGAACCCCTCGAGCGACAACACACCGAAATGATTCTCCACCAGCGGAATTGCATGATCCGGCGCAAAAATCCAGTCGTCCAGGGCCGTCTCCGTGCAGTTGGCCCCCGCCGCGCGCGGTCGAGGAGAAGAATCATGTGGGGACAGCCGCCCCCGGCTGTCCGGCCGAGCGAAGCTCGGCTGTTCTTCTTTGCCTCCGCCCTCAAACAGCGGTGCCGCGGATCCATATAGCAATTCCTTAGGCCGGAGTTGCTCGAGTTCCTCCTGAACCCGCCGCATCGCACCTTCGCCCGCGAACTCCGTAGCCCGGAACTCCCCAGTCGACAAATCCAGCGCCGCGAATCCCACGCGATCGCCCACCTCGGCCAGCGCCGCCAAAAAATTGTTTTCCTCCGACCCCAGCGACGAATCCGCCGCCGTCCCCGGCGTGACCACGCGCGTCACTTCGCGTCGTACCAATTTCTTGGCCAGGCGGGGGTCCTCCATCTGTTCACAGATCGCGACCTTGAAGCCCTTGCGAATCAGTTTCCCGATATACCCCTCCGCCGCGTGATAGGGCACGCCGCACATGGGGACCGCGATTCCTTTCTCCTTATTACGCGACGTCAGCGTGATCTGCAGCTCTTTCGCAGCCACGATCGCGTCATCGAAGAACAGTTCGTAGAAATCGCCCAGGCGGAAAAACAGTAGCGCCGTAGGATGTTCCTTCTTGACCGCGGCATACTGCCGCATCAGCGGAGTGGACGGCTCGGTCATCGGGCGGGCTTCGGCGGATTATAACAAACGAATGGGCACTCTTCTGCGCCATCTTGGACGCCTCGTGGTGGCGCGATCTGGAAACGGAGTAGCAGCCTAAAGCTGGGCACCATCCTGAGCGGAGCCGCTTTTCAGGCGGAGCGAAGGATCTCCCGCGGACATCGGCCTCGTGGGGACTACAATCGGAGTTCGCAGTTGACTCTGATTCTCTCCCAATGTTCTCCTTCCCTATGGAACTACGTAAGGATCCCATCACACGCTCCTGGGTCATTACCGGCGATGACCCAGGCGAAGCGGGCCAGCGCGTCGAGGCCCCATGCCCGTTTTGTGTCGACGCCAAGGCGCCCTTGCAGGTAATTGCTGTTACTCCAAACACCCCCGGGGCAGCGTGGTCGGCTCGCTCGGTCGTGCATCCCAAGCCGCTTTATCACATCGAAGGCGAACCCGGCCGCCGTGGCGATGGCATCTATGATCGCATGCACTCCGTGGGCGCGCATGAAGTGCTGATAGAAAATCCCCGCCATGACCGCCATCTCTGGAACGCCAGCGATGAGGAAATCGCACACTTCCTCCGCCTGGCCGCCGAGCGTATCCTCGACCTCAAGCGCGATCCCCGCATCAAGTACGTCAGTCTCTTCAAGGACTACGGCAAGAATGCCGGACAGGAATTTAGCCATCCCACCTCACAAATCACAGCAACCATGTTCGTGCCGCGCCGCGTGCTTTACGAGTTGCGCGCTGGGCGAGAATACTTTGTCGGCAAGGAACGCTGCGTTTTTTGCGACATCATCCAGCAGGAGGAGCGCCAGGCCCAGCGCGTGATTGAGGCTCGCGGTGACTACCTTGCTGTGTGTCCGTATGCTCCCCGAGTTCCTTACGAAGCCTGGATCTTGCCGCGTTATCACGATTCGTCCTTTGAACGGGCAGGACTCAACCGGCCGGGATTGCGGGTGAACCTGGCCGCGCTTCTGCGCCGTACGCTGCAACGAGTGCGCTCAATCACCGAAGATTTCCATCTCGTTCTGCACACTTCGCCCAGCACTCTGCATCCCTCGAAGAATCTTGGCTACTGGAAAACCATCGACGATGACTACCATTGGCACATCGAAATTCTCCCGGTCGTGGGCTCCAGAGCCCGGTCGTATACTTTCAAAGAGGTGTACTATTCGCCGGTCAGTTCCGAGACTGCGGTCAAGCAACTTCGGGCTGCGAAAATCGATGGCTGAAGCTTGAAGTGGAACGACGATCTGAGTGGAACGCCAACGTGTCAGTGGAATGACAATGTGGGGACAGCCGCCTTCGGCTGTCCGACGGGCGAAGCGCGGCTTCACGCTCGGTCGATTTGTGCAAACTGATGGGAAATCCGTAGCGGTCTGCGTGGCCCTTCTGCGGTCCTGCAGTGGGTCTACCTGGCCTGCGAGCCAGCCGAAGTCATGTTTACCCGAGCGGAATAACCTGCGACCGCCAGGCCAGCAAGCCCTCCTGTTCTATCTCTACTCTTCCGATCTCCTGAGCGACTTTTGACGTGGGCAAACTGAAACGCTTACCGTCCAGGCCGCACTATGTCGACGTAGAGTGGCTACTCCCCTGGCTGGCAAGCGGGCAGCGCGGAGGTACGAAGTGGCCGCAGTAGGAGGGTTTATGGCCGCGTCAATTGCACCACCAATGGGTCTTGCGTCTTCGGCTTCTGAGGACATGGTAGCCGTCTCAGGCGCAGTCGACTGGAGGACCGCGTATCCGCCTGAGGCGTGGCGGCGAATCCGTTGGGAAGGAATTTATCTCGGTGGTGTACTGTCGTTCGCCGTGGTTGTGACGGCCATCCTGCTGCGCATGGACCTCTCGAAACACGAGCTGTCCCAGCGGTTTCTGTGCTGTGCCCTGGGCGGGATCGCCGGTAGCTGGATCTTCGCCATGAAATGGTATGTCCGCGCCATCACCAATCACATTTGGCGTCACGACCTGATTGTCTGGCGGGTGACGTCCCCTTTCATGGGAATATTTCTTTCGGTCTCGGCCTATGCCGTGATCCAGGCTGGCCTTCTTGGAGTCACGTTTGAAGCCAGTTCCGGCACCGATCCCAGGCTTTACGCCTACGCTGTCGGCTTCCTGGTAGGAATGTGTTCCGATGTGGTCATGGGGAAGCTCACAGAAGTTGCCGAAACTCTCTTTGGCAAGACCACATCCCGTCATCTCCAGAAGCACTAGCGAGTGCTGTAACAGATAGAAACGAGCTGCTCGGGGAAAGAATACGCGGCCGTCCGCATAATCCTAGCCCCGCAGGGGCGAGATGCGAAAGCGCGGCACGGGCAAGCCGTCACGATAATGTAACGAGTCCCTCCCTAGGAACGGCACGAGGTCTTGTACACACTTTTCTGTCTACGCGCCGTAAGGTGAGAAAACTCCACGGAACAATAATCGTGCGACCTGCGTAACTTATACAGGACGACCGACGTCCCAGTGGAGGTGCGCCCATGAGAGCCGTGCCCGTAAATGCCATCCTGCTCGCCACGTTGAGCCTGAGCACCGCTTTTCTCGCTGCCCAGGACGTGAGAATCGAAGAAACCGGCAAGACTCCCGTGGAGGCAAAGTTTGGTCCCAATGGCCAGGTTCGGATGCATCTTTGTTCGAGTGGAGTCTCCCTGATTGGCCGCGACGACGCTGTGCTGCGAGTCTCCTACCATCCGGCAATCGAAGGCGTGAAAGTCAGCCTGCAAATCTCCGGAAGTGACGCCGCATTGCGCGTGACCGGATGTCCGCACAACAACTTCCAACTGACGGTCGAGGTGCCCAGGTCTTCCGGCCTTCACGTCCGCATGTTTGCCGGACAGCTGGATGTATGGGGCGCGACCGGAGACAAGGACGTGGAACTGAGTGCCGGCCAGCTCACCATGGAAGTCGGGCAGCCGGACGAATATTCGCATGTCGATGCCTCGGTCAGCACCGGCGAACTCGATGCGTCCGCCTTCAATGTCAACAAGGGCGGTCTCTTCCGCTCGTTCGACCATAGCGGTCCGGGAAAGTACCGGCTGCACGCTCACGTGGGGGCAGGTCAGTTGGATCTGCGTTAGCCTGCTGTACGCGGGAGATTCGTTTCAGGGCACGCATTTATAGCCTGCCCTGAGCTTGTCGAAGGGCGTGCCGCAGATGCCGCACTATCAGGCCGCCTTTAGGCGCTGAAGTTCCGGATCGTGCTGAGGCCGCGGCCGGCTAAGACTCGTGCCCGACACTTTTGGGCGAGGTGAACAGGATCTCCAGCACCAGCAATCCGGCTCCGACCACGATGGCGCTATCCGCCAGGTTGAACACGGGCCATTGGTACCGCCCCACATAGAACAGAAGAAAATCGACGACGCGCCCGCTGAGCACGCGGTCCCAGAGGTTTCCCGCGGCCCCGCCCAGAATCAGCGAGAGCGCGATTCCAGTCATCGCCAGCGCCTGGCGTTGCTTCCAGAGGAGCACTGAAACAATCACCATCGCCACCACAGAAAACCCGATCAGCAGCGCCGTCTTCCAGCGCATCGGCGAGTCGGCAAACAGGCTGAAAGCTGCCCCGGTATTCTCCGTGTGGGTAAGCCGGAAAAATCCTGGGATGATCGAAATGTGCGTGTAAAGCGCGATGCGTGTGGCGACGAGCCACTTGGTCCAGCGGTCAATGAGTACGATGAGTGCGGCGAGAAAGAAGTGAGCAGCGCGTGCGCGGTTGGCAGACATTAAGTTTGTATTGTAAGCGGCCTTTCTTTGCGTCCTTAGCGAACCCTCGGGGAACTTTGCGGTTAAAGTCTTTATGCCGGCGGCGAAAAAAGCCTTTAAGCGCGAAGCTCGCCAAGAAAGGCCGCTGAGGACACTAAGAAATCTTAGCCCTCCAACTCCTTCAGCACCGCGCTGCAGCGTTCGCACACCGTCGGATACGCCTTATCTTCCCCGACATGCGTCGAATAATTCCAGCACCGTTCACACTTAACGCCATCGGCCTTCTTCACCTCCACATGCACGGCGCCTGTCCCATTGCCCGAACCTTGCGCCAGCGTGACCGCCGAAACAATGAACAGATAGCGAAGCTGATCGGCATAACGCTTCAGAACGGAATAGGACGGCTCAGCGGCCGTGATGACGAGCTGAGCCTCCAAACTCTTGCCGATCCGCTTGCTGTTTCGTTCTTCTTCGAGCGCCTTCATCGCGTGTTCGCGCACAGCGAGCAGCGTTGTCCAATCCTGCGCCACTTTTGGGTCATCTTCTGGCGCAGACGTCCTTCCCAGCACGTCCCCGGCATCGGGAAACTCGGCCAGGTGCACACTCTCCGACCGTTGCGCGGTCTTGGGCAAGTGCTGCCACACCTCTTCGCAGGTGAAGGTCAGAATCGGCGCCAGCAGTCGCGTCATCGCCTCGCAGATGCGCCACACCGCGGTCTGCGCCGAGCGCCGTCCCGGCGAATTGGAAGCGTAGGTGTAAAGCCGGTCCTTAATAAGATCGAAATAGAACGCGCTGAGATCCACCACGCAGAAATGATTCACGCGATGGTAGATCTTGTGGAACGCAAATTCGTCATACCATTTGAGAACGTCGCGCGTCAGAGCCCATGTCTGGCGCAGCATGTACTGGTCGAGCGCTTCCAGATTTTCGTAGGGCACCGCATCGGCTTGCGGATTGAAATCATAAAGATTTCCCAGCGCATTCTTGAACAGCTTGTTGCGAATCTCGCGGTAGTTTTCGGCCACGCGCTGCATCAGCGTTTTGGACCCAACCACATCCTCGCGGAAGTCGACCGAAGCCACCCACAGCCGCACGACTTCGCCTCCCAGCCGGCCGGCGATGTCGACCGGATCGACGTCATTGCCGCGTGACTTCGACATGGCCTGACCCTTTTCGTCGAGCGTCCAACCCGGAGTCACCACGCCTTTGTAGGGCGGCGTCGCATGCGTTCCCATGGCGCAGAGCAGGGAAGACTGAAACCATCCGCGGTACTGGTCGCCGCCCTCCAGGTAAAGATCCGAAGGCCACGGATAATCCGGTTCATCATCGACCAGCGCGAGATAACTTGCCCCGGATTCAAGCCACACATCGAAGATGTCGGTCTCTTTTTCGAACTTCGCGCCGCCGCAATGCGAGCACTTTGTTCCAGCCGGGAGAATCGCATCTGACTCAGGCGTGAACCAGGAGTCGGCTCCCGCCTTCGCAAACAACTCGACCACTTTCCGATTGATAGCCCGCTCATTCAACGGCTTGCCGCAGCTCTCACACAGAAACACAGCGATCGGAACTCCCCACACGCGCTGCCGTGAGATGCACCAGTCGGGCCGCGTCTGGATCATGTTCGACAGCCGTTCCTCGCCCCATGCCGGATCCCATTTCACCTTCTGGATTTCAGCGAGCGTGCGCGTGCGCAGCGTGCCATTCTCTGCAACCCCCTTCGATTTCCCGTCCGGCATCGGCGTTTCCATCGAGATGAACCACTGCTCGGTCGCCCGGAAGATCACCGGATTATGGCAGCGCCAGCAGTGCGGATACGAATGCTCCATCTTGTCGGAGTGCAGTAGCGCCCCGCGCTTTCGCAGCAGTTCGATAATCAGCGGGTTCGCCTTGAACACGTACTGCCCGTCGTACTCCGGCAGGCCGTTGCGCAGGATGCCTTTTTCGTCGACGTTGCTGGTGGCATCCAGCCCATACTTCACGCCGGTAGCGAAGTCTTCCGCACCATGCGAGGGCGCCGTGTGGACAACGCCCGTCCCCGTGTCCATGGTGACGTAGTCGGCGAGCACTCCGAGAACCTTGCGGTCGAGGAAGGGATGCTGAAAGTTCAGCCGCTCCAGCTTGCGCCCAGGGAAAAAAGCAAGTTTCTGCGGATCGGCGAGCCCACAGTTCGCGGCAACATCGTCCGCCAGTTTCGCCGCAACAATATAAACTTCGCCCCCCGACTCCAGCGCGACATATTCCTCATCCGGATGGAACGCCACCGCCATCGACGCCGGCAACGTCCACGGGGTCGTGGTCCAAATGATCGTCGAGACTTTTTTCCCGGCGAGCGCCGCATCAATCCGCACCGGATCTTCGAGCAGTCTGTATCTCACCCAAACCGTCGGGCTGGTGTGGTTCTCATATTCAACTTCGGCCTCAGCCAGTGCCGTCTCATCATGCATGCACCAGTAAACCGCGCGCAGCCCCTTGTAGACGAAATCGTTCTCGTAGAACGAATAAAAAGTCGACAGCACTACCGACTCATACTGCGGCGTCATGGTCGCGTAAGGCCGGTCGAAGCGTCCAAACACGCCGATGCGCTTGAACTGCGTCCGCTGCAGATCAAGAAATTTCTGCGCGTACTTGCGGCACTCGGCCCGCACATCCGTCGGCTTCATCTGCAGCTTCTTGCCGCCTAGTTCCTTGTCGACCTTGATTTCAATGGGCAGCCCATGGCAATCCCAGCCCGGCACGTAGGGCGCGTCAAATCCCGCCATGGTTTTCGACTTGACGATGAAATCCTTCAGGCACTTGTTCAGCGCTGTTCCCATGTGAATGGGCCCACTGGTATACGGAGGACCGTCATGCAGGATGTACCTTGGCGCCCCCTTGCGCGCCTCGCGAATGCGCTCGTAAATGCCCATCTGCTCCCAGCGCTCCAGCATTTTGGGCTCGTTCTGGGGCAAGTTGGCCTTCATGGGGAAGGCTGTCTTGGGCAGATTGATGGTCTTTTTCAGGTCCAGCGGCACTCGGTTGCGTCTCCCAAATGATTGAATTTCTTCATTATAGGGAGCGCTGCACGGAACGTCCACGACCGCAGGAAGGACATGTCTCTCGGTGAGCCGACAGGCCTAGCGAAATCCACTGTTGAAAACCGCGAAGTAGAGTTACAATCTGGAAACAGAGAGGCTGCCGATAGCAAACCGATGGGCCGTGGGGTCCGCGGGTGGGCCTGATTTGACAACTTCGTACGGAAATCGAAGCAACTTGGAGCCTAAGTCTCTCATCTGTGCTTGCAGGGTACTGAGAAGACTCCAAACCGAGTGTTCCACAAAGTAGTGAGGACAATCAAGACCGGAAGTATGGGATCAGCACAAATCAAACCGAATGCTCCCGGCCAAGAGCCGGAATTGCACCTGCTTCTAGCCAACGAGAGTTTTGAAGAGCCTCTGTGGAAATCTCTGTTCCAGCAATTGGACGAATTTTTCTTTCCCAAGAAGCTTCCGCCTCTCAAACTGGAGTCCAAGCCCGAACCCGTCAAGCCCATCTGGGGCTTTTACAACAACCGCAAGAACGGCGCCTTGGGTTCGACCGGCGTTCATGTTTTGATCGCGGGCATCATCGTCGCCGGCACTCTGCTTGGCCGGCATGTGGTAAAGGCGGCCCCTGCTCAGCACGTCACGGTAACTTTGGTGGATCCCGACAATCTGCCGGCCCTGAAGCCCGCCAAGGACCTGGCCGGCGGGGGTGGCGGCGGTGGCGATCGCGATGTGCTGCAGGCCAGCAAAGGCAGGCTGCCGAAATTTTCGATGCAGCAGATTACGCCTCCGGTGGTGGTCGTCCGCAACGAGCATCCCAAGCTGGCGGTTGAGCCCACGATTGTAATTCCGCCGCAGGTTCAACTGGCTACCAATAACATGCCGAACCTGGGCGATCCGATGGCGCACGCCATGCTGCCTTCCAACGGCACCGGTTCTGGCGGCGGCATTGGCTCGGGCAGTGGTGGCGGCGTCGGCTCGGGCCGCGGCCCGGGATTCGGCCCCGGTGAGGGTGGCGGCTACGGCGGCGGTATCTTCCACGTAGGCGGCGGAGTTTCTCCGCCACGGGTCATTTACCAGGTTGATCCGGAGTTCTCCGAAGAAGCTCGCAAGGCCAAGTATCAGGGAACCTGCACGCTGATGCTCGTCGTGGATAAGAATGGTCGTCCGACCAACATCCGCGTGGCCAGTTCGCTCGGCATGGGCTTGGACGAAAAGGCCATCGAGGCCGTCAAAAACTGGCGCTTCGAGCCTTCCATGAAAGACGGCCATCCTGTCAACGTAGAAATCGCCGTCGAAGTGGAATTCCACCTGTACTGAGCCACATCCAGAGAACTACTCGACGCATTGCTAAAGGGGCGCGAGTTCCAGAATGTGCGCTAAGAACTAAGATTCCAGAGCGAACCGCGGCCATGAATCTTCAAAGTCCAGCCGCGAAGCGGGCGCAAGAATAAAGCCCAGGGCGCAAGCCTTGGGTCGACAAGTGGAAAAATGAAAAAGCCCCAAAAGGGGCGGAAGAAAAGCTACGACTTTCAGCCGCGCCGTAATTGCCTTTAAAATATCATTTTGCGTATGAAAATCGGCGAACTCGCGAAGCGAGCCGGTGTGAGTGTGCAAGCCATCCGCTTTTATGAGCGGCGGCGCTTGATGCGCACCCCACGCAGGACGGCAGCGGGATATCGGATTTATTCTGAGGCCGATCTTGAGATCATAACCGTGATCAAAAAGATGCAGCGATTCGGATTCAAGCTCTCTGAAATTCGCCGTGTCTTGCAGCTATGGATTTTGCCCAGTGACACGGGTGCATGGTCTCCTTACCAGCAAGGTTCGAAGGAATGCCTACGCGAGGGGTTGAAACTAGGGGAGAAGAAACTCGAAGCCATGAACGAGCAGATCCGCTCTTCAATTCAACTGCGTGAAGAATTGGAGCAGGCATTGAGTCAACTTCGCGCAGGGCTCAATGCTCAGCCAAAGCCAGTCGAGGCCGTCGAGATGAAAGGGAGAGCGGCCAAAGTCCGCTAGATAGGCCCGAATTCACCTCAAGACTTCCTCCTTGACACTATACCGAGGTATAGACCGGATACTGGACTGTCCGGCAGTCCGAAGAATTGGACCTGCTGCGACAAGGAGGCAGCATGACCAGAATAAAAGCTCATAGCGTTTTTCTAACTCTACTTGCATTATTGTTTGCAGGTTTGCCTGCTTCGGCGGCGCCTCACGGTGAATTGGAAAAGAACAAAGCCGTTGCCCGCCGTGTGTTCGACGAGATCTTCAACGAGGGCAAGTTTGAGGTGGCTGACGAAATCTATGCCAAGGATTTTGTGAACCATGGAGTCCATCGCGACGTTGGCCTGAAAGAGGATCAGGACGCGGCACGCGGATGGAAGCTCGCCTTCCCCGATGGAAAAATGACTGTGCTGAAGGAAATTGCCGAAGGCGATCTGGTCACGGTGCTGTACGCCGGAACCGGCAGCAATACCGGCGAAGGCAATGGCCTTCCCGCCACCGGGAAAAAAATTGAGGCCCGCGGCATTACGATTTGGCGGATCGTGAACGGCAAGATCACCGAGGAATGGAGTGAATTCGACCGGTTCGGAATCATGAGGGATCTGGGATTGCTTCCGGAGTCGCCAAAGTAGAAATCCGTCGCGTGGAGGGGTTAGCCCTCTAATCCCTTCGCAACAGCACGTAGTGCAGCAGCACCCGCACCCGAAATCCCAGTCTCTCGTAGATCTGCACCGCGCGCAGGTTGTCCTCGCGGACGTGAAGGAATGGCGTCTCGCCTCGACTGCGAATGCGCCGCATCAGTTCCGTCATCAGAACCTGAGCATACCCCTTACCCGTGTGCTCGGGATGAGTGCACACCGCGCTGACTTCCGTGTAACCGGGAACCTTCAATCGCTCACCAGCCATCGCCACGAGTTCTCCATCACTCCGGATGCCCAGATAGGTGCCGAGCTCATGGGTACGGCTACCGAATGGCCCAGGCTTCGTGAGGGCAGCCAGTTTCACCATTTCCGGCGAGTCCTGCGGTCCGAGCTCTGTGATCTGGGACAGGGAACGCGCGGGATTCGCGGGTGCGCTATTGCCATTGTCGCAGACCATCTCCAGCAGCGGTGCCCCACCAACCGCGCTCCACCCCTCGCGCCCGCTAAATGGATGATCGAAAAACACGGCAGCCGTGCCACCTGAACCCACCAAGCCAGCCAAGCAGGCGTAGCCTTCCGCGCTGGGCTCAAAGAACGCCGTCAAAGAAGTCACTTCCGGCACAAACCGCCGCGCTCGCCCAGCCACCTCGGCAAACTCCGTTTGCCGCGTGGTTAGCGCCTGCCAGATCACGTTGTCGAGTGCGTGCATATTTCCTCAGACGTGTCCTCAATTTGATCTGCATGTACGCCTGGAGGAAACACTAATTCTCACCGCCGAGCACTGACTATCCGAATCTTGCGAGGAAACTCAAGCAGGAAGTCTACAAATCATGTGGGGACAGCCACCCTAGCCTGCCCTGAGCGGAGGTCGAAGGGGCTGTCCGGCCAGCGCGAAGTGCGGACGACCCGCGAGAATCCGCCCTACTCCTTCAAATCAACATGCACCACGTCGGTAATCGGAAGGCCCAGAAACCGCTCGCCCAGCCGCCGAAACTTCTCTACCGAATCCGTCGCGAAGAACATCAACCGTGGGGCAGTCCTGCGTTCGGCATCGTCACCAGCCGGCACCAGTTGCCGCAGATGCGAAGCCACGGTTCGGGCGGTAGATTCCGCCGAGTCCACAATGCTCACATGTGCCGGCGCCACCCGCCGCAACAGCGGCTTGAGCAGAGGATAGTGCGTGCATCCCAACACCAGCGCGTCGGCATCTGTGAACCCGTCGGCGAACGCTTCGCCCAGGTAAATGCGCGCCACCTGCTCGGTCACCGGATGCTCTATCCATCCTTCTTCGACCAGCGGCACCAACAGCGGACATGCCTTTTCCCGCGCCAGCAACCCGCGGACTTCGAGAGCTTTCCGATAAGCGTGGCTGCTCACCGTAGCCTCGGTTCCAATCACGACGATCTTCCGATTCCTGGTGGCGCCTGCGGCCGCCTCCGCCCCAGGCTCGACGACGCCAACCACAGGAACGTGGGCGGCGGCCGTGATCCGGTCCAGCGCCAGCGCCGTCGCGGTATTGCAGGCGATCACGAGCATCTGGGCGCCATGAGACTGGAGGAAATGCGCCGCCTCGACGGCATATCGGGCCACGGTCTCAACCGACTTCGACCCGTAAGGCAACCGCGCCGTATCGCCGAAATAGACGTAGTCGGCCCCGGGGATGACCTCAAGTAAAGCTTTAAGGACGGTAAGTCCGCCAAAACCGGAATCGAATACGCTGATGGTGGGACGACGAGATGTCATTTTGTGGGAATGCACTCAGATGATAGCAGTGCGGCAGGTTCGAATCCGGTGACCAGGCATGTTCCGCTGGCGGAAGCCTACGCTGGACGATGAGCCTTCGCGCCCTCTGCGGCAACCCGCGAGAATTCCGTCAATCGTCCGCAGCACGGTCCCGGCGGAATCAGTGCTCCGTGCGGGCACGTTCGCGGATGGCCGAGGAACGTGCAGATCTTGTCCGTCGCTTCCGGAGAAAGAATGTGCTCGAACTTGCAGGCCTGCTGTTCGATCTCCGACTCGCTGTCCATGGCCAAGCTGTCGGTGAACAAGCGTTCCGCCAGGCGGTGTCGGCGGATGATGTTTCCCGCTCGCTCCCGTCCTCGTGGCGTAAATTCGACGATCAGCGTGCCATCGCCGGACGACGACGCCATCGGCTTGAGCGCCTCGTGACAAGGATTCACAAACGGCCTGTGATTGTGCGCCTGTGGCGGATGCGGCGCCGAAACCACCAGCCCCAGCTCAATCATCTTTTCAATCGCCAGGCTTACGGGCAGCGCACCGTGCACTTCCATGCGCTCGACTTCGGCAATCTCGCCGTTCTCCTCAAGCACCCACAGCTCTTCCAGAACCTCGTCCAGTTGCTCTTCGTCCGCCAGCGAAAAAATCTCCTGCGAGGCAATCTTGCCATGATGCAACTCGATGCGCCGGTCGGCCAGCCGCGCCACCACCGGATCATGCGTCACCATCACGATCGTCCGCCCCTGCTGGTGGAACTCGCGCAGCAGCCGCAGGACGATTTCTTCATTCTGGGCATCAAGATTCCCCGTAGGTTCGTCCGCCAGAATGATTCGTGGATCATTGATCAGAGCCCGCGCAATGCACACCCGCTGCTGTTCGCCGCCCGAAAGCTGCGACGGCAGATGATGCGCCCGATCGCCCAGCCCCACGCGACTGAGCGCCTCCACTGCTTCCTTCTCATCGGTCATGCTGTGAAAATACTGCGCCAGCATCACGTTCTCGACCGCCGTGAGAAAGGGAATCAGATAAAACTGCTGGAAGATGAATCCGATTTTCTCTGCCCGCACGCGGTTCAACTCGCTGGATGAAATCCCGGCCACGTTCTGCCCGTCGAGCCAGATCTCGCCCGACGAAGGCCGGTCGAGGCACCCAATCAGATTGACCAGCGTCGATTTACCCGACCCCGACGGCCCCATGATGGAGAGCCATTCGCCCTTCGCCACGTGCAGTGAGATGTGGTCGAGCGCATGAATCGATCCGTTGTCCAGACTGGATCCATTCGCGCCGTTTCCCGCTTCCTTGGCGGGGTAGAGCTTGGTCGCATCTTTGATCTGAATCATTTCACTCTCCCCTCAGGATCACCGCCGGCTGAACCCGCCGCAGCAGCGAGATCGGGAGAATCGCCGACAACAAAGTCACCACCATGCTACCAGCCAGAACCACCGGCAGCACGCTGAACCGCGGCACCACCGGAGCATGGAAGTTTACTCTCCCGATCCAAGCCGCAATGCCGATGCCGACCAGGAAACCGATCAGCGCGCCGATCGCGCCCAGAGCCGCGGCCTCGGCGGCAAAGAATCCGTTGAGCACCCGCCCGGACGCGCCCAGAGCCTTCATGATCGCAAAATCACGCCGCCGGTCAAAGACCCAGCCCATCAGGGTCGACAACACGCACAAAGCCGCTGTCAGAATAATCAGCGCCGCTGCAGCCAGCAATGTCGCCCGCGTTTTGCCCAGCACACGCGCCTCGCCTTCCATGATCTGCCGCACCGGCCGCACCTCGGCCGCTGGAATGGTCTGCCCCATCTGATTCATAATCGCGGCCACTTCTTCCGGAGACCCGTTTGCCGCCACCTCAATCGTCGACGGCTGCACCCCGGTCCAAGCCACGAAGTCGGCGAGCGAAACGTAAATGCGGCTGTCTTCTGCCGCCCCAGTCTGCACCGTGCCCGCCGGCGCAACATGCAAAATGTGTCCTTGAAAACTCAAATCAAACGGCCGATTCTTCGGAGCCACAATGGCCATAGCGCGCACGCCCACTAAAGCCGGGTGACCAAGGTCCGGGTGCCCCATTTCTCGCGCGTCTTTTGCGCGAGAAGTGGGGATTTCTGACGGCCAATGACTCACCGACCACCACTTATCCAATTGCCGCACCCTTTCAAAATCCGCGCCCGCGACCACAATCGGCTGGCCATCAGCGGTCCGAGCGACAACTAGCGCGAACGGGGCCGCAATTCCACGCCCGGCGAGAACCGAATCCACGTGCGCGAGCGCGTCAGCGGGAAGGGAAGCGCCTTCTTGGCCGACCAGAATAATGTTTGCCCCATAGTTGCGGAACTCCCGCCGCAACTTCGCCTGCACATCAACATAGAGATTCAGCATGGCGGTCGCCACCGCCGCCGCCACCACCATGGCAAACAGCGCCGAGGCAGCCCGTCCCCGGCGCAAGATCGCCGCCCGCACCAGCATGCGCAGCAACATCGAGGTATGTGGAGCACTCGCCCGGCTTGCCGCCACATCCCGCGCGGAGTGTGACACGGATTCGCTGGGCAAAGAAGCGCTCACAGTTCACCCCGCAACGCAAACACCGGATCAAGCCCGACCGCCCGCCGGATCGCCGCCGCGCTCCCGGCAAACGTCACGATCACCGCGATCGCCAGAATCACCGGCAACAGCACGGGCTGAATCGAAATCTGCGAATTGAAGATCGACCGCCCAATCTGGTGCGCCAGCAGCGCCCCGGCGCCAAAGCCAACCACTCCGCCGATCAGCGCCAGCAGCGCCGCTTCGGCAAAGAACACAGCCGCCACCGCGAGCTTTCCCGCGCCCAGAGCCTTCATCAACCCGACTTCCGCCCGCCGTTCAAAAATCGCCGTAGCCATCGCCGCCGACACTGCCAAAGCCGAAGCCAGCAGCGCCGCCAACGTGATCAGAAAAATCAGTCCTTCAATGCGCGTCAGCACGGCGCCTTCATTCTGCGCGACCTGCCGAATCTGCTCGGCATGCGAATGCGGAATCGCCTCCGCCAGCTGAAACGCGATCGACTCCGGATACGGCGAGCAATACCAGCGGTCATACATCGGACCCGACAAACTCTTCGGATCGCGTCGTGCCAGCGCATCTTCCGGCTTAGTCAGCGCGCTGACATAAACCCGCCGCACCGCCCCCGGCTTGCCTAGTATCTCCTGCGCCAGACTCAGAGGCGCAACCACTTCGTCGTCCTCCGCGCCCCCCGTCGACAGAATGCCGCTCACCCGCAGCTTGCGGCCGGTAAGCGTGATCTCATCTCCGGACTTCTTCCCCAAGCGCGCGGCCAGTCGCTCTCCCACCAGAACATCGCGAGAATTGTCATCCGGCCACGTCCCCGAAACTTTCCACCACGGATGCGTCGTTCGCACGCCGGTCGTGAACTCCTCTTTACCGAACGTAAGCTGCTTCGCAAAATATGTCCCCAGCACCGTCGCGTCCTGCCGCTTTCCGTCCTGCTCGATCGCGACGTTGACGGGCAGCATGGGAGCAAAGCCGGTGATGTTGTTGTGCCAGAAAGTGCCCCTTATCTTGGGGAGGTCGGCCTCGTTGAGGAATGCGCCATCGCTCGGCGGCTTCAAATTCACGCCGCCAATTTCGACGTCGAGCGTATCCTCCTGCGGAGTGACGATCAGGTTGGCGCCGATGGTGCGCAGCTCGCGGTTAATCTTGTCGCCGATGTCGGTCGCGACCGCGATCATCGCCGTGGTTACGGTCACGCCCAGGGTAATGGCCGCGCCCGCCAGCAATTTACGCCGCTTCTGCCGCCGGAAGGATTCGTACACCAGGCGCACGAACATGGGCTACTGTGCCCCGAACACGCGGCTTCCAGCCGCGATGTCCGCCTCCTGAATCACGAGCGCGTCAGCCGTTTGAGTTGCCTTTAGAGGAATTGGATTGCAGCCCCCAGCCGTTCCCACCGACTGCGGATTGATCGGCGCTGCGCAATTCTTACAGATCACCTGGTTTCCGCTCTTGTAGAATCCGACCGCGCCGCAAATTTCGCATGCATCGAACACGGTCGCGATCTTGCCGTCCGGCTTCTGATAGAGCCAGAAGCGGACTTCCGTGCCGCTCTCCTTTGCCTGGAAGCGGTGCAGGTCGCCATCAGAAATCTGCGCCAGCGGAATCGACACCTGGCCGTTTGTAAACGTCACCTCGGTCGCCGGCGACAATGCGCTCACGCTCTTGGAGTAAATAAACTCCGCCGTGACCAGTGCGATAAACACAAACGAGAACGTATACACGGAAGCCATCCACAACCGCTCCCGTCGCGTGCTCCAGGCCGCTTTGCGCCGCTCGGCCGGGGAAGCCGATTCAGGGAGTGGCTGCCGTCGCTTGGCGTCGAACAGCACCATCAGCGCCGCCAGGGCGAAAATGGTCACAAAAAAGAACCATTCGTTGCTGACGATCGGCCCAATGATCGCCATCTCCCGCTTCGAAGAAGCGATCACGCCGCTCTCCGAGAGTTCGTGCAGCCCGGAGATAAACAACTGCGCCGCCACCAAAAACATGATCGCTGTGGTCACGCGGAAAAATTTCTGCAGGTTGATGCGCACACTGCCTTTGACGAACATCACGCCAAACGCAATCGCCGCCAGCACGCCCAGCAGCGTGCCCAGAAAGCTTTGCAGTTCGCTCGAGTTCAGCGTGACGGCCGACAGAATCAACACAGTCTCGGCGCCCTCGCGCAGCACCATCAGAAAGATGAAAACGAATAGCCCGAACCAGGCATCATTACCCGCCAGCAGCCCGACCTTGCCCTCGATTTCGCCCTTCAGCTTGCGCCCGGTCTTCATCATGAAAACAACCATGGTGACGACGAAAAAGGCGGCGACCAGCATGATCCAGCCTTCGAAAACATCTTCGTTCAGATGAGTGCGGGAAATAACGATGGCCACGCCGATACTGCCCAGAAAAGCCGCCACCAGCGCGGCATAGACCGTCTTGCGCAGCTCGGCGCGCCCGATTTTGGTCAGGTAGGCGAGGGTAATGCCGACAATAAGAGCCGCCTCGACCCCTTCGCGAAGGGTAACGATGAATGCCTGCAGCATTTAGGGATGCCTTATGATTTTGAAAATGAATTTCAATTTCAAATTCAAGGATAGTCCGCCCCGCCAGGCCCGTCAATCCGCAACCTCACAACCGTGTGTGATTCGGATCACAAGGACAATTTCCCGCCCTGAACCGTTTAAGGCTGCAGGGAAGCCGACACGAAAAGCCTCATCGCCGCGCCTCGGTGTCATGGGCGAAGCCGAAAACAAATGACAGCAGGAATGAAACCACAATCGCCAGCCCCAGCCCCCAAAGGTTCCGAAGTACCATTTCAGCCTGACCGGGGACGCGAGGGCCATAGCCGACCACGGCAATCTCGGATGCCGCAACGAAGAACACGACCCCGGCCACCAGGCTCCAACGCCAGAACTTCCCAATCACGTGCCTGACTGTCGGCGAGATCAGACAACGCCAGAATCTGAGCGGGCTTCGAATGCGAGTGGCCGCCGCCCAGTTCAAGGTAAAGAGCAACACCTGCGCCATGCCGCCGCCGACCAGAAAAGAAGTCACCCCCAGAAGAAGAAAGACGGTCGGACCATAAGCCCGGTGGATGAAGCGGACCGACCAGCCGATCATCGTCAGGCCGATCAGAGTGGCTAGAATGCCGGTCACCAGAAAGTTCGGAACAAGCGTGAAGGCGGGCTCACTGCCGTGGACCCACAAAGTCCAGCGATAACCGGAACCGAGGGCCTTAATCACATGGGCGGAGATGGGCCGGTTTCCCTGGAAGATCTCGCAAACTCCGTGGTTGATGGAGCTAATGCCGAGCAGAACACCTAGAGTGGTGACGATCACAAGTGTGGCGGAGTTGTAACTCTGCAGTGCGGACTTCGGCGGAGTCGTTTCCATAATGCCTTGGCAAATCTGGACGGGGCTAAGACACCATCGCCATGGGCATCTTCTACAACGCCTTGACCACAGCGAGCATCCACGACGCAAAATCCTGCTCAAGGCAACCAAGGCAAAGCTGGTGGTGATTTCCTCCCGCCTGCTATCCGCTTACGGCAAACGGACGCGTCAAGCACTGGAGGAATCGATCCGTTCGTAACGCTCCATGTTCTGGATGAGAATTTCGCCTTCCAGGATCCGGGAGAGGCAGCCGAGAAATATCGGTATCGGCGCTCTGTAAAATATCGGCAAGACAGAAAACACAGAAACAACATAGAAACAATGATATGCGGGATTCACCAACGACCTGTCATCCTGAGCACAGCGAAGGACCCATGCACTCCCCGGACAGGTCGCCCGGACTCAGACAAGGAGCCATCCTGGAGGGCCCCTCCGCAAGGATTCTCCAGGGGGAATCACCCCGATAAGAACGTCTTGATGGCAGCTATACCCTTCACGATTTGCAAATGCTGCTGGTGAGGGGTTCGGACGTACAGTTCGAGAAGGGTTGTAGGCAGAGGCGCGGTGCTATTCACAATTACAGTCAACGGATTCCCAGGCTTAGTAGTCCTCTCGACGGAAGCTGTAGCCGGGAGTGCGACCTGAGCTTTAAATGCAAACGTTAACTTCCGCTTGAGATCTCCTCCATGCTGCAAGGCGTCTTCAAACCGCTCTGAGAAGAATACCCTATGCTCTGCATCGGGCCGCATTAAGCCGTCCCGCAGGATGCTCAAGATGCTATCTCCATCGGTGCCGTGATAGAGCTCGTAAGTCTTCATTGCGGCTGACGATGATGTCATGAATGGCTTGAATCGTCAACCGCGTTACCGCGTTACCTTGCGTTACCTTGCCGCGCTCCGAGGTATATAGTGGTGGAGAGCGGTTATGATTTCCACCCGGTTGCTGAAGTCATCTTGGCTGATGTCTTTGTCGGTCGGTCTCGCCCTGGCCCCAGCCTCTCTGGCGCAGGACGACTCAGGAGCCAAGTCGTGGTCCCAGAGCAGCCAGCAAAGCAACCCGGCCGGCGCCCTGAATCCATCCCGCACTCGTGAATCTCACACAGAATCCGGTGGTCGAATCGTGGACAAGACCTCGGTCGAAACCCTTGGTCCCGACGGCCGGTACATCCCCTACCAGGACACGGAAAAAGAGTCCGTTCGCGTCGACGCTGCCACGACGCGCACCAGCGAGCGGACCTTCGGCCAAGGCCCGGATGGCCAGAGGACTCTGATTCAGGAGCGGCAGGAAGAGTCCCGCAACCTTCCCGGCGGCGAGCAGAAGATCGTCCGCACAGTCTCCAACCCTGATGCAGACGGCAGGCTGCAGGTCGTGCAGCGCGAGTTGCAGGACTCGAAGCAGTCGAGTCCCGGCGTGCGAGAGACGAAAACCACCGTGCTTACACCCGGGCCCGATGGAAGCCTTGCTCCGTCCATGCAGATCGAAGAACGCCAGAAGCAAAGCAGCGATGGTACGATCGAATTCGAGAAGTCAACCCAGCTCTCCGACGGTGCCGGGCACTGGCAACTGAGCGAGGTCCGGGAAGGAACCATTAAGGACAATGGCGCCCAGGGACGTAGCCAGGACGAACGCGTTCTGCGTCCTGATTCGAACGGTGAGCTCGCGGTGGTCGAACGCAAGGTCAGCAAACAGACGGCAGTTGGTCCAAGTGAAAAACGGGACACCGTCGAAACCTATTCGACCAACGTCCCGGGCACTGCAGGAGACGATGCTCTTCAGCTTGTCCAGCGCGAGACCACCGTTCATCGGGGCGCCTCCACCGGCGAGCAGAGCACGATTCGGCAAGTCGAGCACACTACCCCTGGCGCACCCGGCGACGGTCTGCACGTCACGGAAGAAGCCATCGATATCGTGCGCCCCGGCGGCAGCGGCGGCGCCAAAGAGAATCGTACAATCGTCACTCGCGATTCCGACGGCCGCCCCAGTCAAGTCTGGATTGATGTAGGCACGACCACCAAACCCTCCGCAATCCAAGTGGACACCCGCCCTACAGCCAAAGCTCAGTAACGAAATCCTGGCGAAGGCCCATCTCTCATAATGGCCGCACCGAACAGATGTCGTAGAGACGTAGCTCGCTGCGTCTCTGCCGGCAGCAGAATAAACCTGTCCCTAGCGTCGGTCAGAACCAAAGAATTCTGTGGACGCCAAAAGAACGACAACCTCGCCCAAATCCAGCCGCGAAGCGGCGATATGTGAAAGCCTGGCACAGCAGTGCCGGGTGACCGCTTGTAACCGCCCCTACAACCGCCTCAAAAATGCGTTCGCCTCCGCCACCCGCGGAAACAGCTTCTCCTCCGCCTGGAACTCCTCCGAGTGAACGCACCGCCGGCTCCCCCGCAATTTTACGGGGTGTTTCAGATGCAGCATCTCGTGATACACGATGTACTCCAGCACAAACCGTGGCACGGCAGGATGGTCGAAGATGCGGCTGATGACGATTGCATTATGCGCCGGATCGTAGTGCCCCAGAATGCGGCGCGTCTTCGTCTGGCTCCAACTCATCCGCGGCCGCGCCATCAGACCGTGAAAAAAGCGCAGGTTCAATCCCTCAAAGACCGAGTCAAGGTCATAAAAATGCCCTCGCGCGGGTCGCAGCCGCTTGCGTCCCCGTATTTGCCGGACCAAATGCGCCTTGCGCACAATTTCGTGGCTGCCGACATATTTTCTATACCGAGCCGCGTGCCCGCGATCGATCGGCCGCCGGTAAATCTTGGCCAGCAGAATATGTGCAATCGCCCGCAGAACATTCTCCGGAGCACCCTCCAGCAAATCCGACAGCCGCACCAGCAGCCGCCCGTCACGCAGCCGGATGGTATTGTTGACGTTAGCAAAAGCGAAGAACTCAATCCTCAACTCGGGCAGGGAAGCCCCCGGTCGCAATTCGCTGTAAGTTTCCTGAAAGATTTCCAACAGGCCTTCACGCACGGTGCAGTCAGATTAGCATGACGTGTATGTGGGTGCCCCATTTCTCGCGCGTTCTTTGCGCGAGAAGCCTGCCCTGAGCTTGTCGAAGGGTGGGGATTTTCGCGCTACTCCACCTTCCCCCCGCCCTTCGCGCTCGAATTCGCATTTAGCTTCTTATGCTTCGCAGCGTCTTCCTGATCGGCCAGCAGCTTTTTGTGGTCCTCCGCCGAAGTGTCCACCGTCTCCAGAGCATTCGTCAGCACAAATTCATAGGCGCTCATTTCCTCCGGCTTAACGTCAGCCGCATCCTTCAGCGCCCGCAGCTTGGCCTGGAACTCGTTATCAGCGTCGATGATCAGCTTGAGCGGCTTCCGGATATCATCTTTCCGATCGACGTAAGTATCGATGTTGTCGTTGAGTTCGTCATAGAGCAGCTGAAAATCGTCGAGCAAGTCATGCGTCTGCCGGGGACGGTCCTTGGTCTTGGGATCGCTCCGCATCTGCTCGAGCTTCACCAGCCGTGCCCGCGCAAACTGCAACGTAAAGCGAAAGCCGCTGTTTAGGCTCCCAGCTGGCGTCACGAATCTGGTCGATCTCCGGCTGGGTCAGCGGATCCCGATGGCGCTGCGCCGGCGCAAGCCGCAGCCAGCAATAGAACCACGCACACAACCATGCGAGCAGGGAAGTGCTCATTTTGCACCTTTCGGAAACATCGCCAGCAGCAGATCGTCGCGCACCCGTTGCAGACGGTTGATGGCGTCATGCAATGGCGCCTGCTCGTCATTGGGCAGCGAGTGCATAAGGTCGGTGAGCTTGCGCGCCATCCCGCGAACCGCAATCTCGGTTTGCTTCTGATGTTTGTGCGACTGGATCGAATAATCGCGCGCCAACTCCGTAAACGCCACGACGTCGATCAGCGCCGCCTGGCCGTTTTCGTAATCCGATGCCGCATAAGTCTGTGTCGGTCTCGGTCAACTGCAGTCTGAGCAATCTCCACGCACAAGTGCGGGCGGTCGCGGATGACGTCGCCCGACAGCTTCGCCTTCAACTCCTCGACCGTAGGCTCGGGTCCAGCCGCAGCTCGGACCGTCACTCCAGCGACCACGGCCGCTAACAGGACCGCACCACACACCCGCAATGAATACCGCCCGCCGTGCATAGCTTGAATCTCACCGCCACTATTTTTTCGGCTCGATCGCGATCAGCCGGTGCTTCGCCTGCCACTCCTGATCAGGATACTTCCCGTTGGCCGTATTGAGAAAGAGGTGATAATTCGCCGATGCCCGCTTGAAGTCCTTGAGATGGTCGTAGGCCGAAGCCCGCAGAAAATACGTCAAGGGAACTTCCGGCAGGAACTTCGCCCGTATATCCAGCGCCTTGATTGTCAGCGCATAGTCCTTGTTCTCACTCGCGGCAAAGGCCAGGTCGCCGTACGCTTCCCCCAAGTCCGGCTTAAGTTTCACCGCTGCCAGAAATTCCTGCTGTGCCCCAGGAAACTTCTTCTGCCGCAACAGGCTCTGCCCCAGCCCGCGGTGCAGTTCCGCCTCATTGGGATGACCCGCGATCAGGGCTCGGTACGCGGTTTCCGCCTGATCATTCTTCCCCATGGTGAAGTAAAGATCTGCCACATCGCGCTGCACCGAGACGTCATCGGGCGCCAGCTTCGCCCCAGCTTGCAGTTCGGCCAAGGCACCGTCGTTTTTATCTTCAGCGGCCAGCACTCGGCCCAATTGGATGTGCGCCCCAGCCTGCCCGGGCTGCGCGGACACCAGCTTGCGCAGATATTCTTCCGCCTCAGGAAAATGTCGCCCCCGCATGTAAAGATTCGCCAGGCCCGTCAGCGCGTCCGACGACGAAGGATCCAGCTCCAGCGCCTGCTTGTACTCGGTCTCCGCCTCGGAAAACTTGTTATGCTTCTCCAGAAGCAGCCCGGCCGCCAGGTGCGGTTCCGGATCCTCCGGCTGCAAGGCAGTAGCCTGCCGATACGCCGCCAGAGCGTCATCCGGCTTCGTCGCTTCCAGCACGTGAGCCAGCGAAAGCCATGCCCTCTCGCGGCCCTCAGCCGGATGACTCGTCGGTGTGAGCCGTGTAGCGGCTCGCAGAAACTCCTCTGCGTCGGGTTGTCCCGCTCTTGCCAGCTGAATCCCCAGATTCAGGTTCGTCTCGAAAACATCCGCCTTGGCCGCCACTGACTTCTTGTAAGCGGCAATCGATTCGTCCGTCTTGCCCAGGCCGTTTTCCGCAAATCCCAAATCAAACCACGCCACGTAATTTCTGGGATCGCTTGCCACCACCTTTCGCAGCAGTGGTTCGGCCGCGGCGAAATCCTGTTTCTGAATCAAATCTTCCGCCCGCGTCAGTTCGGGCGATCCCGAGCCGCCTTCCGCAACTCGGGTATGCCGGATCGTCTCGCTCGAATTCGGTCCAGTCTTGCGATGCACTGTCTGGCTGGAAGAACTTCCAGTTGGCGCCTGATCGGTGGGAGATTGCGCGGATTGCGGATCCGGCGGGGAAGAAGCCTGCGTAACAGATGAAAGTAGCGGGTGCCCCATTTCTCGCGCGTTCTTTGCGCGGGAAATGGGGATGTTCGCAGCTACCACCAGCGCCACCACTGCAACCGCAACTCTACGAGCGCCCATTCGATCGCGACGACCCCGTACCATTCAGAACCCGCGCTAGATATTTTCCGGTGTAAGAGCCGGCCAGCTTGGCGATCGCCTCTGGTGGACCCGCGCCCACGATCTTCCCACCACGGTTCCCGCCTTCCGGCCCCAGATCGATCACCCAATCCGCCGTCTTGATGACTTCCAGATTGTGCTCGATGACAACAATCGATCCCCCCGCTTCAATAAGACGGCGAAATGCGGCCAGGAGTTTGCTGACGTCGTCAAAATGCAGCCCCGTCGTCGGCTCATCAAAAATGTAGAGCAACCGCCGCTTTCTGGTTTCTCCGTCACCGCGGCCCGACCGCCCCACGTCCCGCGTCGCCGGCTGCAGATGCGCCGCCAGCTTCATCCGTTGCGCCTCGCCGCCGGAGAGTGTCGTCGCCGACTGTCCTAGCCGCAGATAGCCTAAGCCCACCTCCTCAAGCGACCGCAGTTTCTCGGTGACTTTGGGCGCCTCGGCAAAAAACTTTAGCGCTTCCTTCACCGTGAGGTTCAACACTTCATGAATGTTCTTCCCGCGGTAGCGCACCTCGAGCACCTGAGGCTTGTAGCGCGTGCCCTTGCACTCCTCACAGATCAGTTCAACGTCTGCCAGAAACTGCATCTCTACCGTCACCGTACCGTCGCCCTCGCAGGTTTCGCAGCGCCCTCCGGGAATGTTGAACGAGAAATGTCCGGCGCTGAACCCGCGCTTCTTCGACTCCGGAAGGGAAGCGAACAACTCGCGAATCGCATCGAAGGCCTTGATGTAAGTCACCGGATTCGACCGCGGAGTGCGCCCGATCGGCGACTGATCCACCAGCACCACTTCGTCGATGAACTGATCGCCAGTCAAGCTCTCCCAAGTCGCCGCCGTCCCACTCGCGCCGTTGCCCGCCTGCTGCTTGGCCTGCGCCAGCGCCCGGTAGAGCACTTGATGCAGCAGCGTCGACTTGCCCGATCCTGAAACGCCCGTGATCGCAACGATCATTCCCAAGGGAATGCTGAGGTCGACGCCCTTCAGATTGTTGGCGCGAACTCCACGAATCGTGATCTGCTGCGCTCCCGGCTTGCGCCGCGTCAACGGCGCCTGAATGCGCAAGTCTTCTGCGAGATACCGCCCGGTCAGCGACGTGGAATTGTGCAGGATCTCGTCATACGTCCCCGCCGCAATCAGCTTGCCGCCGTTTTCGCCCGCGCCCGGCCCCAGGTCAAGAATCCGGTCCGCCGCCCGCATGATGTCGGGATCGTGCTCGACGACCAGAATCGTGTTCCCCAGATTCCGCAGGTCGTGAAGAATCTTGATGAGCCGGTGCGTGTCACGCGAGTGCAGCCCGATCGAAGGCTCATCGAGCACATACAGCGTGCCCACCAGCCGCGACCCCAGCGAAGTCGCCAACTGAATCCGCTGTGCCTCTCCACCTGACAAAGTCGACGAAAGCCGGTCCAGCGTCAAGTACTCCAGACCCACGTCATTCAGAAAACGCAGCCGCTCGCGAATCTCCTGCAACAGTTTGTCGGCAACCTCGGCTTCCTGTGCCGTCAATTCGAGCTCAGAAAAAAACCGGAACGCCTCCTCTACCGTGAGCGCGCAGATCTGGCAAATGTTGCGATCCTTGATCTTGACCTGCCGCGCCTCCAGCCGCAGCCGCGAACCATTGCATGCCGAACACAACGAATACCCGCGATAGCGGCTGAGAAACACGCGCACGTGTAGCTTGTACTTCTTGCGCTCCAGGTGATTGAAAAAACCGCGCACTCCAAGGAACCGTCCCTCCCCGTTGAGCACAAGATTTCTGTGCTCCTCCTCCAGGTCCGCCCAAGGCACATCCAGCGGAATCTCCGCCTGCTTGGCATAGCGCTTCAGATCCGTGAACAGCGGACGATACTTCGGCTTGGTCCACGGCTCGATCGCGCCCTCCCCGAGCGTCTTCATCTTGTCCGGAATCACAAGGTCGAGGTCGAAGTCGATGGTATTTCCAAATCCCTGGCACCGCGGGCAGGCTCCATAGGGATTGTTAAACGAGAACAACCGCGGCTCCGGTTCCTCATACCGCAGATTGCAATTCTTACACTCAAACCGCTGCGCGAAGCGAAGTGTGGAGCGGACACTCCTGTCCGCTGCTGTTGTTCTTGGTGTTGCTTTTGCACTTGTTTCGTCATCCGCAACCGGTGCCTCGGGCAGTTCAAAGATCACTTCCCCCGCCTCCCGGTAAGCAGTCTCAATCGCGTCCACCACCCGCGACCGAGCCTCCGCCGATACCGTTAAGCGATCCACCAGAACAGAAACCGGTTGATCAAAATTGATATCCAGCAGCGACTCCGGCGTCGAGAATTCAAATATCTCCCCTGCCTGATACAACCGGTTGAACCCCCCCTTGCGCAGATCAAACAGCCGAGTCTTCAAAGCCTCGGTCAACTGTCCCCCGGGTGCCCCATCCTTCTCGCGTTCTTTGCGAGAGGGTGAGGATCTTCTTGTTTTCGAGGCACCCTCCGCTTTGACTACTGCTTCCTGCCCTGAACTCCCCGTCCTCTGCAGCGGGAACAACACCTGCAGCCGCGTCTCCGGAGGAAGCGCCAGAATCGCATCCGCCACTTCGTCGACCGTATCTTTTTTCACCTCGCGTCCGCAGTTGGCGCAGTAAGTCCGCCCCACCCGCGCAAACAAGAGCCGCAAGTAGTCGTAGATCTCTGTCGCCGTCGCCACGGTCGAACGCGGATTGCGCGTCGTATTCTTCTGTCGGATAGCAACCGCCGGCGCGATCCCGTCAATGGTGTCGGCATCTGGCTTCTCAATCCGCTCCAGAAATTGCCGCGCATACGCCGATAGCGACTCCACGTATCGCCGCTGCCCCTCGGCGTAAATAGTGTCGAACGCGAGCGAAGACTTGCCCGACCCAGAGACCCCGGTCACCACCGTCAATGTATTGTGAGGGACCTCAAAGTCAATGTTCTTGAGGTTATGAACGCGGGCACCGCGCACAACAATGCTTTCCGTGGGCTTTGGGGTCTCAGACATCAGGGTGAAGGCCGGAAGCCCCGCTGTGAGGCGAGTGCAAGCGCGCCCAGCAGCCTCCGCGAGGCCTACCGAATCCTTCTATTATAAGGCACGCCGATGCTCGTAGAGACGTAGCTCGCTACGTCTCCGCCGCAGTCATTTCAAATTTCGATTGGAAAGAAAAACCGAAGAGGTCAGTCAGGCAACCTGTCATTCTCCCGATCGCGTCGCTTGCCATACCGAAACGCGCACCCCACGCCGATCGTCATCGCCCCCAACGGCGGCACCAGCAGAATCAGAATCGCCCGGCTGAGCGCCCGCTGTCCATCCTTGGGCGCGCCCTTCGCGCTCTCATAACACATCACGCACCCCTGCGCGAACGCCGGCACGGTCGAGAACCCCAGCGTCATCGCGAGCAGCAGAATCGCCGCCCGCACTCGGGGATGAGCTTTTCTCTGCGCCCTTAGCGTCGCCGTAGCGCCCTTTGCGGTCAAGCTCTTCATTTCACCCCCAACTGCAAAATCCGGTCAGCATCCGGAAAGAAGAAGAAATACATAATCACGAAACACGCCGACACCGAGATCACCAGCAACCAGCGCATCAGCGCCCGCTCAAACTTCAGATGCATAAAGTAGCCGATAATCAGCGCCGACTTAATCACCGACAGCACAAGCAGAATCTCCAGCATGCGCAGTGGCTGGAATACCTGCCTGTAAGCCAGCATTACTTCAATCGCGGTCAGAACCAGCAGCGCTCCCCACACCCAGAAATACTGGCCCTTGCTATCGTCATGTATCGCGACATCGTGCATTGTCATCCCCTCTTAACGCGTTGTCATCCCGAGGCAGACGCTTTTGGTCCGCCGAAGGATCTGTGGGAGGCACCGCGCCGCGATGCATATTTTGCATCGCAATAAGCGCGAGGCGACCTTCCTTAATGGATCCTGGTCGACATCAAATACACCAGCGGGAAAATGAACATCCACACCAGATCCACGAAGTGCCAGTACAGCCCCGACACCTCCACATCGTGCGCGTCATAATCTTTGGGCTTCAAAAACAGAATCACCGTCGCCAGAATCAGCCCCAGGCCCAGCGCATGAATGCCATAGTGAAAAACATTATCCGAGGGAATCAGAAAGTAACCCGCAATCCAAATCGCCCCCAGGATTGGCAGGAACAGTTTGCGCAACGAGACCACGCCCAGATAAATCACGCCGATGGTCACGTGCAGCATGTGCATCGCCGTCAAGCCAAAAAACGTCGCCGGAAACTGCGGCACCGCCTGCGACACCGCGGCATACTCGCCAACCGGCCCCGCCGCCTTGGGGAATCCCGGCAGCGTCAGCCCCTCCGCGATCAGCTTGCTCCATTCCATGGCATGCAGCACAATGAACGCCGTGCCGAACGCCATAGTGGCCAGCAACCAGTTTCGCGCCCAGGCCCGGTCGTGGCGCTGCGCCGCAAACACACCCAGCACCATGGTCAGAGAACTCGACAGCAGGCACGCGGTCATAATCGTTGCGTTCGCGATGCTCTCTTTCCCGAACGGCGTCGGCCAAGCCTGCATCGAGATGCGGTTATAGCTAAAGGCGAACAGCAGCGCCCCGAATGTCAGCGAGTCCGAAGCCAGAAACAGCCACATCCCCACTTTCTTCGAATAAGCCCCAAACAGCGGCGCCTCGTATTCTCCGGCCACACCGTGTTGGACCGCATCATGCTGAAGCGTGGCGTCAGCCATTCCTCAAGTTCCCCTTTCAATATCAATAACCACGAAGGACACGAAGTTTCACTAAGAAAACCTTTGTGTACCTTGGTGTCCTCGGTGGTTAATGCCTTATCGTGCGAACCCCAATAGCGCAAAAATATAAATCCACAGCACTGCCATGAAATGCCAATACCAGGCTGTGATATCCACCACGATCCGCCGCGCCTCCACTGGCTTATGCAGCAGGGAAGCGCTCGCCGCCCATAAGAGCGCGATCAGCCCGCCCGTAAGATGCACCGCGTGCGCAATCGTCAGCAAAAACGCAAACGAGCTGTAGGGATTCGTATTCATATAGAACCCGCGATCGTGCAGCTCTCCCCAAGCCAGCCACTGTCCCACCAGAAACTGAACCCGAGCAGACACCGTCAATCCCAGCCACGGGAAAGACTTCTCGTTCCCCAACGAAACTCCCGGAATCGATTTCACCGGAGCCAGCGCCGCCTGCCGTGCCGCCCCTCGCCGCGCAAGTTCCATGGTCACGCTGCTGATCAGCAGCACCGCCGTATTAATCGCCAGCAGCACCCAGGCAGATGCACCTCGCCCCAATCGCGCACGTAACTCTTCGATGCGTCATCAAAGGTTGGCAGCCCTGCCGCACGACATACGCGCTGGTCAGGGAGATAAACACCATGCAGACGGTGACAATCGCGCAGATCAGCCCCAGCCGAGCCCGCCGCAGCCGTGCGCCGTAATCCGGACGCCGCCGCCCCCGCGCCCATCGTCGCCCTCCGCCCCCAGGAGGCACCGGCGGCTTGTGCCCGCCCAATATGATCAATCGGAGTCGTTGGTGTGTAAGTCGCCATAATTACTTAGTTGCAATAACGCATGCTCCGGGTGCCCCATCGCTTCTTTCGCGTTCTCTGCGAAAGAGGGTGGGATTTTCCCTCGCCTCAATGCGCCGTCCCCACCGCTGGATCCGTCTGCATCACATAATCCCTCGCCGCGCCCGGCACGCCGTACTCATACGGCCCGTTATGCACCACAGGCGTCACCCCGCCAAAATTGTCGTGCGGCGGCGGAGTCGTCGTCGTCCACTCCAGCGTCGTCGCCTCCCACGGATTGTCGCTGGCCTTCGGCCCCTTGAACATGCTCCAGAACAGATTGATCACGAAAATAAACTGCGCCGAGATCGTGATGATCGCCGCCCACGTTATGAAACGTCTGCAGCGGAATCAGTTTCGTCTGATAAGCGACCTCAGTGAACTGCGAGTATCGTCGTGTCTGTCCCGCCATGCCCAGGTAATGCATCGGCATGAAGATGGCATAGGTTCCCGCCAGCGTGATGAAGAAATGAACTTTGCCCCAAGTCTCGTTCATCATCCGCCCAAACATCTTCGGGAACCAATAGTACGTCGCCGCAAAAATTCCGAAGATCGCCGCCACGCCCATGATCAGATGGAAGTGCGCTACCACGAAGTAAGTGTCATGCAACGGAATGTCGAGCACCGGTTGCGCCAGGAACGGTCCGCTCAGCCCGCCGGAAACAAACAGCGACACGAATCCGATCGCATACAGCATCGGCGTCTTGAAGCGAATGTGGCCTTTGTACATCGTCCCCAGCCAGTTAAACGTTTTGATCGCCGAGGGCACTCCGATTGCCATGGTCAGAATGGAAAACGCAAACGCCGAGTACGGGCTCATCCCGCTCATGAACATGTGGTGGCCCCACACCATGAACCCGAAGAATCCGATGGACAGCATGGCGTAGACCATTGCCTTGTAGCCGAAAATCGGCTTGCGCGAAAACGTCGACAGAATCTGCGACGTCACTCCCATGCCCGGCAGAATCGCGATGTATACCTCGGGGTGCCCGAAGAACCAGAACAGGTGCTGCCAGAGCAGCGGCGATCCGCCCTTGTGCGCCATGATCTGCCCGTTCACGACCACCAGCGGCACGTAGAAGCTGGTGCCCATGTTGCGATCCAGCAACAGCAGAATTCCCGCCGAGAGCAGCACTCCAAACGCCAGCAGCCCCAGGATCGCCGTGATGAACCACGACCACACCGTCAGCGGCAGGCGCATCATGGTCATGCCCTTGGCCCGCAGATCGAGCGTCGTGGTGATGAAGTTCAGCGCTCCCATGAGCGACGCGATGCAGAAGATGGCGATGCTCGTGATCCACAGATCGGCGCCGAGTCCTTCACCGGGTCCCGCTGCCTGCACGGCGCTCAGCGGCGGATAACCCGTCCACCCATGTAGCGGCGCCCCGCCCGTCACAAAGAACGCGGCTATGATCAATACGAACCCGACGAACGTCGTCCAAAACGAAAGCATGTTCAGCACCGGAAACGCCATGTCCGGCGCGCCAATCTGAATGGGCAATACGTAGTTTCCAAATCCGCCCTGGGGAGCCGTGGTCAGCACAAAAAACACCATGATGGTGCCGTGCATAGTCAGCAGGCTGAGATAAGTCTCCGGCTTGATCTCGCCGACCAGCGGCAGCATTGCCGTCGGCCAGATCATGTGAATGCGCATCAGCAGCGACAGGAACATCCCCACAAAAACTGCCGTGAGCGCCAGGAAGTAGTACTGGAGCCCGATGACTTTGTGATCGAGGCTGAAGATGTACTTCCGAACAAAGCCCTGAGGAGCGTGCGAATGAACCGAAGCCGGGGTCGCCATTTACTGTTTCTCCGCCTCCCGTGCCGCCAGCCATTTATCAAAATCCTCCTGGCTGACGACGTGTACCATACCGTGCATCTTGTAGTGCCCCAACCCGCAGAGTTCGGCGCAAGCGATCTCATATTCGCCGATCACTGTGGGCTTCAAATGCATGTGAATGTTAAGTCCGGGCACCGCGTCCTGCTTGAAACGCATCGACGGCACAAAAAAACTGTGGATCACGTCCACTGCCCGGAGGCTCAGGTCGACCTCGCGATTCACCGGCAAATACATCGTTCCGGTCACCACGTCGTCCTTGGCCGCCGCATCCGAGGTATTGAGCCCGACCGCCGCCTCGCCACCCGCCGACGGATCCATCAGCTTCGCGCTGGTCGCGCCATATTTTCCATCCGGCCCCGGATAGCGGAAGTACCAGGCAAACTGCATGCCAGTGACTTCCACCTGCACTGCGCCCGCCTCGGCCGGCTCAAACCGCTGGCTGGCCCAAACCCGGCTCCCCATCAAGTTGAGCCCGATGAACAAAACGGCGGTGAGCAGGGTCCATACCACCTCGAGCCTGGTGTTCCCATGCGAATAAGACACCGGCGTCGACGACGGCCGCTCACGATATCTCCACACGATGTAGCCGAGTCCCAGTTGCGCTGCGAGGAAGATAATCCCCATCAGGATGAAGGTGAGGGCAAATTGCCCGTCGATCCACTGCGCGGCGGCGGCCGCACCCACAGGCAGCCACCAGGTTTTGGCGACAAAGAAGTACGTGCTGACCAGAGTGATCAGCCAGATCAAAAGCAGTAACGCGAGGCCCATTCCCCAGCCCTCCAGACACCCAAGGACGACACGAAAAGGTTTTTCCCCACGGCGGTTGCCGCGTCCCACAACGCGAGCAACAGTCGGCGGCGAGTGTACCACAGCCAAGCGCAAAGAAGGCAAGCCGTAGTTGAGGAAAATTGTTGGGAGCGAGCAACCGAACCATGTGGGGACGGCCGCCGCAGCCTGCCCTGAGCGGAGTCGAAGGGGCCGTCCAGCGAGCGTAGCGAGCGCGGTTTGCTCAGCCCGCAGTAGTGCTATGTTGGCATACGAGAGACCTTCGAAATGAAAATCGTTCTCGCCTCAGAATCCGAATTCCGCCGCCGAGCCATGGATATGCTCGACCTTCCTTACGAAGTCCGCCCGGCCCGGATCGATGAAAAGGCCATCCGCCACGACGATCCCTTCCAATTGACTCGGACACTGGCGGAAGCCAAGGCACACAAAGTTGCTGACGAATGTCCGGGCGGGGTAATCGTCTCAGGCGACGCGGTCGCGTCCAAACACGGCAGGATCTTCGAAAAACCGCGAAGCAGGGAAGAAGCAGCCGAATTCCTGAGAGAATTCTCCGGCAGCGAGTTTCAATTTGTGACCGCCATCGCGGTTCTCAACACGCAAACCCGCCGAATGCTATCGACAGTGGAAACCCTGAACATCAACTTTCGTCCTCTGCTCGACCGGGAAATCCAAAAATACGTCAACAAATACGACGTCCTGAATTATGCCGGCGCCTTCGAAAACGACGCCGTCCTGCTCTTCGCCGACCGTATCTCCGGAAGCTACAACCTGGGAACCGCCCTGCCCCCAAGCCGCCTGATCACCCTCCTCCGCGAACAAGGAGTTGAAATTTAGCGGTATTAATGAGAAGTGTCATCCTGAGCGCAGCCGTTCTTCAGGCGGAGCGAAGGATCTCCCGCGAATCTGACCCCGCATCATAACCTCGGATCCGTCCCGTGCTCCATTTCTCGCCTTTGTTCTCGAGAAGTGCGGGCTTGACTTGAAACTATCGGAGCACCTCGCAACCCCTACTTCTCCGACCACTCCGGTACCCGCCCCGGTGTCCAAGGCGCCCCCGCCGCCTCCATATCTTTCTCCAACTTATTCAAGTCAACTTCAACCAGCGTATGCAGCTTCGCCAACTGCTCCGCAAACTCCACGGCCGCAATGTTGTAAGCCTCCACATGCGTCTGTGTCGGCGTCTCCAGAGAAAACCGTTCTCCCTCCATGATCCCATTCAAACGCTCGTTGATCGACGTAGGCACGTTCTCGTTTCGCTTCGCCAAATCCACGTCGCCGCGCAGAGCCCGCAGAATCTCCCGATCCCGCTGCTCAATCGAATCCGCTACCGCGCCGAGTTGCTTCTCGACCGCCGGAGTCTCTCGCAGCGCCTCGCGAATGGTCTTCAGCCGCGATTCCACTTCGTTCGCCGTGCGCAGCGCTCCCGAGACCGCGCGATACAGTCGCGCCGTCTTGCGCAGAAATTCTTCCTGCGCCGCACGGTCGGTAGAATTCACCGATGCTGATCCCCCGGTGACTACCTTGAACGGCTGCGACCCTCCGAGTTCCGTGACCACACCGTCAACTTTTTCAAACGCCCGCACCGAATAACTCCCGGCAAGTACCAGCGGTCCCTGATCCGCCGCATCCGCAAAGAAGATCTCGACCTCGTCCGTGTGCTCCTTCACCTGCGAGGCCGGATACCGCAGATCCCACGCCGCCCGCTGGAACCCTGCATCCGTACTGCCTTCCACCCGCCGGATCGCCGCCCCGCTCTCGTCGTACACCACAAAGTAAAGTTCCGGCTTGGCCTCCTGCGCCTCGGCGCGCAGTTCATCGTTCGTCGGATAGGGCAACGTCTGGTTTTTCTTCGCCGCCTCTTTCTCGGCGTCCTGCCGCTTTTCTTTTTTAGTCTTGATCTTTTCCTTCAAGAAAGCCGTAAACACCGCCCCATACGGCGGATTTTCCGCCGCATAATATGCGTCCCCCTGAAATCCCTTTCTCGGCCCGCCCAGAGGGTGCCGCTCCACATACAGCAGCGCATCTTTGACCGGGAACGTCAGCGCGGCCTGCTCCACCGACTCCGCCTTGATCTGCCGCAGCGGCGAGATGTCATCCAGCACGTAAAACCCGCGCCCGAACGTCGCAATCACCAGATCGCCCTCGCGCTGCTGGATCACCATGTCGCGCACCGCGATCGTCGGCAGCCCGCCCTTGAGCTGCACCCAATGCTGTCCGCCATTGATCGAGAAGAACGCCCCAAATTCCGTCCCCGCAAACAGCAGGTTCGGATTCACCGTGTCTTCGGCAAACGCCAGCACCGGCCCGTTCTCCGGCAGATCGCTGGCAATCGAAGTCCAGGTCTTTCCCGTATCCGTTGACTTCAGCAGATACGGCTTGAAGTCCCCATTCTTATGATTTTCAAACGCCGCATAAACCGTGTTGGCGTCAAAATTGGAACCCGCCAGCCGGCTCACGTAAGTCATCTCCGGCACGCCCGGAAATTTTTCGTACTTCGTCCAATTGGCGCCGCTGTCGCTGGTCACTTGAATCAGCCCATCGTCGGTCCCGACATAAATCAGCCCTTCCTTCTTCGGCGACTCCGCCAGCGCCACAATGTTGCCGAAGAACGAGGTCGAAGCATTCTTCGCCACCGCATCCGGACCCCACACCTTGCCCATCACCGGCAGTTTGTTGCGGTCGATCTGCCGCGTCAAATCACCCGAGATCTCCTTCCACGTGTCCCCGCGATCGTCGCTCCGAAACAATTTGTTCGCCGCGAAATACAGCCGCGTATGCGAGTGCGGACTGATGATGATCGGCGAATCCCAGTTCCACCGCAACGGAGGCTCGCCTTTTCCCTCCTGCGGCTGCAGCACCAGTTCTTGCCCGGTCGCCTTGTCATAGCGCACCAGAACCCCAAACTGCGACTCTGAATACACCGTGTTCGGGTCCACCGGATCCACCTGCGAGCGGAACCCATCGCCGCCGGTCGTGACATACCAGTCCGAATTCGCAATCCCCTGCAGGTCGTGCGTGCGCTCCGGCCCGCACCAGGAGAAGTTATCCTGCGTCCCTCCGCACACGTGGTAGAACGGAGTCGCATTGTCCACCGCCACGTCATAAAACTGCACCGTCGGCAGATTGGACTTGAATTCCCAGGTCTTGGCGTCATCCCAGGTCTCATACATTCCACCATCGGACCCCATCAGCCAGTGCTTGGTATCATCGGGATCAATCCATATGGCATGGTTGTCGATGTGATGGTTGATCTCATTGACCTTGTGCAGCGTTTTGCCACCATCGAGCGACTCCTGCAGAAAAACGTTCATCACAAAAATTCGGTCGGCATTCTTCGGATCGGGCACCACCCGCGCGTAATACATCGCACCTTGATCAAACTCGTTGCGCCGTTCCCAAGTCGCACCCTTGTCCGTCGACCGAAAAATTCCGCCCTTCTTGTCTGCCGCCTCGATCGTTGCGTAAACCACATTCGGATCCGCCGGCGAAACCGCCAGTCCGATCCGCCCCATGTCAACCGTCGGCAGTCCCGACTTCAACTTGTTCCAGGTCGCCCCCGCATCGGTCGACTTATAAATCGCACTCTCCGGCCCTCCATCAATCAACGTGAAAACGTGCCGTCGCCGCTGATAAGCCGACGCATACAAAATGTCCGGATTCGACGGATCGATCGCCACATCCGCCACGCCCGTGTTCTCGCTTATAGTCAACACCGCCTTCCACGTCTTTCCTCCGTCCCCCGTCTTATATAACCCGCGATCGCCGCCCGCCGACCACAGCGGGCCCTCCGCCGCCACATAAACCACCTTCGAATCCCGCGGATCAACTACCACTCGCCCGATATGCTCCGATTTTTTCAGCCCCAGGTTTTGCCAATTCTTCCCCCCGTCATCCGACCGGTAAATCCCATCGCCATAGGAAACGCTGCGCTGCGAGTTGCTCTCGCCCGACCCCACCCACACCACTGACGCATCGTTCGGATCCAGCGTCACCCACCCAATCGAATACGATCCCTCGCCGTCAAATACCGGACTCCACGTCGTTCCATCGTTGACGGTCTTCCACACTCCCCCAGAGCCCACGCCCACGTAATACTCAAACTTGTTCTTCGGATTCACCGCGATCGACATCACCCGCCCCGAAGCCACCGCCGGCCCAATCAGCCGAAACTTCAGCCCGGAGAAAGTGTCGGCGGTCATGCCGCCCTTTTTCTCCTCCGTGTGGGGCGGACACTCCTGTCCGCCGCCTTTGCAGTTGTCTTTGTTCTTTTCTTCGTTGGCCTCCTTCTTCGCCAATTTCTTTTTCTGCGCCGCGGCCGGCTTGTCGGCGCCTTTATCCTGCGTCGTTTGTTCTCCAAGAGTGAACGGTGCGAAAGCAGCCAAAGCGAGGACGAAGACGGCGAGTGATTTCATGAAAAAGGCTCCAATCCCATCAGCTTGAAAACAAAATTTCCGGCGTCATCCTGAACGCAGCCGTTCTTCAGGCGGAGCGAAGGATCTCCCTGCAGCAAAACGCTCGGTGGGCAACCCAAAACCGATATGTATACAGGAATTCCACGCCAGAAAGAAGCGCTTAAGCTTTTCTTCGCGTGCTTGGCGGCTCTTCTTCGCGCTCTTTGCGGTCAAAGGCTTTTACGAAACAGGTTAGAATCCTTTCATGTCAGGCAAGGTCCACGGCCACGAAACCGTCCACCACAAGCCCCAGAAGAACTACTGCTTCGTCTGCGGCCCGGACAACCCCGAAGGCATGCACCTGGAGTTCACCCTCGACGAAGAACAACAAGCCTTCGTCTGCCGCTTTAGCTTGGGCAAACGCTATACCGGCCCGCCCGGACATTGCCACGGCGGCATCATCGCCACCATCCTCGACGACGCCATGGGCAAGGTCAACAAACTCCGCCACGTCATCGCCGTCACCAAAGAAATGACGGTCGAATACCTGAAGCCGGTCCCGCTCGAAACGCCGCTGCGAGTCGAGGGCAGGGAAGTCAGCCTCCACGGCCGCCAGCACGTCAACATGGCCGAGATCCTGAACGAGAACAACGAAGTCCTGGCCCGCAGCCGCGGTACCTTCATCGCCATTGACCCCGAGAAGATGTTCGGAAAGTTCGTGGAGCGGTAAGTGTGGACAGTATTGAACAGGAAGATAGACAGCCGGAAGGTCAAAAGCCCTGACCTCTGTCCCCACCCGGTGTAGGAACAGAGGTCACCATAACATCGCATAAGCCTATTCGCCCTCTTTTTTCTCCTGGGCTTCACTGGAGTACTTCCGGACCGTTGCCAAGAACGTTCTGCTACCGGAAGGAGGTTCGACCTTACCCGACAGAACAGTCTGGAAAGGCAAGATTTTACCGTATAAGACAGCGGTCTCGTCCCGGTCCTGCTTGATCACCGCGCCATTCAAATCGATTCCCGCGAAGAGCCCGCGGGCTCGCGAATAGGTCAGCATTTCCGCTTTCATTTTCCAGTCGGTGTCTCCTTCCACTTGCCGCCCGACCGGTCCAGCCGCGCCGCTCGCCTCGGCGCCAATCTTGAACTTGTCGGCGAGCAGATGGTCCATACCTGTTTGATTCATTACCAGCATGACGAGGTCAATCGCCTGTCCGCCCAATTGCAGGCCCCAGCTGCCGCCAGTGATCGTGACCGGGGCAGGTGCGCTCCATCCATTTTCGCCGCTGTTGGTTGTACGGCAGGTCGCCACTCCCTTGCCATGCCTCCCACCAAACCCTACGGCGATATTAATCATCGATGGAATCACGATGATGCACTTGGCGTCGGACAGAATCTTGGTAGGAATGCCCTTGTCCGGGGTTCCCATAATTTCATTCAGAACGTTGGCCGAATTGTCGAGACTTTTCACAATCTCGGGTTCCGACTTGGGACCGCTCTTGTCGAACTTTGCAGGCGGCGTTGTCTTCTCTTCAGTTTGAGGATGATCTGCGGATGGAGCGTCGTTTTGCTGAGACCAGCAGAAGACTGCGGAAGCCAGCAACAGAATTCCCGGTGCGATCGTACGGAGAGTGAGTTTCATAGATTTCACCTTGGCCCCAAAACTAAGCCCGGCGGGCCCCCAATCCAATTCGGCTCTAACAGTACGCATCCCAATTTTTCTCCTGATATTCGCGTGCCCGACCCAGGTTCACGCTCGGGCACTTCCTGTAACTCCGTAATTCAAGGATGTCGGGCATTACTTCAGCGGTCAAGGAAAGAAGTCTAGAGTAATCGAGGCAGGAATGGTTGCCATGGTTCCGGGGTTCCGCAAAATCCGTGGTGCGATTAGAATGGGACTAGGCGTAACCCTCCGACAGTTAAGAGTTAAGGAGCGGTAGCTGAGAGCGGAACGCTGCGAGCTGACAGCTAAAACTGACAGCAATCCTTCGCGATCGCGAAAAGGTATCCACAAGGTAGAAACCATGTCCCAGAACAACGGCAACAACACTTCTCTCCGCCTCAAGACCGGCCTCGCCGAGATGCTCAAAGGCGGCGTCATCATGGACGTCACCAACGCCGAGCAGGCCGTCATCGCCGAAAAAGCCGGCGCCGTCTCCGTCATGGCGCTCGAGCGCGTGCCCGCGCAAATCCGCGCCGAAGGCGGCGTGGCCCGCATGGCCAGCCCCAAAAAGATTCGCGAGATCATGGCCGCCGTCTCCATCCCGGTCATGGCCAAGTGCCGCATCGGACATTTTGCCGAAGCCCAAATCCTTCAAGAGCTGGGCGTCGACTACATTGACGAATCCGAAGTCCTCACCCCCGCCGACGAAGCCCACCACGTCGACAAGCACGCCTTCACCGTGCCCTTCGTCTGCGGCGCCCGCAACCTCGGCGAAGCCCTGCGCCGCATCGCCGAAGGCGCCGCCATGATCCGCACCAAGGGAGAAGCCGGCACCGGCGACGTAGTCCACGCCGTCAAGCACATGCGCCAGATCGTGCAGGAGATGAAAATCCTGACGGTGCTCAGCGAAGAAGAACTCTACGCCAAAGCCAAAGAGCACCAGGCCCCCTACGAGTTGGTGAAGATGGTCGCGAAAACAGGGAAGCTGCCTGTCCCAAATTTCTCAGCCGGAGGAATCGCGACGCCTGCCGACGCCAGCCTGGTCATGCAGCTAGGAGCCGAAGCCGTCTTCGTAGGCAGCGGCATCTTCATGAAGGACTCGACCACCTTCGCCGACCCGGAAGAAGCCGCCAAGCGGGCGAGAGCGATAGTCCAGGCCGCCACCCACTACCAAGACCCTAAAGTGTTACTTGAAGTCAGCGAAGACCTGCAAGGCGCAATGAAGGGCCTGGCCGTCGCGGGCTTGGACGAAGCCCACATGCTGCAAACTCGCGGCTGGTAAGTTACCTGGCCCGTCCATTCGGTCGGACAAGATATGAAGCAAAGCAAAATCAGCCTGATTGGCGAACTTCTGCTTCGCACCAAAAATGGGAAGCGCGTCGCGGTGCAAGTCTACCAAGGCGAAGGCATTTTTGTTATGAAGCGCAGAATGGACGATGGAACCCTTGACGAGCGGAGAAATGTGGACGTGTATCGTGGCAGTATTGAAGGTTACGTGTCCGAGGCTACGCTAAAGTGGCACGACTTGGAGCGCGAAGGGTTTGAATGGAAACCCAATTGGTAGTGGAGGTTTCCCACACTTCGCGCTTTTCGAAGGGTGGGATTTCGTGAACCTTCCAACAGCGACTCGTCCCAATCCGGGACGCGTATCAGAGAACTGTGACCCGTATCCTTGCGAACTCCCAAACCCCAGCAGACACTCCATTCAGGGCCCGTAGTGTAATGGGAACACAGCACTCTGTCATAGTCGCAGATGCGGGTTCGAATCCCGCCGGGTCCATTCTCCCGTCTGTGGAGAAGGAATTTCGTCTAGGGAGAAAACACAGAGATAATCTCCCTAAGTAACTTGACACTGCCGTCTCTGTACTCAATACTGAGTCTGACAGAGTGCTTACACTACGTGGTTTGAGATGGCTCCGGGTATCCGGAGCCATTCCCGTCTATATCCAGTTTCGACTTATCATTCAGGCGTCATTCCGAAGCCCCGCGCTTTCACCAGCGGGCCGAGGGATCTCGCGTGTAGCGTTTTCGCCCTTCGCGCGTCCACAACCACGAGCGTCCCCCATCTTCATTCGTGACAGACAGAGCGAGAGAGCGAGGCCCCTGTGCTACGTAACAATCAGTTCAGGTGGGCTAGGTTCGTTTTCAAGTTTCTGGCGAAGACTCGCAACATGTACGTCTTCTCAAATATCAGACAACAAAGGTAATGGCGGAGAGGGAGGGATTCGAACCCCCGATACCCGTTAAGGTATGTCCGCTTTCGAGGCGGATCGTTTCAACCACTCACGCACCTCTCCGCGTCGGACAGTTGCGGGATCCTTCGTGCAAAGAACGCGCCCAGGATTTCGGCTGCGGGCTCCCGCTTCGCTCACGCCCGCAAAACGCCTCAACTAACGACGGTTTCTAAAGAACGATTGCAGTACTTCCGCAGAACGACCGGCCAAAACTCCGCCGCGAACCTCAATCTGATGGTTCATTTGCGGATGATTCAGCACCTGCATCGCAGAATGCACCGCCCCAGCCTTGGGGTCGTCCGCGCCGTAAACCAAGCGCTTGATGCGGGCATGGACCATGGCGCCAGCGCACATCGCGCACGGCTCAATTGTAACAAACAGGTCGCAGTCTCCCAGACGGTGGTTGCCAAGGGATGTACCCGCTTCGCGCAGGGCGATGATCTCGGCGTGTGCAGCGGGATCTGATTCTGAGATGTTGCGATTCCATCCGCGGCCGACGATGTTTCCCTCGCACACCACAACCGCGCCCACCGGCACCTCGCCCGCCTCGAGCGCGCGCTGGGCGCAGCGCAGGGCCTCTTCCATCCAAAGCTCATCGGAGGCGGAGAACCCGTCGTTGGCGGTTAGTCGTTGGTCGTTTGCCCCTCGATCGCCCGGGGCTGTTTCCTGTGGGGGCATTGTTTCTAAAGCACCGGACAGTATTTTAGCGGGTTTGGGTTCAGGCTTGGATGCGGGCACGTTGGCCCGGGCCGAGGTGGACGTTCCTGGTGCTGCCCGATCGACCAGCGAGGACTTAGATCACGCTCAACACCGTTCGCACAACGTCGGGCACGACCGCGTGCACCACGGCCGGAACCACAACGCAAGCGACTGGATACGCGATGACGACTGCAGGCACAACCAGAAGAAGCCATGTTCTCATCGGCAAGTTGTTGAAGTAAGCCTTCACGACATCCTCTCTCGTAAGGGATACGCGCCACGGGCGGGAAAAGTTTCATCGCCCAGCCGTCCCGCTGCCTATTCAGAGGTAACTCTGCCAGATTGAGTGCCTTATCCCTTGCAATGTACGACTGCCTTATCCAGTTAGACGTTTGGAAATAAAAAAGGTCGGGGCGGTTTTGTGCTGACAGGGGCGGAGCAGGGGTTTCGGCGACTCGTCGGTTAATGGTATCCTAGCGGCGTGATGGGCATGCCGAGCTTGCTCCGGAAAGTCTTCCTGGTGGACCTGCTGCAGGGGCTGAAGGTCACCTTTCGCTACCAGGACCCCAAGGAAATCTACACCGAGCAGTATCCCTTGGAGCGGCCACAGGTGGCCGAGCGTTATCGCGGAGCGCCGCGGCTGAACGTGAATCCCGATACCGACGAGACCATGTGCATCGCCTGCGACCTGTGTGCGCTGGCGTGCCCCGAGCATTTGATCGTGGTTTCGAGCGAGCGCAACGAGAAGACCCGCCGCAAGGAACTCACCAACTTTACCTACGACCTGAGCCGCTGCATGTTCTGCGGTCTGTGCGAAGACGCTTGTCCCACCGACGCGCTGGAGTTGACCCAGGACTTTGAACTGGCCAGCTACACGCGCGATGGCGCCATTTGGGACCGCGAAACCCTGGAAAAAGGGCCGCAGCCGACCCCATACCGCCGCTAGTCAGCGTGCCCGCCCTAACCTCTCCAACCGCGTAACCTACCCAACGCGCCGAGTGTGTACGCGCCCCTGCTGTGGTCAATTCTGCACTACGGCATCGACCGGATAGCAAATCGTCCGCGCATAGTCCCAGACTTGCCGAATACGCGAATCACAACCGAAGGGCGGCGGTTGCACTCGTGAATTTCACGCGGAGAATTCTCATGAAGATACGCCTTGCGATGCTCTTTATCTTGCTATGCGGTGCTACCTGGGCCCTGGCACAAGCCAGGTACACAGGTGCTAGCCCTGCGGCGAGGCCTGCTGCGACTGCGGGGCAGACTGCTACACCGGCGACTGCCGCACCGCCGACTGCTGCTCCAACGACTGCCCCGCCCCCGACTGCAACTACGCAACCCGGTACGACAAATACGATGCCGGCTTCGATCATCGGTCCGCCAACACCGATTACCACCCAGGCAGCGGGACCGGGCTCGACGCAGACACCACCCGCCCCAGCTTCGCCAGGGACGGCGCCGGCCACTCAATCCACAAATCCGGCGGCAACCGCCGCTGTTCCTTGTGCGATTTCACCGGCAACCCCATCCCCGCAGAACGGGTCCGCGACCAATCCGGCCACTGGCACGACCACCAACACCGGCGGAACGAACCAAGCCGCCACTGGATCGGAGCCATCGAATCAAGCAGCGTCGAGTCAAGCTTCGTCAAGTCAAGGCTCCTCGAATCCACCATCGACCAGTAATGCGGGAAACAACCAGGGCAGCACTACCGGGACCACTTCCCAGATTCCCCCGCCAAGTTCCCCCTCCCGGCCGTGCCAACCGCAGCCTGCGCCGATCGGTGCGGCTACGACTCCTCAGATGTGATACACGGACATTCTCGGTTTGTGCGCGGGCCCGTCACGGTGGGCCCGCGTTTTTCTGTGCGGAGAATCTACCACGGTGCCAAGGGAAATTTTAGATTGCAGATTTCAGATCGGAAGGCCGTGTGTTCAATCTGAAATCCCTACGCTGGCTGCTGCTGCGTCATACAGTGCATGGCTCCCAAGCCCCAGATGAAGTCTCCGGAGTAGATGGGCACGATCTCACGCTTGGGGAAGAGTTGCGCCAGTGTGTTGAGCGCGATGCGGTCGTTGGGGCGATTGAATACCGGCGCGAGCACGACTCTGTTGGCGATGTAGAAGTTGGCATAGCTGGCGGGCAGGCGCCGCCCCTCAAAGACGACGGTTTGAGGCATCGGCATTTCGACCACGGTCAACTGCCTGCCATCCTGATCGCGGGCGGCTTGCAGGCGGCGCAGATTCGCGCGCAAGGACGCATGGTTCACATCTTTGGAATTGGGTTCGACCATGGTCACAACCGTATCTTTCGCCACGAAGCGGGCGAGGTCGTCGACGTGGCCGTGGGTGTCGTCGCCGAAGATGCCGCGTCCGAGCCAGATGGTGTGCGGCGCGCCGAGGTAGTCAGCGAACGCCTTCTCGTAGTGCACTCGCGTCATGTGCGGGTTGCGCTGTTGCACTTTGCTGAGCAGGCATTCTTCGGTGGTGAGGATTGTCCCCGCGCCGTTGACATCGATTGATCCGCCCTCAAGGACGATGCGTTTCCCAGCCGAGAGCGGCCGGACTTCGCGCGGGTGCGCGGGCGGGTGCCCCACCCTTCTTTCGCGTCCTTTGCGAAGGAGGGTGGGGATTTTGACTTGCGCCATCAGGCTGCCGATTTTTTCGTCATACCGCCAGTTCGAATATTTGGCCCATCCGTTGAATCGGAACTTGACGGCGAGGGCGTCGTCAGGGGCTGAAGCCCGATTTTTTTTCTGTTGCAGGTCTTCATGTGGGGACAGCCGCCCCCGGCTGTCCGGCCGGGCAAAGCCCGGCCGCGGAGTGAGGAAAATGCATCCCGAATCGCGCAGCCACACGCGGTTAGTAGGCCAGCGGTGAAAACGAATGTTGGGCGACCAAGCATCGGCGCGCTCCAGCACTCTGCGGGCGTGCCTCGCCGCCGCAGCATCGTTAACGATCAACTCCACACGCTCATGCTTTGCCACATTGCGGATAATCTCGGCATAGACCCACGGAATCGGTTCGAACTTACCCGGCCAGTCGCCATGAAAGTGAGGCCACGCGAGCCATGTCGCGGCGTGCGGTTCCCACTCGGCAGGCATGCGATAGCCGAGGCCGGAAGGACAAGGCCCGACGAAACTTCGGCCGCCCTTATTTCTTTTCCAGGGCGTCATAGCACTCTAGTTTCTTGATTCGTGCAGGCGGCGAACTCTTGAAGGCGTCGGTTAGCACGTAGGTTCCTGACGCCTGATTGAGGCTGTATTGGCTCGCCATCTTTGGGTATTTTTCATCGCAGGCGCGATCACGAAGTGCTTTCACCGTCAGTGGTAAGGTGCCGTCGAAATACTTCCCGTCGACTTGAGTGGTGCCATAGCTCACGAACACGACCTTTACATATTTGCTTTTCTGCCCGGGCGTCTCGAGAATAACTACTTCTTTGTTCGCCTCAAAAGTCCCAACTTTCGCAGCATGCGCAAGAAGATCGTAGGCAACCATCTTTCCTGTCAGGCTGGGCGTCTTGGCAAAACAGGCGAGGACCAGAGCTGCAATGACGACACCTGTCAGAAACGCCTTGGTCCGCTCTTTCATGAAGAACTTTCTCAGTCCAGCAGGCGGTTGGCGATGGGCCCGTATGCGTCGATCCGACGGTCGCGCAGGAAGGGCCAATTGCGGCGGATATCCTCGAGCGCTTTCAGATCAACCTCGCCCACCAGGATTTCCTCTCGGTCATGCGAACCTTCGGCCAGCACGCGTCCAAAGGGGTCGCAGAAGAATGATCCACCCCAGAATTCAAGCCCCTGTCCCGGCGCCGACTTTCCACGAACGTTTCCCGTCTCGAAGCCGACCCGGTTCACCACCGCAACGTAAACTCCGTTGGCAATGGCGTGTGCGCGCTGGATGGTGCGCCACGCATCATGCTGGGCCACACCGAACTCAGCCTTCTCGGCGGGATGCCAGCCGATCGCCGTGGGATAAAAAAGTATGCTGGCGCCCTGCAACGCCGTCAGGCGCGCGCCTTCCGGATACCACTGATCCCAGCACACCAGCGTCCCCAGCCGTCCGGCGCTGGTGTCGAGCGCGCGGAATCCTAGATCGCCGGGCGTGAAGTAAAACTTTTCGTAGTAGAGCGGATCGTCCGGGATATGCATCTTGCGATAGAGCCCGCGCAGCGATCCATCACTATCGAAGATCGCCGCCGTGTTGTGATAAACGCCCGCCGCTCGCTTCTCGAACAGCGACGCGATCAGGACCACGCCGTTGCTGCGGGCAGCCGCGGCGATTTTCTCGGAGCTCGGACCGGGAATCGGCTCGGCAAGATCGAACAGCGTATGATCTTCGCGCTGGCAAAAGTACTGCGTCTGGAACAGCTCAGGCAGGCAGACAACCTTTGCGCCTCGCCCGGCCGCGTCAGCCACGCGCTCCAACGCCTTCTCCAGATTCTCTTCCGGCTCCGGACCGCACGACATTTGCACCAGCGCTACGCGAAACTTCTCAGGCGGCACGCGTTCCGACCTCCGCGATCAATATAGCAGGATCGCTGTCAGCTCTCAGCTGTCAGCTTTCAGCAACCCGCAGGGTTCCTGTAGAGTATCTTGTCGGGGAAAAGCGTTTTTTGCTTGGAGGTTTGCGTTGAAACACAGCAATGATGGCAATCCAAAGAATCATTCGCATGAAGGGACGGGACACAACGGCCCGGGCGGTGAGGGCAAAGACCGTCACCTGCACAACCCGATTGAAGACCGGCTGATTCCGCTGGCGCCACTCGATCTGGCTCAAGTCACTTCCATCGACAGCCTGGTACGCGCGATGGCCAAGACCGCCTTCACCGGCCGTCAACTGGGCGAGGCCGCCGACGTGCTCGAAGCCATGGCGCTCGACGAGGACGCTTTCATCGTCATGACCCTGGCGGGCGCGATGACCGTTGCCAAGCAGGGTCTGATCGTCACCGAGTTGATCGATCGCGGCATCGTGAATGCGATCGTTTCGACCGGCGCGCTCATGGCCCACGGACTGGTCGAGGCCAGCGGCAAGGCACACTTCCGCGCCAATCCCGAGGTCTCCGACGAGGAACTCTACGAGCAAGGCTACAACCGCGTCTACGACACACTCGAGCCCGAGCAGAATCTGGACGACGTGGAAGAAATCATGTCGGCTGTGCTCGAGGCCTGGGATCACAACGACATCATGTGTTCCTACAAGTTGAACCATGCCATCGGCGCCTACCTGTCGAAGCATGCCCAGGGGCAGCGAGGAATTCTGAAGTCGGCCTACGAAAAGGGCGTGCCTGTCTTCGTCCCGGCGTTCAGCGATTCGGAGCTGGGGCTTGATACGGCACTCAATAACCGGCTGCGTGAGTCCACCGGCCGGCATAAGATCCGCTTCGATCCGTTCGAAGACCTGGAGCATTTCGCGGCAACGCTGCTCCGCCAGAAAAAGCTGGGGACCTTCACCATCGGCGGCGGCGTGCCGCGCAACTGGTCGCAGCAGTTTGGTCCGTTCTGTGAACTGCGGCATCGGCGCCTCGGAGAAAACGTGCCGCTCAAGCGCTACCACTACGGACTGCGCATTTGTCCCGAGCCAGTCTATTGGGGCGGATTGTCAGGCAGTCCCTACAGCGAGGCCATCTCGTGGGGTAAGTTCGTGCCGCCTTCCGAAGGCGGAATGTTCGGGGAAGTTTTTGTGGACGCGACCGTGGGCCTGCCGATCATCGTAGCAGCCGTTTTGGAGAGACTGGACAAGAGCAAGAAGGGCATGCGAAAGGGAGCTAAAGCCCTGGCGAAGAAATAACAACTTCCTGCCTGATGCCGGGTTGATGGCAGGTACGCGCCGCCACGGCGGAGTTTTCGGAAAGGTCCCGTGAGACCCACAGTTCACGCGCCGACGCCCTTGGTGCTTGCAGGAATTCTGCTTCTGGGCTATGCGCCCGCGCAAGAGGCCAAATCCGAAAAGCATGTGAGCGACATCCGCGCCGAACAGCCCTTTGAAGTGATCTCGGCGAGCCCGTTGTGTCAGCAGGTTCGCGCCAAGGACGCGTCCATTATCGACCGGCGCGGAGTGGATCCGGCGACTCTCGAAAAAGATCTATCGGTGCTTATTCAGAAAAGCGATGAGGTCGTAGTTGCAATTCTAACGGACAATATCAGCGCCATCGCTCCCTCGGGCGACCGGGCCGTCCTCTATTACGATGCGCAAATTTTACGATCCTGGAAGGGAACACACAAGCCCGGCGACTTGCTCACTTTCAGCATGCCGCGCGCGGCCCTCAGTTGCGGATCGGAGCCAGGCAACGATCGCCCTTCCATGGCTTTCCTCACCACTGCAGGGGGCTTCGAGTGGGATAGCTTTGGAGCTAGCCCAGTCGCCCTCTTTCTACGCCAGTCCCGCGGCGAAGAGAGCCGCTACACGCCCGGCCTTCGACCGACTGGAGGCGATGGCGTGCAGGGTCTGTTCGGCCTCAACTCGAAACTCGACCGCGATTGCTTCGGTCCTCCGAACAGTCGTTCAGTCTGCAATACCAGGCTTGATGTTAGCCAGGAAAAGGTCAGGGTGCCTTATCGGCGCGATCCACTGAAACAGAAATATGAAGGGATGCCAGTGCCGACGTTTCTGAAGGAAGTGCAGTCGACTGCCGAGGCTTTTATAAATTGAGGACAGCCTTCAGATACAACGCTCCAATCGAGGAAGTAGCGGCAGGCGAACTTAGGGAAAGGCAAGGCCAGCGGGCAGGTTATGCTGTCGTATCGCAGGCGGCAGATTCTGGAGCGGGTTGATCCGCGACGTCCATCTCTCCGGCATCCTGAGTGCCCGTTCGAAGCCGCCGATAAAGTGGTGCAAGAATACTGCTTCCAAGGACTTCCGACTCAGCCTGAAACCAATTCTCCAGGTCTTGACCTTCTGCCTGACCGCGGCTCTCGTATAGCTGCTGGGCGCGGGAACGTACCTTCCGCTCGACCAACTCGGCCATGAGCGCCCGCTGTTTCTTTCTGCGTGTTTCGATGTCCACAGCGACTCCCCAAGTACGAATCTTCATCTCTATAGTAGCTGATTGCTGTTAACGGAGTATTACACCGGGCAGAGAGTACACATTACCAAAGTTATAACGATTGGATGCCGTTTCGGGGTGCTGTGGCTCTTTATATAACGACCTTATTGTCAATCATTTAGAGTCGAATCTCCCATCTCTAGAGCCGATCTCGATGGCTAATGATGCACTTGAATCAGATACACGGGACTCCTGGCATAGGTTCCCTGGAGTTTGATGTCAGCCTGCTCCTCCAGCATCCGATCCAGGAGCCAGCTTTGGCCGCTGCCTGCCTGAACCAGGTAGAAGCTCGGGTGGGCACTCAGGAAGAGTGTCAGATCAGGGATGGGAAGTTTTGTCCAGCGCCGCAGCCCTTCAGTCATTAGAAAGGTCGTGTTCTCGTGAAGTAAGCGAACAAAGCTTGGGTCGGTGGGGAACACGCAACGTCCGCGCACAGACGCAGGGGCGTGCGCCTCCAGGCGCAGAAAAAGGTCATCCGTACTCGGCGCTACCGGCAAATCCGGGTTGGACAAGAGTACGGTTGCGTCCGCGAAGGCCGAGGCATCGCCCCCTCTGGGCATACCCGATAGCTCGCGATAGTGAGAGAACGATGCGTAACCTCCGAGAATCAAAATCGCCAGGCCCATCCAGGTGACACTCCGGCGCGCGAAATCGCGAACCGCCAGGCTCACCAGAGGGAGGAGTCCAACCGTACACAACAGAGCGTAGCGCGGTTGGAAGGCGTGGGTTACTAGCTTGCCGACAAGAAACCCGGGAAAAGGCGCGAGTGCGAAAGCCGCAAGGCAAACGAAAACTGGCATCGGGATTCGAGATGCCTTCAGCCTGGGCGGTCGCGGGCCGAAGAAAAAGCTTCCGACAGCCAGGGCGACCAGCAACAAGGTAAACGGGAACACGCAGGGCTCCAGGACCAACCCGAAACTCTCGGAGATATCCCCCAGTTCAACCCCCTTCCAAGGCAGCGCCCGGTACTGCGTGGCGCCTTTCAACAATGGGAGGTAGGCCAGCGCCGTTGCCGCTCCGGCTGTCAAGACGACCCACACTGCGGCATCGATCCTGCGCTTTTGCCAGGTTCGAACCGCCTCCCCAAATGCAACTGGAACCAGCACGAGGAATCCGAACCAGTGGCTTCCCACCGCGATCGCAATTCCCAGGAACAAACCGGCGAGCGCCAGGCTGCGCCTTTGCCGCTCCTCGACGATCATCGCCCAACAGACAAGAGCCATCGCGGCTGCGGCCAACACCAGAGTGTAGGGACGCGCTAAATAAGCAAAGGAAAAACTCCCAAACTGCAGGCAGAGAACCACGATCACTAATCCCGTGAAAGCGTCGGTGTATCGCCGAACGAGGCGGTAGAGAAAAAAGCTCATGAACGTGTAAGCCACTACCGACGGGAGGCGAGCGGAGAATTCCGTCGCTCCGAATAGGCGAAGCCAGTAGACGTTCAGGAAATGATAGAGGGCCGGGTCAACCGCAAGGGGCGCTGTCTTCAGGATGTGCCACACCGCCGTTGGCGAGCCGGAAAGCGCGGTCACGCGGACAAGGTATTCGTCCACCCGGAACGGTTCGCGCCACCCAAACAGCAATGAGAATGCGGTTAGGACCGTGAGCGCAACTATTAGAACCAGATTCTCGTGCCGTTCGATCCACGACTTGAAGTTCTTCACTAAAGCGTCCAACCAGGTTGCATCCAAGCCGTTACGCTGCCGGCGGCTTTGCCGCGCATCTCCGACACCGGAGCTCTGGATCGCATTGGCCATCGAGCGTGAACCTTTTTCCCCCTGTGTGTACCCGAATCTATCACGTTCAACAGAAAGTGCTGCGCAAGCTCGGATGACGTCGACGCAACGGCGTCCTACTCGTCGCAAGGTTGCTTAACTTGGAAATCCCGGCCGGCATAGGCGCCGCGGGCGCGTTGGACTGTGGCTGCGGCGCAGATGCCACAGACGAGATAGAACAGCGACACCCAGCGTTCTTGCCAATTGGGCAGGACAAGAAAATGCAGAATCACGTAGGCCAGAGTCACTGCAAAAAGCGCCCTCAGCTCTTTTGCAATCAGCCCGACCATGCCGAGCAACAAGAAAGGGATGAAAAAGCTGTTTACCGCCAGCGTAATTCCCGAGCGCAAAGCAGAGAGATAATCGTGGAAGGAAAACTGAACTGTCATCTCCGCCGGCGCGATTGGAACGCCGATGAAGTTCCTGTAATAGAGCATCTTGATGCCGTAGTCACCAGCAAAGTGGTTGATGGCCAGCACCGATCCCACCGCGAGCAGAGCCAACCCACTCGCCTTCCAGAAATCGATTCGCCGTTCCAGCCAGCAGACCAGCAGCACGGGCCCGGCCAGCACCACGAAATCGGTGCGGAAGAAGATGGACGCGAGCAGCAGAGCCAGACCGGAGGCCAGCCTTCGTCTTTCGAAAATCAGGAAAAGGGAAGCAAAAGCAATGAAGCTCGATTGTGCGTCCGAGGTAAGCTCTCTGCCCAACTCGGTTAACGGAGGGCTGATCATCAGCAGCAACGCCATCGCTGAGCCGAAGAAAGTTCCAGCGTACCGGTTAAGCCAGACCAATAGAAGAATTCCGATCGCAAAATACGAGGCCACAGAAATCAAAATTCCGGATCGCACCAGGCCCAGGCCGGTCAAGCTCACCAGCCAGAGGCTCTGATTGTAGAGAGGACGAATCGCAAATAAAGGCAGGAACTCGGCGTAGCGCCGAGGGCTCCTGGCGCGCTCCCGGCGCGAATCGTTCTGATCTTTCGGCGCGCCCGGTTCGTTTCCCAGCAGCCCCCGAAGAGCGTTCTGCGGCACCCACCGGTTCAATTCCGCGTAGACGCGACGATGAACGCTGACAATATCCGTGTCCTCCATGAGCAAGGCGTTGCCCATGTACTGAACTGCATCCATCGCGTAGATTGGCGTGCGATAAAGGTGGATGGATGCGACACCCAGCACCAGCACGTAGAGGGAGAAAACCGCCCAGTCTCTCGCCGCAATCCGTTGCATTGTGGAGGAAAAGTCTACCACCGCAGGGTTCTGACTGAAGGGTGGATTCGATTACGGAGGAGGGATTTTCTTCCCCGCCCGCACGAATTCTAGTCGAAGATCAACACTGCCGAAGCGATGACGGTAGTCCAGAGCCCGCGCTTGTCGCCAACCGCCGACTGGGTGACGTTGGCGGTGCGCACGATTTTGTTGGACAGCCGGTAGATCTGCTTCTTTTCGTCCCAGGAGCGGTCGGGATCGAATTCCACGTTGAGGGTTGTGGCCAGCATCTCGGCGGCGAGTTCTTCGGCGTATTCGCCGGCGGAGTCTTCGGTCTCACCAAAGGAATGATGCTCACTGAGGTAACCGTAAGTGTTGCGGTCGGCCGGAATGGCTACGCCGATCGATGAGGCCAGCAAGCGATGTGGTTCGCGGGTGGAATTTTCGGCGACGACAGCAAAAACAACTTCTCCGGGATGCAAATACTTCACGCCTTCTTTCCGCGCCAGCAGCTTGCAGTTGGGCGGGAAGATGGAGGAAACCCGCACCAGATTCTGCGCGGCGATGCCGGCATCGCGCAACGCCAGCTCGAATGAGGTCAGCCGCTCACGGTGTTTTCCGACTCCTTTGGTGAAGAAAATCCTCTTCGGAACCATGTCTTTACCCAATTCCGTGATCCTCCGGCAACGAAATATTCACATGGAGAAAGCACAATCTAACACAACGCTTTGTAAAGGAAATATGAATTTGACGGGAAGGGCACAAAAATTGCAGCAGGCGCCTGAGCGCGCCTGCTGCAACCGACCTCATGAACGAGAGCGTCCGCTTTACTGCGCCGCCTTCACCGAACTTACCGTGATGGTGTTGTCTTTTTCGGTTCCGGTCACTGTGACCTTGTCCCCGGCTTGCTTGTCGAGCGTGGCTAGGGCGGCCTTGTTGGTGGTTTCAAGTGTGTAGACCTTGTCGCCCGACACCAGCGCATACTTGGCGCCCTTGGCGACGCAGGCCCGTGTGCACGCAGCATCGTTGCCCGCCATGGCGTGCTTGGCGCCGCACATCGAGTCGCTAACTGTCCCGGTGAAACTCTTGCCGCTGGCAGCAAAAGCCGAGGCGGTCAGGCCTGCGGCTAAAATCAGTACGAATCCGAGTTTCTCTGCGCGAGATTTCATTCAGCAATTCTCCTTGTGAATTAGCCGGGCTACAACCCCGTCTGCCGTGTGGAGGAGGAATCCTCCTCGGTCCATGATGCTTAAGCCGGCGGAAAGTTTCAACTCGCGGAAAAATGGGTCGTGGCGTTGTTGGGCCTTTGGCCCTCTCAGAGGCGTCATCCCGTCTATAACAACGACGGCGGTGTCAAGGTACACGAATTCGTCGACGCCTTGGGGTTTGAAGTAGCGCCATTTCGCTCTCGTTGGGGTTTTGATTTTTTTCACGATGACCAAGACTCGCGCATTCACGTTGAATCACGGGTGGCAGCCTTGCTGCTCCACCAACCATCTATTCGGTCGCAACTTCGACCATGATTGTTCGTTCAAACTCCCGGACTTTTTCCGGGAGGCAGGCGCCCACTCAAACGCACGGCTTTAAACCACAGCCACAGGATGACTCGGGCTACTCTGCATGCGAGTGGCGGAATACGGCTGCTCGGTTTTCCACATCCAGTACAGACGCACCGCCAGTTTGCGCGCTACCATCACCTTGGCCACAGAAGAATGTTTTCTGTGTTTCAGCCTTTGGTAGGCGCGCTTTAACTCTGGTACCAGACGGGCCGCGCTCTGGCCCGCCTCCACCAACAGACTGCGTAACATCGGATTGCCTTGTTTGCTGATCGATCCCAAGCGCTGCCGGCCGCCGCTGGAATGCTCGGCGGGATTCAGTCCCAGGTAACTGACCACTTGGCGGCTGCGGGCGAAGCGCCCGATCTCTCCCAGGGTGAGCGAATACGCCAGAGCGGTAATGGGTCCTACCCCGGGATGAGTCTGCAGCAAGCGGGCCACAGCGTCTTTCTGGGCCGCCTCCCGCACCGCCTGATCCAACTTCTCGATCCGGGGATCAAGATCGTCCAGCAAGGCCAGTAACTCTTCTCGCCGTTGCGCAGTCCAGCCGGTGAGCGCTAGGGCTTCCAGCTTTTCTCTTCCCGTCTGCGTCCACAGCTTGCGCTTCTGTTGCACTCCCTGGTTTAGCGCCAGATGCTGCAACTGGTTCTTCACCTGCCGCCTCATCCCCACCAGCTTGTGGCGATGCAACAGCAACTGCCGCAGGTCCCGCTGTTCCAGACTCGGCACCCAGATCCGCGGGAACCGCTTCTCCAGCAGCAACTGCAACAGCAGTTCAGCATCTCTTCGATCCGTCTTCTGCTTGCGTACCTCCAGGGCCCGGATCTTGCCCGCATCTCCCAGCCACAACTCATGTCCCAGCCTGGCCAGTAGACGCTCGAACCAAAACGTGTTTCCGCAAGCTTCCATCCCCACCAGCACCGGCCCTTGCAACTGGCTGTAGAACGCCACCGCTTCGGCCGCTGCCAGCCGCTTTTCGGTCTGCTCCCCGGTCTCAGTATCGACCATAGCAATCTGTTGGAAACTCGGATGAAAATCACAGCCTATAATCTTCATTGGCGGCTCCTTTCGCTCCGAGTCTTGGTTCTTCGCAAAAACTCAAGTTTACTCGGTGCCCGCGAGGAGCCGTCCTTGTTATCCAATCAAACGCCGGCGCAGTTCAGCCGGCGGAGGGATCTCCCACGGAACTGACATTTATCGCGCGAGATCCTTCGCTCTGCCTGAAAGGCGGCTGCGCTCAGGATGACCTGCGTCGTGGAGGTGGGGCAAACGCATGGTCAAGGGTCGCTACCAAAAACGCGGGGAAGCGCTGGCGCGCGACCCCGCCTTATGCCCGGCGATATTTCAGGGGGAGGGCCCGGGCAAAAACCTATTTCGCCGCCGCATAGACTAACGCGTCAGGCCCATATCGGGAAGAAAAATTTGCAGTTGTTTCAAAATCCGAACAGGTCGACCGTGGGTAGGCCTTCCGGTTTACTTCGGCGCCTTCACCGAGTACACCAGATCCACGTCGACCGTCTTGTCGCGGACGTTAGGGGTGACGTGCGACGCGACCTCCCAATCCAGGCTCGCCGGCAGCAGTTTCTGGGCGGCGGGGAGATATTGATCCAGGTATGACGAATCGTAAACGTCGCCCTGGCGAAGCTTCCACGCCTCGCGCAGCTTGGCCGTCAGGCTGTTGTCCAGCCCGCGAAATTCGAGCTCGCCCATGTGAAATTGGGCGCCCTCTTTCACTTCAAGACCGATGGCGACTGTGCTGGCAGCATCGTCGAATTCCGCCTGCGCTCCCACCGTGGCCGTCACAAATCCCCGCGTTCCGTAAAGCTTTTGAACTTCCTTCAGTTCCTCATTCAGGCGTACGGTGTTGGCGGGCTGCCCGGTTCCGAGGTGGACCATCTTTTCGAGCGTAGCGGTAGGGATCTCATGGTTGCCAGACCATGTCAGGCCTTTCAGCTTGTACTGCCGCCCGGGCGTGACTGCGAACGTAACGTCAACCACGGTCTGGTTTCGAGGACCTTCCTCCAGGGCCTCTGCGCTTGGCTGCTGTACAGCTTTGGGTTGAGGATCGCCGAAGGAAGCCTTCAGATACCCGCGCGCGTGATAGACGGGCAGCAGATCGCGCTGGACCAACTGGTTGAGCCGACTGCGGGAGAATTCGCGATCGTGCAGCCTTTGCGCGGCTGCCTCCAGCGCCGGTTTATCCTCCTCCCCCGCTCCTGTGAACTCGATGTTACGGATCCGGATCAGCACCTCGGAAACCTTGTAGCTGATCCATTCCACGGGGCCGTCCGGCTTGCCCTCGCGCATATAGTCGACGTGGCCGGGGATCCCTTTTTCAACCAGCATGGCCTGCAGCACATCTGAGACCTCGTCGGGCATGCGGCCCGAGAGCGGAAGCTCTCCGTTGAACAGGGGAACGTGTTCCTTGATGCGGCTGCGAAGGTCGGTATCGGAGAACCAGACGAAATCCTCAAAGCGCGCCGGCACGAATTTGTCCGCGTCGGTGACCTTAAGCTCGAGCTTGGTTCCGGCAGAGGAATATGTGTAGCGGTAGCTGATGTCGGTGAAGGCGCCGGTATCAGCCAGGTTGCGTGCGGCTTTCTTAAAGTCGTCCTCGACGACTTGGCTGCCCAATTGCAATCCGGTCGAGGCCGCGATCGCATCTTCCGGGAAGCGCTTGCTGCCGGTGACATTGATCGCGCTGAGTTGCCGCTCGGACGCGGACGCCTGGTCGAACGGCTTTTGCCCAGGCATGGCAGCTCCCATGGTGAGCCAGCCTGACACCGGCAGCAGCAGGAAAAGCAGGAATCTGGAGCCGGCTGTCATCATCGGCTGGGAGTCTGCGCCAATTCCTGGGTGGATTTGTGCTTCACCGCGATTTCGATGAACGCCAGAGCGGCGCGGCTCAGCGCCTTGTCTTTGCGAAACACCAGCGCCAGGTCGCGGCGTACTTGGGCATCGGCCATGGAAACTGCCGACAGAGCTTTGGCCCGGACATCTTCCTCTACATTGGAGCGGGCAACGAATCCGATCCCAACATCGGCGGCCACAAAGCGCTTCAAAAGCTCGCTGGAGTCCAACTCCATGGTGAAATTCGGCTTGAGCCGCCTTTCATGAAAAAGTTGCTCGATGGCATCGCGGGTGTGTCCGGCCTTTGGAACGATCAGTGGGAACTTGGCCACTTCGGCAATGCTCGCGCACTTGGCCTTGCCCAGCGGGTGGTGCGGCGGCGCGATAATCGTCAACTCATCCCGATGGATGAGCACCACGGTCAGGCGGTTGTCCGTGACGGGAAGGGAAACGACGCCGAAGTCGACCGAGTTATCGATCACCGATTCGAGAATCTTGGCGTAGTCCGACCGCTTGATGTTCACCGAAACGTCGGGATACTGCTTCTTGAAGTCAGCAAAAACGTAGGGCAGGATGTGCAGGCAAGTGCCTTCGTTGGCCCCGACGATGATTTCGCCGCGCGGAACGCGCTCCATCTCGGCGATGGCCACCATCATGGCCTTGCGGGCGTCGAGCGTTTCCTCGACGTACTTTAAGAAGGCCTTGCCGGCCGCGGTCAGCGAGACTTTGCCCCCGGAGCGGTCGAACAGCTTGGCCCCGACTTCTTCTTCGACCCCGCGAATCTGCGACGAGATCGCCGGCTGGGTGCGGAACCGCTTCTCCGCCGCCCGCGAAAACGAGGCGTGCCGCGCCACTTCGAGGAAAGTTTCGAGCTGGTCAAAGTCCATAAGAGCAGTTTTGGGTAGGGCACGGCTTTCAGCCGTGCCACCACAGCTCGCGAACGAACGGGCTTTAGCCCCTGAGGGTCGCTCCCAGGTCCACCAAAATCAAACAAATGGCCGCTGAAGGCTCAAGTATAAGACGTCGTTATCGCCGCTATAAGAACAATCGAATTGCCAGCATAAAAGAGAGGCTTTACACTCTTCCGTCCTGCACAACGCGACCGATTGTAGCAGCCGGGTGCCCCATTTCTCGCGCGTTCTTGGCGCGAGAAGTGGGGATTTTCGCGCAGTCAAAGGCTTTCTAAAGGAGTCCCATGGCTGACGCCAAAGCCGTTCTTGAATTCGCCAAGCAGCACGACGCCAAGATCCTCGACCTCCGCTTTACCGATCTACCCGGGCTGTGGCACCACGTTTCCTATCCCATTGACCAGTTAACCGAAGCTTCTTTTGAAGAAGGCTTTGGCATCGATGGCTCCTCGATCCGGGGCTGGGCCGCCATCCAGGAAAGTGACATGCTGCTCAAACCCGACCCGAACACGCACCTGCTCGATCCCTTCACTGAAGTACCGACGCTGGTGCTGGTCTGCGACGTGGTGGATCCGGTTACAAAGCAATGTTACGACCGCGACCCGCGCTACGTCGCGCGCAAAGCCGAAGAGCATCTGACTTCCACCGGCATTGCCGACACCGCGTACTTCGGCGCCGAGGCCGAGTTCTTCATCTTCGACAACGTGCGCTTCGATCAGCGCGAACAATACGGCTTTTACTATATCGACGCCGAGGAGGGCCGCTGGAATTCCGGCAGGGAAGAGAACAATCTGGGATATCGCCCGCGCTACCGCGAAGGTTACTTTCCCGTCCCGCCCACCGACCACTACCAGGATCTGCGCTCCGAGATGGTCCTGACCATGCAGAGTTGCGGGCTAGAAGTCGAATGCCACCACCACGAAGTCGCCAGCGGCGGCCAGACCGAAATCGACCTGAAGTTCGATTCCCTGGTGCGCTCCGCCGACAAGACGCTGCTCTTCAAGTACATCGTGAAGAACGTGGCCAACCACTACGGCAAAACGGTCACCTTCATGCCCAAGCCCATCTTCGGCGATAACGGCAGCGGAATGCACACGCACCAGTCCCTGTGGAAGGGAAGTGAGCCGCTTTTCTCGGGCGACGGCTATGCCGGCCTGTCGCAACTGGCGCTATGGTACGTGGGCGGACTGCTCAAGCACGGTCCAGCGCTTTCTGCGATCATCGCCCCTACGACCAATTCTTATAAGCGTCTCGTCCCGGGCTTTGAGGCGCCGGTCAATCTGGCCTACTCGCGGCGCAATCGCTCGGCGGCGTGCCGCATCCCCATGTATTCGATTTCTCCCAAGGTCAAGCGGGTGGAGTTCCGGCCGCCAGACCCAAGCTGCAATCCCTACATGGCTTTTGCGGCCATGCTGATGGCTGGCCTCGACGGCATTGAAAACAAAATGGACCCGGGCCTCCCGCTCGACAAAGACATCTACGAACTCGACCCGGAAGAACTGGCAAGCGTGCCCTCCATGCCCGGTTCGCTCGAAGACGCGTTGGACGCGCTGCAGCGCGACCACGCCTTCCTGCTGAAGGGCGACGTCTTCACCGAAGAGGTTCTGCGCACCTACGTCGACTACAAACGCTCGAAAGAAGTAGACGCGATCCGCCTACGCCCGCACCCGTACGAGTTCGCCCTCTACTACGACATCTAGACGTAGCTCGAAGCGACACGGGTCGGTCACGACTTCACAGGTTGCTGAAAAATCCCGGGGCCAGGTGATTTGGGAAGGGCACGGCTTGCAGCCGTGCCGCCTAGGCCCGCAATAGAGATGAGGGCTAAAGAGTGTGCGTGAGAACTGACTTGTAATTATGGGGTAGATGGTGCAGAAAGAGAAGTATGGGACGATTTCTGCCGTATGCACCCGAGCAAGCGTATTTATTGCCGCCGAGCGTGAAGCAGGAGCTGGGGGAAGATCATCTCTGCTTTTTCATTCACCACACGGTGGAGCATCTGGACTTGAACGGTTTCGAGCAGGAGTACAGCGAGGAAGGCGGGGTGCTGTACCATCCGGCCCTGATGTTGAAGGTCTGGCTGTATGCCTATGCGGTCGGGATCACGTCGGCGCGACGGCTGGAGCAGCGGATCGGGGAAGATTTGGCGCTGCGCTATCTGGCGGGCGGGGCGCGGCCGGACAACTGGGCGTTGAGCGCATTTCGGCGGCGGCACGCGCGGGGGTTGAACGATGTGTTCACGCAGGTGCTGGAGATGGCGCGGACGCTGAAGCTGGGACGGTTGGGGCAGGTGGCGATTGACTCGACGCGGATTCAAGCGGCGGCGTCGCGTAACCGGCTGGAGACCGAACGGCGGCTGCGGCAAGAGCGATCGCGGCTGCGGCGGGCGATCCGCAAGTGGCAGAAGCAATGTGATGGGGAGGACCCGAACGAAGGGGCGGGGACGGATCTGAAGTTGGAAGGCTTGCAGCAACACCTGGCGGAGATGCCGCGACGGCTGGAGAAGCTGCGCAAGAGCGGGCTGAAAAAGATGTCGCGCACCGACCCGGAGGCGCGCTTCTTGCGGGAGCGCGGCGGCTTTGCGCTGGGCTACACGGCGGAAATCGCGGTCAATGAAGATCATCTGATCGTGGGGCAAAGAGTGACGCAGAACGCCGCCGATAACGACAGTCTGATTCCGCTGGTGGAAGAAGCGGAACGGCAGATGGGAACGAAAGCGGAGAAAGTTTTGGCGGATGCGGGATTTTTCTCGTTAGACAACCTGGAGCAACTGGAAGCCCGGGGATTGGATGTGTACCTGCCGGATTCGAATTTAGCGCGCGAACTGAACACCGGACAACGCTGTGCACGGACTCGGCTGAGTCCCCGACAGCGGCGCATGCGGCAGAAGCTGCGCTCTCCAGCGGGACGAGCACTCTACGGGAAACGCAAGGCGCTAGTCGAACCGGTACTGGGGAGCTTGAAAGAACAGCGTGGCATGAGGCGGTTTCGGTTGCGGGGATTGAAGCAGGTGGCGCTGGAGTTCACCTTGGCGGCCATTTCCTTCAACCTGACCCGGCTGGCACGGATGGGCTCAGCCCAGCCAGCCGATTCTCAGGCGGAAATTCCCTCCCTCGTACAATGTTGCCTGGTTCTCACGCACACTCTTCAGCCCCTGAGGGTCGCTTTAGATGCACTCAAGGCGACAGCCCCGACTTTTTCAGCAGCCACGCCTGTTAACAACAGTCATTTCCGGGAATTGCCTAACTGGGAGCAGGCCGCGATCACTTCCCATGGGCCGACTTGCCGATACGGGTCCTTGGTATTATGCTGGCGCTCACTTGTCCAGGTTACAACTCTGTACGACTCAAGGAGAAACGATGCTCAAAGTCATCGCGCTTGCGTTCGCAGCTCTCATAACCGGCCTCTTGTGCTGCGCACCTGTGGCGCAAGCCCAAGTTGCCATCGGCGTAAACATCGGACCGGCTCCCGTGTGCCCTTACGGATACTTCGACTATGAGCCGTATGACTGTGCTCCATATGGCTACTATGGGCCCGATTGGTTTGTTGGCGGGTTGTTTATTGGAGCTGGCCCCTGGTTTCACGGTCGTCACGGCTTTTACGGCCATGTCGACAACCGCTTTGATCCTCATCACGGTTACGCCGGACCGCTACCGGAGCGCGGAGCGGAGCGCTTCAACCACTTCCGAGGAAACGAGGCGCGGGATGGGCGAGGCAACGTCGGCGACGCCGGCCATGAAGCGAAGGGCGAACACGCCCTCCCCGGATATCGGGGTAGTTCGCATGGCGGCGGGCATGGCGGGGGTCACCACTAGAGCGCGATCCGGTTTCAACGAGAGACGAGATAAGGCGCGGTTGGCGTCTTATCTCGCTTCTCATAAATCTTGGAGTCGACCGTCCCGCCGGGTGGCGGCGTCATGGAAGCCCTATTCGCGGTCAAGAACGGGCCGAGCACAGATGCCAAACTAATCCTGTCCCCCCCGAGAGCAAGATACAGTCGGAATAAAGGCCCAGCCCCTCCCACGTTCGTGTCGTGCATCATCGTTCGCCTCGTGACCTCAGGTCAAGACAAATTTGATGTGCGCCCGCGGTCTGGTCATCGAGAACTGGACTGCCGCGGTTTGAACTCGGGACCTCACTCCGTCACTGAGCAGGCGCAATCCGCGGGCACGACGTGGGCCAGCAAAAAATCTGCCACGCGCTTGTAAGCGTCAATCTGATTCTCCACGCGCGCAAATCCGTGGCCTTCGTTCTCGTAAATCTTGGAGTCGACCGTCCCGCCACGCTTTTTGATGGCATCCACCACCTGCTGCGTCTCCGATTTCGGGCAGCGCGGATCGTGTCCGCCCGCCAGCAGCAGCAGGGGCGCCTTGATCTGGTCGATGAAGTTGATGGGCGAGCGCTCCTCGTACAGCGGTTTGTTCTTGACCGGATCGCCCATGGTCGCCAGGTCGGATTGCTGCAGTACCGGATCTTCGTTTTCGATTTCCGTAAACCAGTTCACAAAGGGCACGATCGGCACGCCCGCCGCCCACACCTCCGGAGCCTTGGTCACCGCCATCATGCTGAGGTAGCCGCCGTAACTTCCGCCCATCACAGCAATCTTTTTCGGATCGAGATGCCCGGTCTGCTTGATCCAGTCGACGCCGGCCAGCACGTCCTGCAAATCTCCTCCGCCCATGTCGAACAGGTTCGCCTGCTGAAATTCTTTTCCATATCCGGTCGAGCCGCGGTAGTTGGGGGCGAGCACCATGTATCCCTGATTCACTGCATACTGAACGAAGCGGTTGAACGAGTTCATGGTCTGCGACGTCGGCCCGCCGTGAATGTAAACGATGGCGGCGTTCTGCCCGTTGCGCGCCATGTTGAAGGGAACATAGAGAAACGCCGAGATCGTCCACTTGCCGTCGCGGCTGGGATAGTGCACCAGGTACGGCTCGACCATATCTTCCGACCGCACTCCAGCGACCAGCGAGTGCGTGATCTGCTGCGACTTACCGGTCGCAAGGTGATAGACCCACAAATCTCCGGGAGCCGTCGGCCCGTTGTGGTAGTAAAGCAGACGCTGGCCGTCCGGGGTAAAAGCCCTGTGCCCCCCGGCAGGTTCGTTCAACCCCTTGGGAATCGGCAAGGCATTCGATTTTGCGGTCGCCAGTTCCTGAAAGTAGATGTCTTCATTGCCGTCTACGTTTGCGGTGAAGGTAAGGTGCTTGCCGTCCGGGGAAAATTCGCCGCCCCGAATCTCCCACTTGTCCTTGGTGAGCCACGAAATCTTCTTGGTCGCAATCTCAAGCAGGCCGATATTGTCATACCCATTCGCCGCATTCGACGTCAGCAAGACCTTCCTGCCGTCAGGCGAAATGTCATTGGCGAAATAAAGTTGCTCGCCCTCGTGCGGGGTCAGCAGCGTACTCTGACCCGACGCCAGGTCGGCGACAAAAATGTTGGAATTCGTCCCTTTCGCCTGCTCCTGCGTATAGACAATGAACTTGCCATCCCTCGACCAGATGGGGCCGTGGTTGCCCTTATCCTGCGGCGTGTTGGTCGTGATGTGCTTCACTTCGCGCATCACCATGTCGTAGATGTCGATCTCATAGGCCGCGGAAGTTTTTGGCTTCAGTCCATAGGCCAGATAGCGCCCGTCGGGCGACCACGTCGGATTGTGCTCCGCGATCTCCCGCGTCTGCGTCAGGTTCACTACCTTGCCGGTCTTGGGCGAGACCAGAAAAATGTCCCACTGCTCATCGCCGTCGTAATCCGACTGGTAGGCGATCCACTTGCCATCCGGCGACCACGCCGGCGACGACTGCCGCTGATCGCTGACGGTGACTTGCACCGGCCATCCGCCCTCTGCCGGAACCACCCAGATATTGTTCCGCCCGCTCATGTTCGAAATGAAGGCGACACTCTTGCCGTCTGGGGACCACGTCGGCCGCCCGATCTGCCGCGTCATATACAACTTTTCAATGGTGAGACTGCGCGGCTCGACCTGCGCGTTCGGCTTGGACGCGATTTGCTTCGGATCGGCGACGGCCTGCGGTTCGGGCAGAGTCTGCGCCGCCGCTTCAATGAGAACTGTGCTCATAATCATCACGATAACAAAAGGGACGAATGTGCGCATGGGGGCAAAGAACCTCGCCTGAGATGAGGAAAAAGTCTAGCAGAGTGCGGGACTGTGACCACATGGAGCAAGGGCAGGGGAGAGGAATCATGTGGGGACAGCCGCCCCTTCGACAAGCTCAGGGCAGGCTCTCGGCTGTCCAGTCGAGCGAAGCTCGACGGTCTGCTGGCTCGCAGGAATGGCTCGCGCGGAGCACGCGAGGGCGTGACGCGGACTTTCTGCCGGTCGACCGTGCCGGGGGGCATCTGACCGATTCCGGCTCGCTCAGCTGCGAGGTTAAACCGATTTAACGACCAAATGTAAGTTATTAAAACTAAGCATGTTACAGTGATTTTATTGCACACCACTTAAACTGCGGTACTCTCTGAAAACTCAGGCGCTTAGGACCCGACTGCACCATTCTCGGTGCAGAGAGTACCAGGTCGAGGTCTTGACTTTTCTGTTTGCAGGCAGGGCATTGTGGGACGGACACTCCTGTCCGTCGCTTTTGGTTTTGGTTTTGATCTTGCGTTTTGGTTTTGATCTTGCGTTTTGGTTTTGATCTTGCGTTTTGGTTTTGATCTTGCGTTTTGGTTTTGATCTTGCGTTTTGGTTTTGATCTTGCGTTTTGGTTTTGATCTTGCGTTTTGGTTTTGATCTTGCGTTTTGGTTTTGTTTTGGTTTTGGGTGTTCACCGTTGGGATTCGCCATCCTCAACACCAACGTCAAAAGCGACGGACAGGAGTGTCCGTCCCACACACTGCTTTCGACCTATCCCTTCGCGGTCTTGTGAGTCTCCACCGTGCTCCAGGTCTTGTCGGCCGCATGGCAGAGGTTTTCCAGCGGGCAGTCCACGCACTTGGGTTTGCGCGCGTAGCAGAGCTTGCGGCCGTGCCAGATCATCTGGTGCGAGAACAGGATCCACTTCTCGCGGGGAATCGCGCGCATCAAATCCTGCTCGATTTTTTGCGGATCGTCCTGCGTGGTCAGTTCCAAGCGGCGCGAGATGCGATGCACATGCGTATCTACCACCACGCCCTCGGCCTTCTTGAACCAAGAACCCAGTACGACGTTGGCAGTTTTGCGCGCGACGCCGGGCAGAGTTAGCAACTTCTCCATTTCGTCGGGAACCTGCCCGCCAAAGTCGGAAACGATCTTCTTCGCCGCACCAACCACGGATTTCGACTTGTTGCGGAAGAACCCGGTGGACCGCACATCAGGCTCAAGTTGCTCCGGCGTGAGCGCAGCAAAAGCTTCAACCGTTGGATATTTACGAAACAGTTCCGGCGTGACCCGGTTCACGTTCACGTCCGTAGATTGCGCGGAAAGAATCGTAGCCACCAGCAGCTCCCACGCGCTCGAATGAGTCAGCGCGCAAGTCACGTCGGGGTAGAGCTGATCGAGCCGCTGCAGAATTTCTGCGACCCGCTCCGGCGCTACAGGGTTGTAGCCTTTCGTCTTGCTGGCCCGCGCCAGCGCCGGCTTGGGAGCAGCTTTTGGGCGCGGCTTTGCCGAGGACGGGACCTTCGCAGGCCGAACACTCGACACGCGAACCTTCTGAACGCGATCCTGACGCCCGGTGCGGGCGGGCTGACGGGGAACGACTCCGCGTGCCATGACGATCCTTTCTTGCTGCGGGATGGTGCCGCTCATCATAGCAAGTGCCGATTGCCGATTTCCAATTGCCGAATGCTTTTCGATTGTCGACACCTCAATCGACAATCGCTAATCGCCAATCGAGTGTGCTGTCCCTCGGTAACCTCTCTGGGAATTGACGCCTCCCACAACGGCGGGTAGTCTGAAGCTATCCAGCTAGAGTCAGGAAGAATACCGTGGCAGTAAACTCCATCCAACTCGGGCAAGTGTGGCGCAGCGAAGCCGACGGCCAGGACTATCTGGTCACCAAGGTTTACAACGAAGTCTTCACCCAGTACGCCATGCTCCGTCCGGCGGGCATAACCGCTCCAGAAGCTCCCACAGTACGGGTAAAGGTTTCCAAGGGTCCGCAGGGCGCGACTTTGCCCGGCTACGCGTTTACCCAGGAAGGTTCCTTCTAGAAGCAGTGGCCCGTGGCTAGTGGTCAGTGATCGCTGGCCCGGACTAACGCCAAGGATTCTTTCGGCTTAACGTTTCATCCCACGATTTCCGTTACACTGTGAATACTGAGCGTCGAGGAAAACCCGAATGATCCAGGGGATTGGTGTTGCTGATCACTGGCCACCGACCTCTGACCACTGCTTCTAATGACCGAAAAAATCCTTGCTGTCATCTTTGTCTTTATCAAGTCCGTGATCACTGCAACCGGCTACGGCGGCATCGCGCTGCTCATGGCGATCGAGTCGGCCTGCATCCCGCTGCCCTCAGAACTGATCATGCCCTTCGCGGGATACCTGGTCTTTGAGGGCACGTTCAAACTACTCTGGGTGGCCACGGCGGGCGCGATCGGCTGCAACCTGGGATCGCTGGTGGCGTACGAAATCGGCTTCTACGGTGGCCGTCCGCTGGTCGAGCGCTTCGGCCACTGGATCCTGATGAGCCGCCGCGAACTCGATTGGGCCGACCGCTTCTTCGCGCGCTGGGGATACCTCGCCGTCTTCGTAGCCCGCCTGCTGCCGGTAATCCGTACGTTCATCGCGTTGCCCGCAGGCGTCGCGCGCATGCCCCGCGGCCGTTTCCACATCTATACCTTTCTGGGATCATGGCCGTGGTGCTTCGCCCTGGCCTGGTTCGGTATGAAGCTCGGCGAAAATTGGCGCGAACTGGGCAAGTACTTCCACAAGTTCGACGCCGTGATCGGAATCGTGCTCGTGGCGGGCGCGGTGTGGTTCGTGTGGAACCACTGGCAGAACCGGATCAGGAGCCAGGAGTCAGCGGTTAGGGGTCGCTAGAGGTCGAGGGCCAAGCCAGCTGCGACGCCACGATCTGCCATCGTCGCTCCCGCTTCACAACGACATCCATATACACGTAGCGAACATGGAAGCGCTTCCCGCTTTGCACAACGACGTCATTCTCCGATCCATGAACGATGGCCACATCCTCTCGCAGCATCCGCATGCGCCGCCCGGTCGAGGTCATCGAAACAAATCGAACCTTACCCGAAGTAAGCCTGACGATCACGTCCTGCCGGGTCGAGGTCGCGCCCGCTTCGTCCTGCTGCACATAATCGTCAGCGTAGATGCGGCACAGTTCGTCTACGTCGGCGGCAATCAACGCTCGATCGCCGTCTTCAAAGAGTTTTAGAATCTGCTGCTCGTCGCTTAATTGCATCATCTCATCTCAGGACATGTGAGGACAGCCGCCATCGGCTGTCCAGCGGCGAAGCTCCGCAGCAGGCGAGCTTGCGCTCGCCGGACAGCCGGGGGGCGGCTGTCCCCACATAAAATCGGGCCGACGCTATTGATGCTAGACCGCGCTTGGTGTACAAGCAAAAGCACTCGCACTCGAGGAGGAACCAGTGATCGCCATGCGCCGCGTTCTCGCCGCTCTGCTATTTATGATCATCGCCGTGCCAATCTTCGCACAAGCTCAATCCTCCGATCGTCCCTTCGTCGTTGAGTACTACTACAAAACCAAGTGGGGACACGCCGACGAATTCCTGAAGCTGTTTAAGAAGAACCACTATCCGGTGCTGAAGAAAGAATCCGAGATGGGACGGATCGTGAAAGTCTGGATGGACCAGCCGCGCTATCACACCACCGAAGACGGTCGCTGGGACTTCCGCGTCACCATTGTCTTCAAGAACGCGACCGTCGCCAACGAGCCCTTCGATGAAGCCGCGCTGCAGAAGCAGCTCTATCCCGACCAGGATACTTTTCAGCGCGAAGAGCAGCGCCGCTTTGAGATCCTCGACGCGCACTGGGACCTGCCGATAAAAACGGTAGACCTGGAAGCGAAGTGAGAGGGATTGAGCCAACGAAAATTGGGAGATTGAGGCAATAGCTTTGGGAAAAACGCACAGGAACCGCTAGAGCGAACCTCAGCGGCTGAAAGCCGCTTCAAGCAGGGGTTCCTTACGGCACGAGTGGAACTCGTGCCCTTCCCGGTCACCCGTGCCCGCTAGAAAACTGCAGCCGGAAGCCTCAATTGGTGCGAAAATAGAGCCAGACAGGTCGCCTCACCCGCACTCGTCCTGGGTGCAAAGGAGGGTCTATGCTGGCGATACGTCACCGTTTCAACCGCAATCCCTACTTTCAGTTTCACCCGCTCCATACACTTTTTTCCCTGGTTGGAGCCTTGATCTTGTTTGGATTGCTGGTGTGGTTTCTGGCAGTCCCAGCGCGATAGCAATTACCGGGCAACCCCGCTCCAGAGCAGGGCTGCGCTCTCTCCGCTCATCCCACGACTGATGCGGTAGCCGCGCAAAAGACGTGAAACGTTAGTAACAATCGCGACGGGAATACTTCATTCTTGGCATCGAAATTTGGAATTAGACACTCCGCGGCGCAATCCGCTAGGGTAGCTCATGGACTCTTTAATATCGCTTGAAGACTCGCATGTTGACGTTATTCATGACATCAGTGTTCGCCTGGGAACCGGCGACGGATTACACGAAGTTCTGAACCGCGTTGTGGAATTTGCTTCTGCGTTAGTAAAGTGCGACTCATGTCTGATCTACGTTCTTGAAGGCGATGAACTCGTTTTGCGGGCCTCGAAAAACCCGCATCCTGAAGTGGTCGACCGCTTGAAGCTTCAGGTCGGGGAGGGAATTACGGGATGGGTGGCGGAACATCGCGAACCGGTGGCCATTCCGGAGAAAGCCGCCCAGGACCTCCGCTTCCAGTTCTTCCACGAACTGCCTGAGGACAGCTACGAGGCATTTCTCTCGGTGCCTGTGATGTGCCGCGGACGCGTGGTCGGCGTGATCAACCTGCAGCATCGCCAGCACCACGTGTACCGCCGCCGCGAGATTCGCATGATCTCGGCCATTGGATTTCTGGTCGGCTCTGAGATCGAACTGGCGCGGCTGGAAGAAGCCAACTCTACGCTGGCAGAGCAGTTGCAGACCCGCAAAGTCGTCGAACGGGCCAAAGGCATTCTGCAACGCGATATGGGACTGAACGAAGAGCAGGCCTACCTGACGCTACAGCGGCAGAGCCGCCAGAAGCGCAAGCCTATGAAGGAAATCGCCGAGGCCATCATTTTGAGCGATGAAGTGCGCGGCAACTCGCCAGCTGTCCCATCGTAGCGAAGATAACCCGCGGTTGACAAAGCCTCTCGAAAGACCCACTTCTCGCAAAGGAAGCGAGAAGTGGGGCACCCATTGGAGCGCAGCCCGCAGGCCGAGATCGGATTCATCCCAATCGAAGACAAAGGGCGGATATCTGTTTGGATATCCGCCCTCGGCTTTGGGATTAGAGAGAAACTATTGGCCCGATGCCAGGGGCGCGGTTGCGGCCTTGGCGATCTGTTTCTCCGTGGCGTGTGACGACACTGAGAAATGCAGCGTCATGCCGTACTCAGGCAATTGCAGGGCGGTTACGTAGCTGCCGCCGGGAGTGGTTTCAAGCAGCAACCGGCTGAGGTCAGATGGTTTGGCCTCATCTGTGTTGCTCACCAGGAACATGAAACCGCTCCGCCGGCCGCTCATTTTCATGAGCGTCAGCATTCCCGCAGCGCCATCGGCCTCGTATGAGAAGCGGTACTCTCCTGCAGGAACGACGGCGTTCTGCCAGTGCACATCGTGCGGCAGGGTGAATGCTCCCTTCGCCGGCTCCTGCGCCGAGGCCAGCGTGGGTGCGAAGGTCAGAGTGCTGAGCGCCAACAGCGTGGCGTAAACAAGTTTACGAATGTTAGTCATGGAATCTCCTGTTCTGCCCTCGCGTGAGGACGAGTCTGAAGAGCACGCTGCCCGCGCAAAGCCGGGTAAGCGTGGGCTCAGATTTTGGTGGAGAACAACGGGGTCAGGAGATTGGCAGCGCCGCCGACAAGGACGACATGCAATCATCAGCTTCGCGGGACCGGCTGCAGAGCTGGTTTGCGAAGTGATTTCACTATGCCGCAGCCTGGCGCCAGAGTCCAATTGAAAGAATTGATAGCGTCCATCAGTATGGGACGATTGCGTGTGGAACGGACACTCCCTTCGACTTCGCTCAGGGCAGGCTCTGTCCGTCGCCTTTGACTTTGCTGAAGTGGTGACGAATCCCAACGCCTGGAAGACCAACCCCAAGAACAACACCAACACCAAGATCAAAGGCAGCGGACAGGAGTGTCCGCTCCACACTGACGCTTGCAGGACTCAGCCTGGCATGAGACTATTGCAAATTGGTGGCGGTGACTAGCCACCGCCACCCAGAGAGGGAACCATGTATCAGAAACGCCCCGGAGTTTTTATGGCTGATTGGTGGGATGCCGACGGCCGCCGTCATCGCAAACAATTTTCCAATGCGCAGTCAGCACGCGAGCACGAGCACCGCGAGACTGCGTTAGCCCACGCCGAACGCGCCAGCCGCGAGCTCAAAATGGCCAAGACAGGTGGCGGGCGCCGACACCCAAAGGAGGCGAGTAACGGCACCATCGAGCCGCCGAAAGGGAAGCTCGGGGTCATGATCCCCGGCATGGGCGCGGTCGCGACTACATTCGTCGCGGGTGTCGAGGCCATCCGCAAAGGCTTGGCCAAGCCCATCGGATCGCTGACCCAGATGGGTACGGTGCGCCTCGGCAAGCGCACTGAAGGCCGCTCGCCCAAGGTCAAGGAATTTGTGCCGCTGGCGGGACTGGACGACCTCGTCTTCACCGGCTGGGACATCTTCGAAGACAACATGTACGAATCCGCGTCGAATGCCGGCGTGCTCGACCACCGCCTGCTCGAACAGTTGAAGCCATTCCTGTCGTCCATCACGCCGCGCGCCGCCGTCTTCGACCACAACTATGTGAAGAGGATCGACGGTCCCAACGTGAAAAAGGGCAAGACTAAGATGGATCTGGCCGAACAGTTGCGCGCCGACATCCGCGACTTCAGGAAGACCAGCGGCGCCAGCCGCCTCGTCACCATGTGGTGCGGTTCCACCGAGTCCTACATCGAGCCCACCGCCGCCCATCAGTCGGTGAAGGCGTTCGAAAAAGCGCTCGGCGAGAACGATGAGATGATCGCGCCTTCAATGATCTACGCCTACGCCTCCCTGATGGAAGGCGTGCCCTTCGCCAATGGCGCACCGAACTTGACCGTCGATCTGCCCGTGATGCTGGAACTCTCGCGCCGCAACGACGCGCCCATCTGCGGCAAAGATTTCAAGACGGGCCAGACCCTGATGAAGACCGTACTGGCTCCTGCCTTCAAAGCGCGCCTGCTCGGCCTGAGCGGCTGGTACTCGACCAACATCCTGGGCAACCGCGACGGCGAAGTGCTCGACGATCCCGGGTCTTTTAAGACCAAGGAGGAGTCCAAGCTGGGCGTGCTGGAGCACATTCTTCAACCCGGCCTCTACCCGGAACTTTACGGCAATATCTTCCACAAAGTCCGCATCAACTATTACCCGCCGCGGGGCGACAACAAAGAAGGTTGGGACAACATCGACATCTTCGGCTGGCTGGGATATCCCATGCAGATTAAAGTTGACTTCCTCTGCCGCGATTCAATTCTGGCGGCGCCCATCGTGCTCGATCTCGTGCTGTTCCTCGACTTGGCCCAACGCTGCTCGCAGTTGAAAGGCCTCGGCATTCAGGAGTGGCTCAGCTTCTACTTCAAGTCGCCGATGACGGTGCCCGGCCTCTATCCTGAGCACGATCTGTTCATTCAGTTGATGAAGTTAAAGAACACGCTACGTCACCTGAAGGGAGAGGAGCTGATCACGCATTTGGGGCTGGAGTATTACGACTAAGCTGGTTCGATAAAAAGGTCGGCAAAGGCTTGGTAGTGGGCTACTTTGAAACTCGGTTCACTTTTCGCTGAGCCATATTGCGGAGGTTATAGCTGAAAAGGTGAGTCCACTTCGGGTTCAGAATAATAGCCTTTTCGACTGTAAGGTCGAGTCGGCCCATCTCCACCAACTTCTCAAATCCTCCAGTGCCAGATTTTGACACGACGTTTCGGATGGCCGCGATGCCGCCCCTATATTGTTTACAGTGCGGCATGAACATTTGATAGAACCGACTTGCTCGGTACCCGAGGGTTTCCCACTTCCGGTACAGTCGCAACAGTAAGGCTTCGAGGTCAGCTTCGCTCTCAAGGTCAGTCATGCTGCCTCTCTTTCCGCTCTCCACTGCTCGTAGGCTTCCCAGAGGGCTATCAAAATGAAAGGAGCCCACTACCAAAGGCTTAGTGACGCTGTCCGCCGAGGATCGATGGAGGACTGGAGGAGTCTGAGCTGTTACGATCCTCTTCTTCTTTGAAGAGAAATGCGTCAGCGTATTCGGTCGCTGTGTGATGCTCCTTAGGTGTGTTGCGCTTGACGTCCACAACACGGCAAATGGCGCGCCAAATTTCCGTGCCGAATTTGACCAGCAGCTCAACCACCATGCATCTAGCCCCGCTCGCGGAGTATAACCTTGATCTTGCGGCTAGTCACCACACAGTCTTGATGAGCGGGCTTCTGCGGATTCTTTCGTCGCGCGTAACCAGCGTCAGACCTTCCACGCGTGCGGTGCCACCGATGATGCGGTCGGCGGGATCGCCGGGGTAGTCAAGCGGGAATTGGGCTGCCGAGGCGGCAATCTCGGGCGTGATCGGCAGCACGACGACTCCCTCGATCAGCAAGTTCAGCGAGGATTCAATCGTGCCGTAACGGCGAATGCGTCCGCGCGCCAGCAGGGAAGCAAGCTCCCAAACGCTGATGGCAGAGATTGCGATCCCGCCGTGCCGCCTCGCGCGACGGATCGCGGAAGCGGCTGGGCGCGAAAGAGACTTCGAGTTATCTACCGCCCAGAACAGGACATGCGTATCCAGCAGAATCAAAACGAGGACTCCCACTCCTCGGGCGGATCGGCATCGAGGTCGCCGACCACTTCGAACACACCCTTCAGTCTGCCGATGAAGTCGTCTGTCGGTTCATCGACTGGTACCAACTTCGCCACCGGTTTTCCGCGCTTCGTAATCACGAGCGGGCGCTTGGTGGAGCGCACATCCTCCATCAGCGTGAGGCACTGGGCTTTGAAGGTCGCTGCGGGAACCTCTTTCATGCACGCATTGTATCATACATGGTCATATCGAAATGACCATCCTGCATCACCGCGGGAACTGATTACGCACTTGGACTTGGAGTATTACGACTAAGACAGCTTGAAGAAAAAAACGTGCAGCAACTTGTAAGAGCGAACCTCATCGGCTAAAGCCGTTTTTTCAAAGAGCGCCTTATGGCACGAGTGGAACTCGTGCCCTTCCCGGTGCGCGGGCAAATTGTTTTTGCAAAACGGTTAGACGTGTGGCGCGGGCACCCCTGCCCGCGATTTCACCGCGACCACGAATACGTCACCTTCACCGCAAATTTTTGCGCTCGCACCTCCATCGGATTGCCCGCTGCCAGACTCTGGAAGCGGTTCCCGACGTTGTAGATCACGTAAAGATCGCTATCCGGGCGAAAGGTGTAGCGCACCCGGAAGTTGGCGCTGACGGCCTGGTTTTGAGCGGTATCGGCCTGGACGAAAGTACTGGCGTTCACAAAGCGGTTGAAAGCGTAGCTCAGATCAATCCCGGAGAGGTCGATATCAAAATTCCCCTGCGGCAGGCGAAAAGAATTCAGCGTGTCGTTGATGGCCACCGCCAGATGCGCGTTCGGTCGATACTGCGCCGTCATCGTGGCGCTATTGAGATGTCCGGTGTAATAACTGCCCCATGATTCCGAGCCCGTGAAGGTCACACGGTGACTGCCAGAGGAAGTGTAGGCGAGGCTGCGCGAAGTAAAGCGGTAGCCCCCAACGGGAATCGAAATGTTCTTGTAGAGATTCAGAGGCTGACCTAGAAATTGGTAGGTGACATCGTAGGGACTCGAGTCGATCTCCGCGCTGCTGTTGAATAGAACGCGGACGAGGGGCGACCACTCCTTGTAGATCAGCTTGCCGGCGCTGTTCGGGTCGTGGTTCACAAAGCCGCCCAGGTCGAGTTCCCGAATATCGAGAACATGCGGGCGCGGAGTGAAGTTGGCCTGAACGATCGTGGGCTGATCGTCGATGCGGGTCACAAATCCCATTTCCGAGTTGAAGTTCTTCTGGGTCACGCCATGGCCGGCGTAGATGTTGAACCAGTTATTGGCGTAGGTCAACCGCCCTCCCAGGGCAGTATTGTCGCCGTGCAAGCCCGTGGTCCAGGTCTTGGCGTAGTACCCGCGCAAATTCAGGTTGCGAAAAAAAACAAACTTGGCGTCGATGCCACCGGAACGATTGTAGGGATCGAGCGGGTTGCCAGACTCCTTATCGGTCGCCATGAATCCGATGAACGAACCCGGGGTGAGCGGTTTCTTGACCCGCACCACGGCATAATTGCCGTAAGGATTCACGCCGACCGACCGCGTCCTCACATCCATCACTCCTAGATCGAAGCCCAGAGCGCTGCCCGCGACTTTGCCCCCGCCGTCGATCGGCACCTCCTGGCCGCTGACCGGATCAATGCCGATCTGGCGGGTGAAAAACAGCAGATCCTGATTCCACAGCAGAAAATTGAACACGTCGGAGTCTTCGAGAAAGAAACGCCGCTTTTCCGGGACGAAAATTGGATTCGGAGTCAGGTTGAACTGTTCCTGATCCACGTCCGCATCGGAAAAATCGGTGTTGATGGTGCCAACTGCGATGAGATTGCTGGCGAGGCCGTACTTGATATCGGCTCCGCCTGTATGCAGCGCGCCCCACGGCTGACCAGTTGATGCCTGCGCGCCGACCAGCCCATAAGGCTTAATCACCAGCAGGCGGCCGCTCCCGATTTCTTTCAATCCCCGAAGTTGCCCGGCCTGAGACACGCGCCAGAAGCCGAAGATCCTTTGGTAGCCGGACCATGTGTCCTCTTCATTCTTGCGGCGGATGAAGCGGCGGAAGTTCAGACCCCAGGTGACTTCGGTCCCGCCACGAAAATTGAGGGTGCTGAACGGGATCTCAACCGTCGCGGTCCAGCCGTCGCCGGTCACCTTCGCTGCGGAAATCCAGAGACCGTCCCAGCTCGGCTCGACGATGGTGTCGATCTGCGGCGCCTGCTCTTCGATGACTTCGCCATCGCGCTGGGTTCCCAAGGGATTCACCTCGAAGATGTAGCCGTTCCTGTGGCCGAGCGTGGGATCGATCATGATGGCAAAGTTGTCATCCAGGTCCAGGGAAAGGTCGCGGCGTAACTGCGTGGCTACGATGCCCGCCGGAGTCTGGTCGTAACAGTGAATGCCGAAGTAAACGTGGTGGGAATCATACAGGATACGAACCTCGGTTTTCTCCGTGGCGGGAAGGGTCTCGAGGGGCTCGCGCTGGCGGAAATCAGAGATGACGGGCGCGGTTTGCCAGATCGGATCGTTGAGAGTTCCATCGATCCGTGGCGGATGGACTGCGCGGATCGCAGTCGCGTTTCTGTCCGCGAAGTTGGAAGGTCCCACCTGGGCACTTAACCGCGGCCGCCCGGCAGCTATGACAAGTAAAAGAGACGCTAAGCTACAGAATCGGCCCCAAGCCATTCCTGATAGACGCGCTGGCTCAGGCCTTGTAACCTCCAGTTCGACCGTTCGCTTTCGATCGTCTCGCAGTCTTGGCAAGCTTTGCCCAGCAATACGCTCCTCGGATGGCCGTCGCGGATTAAGCTAACTTTTTCTTGTACTCGTCGAACTTATCGAGGAAGCGGTCAATATCTTTCTTCTGCAGGTAGTAGGGAGTCGAGAGCCGCAGTTTGTGCGGATCGCCGCCGCGAATGCGGATCTTGTACGTGCTCCACATCCAGTTCTCCAGTTCCATGCGCGGCACAGGCGGCACGTTCACACTCACGATCCCGCAGCGCAGCGCCGGGTCGGGCGACGTCCACGATTCTGCGCCGCGTTTTTTCATCTCCTCCAGAACGTAGTCGGCCATTTGCCGGTGACGGCGCTCGATGCGCTCCAGGCCAATGTCGTTGGCGAGTTTGATCGAGGCCCGCAAACCCCACAACGCCGGCACGTTCGAACTGCCGATGCGCTGGAACCGCTCGGCGCGCAATTTGGGATCATTCCAGCCTTCGGTGGCGATGGTGTTCCACAGCCGGTCAATCATTTCGTCCCGCACATACAAAAAGCCCGAGCCCTTGGTGGCGAACAGCCACTTGTGCGGGCTTGAGGTATACATGTCGCAACCGAGGTCGGACAGGTTGAGGCGCATCATTCCGACGACGTGAGCACCATCGACGGCCGAAAGAATGCCTTTGGTCCGCGCCAGCGCCGCTAATTCCTTGGCCGGCAGCACGACCCCGGAAAATGTCGTGATGTGGCTGAAAAACAGCACTCGCGTGCGCGGCGTGATGGCGTCGTTGAACAGGTTGAGCACCTGCGCCGCGTCTTTCACGGGGCGGGGAAGCGTGACCTTCTTCACTACGATTCCATAGCGCTTGGCCCTCAAATTCCAGGGATGCTCGCCGCCGGGATGCTCCTGATCGGTCATCAGCACTTCGTCGCCGGCCTGCATGTCCACACCGTTGGCGATGTAGCTGTTGGCTTCGGTGGCATTGCGCAGCAGCGCAATCTCGTCGCGTTTGCAGCCCACAAAGGCGGCCAGGGGATCGCGAAATTCGTTCCAGGCAGCGTATCCCCAGATCGGGTAGTCCTCGGGATCCTGCTGATCCATCTTCTCAGTGGTGGTATATCCGTCGAAGATGGCGCGTAGCACGGGCGCTGGGCTCGAACCCACGGTGCCGTTGTTCAGATAAATCTCATCCTCAGGGATGATGAACTGCTTCCGCATCTCGGCCCAGAAGGCGTCTTCGTTGGCGTCGAGCAGGGAACGATCGGGAAGGGGTGGAGTTTTTTCCAATTGCGCGAACAGGCTGCGGCGCAGCCCGAGAGTGGCGGCCAGTCCAGTCGCAGCGGTGGAGAGGAAATGACGGCGGTCGAGCATGAAAGCCCTCCTGAAGCCGGAAGGCGCTATGGTACGACGCGAGCAGGCAATCCTCAAGGGAGATGAGAGAGCAGAGCCTAGTAAGAGAACTGGTTCCCGCGGACAGGTGGTAAGCCGAAGCGGATTCCGCTGGCCTTGAGGCGCGTACGGGTTTTTGAGTGTGGGAGGCTGTGGAAAACTTTGGGGGACGGAAGTCAAAGGCCCCACCCTATCTCGCCAAAGAACGGTGAGATAAGGATGGGGCACCCGTGGCGAAGCATGACTCGTCCCTTTAGTGGCGCTCCTGTGTTTGCTGCGATAGACTCCTTCCGTCCGTTGAGGAGGCGTCTATGCAAACTCCAACTGGCATGGTGCGGAAGGCTTCAACCTTGTCCACCTTGTGGGGCGTTGCGCTCATCATCCTGGGCATGCTGGCGGTGGGATCGCCCTTTCTCGCCGCGGTCGCTGTTAACGTGTTTATCGCTTGGCTCATCGTTTTGGCGGGCGTGGTCCATTTGACTGTCGCCTTCCACACACGCGAAGCGGGCAGTCTGATCTGGAGACTGCTGGTGGGGCTCGCCTATATCTTCTTTGGCGGGTACCTTATCGCCCGTCCAGCCCTGGGAGTGGCGTCGCTCACATTGCTGTTGGCATCGCTCTTTCTGGTTGAGGGCATCCTGAACATCGTCTTCTTCTTTAGGGTGCGCTCTGTGCAGGGATCCAGTTGGCTGCTGATCGACGGGATCATTACGCTGCTCCTGGGATTCATGATCTACGCGCAATGGCCATCGAGTTCCGCCTGGGCGATAGGAACGCTGGTCGGCGTGAGCATGATCATCAGCGGCGTTACCCGTGTCATGCTGTCGTTAGCGGTACGCAAGGCCACCGACACGATCTCGACGAAGTTGGCTGCCTAGCGGGTCCGGCGAAATCTAGGCGAAATCTAAAGGAGAACTGCCTCGGGAGAGGCAAGATTTGACACCTCGGGGCAGGTGTGTCCGGCGAAAGCTCGTTTGACCGCGTGAACAGAGACAGAGGAAGACGGCAATGGCAAGCGTGATTCCTTTAGGCGATGCGTCCCGGCGGCCTGCGCGCGTCCCTGTCGTCACCACGGTCATCATTCTGGTGAATGCACTCGTTTTTGTGCTTGAACTGATGCGTGGCGACAGTTTCGTGATCCAGTGGTCGGTGATTCCTGCCGAAATCGTTTCCGGCCATCACTGGATCACGATTCTGACCGCTATGTTCATGCATGGCAGTTGGTCGCACATCATTGGCAACATGGTCTTTCTCTGGGCCTTTAGTCCCGAGATCGAAGATGCGATGGGCCGGGCACGGTATCTGGTTTTCTACCTGGTTGGCGGGCTAGTTGCCATGTTGGCCCAGGTCGTAGCAGATCCTCATTCCACCGTACCCAACCTCGGCGCGAGTGGGGCAATCGCGGCGGTAATGGGGGCATTTCTGGTTACCTATCCTCGGGATCAAATTCGCACGCTTTTATTCATATTCGTGTTCGCGCGGATTCGATTCGTTCCGGCCGCACTCCTAATCGGGCTCTGGTTTGTCATTCAGCTCTTCCACGCAGGAGCCGTGGCACAGGTGCAGACAGGTGGGGTGGCATACTTGGCGCACGTTGGCGGCTTTATCTTCGGAGCGGTCACTGCCCGCTGGTTCGAGCGCCCGCCCAGGTTCGCCTGAGACTGTTATTTCTGTGAATTTGGCATCGTCTCAAACCCAAGCACCTAAGGTTCGCGCCTAGGGTGCCCCGCCGGTTCTATAGGTTCCTTTGGCCTCCGGATAACCCCAACCGGGTTGGCTGGCGTCTAATGCTGTGGATGAAGATTGCGGCTTGGTGTCCCTGAACCGGGCGTATAATCTCGGCAAGGAGTATCCGTATGAAGCTCAGGTGGCTGGCAAGCGCGGTGGCATTGGCGGCGTTCAGCGCAGGGCCTTGGACGTGGGCACAGAGTCAGAGTCCGACTTCAGGTCAGGATCCGACGCAGACTCAGACACCCTCTCAACCACAACCCCAATCGCAGCCTCAAACGCAGACCCCGACTCCGGATCAGGACAAGGGTCAGCCCAAAGCCAGCGATGTGCAGAACGCACCCAAGCCGGGTCCGGCGGCACTGCCCACGCAGGATGACAGCCAGATCAAGCACGACGGCGGCAAGACCGACGTCGACGCCGTGGGCAACCGCAACGTGGGCTGCGGACGCGGTGTGGGCAACTGGTACTCGGTCGAAGGCCAGGTGGCTCGCGGCCGTGTCTATGCCCAGCAGATTGAATCTCAGGTCAAGCTGGTCAACGATCCCGTGATCACCGAATACGTGAACCGGATCGGGCAGAACCTGGTGCGCAATTCCGACGCGCAGGTTCCATTCACCATTAAGGTCATCGACTCCGACGTGGTCAACGCCATGGCGCTGCCTGGCGGATTTTTCTACGTCAACTCCGGCCTGATTCTCGCGGCCGACGAAGAAGCGGAGATGGCGGGCGTGATGGCGCATGAAATCGCCCACGTGGCTGCCTGCCATTATGGCCGCGAAATGACGCGCGCCAATCTTCTCCAGATGATGTCGATCCCGTTCATCTTCATGGGTGGGGCAATCGGCTATGCCGGATACGAGGCGATGGGCCTGGGCATTCCGTTGACCTTCCTGCATTTCTCGCGCGGATTCGAAGCCGAGGCCGACTATCTCGGGATCGAATACATGTACCGCGCCGGATATGATCCGTCGGCGTTCGTATCCTTCTTCGAAAAGATCCAGGCCATGGAGAAGAAGAAACCGGGGACTCTTTCGAAAGCCTTTGATACGCACCCACAGACTCCCGACCGGATCGAGAAGTCACAGGACGAGATTCGTAAGATTCTTCCCGCTAAACAGCAGTATATCGTGACCACCTCGGAGTTTGACGAGGTGAAGGCGCGGCTGGCGGCGATTGAAAACAAGCACAAAGTGCTCGACGAAAAGGATGGCAACCGGCCGAGCCTGCGGCGCACTTCGAACACGACCGACAAGTCGGGTGACCAGAAGAGCGACGACGACCGTCCGACCCTGAAGCGCCGCGACGACTCCAACTGATAGTCGTGGGCGTAAATCGATTCGGCCGCATCAGCTCTGCAGAGCGGAAGACGGGACTATGATGACCGGCGGCTGCGGCCGCCGGTTTATTGTTTCAGAGGAGAAGAATTCGGCAGCATGTCGCTTTGAATTCACTCTTTCCCGAGGCGTCATCCCGAAGCCCGGCGTCCTTCAGCCGGGCGAGGGATCTCCCGCAGCTCGGTTGCGCGGGAGATCCTTCGCTCCGCCTGAAAGAACGGCTACGCTTGATTGGATAACAAGGACGGCTCCTCGCGGGCACCGAGTAAACTTGAGTTTTTGCGAAGAACCAAGACTCGGAGCGAAAGGAGCCGCCAATGAAGATTATAGGCTGTGATTTTCATCCGAGTTTCCAACAGATTGCTATGGTCGATACTGAGACCGGGGAGCAGACCGAAAAGCGGCTGGCAGCGGCCGAAGCGGTGGCGTTCTACAGCCAGTTGCAAGGGCCGGTGCTGGTGGGGATGGAAGCTTGCGGAAACACGTTTTGGTTCGAGCGTCTACTGGCCAGGCTGGGACATGAGTTGTGGCTGGGAGATGCGGGCAAGATCCGGGCCCTGGAGGTACGCAAGCAGAAGACGGATCGAAGAGATGCTGAACTGCTGTTGCAGTTGCTGCTGGAGAAGCGGTTCCCGCGGATCTGGGTGCCGAGTCTGGAACAGCGGGACCTGCGGCAGTTGCTGTTGCATCGCCACAAGCTGGTGGGGATGAGGCGGCAGGTGAAGAACCAGTTGCAGCATCTGGCGCTAAACCAGGGAGTGCAACAGAAGCGCAAGCTGTGGACGCAGACGGGAAGAGAAAAGCTGGAAGCCCTAGCGCTCACCGGCTGGACTGCGCAACGGCGGGAAGAGTTACTGGCCTTGCTGGACGATCTTGATCCCCGGATCGAGAAGTTGGATCAGGCGGCGCGGGAGGCGGCCCAGAAAGACGCTGTGGCCCGCTTGCTGCAGACTCATCCCGGGGTAGGACCCATTACCGCTCTGGCGTATTCGCTCACCCTGGGAGAGATCGGGCGCTTCGCCCGCAGCCGCCAAGTGGTCAGTTACCTGGGACTGAATCCCGCCGAGCATTCCAGCGGCGGCCGGCAGCGCTTGGGATCGATCAGCAAACAAGGCAATCCGATGTTACGCAGTCTGTTGGTGGAGGCGGGCCAGAGCGCGGCCCGTCTGGTACCAGAGTTAAAGCGCGCCTACCAAAGGCTGAAACACAGAAAACATTCTTCTGTGGCCAAGGTGATGGTAGCGCGCAAACTGGCGGTGCGTCTGTACTGGATGTGGAAAACCGAGCAGCCGTATTCCGCCACTCGCATGCAGAGTAGCCCGAGTCATCCTGTGGCTGTGGTTTAAAGCCGTGCGTTTGAGTGGGCGCCTGCCTCCCGGGAAAAGTCCGGGAGTTTGAACGAACAATCATGGTCGAAGTTGCGACCGAATAGATGGTTGGTGGAGCAGCAAGGCTGCCACCCGTGATTCAACGTGAATGCGCGAGTCTTGGTCATCGTGAAAAAAATCAAAACCCCAACGAGAGCGAAATGGCGCTACTTCAAACCCCAAGGCGTCGACGAATTCGTGTACCTTGACACCGCCGTCGTTGTTATAGACAGGATGACCCCACCAGGAGCAAGATTGTAAAAATTCAAATGAAAGCCTACCAAAGGTTCTGGAGGCTTTGACATTTAGGTCACAGGAACCTGTGATCCTGATCACAGCCGGGCCCTGGAATCGGAAATAGGCTCTTCTAGGTTGGAATCATCGCGCGTCTGAGGGAGAAGCGTCCCATGCCAGAGAACACTCTTACAATTACAGATAATCGCACAAACAAAACCTACACCGTCCCGGTCGACAGCGGCACGATCCGGGCGATGGATTTGCGACAAATCAAAACCGGCCCGGACGATTTCGGGCTCATGACCTACGATCCGGCGTTTATGAACACGGCGTCGTGCAAGAGCGCCATTACTTATATTGACGGCGAGAAGGGAATTCTGCGCTATCGCGGCTATCCCATTGAGGTTCTCGCGGAGCGCTGCACCTTCCTTGAAGTTGCCTATCTTCTTTTGTTCGGCGAGTTGCCGACGGAGAAGGAATTGAAAACCTGGGTGAACGACATCACCCATCACACCATGCTGCACGAGACCACGAAAAAGTTCATGGAGGGCTTCCGTTACTCGGCCCATCCCATGTCGATGTTCGTCAGCACCATCGCGGCACTATCGAGCGTCTATCCCGATGCCAAGCTCGTCCATAGTCCGACCGATCGCATGCATCAGATCGTTCGCCTCATCGGCAAGGTGCCATCAATCGCGGCCATGTCGTATCGCCACAACGTGGGCTTCCCCTACGTTTATCCCGACAACGATCTGAGCTACACCGAAAACTTCATGAACATGCTGTGGAAGATGGTCGAGCCCAAATATGTGGCGCATCCCGCCATAGCGCGGGCTCTCGACATTCTCTTCATCCTGCATGCCGACCACGAGCAGAATTGCAGCGCGAACGCGATGCGGGCAGTGGGCAGCTCTGAGACCGATCCTTACCTGGCGGTAGCCTCGGCGGCCTCAGCTTTGGCCGGGCCTCTGCATGGCGGCGCCAACGAAGAAGTTCTGAAAATGCTCGACGAGATCGGTTCCAAGGACAACGTTCCGGCGTACATCAAGAAAGTGAAAGAGGGCCATCTGAAGTTGATGGGCTTCGGCCATCGCATCTACAAGAACTATGATCCCCGGGCGAAAGTCATCCGCTGGAGCGCTGAGCAAGTCTTCGAAGTGACGGGCCGCAGTCCCAAGCTCGATATCGCTTTGGAACTGGAGCGCATTGCGCTGGAAGACGACTACTTCGTGAAGCGCAAACTGTATCCCAACGTCGACTTCTACTCCGGGATCATGTACCAGGCCATGGGCTTCCGCCCCGAGATGTTCACCGTGCTGTTCGCCATTCCGCGGACGGCGGGCTGGCTGGCGCAGTGGCAAGAACTCATCACCGATCCCGAGCAGAAGATCGCGCGGCCTCGGCAGGTCTACACCGGACATGGGGAGCGGGAATTTATACCATTGGATCAGCGCGTACCGGTGCCGATCCCGGCGGAATACCCGACGCGCTAATTTGTCAGCGGACGAAAAGTAGGGTGCCCCATTTCTCGCGCGTTGTCGGCGCGAGAAGTGGGGATTTCGTCGGTACGTCTTGCTTTCCCCCGGATAGATAACTAAGCTCTTGCCTCATGGCCGAGCATCTCGCTCCCGGCGTCTACATCGAAGAGGTCCTATTTGCGTCCTCTCCGATCCAGGGAGTATCCACAAGCACGGCGGGATTTGTGGCGGTCACCGGGCGCGGCCCACTCCTGGGTCCGCTCACCAGCTTCGTCGAGTTCGAACAAGTCGCGACGGCTAATCTCGGCGTAAATCTACCTCTGGCAGTACGCGGGTTCTTCGAGGACGGCGGCCAGCGCTGCTTCATCTCGCAAATCGCTGCCACCGATCCCCTGGAATCGGGTCTAGCGGCTTTGGACGAGCAGGCAATATCGATCATCTGCTGCCCCGACGATGCCACGATTCAGAACTCGGCCTCGACGATGGCAGCCCATTGCGAGAAGCGCAAGGATCGCATCTGCATTCTTCAATCGCCCGAACCGGTCGTCCCGGTGGCGACGCATCAGCCGCCCGTGCATTCGTCCTACGCAGCCTATTATTATCCGTGGATCTCCGTGACATCTCTGGATGGATCTTCGACTGTCACGGTTCCCCCCTCCGGCCACGTCGCCGGAATCTACGCCCAGACGGACTCGTTTCGAGGAGTCTGGACCGCGCCAGCCAATGTCACGCTCGCCGGAGTCAACGGGCTTTCGCAAGGCCTCACAGCAGCCGAATCTGACACACTGAATGCTCGCGGCATTGATGTCATCCGTCCCCTCCAGGGATTCAGGGTTTGGGGCGCCCGCACCAGCACCAACCAAGATTCGGATTACAAATACATTCCAGTGCGCCGGTTGATGATTTTCCTGGAGCAGTCGATCGCGCAAGGTATCCAGTGGGCCGTCTTTGAGCCCAACGGACCGGCATTGTGGGCCGTGGTTCGCTCTTCGATCGAGAACTTTCTTAGGAGTGTTTGGAGACAGGGCGCGCTTCAGGGTTCAACCGAGCAGGAAGCTGTCTTTGTGCGCTGCGATCTGACGACCATGACGGAAAACGATCTCGACAATGGGCGTCTTATCTGCATCGTGGGCGTTGCGCCTGTCCGGGCGGCGGAGTTCGTCATTCTCCAAATCGGTATGTGGACGCGACGTCCACGCAAGCCTGACTACTAGGAATTTCTTGGTGTGGAGAGGGCACTCTTGCCCGCTTCTTGTGCAGCGCCAGCAGGAGCGGGCAGGAGTGCCCGCTCCACATTTGCCAAGCAGCCAACCCTTATGCGGCGTGCTTGGCCAGTTCGGCCAGGTGCTGGCGATGCCGCTCGGGCGACGTGATCACTTTCATTTCCTGCCAGTCGTAGGGCAGTTCTTTACCGCAATCCAAACAAGCAACGTAGGTGCCAGTCAAAGCCGCGGCATGGGGGCGGCGCGCGGCGCGGCGAACCGTTACCGGAAAGCTGTAGCGGGAATGCCTGCAGCCAAAGAACGCGTCATAGAGTTTTTCGAACATGGTCCCACCTTCCACATGCGGGATCGGCCCGCGAACCTGTTATTTTAAGTGTAAGCGCCCCCCCTACCTCGCTTACTGTACTACTTAGATTCATTGGGGAGCGAAAGGGTTTCGCTTTTCCGACACGACTGCGCCCCAAAACGGGAGAACGGATGAAACCCTTCTATTAGAGATGGTTACAACCGGAGGAAAAACGTTTCACACAGCCATCTAGACACTCTGGGGCCCGCGCTTTTTCTGCTGCTGACATTTAGTCATGATGGCGGAACGGAGGCGGCTGCGGAGGTCTTCGGGCAGTTCGTAGAGTTGAGAATCGCGATAGATCTCGATGGTCTTCTTGGTTGTGTCGCACACTACATAGCAGTTGTGGCACCAGGAAAGGTGGTTCTCCAACTCAACCTTTGTCTTTTCGTCGAGGACGCCGTCCAAATAATTGGTCAGCTCTTGTAAAAATTCAGCGCATTTCACTGGTTGCCATCTCCACTCTCGCGTTTCTGGAAGTACTTGCCTAACCGATCGCGTAGCTGCAGGCGAGCGCGTAATAATCGTGATTTCACTGCGGGTACGCTCAACTCCAACGCGGCTGCCGTTTCTTCGGTCGACAGTCCCTCCACGTCCCTTAACACAAACACCGTCCGGAAGCCTGGGGGCAGGCCTTGGATGGTCTTACTCAAAATTTCGCGCAGCTCGGCTTGCGTGTACTGCTGCTCGGGATTAGGGCTCCAGTCGGCAATTTCACGAGGAACGGAATCATCTTCGGTCTTGATTTCTTCGTCCAGCGAAACCGTACGCTCGGGCTTCCGGCGCCGCAACTTCATCAGCGCTTCATTTACGGCAATCCGCACCAGCCAGGTATAAAACTTCGACTGCTCCTGAAACTGCGCCAGGTTGCCGTACGCTTTCAGGAAGGCTTCCTGCACCACATCTTCCGCATCTTCCCGATTCTGCGTGATGTGCTGCGCGATTCTGAAAACATTACGGTCGTAACGCCGAACCAGCTCTTCGAAGGCTGAATCGTCGCCCCGCTTGGCCGCTTGCACCAACGCCAGCTCTTCGCTAACAGGTGCTCCCAGTTTGTTTTGGATGGCTCCCATTGTTCAGGCGATGCAGTATTTTGCAGGTGCTCCAGATATCATCGGGGTGCAGGATCGAAACTGTTATTCTACTTGGTAACCCAGCTTTTTGCTCAACTGGTTTGCCATAGTCGCGTGGAAAAGTTTGCGGTAAAGTTCAGACGTAGAGTTCAAAGCGAGTGATTCCTAATCTAGCCGACACCGAACGAGCAGGTACTATAGTACCCTGCCGTGTCCCGACAAGTGCCGTATAATCAGCAGTTAGGACGATGCGGTTTCTTTGTGTGCTGGGCTGAGTAACACGTGACGCAGGGCGGGGAAATGGTTCTCTGAGAATGGCGGAAAGCAACGAACTCCGGCAAGTCGTCGAGCGCGCGATCGCGCAGGTTCTTGACCTGCAACTTCCCAAATTGCGGGCGGAACTGGTGGAGCGCGTGCTGGCGGAACTTCCGGCCGCCAGCGCAACTGCCACTCCTGCCGCTGCCACTGCGGGAAGTCCGGGGCAGGGAAGTCTGGTTCAGTCCGTCGGCAGCATTCACGCCGGGACCACGCAAAAAGAAATTCTTCGCGCTCTACTTGATGCCGGTAGTTCGTATGCCGCGCGCCTCGCGCTGTTCGTAGTCAAGGCCGGTGCAGCCAACGGATGGCAGAGCCGAGGTCTTGGTGGTGACGATTCAGTCAAAGACTTCGCCCTCGATTTGAGTGCTGGACCGGTCGCTCATTGCTATCAGAACCGCGTTGTCACTCCCGGCAACATCGCCGAGATGGACGGCCGTTTCGTTGACCGCTTTGGCGCCCCGGCGAACGAACAGATCCTGGTGTTACCGCTGGTCCTCAAAGATAAGGTCGCGGCCTTGCTCTATGCCGACGGCGGCTCGGACGGCCTGCTGGATGCTTCGTCTCTGGAATTGCTGGTAATGGCCACGAGTTCCTGGCTGGAAGTGACGTCGCTGCGCAAGCAGGCGCAGAAAGAAACCAGCGACGCAGCGACGCCCAGTATTGACCGGGCCCCTGCGCCCCCTGTTCAGACCGTGAGTTCGTTTGCCGATCCGTTCGCAGCGCACGTTCCCAAGCACACCGCACCCAAGGTTTCTGAGCCGGAACCCGCGGCCGCGGAGGTGGTTGAAGTTGCCGCGCATGCGGGCGCGAGTGCCGCTGCCTCGGCTCCTGCCGCCGCCGCCGATCCCTTCGCCGGAGTGTCGGCGGAAGACGCCGATACTCATCGCAAGGCGCAGCGCTTCGCGCGCCTGCTGGTGGACGAGATTAAGCTGTACAACCAGGCCAAAGTGGCGGAAGGCCGGCGCCACAAAGATCTGTACGATCGCCTGAAGGAAGACATCGAGAAGAGCCGCTCTACCTATCAGAAACGCTACGGCTCAACGGTAGCCGCGAGCGGCGATTATTTCCAGAAAGAAGTCGTACGCAGCCTGGCGGAAGAAGACGCCGCGATCATGGGCGCGAACTTCCGCCGCTAGGTTCTGCGCAAAAGTTTGGAACAGGTTCTGGCGTTCGCTTCTCCGCGACGCAAAACGAAAACGTGGTTCGATTAGGTCTCAAGTGGTGGTGGGTGCTCGCATGGGCAGTGCTATGCGGATTGCTGACTAGCGCATCGTCGGCTGCCAGCGCTGTCGCGCGGCAATCCTCAACTCCGGCAACCTCCTCCGACGCTTCCGACCAGCCAGCTCAGGCCCACAAAAAGAAGTCTTCTGGCCGCGCGACTCAATCCACCAAAGCCTCCCACCAGACTTCGCCCAAGAAGAGCAGCGTCGGGAAGGCTCACGCCACGAGGGCGAAGCGGCGCAAGCGGCCAGTTTCTCCCCGGATTCGCCGCATGCGGCAGGCCTTCGTCGCCTCCACCACTCTTCGGCCCATGGCGCAGCAGTTGCTCGAGAATCGCAGTCCCGCGGCCTATGCCGGCGTTGAAGCTTACGCGCGCGCTCACGCCAAAGAAGATGCGGGCGCGCTGGCGTGGCTAGCCATCGGATATGCGCGGGTGCAGGATCGCGACTTCGCCCGGGCCATCGATCCGCTGAACCGCGCCAAGACCCTGGCAGGCGATCTTGGCGATTACGTCGCCTACTATCTCGGAACCTGCTATATGCAGACCGGGCGTCAGGCCGAGGCCTTAGCCACGCTGGCGAACTTCGCCACTTCGTATCCGGACTCGCTGCTGGTGCGCGATGCCGACGTCAGCTACTCCACGGCACTGTTGACCGAAGGCAGAGCCGCGGAGGTGGTTGCCCTACTGGAAAAGGAGCGCCTGCCTGCACGGTCAGACCTCGAACTCACTTTGGGCCGAGCCTACGCCGCGCTTGGTCAGTCGGCCAAAGCAGCCGCGGCGCTGCAGAACGTCTACTTCAACATGCCGAATTCCGCGGAGGCGGACGCCGCCTATGGGGAATTAAAGAAACTGCCGCTGGCGCCCGCCGCCACTCCCGTTCAACACCGGACCCGCGGTGATTTGCTGTTGAAGGCGCGCCGCTACAACGACGCGGCCGACGAATATCGGGAACTGGCCACCCTGGCTGGTCCGCAAGGACGTTCGGCGGCGGAACTGGCATTGGCGGATGCTCTGCATCGTGCCGGACGCGACCGCGAGGCCAAGTCCGTGCTCACGACCCTGTCGGGCGCGACCGGCGAAGAGAATGCTGAACGGCTGTATATCCTCGGCGAGGTGGCGTGGTCGTCGGACGAGAACGAAACATTTTACCGTACCGTCGACGAATTGCGATCCACCGCTCCGACCAGCCCGTGGCTGGAGGCGGCGCTGCTCTCCGTAGCCAATCTTCACCTGGTGCACCACGAATACGATCAGGCCCTCGACGCTTATCGCGAATTACAGCAGCGATTCCCCAACGGAGCACGCGCTTCCTATGCCCATTGGAAGGCGGCATGGCTAACGCTTCGCGAGGGCCGCAACGAAGAAGCCAAAAAGGAATTCGAAGAACAGATTGCAGTGTATCCGAATGGCAACGAGACCTCGGCGGCTCTCTACTGGCGCGCGCGGCTCGCCGAAGAAGACAACCAGCCCGCCATGGCGCGCGCTTTCTACCAGAAGCTTTCCGACCGCTACCGCAACTACTACTATGCCGAACTTGGCCGGCAGCGGCTCAGCAAACTGCCCGCCGGAACCGAACCTCTCGACCAGTATCCACTGCTGGACCGCGTCCCGCCGCTCGATCACGGCGACAAGGTCACGCTGGCCGAGGCTCCCGCTGAAGATTTGCACCTGCAGAAAGCAGAACTGCTCGGCAACGGCGGCCTGGTGGACCTTGCCGTCCGCGAAATGCAGGCTGCCGCGACCGCCGATGGCGGCAACTGGGGTCCTGCCGAAACCGCTCAGCTCTACACTGAGACCGGACACTACGACCGCGCCATCGAGGTCATGAAGCACTCGGTGCCGAGCTATTTCGCCGTCGATATCCCAACTCTACCGAGGGAGTACTGGGAGGCGCTGTTCCCCCGTCCCTACTGGACCGATTTGAAGAAGTTCTCCGTGGCTAACGGGCTCGATCCTTATCTGGTGGCGTCGTTGATCCGGCAGGAATCGGAGTTCAATCCTGTCGCCGTGTCGCGGGCCAACGCGGTTGGCCTGATGCAGTTGTTGCCCAAGACCGGCAAACTCGTCGCCCGCCAGGAAAAGCTGAAGCGCTACAACCCGAGCCAGCTCTATACCCCGACGGTCAACCTGCAGCTGGGAATACGCTACTTCCGTGGCATGGTGGATCAGTTCGGCGGGTCATTCGAATATGCTCTCGCCGCCTACAACGCCGGTTCCGACCGCGTCGAGGAATGGCTGGGGCAAGGAACATATCGCGACGCCCCGGAGTTTGTCGAGTCGATCCCCTTCACGGAAACACGCGAGTACGTGCAAGCCATCATGCGCAACGCCAGCGTGTATAAGCAGCTCTACGGCGCGCCGTGAGCAGGGGGGTTGGGCGAGTGAAATTTCCCCTTGTCGAAAGCTCACTTCTCAGAAGTTCTAGCCGCCGCCTCTTTCGCCATGAGCCTGATGGCCTGATGGTCGCCCGAAGCCGCTTCTTTGGCGGTCTGAGCAGGATTCTCCATAGCTTCCTGCAGCATAGCCTGTGCGGCATTACTGATCTGCACGGTATCCGCGGTGGCGGGGTGCGAAGACGATGCCGGCGGTGCAGCGGCAGGCTGACTTGTGTTTTGGGCAACAGGTTGAGCGGCGGGTACGCTGGAAACTGGACTGATCATGGATGAGATTCTCCCTGCTTTTCCATCGGCACAGAGCCAACTCACTTTAGGCGATAAAACACTCAGAATGCCCTAACCCTGCGGAACTCTCAGGTTGCGTTTTGAAAGGCGCTTTGTCGCGAATCTCCGCGACACAAAGATCATCCGATTGCAGGATGGATCTGTGGACACGGCGCAGAGCCAGACATTTCCTACGTCGCGCCGGCGCCGCTGCTCCTGGGCGCCACCTGCTGCCGCAGATACTGCAGGGCAGCTTTGGCTTCGAGAGGCTGGGAGAAGTAATATCCTTGGCCGAATTCGCAGCCCAACTCGCCCAGCCGCTCGAGCTGGCGGGCAGTTTCGATGCCTTCGGCGATCACTCGCAGATTCATTTTGTGGGCCAGCGTAACAATCAATTCCACCATGTCGCAGGCGCCGCGATCGGTTTGCATCTCCCGCACCAGCGAGCGGTCGATTTTCAGCGCGTCGACGGGGAACTGGCGCAGCCCGCTGAGCGAAGAGCTTCCAATGCCGAAGTCATCCAGAATGACACCAATACCCATGTGCTTGAGGTGGGAGAGTACCGTGACCGTGAGCCTGGGATCGGCTGCGGCAACGCTCTCGGTCATCTCCAACTGCAGCCGCGAAGGATCGACGCCGGTCTCCCGCAGCGCATCCTGAATGTCGTTGACCAGGCGCGCGTCGGCAAACTGCCGCGCCGATACGTTGACGGTTATGTTCATGGGCTGCTCGGAAACAACATTGACTTCCCACTCGCGCAATTGCCGGCAAGCCTGCAGCGCCAGCCAGTGCCCAATGGAAACCAGTAGTCCTGTGTCTTCGGCGGCTTCAATGAAACGGTAGGGTGAAATCAATCCTTGGGTGGGATGTTGCCAGCGCAGCAGCGCCTCAAAGCTCACAATGCGGCGCGAGTCGAGATGCACCACGGGTTGGTAGAAAAGCCGGAACTGCCGCTCTGCCATCGCGGTGCGCAAGTCGGCTTCGAGCCGCAGCCGTCCAACGGCCCGGGTGTGCATAGCTTCGTCGAAGACCTCGCAGCGCGAGCCGCCCAGCGCCTTGGCGCGGCGCATAGCGACATCGGCATCCTTCAGGACGTTCTCGGGACGCTCGTGCGCGGATGTACTGAGCGCAATCCCAACACTCAGCGAGGCGCGGATCTCCCGCGAATCGAGGAAGAAGGGCTCCGCCACTGCGGCCTGGACTCGCTTGGAGATGCGCATCGCATCGCTCGGTTCGCTGACGCCGTCGAGTAGGATTGCGAACTCATCTCCGCCCAGCCTTGACAACACCGGCTCGACCGTATCTTTCCTGCTGTCGCCGCGCGCGATCGTGTCGTCCTGCCGCAGGCAGGTTCCGATGTGGCGCGCAATTTCGGTGAGTACATGGTCGCCCGCGGCCGGGCCGAGCGTGTCGTTGAAGGTTTTGAAGTGGTCGACGTTCCCCAGCAGCAGAGCATAAGGATGATCGGGGTTGCGTCGCGCCCGCACGAACAGATGTTGCAGGCGGTCGAGAAGCAGCCGCCGGTTGGGTAGCCCGGTCAAGGCATCGTGAAAGAGATTGTGCTCGAGTTGCTGCTCCGCGCGCTTACGCTCCGTAATGTCGCGATTCACGATGACCAGCTTGGCGACCTCGCCTTTGCCGTTGCGGACGGCGCTTGCCACCGACTCCAGCACGCGCCAGCTGCCATCCTTGTGCTTGATGCGGTACTCCAGACGTTTTCCGACGCCGGTCTCGCGCGCTTCTCGGGCCGCATCGAGAATTTTGAAGCGATCGTCGGGATGAATCTGCTCGAAGGCGGAGGTCTCGCCTAGTTCAGCCGCGGAGTAGCCGAGAATTCTCTTATACGCAGGGCTGTTGTAAAGACGCCTCCCTTTCACGTCAACCAGCGCGATCATGTCGGCGGCGTTTTCGGTGACGATCTGGAACAGTTCCTCCTGGTTCCGCGCGTCCCGGTGAATCTGGTAGATCCGGACCTGCTGGTAGATCACCAGCGTGACCAGGGCGACGAGCGGGATCCAGAACCATTGCAGCATGCGGCGCTCTCCTGAGGAGAGATATCGGCTACAAGCTGTGCGAGATTGAATCGGGCCGGAATCGGACGGATGGGGAACATCTTAAACTGTGGAAATCTCCCTTAAAAAAGCTGATGACCGGCGAAAAACGCGGATCGAGAGGCAGTTCCGATCTGGGATACCAGATGAAGGAGGTGTACCCTCCCCAGCGCTCCTAGGCAAGCGACGCAACTACCAGGACACTAGCCTTTTCCGCCCGATCGAGTAAGATTTTTATGCTCCCGCAGGGCGGGGTGCGCCATGAAAATCCCCTCTTCCCGAACCGAGTCTAAAACCCGGCTCGTTGAGCAGATCAACACCTGTCTGCATTCAGGCGACTACTCTCGCGCCCTGGATTTGTTGCGAGGCACAGCCGCGGAGTTCCCCAACGATGCGGAGCTGTCCGAACTGGAAAAGCTCGCGCAGGATGGCGTCAAGCGCAAGGCCGAAGCCGACCGTCTTATCACCGAAAGCCAGGGACTGTTCGCGCAGCGGAAGTCCGCTGAAGCTCTTCAGTTGTTGCGCCAAGCCTACGAGCTGGATAAAAACAATTCTCTCGCTCGCGCCATTCTGGCCAACGCCCTGGTCGAGCACGCCCATTCCGTTGTAGAAACTAATTGGTGGGAAGCGGAGACGCTGGCGAAGCAGGCGCTCGACTTGAATCCTGCGCATCCCACGGCCAAGAGTATCCGCAGTCTTGTCCTCGACCGGAAAAAAACCAGCTCCGTCGAGGATTGGGTTTCGCAAGCGCGCAAGCTGCAGTCCTCGGGCGATCTATTCGCAGCTTTGGCTTGGGTTGCAGAGGGATTGGCCGTTCATCCGGACGATCCCAAGTTGATTCAGATCCAGGATGAAATCCAGCGCGACCAGGGCGCTCGGCGGCGCCAGTCCCGCCGCCGCGACCTGGAAGACCTGCGACGCATGGAGAGCGAAATCGATGGGGCCGCGGACGTTGCAGCAAAACAAGCATTAGCTGAACGCATACAAGCGCTGGCCGCCAAGTATTGGACGGATGGAGAGGTCATATCCGTCGCGAATAGCCTTCTACACCGGCTGGGATTAGTCCCCCAGGAGAGTTCAAGCGCATCGCCGCACAGCAAAGGCGCGGCCGTCATTTTTCACGTCCCGCGCCCCAGCGCTCCGAAGCCTTCAGGCGCCGATACTAGCCAGGTTCCGCCAACACAGGTTTCGCCAGGCACGGTTCCACCGACCCAGGTTCCGAGCAAGGTTCCGGCCGAGCCGATCCCACCCGGAGACGTCGCGCCCCGCATTATCCCGCCGAGCACAGTCCCGCTCAGGACTCCGCCGCGACGCAAAATCCAAATCGCTCCGCCAGAGCTGCAACTCTCCCCACAACGGGCCGCCACCGTTCTCGCCGAGCCTTCCGCACCGGCGGCCAAAGTCGCATCCCCATCCTCCCAGCCAAAACCGCCCACGAGGTCGAACTCCACAACGCTGTTCCTCGTCGCCGCCTCCGCCGCCGCGATAATCCTGTTCGCAGCGATCTTCTTTTTCGCGCGAAGACATCAGGCTCCGCCTGTAGCGAAGACGCCCGCAGCCGCCCCTACCGTCTCAGCCCCGACTGTCTCAGCGCCCAGCGTCTCTGCCCCGGCCGTCTCCGCTCCCGCACGAACAGCTCCCGAACCATCTCTGCCTGCTTCGGGCGATTCTTCCGCCACCGCCGCCGGAAAAGTTACGCTCGATGATCAGCCCCCCGCCGAATCCGGCCGCAACCTGGGGACGCTCGTTGTGGTTGCCGGTCAAGACGACGCAAGAGTGTTTCTTAACGGAAAACTTCAACGCCAACTCACTCAATCCGGCGAGTTGCGCCTACCGAATCTCGAGCTTAAGGACTACGTTGTACAAGTCTCTAAGAGCGGCTTTCAGGATCCTCCCCCGCAAAAGATCCGCGTTCGCAACGGCGAACGCGCCCGGCTTATTTTCAACCTTCAACCGCAGCCTCGCCTGGCCTCGCTGACCATCCAGGGCGGCGCTCCCGGAACCACGGTTCTCGTCGATCAAACATCCGTCGGCACCATTCAGCCCGATGGCACGCTCTCTGTCTCCAACGTTAATCCCGGAGACCATACTGTCGAACTGCGTAAAGAGCGATTCAGGCCACGGCAGTTCAAGAAACACTTCGTTGCGGGCGGAGCCATATCTCTCGCTGCTGCCGACGCCGCGCTGGAAGCCGCTCCCGGCGAATTGAAAATTACCTTCGCGCCCGCCGACGCCAAAGTTGCGATCGTGAAAGGTGAGCGTCTGACAATAGTTAGCAGTGGTGTCCCGCTCAATCTTGCCGCCGGTACCTACACTCTTACCGCGCGAACCGCAGACCGGTTCACGCGCTCGTCCACGCTCGAAGTCATTGCCGGTCAATCCAAGAGTTTGGATTTGTCTCTGGCCCCGAACGGTATGTCGAAGTGGGACGACCCGGGCGCCTGGAAGCAGGAGAGAGATTTCTTCATTCGAAAAGGGGGGGACTTCGTCCTATACAGAGCCGCACCTGCCGCGGGCACCTTTGTTTTTTCCGCGATGCTTACCAAGGGGCACCTATTGCAATGGGTGTTCAACTACACCGACCCCAAAAACTACATCCTCTTGCAAATGGACGACAATAACTTCTACCGCACTGTCATCCGCAACGGGGAGAAAACGGACAAGATCATAGTTCCCGATAAGAGCGACAAGAAGAGTTTCCGCACGCTCCACATCCGCGTTAGCCCCACGGAGCTCGTTCACCAGGTCAGGCACGGTGACAGTTGGACCGTCCTGGATCGCTGGACGCAGCCCGGCGCTAATCTCAGCCTGGGAAAGTTTGGCTTCTACATACCCGGCAACGACGAGGTGGCGCTTTCCAGCTTCGCCCACTACGTTGACCTGAACCTGCGCTAGTGTCACGTCCCGAAAATACGCGTATAGTCGGACACCAAATCTTGGTCTGGATCCCCTAGCCTCCGCGGCTAAAAGTCGCTATTTTCAAGCTCTTTACGGCGCGGCTGGAAGCCGCGCCCTTTCAAAGCTAAAATCCGGGAGACTATACGTGTCAAGGTACTTGGGCGCCCTGGGTCTCGACGTAGACCGCGTATAGAGACTGGCTGGCGGCCATGAATAACCGATTCTTCTTGGCGCCGCCGAAGCAGAGGTTGGCGCAGGTTTCCGGGAGATGAATCTTGCCGATGAGCGTGCCGTCGGGGGCGAAAACGTGCACTCCGTTGTAGCCTTCCCCGGCCCATCCGGCGGCGGACCAGACGTTGCCGTCCACGTCGCACCGGATGCCGTCGGAGGTGCCTGGCGCCATATTCACGAAGAGCCGTCCGTTCTTCAGCCCCACGCCATCGACAACGTCATAGACGCGAATCGGATGCGGGTCGCTGGGATGCTTGGGAGTTCCCGTATCCACGATGTAGAGCTTTTTCTCGTCGGGAGAGAAACACAGACCGTTGGGCTTATCCATGTCGTCGGCGACGATGGTGGCCTCGCCCGTCTTGGGGTCGAGCCGGTAAACGTTGGCGGGCAGCTCGAAGGGGGCTTTGTGGCCTTCATAATTCGTCATGATGCCGTAACCGGGATCGCTGAACCAGATGGCCCCATCCGAATGGACCGCGAGATCATTCGGAGCGTTGAGCTTTTTGCCCTGAAAACGATCCATGAGCACGGTAATGGTGCCGTCGTATTCGGTTCGCGTGAGACGGCGCGTGTCGTGCTCGCAGGTGAGCAGCCTGCCCTGCCGGTCGCGGGAGTTGCCGTTGCTGTAGTTCGAAGGGCTGCGGAAAACGCTGACCTCTCCGGTGTCTTCGAGCCAGCGCAGCATTCGGTTGTTGGGGATGTCACTGAAGAGCAGATAGCGGCCATCCCCAAACCATACAGGGCCTTCCGCCCAGCGCGTGCCGGTATATAAACGCTCGACCGCGGCGTTGATGACCTTGTATTTTGCGAAGCGCGGGTCGACCACTTCCACCGCTGGATCGGGATAGACCACCGGATTTTTGGCTTGCTCCTCGGCAATTACCCAGGGTTTGAAGGCCAGCGCGGTCGCGGCGCCCGCCGTCATGTTTATGAATGTTCGTCTCAGCATTGGTTTTCTCCGGCAAGAAATCTGCCCCGAGGCACCTTAACACGACGCGTTCTGCGGGGGAATGACCATTGCTGTATCTTGCGGGCTGTAGAGTCACCAAACAGGAGGTACTGACGCGATCGGCTCTCCTAAAAATACCTCCGCATTGACCGTCACTCGTTCAGCGGGCTTGGACGGGGACTCTTAGGTTTTAGAGGATGTGAGGTCGGTTCAATGGTTCCGCTTGACTGAGATACTTTGCAGCGCCCATTCAATGCTCGCGAGTTGCTACTCGCTGACTTGGGATTCCCAGTGATCGAGCCGGCAAGCGTCAAGGAGGGCGTGAAATGGCGACCTACACCGTCGGAGGATCACAACGAAAGGCTGCAAAGGTGGTGGGAGCTGTATACCTATTCGACTTTGTTGCAGTCTTTGATCAGTTCTATGTTCGCGGCCGTCTCATTGTCGACAACAATGCTGCCGAAACCGCACGGAACATCATCGCGCATGAACGGCTATTTCGCCTGGGCATTGCCGTGGATCTAGTTGAAATGGCCGCTCTTGTAGTGCTGGCTACAGCTCTATACGTGACTCTCAAGACAGTAAACCAGAACCTTGCCTTGCTCGGGGTCTTTTGGAGACTTATGGAGGCGGTAATCTGTGTGGTCATGACCCTGAGCAGCTTCGACGTTCTCCGGGTGCTGAGCGGTGCTGAGTCCCTGCGAGTATTTGAAGCAGACCGATTGCACGCCTTGGCAACGATATATCTTGGGGCGCATGGCGACGGGTACAACGTTGCCGAGATGTTCTTGGGATTGGGATCCACGGTATTCGCCTATTTGTGGTTTAAGTCGAGATTTATTCCCAGGGCCTTGGCTGCCTGGGGAGTGTTTTCGTCGCTGTTGTTGGCAGCCTGTACTGTCGCTTTCATCATTTTCCCTCGTTTCGACGATCTAGCTGACCCCGCCTGCTACATACCCATCGCGATTTTCGAGCTGACGATGGGATTTTGGCTTCTTATCAGGGGATTGCGGCCATCCGGGATGGCTGAGGCCGGCAACGAATGGGATCGAGCGCAGGCGGGTACAGCCTGACCCGAATGAAAAGGCTTGTTCTGCGCGGTTGATCGGCAACTCCGAAGCGATCCTTATGGTCACAGGATAGCCTCCGGCGGCCGTCGCGGGCACGACAAGTGCCCGGTCCCCGTTCGATAATGTTCCGATGACCGTCCGACGTGTGAAGACCTACGCCGGGGCGCAGGGATACGTCTATCAGTACTACTTCGTCGGGAAACGTCTCGCTCTGGCCGACGACCCTGAGGCGCCGGCGACGGAATTTGTCTTCGATGTGAGCTCCGACCGCAAGCTGACGTACTCGGTCAGTGTCTTTCTCCCGCAGAGCCCGGTAGCAGCTTGGGGTAAAGAGCACGGCCGCTCTCTCAACGATGCCGAGCAATATGCCGCGGTAAAACTCCGCTTGTTCCGGGCTTTCGATGAACTGGAAGACGTTAAACGGGACGGGCGTCGCTTGACCATCGACTTGGCGCTGCTCGAAGAGGCGCTGGCGAGTCTGGGCGTCGATTAGGAGCCATCAAGAAATCTAGGGGCAGTGGCAGCGCAGCCGAGCTCCGCTCGGCCCTCCGGGTCTGAGACCCGGACCCACACTTGTGCGGCCTCATAACCCCCGGAAAGCTGATTGTCGCTGTTCGTTTCCGGACAGAGAAATCGTTAAGCGGACAGAATGATCCACGTTGTACCCGCAGTGGCGTTCGATTGTCCATCTACAATCAACAGGTTACCTCCTGAATTACGTTTGGTGAGAGGCTTGCTCCGACAGATTCGCCTGACCTTTTGTCGCGTCGCACAGGCTATCGCGCCGCCGCTGTCAGAGCAATTTAAGATTGCGGCCCGACGTGCCGCCAAGGTCGACCCCATGGTGGCGTTGCGCTAAGGGCGAGACCTAGAGGCTAATTTAATTATGGAGATTCTGTTTCAGGATTTGCGCTATGGCTTGCGTATGCTGGTGAAGAGTCCCGGCTTCGCAGCGGTAGCCGTCGCGACTCTGGCACTCGGTATCGGTGCGAATACAGCACTGTTCTCCGTGATCAATGGCGTGTTGTTAAGCCCGCTGCCCTTCCCTCAACCGGACCAGCTGGTGACTCTGCACGAGAACAAGCCTAACTTTGAGGGTGGGTCCATCTCCTATCCCAATTTTCGTGATTGGCAGAGAGACAACCACACATTCTCTTCTCTAGCCCTTGCTCGCAGCTACGATTTCAGCCTGACTGGCATCGGCGAGGCTGAACAGGCGAGCGGAGAGTTTGTCTCTTCAGATTTTTTCTCGGTCCTTGGTGTGAAGCCCACAGTGGGACGCACTCTTGCCGATGATGAGGAGCGGGTCGGCGCTGGCCCCGTAGCGCTCATCAGTGCGGGGTTGTGGCGACGCAAGTTCAGCTCGGCGCCCGACATTCTGGGGAAGAACATCACTCTCGACGCAAGGGACTACTCCATCATCGGAGTGATTCCCGCAGACTTTCGCCTGGTTATTCCGGGCTTCCGCGATTGTCAGGTCTATGTGCCCATCGGTCAGTGGAGCAATCCGCTGCTGCTTAAACGCGGCGCTGGGCTGGGATTCCATGGTATCGGCCGGCTCAAGCCCGGCGTGACCATTGAACAAGCGCGGGCGGACATGGACGGAGTCACACGCAGTCTCGCGGAAGCCTTTCCGGATGCAGATAAAGGTATCACTGCCAAGCTCACCCCGCTCAAAGAGCAGATGATCGGTCATGTCCGGCCTCTGCTGCTCGTGCTTCTGGCTGCGGTTGGCTTTGTGCTTCTGATTGCCTGCGTGAACGTCGCTAATTTGCTGTTAGCTCGCGCAACCAGTCGGACGCGCGAATTTGCAGTCCGCGCAGCGCTGGGCGCAAGCCAGGAGCGAGTCGTTCGCCAGTTGCTGACCGAGAGCATTCTGCTTGCTCTGGCCGGTGGGGGTCTGGGTTTGCTGCTGGCGGCCTGGGGAACACGTGCGGCGCTTGGCGTGCTGCCCGCGGCTTTGCCTCGCGCCGAGCATGTCGGACTTGACGCCCACGTGCTGATCTTTACTGTCGCCATCTCGTTGCTCGCAGGAGTTCTTTTTGGCCTTACGCCTGCCCTCAAAACATCGCAGCCGGATCTGCACGAAACGCTCAAACAAGGTGGCCGCGGAGCAAGCGGGACCCGCCATCGCACGCAGAGTGTATTCGTAGTTGCTGAAATGGCGCTGGCTCTCGTGCTGCTGATCGGCGCGGGATTGACTATTCGCAGCCTGGCAAAGCTGTGGAGGGTTGATCCAGGTTTCAACCCGCACAACGTGCTCACGTTTGGGCTCTCGCTTCCGCCTTCGATTATGCATGCAAAGCCGGAAGCGATCCGCACCGCATTTCGGGAGTTCGATAACAATCTCGCCTCCGTTCCAAGCATCCAGGCGGTTTCCCAGACCTGGGGTGCGGTTCCGTTAAGCGGCGATGACGAGCAACTTTTCTGGCTTGAGGGGCAGCCCAAGCCCGCAAATGAGAACGACATGAACTGGGCCATCGACTACATCGTCGAACCCGGCTACCTGAAGGCAATGGGCATTCCGCTGCTGCGCGGCCGGTTCTTTACCGTCCAGGACAATGAACACTCCCCGCTCGTGGTCGTGGTCGACGAGGTTTTCGCCCAGAAATATTTCCCCAACCAGAATGCTATCGGCAGGCGCATCAACTTGGCCGTGTCCAATCATCTGGCGGAGATCGTCGGCGTAGTTGGGCACGTCAAGCAGTGGGGCCTGGCCCAGGATGATCAGCAACCGCTCCGATCTGACCTTTATATCCCTTGCATGCAGATGCCCGACGATTTTATTGCCATGGTTCCGTCAGGCTCGGCTGTGGTGGTGCGATCGGAAGGAAACTCGCCCGGCCTGCTCGATTCCATCCGGCACGTCAACGCGCAGATGAGCAACCAGCAAGTGATCTTCGGCGCGCAAACGATGGACTCGCTTATTTCCGATTCCATGGCCTCACGGCGGTTCTCAATGATCCTGCTCGTAGTGTTTGCAGTGCTGGCACTCTTGCTTGCGAGCGTGGGAATTTATGGCGTCATTTCTTATGTTGTCGGCCAAAGCACGAACGAGATCGGCATCAGGATAGCGCTGGGAGCACGGCCGCGTGACATCCTGCGACTGATCCTGGGCCGCGGAGGAAAGCTTGCCGGGCTCGGGGTTGCAATTGGACTGGCTGCTGCCTTGGGCCTCACCAGGCTTATGGCGAGTCTGCTGTACGGAGTCAGTGCTGCCGATCCACCTACCTTCGCCGGAGTCGCCGTGCTGCTGACTATGGTCGCGCTCGCCGCGTGCTACATCCCGGCCCGCCGTGCCGCCAAGGTCGATCCCATAGTGGCGTTGCGGTACGAGTAGCCGCTCATAATTGCCTGAGCAAGATTTGCCGGCAACCCAGGCGATGGGGAGCAATCATCTCGACGCCATAGCGCTCGGCCAGATCGCGGTTCAGGCGGGGTCAAAAGGCGTATAACTGCAGGCGGAGGTTTGAGGTGAAGAATCTCAAGTACGCTCTCTTGACTGCGGTATTGACCGTTTTCGCGGTTTTCCACGGCTCTGCTTTCGCGCAAACCTCGCGCTGGTCCGAGCGGAAGGCCAACGACTGGTACGCCCAGCAGACCTGGCTCGTGGGCAGCAACTACATTCCGAAGTCTGCGATCAACGAGTTGGAGATGTGGCAGGACGCGACTTTCGATCCTGCCCAGATCGATAAGGAACTGGGGTGGGCTGAAGCGCTGGGGATGAACACCATGCGTGTCTTTCTTCATGATCTGCTCTGGCAGCAGGATGCTGCGGGTTTTCGAAAGCGCATCGATCAATTCCTGAGCATCGCTGCGCGGCACCACATCCGGCCAATCCTGGTTATATTTGACTCCTGCTGGGATCCTTTGCCGCACCTGGGTCCGCAGCATCCCCCCGTGCCGGGCGTGCACAACTCGGGATGGGTTCAGAGCCCTGGGGCGAAGGCGCTCGCCGATCCCGCCGAATATCCGCGCCTGAAAGAGTACGTTGAGGGCGTGGTCGGAGCGTTCGCCCACGATGACCGCGTTCTGGCCTGGGACGTTTGGAATGAACCGGGCTCTGACAATACGGCGAACTATCCGAAGACGGAGTTGAAGCCGAAAGAAAAGACTGCCCGGGTTGCGGCGCTGTTGCCTCAGGCGTTTCAGTGGGCCCGGGAAGCCAATCCTACGCAGCCGCTCACGAGCGGAGTGTGGGACGTTGACCCGTCCAGGGGTAAAGCTTCCCTGGGAGAACTACAGAGCATTCAACTGCGCGAATCCGACATCATTACTTTTCACAACTACAGCTGGCCGGAGAACTTTCGGCGTGAAATCGAGTGGCTGCGGAACTATAACCGGCCGCTGATCTGTACCGAATTCATGGCGCGTTCGGTAGGCAGCTTATTCGATACGATCCTGCCAATTGCGAAGCAGGAGCACGTGGGAGCCATCAACTGGGGATTTGTGGTGGGCAAGACCCAGACCAACATGCCTTGGGAGTCGTGGAGGCATCCCTATGAGAGTGAACCGCCGCCGGTTTGGTTTCATGAAGTGCTTCATCCCGATGGAACGCCCTACCGTCAGGCGGAGGCGGATCTGATCCGGGAGCTGACGGGGAAACATTAGGGCGGCCTTGAAAGCCAGGGCTTTTTGGCCACGATCAGCACGGATGCTCACAGATAGTTCTCTAATGATCAAAACTCTATCGGTGTGAATCCGCGTCAATCCGTGGCCGATTTCTGGCTTTCGCTATTCGTAGCGGAGCGCTTCAATCGGATCGAGGTTGGCGGCGCGCATGGCCGGGACCATGCCGCTGATCACGCCCACCACGGCCAGGATCGACGTAGCCACGACCAGAATCATCGGCGAAACAATCAGGCGGATGTCTCCCGCTTCGGCATGCTTGGCCATGGCGCTGTAGAGCGTCAGGCGTCCTACCGAAAGCGAAACTACATAAGACAGTCCGATGCCGAGCAGGCCGCCGATGGCGGTGATCACCAGGGCTTCGGCGAGGAATTGGACGAGGATGTCCCTTCTGCGCGCGCCCAGAGCTTTTTCTACGCCAATCTCACGCGTCCGTTGCGTGACCGAGACTAGCATGATATTCATCAGGCCGACGCCGCCGATGCTCAGGGTGACCGTGCCGATCACGCCGAGAAGAATCTTGAGCATGGCGGTCATGATGCCGAATTGTGAGAGTTGCTTTTGGGCGTCGAACACGAAGACGGCACGCGGGTCGTCAGATTTGAAGTTGTGGGCCGCGGCGAGGGTTTCTTTGATGGTCTTCGCCATCTTGTCGTGATCAAGACCCGCCGAGTCGAGCCACATCCCGTCGAGGTAGTGGTTGTCCTTAACCACGTCCATGGCGTTGTAGGGAATATAAACGACGCGGTTGTCGTCGCTGTCGCCTTCCTGCATGCGGGGCTTCAGCACTCCGACCACTTGCAAGGTGACGCCGTCGATGCGGATGGTCTCTCCTACGGCAGTCATGCCGGAAAAGAGCCGATCGCGCGCTTCCGAGCCGAGTACCGCGTACAGACCGTGTTGCAGATTGTCGGCATCGTTGAGGAAGCGGCCCTGGTCGACCTCAAGATTCCAGATGTCTTCGATGGCAGGGTCGAGGCCCATGACCGGAAAGGTGAATGACCGGTTGTTGTTCTGGACGGTCGAATCCTTCTCACACATGCGGACCACGTTCCGGGCCAGTGGGATATTGTTGCGCAGCAGTTCGATGTCGTCGTTAGTGAAACGAATCTGCACCCCGGCCTTGTTGCCGCCAGCCTGCTGAGAAGTGCGTCCCGGGAAGACCCCCACGGCAGTGGCGCCGAAGCTCTCGAAAATGTTCTGGATGGCGCGGCCGAAGCCGTTGCCATAGGCCAGCAGAAGGACGACGGTAGCGATGCCCCACGCCATCCCGGCCATGGTCAAAAGCGTGCGGCGAAGGTCGTGGCGCATGGCTGACATGGATTGCCGGAGGAGATCCCGGTAGGAAGTGACTATTCGCGGTGCGACGGCGACTCTGGCCCGGCGACCTGCGGGCGCGGGGGTGGATTCCAGAACGCTGCCCGGCGCATCGAGCTGAAGTACCGGATTGGGGGACTCTTCCATTGCTATTCCTTGGAAACTATTCCTTGCGCAGGGCCTCCACCGGTTCCAGCAACGCGGCGCGGCGGGCTGGGTAGAGGCCGGCGGCGACCCCCGCGATGGTCAGGGAGACGACCGCCAAAATTGCCGTCGAAGCTACCAGCTTGGGCGGATCAAAATTTCCCATGTCGACGCCGGAGAGCGCGCTCATGATGGCCGCGGCGCCCGCGATGCCGATGCTGCCGCTGAGCAGCGTAAGAAATGCTCCTTCCACGAAAAACTGGAACATGATGCTCCGGTTGGTGGCGCCGATCGCCTTGCGCAGGCCAATTTCGCGCGTCCGGTCCGCGACCGCGACCAGCATGATATTGATGATGCCGATAGCGCCCAGTGCCAGGGTGACTAAACCGACGCTGCCCAGAAACGTGTTCATGGCGTCAAAAATCTTGCCGATCTGGTCGATGGTATTCACCGTATCCCACTCATCGAAGGAATCGGGATTGTTGGGGTCGAAGCCGTGGTTGCGGGCGATCACCTTGTGGACCTCCTGCCGGGCCGTTTCATGGAGGGCGCGAGACTTGGGCTGATAGTCAATGACTGAAATGACGTCAAGGTCGGCACCGGCATTGAGTTGGGGGAAATGCTCACGCATGGTGCTGAACGGTATGATGTTTTTCAGATTCTGGTTCGTGTTGTCACCATGGCCAATCCGCTGCAGCGTGCCGATCACCGAGAAGCGGACGCCATTGAGAAGGATGGTACTGCCGACTGCAGGACGGCCGAGGAAAAGTGTCCTTCGGGTCTCATCGCCGAGCACGATCACGGCTCGTTTCTGCTGCTCGTCCATGTCGTTAATCCATCGGCCTTCCCTGATAGGCATGTAGCGGATGCGGTTAAACGCAGGGGGGGTACCCATGATCTGGCCGCTGGCCTGGTAGAAATCGCTGACCGCCCTGATGTCGTTGCGCTGGATGACGGGCACGGCGTCGCCGACGCTGTGGCACTCGCGCAAGATGTCTGCATAATCGCGGTCGGTCAGGTAGTACTGCCGCAGCGCGGTAAAGCTGCCCTGTATAACTGGGGCCCGGCCGGACCAGATGAACATGACGTTTTCGCCCAGCGAGTCGAACTGCTTGCGGTTGCCGGAGCGAAATCCTTCTCCCAGACCGACCAACAAGAGCAGGGAACCGACGCCCCAGGCAATGCCAAACATGGTCAGGAATGATCGCAGCTTGTGCGCCCAGAGAGTGCTGAGGGTCTGCCCGAAAATGTCGAAGATGTGGCGCACTACTTAGAATTATACGGGTGGGATCAGGAGCGTCGCTCCGCGGGGAGGTGGCTGCGTAGCATCTTGGGCTTAGGGCTGCGGCGGCACTGTCGAGCTTCGCTCAACTGGACAGCCGAGGGCGGCTGTCCCATTAAGGTTCTTAAGGTCTTTGCAAACCGAGGTTGGTCCCGATGGCATCATAGAAACTGAGGTTTGCGGACAGAATTTAATTCCGAAATTGCCTGCGACTTGGTTATTCTCTAGCGGGATGACGACTCTTGCCCTCAGCGAACTGTTGGGCGCCACGGTGTATGACCCGTCCGGCGCGGCCAGCGGACGGGTGCGCGAAGTTACGATGACGCCTCAGGAGGACCGCTCGCGCATCACGGCGCTCATCGTCAAGACCAAGTCGGGCAACCGCGTGCTGCCGTTTACCGCCGTTTCGGCGATCAATGGCGGCGTGCGCGCGAATACCGCGTCGGCGGAGTGGGCTGCCGCTAACGGCGCAGAAGGACTGTTTCTGCTGGAACGCGATCTGCTCGATCAGCAGGTGATCGACATCAACGGCCGAAAGGTGGTCCGGGTCAACGATGTCGAACTGCACCTGGATCCGCAAAAGGGCATCGCTCCCGAACGGCCCGTTCTGCGCGTGTTTTCGGTCGATGTCGGGGCGCGCGGGGCCGTGCGGCGCCTGTTGCGCGGCATCGCACCCAAGGCGGCGTTGCATGTGCTCCTGGGGAAAATTCCTCCGCGTACTATTCCGTGGAACTTTGTCGACGTGATCGAGACCGACCCGGCCCGGCGGGTGAAGTTGAAGATCTCGCATGAAGGCCTGGCCAAGCTGCATCCGGCCGACATCGCCGACATCGTCGAAGATCTTGCGCCCGATGAGCGCCAGGCGGTCTTCCAGACCTTGGATCAAGAGACGGCGGCCGAGGCCCTGGAAGAGGTCGAGCCCAAGGTTCAGAAATCGATCGTCGAGTCGCTCGATTCCGAGCGTGCCGCCGAGATTGTCGAGGAGATGAATCCTGACGCGGCCGCCGACCTGTTGGCCGATCTGCCGGAAGAGCGCACCGAGCAGATTCTGGTCCAGATGGAGCCAGAGGCGCAGCACGACGTGGTCGAACTGCTGGAGCACAAGGAAGAAACAGCCGCCGGCCGCATGACCACGGAGTTCCTGGCGCTGCCCGTCAGCGCCACGGTGCAGAATGCCATCGATTCCATGCGCGAGTTCGAGGGTGGAGTCGAGGCCGTGAGCACCATCTACCTGGTCGACTCGCATGGAACGCTGGTGGGCGCTGTGCCGCTGGCGCGAATTGTGCTGGTCCCGCCTTCGACGCCAATGCTCTCCCTGACTCAGGAGCCCTTGATCCTCAGTCACGAAGGCGGGGACGACAATGAAGTGGCTGAACTATTCGACAAATACAACCTGCTGACCCTTCCCGTCGTGAACGAGCAGAACAAGCTAACCGGCATCATCACGTCGGACGACGTGATCAGCATGCTGCGGGCCAAGCTGTGAAGGAAACTAACCTTAGGGAAACTCGTATTTCTGTCCTCCCGAGCGAAGCAGAATTGCCGCTTTTCGGCAATTCTGCGCAGTCGAGGGACCCTGTGTTCTGCACCTCCGATGCCCAAGCGAAAATGCCCCGCAGTTTGGCGTCTGTAGGCCGTTCTGGCGCGGATCAAGTCTGACATCCGAAAATTCTTCATGCTGGCTCTTTTTCTTTGGCCATACTCGCCGAGTGCGTTTATCCTGTTCGGTCGTTTGTAGCTGCTGTCAGCTTTACCCCTATGTCTGCGAAATGTGCGCATGAGGTTCCTGAGGAGTTGGAAGACCCGGATCCTGTTGTTTCTTGCTGTAGTCGGGCCGGGATTCATTACCGCGAACGTCGACAATGATGCCGGCGGCATCCTGACGTATTCGTCCGCCGGGGCGCAATTCGGACATCTTCTGCTGTGGACCATGATCCCGATCACGCTCGCGCTGATCGTGGTGCAGGAGATGTGCGCCCGCATGGGCGCCGTCACCGGCAAGGGATTGAGCGACCTGATCCGCGAGGAGTTCGGCCTGCGGATCACTTTCTTCATGATGATCGGAATTCTGATCACCAACTTCGGCAACGTGGTGACGGAATTCATCGGCATCGCCACCAGCCTGGAATTGTTTGGCCTTTCGAGGTTCGCCACCGTGCCGGTGTGCTGCGTGATCGTATGGCTGATCGTGGTCAAGGGACAATATAAGAGCGTCGAGAAGGTCTTCCTGGCCGCGTCGTTTTTCTATGTGACGTACATCTTTGCCGGCGTGCTGGCCAAACCGGCGTGGATCGAAGCTTCCATCGCAACCATCAAGCCGCCGGCGCTGCATGCCTTCCGGAACCAGGCTTACCTGTATATGGTGATCGGCGTGGTGGGCACGACGATTGCGCCCTGGATGCAGTTTTATCTGCAGGCCTCGATTGTGGAAAAGGGAGTCACCAAGCGTGGATTCAAGGCGTCGCGACTCGATGTTGTGACCGGATGCGTCTTTACCGACATCGTGGCCTGGTTCATCATCGTGGCTTGTGCCGCCACGCTGTATGTTCACGGCTATCGCGACATCAAGTATGCGGCTGATGCCGCACAGGCGTTACGGCCGCTGGCCGGAGACTATGCATACATTCTCTTTGCCGTCGGCCTGTTCAATGCGTCGCTATTTGCCGCTTCGATTCTGCCGCTTTCGACCGCCTACACCGTGTGCGAAGGCCTGGGATTTGAGTCTGGCGTGGGAATGAAATTTGGCGAGGCGCCGGTGTTTTATTGGCTCTATACCCTGCTGATTGCGGCGGGTGGTGCATTCGTCCTCATCCCGGGCCTGCCGCTGGTGAAGATCGCCGTGCTGTCCCAGGTGGTCAATGGCGTGGTGCTGCCGTTTGTCCTGATCTTCATGCTGTTGCTGATTAACAAGAAAGAACTGATGGGCGAGTACGTGAACACACGCTTGTTCAACGCGGTCGCGTGGGTCACCACGGTAGTGATGATCGGCCTGACGGTGGCTTGGTTCTGGACTCTGAGGTCAGGGGGCGGCTAAAAGGCCGCCGGCCAGTTACGTAGTCGCGCAGGACGGCTCCCGCTAGAATGGGAGGCTATGAACGTCCAAGCGTGGCGGATCGCGATCCTTCTCTTCGTAGCATCTCTCGGCTGCCGCGGACAGTCAACGGACACTCTCCGGTTTGATGTCCAGGCGGTCAACCGCAGCGCCGATCCCTGTGCGGACTTCTATCAGTACGCCTGCGGCGGCTGGCTTAAGCGCAATCCTATTCCCTCCGACCGTTCTTACTGGGCGGTCTTCCAGCAGATGCGCGACGTCAACCAACGGCGGGTGGCCGCAATTCTGGACCAGGCCGCGCATGCGCCACAATCCAAGGATGAGCAACGGATTGGCGACTATTACAGCTCGTGCCTCGACCAGTCCGCTCTGGAGGACATCGGCCTCAAGTCGTTGCGGGCGGAGTTCGACAGGATCGATGCAGTCAAAAATCTGAATGACCTGGCGGAAGAATTAGTTCACATCCATGCGTTGGGATCGGATGCGCTTTTCAGCCTCAGCCCGGATCAGAAACTGGAGGACTCGACTCAGGTCATCGCCTACTTCGATCAGAGCGGCTTGAATCTGCCCGAACCGGGGTACTACACATCGGATGACGCCGAAAACGCGAAGGCGCGTGCCGAGTATCGAGCACACTTGAAAGTCGAATTCGAGTTGATCGGGGAGTCGCCCGACCGCGCCCGCGCTGCGGCCGACAATGTGCTCAAGATTGAAGTCGCACTGGCACAGGCTGAGCTCACTCCCGTCGAGCGCCGCGACCGCAAACTCTGGTATCACGAAATGACACTGGCTCAGCTGCAGGAACTGGCGCCCGCCTTGCCGTGGAAAGCGTACTTCGCCGCTGTCCAGATCGAGTCACATGCCGTCGTCAATGTGGCCGTGCCCAGGTACATGCAGGCAGTGAACACACTGCTAAGCACCCAGCCCATCGGCGCCTGGAAAGACTACCTGCGTTGGGAGTTGCTGCGAGTAGCGACTCCGGAGCTGCCGAGGCGGTTTCGGGACGCGGACTTCGATTTCTTCGAACACACGCTGCGCGGAGTCAAGATCGAGCCGTCACGCGAACAGCAGTGCACGGACCTGACTAACCGCGATCTTGGCGAGGCCGTGGGCAGAAACTACGTCGACCGCTACTTTCCCGAATCCAGCAAGGCGCAGGTGCTCCAGTTGGCAGAGCGGATGAGAGCTGCCATGCGCTCCGACATCGAGCAGGCTTCCTGGATGAGCGCCAAGACTCGGGCCGAAGCGCTTCGAAAGTTGGCTTTGATTCGGGTGATGATCGGGTATCCCGAGCACTGGCGGGATTATTCCCAATTAACGATCAAACGCGGGGATGCGCTGGGGAATCTGTTGCGCGCGCAGGAGTTCGAATTCCGCCGGCAACTGGCAAAGATCGGAAGGCCCGTCGACCGGGACGAATTCTATGAGTTGCCGCAGTCGGTGGAGGGCTATCACGACAATCCGCTGAACGAAGTTGTATTCACCGCGGGGATTTTGCAGCCGCCGTTTTTTGATCCGCATATGGACGATGCGGTGAACTTCGGGCTGGCCGCGGCCGTCATGGGGCACGAGTTGAGCCACGCCTTTGACGACTCGGGCCACAAGTTCGACGGGCTAGGGAACATGCGAAACTGGTGGACCGCGGAAGACGCCGCCCACTACAACGAGCGCGCCGCCTGCTTCGTGCGCCAGTATTCTGCTTATACCGTCGTCGACGATGTGAAGGTGAATGGACAGCTCACCCTAGGCGAAAACATCGCCGACAACGGCGGTCTGCAGCTTGCGCACATAGCCTTCGCGGGCCAGCCACCCTCGAACGCCCCCATTGATGGCTACACTCCAGAGCAAAGATTTTTTCTGGCCTGGGCCCAATGGCGATGCATGAACATTACCGACGAACGTGCTCGTGAGCTCGCGCGTGACGATCCGCACTCTCCGGGAAAATTTCGAGTGAATGGAGTGGTGAGCAACATGCCGGCCTTTGCTCAGGCCTACAAGTGCAAAAAGGGCGACAAAATGGTCAACCCCAACCCCTGCCGAATCTGGTGAGCAAGGCTAGATCAGCTTACCGGCGGCCAAGTCACGAACCAGCGTCAGGTCCGCCTCCAGAAAGTCGTACTTGGGGAGATCGCCGGGCTCGGCCCACTGGATGTCCTTGAAGATTCGATTCTCGATTTCGCCCTTGTATTCGCGCACGACAAAGAAGCGAAGTTCCACCATGCCACCATTGGGATACTCGTGGCGAATGCGGGCCACCTCATCTCCAATCTTTGCCAGGATGCCGAGTTCTTCTTCCAGTTCCCGGCGCAAGGCATCGCGGGGCTGTTCGCGTTCCTCGATTTTGCCGCCGGGAAACTCCCACTTGAGCGGCATGGTCTGATGGCGCGTGCGCTGGCACACCAGCAGCTTGCCATCTTTGGCGATGAGTGCTGCGACCACGCGCTTCATTGGCCGGAGGCTTCCAATTTCTTGCCCACCAGCATGGCGCAGTACTGAACCAGTTCCTGGTTTTCCCGCGTGAACGCAGCCGGGAAGTGGCTGTCGATATCGAGTTCACCGACCACCTTGCCGTAGACAAACACGGGCACGACGATCTCCGACTTGGTCTCGAGCGAGCACGCGAGGTAGCGCGGATCCTTGCTGACGTCGTCGACTACCACAGTTTGCCCACTCGACGCTGCCGCTCCGCAAATGCCCTGGTTGAGCGGGATCCGTGTATGCGGCGTCATTGCCCCCTCAAAGGAGCCGAGAACCAACACGGGCGGTTGCGCTCCCGGTTCCAGCAGGTAGAAGCCCACCCAGTTGTATTTCAACATGCGATCGTGCAGCAGCTTGACCATCCTCTGCATGAGATCGTGGGCGGTAGGAACCATTTGCGCCAATTCGCTGAGTTCTTTGCGAACCTCTCCAACTCTGTCGGCTACGGGCATGGGTGCAATCTTAACTCACGCTCTCGAATTCGACACCGTGGAAGCCGGAACGTCAGTAATTCGCCGGATTCCTTTCGTGCCGGGGAAGACTTCGGGATGCAGCGCAAAGGCCAGCGCGTCCAGGCCCTGCAACAGGGTTGGTGCGGGCGTGTTGAGGAACTCGTCGCGGATGCAGAAGACGCGTCCGCTGATAGCGGCTGCTGTCCGCTGCCAGCCGCGGTCGGCAATGATTTTCTCCAGCGGGACGCGCTCGCCCGCGCCGCACCAGGCGGCTATGATGACCTCGGGATTGAGCCGGAGAATCTCGTCGGGTGCTGCCTGGCGCGCGGGGACGCCCACGAATTCTCCTCCTGCAGCCTCAACCAGCTCTGCTACCCACTTCTGAGAAGCGATCACGGGCTTGCCCCACTCTTCGCAGAAAACTCTGGGACTAGCGACTTCGACGGTGCGGGCGCGAACCTGCTTGATGTGGAGCTCCATCGTGGCAATGACTTCTTCTCCGCGATCCATGGCTCCTACCGCACCGGCGATGGTTGCAACGTCGGTGTAAATATCTGCCAGCGTCTTCGGAGACAGGCCCAGAAAACGTGCGCCTACTCGGAGGATTTCACAGACTGCTTTCTCCTGATAGGGTACGGCCGCGATCACCAGGTCCGGTTGCGCCGCCACAATCTGGGCGGTGTCCGCCGTCCAGGAGTCGGCGACAATGATTCGCGAGGTATTGCCGGCGGCGGGGACGACCTCCGCGCAGTACCGCGTGCAGGCGACCACTCGGTCGAGTTCGCCAATCGCATCGAGAATGACCGTAGCGCTCGGCTGTAGACAAACGATGCGGTGGGGTGAGTGAGTTGAGGGCATACTTCCATTTAAACCTTGCGATGATCGAGGGCTGCAGAAAGCGCATCGAGCGCCAACTGCGCGGCGTGGGTGGAGGCTTGCGGCAGGCCGCCGACGGCCGCGATCAGACTGGCGCGGTCGACGGCCCGCGCCTCATCGAAGGTTTTGCCCTGAACCAATTCCGTCAGCGCGGACGCGCAGGCCATTGATGGAACGCAGCCCTTCGCCTTGAATCCAATTTCCGCAATGCGCCCTGCGCTGATCTTCATCGTCAGTCGAAGCTGATCGCCGCACACCGGATTTTCAATTTCTGCGCTGGCGTCTGGCGCAGAAATGTCGCCGGCGTTGCGCGGATTCTGGAAATGGTCGAGCAACTGCGCCGAGTACATTATTCAATTGTAACGGTGTGAACTTGAGCGTGTCCCCCAGAGCGCTTTCGCATTGAGTGGATCCGGTTTGATAGGTCACGCTCGGAGTTCGGCCATGGGCAAAATCTTGTCATCCTTGAGGCGCCATTCTTTGGCGCCGAAGAGGCCGGCTATAGCAACTCGGAAACCTATTTTAGCTGCGCCGCGTCCCGTCGGGGAAGTAGACGGTCCATCCGCGCTGCCGCGAGACTGCTGCCAGATCGGGATTGGGATTGATGGCGAAAGGATGCTTGGCTACCGCCAGCATTTCGGTGTCCCAGCGGGAATTGCCGAACGCCGCGTCCACGTCCTTTCGAACGACTTCGCGCAGAGCCTGTGCCTTGCCTGGACCGGAAGGAATGCGGACCATGCGGCCGGTCACGATACCGTTCTCAACCACGGGCTTTGCCGCGAGAATACGATCCTCGGAAATGCCGAAGTCCTTCATGCCGGCGCGGATGACCCATTCGTTCGACGATGAAACCGCCCAGACGTCGCAACCTGTCTGCTGTAAGCGATGCACCAGGTCGCGCATCTCCGGGAAGATCTGGCTGGGAAAGGAGTGGGTCATAAACTCAGAAGCCGCCTGCATCATGACGTCTTCGGCGATTCCCTTGTGCATGGTCACCATCTCGCCGCACATGTCGTCTTCGCTGACCTTGCCCGCCGAATATTCGGAATAACGGGCGCGCATGGCCCGGCCGACCTCTTGCGATACCACGCCGTGCACAATCTCCCAATCGAAGAATGTGACGCCGGCATCGCCCGACCAAAGGGTGCCGTCACAATCGAAAGCCGCTACCCGCGGCGCCAGCCGAAGAACCGAGTCGAGAAAGTTGTTGCTCGTGAGCTGCGATGAGAGTTCGTTAGAGATTTCCATCTCTTCGACGATAACGTGCCGAAGCTGGGTTGTGCAATTTCAGCCGGAAGGACTAAGACCTTGAACCACGAAGGATACGAAGGTACACAAAGCCACGAGTCTCAAGTTTTTCCTTTGTGAACCTTCGTGTACTTAGTGGTTCAAGGTTTCGTCAGCAGGGCCGCGTAATCTTCGGGGGTATTGATGTTCAGCGCCACATACGGATCGTCGACCCTGACATACTGGATGTGCTCGTGATGCCGGTGCTCGACATCGCGTGCGTTGTCGGTAGCGGGAGCCCGCAGGAACTCCTCGATCAATTCGCGGCCCACGATAAACGGATGGCCGTGCTTCCCGGAAAACTCCGGCACGACCGCCCAGATGATCGGCGGCGCTGCTTCCAAGGCGGAGCGCAGGAATTCCACGGTGGCGGGAGCGACAGGCGGACGGTCGATCAGCGTGACTACGGCCGCATCCCGGCCGCGATTAAGCACTTCATGTAAACCCAACTGCAGGGAACTGAACTGTCCGCGGTCCGGGTCCGGATTGGTGATGATCGACGCTCCGTTGGCATACACGACCGGCGCCAGTGCCGCTTCGTTCTTGCCGGTCACGACGACCACGAAGTCCGTGGCGGCGAACGATCGGATGGCGGCGGAGAGGAAAGTATCCTGCGACGGCGGCTGGCCGGCAGCTTGCGGCGGCCAGGGAAGCAGAGCCTTGTCCGTGCCCATGCGCGCGGATTCGCCCGCAGCCAGTATGACTCCGGCGAAGCTCAAGGAGCGAGACATGAGCGGAAGATAGCAGAAAGCGACGGGAAAGTCAGTGAGCGGAATCGCCCTTTTCCAGCGCCTGGGGGGCGGAGTCCGCGCCTGCCTCCTGACGGGTCCCTTTGAACCAACTCAGGTGTGGAAGCGCGCTAGACGCTTGGCGGCGGACGGCGATCAACTCCGCGGTGATCGAAACGGCTATCTCTTCTGGGGCGATGGCCCCAATATCGAGACCAATCGGGGCGTGAACGCGGTCGAAAAGACTCGCGAGCAGGCCTTCTTCGCGCAGCGCCTTGAAGATCTGCACTACTTTGCGCTTTGATCCGATCATGCCGACGTAGCGGGCGCGGGTTTGCACAGCCCAACGCAGGATACGCATGTCATCACGATGCCCCCGAGTTACGATCACGATATAGGAAGACTCGTTCGGGTCGAGTTTCTTCGTGGCCTCATCGAAATCGAGGGCGTGAACTTCGTGAGCGGCTGGAAAACGGTCCTTGGTGGCGTAGGAGGAGCGATCGTCGGTCACAACGACATCAAAGCCGGCGCTCGCGGCAGCCTGGCAAAGGCTTAACGACACATGCCCTGCTCCGAAAACATAAAGTAATGCTGGAGGCAGGACGGGCTCGACGAAAACTTCGAGCGTGCCTCCGCAAACCAGCCCGGTGTCGTATCTCGGGTCCTGATTCAGATCGAAGGTCAAGGTGCGCGGCTTCTCCGACTCCATGACTTCGCGCGCGGCCTGCCAAACGTCGGCCTCGACGCAGCCGCCGCCGATCGTGCCGGCGATGGACCCGTCGTCGCGCACCAGCATCTTCGCCGTGCGGAAAGATGGAATCGATCCCCTCACGTTGACGATGGTGGCCACCGCCCCGCGGCGTCCTTCACGGCGAAGTTGCACGATCTGTTCGTAAATGTCCATCTATAGCTGATTATTGGGTGTCTCGTCGGACAAGTCAACGTGATCCGAACCAGAGGCCATGTGGGGACAGCCGCCCTCGGCTGTCCGCCGGAGCGAAGCTCCGCAATGAGGCGGATATAGCTTGTCGAGAACCGCTACAGGCCCAGGCTGCCGTCTATTTCGAACCTCCTACCGCCGTCTTCCAATACGCCTGATGGCCGATGTAGTCGTCGTCAGCCAAATTCGCGATGATCAGGCGCTTCAACTGCAGCGGGTCGACCTCCGCACTCTGGACTTTGTAAGCGATCGTACCGTCCGGACGAATGAGAAGCGTATACGGCACTGCGGCGCTCCAGTCCGGATCAAAGGCCGCAAGTTGGGCGTAGAGGTCGGTCGAACCGAGGATGAAATTTGTACTCGTGGCGTGTTCCGCTTGCAGCACCTTCTCGACTCCGGGTTTCTCGTCGGGATAGTTGATGCTAACCGTCACCAGGTCAAAGGCGCGATGCCCATACATTCGGTACATGGTTTCAAAGGCAGGCAATTCTTTGCGGCAAGGGCCACACCAGGTTGCCCAGAAATCGATCAGCAGCAACTTGCCCGTGGAATTCTTGCGCATCGTTCTAAGGTCATCAGACGAAACCGGTTTTAAGTTGATCGGCTGCTTTTCGATCTCCGCCAGCTCTTCGCGACGGCCTTCTTCTTTGTACAGCCACTTGGTCGAGCAGCCGACCGAAGGAGTCTTGGCTGGCGACACCGGTTTGCCGGCCAGCAAGGCATCGAGAGCCAGGCGAGCATCTTTCCTGGTTACCAGCGCCTCACGCGGATTATTGTCCACTCGGCCTTCGTAACGCAGGTGGCGGTCCGCGTCGAAGATGAAAACATGCGGGGTCGCGGTCGGGCCATAAAGATTGGAGATCCTCTGGGTCTCGCCGTCGTAAAGATAGGGGAAGTTAAAGTGGCGATATTCGGCGCGAATCTGCATTTCTTCGAACGAATCGCCGACATCGGTGTAGCCCATCTCGTCGAGGCGTACCGCGTTCGGATTGTTTGGTTCGATCGCCACCACGGCTACGCCACGATCTTTGTAGTCTTCGGCGATTTGCTTGATGCGGGTTTCGTAGAGCTGAGAGGTCGGGCAGTGATTGCAGATGAACGCAATCAGCAAAACTTTGGCAGAAGCGTAGTCTTTCAGGCAGTGAGTTTGGCGATCGACGCCGGGAAGGCAGAAGTCAGGAGCGGCGGCCCCGATCGTGAGCGTAGGGTGCGAGTGATCTTCATCGTCGGACCATCCCGGGATTGCGACCAGAGCGAACAATACAAGCGTGGCAAGCGCCCAGTAAAGTCTCACGGACCAAGACAGGCGGGAAAAACCCGCGCGCGAATCAGACAGAATGCCGCGAAGCATGGCCATCCTCACACGTTCGTGATTCTACACCGGACCTCCTCTAGGCCTTTACGAGCAATGTTGGCAGGTTCGCACTCAAATCTTCGGTACGGAATTCTCGCGGTTCATACTGGAGCACCCTTACAGGAGTGAGGGCGATCTGGATCGTGTGGTAGGTTTGGAGTCCGGCATACTTCTTACGAAGGAGGCTTCCTTCATGAAAGCCGTTCGCATTCATCAATTTGGTGGGCCGGAAGTTTTGACATACGAAGAAGTACCCGATCCGTTGCCGCGCAAAGATCAGGTGCTCGTCCGAGTAAGGGCTTGCTCGCTCAATCATCTGGACGTGTGGGCGCGCAAGGGACTACCGGGGGTGAAGCTGCCGCATATTCTGGGAAGCGACATCGCGGGCGAAGTGGCCGAGGTTGGCGAATACGTCAGTGGATTCAAGGTTGGCCAACGCGTAGTGCTGGCGCCCATGCATTTCTGCGGGCACTGCGCGAAGTGCGTCGCGGGAGTGCAGAACCAGTGCCGCGAATTCACTGTGCTTGGCAACGGCGTCGATGGCGGCAATTGCGAATTGATCGCGGTGCCAGCGGCGAACGTGATTCCAATTCCCGACTCACTCGATTTCAACCAGGCGGCAAGCGTGCCCCTCGTGTTTGTGACGGCGTGGCACATGTTGGTGGGCCGCGCCGGCGTCCGCCCCGGCCAGACCGTGCTGGTATTGGGAGCGAGCTCGGGAGTGGGCATTGCCGCGATCCAGATCGCGAAGCTGTTTCACTGCCGCGTGATCACGACCGCCGGCGATGAGGCGAAGCTGGACAAAGGCCGCGGGCTCGGAGCCGATTTCGGAATCAATCATTACAAGCAGAAGATCTCTGAAGAGGTGCGCAAGATCACGAACAAAGAAGGTGTGGACATCGTGATCGAGCACGTCGGCGTCGCGACCTGGGATGAGAGTGTGAGATCCCTCAAGAGTGGAGGCACGCTGGTGACCTGCGGGGCGACCACTGGACCCAATGTGGGCATCGATCTACGCCATCTGTTCGGGCGGCAGTTATCGCTGCTGGGCTCTTACATGGGAACCATGGGCGAGTTGCACGAGGTCTTAGGACACGTTTTTGCCGGGCGACTGAAGCCTGTGGTCGACCGCGTATTTCCTCTCAATGAACTGCGAGCCGCACACGAACTGCTGGAGAAGAGCGCGATGTTCGGGAAGATTGTTGTCAGCCCGTAAAGACTTAACCACAGAGGGCACAGAATCGCACGGAGTAATGGGCTCCGGGGTTAGAATCAGCGCGGCGTGTTTTTCAAGATCATCAGCCGCATCTCCGATGTGGAGACGATCGCTTCGGGTCGGAGCATTCGCGAGCGGAAGGGGCTACGAAAAGTCTATGGCGGTCACCGCTGGAGGAAGCTGAAGGGAACGGTCAGTGTCGCACTGGCGGATGGTACGATATCTTACGCCGAGGTGCACTGAAAGCGCAGGGCGTTGGTGCGAAAGAGTTCAAGATAAAACGGATTCTCGAAATTCAATGAAGCGAGTCGAACCACAGTTCGTTGTTTGCGTTAAGAACAAAGGCTATGCCGCCTCGCTGGAGTCGCGAAAGCTCTATCAGGCAATTCCGGACGAAGGTGCCGCCAAGCTGCACCAGGTTCGTGTGATTGACGAGTCGGGTGAAGACTATCTTTATCCCGAGAAATATTTCGTCGCCGTAAGGCTCCCTCAGTCTGGGGAAAAGGCGCTTCTTCGAGCTGCTCGCCTCAGGGCCTGATCGCTAGACCCTGCGTGGTTTAAAATATCTTTATGTCCCGCGAACTGAACTTTGGCCCGTACGTCGATCTCGAAAATGGCAAGAAGGTCGTCAAAGACCTGACCTTCGGCAATCCCACTCCGGAAGGCGTCATCCTGACCACGCTCGACGCGACCGTGAACTGGATGCGTAAGAGTTCGATCTGGCCCATGACATTTGGCCTGGCCTGTTGCGCTATCGAGATGATGTCGATGGGTGCGTCGCGGTTTGACATTGCCCGCTTCGGCGCCGAAGTGTTTCGACCTTCGCCGAGGCAAAGCGACCTCATAATCATTGCCGGCCGGGTCTCGAACAAGATGGCGCCCGTCATCCGCCAGTTGTGGGAGCAGATGCCGGAGCCGAAGTGGGTGATATCTATGGGAGCATGTGCCACCTCCGGCGGAGTGTTCCAGAATTATGCGCTGGTGCAGAGTGTTAATCAGGTCATTCCGGTCGATATCTACGTGCCCGGCTGCCCGCCGCGTCCCGAGCAACTGATCTACGCCATCACTTTGCTTCAGGAAAAGATTCAGAAGGAACGCGGCACCATCAAGAAAGCTTTGAACCTTACTTAGAAGGCCATGCCAACCATTCGTATTCTTCGCACAGCATAAAGGCCCGCTCGCAGCGACTGGCACGGCGTCGCTGGGAGCTTCTATCTTGAGGTCATGGCGCTCGATTTCAACGCGCCGCCCTTTCCTCCGCTGGAGCCAAAGCGTAATGACGCCGAGGAGGAGGACTCCGAAGAATTCCTGATGAACGGCTAGAGGGTGCTCTTGCCTGGGCAGGGAAACCGAGATAGGGTATAGGCGTATGAGCGATTTGCGAAACCAGATAAATAGCCTCTCCCCTGCGGAGAAGGCGGAACTGCTGGATACCGTCTGGGAAAGCCTGGAGGCGGATGCGGCATCACTGACGGATGCGCAACGGGCGGAGCTTGATTATCGCATTGCTCGGCATGAGCAATACCCTTCCGATGTCATCCCGTGGCAGCAAGTCAGGGCGAGCCTGTTTAAGAAACCGTGACACTCCCGGTCGTCTGGACGCCCGAAGCGAATGAAGATTTGCTGGATGCGCGGGCATGGTATGACAACATTCGCCTGGAGCTTGGCGAGCGTTTTGCCCTGGCGGTCGAGGACACGGTTGACGCAATAGCGGAACATCCATTGCAGTTCCCTGTCGTCTACCGGAGCCGTCGCCGTGCAGGAGTGCGGCGCTTTCCTTACGGAATATTCTTTGAGGTTCAAGAACACCGGATTGTGGTGATTGCCTGCTTCCACGGCAGACGCAATCCAAGACGCTGGCAAGCTCGCTAAAGCGAGCCCTCATTTCCTAAATATCACTTTAACCCCGACCGTTTTAGTTGCCAGTCGCCGACTAACGTCAAAACAGCCGCGCCCTCAGCACCCAGGACGCTCTAGGCTGAGCACGAGATGAATTGTAACTCTGTCGGGCAGGGCCTGCGGAATGGCTAGAGAGCACTGTTGGCAGGGATGGCGCGCATGCTTAGCGCCGCAGCAATTCCTCACGGAAGCTTAAATACAAACGTAATCTGCTTCTGAATTGCGACGGGCTTGCCGTTCAGCAAGAACGGGCTATAGCGCCAGCTACGCACCGCATCGGTTGCCGCGGTAGCCAATAGCGGTGAACCGTTAATCTGCTTGACCTTGCTGATGGTTCCATCCTCGGCGATCGTGACCACCAAAGCGACACTGCCTTCGAGGCGCTGGGCCCGCGCTTGCATGGGGTAGATGGGATCGACCCTGCGGATCAAGCGGCCTTCGGTGACACCCTCAGAGATCTTTGCATCCAGGGTGGGCAGAGGGTCTGCAGTCGCGGTCAGTTCAGTGATTTCCCCACTGAATGGGCTCGACGTCGAGGGCCCGATCGTGACTGCAGGCGGCTCGGGGTTGAGGTCCGCTGTCGCAGATGGGGCCTCCGTTGCCGCTGGCATTGGAGGCGTGAGGTCTCGCGCTACAAGCTCCGGTCCCGGGGTCTCGGCGCCTTCGATCTCGGCCGCATTCTTGAGTACTCCGGCGGTGGTGCTCTGCGATCGTTCGATACCTGGCTTGGGCTTCGGGGGTGTGACGGGCTCTGCGACGCTTGCTTGGGGTTGCGTCGCTGCGTGAACTTGCGCAGATGATTGGGCGGCGGCCGTCTCCGGGGTGGATTCCCGGCCGCTCAGCCAAACGCCGGCAACCAGCAAGACCGCCGCGGCGGCGATTCCCAAAACCCAATAGCGTCGCACGGGAGACGGCTGGTCGAGAGCCTGCTTTTCCGCCATCGCGCCGGAGGCTAGCGCCGCTGAGGCCTGCGTCCGGTTGCGTGCCAACCTCAGTGAAGCGAAGGCGGCGTCTTGTTGAGCCCGGTATTCGCGTTCATACACTGCCTCTATGATCTCGGCCAATCCGCGAAGGGAGTCGATCTGGTCTTCACCGAATGCCTGAGTGCGCGTCGAGAACGCTTCCAGAATCCCGGCAACCCCCGAGGGTCCCCGTAGCGGCACCACCACAATGGAACTTATTCCCATCGCTTGGCAGACGTCCGGATCCACCCGAGGATCGTTGGCCGTGTCATGACAAAGCATGATCGAAGCTGCCCGGATGCACTCGCCGGAGATTCCCGAATCGGTGTTGAGCGGGGCGCCCAGCTCCGGCGTAGGGTCACCGCTCCGCGCCCGGCAGACGATCACACCTTTTGTTCGTAGCGCTAAGGCGACCCCATCGGCTCCGGTCAGAACTTTGGCGACCTCAGTGGCGGCGTGCATGATGGCCGCGGGCGGTTGCGAGCCTTCCGCAAGACCCTGCCGCAGGACGGCGAGGAGATTGACCGACGCACTCTGTTCGGTTGCGCGCGGGGGAATAATGCTCAACGGTTGGTCGTCACTCTGAACTGCGGGACCCGGCAAACTGGTTGACACGGCATCACCCATGGCACGTCATGAACCCCATCAAAAGTGGCCAGGGACGAAGATGACGCGAGTGTACGTAGTAATAAGGCGATTATTTCTGAGTTTGTCGCAAAAAAAAAACGCTGTCAATGGAAAAAGCTTCAGACTGGCGCCGGAAGGGCACCTTTTCCTTGGGTTTAAGCGGTCGGCTCGAATCCCCAGATTTAGGATTCCTGTCCGCATCAGGCGGAGCTATAATCACGGCTAGAGAGTCCCGGGGTTCTTATGGTGCGTCGTTGCGGCCCGTCCTTTCTGTTTTTCCTCTTGTTGAGCCCCGTTATCCTCACGGCGCAAAGTGGCGAGCCGGCGCCATCGCAAGGTCGGCCGTCTCAAGGTCCAGCAACGCAGGCCCCTCCGAACCTTCCGGGTCAGCCTGCCAATCCGGCAAGCGTCAATGCTTCGCGGCCCGAGCCTGGCCACACGGCCCCGCCCATTGCCAGCAACGCCCCGCACATGGCGAGGCGGACGCGGCTGGAGATCATTCGCGTTTTTGAGACCCAAATCTTTTACGCCCGCGCCCCTTTCCCGATGGGATACAAAGGACTGCAACTGAAAGACGGCGTCACTACGCCCAGCGGACAGGAACTGCAGCAGGCGCTGGCGTTGTGGGGACCCGCGGTGAAGCCCGGCGATCCGGCGCAGATATCGTACGTTCAGATTAAAGACGACCACATTCACTTCGACATCAACGGCGGCCCGGTTCACCGCAAGAAGTGGTATCAGCATATTCAGATTGCCGGAGCCAACGGCGGCGAGGTGCCTTTGTCTCCGACCGAATCGCAACAGAATCCGCATGGAACCTACCTGGACATTTACTTCGATAATTACGTCCCGGAGATGACGGCGCAGCAACTGCGCGACGTGCTGTATCCCGTGCTCGACTTCACCGCGCGGAATAAAGAAGAAGCGTATCTCGATACCGTCCCGCCGAAAGTGAAACAGGCCATCCAGGCGCACTACGTGCTAGTGGGCATGAATACGGAAATGGTGTTGCACGCCAAAGGCAAGCCGCCGAAAAAAGTGCGGGAGCGAGACGGCGACACCGACTACGAAGAATGGATCTATGGCGAGCCGCCGCAGGATGTGGACTTCGTGCGCATTGTGGGAGATGAAGTGGTGCGAGTGGAGACCATGAAAGTCGGTGGCCAGAAGATCGTGCGCACTGAGAAGGAAATAATTCTGGACCATCCGGACAAGGAAGCTGAGGCGAAGAAACAAGAGCAGGAGCGTCCCGCGAACGCTCCCACCCTGCGTCGTCCCGGCGAGGATCCGGAAGATGCTCCGAAACCCTCCGACGGAAAAGCCCCGCCGCCCCTCATGCCGCCTCCCACCCCGCCACAAGGTCCGGGGCCGGGGACGATTGTTGCCCAGGGTCGCTAGCGATCCTTAATCGTTAACTCCTTCTCGGCATTAGGGCTAGCATCGATCTCATCGGTCTAAGTTAGAAAGGGCCGAGAAGCACATGCGCGAACTTGAGCCGCGCCTCCAAACCCTCACGGGCATGCTTCATCTTTCCGCAACATCGTTTCCGACTTAGTCACGCTGCCGCGACACATGCACGGTTCCGAATAGGATCAATCGCATCCGTCATGTGGTTCTGACGTCGGGCGAGGTCGTCAGCGCGATGCGACAGATGCGACATCCGCAAACGAGAACGCCAGCGAGACGTTGGGGTATTCCTGGCCGTCGACTTCGACGTAGGGATATACGAAGTAATTCAGAGGCTTGCCATCCTGGGTTGGGTTCAGGCGCAGATCGCGTCCCATGCTGAACTGCACGCGGTTCACGTCGTGCGATCCGAAAAAGTAGTCGCGTTTTTCCGGATGCTTCCAGGCTTCAGAGATGTCGACGGGAATCCAGCCCTTGCCGTCAATGTAGAAGTCGGACCAGCAGTGGTAGCCAGCGATCTCGGCCGAATGCTTGTCTGGCGGCAGGGGGAAGCCGATCTCGAACCGGGCCGGAATGCCCTGCGATCGCGCCATGGCGATGAACAGGGAATGGAAGTCGGTGCAGTTGCCCTTCTTGGCGTCGCAGGCGTAAAGCACGTCACCGCGTCCCCAGCCCGTGCCGGTCTTGTCATAGCGCAAGGTGGTGAAGACGTAGTCGTAAATAGCGCGGGCCTTGTCGAGCGGTTGCGTCTTGCCCTCAGTAACTTTGACCGCCAGGTCGGCGGGCAGGCCGGTGATCGGGACCAGCGCGTCCGGTTGCAGATCTTCCCGCCGCTCTTTGCTGGTCAGGGACGCGGCCATCACATGCGCCGCCGGGTGCAGGGCGACTCGTTCGTGGCGCACCACGTCGTATTCCACATCGAAATGCAGTTCTGCTTGGGTTGAACTGCGAACCTCGGCAAAGTAAATTTCATCGCCGTACTTCGACTCGCGGGTTTTCTGCAAAGGCAGATCGCCCTTGGCTGAAATGATTTTCACTTCCTGATACTCATCCGACTGCGCTGCCGGAATCCAGATTCGGACTTTCTTCCCCGATGGCAGATTCTTGACCGTGAAAGCATAGTGAAATGTGAAGTGGCGGGAATCCTGGGCGAGGGCGGCCATGGACAGGACGAGCAAGGGCAACAATATGAAAATCTTGCGAAGCATAAGCGGTTTCCTTGTCAGGTTCTGAGAACCAGGAGCTGAGAACTTGGTTGGTAATCGACACATGGGCGAGTTAGAGGGAACGCCGTCAAGTAAAGCCGCGCCTCGGGATGCGCATAGAAGGAGGATGCCGGATCGAACTCCGGTGATGCGGTATTTTAGCAAAGTTCTTCTTTGCGTTCTTCGCGGCAGTCTTCGTGAACTTAGCGGTTAAAAAGCTCTTAACCGCGAAGTACGCAAAGGATTCGCAAAGTGCGCTGAGAAGATCCAATAACCACCCTGCTTCTGTGGGTCCGCCGATGCGTTGAGCACGATCCTACCTGCACGATAGAATGCGAACGTGCCCGCCGCCATTCAATGCCGCGATCTGCGCAAGACTTACGACGGGAAGGTCGAGGCCGTGCGCGGCCTGAATCTTGAGATCCAGCCCGGAGAATGTTTCGGCCTCCTCGGGCCGAACGGGGCGGGGAAGACCACGACCATCGAAATTCTTGAGGGCTTGTTAGAGCCGACCTCCGGCCAAGTGTCCATCCTCGGACATTCCTGGCAGGAGAACGAGCGCGAAATGCGGGAGTGGCTCGGCATCTCTCTGCAGGAGACCCGGCTGTCGGAAAAGCTTACCGTGCGCGAGACCATCGAATTGTTCGCCAGCTTCTATCGCGAACCGCGCTCGTCCCAGGATGTGCTGGAGCAACTGGAGCTTACGGAGAAGGCGGACGCGTGGGTAGGCAAGCTTTCCGGAGGCCAACGGCAGCGGTTGGCGGTGGCCACCGCGCTGGTGTGCAATCCGAAAATTCTTTTTCTCGATGAACCCACGACTGGTCTCGATCCGCAAAGCCGCCGCCAGTTATGGGACATCATTCGGGCATTCCAGCGCGACGGCGGCACGGTGCTCCTGACCACCCACTACATGGACGAAGCCGAGCGCCTATGCGACCGCCTGGCCATCGTCGATCACGGGCAAATCATCGCGGAAGGCTCGCCCGCCGATTTGATCAACCGCCTAGGCGGCCATCACGTGGTGGAGTTTTCCGTGAGCGGCAACCACGGATCGGCAGGGAAGCCAGAGTCCCACGCTGCGAAAGATGCGTGGCGTGGACTCCCGAGCGTTGAATCCGTCCGCGAGGATGATGGCCTTGTTGCCCTCAACGTGAAACAGCCACATCTCACGATCCCCGCGCTGCTCGACGCGATCGACAAGCAGGGAAGCGTGTTGCAACACCTGACCACGCGGCAGGCCAGCTTGGAGGATGTGTTTGTGCGGCTGACCGGCCGCCATCTGCGGGATGAGTGAACTTCTGAGTTGAGGAGAACGAAATGCGTGGCACCATTAAATTCGCGACCGTTTTAACCTTCGCCATCACGTTGCTATCCGCCTGCGCCTGGACTCAGGCGCAAGTTTCTGCTAATGAAGAAGCGAATCTCTACCCCGCCAATGTCAATCCTCGTCTCGAAATCAAAGAAGCCGAAGAACGCGCCGCCAAGGAGCACAAGCGCGTGTTACTCGTTTTTGGAGCGAACTGGTGCGGCGACTGCCACGCTCTGAATCGTGCCTTTCATCGTCCGGAGTTTGCTTCTGTCATAGCCCATTATGAAGTCGTGCATGTCGACATCGGCCCCGACGGCAAGAAGAACGGCGACCTCGCCAAGCAATACGAGATTCCTCTCAATAAAGGCATTCCGGCGCTGGCCGTGCTCGAAAGCAATGGCACGCTGTTAGTGAGTCAGAAAAACGGCGAGTTCGAAAATGCGCACGCCATGGATCCGAGCGCGTTCCTGGAATTCCTGAATAAGTGGAAGTAGCAGTCCTAGGGATATTATGAGCGCCACGCAGGAACCCCCGGTCACATTGACGAAATCCACAGCCACGCCACCGCGGCGCAACGGCCGCTGGTCTGGCTACCGCCATCTGCTGATGGCGCGCATGCTCGAATTAAAGCGCGAGCCGGAAGTTGTTTTCTGGGTCTTCGTCTTCCCCCTGCTGCTCGCGCTCGGTCTGGGCATCGCGTTCCGCAACAAGCCGGGAGACGCCATCTCGGTAGCGATCGTCGCGGGCGCGGGTTCGGATGACGCGTCCGCCATGCTGGCACGCTCGCCGCAGCACGAACGATTCAAGCCACAAGTTCTCAGCGCCGAGGCCGCCCGCCAGGGATTCCGTCTCGGCAAATTCGACCTCGTCATCGAACCCGGCGCCAACGGGGGCTTCCAGTACCGCTACGACCCCGCCCGCCCCGAGAGCGTGCTGGCCAAAACCGAAGTCAACGACGCCCTGCAAGCCGCGGCCGGCCGCAAAGACGTTGTCGTCACTTCCGTAGTCACGTCATCCGAGCCCGGATCGCGCTATATCGATTTCCTCATTCCTGGCTTGCTCGGCATGAACCTGATGAACTCCGGTATGTGGGGCATTGGCTTTGCCCTGGTCGACATGCGCCAGCGCAAGCTGCTCAAGCGCTTCGTGGGCACGCCCATGCGCCGCACCGATTTCCTCCTAGCCCTGGCTTCAAGCCGACTGATCCTGATGGTCATTGAAGTGGGATTGCTGCTGATCTTCGGCGTTCTTTTCTTTCACATGCGCGTTCTAGGGTCGATCGGCGCTATCGCCCTGCTCGCGGGGATTGGGTCACTGACCTTTGGCGGCGTCGGCTTGCTGACCGCCAGTCGCGCCCAGAAAATCGAGTCGGTCAGCGGCCTCATCAATCTGGTGATGATGCCGATGTGGATTTTCTCCGGGGTGTTCTTCTCCTACGAAAGATTTCCGGCGGTGATTCATCCGCTGATCAAGGCGCTGCCTTTGACCGCCCTCAACGATGCTCTGCGCGCCAGCATTCTCGAAGGCACACCGCTCCTCCATCAGTGGCCGCGTTTGCTGGTGATGCTTCTATGGGGTGGGATTTCGTTCGTGCTGGCGCTGAAATGGTTCCGCTGGACCTAGGAGCGAGTCCTTGTAATGTGACAGGACGTGCCGGCGGACATTCAATTCCCACGCGCAGAGCGTCAAACCCTCTTATATTTGCAGCCGCGTCTTCCCGCGGAAGTCCGATCCAAAGTTAGGAATCCGTACAGGCGGCTCTTACGATCCGTGTTAGTTCGCATCGTCCTCAGGACCCTGCACCTTCGACAGTTGGGTTACGGCGCGAACGGTCGCATCCTTGAAGGTACTCGCACTCGAACGCGGGGGCAGTCCTATGAGCAGACGGAGTCGAAAACAAGCGCTTCTTGGGGCTCTTCTGATTACAAGCTTGATCCTGAGCGGTTGCGGCGGTTCAAGTTCGGGCAGTTCCCCTCAGCCCGGTCCCTCCCAGCCCGGAAACCCGACGCCAGGCACCGCATCTTCGATCAGCAAAGACGGCGTTACCTGGACGTTCAGCCAGCCCGTGCCCGTGGGACAGTTTGTGAACGGCGACTACTACGTGGTAGGCCCGGTCACGATTACTGCCATTGATCCGGCACCGACGACGGCGGCGCCCTACGAAAACGGCTCGGTCGTGAACCTGCCCACGGCCAACGGTAAGAGCGGCTTTGATTCCAGGCTCAATGACGGTACCGATGAGTCATGGTGGTTTGACGCGACCTTGCGATCTTATCCCCCGATTACCCTGAAAGCCGGAGACGCGCTGGTGTCCACGATCAGTCTGGCGCAGATCCACTCCGCGCCGGAAGTGATGCGATCCACCGATATGAGTGCCAGTCCCGTGGCATCGGCTTCCGTGCTGACCGTTCTGTCCGCCGCACCGTCCGCGGACACCTTTCGGCCATCGTATTGCGACCGGAACCAGACCATCTATCATGCCAATTCGTTGCAGCGGAATCTGCTGCCCTCGCTTGCTCCTCCGAACCCGTCCAACACGCCGCCATTGTCACAGTTCGAAAACTGGTATCGCCGGCCCTGGATCGATACCAACGCCTTCCTCTTTGATGCTCCTGCCCAATACATGCCGAGCTATGGCCAACACATCGCCTTTGCAGACTCCTACGCGTCGTTGCTTCTGATGCTGAATTTCCCCGCCGATCAGAAGGTCAACCTTACCAACTACTTCGTGCAATATGGCATTGATCTCTACGGTTGCGTACAAGCCGGTTATGGATGGCCCGCCTTTGGCGGACACCGCAGCGGCAGAAAACTGCCGATTATCTTCGCCGGGATCCTGCTGAACGACAGCGGTATGAAAAACGTCTCGACCACCCATCCGAACCAGTTCGGCGAAGACATGCAGACGGTATACGTCAGCAAGATTCCCGGAGGTTATCAGCAAGCCTGGCAGGGCGCCACCGTCATTTATGGTGGACACTACGGAGTGACCGCCGACGGCACGCCTGTTAGCGCGGGCTTGTACGGTCCGTATGAGCAGTTGCAACCCCCGAACTGGCCGCTCATCAACGCCAACGAACAGTTAGGCGAAGCCTATCGCAGGTGTTGCACATCCGTGTCGTGGGCCGGCGAGGCGCTGACCGTGCATATCCTCAACGCAGAGAGCATTTGGAACTATCCGGCATTCTTTGCCTATGTGGATCGCTGGATGACCGAAGACGACACTCAAGCCGTAGCCGACATCAAGGCGCAGACTGGTTTTGACTACAGTTCGAACTGGGAGCGGCAAGGTCAAACGCGTTACTGGCTGCAAGGAGAGTTTCCGGAGTACACATTTATCGATGACATGTGGGCCGCCTACCGGAAGTGACGAGTGGGAGTGAATCAGGATCGTTATCTCGGTGAATCTAGCCCCGCTCAGACCTCGCCCGCTCATTCGGGTAGAACTTACGAACGAGGCCGGCAGCGGTGCTTGCGAAATCTACTTCTACTTAGGTTTTGACCAGCTTGGCAGCTTGCTTCCGCACTTTTGCCCAGCGTAGCCGTTGCGCAGCGGCAATGCGATTGCGGGCTTCCTTGCTCAGGGTACGCTTTACCTTCCTGAGCTTGTTCCCGTTGGCATGGCCGAGCGCGGCAAGCGCCTTCCCCACGCGATCCATCTCTTTTTCAAGACGGGAATACTCTACGCGTAAGGAAGCCACTACTGTATTCAAGTTAGCCATTTACAACCCCCTCGTTGGTCTTGGAGACAAGACTAACACGGGAAAATGCTCGGGATGAGAAGAAAAGATTACTAGAAGAATAATTAGAAGAAAAACCGAGAATTGAGACAAGCTATTGTGGCTTGGTATCCAGGAACAACAAACCTTGCACTTTACTCAGGTCGTCTGTCTCGCGATTGAAGACAATTGTGCGGCGGGAGTCGGAGAACCGCGTATCCAGCAGCAGGAATTCGCGGATGACCGTCATCGCTCCGCCACCTTCGTCCCCCCCGAACCAGACCCATTGGTAGACGACTCCGTAAACCACGTATAAGTGAGAGTCCCACTCCATGAGCAAGGCATGCTTGTCGGTGAGTGCGCCGATCAGTCTGCCAGAATTAATTGCATTCGGCGGCCAGAACTCAGCGGTGACCTGGATCGGACGGCCGTCCCCCAGCAGATGCCGTCCTTGCAGCTTGGAGGCGAGATCTTTCAGAGACAAAGGATCTGCTGCCGCCACGCTGTCTTCGAGAGCAGAATCTCTCCCGCAACAAATACTGCGGTCATGAAAGATGATATCGAGCGAAGTTGGTAGTACCTCGGACAGGTCGTGGGACCTCGCCATAAGTGCTGGCAATCCGCCGACGCGGACCTCTAAATCGGTGTTAAAGACCTGTCCGTTGGCCAGGCTGCCTGCCTGGAGGAATAGGACCACCAAGGCCGCGGCGAATACATGGACGGCTGTAAACCAGCGATAGGACTTGGTCACAAAGCCCCCAGCCTACTATCGGGCACACTCCATCTTAATCCATAGTGATGGTGGGGAGGAAGCGTGGCGCCAGGCGGGCCTTAGTCGCCTGCTCAAATGAATAGGCCAGCTTGATCAGAGTAGGTTCGCTCCAGGCCCGGCCGAAGAAAGAAATTCCCACGGGCAAACCCCAGATATAACCTGCAGTCACATTGACGTTGGGATAACCCGCCACCGCCGCAGCATTCGAACTTCCTCCCGCCACGTGATCTCCGTTGATCAGATCCGTGAGCCACGCGGGGCTACCGGTGGGAGCCACAATAGCATCAAGATGGTGTTTATCCATGAGCGCGTCAATGCCCTCGATTCGTGCCAGTTGATGATTCTTCGTTATGGCGTCCACATACTCTTTTTCGGTAAGTGGTCCCTTAGCTTCGGCCTTCACGAATAGATCCTGCCCGAAGTAAGGCATCTCCTTCTGGCGGTTGCGATCATTGAAGTCAATGATGTCTTTTAACGTTCGTACCGGCGCGCTCGGTCCCAGTCGGGCCAGATACACATTCAGGTCCGCCTTCAGTTCGTACATGAATACCAGCAACTCGGTGTCGTCGAACTTTCCCAGGGTTTCGATATCGGCAGGATCCACGAGGGTCGCACCCTGCTTCTTGAGCACGTCGAGGGAGCGCTCCATCAGAGCATCAACCGAGTCGTTGAAGCCAAAATACTTTCGCGCAACGCCGATGCGCGCGCCCTTGAGGCCGTCGGGATCGCAGTACTGCGCATAGTCGGTCTTCGACTTGCCGGCGCTCGCAGCCGTTGCCGCGTCGTCAGGATCCACGCCCGTCAGCGCGCCCAGCAGGATCGCCGCATCCCGCACGGTTCGGCACATAGGCCCAGCGCCATCCTGACTATGCGAGATCGGGATGATTCCACCGCGGCTGACCAACCCGACCGTCGGCTTGATCCCCGCCAGCCCGTTCGACGATGAGGGGCAGACGATCGATCCATCGGTCTCGGTGCCGATGCCCACGGCGGCGAGATTTGCGGAAATCCCTGCGCCCGTGCCCGAACTCGATCCGCACGGATTTCGGTCCAGAGCATACGGATTCTTCGTTAAGCCCCCGCGCCCGCTCCATCCGCTGGTGGAGTGGCTGGATCGAATGTTCACCCATTCGCTCAGATTCGTCTTGCCCAGGATTACCGCTCCCGCCGCCCGCAAGCGTTGCGCAACGAAAGAGTCCTTGGGCGGTTTCGAGCCCACCAGCGCCAGCGATCCCGCCGTGGTCATCATGTGGTCTGCGGTGTCGATGTTGTCCTTGATCAGCACTGGAATGCCATGCAGCGGTCCGCGCGGGCCCTTGGCCTTGCGCTCCTGGTCAAGTGCATCGGCGATCGATAGAGCATCGGGATTCATTTCGATAATCGCGTTGACGGCCGGGCCACGCCTGTCGATCTCTTCGATGCGGATGGTGTATTTCTCGACCAGCGACTTGGCGGAGAACTTGCCCGACTTCATACTGTCCTGCAATTCGCTGATCGTGATTTCATCCAGTTCGAAGGGCTTAACCTCAGGTGTGGCAGACTTGGCGGGCGATGCGATCTCTCGGCCGGCACCGAGTGCGGGATAAATTGCAGCGGTTGCTCCGGCAGTCAGCACATTTCGGACGAAGGCACGGCGCGAAGGTTTGGATCCAGGTTGGCGCATAGTCTTCCCAGGGTTCCGAAGAGGATTCAACCCACAGGCCGACTATTTAAACACGAATCGCGGCCGGCCTTCACGAAGTGCGCGCCGGCTGCAATGTGAGTCTGAGAGAGATTCGTATCAGGGCATGCCTTCAGGCATGCCGCACTGTCATGAAAGAAGGAGCCGGCTTTACAGCTTGCGGAAAAATCGCCCAATGCGGCATGGACGGGAAGGGCACGAGTTCCACTCGTGCCGTAAGTCGGGCAAAATCAATGCGGCTTTAGCCGCTGAGGTTCGCTCTTCTGGCCCCGGTGCGCGTTTTCCCGCAAGCTGTTTTAGCCGCTGCGCCCGCGGCGTGGCAATACCCAGCGGCTAAAGCCCTCAGAGTCTCACGCCCGCTGTCGGCATCGCTGAAAGCGATGCCCTGATACAAATCGTTCTTTCTGCACCGGGCACGCTTGGTTGAGACCGCTTGCGCGCAGTGATAAGCTTAAGAACGTTCGCCCGGCTGAGCGGGAGTAGTTCAGCGGTAGAACGCCAGCTTCCCAAGCTGGATGTCGCCGGTTCGATCCCGGTCTCCCGCTCCATTTCTTCCTTCGGTTTCCCCTGCGCGCGGTCCGGGGCCGTCCCCGTCCTCCTTTTGCTTCTTCTTCGTATCCCCTCGGCGCTAGGCGGCGCGCTGCAATTCATTCTCCAAGCTCCTCCATCTTTCGTTATTACTTTGGTTTGCGGCGAACATCAAAATAGTGATTCCGATCACGGAGAACCGTGATGACGGCCATTTGCGCGTTCCGCGCCTTCGGGGAAGATGATTACGGACAGCTAGGGATGTGACCGCGGGGGCCATGTCTCAAGCACCGCTAAGACGCCAAGATGCGTGGCGGGGTCGTCCCGGAGGCTGTTAATGAGCACGATCGATACTCACGAGCCAGAAGTAAAGGAAGCGAAGCCAGCAACCCGTCCCCCTGCGGCGGTCCTGCCCCGTCAAGAACTGGTGTTGGGGCCACAGATCCCGCAACGGGCCATGTTCTCCGATAGCCTCTTGGAATTCCAAGTGCCGCGGAAACGGAAGGCCTTTGCCACCACCACCTCGATTGTCGTTAACTGTTTAGCTATCGGAATCCTGGTGGTGGTACCTCTGCTTTTCACCGAGGACTTGCCGAAGGCGCAGTTGCTGACGTTCCTGATAGCGCCTCCGCCTCCGCCACCCCCTCCGCCGCCGGCGGCGGCACCGGCACGGGTGATGAAGCAGATCGAGACCGACCTGCTCTCCTCCGGTCAGCTGCGAACGCCTACCAAGATTCCACAAAAGGTCGAAATCATCAAGGAAGACATTGTTCCGCCCAACCCAAGCTCCGGTGGAGTCGTCGGGGGCGTCCCGGGCGGGATTCCGGGCGGGCAGCTGGGAGGAGTGATCGGGGGCATCGTAAGCGCTACCTCGAGCCTGGCTGCGGTGCCGAAGTTCATTCCAGTTGCGCCGCAAAGAGTGCGTATTTCGCAGGGCGTCACCAAAGGCTTGCTGATTCATCGAGTGGAACCCATCTATCCGCCGTTGGCCAGGCAGGCACGAGTGCAGGGTGAGGTGGTACTCACCGCGATCATCAGCACGAACGGCGAAATTGAGAACTTGCAGTTGATCAGCGGGCACCCCATGCTGGTGCCGCAGGCGATCGCAGCAGTCAAACAATGGCGTTACAAACCGTATTTATTGAACGGACAACCGGTCGAAGTGGAGACCACGATTACCGTGATCTTCTCACTCAGTTCCTGAAACGTGGGTAAGGCGCGGTCGGGGAGCGCAGGAGTTAAAACATGCCAGCAGAATATACGTACCGCATTTCGGCCTGGTGGACTTCGGGCCGCACCGGGCTCGCCAAGTGCGAGTCCTCCCCTAACACGATCCACTTTTCCGAGGCCGCGGAACTGGGTGGGCTGCAGGGCCGCTGGACTCCGGAGCAGTTGCTGCTTTGTGCCCTGGCGGGCTGCTTTACCACGACCTTCCATGACGTCGCCCGCGCCGCCAAGTTCGAATACACCGACCTGGAGGTCGAAATAGAAGGCAGCGTGCACCGCAGCCGGAGCACGGGATGTAATTTCACCGAGATCCTGATCCGTCCGCGGCTGACCGTGCCGTCCGAGGAGCAACGCGAAGCCGGGCTGGGCCTGTTGCGCCGGACCAAGCAGTTGTGCATGATTTCGCGCGCCATCACCGTTCCGCAGACTCTGGAACCTGTGGTGGAGACCGGCAAAGTACCTGTGGAAGGCTGGACCAATCAGGAACCGGCCGTGAAACTTGGGGTCTAAGGCACTTTCGAAGAAGGGGGTGATTATGATGTTCTCCTACAGGCTCGTCCGCCTGATCGAATCTCATGCCGACGCGCTCGCTGAAGGACTCGAGGAGCGGGTGCAGAATAGTACCCAGGTAACCCACTTTCGCGAGATCCCCGCTCACGAACTGAGAGAGCGGGTTTACGAGATTTACCGCCATCTGGGCGAGTGGCTACTGGGCAAAAACGAACTGGACATCGAACACCGCTACCGCGAAATCGGGGTGCGCCGGGCGCGCCAGCGAGTCCCGCTCAGCGAAGTCGTCCAGGCCATTGTGCTGACCAAGGAAAATCTCTGGGAGTTCCTCAAGAGCGAGGCGGTGATGGACCGCGCCGTCGAAATCATGGGCGAACTGGAGCTTCTCCAAATGCTCGAGATGTTCTTTGACCGGGCGATTTACTATGCTGTCCTGGGGTATGAAGAAGAAACCGCCCGCGCCCGGCGGGAAGATGGGGAACTGCGGGCTGTTTGAGGAGCGAAACAGATGTCGATGTCGTGGGAAATGGATTACAAGCGCCGCCTCAAGGAGGCGGATGACGCACTGCAATGCGTGAAGTCGGGGATGCGCGTCTACATCCAGCCGGGTTGCGCTGAGCCTGAGACCTTGGTCGAAGCCCTGATCCGTCGGGCCCCCGAAGTGTACGACGTAGAAATCGTGCACATGATGACCATGGGCTGCGCCCCGTACGTGGCGCCAGAAATGGCCGGTCACTTCCGCCATAATGCCGTGTTCATCGGAGCCAACGTGCGCGACGCGATCAACGACGGCCGCGCCGACTACACCCCGATCTATCTGAGCGAAATTGAGGGATTGTTCGAGAGCGGCGCCATGCCCATTGACGTGGCCCTGATCGAAGTCTCGCCGCCTGACTCCCACGGCTTCTGCAGTTTCGGGGTGGGCGTGGACACGACCCTCACCGCCGCGAAGTGCGCCCGCTACGTGGTGGCGCAGATCAACGACAACATGCCGCGCACCTACGGCGACAGCTTCATTCATGTCAGCGACATCGACGCCGTTGTGGAATCTTCCCGGCCCCTGTGTGCGCTGCCGAAGCCGATCGTAAACGACCTGCAGGTGGCCATCGCGCGGAACGTGGCCGGGCTGATCGGCGACGGCGCGGTCTTGCAGACCGGTATCGGAGGCATCCCGGACGCAGTTCTGCCTCTGCTTATGGACCGCAAGGATCTCGGCGTACACAGCGAACTGGTTTCGGACGGAGTGATCCCGCTGATCGAAGCCGGAGTGCTCACCGGAGCCCGCAAGAATTTCAAGCCGCGCAAGATCATTCTGGGATTTGCGCTTGGTAGCAAGCGCCTGTTTGAATTCGTAGACAACAATCCCATTTTCGAGTTTCACCCCACGGCCTACACCAACGATCCCGGATTCATCGCGCGCAACGACAACATGGTGGCGATCAATTCGGCGCTCCAGGTCGATCTCACCGGCCAGGTTTGCTCCGATTCGATTGGGAATCAGTTTTATAGCGGCATTGGTGGACAAGTCGATTTTTTGCGCGGCGCGTCGCGGTCCAAAGGGGGCAGGCCCATCATCGCGATCTCTTCAACCGCGAAGCAAGGAACCATTTCGCGGATCGTGCCCATGCTGGATCCGGGCGCGGGAGTGGTTACGTCACGGGGCCTGGTCCGCTACGTAGTGACCGAATATGGAGTGGCGTACCTGCACGGGAAGTCGATTCGCGAGCGGGCGAAGTCTTTGATCGAGATCGCGCATCCTGACTTTCGCGCCGAGCTCTACGAGTATTGCGAAAAGACCAAATGGTTGCAGTACCCTCAAGTAGCACAGACAGCGGCACAGAAGTGACGGAGGAGACAACCCATGGCGGGCGCAGCACGCGGCAACGTCACCATCGATGTCGAGGAGTGCAAAGGATGCGGGCTCTGCGTCGAGTCTTGCCCACCTAAATGCCTGGAGCTCGCTCCCGAACTGAGTTCCTACGGAGTGCATCCGGCGCGTTATACCGGCCACGACTGCACCGGATGTGGCATCTGTTTCTATTGCTGTCCGGAGCCGGGCGCCATCATCGTCTACCGGCTGGCCCCGCCCCCCAAAGCGGTTGTGTCTCCTCAGGCACAGACCCAGGCTGGAGGCGAGCATGCGGCAACTCTGTAAAGGAAACGTTGCGGTCATTAAGGGCGCCCTGCTGGCTGGTTGCCGGGCTTATTACGGTTACCCAATAACACCTGCAAGTGAAGTCGCCGAGGCGGCTGCGCTCTATCTTCCCGAAGTCGGCGGCACGTTTGTGCAGGCCGAGAGCGAGACCGCTTCCATCAATATGGTCTACGGCGCGGCCTCGGCTGGCGTCCGCGTAATGACTGCCTCTTCCGGTCCCGGCCTCAGCCTGATGCAGGAGGGCATCTCCTATCTTGCGGGAGCCGAATTGCCATGTGTCATCGTCGATGTCATGCGCGGCGGTCCGGGCCTCGGCAACATCGCGCCCGAGCAGAGCGACTACTTCGCCATGGTGAAGGGCGGAGGCCACGGCAACTACCGCAACCTTGTCGTCGCGCCGGCCTCCGTGCAGGAGATGGCGGACTTGACCGTCCTGGCGTTCGAGCTGGCCGACAAATATCGCAACCCCGCGGTTGTGCTGACCGACGGATTCGTGGGCCAGATGATGGAACCGCTGGACCTCCAGTATCGCGAGGTCGTCGAGCCTCTGAAGCCCTGGGCAGTAAAGGGAACCGCCGGAACTCGGCAGAACATGATCAGTTCCATCTTCCTCGAACCCGACGACCTGGAAGAGCACCAGCGCCGCATGGAAGCGAAGTACATTCGCGCACAACAGACCGAAACGCGCTGCGAAGAATACCGGACGGAAGACGCCGAGTTGATCGTCGTAGGCTACGGCATTGTGTCGCGCGTTCTGCGCTCGGCCGTGGATGAAGCTCGTAAGCAGGGAATCAAGGTCGGATTATTCCGGCCCATTACGCTGTGGCCCTTCCCATCGAAAGAACTGGTCGCCACGACTTCGCGCGCGGGGAAAGTGATGGTCGTGGAACTGAGCAATGGGCAGATGGTGGAAGATGTCCGCCTCACGCTGAACGGCACAAAGGCCGTTGAGTTCTACGGCCGCGTCGGCGGCAACGTGCCCACGGTCGAGGAGCTGTTGTCGAAGCTCGAAGAACACGCGCCCGCCGCAGTGTGATCTGGTTTGTTGCGTGCGGTCGGTAAGTCGCAGAGACGTAGCTTGCTACGTCTTGCTGGCGGCGCCGGTACTGCTGGACGAGACGTTGCAAGCAACGTCTCTACGGGACGGCACAATCACGGGAGCGGATCATGGCAGACCACGTAATCCTGGAGGAACCGAAAGTGGCGACCGACAAATACGAAGTCGTGCACTCGAAGTCCGAAGTGTTCTATCCGGAGTACGAGCGCAAGAGCGAACTGAAACACCAGACCCACTACTGCCCCGGATGCGGCCATGGCGTGGTCCACAAGCTCATCGCCGAAGCCTTGCAAGACCTGGGAGTTCAGGATCAGACGATTCTGGTCAGCCCCGTCGGCTGCTCCGTGTTCGCGTACTACTATTTCGACGTGGGCAACGTGCAGGTTGCACACGGGCGCGCCCCCGCGGCTGCCACGGGACTGAAGCGCGCTTGTCCCGACAAGATGGTCATCGCGTATCAGGGCGACGGCGACCTGGCGGCAATCGGTACTGCGGAAATCGTGCATGCCGCCAATCGCGGCGAGAAGATCACCGTCTTCTTCGTCAACAATGCCATCTACGGCATGACCGGCGGCCAGATGGCGCCCACCACGCTGGTCGGCCAGAAGAGTACGACCTCTCCATGGGGCCGCCGCCCCATTAACGAGGGCTTTCCGCTGCACATGTCCGAGATGCTGTCTTCGCTGGAAGCTCCGGTCTACATCGAACGGGTCGCTCTCTCGGACAACAAGAACATCATGAAGGCGCGGCGCGCAGTGCGCAAAGCGCTCGAACTGCAGCGCGATGGTGCGGGCTTCACGTTTGTCGAGATTCTTTCCCCTTGTCCGACCATTTGGGGCAAGGACCCGGTCGAGGCCCGGAAGTGGGTGGCGGAGAAGATGATTCCCAGCTTCCCACTGAACGTGTTTCGCGACCGCAAGGTCGAAATCCCGAACAACAACGTTCCTCCGCATAAGACGGTGGCCGAACTGGTGGAGGGCGAGCGCAAGGCAGCGGCCGACGGCGTCGTGGCGCGCCGTCATCATCATTTCCGCGAGATGGGCATCAAAATCGCGGGTTTCGGTGGACAGGGCGTGCTCCTGCTCGGCCAACTCCTGGCGGAAATGGGCATGCGCGAAGGGCTGGAAGTCAGTTGGCTGCCATCGTACGGTCCCGAGATGCGCTCGGGCAGCGCGCACTGCCACGTCTGCCTGTCGAAAGACCGCATCGGGTCGCCGCTGCTGTCTCGGCCGCAGGTTTTGATCGCGATGAACGAGATTTCGCTGCGCAAATTTGCCGCCGAGGTCGCCCCCGGCGGCATCATCCTCTACGGACGCGACAGCTTGCCGGAGGACGTTAGCATCCCCCAGGCGCAAGTCGTCTGCATCCCGGCATCGGAGATTGCCGACCGCCTGGGCGCGGCCAAGGTCGCCAACGTGGTCTTCATGGGAGCACTACTGGAAGAAACCGAGTGCCTGTCTCCGGCAACTGCCATGAAAGTGCTGGAAGCGAAGGTCAAGAATCCGGCGCTGCTGGAACTCGACCGCAAAGCCCTCGACGCCGGCCGGGTCTACATCGACCACACCGTCGCCGTCGGCGCGGTCACGCAGGCCGACGGCTTCGCCCAGTAGCTGCCTTCCTTAGTGAACCTTCGTGCCCTTCGTGGCTGAAAGGAGCTTATTACCACTAAGGACACGAAGGATCACGAAGGAGAACTGGGCGAGCTTTAATGTGATCCAAATCACAAAAAGAGGTGACAACGGGCATACCGAAACCCCTCCAAGAGTGTGATCTTGAAGACGAGTGGGGAGGTGTCTCGTGGCACTGATCGAATCCAATATTCACGAAAACAAGGGCCTGGTGGCTGAACCGAAAGCAGCCGCCATCTCGATCAAGAATGTTTTGTTCGCGACCGACTTTTCGGCCACTTCGGACGCGGCCATGCCTTACGCCACGGCCATCTGCCGGCGTTTTGGCGCCACACTGTACGCCGCCCATATTCTTTCCGAAGCTAACCTGCTGCTGATGACCGGCGGCGTGGACTACGTCAGCATGGGCACGATCTACGAAGACGCGCATACTGAGGCGAAAGAGAAACTCGATCAAATAGCGGCGCATCTGGAAGGCATTCCCGTCCGCTGCTGCGTCCGTCATGGGCAGGTGTGGAAAGGGCTTGCTGGCCTAATCGAAGAAAACGAAATCGATCTGATCGTTGTGGGCACGCACGGCCGTACCGGCCTGGGTAAGCTGCTGCTCGGCTCGGTGGCGGAAGATATCTTGCGGCACGCGCCCTGCCCGGTGCTGACCGTCGGACCAAAGGTTTCCGGCCATGCCAAGCTGCCAGCTTTCGAAACCAAAGGACGCGACATCGCTCCCCCGGAGCTGGATATTCAGCAGATCCTATTTGCCACCAATTTTGTGTCCGACGCGGGCTGGATGGCGCTGACCGCTGTTGCACTTGCCCAGGCGTTCCGCTCACAGCTGACGCTGTTGCACGTGCTTGAGGATTACACTGAACTGGGCCAACGCCCCGGGCCAATCGAAGAGGGTATGCGGCGGTTGCGCGCGCTGATCCCGAATAACGTGGATTTGCCTTACACGCCGGAGACTCTGCTGGAGTTTGGCTCGGCCAGCGAGTGTATTCTGAGATTTGCCGAAGAGCGCGAGGCCGACCTGATTGTGCTGGGAGCCCGAACTTCCGCCGAAGTGGGTACGACGCATCTTCCCTGGTCGACCGCGCACCAGGTCATCGCACACGCTCCCTGCCCGGTGCTGACCATTCGCGCCTGACTGCGGTGGTGCAGGGAAGGAGAGTCTGAGTGCTCATCGTCGCCTACGGGAACCCACTGCGCTCAGATGACGGGCTTGCTTGGCGCGCGGCCGACGCGCTGGAAGCGAAACTTAGATCCCCGAAAGTCGAAATTCTGCGCTTGCACCAGCTCACGCCCGAGTTGGCAGAAAAGTTCAGCCGGGCTCAAGCCGTCATCTTCATTGACGCCGCCTCTGCCGACGGCGAGGAGCGCCGTCCCGGCGAAATCCGCATCGAAGAAATTCACGCTGAAGAAGCTGGGTCGTCTGTCCCGTCTCGTTTTTCTCACCACCTGACGCCGGCCGTGGTCGTTGCCCTGGCGGCGCAACTCTTTGGCACGAGAGCGAGAGCATTCTCGGTGACATTGACCGGGCAAGACTTCGGACATGGGGAATCACTCTCAGCGGCGGTGCAAGATTCTCTTCCGGACTTCGTAGCCCGCATTGAAAGTCTCGTGCGAGAATTGCAAAGTCCAGCCGGATGCGGTTCCCGTCCGATCGATCACGCCTTAGAATAAGAGCCAAGTCGGGCAGGCCTGACGCCATGACGGTTGCGGCAAAACCCGCGGTGCAACGGCTTCGGATCACTCTACGCGGAGCTGTCCAGGGAGTCGGCTTTCGTCCCTTCGTCTACCGTCTCGCCACAGAAATGTCCTTGACCGGCTGGGTTCTGAACTCCTCCGCTGGCCTTGTAGTCGAGGTGGAAGGGCCTTCTGACCAACTGAACCAGTTCGAGCAACGGCTGGAGCGAGAGCGCCCGAAGGCTTCCGTGGTTACGGTGCGCGAGTCCGCCTGGATCGCAGCCGAGGGCTCGACTGGCTTCGAAATCCTCGCCAGCGACACCGACTCCGGCAAAACCGTAAACGTGCTGCCCGACCTCGCCACTTGCAGCGAGTGCCGTGAGGAGTTCTTCGATCCCGCCAATCGCCGCTTTGAATATCCGTTCACGAACTGCACGAATTGCGGCCCGCGCTACACCATCGTCGTCGACATTCCTTATGACCGTCCCAACACGACCATGCGCGACTTCGTGTTGTGCCCCGCTTGCCGCGACGAATATACAAATCCTGCCAACCGCCGCTTTCACGCCCAGCCCAATGCCTGCCCGGTCTGCGGGCCGAAACTCGAGGGAACGATTGAAGATGCCGCCGAGGCGCTGCTGGAGGGAGAGATCGTCGCGCTCAAAGGCATTGGAGGGTTTCAGCTTCTGGTCGATGCGCGCCAGGTCGCGGCGGTGGCGCGCCTTCGCGAGCGCAAGCACCGCGAAGAGAAGCCATTCGCGCTGATGATGCCGTCGCTCGAAATAGCGCGAGAGTACTGTGAAATTTCGCCCCCCGAAGTGGAACTGCTCGAATCGCAGGCTGCGCCCATCGTTTTACTGCAGCCCAAGCGCGGTACAGACATCGCCTGGAACGTCGCGCATTGCTCTCCCTACTTAGGCGTCATGCTGCCATACTCGCCGCTTCATCATTTGCTGATGCAGGAGTGCCGTTTCCCGGTGATCGCGACCAGCGGCAATCGCAGCGATGAGCCGATCGCCATCGCGAACGAGGAAGCGACTACGCGTCTCCAAGACATCGCCGACCATTTCCTTATGCACAACCGCCCCATCGTGCGCGCCTGTGACGATTCGGTCGTGCGGCTGACCCGTGGGCGGGCCGGAATCCTGCGGCGCGCCCGCGGCTATGCACCGCTTGGCGTTCGCCTGCGCCACAGCCTGCCGCTGGTGCTCGCCGTGGGTGGACATCTGAAAAACACCGTCGCCATCGGTGTCGGGCAGGATGTTTTCCTCAGCCAGCATATCGGGGACCTTGACACTGTCGAAGCTCGCGGAGCATTCGAGAAGGCGATCGCCGACCTCTGCCGCCTCTACAGTTTCAAGCCGGAGCTGATTGCTTGCGATCTGCATCCTGACTACGCCTCGACCCATTGGGCCGAACAAACCGGGCTGCCGCTGATTCGCGTGCAGCACCATCAGGCGCATGTGGCAGCCTGCGCTGCCGAGAACGATGTCGAGGGCGAGTATCTTGGGGTTTCCTGGGACGGCACCGGATACGGCCTGGATGGCGCGATCTGGGGCGGCGAGTTTTTCCGTGGAGAAGGAAACCGGTTCGAGCGCATTGCGCATCTGCGATCGTTCGGGCTGCCGGGCGGCGACACTGCAGTCCGCGAGGGCTGGCGGTCAGCCGCAAGCCTGCTCTTTGAGGTCTTTGGCGGCGATTCGGAAAACCCGGTGCTGGCCAATGAATCGCGGGGAAATCCCCGATTGGATCAGTCGAAAGTTCGCTACATGCTGGAGCGCGGCATCAACGTTATCCCCACAACCAGTGTTGGCCGACTCTTTGATGCCGTGGCCAGCATCGTCGGCGTGGCGCAGCAGAACCGGTTCGAGGGCCAGGCCGCGATGCTGCTGGAAAATGAAATTGGCGGATTGCGCACCGAAGAGGCGTATGCTTTACCAGGCGGAGACTGGGGTCCTTTGATCAAGGCTGTGGTGGCAGACAAACGGGCAGGAGTAAGCGTGCCCCTTATCGCAGCACAGTTCCACAACGCCCTGGTCGATTGGATCGTGGAAGTCGGGACTCACGCCCAGTTGAAGCAAGTGGTGTTCAGCGGCGGGGTATTCCAGAACCGGTATCTGACGGAACGGGCCGCTGCGGCGCTCGAAGCCCGCGGCTTCACGGTGTATACGCACCAGCGGGTCCCGCCCAACGACGGCGGCATCGCGCTAGGGCAAGCGGTGATGGCTCGACCGTGAATGCCTTTCTGTTTTGAAAGGGCGCGGCTTTCAGCCGCGCCGTATGTGGAGAAGACAACCGACGGCTTTAGCCGCTGAGGGAAAATTAGCCCCGGAGGTTGATGCATGTGTCTCGCAGTTCCAGGCCGCGTAATCGAAATCATCGACGGTGGCGACGTCGCCTTCCGCGTGGGCAAGGTCGACTTCGGCGGGATCCGCAAAGATATCAACCTGGCCTACACTCCTGAGGCCGAAGTCGGGAAGTACGTCCTCGTCCACGTCGGTTTCGCCATCAGCGTGATCGACGAGGCCGAGGCCAAGCGAGTCTTCCAATACCTCGAAGAACTTGGAGCACTGAAAGAGGAACTCGGTGAAATTCCTCAGTGAATACCGCGACCAGAAGGCCGCCGAACAACTCGCCCAGCAAATCTGGAAAAAAGTAACTCGCCCATGGACGATCATGGAAATCTGCGGCGGGCAAACCCACACCATCGTCAAGAGCGGTCTGGAAGATCTGCTGCCCCGTGAGATCACGCTGGTCCACGGCCCCGGGTGCCCGGTTTGCGTCACGCCGGTCGAACTGATCGACAAAGCCGTGGCTATCGCGCAGCGCCCGGAGGTGATCTTCTGCTCCTTCGGCGATATGCTGCGCGTGCCCGGATCGTCGAAGAGTTTGTTCGACGTGAAGGCCGAAGGCGGCGACGTCCGCATCGTCTATTCGCCGCTCGACGCGCTCAAACTTGCCAAGAACAATCCCAACCGCCAGGTCGTTTTCTTTGCGGTAGGCTTTGAAACGACGGCCCCGGCCAACGCCATGTCCGCCTGGCAAGCCGATCACGACGGCATCGAGAATTTTTCGCTTCTCGTCTCGCACGTGCTGGTTCCTCCTGCCATGGAGGCGTTGCTCTCGTCCGATACTTGTGTGGTTCAGGGATTCCTGGCCGCAGGCCACGTCTGCACCATTATGGGCTTCGAGGAATATTTCCCCATCGCGGAGCGCTACAAAGTTCCGATCGTCGTCACCGGCTTTGAGCCGCTCGACATTCTCGAAGGCATTCTGATGACGGCCACCCAGTTGGAAGAAGGCCGCTACGAGGTCGAAAATCAATACAGCCGCGCCGTTCGGCGGGAAGGGAATCGACCGGCGCAGGAGCGGATCGCGGAAGTGTTCGAGATCACCCCGCGCCAGTGGCGCGGCTTGGGCGAGATTCCGGCCAGCGGCTTCCAGTTACGCGGGCGCTTTCAGAAGTATGACGCCAACCGCCGCTTCCCCTTTTCGGGCGAGCCCGCGCGCGAGTCGCCGGAGTGTATCAGCGGACTCATCCTGCAAGGCATCAAGAAGCCTCACGAGTGCCCGGCGTTCGCCGTGAAGTGTACTCCGGAGAATCCGCTGGGCGCTCCCATGGTATCGTCGGAAGGCGCATGCGCGGCCTATTACCACTATGGCAGACGCCAAAACACCCGCGTTCAACCTGAGCTGTCCAGTCCCGCGAGTCGCTGACGACCGCATCGTCCTGGCGCACGGCGGCGGCGGAAGGCTCACGCACCAGCTCATCGAAAAGATCTTTCTCCCCGCGTTCTCCAACGCCATGCTCGAACAGCGCCACGACGGCGCCGTGCTGCCGCTCGACGGATTGACGACCGGATCGCGCCTCGCCTTCACCACGGATTCCTTCGTCGTGCGCCCGCTGATTTTTCCCGGCGGCGACATCGGTGATCTGGCGGTCAACGGCACGGTCAACGATCTCGCCATGTGCGGCGCGCGGCCGCTCTACCTAAGCGCGGGGTTCATCTTGGAAGAGGGCCTGGAGATGGACACGCTGCGCACAGTAGTCGCGTCGATGCAGAAAGCCGCGGCGCGAGCGAACGTAGAGCTCGTTACGGGCGATACGAAGGTCGTAGACAAAGGGAAGGGCGATGGAATTTTCGTCAACACCTCGGGCATTGGAGTAATCGAAGCGAACGTGAAAGGGACCATCGGCCCGGCGGCGGTTCAGCCCGGCGACGCGGTCATCGTCAGCGGCGATCTCGGCCGCCACGGCATCGCTATTCTCTCCGTGCGCGAGGGCCTAGAGTTCGAATCGCCGATCCTGAGCGACACAGCGTCGGTGTGGCCCGCGGTGGAAGCACTGCTGAACGCTGGAATCGAAATCCACTGCCTCCGCGACCTGACCCGCGGAGGTCTGGCCACTACCTTGAACGAGATCGCGTCCGACCGAAACATCTGCATCAAGCTCGAAGAAGCGCTGATTCCGGTGGAAGAAACAGTACAGAGCGCCTGCGAGATTCTCGGCCTTGATCCCCTCTACGTAGCCAACGAAGGCCGCTTCGCCGTCTTCGTGCCCGCCGCGCAAGCTGACGCCGCACTCGAAGTGATGAAGAAAGTCGAAGCCTCGCAGGGATCAGTTCGAGTCGGCAAAGTAGAAGAGGCTCCCGGCCGCACCGTCGTCCTGCAAAGCCGCATCGGCGGCAACCGCGTAGTAGACATGCTGAGCGGCGAGCAGTTGCCGAGGATTTGTTAGCATCCCACGCATTGTCATCCTGATAGGGGCGCGACGTTGTGCGTGCACCCAGCGTCACGGCCTCGACGATAATCGCGGATTTGAAATTCGAGAGCAAGGTTGGATGTCACAAGGCCTGTGGATCTCCTCTCCGGTAAATGGGGGAACGTCCCCAGATTTCCCCGTTCCAGCCCCCAATAAGAATTAGGTCCATTCTAGATAAGAGGCAAGGGACCTTGAACCACTTCGTTGTCGTAGTCAGCAACCCAAAGTTGGTCGGCCCCGTCGACGGCGACGCCTACGATGTGACCGCCCTGAAGGGGCGGCCAGCCAAGAGGAGGGTTCTCTCCGTGATTGTCGGAACGAGCCAGAAATAGCACCTTCCTTCCCGACGCAAAAAGGACGTGAAAGCGAGAGACCGCAATCGACTGGACTGCTCCAAGCTTTTCCGACAACAGCTGAGCCTTCCCGTCTGGAATGGAGACCGCATATGCTGTTCCCTGCGTGTCGTCAACGATGATCAATCGATGCGCCGCACGGTCAAACTCCAGGAATCCTGGTGCGCCGAGCCTGGCAAGCGGCCAACTGCGATACTTTGGCGTGTCCCAGCCATCCCAATACCGGATCTCTTTACTCTCCGGCATCGTAAGATAGACCGCAGTCCCATCGGTCGCGATGCCCACGCAACGCTCGTTCATCGCCATCATCCGACTAGTGGCCGTTCTCGTTTGCAGCGAGTACTTGTAAACCTTGCAGCCGAACTTCGAACCGGCTGCAACAAAAACCGAATCAGCGCTGGCTGCAAGAGCGTAGCCAGATTCGAAGCGCGCGATCTCAAACAGTCTTTCGATCCTGCCGGTCCCTCTCTGCCCCAGATCCAACCTCGAAACTCCGCCGAAATGGTCCAACGCGAAGAGCCCCGACGTTGGATCGGACGCTAGGTCCGTGGGCAGCCACCCCTTCCTCTGAAATTTCGTCAAACTAGGTGCAGCCGCCTGGGGTAAGGTTTTGACTAGGTCTTGGATGTCCGGAGTCAAACGCAGGAGCGTGTAGAAATCGTAATTCCTTGTGTTGGCATTGTAGGCGAAGGCGGTATCCTGGGTCACCGCAGAGGCCCTGACGAGATCCAGAAGAGCGTCCCGCGATGCATTCGGAGCAGCCGGAATCAATGCGACGGTTGCTTCGTAAACAGCCTCGCCAGCCGAATTCTGTTTTGCGACAGCCAATGACGGGTCGGAGGCTTTGGCTACAACATATCTCGCGGTAGCCGTATCGTCGGGTTTTTGTTGGGTCCACGCCGGGAGCGAATTCGGCGACTGCGCGTAGACCACCGGTACAGTACTCGGCAAACTCACTGCAGCATGCGGCGCAGCTGTCAGTGCGTCGCCAACAGCATAGAATCGATTTAGCGTGTCGAGGTATTCTTTGGTTGCAGCTTTGCGGTCTTCATTGGAGGCCTGCGGGTCTTCGGCCGCACGGACCTTGATCCAGAGTTGGTCGATGATGGCGCGGCCGTCAAACTCAGCCCGTCGCAGGGCCTTGACGTCAGCGGGAAATAGTATGCCGGTGCCATTGATGCCCGTTAGTATTCCCAAGACAAGACCGAGCGCAAAGGTGAGCCACCTGGCTGCCTTGTTCTTCTCCGTCGATCTCTGTAATACTGCGATGAGGACCCCTATGACTGCCATAACGGCGATATAGGCAATCTCGATCTCCTTGGTCATGGCCCAGCTGGCTACCTGCCGCTCACAGTTGAGGATGGGTTTTTCAAGAACGGTTGGCGCGGCCCCCGCCGGTTGAGCTTGCAAAGCTGCTAGAGGCAGTGTGCTGATTACCAGGAGCCCCATGAAAACGAACAGGGTGACTTTCTTCATAGTCGCCTCCTGAAACTACTACCTTGAGTATCCCGCCAAGCTTCCGCACCTAAACTACACTCTCGGCAAGCTCAGCGCTAGAGCAACCGATACCCTTGTTCGGCTTTCGTAACAGACTGGGGCGAGTGGCCGACTCAAGACTGGTCTTGGTTTGAGTGAGGATGTTCACACGTTCACGCACTTAGACAGATTATCGTCATGCAATGGGGACTGATCGGCACTCACCCCTCCCACGGATTGACCAACCTTACGCCGCATCCTTCGAAAATATAGGTGTTGCGCGTGGCCAGCGTCGCTCCATGGACTCGCGCGATCGCCGCAATTTGCGCGTCGACTCCGGATATCTGTTTCGCTTGCCGGCGGCGGGATGACGCAATCTGTGAGAAAGCCTGCGCAGCTCTGTCCTCAAAGGTCAGAACGCGATCCGCGAACACGTCCCCGAACATTTTTTCGGTGCCCGCCCGGACTACGTCGCGACGTCTGCCTGAGGAGATGAGTTCAATGCCGAAAAGAATCTCCGCCATGGTGACAGCGGTGACATGCAGGTCTTCAGCAGCCTGGCTGCTGAACCAGCGCAGAACCATGCGCTCCGGCGCTGGCCGCATCAGTTCGGAAACGACATTGGTATCGAGAATGATCATCGACGGAAGGTTAGACCCGATGCGAAGGCGTCATCCCGAGTGCAGCCGCTCTACAGGCGGAGCGAGGGATCTCGCGTGGGGGGCGGTGGTGCGCGCGAGATCCCTCGGCCCGCTGGCGAAAGCGCGGGCCTTCGGGATGACGCCTCAGCGAAGGGTGCAATTCAAACTGAGCCACTGCTGCTCCTGAAATCACGCACCTACTCCCTCTCAGCGAGTAAATCTGGATCGCGTATGGGCTCCCGTGGCAGACGTTCCAGTTCCACTCCTCCAAGCGGAACGAAGATCTCGCGAATGCGATCGGCTAGGTTGGCCTTCTTCTTCGAAGTCTGGGCCAGCGCGCTCTTCAGGATTTCGCGCGCTTCCTGCTCCATCGAGCGTCCGTTCATGGCCGCACGGATCTTGAGCCTGCGTTTCGTGTCCTGTTCCAGGTTTCTGATGGTAATGCTGGCCATGCCATCAATGATAGCAGTGCAATCAATGATTGCATAGCGGCGACTTCAAGAGTCGACCCCATCCCCGGAGCACCTGGCGAGACACCCTCCTCCAATTTGGGAAAGTGTTGTATCTCATTCATTCCAAACCATATAAACCAACGTGATCCGAATCACCCCTGCCCGTGAGAATTATCACAGCGACTTCTCCATAGAAGCCGACAATGAAGAACGGCATTATGTCTAGGCAGTACCTACGGAGGTAGGACTATGTCTGTGTTGACGCGCCCGGGAGTCAAAGTGCCCGGGGACTACATTGAATCCGTGATGATCAGTGTGAAAGCCAAGAACCCCGCCGAGCCTGAGTTCCATCAGGCGGTAGCAGAAGTGTTCGACTCTCTTCGGTTAGTGCTGGCGAAACATCCCGAGTATCAATCGGCGCGTTTGCTCGAAAGAATTGTCGAGCCCGAGCGCGTCCTCATGTTCCGCGTGCCCTGGTTCGATGACATGGGCAACATTCAAGTCAACCGCGGTTTCCGCATCGAGATGAACAGCGCCATCGGCCCCTACAAGGGCGGACTCCGCTTCCACCCTTCAGTCAACCTCGGCATCCTGAAGTTCCTAGCGTTCGAACAGGTCTTCAAGAACTCGCTCACCACGCTGCCCATGGGCGGCGGCAAGGGCGGTTCCGATTTCGATCCCAAGGGCAAGAGTGACAACGAAGTGATGCGCTTCTGCCAGAGCTTCATGACCGAACTGCAGCGCCACATCGGACCGGACACCGACGTCCCGGCCGGCGACATCGGCGTGGGCGGTCGCGAGATCGGTTTCCTGTTTGGCCAATACAAACGTCTGCGCAACGAATTCACCGGGGTCCTGACCGGCAAGGGCCTGGGCTGGGGCGGTTCGCTGATTCGTCCCGAAGCCACCGGCTACGGCTGCGTCTACTTCGCCAACGAAATGCTGCGGACGAAGCGAGAAAACTTCGAGGGCAAGATCTGCCTGGTTTCGGGCAGCGGCAACGTTTCGCAATACACCATCGAGAAGTTGCTCGATCTGCGCGCCAAACCGGTAACGGTGTCGGATTCCAACGGCGTGATCTACGATCCCGATGGCATCGACCGCGAGAAGCTGGCCTATGTCATGGAGCTGAAGAACGTGAAGCGTGGACGCATCCGCGACTATGCCGATCACTTCAAGAAAGCGATCTTCATGCCCACCGACATCAAGCTGGAGCACAATCCGCTGTGGAACATCAAAGCCGACTGCGCCTTCCCCAGCGCCACGCAAAACGAAATCACCGCGAAAGACGCGGCGAATCTTATTAAGAATGGAATCAAGCTGGTTGCCGAGGGCGCGAACATGCCGTCCACGCTCGAAGCCACCAAGATGTTCCTCGACGCCAAAGTCCTGTACGGACCGGCCAAAGCCGCGAACGCTGGCGGCGTGGCCACGTCAGGCCTGGAAATGGCCCAGAACAGCGCCCGCTTGAGCTGGACCCGCGACGAAGTGGACGACCGTCTGCACAAGATCATGATCGCCATCCACCAGAACTGCTACGAAACGGCCGAAAAATACGGCACGCCCGGCAACCTGGTAAACGGCGCCAACATCGGCGGCTTCCTGAAAGTAGCCAACGCCATGCTGGACCAGGGCCTTGTGTAGTTGACTGCGTGGGGACAGCTTCCCCGAGCCTGCCCTGAGCGCAGTCGAAGGGGCTGTCCGGCCGGGCAAAGCGCGGCAGCCGCATGCAGCAACGATGAAATGGATGTTGATCTAAGGAAAGTCGAAGTAACGATGAAACGGGTGCCCCATCCTAACCGCGTTCTTTGCGGTTAAGATGGGGATTTTGACTTTGAGCCCTTCGCTACTCAGCTCAAAATCGTGCTTCGTCGCGATGTACCAACTGTGGTACACTAAGGGAGTCTCAAATCCACGTGAGCGCAGATGCGGAGCACGAATCGCGCGCAAAGCATGGCAAACGAATCCCCGCCATCTTCTTCCGCACCGAAGCCGGCGGAGAACCCGTACGAGAATGGCTGAAAACCCTGCCGCCTGAGGACAGGAAACGCATTGGAGAGGACATTAAGACAGTAGAATTCGGTTGGCCGATCGGAATGCCCGTGTGTAAGCCCATGGGTGGTGGCCTGTATGAAGTTCGGACGAGCTTGACCAGAAACCGCATTGCACGGGTGCTCTTTTATGTCGACAGGAAAAGCCGCATGGTTCTGCTGCACGGATTCATTAAGAAGGCCCGGAAAACGCCGGACGACGATTTGTCGCTGGCGAGGAGCAACAAAAGGAAGCACCAAAGAGGATTGGAATGAAGGCCAAGAAGGACGGCAAGCGCATCGACTACAGTGGATCGACCTTTGATAGTTTCCTCGAAGAAGAGGGAATCCGGGAAGAAGTCGAGGCCATTGCCATCAAGCGTGTTTTGGCATGGCAACTGGCACAAGCCATGCGAAGACAGCAGAAGACGAAGCAATCCATGGCCCGGCAGCTTCGCACCAGCCGCTCACAACTGGATCGCCTCCTCGACCCGCAGAATGCCTCAGTGACTCTCGACACCATGAGTCGGGCGGCCCGGGTACTCGGCAAGCGCCTGATTGTTCGCATCGCCGATATGAAACCCAAACGTGCACCGACCGCTGTGTGAAGGCGCAACGCCGTCGCTGTTGATGCGAGGAAAGTCGAAGTAATACTGAAACGGGTGCCCCATCCTAACCGCGTTCTTTGCGGTTAGGGTGGGGATTTTGACGTTCAGGGTTCCTAAATCCCGACGGTCATCGTGCGGCGGCAGGTTGTGCAACAGTTATTTCGAAATCGCCGAAACGAGCGATCGTGGCCTGCGGCAGGAGCTTCGCCATCGCTTCAGCCTGATCCGATTTGGAATGAATGACGACACGGCCAGCGAACTTCGTGCGAGCCAAGAAGCGAGCGACTTCCTTGCCGTTGCCGTGTAGGCGCGACGGGAAGCCAGCGTCCATCCAGCTCAGGTCATGGTCGAGAAAGACCAAGTCGAACTGCTGGGTCGAGAGAATATCGAGGGCCGCCTGAGCGGTCTTGGCATAGCGCATCTGCGGCAGTCGCTGTCGGAACCATGAGATGCGGTCCTCGGTGTCATCGAGCACGAAAACGCGCCAGTGGGTAGGAATATGGAAGGTCATCAGTAATTCTCCTGGAAAGCGCGATAGATCACGTAAAGCCAGGACAAGACGCCATGCAGCGCGGCCCACAGGATCGAGTGATTCAGTTGGAACGACATGACCACAGCCAAAGCGCTGCCGATGCCTATCCCTGGCGCGGTTCCTGCTTTCGCAATCTTTTTCGCGTTCATTCTCATCGCTCCCCGTGCCCTCACACTCTAGCTTGCTCCGTCGTCCTTTCCCAGCGCTCCGAAGGGACACTTACCCTAGCCACTTTGGTACTGTTGCTTTCACCCTTGATCCAGAAGTACCAAGTTCCTTAGGTGAGCCGGGTGCCTATCTTTGCCGCGTTCTTTGCGGCAAGGGTGGGATTTCGCGACGGGTGCTTCTCTGAGTCGCAAGAAGTCAAGACCTCGATCGGATACTCGCTGCATTAGAAATGGTGCGTTCAGGTTGTAAGTGGTTGACGCCGGAAGGTTTCAGCATTGAAAGTGGTGTGTAAATAATATTTCGTAAATGGCTTATTTATAACAACTTAAACACCATCGTTAAATCGATTTAACTCCCCGCTACAGCGGCCTGAAACCAGGATGGAGGAGGCACTATCCAGCTCTTCGAAACCCATCCTACGAGCTCACGCGCTTGGCGCGCGGCGTTCCTGTGAACGAGCAGGCCGTCGAGCTTCGCTCGATCGGACAGCCGGGGGCGGCTGTCCCCACATAATCTCCCCACATAATCTCCCCGCATAATCTCCCCACATGATCATCTCTATCTCCACGAGTATGATTAGCTGTTAATCATCCCCACCATGTCCCTGCCCCGCATTGCCGAGCCCATCCTTGACGCCGAAGAGCGCTTTGAAGGCTTCGAGAACCTGATGCCGTTTCGCGTCCAGAACATCCTTCTGGTATCGAGCCTCTACGATTCCTTCATCCTGCGCGAAGACGGACGCCTCAACGAACTCCTCATCGACGAATCGCTTGAGCTGAACCTGCGACAGATTCCCGGCATCACCCACGTTGCCAGTTGCGCCGAAGCGCTCGATCTGGCTCGCGAGAATCCTCAGTTCAATCTGATCGTCACGAATCTCACGGTCGGCGATACCGACGCCGCGCAACTCGCCCGCGAAGTGCGCCGCGCCGGACTCGACGTTCCTGTAGTCGTGCTCGGCTATGATTATCGCGAGATCAAGAACTTCGTTGCGCGCAATCCCGTCACCGATCTTGACCGCGTCTTCCTGTGGCAGGGAACTGCCCGCATCCTGATCGCGATCGTCAAGTACGTCGAAGACAAGCGCAACGTGCTGCACGACACGCGCGCCATGGGCGTGCCCGTGCTGCTCGTCGTGGAAGACAACATCCGCTACTACTCTTCGTTTCTCCCGGTCATCTATACCGAGTTGATCAAGCAGTCGCGGCGCGTCATTCAGGAAGGCATCAACGTAGCGCACAAACTGGTGCGCATGCAGGCGCGCCCGAAAATCCTGCTGGCCTCGAATTTCGAGGACGCCGCGCAACTGGTGCAGGAATACCGCGACTACATCTTTGGCCTGGTATCGGACGTCGAGTTTCCCTGGGACGGCAGGCTCAATCCCGACGCCGGTTTCGAACTCGCCCGCATGGTCAAGAGCCTGACGCCCGACGTACCCGTTGTGCTTCAGACCAGCCGCACAGAGTTTCGCCCGCGCGCCCAAGCCGAAGGCTATTCGTTCCTGCGCAAGCGCTCGCCTACTCTGCTCAAGGACCTGCGCCGCATCCTGACCGACTCTTTTGGATTCGGCGACTTCGTCTTTCGCTTGCCCGACCAGCACGAAGTCGGACGCGCCAAAGATCTCACCGAGCTCGAAGAGACGCTTCAGACTTTGCCCGCCGACAGCCTCATGTACCACGCGCAGCGCAATCACTTCTCGCACTGGCTAATGGCGCGCACGGAATTTGCCCTCGCGGCCAAGCTGAGGCCGCGCAAGGTCTCCGACTTCAACGGGCCGGAGCACCTGCGCCACGATCTGATCGCCTCGATCAACGACTATCGCCGCGAACAGAACGAAGTGCTGATCGGCGATTTCAAGCCCGACACCTTTAAACCATCCGAGTCGAGCTTCCTTAGAATCGGCTCCGGTTCGCTGGGTGGCAAAGCCCGTGGCCTGGCCTTCGTTCGCCATCTGCTGCGCACGCGCCGCATCGCACGCCGCTTTCCCGGAGTGCGAATTTCCGTTCCTCCTGCCGTGGTCATTGCCACCGACATGTTCGACCAGTTCCTCGCCGAGAATAATCTGAGCGACTTCGCCCTGCACTGCGACGACGACACGGAAATCCAGCAGCGCTTCCTCGACTCGCCCCTTCCCGGAACGCTACAGGAGAACCTGAAGGCTTATCTCGAAGAAGTCCGCTACCCGCTGGCCGTGCGCTCCTCGAGCCTTTTGGAAGATTCGCAGTACCAGCCTTTCACCGGTGTTTACGAAACCTTCATGCTGGGCAACCAGCAGGCCGATACGAACACTCGCCTTGCCGAACTGTCAGAGGCGATCAAGCGGGTTTACGCTTCGACTTTCAGCCAGCACGCCAAGACTTATGTGCGGGCTACGCCCTACCGCCTGGAAGAAGAGAAGATGGCGGTCATCCTGCAGCAAGTGGTGGGCACGGTGCATGGCCAGCGCTTCTATCCGGATTTCTCCGGCGTCGTGCGTTCGCACAACTTCTATCCGGTTGAGCCTATGACTTTCTCCGACGGCATTGCCGCCGTGGCGCTGGGGCTCGGCCGCACCGTGGTCGATGGCGGGAAGTGCTTGAGCTTCTGTCCGCGCTACCCGCGAAATCTGCTTCAGTTCTCGTCGGTCGAAGACATCCTCGCCAATACGCAGACGGAATTCTGCGCCCTCGAACTCGATGGCGTGCCGCACCCTTCGACTCCGCTCAGGGCAGGCGGGGGAAGTCCGGGCCATCTGCACGAAATGCGCTTTGGGCTCGATGTAGCCGAGGCGGACGGCACTCTCCAGGCCGTGGCCTCGACGTATTCGGCCGACAATCATGCTATCTACGACGGTCTGAGCCGTCCGGGGGCCCGCGTCGTAACGTTCGCCCCCATGCTCAAGCATGGCGTCTTTCCCATCGCTGCCATTCTGGAAGTGCTGGTGCGAGCGGGCGAAGATGCGTTAGGCAATCCGGTCGAGATCGAGTTCGCGGTTCGCCTTCCGCGCGCAGAAGAGGCTGCGGAGTTTGGATTCCTGCAGATCCGCCCGCTCACCCTGGCTCGCGACAACCAGGATCTCACCATCGGCGAGGTGGATCCGTCCCGGCTGATCTGCGAGAGCAGCAAAGTTCTGGGCAACGGCCGCATCGATAATCTGCACGACATCGTCGTGGTTGATTCGCACCGCTTCGAGCGCAGCCGCAGCCAGGAAGTGGCGCGCGCTGTCGCTCAGTTCAACGCGACGCTGAGTGCGGAGAATCGCCCGTATTTGTTGATCGGCGTGGGCCGCTGGGGCTCGAACGATCCCTGGCTCGGCATCCCGGTCGAGTGGGACGAGATCGCGGGCGCTCGCGCCATCGTGGAAGCCGGCTTCCACGACTTCCGCGTCACTCCGTCGCAAGGCAGTCACTTCTTCCAAAACCTGACCGCGTTTCAGGTGGGATATCTCACCGTGAACCCGGATGCCGGCGAAGGCCGCATCGATTGGCAATGGCTCGCTGAACAGCCGGCCGTCGAGGAGCAAGGCTGCGTTCGCCGCCTGCAATTCCGCGAGCCGTTGCGCCTGGTGATGAACAGCAAGACCAGCCAGGGCGTGATCTTCAAGCCGGAAGGGAATTCGGACCTGCCGGTGGAACCGCTTAGCGGATGACGTGAATTCGAACCCCCACCTTCAAGTTCTTCCACGACCGATCTGCGGTGTAAACGGGCGCCTTCAGGTCAAACCCGAGAGCCAAGCAAGCCCGGTCGGCCAGCGACAGTCCCAAGGGCCGCGTCTCGGCAATCAGGTCGCCAGCGATCTTGGCCTGCTCCGGGGTGAAGGCCACGGCCTCCTGGACAGAACTAAGGGTGGCTATCCAAGCTGCGTCCGCGCCGATGCCGCGGTCGACCAGTTTGCTTTGAACCTCGGCCAGGTTGACGGTGCTGGCGACCCCTGTACTCAGGAGTTGCGGGGTAAGCTTGTCCGCGCCCGGCTCCCGGTTCAGCACCGCCAGGATCGCGGACGCATCAAGAACGACCCTATTCATTCTTGGCGGCTTCGCGCCGTTCGGCAATGAGTTCGTCCACCAGAGATACTCCCGGCTTCACATATTTACGGACCAGTTGCTGCGCCCGCTCGATGCGACGCTTCATGGTGGTGATCCGGAGTTCGTCATCTTCAATCCGCAAGATGATCTCGTCCCCCGGGTTGATTCCCAGCGCCTTGCGAAAGGACGCAGGGATTACGACGCGTCCATTTTCATTGATACGCAATCGGGCTTCCCCATTCATGACACGCCTTGCTCCTGATGACATTGTACCAAATAAATGTCACAGATGTAGATAAATGACAGATTGCGAGAAGCGTGTCAGGCTGACCGCACACTGAAGTGTGATCCCAATCACAGCCTGTCCGCTGGCGCTCCGAACACAATCGTGCTGTCGTTAATTTTCGCCCTAATTATCCAGCGGAGCGCCTTGTGTTCAAAATCATCCACGCCGAATTCCTTGCCCCCGGCATTAAGCGCTTTGTCATTGAAGCGTCCCGCATTGCGCGCAAACAGAAACCGGGACAGTTCGTCATCCTGCGAATTTATGAAGAAGGCGAGCGCATCCCGGTCACGATCGAAAACTCCGATCCCGCTCGCGGCACGATCAACATCGTCGTGCAATCGGCGGGGAAGACTACGCACCTGCTGAATTCGCTCAACACGGGCGACGAGATTCTCGATGTGGTGGGCCCGCTCGGCAAGCCCTCTGAGATCGCGAACTACGGCACTGTTGTGGTGGTGGGCGGGGGAGTGGGGACGGCCATGGCTTATCCCACAGCCGCGGCGCTGAAGCGCGCCGGGAACCGGGTGCTGTCGATCGTCGGCGCGCGCAACAAAGAACTGGTCATCCTCGAGCCAGAAATGCGCGCCGTCAGCGATGCCCTGATGATCACCACTGACGACGGCAGTTACGCCGACAAGGGATTCGTCACCGACAAGCTCCGCCAGTTGATCGAGAACGGCACGCGCATCGATCTGGTGGTGGCCGTTGGGCCCATCGTGATGATGAGGGCCGTAGCCGAGATGACGCGGAAAGAGAACATCCACACCGTCGTTAGCCTCAACCCCATCATGATCGACGGCACCGGTATGTGCGGCGGCTGCCGCGTGCTGATCGACGGCAAAAGCGAATTCGCCTGTGTCGATGGCCCTGAGTTCGACGCGCATCGCGTAGATTTTGCCGTGCTGGTCCAGCGCAACTCGATGTATCGCGACGCCGAGCAGCGCTCAATGGCGGAGTTTGAGCGTGTTCGCAAGAAGGAAGCTGAGGACCAGGACGTCGAGCGCGCCTGCGCCGTCGCCTCGGACCATCGTCCAGAAGATCATCGTCCAGGAGATCATCGGCAAGGAGAGCAACGATGAGCACCACCGCGAAGAAGTCTCAAAACCCCGTGCCCATCAAGGAGCGGATCAAGATTCCGCGCCAACCGATGCCCGAGCAGCCCGCCGAAGAGCGCGCCCATAACTTCGAAGAAGTGAATCTTGGCTTCAGCCCCGAACTCGCCCAGCAGGAAGCCGTACGCTGCCTGGAATGCGCTAAGCCCACCTGCACCGTCAGTTGTCCCGTCGGGGTGAAGGTGAAGGAATTCGTGGAGCTCATCGTTGTCGGAGACTTTCTGGGCGCCGCTGCCAAGATTCGCGAAGACAATGTCCTGCCTGCCATCACGGGCCGCGTCTGCCCGCAGGAAGATCACTGCGAAGGCAAGTGCCTGCTGTCCAAGAAAGTGAAGCCGCTTGGAATCGGTTATCTCGAGCGCTTCGTGGCCGACTATGAAAAGCGCATGGGAACCCACGTGGTGCCCAATGTGCAGCCGACCGGAAAGAAGATCGCCGTCGTCGGCAGCGGTCCCTCCGGCCTGACTGTGGCTGGCGATCTGGTCCAGAAGGGCCACAAAGTCCGCGTCTTCGAAGCTCTGCACGAACTGGGCGGCGTCCTCGTTTATGGCATCCCCGAATTCCGTCTGCCCAAGCAGATCATCCGCGAACAGCTCGACTACATGCGCGAGATGGGCGTCGAATTTGAAACTGACGTGGTCGTCGGCCGAACCGTCACCATCGACGAACTTATGGGAGCCGAAGGTTACGACGCGGTTTACATCGGCACCGGCGCCGGACTGCCCCAGTTCATGAACATTCCCGGCGAACACCTGAACGGGGTCTACTCCGCCAACGAATTTTTGACGCGCATCAATTTGATGAAGGCCTACAAGTTTCCCGTTTATGACGAGCCCATGCTCGACCTCCACGGAAAGAATGTGGCAGTGATCGGCGGCGGCAACACGGCACTCGACGCGATCCGCTCCGCTTTGCGCCTGGGCGCCGCGAAGGCCTACGTGATCTATCGCCGCAGCGACGCCGAGATGCCGGCTCGCGCCGAAGAAGTGCACCACGCGCGGCAGGAGGGAATCGACTTCCAGATGCTGACCGCGCCGGTCGAGTTCCTCTCCGACGGCAAAGGATGGCTCACTGCAGCTCGTTGCGTCCGAATGGAGCTCGGCGAACCGGACGCCTCCGGCCGCAGGCGCCCCGTGCCCATTCAAGGCTCGGAGTTTGATCTACCGCTGTCAGTCGCCGTCATCGCTATTGGCACGAGCGCCAACCCGATTGTGCAGAGCACCACGCCGGGTCTCGGCACCAACAAGCGCGGCTACATTCAGGCCGACGAAAGCACGCAGCGCACCACGCGCAAAGGCGTGTTTGCCGGAGGCGACATCGTGACCGGCAGCGCCACCGTAATTCTGGCCATGGGAGCGGGGCGGCGCGCCGCGCAGTCTATTCACGAGTATCTGACTACTGGGGACTGGTGAGAAAAACAAAGTTTCAAAGTTTCAAGGTTTCAACGTTCCTTGAAACCTCGAAACGTGAAACCTTGCTTCATCCAAAACTGATTTCGAAGTAAGTATCCGTCTTCGCCCAAATCAATGGAAGCCGCGCCATCCAGTATTTGCGGTTGATGGTTTGGCGCGCGCGCGCATGCTCCTCCGGGGGCAGAGTGCGCGCCGTGGCGGGAAATTCCGGCCCCGTCACCTTCCCGCGAATCGTGCAGGGCGCCACCCGCACCTGCGGATTGTTGCGAATGCGCTTCGCCTTCCCCATGTCCGATCGAGTCATCACGTAGAGCTTACCGTCGTCTTCTCCAAACCACACCGGAGTGGCAACGCCGACTCCACTCTTGCGAAAAGTTTTCAGCGAGATATATTTCTGACCTTGAATGGGCGCCTGAACTTGGCTGGGCATAGTGTCATCCTAAGCGTTGAGAGCCATAAAGTCTTGCGTCCGCGGTTGCTTTCGGCATTTCTCCTGTCATTTCTGGTTCCGAAGCCGCCTCTGCGGATTGCTCCCGTCCCCGTATCTGTGTTACAAGCCTGAACATGCGTAAATGGATGCGCGATCGTATGCAGCGACGCAAAAAGAAGACCCCGGAGCCGGCCGGTCAACCGGCACCCCCGCCCTTGCAGCCGGCATATTTTGATCAGGACCAGGCTTCGCCGCCCGCGACCGACGCCTCCAACCCTGAAGTAGACGCCCCCGCTGCCCTCGAGCCCGAGGTCGAACTGCAGCCCGATGCCGTGGAGGCGTCCGGCGCCGATACCGAAGCGCAGTCTGTTAAGCCATCACCCGCAACCGAAGACGCCCCGCGAACTCGTGGTCGCCGGCGTCGCGGGGGACGTGGCCGGGGCGGGCGTGGCCGAGAGCAAGCGGTCGCCCAGGCGTTTACTCCCGCCGCTGCCAAGGGGATCATTGCCGAAGCGCCCGCCGAAGCCGCGGTTGAATCCGCAGAAGAGGCGGCGCCCGAGAGCGAACCGGAAGCCGTTATTCCCGTAGTCGCGCCTGTGGTCGAGGCCCCGAAAGCTCCCGTGTCCGTACGCGTGGCCGCCCCGCGGCCGCCGAAAGGCATTGTGGTTCTCGCCATCGGCTTGCCGGGTTCCGGCAAGAGTTCCTGGTTCAAGCGCCACAACGTAGTGCCACTCTCCAGCGACATGGTGCGCTCGCTTCTGTTCGACGACGTGCGCGAACAGCGCTTTCAGGATCTCGTGTTCTCCAACCTGCGCTCCATGCTCAAAGCTCGCCTCATCGCCAAGCGTCCCATGAATTATGTGGACGCTACGAATCTGACTCCTCAGGAGCGCCAGCACTGGATCAAGCTGGCCAAGGATTACAACTACGAAGTCCACGCCGTCTTCTTCGACGTCCCATTAGAAGTCTGCGTCGATCGCCACCAGCGCCGCGACCGCGTCGTCCCCGAAGACGTGATGCGCCGCATGGCCGCCAAGCTGAAGCCTCCGGCGTTCGAAGAGGGTTTTGCCAAGATCACGGTGGTCCGGGTAAAGAAGAAGGATTGAGCAAAACCCCACTTCTCGGTAGTGGCTCATTTTGGATTGAACTCGCTTTCGGCGTCATCCCGAAGGCCCGCGTTTTCTCCAGCGGGCCGAGGGGTCTCCCGCCACGGTCTGCTGAGGGAGATCCCTCGCTCCGCCTGAAAACCGGCTGCTCTCGGGATGACCCTTCTAGGGATGATGCCCCAGATTCAAACTGAACCACTACGCACTTCTCGCGCACAGAACGCGCGAGAAAGGGGCACCCTTTTCTCTGCGGCCTTCGCGGTTGTTTCTTAGCGAACTTTGCGGTCAAAGGCTTTTGACTTCGGACAGCACTCCGCTCATCTCAAATGCGGTAACAATTCTTTAAACGCCGACGACGATGACGCACACATCAATTCGTAGATCATCATTTCCGTGGACGAGATCACGGCACCCGCCGCACGCATCCGCTCCAGCCCAATCTTCCAGTTCCACTTCGTGCGCGAACTCACGGCGTCGGAGGCGACATGCACCAGGTATCCCTCGCGCAGTGCCGCCAGCGCGGTCTGCGTCACGCAGATGTGGCTCTCCATGCCGCACAGCAGCAGCGTGTTGCGCGAACCGGGCAAGCGCTTGAGTAAGGTGCAGAATGCATCGCTGCCGAAGCAGGAAAACATCGTTTTGTCGATCGCCTCGGTTCCGGAGAGCAGGGAAGCGATCTCCGGCACAGTCTGGCCGAGGCCCTTCGCGTACTGCGTGCTGGCCAGCGTAGGTATCTTCAGAATTCCGGCCGCCCGGATCAATAGTTGCGAGTTTCGCACCAGTTCTTCCTTCTGAAAGATCGGTGGCAGCAGCTTCTCCTGGATGTCAATCACCAACAGCGCGCAGCGTTCGGCTTCGAGCGTGCGCCGTGCGATCTCGGTTTGATCCGCAGCGGCGTTCTCTATCGAGGTCGCCATGTCAGTAAGTCCTTTCGGCAGGATGATAAGCGTGCTCCGAGTGAACCCCTCGCGTCCGTGCGGGTTCGCTTGTGGCTGCGCTGCTAAAAATTCTAACGCGATGCTGCGCCCTCCGCTTCCTATTTCGGTCGCGCAGTAACGCATGAGTCGCGGCTTGGCGGTTGACCGCTTTCATTCCGGACCATAGAATCAAAACGGGCTGGCAGCACCCGGCTCTCACAATCCAAACACTGCCCCCTCGTTCAACGGCAGGACAGCTGACTCTGGATCAGCATATCGGGGTTCGAATCCCTGGGGGGCAGCCAAAACATTCTAAGCAAGTTAGTTCCTATCACGCGAAACTTTCGAATAGTGCCTGTGTGGGGAAGAATGTGGGGACTGCCGCCCCACCTGCCGCAGACTCGCGCCCAAACACGGGTGCTGTGGGACTTTTCTTCGCCCTGCAAGCGGACATTGCCAAGCTCACCCGGCTGATCAAGTCGTATCTCCTGCGCCCAGGCGCGGGCCGACCTAGGCATCCGAAGATCACGCTTGCGGTAAGAATGCACACTGGCGGAAAGACATGGCGTGAGATTTTTGCGAAATGTTTGCCTGATCGTGCCCTTTACGAGTCGAGTGGGACGTATCGACAAGCCAAACAAAGGCTCAAGAAAGCAGTTAGGCAACGCGAGAAGCGCGCGGAGACGGACCCGGTTCACAGTGTAATAGTTTGAACTCGACGCGAAGACGGTGAACAAACTTTCGCCAAATTGAACGGTTCGGAATTATCACCTTCACAAAGCACAGTGATGGCAATCACAGACGCCCAAAGTTAACTCCAATTAGCATGCTCCTACAACCTGATGTCGTAGTAGCGAGAATGCCCGTCACTACATTCCTAGCCCGTTCGTAAGGACGGGCATTCTCCCGTTATGGGGATTGAACCATTCACTTATTGACCCTGTTTGGGGTTTTGATTGTCAATGCCTGATAGCGGAACTGAGGCTCGCCTGCTCCGTCGTAGTTCACAAGCGTGACCGCAGTCACTGACTTGCCTGTCTTGCGGCGGTAGAAGTGAGCGGTACGAACAGGCCCTCATATTTTTCTGTCTTCCTCGGAGACTAGACCCTGCGGTTGAAGCTGACCTCTCCGCAGTGACGCAAGTCTCGCAAGCCAAATCTGGCCTTGTCCTCCGAGCGGATCAAGGGAGGATTTCAATGACGACATCAGATATTTGTGAGCAGTTTGGTTTCGCGTGGCCGCAAAGGCGGATAAACGGCAGCGCCAGCATAACAAGCGGGTGGAAGATGGCGTGCGTCCTCTTGCTGCTGTGGGCCGCGACCGCGATTGCGTCGCCTGCACAGACTTTCAGGACGCTGGCAAATTTCGACGGGACCAACGGCTCCATGCCATGGAGTTCTCTCGTCCAGGGCCTCGACGGGAACTTCTACGGAACAATGGGGGACGGGGTCTACAAAATCACCCGAGGCGGCGCTTTGACCACGCTTTACACCTTTTGCACTCAACCCGGCTGCCCTGACGGCGAGGCACCTTCGCAGCTGGTTCTGGGCACCGACGGCAACTTTTACGGAATGACGTACGGAGGCGGGTCAACGACCTATGCCGGGCAGATCGGCGCGGGCACTGTCTTCAAAATCACCCCGGGCGGCACCCTGACCACGCTGCACGTGTTTTGTACCCAACGGGGGTGCCCTGATGGCTATCAACACGGTATTACCGAGGGGAAGACGCCCCCTGGACTGGTTCAGGGCACCGACGGGAATTTCTACGGGACGACGAGCCGCACTTTCTTCAGAATCACCCCCGGGGGAACGCTGACGACGCTGCGCGAGCTCCCTTTCGGTGGCGGAGTGCTGATTCTGGCCACCGACGGCAACTTCTATGGCACAACTCAGGTTGGGCCCTACCAGAATGGCGACACTGGCACGGTCTTCAAAATCACGCCCGGCGGCACGCTCACCACGTTGTACAAGTTCTGCGCTCAAACCGGCTGCCCTGACGGCCGCCGCCCTTCAGGACTGGTTCAGGGCACCGACGGGAATTTCTACGGAACCACAGACCTTGGCGGGGCCTGCGATTGGTGCGGCACGGTCTTCAAGATCACCCCAAGCGGAACGCTGACCACGCTGCTCAGCTTCGAAAACAATACCAACTCATGCTGCTTCTCTTCACACGAGCTCATCCAAGCCACCGACGGGAATCTCTATGGAATGCGTGATGACGATAATACTACGTGCAACAGTTCATTCAGTTGTGGCAGAGTGTTCAAAATCGCCCCGGCAGGCACGCTGACCACGTTGCACAGCTTCAACGGCACTGACGGCGCATCGCCTTGGGGGGGGCTGCTACAGGACACTAGCGGAACGTTTTATGGGACAACTGCTAGCGGCGGGGCCTACGGCGACGGCACCATCTTCAGCCTGTGTGTGGGGCTCGGCTGGTTCAATGAAGAACTGCCCAACTACGGCAAGGTCGGAGCTACCATCGACATCCTAGGTACGAATCTGACGGGCGCAAGCAGTGTCACCTTTAACGGCACTGCGGCTCCTTTCACCGTCATCTCTCCGACGCTGATCCAGGCCACCGTCCCACCCGGCGCGACCACCGGATATGTGCGGGTGATGCTCCCTGGCGGCAAAATACCCAGCAACAAGAAGTTCCGCGTGACGCCGCGGATCACCAGCTTCACTCCCACCAGCGGACCGGTGGGAACCGTGGTGACCATCACGGGGGTCAGCCTCACTCAGACTTGGGAAGTCACAATCGGTGGTGTGAAGGCGAGCTTCTCGATGGTTGACGATGGCACCGTGACTGCAACTGTACCTACGGGAGCAACGACAGGAACGATCAGGGTTACAGGCCCAGGCGGAGCCGCTACAAGTACAACGAACTTCACCGTGGACTAGCTTCTCTGAGCGTTTCGGAAAAGACTTTGAGCCGCCTTTCGCAGGCGGCTTTTCTTTTTACGGTGAGGGCCTAGGAATCAGTCTTGCTGCCAGCTTTCACCGGACCGAACAGCGGGACCTGCGAACCTTGCGGCGAGATCGAGATCAGTGGGCGAGGATGCGAACCCGAGTGCAGTATGCGTTGCAAGCGATCGGACTCAATCACGCCCTGCGGCAAGGCCGTGTCCTGTGGAGTGCAACTGGGCAGACCGCACTGAAGGCTTTGGCTCTACCACCCAACACCACTCAAAGACGAGATGAGCTGCTCGCTTTGTACGCACCACTGCAGAAGCGGATCCAAGAACTGGACAAAGAAGTAGAAGCGCAGGGCTCGACAAAGGCCCAGGCGCTCCGACTGATGACGCACCCGGGCGTGCCTCTGTTCCCGGTGGCATCGGTGCTCAACCCTTTCCGCGTGTGAAGTGAAGTCACTTTAACACAGCGGGTCTGGCGTTCTTGCTTGCGTTCCCGCCACTCCTTTAACATGTGCCATGGGAAAGCCATTCACGGCTTTGTTCTTTGCGAGTGTAGTCAGCGCCGCGATCGCACTTCACTTTCCTTTCGCAGCTGCGACTGAAGCCAAGCTCCTCCACGTCGAGCATGCGCATACGCAGCGCCTCTTATCCACAGATCTCGAAATCACCGGAGATATAGCCGGTCTACCTGCCGGGAGTGCGCGCTTCCTCGAGCGCAGAGATTTGCTGACGCTTCCCCAAGTAACCTACACGGTGACGGACGACCCGAACTTCACCGGCCCCACCGAAATCAGCGGCGTCCTGCTGGCGGACCTGGACCGGGCGCTTGCGAGCGCGCCTGATTCCGACATGGTGATCGCGATTTGCGATGACGATTATCACACCCACTACCCGCGCGCGTATCTCGCGGCGCACCAGCCCTTGCTGGTTTTGAAAGTGAACGGACAGTCGCCCGAACGCTGGCCAAAGGACTCCGAGGGTCACGATCAGAATATGGGGCCCTACATGATCTCGCACCGCCAGTTCAACCCGAGCTTCAAGATTTTCTCGCACCAGGACGAGCCGCAGATTCCGTGGGGCGTCGTTCATCTTGAATTCCGCAACGAGAAGACGGTCTTCGGCGCGATTGCGCCCCGCGGTCCTACGGCCTCGAGCGCCGACGTCCAGGCCGGGTACCACATTGCCCAACAGAATTGTTTCCGCTGTCACAATCAGGGAACTGAGGGAGGACAAAAAGCCCACCATCCGTGGCTCGTGCTATCTGCCTGGGCTACGGCCTCCCCGGAGCATTTCGCGGCCTATGTACGCTATCCGCAGGCAAGGAATCCGCGGGCGGAAATGCCTCCGAATCCCGGGTACGACGACGCCACAGTTCAGGCCCTGATCGCTTACTTCCGAACCTTCCAGTCTCCGGAGAAGCCATGACCTTGCGCGCCGCCAAGCTTTCGCTGGTGTTCGCTGTGGCCTTGTTTTACAGCTTTGTCGTTATCAACAACCTCACCGATTACAACTCGAACTATCAATTCGTCCGTCACGTGCTGATGATGGACTCCACGCTCCCCGGCAACCGGGCGATGTGGCGCGCGCTGAACGCGCCGGGGTGGCATACGGCGTTTTATGTTTCGATCATTACATGGGAATCGATCGTGATGTTGCTCAGCTGGTGGGGCGGAGTGCGTTTGGCCCGCACAATCTCCGCGCCGGCGGCCGCATTTAATCAAGCCAAACGCATAGCGGTGATAGCCCTCACCCTCGGCCTCCTGATGTGGTTGGTCGCATTCCTGGGGGTCGGTGGCGAATGGTTTCTGATGTGGCAGTCGAAGACCTGGAACGGGCAGGATGCCGCCTTCCGGATGTTTACGGTGATTGGTATCGTGTTGCTGCTGCTCACTCAACCTGAGTCCGACGCCCGGCCCTAGCACGAGTTGCTCAAGCCGCCTTCGTTTAGAGAAAGACGCGCTGGAAAAGCTCAAGCGCGTGGAAAAACTTTCCAAACACGTGCCCCAAGAGTTGACTCGGGCTTCGACTACGACCGGAGTCCGCAAGATATCCGGGCTAGCAGCCCGTGTCTAACGTCGCTTTAATGCGGACGTGCGCGGTTGTCGATTCGATGAATGTACCGAAGTTGCTATGCGCCAGCCACCTTGCGGAGGCCAAAATTGGTCGCGTCCGAGAGTGCGTCCTGACTGCGCTCTCTGGCCAGCCGCTGAAAAGCCCAAACTGCCAGCATCGTAAATACGATCGCCTGCGCCAGATGTATCCAAAACCAATTGTCTGCTCCACTGGCCAAGACCAGCCGTCGCGTAGCATCATTCGGCCACACCAAGGTGAAAAATGTCAGGTCGCCGATCATGTGGGGCAGAATAGCCGGAAGCGTAGAGTTGGTGAGATACGCCGTCGCGCCAAACGCGATGCCCGTAAGAAAGTACACCAGAAGCTTTGGCCACAAGATGCCATGAGCGAAGTGCGCGAAGACAAACACCAGGGAGGAGACAGTGACCGCGACCGCACCGCGAAACTCCCGTTCGAGGGCGACCTGAAAATATCCGCGAAACCCAGCCTCCTCCATGAATGGCGCAACCAAAGAACCCATCAGAATCATGAGTGCGACAGTCATCCGGGGATAGCTCGACACATCTGGGAGCGCATTGGGCGGCATCTTCACCAATTGAGACAGCACGATCCAGTATCCAGCCAGCGCAACCACCGATAGAACACCCGCAACTAATGCCCACAGGTACGTCCGACCAGATCTTCTGTTCGCCCGCAGGTAGTGGCGTCGCGCATCGGAAGTGCTCCGTGGCCATCCCTTTCCGCCGAGATAGCTCCACATCAGCCACAGCAGAAGCGCCATCACGGGAACGGACCAAGGTACAGCAGGGTTACGCCGAAGATTGGTGACGAGCAGAGCACTCCAGATACCACCGGCGAGAATGGTGATAGCAAATGCCAACAGACCAAAGCCCACGATGCTCAAAGCGCGAGTAGCAAAAGAACGCTCTTCCTCCATCCTCCGCCTCCGGGCTGCTGCGGCAATTTAATCACTTTGCGCCGAGACGGTCTAAGGTTAAGTTGGGGCATGGCGATGGGAACACGCAGGCGGCGTCAACGGCAAGAGGAGCCGTGGTATCGCGGGGATCTGGCGGAGGCTCCGGGACATCCTTTCTATCGGCAGCTGAACGAGGATCAATTCGCTCTTCACTCCCGTCCTTGTGGCCTTGAATCCGTAATTCTGTCTAACCGAGGTTTGTCCCCGACTCAAAGCCCAGGCCAACATTTGTGGTAGGCTGCAAGGTTTGGTTCGTCCCATGTAAGACCCAACGGAGGCCAGCTTTGAAGCAAAACCTCATCGTGCTTTTTCCTCTCATTTGGCTTACTCTCGCCGCTTCTGTCCCCGCAGTCTCTCAACAGGAAGGAGCCAGTTTGGTGGTCGTGGAGCGCGTAGGCGACACCGCATTCGTTCAGCTCCGCGCCCCCAGCTTTCCGGCCTTGTCTCCCCGGCAGCAAGCTCTCGCCTATTGGCTGAGGCAAGCGTCGGTTGCCATCGACCCGATCTTCTACGATCAGGCTTCCGCCTACGGTCTTCGACAAAAGCGCCTGCTGGAAGAAATCGTGGCACACGCCAAGGGCATCGACCCTGCAGTGATGGCGAAGGTTGCAGAGTTCGCGAAACTCTTCTGGGCCAACCGCGGTAACCACAACGAACTGACGTCGCAAAAATTCCTGCCAGGTTTCACCTTCGAAGAACTCGAAACAGCCGCGCTTACTGCCCAGCAAAATGGAGCCTTTCAGACTGCTTATGCTGATCTGCCTCCGTTAAGAAACTCTGCCGATGTGAAGCGCGAAGTCGAGTCATTGCGAGCTTCACTGTTTGATCCTGCGTTTGAGCCCATGATCACGGCCAAGAGTCCGACCGGTGGCAAGGACACGATCGAGGCGAGTTCGAACACTTTCTATGAGGGCGTCAGCTTGAACGATCTCAAAGGATTTCAGGAGAAGTATCCGCTGAACTCGCGCGTCGTCAAAGGGAAAGACGGCAAGCTCGAAGAACTCGTTTACGGCGCCGGAACTCCCGACGGAAAGGTTGCACCCGGCCTGTATGCGACATTTCTGAAAAAGGCGACCGATTGCTTTGAGAAAGCACGTACCTATGCCGAACCCGCGCAGGCCGAAGCGATCAGCCACCTGGTCCACTACTACCAGACGGGAGATTACGCCGAGTGGGTCGCCTTCGGTACCGCCTGGGTTCAGAACGATGCCACCGTCGACTTCGACAACGGATTCATCGAAGTCTATCGCGACGCCCGCGGCGCCAAAGGCAGTTCGCAGAGTTTTGTCACCATCACCGATAAGCCAGTCACCACCGCGATGAAGAAACTGGGAGAGAATGCCGCCTACTTCGAGCAGAAAGCTCCCTGGGACGCGAAGTACAAGCTCACTACGTTCAAACTCCCGGTGGTCAAGGCCGTCGAAACCCTGATCGAAACCGGCGATTTCAGCGTCACCACGATCGGCGACAATCTGCCCAACGAAAATGAAATCCACGAAAAATACGGCTCGAAGAACTTTCTGTTCATGGGGAGCAAACGCGCCATCGAGGAAGCCGTAGGTGAAAAAGCCACGGCCGAGTTTGCCGCCGACCCGGCGGAGATTGAACGCGCCCAAAAATACGGCAAAGAAGCCAGCGATCTCCTGGTGGCCATGCATGAAGTCATCGGACACGGCTCTGGCAAACTCAGTGACCGCGTGGCCGGCGGAGCCCAACCTTTCTTAAAGGAATATTTCTCCACGCTCGAAGAGGGTCGCGCCGACCTGATGGCGCTATGGAACGTGTGGGATCCTAAGCTAACGGAATTGGGCTTGATCACGAATCAGGAAGAAGTTGCGAAGGCAATGTATGACGGTGCCGCCGAAGTAGCGTTGACCCAACTACGACGCATTCCCCACGGCGACACCATTGAAGAAGACCACGAGCGCGACCGCCAATTGATTGCTCACTACATTGCCGACCAGGTGCCCGGATCGGTCGAGCAGTTCACCCGCGACGGCAAAACTTACGTGCGCGTCGCCGACTACCAGAAGATGCGCCAGGGGGTTGGAATGCTGCTCGCCGAACTCATGCGCATTAAGGCCGAAGGCGACTATGATGCCATCAAGGCGTTGGTGGAAAAATACGGAGTCCGCTTCGATCCGGCGCTACGCGACCAGATTCTCGCCCGCTATAAAAAACTCAATTTGCCAACATATTTCGCGGGAGTTAACGCCCACTTGAGCGCAGACCTTGGCAAGAATCAGGAAGTGGAGAGCGTCCACATCAGCTATTACGACGATCCGGTCGCCCAATACTTAGACTACGGCGCAATGTATGACGCCGGGCTAAAAGCTAAAGCTAAAGAGTGACCGCCCGCTTTACTGCGGTCGCCGCAGGTTGCCGACGCGTTCTGAAGCCAGACTTCTGTTTACGATATTCCTCAACCCGCCTTAACGCGTTGTTTCTTCTTCGACGTCGCGCCCAGGCTTATTCCCAATTCCGATGCTTTGTCATAAACCGCTGCCTTGCTTCGTCCCAGCTTCAGAGCTATAGCGCCCGTAGGGGTGTCGCTTCGAGCCAATTCCTTCAGTCTGCGAATGTCATCCTCATGCCACTGTTTATGGCAGTTGGTCCGGTAGTATTCAGGCACGGCAAATCTCCGGGATACGTTCTGGGCTGCAGTCTGCCGATGACGCTGCGGATTATTTCGCGGGCTTCGAGAGACGGTCCCGCCCAGGTTCCTGCTTGCGTAACTCTTCAAGACGTTGTCGCATCTCGAAACCGCGACATCTCCACAAAGCATTGCAGTGCTCACAGTCGGGGCGGTCGATTTTCGCGAAGAACAACGCCTGGCAGAGCCACCCTCTCAATTTCATGCTCATCTCCCCTGTCTGCCCCGGGGTGTTGTCGAAGATGGCGAAAAGAGCACCATTGCCGACTGCGGGATTCCGCGGTAGTACGGCGCAGCCGGGGAGAGTACGCCCTGAGATCGTCCGATGCTACGCTCACAAATCGAACCAGTCTGCCCGTTCAGAGCCGCATGTTAGTTCGATGGCGTACATAGCTGAGAAAATTACGCCATAGCCCGGTCGGATCCGGGCGTGCAAATTTCCTTGACACGCGTGTTTTGGAAGCAGAGTTGTCGTCATTCAAAGTCGCACCCTCTTGCCTTCCTTGGTGGTGCAACCTATGAGATGAGGCCTTTGTATCCGCGCGGCACGGACGGAGTTAGCGGCGATTTCACCCAACCAGAGGCCGAGGCAATCTGGGAGAAGTGGCGTGACCCAGGTCACCCCTGCCCGTGATGGTCTTCACTGCCCGAGCCCGGCTCCCAATGGGAGCATGGGTAAGGTTCGTTATGTTCACCTTCGGCGGGGACGGGCAACCGCGCGAATCGTCGGTGATCCTTCAGTTTAGGGCTCGAGTCTGTACCACTCCTCCGGTTGTCCGCAGACTTCGTCCACAGTCGTCTCGCGCCGCTAACCAAGCCCGTTGCCAATCTCCTGAGGCGCCGGAAAATCCAGCGAAAGCGGGTGACCCATGGGTCGTCATAATTTTCTTTCCATTCGGAATTTCTCACCGGAGGAGATTCGCTATCTCCTCGACCTGGCACGTGAGATGAAGGCTCATCCTTCGGCTCACACCGGGGCGTTAAAGGGTAAGACTCTGGCCATGATTTTTGAAAAGCCATCGCTGCGTACCCGCGTTTCGTTTGATGTGGGCATTCAGCAATTGGGCGGATTTGCGCTCTATCTCTCCAACGCGGAAATCAGCCTGGGCAAGCGCGAGTCCGTGTACGACGTCGCCAAGAATCTGGAGCGCATGGTGCAAGCCATCATGATCCGGACTTATGCGCACCAGATCGTCGAGGAGATGGCCGAGTACGCCAGCATCCCAATCATCAACGGACTCACCGATTACAGTCATCCCTGCCAGGCGATGGCGGACTACCTGACCATGCTCGAGTGCAAGGGCGATGTAGCCGGGCTGAAGGTGGCCTTCATCGGCGACGGCAACAATGTTTGCCACGCCCTCATGTTTGCGGGAGCACAGTTGGGGGCGCACGTCTGGGTTGCGACTCCGGCTGGATACGAACCGCAGGCTGACGCAATTCGTTGGACGGTGGAGCGTGGCCGGGATTCGGGAGGCACCTTCACTCTGACGCGGAATCCGGTAGAGGCGGCGACTGATGCCGACGTTATTTATACCGACGTGTGGGCCAGCATGGGGCAGGAGACTGAGGCGGAGTCGCGCCACAAAATCTTTGCTCCTTATCAGGTGAATTCGGAACTGTTCCGCCATGCCAAGTTTGACGCGCTGTTCATGCACTGTCTACCGGCTCACCGCGGCGACGAAGTCACCGATGACGTGATCGACTCGGCGTATTCCGTGGTCTATCAGCAAGCAGAAAATCGACTGCACGCGCAGAAGGCAATCCTGTTGGAGCTGATGCAGTACCGCGAGACGCTGGAACCGCAAGTTGTGGCGGGTGTAGTGCATGGGTAGGAAGGGAGTCAGCAGTCAGCGGGGAAAGCATCGCGAGCCTGCCGACGCATGATTACGGACTACTGACACCCGACCACTGACTACGGATCTTTATGTCCTCGATGCTCATCGCCGTCGGCGGCAACTCCCTCATTCGTGCCGGGGAGAAAGGGACCGTTGCCGAGGAGTGGCGGAATGCCCGCCAGACCGCGGCTGCGATCGTCGAGCTGATCAAGGCAGGACATCGCCTTGTAGTCACGCACGGAAATGGCCCGCAGGTGGGGGCGCAGTTACTGCGATCCGAACGGGCCTCCGATCAGGTTCCGGGGCAGACATTGGATGTTTGCGGCGCTGCCAGCCAGGGAGAGATCGGTTATCTGCTCTCCCAATCGCTGTATGACGAAGTGTCTGCGGCGGGGTTGAACGTACCCGTAGTCAGCGTCGTCACCCAGACGGTGGTGCGGGAGGACGACCCGGCCATGAGGCGTCCGACCAAGCCAATCGGTCCGTTTTATTCGCGGGCGCGAGCCGAAGAACTCCAGCGCCAACTGGGATGGGCGATCGTCGAGGATGCGGCCCGCGGCTATCGTCGCGTGGTTCCTTCTCCCGAGCCGGTTGAAATTGTCGAACTTGACGTGCTTCGTTCCCTCATGAATCGGGGAGTGCTGGTCGTGGCCTGTGGCGGCGGCGGAATCCCCGTAATTCGGTGCGGGGGGCAACTTAAGGGTGTCGAGGCGGTGATTGACAAGGACCGTGCATCAGCTCTTCTGGCCTCGAAGTTAGCCGTGGACATTTTCGCCATTTCTACCGACATCGATTTTGTGTATCTCGACTACAAGAAGCCCACGCAACAGCCATTGCGCAGCGTTACCGCTTCGCAGTTAGAAGACCACTACCAGGCTGGCCATTTTCCGCCTGGAAACATGGGTCCAAAAATAGAGTCGGCTCTGCGTTTTCTCAAGGCGGGCGGCAAAGAAGTGGTGATCACCTCGTTTGAGCACTTGAGCGAGGCCATTGCCGGGAAGATGGGGACACATATCACTCCAGACCCGGCGGCGGTGGTCAGCCAGCCGCTAGACCTGAAAGTCCGCGTAGGAAGGTAGGAATCCATGACCAGTTCGAGTCCCACTTCGCTGAAGCCGATCACTCCTCACCGTGCTCCAGAGGATCGTCATGGAATTTCGAAATTGACGCATTTGATCGAGTCGCAGCAATTCACGCTTCCTCTCCTGATGGAATTGTTTCAGCGCTCGCGCGGGATGGAACGGGTTGTCGCCCGTGGCGGCACGCTCGAATACCAGAACAAGATTCTCGCCAGCTTGTTCTACCAGCCCTCCACGCGAACGCGGTTCTGCTTCGAGGCGGCGATGTACCGGCTGGGCGGCAAGGTCCTTTCCACCGAACAAGCTGGGGCTTTTTCCTCGGAGGTCGCCGGCGAGCAGGTTGAGGATTCCATCCGAATTATTGCGAACTACGCGGACGTGATCGTCGTCCGCCATCCGCAGGCGGGAGGAGCGCAGCGGGCTGCGCAGTGTTCGTCCGTGCCTGTTATTAACGCTGGGGATGGCGAAGGGGGGCAGCATCCGACCCAAGCGCTGCTCGACCTCTACACGATTTATCGCGAGCGGCCCCTGGTTGGGCTAAGCGTCGCGATCATCGGGGAGTTGGACCAGGGCCGCACGGCCCGATCGCTGGCTTACCTGCTGGCCAAGTTCGAGCGGGTCAAGATTTTCTTCGTCGCCCCGCCGGAACTCCAGATGAAGCCGGACATTCTGGCTTACCTCGATGAGCATGGAGTTCGCTACGAGCTCGAATCCGAGGTCGACCGGGTGATCAGCGAGGCCGACGTGATTTATCAGACTCGGATTCGTCCCGAGCGCGTGCGGGACGAGCGCGGCGTTAAGCGTTACGCCATTGACTCGGCCTTGCTCAGCAAGATGAAGCCCGACGCGCTGATTCTTCACCCTCTTCCCCGCACGGTGGAATTGGACAAGGCAGTGGATGACGATCCGCGGGCGCTGTATTTTCGGCAGGCGGCCAATGGACTTTATGTGCGGATGGCGCTATTGACCATGCTATTGGACAAGGAATAGGCAAATCGATGCATCAGGAGAACTCATGCCAGTACTGCAATCCCACACGCAGGAATTCATCGAGCTGGAAAACAGCTTTGGAGCCCACAACTATCATCCCCTCGATGTGGTCATCGAGCGTGCCGAGGGCGTTTGGGTTTATGACGTGGATGGCAAGCGCTACCTCGATTGCCTGGCGTCCTATTCCGCGGTGAACCAGGGACATTGCCATCCGAGAATCCTCGAGACTCTGATCGAACAGGCCCATAAGCTAACCCTGACTTCACGTGCCTTCCGCAATGATCAGTTGCCTCTGCTCTGTCGGGACTTGCACGAACTGACCGGGTTCGACCGGGTACTCCCGATGAATTCAGGCGCCGAGGCCGTCGAAACTGCGGTCAAGGCGGCGCGCAAGTGGGGTTACAAAATCAAAGGCATCCCTGACGGCGAGGCGGAGATCATCGTTTGCGCGAACAACTTCCACGGACGCACGGTCACCATCGTCAGCTTTTCGAGCGACGCGCAGTATCGCGATGGCTTCGGACCGTTTACTCCAGGGTTCAAGATCATTGCGTACGGAGATGCTCGCGCCCTGCGCAAGGAGATCACGCCGAACACCTGCGCATTTCTGGTGGAACCGATCCAGGGGGAAGCGGGCATCATCATTCCGCCGCGTGGCTATCTCAGGGACGCGGCGGCGAGTTGCCGCGAAAGCAATGTGCTGCTGATGTGCGACGAAATCCAGTCCGGTCTGGGACGCACGGGCGAGTTGTTCGCCTATATGCATGAAGGGATCAAGCCCGACGTACTGATCGTCGGAAAAGCTCTGTCCGGTGGGTTCTACCCGGTCTCCGCAGTCCTGGCATCGCAGGAGGTGATGGGGGTCTTCAATCCCGGAGATCACGGAAGCACGTTCGGCGGAAATCCTCTTGCGTGTGCTGTGGCACGCACTGCTCTGCGCGTGCTGATCGAAGAAGGAATGGTGAGGAACTCCGCGCTTTTGGGGCGCTACTTCCTTGATCGGCTGCAGACGCTTCGTAGTCCCCATGTGAAAGAGATTCGAGGTAGAGGCCTTTGGATTGGAATTGAGTTGGACGGCCCGGCGCGGCCCTATTGCGAAGCGCTCAAGGAAGAGGGACTGCTATGCAAGGAGACGCACGACCGTGTGATACGCATTGCGCCTCCACTGACCATCGTAAGCGAAGAGATCGACTGGGCCTTCGACCGCATCCGCAAGGTGCTCGAAGGTCGTTGACGGATCGAGTTCCATTCGGAGTGAAGCAGAGGCCATGTGGGGACAGCCGCCTTCGGCTGTCCCGCCAGAGCACTAGCCCGGCGGAGTGGGACCCAGCAGACTGGCCCGTGATCACGCTTTTTCGGGATCGCGCTTTTGTGTAGCCCTTTCCAGCTCCTACCCAGGGCTTACCCCCTGGGCTAAATTATGCCGCCGCTTCGCGGCTAAGACCTTGGAGGGTTTTAGCCCGCCGTTCTCCCCGGGGGAATTCGGTTTTTACACCGCCGCGTGCGCGTGCTTCTTTGTGAATTGCGCCAGGATCTCTTCCAGGCCGGGATGGGTCACATCCTCCACCTCGTAGGTGACGCGCAAGCTCGGCTTGTTCAGCTTGATCAGGTGCGCCAAGTCGATCGGAGTCGCCACCAAGACCAGATCACAGTCGACGCGATTGATCGTCTCTTCCAGTTCATGCCGCTGCATGGCGCTGTAACCCATGGCCGGCAGCAGACTGGTAAGGTGAGGATAGTGTTCGTAGGTCCAGCGGATCGATCCCACCGCGCAGGGACGCGGGTCAACCAGTTCCGCCGCGCCGCATTGCCGCGCCGCCACCACGCCCGCGCCATAAGGCATTTCACCGTGGGTAAGGGTGGGGCCGTCCTCAACAACGAGGACCCTACGGCCTCTCACCAATTCCGGCTCAGCTACTGACACATGGCACCCGGTTTCAACGATTGTTGCCTTAGGATTGCTCGCGTGAACGTTCCTGCGGACGGTTTCCACATCCTGAGCGGCCGCCGTATCCACCTTGTTGATCACCACGACTCCGGCGCGCCGTAGGTTGACTTCTCCGGGGAAATAGGCCAGTTCATGACCGGGACGGTGCGGGTCGACGACGACGATTTCGAGATCGGAAGCGTAGAAGGGCGTGTCGTTGTTGCCGCCATCCCAGATCACCAGATCGGCCTCTTTCTCGGCCTGGCGCAGGATTCGTCCGTAGTCCACCCCGGCGTAGACCACCGTGCCTTCGCGCAGATGGGGCTCGTACTCTTCCCGTTCTTCAATCGTGCACTGTTGCACATCAAGATCGCCCATGACGGCGAAGCGCTGCACGGCCTGTGCCGCCAGATCGCCATAAGGCATGGGATGACGGATCACCACCGGCTTCCATCCTTCGCGTTTCAGTTCGGCCGCGACTAAGCGACAGAGCGGGCTTTTGCCACATCCGGTGCGCACGGCGCAGATCGACACGACGGGCACCGATGACTTGATTTGTGTGCGTTCCGACCCCAAAAGCCAAAAGTCGGCGCCGGTCGCCACCGCGCGCGAGGCCAGATGCATGAGATTCTGGTGGGAAATATCGCTATAAGAAAACACCACGGCATCCACGCGATGCTCGCGAATCAGCCGTTCCATATCTTTTTCTTCGAAGATGGGGAGACCGGCCGGGTACAGAATTCCTGCCAGTTCCTTCGGATAAGCCCGGTCCGCGATGCCCGGAATCTGGGTTGCAGTGAAGCCGACAACCTTGTATTCAGCGTTGTCACGAAATACGACGTTGAAGTTGTGGAAGTCTCTACCTGCCGCGCCGAGAATCAGGATTCTCTTCGTTGTCACGGATCAAGCTCCCTTCTTTCCCATCTCCTATTACAGGACGACGGGACGGTCGTGACCGTGACAATGGTCTCTTCGAAGGGTGATCCGAGTCACAGGCCCTCGGCGTCTTCGACCGTTTGGATTCTATAACTTCCGGGTGAATCACCGGGATCCGGCTAATGCCAGGCTTGCGCGGCCGTCAGTTAGTAGAGCAAGTCTGAAGTGCACGCCCCGCGATGAAAGTGATTTACATGACCGGCTATACCGATGACACAGTTGTCCATCACGAGGTCCTGGAGCCGGGAGTTGATCTGTTGCAGAAGCCATTCACGCGCCACCAATTGGTCCGCACGGTCCGTTCCGTGCTGGAATCGCGCATGACGGGGCATCGCCATCAGAGCACGGAAAGAAATTCCTTCCACGGGGTCGCAACCAGAGTTTCCGTAATCGAATGCCCGTGGGCGCGGATAATCATCGCCGCCTTCTCCACTTGCTTGGGATCCTCTGCTTCGATGAAATCCACGACGTCGAAACGTCCCAGAGTTGCGAAGCTACCCTTCCAGGTGACATCGGGGCACTGCTTTTTGATTTGCGCCAATACTGTGTCCGCCAAGACCCTGAAGTCCTTCGGTTCTTCGAATGCCTCGGGGGAAAAGCGGCTGAGAATGATATAGGTAGTCATGACAAGACCTCCTTCAACTCTTGGCTAGAGGAACTGCCAAGGCGACGCCCATTGGATCGTCCATTCTCGTCCAACTCAAATCGTACTCTCTTCCGGAGGGACGGACCGTAACTCCATCACGAGCCTTGCAACTGGGGGAAAGCAGCGACCGCTAACTTCCGGTGGTACAGCCTACAGCGCACTCCCGCCTTGGCAACGAGCGGGAGCACGGTACCCTGTGCGGCGCATCACAGACAGAGGACTGCGGCAGAAGTAAGTTCATCCTGTAGTCGTTTCAGTCCGCTTGCGCACCGAGTCTTACCCTCGGACGCCAACTGCGCCGCGATAATTCTTCGCGACGGAAAAGAGGAGGTTCCCTCATGCCTCTGGATACCCTGGAATTCCGTACATCTTTGCAGAAGTTGCTCGTCGGGCTTATTTTGATTCTGGTTCCGCTCACGGTTTTCGGCTTCTACGTGGCTTTGCAAGGAGACACCCACATCCGCCAGGTAAACGGCGAGAACTTTCGCGCGCTCACACTGGCCACGGCAGAATCCACCTCTGAGTTCATCGCCGTCTGTGTAAGGGACGTCAGCGTGATTGCTAATACCCCCGGCCCTGTAGAAGCGGTGACTTTGTCGGACCGCCAATATGATCGTCTTTCGGAGGAGGCCCTTCGCGCTAAGATCGATGGCCTGGATCAATCCTGGGACAGTTCGCAGACGGATGCATTGTCGGCGAAAATCCTCACCTCGGACTTAGCTCGCCAGTTGCGCCGTACGCGAGAGCTCAATCCCACGCTGCTGAAGATCACAGTCGCCGATGTGACCGGGGCAACGGTCGCTGCAACCGATCGACCGGCGCATTACGTCCAGACGGACCGCGCTGCCTGGCAGGCACTCTCCTCCCCGGGCATGGGTACGATTCACGTGTCGGACCTGCGCTACGACGACCAGACGCATCTCTATTACCTCAGCATCGCCTACCCAATCCTACAGGAGGGCACGGGGAGATTCATCGGCGCGGTCACCGCTATGGCTGACGTCTCGCCGCTGTTTGCTCAACTCAACCGCCGGCAGATGGGACGCACCGGCCGATTGACCCTGGTGGGAGAGGACGGGACCGTAATTGAGGCTGCCGGCGTGACTCCGTCGATGAAGTTGAAGTCAGAGGAGTTCGCCGCCATCCGCGACGCGCTTGGCAGCCTGCGAGGCCGCCAAGCTGGTTACATCTTTGCCACTCTGTCCAACGGTGAGTCTTACCTCATCGGTTTTGCTGATACCGGGCTGAGGGACGCCTATCCGAACCTGCCCTGGATTGTGCTGGCCACCCAGGAAGCCCGGGAGGTCACTGGCCCGGTCCGCAACATGACCGCGTTTGCTCTGCTGGTGATGGTCTTGGCGTTATTGATGCTGTCATTGCTCGGCGCCTATGTATTCCTGCATCGGAAGCAGCAACTGGAGGACATCGAAACGCCGGAAGAAAAGCCACAGCCTGTGGCGGCCCCGTGACGCCGAGGTAGAGGCTCATCGGCGTGCCCTTCTTTTAAATTAGACTGACGATATCCGTTCCATATATCGGTGACCACATCTCCTTCGTGATCCTTCGTCTCCTTAGTGGCAATTAGGTCTTTTCGACTACGATGGACACGAAGGCGCGCGAAGGAGGGCCAAAACCATGGACGCGAATCGAGCTGGTAACCTTGGTCCCGAAAACCCCGGCCTCGAGATGCTGCTTCCCGCGATGGCTGAGACCATGAAGTTTGCCATGCAAGCCTTGGCGCAAGCCAGCGCTCTCTCCGAGGTGCTGATCGCGAAGGGCATTGTAACGAAGGCGGAACTCGACGCCAGAATGATGTCAGATCAGGCGCTGCGAGACAGCCTGATGGCCAAGCTCGACGAGCAGATCAACAAGCAGTCTTAGCTATTCGTAGCGGCTATTCGTAGCGCAGAGCCTCCACCGGATCGAGCTTCGATGCCCGCATCGCCGGCACCAGTCCGCTGATCACGCCCACCATGAGTAACACCGCACCGGAAAGCACGACAGTCATCATCGAGATGCGCAGATGAATGTCGCCCTGTCCCGAATCGTCCTCAAATAGCGGCCCCATCATGGGCAGCGTCCCCACGCTCCACGCGATCACATAGGACAGCAACACGCCGATTGCCCCGCCTAGAAGCATGATCAGCAGCGTCTCCGCCAGAAACTGCAGCTTGATGTGCCGCTTCCGCGCTCCCAGCGCCCGCCGCAGACCGATCTCGCGAATCCGCTCGTCCACCGACACCAGCATGATGTTCATCACGCCCACGCCGCCAATCCCGAGTGTCAACGTACCGATGAAAGTGAGCAGCACCTGCAGCCCAATCGTCAGTGCATCGATCACCGGACGAAATTCATCGCGCCCAAACATCTGAAATGCCTTGGGATCGGTGGGCGAAAAATTCTGCCGCGTGGCCACCGCAGCCAGCACCTGCGCCATGGCTTTTTTCTCATACTGCGGCGCGATAGGTTCGAACACCATCACCGCCGCATAGCGCGTGTTCCACAAGTCCCCTGCCGCTGAATAAGGAATCCACGACGAATCGTCGTCGCTGGAAAAGTAATTGCTGAGCTGGATCTTCCGCGCCATCACCCCGATCACCGTGAAGCGCACGCCCGCCACCTGCACCGTCTCGCCCACTGCGGGACGCCCGCTGAAGAGTTGCTCCTTCAGCCGTCCGCCAAGAAAAATCACGCGCCGCCGTTCCAGTTCGTCTTCAGCATTGATCCAGCGCCCTTCCGACGGAACTTCATTCCGCATCTCGCCATACTCCGGACAAACTCCACGCACCGGCGCCGTCCCCGACATGCGGTCGCCGTAGGCGATCCCCGGGCGCCTCACGGTTTCCAGGCACACATGCTTCACCAGCGGAGCCGTCTCCTTCACCATCTCCAGATCGGCCTGCTCGAGGACGACTTTCTTGCCGGCGCGCTGTCCGCCCGGCTGCTCGCTGGTCTGTTGCGGCCAGCAAATCACCACGCTCTTTCCGAAGGCGTCAAATCCATGCACCAGGACACTGCGGAAGCTGTTGCCGTAGGCGATCAGCAACGTGACGGTGGCGATACCCCACACAATCCCCAGCATAGTGAGCATGCTGCGGGTTACATTCCGTTTCAGCGCGATCCAAGCTTCGAGAATGATCTCAATCAGCATCTGATCTCACGCGTGGGACCGGGTCTTTGACCCGGTCATGCCGAGCGAAGCTCGGCTGCTACAGCGCTGTGGCTGGGCCTGTTAAACCCGGCCGCGCAAGCGCGCTGTCCGGATCAAAGATCCGGACCCACACACAACCCTTATCCTCCCGCCTCGTACCGCAAAGCCTCAATCGGATCAATCGACGCCGCCCTCCGCGCCGGATATAGCGCCGCCCCCACCGCAATGGCTCCCAGCAACCCCGCCGCGGTCAGGCCGGAAGTCCAACTCGGCAGCAACCCCGCAAAAAAGTCGGGCATGGGCAGCATATTCACCAGCGCGCAAAACCCAAAGGCCACACCCAGTCCAATCCCTCCACTCAGGAGCGCAATAATCAAGGCCTCAATAAAAAACTGCCGCAGAATCGTTCCCGCGGGAGCGCCGATCGCCTTGCGCACCCCAATCTCCCGCGTCCGCTCCCGCACTGCCACCAGCATCACATTCATCACGCCGATGCCGCCCAGCAGCAGCGTCACAATTCCCACCGCTCCAAGGAAGATTTTCATCCCGTCGGTCATGGTCTTGAAGGCCTGCGCCTCCTGCACCGTATCCCAGATCGGACACGCTTCTTTGTCGCGCGGATCATAGCGATGCATGCGCCCCAGCGCCGCGCGCACTTCATGCTTGCAGGCCTCGTGCTGGTCGACCGACTTCGGCGTCACCAGCAGTTGATCAAATGTCGTATCCGTCCCTGGAGGCTTGTCAGGAAAATCGCGCCGCATGGCCGCGAAGGGAACGAAAACTTTGTTCACGTCCCAGCCGTCGTAGCTGGAATCCTGCTTCTTCTTCGCCATCACCCCAATCACGACATAAGGGAAGTCGTTCAGATAGATGTTTTCGCCCACTGGATTACGTCCGGAAAACAACTGCTTCGCCGCGTCCGACCCAAGAAACGCCACACGCCTGCCCTCGCGCATGTCGTCCCAGTCGTAGAAACGTCCTGCGCCGACGTCGAGGCTACGAATGTAGGCAAACGGCGGATACGACCCCGTAACCGTAAATGCCGCGTTGTTGAAGTTGGAGTGCGTGCGCACCGTGTCCTGCTCCAACTCGGGAATGGCATACTCGCAGTCGGGAGACTCCGCCTGAACCACCGGCACATCCTCATCTTCCCAATGCACCACGCGTCCGGCGTGGATCCCGCCGGCCTGCAGGCTGGTGCGCCCGTGGAACACGATCATAACGTCTTTGCCCAGGTTCCGCGCCTGCTCTTCCTGCCCCTTGCGCAGTCCTTCGCCGGCCGCCACCATGAGCACAATCGAGACAATGCCCCAAGCGATCCCGAACATGGTAAGGAAGGCGCGCAGCTTGTGCGCCCACAGAGTTCGCAGCACGTCGAAAATGAGATCGCGCACCGTCATGACATCTAAGGGAAGATACGGGGAATGGGATGTGCTGGTTCCCAAGAAACCCGTGACCCCTACAGTTTGGACGCAGCCAGGAGGGGAAGGTAAGCCCCTCTGCTGCCTGCTCTTAGCGGAAGGTCCGCCTGGTAGCCAGGCTAGACATTCACGACCCGAAGGCGATGACTTGATTCACGCTGCGAGGCGCTGGTCTGGCGCAGCATTTGGGGCGCGGGCTCCGAGCGTCATAAGGCTGAAAGCCTCTATCCATTACTTCCGGACTTCTCTTTGTTTTCAGCGGTTGAAAGCTCCCCTCCAAATAGGTTAACTTTACCTACTTTCCCTCCCCTGAAAGCCGACGAATCCGTCTACAGCTGGTGAACAAAAATCGAACGCGCACCCTTTCGATGGCCGGAAGAACCCGGCCTGATTGCTGAATAGACTGTGGATACGCCGCAAAGATTGTGTTGCTTCACACTCTACCGGTGATAGGGAGCGTGTCATGTTACTGGCAACTTGGTCCAAGGAGGTCACGATGAAGTCCCACGTTTTCTACACCATCGAAGCGACGCACAAACGTTTTCTCGGCAGGTTTGGCAGACGCCCTTTACTTCTGCCTCTGCTCGCAATGGTGGTGAGCCCAACCGCCGTACGGGCGCAATCGGGACAGACCGCGACTCCCGACCAGCAGACTCTGCAGGCATTGGCCCAGCGGATTGATCAACTGGAAGCCCGAGTCCGGCAACTTGAAGCGGCACAGCACCAGCCCACTGCCGCGCCCGTCGCTACCGAACCAGCCGTCCAGCAGCCCGCTTCTGCGCCGGCGCCCGCCCCCGCTCAGGCGCCTCCGAGGCAGCCCGGCCCTACGACGTCGCTACCCGAGTCCGCGCACACCGGCGCTCCCCAAGAGCACGAAGCCGAGCCCGCTGAACATGCCGAGAGCGAACGCATGGACCTGAGCAAGACCTTGTTGCGCATCCGCGGCTTCGGCGACGTCAACTTGCACGGGGATAACTATCACCCCTCTGGCGGGCCAGGCGACAGGACCGCCTTCGCTCTGGGACAACTGAATCTGTTTGTCACCTCCGACATCTCCGACAAATTCAAGTTCCTCAGCGAAATCGTCTTTGAAGCGGGGCCCGACAACATCTACGGCCAAGTCCGGGGACCAGAGAACTCGTTCGGCGTGGACTTGGAGCGCTATCTCCTGACCTATTCCTATAACGATTACTTCAACCTCGCCGCTGGTCGATATCACACGGCGATTGGCTATTACAACACGGCCTTTCATCACAGCACCTGGCTGCAGACCACCACCGGACGGCCGGTGTTGTTTGCCTTCGAGGATCAAGGTGGTATCTTGCCCATCCATAACGTTGGAGTCGAAGCATACGGACGGATCCCTTCCGGATCTCTGGGATTGCACTATGTCGCCGAAGTGGGCAACGGCCGGGAGTCGCGTCTTCCGCTCCAGGAAGAACCGGTACAAAACGTAGTGGATGACACAAACCACAAGGCATTCAACCTTGCCGTTTTTGCGCGTCCCACAGGGCTTCCGGGTCTGCAGGTTGGCTTTTCGGCTTATCGGGATTTGCTGGTCCCGTTCGGCAAGCCGGCCGTTAGCGAGACCATTCTGGCCGCCCACGCGATCTACTCTGCGACGAACTTCGAGTGGCTCAACGAAGCCATGGTCATTCGGCACGCGCCGATGGGCCTCGACCACGTGTTTGAAACGCCCGGTTTTTACAGCCAAATCTCCCGGCGCTGGGGCTCGTACCGGCCCTATTTCCGCTACCAGTACATCAACGCCTCGCCCAACGAGCCCATCTTTCCGGACGTGGGTCTGAATGCCGGTCCCTCGGCTGGGTTGCGCTATGATGCCAGCGAATCGGTAGCGCTCAAGCTGCAGTACGACTTCACTAAACTGCGGAATCAACCGTCGACCCAGGGCTTGACGGCGCAGGTGGGGTTCACTTTCTGAAAAAGGCTGATTCGATGATCCATCGCACGGCAACCATTCTGCTGGTCGTGGCGATTGCCGCCGGGGCGCTCCTGCAGCGCGTGCCGACGGCGCGCGGGGCGCCTTCACCGTCAAAGCAGGAGGGCCTCGCCATCATCGTCAACCAATCGAATCCCGTAGATAGTCTCTCTGTGGCTGAACTCCGAACGGTTTTTCTGGGAGAGCGCAGCCACTGGCCCAACGGACGCAGAATCACTCTGGTGATGATGGAGGAGGGACAACCGGAACGGGAGGCGATCCTGCGCGAGATCTGCAGGCTCAGCGAAGCCGACTTCCGCCGCCGCATCCTGCAGGGTTTGTTCACCGGTGAGGTGCTGGTCTCTCCCAAGACCCTCGCCAGTCCGGTGGGAGTCCGCAAATTCGTATTCAATGTGCCCGGGGCGATTGGCTACTTGCGGCCCGAGGACGTAGATGGGTCGGTCAAGGTGCTCCGTGTGGACGGGCATCTGCCCGGCGATGCGGAATACGCTCTGCGTATTCCGGAGCGGCCTGAGAGGTAGGATGAGCCACCGAGTCCAACCAGCAGCGCAAGGCGGAGCGGCCACGTTTGCACCGCGGGTGGGAAAGCCGACTTTTCTCAGCCGCTATAGTTCAGCGGTGCTGCTGTTGCTCGTGGTCGCCCTGGAGGCCGGTGTGGTCCAATTTGTAATCCGCGACTTCCGCTCTGCCAATAGTGAGGTCGAAAGGATGTACGCGTCGTCCGTGCTCGGGCTACGCCGGATCGGCGGCCTGCAATACGACGCTCAGGAGACACGCCGCAGTACGCTCTACGCCCTGACCACTAGCGACAGCAACCTTCAGATCGAATACGCCGATCAGTCTCGTGAAGCCGACCGCCGCGTCACCGAGGGAATTGCCGAATATCTGCAACAGGCGCGATTGCCGCGTGAAGCTGAACTCGGCCAACGGTTGCAGCGCGACTGGCTGGCCTATCTTGGCGTCCGCAACGAAGTGCTGGCCTCAATCCTCGAAGGCAGCGCCAAGGAGGCGGTGGTACTCGACCTTTCCCAGGGCGTTCCGCTGTTCGACCGCGTGCGCCGGGATCTGGAAGAGACCCAACGCGTCTATGACGAACAGGCCTCGCAGCGCCTCGCCAACGTTGCCACCCTGGCCCGGCGCTCGATCATCCGGTTGATCGTAGTGCTCTCGTGCACGGTAGTCCTGGTCAGTGTTTTCGTCTGGGTGCTGCAGAAGAGCAAGATGATGAGCACACTCCAACTGGCGCGCATGCAAATGGATTTTGCGGCTTCCGTCTCGCATGAGCTGCGCACACCACTGGCGGTTCTCTGTTCGGCGGTAGACAATATTGCTGATGGCGTCGTCAGCGGGAAAGAGCAGATGGCGAGGTATGGCGCCGTAATCCGCAACCAGTCTCGCCAGATCAACGGCCTGGTCAATCAGGTTATTCTGTTCGCCGCCACCCAGGATAATAAGGGACGCTATGTCATGCGCCCGCTGCTGGTGCCAGAAGTCGTCGAATCCGCCGTAACCGGCACAACGGAGCTGGTCCACAAAGCAGGATTTACGATGGAGCAGCACATTGCGCCCGCGCTGCCGCGGGTGCTGGGTGATTCGACCGCCCTGTCGCAATGCCTGCAGAATCTGATTACCAATGCTCTCAAGTACGGCGATCAGGGCCGCTGGATTTCGATTTGCGCCAATTGCGAAGAGTTGAAAGACCATCACCGCGAGGTCCGGATCAGCGTGCTCGACCGTGGCAAAGGGATCGACCGCTCCGAGTTGCCCCATATCTTCGAGCCCTTCTATCGCAGCCCCGCGGTCGTTGCCGACCAGATTCACGGCACGGGTTTGGGATTACCCATTGCGAAGAGCCTGGCCGAAGCCATGGGCGGCAGGCTTTCCGTCAGCAGCGAAGTTGGCGTGGGAAGTGTTTTCACCCTGCACTTGCCGGTCATCGACGAGATCAACCAGGAAGAGATGGAAGAGGAGGAAATCAACCAACCCGGCCGCCGGCGGGAAGGTTCATGATCTGCCCATGAATGAAAACATTTTGCTGGTCGAAGACGAAGAAGCGCTGCGCATGACCCTGAGCGATCGCTTGCGCAGCGAAGGCTATGTTGTGGATTTCGCTGTCGACGGCGAAGAAGGACTCAACAAGGCGACCGGCCTGCCCTTCGACCTCATCATCCTCGACATCATGCTTCCGCATCGCAGCGGCTTCGACATCTGCCGTGATATCCGCACCGCCGGGCTCGCTACCCCGATTCTGGTGCTCACCGCCCGTGATCAAACTATGGACAAGGTGCTGGGCTTCAAACTCGGAGCCGATGACTACGTCACCAAGCCCTTCGACACCCTGGAATTGATGGCCCGCATCGAGGCGCTGTTGCGCCGGTTCCCCGGCCGCGCCAGCCAAACGGTTCACCAGTTGGGTTCGCTCCGAATGGATGTTCTGGGGACCGAAGTGACGCGCGATGGCAAGCCCGTACCCCTGTCCGCTCGCGAATTCCAACTCCTCCGTCATTTTATGGAGCGCCCCGGAGTGACACTCTCTCGCGCCGAACTCCTGCACGAGGTGTGGGGCTACGAAGATGGTACCTTCACCCGCACCGTCGACGTCCACATCGCGAGTCTCCGGCAGAAACTCGAGAAGGACCCCAAGCGGCCGGAACTGATCCTAACGGTGCCCGGCATGGGCTACAAATTCAAGCCCTAGCAGGTTCGCATAAACAACTAACTCGACCCCGATTTGAGGGAGTGCAGGTTTTGGAAAGGGCACGACTTCCAGTCGTGCCGTTAAGTCGCTGAAAATGAGGGCGCGCTTTAGCGCCTCAGGGTCGCCCTTTGCCCTTTGCCGGAGTTTTTCAGCGGCCTGTTTAGGCGCTGATAAAATGGCCGCCCGCCAGATTACCGTCTCCGCGCTTGCAGAGCTGACATCGCCTTTTCATGATGTTCCTGTGTGTACCAGGTAGGCGCGTACTCTTCCAGCAAATTATGCAACTCCGCCAACGCCTCCACCAGCCGGGCGCGATCCAACTCTGCCTCGGACTGATAATTCAGGAGTCTTGAAATCCCCGCAGTATTCTTGGATTTCAAGGTGCGATTGCTGTTTGATCCCATAAGTGAAGTCAACATCGTCCCTCCTTCGCTTCCCGCCGCAATTTGTGCGCAGACGGAGCTTGGCTGCGCAAGTGACCGGGGAGGGCCCTGCTCCTTTCATTTAACCCTGCTTGATGCTGGTTGGCGGTAAAAACTTGTAATAGAACTGTAAATTACTTGTAAGTTGTGGTGATACAAATCTTTACAAGCCCACCCAATTTGCCGAGAAAATAAACACATTTCATTTTGCGATCCCAGAACCTCAAACAAGTGGCAAGCCGGCCTCTGCTTCCGGTACCATCTCACCTCGAAGCACACCTGTCGAACGCTTGTGCCGCGAATTCTTGCATGACATCGTTAAATCCTCTCCCGCGCCAACGCAGTATCAGGCTGCACGTTTTCGCCGTCGCCCTCGCGCTGCTCGCGGCCCCCAGCCTTTTTGCCAAGAACGCATTCCAAGTCGTGGTAGTGCCGGTGGCGAATATGTATTCCGCCCCAACCGACAAGTCTGACGTCGTCTCGCAAGCGATCTATGCCAGCAACGTGACGCTGCTGACGGCTCGCGGAGAATGGTCGAGAATCCAGACTGACGACCACTACAAAGGGTGGACTCTCAGCCGCTACCTTCGTCTGGTTCAGAGCGGAGCCGGCTACGCCACGGCTGGGCAAACGGTCCAGGTAGAGAGTCTTTTTGCCAACGTCTACAGCGAGCCCGACGTCGCCCGGCACAAGCCCGTCATCACGATTCCGTATGAATCGCACCTCGAGGTCGTCACGGATGGCAAGGAAAACGACGAAGGCTGGCTGCAGGTTCGTCTGCCCGACAAACGTTCCGCGTGGATTCAATCGGGCGATGTACTCTCAGACCCAAAGCCGCTAACCGTTCCGGAGTCGATCGAACTTGCCAAGCGTTTTCTCGGTCTGCCCTACCTGTGCGGAGGACGTTCCAGCTATGGTTTCGACTGCTCCGGCTTTACGCAAATGCTACTGCGCGCCCGCGGCCTCAACATGCCGCGCGATGCCGACAAACAAGCCGCATGGAAGGGAGTGAAGCCGGTCGAGCGCAACGACCTCCAACCGGGCGACCTGCTGTTCTTCGGCTCCTCGCCCGCAAAGATCACCCATACCGGCATGTACGTCGGCGATGGCCAATTCATTCACGCCGCCACCAACGGACACCCGGTAGTGCAAATCAGCCGCCTCGACGACCAACCGTGGTCGCAACTCCTGGTAGCCTCCCGCCGCGCGAAATGAGCGACAATGCGGGTGCCCCGTGCCTGTCCCAGCGCTTTTTGCAGGGACAGGGCAGGGAATTTGACCTAGACTGCGCTAGACAAACCAGCCCATGCCCTCCACCTCCGATCTACTGCTCACCCGCCTCGAAGCCGCCAAGGGCACCTTCGGCAGCAGTGCAGCCGCCGAAACCAAAAAGGTGCTGCACCAACTTTCCGGAAGTGACTTCCAAGATCCCAAATCCCTGCTTCGCTTTCACGAAGCGCTGCTATTCCTGCGCGCCTTCCCGCAAGACCGCGCCATAGTCGTTCAGGTCGAAGCCCTGCTGAACCAGTTTCACAACCGCATCGAAAAACTTCGCCAGCAAGGCGCCGACATGTCTGTGTTCGACGACTTCGACACCTCCGGCATCGCGGGAACCACCATGCAAGACACGCTCAATTTCGAGGCCGTGCGCTGGCTGGTGCGTCGCATCCCGCACAACGTAGAAATCGCCTGGGACGATTACTGGGACGACCCTCAAGTCGAGCGCGCCCTGGGCGCGACCTGCCCGCGCTTCCTTCCGCTGCTCGAAGAAGACGCCGACGTCGAAGCCAACATCCCGTGGCGCCGCTGGCTCGACGCCGCCCGCGGCAGAGAGCGCGACCTGCCATGGCTCATCCGCCAGTTCGAACGCTTGCCCGTCACCGATCACGAACGCTCCGAACTCTACGATTCGCTGCGCCTCCCGATCCGCTGGCATCTCCGCAATCTCAAACTCTCCCGCACCCTCAACTGGAGCCGCCCGCGCCGCTTCTATTGTCACGAAGAACCGCTCATTCCCCGCAGTCAAGTCTCGCTGGTCCGAAAACTGGCACGACCTGCTCCGCGACTGGTGAAACTCTCACCCCGCGATGGCGAAGCCGTCATGCACATGATTCGCGAGGTGATGCTGGTCCGCTATCGCGAACTCTACGGCACAACGCTGGGCGATCCTCGCTCCGTGGTGCGCGCCGATCTCGGCGCCGACAGCATCGGCCGCGGCGTCGTGATCCATCTCTGGAATCTTCCTCCCGCGCGCCGTCTTCCCCTGCGCGCCTACGTCGCCGGCTTCACCCTCAAGAACGGTGTCCCCATCAACTACATCGAAGCCATCGGCCTCGGCGAATGGATCGAGGTCGGCTTCAATACCTTCTACACCTATCGGCAGGGCGAGACCGCCTGGATCTACGCCCAGGCTCTGCGCTGTCTCCGCGCTTTCACTGGTGCGACCACCATTTCCATTTACCCCTACCAGATCGGCCAGAACAACGACGAAGCCCTCGACTCCGGCGCCTTCTGGTTTTACCGAAAGCTAGGCTTCCGCTCCGGCAAGCCGGAACTGGAACAACTGGCTAGAAGGGAAGAGAAGAAGATCTCCGCGAATCTGCAATACCGCACCCCAAAGAAAACGCTGAAGCGACTAGCCGGAGCCCACGTGTTCTATGAACTGCCGGAAAGCGAACGTTGTGCCTGGGACGTTTTCTCCACCCGCAACCTGGCCATGCGCGTGAACCACCGCATGGCCCGCGAGTTCAACGGTGACTCCAATCAAATCCGCCGCGCATCCGTAGCCGAAGTCACCCGCGCGTTGGATGCCAATCTGTCGCGCTGGAATTCGGCAGAGCGCCAAGCCTTCGAGAATTGGTCTCTGGTGCTGGCGCTAATTTCCGGCCTGAGCCGTTGGTCCCCGAAAGAGAAGCAGGACGCAGTCAAGATCATTCGCGCAAAAGCCGGTGCCGACGAAATGCGCTACCTCCGCCTGACGCAAAAGCATGGGCGCTTGCGCGAGGAAATCCTGCGCCTCGGATCATGTGGGGCGGACTCTTCTGCGCACTGAGAACCAACACCACAATCAACGTCAAAAGCAGCGGACAGGAGTGTCCGCTCCACATGGGCGATCCGCAGATGCTAGAGTTCGGTGTAGCCGGGTGCCCCGTCCTTGTCGCGTTCTTTGCGACAGGGCGGGGATTTTGACTCAAGGTTCTAGAGTTAGCCTGCGCTGACCCCATGCCCCACCCTATCCTTCTCTACGACGGCGTCTGCGGACTCTGCAACCGCCTCACCCATTTCATCCTGTGGCACGACCATAACGCCGTCTTCCAATTCGCCTCGCTGCAGAGCCCCTTCGCGGCTCGGATTCTGGCTCGCCACGACGCGAGCCCCGCTGATCTCGACACGGTCTACGTGGTCCTCAACTACGACCAAGCCAACGAATCCCTCCTTGCACGTTCTGACGCCGTCCTCTTCGTCCTATACAAACTCGGCGGCTTTTGGCGCTTCACCGGACGCCTCTTGGCCCTCCTCCCACGCTCCCTTCGCGACTGGGCCTATCGCCTGGTAGCCCGCAACCGCTACCGCGTCTTCGGCCGTTACGATTCCTGTCCGATCCCAAGCCCGTCCACCCGAAACCGCTTCCTCGACCTGTAGCAGCCCTCCATGTTTATCTGTGCTAATCCGCGCAAATCCCTGGCCGGATCTTGACTCTCGTGCTATGATGCGCCCGTACCTCGCGGGCCCCGCGCGCTGAGCTTCTTACCCAGCGCCACCGACAATGAGGCGGCCCTACCTGCGCTCTCCTCGCAAAGAGCGTGGATGGAGGCGTTGCGAACACACAGCTTTGGTGTGCGTCGCGCCTCCCGCATGAATTCAAGGCCGCGCCCACCCCAAACCAGTCAAAATCAATAGGAGACGCCGATGAAATTCCAGAAGCTCACGCCCAATCTTGTAGTCCGCGATGTCGCCGGCAGCATGGAGTTCTACCGCTCCGTCCTCGGGTTTCAGCCCGCCATCAAGGTGCCCGACGAACCGCCGTACGTCTTCGGCTCGGTCACCAGCGGGAGTGTCGAGATTTTCTTCAATGACCGAAAAGCGGTCGCCGAAGACTACCCTCCGCTCGGAGCCAGGCCCGCCGGCGGCGCGCTCACGTTGTTCATGGAAGTAGAGGGTATCGAAGAGGTGCTCGCCGCAGTTCAGAAAAGCGCCGCGAAAATCGTCATGCCTCTGAAGCAGCAGTTCTACGGCATGCGCGAATTTGCCTTCGAAGATCCCGAAGGCTGGATCGTCACCGTCGCCGAACGGATCAAATAACGCGTCATCAGCACGGAAGGGCACGGCCACCGAGAAGGCGGTTACCTCTCTCGGCGCCTGTGCCCTCCGCGATTTACGAAAAGCCTCGAACTGTGGCTATTGCACGTGGATCGTCTTAGTGCTCGGATCCAACGTTCCGTGCACGCGGACTTTCTTTCCCTCGAACTTCTTCACTTCCTCCTGATGGTCAATGTCGTAGGTCGTGCCCGTGGCCGCTTCCTGGAACATATACTTGTCACCTTGCTTCACCACGGTTCCGACAAACTCCTTGCTGCCGCTGGCATCGGGTTGCTGCGCTTGATCTTGCGAAGGCTGAGTTTGATTGGGAGTCCTCTCGTCCGGTTGCTGCGACCGTGGCGCAGGCTCCTGGCTATCAGGCGATTGTTGCGTCTGCGACGGTTGCTGTGGGCCCTGGGCCTTCTGTTGCGCACGCAGCAGCGTTCCCCAGGAGATCATCGCCATGACGGTCGCGAACATGACGACGAAGGAAAGAGACTCGATCCGTTTTCTCACAAGAACCTCCAGAGACGGGGCGCGCCCTGTGTCCCGCTGACACCGGCAAACCGCATGCCAAAGAATTGCTGCTTCCTCACCGCAGCGCGCGATATGCCCCCTCGCATTGTTCTATCTGAACAAGTTAGGTGCTGACGTGTCCGGTTCGCGTGCGCCAGCCTTCAGCGTTTTTTCTGTTCGGAATACGGTGAAGACCGTACCAAAGCGAGCGTGCCGCTTCGATTATGCCTCTCATAGGGAGAGCAGAATTTGCTCGCATCCGAGTATCGGGAGAGCATCTCGGTGCTACTTCTTTTGTGCGTATTCGTCGGCGCCCATGAAGTGCAGCGATACATAAGGCTCATCGCCCACGACCCAGCTATCGTGCCCCGGTTCGATGAAGAAAAGATCGCCCGCCTTCATCTCAATGACCCGGCCGTCATCCATCGCCGCCGTTGCGCGCCCCGAAACCACCATCCCGACATGCTCCACCATGCAACTCTTCGCGCCCACGGCCTTGCCCACATGTTCGGACCACTTCCAGCCGGGGTCGTAACTCGCCCGTCCGATCGTCAGGTTCCCAATGCGCACCAGCTCAAACTTGCCCTTTTCAAACGTCCGCACTTCATCCGGCTCTTCAAATCGCTTAAGGATGACCTCGTACATGGTTTCTCCTCGAAGAATGGATGCACAATGCGACTCCGAAGATGAAAAAAGGAATACCTGCGTTCTTTGCGGGAACTAGACTGGCTATCCGCTTGAACAGTAGCACAAGAAATGCTTTACCTTCCGCTCGGGTGTTTACGTAAACTGATCGCATACAGTCTGGACGCCTTGGATTTAACGTCGCATGCTCAGCCAGATCGGAACGAAGGAGAAACATGATGACACGGAAAAGATCACGAATTGCAGGCGCGGCGCTGGTGGCGAGCCTGGGGGTTTTCGTAGCATTGTCTCCAGCCCAAACGCCAGCCCCGAAGCGACCTGCGCCCAAGGTACCGGCTACCGCCCAGCAGAATGTACCCACTGAATATCAGGCTGGAATTTCGCAATTAAGAGTTGCGAAGGCCTACCTGCAGAAGGCCGGAGACAAGTGGGGCGGATATCGCATCAAGGGCATCGCGTCGATTGACCAAACCTTCAGGGCGCTCGGCGTGAGTGCAGAGTCAACTCCCAAGGAAATGCAATCCGGCAACGTCGATGAACCAGGCATGATGAGTAACGGCATCTCCAGCCTTCAGACGGCGAGATCCGAGTTCGAAAAGGCTGCTAATGATTGGGGAGGCCGCAAGCAGAAAGCCATTGCGCTCATCGATCAGGCCCTTAAGGATCTTCAGACCGGGATAGATTGGGCCAAGGAACACAAGACGTACTGACGCGAAAGTCCCAATTACGACGTCAACGAGGGCCACGCCAATAGTGACGCCGTTTCCCCGCTCCGCCGGTTACGTCATGACCTACGGGGTCCGGAGCTCTAGCAGAAAGGGCCACGGTTTGCCCGTAGCCCCTTCCTGGTCTTATCCGTGAAAATCCGTGCAGATCCGTGGCTAATGCCGTCCGCCGCCACCGCCTCCATGCCCGCCCCGTCCGTCGCGCCCGCCGCGTCCACGACCGCGTCCGCCGCCGCCTCCGGGGCGCCCACCCCGTCCGCCGCGATCTCCGCCATGCGGACGCGGACCACCGCCGCCTCCCACATGAGGCGCGCCTTCCCGATTAAAGTTAGGCTCGGGATCGGGCTCATCCGGAAAATCCCCGCCGCCTTCAATGACGACCGTGCCCGCAGGAACCGGTTCGCCCTCGGCCGCCGGCGCCTGGGCTGGAGCTTCCGCGACAGCCCCGCCGCCCATCTTCGCCCGTTGCTCTTTCAAAATCGCTTTGCGCGACAGTCGGATGCGGTTGCCTTCCACCGCCAGCACCTTGACCAGCACCTGGTCGCCTTCCTTCAGCTCATCGCGCACATCGGCAATGCGATGCTCCGCCACTTCGCTGATATGCAGCAGCCCGTCAGTCCCCGGCAGAATCTCAACGAACGCTCCGAAATCCGCCAGCCGCGTGACCTTACCGAGGTACGTCTTTCCCACCTCCGCCGTCGCCGTGATGTCGCCGATCATCTGCAGCGCCTTCGCCGCCGACGTCTGATCGCTCGACGCCACCTTGACCAGTCCGGAATCTTCCACATCGATCTTCACTCCGGTCTGTTCCACGATGCTGCGAATCATCTTCCCACCCGGCCCGATCAGATCGCGAATCTTGTCGACCGGGATCTGCACCGTGTAGAAGCGCGGCGCGTAATCGGAAATCTTCTCGCGCCCAGCCGTGATGACTTCATCCATCTTGCCCAGGATGTGCAGCCGTCCGCGCTGCGCCTGCGCCAGCGCTTCGCGCATGATCTGCGCCGTAATGCCGGCGACTTTAATATCCATCTGAAGCGCCGTGATCCCATCCTTCGTGCCGGCAACTTTAAAGTCCATGTCGCCGTAGTGATCTTCCGCTCCCGCGATGTCGGTCAGGATGGCATACTGCTCGCCCTCCTTCACCAGTCCCATTGCGACTCCGGCGACCGGAGCCTTCAGCGGAACGCCCGCATCCATCAGCGCAATCGATGCCCCGCAAACGGTAGCCATCGACGAAGACCCGTTCGACTCCAAAATGTCCGCTACAACGCGCATGGCATAAGGCCATTTCTCTTCCGCAGGCAACACGGCCGAAACCGCACGCTCGGCCAGCGCTCCGTGCCCAATCTCCCGTCGTCCAGCCCCCCGCAAAAACGCAACCTCTCCCACCGAAAACGGCGGGAAGTTGTAATGAAGCATGAAGCGCTTTTTGGCTTCGCCTTCGAAGCCTTCCAGGCGCTGCATGTCGTCGCTGGTGCCGAGGGTTGTGGTTACCAGGGCTTGGGTTTCACCTCGGGTGAAGATGGCGCTGCCGTGGGTGCGTGGCAGGACTCCGGCTTCGATCCAGATTTCGCGGACTTCGTCGAAGGCGCGGGCGTCGGGGCGGCGCTTGTGATTGATCACCTGTTCGCGGAAGATGCGTTCGCGGAGAGTCTCGTAGTAGTGATCGAGTTTCTTCTTCGCTTCTTCGTCGTCTTTTTCACTTCCCATCTTCGGCAATTCGGCGGCTAGCTTCTTCTTGATTTCCTTGACTAGGGTATAGCTCTCGGCCTTGGGATGTTTCTTGGTGTCGAGGGCGTCGGCGAGTTCGGCTTCGACGCGGCTCTTCAGCGTGTTGTAGTACGCCTCGTCAAATGCAGGCGGTTCGACCTGGCGCTTGGGCTTGCCCACCTTCGTGCGCAGTTCGTTGATCGCCGCGCAGATTTTCTTGATTTCGGTATGCCCGAACTCAATCGCGTCGACGACAGTTTCTTCCTTCACTTCTTTCGCACCCGACTCAATCATCACGATCCCGTCGGTGGTCCCGACCACCATGATGTTGACCAGGCTCTCGCGCATCTCGTTGTAAGTGGGATTCACCAGGAACGCGCCATTCACAAGGCCGACGCGAACCGCGCCGATGGGCCCGAGGAACGGAATATCGGAAAGAGTCAACGCGCAGGAAGCAGCGTTGATGCCGAGCACGTCGGGATCATTATCAGTGTCGGCAGAGAGAACGAAAGCAATGACCTGGGTCTCGCACTTGAATCCCTCGGCAAACATCGGCCGGACGGGCCGGTCAATCTGCCGGCTGGTGAGCACTTCACGCTCGCTCATGCGCCCTTCGCGCTTGATGAAGCCGCCGGGGAAACGTCCGCCGGCATAGGTGTACTCGCGATAGTCCACGGTAAGAGGGAAGAAGTCGATGCCTTCGCGGGGATCGGCATTGGCGACGGCGGTGGCGAGGACGACGTTTTCGCCCAGGCGGACCACGGCTGATCCGTGCGCCTGCTTGGCGAGCTTTCCGGTTTCAAATGAGATTTCTTTGCCGCCGGTGAGGTGTACTGTGATGCTGGTTGGTTCTGGTTTCATATAGCTTCTAGCTCCTAGCTGCTAGCTTCTGGCCTTGCGCTTTTGGCTATTGGCCTTTGGCTCTTGGCTCGTACGGCTAGGTGCAGCTCCTTTTTTCTGTGATTTGTATTGGAAATCGATTGTGGACCGGGCACTCCTGCCTGCTCGCTGGCAGCATAGAAAAAACCAGCGGGCAGGAGTAGCCGCTCCACAGGCGGGGAGGGCACGACTTCCAGTCGTGCCGCTGCAAGGCCCAAGCCCTTCTGGGCTTTAGCCCCTGAGGCCCGCGTCGCAATCCGCGGAAAGAAAGTCGCAACCATCCCGTCGCTCCCTTGATGAGAGAACGGGGGCTGCGTTACGTGACGCACGTGAAGAGGATTTCTCAATGCTGACGTCTCTCACCGAGACTGGCTCAGAAATAACCTGGGACGATTCGGGTGCCCCATCCTCCTGCGTTCAGGACCACTGAATCGCGTTCATGGCGAGGACGGGGAATTTGATTAGGCTCCCAGCAATTGCCGTCGCCGGAAGCTAGACCCCAGGTGCGATTACTTGCGGATGCCGAGTTTGGCGATAACGCTCTTGTAGCGCTCGGAATCGTATTTCTTGAGGTAGTCGAGCAAGCGACGCCGCTTGCTGACCAGCATGAGAAGGCCGCGGCGCGAGCCGTGGTCTTTCTGGTGCGTCTTGAAGTGCTCCGTCAACTGGCCAATGCGCTCGCTGAGCAGCGCGATCTGCACCTCGGGACTGCCGGTGTCGGTCGCGTGCGTGCGATGCGTGTCAATGACGGACTGCTTTTGCTCTCTGGCTAGCACTAGCCTGATGTGCTCCTGTCTTTAATCGATTGTCTATGTGACTGTTAGAGAATATCATGGAGCCGGAAAACACCGCAATGAACATCGAAATTCGAGACTCTGTTCTGCAAGCCCGGATTCAGAAGCAACTTGAAGCCACAGGCTCGGGAAGCGTGGAGGAGCTGCTTGCTCACCTATTGGAGACCCAAGAGGAACAGGACCGCTGGCTTCTGGAAAACCGGGAGGAGATCGATGCCAAAATTCGCCGCGGAGTCGCGCAGCTTGACCGGGGCGAAGGCATTCCGGAAGACCAATGGGATGCCTACCTGAAGGCTCGTAAGAACAAGTCGGAATGAGGCCTCGATTCGTCCTCTCGCCCGAGGCTGCGGACGATCTGGTCGCCATCTGGCGGTACATCCGGCATCAAGGCAGCATCGAGGTGGCGGATCGCGTGGAGTCCGTGATTCGGGAGCGGATCGTATTCCTGGCGCGACATCCCGGAGCAGGCCATTCGCGCAAGGACCTGAGTAGCCTTCCTGTGCGTTTCTTCCCCGTCTATTCGTATTTGATCGTGTACCGACCGAAGACCAAGCCTCTACAGATTGTTGCGATTCTGCATGGGCGTCGCGATGTTGGCAGAGTTCTGCAGAAACGGCCGTCGTGAGCTACTTCAACACGACATGGTTCCCTTGGCATTGAAAAGGGAATCTCCCGCCCCAAGCAGCAGAAATATCCCACCCTTCGCAAAATTGAAAACGATGGGCCCGGGTTCCGTCCGCCCAGTCACATTCTGTCGGTTACGGGGAATTCATCAGGTTTAGGGCTTGACAAGTTTTGAGAGCGGGCACCCGCGCTCGGGTTTGACCCGTTTCCCACCGGTCCCATTCTAAATTTCGCGATCTTTGCGAAATCTAGGGTGGTTATGTTCGCCGCGGCTTTGGCTTGCTCTTCGTCTTGGTCTGGCCCTTGAGATTGAGCGCCACTGCGGCACGGATGAGATCCTTCAAGGCCGTCTCCTCGACCTTGTCGCCTTCGTGGATGTCGATGGCGCGCCTGACATTCCCCTCGAGGCTGGAGTTGAACAGATGGGAAGGGTCCTGCAACCGGGCTCCCTTGGCAAATGTCATCTTGACGACGTTCTTGTAGGTCTCTCCCGTGCACACGATGCCGCCGTGGGACCAGACGGGAGTCCCCGGTGATTTCGGCTTGGCCCACTTCCACTCTTCAACGATCTCAGGGTCTGCCTCGTGTATGAGAGTGCGCACTTTCGCGAGCATCTTCCCGCGCCAGTCCCCAAGTTCCTTGATCTTCTCGTCGATGAATGCAGAGGCAGGTTCCATCGGGACGCGTCCTTTCATGGACAGCTCCAACTCTCGCACCTAATTTAGCTGCGCTCAGCGTAACCTGCAACCTTCGCAAGTGGAAACCTCTCCTGGTTCGATGGCAGTTCGGAAAGATGTTGGCAAACCGTCCTTAACGATGAAAACGATGAAATGCAGTGTAATAAATTATGAGCGCGACAAGAGCAATTACACCGAGCAGAACAATCGCGAAAATAATTGCCAGAGGCCAGAAAACCCAAGACCATGGTTGTCTTTTTCTGATCTGTTGTATGGCGTTGTGCAATGAGAAAGCCGTAGCTATTGCGCCAAATGGAGTAAGACCGAAGGCGGGCAGAAAAGCATCAAGCTCGCCCGGTCCCCTGCATCCATGCTGGAGACAGTAAAGCGAAGCCAACAGAATCGAAAGGATGTAAACGATTGCAATGAAATACGGAATGGCGAGGCCCAGTTTGCTTAACATAGACCTATCCTCAAATCTTATTCTCGTTGGCGACGGGTGGCCCACTCAAGCCCGATTTTGGCTTGAGTGGGGATGTTCATCCGTCACAGACACGACCCCGTGGGGACTGGCCCACCCTTAGGTTTCGCTTTTTCTCGATCTACTTATAAATGAGGCTGCCCCACCCTCTGCGGTTTTCAGAGGGTGGGGACCTATGCAGCTTGCAGCGCACAGATTTTCTGTGCTTGCCCTTTACACTGCAAGCGCCAAATACAAAGTCAAAACCTCAAGAGGTTGAAAGTTGCGTCTCCCACCCTCTGAAAATCGCAGAGGGTGGGGCAGCCTCAATTGTTAATCAGGAAGGGAAAACAAAGGGTCGACCAGCCCCCACAGGGGCCTTAGCACTTCTGTGAAGCCGCGTTACTGGTGCGGTGCACGAGCGGCGGCAAGGCTCGGTCCAGCGGTAGAACTGCCCCACTCGTCCCGTGGAACTTAGGATCGTGGACTCTATGGATTCCGAGCACCCACCTCTTTTTCCCACTTTTACTAACGTCCAGGGGTTGACGATTGGAGTAGAATCGGGGGCTGCTGGGGTGCTCAGATGAATGCATTCTTCGGGCTGCAATGGTTTAATAACCTGCAGATGCCGGTTCTATATGGGCCAACGTTCTCAGTTGCCCTGCCGAACGGTTTCTTCGGGGCCCAGACCAGTCCGGGCGCTTTCGTAATATTGCCGCCAGGCTCCACGGCGCCCCCCGCCTCGCCGGCTGCAGTCATTCTTGAATCGGTGCCTCCGATGTACGTGTTTGCTCTGCAGCAAGGCCTCTATGCCATGGACAATCCAATGGCGGCCATGATGGAGGGCATGAGCATGGGCATCGGTTATGTGCAAGTTCTCGGTCCGGCTCGCCAGATTCCCTTCGCGGGAGGTGTGGCAGATATCCGCGAGGTGGAAGGAGTGAGCATGACCAGCGGGCAGCCCCTTCGCCTGGTGATGATGATTCTTCAGGGAGCCACGGGTGCGCTGAAGGTGTTCATGGCCATCAACCTTTACCGCTGGCAGGAGTTCTTCGCCCGCTGCATCGAGTTCGCCGGCAGCATCAACCTGACCGGTCAAGCTGCGCCGTTGCCACCGCCGGTGAGATATGAATTAGACAACACTCGGCAGCAGGTCGCAGTGCAAGTTTCCGGGCAAAGTTTCAACACGATGCCTATGTACGTGCAGGGCAATTTGGTGGTCAACATCAGGGACCAATCGATCACTACCGGCGACATCAGCGGAAACGAAGGACTTGCATTAGGCGCGCAATCTATCGCGCGAGTCCTGGAGAAAGGAAAGAACCCATGAGTGGAAATATCAAGACAGGGAATATCGTCGGCAATCAGGGCGTGGCGATCGGTCCGGGGGCCAAGGCGAGTGTCACTATCACCTCCGGGGCGGATGCGGGACAACTGGCGAATTTGATCGCGCAGTTGCGAAGGGATATCACCGAAGCTCCGATTCCCGAGTCAGCGAAAAAGGTGATGCTTGAAAGGGCCGTACCAGCCATCGAGGAAGGCGTCGCCAAAAAGCAACCCGACAAAGCCGTGAGTGGGATCGAGCGCATCAATGACCAACTCGAGGGACTGGCCGTCGGAGCCGAGCACGTGTCCAAGATCGGTGAGACGGTGAAGAAGATCGGCGGATTGCTTAGTGTGGGCTTGACAGCAGCGGCGCCTTACCTGACAAAATTGATGGGTTGGTAGCGTCTCGCGACAAATGCGGCGACCGACCGGCCCCCGGTTCCTTCACGCCTCTGAGCCGAAAGAGAAAGTGGTGGGCGTCCGGTCTGGCCCACGTTCTCCACGTTCTCGATGCAAAAATCAAAATTCATAATACAACTTAGACTCTTAGCGAGCCACGGAATCCCCTGGCGGCATAGTAAGATTCCGCGCCGTTGTGATACGTGAAAACAGTGTCGAAGCGGCGATCACAAAAGAGGGCACCGCCGAGTTTTCTGATAGCAGAAGGTGTTTTCACCCAGTTCGATGTTTTCGTATCGAAATCCCCGAGTGTCTGCAACTCTCGATACTGTTCTTCCGTTAGAAGCTCAACGCCCATCGTAGCCGCCACGTCCATCGCGTTGTCTTTTGGCTTATTCTCTTTCCTTGCATCCAGCGCTGCGCGGTCGTAGCAAAGACTTCTGCGGCCTTTCGGACTTTCCGCTGAACAATCATAGAAAATGTATTCGCCCGTTTCTTTGTCGTGACCAACAACGTCCGGTTCGCCGCCAGTTCGTTCCATTTCATGGAGCGACCACAGTTTCTCAGCACTAGCTTCCAGCTTTGCTTGTACTTTCCCCCATTCAAGACCGTTATGGCGGTTCTTGTTCTTTTCAAAACGGGCTTTCAATGTTCCGAGGGTCTCGTCCCGTTGTTTTTTGGAAAGGGTCACGTTTGACAATGGCGCTCTCTCTCGGCCGGATGGCCTATCCTTCACCGTTGGTTTCTGTTGAGCCGAATCCTACTCCGCACTATTCTTTTCCACAGTCTTCCACACAAAATTCCCAATTCCTGTGACGAACAACCTTGACTGAGAATACGAAAGGCCCAAACTCAGATCGTGCCCCAAACTTTTCAGCAATCAGTGGCAGAGCAACTCGGGCGATCCGCCCAGCCCGCTCCCGCTAACTCCTTATTCCGCAAGATTTTGCATATAAACCCTTGCGATTCAATATTTTGCCCGGATCAGCCCCTATCTGCCTCACCTAACTTTAACGGAATCATAGATTTACAACGTTCGTCAAAAAAAACTGTGGTCCTACCACCGCCCTCGCAGCATTCGATGGCCTCAGACTCCGTCCTAACCCTGTTCAGCCCGCACACCCGAAGGGTTCGGTGCTGCATCTTGTTGGGCCTGTCTCTTCGAAATGAGTCGTCGAACGACATGGCCCTTCCACATCCACAATCCTGAAAGGAGCAGCACCGGAAGAAAGAAATACCTAACGCTGAAGGCGTAGTTGTGAGTGTCCGAAGGCGAATCATAAATGTAGCCGAGTATGGGAATGCCACAGATGATGTGCATCCACCGAAAAATCGAACGTTGGGTGACTTCTTTCATGATCAGTTTGACCTCCATTGATCGGCGATACGGTTCTGCGGGTTACTCGACTGTCGCGGGCGCCGCGACTATGGCCGCCGCCATTGCCAGCTTGTGATCGGTGTTCCAGGGCGGCCCGACGGCCCTCCGCACCTGGAGGAAGTGAGCGTCGAGGTTCTCTACGCGCAACGCATGGCGAGCCGCGCCCAATACGCTCTTCGCATCGTACCAGTGGACGGGCCAACCCCGTGCTTCGGCTGCGGAGGCCAGGGCCTTGCGGTACATCACCCAGTCGGCAACGTTCTGCGCACGGTAGTCCTTGATGCGCTCGGCAATCGTGGGTGGAAGCGGTGGGCACTTGCGCAGGGCGACACCGAGGATACGCGGCACCGCCATCGTGACAGCATGCAAGGCAAGCACCGCGTGCTTCTCCGCCGACACTCGCACGCGCTCTACTAACTCCACGGCCTCGTCGAGCGGGAGCCGTTGGGCTTCGCTGTGGTGCGGAATCTTCGGCAGGCCCTCGTCCACGAGTTCCACTCGGCGGCGGTCGAGGAGCGTCCCATCACGCGCCACCGTCACCAGCACCGCCCAACCGCCATGGTCCGATACCCCGATGATGCCGCCGTTCTTTGACATGATGTTCCCTCACGGTCACTTCGCACTTTTCAGGGCCGGGAAGTATTGATGGCTCCGCTACAACAGCTCAACCACACCCGGCGGTCTTCCTCCCACGCTTCAAGGCTTCGGGGCGTTAGGCGGCCAAGCGGGAGTCTCAACGCCGAACTGCTTGGCGTACTCCGCGTTCAGCCGCTGCCAGCCGAACTTCATAGCCTCGGGGCCGACGATGCGGCCGAGGGGACTTCCGCTAAGAAGGTGATCCAGAACATCGAAACAAATCTGCCACCCGGCAGCGCCCATTGCGATGAAGCGGTGACCGATGTTGGTCCACAACGTCAGGCGCGTGCCGCCACCCAAGGATTCGAGTTCCCACCGCATATTGAAATCACCCCACTTGTACTCAAGCACCTCGGGAGCGTCGGCTCGCGTCACTGTTGTTTCGGTAACCCGCGGTGCGGGCGCTCCCACCGTGGTGAGGTTCACCTTGGCTCCGGCTGTACCCAGGTTCCCATCAGCGTCAAAGGGCGCCCACTCCCGCAGATGCGCCGGGTCGGTTATCGCCTCCCAGACTTTTTCCGGCGAGTGGCGCAGTTCACGGACAAGAATGAGCGTCCACTTCTCTCCCTCTTTCTGTACCCGCGCCAAGTTGGCGGGACCCGGTGTGTACTGTGCGCGATCGAGCATCTTCTTCTCCTTGTCTTAGTGTCTTAGTAGCGTGCCAGCTGGTGAGCTGAACTCGACGATCGGGTCGAACTCAGATCAAGTTGAGCACGGTCCGAACCACATCGGGCACAATGCCATGGAGTACGGCGGGAATCATAATCCGTCCAATCGGATACGCGATCAGCACCACAGTAACGGCCGCCAACGCCCACGTGTTGGCCGAAAGGTGCCGTTCGAGAGCATCCACGTGAGCGGACCAGAGCTGGCAGAACTGCACGGCACTCGTGGGATAGGCTGCGTACTGCTCGCGATGGGTCATCGATCTCCTCCTACTGAACATCCGCCCTACCAGCGCTTCAGTTGGGTGAGCTGAATGAGGTTGCCGCAGGTGTCGTTTAGCATCGCAATAGTCGATCCGGTCACGTCGGTGGGCGGCATCGTGAATTCGGCGCCGCGGGCTTTGATCCGCTCGTAGTCGCCCTTGACGTCGTCGGTGAAAAACATGGCTGCGGGCTGATGCTGTTGAAACATCGCCTGCTGATACGTTTTGGCTGCGGGGTTGTTATTCAGCGCCAGCTGCAGCTCAGTGCCGTCCGGCTCGTCGGGCGAGGCCACGGTCAGCCAGCGATATGGGCCCTGACTGAAATCGGTCTTCTTGGCAAAACCCAGAATCTCCGTATAGAACCGCAGGGCCTTGTCTTGGTCGTCCACGTATACGCTGGTCACTTTGATTTTCATTTCGTTTCTCCTATGTCACGTTCGCGGTTTGGGGCGCGTCGTTTTCTCCTTTGTCTTTCTTTTCGTTGGCGTTGATCGATCCTCTCTCCATTGCCACATGCGATCCTGATCCATGCGATCAAGATGGCGTTCGAGAGCATCTATGTGACTGGACCAGAACCGGCGGAACTGAGCCAGCCAGGCATCTACTTCCCTAAATGGTTCAGGTTTCAGCCGGTAGAGACGGCGCTGTGCGTCCACCGTGGATTCCACGAAGCCGGCCTCGCGCAGCACGCGCAGGTGCTTTGACACGGTCGGCTGCGGCATACGAAGCTGACGCTCGATCTCTCCAACCGACTGTTGTGACGAACCCAGGAGGCTCAATATCGCGCGGCGGTTCGGCTCTGCAATGATTTCGAATACAGATTCCACCCCCTTTATATACTCCAAGTAGCATATACGTGTCAAGGTATATTAAGCGAGCGAATGCGATTATTTTGATTTTGAAGTAGACACGATTTTGCGGACGAGACAGAAAGTCCCCGGTCCCGATACTCAGCCAGAAGCCACAGAACTCCTGTGAGCGGGGGGCGGCGATAACCCGCAAAGAACGCGGATAGGATTGGGCACCCGGTCACCGCGGCCAGATACACCCGGGCCGCCGGACAGCCCATGGCGGCTGTCCCCACATGCGCCCTGGGGCACCAAGCTTTTCCGATTTTTTGAAGCTACTGCTGCGACCCTTGTTTTTCTGGCGGCTTTTCGGCCGGCTTGGCGAAGAGCTTGGGATCGACTGCGGGATTGAGTTCGATCTTCTTGAATTCAGCATTGCTGGCTTGCTGGCCGTTTTGTTTGTTCTGGTGCTGGTAGGGCATGGTGAGGCCGTCGGCGGTACGCCAGTCGGAGAGATCGGTTTCGCCGTCGAAAGGACCTTGTTGCCCCATGCCTTTGTATTTTTCGCGGAGGATGTAGCCAGTTTTGGGGTCGATGTACCAGCGGACCCAAGGGATGGCGCCACCAATGTCGAGAATGGCGGCGTCGACGTCGCCGATTTTCTCCGAGCCGGCGGCGGTGAAAGTGAAGGCAGGATCGTCGGCGTGCTGCGCTACGTAGACCAGATCGTGGTGAAGTTGAGCGAGCATCTCGTTCTTCTGGGCAGGAGGCATGCTGCGCGTACCCATCCCAGCCACGGACATGAATGCGTCATCGGGCGACGCGACGATGGTCAGCTTGCCTTGGGGAATGTCCATGTCGACGCGCATGGTGTCGGGGAAGGCGAGGATGACGTCGACGGGAGACGACGGGCCGCCGGAGTCGCTCTCGGCGATGTTAACGTGCATGGTCTTGATGGATTGCAGCTTGGGCAGGCCTCCCATGGCCGCGACGACTTTTGCGGCCAGAGCTTTGCCTTCGGCATTGGAGGCGGCGGGCTTGGCTTCGTCTTTTCCAGCGGGCGGGGGCGGAATGGTGATGTCGATCTCTTTCACCGCGCCGAGCGAGGACAGCGGTTTGTCGAACTCCTTGGTGTTGCCGACAACCAGCACGGCAAGTTGATCTCTGTGGAGGTACTTGGCGGCGATTCGCTTGACGTCGGCGGCAGTGACCTTCTGGATTTCCGCTTGATACTTATCGAGCCAGTCGGGGGGATAGCCGTAATACTCATAGGTCATACGTTCGCCGAGAATTTTGTCCGGCGAGTCGAGGCGGAAGATGAAAGCGTTGAGGATGTCGTCTTTGGCGCGCTGGATCTCCTGGTCGGTAATCGGGTCCCTGGCGAGGTTGTCGATGTCTTCGTCGACGGCGCGAATGGCTTCGATGGTGCTCTGGCTCTTGGTGCCCATCGCAATCTGCACGATGCCAGGATGGCCGAAATTGGTGCCAACGCCGCCGCCGACGCCGTAGGCCAGGCCCCGCTTGGTGCGAATGTCGTTGAACAGGCGCGAGGAAAATCCGCCGCCGAAGGCTTCGTTGAAGACGCTGATGGCGTAGTAGTCGGGATTGTCGCGGGTAGTGCCCAGAGCGACCATGCGGATGTTGCTCTGGTTCACGTCTTCTTTGGGAACCAGATAATAGCCGGGCTTAGCGGGTGAGTACTTGATTTCATTTTTTGGAAGCGTTGGGCCTTTGGGCCACGACTCGAACGCCGCGCGCAAACGGGCTTCCATGGCGGCAGAATCGAAGTCGCCGCTGATGCCGAGAATGATGTTGTTGGGATGCACGTACTTGGCATGCCAGTCCACAAGATCCTGGCGCGTGACGGCTGAAACGGTGGAGTATTCGGCGATGCGGGCGTAGGGATTGTCGGAACCATAAGCTAGTTTGACGGCTTCGCGATGCGCGATTTCCCCGACTTGATCGTTACGGCGGGAGATGGCGTCAAAAGCTTCTTTTTGGGCGAGATCGAGTTTGTCGGCACGAAATTCGGGGTTCTGCATCAGGTCGGCGAAAACTTTGAAGACGTCATCCAGGTCTCCCTTGAGGCAGGAGAAATCGATGGTGGTCGAGTCGGGACCACCGCCGGTTTCGACTTTGGCGGCGCGGACTTCGAGGAAGTCATCGAGTTCGTCGCCGGTCTGCGACTTGGTGCCACCGGTGCGCCAGACTTCGCCCAAGAGATCGACAAGTCCGGTCTTGTCGGCGGGTTCGTTGACCGAACCGCCGCGGATGCGGGCGGTGCCATCAATCAGAGGCAGTTCATGATCTTCCTGGAGGAAGATCACCATGCCGTTAGAGAGTTCGATGCGCTTGGGTTGCTGCGGCTTGAATGCGGGCAGCGGAGGGATGGGAATCTGCTTCCAGGTCGTGCTTTGAGATGCGGCCTGCCTTTGGAAGCCGAAGCACACCACCGCAAGTAGAATAGCGGCGGAAATTGTTGGCAATGCTCTCTGTAACCAGCCGCGACCGAGACCGCCGTCGAGCTTCGCTCGACCGGACGGCCGAGGGCGGCCGTCCCCACATAGGCCTTTCTGCCAGCGGGTTTTCATTGCGCACCTCCCTCGCTGCCGGGATTGCTCGACGGCGGTTCGCCGCCCGGAGACGCGCCTGTGCCGGTTTGGATGATGCCGACGGTGCGGTTGGTGTCGACGAAGATTTCGTTGGCGATGCGGCGGATGTCGGCCTTGGTGACCTGATCGATGCGATCGACGGAGCGGAAGAGTTCGCGCCAGTCACCGTAGCGGGTCTGGTAGGTGGCGAGTTGCGTGGCCAGGCCTTCGTTGTCAGCCAGGCCACGAATCAGGTTGGCCTTGCTGCGGGTCTTGATCATCTTTAATTCGTCGTCGGAGATGTCTTCTTTTTTCAGACGATCGATTTCGACGTGGATGGCGTCACCGACTTCCTGCGGCGTGTGGCCGGGCATCGGGAAGGCGTAAAAGGCGAAAAGATGGGGATATTTGATCGCGGGCCAACCGGTGAAGCCGGCGGAAGACGAGGCAATTTTCTTATCGCGGACGAGCGCCCGGTAAAGACGAGAAGTGCGGCCTTCGGCCAGCAGGTCGGTGATAGCGTCGAAGACGGCGTCGTCTTTGCTGCGATAGTCGGGCCGGTGGTAGCCCTCGATGTATAGCGGCTGAGACGGGTCGATCAGAACTACCCGGCGTTCGGAATTCTGGGGAGGCTCGGTGGTGGTAGCCTCATCGGGTCGCGGGCGCGAAGGCAGGCGGCCGAAATACTTTTCAAGGATAGGCATGGCCTGCGCAGCTTTCACGTCCCCGGCAATCGCGATCACCATGTTGGAAGGCACGTAGTATTTATCGAAAAACTGCTGTGCTTGCGTAGCCGAAAAGGTGTTGAGGTCGGACATCCATCCCACGGTAGGTCGGTGATAGGGATGCGCCACGAAGGCGGCCTCGGTAAACTGTTCGAGCAGGCGGCCGATGGGATTGCTGTCGGTGCGCATGCGGCGCTCTTCAATCACGACGTTACGCTCCTTGTAGAACTCGCGCAGGACCGGATGCAGAAAGCGCTCGGATTCAAGATAGGCCCAGAGTTCGAGGCGGTTTTCAGGCAGCGAGTAGTGATAGGCAGTTTCGTCGTAGCTGGTGAAGGCGTTCATGTCCTCGCCGCCGTTTTGTTCGACGATCTTGCCGAACTCGTTGCCAACGACGAATTTGTCGGCCTCGGCGATGTCATCTTTCCAGGCTTTTTCAAGTTCCTTCAACTTGGCTTCGTCGCGGCCGACGAGTTTGTCGCGTTCGGCGATGTAGGCGGCGTAGGCCGTCTCAACCTTGGCCAGGGCCGGCTTTTCGGCGGCGTAGTCTTTGGTGCCGATCTTGTCGGTGCCCTTGAAGGCCATGTGTTCGAACATGTGGGCAAGGCCGGTGGCGCGGATGGGATCCTGCACCGAGCCGGCGTCGACCAAAGTGAAGAAGGAGAAGACCGGGGCTTCCGGCCGCTCGCAGATCAGCAAGGTCAGGCCGTTGGGCAGCGTCTTGACGGTGATGCGTTTTTCGAAGGAGGCGAGGTCTTGGGCGGCGGCGACGGCTGCCAGCACAAGAAGGATGGCGCTGAGCTTAAGGGCGCGGTGTTTCATTGGACCTCCGGGGTAAACCGGCATGACACGGTTATGTCTTGGACGGACATGCAGGGCAGAAGTTTGAAAGTACGTGGGGCAGAGGGGGCTTGTCAAACGGGCACGGGCGACTCTCGGGGTGGCGGCACTACGTTAGCCCTAGCGGCCCAAACCATCTATTCTGTGCGAGCATAGTGTCATTGCGAGATGGAGCGTCTTTTTTTGGCGTTCTTTGCGGCCTTTCTTCGCGGCCTTTGCGGTTAAAGGCTTTGTTCTGGTGGCAGCGAAAAAGCTCTTAACCGCAAAGTTCGCTAAGAGAATCCGCGAAGGTCGCGAAGAAAACTGATTCTGCGGTTGGGGCCAAAACCGTTAACCACCAGGGGCACGCAGGTTCACGAAGGAAACCGTTGTAGGGAGCGCACTTTGACCGACTCGACGATTGAGGTTCAGGGCAGACATCTGAAGCTCTCGAATCTGGAAAAGGTTCTATATCCCGCCGCGGGATTTACCAAGAAGGATGTCATCGACTACTACGTGCGCATTGCGCCGGCGATCATTCCACACTTGACGGGACGGGCGCTGACGCGGAAGCGGTATCCGGATGGTGTGGAGGGCGAGCCGTTCTTCGAGAAGAATGCGCCGATGCACCGGCCGGAGTGGGTGAAGACGGCGCCGATCTGGAGCGGGCGCAACCGGCGGACCGTTCATTACGTGCTGGCTGATGATCTGGCGACGCTGGTGTGGCTGGCCAATCTGGCGGCGCTGGAGTTGCATCCGTCGCTGGCGCTGGCGGAAGACATCACGTGTCCGACGGAGATGGTGTTCGATCTTGACCCGGGGCCGCCAGCGAACATTGTGCAGTGTTGCCAGGTGGGGCTGTGGCTGAGGGAGATTTTCGAGCACTTCGGGCTGCAGAGTTTTCCTAAGACTTCCGGGTCGAAGGGGCTGCAGATTTATGTTCCGCTCAACACGCCGACGAATTATGAAGCCACGAAGTTGTTTTCGCATGCGCTGGCGCAGTTGTTGGAACACGAACATAAAGATCTGGTGTTGTCGGAGATGAGCAAGCAGGCCCGCACCGGGAAAGTGTTTGTGGACTGGAGCCAGAACGACGAGCACAAGACTACGGTGGCGGTGTATTCGTTGCGGGCGCGGGAACGGCCGACGGTTTCGACCCCGGTGAAGTGGGAGGAGGTCGAGCGCGCGCTGAAGAAGAAAGACGTCAGCCTGCTGGTGTTCGAGGCCGGGCAGGTGGTGGGGCGGTTCGAGAAGATGGGGGACTTATTTGCTCCGGTGCTGGAACTGAAGCAGAAACTACCGGATTTGCGGAAGACTGCCGCGGCGCCTGCGGTCGCGGGGAAGGGAATTGAGATTGCGGCGGAAGCAGAAGAGCCGCGCACGTCGAAACGGCGACGGTCGATTCGGAAGTGAATTTTCAGTAGGGGCTCGGTGCGAATTTTGGCCCCTCCCGAGGCGTCATCCCGATGCCCCGCGCTTTTACCAGCGGGGCGAGGGATCTCGCGCGGAGATGGCAACGGCATTACTGCGACGCGAGATCCTTCGCTCCGCCTGAAAAACGGCTGCGCTCAAGATGACGCCCGGCGAATAGAATTCGCTGAAATTCGAACTGAGCCCCAACCGAATCTTTTACCTTAGAGAAGAGCGAGGCGCAGATGAGTCAGTTTTTTGCCGGAACCTCCGGATGGGCTTATCCCAGTTGGAAGCCGGATTTTTATCCAGCCAAGCTGGCGCAGAAGAAATTTCTGGGCCACTATGCTACGCGGCTGAACACGGTTGAAGTGAATTTCACCTTCCGGCAGTTGGTCAAAGAAACTACGATTCAGAACTGGCTCGCGGAAACGCCTGCGCACTTTCGCTTCGGCATCAAGGCGCACCAGGTCATCACGCATATCAAGCGGTTGAAGGGGACGGAGGATTTTGTGCCACGCTTTCTGGCGACCATCGAGCCGCTGGCTGCGGCGGGGAAGCTGGGGCCAGTGTTGTTCCAGCTGCCGCCCAACCTGAAGGCCGATGCGGCCCTGCTGAAGGACTTTCTGGCGATGCTGCCTCGAACCGTACCGGCGGCGTTTGAGTTCCGGCATGCGTCGTGGTTTAGCGATGCGACTTGGGACCTGCTGAAGGCGAGCCATGCTGCGTTGTGCGTGGCCGAGACCGAGACCATGACCACGCCCGAGGTGGCGACGGCCGGGTTTGTGTACTACCGGTTCCGCAAGCCGAGTTATTCGGGCGACGAACGGCAGTCGATGATAGAGCGGATCGGGAAGCACCTTGGCGCGGGCCGCGATGTATTCGCTTACTTCAAACACGAAGAGACTCCGGAAGGGGCGCTCTATGCGGTGGAACTGCTGCGGGAGCTGAGTGGAACAGGGCAAGCCAGTTAGCTCGTGTGGAGACGCCATAGCTCATGTGGGGACAGCCGCCCCCGGCTGTCCGTCGGGCCGAAGGCCCGACTTCTGTGCATCGAGTTCACCGTGGGCACCAAAAAACAGTCGAGCTTCGCTCGACCGGACAGCCGGGGGCGGCTGTCCCCACATGAGCATCCGGTTCACTACTTTTTTCTGGGTCTGATAACGCGCATACTCAATCTCTCTTCTTATGGCTTCTGAGGCTAATGCGCGGGTGCTTTCCGGGTTTCTGGACTACTTGCGGATCGAGAAGGGACTGGCGGCGCTTTCGATCGCCGCTTATACCACCGATATCCTCCAGTTCGCTGAGTTCTTGGAAAAGCGGAAGCGGTCGCTGCTTAGTGCGCGGCGCAATGACGTCCGCGAATTTCTGCAGCAGCTTTTTTCTCATCAAGTGGATGGGCGCAGCGTGGGGCGGAAGCTTTCGGCGTTGCGGCATCTTTACCGGTATTTGCTGCTGGACAAGAAGATCGACCACGATCCCACGCTGAATATTGAGTCGCCACGGCAATGGAAAGTTTTGCCCAAGGCGCTGGCGCGAGAGGAGATGGAGACTACGCTGGCGGCTCCTCTGGCCCGGGGCGATGGCGGGCATCGGCAGACGAGGGAATCGGCGGCTCTGGTGCTTCGCGATCGCGCGATGCTGGAGGTGTTCTACGCCGGGGCGCTGCGCGTGTCGGAGATGATCAACGCCAAGCTGGAAGACTTGAAACTGGAGTCGGGGTACATGCTGGTTCGTGGGAAGGGGGATAAGGAGCGGGTCGTGCCGCTGGGGAAATCGGCGCAGGATGCGCTGACGGAGTATCTGGCCGAGGCGCGTCCGGTTCTTGCCGGGATGAAAGCGATGCAAAAGCCCCACCCTCTCGCAAAGAACGCGAGAAGGATGGGGCACCCCGATGTTGTGTCGCGGGCGGCCACAATCTCGCTGAAGACTTCTCCGCTGTTGTTTGTTGCCCGCGGGGCACGGAAGTTGACGCGGCAGCGGGTGTGGCAGATGGTTGGGGCGGCCTCGTTGGCGACCGGTCGGCACGCTTCGCCGCACATGTTGCGGCACTCTTGCGCCACGCACATGGTGGAGAACGGGGCGGACTTGCGGACTGTGCAGACTATCCTCGGTCACGCCGACATTTCGACAACACAGGTTTATACGCATCTGGCGCTGGACCGGCTACGGACGGTTTATCAGAAGCATCATCCGAGGGCGAAGGCCAGGTAAGGCGATTTCTAGCACCGACGCAGTGTGATTTATGGGAGATCCTTCGCTCCGCCTGAAAGACGGCTACGCTCAGATGTAATGAAAACAAAAAGTCGTGCCTCCAAGGGTAGAGTACGTGCTCGAAGCACAAGCCCTGAAGGAGGCACGAGATGATCCACGTTGGAGTAGATCTTCACCAGAGATTCTGTTACATGACGGCGCTGGAAGCAAGAGGCAAGATTTTACAGGCGGGGCCGGTGAGGAATGAGAAGCTGGCGCTGCGGCGGTATTTTCGGCAGTTTCGGGGAGATGAGGTGCAGGTGGCGGTGGAAGCCTGCGGGTTTTGGCCGGGGTTTCGCGAGGTTGTGGAGCCGGAGGTGAAGCGGTTGGTGCTGGTGCATCCACAGCGGGTGAAGGCGATTGCTTCGGCCAAGCTGAAGAACGACCGTGTGGATTCGGAGACGTTGGCGCAATTGCTGCGTTGCGATCTGCTGCCGGAATCGTGGAAGGCGGATCGGGAGACGCAAGCGCGGCGGCAGCAGGTACGGTTGCGGGCCACGCTGGTGCGGCATGGGACGCGGCTGAAAAACCAGGTGCATGCGGTGCTGCATCAGCAGGGGCTGCATTCGCCGGTGACGGATTTATTTGGCAAACGGGGACGGCGGTGGCTGGCGGAAGTGAAGCTGCCGGCGCAGGCGCGAGAGTCGGTGAGCGTGTGCCTGCGACTGCTGGACGGCTATCGCGGAGAAATTCAAAAACAAAATCTGCAATTAAGTGAAAAAGCAAAACAAGACGAGCGGGCGCAGTGGCTGATGACGATACCGGGGATCGGCGAGTGTTCGGCGATGATGCTGCTGGCCGAGATCGGAGAGATCAGCCGCTTTGCGGACAAGGAAGCGTTGTGCAGTTACGCCGGGCTGGTGCCGCGGGTGCGGGAGTCGGCAGGCAAGGTGGCGCGCTGCGGCATTACGCGGCAGGGCTCGCCCTGGATGCGCTGGATCATGGTGGAAGCGGCGCAGGTGGCGACGCGTTGTTCTCCGGCGGCCAAGCGTTACTATGAACGGTTGCTGCGCAAGAAGCACAAACACGTGGCGCGGGTGGCGCTGGCGCGCAAGTTACTGATTGCGGTCTATGCCCTGCTGCACGATGGTGTGCTGTTTGACGAAGAAAAGTTTGCGGCGGTGTAAGGGGAATCCGTCAGCTCGAAGTCATCCTTGCTCTTCGAGAGCGACGCTCAGATGGAGCGGCGGAGTCCGGACATACCTTATGTGCCTCGAGCACGAATAGAAGCCTGTCCGCATCGCCGCAAAAATACCTGTGGACGGCTACGCCTGTTTTCATAGAAGGATGACGCCCGGGTAGAAAATCAGTAGCGATGACTAAGGGCAACACAATCGTGGGCAGCGCGGTGGCCGATTTTCTTCGCCACCTGCGCGAGCGCAATTCCTCGCCGCACACGATTAAGGCTTACAGCGGGGATCTGGCTGAATTCTCCGCCTACGCCGGGTCGCGCGGATGGGGTGACATCGACCACATCGCGATCCGCGGATTTCTTTCGCAACTCTACGAGAAAGGGTTGGGAAAAACGTCTGTGGCGCGTGCGCTGGCCGCGGTGCGATCGCTCTATCGCTGGCTGGCACAGGAAGGTGTGGTGGAGCAGAATCCGGCGAAGCTGGTCGCGACGCCGAAGCTGCCGAAGAAACTGCCGCGGGTACCGACCATCGAAGAGATGAACTCGGTTCTCGATGGGCAGATGCCGGAGGTGGCCGCGTTTCCGGAGCGGGACCTGCTGATGCTGGAGTTGCTGTACGGCTGCGGCATCCGCAACTCGGAGTTGACTGGAATCAACCTCGACGATATCCGGCTCAGCGCGGAGGCGATCCTGATTCGCGGGAAAGGGAAGAAGGAACGCTACGTTCCGTTTGGAGAGTCGGTGAAGATCGCGCTGGCGTCTTATCTACCGGCGCGGCAGGCGAGGCTGGCGGAGGTACGTAAGACCTCAGCTGCGCTGCTGATCAACCGGCGCGGGGGACGGCTGACTACGCGCAGTGTGGGCCGCATCATCAAGAGGATTGCGGTCGCGAAAGGGCTTTCCCCGGACGTGCATCCGCATACGCTGCGGCATGCCTTCGGCACACACATGCTGGAGGAAGGCGCGGACCTGCGCGCTATCCAGGAGTTGCTGGGCCACGAGCGCCTGGCGACGACGCAGCGCTACACGCAACTTTCGATGAAACACGTGCTCCAGGTCTACGACCAGACCCATCCGCGCGCGAAATGAGCTCGCGTCTGCCGCAATTTACAGGCCTAGGAATCGCGCATAATCGATCACCCGAATTTCCCTCCTAATTTTTTATTAATCCAATCGATTACAAAGGGCGGCGGAAGGATCGACGGAGCGCCATTGCAAGTGCAGATTCTTGGGCTCGCGGAAGAGGAAGAGTGTGAGGCATTGATCAGTGGGGAGCGAGGGACGAAGATGTCTCCCTGGCGGGCGGGGCAGGAGCTGATCCGGCGATCGAGCGGGCGTTACGATTCGATGATGTGGATGGCTTCGCCAAGGTTTTTTTGGGGAATGCCACCGGCGCTGGGGCCTGAGTCTTTGCGAGCTATTCCTGACGGAGTTTCTCCCACATTTCGACAATTGTGGATTTCAGATCGGCGGTTAGTTTTTCGTAAGCGGCCTCTGAGGCTTGCGACTCTGGGGGCGGAGAGATCGGCGCTCCGAACGCCATTTTTAGAGGCGCCAACTTCTGCACAAACTTCTTGCTGCGTGGCCACGCGTCGTAGAAGCCCTCAATCGCCACAGGTACAATCGGCACTTGCATGTGGATGGAGAGGATGGCCGCGCCTTTCTTGAAAATTCGCGGAGTCCCGTCAATCGAGCGCTCGCCTTCGGGGTAGAGCAGGAGAATGCGTCCGTGTCGCAGGCCGTACGCCCCGGCGCGCATGGCGGGGATCAGGTTGGCGTCCGGGTCCAGAACGACGACTCGCAGCCAGCGCGCCAGGCGGCGCATCAAGCCCTCGCCGAAAATGTCGCTGGTTCCAACCGCAAACGAATTGTCGAGGATGTTTTTTGGGACCACGCCACCCAGGACCAACGGGTCGATGTAGCTCTGGTGGTTGGAAGAAACAATGTAGGGGCCGTTCGGCGGCAGATTTTCCAGGCCGGAAACGCGCAAGTGAAACAAGTCGCGCGCAATCATCTGGAAAACGCGCGTCAGCGGATACCACAAGGGAGACGGCGGATCTTTCAACGCCAAGACTTCCGGGTCGGAAGGATCCTCTGCCAGAATTGCCTTCCATCCGGCCAGGGCAGTGCGGGGCGCGGCGTCGCCGGCAGCGGCGCTGGCCAGAACGGCATCGAGCAGATCGCGGACGGTGTAAATTTCGGTGAGCCGCGACTCGTCGACGTTACCGCCGAGTTCTTCTTCGAGGCGACTGAGGAGTTCGATGCGCTGCATGGAGTCAAGGCCCAAATCGAGTTCCAGATTGTGCGTGGGCCGCAGATTAGAAGGCGCGGTGCGAACGGATTCGCGCACAATCTTGAGTCCGTGCTGAACATCTGGCTGGTTGAGCCAGGTGGATTCCTCCTCGGTCAGGGGTTTTTCGGCGGGCAGATCGGAATCGTCTGAGGATTTCTTTGAGAGGCTCGCCTTAACTCGCTTTTCGACCTCAAAGCGTTTGATCTTGCGGGTCGTGGTGCGGGGCAGATCTTCGTTCCAGATTTCAAGGCTGCCAACTCGCTTGGTGGAAGCGATTTGCTGTGACAGGCCTTCAATGCTGAAGCGGATCACTTCCTTGGCATTGACGATCTTCTTTTGCCGCAGAACATCGAAATTCGGGACGATGACGGCGTGCAAACGGTCGCCACCTTCACCGGGCTTGCCTTCCAGGCCGAGTACGGCCAGTTCTTTGACGTAAGGCGACTTCAGGTAGTGAGCCTCGATTTCTTCGGGATAGACATTTTTCCCGTTGCTTAGAACGATGACTTCTTTTTTGCGGCCGGTGAGGAACAGGTTTCCGTGCGAGTCGAAGTAACCGAGATCGCCGGTGTAGAGCCATCCATCGCGCAGGACGGCGGCAGTAGCGTCGGGACGATTCCAGTATCCCTTCATGACCACGGCGCCCCGGACCAAGAGTTCCCCCACGGCGGGCCCGTCTTCCTGAGGCTGGGGATCGACGATCTTGCCCTCGACGCCCTTCATGGCCTTGCCGACCGAACCGATCACATTGTCGTTGGGAGACGTTACGAAGATGGCGGCAGTCGTCTCGGTGAGGCCCAGGGCCTGTAACACGTCGATACCGAGATCGTAAAAAGCTCTCGCGACATCGGGATCGAAGCGCGATCCGCCGGTCACGAGGTAGCGCATCTTTGGCCCCAGCGTGTGATGGATCTTGTGAAAGAAAATCGGGCCGGCGTTGATGCCGAACTTTCGCAGAGTCCGATTGAGTGCGACCAGACCGCCGAAAACCTTTTGCGTGAGCGCGCCTCGCTTGGCAATTTCCTGGAAGATGCGCTCGTGAATCAGGTAGAAAAATTGCGGCACGACGGCGAAGGCGGTGATGTTGCACTCGACCAGCGCCCGCATCAGTTCGGTGGTATTGAGCGTCTCCAGGTAAACGACACGCGAACCCTTCACCAGTGGCAACAGTAGGTTGGCCATCAAGGCGAGCACGTGAAACAGCGGCAGGACGCCGAGCAGGGCGTCGTCTGGCCCGATGTCGACCCAGTTGAAGACGGCTTCGACTTCGCCCAGAAAATTGGCGTGGGTGAGCATGACGCCTTTGGGGTCGGCGGTCGTGCCCGAGGTGTAGATCACAGATGCTAGATCGTCATTGTTGGCCGGGGCGGGTTTGAAACTGCTGGGACCGGCGTCGAAGATCGCGGGCAGGGTGGCGAGCCAACTTTCCGGCTTGGAATCGGCGGCCATGCGGTCCGGGTCCATCAGGATCAGGCCCAAATTCAGTTCCGCCGCTGCCGGACGTGCGACGGGAACGTGTCTGGCATCGCAGAAAATGGCCGAGGCGCCACTGTCTTTCAGTAGCTTGATGGCCTGGTCTGTATGCAGAGATGTATCGAGCGGAACCGCAACGCAGCCGGAGGCAATAATGCCGAGATAGGCGGCGACCCAGCGGGGATGGTTGTCGGCGAGGATGGGCAGGCGGGAGCCCCTGGGGAAGTTTTGCTCGGTGATCCAGCGGCCGACGGATTCCGCCATGCCGCGAAGTTCGGCGTAAGTGCAACTTTCCAGATGATCGTGGCGCTGGATCTCAAGCGCGACGTTGTCGGGCCATTGCCGGGAAACCTCCACAAAGCGATCGTAGAAAGTAGGCATTCGTCGTGGGGAATATACACGAAATGAAGGCGGGATGCTGGGAGGCTCGGCGGGCTTTGCGGGTCGAGTCTGCAGGTCAGGGTTTTTGCGGCTGCGGTTTTTCTGCCTCTGCGATGGCCTTGCGGAACTCCTCCACGGCGGTGACTTTCGGTGCACTCAGGCAATCTTTTGCGATATAGCGCCAGACTGGTAGGGAATCAAGCGGATATTTCACGTCGCCGCGGTAGACATCGAATGTATCGTCGGCTGGGCCGATCTCGTTACTGATATGCGGCGCTCGGTTCGGTGGAGTCGTGTTGGGGTCATTCAACGAGGGCGACGGCGCTTGCCGCGATCCGATGCGAACGCTACTGTCCGTGGTGTCCCAGCCTCCAGATCGGTCGACGGGTCCGCCCTTCATGGTTGGCCTCATCGTCTTGCCATTACCGGCACGGACCACAATGACGAGGTCGGACTCATGGCCCTCGGTCAGCAAGTCGAAGCGCCCCCACTCCGTCAGCGCCTTTTCAACATTCTCGCGAGCGGCGACGTTAGCGTGCGGTTTGTCCAGAGGTTCGCCGGCGTCAGGGTCGATGACAACCACTACCGTTCGAGCTTGCAAAACATACTCGGGAAGGGAAGACCTCTTCTTGTCCTTCGCGACTGTGGGAGCAACAAAGAGAACAACCAAGAGGAACAACGAGGAGAGGCGCACAGTCATAAAGCCTCCGCAAGACGGACGACAAAACGTAGCGATTATACTAAGGTGCGGATTGCAGGTGCATCTCGGGCTGCGCTTGCATGGAATATGCTAGGCTTTAAGGATACTCTTGGGCGTCGTGCCCTCTGAAGGATTCCCGCTTTGATTAACCAGCTACTTGGCAAGGTTTTTGGCACGAAGAATGAGCGCGTGATCAAGGCGCTGATGCCGAACGTACAGGCCATCAACGCGCTTGAGCCGCAGATCGAGAAGCTCACGGATGCCGAATTGCGCGCCAAAACGGACGAATTCCGGCAGCGCATTCAGGAGCGGATGAGCCGCTTTGCAAAAGAGGCGCTGCCCGACACGGACCAGCCGGCCGAGGAGGAGGAAGGCGATCTTGACCGGCAGAAGCGGCTGGAGAAAGAAGAGTACGACGCTCTGCAGGAGGTGCTGAACGAGATTCTGGTTGAGGCCTTCGCCGTGGTGCGGGAAGCGGGACGCCGCGTGCTCAACATGCGGCATTTTGATGTGCAACTGATCGGCGGCATGGTGCTGCATCAGGGAACGATCTCGGAAATGAAGACCGGCGAAGGAAAAACGCTGGTTGCAACTCTCCCCGTATATCTCAATGCGCTCAGCGGGCGCGGCGTGCACGTGGTCACGGTCAACGACTACCTGGCCAAGCGCGACTCGGAGTGGATGGGCAGGCTTTACCGCTTTCTGGGTCTGACGGTGGGTGTGATTGTGCACGATCTGGACGACGAGGAGCGGCGCGCTGCCTACGCCGCAGACGTAACTTACGGGACGAATAACGAGTTTGGCTTCGACTATCTGCGCGACAATATGAAGTTCGACATCAAGGATTGCGTGCAGCGCGGGCACAATTACGCGATCGTCGACGAAGTGGATTCCATCCTGATTGACGAGGCGCGTACTCCGCTGATTATCTCCGGGGCTAGCGAGGAATCGACCGACAAGTATTACAAAGTGAACCGGATCATTCCGAAGCTGGAGAAGGGCGAGGAGATCGACGGCCCTCCGGGCGAACCGGCGGTGCTGACCGGCGACTTCGTAATCGACGAAAAGCATCGCAACATCACCGTCACGGACGAAGGCTGGGTGAAAGTCGAGGGACTACTCGGCATCGGGAACATCGCCGACCCGGAAAATTGGCCGCTGAAGCATCACGTCGAGACCGCGATCAAGGCGCACGCACTCTATCGCAAGGACGTGGAATACGTCATCAAGGAAGGAGAAATCATCATCGTCGACGAATTTACCGGGCGCATGATGCCGGGGCGGCGGTGGTCCGATGGTTTGCACCAGGCGATCGAGGCCAAGGAAGGCGTCAAGATCGAGCGCGAGAACCAGACGCTGGCCACCATCACCTTCCAGAATTATTTCCGCATGTTCAAGAAGCTGGCCGGCATGACCGGCACGGCCGAGACGGAGGCGAGCGAGTTCGACCAGATCTACAAGCTGGAAGTGGTGGTGATTCCGACCAACAAGCAGATGTTGCGATTGGAACATCCCGATATTGTTTACCGGACCGAGAAAGAGAAATATTTCGCCGCCGCCGATGAAATTCAGCAACTCGCCACGAAGGGCCAGCCCGTGTTGGTGGGTACGACTTCGGTGGAAAAATCCGAACGGCTTTCGGAGCTTCTGAAGAAGAAGGGCCTCAAGGATCACGTCGTGCTGAACGCCAAGTTTCATGAGCGCGAAGCCGAAATCGTTGCCCAGGCCGGACGAAAGGGCAGGGTCACGATTGCGACCAACATGGCCGGGCGCGGTACGGACATTTTGCTGGGCGGCAATCCGGAATTCATGGCCAAGCAGGAAATGGTGAAGAAGGGAATCGCGCAGCAGTTGCGCGTGGCGCAGGGCAAGATCGAAGGGCCGCAAGAGGACGGGCAGACGTCTGTTTTTTACTACAACGGAAATGAATACACAGTTCCGACCGATAAATGGACTGAAGCATTTCATCGCTACAAGGAGCAGACGGACAAAGAGCACGACGAAGTGACCGCTGTCGGCGGGTTGCACATTCTGGGAACGGAGCGGCATGAGTCCCGGCGCATTGATAATCAGCTGCGCGGGCGCGCGGGGCGCCAGGGCGATCCCGGGTCGTCGCGTTTTTATCTGGCGCTGGAAGATGACCTGATGCGCATCTTCGCGAAAGAGTGGGTCTCAACTCTGCTGCAGCGGCTGGGGATGGAAGAAGGTGTGCCGATCGAGTCGAAGATGATTACCCGCCGCATTGAGACGGCGCAGAAAGCGGTCGAGGCCCAGCATTTCGAGTCGCGCAAACACCTGCTTGAATATGACGACGTGATGAACAAGCAGCGCGAAGCTGTCTACGGGCTGCGGCGCCGGTTGCTCGAGGGCATGGATCAGAAGGACATGATCCTCGAGGATTATGTTTCGGCGATCCTGGGCGACTTGCTTGAGCAGTATTGCCCGGTTAAAGCGCACGCTGACGACTGGGACATCAAGGCACTAAAGGATGCGATCTTTACCCGCTTCGGGGTCGACTTCCTCGCGGAAGGTGTGAAGCCCGAGGCGTTAAACCGGCAGGAACTGGGCGACGCGATCTTCGACAAGCTGAAGGCACGCTACGACGCCAAGGAAAAGCTCATTGGCCCGGAAGCGATGCGGCATCACGAGCGGATGATCATGCTGAGCGTAATCGACCAGCAGTGGAAAGATCACCTGCTCAGCATGGATCACCTGAAAGAGGGCATCGGGCTGCGCGGGTACGGGCAGCACGATCCGCTGGTCGAGTACAAGAGAGAGTCGTTCGATATGTTCGAAGCGATGATGCAGCGCTTCCAGGAAGATACGGTCCGGTATCTGTACCTGATGCAGATTCTGGAGCGGCCTCCGGAGGCCGCTGGCGGTCCACCGCCGCGGGAGCAGAGGCCGGAGCCGGCGGTTCCGGCGCAGCGAGGCGGAGACGGGAATGGGCGGCGTCCTCCGCGCATGGTTTCGACTTCCGCGGATGAACTGGAAGAGGCTTTCATGCGGCGCAAGCGGCGGGAGCTCGAGCAAGCTCGGATGGCGGGTGGCGGAGACCTGCAGTCGGTTCAGCAGGTGGTGCGCTCGCAGGAAAAAGTGGGACGGAATGATCCTTGCCCGTGCGGGTCGGGGAAGAAGTATAAGAAGTGCCACGGGGCGTAGGGGAACGCGTAGTGGGAACCGGCGGCGGCGAAGTGCCGAGCTGCGCTCGGCGGACAGCCGGGGGCGGCTGTCCCCACATAAGGAATAGCCTTACGTTTTTACTGCTTTGAACGTCATTTCTTTTGCGATGCTTTTTGTCTCGCGCTTCCATTCCAGAAACAAACTTGCGTAGTTTTTAGTGATGTAGTCGGCGTGGCTTACTCCCAGCTTCTTGGCCGTCGCGTCGATCCAGCGCGGGGGGCCTTCGATCTCGGCGAAATTGCCGATGGGGGTTTCGTCGGTGACCACGTGGCCTTTGCCGTCGGTCCACTCCCCGCGGAACTTTTCGTAGCGGAATGAAGGCGCGTATCCCAGGGCGCGTAGGATCGCGTCCATCTGTTTGCCATCGGCGACGACGGTCTCCAACTCGACCCGGCTGCTGTGATGTGCTTTTCTGGTGCCGCTTTTGTGGGTCAGCGTCCAGGCCGAACCGTATTTGCGGATGCGCAGGAGTTTGTTCCTGGAGCGCAGGACTTCTCCGGGCAGGTCGTAGAGCGTGTTCAGTTCGTGTGTGCGGCGCGTGACAAGTCGAAATCCGGCCGCGCTGAGTTTGCGGCGGAGGGCACGCAAATCGGACACGCGGAACTTGATCTCAATTTCCTGGGGCATTGATAGCAGTGTATTACGGCAGCGGAGAGTCGGCGGCAGGGGTCGCCAGAATCTTGGGGCGGGGAAGAACTTTTGCCCAGTCGACAGGTTCAAGCGGGCCTACGACCAATCCCCAGGACGCGGCACCAATCCAGGCCATCGCCGCGGTGATGAAGAACGGCCAATAGAACTCGCCAGTCCGGTCGAGCAGGAAACCGGTTAGCATCGGGGCGATCCATCCCGCCATGTTGCCGACGAAGTTTTGCACTCCGGCCCAGCGTCCGGCGGCGTGAGGTCCGGCCAGCGTCTGGGTGACGGCCCAACTGTTGCATCCACTCATTCCCAGAAAGACTCCGGTCAATATAAGCATCACGGTGAAGAGGGGCCCGTGCGTAACCGGAGTCAGGACGAGAGAGACCCCGATTCCGAGGTGTCCCAGGATGAGGGCGCCTTTGCGCGTCATCGTCGGTGTGGCCCCAGCGTTGATCCAGCGATCGGCGAGCTTGCCGGAGACAGTCGCGGAGATGGCTGACATCAGGAAGAGCAGACCTCCGTATTTCGCGACGTCGTTCATCGAAAAGCCGCGGCCGCGTTTCAGATATGACGGCAACCATGTCAGCAGGAAGTAAAGGAAGTAATTGATCGAGAATTGTCCGAGGCAGGTGCCCCAGGCGGAGCGTTGCCGCAGGATCGAGAGGATGCTAATCCCTGGAGAAGGGGCCAAAGCAGACGGCGAGGGTCGGCGTGGCATCCACGCAAACCACGGGCCTAGCCAGAGCAAGCCCCCTATGCCCAGAACTAGGAAGAAGGGACGCCAACCAAAGGCCCCGACTACCGTGCCTCCCACCATAATGCCGATCGCGGGTCCGAGGGAAAGGCCGGCCATCACGAGCGCGTTGGGAAAGCCGCGGCGGGCTTCGGGGAAACGGGCACTCAGGATGTTCGAATACGAGGGGAAGGCCACGGACTCTCCAACGCCGAGGATCACGCGGACCGCGATCAGCGCGACAAACCCGTGCAGCAGGCCCGTGGCTGCGGTTGCGGTGGACCAGATGAAGAAGCCCGCGGCGAACACCCACTTCACGTCGAAGCGATCGACCAGCCATCCGGCGGGGATTTGCATGAGCGCGTACGTCCAGAAGAACGCCGCCAGCAGCGTGCCGAGTTGGGTGTTGGTGAGGCCGAGTTCGTCCTTCAGCAGGGGCGCCGCGATCGACAAATTGCTGCGGTCGACGTAGTTGATGAGAACCGAAAAAGTCAGAAGCAGAAGCACGCGGCTCATGCCGGGATGGGCGGGATGCGCCACGGGCTGCAACCTGGCGTCCGGCGCTAACGAAGCGGGTTCTTCGCGGCTGGCAGGGAAGGTCATCGTCGCAAAACCGCACAATTGTACTCTGCTTGTGAAGGTGGGGAGCAGGATTGCGCACCCTCGGCGGTGGTAAAATTTCGTCCCGGTGAAAAAGGAATGACAACGAGGGCAGCAATGAAAAACCTGTTTGAGCGAGAGGCGGTCGACGAGGTGGTCTCGCGCATTGACAAGTTACAGCCCACGGCAGAGCGCCAGTGGGGAAAAATGGACGTTGCGCAAATGATGGCGCATTGTTCGGCGGCGCTCGACATGGCGTCCGGGCGGATCAATCCGCCGCGAATCCTGCTGGGAAGGTTGATCGGGCGGTTGGTGAAGCCGATTTACACCAACGAGAAGCCGTTCTCGCAGAACAATCCTACCGACAAGAAGCTGGTCGTTTCCGATCAGCGGGATTTTGGTCGGGAGCAAGAGCAACTTCGGTTAAAGGTCCGGCAATTTCACCAGGGTGCGGAGACGGGGTGCACCCGGCATCCGCACCCGTTCTTTGGCGCGCTTACACCGCAACAATGGGCGCGGGGAATGTATAAGCACATGGATCATCACTTGCGGCAGTTTGGGGCGTAAGGCCCGGTGCGTAGATAACGTACTTGAGCGCCGTTGAGAGAATCTCCCTCAGCGGCTGAAGCCGCAAATCTTTTTGTTGCCTCGTACGGCGCGCCTTAAAGGCGCACCCTTTCAAGGCAACTCTCTAGCTAAATGTCGGCAACCTTACCAGATCGTCCTTGGGGATGGATTCCAAAGGCTCTCCTGCCTTGCGCCAGGCGGCGAGGCCGCCGACGATGACGAACGTGTTGAAGCCTTTGTCCCGCAGTAAGTGCGCCACCCGGGCGCTGGTTGCTTCGCGCGCTCAAGTGCAGTAGAGGTAAATGTCCTTGTCTTTGGGGAGGTTCTTGATCTCCTCTTCCAGATTATTGGGTTCGATTCGGATGGAGCCTTTGATGCGCTCGGCGCCGACGTCATAGTAGCCGTGGCTGCGGACGTCGATGATCTGGACCAGATTCGCTGTATCCGAGGCCAGGCGGGCCGCCAGTTCCTGGACCCGGATGCGGGGCACGACGTCGTATTCGCGGTATTTCTGGAATTGGGCGATGCGATAGATGGCATACACGGCCACGGCGGCGAGGAGGATGACCTCCATGGCGCGTCCGGCAGACTGGAGACTGTTCAGGGTGGCGGCCAGGAAATCGCGCGACAGATACCCCACCGTCAGATAGGTCGCCGAGTACAGCAAGGCTCCAGCGAAATCGAGGCGCAGAAACTGGCTGTAACGCATCTTCATGCTGCCGGCGAGCGGCGCGGCCATGGTGTTGATCCCGGGAATGAATTTGGCGACTACCAGCGTCAGTTTGCCGCGCTTGTAGAAGGACTCGGCCGAGCGCAGGATGCAAGTTTCCGGGTTCATGGAGAGGCGGCAGAGGAAAGCCAGCAGGGCCCAACCCGAGTAGCGGCCCAGCCAGAATTGGGCGGTGTCACCAATAAGGAGCCCGAGGACGGCGGATAACAACACAGTTGGCCCCCACAGGGTGTGCGAGGCGATGGCGGCACCGGCCCCCACCAAGGCGATGGCGGCGGGGAGAGGAAGCCCGATCGCTTCCGCGAACAACAACCCGAAAGTCAGGGCATAGCCGTGGCGAGCCATGGTGGAGAACAGGTCATTCATAATGAATGTGGGGCCAGAAATCCTTGATGCGACAGGGCTTAGATTCGTTCGAAACCGAGAAAGGTTCAGTATAAACAAAACCGGACGTGTCTCCGAAGGAAACACGTCCGGCTTAACGGGGAGTGCGTCTCTCAGGAGGACTTTCCCCGTTCAGGGCGAGCAAAACAGGGGCCAACACTCGAAGTCTCTCCGGCCCTGTACGGGCCGGCGCGTCGAAAAACCAGGGCGCCTTTCGTCTAAAGCTTCGACTGAAGCCGCTGTCTCCAGTCGATGGCGGTCCGCAGTGGACAGGTCCCTCAGCGACCTGCCTTTCTCAGGTGCCGGGGGGAGAGGATTAGGTTGCGATGGACCGCAGCCTAACGCATGCCAGTGCGTCTCATTAGCCTTCCGCTCTGACGGACACTCCCACCAACTGGGCGCATTCTGGCTGGAAAGCAGAAAAATGTCTGTGGCCTGCATCACGGTGTCGTGTGACCGCCGTCATGAAGGTAAGCGGCTGCAGTCTGGGAAGTTATCGCACTCCGGGTCAGCAATTGCCTGCGGTCGCGGACGAAGTGCAGATCCCCTGCATCAGTTGCTTCTCGAGGTTCAGGAGGGGCGTGCCTTCCTTCACAGGCATATTCGTGAGCACGATCACGGAAAAGCCATCATCGAGAAACATGCCGTTGAACGACGTGTACGAGACGGTCTCACCGTTGTGCCAGGCAAGTGGATGGCCCACTTGGGTGTCTCGGACCAGGCCCATCGCGTACGGAGAAGCGCCGCCCTGCGGATACATCGGCAGGCCGGAAGGCGTCACCATCAAGGCGAACAGCGCTGCTGGCATTACCTTTCCGTTCAGTAGTGCCGCGTCCCAGGTCGCCAAATCCTGCACGTTCGACCACAATGCGCCCGCCGAAAAAAACAGGGAGGGATCAGGGATGATTCCCGGATTCGGTCCCTGCGTGTAAGGGGATGCAGAGTCGGCAGGTTCTGAATACGAGGTATGGCTCAATCCCACCGGTTGGAAAATGTTCGATGCCATGTAGGTCGGATAGGTTACAGAACTGACAACCTCGATGACCGACCCCAGCACGAAATAGTTGCTGTTGCTGTAGGCGTAGTAAGTGCCTGGTGTGAAGATCAGCGGCGCTTGCGCGATCTGGGTGAGGACGGTTGGCTCGGAAACGCCGTTGATCCAGGAACTCACGTCGGGGAAGTCAAGATAGTTTTGGAGGCCTGAGGTTTGCGTCAACAACATGCGAAGAGTGATCCGCGCATCGAATGCGTAGCTCGGCAGGTAGGTGACCACCGGATCATCGATGTTCACCTTACCTGCATTCTGCAATTGCAGCACTGCCGCCGCAGTGAACTGTTTGGTGACCGATCCAATCTGAAAGTCCATCGAGGGCTGGACCGGTTGGCAGGTGGCGAGGTCTGCGTAACCGTATCCCTGGGTGTAGAGAATCGTTCCGTTCTTGGCGATCGCCACAGCCGCGCCTAATAGTCCTTGCGCCTTCATTTCGCTTGCGACGAGAGGATCAACCACTGAAGCGAGAGATCCGCTGGCTGAGGTAGTGGCTCCAAGGGGCGGGCACGACTGAGCGTTGTGACGGCCGCTTCCGCCGCAGGCAAGCAGCCCCCATCCGGCTGCCAGCAGAGTTCCCAGCAGCAGATCAACATAGTGGTTCTTCAACGGCGACACCCCGTTGGGGCTTGGATGCCAGGAGCCTAAAGGCGGGTTGCTACTTCTCTCTGGCCACTACGAACTCGGGGGCCCAAAGCAGGGCGCGCTTGATCTCGGAGTCAGGGAAGGTGCAAATCGATTTGCGCGCAGATTCCGCGTATTGTGTGGCGCGGGCGGTGGCGGATTCCAGAGACTTGTAACGCTGCAGGATTTGCAGAATCTGTGAGTGAGTCACGCCATTGAAAGCCCGGTCGCGCAGAATGGTCTCAATTTTCTTCCGCTCCTCAGGGGTGCAGCGCTCCAGTGCATGGATCACAGCCATGGTGACCTTGCCCTCGCGCAGGTCGCTAGCCACGGGTTTGCCCAGCACATCTTCGGAGGCAGTCAGGTCGAGCACGTCGTCCACGATCTGAAAGGCCATGCCGAGGTCGTGTCCGTACTTGGCGAGAGCTCTCTCCTGCTCGGCGGTGGCGCCACCGAGGATCGCGCCGAGGCGCATGCAGACCGAGAACAGGCACGCCGTCTTGCGGAAAATGAGGTCGAAGTGTTCGTCGAGGGTGATGAGGGTGCCCAGCTTTTCCATCTGCAGGAGTTCGCCCTCAACCATCTGTTGTGTGAGTTCGATTAGAGCGTCGAGAATGCGGAAGTTTCGTTCCTGCACCGCGATCTTGAAGGCCTGCATATAGAGCCAGTCGCCGGCGAGCACACACTTGGAATTGCCCCATTGGGTGTTGGCGGCGGGGCGTCCGCGGCGAGTCTTGGCCTCGTCGATGATGTCGTCGTGCACCAGGGTTGCGGTGTGAATGATCTCAACCACCGCACCCAGGCGGACGGCGCCGCGTCCCTGGTAGTCGAACAGCTTGGCAGCGAGCAACAGCAGGGCCGGGCGGATTCTCTTGCCGCCGCCTCCGCGCAGATACTCGCCAATTTCGGTAATGGCCTGGACGTCGGAAACCGTGTCGTGGCCGAACTCGTCTTCGAGCGCCACGAGGTCGTCCCGCAGCAGATCGAAGACTTCCTTTCCGTTAATGATGGGCGGCGCGCTCAATTCGTTCTGTAATTCGTAAACTGCAAGTCAATTCCAAAATCATGTTGCTTCAGCAGCGCAATGGTTTCCTGCAAGGTGTCGCGGTCTTTGCCGCTGATGCGTACCAGGTCCCCCTGAATCGATGCTTGCGCCTTCTTTTTCGCGTCTTTGACCAGCTTCACGATCTCTCGAGCCTTCTCGATGGCGATGCCTTGCTGCATGGTGACGCGCCGCTTGGCGGTTCCGCCGGCCGCCGGTTCTACAGCGCCATAGGTCAGGCCTTTGAGCGAAACTCCACGCTTAACCAGCTTCTGCTGCAGGATGTCGTTCACGGCCTTGAGTTTGTACTCGTCGGCCGAATGCAGGACGATGGCGTCTTTTTCCAGTTCGATGTTCGACTTGGAGTCTTTTAAATCGAAGCGGGTGTGGACCTCCTTGAGCGCCTGCTGAATGGCGTTGGAGACCTCCTGCATGTCGATTTTGCTCACGACGTCGAAACTGTTATCGGGCATATATTTCTAATCTTTCTGAAACAATGGAATCTTAACCTGAGAGTAACAGAAGCGCGGCGGTCAGAGCGCGGGAACTTTGCTTTCAGCGATTTCAGCCAATTTGAAAAAATTGTAGAAATTACGGGAAGTTCGCTCGCCAATTTCCTCGGTCGAGAGGCCGCGCAATTCGCCCAACTGGCGCGCGGTTTGCTTGACGAAGGCAGGTTCATTGCGCTGGCCGCGATGTGGCACTGGCGCCAGATAGGGGGAGTCGGTTTCGATTAGCATGCGGTCGAGGGGAACCTGCGCAGCCGCGTCGCGAATCTGCTGGGCTTTGGGAAAGGTGACGTTTCCGGCAAAGGAAATCATGAATCCCATGTCGAGGGCGTGCTTGGCCTGCGACCAATTTCCGGTGAAGCAGTGGAGAATACCGCCCAGGCCGCGAGGGGCCCACTGCTTTTCGATGAGACGGAGGCAGTCCTGCCAGGCGTTGTCGCTGCCATCGGAGGGGCGGCAGTGAATCACGATAGGCAGCTTGACCGCAGCCGCCAATTCCATTTGTTTGGTGAAAACCTGCTGCTGCGTCTCGCGAGGAGAATGGTCGTAGAAGTAGTCGAGCCCGATCTCTCCCCAGGCGATGATCTTGGGATGCCGCGCCAGTTGGTGCATTCGGTCAAAGGCGGCCTGATCGGCCAGGCGGGCTTCATGGGGATGGATGCCGATCGTCGCGTACATGAAGTCATACTTCTCGGCCAATTGAATGCCGCAGTCGAAGTTGGCGGGGCCGTCACCGTTGCCGATGGCGACGATGTTACGGACTCCGGCTTCGCGCGCGCGGGAGATGACCTGCTCGCGATCGGCCGCAAACTGTCTGCCATCGAGATGGGCGTGGGAGTCGACGAACATGGTCGTTGGTCGCTAGCCGTTAGTCGTTTGCAAAAACCGAGGGCGGCACTGATTATGTGGGCACAGCCGCCCTCGGCTGTGCGGCCGAGCGAAAGCTCGGCTGGTTTTCTTTGCCTACTTGAGCCTCGCACCTACCGGAACATCCTCCAAAAAGCCTGCCAATACCGGTTTTCCGCCTTCCAGCGAGGCTGCCACAATCATGCCATTCGACTCCAATCCGCGCAGCTTGCGGGGAGCCAGGTTGGCCACGATCACCACCTTGCGGCCGATCAAGGTTTCGGGTGCGTAGGCTTCGGCGATTCCAGCTACGACCTGGCGGACTTCGGTCCCAATGTCGATTTCGAGGCGCAGGAGTTTGTCGGCTTTGGGCACGCGCTCGGCCACCTTGACGACGCCGACTCGCAGTTCGATCTTGGCGAAGTCGTCGATGCTGATTTTTGCGCCGTCGGTTGGCGCGGCAGGCGCAGGAATCGTTGCGGGCTGAGCGTTTGCTGGTGCCGGTGCGGGAGCAGGAGGCGAAGGTTGCTTGTCCTCCTCCACCACAGGACCTCGGTGCTGATCTTCCATCTGCTGCATCCTTTCGACGGCGCTTTTATCCGCCCGCGGGAAAACCGGGCTCACTTCGCCCAACTTGGTGCCCAGGTGTAACTGCCCCCACGCCAACTCAGTCAACGCAAGTTTCTTAATGTCCCCGAGACCCATCTGCGTCCAGATTTTCGCAGTAGCATCCGGAATGACCGGGTGCGCCAGGGCAGTGGCAATGCGCAGGGCCTCGGCCGAGGTGTAGAGCACCGTGGCCAGGCGCGCCCGGCTTTCATCGTCCTGCTTCTCGCCTAGAGACCAGGGCTCATTCTCGACGATGTACTTGTCGACCGCGGCCACCAGGCCCCACGCCGCTTCGAGTGCGCGGGAAAACTGGAATTGATCGAACAGCGCGCCAAATTCCCGGATCGTCTTGCGCGCTGTCTCGGCAATCGCGCCATCGGCGGCGGTCTTCGACGCCGCGGGCGACGGATACGGCACCTCGCCCTTGAAGTAGCGGTTGATCATCGTCAGCGTGCGGCTGGCAAGATTTCCCAGACCATTGGCGAGGTCGGAGTTGTAGCGCTGCACGAGCGCATCGAAGGAAAACGAGCCGTCCTGCCCAAACACAACCTCGCGCAGCAGGAAGTAGCGCAGAGCGTCGGCGCCCAGAACATCGAGGATAGTTTCGGTGCGGACGATGTTGCCGCGCGACTTCGACATCTTGTTCTCTTCGAACAGCAGCCAGCCATGGGCGACGATGGCTTTGGGCACGGGCAGGCCTGCCGCCAGCAGAAACGCGGGCCAGTACACGCAGTGGAAGCGAACGATTTCTTTGCCGATCATGTGCACGTCGGCGGGCCAATACTTTTTGAACGCTTCCTGGGCCCCGGCGTGAGTGGAACCGTAACCGATCGCGGTGATGTAGTTGGCAAGAGCATCGAACCAAACGTAGATCACGTGTCCGGGATCGTCTGGAACGGGGACGCCCCAGGAGAACGTCGAGCGACTGATCGACTGATCGCGCAGGCCGGAGCGGACAAACGAAATGACTTCATTGCGGCGGGTCTCGGGACGGATGAACTCCGGATTCGCGTAAAGTTCCAGAAGCTTGTCCTGAAAGGCCGACAGCTTGAAGAAGTAGTTATCCTCGTGGACGGTTTCGGTGATACGGCCGCAAAGGGGGCAGGGATCACCCGGCTGAGCGCCGTCCACATAGAGTTCATCGGAGACGCAGTACTGCCCGGTATATGTGCCTTTGTAAATGTAGCCGTTGTCGCGAATGCGGCGGAACAGTTCCTGCAAGCGCTTTGTGTGACGCTCTTCGGTGGTGCGGATGAAGTCGTCGTTGGAAATGCCCATCCGCTTCCAAAGGTTGCGGAACTCCCCCGAGATTTCGTCGGCGTACTGCTGGGGCGTCTTGCCGGCGGCCTGCGCGGCGCGCTCGATTTTTTGCCCATGCTCGTCGGTGCCGGTGAGGAAGAAGGTATCGGCGCCGAGCATCCGCTGGCGGCGCGCTACCGTGTCGCAGGCGATGGTGGTGTAGGCGTGGCCAATGTGCGGACGCGCGTTCACGTAATAGATGGGGGTCGTGATGTAGAACTTTCTGGTCATGCGGATTTCGTCGTTGTTATTGGTTTTTGCGCAAAAATGTAAGCGCGCCGGCTCTGGTATTCAACGTCGGGGGCGTAGGGCCCGCGCTCGATAATTTCTTCGATCTCGAATCCAGCATCGCCAATGTGGCCCGCTATGGTGCTCACGCGAAAGAAGTTGGTCCCGAGTGCGATCTCATGCCCCCAAAGCTCTTTCTCCACCTGCGACGTATCTTCGCCCGTGTGGAAGCTCAGCAAGAGCCGCCCACCTGGCATGAGGACGCGCATCATCTCGCGCAGAGCCTGAGCGACCTCGCCCGCGGAGAGGTTTACGATCGCATAAAATGCCGCGATGCCGGCCCATGTGTTGTCTTTCACGGGAAGGGCTCGCATGTCTCCCTGTTTGAACTCGATGCCGGGATTCAAACGTCGGGCCTGCTCAATCATCCGCTGCGATAGATCCATGCCGCAGACCTGGATTCCGCGCCCCTGCAGATACCGCGCAATGTGCCCGGGGCCGCAACCGAGATCGCAGGCAATGCCCGCATTGCGTAGGCTGTCGGCAAACCGGTCGAGCAAACCGCGGTCCAGCGGTTTGTGCTGCAGTTCATCGTAGACGTGCCGGGCATACTCGTCCGCGACCTTATCGTAGCTGGACTGAACGTCGCTGATCTTTTCGCGGGGCATCTGGATCTCACTGGATTCCTATTTGCGATCGCAGCCTGTGTATGCGCGTGTCGCTTCCTGCATCACAGTCTTCAGGGGGACGTGGTGTTCGGCGGCGATGCGGCGGCAATCTTCGTATTCCGGGGCGTAGTTGGTGACTGTGCCGTTCATGCTGGCAATCTTGATGCGGACCTCGCCCCACTGGGTGCGAACATTTTCCCAGCGCCTCGAGAGTGTCTGACGAACCTCATCACGGCGCCGGACGCCAAGGGTCGTCGTCTCGGTAAAGATCAGCTGCGCCAGCTTATTCGCGTCTTCAGGTTTGCACAATGCGGTCAGCAGGGTGCCGGGGCGATTCTTTTTCATCTGCACCGGCATTCCGAAAGCGTCGAGCGCGCCCTCTTCGAGCAGACGGTCCATCACATAGCCGAAGACCTGGGGATTCAAGTCGTCCAGATTTGCTTCCAGCACGGTGACAGTCTCAGATGCGGTTTTGGCAGCAAGGGACATGACAATTTCGCCGACGGTCAGACGGAAGACATTCGGCAGCCCGGGAAACTCACGCGAGCCTGCGCCATATCCGGATTTTTCGATCTTCATCTCGGGGAAAGCAGAGAAGCGGCGCGCCAGCGTCTTCACGATCGCCGCGCCCGTGGGCGTGACTAGCTCAGCCTGCACGCCGGACGAGTACACCGGCGCGTCCTTGAGCAACTCTACTGTGGCTGGAGCCGGGATTGGAAATTTGCCGTGGGCACACTCGACCGTTCCGCCGCCGACATTCAATGGCGAGCACACGAATTCATTTACCCCGAGAGACTCAGCCCCTACCGCGGCGCAGACGATGTCAACCATGGCGTCCACTGCGCCGACCTCGTGAAAGTGAACCTGGTCGACTGGGACGTTGTGAATCTTAGCCTCGGCCTCGCCGAGAGCCTCGAAGATCGCGATGGCATACTTCTTTGCGTGGCCGCTGATAGCAGCCTTGCCGATGATTTCGCGAATCTCGGTCAAGCCGCGTCCGTGCGTGTGTGGCGCGGGCGCTCCCGCCCGCGAAACGGCGTCCGCGGGAGTGTGCCCGTGGCCGTGTTTGTGACCATGATGTTCGTGCTCCTCGTCATGATCGTGACGGGGTTGAGTTTGCCCAGGCGAGGGCGTCCGCGCCACACTTTTCTGCGCCCAATATTCTTCGCGCGGCAGATCTTTTTCATCGCCAACATACACATCGACTTTGGTGGCTGAAATTCCGCTACGGACGACACGCGAAATTTCAAGCCGCGCACCCACGTCGAGCGCCGCGACCGTCTCTTCCAGCAGTCGCGGCGGAACTCCGGCGTCCACCAAGGCGCCAAGGAACATGTCGCCGCTGATGCCGGAAAAACATTCTAGGTAGGCGATGCGCATAGTGAAAAACGTCGTTGGTCGTTAGTCCTTGGTCCTTGGCGAACACCCACTGCCCCGGCCTAAAACGGAGCGACCAACGACTAACGACCATCGACCAACGACGAAACTTTCATCATAGGGAAGGCGGCATTCTGGCGTCAAACGTGCGCCGCTCGCCCGCTCTGCTAAAATCACTGTTTCTTCAATAGCTTAGAGGGAGTCCTTGTACCGTCATCTCGAACACCGTCTCGCCCAGCGTGTGCTGGAGTGTTTGCAGCGCCGTTATCCGGGCGTCGCTTTGCCGAACGTGGTTGTTGAGCAGCCTCCGAAGGTGGAGCTTGGGGACTTTGCCATCCCGATTTTCCCTTTTGCCAAGCCTCTGCGGTCGGCGCCGCTGAAGATCGCCGAGGCCATCCGCGCAGAAATCGGAGCCATCGAGGGTATCGCTGGAATGCAGGTTGCTCCTCCGGGCTATCTAAATGTGAGGATCGACCGGTCCTGGCTGGCAGGCGCGATTGCTGCTGACGAGAAACCGAGCGCCGAGATTCTGCCGGGAAAGGTTCTCGTCGAGCACTCGAGCATCAACCCGAACAAAGCGGCTCACATCGGGCATCTGCGCAACGCGATCCTGGGCGATACATTCGTGCGGTTGCTGCGCTTCGCGGGCAGGGAAGTGGACGTGCAGAACTACATCGACAACACCGGGGTGCAGGTCGCGGATGTGGTGGTGGGGTTCGCGCACATTGAAAAAAAGTCGCGCACCGAAATTGAAGCGCTCGCCGGTCAGCCGCGGTTCGATTACTACTGCTGGGATTTGTATGCCCGGGTCTCGCAATGGTACGCCGAGGACAAGCAGAACCTGCAGGCGCGCGCAGCTGTACTGCACGCGGTAGAAGAGGGGAACAATGAGACCGCAGGCATCGCCGAGCTGATCTCAACTGCGGTGCTGCGCCGGCATCTGGAGACCATGGAGCGGTTGGAGATTGAGTACGACTTTCTGCCGCGCGAAAGCGAAATTCTGCACTTGCATTTCTGGGATGCGGCGTTCACCAAGCTGAAAGAGAGTGGTGTGCTCACCTTCGAGAGCGAAGGCAAAAACAAAGGCTGTTGGGTGATGCGGCGGGCTGGGACAAGGCAGCCCGCATTAACCACAGACGAAACCGAGAACGCAGAAGGCAAGATTACCGAGGAAGATCAAAAAGTAATCGTCCGTTCCAACGGCACCGTCGGTTACGTGGGCAAGGACATCGCGTACCACATGTGGAAGTTCGGGCTGCTGGGACGCGACTTCGGTTATCGCAGGTTTTACCGCTATCCGAACCAGCATGAATGCTGGATTTCCGCGACCGACGGAGAGAAGGATCACCCCCACTTCGGAGACGTGGCGGAAATCTATAACGTCATTGATGCGCGTCAGGCTGAAGCTCAGAACACGGTGATCGAAGCGCTCCGCGGGCTGGGGCACGACGAGGCCGCCGATCGCTATACGCATTTTTCCTACGAGATGGTCGCGCTTACTCCTCGGTGCGCGGCCGAAATGGGCTATACGCTCAGCGAAGAGGACAAGGCGCGCTCCTACATCGAGGTCAGCGGACGCAAGGGCTTCGGAGTGAAGGCCGATGACTTGCTGGATCAACTCATCGCGTCGGCCAGGAACGAAGTCGATTCCCGCCATCCGCAACTCGACGACGGCGAGCGCCTTTCGATTGCAACGCAGATCGCCATCGGCGCGCTGCGCTACTTCATGCTCAAGTACACCAAACAGTCAGTAATCGCCTTCGACTTCAGGGAAGCACTCAGTTTCGAGGGCGAGACTGGGCCGTACGCGCAATATGCTGTAGTCCGCGCCACCAGCATCTTCAGGAAGGCGGGCATTGATCCCGAGTCATTCTGTAGAGACGTTGCTGGTAACGTCTCGCATGCGGACTTCGGGAAATATTTGGCTGGAAATGAAGCTAACGAAATCTGGGAACTCTGGCTCACCTCATCCAAGACTTCGTACGTGATCGATCAGTGCATCGCGACCACCGAGCCGGCGTACCTGGCCAAGCACGTGTTCCAACTGGCGCAACTGTTCAACACGTTTTACCATCGGCATCCCATCCTTAGCGAGCCGGACGAGAAGCGGAAGCAGTTTCTGCTGGCTACTGTGGCCGTGGTTCGCCGCGAGTTGATTCGGACTCTCGACGTCATGGGCATTACCGAGCCTCCGGTCATGTAAAATGCGTGCAACCGGGCTCGGTCTCGCGCCGAGATTTCAGGTTCGCTCCGCTTCCTTGTACCGATGACCGAGACGCCGACTGCACTCGTGCCGGGCCGCTGGTGGCTGCGCCGCATCGCGCTCGGGGCGATGACGTTAGTTGTGGTCCTTGCCATTGCAGGATTCCTGTACGAAAACATTTGCGAGGCTCGCGACCGGCGTTTCAACGCCATGGCTGGCCGGTTGGTGGATGTCGGCGGGCGCCGAATGCACATTGACTGCACGGGGGAGGGAAGTCCCGCAGTCATACTGGACTCGGGTCTCGGCGACTCGTTCTTGTCCTGGCGCAAGGTGCAGCCACAGATTGCAACCTTCACCCGCGTCTGTTCCTACGACCGCGCGGGACTGGGATATAGCGATCCCAGCCCACTTCCGCGCACCAGCGACGTCATCGCCAAGGAACTTCATGCTCTGTTGCAGGCAGCGGGAGTCACAGCGCCTTACGTTCTGGTTGGCCATTCGATGGGCGGATTTGATGTGCGCCTCTACGCGAGCCTATACCGGAGCGAAGTTGCCGGAATGGTCCTGGTGGACGCTTCTCATCCGGACCAGGAGAATCGGTTTCCGCCTGAGGTGAAGAATCTGGAGGGTAGCTGGCGGCGGGAAGCTGAATTTCTGGAATACACGATGCCCTTCGGAGTTCCACGGCTGCTGGGATTGTGCGACGAAGAAGCAGTGGAGCGCGCGGCCGACTGTAACTTTCACCATGCGCGCGAATCCGTAGCTGAGATGAAGGCGATACCGCAGAGCGCCGCGCTGACAGCGGCGACAGGCCCACTCGGGGACCTGCCACTCGCGGTGTTATCGCACGATCCCGACAAACCTCTAAACGAGCTTCCCGCCGATCTGGCCAAACCTACGAACGAGGCGTGGGAAAAGATGCAGGAGGAACTGGCACATCTGTCGACGCGGGGAACCCAGACCATCGCGAAGGGCAGTTCGCATTATGTTCAGTTGGACCGGCCGGATCTTGTCATCGAGGCCATTCACAATGTGGTGAATGAGGCACGATCGGCACAGCTTGCATCACCGGCCCAGAGTGTGAAAGATCCCGGCTGAACCCGGAAACTACGAATCCGCAACGGATCCTTCGCCTGAGAGTCAGAAAGAAAAAGGGCGGGCCATGTTCGGACCCGCCGCAGTTTTGCCGCCTGAGATTTTCGGACTCGCCGCCGGCTACATGGTGACGTTAGCCGTCAACGTAGTTATCGTTCCATTTGCCGGAATCTTCCTGGTATCCAGCGGAACGAGAAGACTGGTCCGATCTGGTGGTGCAGTGGTCAGAAGCAGCAGGTTATTGCTAACTTCGTAGCTGGTGCTCATGGTGTCACTGGACTGGGTCGCAAGGCTCCAGGAGTAAGGTACCGATATAGTACAAGTCCTGGTAGTTCCAGTTCCGGTGGCTGCCACGATATCGAATTCGCTAATGGAACGCGGGCTGCCCAGCAGAGCGGCATCCTCTGTGTCCACCAGAGCAAAGCAATTGATCTTGGTTATGCCTGCGGACTTTACAGTAATGGTGATGGTTAATTTTATCGTGCCCGTGAACGTGGTCAATGCCAGAGGCTGTGATAAGCTGTCAGCCGCCTGAGCCAAAGGATGGAACGTTCGCGTGCGCGGATTGAGGTACCCCGGGATGCCAGACTGGGTCTGATCAGATCTGGTGTGAACGGATCCGGTTTGCCCATTAGCCGCCGGCACGGTCAAAAAGCAGCTTATGCAAATCAACAACGTTGAGATTTTCATAGTCTTTGCGCTTCACGATTCGCAATGCTTTAGAGAGTGACTTTGGCTGTCAGAGCAGTGATTGCGCCATTTGCCGGAACCTTCCTGGTGTCCACCGGACTGAGACTGCTGCTGCGAAGCGGAGGCGTGGTTGTAGTTGACCCGGAGCCGGTGACAGTGTAGTCGGTCGTCATGCTATCACTGGCTTGGGTTGCCAGCCCCCAGGAGTAAGGTATCGAGAGCTTACATGTTCTCGTGCTCCCAGTCCCGGTCGCGAGTACAGTATCTTGCTCAGCAAAGATGCGCGGGGTGGTGGTCGTAAAGGCATCGTCCACTGACGTGTCTGCCGAGCAGTAGACAGTGGTGATGCCAGCCGTTTTGAGGGTAACGGTGATCGTCACAGTGATTGTCCCCGTGAAAGTGACCAGCGCGGGAGGCTCAACCGCAGCACTGTCGTCTACGGGTGGAGCGATGGGCCGGAATGCTCCGGTGTGCGGATCCAGATATCCCAGGATGCCAGATTTAGACTGGCTACTCGCCGATTGACCCCAGACCGTTGATACGATCGTGAGGCAGCAGATGCAGGTCACCAACAGCTTGGTAATTTTCATGTGGTCTCCTTGAGGGGTACATGAAACAGCGGTACCCCGAGCTCGTTGAACTCCAGTGAAGTTTTTGAGTTTTTAACAGGGCCCGCGAGCTCCTAGCGTTGGGGGGACGGCTGCCAGGGCAAGCAACAACGTGGCCCCAGATTATGCATCCGCTGGTCTTCCGCGTCAAGAGGTAATAACCCAAATCCGCCATCTGTACGGGAATTTGAACGAATCGACGACTTTCGGTTCTGATCCAGGTTGCAGGAACCTGCTAACCTTTTTTCTTATCCGCTTGCACCCGCGCTTCGAGACGTGACCGGCTTCCCGTACACCAGGAGCAAATGATGGGAATATCTCAACGCCCTGCATTCTGCATTTCGTTGACTTGGATCTTTCTGCTGAGTGCCTCTCTTCCGCCTTCGGTCTTCTCGCAGGACACCCACGTACTCACACAGATGGCGGTCGCGGCGGGGCAGCCGCGGACCCAAACTCATCGGCCGCGGATTGGCCTGGCACTCAGCGGCGGTGGAGCGCTCGGTCTGGCGGAAATCGGCGTGGTTCAGTGGATGGAGGAGAATCACATTCCGGTTGATCGGATTGCTGGAACCAGTATAGGCAGCATCATTGGTGCGATGTACGCGACTGGCATGTCTCCGGCGGAAATCGAGGAGTTCGCGAAGAAAATCGACTGGGACCGCGCCTTCCTTCCGGGACCTACATATGGCGATCAGTCATATCGCCGTAAACAGGACCGTCGCAATTTCCTGATCGATGCTCCGCTCGGCCTGAAACACGGGTTGAGTGGGCCCAATGGCTTCAATGCCGGGCAAGGCGTGGGCCTTCTGCTGGATCGCATTGCTTATCCGGAGTCCGACGTCGCAAGCTTTGACGATCTGCCCATCCCCTTCCGCTGCGTAGCCACCGACATGCTTAGCGGCCAGGGCGTGGTGTTGCACGACGGGTCGCTGGCTCAAGCGGTGCGCGCGTCCATGGCCATTCCCGGTGTGTTTACCCTGGTGGAACTCAATGGCAGGGTGCTGGCGGATGGCGGCATGGTGCAAAACATCCCGGTCGAGACCGTCCGCGACATGGGGGCAGATGAAGTGATCGCGGTGGAATTGCGCCTCCCGCCGGGCGACCGCGCTCAGTTGGAGACGATCACAGGCGTGCTCTCCCGGGCCGTGGATGTGATGATTACGCAGAATGAGCGTAGGTCATTAGCGCTGGCGCAAACCACGGTGAGCGTGGATACAAACGGGTTCTCTTTGTCTGACTATGATCGGGTCGAAGCGCTCACCCAGCTTGGTTACAAGACCGCAGCCAGCCAGTCCGCGGCCTTGCTGCGCTATGCCATTGAGGATCCGGTGGCGTGGCAAGAGTATCTCGCTGACCGCAAGGCCCGGAGACATCATCCGCCGACGAAGGTGGAGGCCATCAAAGTTACGGGCGCGGACCCGGACACCGACCACAGAATCGAGCACCGGCTCAGCAAGGTGATCAATGGACCGCTCAATCTCGACAAGTTCGATACCCAGTTGACTCGCATCGCGGGAGAGGGCGAGTTCGATCGTCTGGGCTACGAGGGATTCACGCAGAGCGGAGTCCCGGGAGTGCTGGTCACAACGCACGAGAAATCGTACGGTCCGCCGTTTTTGGATCTGGCGGTCAACGTTGAAGACTCGGGAGTGGCCGCATTTGATTTCTCGGCCGGCGCGCGCGTGACCTTCATGGATATCGCGCATCACGGAGGCGAATGGAGAAATGATCTGCTGTTTGGATCGAGCAATCTGGCCGCCAGCGAGTTCTACCAACCGGTGGCCGGGTCGCGATTCTTCGTCGCTCCCTATGCATTTGCGTCCAAACTGGCACGTAATTCGTTTAGCGGGTTGACGCGAGTTGCGGTCTTTGGCGACGAGCGGGCCGGAGGCGGATTCGACATCGGTTACGATTCGGGGCGGCGCAGCGAATTTCGTTTCGGCTATGAGATCTTCAAGGGCAAACTGAGTCCCTTGATTGGCAGCGCGGGACTGCCCATCATCAGCGGTAGTACGGGCGAGTTCCGCGCCCGCTATGTCTGGGACGGGCTGGATAGTCCCTCAGTGCCGAACCGAGGGACGCGCGTGATGGCGACAATTTCGCGTGTGCTGCAGAGTCCGGGGCTGGCGCATCCCATCGGGCAACTGGACCTGCAGACTTCCAGCTTCGTTCCAGTCGGAGCAAAGACGTCGCTGTTCCTGGTCGCCTCGGGCGGGACCACCTTTCGCGGTTCTGCAGGGCCGTTTCAGGTGTTCGCTCTGGGAGGGCCCTTCCGCCTGGGAGCTTATCTTCCGCAGCAATTTCTGGGCAACCACTACGCCTATGCGTCGCTGGGATTCCGCCGCGAATTTTACCGTCTGCCGCAGTTCGTGGGAGGAAAGATCTACTGGGGCGGGTGGTATGAGGCAGGCAGTGCGTTTGGAGTTGCCGACGGCGCTCCGGGACCGGTGGTTGTGCGCGGCACATTCAACCTCGGCGTGATTGCGGACACCATCGTCGGTCCGGTCGCACTGGCCGGCAGTGTGAGCCCGACCGGACAGAGCCGAGTGAACTTCTCTATCGGCAGGATCTTCTAACTAGGGCCGCCGTCTCCGGCGTCATCGATCGACTCCAGTCGCAGTTTGCTCCCCACTGTGAGCGGGTTCACAGCCTAACCCACAACCCGCGACGATGCTCAACCCCACGTACCACGTTAACTGTCCAGATACCGGGGAAGCGCCCTAGAGCGATGCCATGTCGATCACGAAGCGATACCGCACGTCGCCGTTCACAACGCGCTCGTAGGCTTCGTTCACCTTCTGAATCGGGATAACCTCGATGTCGCAGGCGACGCCGTGCTGGGCGCAGAAATCAAGCATCTCCTGCGTCTCCTGGATGCCGCCAATCTGGGAACCCGCCAGACTCCTGCGTCCACCCGTCAGAGCAAACGCTCCGATCGGAATATTCTTCTCCGGCAGTCCCACGACCACCATGGTTCCGTCGAGTTTCAATAACGCGAGATATTCGTTCCAGTCCATTTCGGCTGACACGGTATTGATGATCAAATCGAAAGTGCCTTGGAGCTTGGTGAAGGTCTCCGGGGCAGAAGTGGCGTAGAAATGAGTGGCGCCCAGGCGTTTGCCGTCCGCTTGTTTCTTCAAGGAGTGGCTCAAAACGGTCACTTCTGCGCCGAGAGCGTGGGCCAGTTTGACACCCATGTGTCCAAGGCCGCCCAATCCGATGATCGCAACATTTTTGCCGGGGCCGGCCTGCCAATGCCGGAGCGGCGAGTACAGCGTAATGCCGGCGCAGAGGAGCGGGGCACAGGCGTCGAGCGGCAGGTTCTCCGGCATGCGCAGCACGTAGTTTTCGTCGACTACGATTCGATCGGAGTACCCTCCGTAGGTCGGCACGCCGTCATAGTCTCGGGCGTTGTATGTCCATACGGGACGAACGCTGCAGTATTGCTCGAGGCCGCGCTTACACTGGGCGCACGTCCGACATGAATCGACAAAGCAGCCGACGCCAACCTTGTCTCCCACTTTGTATTTCGTAACTTGGGCGCCGACCGCCGTCACCACCCCGGCAATCTCGTGTCCGGGGACCATGGGGAAGATTGACTCTTCCAGGTAATCGCTCCATCCGTCGCGAGACTGGTGAATATCGGAGTGACAAATCCCGCAATACTTGATGGCGATGAGGACATCGTGCTCCCGCGGTTCGCGGCGTTCGAAGGTGTAGGGCGCCAGCGGCGCCTTGGCGGACATTGCGGCGTAGCCTTTGCTCGTGCTCATGATTGCTCTCTCTTTCTGGAAGGTTCGAAATGAGTATGAGTCTGGTTTGAAAGGGCGCGGCCTTCGAACCGCGCCGCTGGTGTCCTGTAACAGAGGTTCGCGACATAAGTCAGAGCGCTTTGAAAGGGCGCGGCTTCGAGCCGCGCCGAAAGCGCAGCGTTGATAATTCGGGCTTTAAGCCCCTGAGGGCGCTTATCGTTGGTTCCAGGAAAGAATCTTGCAATTATTCGATGAACCTCTTGTTACAGGACGCTAGATCCCTCAAAATAATCCGCGCTTCAGCGCCCAGTGGCAACTTTTCCAGTCTAACTTGGGTTGATATACTTCGCCCGCAGCTTTCAGTTTAACAACTGCCTGGAGGAAGACTGGTGTGTGCTTCGATCCTGCCTTCTATTCTCATCCTGTTGGTAGCATTCTTCGCGGTGGCGCAGGGAAATCAGCAGGCGCCGCCCAAGCCGATCTTCAAGTTCGAAGAAGTCATGGTGCCCGTGCGCGACGGAGTTCATCTGCAGACGGTGATCCTGACTCCCATCGATAAGCACGGGCCGCTGCCGATTCTGTTTCGTCGCACGCCGTACGGTGTCCCGGAGAAAGCTCCGGAGCAGATGCCTACTTCCATGAAGGAGCTCGCACAGGACGGCTACATTTTTGTCATCCAGAATCTGCGCGGGCGGTTCAAGTCGGAGGGAGTCTTCAACCTATCTTCATGGGTTGATCTGAACGACCCGAAGGCCACCAACGACACCACCGATGCCTATGATTCGATCGACTGGCTGGTGAAAAATGTTCCCAACAACAACGGCAAGGTGGGCATGTACGGAGTCTCCTATGATGGGCTCACCACGGCGCTCACGCTGCTGCATCCGCATCCGGCGCTGAAGGCCATCAGCGAGCAGGCTTCTCCGGTCGACCAGTGGATGAACGACGACGACCATCGCTACGGCGCGCTGCGCGAGAGCTACGACTTTGAATACGCCGTCATGGAGCAGGCGGACAAAAACAAAAATACGCATTTCGATTTCGAGACCTACGACACTTACCAGTGGTATCTCGACTTAGGGCCGCTCGCGAATATCAATGCAAAATATCTTCACGGCTCCATTCCTTACTGGAACTCGACCATCGACCATCCGGACTACGACGAGTTCTGGAAGAGGGAAGCGTGGGTGAGACAACTTCACTCCTCGACTGTGCCCAATCTGAACGTGGCCGGATTCTGGGATCAGGAGGATCCTTGGGGGCCATGGCAGATTTTCCGGCACGCTGAAGAGAGCGATCCCGGGCACACGAATTTCATTGTGGCCGGGCCCTGGTTTCACGGTGAATGGCAGGCTCCGAAGGGAGAGGCGATAGGCATAGTTCCGTTCGGCGGGCACGAAACGGCGCGTGAATTTCGCGAACACATCGAAGCGCCATTTTTCCGCTTTTATCTCCACGGAGATGGTGAGAAGCCGGCATGGCAGGCCAGCACCTTTCAGAGTGGATCAAATACCTGGCACACTTACAGCGTTTGGCCGCCGAAGGAAGCAAAGGCTACCAACTTTTATTTGCACGCCGACGGTACGCTTTCATTCAGTGCGCCGGATACGGCCAGCGCTTATGGCGAGTACGTCTCCGATCCGGCGAATCCGGTGCCGTACCGGCAGCGTCCGATCTCGCCGACGTATCCCGGAGGCGACTGGCGAACCTGGGAGGTTGCGGACCAGAGATTCGTCGATCACCGGCCTGATGTTCTTAGTTTTGTCAGCCAGCCACTCGATCACGACCTGACGGTAACGGGTACATTGGCCGCGAATCTTTTCGCTTCGACTTCGGGCACAGACAGCGATTTTGTTGTGAAACTGATCGATGTGTATCCCGAGAACGCGCAGAAACACGACTGGGATCCTGGCGCTGGACCGAAGCCCGGGCAATACGCGCAATCGCTCAACGGCTACGAACTGCCGATTGCCATGGAAGTACGGCGTGGCCGCTATCTCGCGAGCTACGAGAAGCCACAACCGCTCACGTCCAACAAGCCGACAGAGTGGAACATTCCGCTACGCGATCACGATCATGTTTTTCTGAAAGGACACCGCATTATGGTGCAGATTCAGTCGACGTGGTTTCCGGTGATCGACCGCAATCCACAAAAGTTTGTGCCGAGTATCTACAAAGCGGAAGCGTCCGACTTCGTACCAGCCACACAGCGCATTTACTGCTCGGCGACGATGCCTTCGCACCTGGTGCTGCCTGTGATGCCGTAAGCACCTTCGCTCAGGGGCGGGAGGTTACCACGCCGTTCAAGACTGTCATCGCGCAGTGATTGGTTCCGAACCAGTATGGGATTTCGCGATAGTCGCCAACGGCAAAGATCGCCAAGTCTGCGTCTTTGCCAGGCTCGATGCTGCCCTTGCGGCCGGCAAGGCGTAGGGCCCACGCTCCATTGATCGTCGCGGCGGCGATGGCCTCTGAGGGCGACATCTTCATGTGCGTGCATGCTAGCGACATCGCCATCGGCATGCTCAGCGTCGGTGATGTGCCGGGATTGTAGTCTGTTGCTAAAGCGACCGGCACGCCCGCATCAATCAAGCGACGCGCGTCGGGATAGTCCTTCAGGCCGAGGAAATAATTCGCTCCGGGCACCAGCGTGGCTATGGTATTGGCCTTGGCCAGTTGCGGGATGTCGTCTTCGTTCACATGGTCCATGTGGTCGAAGGAAGCTGGGTGGAAGCGTAAGAACGGCTGAAGAGTGGTCTCCGAAAGCTGGCCCATGTGGGCGCGAACGCTCAGCCCATGTTTTTCTGCGACCGAGAAAATTTGCTCCGTTTCTCCAGGAGTAAACGCGCCTTTGTCGCAGAAGACGTCCACGAACTGGGCTAGCCTTCGCCTCGCCGCCTGCGGGATCATCTCCTTGCAAACCGCCTCAACATATTCTTGGGAGCGACCCTGGAATTCTTTCGGAATCACATGCGCTCCGAGCAGGGTAGCGACCACAGTTCCGGGCCAGCGGGACCCTGCCTCGCGAATCGCTGCGAGCGACTTCAGTTCCGATGCGACAGTCAGACCATAGCCAGACTTGGCCTCGACCGTGGTGGTGCCGTGCGCCGTCATGTCCCAGAGTGCGGTCAGAACTTTGGCGGACAGGGCCGGTCTTGCCGCCTTGCGTACTACTTCCAGGCTTGAGCGAATGCCTCCGCCGGCCGCCGCGATGTCTTCATAAGAAGCGCCTTCGATGCGCTTTTCGAAATCCACAAGGCGCGGGATGGCAAAGACCGGATGGGTGTGCGAATCGACAAAGCCGGGAAGCACTACCTTGCCGGCGCAATCGATCTCGGTGATTTTGCGCCGGTTCTTCTTGAGCCACGGGTCGCGGAGAGCGTCAATGGTCGTGCCGACAGAGACGATTTTTCCGCCGATGCAGAGGACAGCGCCATCTTTGATGATGCCAAGCTCTCTGAGGTCTGAACCGCGGCGTGGGCCAGGTTTAAGAGACGCAGACCGCAGAGTGAGGATCTGGCCGATGTTGACCAGCAGCAGCGAAGACTGGAGTCTGTGCGTCGGTTTTAGGGCTGGGCTCACGCAAGTGCAGTGTAGCAGCCGACGATGGATGATAGCCGGGGAGGTGCGGGGGGCGTGTGCCTGAATATCGGGCATACAGTATAATCAGACATACAGAGAGTCGGAGTTAACGTCATGCAATCGGCAAGAGTCGGGAAACGAGGCGCGGTCGTTGTGCCCGCGAAGTTGCGCAAGCGGTTTGGTATCGAAGAAGGCAGCATTGTGACTGCCGAGGAGACCGACGACGGCATCCTCATTCGCCCCGCGGTGGTTGTCCCCGTCGAACGATATACCCCCCAGCGCAAAGCCGAGTTCCTGCTGTCCAACGCTCTCGACGACGCCGATTACCGCAAGGCCCGAAGAGAGGTTCGGAAGCTGGGCCTCGATCCCGATTCGATTCCGCATCGGCGACCTGCCTAAATGGACCGGCTGTTCCTCGATGCCAACGTTCTCTTCTCAGCCGCATACCAGCCCAATGCCCGCCGCTGGAAGCTCAAGAATGTGGCGCTGTGTAGTTCCCGCTATGCCATCGAGGAAGCAAGGATCAACCTTCGCGATGACGAGCAACGAGCGCGACTCATCAGGCTTTCCGGATTGATTCATATGTTTGAGGCGGGATCCAGTCCAGTTCCGCACGGGGTTTCGTTGCCTGAAAAGGATGCCCCGATCCTGCTGGCCGCGATGGTAGCCGACGCGACTCATCTGCTGACCGGAGACATTAGGCATTTCGGTCCGTATTTCGGGAAGAAGATCGCAGGAATTGCGATTATGCTTCCAGGGGACTACCTCAGGCTGCGGGCGCGCGAGAAGTGAGGTTGTCTATCGTCCCATCGGTACCTTCACGCCCGCCTTCTTCGCGAACTCTTTCGCCTCGTCGTACCCCGCGTCGGCGTGGCGAATGATTCCCATACCCGGGTCGGTGGTCAGCACGCGCTCGATGCGTCTGGCCATCATCTCTGTACCGTCGGCGACCGTGACCTGCCCGGCGTGCAGCGAATAGCCGATACCGACGCCACCGCCGTTGTGAATCGACACCCACGAAGCTCCAGCAGCCGTGTTCAGCATGGCATTGAGCAGCGGCCAGTCGGCTACCGCATCGGAGCCGTCTTTCATGCTTTCAGTTTCGCGGAACGGCGACGCGACCGAGCCGCAGTCGAGATGATCGCGGCCAATCACGATTGGAGCTTTGATTTTGCCCTTCTTTACCAAGTCGTTCATGGCGAGGCCGAATTGAGCTCGCTCGCCGTATCCCAGCCAACAGATGCGCGCCGGCAGTCCCTGGAACTTGATGCGCTTCCGGGCCAGATCAATCCAGCGGCGCAGAATGCGATTGTCCGGGAAAAGTTCCAGAACGAGATCGTCGGTTACGTGAATGTCGGAAGGCTCGCCCGACAACGCTACCCACCGGAACGGTCCGCGCCCTTCGCAGAACAGCGGACGAATGTAGGCTGGCACGAAGCCGGGGAAGTCGTAAGCGTTCTTCACACCGCGTTGAAAGGCGAACGTGCGGATATTGTTTCCGTAATCGAAGGTGACCGCGCTCATCTTCTGCAGGCGCAACATACCCTCCACGTGCCGCGCCATGGCGTCGAGAGACTGTTCCTGATACGCGTGGGGGTCGCGCCGGCGCAACTCGAGCGCTGCCTCAAATGTCATGCCGTTCGGCACGTATCCGTTCAGCGGATCGTGGGCCGAAGTCTGGTCGGTCAGGATGTCGGGAACGACGCCACGCTCGGCCAGTTCCGGAATGATGTCCGCGCAATTGCCGACCAACCCGACCGAGACATTTTCTTTCTTGCGCACAGCATTCTTGAGAATGCGCAAGGCCTCGTCGAGCGTCGTCACCATGAAATCGCAGTAGCCGGTCTTCAGGCGCTTCTTGATGCGCTCGGGATCGACGTCAATCCCTAGAAACGCAGCGCCAGTCATGGTCGCCGCCAGCGGCTGGGCTCCGCCCATGCCGCCCATACCACCCGAGACAATCAGCTTGCCCGCCAGGTCGCCGCCGAAGTGCTTTTCGCCCGCGGCCGAGAACGTTTCGAACGTTCCCTGTACTATGCCCTGTGATCCGATATAGATCCAGGAGCCCGCTGTCATCTGCCCATACATCATGAGCCCGGCTCGTTCGAGCTCGTTGAACTTCTCCCAATTCGACCAATGACCGACGAGATTCGAGTTGGCGATCAGAACCCGGGGCGCGTGATCGTGGGTTTTGAAAACGCCTACGGGCTTGCCAGACTGGACCAGCAGAGTCTCATCGTTCTCCAGCTTCCTCAGTGTCTCGACGATGGCGCGGTAGGCTTCCCAACTTCGCGCGGCGCGGCCAGTTCCGCCGTACACGACGAGATCCTGGGGGCGCTCGGCCACTTCTTCGTCGAGGTTATTCATGAGCATGCGCATGGCCGCTTCCTGCTGCCAGCTCTTGCAGCTGATTTGATTGCCCCGCGGTGCGCGGATGGATGTAGCAGGCTGAGCTTCGGTTTCAACGGGCATATCTAAATGTTACCCGCTTGGCGCGGCCCAGACAAATTCGTTGAGTCGCGCTGACAGTCTTGATCAGGTAGGCTTCCTCTTTTATTGCGTACGGAAGCCACGTGATGGACCCGTCTGAAAAAATCGGGCACCATTTTATAGGCGCTCACCCGCCGGCTGCAGCTTTCAGGGCCGCCGTTGGAATATCGTTTGCTCTCGGCGAAACGAGGAGCCCATAGAGTAGGACAGAACTGAAGGCCAACAGCGTCCATGACGTGTAGGGCGCTATCACGGAGTTCCACCACCAGGTGTGCACCGCTTGCGGCGAGAGATACGACTGGGCGCGGATTGCCACCGACTGAATGGGGAGCATCAACAGTAAGAATAAGACGAGCGCTACGCGCTTCACTCTCCTTTGTTTGCCGTCTGCGTCGACGCGGTTCGCATCATCGGCGGCCGCGCCGAAGATCCAGGCCAGCACCAGCGTCAGGATGCCCGTGTCGTAGACCCGGTGGTAAACGGGAAGAAAGCTCAACGCCAGCACGCTGGTGAGGGCCAGCGCCGCCGAACACTCCGGGTTCCGGTAGACAGCGTACATCCAGAGGAGGAACCCGACCGCGGCCAAGCCATAAGCTACTACATTCGCAGTCGAACGACCCAGCAGCGGGTCCAGGACGATCTGAAAATTTGCCAGATCGAAGCGAATCGGATTGGCCAGACCAAAGTCATTTTGCCCGCCGGGCCGAAACCAGTAATGAAGGTTCGCCGAGTAATTCGAAAGGACGGTTTTCACCGGCAGACCGATCCTGGCGAACGAAGCTACCAGCAAAAGCAGTCCGCTCACGATGCCAGCGCTGAGCAGTTGCCACTTGCGCCTGAATAAGTAAAACGCAAATAGCCAGATGCCCAGATGTGGCTTCAAACATGTGGCGACCCCCAACAAGACTCCCGCCCCAAAATCTGAGTTGCGACTTGCCAGGAAAACTGCGAGCGCGCACAGTAACGTGCTGATCACCGAAATATTCGCGACATGCACCGCGGTGTGGAATGACGCGAAGGCCAGCACCAGGGTAACGATCACCCACGCCCGGTTATCTCGCAGGGCATGCCCGCTGATGCCTACAACGCATAGCGCCATGCCACAGACTGCGATCGTTTCCAGGATAGCCAGGACAAGGTTCGCCCAATGCCAGGACAGAAGACTAAGCGGCGCCACCAGCAGGTAGGTTGTCGGTGGATAAATCGGAACAACCCGCATTGGCGACTGGGTGAGCTGTTGGCCAGCTTCGCTTGCTTGCGCGACGTCATAGGGATTGGTGCCGTGACGCCACAGCCAGCTTGCCACGAAGGGATCGGTGAAGTCGTTCTTGCCGGCGGTAAAGCTGGGGACAACACCACGAAAAACCAGATCTCCCAACATCACAACCATGATCACCAGCATCAGAGCCCGAATTCGCATCATCCCCCAAAGCTCTTAGTCCCGGATTGGCGGCCCACCCAGAGCAGGCCGCCTGGCCATCGCGATTCGAGCAATTTGTCGTCGCTGTCCCAGAGCCTGCATTTTACGCTGTTGGCTGGATTCAAGAAAACGCGCTGCATCAGCACAGCGGTCAGCGCAGTCGCTCGGTTCACGACTCAACGCGACGATGCACCATCCACCTCCGCCTGGATTGTTGCGCCCGGGTCGATCTCACTCGGCGGCCCGGATTCCGTACTTATTCAGCTTGTAGGCGAGGGCGCTGCGCGACAACCCCATGCGACGGGCGGCTTCGGCTTGCGCTCCCCGCGTGGAATTCAGGGTACGGGCAATCAGTTCCTTCTCCGCCTTTTCGAGGACTCCGGTCAAGTCAAACGAGTCGGCTAAGGGAATGGCAAGTTGACCGGCGTGGATTTCTCCGTTTCCTTCGTTGACCGCCTCTTGCCGCCCCAGAGGGAGATCGTCCGCGTCGATCTGTGGATTGCCGCTAAGGATGTAAGCGCGTTCGATTAGATTCTTCAGTTCGCGCAAGTTTCCGGGGAAGCGGTACTGCTGAAGCTTCTCCAGCGCATCACGGGTCATCTCGCGGTGCGGGATTTTTAGTTCGGTCGACACCTGGTGGCAAAACATACCGCTCAAACCGGCGATATCTTCCCGACGCTCGCGTAACGGAGGAAGATGGATCGGCGCCACGGCCAACCGGTAGAACAGATCCTCACGGAACAGACCCTCCTTGACCCGCTGTTCGAGATTGCGGTGAGTGGCCACCAGAACGCGGACGTCAACCCGTCGCGGTCGCGTTGAACCAACCCGCAACAGTTGGCCGTCGGCAAGAACGCGCAGCAGCTTGGCTTGAGCGGCCAGAGACATTTCTCCAACCTCATCGAGAAACAGCGTTCCTTCATGGGCGGCCTCGAACAGGCCCTGCCGCTGGCGGTCGGTTCCGGTGAATGCTCCTTTTTCGTGGCCAAAGAGTTCGGTTTCCAGCAGGGTCCCGGTAAAAGCCGCGCAGTTTACCGCAACAAAAGGTTTGGGGGCGCGGGGACTGTTGCGGTGAATCGTGCGGGCCACGACTTCTTTGCCGGTTCCGGTTTCCCCGGTGATCAATACAGTGGCGTATGTGGGTGCAACACGCGCGATCCGCTCGCGCACCTCCTGCATCGCCGCGCTCTCGCCGTAAATTTCCGATGCTCCCTCTAAGCGGACGACCGCGTCCTTGAGCAGGATGTTTTCGCGGAGCAAGCGCGTACGCTCGCACGCGCGACGCACCGTGGCGCTGACCACCTCCGGCTGAAAAGGTTTGGCCAGGAAGTCGAATGCGCCCTCGCGCATTTCCACCGCGAGTTCAATGCTGGCCACGGCGGTCAGAACGATCACGGGCAGTGTGGGATCGTTCTCGTGCGCCGAGACCAGAACGGTCAAGCCGTCCCCATCCGGCATTTTCTGGTCGGTGATGACGACATCGAAATCGTTAGCCGAAAGGATCCGCTGCGCCTCCACAACTCCACCAGCCTCCCAGATCTGGTGCTGGTCTTGGCGCAGATTCGAGGCGAGAATTCGCCGCATATTCGGTTCGTCGTCGACGAGTAGAATTCGTCCCATGGTTAGCTTCCTCGTTTCTTACCCCTCGACCTCTCAGTCGGGGATGGCAGGGTCGGTGAGAAACAAAGCCAGCAAACACGTAATAAGGGTTCGGAGAAGCAAAGTTGCGCGAGTCAGAACGTTCGGAAATGACGAGGAGCGATTTCTGGCGCCCGAGAAAGGCGAGAACCGACGCCAACAGAGACTGGATCGAAAGTAGTTTCTTGAGCACGCCCCCGTACTCTCCGGATCAAGTATAGCTACAGAAACTCATTTCGATGTATCCGCACGCCGGGTAGCCGCGCGAGAGCGGTTCTTCATTCACCCTTCCTTTCGAATCTCGAAATCCGCCGCGTGGCAGGAATAAAACTGCGTCGACATCGTCGTGAACTTGCTGTTGGCGGCTCTCTTGTGGCAGGAGTCGCAGTCCACCGCCGCTTGCGCCCGGTGTCTCGGTTCGGGTTGTCGCTTATGGAGTACTCGCGTCGAACCTCCGCGAACTGCGATGAATGTGCTTCCGCTGGTCCTCCAGAGCAATCGCAAGATCCCGAACTCCGCGACGGATTTCTTTCACGTCCAACGCCGCAAATCCCAATTGCAGCGCATCCGGCATCACTCTGCCTTGGCTGTAGTGGTCCACCGGTACTACATCCACATTGCGCTTCGCAGCAGCCACGGCGGCAGACTCAGCATCCATCCCGCCGCTGAGCCATCCGACGGTCTGCAACCCAGCTTCAATGCTTGAGATTTGCAGCAGCCCCGAAAGCCTCGCGCGCGACTCTTCCAAAAGTACCGAAAGACGCTCGGCATAGATTTCGCGCATGCGCCGCAAATGGCGCCCGAAGTGGCCCTCGGCGATGAAATCCGTGAGCACAAGTTGATCCAACATCGGCGCATGCCGCGAGGTCAGCGATAGGATCGCTTCGAAGCTATCCCACAACTCGCGTGGAATTACCACATATCCCAATCGGAGCCCGGGGAACAATACCTTGCTAAAGCTGCCCGAGTACAGAACTGATCCTCCGCTATCAAGCCCCTGCAAGGCTGGAACCGGTCGGCCCGAGTAGCGGTATTCGCTGTCATAGTCGTCTTCAAAAATCGTCGCACGCGACTTCCGCGCCCACTCCAGCAATTGCAGGCGCCGGGCCAGGCTCATGGTGGTTCCCAAAGGAAACTGGTGTCCCGGTGTGACGTAAAGCAGGCGAATTCCGCGCCGGGGGAGTTCGGTGATTGCGATTCCCTGGTCATCGACACCAGCAGCACAGATCTTTGCTCCGAAGGCTTCAAACGCTTGCATTGCGCCGGGGTAGCCGGGATTCTCTACACACACCGCATCTCCCGGGTTCAACAGCAGCCGGCCGGACAAGTCGAGCGCCTCCTGCACTCCAGAAATGATCGCCACTTGTTCGGGCACACACCTCACGCCCCGCGACCGGCTCAGGTACTCCGCCACCGCCTGTCGAAGCGGAAGGTACCCAAACGGATCGCAACCCAGCAGTTGCCGTGTCGAAACACGACGCAAGCAACGGCTCGTGATTTTTGTCCAGAGCGTGGTCGGAAACAAATCCAATGCCGGCAGGTTGGGACGGAAGGCGCGAGTTGGCCGGTTCTTATAACCCTCAAATAGCATTGCTCGCCGTGCATAGTTTGAGATCACTAGCCGGCCTTTGGGTTGCGTTAATGGTTTCGTTGCATTCCCGGAAGTAACGTCGAGCAGTCTCTCCGGCAAGACCTTACTGACGTAGGTGCCCGACCCCACGCTCCCTTCGACATAGCCCTCGGAGGCGAGCTGATCGAAGGCATTCACAATCGTTCCCCGGGCCAGCCCGTACTGGCGAGCCAGATCGCGGGTTGCGGGCAATCGCGTGCCAGGATGCAAGCGTCCGCCCAGGATCTCGGCGCGCACTGCCTCATACAGCCACTGGTAGGCGGCCACTTCAGGCCTGCGATGCGGAAGCGCCAGCTCGAAAGGAGTCGTTTTCTTCGCCATTTTAAATGGTACATCGAAAATACTATAAATGGCCCTTCTCGAAGAGTCCACTTATTGGCTATTGTCGCCGGTATGCAGATGCCAGACAAGGCGAAACTCTCGTGGTCGTCTCCCGCGTCACAAGCCGGGGACTGGTTCTTGCTCGCCGTGCCTGGGTTGATTTGGGGCGCGTCGTTTTTGTTCATCGCGGAAGGGTTGCGTGCCGTCGGCCCACGCGGCCTCACCTTTGTCCGAATCCTCATTGGCTTTGCAATGTTGTCACTCTTCCCCGCGACGCGAAAACCGGTCTCACGATCGGATTGGATGGGCATCCTGTGGCTCGGCGTGCTGTGGTTGGCCTTCCCGCTCAGCATGTTCCCCTACGCCGAACAGCACGTCTCTTCCGCGGTGACCGGGATGCTGAACGGCGCAAATCCACTGTTCACTGCGATCGTGGCTGCGGCCATTGCGCGACGCGCGCCATCGCAGCGTGTGCTGGCAGGCATAGCGGTTGGGATGGCGGGCACGATATTGATGGCACTCCCTGCTGCCGGCAATGGCCACAGCGGCGCGGTTGCCGTTGGAATGATCCTGGCGGCGCTTGTCTCGTATGGATTCGCGCTCAACATCGCCAGCCCGCTACAGCAACGCAACGGAGCACTACCGGTGATCTGGCGCGCTCAAATGGTTGCACTGGTTCTGACCGCACCGTTGGGATTGCCTGACCTCTTCGCCGCTCGCTGGATGCAAGGCCCGGTCGTGGCGCTGCTCGCGCTAGGAGCGCTCGGCACAGGTATAGCGCACGTAGTCATTTCAGTCGCCGTCGGCAGGCTGGGCGCGACCCGCGCTTCCGCCACGACATTTCTGATTCCAGCAGTCGCGCTCGCGCTGGGCGTAGTTGTCCGTCACGAGAAAGTAGCGCTGCTCTCCGTGCTTGGAAGTGTGGTGTGCGTCGGCGGAGCCGGGATCATGCGGCGCGCCCAGAGCTCCGGCGAAAGACGGAGCAGGGAAGAACCCGCGGTTGGAATGTCGTCGCCGGTCTCACCATAACGGTAGTGCGTTGCTGTGATGTTTAAGCGTGAGTGAGTGGAGGTGAGTGATGAGTCTTACGAGAAAGTGGAGCAGTATCGCAGTGGCAGTTCTCTTCTGCGGTTTGGTAGAGGCGCATTTGGCCTGGAGTCAAGCCACCCCAAATACCGACGGCCAGAAGCAGAAGAAAGAGCGGGCGCGAATTGTGCTCTCTCAATCGCTGTCGAAGATGGACGGAAATCATCTGAAGGTGGTCCTGGTAGAGGTCCACTACGGCCCGGGCGAGGCATCGTCACCGCATAGCCATCCCTGCGCGGTCCTTGGCTATGTCGCCGAAGGCGCGGTCAGAAGTCAAGTCAAAGGCGAGCCCGTGAGAACCTACGAAGCGGGGGAGAGCTTTTTCGAAGATCCCAACGGAGTTCATCTCGTCTCCGCCAACGCCAGTTCCACGAAACCGGCGACACTCGTGGCCTATATGCTTTGCGATCGCGCCGTGCCGCTCACTATTGACGTGCCGGAAAGCATACCACCGAAAGGAGCGTCAAGATGAACCAGCACGTAGAGACGTTGACAGGAACCAAGGCTCGAAGTCTTAACCACAAACTGCACGCGGTGAAGTGGGAGAGGGCGGGACTTCTCTACGCGCGCATCGCGCTGGGCGCGGCCTTCCTTTCCGCCGTGGCCTCGCGCTTCGGACTGTGGGACAGAACGCTCGACCTGAAACATTTCGCGAATTTCATGCAATACGCGGCACAAGTGAATTCCTTCCTGCCCAGGGCCGTCATTCCATTTATCGCGGTGGCGGCTACAGTTGCCGAGACCTCGCTCGGAATTCTGCTGATGTTGGGGCTCTGGCCGCGCTGGGTCTCGCTGGCAAGCGCCATCCTTCTGGCCATGTTTGGCACGGCGATGGCGATCTCTTTCGGACTGCAGTCGCCAATGGATTATTCCGTCTTCTCGGCTTCGGGCGCGGCCGTATTACTGGCGCTCGAGGCCCGCAGGCGAACAGCACTGGAACAACTGAAAACGGAGAATTAGCATGAAACTAAAGCGGAACAATCTCATCATCGCGGCCGCTCTTGTATTAACTCTGACCAGTGCGAGTGCATCCGCGCAGAGCCAGGATGACGACAACCTGCTGCGCGTGCGCGAAACCGTATGGCGGGCCTGGTTTGCCGGCGACACCAAGACGCTCGCGGAACTGGTGCCGCCCGAGACCGTTGTCATGAGCGGCGGCGAGGAAAAATGGAAGCACCAGGCCGACGTGCTGCGCACCTCGGCCGAGTTTCATGCCAAAGGCGGAAGGCTTGTGCGGTTAGAATTCCCACGCACTGAAGTCCAGCACTTCGGCGACGTCGCCATCGTGTGGAGCACCTACCTCCTTGAAACAGAAGTCGACGGCAAACGGTCGTCGAGTTCGAGTCGAGTGACCGAGATTTTCGTGCGGCAACACGGTCGGTGGACCAATCCGGGTTGGCATACCGATAAAGAAGATTGATTCACGCCCTCCGCACGTTCCCAAAAGCGCGAACGGGCAGCCGTAGGATAGCGTGAAGAACGCACAGTGGCTGCGGGTCGTCTGGCTCGGTAGGCTCGACTTCCGAGCAGTGTGCTGGCGCTCGTTTTCACACGAAAGGCCGAGCGATGGCATGGCTGAAGGGTCAGGGGTAACGTCGTTACCCGTAGTCAAATTGCGCGGAAAGGCTACGGGCGGTAATGAACTTCGGGCACTTCAACCCGGCATGTATCGGCTGGTAGGCTGCTCTCATGTCGGTTACCGTCAGTGACCCGAGAGCTTCGGAGATTCAAGCCGTTGAGCAAGTGCAGGCTCCCGACAAAGTGTCGGCGCTCGTGGAGTTGTTGCGGAAGCGTTCTTATGCGGAGATCCGCCAGCGGATGTACGACAGTGCTCCCGGGAGTCCGTGGTGGGCGGCGTGCCGCGCTGAACTCGATCTGCGCAATGGACAGCAGTTCGGCGAAGCGTCGCTGGCGCTGTCGAGGACCTCGGACAAAATGTTGGCCTCGGTGCAGCATTTCGAGCAACTGGCCGATACCTTGCAAGAGACGACGAAAGATGTCGCTGATCTGCTGCGTGGGACTCAAGAAGCCGCTCGCCGCCTGGAGATCGCGGTGTACGTGATGATCGGGGTTACGCTAGTGCAATTCTTCAATCTGATCTTCGAAATCTTCCGCAAGCGGTAGCACTGCGTCAGCCAATCACACCGACATCTTGGTCGCCCCCGGCTATCCTTCCAGAGCGTCGACGGATTCCCATTGGACTTGATCCTGGGGAGTTGACTCCCGCGGGATTTCATCGCTCAGTCTGCGGCAGCGCTGGAACTGACTGCATCGCGTGGCATCTCGACCAAAGCCGCCGCTTCCGGCTTTTCGGGCAAGCGCTGATCGGCTGGTTTGTTGTTATGGTTTTGTTCATGGATGGCCCCGAAAAACCATCCGAAGGCAAACGCCCATGCTCCGACGACGAACAAATTGAAATACGGCATCTCAACACCTCCAGTGAAAAGCTGCCCTACACGCTAAAAAGCGTAAAACGCCGGGAAAACACGACATTTCTTGAACGATTATTTGTTGTCGATCCACGAGGGGGGTGGAGACGACTTACTGAATGGTGCGGGAATAGGTGAAAACGTTTCGACGGAAGCCGGGCGGACTTCTTCCCCGTGAGCTTCCCCACTAGTTGTTGTAATCAGCGTCGACCTCGAAAATCCGTGCCCAACGGAAGACGACCACAAATAGGGGAGGCTACGCTTGCATTTAGGAATAACGCCGCCCGCCCAAACACCATCCCGTAAGTACGTTACAGTACTGGTCTATGTTCGATATCGTACGGTGTTCGCCGGATGTACTCTCCCGGCTCAGGGTGTAGGGTCGAGGTAACCCTTCCTCGCGCCGTCCGTCGGCCTGTACGTTGCGGCGCGGCCAGCAGCCTGCCAAGGGTTCCGGAGGCTGCATATGTCTCACACCGTTCTGATCGCCGATGACAATCTATTCGTTCGAGAGGCCTTGTGTAAATTCTTCGAGCGAGATGACTTCAACGTTTGCGGAGAGGCAGAAAACGGAAAAGAAGCAGTGGAGAAAGCTCAGGAATTGCACCCTGACTTGATTCTGCTCGACCTCTCGATGCCCGTGATGAACGGACTGGAGGCGGCCCTGGTTTTCAAACGGACGATGCCGGAAGTGCCGGTCATCATGTACAGCGCGTGCGGTGATTCTTCCACTGAGAAAGCCGCCCGTTCCGCAGGCGTATGGGCGCTCGTCTCCAAGTCTGAAAACATTTCCGTCTTGCTGGGCAAAGCGCACAGCGCCCTGGAGCCCCAATAATTACGAGGGTTCCAGCCTCTCCCCACCAGTGGTCGCCGGTCGTCAGAAATCTTGGTGGCTACATTCTCAACCAACTGGAGGTGATGCGATGATTCACGATTTACAGGTTGCCCGAGGTGATGTCTGCGCCGATCCAACCGGCTTGAGGGTCAGAGTAGAAGACGTCGACATCTACGATTACGTCCACTTCTCGGTCATTGAAAAAAGCGATTCGAGACAGGATGAAGATGACGAGGAGTCGGGTCAGATGTCACAGGTGGCCTTCGTCCATCGCTTCACTAGGCTGGGCAAAATGTTTGCTGACAGCAAAGCCGCTTAGTCATAGCGATGCTGAGGCGTGATATAACCCTAACCATCACTCATTCATTTAGGGTAGAGAATAGCCTGGAAATCCTTGCGGAACTGCTCTGGGGACAGGAGGATTGTCTTGGCCTTGGCCGGGTCGTAGAGCTTAATCTTTGCGCCCTCAAGACCCATCATCGCGAAGCCATGGAACTCGCTCACGAACTTGGTACCGTCCGTTTTGGAGGCCGCGATGGTTGGCACTCGGGTGGCGGCCTTGGCCGCATCCGTGATATCTGTCAGCGGCGTGTCGTCTTTAATCGGGATTCCGCCCGGCGCGGCGCCAGTGATCATTTGCCAGAAGCCGTTCGCGGTGATATTTTGCGCATCGAAGTTTTCATAGCTCTTGAGTTGGACAGCCAGCGCCTTTTCAATGATGCTCCCCCAGATCACCCGTCCGCCTGGATCCTGCATGTAAAAGGGTGACCAACCGGAATCATGATCGTCGGTGTACAGAACATCGCTTACCTCGACGGTGCCCCCGGGAAGCTTGACGGTAAAGTATCTGTCGGAAGTGAGGCTGTTACCCGCCGGCGGGTTACTCAAGGTATCTTTTGGGAGACCTGAGACATCGGTCACCGTTGTGGCTGCCGTTTCGCGCACCATGCCTGACACAATGGTGCGTCCCGGCGGCGTGAAGGCGAGCGCTGCCAGGATCGACGCTACCGGGCAATTCGCGATTCCCGGTGCTTGCTTGATGTCTTCTAAAGCCGGGCCTCTGCCGGAGAACAGAGGCCAGGTAACGACATGAACATCCATGCTGTCATGACCATTGGTCGGCGGCGGCATCGTAGTCTTTTTGACTGTCTTCGTCGAAGTATCTTGCGACGTTGGGGGGACCCTAGGCTTATCCCATAGCTTGTTACCGAGTGGTCCGGGCGGTCGTTCCCCGGGCAGTGGTCCCCAGCCACTTCCAGAGTAAATAACCGAGCCCAACGGTCCCGGAAAGCGCGCACCACCTCGATATTCAAACGTCATAGAGCCTTTTTCCCATTGCAAGGATCGTCGGTCGCCGAGCCGCCGGTCTGATAGTTTACCTCAGAATGCCGAGTGACTGTCGAGACCAGGTATTTGGTAGTGGCTCAGTTTGAATTTTATTCTTCTGTTGTGAGGCGTCATCCCGACGGCCCGCGCTTTCACCAGCGGGCCGAGGGATCTCCCGCAACGATCTGCTGAGGGAGATCCCTCTCCGCCTGAAAAGCGGCTTTGCTCGGGATGACGCCGTCGAAGAAGGTGACGATGGTCAGAATTCAAACTGAGTACTACCAGGCGTTTACACGTTTTAACCGTTGGTAAAACGAGCGATACGGGGGATTTATCATCAACTGCCAGGTAGCCACCGGGCTGCCGATAGGCTGGACTGCTCTTTACAACCGGGTGACGCTTGTTGGCACAAGTGTGCTGGCCCGTCATCCACATGAGCCTCGAAGAGGAGGGCCCGATCAGTAATTCTTTGCCAGATACTCGCGCAACCGGTCGATGCGAAAGCTGGCATCCCCGGTCTCGATCTGCAACAGTAGTCGCGCTGAGGTCAATTGATTGCGGAAGTCGAGAGCCGCCGATGTATCCGGATTCGCGACGAGCTGTAGGTTCGTGTCAATTTCTCCGCTCTCTACCTGCAACGATTTCAGCCGCGATTCCTGGGCCGCCACGTTGTCGAGCAGTTGCTCATGCAGCACCTCCACGCTACGCACAACATCACCTTCCTGCGCTTTCTTCCATTCGCGGTAAGCGTCTACGGTTCGATCCAGATGCTTGTTGATGGAATGGCTGGCAAGGTTGTAGTTGATCGATACGGCTCCGTACGGTTGAGCGCCATACGCGACCGGATTGACTTGCTGATGCACGCCAACGGACAGAGCGACATCCCAGTCGTTCTGGCGACTTAGCTTCTCCATTGCCTTCTGTTCGTTGGTCTCACGATTCTCCTTGTCGGCGACCAGATCTTTGAGCGCTTGGTCGCTGAGCGGCGGAATGTAAAGAGCCGCGATCTTCGACTGCGTGTCGGCGCGGTCGGCTTCGATTTTCGTCTTTGTCGTCTGCAGTGTAAACAGCATCAGGCGCGTCGCATTTTGTGCCTCCAACATCTTGGCCGTCTGATCGAGCAGGTTGTTGAGCGTTTTCGAGGCCTCGTCGATCAGAACCAACCGGTGGGTCAGCGCCTCCTTCTCCACATTCGCTAAGGCATACTGCACGTTCTGCTGTGCCGACGTTGTCACCTTGTAGAGTTCGCAGTTCTTGCGGGCCACATCAATGGTGAGACCACCCTTTCTGAAATTAGAAAGTCCGAGCGACGCGCCGCCCACAATCTGCACCGGCAGGCCGGTCTCGGGCTGGGTCAGGCCACCAAAAGCAGTGGGAGTGCGCAACAAATCCCGCTGCGCCTCTGCCTGCTGCATCACGTAAGAGCAGTAAGCCAGTTGATCATTTGTGTCCCCGGCGAATGCGAACATGCTCGCCAACAAAACAAACGTCATCACCCACTTCCAGTGATTGGGAAACATTCGGTTCTCCTTGGAAGGATGTCAGAGGCATTGACTAGAACAAAACGGGTTTGCGCCCCATAAACACGGTCTTGGACTTTGCCGATTCGGGATGATCCAGATTCATCTGGATCAGGAAGCCGCGAATCTGCGTCTTGAAAATCGGATGGATGGCCTGCTCCTCGCCGGGAAAGGCTTGCTTCACTGATCCGACCTTGCGGCAAAGAACCATGTTCAGATAACAGTCGTAAATGACACTGCCGGCCGTCGCGTAGGCCTGGTTGTCGTAAGGAACGAAGGCGAAGTAGAGCGTCTGTCCTCCAGACGCATTCAGGTAATACGGACTCTGCTTCGCCGTGGCGATTGCCTGATGCAGGCGATCGATCTGCCGGTTTTCTTCCTGCAACTGCTTCTCGGCGACATTAACGGCAACATCGAGCTGCGCGACTTCCGATCTGAGCTCAGCCTGCTTCACCAGCACGTCGAGCGAGCCCGTTCCCACCGTCGTTTTATCCAGCACGCTGTCGGTCAGCAGGACCTCGGCAATTTTACTGTCCGTGTAAGCGTCTCTTGTCTGGTTCACCGCTGCCAGTTGGGTTGCGGCATCGCCTTGCGTGATCAATCCGGAGGCGAGGTCCTTGTGAATGTTCGACTCCACTTGGTTCAGCGTCTCCAGGACTCTCTGCGTCTTTGCGTTGTCAGCCAGTTTTTGCTGGTCGAGGGTCGCCAGCGCGGGACCGGCCACGAGATTGTGATTCTGTTCCCGGCTGATGGCGGCTTGCAACTTCGGTTCGAGCGCCAGCAACGCGGTGCGATGTTCTTTCATTTCGGCAATACCATCGCCCAGCTTCTTGGTGTCGACTCTCAGGTCTTCGATGGTCTGCTGGCTGGTGACTAGCTTTTCACGGAAGTCGAGGCTTTTTTCATCCGTGGCCGACAGAATCACCGGCGCGGCCCACGAACTATTCACGGCATAAAAGCCCATCACCCAGGCATACGCGAGAATGCCGATCAAAACCAGATACAACACCGATATGGCAAAGATTCGATACAACGTCAGGACGAGCTTGTAGTGCAGTGACTGCAGCCTCTGTCCGGCAGGCGCTTTAGTCGCTCGCGGAGGCAAGATGGTTTTCGTTTCCGGCGATGTAGTTTCAACGGGTGGCGTTGCCAAGAGGCACCTCTTGTTCTCGCACGACTGCCGTTTCTATGGTTCTCGTGCCCCAGTCTGCCGAATCCATGGTGCATAGAGCCAGTGGCGTAAGAAACAGACTGCTCACAAAGGACCATGCGACATAGGCGGCAAAGGCGAAGGGATGCGTGACCGCTTCTTTCGCGCTGTATCGCTTGATTACCCAACTTAGAACCGCTCCAATGGCCACCGCCGTAATGAGCGGCACAGGTCCGGTCCACGAAAGAGGATCTCGCGTAAGCATATTTACAACGACCAGCAAACCCACCAATGCTCCCACCGGAGTCAGCACCAGCGTAAAGACTGTGTTCGGATGCAGCTTCCAGACGTGTTGTGGAAGCGTTTTCATGGTGAAGAAGAAGTCGCGCACGATGCTGCGCCGCCAGCGGAGTTGCTGTTTGAAAAGGACAGATAAGGTGTTGGGCACCGTGGTCCAACAGAGCGCGTCATTATTGATGTAAGTTCCATAACCGCGCAGCAGGGTCTGATGGGTCAGGAACCGGTCTTCTCCCTGATTTACCGGAACCCCAAACCAGTGTCGCGCGCGAATCGCCGGCTCAATCTCGAGCAGCAGTTCACGGCGGATAGCAAACAGGCATCCACTGATGCAGCAGATGCTGCGCGTCCAATTCTCGGGAATCTTGTAGAGCTGGAACGCCGAATAGTAGATCAGGGTCTGAATTGCGGTGATGACGCTGTCGTTTGGGTTCCTCACTCCAACCCGGCCGCCGACCGATCCCATGCGGGGCTCGGCGAAGCACGCGGTCAATTCGCGAATCGCATCGGGGTGAAAGATGCAATCCGAATCGATGGAAATGATGATTTCCGATGTGGCGAACTGCAGGGCGTTGCAGACCGACCGTGCTTTGCCGCTATTGACGGCGTTTCGGCCGGTCCTGATTCGTATGTTGGTGAAGTCGCGCTGCGCTTTGAGCATCCAGTCGTAGCTGTCGTCGGCTGAACAATCGTCTTGCGCGATCACTTCGAACTTCTCGTTGGGATAATTGCTCTTGCTGATGCTTTCAATGGTCTCGTAGACCGTTTTGCCTTCGTTGTAGCAAGGCATCAGCACGCTAACCGTCGGTTCGTACGTGTAGTCTTTGCGAGCCTTGGTGCCTGGAAAAGAGAAGCGCATGATGATGCCCATCAAGTACTTCACCGCCGAGATCAGCAGGCAGAGAATCAGGATGAGCCAGAGAAGAATCGGTGCCATCAGCGCCGCTCCTTCCCATGTGCATGGCTATTGCTCGAGACACGGGCGTGTCTGGCAGACCGGGCATGCATTGCGGAGACCTGGTTCCCGAGGATAGACAGTCTTGAGGCTCGTTCCCCGGAAACCGCACAATATCATATCCAGAGCAGAGCAGGAATTACCTGACAAGGGACAAGCTTTCGGCGTCTCCCTCAATTGTTGTAATCTCCCTCAATTGCTGTAACCGGAGCGTTTACACGTAAAACCCCTGCTCAAAGGGTCAATTCGTGCAATGGCGACAATTGTCTTCTGCTTTTAAACATCAACCCTCGCCTTCGAACCCTGGCTGCGACTGCTGAGTTCCACGCTTGCGCTTGTCCCATTCCACCCAACCATGCCGACGTGCCTCAACTAATTTCCCCGCATTACGCACGGAGCGGCGGGACGCGCTAAAATGCCAAGAATCTTGCCGCCACTATCGCCGCTCCAGAAAGGGGTGACACATGACTTCGGAAACTCAACAGTCCGAGTCCCCATACTGCCTGAGGATCGAGACCGATAGCGGCCAATCCTCTACTGTTCCCATTGCCTTCTTGACACCGAAGCAGTTAGAAGTCTTTCTTCAGAGTGAGTTCAAGAGGCTGGCGCAAGAAGCAGGCGTAAAGGGCGCTCGTATTCATGTCGAGCGGGCGATAGCCGCTGACTACGACCAGGTGCTCCGTGAGGTTGCGGCGTGCCTGTTCTCTGCGAAGGCCCGCGCCGCATGAATCGGTAGAGCTTGGAGGCAGAGGCTTGAGCACCCGGAAAGCAGTTTCGACCCGCGGTTGATGAGTGATAGGGCGATGTTTCGACGACGATGAACGCAGCGCAGTCTGTGCCGTCCTGTCGGCAGCCTGGGAATTTCCACTGAGAATAGTTTTTCGGGAGGCATGCATGGCAGGTCAGCCGCCACTCCATTTTGTGTTCTACTTCGCTGCACCGCCTGAGAAGGTTTGGGAAGGCTTTGTGTCACCAGAGTCCAATCGCACCATCTTTGGTGGTGCGGAATTTCTGGCAGACTTGAAGCCAGGCGGATTGCTCCAATGGGTCGGACCCGGAGCGGACGGCAAGCGCACAGTCTACGTCCACGGCGAGGTTGTTAAGGTCGAACCACCGCGACTTCTGCAATACACCTACGCTTTGGGCCAGAGCTCAATGAAGTCGCGTGTAACGGTCGAACTCGTGCCGGAGACCGAGGCAACCCAAGTCACCGTCACGCATGATTTGTGGGCCGACGATGATCCAGCCTACGCTCTTACGGCCTCTGGGTGGCCGCGTGTCCTTTCGCGATTGAAGACGCTGATCGAGACGGGAAAAACATTCAAACCGCATTGAATGTGTCCGATTAGTTGTTGTAACGGCGTGCACTCAAAACGGTCGCGGTCAATGCATTATGAGAGAGCGGCCTCGTAAATATCTAGTCGAGGACTGTTGGGCGGCAGGAGGAAGCTAGGAAAAGCTACTGAAGAATGGCACTTTACCTTGAGGGAAAGACTCCGTTGGACGCGAATGATCTTTCCCCCAAGGAGGCAACTGAATGAGTCGCGACCTCAAGTATATCGGCATGGACGTGCACAAGGAAGCGGTGGTGATCGCTGTCCTCACTAGCAGTGGCAAGCTGGTAATGGAGTCGATCGTTGAAACGAAAGCGAGCAGCATTCTGCAGTTCATCCACGGTCTGCGGGGCGAGTTGCATGTGACCTGGGAAGAAGGGACCTGGGCGGCTTGGCTGTACGATCTGCTGCAACCCCAGGTGACGCGGGTGCTGGTCTGCGATCCGCGGCGCAACGCCTTATTAAAGGAAGGCAACAAGAGCGACAAGATAGATGCGCGCAAGCTGGCCGACTTGTTACGCACGGCTATGTTGCGCCCGGTCTATCACGGAGAACACGGACTGCGGACGCTGCGCGAACTGGGGCGCAGTTATCAGACCCTCAGCCAAGATCTGAACCGGGTGATGAATCGGATCAAAGCTCTGTATCGCGGCTGGAGCATTCCCTGTGCGGGTACTCAGGTCTATGCCCCGCGTTATCGCGAGGAGTGGTTACACAAGATCGAGCACGTAGGCGTGCGCCGGCGAGCCGAGTTGCTCTATCAGCAGTTGGATGGACTGCAGGAGTTGCGACGAACCCTGCGCCCGGAGCTGTTGGCAGAGAGCCGGAAACACAAAGCTGCGAAACTACTACGTCAGATACCCTGCATCGGTCCGATTCGAGCCGCCCGCTTAATCGCACTGATGCAAACGCCGCATCGCTTCCGTAGCAAACGGCAACTCTGGACCTATAGTGGGCTGGGCATTGAGACCCGCGACAGTGCGCAATATCGCTACGTGGGCGGACAACTGCAACGTGCGAAAAAACCGCAACAGATTCGCGGTCTCAATCAGAATCACAACCACGAAATGAAAGAGATCTTCAAGGGAGCCGCGATCCGAGCTAGCTGTGGGCAGAGTCCGTTGCGCGACTTCTATGTAACTTTGCTGGCCAAGGGAATGAAGCCCGAGATGGCGCGTCTGACCTTAGCCCGAAAGATCGCGGCCATTGCTTTGACACTCTGGAAGAAGGAGGAACGTTTCGACGCGGAACAACTGAAGCCGCAAGCAGCTTGAGCGTTGCACAGAACTCAGGTGGTCTCCCAGGTTTCACGCCTCGGTGGTGACCCATCGGTTCTGGCGATGCTCGGGTTCGAGGGAGAGTATCCATGCGCTCATTAGGCGTTCCGGGTGCTGCCATCAGCACCCAGTCTCCGGGTCAATCCTATGCCCCCTCGGATAACCCAAAAAAGCCATAGGCCTCGAGCCTCACATAGGATGATGGTTGGCACTTAAGCCAACGGTTGGCTTGCACAGCTTCGCAACGAATGGCGTCGGAACCGCTGCATGAAACCACTCAAGGAAGACCAGCAACTGGGCTCCGTATCCCTGTTGTACTCTGTGACGCTCCAGGCGTTAAAACCAAAATCCTCTCCACGAGGAAGAAGGGGCCTGGATGCAAGCACCGATCGAGCCCTCACGGAGAGGAGTGGAGAAGTGTTTTTGCTTGACATCCTCTCTCATAGGATGAGCGAAATCGCGATGTTTCGCCAATTGATAGATTGCCTACCAGCTCGAATGACGTCCGGTTGGCCGACAATCCACCAGGAACACAGGTGGAAATTCTTCCTGATTTCGGCCCTTCCCAAAGGTCTCCGGCGAGTTATACTGCGCAGTGTTCTCAAGCTGTGCAACCTGGAGATCGCCGGGCATTGAGCCTGAGTCTCAGAGCGGAGGCAGGAAATTATGTTGGGCTTCGGGAAAGCGATTGGTGGGTTCTCGGGGCGGACTAAACCGCATATCTCGGTCACTCCGGTCACGGGTCCGTTCTTCTCTGCTTTGCTGTACCGGTGTAAGCTGACCGTGGACTGGGACGGGGCTCCAAAGGCCTACGGCAGGGACCGCCCTGATACCGCTTCCCATCAATTTCCCTTGCAGAAGAATTTGAAGCCCTGGGAACGTCCTGCCAATAACGGTTCTCTGCAAAACGCCCGAGCCGATAGCGACGGGCATTGGGTCGGTGTGTTTTCGGCTATGGAAAAGAAAGCTTGGAAGATTCTGGTCGACAACCATCCGAGCTTCAGCCAGCTCAAGCCGAATGAGCAACACGCAATTTTCGAACAATTTCTCGATACCCGTTCGGACCTCAGGGATGTGAACGGAAGATTTCCCGTGGTTCAACTCGCCGAAATGGGCGGGGTTGAGCCGGGCTACTATGTTTCCCAGTGCAACGCGACCACGGGAGTCACGAACGATGACTGGGACCAACGAAGATATGTCGACGCGTCGACCGTTCCGTACGCCGCCCTGCCGAACCTGCCGCACGTCAGGTTAGGCGATTTTGGTCTGATCATTCGGAATTCGACCGGCGACAGTATCGGTTTTTTCTTTGGCGATACCGGGGCGGGCAGTCACCTTGGGGAGTGCTCGGGAGCAGTCAAGCTGGAGATTGCGTCGGAAAGAAATGCTGAAGATGAGGACTTCAGTTTCATTGTTTTTCCTGGTTCGGGTACAGGAACCCTCAGCCACGCTCCGGCTATGACTGGCGGCGCCATCATGAGGCAGATTTCCAAGCTTTCCCACAGCGGCAATCAGTTGGCCGATTTTCTTGCGCCCGAAGGTCCGATGCGGAAGTATTTGATGAGGCAAGCGTTAGCTGTGTGGGGCGGGCCTGCAGCGGAAATGCCCATGGCAATATAAGCCTATCCGCCTTCTTAACACGGGAAGGGGTTGGGTCCGGGGGAGTCGTTTCGGAACTCCCATTTTTGTGTCGCGACTCCGAGGTCGAACGTCCAACCCTTAAATTCTTCACTCGCAGTCTGATTTTGGAGAGGCAAGGATCGCGGGAAAAGAGCCTATCGGCAAGCGCCCAGGGTTGTGAGTGTAATGGGGATATTTCGCCAACCATCATGGCATACTTGCCCTATGGAAGCTGCAGCAAGCTTTGGTGAATGGCTGAAAGCGGTATTCAATCACCCCGTTCGCGAACCTGAGTGGTACTGGGACGAGAACTTCGACGAGTATTGGAATGCTCTACGGCTTTCGGATGCGATTACGGTTGACTACATGACCCGCTTGTTCCTAGGCCCTAAATGCCTAACATCTTACTCACCAGAACAGATCGCACAGGGGATATGGTTTCTAATTGGGGAGTCATCTCCGGGACAGTCGGCGCATACTTTGCTGAAGGCTGATGTTCCGCTTCAGCAGCGAATTGGCTGCGTGGATGCAATCACCAACTTCTTTCGAGTTTTTGTTGCTCCGGCGGCACCCGGACCGGCGGATGAACGGAAGGATCCTTTGCACATTGCCTGTTACATGTGGTGGGACATCTTCCCAAGTTACGGGAACCCGGAGTTCGGAGAAGTCGATCTGCATAAGGCTTGCCTCGAAACGATGGCGGCGACACTCACAATCCCTTCTGAGTTGTGCCAATTGAGTGCGCTCCATGGCTTGAATCACTGGCATCTTCACCACGCCGAAGCGGTCGAATCAATCGTGGATGCGTTCCTTCAGAAATCATCGAGACTCAGGCCACGAATAATCGAGTATGCAGCAACGGCACGCTCAGGCCACGCGCTCTAAGAGTGGCTGGCGTAACCAGGCGATTTCGCTCAAAATCCCTGCTGCGGGGTCAGCATGTCACGGAATTAGGTCTGCCATTCCTCCCCAGTGCTTACTGTCCTCGCATATTGCTACAATTGTCTTCCGCTTTCCCCCCAGTAGTACGACAACTTGTTGTGAGGCCGTGTCTCAATACTTCAGCCGCTCAAGGATTGCTGCCCGCAGGTTGATGGAGTTCTTGCTGGACCGAGGGTGGAAGATTGTCCAGGCGATTGAGAAAGGTGACGACTTGCCAGATCTCGCTATCGGCCATGATGTTTCCCCACCCGGGCATGGCGGAGCGGCGCACTCCATACTTGATGAGATAGAAATCCTGGTTCTCGGGCAGCCGGGGCCGCGCCTGCATGAACTGGGGCGCCCGCGGATTGAAGGACGCGCCGTAATCACTCACTGGATTATCGGGCCGGCCGTGGCAGTCGGCACACTTGTCGCGATACAAACGAGCGCCCGCGAGCAGGTTGGCCTCAGTCGGCGCGAGCGGATTCTGTTGCGGCGGCGCATGGCGCGCGGCAGAAGCCTGCACCGCCGTGGTGGCCAGCTGCGATTCCAGCCAGGAAGGTGGGAGATTCGCGCGCAGGTCCGCGTATCCAAGTTTCAGGTAAAGCCAGCCGCCGAGTGTGAACACCACCAGCGTCGCGACCATTCCGGCTACAAAGTTTCTCATCCTGGCCTCCGTTGGGCGCATTATGCGCCTTTTCCCAGCGGATTTTCCGCTCGCGCCGGAGGCGAAAGCTCTCAATCATGATTAATGCTCAGTTCCTTCCCTTGAATTCCGCGACACCAAGATCGTAGCCCAGAGAAATTACGACTGCTTCGATCCTTGGTAATCACTCGAGTGAAATAAGATTGTCCCGCAACGACGCGCTTAGATCCCGGCTTCCCATCGGAAAGCCGAACCCCAACTCTTTACGCGCCCCAAGCCGGGGAATGGGAAGTGATAAACCAGGGCGCCAACTCCGTCCGCCGTAGCACGATCGAACAGTCGCTGCCGTGTCTTCACGGCAACGTCCACATCCAGATCAAAGACATTGCGCCAGCTTGGATTCTCCATGTGCAAAGGACTCAGAACCGTATCCGACAAGTGCAGAAACTGCGCCTTCCCCGAGGAAATCAGCAGCGCCACATGCCCCGGTGTGTGCCCGGGCGCAGGAATGGCCTGAATGCCGGGAACGATTTCCTTTTCCCCTTCGAACAAATCGATGCGCCCTTGCAGCGGTGGCAGATTCTTCTGAGCGCAACCCACCAGCAACTGCTTCATGTGGCCGTCCATGGCCACGTCGTGGAGCGGCGAAGGGGCGGTCCAGAAATCCCACTCGATTTTTGACATCGTGTGACGCGCATTCGGAAACGCGGGCTGGCCACTCGAATCCAGCACCCCGCCAATGTGATCCGGGTGGCCATGGGTGAGAACCACGTCCGTGATCTCGCCGGCCGTCACGCCTAACGCTGCCAGGTTCCGAAACAGATCGCCGGTCGTTGGCGCAAGTCCGTCCGCCCCGGTATCGACAAGCACTTTGCGCGGGCCCGCCTTCACCAGCAGACACGTATAGGGACTCTCAATGTGCGTGGTGGGAAGGTTGCTCTCGCGCAGGCGGCTTTCCACTTGTTCCGGCGGCACGTTCGAAAACATCCATCCGGTTGGATAGGAGAATGTGCCGTCGTTGACTGCGATACATTCGATGTCACCAATATGAAAACGATGGCTGGAACTGGAAGATGTCATAGATTAATGGCCGATGTCCCCGCTTGGCGCGTTCGTTGCAGGACGTGCGGCTCTTACGTTTTAGAGATCGTTGCCCGGGTGCGCCATTCTAACCTCGCGCACTTTGCGGCGTTAGGGTGGGAATTTTGCCTCAGCCCAGTCCAAAACTCAAGCCCGATCTTACGGAGAAGGTGGAACCGGTTTCGAAGCAGTCGTTGTTCCTCCGTTTCTACGCGGTTAGAGCCTTTCTTGAACTCTTCTCGGCTCCGGGTGCCCCATTTCTCGCGTCCTTTGCGAGACGGGGGACCTGCACGTTTCTGTCCCCTGCCTTTCCTTTAGAATCAGAAGTGTCCTTAGTAAAAGGCCAACGACAAACGACCAAAAATGACCATCGGAGTCCTAGCCCTGCAGGGCGATTTCGACGCCCACCGCCGCCGGCTCGAAGAGCTTGGCGCCAATGTTGTGCTCGTCAAGAAGCCCGACCAGCTTGACCACATCGACGGCCTCGTCATTCCCGGAGGTGAATCCGGAACCTTCTTGAAGCTCCTTGGTGAAGACGGTTTCGCCAAGCTAAAAGATTTCGTCCACGCCAAGCCAACTTTTGGCACCTGCGCCGGCGCAATCCTGCTGGCCACGGAAATTGAAAATCCTTCCCAGGCCGGCCTCGGCGCCCTCAACATCCGCATCCGCCGCAACGCCTACGGACGCCAGATCGACAGTTCCATCCGTGAAGGCCAATTCTTCAACGGCGCTCGGTCGGGCGACCCGCATGATCCAGCTCTGGGCGCGCAACCGCTGGAAATGGTCTTCATCCGTGCCCCTAAGATCGTCCACGTCGGCGACGGCGTCGAAGTCCTCGCCACCGAAGGCACTGACCCCGTCGCCGTACGGCAGGGAAGAGCCATGGCCGCAACCTTCCACCCCGAACTCTCCCCCGACACCCGCGTCCACCAAGCGTTTCTGGACCTTGTCAAGAATGGCATGCCTTAAGACAATCGTTCGTGTGGGGACAGCCGCCCTCGGCTGTCCGTCGAGCGGAGCTCGACCTCATGGGCGTTGTCGCTGATCCCCGGAGGATCGCATGTACGGATTGATTGCAAAGATGATAGTTGTTCCCGGCAAGCGCGAAGAGATGATCGCATTCCTGAGAGAAAGCGCCGCCAACATGCCCGGCTGCTTCAGCTACGTCGTGGCCCAGGACTCCGCAAATGAAGATACAATCTGGGTCACGGAAGTCTGGGACAGCCGGGCAAGCCACGACGCGTCGCTCTCCTTGCCCCAGGTGCAAGCCGTGATCCCTCGGGCCAAGGCGATCGTTGCCAGTTTCGAGAAGATTGCAATTACGGCTCCGGTCTGCGACCTGGGTGGCCGGCAGGGTATGCCCGCAGCCCAACAAATCAGATGAAAACTGAGGTTTTCGAAAATGTGCCGCAACATCAAAATCCTCTTCAACTTCGATCCTCCGGTCACCGACGAAGAAATCCGCGCCGCCTCGCTGCAATTCGTGCGCAAGATCAGCGGCTTCCATAAGCCGTCAAGAGCCAACGAGCCGGCCTTCCTCGCCGCCATCGACGAAGTCACCGCCGCGTCGACCCGCCTTCTCCATTCGCTGGACACCACAGCCGCCCCTAGAAGTCGCGAAGAAGAAGCCGCCAAAGCCAAAGCCCGCGCCGCCGCTCGCTTCGGCGATTAAATGTGGGACGGACACTCCTGTCCGTCGCCTTTGACTTTGCTCTTGATCTTGAGTTGATTCTGTCTTCGGCGGGTGCCCCATTTCTCGCGCGCCTTTTGCGAGAAAGCCTGCCCTGAGCCTATCGAAGGGTGGGGCTTTTGACCGAAACAAAAAATTTCCTTGACAAGCAGATCGTGTAACGATATGGTTACGCATTATGCGTCACCGTTCGGTTACATATTCCCCGGCAAAAACCACCGAGGCCGCCTTCCAGGCCTTGGCTGATCCCACCCGCCGCGCCGTCCTCGACCTGCTCCGCCGCGGCAGCCAGCCTGCCGGACAGATTGCCAGCGCCTTTCCCGTTTCCCGCCCCGCCATTTCCAAGCACCTGCGCCTGCTGCGCCGCGCGCATCTCGTCCGCGAGCACCGCGAAGGCCGTCACCGCGTTTACCAACTCAACCCGGAGCCGCTCCGCGCCGTCGACTCTTGGATCGAGCAATACCGCGTCTTCTGGAGCACCAGCCTCACCAACCTGAAAGCATTTGTTGAAGCCGAGCACGCGCGGGAAACCGAAGCTGCCTCCCGCAAAACCGAAACAAAACCTCAGAAAGGAAAATTGTCATGACCAAACAGACTCGCATCTCCGTGATTCTCGCCGCCCTCGCCTTGGCCGCCAGCTCCGCCGTCGCCCAGACCGATGCTCAAAAAGCCTTCGCCGCCATCAAGGGCATGCCCGGCACCTGGGAAGGGAAGATGGCGAACGGCAGCCCGTTCCAGGTCACGTTCAAAGTACTGTCCAACGGCTCGGCCATCGTGAGCGAGATCCTGGGCAAAGACGACATGATTTCTGTCTTCAATATGGATGGGCCCAAGCGGCTGCTGCTCACGCACTACTGCAGTGCCGGCAACCAGCCTCGCATGCAGGCCAGCGTCTCACCCGACGGCAAGACCATGACCTTCAACTTCGTCGACGCCACCAATCTGGCCGCTCCCGACGACGGCCATATGGAAAGCATGGTCCTCACCCTTCTCGACGAAAATCACCACACCGAGGAATGGACCTTCAACGATCACGGCAAAGAAATGAAAGAAATCTTCGACCTGCGCCGCAAAATGTAAGTGTGGGGCGGACACTCCTGTCCGCCGCCTTTGCTCTTGCTTTTGGTTTTGCTTTTGACTTTGCTCTTGCTTTTGGTTTTGCTTTTGGTTTTGCTTTTGGTTTTGCTTTTGGTTTTGCTTTTGGTTTTGCTTTTGGTTTTGCTTTTGGTTTTGCTTTTGGTTTTGCTTTTGGTTTTGCTTTTGGTTTTGCTTTTGGTTTTGCTTTTGGTTTTGCTTTTGGTTTTGCTTTTGGTTTTGCTTTTGGTTTTGCTTTTGGTTTTGCTTTTGGTTTTGCTTTTGATTTTGGTCTTGCTTTTGGTTTTGCCTTTGATTTTGCTCTTGCTTTTGCTTTTGACTTTGTAGGCGCCCCATCCTAACGTCGCGTTCTCTGCGACGTTAGGATGGGGATTTACCTAAGCCGAGGGAATCGAGACTTTCAAACCGAGGAGAAAGCATGGCCACCGCAACCGTTACTCCCGATCAAGAAACCGTCCTGGCCGAAATCTTCATTGCCGCTCCGCCGGAGCGCGTATTCCAGGCTATCAGCGACCCCGAACAACTTTCGCGCTGGTGGGGACAGAACGGCCTCTACCGCATCACCGAGCGCAGCGCCGATGTTCGCCCTGGAGGCAAGTGGTGGTGTGCGGGCATGGGCGCCGACGGCACCAAGTTCAGCGTCGAGGGAGAATATCTCGAAGTCGATCCGCCCCGCCGCCTGGTCCACACCTGGATCGCCAGCTATCAGGGCCTGAAGAAAACTGTCGTGTATTGGGATCTCGAACCGCAGACCGTGCACGGATTGCATCCCAGCGGCCCCAAAAAAGCTGGCACCGGCACGCTCGTCAAACTCCGTCACGAAGGCTTCGTCGGCGCCAAGGACTCCGCCCTCAGCCACGGCGAAGGCTGGAAGCGCGTCTTCGGCTGGCTGCAAGCTTATGTGGAGCGTGGAGAAACCGTCGACACCCGGAAATCAGCCTGAGAACTCGTACGGGTGCCCCACCCTTGTCGCGTTTTGTGCGACAGGGTGGGGATGTCGACTCGAGTTCCAATCGCTCTTAATATGGCTCCCCCCGGAAAGCGCAAGGGGCATCATCCCGACGCCCCGCGCATTCACCAGCGGGGCGAGGGATCTCGCGTGTTGGTGCGGCAAAGGTGGAGATTTTGTCAGCGCGGGTTAAGGAGCCCAAGGTGCGGGACTCGCGGTTTCTCCTGCTTACGGGAAGCGGTCACCCGCCCAAAATCTTGTCAATACCCGAAACATCATTTATTTCCTTTAATCGTCTGATAACACGGCAAATATAAAATCAGAAAAATGTCCGCTTTGCCCCCGTCAATTTGATATTCTAAGAATAGAGAGAGAAATTCAGAGCGCAGCCTCCGGGCCGCGCTTTTCGTGTTTTAGGGCCGAGCGATTTCATAAAGGAGTCATCCGGGCGCAGCCTACCAGCTGCGCCTTTCTTGTCTATGTCGATCGATAAGAGCGAATCATCCGAGCAGCCAAAATCCGCAGGCGCCTTCGCCCCACAAGAATCCCTCACCATCCACGCCTCTATCGGCCACCCCTGCACCAAGCGCCGAGGCGAAGCCTCCGAGGCCGAGTTCATCGCCCGCGCCACCAGCTTCGACTTCTCCGTCGCCAAGCCCTGGGGAGAGAGCGACTCCTACGACGTCCTCGTCCGTGCCAGCCACGGGTTCTGGCGCGTCCAGGTCAAATGCGCCGCCTGCTATCACCGCGGACAATACCTGGTCAAAGCCGGCGGCGACGCCGGCAACTACACCGCCGACGACATCGACTTCCTCGCCGCCCACGCAATCCCCGAGAACATCTGGTACATCATCCCCATCGAAGCCTTCGCCGGCGTCACCATGGTCCACCTCTGCCCCCACGGCACCGGCAAAGCCAAATACGAAAAATATCGCGAAGCCTGGTGCCTGCTGGCCTGCCCACCCCAAGCCCGCGGCTGGAAGGATGTCCCAGCCACTTGCCGCTGCAAAGACCTCCCAGCCCGCTGCGCCGTCTGCCCGGAGAAGTAATGCTGTTGGCGGTGACGTGGAAGAGCGGTGCTTCAGCGCCGCGTCAAGCGGACGAAAAATGGAATCGGGCTTCAGCCCCTGAGGATAAGCAACCGGGAAGGGCACGACCTTCAGTCGTGCCGATAGGGCTTGAATCGGGAAGAACACGACTTTCAGTCGTGCCGCCGTGGAAGAGCGGCCCTTTCAGGGCCGCGTAAAGCAAATCGAATGAATGATGAGGGCTTTAGAGTGTGCGTGAGAACCAGGCAACATTGTACGAGGGAGGGAATTTCCGCCTGAGAATCGGCTGGCTGGGCTGAGCCCATCCGTGCCAGCCGGGTCAGGTTGAAGGAAATGGCCGCCAAGGTGAACTCCAGCGCCACCTGCTTCAATCCCCGCAACCGAAACCGCCTCATGCCACGCTGTTCTTTCAAGCTCCCCAGTACCGGTTCGACTAGCGCCTTGCGTTTCCCGTAGAGTGCTCGTCCCGCTGGAGAGCGCAGCTTCTGCCGCATGCGCCGCTGTCGGGGACTCAGCCGAGTCCGTGCACAGCGTTGTCCGGTGTTCAGTTCGCGCGCTAAATTCGAATCCGGCAGGTACACATCCAATCCCCGGGCTTCCAGTTGCTCCAGGTTGTCTAACGAGAAAAATCCCGCATCCGCCAAAACTTTCTCCGCTTTCGTTCCCATCTGCCGTTCCGCTTCTTCCACCAGCGGAATCAGACTGTCGTTATCGGCGGCGTTCTGCGTCACTCTTTGCCCCACGATCAGATGATCTTCATTGACCGCGATTTCCGCCGTGTAGCCCAGCGCAAAGCCGCCGCGCTCCCGCAAGAAGCGCGCCTCCGGGTCGGTGCGCGACATCTTTTTCAGCCCGCTCTTGCGCAGCTTCTCCAGCCGTCGCGGCATCTCCGCCAGGTGTTGCTGCAAGCCTTCCAACTTCAGATCCGTCCCCGCCCCTTCGTTCGGGTCCTCCCCATCACATTGCTTCTGCCACTTGCGGATCGCCCGCCGCAGCCGCGATCGCTCTTGCCGCAGCCGCCGTTCGGTCTCCAGCCGGTTACGCGACGCCGCCGCTTGAATCCGCGTCGAGTCAATCGCCACCTGCCCCAACCGTCCCAGCTTCAGCGTCCGCGCCATCTCCAGCACCTGCGTGAACACATCGTTCAACCCCCGCGCGTGCCGCCGCCGAAATGCGCTCAACGCCCAGTTGTCCGGCCGCGCCCCGCCCTGAGGCTCGCTCGCCACCTCATACCCAAACTAACAAATTACTCCAGCCCACGATCCGCGCTAGAATTGCGGCGCGGTGGAAAAGAATCAGCTCTACTACGGCGACAACCTCGCCGTCCTGCGCGAGCACATCAAGGACGAGTCGGTCGACCTGATCTACCTCGACCCGCCCTTCAACAGCCGCCAGGACTACAACGTGCTCTTCGCCGAGCGCGATGGAACGAGGTCCGCCTCGCAGATCATGGCCTTCGAAGACACCTGGGAGTGGAACATGGACGCCGAGCGCGCCTACGAGGAAATCGTCGAGCGCGGCGGCCGCGTCTCCGACGCCATGCGTGCCTTCCGCACCTTCCTCGGCCATAGCGACATGATGGCCTACCTCGCCATGATGGCCCCGCGCCTGATCGAACTGCATCGCGTGCTGAACGTGACGGGCTCGATTTATCTGCACTGCGATCCGACAGCAAGCCACTACCTGAAAATATTGATGGATGGAATCTTCGGGACGATCAATTTTCGGAACGAGATTATCTGGAAAAGAACCAGCGCGCGAAGTGACTCCCATCGCTGGAACCACATTCACGACACGCTGCTTTTCTATACAAAATCCGACGGATACACCTGGAACACCCAGTACACCTCCTACGACGAGGCCTATGTTGCAGACTTCTACGGGACGAAGGACGAGAACGACGTCGCATTTATGTCCGACAACCTAACGGCGGCAGGCACCAGAAAAGGCGAATCCGGGATGCCTTGGCGCGGAATAAACCCTACTGACAAGGGCCGCCACTGGGCTCTCCCCAAGAAACTCTTAGACTCAATCGGAGTGACCGGTGGCACAGTTCAGGACCGACTGGACGCCCTCGAAAAGTTGGGCCGCATTATCTGGCCAGAAAAGGAGGGCGGCGTTCCGAGGTTCAAGCGATACCTGAGATGCCGGGCCTGGCGATCCAGTCGATCGTGACCGATATCCCACCTTTGTCTGCGAAATCGGCAGAACGCCTTGGTTATCCAACACAAAAACCCGAAGCCCTTCTGGAGCGAGTCATAAAAGCGAGCTCCGACGAAGGTGAAACTGTACTCGATCCGTTCTGCGGATGCGGCACCGCTGTCTCGGTCGCGCAGCGCCTGAACCGCCGCTGGATCGGCATCGACATCACGCATCTCGCGATCGGCCTCATCAAGACTCGACTCGCCGACGCCTTCGGCGACAGCGTGCGGGAAACGTACGAAGTGATCGGCGAGCCGGTGGATTTGACCGGCGCGGAAGCGCTGGCCGCGTCTGACCCCATTCAATTTCAATCCTGGGCGTTAAGCCTGGCGGGTGCGCGTCAGGCGGGGGGCGTAAAAAGAGGCGCAGATCGGGGAATTGACGGCCGTCTTCTTTTTCACGATGAGCATAAGAGCGGCAAGACCAAACAGATTATTTTTTCAGTCAAGGCAGGCCAACTCCATGCGCCTTACGTACGCGACCTGCGCGGCGTCATCGAGCGCGAGAAAGCAGAAATCGGTGTGCTCATCTCGATGGAACCCCCGACTAAGCCGATGAAAAGGGAAGCCGCAGAAGCCGGGTTCTACCGACCGCCCGGAACAACGGACAAATTTCCACGCCTCCAAATTCTCAGCATCGCCGAACTACTGGAAGGCAAGAAAATCGACTACCCCCGCTACGCCGCCGACGCCACATTCAAGAAAGCTCCCAAGTCCCGCAAAGACGCCGAGGAACAGATTCCCCTGGGAAGTGGCGAGATCAAGGAGCCTTTCTAAGCCTGTGCCTGTCCGGTCGCGGTTTCCTGGCCTGACCCCGGAATGGCAAGTCGGCGCGCAGGTTGGGCTAGAAGCTAGGAGCTAGCAGCTAGAAGCTTTCCCCCCGCGTTATACTCTCCCTATATGTCTGGGGTTCCACAACAGGGGCAAAAGACTTTCTACCTCGAAACCTTCGGCTGCCAGATGAACGTCCACGACTCGGAGAAAGTTGTGGGGACGCTGATGGAGGAAGGCTATCGCCAGGTGGAAACCGTCGAGCAGGCGGACCTGATTCTGTACAACACCTGCTCGATCCGCGACAAGGCCGAGCAGAAAGTGTTTCACCGTCTCGCTGATTACAAAAAGCTCCAGGCCCAGGGCAAGAAGTTCGGAGTGCTGGGCTGCGTGGCGCAGCAGGAAGGCGAAAAGATTTTCGAGCGCGCGCCCCATGTGTCGCTGGTCTGCGGCTCGGCATCGTACCGGAAGCTGCCCGAGATGCTGGTGAAGCTGGAAGCCGCAGGGGGCATTGCTTCCCACCCAAGCCGCAAGGAACGCGGCTTGGATGGGGCACCCGGCTACGAGGTGGCTGCTCACAACTCGGGACGCGCGACTCAGGACTCGCTGGTTCGCATCACCGGACTCGACGACCGCCAGACCGACGAGTGTTTCGAAACCGAATTCACCGCCCGCACCAATCCGCATCGCGGATACATCACGATTATCGAAGGCTGCGACAAGTTTTGCGCCTACTGCGTCGTCCCGTTCACCCGCGGCAAGGAACGCAGCCGCACTCCGGAATCCGTGCTCGCCGAGGCCCGCCAGATGGCCGATCTCGGCTATACCGAAATTCAGTTGCTCGGCCAGAACGTGAATTCGTACAAGGATCCGACCAGCAGTGGGAGGAAGAAGCGGTCGTTCGCCGAATTGCTGGCTGCCGTGGGCGAGGTCCCCGGCATCAAACGAGTGCGCTTTACCACGTCGCATCCCCGCGACTTCGGACGCGACATCGTGGAGGCCATCGACGCCGTGCCTACGCTCTGCGATCACGTCCATCTGCCCGTACAAAGCGGCTCGACGCGGGTGCTCAACGCTATGCAGCGCCTCTATACCCGCGAGCAGTATACGGAGCGCATTGCCTGGATCAAAGCCGCGAAGCGTGACATCGCCATCACGACCGATGTGATCGTCGGCTTTCCCGGAGAAACCGAATGCGATTTCGCCGAGACGCTCGACCTGCTCGAAGAGGTGGGCTACGACGGTGTATTCTCCTTCAAGTACTCGCCGCGCCCGAATACTCCCGCTTTGAATCTGGAAGACGCGATTCCGGATCAGGAAAAAGCGCGCCGCCTGGAAGTCTTGATGGCCAAGCAGCGCGAACTCCAGATTCCGCGCAACCGGAAATATGTCGGATCCATAGTTGAAGTAATGGTTGAAGGTCACAACCCGGCTCGCGGCCAGTGGATCGGCCGCACCTCGCAGAACAAAACATTGAATTTCATCGTTTCAGCAGGGAAGTTGCCTCAAACCGGCAGCTACGTTCCGGTCCTGGTAACCACTAGCTTCCCCAACAGCCTGGTCGGCGAAATGATGTCGCAGGATGAAAGCAGCGCAAAGACGCCCGATGTGTAGTGTGATAGCTAGTTCGAGAATGGAAGAGTCGGAGAACACCATGGAAGTCGAAATGACAATTCGCGGCCTGCTAATGGACCCCGTAACCAATATGCCAATAGTTATACTTAAGGATGTGGCGGGGGAAACGGTGTTGCCCATCTGGGTGGGGGTTTACGAGGCGAATGCGATTGCGCTAGAGATGGAGAAGGTCTCGACGCCGCGGCCGATGACGCATGACCTGATCAAGAACGTGCTCACGGGGCTGGAGACTCAGGTACACAAAGTGGTGGTTACGGAACTGCGCGAAGACACGTTTTACGCCGTGATCTGGCTGGAGCGCGGGGGCGAGGTGATCAGCATTGACTCGCGGCCCTCGGATGCGCTGGCGCTGGCGTTGCGAGTGGATTGTCCGATCTTCGTGGATGATCTGGTGCTCAAGAGCTCTAAGCAAGCTGCGAATGCTTCGGACCGGTTGACGGCGGACGAGTTGCGCAAGTGGCTGGAGGGGCTGAACGACGAGGATATGGGGAAGTACAAGATGTAGGAAGGGAAGCCGCGTCCACTCTTAGAAATGCGTGAAAACAGGGCCGCATCTGGGTTTTGATGCGGCCCGTTTTCCATCCGGGCGGAAGTAACAAGATGAAGGGAATTCCGGCCAAGCGAAAAAAGGAGATTGATGCTGATATCAATGTTTGATGCTCATTAACGGATTGACATCATAATATGCTTGTGGCATCATCGGACTGTCATGCGAACCACGCTGAATCTTGATGATGATGTGGTTGAAATCCTGAAGAACTACTCGGAAAGTAGATCTGTCGCCTTAGGAAAGGCCGCCTCCGACTTGATTCGGCGAGGGTTAGAAACTCCGGTACAGATGCGCATGGAGAACGGTTTTTGCACCGTGGTGTTGCCTCCCGGATCGCCTAAGGTTACGTCCGAGCAGGTGCGGCGACTGCTCGAGGATAAGTTGTAGTGGGAGCATTCCTGCTGGATGCCAATGTGTTGATCGCGTTGGCCTGGCCTGAGCATGAGGCCCACGAGCGGGTGGGACGCTGGTTCAGCAAGCACTCGCGGGCGGGTTGGGCGACCTGTCCTATTACCCAGTCTGCGTTAGTCCGAATTCTTTCCAATCCAGCGTTTTCGCCGGCAGCCCTTTCCGTTTCAAATGCACTCTCGGTTCTGGAAGCCAACGTGAAGCTGCCGGAGCATCACTTTTGGCCAGACGACATATCGCTGCTCGAAGCGGTCTCCAAGGTCGGCAAACGGGCGACGGGACACCAGCAAGTCACAGATCTCTATCTGGTAGGTTTGGCAGTTCGTCACCGAGGGAAGGTGGCGACCATGGATCGGGGCATGGCCGCCTTGTGGTCACAAGAATTTGTCGAAGTGATCCCCTGAGAGAAGTCTGAGTTTACATAATACCTGTTATCGGACATTGTAACTATTCCAAGGAATGCGGCCAATAAATAGTGCAGTCTGGTTTGGATATCCATGACACCGCTCAGGATGACAGGTGGCGAGGAGTTTCTGCAGGAGTCAGGTCAGGGGCTCGCAGAACTCGGGGCTCGGCCAACGTGTATTTGAGCAGGCAGAAAAGGGCGCGGAAGCCGTCGCGCCAGCCAATCTTTTTGCCTTCTTCGTAGGTGCGTCCCCAATAGCTGATGCCGACCTCGTAGATGCGTAGGCGGCGCTTGGCGACCTTGACCGTGATTTCCGGTTCGAAGCCGAAGCGGTCCTCTTCGATAGCGATCGACTGGATGATCTCGCGGCGGAAGACCTTATAGCAGGTCTCCATATCGGAGAGGTTGACGTTGGTCAGGGCGTTGGAGATCAGGGTGAGGATCCAATTTCCGACCGAGTGCCAGAAATAGAGCACTCGATGCGGGCCGGAGCCGAGAAAGCGCGAGCCGTAAACCACGTCGGCCTTGCCTTCGATCAGCGGGCGCAGCAAGAGAGGGTATTCGGCAGGATCGTATTCCAGGTCGGCGTCCTGGATGACGACGAAGTCCCCGGTGGACTCTTGGATACCGCGGCGGAGGGCGGCTCCTTTGCCCATGTTGTGGGGCTGAAGCAGAACCCGGATTGCAGGGTGCATGGATTGGAGTTGAGCCAGGATCTCGCGCGAAGCGTCGGTCGAGCCGTCGTCAACACAGATCATTTCGATGTCAAGCGAGACAGCAAGCACGCGGGCGATCACTTCGCGCAGAGTGGCCTGCTCGTTGTAGACGGGCATGACGACGGAGAGTCTCATGGGATACGCCAACAGTAAAGGCGACGGAGTTCAGCGTCAAGGCGATCCTGGTTTGAGAGCAGGCAATTCCCTGCTGGTGAAATCCCAAGCTAGGGCGGCTTAGAGCAGCAGGAGCAAACCTCGGGGGCTAAAGAGTGTGCGTGAGAACTGACTTGTAATTATGGGGTAGATGGTGCAGAAAGAGAAGTATGGGACGATTTCTGCCGTATGCACCCGAGCAAGCGTATTTATTGCCGCCGAGCGTGAAGCAGGAGCTGGGGGAAGATCATCTCTGCTTTTTCATTCACCACACGGTGGAGCATCTGGACTTGAACGGTTTCGAGCAGGAGTACAGCGAGGAAGGCGGGGTGCTGTACCATCCGGCCCTGATGTTGAAGGTCTGGCTGTATGCCTATGCGGTCGGGATCACGTCGGCGCGACGGCTGGAGCAGCGGATCGGGGAAGATTTGGCGCTGCGCTATCTGGCGGGCGGGGCGCGGCCGGACAACTGGGCGTTGAGCGCATTTCGGCGGCGGCACGCGCGGGGGTTGAACGATGTGTTCACGCAGGTGCTGGAGATGGCGCGGACGCTGAAGCTGGGACGGTTGGGGCAGGTGGCGATTGACTCGACGCGGATTCAAGCGGCGGCGTCGCGTAACCGGCTGGAGACCGAACGGCGGCTGCGGCAAGAGCGATCGCGGCTGCGGCGGGCGATCCGCAAGTGGCAGAAGCAATGTGATGGGGAGGACCCGAACGAAGGGGCGGGGACGGATCTGAAGTTGGAAGGCTTGCAGCAACACCTGGCGGAGATGCCGCGACGGCTGGAGAAGCTGCGCAAGAGCGGGCTGAAAAAGATGTCGCGCACCGACCCGGAGGCGCGCTTCTTGCGGGAGCGCGGCGGCTTTGCGCTGGGCTACACGGCGGAAATCGCGGTCAATGAAGATCATCTGATCGTGGGGCAAAGAGTGACGCAGAGCGCCGCCGATAACGACAGTCTGATTCCGCTGGTGGAAGAAGCGGAACGGCAGATGGGAACGAAAGCGGAGAAAGTTTTGGCGGATGCGGGATTTTTCTCGTTAGACAACCTGGAGCAACTGGAAGCCCGGGGATTGGATGTGTACCTGCCGGATTCGAATTTAGCGCGCGAACTGAACACCGGACAGCGCTGTGCACGGACTCGGCTGAGTCCCCGACAGCGGCGCATGCGGCAGAAGCTGCGCTCTCCAGCGGGACGAGCACTCTACGGGAAACGCAAGGCGCTAGTCGAACCGGTACTGGGGAGCTTGAAAGAACAGCGTGGCATGAGGCGGTTTCGGTTGCGGGGATTGAAGCAGGTGGCGCTGGAGTTCACCTTGGCGGCCATTTCCTTCAACCTGACCCGGCTGGCACGGATGGGCTCAGCCCAGCCAGCCGATTCTCAGGCGGAAATTCCCTCCCTCGTACAATGTTGCCTGGTTCTCACGCACACTCTAAAGCCCGCATTGATTTTTGGGCGACTTATGGCACGAGTCGAACTCGTGCCCTTCCCGGTCACGCGCGAATCGGCATTTTTTCAGCGTACCGGCGCGGCTCGAAGCCGCGCCCTTTCAAAACGTCGACGAAATCCGAGTTTTTCAACAATTCGAGACCGATCAAAATCAAAGTCAACGGCGACGGACAGGAGTGTAGGTCCCACATTGGTCCGTCCCACATAAGACGATTTTGGGGTGGAACAGGGTGCCGGCTACGCGGGTGGCGATGGCCAACAGGTCCCGTTGGCCGCTGAAGACTTTGACTTGGCGGGCGCGAGAGAGTTCGGGAAGATTGACGGGGCGGCCGCTGCGGATACGGGCGGCGGTGGCTTCGTCGGCGGTTACGGAGGGGAGTTGGGGGAGCAGAGTGCGGGGATGGACGAAGAGACATTCCATGTTTGACGTGATCTCACCCGAAGTGGCCGCGACGCAAGGTCCCTCCAGTCCGCTTCCCTTTCCCGGCGGGAAAGCGAAGCTCCGGTCGGGATGACAGAGATTTGCTAACTCCTCCAAGGTGTGAGCATCTTTGATTTTGAATTCGGCGACGGCGGTACGACGGAGCGATTCCAGATGGGCGCCGCAGCCGAGGCGCCGTCCCATCTCATGAGCGACCGAGCGCATGTAGGTTCCGGAGGCGACGCGGGCGCGGAAGCGGGCGCAAGCACCCTCGACGAAGAGAATTTCGAACTCTTTGACTTCGACCTGCACCGGTTTCAGGACTACGTCTTTCTGCTTGCGAGCTAGCTTGTAGGCGGGGACTCCGTGAACTTTTTTGGCCGAGAACGGCGGCGGTGTTTGTTCGATCACACCGCGGAAATGGGTAGCCAGTGCTTCCACCTCTTCTTTGGACACGCTGACCTCGGTGGGCGCGGTGGTGGGTTTCCCTTCGGCGTCGTAGGTGTCGGTGGCGTATCCGAAACGAATCGTGCCTTCGTAGGTCTTCTCGGCGCTGGTATAGAACTGGGCCAGCCGAGTGAGGGTTCCGGTGACCAGCGGGAGAACGCCGGTGGCCATGGGATCGAGTGTGCCAAGGTGGCCGATCGAACGCTGCTGGAGGATGCGGCGGGCGCGGTTGACCACGTCGTGCGAGGTGAGTCCGGCGGACTTGTCGATGATGAGGACGCCGTTCATGAAAGGATGATAACTTGGTGGTTGAACGCGCCGGTTGGGTCCCAAGCCGCCGGTACACCGGAGATCCCTTCGCGCAGCTCAGGGCAGGCTCTTTGCTCCGCCTGAAAAGGCTACGCTCAGATGTAATGAAAACAAAAAGTCGTGCCTCCAAGGGTAGAGTACGTGCTCGAAGCACAAGCCCTGAAGGAGGCACGAGATGATCCACGTTGGAGTAGATCTTCACCAGAGATTCTGTTACATGACGGCGCTGGAAGCAAGAGGCAAGATTTTACAGGCGGGGCCGGTGAGGAATGAGAAGCTGGCGCTGCGGCGGTATTTTCGGCAGTTTCGGGGAGATGAGGTGCAGGTGGCGGTGGAAGCCTGCGGGTTTTGGCCGGGGTTTCGCGAGGTTGTGGAGCCGGAGGTGAAGCGGTTGGTGCTGGTGCATCCACAGCGGGTGAAGGCGATTGCTTCGGCCAAGCTGAAGAACGACCGTGTGGATTCGGAGACGTTGGCGCAATTGCTGCGTTGCGATCTGCTGCCGGAATCGTGGAAGGCGGATCGGGAGACGCAAGCGCGGCGGCAGCAGGTACGGTTGCGGGCCACGCTGGTGCGGCATGGGACGCGGCTGAAAAACCAGGTGCATGCGGTGCTGCATCAGCAGGGGCTGCATTCGCCGGTGACGGATTTATTTGGCAAACGGGGACGGCGGTGGCTGGCGGAAGTGAAGCTGCCGGCGCAGGCGCGAGAGTCGGTGAGCGTGTGCCTGCGACTGCTGGACGGCTATCGCGGAGAAATTCAAAAACAAAATCTGCAATTAAGTGAAAAAGCAAAACAAGACGAGCGGGCGCAGTGGCTGATGACGATACCGGGGATCGGCGAGTGTTCGGCGATGATGCTGCTGGCCGAGATCGGAGAGATCAGCCGCTTTGCGGACAAGGAAGCGTTGTGCAGTTACGCCGGGCTGGTGCCGCGGGTGCGGGAGTCGGCAGGCAAGGTGGCGCGCTGCGGCATTACGCGGCAGGGCTCGCCCTGGATGCGCTGGATCATGGTGGAAGCGGCGCAGGTGGCGACGCGTTGTTCTCCGGCGGCCAAGCGTTACTATGAACGGTTGCTGCGCAAGAAGCACAAACACGTGGCGCGGGTGGCGCTGGCGCGCAAGTTACTGATTGCGGTCTATGCCCTGCTGCACGATGGTGTGCTGTTTGACGAAGAAAAGTTTGCGGCGGTGTAAGGGGAATCCGTCAGCTCGAAGTCATCCTTGCTCTTCGAGAGCGACGCTCAGATGGAGCGGCGGAGTCCGGACATACCTTATGTGCCTCGAGCACGAATAGAAGCCTGTCCGCATCGCCGCAAAAATACCTGTGGACGGCTACGCCTGTTTTCATAGAAGGATGACGCCAAGATAAAGTTACCAGATTTCCTATGCTTCCCATTAAAGACGACCAGCCGAGCTACAGCACGCCGTATGTGACCTGGTTCTTGATTGCGCTGAATCTGCTGATTTATTTGTTTCAGTTTTACCTGCAGGTGACGCTTGATCCGCGGAGCTATGAATTGTTTGTGCGGGAATTCGGCGAGGTGCCGGCTCATCTGGCGGCGTTTGTGGCGGGCTCGCACCGGTATACCGTGCCGCAGGTGGCAGTTCCCTTCTTCACGTCGATGTTCTTGCACGGCTCGTGGATGCACGTGATCGGCAACATGTGGTTCTTGTACATTTTTGGCGACAATGTTGAAGATTACCTCGGCCACTTCAAGTACCTGACCTTTTACCTGGTGTCCGGATTGATCGCCATGGCGACGCAGGTGGCGATTTATCCGCACTCGAATGTTCCAACGGTGGGGGCGAGCGGGGCGATTGCGGGGGTGCTGGGGGCGTATTTCATTTTGTATCCACGGGCGAGGGTGCTGACCTGGTTCTTCGTGTTTGTGCTCTATTTGCCGGCTTGGGTAGTGTTGGGAGAGTGGTTCGTGTTGCAGTTTCTGGCGGGGACGGCTGCGTTGTCGACGGCTCAGATGGGGCGCGATGTGGGGGGCGTGGCAGTGTGGGCGCATGTGGGAGGGTTCCTTGCTGGAGTAGTGATGGTCAAAATGTTCCCGGAACGTCAGCGACGCTCGCCATATGCCTACCGGTGAACACGGAACCTTTCCTTCATAGCTGCTCACAATGATCTTGCGACCACGGGCACTCGTTTAACAATTCGTTCATATGCGATGCGGCAAGACTAATGTTATGCTCTTGCCACTCGTCGTCCCTTCACATCAACCTTCCAGCCAACGACCTCAACGGAGGAACACTTCAAATGAAACCCACGTGGCGAATCCTACTGCTTCTCGCAGGTTTGGCGGTTGTCAGCCAGGCCCAAATCTCCCGTTTCCAGCACATCATCGTGGTGGTCCAGGAAAACCGCACACCGGATAATCTGTTCTACGCTTTGTGCGCGAAGAATCCCTGCAGCACCACCACCGTGGACAGCACGCATTACGACATTCAAACCGGGAAATGGAAGGACGGATCTTCTTCCACCGGCTTTTTCACACCCGTCGCGGCCCCCATCAACAACGGTTACGATCTGAATCACAGCCACACGGGGTGGTTAGAGGAATGCGATCCGCCGCACCCGACCCAGACGTTCTCCTGCACCATTCCCAAGACTCTTCCCCCGACCAGTTGCCTCATGGACGGCTCTTCCTGCACGCGCATCAATCACGGCACCTACATTTACGTGGACAACTCCACTGGCACCATCACTCCCTATCTGACCCTCGCCACCTCCTACGGTTGGGCCAACTACATGTTCCAAACCAACCAGGGCCCCAGTTTCCCTGCCCACCAGTTCCTGTTCGGCGGCACCTCGGCACTGAGCGCCACCGACGACGGCCTCGGCATGTTCGTTAGCGAGAACTTCAGCGCCAACTCATCGGGCCAATCCTGGGCGGGTTGCTACGAGCAGCCCGGTGAGGAAACTCAACTGGTCGATTCTGACAGCAAAGAAAGTTCCTACACGCAGCAGGTCTGCATTCCGCCGCAAAGCGAAGGCGGCCGCAGCACGATGGCCGATCTGCTGGATGAGGCGAACTTGAGTTGGACTTACTACAGCAGTTCAGGAGGCGGAACCGACAAGGGTGGGTCGATCTGGACGGCTCCCAATGCGCTTAGCGCCATTTGCGTCCCGAACTCCGGCAGCACCGAGTGCACTGGCACCGAGTGGAAAAATCACGTCGTGATCAACCCCGCGCAGGTGTTGACCGACATGGGAGCCAACGGTGGCAAGTGCAAGCTGTCAAACGTCAGCTGGGTCATTCCCACCAGCGCCAACTCCGACCACCCCGGCGCCAGCACCGGCGGGCCGGCGTGGGTGGCCAGCATCATCAACACTCTGGGCCAAAGCGCCTGCAAGAACTCGGACGGCAGCACCTACTGGCACACAACTGCGGTTGTCGTCACCTGGGATGACTTCGGCGGCTACTATGACCACGAAAAACCGACCATCGAGATGACTCCCGAGGGCGGCTACCAGTTGGGCTTTCGCGTCCCTATGATCTTCGTGTCCGCCTACACTCGGGCGAAATACATCAACAACAGCCGACATGATTTCGGGAGCATTCTGCGCTTCATCGAGCACAATTTCGGTATGACGGAAGGAAAGCTGGGTTTTGCCGACAGACGTGCTACTAACGATCTCACCGGGTTCTACAACCTCAAGAACACACCTAGAAAGTTTGTTCCCATTCCGAGTGCTAAGAGTGCGTTGGATTTCATCAACGACAAAACGCCGAACGGCGTGGTTGATGACGAATAAGACGGGACCGTCAGATGGTCGTGCCCCCAGGCTCGCGGCGCTAGCCGCAGCGAACCTGGGCAGACCACTTGGTCCAATGGGCTTGTGCCCAGCCGACCGGGCGCTGCCGACAAAAATCCGGTTGGTTACTTCTCAACCCTCGTCGTTTCTTATCTCAGCATCCGTCACTTCTTGGGCCGCGATTCGGGGGGAACCAATCCCGACAGGCGATAGTAGACCACGAGCTGGCCGTAGTGTTCTCCGCAGTGTTCGATGAAGCCGTAGGCAAAATCGTAGACGCGTATTTGCTGGTGGGCGAAAGGGTCGACGATGAGGTCGTTCATTCCCTTATCACCTTTGGCTTTGATCGCGGCGGCGCCGTCGGCGAACGACTTCTTGACGAAGGCGACCACGTCGGCTTTGGTCTTGTACTGATCGCGCTTCGGGTTCTCGTCGACCTTCGCGGTAATGCCCATGGCGGGATTGGTGAAGTAGTAGTTCGCGCCGGCGGCGTGCAAGAGTTGTTCGGCAAAGGTGCGTTGGGCGGGCGTGGGCTTGAAGTCATACTTGTTTTCGGGAAAATCTTCGGCCATGGCGATGAGCTTGCGGCCGATGTCATTCCAAGAATCGAGCACGACTTTAGAGGGAGGGTCGGGAGGTTTTACCGTGGTGTTTTTCTTCGTTGTGTCCTGGGCATGGGCGGGGATGGCGGGGATGGCCAGAGTTGCGGCGAGTAGGGCTGCGGCGAGAAACTTCGGCATGCTTCCTCCTTGCTGTGAATTAGCGGGGCAATTGTACTTGGACAGGGGTGCGGGGGGAAAGGCAAGCGGTATTGGGGTGTAAATGCTCCAAGATAATGTCACCCCATAACTGCAACGAGATTCTGTCACCCTCCAAGGATGGTGACGATGAGTCAGAAAGAGTTCCAACGAGTGAAAGTGATTGAAAATGCGGCAGGCGGGAGGCTGAGCGTACGCGAAGCCTCCTGCCTGCTGCATTTGAGCGAGCGCCAGGTGCAGCGGCTCAAGCGCCGTTATCAGCCCAACTCCACAGATTGGGTACACCACGGCAATCGCGGACGCGCCGCGCCCTGGGCCATTTCCGTTCCCCAGAAGCAGTTGATCTTAACCTTAGCGCGCGGCAAGTATCAGGGCTTTAACGATTCTCATCTCACGGAAAAACTTCACTCCGAAGAAAACCTCACCGTCGGCCGCGAAACCGTGCGGCGCATCTTGCGAGCCGCCAAACTGGCCTCGCCGCAGAAGCGCCGGCCCCGCAAATATCGCTCTCGCCGCCCGCCCCGCCCGCGCTTCGGCATGATGGTGCTCACCGATGCCAGCTGCCATGATTGGCTCGAAGGCCGTGGCCCCGAGCTCACCCTCATCGGCTTTCAGGACGACGCCACCGGCCAGATCCTGGCCGCTCACTTCCAACTCGAAGCCGAAAATACGCTGGGCTATCTTCGTGCTCTGCATGCCATGATCCTTGCGCACGGCCTTCCCCTCAGCCTCTACCACGACCGTCACTCCATCTTCCAGCGCAACGATTCGTACTGGAGTCTCGCCGAGCAGCTCGCCGGAAAACAATCTCCCACTCAGCTGGGACGGGCTCTCGAGCAGCTCGGCATCCAGCAGATCCCCGCCTATTCACCCCAAGCCAAGGGCCGCATCGAGCGCGCCTGGCGCACCTGCCAGGACCGCTTGGTCAGCGAACTTCGTCTGGCTCAAGCCACCACCGTCGAGCAAGCCAACATTGTGCTGGCCCGCTTCTGCGCCGACTACAACCAGCGCTTCGCCCGTCCCGCCGCCGAGGCTGCCTGCGACTTCCGCCGCCTGCCCCGCCGCTTCGATCTCGCCCGTTGCCTCAGCTTGCACTACCAGCGGGTCGTCGCCGCCGATCACACCGTCACTCTGGGGGCGCAGTCGATCGCGCTGCCACCCTTGCCCGGCCATCGTGGTTACGCCGGAGAAGCAGTCGAACTCTCCCATCAACTCGATGGCGTGTTGCGCGTTTTTCGCGGAGATGTTCTCTTGCTCGCCCGACCCTCGCCCCTGGAAGAACACGCCGAGCGCCGACCCCAGCTCCTCACCTCTGCGCAGAAACGAAAATCGCCAACCCCGCGCATCTACAACCTCTCCGGCCGCCCCGCGTTGGCGGCCGTTACTTAAACGTTAAGGGGTGACAAAGTCTCGTTGCAGTTAATACGACATTTTCTCGTTGCAACAACAGGCAAGCGGTATTGGGGAACAGCTTCGGGCCGCTCTGCTAAAGATCGGCCCTTCCTAAGATCAAAGGCAAGAGCAAAAGCAGCGGACAGGAGTGTCCGCTCCACATAGCTGCTGCACACAACTACAGGGTGCCGATGGTGGGGCGGATTTCGATGTGCTCTACGGTGGCGTTAGGCGGAAGCAGGATCGCTTGGACGACGGTCTGGGCGACTGCCACGGGGGACATCATTTTGCCGCGGGGGGCTTGCGGCCAGAGCGTTTTCCAGATGTCGGTGTGAGTGGCGCCGGGGAGAAGGGCGATCACGCGGATGCCGCGCGGACGGAGTTCTTCGCGCAGGGTGTTGGTGAGGCCGAGGGCTCCGTGCTTGGAGGCGTTATAGGCGGCGGAGCCGGCGAAGACGCGATTGGCAGCGACGGAAAGATTGTTCACGATGGTGCCGCCGCGCTTCATGATGGCGAGGGCGGCCTGGGTGACGAGAAAAGTTCCGTCGAGGTTGGTCTCCAGGACTTCCTTCCAGACGGGGAATGGAAGCTTCTCGACGGGGAGGTTCGCGTGCGCCATACCGGCGTTGTTGATGAGGATATCGAGGCGGGAGAATGCACGGCGGACTGAGCGGAAGAGGGCGTCGACGGAATGCGGATCGCGAATGTCGCAGGGGTGGGCGAGGATTTGAATCTTCGGCGATGCCAGTTCCCGGCTGACGCGAGTCAGGACCTTCTGGTCGCGAGCGGTCAGAATCAGGTTGCAGCCTTCGGTGGCGAGGGCTTGGGCGATGGCTAAACCGATGCCCCGGGTGGCCCCGGTGATGAGGGCCACTTGGCCGCGGAGGGGGATTTTTTTCGATGTCTGTCGGGGCAAAATGAAACGCCTTTGTGTCGGGAGCTATCTTACCGCATCAAACATGCTGGCTGCGGAAGGCCGGGCTTCGCCCGGCGGACGGGCGAAGGCGCCCGTCCCCACACAATCCCACCCACACATTCCTTGCTAGACGCCGTTGGAGCGTTGGCGGATCAGCGACAGGAATTCGGAGCGCGTTTCTTCTTCGTTGCGGAAGCAGCCTAGCATCGACGAAGTGACGGCGGCGGAGTGCTGTTTTTCGACACCGCGCATCATCATGCAGAGGTGACGGGCCTCGATGACCACGCCCACGCCTTGGGGTTCGATCACTTTCTGAATGGTCTCGGCGATCTGGGTGGTGAGGCGCTCTTGAATCTGCAGGCGGCGCGAGAACATTTCAATCAGGCGCGGAATTTTGCTCAGGCCGATGACGCGGCCGTTCGGGATGTAGGCGACGTGTACTTTGCCGAAAAACGGCAACATGTGATGCTCGCACAGGCTGAACATTTCGATGTCTTTGACGATTACCATCTCATCGTAGGTGACGGTGAACAGAGCGCCTTTCAGCAGGCCCTCGGGGTCTTCGCTGTAGCCCTTGGTAAGGAACTGCATGGCCTTGCGGACACGCTCGGGCGTCGCGGCGAGGCCTTCGCGCTGGGGATCTTCTCCCAAGCGGACTAGCATTTCGCGAACTAGTTCTTCGTAGCTGGCGCTGGTCAGGGTGGCGGGTTCGGTGGCTGGTTTCATGGCTGGCGAAACTTCCCTTTCATCCTATGTTCGAGTGTCAAACTGGTTGCATAGGTCCTTCGGCGCGAAGAACGCGCCTCAGGATGACAAGGCTGAGAGACTAGTAGTGCAGTTCGTTCCTTGCAGCATATTCGAACGAATTCATCATAGTCTCTTCCAACCGTACTCTCTCAAGATGCGCCTTTTGAAAGCCTCGCTGCAATATTTCGAAGATCTCGATGCAAAGATTTTCCGTGGTGGGCACGATTTGAGCGAACTCTTTCAGAGTATTCAAATTCTCAAGATCATAGCGCGAGAGCACTTCCCTTTCGACGAAACCGTCAAGATCGACCAGATTGCAGACCATTCCCGTGCTGGGGTCGACGGGGCCGCTCACTGTGACCTCGAGGGCGTAGTTGTGGCCGTGCCCGTAAGGATTGTTGCATTTGCCGTAGGTGGCGCGGTTTTCATCGGCGGACATGTCGGCGCTGTGCAGGCGATGGGAGGCGGAGAAGCGGTAGCGGCGGGTGAGGTGGGCGATCATGGATCAGCTTCTAGCTGCTAGCTCCTAGCTTCTAGCTAAGCTTTCACTCCTTTTCTCCATAGAAATCGACGAACAGGTCTGGCGTTTCGTAGACGCGGACGCGGTGCAGGCTCGCTCGCTGCAGTTTCGCTTCGAGGCGCTGCCAGATGGCGATCGCCAGATTTTCTGTCGTCGGAATCTTGGTGAGGAATTCGGGGACTTCTTTGTTCAGGTGGCGGTGGTCCATGGCGTCGAGGACTTCGCGGTGCATCACTTCTTTGAGTTGTTTGAGGTCGACGACGAAGCCGGAGCGCGGGTCGACTTCGCCTTTCACTGTGACTTCGAGGGTGTAGTTGTGGCCGTGGCCGTTCGGGTTATTGCATTTGCCGAAGACGCGGAGGTTTTCTTCCGGGGTGAAGTCGGGGTTGTGGTAGTAGTGCGAGGCGGAGAATTCGGCTTTGCGGGTGAGGTAAACCATAGTCAGTCGTTCGTCGTTGGTCGTTAGTCGTTAGTGGCCGGGAGCCAGTACGGAACCTTTCTCAGAATATGTGCGGCCTTTCCACTGCAGGTTGTTGTGGTCGTGCGCTCTTTTTGAACGCAGCAGGAGGTATGCGAACATCGGCATTCCGAATAGCGCGCCCAGAAAAGTCATGTCCGATGTGAAATTTGCTCGTCTCAGCCGGGTTGTGAGAAAGATGAAGGCGCCGACGAAAATTGAGTCCCACCACCATGGCTTCGCGCGAGTAACAAGCACCAAGCACAAAGCGCCCCAGGTGAATCCCCAGAGCAGCAGCGTTTTCGCGGCCAGCCAGCCGGTGTTCGGAAACAGCAACGCCAGATTCTTGGTCCAGCCGTCGCGGAGTTGGCGGTAGTTGCGGTACATGCGGGTGCGGACGGCGTCGGCGGCGTAACGGAAACGAATTTTGCGGCCGGAGGCTTTCACGGCGCGGGCAAGAGCCACGTCTTCCAGGATGCTGCCGGCAATCGCGGCATGGCCCCCGACGGCATCGTAGGCTTCGCACTTCACCAGGATGTACTGGCCGTTGGCGGCCGCGGCGCGGGAATTTGGATCGCTCACCTTCGATGGCGGATATTGGCGGGCGAGTTCGGCGAAAACGACCGGCAGCGTAGCCATTTCCCAGAAGGTGACGGCAATCTGTTCCGGCGAATAGGAGAGCAGGTCGGCGTTGTTTTCTTGAGCTTCGGTGAGGGCTCGCGCCAGCGAGCCGAGGAGGTGAACCGTGTCGGCGTCGGTGAAGAGAAGCCACTGGCCGCGGGCCTGGCGTGCTCCGGTTACGACGGCGTTGTTTTTTCCGGTCCAGCCATCGGGAAGCGGGCCAGCTTCGATGACGCGCACGGCCGGAAACGACAGGGCAATTTCGCGAGTGCGATCGGTGGAGTGGTCGTCGACGACAATGATTTCGAATGCTACGCCGGTCTGCGCGACCAGCGATTCGAGGCACGGGCCGAGGCAGGCTTCTTCATTGCGTGCGGGCACGATCACCGACACGATGGGTTGCCCCACGACTGTTTCGGTCGCTGTCATACGACGAATCTATTATTATAGCTGGGTGCGACGCCTCGCCTGCCTCACCGTTGTTCTTCTTACCTGCCTTCCCTTGCTTATTCTTTCAGGCTGCTACAGCGGGTCGCGGCCGCCGCGCATCGGCACGGCCGCGCCCGATTTCACCGTGCAGGACTCACAGAGCAAGGTCACGCTCAGCCAGTTTCGTGGGCAGATAGTCGTACTGAACTTCTGGGCGACGTGGTGCGCGCCCTGTGTGGAGGAAATTCCGTCGCTGGTCGAGATGCAGCGGCGCATGAAGGCCAAGGGCGTGACCGTGCTGGCAGTGAGCGTCGACGTCGACGAGGGCGCGTACAAGCAATTCGTGAAAGATCACAACGTGAATCTGCTTACGGTGCGCGATCCCAGCGGCAAGAGCAACGGGCTTTATGGGACGTTCAAATTTCCGGAGACGTACATCATTGATCGCAACGGGGTGATGCGCCGTAAGTTCATCGGGGCGGTGGACTGGACTGGACCGGAGATCACGGAGTTTTTGGGGAAGCTGTAAATTTCAAGGGAAGCTCTCAATTACGGTTGAGCGGGAGATCCCTCGCCCCGGTGGTGGAAGCGCGGGGCTTCGGGATGACGTCCCCTGCCAAGGGCTAAAATCCGCAGCGGATGAATCTTGAACGGACACGAAAAAGCAACCGAACGAAAATCGCAGTTCGCATTCCTGAGGCTTGTGCAAGTTTTGGTGCTCGCTATCGCCATCTTGACATTCGTGACCGCAGGTGTGGGAGAGAGAGTGATGACTCCTAGAGTCGTTCAGCAGGCGGCCTTTACCGTGGTCGGAATCGCCGCTCGCACCAGCAATGAGAGGGAGATGACGCCGGACGGCGTGATTGGCAAGCAGTGGGGGCGATTGATGCAGGAGGGCTTGCTGGCCAAGATTCCGAATAAGGCGGACAAGGCGATGGTGGCCGTGTACACGGATTACGCGAGCGATAAGAATGGCGAGTACACCTATGTGCTCGGAGCGCGCGTGACTTCGGACGCGGATGTGCCGTCAGGCATGGTGGCGAAGAAGATTCCCGCGGGACGGTACGCGGTATTTACGACCGAGAAGGGCGCGGCGGCGAAAGTGGTGCCGGAGGAGTGGATGCGAATTAATTCCCTGCCGAAGTCGGCGGTGGGAGGGGATCGGGTGTATGGGGCGGACTTTGAGATCTATGATGAGCGGGCTGTGGATCCGCAGAATTCGCAGGTGGATGTGTATGTGGGGATCAAGTGATGAGCGGGCGCAGATGGCAGCATTCTGAAGCGCAGCTCACAAATATTTCATGATTTGCGGGGGAGCAAAATCAAAATGATGATACGCAAGTTCTTTGGCCTGGCTGTAATGTCAGCCCTACTGGCCCTCAGCGCGGCGCCACCAATCGCCGCCCAAGAACAGGAAAAACCAGAGAAGGAGACCAAGCCCGCCGAGGCCAAACCCACCACACCGGAGCCGCCAGCTCCCAAAGAAGAATCGTCAGCAACCGACCACACCATCAAGATCGGCGGTCAGACCATCCCCTACAAGGCCACCGCTTCCACAACATTAATCAAGGACGATAAAGGCGAACCTACGGCCAGCATCTTCACCATCGCGTACACACGCAGCGACGTCAAGGACATGAGTCAACGCGCGATCGCGTTCGTCTACAACGGTGGTCCGGGATCGTCGGCGATCTGGCTGCACATGGGCGCCTTTGGCCCCCGCCGCGTCCTCACCACCGACGCCGGTCCCACGCCACCTGCGCCCTTCAAGCTGGTCGACAATGCCGACAGCCTGCTCGACAAGACAGACCTCGTATTCGTCGATCCCGTGGGCACTGGCTTCAGCAAAGCTGTCGGCAAGGCTAAAGACAAGGACTTCTGGGGCATCGACCAGGATGTCAAATCGCTGGCCCAATTCATCGCCACTTACGTCAGCCGCAATGGCCGATGGAATTCGCCCAAGTTCCTCATTGGCGAAAGCTATGGCACCTTTCGCTCCGCGGCGCTGGGCGATTATCTCCAGGACCATAACGGAATGTATTTCAACGGCATCGTCCTCATCTCCTCAGTTCTCGATCTCCGTACCATCTCCTTCAACCCCGGCGACGACATGCCTTATGTCTATTATCTTCCCAGCTATGCCGCCACCGCGTATTACCACAAAGTGCTGAAGGATCCGCCCGCGGACCTCAATGCCTTCCTCGCCGAAGCTCGCCAGTTTGCCTGCACCGAATACGCCGCAGCCTTGATGAAAGGCGCCGACATCTCCGCCCCCGAAAAGTCGGACATCGCGCGAAAGGTGTCGCACTTCACCGGGTTGAGCGAAGACTATCTGATTAAAGCCAACCTGCGCGTGAATCTTCCCCAATTCATGGCCGAACTGCAGCGCAGCCGCGGCCTCTCCACGGGCCGGCTCGACGCCCGCTTCTCCGGACCGCAACCCGACCTGCTCGCGGAATACGCCCAGTACGATCCGCAAAGCAACGCGGTCGATGGTGCCTTTACCGCGGCCTTCAACAACTACGTCCGCGAAGATCTGAAATTCGGCAAGGATCTCACCTACAACGCCGAGTCGGAAGACGCCAACCGGCAATGGGATTGGAAGCGCACCAAGCACGAGCGCGAGTTCGGATTTCCCGGCGCGCCCAACGTCGAGGAAGATATGGTGGAAGCGTTGGTGACCAATCCCCACCTGCAAATCGAAGTCGAGAACGGTATCTATGATCTTGCGACGCCTTTTCTGGCCACCGAATACACCATGAAACACCTGGACCTACCCGAAAACCTGCGGAAAAACATACACCTGCAGTATTACGACGCCGGCCACATGATGTATCTCCATGAAGCCGACCTGGCCAAACTGAAAGCCAACGTAGCCAGCTTCCTTGACGGCGCCACGAAGTAATCGCACGGCGACCGGTGGGAGAAGGGATCGTCGGAGAAGCGAGTTCTTGGTTAAGGACGATGCGGAGTGTCGCAGACGACCTAGAATTCCCTCCCTGCATGCCGCCTTGCATAGGTCCTTCGGCGCAAAGAACGCGCCTAAGGATGACAAGGGGTTGGGCGTTTATAACTTCGCGTGGCGCAGGCGCAGGGCGTTGGTGATTACCGAGACAGAGCTGAAGCTCATGGCGGCGGCGGCGAAGATGGGGCTTAATAGCAGGCCGAAAAATGGATACAGGACGCCGGCGGCGATGGGGACTCCGATGGCGTTGTAGATGAAGGCGAAGAAAAGATTCTGGCGGATGTTGCGCATGGTGGCCTGGCTGAGCTTGCGAGCGCGCAGGATGCCGGTCAGATCGCCTTTGACGAGCGTGACGCCGCCGCTTTCCATGGCTATGTCGGTGCCGGTGCCCATGGCGATGCCGACGTCGGCTTGAGCCAGGGCGGGGGCGTCGTTGATGCCGTCGCCGGCCATGGCGACGACTCTTCCCTGCTGTTGAAGCTTTTTGATGACTTCGGATTTTCCTTCGGGCAGGACTTCGGCTTCGAATTCGGCGATGCCTAGCGTGCTGGCTATTCGGAGCGCTGCGATCCGGTTGTCGCCGGTCAGCATCAGAATTCTGACGCCGCGCTTCTTGAGTTCGCCGACAGTATCGGCAGTTGCGGTCTTCAGTTGGTCGGCAACAGAGAACGCGCCTACATACTCGCCGTCGACGCCGACGCAGAGAATTGTGCCCCCGGGATAGGATCCGGAAATGACTTCGGGTTTTTGCAGGATTCCGAGCTCAACCATCATTCGCACGCTGCCAACCGCGACTTTGTGGCCATGCACAACCCCGGTGATTCCCCTTCCAGTAATGGATTGAAATTCCTGCGGGGGAATAAGCTTGAGCCGTTTTTCGACGGCGGCGGCGACGATTGCGTTCGCTAACGGATGCTCGCTGGCAGATTCGAGGCTGGCAGCCAGGCGCAGCAGTTCGGGATCGCTCGACAGACGGTCAGACATACTGGTAACGCTGGGCTTGCCTTCGGTGAGTGTGCCGGTTTTGTCGACGACTAGCGTGTCGACTTTTTCGAGGGTCTCGAGAGCTTCGGCGTTCTTGATGAGGACGCCGGCCTGGGCTCCGCGGCCGGTGCCGACCATGATCGCCATCGGCGTGGCCAGGCCAAGGGCGCAGGGACAGGCGATGATGAGGACGGCGACAGCGTTTACCAAGGCGTGGGCGAGTCGCGGCTCGGGACCAATCAGCAGCCAGGCGACGAAGGTCGCGATGGCGACGGCTACGACCGTGGGCACGAACCAGGCAGCAACGCGATCGGCGAGACGCTGAATGGGGGCACGGCTCCGCTGGGCTTGGCCCACGAGTTGGACGATCCGCGCCAGTAGAGTTTCGGAGCCGACGCGTTCGGCGCGCATGACGAACGATCCGGTGGCGTTGATGGTGGCACCGATGACTTTGCTGCCTTCGGATTTCTCCACGGGCATCGATTCGCCGGTGATCATCGACTCGTCAATGGAGCTGCCGCCTTCAAGGACGACACCATCGACGGGGACCTTTTCTCCGGGCCGCACGCGCAGTCGGTCGCCGGGCTTGACATGCTCTAGGGGAACATCCTTCTCCGTGCCATCGTTGCCGAGGAGGCGTGCGGTCTTGGGGCTGAGATCGAGCAGAGCGCGGATGGCGGCGCTGGTGCGGCTCCGGGCGCGGAGTTCCATGACCTGGCCGAGCAGAACGAGCGTGGTGATCGCGGCGGCGGCTTCGAAGTAGACGTCGGGATATCCGCCCATGGGGCGCAGCGATGCGGGGAAAATCTGCGGGGCGACGGTGGCGACCACGCTGTAGACGTAAGCGACGCCTGTGCCCAGGCCGATCAGCGTGAACATGTTGGGGCTGCGATTGATGAGCGAGGTCCAGAAGCGCTGGAGAAATGGGAGGCCGCACCAGAGGACGACAGGTGTGGCGAAAAGAAATTCGAGCCAGGGGATAATCGAGTGAGGCGTCACCATGTACTGGTCGCCTTTGCCGATGTAGAACGCACCGATGAACGCGTGGGGCCAGAGCATGCTTCCCATCGCTATCGCGAGCAGCGGAGCGGTCAGCACCACGCCTACCCAGAAGCGACGGGTCATGTCGCGGAGTTCCGGGTTCTCTTCCGCGGCGGCGGTCACCGTGCGTGGCTCGAGCGCCATGCCGCAGATCGGGCATGATCCGGGCTCGGAGCGCACGATTTCCGGATGCATGGGGCAGGTGTATTCGGTGCGAGTGGCGGCGAGCGGGACGTCGGGCTCCAGCGCCATGCCGCAGGAGGGACAGGCTCCGGGCCTCGATTCGCGCACCTCCGGACACATGGGGCAGACGTAGGCGGGAGCATGTGCGCTCGGGGGTGGCGACGGCTTCAGCCCGGGCTCAAGCTGGGTGAGCGGCGCGCCGTGGGATGAAGGAGACGCTTTCGGCGCGGCGGCCATTCCAAGCGTCACCAAGCCGGATGCGGGCTTGTTCAGATATCCGGAGGGATTGGCTTTGAATTTTTCGACACAGTGGGCGCAGCAGAAGTAATACTTCTTGCCGGCGTGTTCGTAAATGTGTTTCGCAGTAGCGGGATTCACGTTCATCCCGCAGACGGGGTCGCGTTCGAGAATCGGGACCGGGTTCGAAGCTGTCATCGGTGTCGGAGTTCGTGGGACAAGCTCGGGGCAATCTCTGGGCCAATGATTCCGCCGATGCGCGGCTGAACTTCTCCAGAGAAACCTAGGTCGTTTGATTGCCGATGCACTATATTGGATTCGCCCCGCAGTCGAGGCGGGACTACAAATCCATCATACAGAAGGGCTTCCACGCATGACTTATCTGGACGTGGTTTTCAGTTATGGTTCCCTGCCGGGGGAGAACGAGTTGCGAGCAATCGACAGCATGCGCGAAGTCTATGGCATTCGCGCCGTGCGATTTAATCAGCAGGAGCGAAAGGTGCAGGTGGAGTTTGACGCCTCGCGGCTCAAACAGGCTGCCGTGGCGCGCATGCTGCGGCAGGCGGGTATAGACGTATTGGAGCAGGTGGCGCGGGCCTAGGCGCTAACGAGGGAGGGGGAGGGCTACCTCATGAGCGGCAGAAAAAGCAAGGGGTGCCCAAGAAAACCTCTGGCCGAAGTTATTCTCTGGAGCACCCCGTTGCGCGCCACTTCGTCTGGTGATGTATAGAGCAAATGAGATGCCGTCCCGCAAGCCGTTAAGAATAAACGCTGACGAGTTTAATTGCCCTGTAGGAATTGCCTTGGCCGGGAAAGATTTACTACGGGACTTTTCGCGCAATGGCTGGGCCACTTGGCTGTTGAAAAGTTCCATCCGGCATGGATTTGCTGGTTCCCGGCAAATGAGATGCACCGCAGGCTGAAGCCAGAAGTCGCGCTACAAACGCAAAGGAGCGCGAAGCCGCGCGCGCTGAACATCGGTGCAAAAGGCGAGACCCGTGGCGGCGGCTAGATGCGAACTCCGTTTCCGCAAATAAAATTCTTCCGCTATAATTATTGAGCGTTATTCCTTCCAATCAAGATCCGCGCCCTTAGCTCAGTTGGATAGAGCGTCTGGCTACGAACCAGAAGGTCGGGAGTTCGAATCTCTCAGGGCGCACCATACCTTTCAATCACTTACAGGCTGCCCGAGCCGACCGCGCGGGCAACTTGTCCCCGGGTTGTCCCCGTTCCCTGTTTTTGCGAGGGCCTGGGCATCGTGACGACGTTCTCCTTCGCCACCGTCTTCAAGTGCTCCTGCGTCCGTCGCAGCGCCGTGCGTAGATCACTCTCAGCTACGATCGCATAGCGACGGAACATCGAGTCAGTTTTGTGCCCCGAGATCTTCATCGCGATGCTCTGCGCAACGCCGGCCTGCACCATGTTGCGACAGGCACTCCGTCGCAGATCGTGGAAGAGGCGCCGGATCCCCGCTTTCTTTGACGCCATTGCCCATGCCTTCCGAAAATCGCCGATCGGTTGGCCTTTGCGATGAAAGATGAGTGAGCACAGCATCGCCGTCCCATTCACTTTCACCGGCCGCGCCGCCTGCCGGCGGGCGATCAGTTCCGCCAGTTCACCTTCAAGCGGAATCATGCGCGCCTCACCGTTCTTTGCGTTCTCAGCCCGCAAGCGGATCACATCGCCGTCCACGTCTTCCCATGCCAGCGATGCGATGTCAGATTTCCTCATTCCCGTGAGCCATCCGAACAGAGTGAAGTCAGCCAACTCGGCGCGAAGATTGGCGACGACCTTGCGAATCTCCTGCTCAGAGAAAAACCCCTGGCGCTCGTTACCGATCTCGGAGAGTTTGCGGATGCGGGGGCCAGGCAGGGCGGCGAGTTTGTACGCCTGTCCGAGCAACTGCGTCACACGGTTGATGCTGGACGCCGCGGAGGGCATCGTCAACGCGTCAGTGGGCCTGAGCCGGCTCGCAATGTATTTGTCGATCGCCTCCGCGGTGAGCGCAGTCGCGCGGTAGTGCCCGAAGTCTTCCCTGACCCGCTTGATGTTCGACAGGTTCTGTCGGCTGTCCATGCCGCGAATCTCGAAGTCGGTTTTCAGCGCATCCATGAGATCGGCAACAGTGCGCCGCCTGTCGTGCTGCGAAACAAACGATCGAGTCGGGTCGAGTTCATGGGCATGCACTTCCTTCAATCGGGCGCGAAGCACCTTCTCTGCTCTTTCGCGATCGGCCGCCTTCGTCGATTCCCGATGTTGGCGGCCGTCAACATAGAATTGCATCCACCAGGTCTTGCCACGCAGTAACAATCGGCCGTCGCCTCTGCGCCTCATGACCGGCCGCCTTTCTTCAGGTACTCTCGCAAAGCCCGCGCGACTAATTCGGCCGCGGGAACGCGCTGATCGATGGCCTGGTGTTGCACTGCGTTCCATAGGGATTGGGGCAAGCGCAGAGTTGCACGCGCCACAGGTTCCTTTTTCGTTTTCATCTCCTCTTGTCCTCCTGGACTACAGGAGTCAATGTAGTGCGTCGGCGTCTCGGCGTCAAGACGCCAGGCTGCTCGATGTGGTCTTGAAGCCCCTGAGAGGAGAAGCGAAGCGAGCGGCCAACACGACGGCTAAAAGCATACTTACGGTGATTTCGGTAAAGGAAACTGGAACTCACCCGCAGCCGGCGGGCAGCCTCACGGACATCGATCAGCTCATCCCCGGCCTGCTTAGTTGCAGGCATCGTTGTAGTCAGCCGTGACCAGGCGATCGCGCGAATCGTCTCCAGTTCGCCGAGGAACCGCGGTAAATCGTCCGGATCCCGACACGCTCTACAAGTACCTTGGGGAACTTGGGGAACAAAAGATTCCCGCTTTCAAGCTGGGGAGCCGGTGGCGTTTCAAGAAATCGAAGCTCGACCAGTGGATGGAAGGCCTGATGGAAGCGAAGAGCAGGAAGAAAATGAAGGCAGCCCCTTGTCCCCCAATTGTCCCCGTACGCGAGAAAAAGCGGTGCAAAAGCGTCACACGAAAACCGTAGCGATCCCCGTGTTTTGTTGCATTTCATCGTCCTGCTTTGCTTCGCGTAGCTGTCTCAGTCTGGCTACGAACCAGAAGGTCGGGAGTTCGAATCTCTCAGGGCGCACCATACTTGCAATCGCTCAAAGTCGCCTCACGGATCAAGGCAGCTTGTGATCAAGCCTGAATTTCAGTGACTTTGCGGGTTCTCGCCGGGTGCCGCGGGGCGTCTTTTCTGCTAATCTCGATTTCGCCCTGTTGTTTGCCTTTTTGATTAGCGGAAGAGTCTCTCCGAGCTGCGAGCACGCGCGCCATGTCGAAAGCAATTCAGCAGCAAGACGTGTCCGTATTGTCGGCCTGCAAGCAAGGATTGCTGTACCTGACGCCGAACGACTGGGCATTGATCGCCGACAAAGCCGTGCGCGTGCAGTTCAAGGCGGGAGATTCGATAGTGGAACAAGGCAGACGGACGCACGGAGTGTTTCTACTGCTGAAGGGAGCGGCGCTGGTAAAGGTCCCTCTGCGCGGGACGGTTCCCGCCGTTGGTCCCGGCGAAGTCTGCGGCGAGATCTCGTATCTCGATGAGCTTCCGGCTACGGCGAACGTGGTCGCCAAGGACGCAGTCGAGGCGTATTACCTGGATCGGGGAGCGCTGGAATCGCTGTTTGAGCTCTATCCGCACATGGGTTCGCGCTTCTACCGGTCGCTGGCCGGCATCCTGTCGCGACGCCTGCGCGAACTGATTGGCGGCGCGGCGCCGACGAAAGAATAGCCGCCCTACCTGCTCTGCCTCCGAACTGTGCTAGCCTACACACTGATTTCGGGCCCGATGCCCGGTTGCACGGGTGTCTACGCTCACGCGTTTCCTTCCACGTAAATCAGCATGGTCAATTCCGGGATGGTCGATTCAGGCAGCTTGCGACTGGCATTGCTGTCGGCCGGAGTTCTGGGTTTCCGGCACGGTCTGGACTACGACCACATCGCGGCGATCACCGACATCAGCAGCGTGCAGGCGCGGGCTCGCGACGCGATGCGTTTCGGATTGCTCTATGTGAGCGGGCATGCCACGACTGTGGCAGTGCTGGGAGCGGCCGCAATTGGTTTCCGGCTGTCGCTGCCCGCCTCCAGCGACCGCTGGGCAGAACGCCTGGTGGGCATCACGTTGCTCACGCTCGGGGTCTACGTGCTGGGAACTTTTTTTCGGCCGTCCTGGCACCGTCACGGCCGCCCGAGGACGCGGATCACGCTCTTGATCAATGGCATGCTTTGGGTCTACTGGCGGCTGAGCCGGATTTTTGGCGGCACGCGCGTCGAAGCTCCCCAGGTTTTCAAGGATGGATACGGAACGAGCTCGACATTTCTGGTTGGTGTGATTCATGGACTGGGAGCGGAGACGCCAACGCAACTGCTGTTGTTTCTGCTGGCTGCGAATTTGGGCGGAACTTGGTCGGGATTGCTGGGGCTGCTCGTGTTCATTGTGGGGCTGGTTGTGATGAACACTCTCATGTGCGGGCTGGCGGCAGGCCTTTTCTCGCTCGATAAATTGCGCACCTGGGTAACTCCCGCGGGGCCATCAAGAAATGTGTTTTCCAAGGCCCTCGCAAGCATGCTGAGTATGGTGAGCGCACACGCGTTGGGCGGCTTCACCTTGCTGACTTCCGCCTACAGCATCGTGGTAGGGACAATCTTTTTGCTGGGAGCGGCGGACAAGTTACCATCTTTGACGGGATGAGGAGTCAAGAGCCGGATTCGAGTGTGCATCTCTTTGCACTTCGAGCGCCACGCGATTGAGGAAAATTACACTAACTAATTACTATGCAATATGTTACGATTGCCTCGGTCTGGCAACATAAGTGCCCTGCTACTACCAAAGAACTATCGAATCAGTTTTCCGAAGCGTCGGCCCCCCCGCGGCAGATTGGGACGGTTGAAGTCTTTAGGAGGTCTCTAATGAAGCGGACGGCACAGATGGTTCTGGTGGTTCTGGCGCTTTCGACTATGGCGCTGGCCCATTCGATTGACTTTAGCAACGGCGGCGGCATGTTGACTGGCAGCAGCTCTGCGCTCAGCTTGAGCGGCTCGCAGTTGGTCGCAGTCGAAGGGATGGGGCCGGGTCAGGAAAGAGGCGATCTGGGAACGGTGAGCTTTACCACCGGCTCTTTGAGCAGTTTGGGGCCGCATGGTGAGGAAATCTTTGACGGTGGCGGCAGCTTTGTGATCACCGGAAATGGCCAGCAGGGGATTCACAACGGAAATATCTTCCACGGCAGTTTCGTCGGCCCGGCTACGTTGACCAAGGTCACCTTTGCCAACGGAGAGGTCCAATTCACGCTAAGAGGCACGGTTACAGGCAGATGGTATGGCGGTGGAATGGTGACCGCGAAGATTGAGGAACTGACGGCCAAGGCCGATTCGTTTGGCGGATCGATCGGGCTGTTGAGTGGCGAAGCGCAAACCCAATGCAAGACTGTAGTGCCTGAACCGGGGACCCTGGCTCTGCTGGGCACGGGACTGGTAGGTCTGGCTGGGGTGCTGCGGTTTAAGGCAAAAGCCTAACTTTCACTTCAAACTAGTTTGAATTAGAGGCTCCGCTGGGCGGGGCCTTTTCTTTTCTCCTTCCCGAACGGTCAGCGGCCGATTACCCCCGTAATCTGGGCCGGGGGATTACCGTTGACCCCACCTGCCTACCCTCCTTAGATTTGCCAGCAGGGGGTTGTATGAAAGATATCCATGAGGTCCTGCGGCAGAAGCAAGCAAAGTACGCCCAACTTGGCAAGCAGATCGAGATGCTGCAACAGGCTGCGGAAAAGCTGCGTGAAGTGGCGCCTCTGCTGGCTGAGAACGACGACGAAGACAATGCCGTGCTGGCGGAAGTCGACGATGCGAACGGCTTAGCCGAAGCGGCGAAGGCGGGTGCGAGCTCCGGCTCGGCAGCCGCGGCCAAACCGGCGCGGCCTGCGGCACCCCGCTGGCCGTAAACTCGCAAGGCAACCGTAGCGCGAACCATTTATGAACCTTCAGGCATTACTGGTTTCTACGGACGACTCCGCTGCTGACGTGCTGGGCAGGGTTCTGCCGGCGCTCGGCCTCACGGTGGATCGCTCCAGCGATCCCGAGACCACCATGGCTCGGATCCAGCAGCAGAAGTTCGACGCGATTATTGCTGACTTCGACGATCCCAAGGCTGCCAGTGAAGCCCTGCAGACGGCAAGGAACCTGGGCTCCGGGGCATTGAGCATTGCCCTGGTGGCAGATCCGAGGAAGGTGCGCGACATCCTGAGCGGGGGCGCTCACTTCGTTCTGTACAAGCCCGTGTCCGAAGAAGGCGCCAAGGCCGGATTGCGAGCGGCCGCGGCTTTGTTGAGCCGGGAACGGCGCCGCGCATTCCGGGTTCCGGTGCAGGCTCCGGTGCAGATCACGCTGCCCGATACGCGCAAGGTGGATGGCATTTTGCTCGACCTCTCGGAAACTGGCATGGATGTGCTGACCGCCGAACCGCAAACCACAGGATCGTTGCTGGCTTTCAACTTTCAATTGCCGGATGGCACGGTGCAAGTGGAGGCTCACGGGCAAATAGCGTGGGCCAATCCCAACGGGCAGACCGGCGTGCGTTTCCTGGATGTGCCGGAAGAGGTCTCCGCCGGACTGAAGGCCTGGCTGAAAGCAGCAGCCGCGAACCAAGGCGCAGAGAGTGATGAGACTGTACCTCACTGCAAACTTACCGACCTCAGTCTCGGCGGCTGCTATGTCGAGACCGACGCGCCCTTCCCCGAGCGGGCGCTAATTGACCTTTGCCTGAAAACCGGAGAACTCGAAGTTCACACCGAGGGCATGGTGCGAGTGGCGCATCCCGGACATGGCATGGGCGTCGAGTTCCCTTCCCGCACGGCCGAACAGCGGGCCCAGGTGGGCAATGTGATCAGCTTCCTGCGCAATTGCCCGGATACATCGCCGGAACTGATTGTCTCTCCGCGAGCCCTGGTGGCCGATCTTACTCAATTTGAACACGCCGAACAGTCGCAGGAACCCGCCGAAGAAATGGAAGACTTGTTGCTTGAACTGTTGCGGCGCGGCACTTCTCTGCAGCAGGACGCCTTTCTTTCCGAACTCCGTCATCAACGCAGCCCCGAAGACGTCGCTTCCGTGTAGCTTCTACTTTTCAGCAAAAGATCCCTCGCCTTGTTGTGTTTGTTGCTCGGGGAGAAAAGCCTCCCGTGGCAGGTCTATGCTGGTGACTTCAGGAAGAGTTTCGGGCGGCTGGGCAGCAGAAGAGAACGAACGCGGGAGCGAGAGGCTTTGGTAGTGAAAACCCTCCGAAAAATCGAAGAACCCGAACCCCGTCTCTGGCGCGGGCTCTCCGACCTTGGTCTATTCCACCCCGATGCGACTACGCTAGCGGAAGTCCGTTGCGCGATGATTTCAGCAATATTAAATTCGGGTTAAATGTAGACTGAGATGTTTTGTGTGGGACGGACACTCCTGTCCGTCGCCTTTGACCCTTGTTTTGGTTTTGGTTTTGATTTAGGCCTGGGCTTGGATAGTCTTGGTTTGGTCTTCTAGTCTTGCATCTTGCGAACTTCACCACCAAAGTCAAGAGCGACGGACAGAAGTGTCCGTCCCACATGGAATCCGGGAGCGATTCTGGGAAAGACTATTGAACCTGCGTATCCGCTACAAGCCCCGGCCATGGCCGGTCCGAGGGCGTTGTCGCTGCGATGGACTCCGCTGCTGGCGCTATGTGGCGCGGCGTTTGCCGTTGAAGTTCCCTTCTTCTTTTTCGGCACACCGTCCGGCCATGATGTTGAATTTCACCTCTATTCCTGGCTTGAAGTCCTGGCGCAGTGGAAGCAAGGGATCTTTTTCCCACGCTGGGCGGCGATGGCGCACTTTGCCTACGGAGAGCCCCGATTCATCTTTTATCCTCCAGCGTCGTGGACCCTGGGAGCGCTGCTCGGCGCAATCGTTCCGTGGAGCGTGGCGTCTGCTGTCTACATCTGGATTGTGCTCGTGCTGGGGGGAGCGTCGATGTTCGTGCTGGCGCGGCGATGGCTGGACCGGCGCGACGCGATCTTTGTCGCTGTGCTGTACGCGGTGAATCCATACCATCTGGTGATTGTTTACTGGCGGAGCGCGTTTGCGGAATTGCTCGCGAGTTTCTTGCTGCCGCTGCTGATGCTGGTCGTGCTGAAAGCTGTGGACGAAGGCAAGCGCGCCATCGTTCCGATGGCGATGGTGCTGGCTGCAGCCTGGCTGACGAATGCGCCGGCGGCCGTAATGATCCACTACTCGCTGGCGCTGCTGCTGTTGCTCTTTGCGTGGCGGAAACGATCGGCGCGGCTATTGCTGGTGGGAGCAACTGCGGTCGCGTTGGGAGCAGGTCTGGCCGCATTTTATCTGTTGCCGGCGATTTATGAGCAGAAGTGGGTAAACATCGCCGAGGCGGTGTCGGCCGGATCACGGCCGCAGGATAATTTTCTGTTCATCCACACGACGGACGCGGATCACGATGCTTTCAACAGAATCATTTCGTGGATTGCGATGCTGGAGATGGCCGTCACGTTTACCGCGGCGTGGGCAGCGAGAAAATGGCGTGAAGCCAACCCCGCCTTGTGGAATGTGCTGCTTGCATGGGGTCTTGGGTGCAGCGCGTTAATGTTTCCGGTGACGGCCCTTCTTTGGAAATATCTGCCCAAGCTCGAATTCATGCAGTTTCCGTGGCGGTGGCTGCTGTGCCTGAGCATGATCTTTGCGATTTTCGTGACGGTCGGTGTGCGGCGCTGGTGGATGCGCGTCGCGATCTGGATGGTCGCGGTCTGCGTGATTGGCGTGGCGTGGCAGCGGATTCAACCGCCATGGTGGGACAACGCCGCCGATCTGCACGAGATGCGCGACAACATGACGGACGGCATCGGCTACGAAGGCACCGACGAATATACGCCGGTCGGAGCCGACCCAGCGGCGATCGACAAGGAGGCGTGGAAGGTTCGGGGCTCGGCTCATGCGGCGATCCATGTCTTGCAGTGGAATGCGGAATCGAAGTTGTTCACGGCAGAGATGTCGGCGCCCGATCAACTGGCGCTGCGGCTGTTTAGCTATCCAGCGTGGAAGGTCGAGGTCAACGGGCACACGGTATCGACTTTTCAACGCGAGGGCACGGGACAGATGCTTGTGCCAGTGAATGCCGGAATGAATCGGGTGAAGATCACGTTCGCGCGCACCTGGGATCGGACGGCGGGTGGGTGGATCTCGATTGTGGTTTTGGGGTTGATCATTCTCTCGACACAATTCGAAGTGGATATTGCCTGGATACCTAAACGCCGTCACAAACCATAGTGGAATCCGTGCGACGAATTCTCATCGCCACTTCGAATCCGGGTAAGCTGCGCGACTTTGCCGGCGCCGCGGCTGCGCACGGAATCCAGATCGCAGGAATTCCAAACTTCTCTTCCCTGCCGGCGGTGGTTGAAGATGGAGTCACCTTCGAAGCCAATGCGCGCAAGAAGGCGGAACAGTACAGCCGCTATGTTCCTGGGGAGATCGTGGTTGCCGATGACTCCGGACTGGAAGTAGACGCGCTGGACGGGGCTCCGGGCGTGCATTCCGCGCGCTACGCGGCTCCCGATGTGCATGACAAAGAGCCGCACGAAGCGGACGCCAATACGGATGATGAGGCCAATAACGCCCGGGTGTTGCGGGAACTGAAGGATGTTCCGTCGGAGAAGCGGTCGGGACGGTTCGTTTGCGTCTTGGCCGCAGCGCGTGATGGGAAGACGCTGGCTACGTTTCGCGGTGCGGCCGAGGGCATCATCCTGGATGCTCCGCGGGGGACGAACGGGTTCGGATATGATCCGCTGTTTTATTCTCCGCAGATTCATAAGACGTTTGCGGAGTTGAGCGCGGAGCAGAAGGCGCGGTATAGCCATCGGGGCGCGGCGTTTCGGCAGTTTCTGGAGTGGATAGATTCGAAATGAGGGGCAAGATGGTCGAGCTGCGCTCGACCGGACAGCCGAGGGCGGCTGTCCCCACATATTTCCCTGCAATGAAATGAGCGAGCGCCTTCCTTGACTTAACTTCTGCTGCCGCAAGATAATGACAGGTTCTTTTCTCATCGCCGAACTTATAAGGAGCGCTTCGTGGCGTCAGCCAGTTCTTCTGCTCCCGTTTTATCGCATGGAGTTGCGCCGTTGCGTGCGGGCCAGGGTTATTCGTTTTTATGGCGGCGGCTGCATTCCATCACTGGCATTGTTCCCATCGGCCTGTTTCTTCTCGAACACTTCATTTCGAACGCCGAGGCTTTCAAAGGCGCGGAGGCGTATGGCAAGCAGGTCGCGTTTCTGAACAGCCTGCCGTTCGTGGTCGGCCTCGAACTGTTCGGGATCTGGATCCCGATCCTCTACCACGGGCTGTATGGCATCTACATCTGGTATCGCGGCGACGCCAACGTGGCGGCCTATCCCTGGACCGGCAATTGGCTCTACACCGCGCAGCGCTGGACCGGCATCATCGCCCTGGTCTACATGGCGCAGCACACTTACTACTTGCGGTTTACGGGTGTGCACTTGCCGACGCATCCCATGGAGGCCTTCGCCAAGGTCCAGGGTGAATTTCAGAATCCGTGGATGGTGGGCTTCTATGCTGTTGGCATAGTCGCGGCCTCGTGGCATTTCTGTTATGGGATGTGGCTGTTTGCCGCCAAGTGGGGCATCACCACCGGCGACCGGGCGCGGCGCTGGTTTGGTTACGTTTGCCTGGTGCTGGCGCTGGGACTGATTTCGATTGGCGCGGCCAGCATGTATGGGTTCCTGTCGACGCCGTATCATCCCGTGGATTCTGGCGCTTCAGAAGGTATCGTGTTGATGAAGTAACGGCCGGGCCGAGGCCCGGTGAGAGCGGAATACTAGAGATCGGACTTATATAAGATGGCAGCTCCCAAAATTATTGTGGTAGGCGGCGGACTCGCGGGTCTCGCCGCGGTGATCAAGATCGCGGAGATGGGCGGCGAGGTCGACCTGTTCTCGATTGTCCCGGTCAAGCGCTCGCATTCGGTGTGCGCGCAGGGCGGCATCAATGCGGCAAAGAATCTGAAGGGTGAAGGCGATTCCACCTGGAAGCACTTTGACGACACGGTGTATGGCGGAGACTTTCTCGGCAACCAGCCTCCGATCAAGGACATGTGCGAGGCGGCGCCGGGGATCATCGATTTGCTCGACCGCATGGGCGTACCCTTCAACCGCACTCCCGAGGGATTGCTCGACTTCCGCCGCTTTGGCGGAACGCTGTACAACCGCACCGCGTTTGCCGGCGCGACCACCGGGCAGCAGTTGCTTTACGCGCTTGACGAACAAGTGCGGCGCTATGAGTCCGAAGGCAAGGTGAAGAAGTACGAGCACTGGGAGTTTCTGTCTGCCGTGCTCGATGGACAGCGTGTGTGCCGCGGCATCTGCGCCATGGATCTGCGCTCGATGGAAGTGCGGACCTTCCCTGCCGACGCGATCATCATTTGCACGGGCGGCATTGGCGCGATCTTCGGGAAGTCGACCAATTCGGTTGTATGTACGGGCTCGGCCCAGTCGGCGCTGTATCAGCAAGGGTGCTACTACGCGAACGGGGAGTTCATTCAGGTTCATCCGACTTCAATTCCGGGCGAGGATAAGCTGCGGCTCATGTCGGAGTCGGCGCGCGGCGAGGGCGGACGCGTGTGGGTGCCGAGGACTCCGGGGGACAAGAGAGACCCGAAGGCGATCCCAGAAAAAGACCGCTGGTATTTCCTCGAAGAGTGGTATCCGAAGTATGGGAACCTGGTGCCGCGCGACGTGGCAACGCGGGCGATTTTCAAGGTCGTGTATGAGAACAACCTCGGCATTGACGGCAAGCCGATGGTCTACCTCGACCTGACGCATATCGATCGCAAAATCCTCGACAAGAAGTTGGAAGGGATTCTCGAGATTTACGAGAAGTTTGTGGGCGACGATCCGCGCGACACGCCGATGAAGATTTTCCCGGGCATGCATTACACCATGGGCGGGCTGTGGATCGACTACAAGCAGGCGACGAACATCCCCGGCATTTATGCGGCGGGCGAGTGCGAATATCAGTATCACGGCGCGAACCGGTTGGGGGCGAATTCGCTGGTGTCGTGCATTTTTGGCGGCCAGATCGCCGGGCCCAACGCGGTGGCCTATGCGCGCGGACTGCAGGGGGCGTCGAGCAACGGACACTTCGAGGCCGAGAAGAAGAAGCAGGAAGCGAATAATGCGCTGCTGATGAAGAATGAGGGCACTGAGAATCCCGTCAAGCTGTGGCGCGAACTGGGCGAGTTGATGACCAAGGATTGCACGGTCATCCGCTACAACAAGAATTTGCAGCAGACCGACGCCAATCTGGTCGAGATGCTGGAGCGGTACCGCAAGATCAACCTGAGCGATCGGACGCTGTGGGCGAATACGACGGTGGTTTTTGCGCGGCAGCTTTACAACATGCTGCAGTTGGCGCGTGTGATCGCGCAGGGAGCGCGCATGCGCGACGAGTCGCGCGGGGCGCACTACAAGCCGGACTTCCCCGAGCGCGATGACAAGAACTGGATGAAAACAACGAAGGCATATTTTGCGCCGGATGCAGATGAGCCGAAGTTCGAGTTCGAGCCGGTGGATGCATCGCTGATTCCGCCGCGGCCAAGGAAGTATTGATCCGCGGAGGGGCGGACGCATTCGTCCGCCCAGCAAGCGAAGCGAGCGGCCCCCGGGGCGAATGCGTCCGGGGCTACATGGGCCCCAAAAGAACCGGGAAGGGCACGAGTTCCACTCGTGCCGCTTAAGCGCTCTTTGAAATTTCGGCTTTAGCCGCTGCGGGCCAAGGGTCAAGTTTGAAACCCGGGAAAGCGGAGCAGTAGCGGTATTCGCGTGGATCAGACACGAGTTTCCGCTCGACTGGATTTCTGTGAATGTAGTTTTGGTGGCTGATGAAATCCTGGTGATCGCGAATCCGGTGGTCCGTGAATCCCCGTTGCCAGATCTCTCGCTTGCGACCGAGGATCGACCCGAGGGCGTGGGAGTATCCGCCTTTGATCAATTGGACCGCGTGCTCCAACGTGACATCGACGGCGGGAGTCAGCAAGAGATGAACGTGCTCGGGCATGAGGACGAACGCATGCAGTCGATAGCGGCCTTTGCGGCGATATCGGTAGAGAGTTTGCAGGAAGAGGCGAACATAGTTCTCGACAACGAAAAGTTTTCGACGCTGCCACGTCGAGAAAGTGACGAAGTAGGCTCCGGGCGGGGAGATGAGTCGTCCAGGCTTCACGAGCAAACCTCAGCGGCTAAGCGCCGCGTCTTTTGCTTAGGCTAAGTCGGCACGAGTGGAACACGTGCTTATACCAGTGGTTTTTGTTGCGAGCGTTCTCGTTTTGGGAAAAGAAATTTGGGGATTCGGGAGGAATTTAGTTCACGTGACGTGCGGAGTTGATCGATTGCGAGGAAGGAATCTCGCTCCGCATGAGCGGAACCGGGAAGGGCACGACTTGCAGTCGTGCCGATTGAGAGGCCCTTTAATGATCGGGCTTTAGCTCCTGAGGCCTGGTTTGGATGCGCGCACGAGGAAAGCAAACCTCAGCGGCTAAAAGCCGCGAGTCTCTTGCGCAGATTAGATGGCACGAGTGGAACTCGTGCCCTTCCCGGTGGTTTTCGGCGAAAGTTGTCGTTTGGCGAACGGCTCGGGATAGAATTCAGAGGCCGGTGGATGCGTCGCCGCGTGCGAGGAAGTATTGATGCCGGAAAGTGATGACGGCACCGCAACGAGGTCCGGTGGGGAGAATACGTCAGACGGAGATCGGATGGACCAGGAGAGCCTACTGATAGCGTTGCTGCAAGAACTCGGGAACGCTTTGCGGGCTCGCTCCGAACCGGAGCATCTCTACACCGCTGCAGCTCTCGGGGGTTTTGGAGCTGTGGCTTGGGGTGTAGCGGCCCTGCAGCCTGAGAAGTATCTAAACCGAGCCGTCATTTGGCGTCCTGCCACTGTCGGCGCGATCGGTATCCTGGTTGTTGCAGTGACGATCTCCACAAAGATCTGGCGCGAGCACACGATGTATGCAAACGCGAAGAAAGATCAAGCTGTGATCGCCGAGAAAGTCGCCGTGCTTATTGGCGCAAAGGATATAGTTCCGAAGTACATGCTACAGAAGGAGGCCGGGGCAGGCTACAAGTTCTCGCTTCTTGTCGTAATTGCCTCTGCCATTGCCTCGATTGCATTCTGCCTGTCGCTCGTCAACGGGTAAGAGCTAAACTTGGGTTCGCTATAACAATGGCAAACAACAAATCCGTCATCATCAAAATCAAGCGGCAGAACACTCCCACTTCCAAGTTCTACTGGGAGGAGTTCTCAGTTCCCTACCGGCCGAACATGAACGTGATTTCGGCGCTCATGGACATTGCGGCCGACCCGGTCACGCGCGAGGGCAAGGCGACCACGCCCATTACCTATGACTCGAATTGTCTTGAGGAAGTGTGCGGGTCGTGCGCCATGCTCATCAACGGGCGGGCGCGGATGGCTTGCTCGGCCCTGATTGACAATCTGGAGCAACCGATTCGGCTGGAACCGTTCTCTAAGTTTCCGGTCGTGCGCGATCTGGCGACGGACCGGAGCGTGATCTTTGAAAACCTGAAAGCCGTGAAGGCTTGGGTGCCGATCGACGGAACTTACGATTTGGGCCCGGGGCCGCGCATGTCGGCCGAGGATCAGGAAGCGGCGTATCCGATCTCGCGCTGCATTTCTTGCACTTGCTGCATGGAGGCCTGCCCGCAGTTCAACGAAGACACGGGCTTTGTGGGCGCGGCAACCATCGCGCAGGTACGGCTGTTTAACACGCATCCCACGGGCAAGGCGCTGAAGCGCGAGCGGCTGGCGGCGCTGATGGGGGATGGCGGCATCCAGGAATGCGGCTATGCCCAGAACTGCGTCGAGGTTTGCCCCAAGGATATTCCGCTGACCAAGTCGATCTCCGAAGTTGGCGGGCAGGTCATGAAGCAGGCTCTGGGGGATCTTTTGCGCCGGTAGGACAGATACTGCTTCGCCCAGGCAGTGTCGACTTCGCTCGACGGACAGCCGAGGGCGGCTGTCCCCACATGAACCGCTTATGGTCACCACGAGTTCCGTTACAATCACTCAACCGTCAGGCCTTAACACACTATGAGAATCGACATCAATCAACTGACCGAAGCCGAGCTTGTCGATCTGAACCGGAGGATTGTGGAGCGGTTGCGCATGATCCGGCAAATGCAGGCACATGTCCGGATGCTGGAGTTCAAGATCGGCGAGCGAGTCACGTTTCGGACCGACGTGCGCGAAGTTGAGGGCGTGCTCGTGCGCTACAACCGGAAATCCGTAACGGTTGTAACCGATAGCGGCGAGCGCTGGACAGTGTCGCCAGGATTCCTGCAGAGGCCCGCCAATTCCAGTTCCGCCGACGGAACTGGGAGAGTGATTGAGATAAAAAGGGCCGACTTTGGTAGTTGACTCTTCTTGACGTGCGGGCGCTAATTTCTGTCACTTCGACCCAACCCGAGTGGCTCACGTATCGCAGAAAAATCCGTTTGTGGCTGGCAGATCAAGCACATAGGCATAGGCTCGCAGCCACTCAAGAATGGCCCGCGACTTGCCGATAGGAGTCTGACACTCTGCGCCGGCTGGTGTAGTAACTGACGGTAACCAGCGCGGGCACGCGAGAGTTAAGTACGCAAGTAATGGGCTGCTCGCGGCCTTTGTTGGGTAGGCTTGACAGCATAGCTTAGAATAGCCGCACTCGCGTGGATAGAGCCGGCGGGCAAGAGTGCCCGCCCCACATACGAACCACTTCGTGAAACGTAACGTCAGATTCGAATTTGTGGCCGTCCTGCTGCTGGCCTTGGTGTGCGGCGGGATGTCGGGCACGGCGTTTGCCGTGCACCCAGTGACGGTGCATGCGCATCACCGGCATTTCCGATGGCTGCGGTGGAATCCGATGTTCCGGCCGTCGCACGAATCGCTGATCGTCCAGAACGCCGAGATCGACCGCCTCGATCTGCCCCGCATTCAGGACGACACCGAACTGGAGGCTTTGAAGGCCGACGGATCGCTGGTGCCCATCGTTCCCGGAGAGACTCTAAAGATTGAACACTCTCTGGATCCTTCACGGCGCTACTGCCGTCCCTGGACGCGCGATTTCGTGGACGACCTCAGCCAGGCGTACTACAACCGGTTTCATGCGCAGATCCAGGTGAACTCGGCCGTGCGCACAGTCAAGGTGCAAAGGAAATTACGGCGCCACAATCGGAATGCCGCGCCTGCAGACGGCGAGACAGCATCGTCCCACCTGGCCGGAGTGACGGTCGACTTGCAACGCCGGGGCATGAGCAAGGAACAGATTCGCTGGATGGAGTATTACCTCTTCTACATGAAGGCGCTCGGGCTGGTCGAACCGGAAGAGGAGCGGCGGCACTGGTGCTTCCACATCATGGTCAGCGGACATTACTCCGAGTGGCGTAACACCCAGACCATCGTTCCGATTGAGCATCCCGAAAACGATACGCCTCAAACCCAGGTTGCTATGGGCAGCGGCTCCCGCTAGTTCTATTTCGTATACTGCGCTTCCCCATTTCCGAACGACCAATTCTCCCAAGCCGTTTCCACCAGATTGATCACGAGGTCCTGTGGGCGTAGTCCAGGATTTTTGGCAAGGATTTCAGCCATGCGTTGAAACAGTTTGCGTTTCTGTCCGAGCTTGCGTCCGAATGACAAAGTGATTTGCACCATCACGATATCGTTGCTGCGCTCGACTCCCAGGTAGGTCGGATCGTAGATCAAATCATTGGCGGAGTGCTCCGTAACGATTTGAAAGCGGTCCTGCGGTGGGGCGTCGATGGCTTCGACCATGGCTTGATGTACGCCGTCCGCCAAAGCCTTGCGGTATTGTTCTGACTTTCCTTCCCGTAAGGAAATACGCACCAGGGGCATGACAACCTCCTGAGAAAAATGGTTGAAGCTTCTGTTCTAATGACACCCATGATTGTTTTGATGGCCGGACTTCCGGGAAGTGGCAAAACAACGCTCGCGCGAGAACTTGCCGTCCGCACCTTGGGACGGGTTTTAAGCAAGGACGAGGTCCGGCATGCGATCTTTTCGCCGGAGGAGATCGAATACTCTTCCCGGCAGGATGATTTCTGTATGCAGGTGATGCTGGAGACGGCCGTATATCTCTTGGGGCGGAATCCGTCGCGGGTGATTTTCCTGGATGGGCGGCCGTTCTCGCGTCGTTATCAGCTCGAAAACGTGCTGAACGCGGCCAGTTCCCTGCACCAGCCATGGCGGATTTTGGAATGCGTTTGCGCGGAGGATACGGCGACGCGACGGCTTGAGGTGGATGCCACTGCGAATGCTCACCCGGCGGGGAATCGCCACCCTGGGCTGTACCTTGAGGTCAAGTCGCGATTCGAGGCGATTACGCTGCCGAAGACCGTGATCGACACGGACCGGGCGCTGGAAAGCTGTGTTCAGCAGGCGCTGGCGGCGCTCGAGTGAGTTGGAAACAGCATTTCACGCGTTTCATCCGTCCCTCCAGGACGGGTTGATCTTTGTTGGGCTTTCCCGGTTGGGCTTTCCCGCTACTGGAAGTGGCGGGCTATTTTCAATGCGCCCTCCGGGCGCTTCTCCACTTCGCACGTTTGTTCGCCCCCTCTCATCGCTATACAATCGACAACTTGTCCGCAGCTTTCTCGTGGACCACAACTTATGACTAGCAGACTTTCGTTCTTATTAGTACTGATCTGTTCCCTGGCAACCGCGCAGGCTCCGACGACGCATCTCGACTCGGGAAATACCGTTAGCCCACGTGCTCGCCAGATTCATGATTCGGCGATCGTGGTCGACACGCACGCCGACACGCCGCAGCGCTTTCTTGACGAAGGCTTCGACATCGGCTCGACCGATCCAAACGACATTGGCCACATCAGTCTGGATAAGGCGCGGCGCGGAAATCTGGGCGCGGAATTCTTTTCCATCTGGGTAGAACCGGTAACGAACCAGGGTCACTACGCTCGCCACACCTTCGATCTGATCGATTCAGTATACGAACAGGCGGCCCGGCATCCCGACCGCATGATGATGGCATTCTCCGTTGCTGACATTGAGCGGGCGCACCGCGAGCACAAACTCGCCGCCTTGATGGGCATTGAAGGCGGGCACTCGATCGAGAACGACATTCGCCTGCTGCGCGATTACTACCGCCTGGGCGTGCGCTACATGACGCTTTCGTGGTCCAACACGAACGAGTGGGCCGATTCTTCCGGTGACATCGATGATCCCAAGGTGCAGCACCACAACGGGCTCACCGATTTCGGCAAGCAGGTCGTGTTGGAAATGAATCGGCTGGGCATGATGGTCGACATCTCGCACGTGGCCGACAAGACGTTCTGGGACGCGATTGCCACCACCAAGGCGCCGGTGATCGCATCGCACTCATCGGCGCGGGCGCTGGTGGATGCTCCGCGTAACATGACCGACGATATGCTGCGCGCCGTGGCTAAGAATGGCGGTGTTGTGCAAGTCAACTTCTTCAATGGCTTCGATGATGAGAACTTCCGCAAGGCCATTGAGGCGCAGGCTAAGGATCAGGCTGCCGCTGTTCAGAAATATGTCGACCAGATGAAGGCCGAGGGCAAGAGCGTCAGCTACGTCGACGAAGATCGCATCGAGCGCGAGTGGATGGCAAAGATCCCGCGGCCGCCTTTGAAGTCGCTGATCGACCACATTGATCACATTGCCAAAGTTGCCGGAATCGATCATGTCGGTCTGGGATCGGACTTCGACGGCGTGAGTGGGGCGACGCCGCAGGGAATCGATTCGGCGGCTGACCTGCCGAAGATCACGCAGGCCCTGCTCGATCGCGGGTATAGCGCGAGCGACATTCACAAGATTCTCGGCGAAAACCTGCTGCGCGTTTTTGCAGAGGTGGAACGCGTGAGCCGCGAGATGCAGGCTGCGACCGCGGCTTCTAAGTAGGCGGTTGCCGCGATTTCCTCTCGACGCCGTGAAGAAATGATGGCCCTCGCTGTCGTACAATGCATGCTTGCTCACAAATCAGTCAGACCATCTCCCGTATCCAAGGAGCACTCATGCGTAGGGGATCTGTAATTCTATTTCTAATCTCACTGACCACCGTTGGGTGGGCGCAGCCCGGCTCTGGCGCTCAGACAGCGCCGGCAGCGAAACCCAGCACAGCGGCCAAGCAGGGCGCGACGACAGCGACGTCAACCAAGCCCACGGCTATCATCGATACCACCGCGGGGAAGATGACTTGCACGCTGTTTCCCGACAAGGCTCCGATCGGCGTTGAGAACTTCATCGGCCTCGCAACCGGCAAGAAGGACTGGAAGAATCCGGTCAGCGGCGCGACCAAGCACAACGTGCCTCTCTACGACGGCACGATTTTTCACCGTGTTATCCCCAACTTCATGATCCAAGGGGGAGATCCGGCGGGGACGGGATCAGGCGCCGATCCGGTGACTCCGTTCAAGAACGAAGTTTCCCCCGATCTAACATTCGACCGTCCTGGGCGATTGGCGTATGCCAACACCGGGCGACCGAACTCCAACAGCGCTCAGTTTTTCATCACCGAAGTAGCGACTCCGCATCTCAACGGCGGCTATACGATTTTTGGGCAGTGCGACGACGATACGGTTACGCTGGTGAAACAGATTGCGCGCATGGCTACGGATCCCAGCACTGACCGGCCGTTTCGTCCGGTGAAAATTAATCACATCACGATCACGCGTGGAGGGACTGGTCCCAAGCCCGCGACCGGAACTGGAGTGAAGAAGCCGGCGGCGACGGCTCCGAAGACGGCAGCTCCCAAAGCGCCAGCAAGTCCGAATTAGGACGGGCTGGCGGCAAAGAGGCTGGGCTTCGCCCGGCGGACGGGCGAAGGCGCCCGTCCCCACATGAACCCGTCCCTACATGAGCACTCCGACCAGCGACTAACAACTGAACTTACGAAAGGAATTCATGACACGCCAACCCGGATTGTATGCCACGTTTGAAACCACGGAAGGAACAATCGTTTGCCGGCTGTTCGACAAGGAAGCGCCTAAAACCGTCGCCAACTTCGTTGAACTCGCCGAGGGCAAGCGCGAGTGGACGCACCCTTCGACGCGCAAGAAATCGAAAGACCGGCTTTACGATGGAACCATTTTTCATCGCGTGATTCCCGATTTCATGATCCAGGGCGGAGATCCGGAGGGCACGGGCCGGGGCGGGCCGGGCTACCAGTTCGAGGACGAGACCAAGGGCTCGCCGCACAAGTTCGACAAGCCGGGGAAGCTGGCGATGGCGAATGCGGGGCCGAATACCAACGGCTCCCAGTTCTTCATCACCGTCGCAGCGACGACTTGGCTGACGGGCAAGCACACGATCTTTGGCGAGGTGGTCGAGGGGCAGGACGTCGCGGTGAAGATTACAGGCGTGCCCTGCGGCAGCGGTAATAAGCCGAAGAAGGATGTGGTGCTGAAGAAGGTGATGGTGGAGAAGGTGTAGACTTTTCCGTCGTGTGGCGCACTGAATTAACGCCCTTTTCTTATTGGTGAGCTCTCCCGGCGACTGCCACGACGGCTCCCCTTGTGGGATGGAGGGCGCAGATCTACAAAGGGCTTGCCAAATCGCGTCACACGAATGTACTGCGCCGTAACTCTGACACGCTCAAGAATTTCACAGCACTTTGCCCGAAACACCGAGATAGGTATCTCTTCCATGTCTTAGCCATCGGCACGTATGCCGGTTCCATTAGCGACTGCTGCTGATCAAGCGTTCATCACCGATGTGCTTAAACAAACTGCCAATCATCTCTGGCAATCGCCCGTTCCATTGGTTCCAGTCGTGACCGCCAGGACCCGAGTGGCGCGGCCGGAAAGCCGCGCCATCCTCTTTCTCTGCCAGAACCTCTACACTCCGATCACGCCACACAACTCCTTCACCGCGGCGGCGCTCTTGTCCAAGCCAGCTTTTTCTTCCGGCGTCAGCTTGATTTCGATGATCTGTTCGATTCCCTTTGCGCCTAGTTTTACCGGCACGCCTACGTAGAGGCCGGTGATCCCGTATTCGCCTTGCAGATACGCGGCGCAGGGGAGGATCTTCTTTTTGTCTTTCAGGATGGCCTCGACCATTTCCGTCGCGGCGGCGGATGGGGCGTAGTAGGCCGAGCCGGTCTTCAGATACTTCACGATTTCGGCGCCGCCGTCGCGGGTGCGTTTCACCAGCGCTTCGAGCTTCGTTTTCTCAATCAGCTCAGTGATGGGAATCCCGGCCACCGTGGAATAGCGCGGGAGGGGGACCATGGTGTCACCGTGGCCGCCGAGGACGAAGGCGGTGACGTTTTCTACGCTGACCTTCAACTCGTCGGCGATGAAGGCGCGGAAGCGCGCCGAATCGAGAATCCCGGCCATGCCGATGACGCGCTCGCGTGGGAATCCGCTCAGCTTGTAGGCGGTCTGCGCCATAGCGTCGAGCGGGTTCGAGACGATGATCAGGATGCAGTTGGGCGAATACTTTACGACCTCGCCAACGACGGCCTTCATGATGTTGTAGTTGGTGTTGAGCAGGTCGTCGCGGCTCATTCCGGGCTTGCGTGGGATGCCGGCGGTGATGACGACGATGTCGGAGTTCGCGGTGTCTTTATAGTCGTTGGTGCCGCTGACATAAGAGTCGCGTTTTTCGATGGGCATGGCCTCCAGCAAGTCGAGACCCTTGCCCTGGGGCACGCCTTCGATGATATCGATGAGTACGACGTCGGCCAGTTCTTTTGACGCGATCCAATGAGCGGCAGTCGCGCCTACGTTGCCGGAACCTACGATTGTCACTTTCTTGCGCATATGAATTCCCTTCTTGGCCACGGATTTCGCGGATTTACACGGATAAACAGAATAGGAGAATCAGATCAGTGGTGATCCGTGAAGATCCGTGGCGCCTTTCTAAAGTTTCTACACCAAAACGCTGGCATCCATGTTTTCGATCATGTGGCCGGCGAATTCGCTGGTTTTGACTTTGGTGGCGCCGGGCATCAGGCGCTCGAAGTCGTACGTAACTTTTTTCTGTTCGATGGTCCGCTCCATGCTTTGCTCGATCAGGTCGGCGGCTTCTGCCCAGCCGAGGTGACGGAACATCATGACGCCCGACAGGATCACCGAACCCGGATTGATGACGTCCTTGTCGGCGTACTTAGGCGCAGTGCCATGGGTGGCTTCGAAAATCGCATAGCCGTCGCCAATATTCGCTCCTGGAGCGATCCCCAGGCCGCCCACCTGCGCGGCGCAGGCGTCGGAAATGTAGTCGCCGTTGAGATTGGGCGTCGCCAGTACCGAATATTCGTCGGCGCGGGTGACCACCTGCTGGAAAATAGAGTCGGCGATGCGGTCGTTGACCATGATTTTCTTTTTCCAGGCACCGTGGCCGTGCGTGCCATAGATCGCATCGAGCACGTCTTTTACTTCTTTTTCGACGGACTGGCGGAAGGCGGGCGGGGCAAACTCCATTCCCGGCTCGACGGCTTCGGCGTTCTGCGCAATGGTCAGGTTCGGATTCTTGTCTTTGTTGTCGAGAATCCAGCTCTCACGCTCAGTTACAACCTGGTCGCGGAATTCTTCGGTGGCCAGTTCATATCCCCACTTGCGGAAGGCGCCTTCGGTGAATTTTTGGATGTTGCCCTTGTGCACGAGGGTGACGCTCTTCAGCCTGTTCGCCAGAGCGTGCTGGATGGCCATGCGGACCAGGCGCTTGGTTCCGGTCACCGACATGGGCTTGATGCCGATGCCGGAGTCGAGGCGGATCTGCTTCTTGCCGCCCTTCAGCATGTCTTTGTTGAGAAACTCGATGAGGCGGGCGCAGTCGGCGGTTCCCTGCTCCCACTCGATGCCCGCGTAGACATCTTCCGTATTCTCGCGGAAGATGACGACGTTCATGCGCTCGGGGTGCTTCACCGGCGAAGGCACACCCTTGTAGTACTTCACGGGGCGGACGCAGGAATACAGATCGAGAATCTGGCGCAGCGCGACGTTGAGGGAACGGATGCCACCGCCGACCGGCGTGGTCAGAGGGCCTTTGATGGCGACGCGGAATTCGCGCATGGCGTCGACGGTGTCATCGGGAAGCCAGGCGTCGAACTTGGCCTTGGCTTTCTCCCCGGCGAAGACCTCGTACCAGGCTACGCGTCGCTTAGCTTTGTAGGCCTTCTCCACGGCCGCGTTAAACACGCGCAGCGAAGCCTTCCAGATGTCGCGCCCGGTTCCGTCGCCTTCAATGAAGGGGACGATGGGGTTGTCAGGGACTTCATACTTACCGTTGGCGTAGCCGATCTTCTTTCCATCCGAGGGGACCGCTACGCCGTTATAAGAGCCTGCCATCAGAACCTCCAATATCAGAAACTTGCGTGGCGACTATAAAAACCCTCAATTATAAAGAAATTGGCCATTCGAACCAGCAGATTATTCTTGTCGGGCTGTGTCATAACGCGTTGACCGAGACCAAGGCCGTGGGGACGGCCTCTGGAGGTTGCTCATGTGGTTCCCGGTTCGACTTCTAGTGCGCCTGCTTGCCTGCCTGTTCCTGCTCGCCGTGCTTTCAACCTTCGCTCTCGCGAAGGGGAGCGGCGACCGCACTCAGGTCGGCCACGATATCACCGTCGGCCCCGATGAGGAGGTTAGCGACGCGACCTGCTTCGGCTGCAGCGTGCGGGTTCGCGGACACGTGTCGAGCGATGTGACCGCGTTTGGCGGCAGCATCATCGTTGAGGACCAGGGCGAGATCAGCGGCGACGTCACCACGTTTGGCGGAGGCGTCCGCCTGGACAAAGAGGCGCGCGTGGGTGGCGACCTTACGGTGATCGGCGGCCAGATTCGACGCGATCCGGCTGCGTCAGTGGGCGGTGGTGTTACCAACTTCGCCGGGTCGATCTGGCTGTTCCTGATCTTTGGGCTTCCTCTGGTGATTCTCGGCGGGATCATCGCGCTGATCGTCTTCCTCGTCCGGCGCCTGATGCGGCCTTCCCTTCCTGCGACGGCATGAGACAGGGCTACGGCGGAAGACGCGTGGTGGCTCACCAGCGGCGCGTGCCGAAGGTTTTCCGCACGCCCAGGCTGAAATAACGTCCCCAAGGGCCGTTGTTTCCAAGATCACCGAGTCCCAGATACTTGTCACGCGCGCCCAGCCGGTCGAAGAGGAAGTGCTGGGTAACGCGAAACTCGAATCCCCGGGTAAGGTAGACCCCGGCACCCCAGGAATGTTCAATGCCAATCGCATCGGGCGACCAGGTGTAGAGCGTCTTCGGAACGGTCTTGCCGAACAGGAAAGTTGGCGCTCCGAAGATCATCAGGCGCCGCAGAGGGCCGCGTCCGAACGGACGAACCTCCAGAATTCCCGAAAGCATGTACCGGGCGAACAGGCTGCAGGGTGCGTTGGCTCCGCCGTATTGCCCGGCATTGCCGGCGCACAGATTCGGGTCAATCTCGTTGTGCGGGGGCGCGAGGTCGAGCTGCGCCCAGCCCCAGAACATGTCGTGGGGAAAGAACATGCGGTCGTCGGCACCGGGCACCTGCCAGACTCCCTGCGAACTTGGTTGCGAAGAACTTCCCGTACTGAGGGACGATGAACTCTGCGCCCCTGCCACCACTGAGATCAGTACGAGCATTGCCAGAATCCACGTCCACGCTTTCATTTCGCCTCCAGTGAGTCTTTGCGAAGGGAACCAGGCGCCCGGGTTGCATTAAGCGCTAGCAGAATCTGGCCAGACACTTCGGGTTCCAGCAGAGCGGAACATTGTAATCCCTGCACGGTGAAGGGCTAGTTGTGGCGCAGGTTCGTTGCGATGGCGCATGCCGAGGCCTTAGGATTACGGATGTTGCCAGCCGAGGCTGACGCAGTCGAGACGCTGCTGTGGAGGCCTTCCAGAATCCATATCTGGCACTCGATTTATTCCATTCATAGTACGTTGATGATTGTTGAAACCGGGCTAAAGGCCCAGAAAAGCACGGGAAAACGGTTTGGTTCACCGATTGCATTATCGACATGTACCGCAATAAGGACCCTAACCCTATGCCCCAAGAGATCTCGGTTTCCTACCAAGCGATTAAGAGTAAAGTCTACCGGCTGATCGACGCCTTGGTGGTCGGAGAGAAAAACGAAGCTGAGGTGCAGGAATCAATTCGGCGCTGGTGGGACCTGATCCACCCCGCGGATCGACCGATAGCCCAGAAATACCTGTTGATGGTCCTGGGGCGCTCGGCTTCGGCTCTGGATGCCGTGGGTGACGGGCTTTACTCCGTCAGCACCGCGGCGCCACGCTCTCTGGTGGTGGACTCGCAGATGCCCTCCAAGCGGATGCGGTTGATGGAGCGGATGGTCAAGGAAACCGGCGTTCGTACTGCCGTTTAGTGCCCCTGCCTCGAGACAATAAACTGGGCTTTACAGAACTGAAACAGCCGATTCGCGGCCGAAAACCAGGGCACGAGTTCAACAGCTTGCGGAAAAACTTCGGCTCGTGCAGGTTTTGGGAAGGCCACGACTTCCGGTCGTGCCGTTAAGTCGCTGAAAATGAGGGCGCGCTTAAGCCCCTGAGGGTCGCCCTTTGCCGGAGTTTTTCCGCAACCTGTTCAACTCGTGTCAAAGTCGCGCAAAATCGATGCTGGCTTCAGCGACTGAGTTCGCTCTTGCATTTTCAGAGGCCCACCCCTCAGTGTCCAGCCCGCTGTAGAACTTCGCAACAAATCAAGTGCCCGTGCGGTGGAAAATCAGGTCGCCTTGGTCAACGCCGTGCGCACGATGGCGGTCACCAGTCCAGGAATAGTGAACTCACGCGCCTGAATATCCACGGACATGCCTAGATCCCGCAGGGTGGACGCAGTCACGGGGCCGATCGAGGCAGTACGAATTGGAGATAGGCTTTTACGCGCCGAGAGTGTTTTCGTGCCAGACCCGACCAGGGCAACGAAGTTGCGCACAGTTGAGGAACTGGTAAATGTGACTACGTGCGGCCGCCGAAGTGGACTTTTCAAGGTAGCGCGCAGGCGTTTGCGGGAAGATTGCGGCACCACGGTCTCGTAAGCCTCGACCACGTCAACCTGGGCGCCCACTTTGCGCAGTTCGCGGGGGATGACATCGCGTGCGACCTTGGCGCGGACCAGCAGCACGCCCTTTCCATTCACTTTGCGATTCAGGCTGCGGACAACGGATTCCGCTACGTACTCTTTAGGAACGACTTCGACGCTTACGCCCCGCTGCTCGATCGCTTTCTTCGTTGCGGGACCGATGGCCGCCACGCGCAGATGGCTGAGGGCTCGCTTGGTGAGGTGCAAGTGCTGCATGCGCTCCCACAGGGCCTCGACGCCATTGACGCTGGTCAGGATGAGCCAGTTGTAGCTCGCAAGATTCTTGAGCGCCCCGTCCAAGGGTTTGAATGATCTGGGTTTGCGGATTTCGATAAACGGGATTTCGATCACCTCAGCGCCCAGCTTGCGCAATTCTCCGGACAGGGCGCCGGCCTGGTGGCGGGCGCGCCCCACTAACACGCGGACTCCGGTCAGTGGCTGCTTCGCCGGCGATTTGGTGTTCTTGCTCATGGTTAGAGTTGGCGGGCAAGCTTGCCCTGAGCTTGTCGAAGGGAGTGCCTGCCCCACACACGCTCAGTCTGGCTGCCTCTTTGTACCCAATCCTAGCTCCTGCATCAGGCGGGCTACGCCGGTGACGGCTGTGTCAGTGGCGGCGCTCAACGACTCGATTATGTTGGCCTGTTCCTCACGGGCGCGATTCTGACTCAGTTTGAATTTGGCTTCGATCCTGGTGACCGCGATTTCAAAACCGACGATATGGCTCAGCATGCGAGCGCGGTATGCCTCCGTAAGTCCGGACCATTGTTCGGCATAGGCTGGCTCGAACATGGGGATGAGTTCGTGGAGGACACCCAGCAGTTGGTCCGGTGCGGAAAATACGTGAGCTTTGCCGTAGACATGCACCGCGCCGTAGTTCCAGGTGGGAACGACCTCCCGGGTGGTGTAGTTCGTGGGCGAGATGTAGGCGTGCGGGCCGTGGAAAATGGTCAAGCACTGCGGTTGCTTTTCGAGGTGGCGCCAATGCGGGTTCGCCTTGGCAACGTGGCCGCGGATGACGAGGTGCTCGCCTGCCTCGCGTACAGCGACGGGGACGTGGGTGGCGAATGGGCCGTCGTCGGTGGCCGAGATGAGGATAGCGAAGGGGTTCGCCCGCATGAAGGCGATGGCAGCGGCATCGTCGCGGACGCGGAAATGTTCCGGGATGTACACGGGTTTCTTTCGCCCCTCCGGGGCTCGGTTTCTATTCTTTGCACTGACCCACGCCTTACGGCGTGGGCTTTATTCTGTCGCCGCTTCGCGGCTGGGTACTGGCGGCCGGCGCAAGACTCGGCTCCTTCTTGCGCACGTGAATCAGCTTTTCGACGGCCGCCACGACTTCGCCCTGCTCGTCTTTCACTTCTACCGTAAACGTCGGCTCGTATTTCGGCAACGTCTTCAGTTTGTCACGGATGTCTTCGAGTTGCGCGTCAGGCAGACGGAATTCGGCGCGCACCGTTCCCTTCCCCGGCTTGCGGTAGCGGATGGACGCGGCCTTGTCCCACACGATGTAGTCGCGGCCCAGGTTGGCCATGAGCATCAGCATATAGAACGGGTCGGTCATGGCAAAGAGCGATCCGCCGAAATGCGTGCCGACGTAGTTGGCGTTCCACCAGCGCAACTTCATTTCGACGTCGACGGCTTTCAGGTCGGGGGCGATGCGGACGATCCGGATGCCCATCCCGAGGAACGGCGGCCAGAAGTTGATCCAGCGGCGAAGATGGGCGGGGCTCTTCGTGCCCCCGAGGATTTGCAGGAGGACGCTGCGGCTCATCCGGCTCTCTTGCTGCTGCGCGGTTTGCAAATCATGGTTGCGGCGGGACGGCCAAGCCGCGACCGTAGACGGCTTCGAGGATGGCGTCGCCGCCGCGGGCTAGCAGGGCTGCGCCGGCGTCGTTCCCGAGCTTTTCGGGATCGTCGCCGTCGCGGGAGTCGCGCAGGAGTTTCGAGCCGTCGGGGTCCGCGACGATGGATTCGAGATGAAGTTTGCCGTTCCGCATCTCTGCGAGAGCGCCGATGGGGACTTGACAGCCTCCGCCGAGGCTGTTTAGCAGGGCCCGCTCGCAGGTAGTCGCGGCGCGGGCGGCGGGGTCGTTGAGAAATTCCAGATGCTGCCGCATGGCGGCGTCGCCCTCGCGGATTTCGATTCCTAGCGCCCCCTGGCCGGCGGCAGGGCACATGACTTCAGCAGGGATGATCTGCTTGATCAGTTCAGTCTTGCCCAGGCGCTTCAGGCCTGCCGAGGCCAGGATGATGGCGTCGTACTCTCCCTGCTCGAGTTTGCGCAGGCGGGTGTCGACGTTGCCGCGCAGGGGATAAATATCAAGATCGGGCCGGACGGCTTTGAGTTGCGCCTGGCGGCGGAGGCTGGAGGTACCAACGCGCGCGCCTTGGGGCAGATCCTGAAAGCTGGCATGGTGGCGCGAGCAGAAGGCGTCGCGAGGGTCTTGGCGCTCGGTGATGGCGGCGATTTCGAATCCGGCGGGGAGTTCGGTGGGCAGGTCTTTCAACGAGTGTACAGCCAGATCGACGTGACCGGCGGCGAGGGCTTCTTCGATTTCCTTCGTGAACATCCCCTTGGTGCCGACTTTGGCCAGGGCGACGTCGGTGATCTTGTCGCCGGTGGTGTGGATGATCTCAATTTCGACTTGGTGGCCGCGTGCGCGCAGCAGGGTGGAAATGTGGTTGGCCTGCCAAAGGGCGAGTTGCGAACCGCGGGAGCCGATGCGGAGGGCAGTTGTTCTTTTAAGCGTCATTTTGTTTGTTTTTTCGCGGCAACGGCGGGAGCGCTACAGTTATCGTTTGACAGCTTCCTGGTGTTGCTCTTGAGACTGCTGCCTCCGCTGGCCCACACTTGCGAACCGCAGGCCAGAGGTTAGAGGTCAGGATCACAAGAGCAAGTTTTCGCCCGGTCAGATTTTGCTGAAAGCGGATGCTCTGATCGCAAGTAAGTAATACATCGAATCCCGCAATCTCGGCCAAGCTAAGAAGCTCACCATTCTTAAGCCGCGGCGACCAATTCATTTCAGCAATGGTGCGAGCTTCGTGCTCCGACAGAAAGCTCCGCACTTTCCTCGGAACGTTTCTATCGAACAATATCCGCAACGCGGTGACCCTTGGCGTAAGCCAGGATTGCCTCCACCTGAGCTTCCGCAACGTCAAATTGCTCCGAGATTTCCGCGAGACTGAGGCCATACTCGGCGTTATCCACAATCGCGCTGACAGGCAGGCGTGTTCCCACTAACACTGGAGCGCCGCTCTGAATCTCTGGATTCACCTCAACGAGAGCACAATTCGACCAGTCGACTTGGACGATTGCAGCCATCCTTAGTTTCTCCCTGCGATCATGATTCCACGTTCGGAGCCGAAATGCCAGTGGTAGAGTCGCGAGCCGCGCGAGCCGATGCGAAGGTTTGTTGGCATGTATAGCAAACTCAATTTTCGTTTATCGACGATACATCCTTACAAATGAAAACAACGGCGGTGTAACAGCGACGAATCCAGCGGCAATCGTTAACAGCATCCCAAGGATTTTATTAATCCGAATCTGCCAATTTTCGTGCCGAAAGCTCGCGAAGCGAAGCGGATGTCGATACATATACCATCCGGCAATTACGGCGAGACAGTCCCAAAGCAGCAAGAAGGCTGTAGTCATTGGAATAGGTTCTTCGATGACCTCTGTCCATGCGCATGGCCCATCGCCAGACTCGGCTCGGAACGGCGCGTACAAGTTTTGTTCCCGACGACAAAGAACTGCTGGTTGGCATTGGGTCACTGACGCGTCCCTACTTCGTCTTTTGTGGCCACGGGCTGAGCAGCGGCTTCTTTTTCTTTGTCGCGCAGGTTGAACAGGCGCCGCACCACGTCGACTACCGTTGTTGCTTCCGATTCCTTTGCGGCAGATTTGAGCGTGGTGATCGGGGTGTGCATGACTTTGTTGATGATGCCGCGGGTCAGGGCTTCGACGGCGATTTCCTGCTCGGGGGTCAACTGGCCGAGGCGGCCGCGTACGCGGTCGATCTCTGCCTGCCTGATAGTTTCGAGATGGTCTTGTAAAGAAACAATCGTGGGTACCACGTCAAGAGTCTGCAGGCGGGCTTCGAAGCGCTCGACTTCGCTGGTGATGATGGCTTCGGCGCGCTCAGCTTCCTTGCGGCGGTCCGCGACGTGGCTCGTTACCGCCTGCTGCAGGTCGTCGATGTCGTAGGTGAAAATGCCGTCCAGCTTCGCCATGTCGCTCGAAACGTCGCGCGGCACGGCGATATCGATGAAGAACATGGGGCGATTCTTGCGGCGGGCCAGGAACTGCTCGCCGTGTTCGCGACGGAATATGGCGTGGGGAGCGCCGGTGGAAGTGATGACGATGTCGGCGCGGTCGCAGGTGGAATAGAGATCCTCGAACTTGATGGCTTGGCCGTTGAATTTCTGGGCCAGCCCGATGGCGCGATCGTAAGTGCGATTGGCGACGAAGATCGAGGCGCAACCGTGGGCCATCAGGTGGCGGGCGGCGAGTTCGCTCATCTTGCCGGCGCCGACGATGAAGACGTTCTTGCCGTGCAGGCTGCCGAAGATTTTCTTGGCCAGTTCGACCGCGACCGAGGCGATCGAGACCGACGACGACCCAACCGCAGTCTCAGTGCGCACGCGCTTGGCGACGGCAAACGCGCGGCTGAAAAGCTGATCGAGTTGTCCGCGGACGGCGCCAACAGCGCGGGCGGTGGCGTAGGCTTCCTTGACCTGGCCGAGGATCTGGGCTTCGCCAACTACCATGGAATCGAGGCTCGAGGCAACACGGAAGAGGTGGCGCACGGCATCTTTCTCGCGAAATTCGTAGAGGTGCGAATCCAGCTCTTCCGGCTTCAGATGAAAGTGATCGTGCAGGAATCCGCGCAGATCGGCGTGGCCGTTGGTGGTGTGGGTCACGACTTCGACGCGGTTGCAGGTCGAGATGACCATTCCCTCTTCAATCCCCGGATAGGCAGCGAGATCGCGGCAAGTGTCGGGCAGGCGCGATTCAGGGATCGCCAGCCGCTCGCGGACTTCGAGCGGTGCGCTCTTATGATTCACGCCGATGAGCTGGAATCTCATGAGGCAGCAAACCTATGAATGGTGGAGAAGTAATTGGCCGCCCACGCGGCCAGCGCGGCCACGAAGGCGAAGGTCGCCAGGAAGGCGGCGCGGCGTCCGCGCCATCCTGAATTCCAGCGGGTGAAGACCATGACCATGTACACGGCCCACATCAGCAGCGACAACAGAATCTTGGGATCAAGAAAATCCACGCGGCCATAAGTTGTGACCGCGACGACCGAACCCGTCAGCAGGCCCAGCGTCATGAACGGGAACCCCAGCAGCAGAGACCGATAGCCGATCTGGTCGATCACTTCGAGGGCGGGCAGGAACGAAATCAGGCTGCTGGCTTTCTTGGCCTTGAGGCGGCGCTCCTGCAATAGATACAGCAGGCTGGCGCCGAAACTGAGCACGAGTGCAGCGTATCCGGTAAAGATGAGGATGATATGGGCGATGAGCCATCCCTTGTGCGAAACGAACTGGGTCAGCAGCACGGGTTGCTCGTCGACAGCGGCGACGAAGGTCAGAAAGAAGACCACCGGGAACACCACTACGCCGGGCGATGTCGTCTGGTAAATCGCATAAATAATCATGAAGAACGTCATGGAAAAGAAGGCGAGCAGCGATTCACCGTTATGAACCGATGCCCAGACGATCTGTCCTGAAAGAAATACTTCAACCAGCGAGACGAAGTGGAAGACCATGCCCAGGCTGGCCGCGTGCAGCGCGATGCGGCTGAAAAGGTCGCTGGTGCGGGTCAGCGCCACGAAAGCATAGATCAGCCCGATAAAATAACAGCCCAGCGCGAAGCGCAGCCAAAGCAGTGACATAGGCCTTCTAAGTTCCGGAATCCCATGAGTTTACCCTAACTCGCGGGTCTCCGGCATGACTCCTCTAGTACATACCGGGTCCATTGTCCCACCGGGCGGAGGTAAGGCCAACAAAGAGGGTCACTTAAGCGTGTGATTACGATCACAGCACGTCCTCAGGGAGGTCGATGTACATCCGAAATTTATTGTGGCTTGGCCGCCGCATGCGGGTTCGTCTTGCTCGTCGCGTGGGGATTGGGCATGCCGGGGGGCATGGAACCAGCGGCGTGGCTGCCGCTCATCGAACCCATGTCGCCGGGGGCGAAGCACGTCACTCGTCCGCTGGAAGCAATTCGCAACGCCGAGGGACACGCACCGCTGGCCAGCGCACCTGTGGCTCCTTGCGTCTGCACAGTATAGAGCTTGCCGTCCGCCGCTCCGGCGACACCGACGCTCATTCCGGGCATGTCGTAGGACACATAAAAAGGATGCTTGCCCTGGCTCGCCTGCATGGAGCAATCGCTCGCGGTTTTGAGTTGAGCCTCAGCGGCGCGGACGTCGAGGGTACCGCAATTGGTGGCGCCGGTTCCGGAGTATTCCTGCAGCTTCTGTTGCACGGGGCCCGGGGCTGTTGCCGACGTCGGGGATGCCATGCCCGAAGGAGAGGGATGACTCGAAGACGCCGCCGGAGCGGCGGACTTGTTGCAGGCGGCGAGCCCGCAGAGGGCAAGCGTCAGGACAACGGTGATCTGTTTCATGGCAGGTCAATTGTAAATCGAAGCGGGTCGCTTGGTGATTCGGTGGTACCTGCGGCGGCAACGCAGCCGCCCAGGTATGCCCAAAGCAGTCGAGCTGCGATCGACGGACAGCCTCGGGCGGCTGTCCCCACACGGCCCTGCCCTAAACTGAGGCCTCATTGACACGTCCTCTCACACCTCATACGATTTCCGCTTCACGGGGGTTCATCATGTTGAACGGAAAGTGGTCGCGCCGCTGCTTGCCTGCGATCGCCGCGGTTTTATTCCTGGTCGCAGCGTCAACCCCGGTCCCGCAAGCCGATCCCACCCGCTATCTCGATGACATTAAGGTGTTGGCATCCCCTGAAATGGAAGGCCGCGGCGCTGGCACCCGAGGGCTGACGCGGGCTGAACATCTGATCGAGAAACGCTACAAAGAGCTCGGACTGCAGCCAGCCGGTGTTCACGGCTTTGCGCAGCCGTTCACCGTGATCACGGGGGCGCGGCTTAAGTCGGACAACCATCTCAAGGTGGAAGGGCGCGACTCGAAGACTGACCTCAAGATTGAGCAGGACTTCGTTCCTTTCAGCTTTTCGTCTTCCGGTGAGGTTGCGGGGTCGGTTATTTTCGCGGGGTACGGAGCCACGGCTGAGGAATTCAGTTACGACGACTACGCCGGAGTCGACGCGAGGGACAAAATTGTCATGGTGCTGAGGTACGAGCCGGCGGGGTTCGCGGAAAAAAGTGGAAATCATGGGCTGACCCAGCACTCGCAACTCATCACCAAGGCCATCAACGCACGCAATCACGGGGCCAAGGCGGTCATCGTCGTCAATGGCAAACTCGGCGACGGGGAAGAGGATTTGCTGACGCGCTTCGGCAGTGTGAGTGGCCCGGAAGATGTCGGAATTGTTTTTGCCCAGGTGAAGAACACCGTGGCGGAATCGTGGTTTCAATCCGCCGGGAAATCGATGAAAGAGGTTCAGGATCAGATCAACACGAGCACGAAGCCCGGGTCATTCGCTTTTCCTGAGACGCTGCGCCTGTCGCTGCACATCGACATTGAAACTACACGTGCCACGGTCAACAACGTCCTGGCGTGGCTGCCGGGACAGACCGACGAGTACGTGATCGTGGGGGCACATTACGATCACCTCGGCCGCGGTAACTTTGATTCCCTGGCTCCATCGCAGATCGGGCAGATACATCCCGGCGCCGACGACAACGCCAGCGGAACGGCTGGAGTTCTGGAACTGGCGCGCTTGCTAGCGCCGCAGCGAGGGCAACTGAAGCGGAGCATTCTGTTCATGAACTTTGCGGGAGAAGAACTCGGATTGCTGGGTTCGGCGGCCTGGGTGAAAGATCCGACGCGCCCGCTCCCCAAGGCTGTGGCCATGATCAACATGGACATGATCGGCCGCATCAAGGATGACAAGGTTTATATCGGCGGTGTCGGCACAGGCTCGACCTTCAAGTCAGTGCTCGAACAGGCGCAGAAAGACGCGCCCTTCAAGATCGAATATTCCGCGGGAGGCTATGCTTCGAGCGATCACACTTCATTTGTGTCGAAGAAGATTCCGGTGTTGTTTTTCTTCTCCGGGCTTCACTCCGATTACCATAAGCCATCCGACACGTGGGACAAGATCAACGCGCCGTCGGCGGCACGGCTGCTGGATCTCGTAGGAAATGTGGCTGTGCAACTGGCGAGCGCGGCGGATGCTCCGGCGTTCCAGGTTGTGGCCGAAGACAAGCCGCCTGGTGGCGGCGGTGGCGGCGGCTATGGACCGTATTTTGGATCGATCCCGGACTTTGGGCAGACGGAAAACGGCGTAAGGTTCTCGGACGTGAAGCCTAACTCACCGGCGGCGAAGGCGGGATTCAAGGCAGGAGATGTGCTGGTGCAGTTTGGCGATAAGCCGATCAAAAATCTTTATGACTTCACCGATGCATTGCGGCGCAGCAAGGTGGGAGACGTGGTCGAAGTGAAAGTCCTGCGCGATGGGCAACCTGTGTCGGCAAGTGTGAAGCTGGAGCAGCGGAAGTAAGCAGCCAGGTTTTTATCAGAATCCCCACTTCTCGCGCCAAAGACGCGCGAGAAATCGTAACCCGAAATTCTCGATGTTCCTTTGCGGCTCTCCTGCGAACAGAAAAGTCAAGACCTCAAGCGGCTATTTTCTGCACCGAGAGTGGTGCAGCCGTGTTCTAAGCACCTGAATCTTAGGTAGTTACACGCTTCAAGTCCTGTGTAATAAAGTCGTTGTAATCTATTCAATATAAAGCACTTAATACAGCGAGTTAAATCGATTTAACCTCCCGGCCGAGCCCGTTGGAATCGGCCCGATGTTCGACATGGTTGAATGGCAAAGAGCCCGCGTCGTGCCCTCGAATGCTCCGCGCGGGGCATTCCTTTGAGCCAGCAGGCCGTCGAACTTCGCCGGGTTTGATGGGGTCATCCTGAGCGCAACTGTTTTTCAGGCGGAGCGAAGGATCTCCTCTGTGCCGAATGCATGTCTGCTAGGAGATCCCTTGCCCCGCTGAAGAACGCCGGGCTTCGGGATGACGCCTCAGTGCTGGCCACTCGAGAACGGTGGGGGCCATCGATCCCACGAAAAGGCTCGCGGTGGGCGAATCCCTTATAATCGTCGGTCATCCAGAGAGGAATCCTTTGCCCTTCGACGACCTCCGCCAGTGGATCGCCGCGCTCGAACGTGCTGGCGAACTGAAACGCGTTCAGACCGAAGTTGATCCGATTCTTGAGATTGCCGAAATCACCGACCGGGTTTCCAAGAGCAGTGATGCCAAGGGAGTTCGCGGCGGGCCGGCATTGCTCTTTCAGACTGTCAAAGGATACCCGGGCTCTCAGCTCCTGATCAATCAATTTGGGGCTGAGGCGCGAATGAAGCTGGCGCTCGGCGTGAATTCATTCAACGAAATTCACGACCGCATCCGCGTGTTCATGGACGTCAAATCGCCCCAGGGATTTCTCGATAAGCTCAAGATGCTTCCGCTGCTGACCGAAGCGGGCAAGTTGTTCCCGCGGACCGTAGCGACGGGGCCGTGCAAGGAAGTGATCAAACGCGACAATTTCTCCCTGCTCGACTTCCCCATCCTGCAATGCTGGCCGAAAGATGCTGCGCGATTTATCACTCTGCCCTGCGTGACCACTCGCGATCCGCGGTCCGGCAAGCGCAACCTGGGTATGTACCGCATGCAGGTTTACGACGAACGCTCCACGGGGATGCACTGGCAAAGGCAGAAGGTGGCGGCTGAGCACGCACGCGAGCGCATGCGGGCGGCGGTCGAGGGAAAGTCAGCCGCAGTTGACCTGATGGCGCGCAGCTCCGGGGGCAGCGTGCTGGCCGAAGGCGAGCGTCCTTCGGGAAAGATGGAAGTTGCGGTTGCGATCGGCACGGATCCGGCCGTGACTTTTTCTGCGATCGTTCCTGCGCCGCCTGACGTCGAGGAGTACATGATCGCGGGATTCCTGCGGGGGGCGCCGGTTGAGTTGGTCAAGTGCGAGACCGTCGATCTGGAAGTCCCCGCGGCGAGCGAAATCGTGCTCGAGGGCCACGTTCATCTGGACGAACTGCGCAGCGAAGGCCCGTTTGGCGATCACACCGGCTTTTACTCGCTCGAGGATCTGTATCCGGTGTTTCACCTCAGCTGCGTTACACACCGCAAACATCCAATCTACGCAACTACCATTGTCGGCAAGCCTCCGCAGGAGGACGCTTACATGGGCAAAGCGGTGGAACGCATTTTTCTGCCGCTGATGAAGCTCACTATTCCTGAACTGGTCGACATCAATCTGCCCATTGAAGGCGTATTTCACAACCTGATGATCGTCTCAATCAAGAAGTCATATCCGGGACAGGCGCGGAAGGTGATGAACGCGATCTGGTCGCTGGGTCAGGCCATGTTCACCAAATGCATTGTCGTGGTGGACCACGACGTTGACGTGCAGGATCTGGCCGATGTGGTGTTGAAAGTCTTCAACCATATCGATCCAGAGCGCGACATTCAATTCACCCTCGGACCGGTGGACTCGCTCGACCACGCCTCGCGCCTGCCGAATTACGGGTCGAAGATGGGGATTGATGCTACGCGTAAGTGGGCGAGCGAAGGCTTCAGCCGTCCATGGCCCGACGAGATTGTGATGGATGCGAAGACGAAAGTGCTGGTCGATAGCAAGTGGAAGGCGCTCGCCAAAGAACTCGGGATCGGCTGACTCTCCGGCCCTTTTCCCGTGTAGCTGGGACCGAACCACATTGTCATCCCGAGCCAAGCGAGGGATCTGGGTTCTAGCCTGCGCCAGCGACTGGGCTGCGATACTGGCTACGCTCGGACATTCTCAGCGAAACCATCCGAGGACCCGCGCGCCCCAGACGGCCGCCAGGCCAAGAACAAATACGAAGCTTACGCCGACGATTCTCTGCGAGATTGCACTCTTGCTCCAGCCCTGGAGCACGGCCACCACTCATATCAAAAAGAACAGGATGGCGACGACGGCAAGTATTTTGAGCAGCATGATTTGTTCCATCTCCTGTTTCTGATCCCACTTCCAATCTTGACTCGAATTCATTGTGCTGCGATCTCAGGTGCCTCGCAGTGACGCCGGTCACGTCGCCTTGGGGTCATGGGTAGGCTCGTTATGAGTGTTATGGGCCTCATACCCGCGGCAATGCAGAACGGGGATACGCGGATACTTGGGAAAAGTATCGTCGGTCTCGGAGCGTTGACAGTAATAAAAAATGGAGCCCCGGTCCGAGCGAATCTTCCGCATGAAGCAGCATTGACTGCAGAGGCCCACATGAGGGGCGGCGCGCTGGTCGTTTCCACTGCTCATAAGATTAGAGAATACCGCTTGTTCCGGAACGCGAGAGCGCAGCGCCAGGTCTTTGGCGCTGTGGCGGGACGGTTCGCCGCGTCTTTCGGTATACTGAATGACATGCCGGTGCTGAAAAACATCGCGGCCATTGCCAAGGGCATGAGCATCACCTTCATGGAGATGTTTCAGCCCACGACGGTGGAGAACTATCCCGATGGCGAGGGGCCGCTGCGTGGGGCGCGGATCGAAGCCCGATTCCGCGGGGCGCATGTGTTGCAGCGGGACGAGAACGGGCTGGAAAAGTGTGTGGCTTGCTTTTTGTGCGCGGCGGCGTGTCCGTCGAATTGCATTTATATTGAAGCGGCCGAGAATACTGCGGAGAACCGCGTCAGCGGCGCCGAGCGCTACGCCAAGGTTTACAACATCGATTACAACCGCTGCATTTTCTGCGGATATTGCGTGGAGGCCTGTCCCACGGACGCGATCACGCATGGGCACGGATTTGAGCTGGCAACTTTCAACGCTTCCAATCTGGTCTACCGCAAGGAGCAAATGCTGGCCCCCCGGCCAGCACACATGGGAGCCAACGTGGTATTCAATCAAGCCGACGTGGACGGGGGAGCGCCAGCACAAATGGTGCCGGGGAGCTAAGCTTCCAGACCAGTTTCGAATTCAACGACACGCCGGTCCTTGGAGACCGGCGTTCGTGCATGGGGGAAAGTCAAATTCTTGGCCACGGATTCACGCGGATTAACACGGATAAGTCAACGAAGCTGGGAATGCTTCGCCCTGGAAGCTGAGGGAGTGAGGACTTGATGGCTGATTTTCTGCAGACCGTGAAGGAACGCGTTGTGATCTACGACGGCGCGATGGGCACCAACATTCAGAAGCGGAATCCTACCCTGGACGATTACTGGGGCAAGGAGAACTGCAGCGAAGTGCTGGTGCTGAGCCGCCCGGACATTATTCGTGACATTCACGCCGACTTCTTTCGAGTGGGCTGTGACATCGTCGAGACCAACACTTTTGGCGGGTCGAGCATTGTGCTGGGAGAGTTTGAACTGAGGGACCGCGTGCGCGAGATCAATGTGAAGGCCGCGCAGCTGGCAAAGGAGGTCGCGCAGCAGTTCTCTGCGAAAGGCAAACCTCGTTTCGTGGCAGGGTCCCTAGGGCCGACGACGAAGTTGCCGTCGCTCGGACACATTGGATTCGACGCCATGGTGGAGGCCTACGAAGAGCAGGCCGCTGCGCTGATCGAAGGTGGAGTGGACGTGTTGCTGATTGAGACAGCGCAGGATCTGCTGCAAGTCAAGATCGCCACCATCGGCGTGCTGGAAGCAATGCGGAAGGCAGGCAAACGATTGCCTGTGCAAGTCCAGGTCACGCTGCAGGAATCTGGGACAATGCTTCTTGGCACCGAGATTGGAGCGGCTTTAACCGCACTCGAACCCTTTGAGGTGGATGCGATCGGCCTCAATTGCGCCACCGGGCCGAAGGAGATGAACGACGCGGTCCGCTACCTTGCGTTGAACTCGAGCAAAGAAGTCTCGGTATTGCCGAATGCCGGACTTCCGCAGAACGTGGGCGGACACGCGGAGTACAAGCTCACTGCGGCGGAGCTGGCGGAATATCACAAGCACTTCGTCCAGGATTACGGAGTACGCATCGTCGGCGGATGCTGCGGAACAACCCCTGAGCACTTGAAAGCTGTGGTGGACGCGGTCTCTGGCGTCGAGCCGGCCAGGCGCGATGTGAAGCGCGTGGGCGCGGCATCGAGCGCTTACACTTCCGTCCCCCTCGATCTGGAACCTAAGCCACTGATCGTGGCCGAGGAAATGAATACGACGACCCGCGTCGAACATTTCCGGAAGCTCGTGCAGGGCAAGAAATACGACGACATTCTGGCGTTGGCGAAGAGGCTGGTGAATGAAGGATCGCACATGCTCGATCTGTGCTGCGCGATCGTGGGCGAGGACGAGAAGGGATACATCACCTCGATTCTGGAAAAGATCGCCACGCGGGTTCCGGCTCCGATTCTGGTCGACTCGACTGAGGCCGACGTGGTAGAGGAGGCGCTCAAGCGGATTCCGGGGCGCGCCATCATCAATTCGATCAATCTGGAGGATGGAGAGAAGCGGACATCGAAAGTCCTGCCGATGGCGAAGCGTTATGGCGCGGCGGTGATCGCGCTGACCATCGATGAAGACGGGATGGCGCTGACGGCGGACAAGAAGGTGGCCATCGCGCATCGCATTTACGATCTGGCAACGAAGAAATACGGACTCGACGGCACCGATCTGATTTTTGACGCGCTGACTTTGCCGATTTCGACCGGGCAGGAAGAATACCGCACTGCGGGAATCGAGACGCTGAAGGCGGTGGAGCGGATCAAGAAAGAATTGCCTTCGGTGAAGACAATTCTGGGCGTGAGCAACATTTCGTTTGGGCTGGATGCGTATCCGCGGCGGGTGCTGAATTCGGTGTTCATGCATGAGGCGGTCGACCATGGACTCGACATGGCCATCGTCAACTACACCAAGATCTATCCGCTCTACAAGATTCCGCAGGAAGAAGTCGATCTGGCACGCAAGCTGATTTTCCGCGATGAATCGGCGGGCGATCCGCTGCAGAAGTATATGGCGCACTTCGCCGGCATGACGGGCAAGCCGGCGGCATCGACCACCGCTCATGTGGATACGCTGTCGGTGGAAGACAAGCTGAAGTTTGCCATCATCAACGGGGAAAAATCGGTGGGCGAGGGGGCGAAGAAGAAATCGCTCGAAGATTTGCTTGAAGAGGCGCTTGTAAACTACTCGCCGCTGGAGCTGATCAACACCGTTCTGCTCGATGGGATGAAGACGGTCGGCGACTTGTTTGGCGCGCGCAAGATGCAGTTGCCGTCCGTGCTCGATTCCGCCGGAGTGATGAAGGCGGCAGTGGCTTATCTTGAGCCCAAGATGGAGAAGAAGTCCGGGTCGCAGAAGGGCACGATCGTGCTCGCGACGGTGAAGGGGGACGTGCACGACATCGGCAAGAACCTGGTCGACATCATTTTGTCGAACAATGGATTCAAGGTGGTCAATCTTGGGATCAAGCAGCCGGGCGATGCGATCATTCGCGCCGCGCAGGATCACAGTGCGGACGCGATCGGGCTGAGCGGGCTGCTCGTCAAGTCGACGCTGGAGATGAAGTATGTGATCCAAGATCTGGAGCGGCAGAAGCTGGAGTTCCCGGTCATTTGCGGCGGAGCGGCCCTGACGCGCAAATATGTGGAGGACGACCTGCGGCGCGAGTACGCCAATGCCGTTTTCTACGCCGACGATGCCTTCGCCGGACTTCATATCATGGAGGACTTGGCGACCGCTGATGGCGCGCGCGAAACGCGCTTGAGTGAAGGGCGCACCGTAAAGGAGTACGCGAAGGCGGCGGCCGTCGACGACGAAACGGGACCGGTGTTTGCCGAGCGCAGTCCGGTGGTGGGGGACGCTCCGAACATTCCGGCGCCTCCGTTCTGGGGCGTGCGCGTGCGCAAAGATTACGATTTGCGCGAGGTGTTTCGCTATATCAATGAGACGGCGCTGTTCAAGAATCAATGGCAGTTGAAGACCGCGTCGCAGTCCGACTACGTGCGGTTGGTGGAGGAGAAGTTCCGGCCGATCTTGGGCAAACTGGAAGATGAGGTCGCGCAGTCGGGGTTGTTTGAGCCGGCGGTGGTGTACGGATACTTCCCTGCTCAGGCGGACGGGAATGACGTGGTGGTGTATGAGCCGGAGGGGCAGCCGAGCTTGCGCTCGGCCGGACAGCCGGGGGCGGCTGTCCCCACACGTGAGATGCTGCGATTTACTTTTCCCCGGCAGCGAGAGGGGCGGCGGCTTTGTATTTCTGATTTTTTTGCTCCTAAGGCTTCCCCGAGGATGGACGTGATCGGACTGTCTTTGGTGACCATTGGACCGAAAGCGTCGGTTGAAACGCAGCGGCTGTTTGAAGGGGGCGAGTACACGAAATACTTATACTTGCATGGGCTGAGCGTGGAGACTGCGGAGGCGCTGGCGGAACTGCATCACAAGAAGATGCGCGAAGAGCTGGGAATCGCGGGCGAAGACGCGCCAGAGATCCGCGACTTGTTTCATCAGAAATATCGTGGATCGCGATATTCGTTTGGATATCCGGCGTGTCCGAACCTGGAAGATCAGACGAAACTCTTTGCCCTGCTTCATCCGGAGGAGAATGTGGGCGTGCGCCTGACGTCCGGGTTCCTGCTGGAGCCAGAGCAGTCGACTTCAGCGATCGTGGTGCATCATCCGGGAGCAAAGTATTTCGTGGTGTAGAAGAAAGCAACCGCCACAAGGGCCGACGGGCGTTCTTTAGTTTTTACAAAGTCCTTACAGCGAGATGACATTTTCAAGCCGCAAGTAAGGCATTCTTATAATAGGTCTTACGCTGGTCCGCTTATTGCGGACTGCGCGGACGATCGCAGACTTCACGCCCCTCGTCACCGGGCGGGCATGGGGAAAAACTGGTGCTCGTACCGCAGGGGGTGCGAGCGCCGTTTTATTTTCCGCCTGATCCTGGCGCTGCACGTGATGGCGCTGTGCCAGACAACCCGCACGCGGAGCTTCCCACACCAACTGTTACAATTCCAAGTTATCAATTAGCAGGGTTGGCTTTCGGTTCCTGCCAGGTTTGTCTTTCAATGGCCAGCAGGCCGGGGCTGATGGAGCGCCATGAAATGTCCTTTTTGCGGATTCGCGAACGACAAGGTGGTGGACTCGCGTGAAAGTAAAGAAGCGGAATCGATTCGCCGGCGACGTGAATGTTTGAAGTGCGGCAAGCGGTTCACCACTTACGAACGGATCGACGAGATTCCTTACATGGTGGTGAAGAAAGATGGCCGGCGCGAGAAATTCGACCGGCAGAAGGTTCTCAACGGACTTCTTCGCGCGTGCGAAAAGCGTCCGGTTCCAATCAGCAAACTGGAGCAGATCGTCAACGAGGCCGAATCGTTCGTCATCGAGTCGCCTGAGCGCGAACGGAAGACCAGCGAACTGGGCGAGCTGATCATGAATCGGCTGCGCCGCCATGACAAGGTGGCGTATGTGCGATTCGCCTCGGTTTATCTGGATTTTAAAGACGTCAAAGAATTCATGAATGAGTTGAAGGATTTAGTTAAAGTGAAAAGCCAATAGCGACTTGCTGATCAGCAGGTAAGAGTGCGGAGATCCTTCGCGTCGCTGAGGATGACAACTTCAAGTTATATCTGATGACAACTTCAAGTTATATCGAAGGACATGGGCGAACATGAGTCATAAAGTAACCCTGATTCCGGGTGACGGGATTGGACCGGAGGTGACCCAGGCAACCGTTCGTATCCTGGAAGCCACCGGGGTGAAATTCGAGTGGGAAACGTTCGCGGTAGGCGCGGAAGCCTACGAGCGATTGGGGGAATACATCCCAAAAGATCTGACCGAGTCGATCGAACGCACGCGCGTCGCCTTGAAGGGACCGGTAACGACGCCGGTCGGCGGCGGGTTCGCAAGCATCAACGTGGCGCTGCGCAAGCAGTTTGACCTATACGCGAATTTTCGGCCGATCCGGAACCTTCCTCATATTCCGACCCGCTATCCAGATGTGGATCTGATTATCGTGCGCGAGAATACAGAGAGTCTGTATTCCGGACTGGAACATGAGGTTGTTCCCGGTGTGGTCGAGAGTCTGAAGATCATTACCGAAAAGGCGTCGACGCGGATCGCGAAATTTGCATTTGCGTATGCCCGGAAAAACCAGCGGAAGAAGATTCACGCGATCCATAAGGCGAACATCATGAAGCTGTCGGACGGCCTGTTTTTGCGCTGCTGCCGCAACGTGGCCAAGGACTATCCGGAAATCACCTACGGGGAACACATCGTCGACAACACTTGCATGCAACTGGTGATGAATCCGTATCAGTACGACATGCTGGTCATGGAAAATCTGTACGGAGACATTCTTTCGGATTTGTGCGCGGCCTTTGTCGGCGGACTCGGATTTGTGCCCAGCGCAAACCTGGGCGACGAATGCGCTATTTTTGAGGCGGTGCACGGATCGGCACCGGACATTGCGGGAAAGAATCTGGCAAATCCAACGGCGCTGCTGCGGTCGGCACTGCTCATGGTGCGGCATCTGGGCGAGCACCGGGCTTCGACACAGATTCGAAATGCCCTGGAGCGCGTGTACCGGCACCCGCAGAAACTGACCCGCGATGTCGGCGGAAAGGCGGGCACCTCAGAGTTCGCCGACGCGGTGATTCAAGAAATGGAAACCGGAAACACTGAATCATCGGGCACGTAGCCAGTGTAGGTCCCGGAAATACCCGGACAAAGTCGGACACCAAATCTTGGTCTGGGTCTCCTAGCCTCCGCGGCTAAGCAGGTTGCGGAAAAACTCCGGCAAAGGGCAAAGGCGACCCTCGGGCGCTAAGCGCGCACTCGTTTTCAGCGGCTCAATGGCACGACTGGAAGTCGTGCCCTTCCCAAAAGTACGAGCCGGAGTTTTTCCGCAACCTGTAACGCCGCTATTTTCAAGGGCTCTTTACGGCGCGGCTGGAAGCCGCGCCCTTTCAAAACCCGCAAACTTTTCATACGAACTAACGGGACAGCACACTAGTAATTCTCCGCATTCTCTGGCCATCAGCGGCGCTTTAGGGCTTCCAACTCTTCCAGGGTGCGTGGCCAGTCCGAACCCAGGAGACGCGACAGACTGCGATCCGCGAGAACCTTACCCCCGGTTTGGCAGCGGGCGCAGTAATTGGTTTCCTTGTCGGCGTAGCGAATCCGCAGAATCTTGTCGCCACATCTGGGACACGGTTGACCATAACGGCCGTGAACTGCCATGTCGGGGCGAAATGCGGTTACCTTTTCGGGGAAAGTCGACTTTGCCTGGTCACGCAGGCGGTCGATCCAGAGCTGAAGGGTTTGCCGCGCACCGTTAAAGAGCCTTTCCCAATCGTTGGGCGAGAGCTTCTGGGTGAGCGCGATGGGAGAGAGTTGCGCCGCGTGAAGGATTTCATCCGAGTACGCGTTGCCGATGCCACTGAGCAGTCGCGGATCGGTTAGAGCCCGCTTGAGGGTGTGGTTTTCGGCGGTTAGCGCGGCGCGAAACGAACTGAGATCGGCCGAGAATATGTCGATTCCGCCCGCATCGAACGATCGCAGGTTGTCTTCGCCGCTGACAAGATGCAACGACGCCCGGTGCTTGCTGCCTGCTTCTGTGAGCACGAGTGAACCATTGGGAAAATCGAAGGCGGCCAGACTTTGACGGCCGGCTAACTTCGCGGCCGCGGCGCGCCAGTGCAACCGCCCAGCGATCATCAGGTGCAGTACCAACCAAAGATCGCCTTCCACGCCAATGGCAACGCGCTTGCCGATGCGGCGAATTTGTTGCACGACGCGGCCCTCGGCGCCGGCGAGTGGAGGCTGGACGGTCCGGAGCAGAAACGGGCTGGCCACACGGATGTGCTGCAATGGTTGCCCGACGATGCGAGGCTCGAGGGCGGTGAGGTAGGCCGCGATGTCGGGCAATTCTGGCATAGCTATCAGCTTGCACGGTGATGGTAAGGTTTGGCAACGCCGGCAGTTTCTGGTGAATCCGCGCCCAGCTTTGATTTCGCCATTTGACTCGCACGCTGGATTGGGAGTAAAGTGCGTTGCGTTCTGGGGATTCTGGGGAAAATGACGCGCACATCACGGCGTGTGGGGATAGTTCTCTTTCAGCTCGGTGGACCCGACACGCTGGAAGCGATTGAGCCCTTTCTTTACAACCTGTTTTGCGATCCCGACATTATAGATTTTCCGTTGGCCCGCATCGGGCGTAAGCCTGTCGCCAAGCTGATCTCCACTACCCGGGCGCGAAAAGTGCAACATCACTACGCAACCATTGGCGGCGGTTCGCCCATCCGAAGAAATACGGAGCGGCAGGCACGGGCCTTGGAAAGCGAGCTTCGCCGCCTGGGGATGGACGCGCACTGTTTTGTGGCGATGCGCTACTGGCATCCGTTTACGCTCGAAGCGATCGAGCAATTGCAGCAGGCGGAGTGCGACGAAGTTGTCCTGCTGCCGCTGTATCCCCAGTATTCTTCGACGACGACGGGATCGAGTTTGAACGAGTGGCGGCGGCTCTTCTCCGGCGCTATGCCGGCGCATTGCGTGGAGAGTTTTTATCGTAATACGATATATCTTGACTCGGTGATAGAGAAAGTCGACGCAGCCCTGGCCCGCTTCCCGGCACTGCATCGACCGGAGATTGTTTTCAGCGCTCACGGCATTCCGGTGTCGGTGATAGAGAAGGGCGATCCCTACCAGCGGCAGATTGAGGACACAGTGCGGCTTCTGGTGGAACGCGGCGGCTGGAGTAATCCGCACCGGCTTTGTTATCAAAGCAAAGTAGGGGCCAGTCGGTGGCTACAGCCTTCCCTCCACCACACACTGCGTCAACTCGCGGCGGAGCATGTGCGGGAAGTGTGCGTTGTCCCCATTGCCTTCGTCTCCGATCACGTGGAGACTCTGGGTGAGATTGATCACGAGGCGCGGGAACAGGCGCACCGGTTGGGGTTCACACAATTTGAAATGAGCACGGGGCTGAACGACTCGCCGAAGTTCATCTCGGCGCTGTGCCAAATCGTGCAGGAAGCTCTGACACAGCCGGTTCATTCGTTCGTCCCGATTCGCAGCACGGGGAGGCAGTTGCCGGCGCCGGAGTACGCGGCGGCGGCGGGGGATTAAGGGGCCAGGCACCAAGATATAGGAGGAAGTCTCATGGCGGAGACCGAAAAGGTCGATCCGAAGCCGGAGGCGGCGAAAGCGGCGGCTAAGGTTGCGGTGGATGCCACGAAGTATGTGGGCACGCCGGCGGTGGGAACTTCGAAGGCTGCGGCTGCGGCCGGTGTCGCCTCAACGGTCCCGTCCACCGAGGTCGATCGGCGGCGCCGGCGTTTTGTGTGGACCATGGTGACCGGCTTTCTTGCTGCCTGGTTTCTGGCTTTTTTCCGTTTCTTCCTGCCGCGCACTCTATTCGAACCCAACACGGTTTTTAAAATCGGCTACCCCTCGGAATTCGCGCTCGGCGTCGATACCAAATTTCAGCAGAAATATCGCATCTGGGTCGACCGAACGCCTGACCGGCTGTTCGTGATCTACGCTCGCTGCACCCATCTGGGATGCACGCCCGATTGGAAGCCGAGTGAAAACAAGTTCAAGTGTCCTTGCCACGGTAGTGGATACGACAGCGAGGGAATCAACTTCGAGGGGCCGGCACCCCGTCCGATGGACCGGGCGCACATTGAACTTGCACCCGACGGGCAAATTCTAGTGGACACTGCCAAGCTTTATCAGTGGCCGAAGGGACAGCCAAGTCACTTTAACGATCCAGGAGCATTTTTGACGGGAGTGTAAAGCACTGACTCAGTGACTCAACGATCCAGTGAGTCAGTTTCGGACTTCTTATGGCTGACGAAAACAATTCGAACGGAAAGAACGGGAAGGTTGGGTTAGTCGAGCAGGTCACGACTACGGTCAAAGAGGACATTCGGGCTCTCAAGGCTGACATCCCAACCAAGGCGAAGGAACAGATCGACGGGCTGAAGGATCCGACCAAGACCCAGGTTTACACTTCGATCTTCCGGCACAAGCACGACGATACGCCGCGCAACCGGGCGCTGGGCGTGCTTTCCAACGTGTTCCTCCACTTGCATCCGGCAAAAATCAATCGCGATGCGGTGCGTTATAGCTACACCTGGGGGATGGGCGGGATCACGTTTTACCTGTTCATCATTCTCACGTACACCGGCGTGCTGCTGATGTTTTACTACCACCCGAGCAAGGTGCAGGCGTTTCGCGATGTGCTCTACCTGGAGCACGACGTGCCCTTCGGAAAGATTCTGCGCAACATGCACCGATGGGCGGCGCACTTGATGGTCATCGCTGTATGGCTGCACATGTTCCGAGTGTTCCTGACCGGGTCGTACAAGAAGCCGCGCGAGTTCAATTGGAACATTGGCGTGCTGCTGTTGGTGTTTACCTTGCTGTTGTCGTTTACGGGATACTTGCTGCCCGACGATCAGCTCGGATTCTGGGCGGTGACGGTTGGCACGAACATGGCACGTGCCACACCGTTGCTGGGGCATGAAGGGCCGTTCGGGTCGCAACTGGGTATGACTCCGTATAACGACGTTCGCTTTGGTCTGCTTGGCGGATCGATCGTGGACGCGAACGCGCTCTTGCGGTCCTACATCTGGCACTGTATCGGCATTCCTATTGTGGCGTCGGTGCTGATGATTGTGCACTTCTGGCGGGTGAGGAAAGATGGTGGAATTTCGGGGCCGGCTCCGGTGATGCTCGCGGCTGAAGCCGACAAGCCGAGAAGAGGACCGAAAGCGGCGGGAGAGTAAAGGTTTGATGTGGCGACAGCCGAGGACGGCTGTCCCCACATAGTTGGTGGAGACATTATGGATTGGCGACAACTTTGGGAGATTTGTTCGGCGCCGGACAACGTTCCGATCGTGGGTTTGATTCCGCTGCTGATTTTCTACATTTATCTGGCGTGGAAGCAGGCGCATGCCAACGATCAGTTGATCGTACAGCTCGAGGCCAACCCGGAAATGGCCAAGACGCACCATCGCAAAACGTGGCCTTTCAAACCGGGATGGCAGAAGGAAGTGCATGTCTGGCCGTTCCTGCTGCGCATTGAATTTCTGGCCGCAATTATTGTGACGATCATTCTGATGATCTGGTCGATCACGCTGAATGCGCCGTTGGAAGAGCCGTCAAATCCCAACCTCACCATGAATCCTGCGAAGGCACCGTGGTACTTCCTCGGACTGCAGGAGATGCTGGTTTACTTCGACCCGTGGATCGCGGGCGTGGTGATGCCGACGATGATCATCGTCGGGTTGATGGTGATTCCGTACATCGATACGAATCCACTCGGCAGCGGCTATTACACGTGGAGGCAGCGCAAGTTCTCGATTTCGACCTTTTTGTTCGGCTTCATCGTTATGTGGGTCTCGATGATCCTGATCGGAACGTTCATCCGCGGCCCGGGCTGGCAGTGGTTCTGGCCGGGACAGACCTGGGACCACAACCGGTTGATCTATGAGGTGAATCGGGATTTGCCCGACATTTTCGGGATCACGTCGAATTTTGGGAAGGGGATTTTCGGCGCGATTGTCGTGGGTGGGTATTACCTCGTCGGCGGCGGGTTAGTGTATTCCCTGTTCCGGCGACGCATGGGGAAGGATTTCCAGCGGATGAGCCTGTTGCAGTTTTTCATCCTGCAGTTTCTTCTGCTGACCATGGTCGCGCTGCCGTTGAAAATGTCGCTGCGTTTGTTGTGGCACATCAAGTACGTGTGGATTACGCCGTGGTTCAACGTGTGAAGAGATTGCGGATTTCAGATTTTTGATTGCAGATTGCAGGCGGTTATGGAGCACTAGATTTCAATCTAAAATCTCCAATCTGAAATTGGTTTTTGGTGTTCGACGTCTACGAGGGATAATCTGGTGCCTGATAAACCCATCCCCGAGCAGGATCCGATTACCAGCAAGTCGTACGCGATCCATTATCTGATCGCGACGGTGATTCTGATTGCCACGCTGTTCTGGGCCTTGTGGGACGAGGCCTGGGGGCAGCGGCCTTGGAAGGCCTTCCAGGAGCAATGGAAGGACCGCTACGGCGCCTTCCTGAATACCGCCAAGTCAACCTCGGCAAAGTCGCAGGCTACGGTTGAGCAGGACCCGCAATATGTTGCGCTGAAACTGGATTATGCGAAGGCTTATCAGGATTCCAAAGCCCAGGGTGAGGAAGCCCGCAAAAAGCTCGACGAAGCCAGCGCGCGGCTGCTCGCGGTGCAGAGCGTCTTCACGGACCGGCGCGCCTATGTAAACGCGCTGACCTACGAATGGGAAACCAGCACCAGCGCCTCGGCAAAAGCCAGCAAACAGAAGGAAATCGATGCGTACAAAGCCAGGCTCGCCACGGTCGAGTTTCCTGACGGCACCAGGAAGAGCTTCACCTTCCCGCAGCTTGAGGAAACCTACAACGACATCCGCGACGAAAAGACCAAGCTGAGCCTCGACCTGGGGACAGTGCTGAAGCCGGCGACGGATGCGAAAACCAAGATGGACGAGTACGTCTCCGACCACATGGTTGACCTGACGCCGGCGCAAATCGACGGGCTCAAGCGCAAAGTTGCCGACTGGGATCCGCAGATTGTGCAGATCAATGTGGCTGAGGCCAATATCGTGGATCGTTGCGAGTCCTGCCACATGAACGCGCGCGAGCCGCTGAAGATTACCGAGGCGGCCATGACTGCTAAGGGCTCGAAGAAGCCCGACGAGTACGCTCGGGCGTTCGTGAGCCATCCCGAGACGGAGTTATTGAGCATTCACGATGCGGAGAAGTTCGGCTGCTCGCCGTGTCATCAGGGAAACGGCCGTGCGACGACCAGCGTGGAGAAGGCGCATGGCAATTATGAGCACTGGCTGTGGCCGCTCTATCCCAAGGAAAACTCGGAGGCGGGATGCCAGAGTTGCCACGCGGCCGACATGGTGCTGGCTAGCGGTGACGTGCAGTGGCAGACCATTAACAATGGCAAAGATCTGTTTCGTCAGCGCGGGTGCATGGGATGCCATCGTTATGAGGGCTACGACAAAGAGCCCGAGGATTTGAACTCGATTGGCCAGCAGATCAAACAGATTGAAACTCAAAAGAAGGAAAACGTCAAAGACACGGCGGACTTGATGAAGCAGGCCGACGCCGCTGAATCGAATGAAGAAGCGAACCAGTTGAACGGACAAGCCGTCGATCTGAGAGTAGCGAACAGCAAGCTGGACGCGCGGTTGCAGCAGCTCGATTTCCAGTCGCACAGCCTGATGCAGGACATGAAGAAAGTTGGGCCGAATCTGAAAGATGTGCGGCTCAAGCTGAACAAAAATTGGATTCCAGTGTGGCTGAAAAAGCCGTCTGATTTCCGTCCGACGACGAAGATGCCGAACTTCCGGCTGACCGATCATCAGATACAGGCGATCTCGGCATACATCTGGCAGTCGGGGCTTATAGACACGCTGCCGAAACACAAGCCCGGCAATGTGGCGCACGGCAAGGAATTATTTGAGACCCGAGGATGCCTCGCCTGTCACTCGATCGGCGAAGGCGATCAGATGCAGGGTGGCACGTTTGCCGCGAATCTGACGCGTGTGGGCGAGAAGGCTAACTACGACTACCTTGTGCGCTGGATTCACAACGCGCGCGAGCGCACCCGGCCGTATTGTCCCTACGAGAAGAAGGACATCGGTCCCGAAGATTACGCCAAGAAGGGGCTTCCCTACCAGTTCGACCTGGCGCATAGCAAGTGCCCCAACGACGGCCACGAACTGCAAGTCCAGAATATGACGGTGATGCCCAGCCTGCGTCTGAGTCCGGAGGACGCGGAGGACATCGCCAGCTTCCTGATGACGCAGAAGAAGGAAGAGCCGTCTGCGTATCAAAATGCGGGGTTCATGGACGATCCGGCGCTGAAGGAAGAGGGCAAGAAGTGGGTGCGGCATTTCGGCTGCGCCGGATGCCATGAGATCGCGGGCTTCGAGGATGAAGGGCGCATCGGGACCGAGTTGACGTTTGAAGGCAGCAAGCCGATCGAGCGTCTCGACTTCGCGCTGTTCACCGAAGCCGCTCAGCGCGGTGGCAAGAACGCCGAACCGATCAAGGACAAGGAAGATCTGGCGCGCCTGCCCGATGGTCCGGCGACCAAGCCCTGGTACAACCACAAAGGATTCTTCGAGCACAAACTGGCCGAACCGAACGTCTACGACCACGGCATGGTGAAGAGCGAGACCGAGGCTATGCGCATGCCCAACCTGCACCTGACCAAGGAGCAGGTACTCGACCTCACGACTTTCCTGATGGGAAGCCAGGAGACTTCCCTGCCCCAAAGCTATCAGTACAAGCCGGGCGACGCGCGGCACGACATCCAGGAAGGCTGGTGGATCGTCAAGAAATATAACTGCATGGGATGCCACCAGTTCATCCCCGGGCAGCGCACGATTCTGATGGGGCTGCCGCAATATCAGGATGCGCAGGAGCAGTTGCCGCCGAAGTTGCTGACCGAAGGCGCGCGCGTGGATCCGGAGTGGCTGCGGAAGTTCTTGTCGAATCCGGCGCTGAGCACGACCGATACGAACCGCAACGGCGTGCGACCATACTTGAAAGTCCGCATGCCGACGTTTTCGTTCTCGGATAATGAACTGCGGAAGCTGGTGCGATTCTTCCAGGCGCTGTCGCAGCAGCCCATGCCATATATTCCGGAGCAGGTGCCGACTCTGACGGCGAAGGAAACCGACATGGCGCGCAGCTTGTTCTCGAGCACGGCGGCGCCCTGCCTGAAGTGCCATGCCACGGGCGATCCGGCGCATGACAAGATTGCGACCGCGCCGAACTTCCTGTTGGCGAAAGAGCGATTGAAGCCGGACTGGGTCGAGCGTTGGATCACCGATCCCCAAGCGGTGAGCCCCGGAACCTCGATGCCTTCGGGGTTGTTCAAGCAGCAGAACAACCAGTGGGTCTTTGCCGGGCCGACGCCAGCTTCGTTCAACGGGTTTGAAGGCGATCACCGCAAGCTGCTGGTCGATTACATCTTCCAGTTGACGCCGGAGGAACAGCGTCGGGTGGCGTCGTCGATGCCGCGGGCGCGAGCGGCGGTGCAAGCCTCCAGCAGTCGCAAGCAGGCCGCGATGGAGTCACATCATGCGGCGAGCGGAGGTTCGCGGTAGAATGGCCGACTTGGGAACAAATCTTGTTTGATTAGAACTCCACAGCGAAGGCGGGGACGCCCTCGCGACAGCCGGCGGGACGCCGGCGCTACTATGAAAGAAAGGGCGACATCATGAATAAGAAGACAAGTTGGACAGGGATAGTCAGTATGCTGGCGCTGTGCACCTTGCTGGCGCTGGCCGCATGCAGCAAGAAGGAAGAGGCTCCGTCCGCAAGTCCAGCGGCCGAGCAACCGGCGGCGCAACCGGCCGCGACTCCGATTGATCCGGCGACCGTGGCTACCATCAATGGCACAGTGAAGTTTGACGGCACCGCGCCAAAGCCAGCCAAGATTGACATGAGCCAGGACCCGGGCTGCAAAGGCGCGAACGAGGCTGAGAATCTAGTCGTCAACGGCGGCGACCTGGAGAACGTCTTTGTCTACGTGAAAGACGGGCTGGGCAACCGCACCTTCGATGTGCCCAAAGACCCGGTGGTGCTGAATCAGCAGGGCTGCCGTTACCATCCGCACGTGCTGGGTGTGATGGCGGGCCAGACGGTAGAAGTCAAGAATGATGATCCGACCACGCACAACATTCATCCCACTCCGAAAGATAACCGTGAATGGAACGAGTCGCAGCCGCCATCTTCTCCGGCGATTGAAAAGAACTTCGCGAGAGAAGAAATCATGCTGCCGGTGAAGTGCAACCAGCACCCGTGGATGAAGATGTACATCAACGTGGTAAAAAGCCCGTTCTACGCCGTGACCGATAAGGATGGGAAATACGAGATCAAGGGACTCCCACCAGGCGACTACACGCTTGCGTTCGTGCAGGAGAAACTGGGAGAACAGGATCAGAAGGTCACGGTCGCCGCGAAAGAAACCAAGACCGTAGATCAGAGCTTTAAAGCAACCGCCGACTAGGCGTTCTGGTTTGGTAGAATATCGGTTTGGACAGAGTGGGCTGGCGGTTGCGCGGCCCGCTCTGCCCGCGCGATACGGGACGACGACGTATTCGCCACGTGCTTCCTGGACCCATGGGCACCTCTCTGAAAGCTATCGAAACCCCCTACAATCGCGGACTTCATCGGCTAGCCCTCATTCTCGCTGTTTGGACTTTTCTTTTGATTATCGCCGGCGCCCTCGTCACCAGCAACGATGCGGGGCTCTCGGTCCCAGACTGGCCTACCTCGTTCGGTTCCTTGTACAAAATTCCGAAGCTGGTGGGCGGCGTTAAGTTCGAGCACACACACCGCATGATTGCGCAGGTGGCGGGTTTGCTCACGATTGTCATGGCGGTCTGGACCTGGCGCACGGAAAAGCGGCGCTGGCTGCGGGTTCTGGGCTTGGCCGCACTGGCCACGGTGATTGCGCAGGGAATTCTGGGCGGGATCACGGTGCTGTTCTACCTGCCCCCAGCGGTCTCGTCGGCACACGCGGCGCTAGCCCAGACGTTTTTCTGCATCGCGGTGGCGATGGCCGTGTTTACCGGCCGCAACTGGGTTGAGGAACCGCCTCGAGTGGAGTTCGAAGGGTGTCACCCCAGCCTGTTTACGTTGACGCTGCTTTCCGTTTTCGTCCTCTACGTACAGTTGATTCTGGGAGCAATGTTCCGGCATCACGGGATGAGTTGGTGGCCGCATGTGGCACATGCTGTGGTTGTATCCTTCGTGTTGGCGTGGACGGCGGTGCGAGCGCTCAGCGTCTATTCGCATATCGAGGCCGTTCGTCGTCCGGCGATTTTGATGCTGTCGCTGGTGATCGCGCAGTTGTGCCTGGGCTTTACCGCCTTCCTGACGCGCGTGGCCTGGGGCCGAGATGCTGTCCAGCCGGAACTCCCGATGGTGATCTCGACCGTGACCCACGTTGCGGTAGGCGCGCTATTGCTGGCGACGACTGTGATTCTTGCAATCCAGGTCTGGAGGCATGTTCCGGTCGCATTCGAGGAAAGGCTGCCTCAGGTTCAACGCGACCCCTCGGCGGCATGAATCAGCACGCCTACGTCGCGGAGCACTCTCCTCGCCCGTCTCGTCGCGGCGTGGCCGCGACTTTAATCTGTCCGGGTGTTGCACATGCTACTGCTATCGCGTCGCGGATTCCGCGCGCAATGTCGTAAACTGGACATAGTCTCGGGGAAAATCCTTGGCTTCGAAGGTCGCTGAACTCGCGGATACGGGTCTGGAAACGGCACAGGCTGCGGCTGTCATTTCCGTACAGAATCTGGTTCACCGCTACGAGAACCGCACGGCATTGAACGGTGTGTCGTTCAACGTCCGCCCGGCGGAACTGTTTGGGCTGCTCGGTCCGAATGGCAGCGGAAAGACGACGCTATTTCGGATTCTCTCGACGCTGATGATCCCTACCGGCGGTCGTGCCATCGTTATGGGTTACGATGCGGCGCAGGATGCGGCCAGTCTTCGTAGGCAGATTGGCGTTGTCTTCCAGGCCCAGAGCGTTGATCCGAAGCTGACGGCTTATGAGAACTTGTGGCATCAGGGACATCTTTACGGCCTGCGCGGAGCATCTCTGAAGAAGCGGGTGGGGGAAATCTTGGCGCGAGTGGGGCTCGCCGAACGGGCCAAGGAGCGGGTGGAAACGTTCTCTGGCGGCATGCAGCGCCGCATTGAACTGGCCAAGGGTCTGCTGCACCATCCGGGAGTGCTTCTACTAGATGAGCCCACGACTGGCCTTGATCCAGGAGCGCGCCGCGATTTGTGGCAGTACCTGCAGATCCTGCGCGACGAAGAGCGGGTTACGGTGTTGGTCACGACCCATCTGATGGAAGAAGCCGAGCGTTGCGATCGTTTGGCCATCATGAATGAAGGAAATCTGGTGGCGCTTGGCACTCCGGCGGAATTAAAGAGTGAGATCGGCGGCGATGTGATCTTGTTGGATGCCGCGAACGATGCGAGTTTGCTGGCCGACCATATCCGGGAGCGCTTCCACGTGGAGACTACGCTGTTGGGCAATCAGGTGCGGATCGAACTCCAAGGTGGGCATCGTTTCGTGCCTGACTTGGTCGAGGCATTTCCGGGAGAGATTCAGGCCATATCGGTAAGCAAGCCGGCGCTGGAAGATGTATTCATCCACCGCACCGGACACAAGTTCTGGAGTGAGGGCAGCGAAGAAAATTCTGACAAAGACCCTGACCAGAAGAAGAAAAAGAGGAAGTAGTGCCCGACTTGAATTCTTTGCGGTTATCCTTATCAGGACGTCATCCTGAGCGAAGCCGTTCTTCAGGCGGAGCGAAGGATCTCCCGGCAACGTGCATTCGGTACGCGGGAGATCCCTCGGCTCGGCTGCAGAACGCCGAGCCTCGGGATGACGCCAGAAGAATGTGGATAAACGACCAAAACAGGAGGTAGCTTGCGTTCGATGATCCTGGTGCTTTCTCTCGTGCTCGGATTGTTGCCCTTGGCGGGTGTGGGCTGGATCCTCGCCAATGGAATGATTACCTTGTGGCCGCCCGGGGCGACGGTCGACGGGCTCTTCATGAGTCTCATTCTGCTGGCACTCTCCGCCTGCTTTCTGCTGAATGCCTATTGGGAAATGCGCGACCGAGGCGTGCTGGGCAAGAAGGAAACTGCGGCGTCCAAGTCTGCCCCATCCAAGTCTCCTTCGGCGAAGGCGAGCTAACCATGGCAACCCAGGCTGCGACACTGGCACGTCCCACGAGGCACGCATCGGCGGGAATCCTTTTGCCGGCTTTCACGCTTTGGTGGCGTGAGATTGTGCGCTTCTACCGCCAGACCACCCGCGTAATTGGAGTGCTGGCCTCACCGCTGGTGTTCTGGATCGTACTGGGCTCGGGATTCGGATCGTCGTTTCGCTCCGGCGGAGGAGCCGGACAGCAGCACTATCTGGATTACTTCTATCCTGGCACGCTGATCATGATCGTGCTCTTCACTTCGATCTTCACCATGATGTCGGTGATCGAAGACCGCAAGGAAGGATTTCTGCTCTCCGTGCTGGTCGCGCCCGTGCCGCGCGCGGCGATCGTGCTGGGCAAAGTGCTGGGCGGGACGACGTTGGCCGCGGTCCAAGGAATGATCTTCCTGATTTTCGCGCCGTTCGCGGGGGTGCATCTGGATCTGGTGCAGGTGCTGCTGGTTGGGGTGGTGGTGTTTCTGGTTTCGTTTGCGCTGACAGCTTTGGGATTTGCGATCGCCTGGCCAATGGATTCTTCACAGGCTTTTCACGGCATCGTTAACTTGTTCTTGATTCCGTTATGGCTGGTGTCGGGCGCGCTTTTCCCGCTGGCGGGCGCGTCGGGATGGATTCGAATCATCATGCGCCTCAATCCGCTGACATACGGCGTGGAAGCACTGCGTGGGCTTCTGTATCCGGGGGCAGAGACCAGTTTCCCGCTGCCCTCGGCCATGGCGACGCTGGTCCTGTTTTCGCTGGTCATGTTCGGGTTGGCGTTTCTGATGGCGAACCGCCGAACGACGAGGCCTGCCGCTTGATCGCCGAACAGTACGCGTACTTCCCTGCCCTGAACGCGACTCTGAATGGCACCAGCGCTGTGCTGCTGTTGACGGGACGCGTGTTCATTGCCAGGGGCCGTATGGCAGCGCATCGCCTGTGCATGATTGGTGCCGTGGTTGCATCGGCGCTGTTTCTTGGATGCTATCTCTTCTTCCACTACGAGGTGGGAAACATACGCTTTCTGGGCCAGGGATGGGCGCGGCCGGTTTACTTTGCGATTCTGATTTCGCACGTGACGCTGGCCATCGTGATTGTTCCACTTGCAATCATCACCTTGAGTCGCGGGCTGAAGGCGCGGTACGCGACGCATCGCGCCATCGCGCGCTGGACCTGGCCGCTGTGGATGTACGTTTCGGTCACCGGCGTGATCGTATATTGCATGTTGTACCAGTGGTTCCCGCATAGCTAGAGTAAGGCTTACTGGAACACGCCGTGTTTTGAAAGGGCACGGCTTTCAGCCGCGCCGTAAAGGCTGTCCAAATATCGGCTAGACGACGCCGGGGGAAAACGCGCTAACCGCAAGAGCGAACCGCAGGGGCTAAAGCCGGCATTGATCTTGCGCGACTTATGGCACGAGTAGAACTCGTGCCCTTCCCAGTTACGCGCGAATTGACAATTTTTCCGCGAGCTGTTCAGCCGCCGAGGGAATGCGTCCTCAGGCCTAAAGGCCGGTTCCTTTCTGGGTCTTATCGGCGCGGCTGAAGCCGCGCCCTTTCAAAGCAGGTCGGGCGGCGCTTATGTCTCTGCTCAAACTTAAGATCGACGTCTCGGGCACGGTCGGTGACGCGGCCTGGCGCGAGATCAAACACTTCGATCAGATTCAGCGCGCGGACTTCGGCCCGCAGTTCGGCAGCGGCGGCCGGTGTAACCACGCGCCCGACGCCCCTCACGGCAAAGGCGAGTGGATCGGAGCCGAAATCCGGCTCCAGACGCCGCTTCTGGCACAGTACGCTATGTCGCACTATCTGGAGCAGGAACGCGTGCTCGATGCGGACGTAGAATAGAGAGCTTTTGTTATGGTTCCATCCCGGGATTCCATGTCGGCTCAACCAACTTCCCCAGCAACGCCAGATCTTCAGGTCGGCCCTGACGATGGATTGCCGCGAAAGCCCAAGCGCGGCATGTCGCGCACGCAGAAGATTCTCTTCTTCACAACTGGTTGGCTGATCGTGCTCATGCCGTTTCTGTTCTGGTGGAATACGTGGTTTGGACGGCATCTTTCTGACCAGCAGTTGAACGAGTATCTACATGACGACAAGAAGCCACGCCACATCCAGCATGCGTTGGTGCAGTTGGGCGAGCGCATGTCGCGCGGAGATGCGGCGGCCAAGCAGTGGTATCCCGACCTGCTGCGGCTGGCGGGCGATCCGGTGGAAGAGGTGCGGAACACCGATGCCTGGGTCATGGGGCAGGACACGTCGGGCGCAGGATTCCACGATACTTTGCTGAAGATGCTGGCGGATTCGTCGCCGATGGTACGCGGGAATGCGGCGTTGTCACTGGTGCGGTTCGGAGACGCGACCGGGCGTCCACAGATCGTGGCTTTGCTGCAGCCGGCCCAGATCGCGGCCGCAGTTTCGGGCCGCGTTGTGGATTCGGACCGGCCCGGAACTGCCATCCGCCAGGGAGGATTGCTGGCCAAGCTGCAGGATGATCATGGCCAGACCACGGAGATTCGTTCGCCGATCCCCGGTCGCATTCACTCGGTGGCCCAAACAGGTGCGAACGTTGCCGCGGGTGCCGAAGTTGCTATGGTGGATCCGGGAACCGAGCAGGTATGGGAGGCGCTGCGGGCTCTGTATCTGGTGGGGCAAGTGGAGGATATTCCCGCCATTCGGCAGTATGAACGCGAATTGCCGGATGTTTCCAACGACGTACGGCAACAGGCGGTTGAGACCGAGAAGGAGATCCGGGCGAGGGCGGGGACAAACTGACGCACTGGGAATGCCCACCCTTCGACAGATCTCAGGGGAGGCTTTCTCGCAACCAGGACACGCGAGAAATGGGGCGCCCATCATCACTTGGTGGGAACTCCCTGCGAGGCCCGGGATGAGTCAGAAGGTAAGGTCAAGCGATCCTTCGACTCCGTGGTGAACTCACTTCGTGAATTCACCACTCCGCTCAGATGTAATGAAAACAAAAAGTCGTGCCTCCAAGGGTAGAGTACGTGCTCGAAGCACAAGCCCTGAAGGAGGCACGAGATGATCCACGTTGGAGTAGATCTTCACCAGAGATTCTGTTACATGACGGCGCTGGAAGCAAGAGGCAAGATTTTACAGGCGGGGCCGGTGAGGAATGAGAAGCTGGCGCTGCGGCGGTATTTTCGGCAGTTTCGGGGAGATGAGGTGCAGGTGGCGGTGGAAGCCTGCGGGTTTTGGCCGGGGTTTCGCGAGGTTGTGGAGCCGGAGGTGAAGCGGTTGGTGCTGGTGCATCCACAGCGGGTGAAGGCGATTGCTTCGGCCAAGCTGAAGAACGACCGTGTGGATTCGGAGACGTTGGCGCAATTGCTGCGTTGCGATCTGCTGCCGGAATCGTGGAAGGCGGATCGGGAGACGCAAGCGCGGCGGCAGCAGGTACGGTTGCGGGCCACGCTGGTGCGGCATGGGACGCGGCTGAAAAACCAGGTGCATGCGGTGCTGCATCAGCAGGGGCTGCATTCGCCGGTGACGGATTTATTTGGCAAACGGGGACGGCGGTGGCTGGCGGAAGTGAAGCTGCCGGCGCAGGCGCGAGAGTCGGTGAGCGTGTGCCTGCGACTGCTGGACGGCTATCGCGGAGAAATTCAAAAACAAAATCTGCAATTAAGTGAAAAAGCAAAACAAGACGAGCGGGCGCAGTGGCTGATGACGATACCGGGGATCGGCGAGTGTTCGGCGATGATGCTGCTGGCCGAGATCGGAGAGATCAGCCGCTTTGCGGACAAGGAAGCGTTGTGCAGTTACGCCGGGCTGGTGCCGCGGGTGCGGGAGTCGGCAGGCAAGGTGGCGCGCTGCGGCATTACGCGGCAGGGCTCGCCCTGGATGCGCTGGATCATGGTGGAAGCGGCGCAGGTGGCGACGCGTTGTTCTCCGGCGGCCAAGCGTTACTATGAACGGTTGCTGCGCAAGAAGCACAAACACGTGGCGCGGGTGGCGCTGGCGCGCAAGTTACTGATTGCGGTCTATGCCCTGCTGCACGATGGTGTGCTGTTTGACGAAGAAAAGTTTGCGGCGGTGTAAGGGGAATCCGTCAGCTCGAAGTCATCCTTGCTCTTCGAGAGCGACGCTCAGATGGAGCGGCGGAGTCCGGACATACCTTATGTGCCTCGAGCACGAATAGAAGCCTGTCCGCATCGCCGCAAAAATACCTGTGGACGGGTACGCCTGTTTTCATAGAAGGATGACAGGCCTTGGTTGGATAGTAGACGAAAGGTTCCGGAGCGAGCGCTAAGAGCTAATAGCCAAAAGCCACGAGCTGGTTTTCTAGATCGCCATCGGGCCGACTTCTTTTTCCACTTCCACTATGTCGACCATGACGATGGCATCCCAGGGGCAGCCGTCGAGGAAGCAGCCATCGGGGCCCTTACTGACGCACTTTTTGCAGCCGATGCAGAGGATGGGATCGATCTGGATGCGGCCGAACGGCGGATTGTCTTCGTCGGGCACCCAGAACATGCAGTCTTCGACCGGGCAGTATTCGACGCAGGCGGGCGAGCCGGCGCATCCGGTACAGCACTCGGTGATGACCGCCAGTTCCTTGGGCTTCTTCTTGCGCGGTGTGGCGAGGCCTTTAGACTTCGGTTCAAACTTGAGCTCGTCGGGCACCATCCCGACGGCCTTGGTCGCTCCGGGTGCGGCAGGCATGGAGGGGATTATAGCGCAAATGGGGAAGGCTTTTGGCCTTTGGCTATTAGCTTTTGGCCCTTCACTTTTGGGGCCAGATTGCGAGTTCAACCGATGCTTGAAGGGGGCCGACCCAAAATGATACTCCGCGCGAAGCCCTGGGGCAGTGAGCAGCATATCCACCGGGCTGGTTCTGTTATATTGGCCCCTGCGAAGGAGCACCGACATGGCTGGAAAGAGTCTCAATAAAGTTCAACTGATCGGCAACCTGGGCAAGGACCCGGAAGTGAAGTACACGCCGCAGGGTACGCCCGTGGCCAAGATTACGCTCGCCACCAACGAGCGCTTCAAAGACAAAGATGGCAATTGGCAGGACCGCACAGAGTGGCACAACGTTGTCCTCTGGCAGCGCCTGGCGGAGATCGCCGGCGAATATTTGAAGAAGGGCGGCAAGGTATACATCGAAGGGCGTCTGCAAACCCGCTCCTGGGATGACAAGACATCTGGGCAGAAGAAATACATGACCGAAGTCGTGGCCAGCGATCTGATCCTGCTCGGTGGTCGCGGCGAGGGCGGCGGTGGCGGGGATTTTGCCGGCTCACGTGGCGCGTCTTCTTCGGCAACGGGCGGCGGAAACAATTTCGACCAGCGCACTCCCGAGCACGAACCTGCCGCAGCAGGTCCGATTACCGACGAGGATATTCCGTTCTAGAGAGGCTCTGCCTCGCAGTGCAACACGCGGGAGACCTGCCGACTGACTAGGGGCGTGTTTCGCCCATGCGTTTCAGCTTGGAGGGCACGGCCCCCAGGGGCTGAAGGCCGCACTTTTCAAGGTCGAGGCGGCACGGCTGAAAGCCGTGCCCTTCCCAAATCGATTTATCACACGCTCTAGTCGCCATCGCCGGTGTCGACCGAGATCAATTCCAGGCTCTGCAGCAGAGGGCTTGCTTCGGAAACAAATTCTACGTGTCCGCATCGCGGGCAGGACAGAATAGCGTGTCCGGAATTGCCCGGAGCCAGGCTGGCGCGCATCAACTGATATCGCTCCAGCCGCTGTTCACAGCGCAGACAGCAGACGGTCTTGTGAAATGGATCGGGAGAGACTCCGCCCGGGGTCTCGATGGCTGGTTTCATGGTTTCCTTCAACGTGGGATTCTGGAGCGTCCTCAAATCAGGGCGCTCCAGATCCTGAGTGGAAAGAGTGTACCACGATTGGTGCAACCGTCCAGCCGCCCTCGTTACTTTCGGCATCGCGGCAGCTCACTGGATCGCGTAGTCGATCTTGATGCCGCGCTTCTCCACCTCGTCAAGGAACAGGTCGGCGGGCACGTCACGTTCCTGCAAAACCGCGCCGCGCTTGCTCATCGCCCCCGAAGCCAGCATCTGCACCACAATCGACGCCGGAAAGGCAGTCGTGCGCATCATCGCGCTCATGTCGGTCTTGGGATCGTAGTGGTCGACCATGGTGAAGGACGCTACCCGTCCCTTCAGTCGCCCGCCCAGCAAGCCGCGCACTCCAGCGCGATTGACGGATTCATGCGCCTCCAGGCGCATGATGCAGACATCGGGACCCTTCGACGCGAACTTCCCTTCGAAGATTTTCAACATCATGGCGCGAGGGGCGATCTCCGCCTTGCCGACTCTGATCTTTTCGCTCGAGAACAATCCCAGCTCATTGAGTTCGCACAGCAGGTCATAGTGTCCGGGGTAGCGCAGCGTCTTTTCGAAACACTCTCCAACTCGCCCTTCAAAGGTCTCCGGCAAGGTCGAGGTGCCGCCCGAAGTGTGGAACGCTACCAGCGGCGAGAAGCCCGGTATATGGAAATCTTCCGGCTCGGTGAGAGGATCGATGGTAGTGAGCTTACCCTTGCGCAGAATGCGCGCTGGCTCCACGTATTCGTTGATCAGCCCCTCGACCGAAAATACAAGCTGATAATGAAACGGCAGTGTGGGCCGCTCCGGCAGGCCGCCGACATATAGGCGGAGCGCATCGGCGCGGCCTCCCAGTCGCCGCACCAGTTCGCCCCCGAGAATCGATGCCATGCCGGGAGAGAGGCCGCAATCGGGCGCGATCGCCACGCCTCGCTTCTCTGCTTGTTTCGCCAGCGCGAGCTCCTGCCGGACCACGGTATTGTTGCCGCCAAGATCAGCAAAGTGGCAGCGGGCCTCTACAGCCGCACGAGCCAATTTTAGATTCAGAAAATAGGGCACAGCGGAGAGTGCCGCATCGTGTCCTCGCATGAGCCCGACCGCGGCTCTCTCGTTACTGGCATCGAGCGCCACTGGTCGCACTTTCTTTTCGCCCACAATGCGATTCACTCTCGCGGCCACGTCGCGGGCGCGTTTGGCGTCGCTGTCGGCCAGCGTCACGGAATCGACCTGCGGCGTGCGCGCCATGTCAAAGGCAGCCGCCGAACCCATCATGCCGGACCCGATCACCAGAAGTTTCATCGTAGTTCTCCTGTCGGAATTCTTCGTGGACTTGAGCGACTTATTGAACGCAGAGCGTGCAGAGCCGCGCGTTCAAAGAGTCACTATGGATTTCGGAGTCGACCCGCAAGGCGTGCGGCAGAAGCAAGACAATGGGTTCGGCAGGATTAAAGCCCGGAAGGACTGAGCCGCTCACAGACGAAACTGCGAAGGTCAAGCTTGAGGAGCTTCACTATTGATCATAACACCCCATGTAGGTCTTAAACTGCGTCCTACAGCCGAGATGTTGTACCCCGCCGACCCGGCGCCTTGCTTGAGGCCCGCGACTGCCGTAAAATAAAACTGTACCAGTTTAGTACTATTTCAAGAGATGTTGCATCAAACACTTTAGAAGACAACAACTTAGAAATGATTCGCTTGGGAAAATTGACCGATTACGGCTTGCTGCTGATGTGCCAGATTGCGCGCAGTCCACTGGGCAAGTGGCATACGGCACGAGAGCTGGCAGCGGCATGCCGCCTTCCAATGCCGACAGTGAACAAACTCCTGCGCGCGTTACTTCAGAATGACTTGCTGGCATCTCACCGAGGAATCAAGGGCGGCTATGTTCTGGCACGCAATCCAGAACTCATCCCTATTACCGAGATTATTTCGGCGATGGAGGGCCCGTTTGCGTTGACCGAATGCAGTTCGGAGGCTGCCGGTCTCTGCGAGCTTGAATCCTCATGTCAGGTTAAGGACAACCAGCGAATTATCAGTCAAGCCATCCATGGGGCGCTCGAACGGGTCATGCTTTCCGATTTGACTCGGCCGCTGCAACTCACGGCAATCCGCGACGGCAGAGGAAATCTGGTGCCGATCATCGGCGCCTCCGCGGGGAGAACGCAATGAGCACAAATGTAAACACAATTCGTAATTTGGCGGACCGCGAGTACAAGTGGGGCTTTGTCACCGAGATCGAGCATGAGCAGGTTCCCAAGGGCCTGAACGAGGAAATTATCCGCACGATCTCGGCCAAAAAGCGTGAACCAGAGTTCATGTTGGACTGGCGTCTAAGAGCGTTCCGCCACTGGGCACAGCTGGAGAAGGCCGAGGCCGAGCCGAAGTGGGCGAATGTGAAATACGGACCGATCGACTATCAAAACATTGTTTACTATTCCGCGCCCAAGCAGAAACCAGGTCTGACGAGTCTGGATGAACTCGATCCGGAAATTCTTCGCACCTACGAAAAGCTCGGGATTCCTCTGGCGGAACAGAAAATGCTGGCAGGGGTCGCAGTGGACGCAGTCTTCGACAGCGTTTCGGTGGCGACCACCTTTAAGGCCAAGCTGGCGGAACTCGGCGTGATCTTCTGTTCTTTCTCCGAAGCGGTGCAGAATCATCCGGAACTGGTCAAGAAGTATCTCGGATCGGTGGTTCCGCATACTGACAACTTTTTCGCCGCCCTGAATGCCGCCGTGTTCACGGACGGGTCTTTCGTCTACGTGCCCAAAGGCGTGCGCTGTCCGATGGAGCTTTCCACGTACTTCCGAATCAATGCCGCGGAGACGGGGCAATTCGAGCGGACTCTGATCGTCGCCGACGAAGGCGCTTATGTCAGCTATTTGGAGGGCTGCACCGCTCCCATTCGCGATGAAAACCAGTTGCATGCAGCGGTCGTTGAATTGGTGGCCCTCGACAATGCGCAGATCAAGTACTCGACCGTGCAGAACTGGTATCCGGGTGACAAGGAAGGCCGGGGCGGGATCTACAACTTTGTGACCAAGCGCGGTAAGTGTCAGGGGGTGAACTCGAAAATCTCCTGGACGCAGGTCGAGACCGGCTCGGCCATTACCTGGAAATATCCAAGCTGCATTCTGCAGGGAGACAACTCGGTGGGCGAGTTCTACTCGGTCGCACTGACCAACAACTATCAGCAGGCGGACACCGGGACGAAGATGATCCATCTGGGAAAGAACACAAGCAGCACGATTGTCTCGAAAGGAATCTCCGCCGGACACGGTCAGAACACCTACCGGGGCATGGTCAAGATTCTGAAAGGCGCCACTCGAGCGCGCAACTACACGCAATGCGACTCGCTCCTGATCGGGGATCAATGTGGAGCTCACACGTTCCCTTATATCGAGGTGAAGAATTCTACGGCTCGCATGGAGCACGAGGCATCTACGTCGAAGATTGGTGAGGACCAGCTGTTCTATTTGCAGCAGCGGGGCCTGAAGACTGAGGACGCCGTCTCGATGATCGTGAACGGCTTCTGCAAGCAAGTCTTCCGGGAGTTGCCGATGGAGTTCGCGGTGGAAGCGCAGAAATTGCTGAGCGTGAGCCTGGAAGGCAGTGTGGGTTGATTCCGGCTGGCGGCCAGCGTCAAAACAAAATGAAGAAGGAAATACGCAATGAGCTTGCTTGAAATCAGGAATCTGCATGTTGCCGTCGCGGGAAACGAGATCCTCAAGGGAATCAACCTCGAGATCAACGCCGGGGAGGTTCACTCAATCATGGGCCCGAACGGATCGGGCAAGAGCACACTGGCCCAAGTGTTGTCGCGACGGGAGATGTACCACGTCACGGCGGGTGAGATTTTCTTCGATGGCAAGGACTTGCTGGCGATGAAGCCCGAAGAAGCGGCCTGCCAAGGAGTGTTCATGGCCTTCCAGTACCCGGTGGAAGTTCCCGGAATTGGCAATGCATATTTCCTGCGCTCGGCGCTCAATGCCATCCGCAAGTATCGCGGCCAGGAAGAAATGGATGCCATGGACTTTTTGCCCATGTTTCGCGAGAAGCTGAAACTCCTAGAGATGGACGAGAAACTGATGAATCGCTCGGTCAACGAGGGCTTCTCGGGCGGCGAAAAGAAGCGGAACGAAATCCTGCAGATGGCCGTCCTCGAACCCAAGCTAGCAATTCTCGATGAAACCGATTCAGGTCTTGACATCGATGCGCTTCGGATCGTGGCCAAGGGCGTCAACGCCATGCGCAGCAGCAATCGCGCGTTCCTGGTAGTGACCCACTATCAACGGCTGCTGAACTACATCGTTCCCGATTTTGTGCATGTCCTGGTTGATGGCCGGATTATGCGATCGGGAGGTCCCGAACTTGCACTCGAACTCGAAGCTACAGGATATGGATCGATCGAAGCCGCAGCACGGCAGACGGCGCCGGCTTCGGCGTGATGGATGAGATTGTGACAACAGCAATTCAAAACCTCGAAACTTATCTGACAGCCTTTGCTGAGCTGTCGAAGCGAGACCCTGCGCAGGATATGCCCTGGCTGCGGAAACTGCGCGAAGATGCGTTTGAAAGTTTCTGCAATACCGGGTTTCCAACAACGCACGACGAAGATTGGCGATTTACGAACGTGTCGAGCATTGCCAGAACTTCGTTTGCTTTGGCCCAGGAAACCGACGCGGACCTGTCGGATTCGGATTTAGCGCCCTGGAGGATCGACGGCGCAGCGGCGCAGATGGTTTTTATCGATGGTCGGTTCGTCCGTAGCCTGTCGTCCATCGCCGGCCTGCCGGCGGGAATTGCCGTCTCCAGTTTGAAACATGAGATCGCCAAGGGCACCGAACTCCTCGCGAATCACCTGGGAAGCTACCTCAACATTCAGAGAGATCCTTTTTGTGCTCTAAACACCGCTTTCGCCGAGGACGGGGCCTTCGTTCACGTCGGCCGCGGCATATCACTCAAAGCGCCAATCCACTTGCTGTTTTTGTCGAGTGGAAAAGATGTCCCCACGATGATGCATCCGCGGAACCTGCTGCTCATCGAACGAGAAGCCCAAGCGACGATCATCGAGGAGTATGCGTCGCTGGGTGGCGGCACAGTCTTGTGCAATAGCGCTACGGAATTAGTTGCCGGAGACAATTCCACCGTTTCCCATTACATGATTGAGCGCGAGCATCAGGCGGCCTTCAACGTTTCTACGCTCCGCATTCAGCAAGATCGGAGCGCCAACGTTGCTTCCCATTCGGTCCTGCTCGGGGGCGGCCTGGTACGGAATAATGTGCACCCCGTGTTGGCCGGCGAAGGGAGCGAGTGTTTAATTAATGGCCTGTTCGTGGGCAATGCACGGCAGCATCTCGACAATTATATGTACGTTGAGCATCGAAGCCCGCATTGCAGCAGCCGTCAGTTTTACAACGGAATCCTCGACGGCGCTGCGCACGGCGTCTTTCATGGGCGGATCGTAGTTCACAAAGATGCCCAGAAGACCGATGCCAAGCAGACGAACCGCAATCTTCTGCTTTCTGACGATGCGCAGATCGATACCAAGCCGCAACTTGAGATCTACGCTGACGATGTGAAATGCACGCACGGCGCCACCATCGGCCAGATCGAAGAGAACGCGCTGTTTTACCTGCGCTCGCGAGGAATCGATGAGATCTCCGCGCGCAGAATCTTGTTGTCGGCCTTTGCCAATGAATGCGTGGGGCGCATGATTCCCGGGATCGCCCGCACCCATGTCGAGCGATTGATCGACGCACATCTTTTGTCGATGGCTCATCCCTTGGTGGCCCAGCCCAGCGGGAATCAAGGCTTGCTCGAGAGAAATTGGGAGGAAATGGGATGACGAAGACCCTCAACATGCCATCCGGTTCAAGGCAGGCCGGTCCGGGCGAAGTGGAGTCCAGCTTTGATATCGAGCGCGTCCGCGCCGACTTCCCTATCTTGCATAGGAAAATCCGGGACCGTGAGCTTGTTTATCTCGACAACGCCGCCACCGCGCAGAAGCCGAAGGTGGTCATTGAAGCAATCACCCGGTACTACGAGCGCGACAATGCGAATATCCATCGCGGAGTGCATTATCTGTCCGAGCGGGCTACGGCAGAGTTCGAAGCTGCCCGCAAAACTGTGCAGTCTTTTCTGCACGCTCGACGTCCCGAAGAAATCATCTTTGTGCGAGGAGCGACTGAGGCGATCAACCTGGTCGCCCAAAGCTATGGCCGTGCTCATGTATCGGCGGGGGATGAAGTCCTGATCACGGCCCTGGAGCATCACTCCAATATCGTTCCCTGGCAACTGCTTTGCGATGAGAAGGGCGCGCACCTGCGTGTGGCGCCGATCAATGACCATGGCGAACTGATTCTCGAAGAATTCGGGCGCCTCCTTGGACCTCGGACCAAGTTGGTTGCGGTGAGTCATGTCTCTAATGCCTTGGGCACGGTGAATCCGGTCTTCACCATCGCCAAAATGGCGCACGCGAGAAACATCCCGGTGCTGGTCGACGGCGCTCAGGCAGTTCCTCGCCTGCCCGTCGATGTGCAGGAATTAGATTGCGATTTCTATGCCTTTTCGGGACACAAGGCTTATGGCCCGACCGGGATTGGCATTCTATACGGCAAGTCAGCTCTGCTGGAGACGATGCCTCCATATCAGGGAGGCGGGGACATGATCAGTTCCGTGACCTTCGAGAAGACGACCTACAACAAGGTGCCGCACAAGTTTGAGGCCGGGACACCAGACATGGCCGGTGCTGTGGGATTGAAGGCTGCCCTTGAATATCTCGCTCATCTGGGAATGGATAATATCGCTGCGCATGAAGCCGAGCTGCTCGCCTACGCTACCGACGCGATCTCGATGATCCCCGGAATTCGGGTGATCGGGGACGCTCAAGAAAAAACCAGCGTGCTTTCTTTCGTGGTGGAGGGTGTGCATCCCCACGACATCGGAACGATTCTGGACCAGGAGGGCATCGCGATCCGCACCGGGCACCACTGCGCTCAGCCAGTGATGGAACGGTTCGGAGTCGAAGCCACGGCGCGGGCATCCTTCGGCGTATACAACACAAAACAGGAGATCAATGCGCTGGTGCGGGGCATCCAACTAGTGAAGGAGGTCCTCGCCTGATGGCCGATTTGCGCGAACTGTATCAGGAACTGATTCTGGAGTACAGCAAAGCTCCGCGAAATTACCGCGAGATGAAATCTTCGGACCACAAAGCCGAGGGCTACAACCCACTGTGTGGCGACCGTTTCACCGTGTCCGTTCAAATGCAAGGGGATTCCATTCAGGACATCGCGTTTCAGGGATCTGGGTGCGCAATCTCGAAGGCGTCGGCCTCGATGATGACCCAGAGCGTGAAGGGCAAAACCAAACAGGAGGCGAGAGAGCTGTTCGAGCATTTTCATCGGACAGTGACGGGCAACAAAAACGGAACATCGACTGATCTTGGAAAGCTCGCGGTATTTGCGGGGGTTGCGCAGTTCCCGACACGGGTAAAGTGCGCAACGCTTGCATGGCACACACTGCTGGCGGCCCTGGAAGGAAAACAGGAAGCTGTTTCGACCGAATAAGCCTATGGGATTCGAGTCTTATGAAAATGGGTGAATTGATTGAGCTGAAACGTGTTTGCAAGGCCACAGAGATTCCCAGCGGCATCGAGCGCGTATTGCCCGCCGGCAGTCTGGTGAGAATTTCGCAGATCCTGGGTACAAGCTACACGGTGATCAGCGACGTGGGCTACATGTGCCGCATTGACGCCAGTGACGCGGATGCTCTGGGATTGACTCCCGGCGCTGCGGGGGGGGAAAAATTCCCGATGGACCGTTCCATGAGCGGATGGTATGGGATCAGCTCAAGACCGTTTACGACCCGGAGATTCCCGTCAACATCGTCGACCTGGGTTTGATCTACTCCTGTGAGATCGCGCCGCACGATCAAGGCGGCAGAAGAATCGATGTAAAGATGTCCATGACTGCGCCCGGCTGCGGCATGGGAAACGTGCTGAAGGCCGATGTGGAGCACAAGCTGGCGCAGCTTCCGGAAGTCAAGGAAGTGAACGTTCAGGTGGTGTTCGATCCGCCTTGGCACCCTGGCCGGATGTCTGAAGCAGCCAGATTGCAGTTAGGCATGGACCTCGACTATCCGAGTAGCCCGGTTCACATATCCCGATAGTGCTGATATGAAGGCGACAAGTGCCTTCTTCGCAGGACGAATTAGTCGCTCTTGCCGGCCAGAATTCTTTTCCGGAACAACGATAAGCGCCGTCAGGGGCTAAAGCCCGAATTATCAACGGTGCGCTCTCGGCGCGGCTCGAAGCCGCGCCCTTTCAAAGCGCTCTAACTTATGTCGCGGAGCTCTGTTACAGGACACTAGCGACTTCTCACATCACAGGCCCAGCTTTCCGAGTTAGGTTACGGAGCGTTACGTGAGTTTTCGGCAAGCGTGCGTGACGACGCTAACTGGCGCTGTTACGTTCATTGAGCCGCCGATGAGCGGTCGAGGGCGGGCCCATGAGCACAGCAGTCATTCCCGAGCCAATCGCACAGTTACAGCGTCAACTGGATCAGATTCGTAGCAGCCAACCGCGGGGGAAGAAGCTGCCGGATTCGGTGTGGCAAGCCGCCGTCGAACTAGCCCGGGAACATGGTGTGTATTCGGTCGCGCACCCGTTACGGCTGGACTATACGGGGCTGAAGAAACGACTCGATGGAGTTTCCCATCGCCGACGAAAAGCACGCAAGCCGGCATTCGTGGAACTGATCGCGCCCCCTTCAGCGATGCTGCGAGAGTGCTTGATTGAGTTCGAGTCGTTGCGCGGAGGTAAGGTGCGCATTCAGTGGAAAGCTGCCGCACCGCCGGATTGGATGAACCTGCTGCGGGCCTGGCGCGAAGCCGAGAGATGATTCAGATCACGGCGCAGATGCGCGTACTGGTAGCCATCGAGCCGGTCGATGGAAGAAAAGGGATCGACTCTCTGGCGCAACTGTGCCAGGAGAAACTGGCAGAGGATCCTTTTTCCGGCTGTGTGTTCGTGTTTCGGAGCCGGAGCGGGACGGCGATCCGGCTACTCAGCTATGACGGCCAAGGATACTGGCTGGCGCAAAAGCGTCTTTCGCGCGGGAGATTCGTATGGTGGCCGCAGGCGTCGGAACCAGCCAAGGCCTTGGAAGCCTATGAGGTGCAATTGCTGATGGCGGCGGGCGATGTGTCGCGGGTGCGCGCGGCGCCGATGTGGCGGCGAGTGAGCGTGCTGAAGTAATCAACCTCGCGACGAAAAAAAACACGGCGTCCCCCTTGCGTTCCAAGAAAAACCAGTTCATACTGCGGATCGATGGTCGAGTTCAGATATCGGGGCCGGAAGATCAGCCAGGAAGACATCCTTTATATACGCGCCCTGATCGAGCGGCACCCGCAGGAAAGCCGCCGCACACTATCCACCAAGCTCTGTGAAGCCTGGCAGTGGCGCCAGGCCAATGCAGCGTTGCGCGACATGGTATGCCGCGGCCTGTTGCTCATGCTGGACCGTGCCGGCCAGATCGAGTTGCCGGCGGTGAGTTACGTGCGGCATAACCCGCTGGCCAACCGGGCCAGACCGGAGCCGGCGCGGATCGATACCACACCCATCGCAGGCAGTCTGCGCCACCTCCAACCGCTGGAGTTCGAACTGGTTCGGCGCACCGGTAAAGAGCCGTTGTGGAACAGTTTGCTGGAGGAACATCATTACCTCGGCTACGAGCAGCCGGTGGGAGAACACTTGAAGTACTTGGTGTTGGGGCAAGGACGACCGGTCGCCTGTCTGGCATGGTGCTCGGCTCCGCGTCATCTGGGCAGTCGCGACCGCTACATTGGCTGGAGCGCCGAACAGCGCCGCCGCAATGTCCGCTTCCTGGCTTACAACACGCGATTTTTAATCTTGCCCTGGGTCAAGGTGGAACACCTGGCATCGCATATCCTGGGGCGCATGGCGTTGCGGATCTCCGCGGACTGGCAGCGGATCTACGGACATCCGATCTACTTCCTGGAGACGTTTGTGGATCCGGAACGATTCCGCGGAACCTGTTACCGTGCGGCCAATTGGGTGGTGCTGGGCAAGACGACGGGGCGCGGTAAACAATCGAATAGCTACGTGCCGAACCGGTCGATCAAACAGGTTCTGGGATATCCGTTGGCGAAGCAGTTTCGCGAAATGCTCATGGGGTGAGGATGAAAACCGCCAGGCGACGGGTCGATGTAAATCTGGACGAACTGGACCGGGTGCTGGACGGAGCACGGCAAGCGCCGTTGAGCGAGGACGATTACGAAAAGCTCAAGGAGGCATTGCATGCGCTGGCGGCGATGCTGGTGCAGCCGCGCAGCACGGAGAAGACCAGCGCCGTGCTGGGAAAGCCGGAAGGCGCGGAAGCTGGCGCCGGGACTCAGCCGGAGAGCAACGATTCCCCAGCGCCCGGACATGGACGCAATGGCGCGGGAGCGTTTGTCAGTTCGCGGAAGATCGCGATTGCGCACCCGCAGTTGAAGCACGGGGATCGCTGCCCGGAGTGCGAGAAAGGCAACGTATACGGGCAGAAAGAACCGAAAGTGCTAGTGCGCATGGTCGGGCAGGCGCCGCTGGCCGCCACCGTCTACTCGCTGGAACGGTTGCGCTGCGGTGCCTGCGGACAGGTGTTTACCGCACAAGAACCGGAAGGAGTAGGTCCGGAAAAATATGACGAGACCGCGGCCGCGATGATCGCGCAACTCAAGTACGGCAGCGGGACCCCGTTCTACCGGCTGGAGCAACTCCAAGGTCAGCTGGGGATTCCGTTACCGGCGGCGACGCAATGGGAGGTTGTGGAAGAGGCGGCCGAGTTAGTTAAACCGGCGCGCGACGAGTTAATCCGGCAGGCAGCGCAGGGCGAGGTGGTGCACAACGACGACACCAGCATGCGAGTGTTACGTCTCGCGCGCGAACCGTCGGACGAACGCACGGGTGTGTTCACCAGCGGCATCGTGTCCACCGGCCAGGGTTGGAAAATTGCGCTGTACTTCACCGGACGCCAGCATGCCGGCGAGAACCTTGCCGACGTGTTGCAGCAGCGTGCTCGGCACTTGGGCCCACCCATTCAGATGTGTGACGCGCTCTCGCGCAATGTTCCGAAGCTGACTGCGGGGGTGGAGATTTTGCTGGCCAACTGCCTCGCCCATGGAAGAAGACAGTTCGTGGAAGTAGCGGCGAACTTTCCCGACCAGTGTCGCTATGTCCTGGAGATGCTGGGCCAGGTGTATGGTCACGAGGCCGAGGCGCGAGAGCGTGGTCTGGGGTCGGAAGAGCGCCTGCAGTTTCATCAGAAGCGTAGCGGCCCGGTGATGGAGCAACTGCATCACTGGCTGGAAGCGCAGTTCGCCGAGCGCAAGGCGGAGCCGAACTCGGGGCTGGGCGAGGCGATTACGTACTTACTGCGACATTGGCGGCCTTTGACGCTGTTTCTCCGGCAAGCCGGGGCTCCGTTAGATAACAATGTCGTCGAAAGAGCATTGAAGCGGGCCGTTCTGCACCGGAAGAATGCTTTGTTCTATCGGACGCTGAACGGGGCGGAGGTGGGTGACCTGTTCATGAGTTTGATTCACACTTGTCAGTTGTGCGGCGCCAACTCCTTCGACTACCTGACCGAGTTGCAGCGCCACGCCCAGAAACTGGCGACCAGTCCGGCGGAGTGGATGCCGTGGAATTATCGCGAAACCCTGGAGCGGATCGTCTCTCTATGAAGAAACCCAAGAAGGACCCCGCTCGGGAGGACCGAATCGACAACGAAATCATCGTGGACGCTTAGGGACCGGAAGAGCAGATGATGGGGTGGTATTACTACCTCGATGCCAAAATCCGATTTCCGTTTCAGGCTAAGTGCATCGCTACCACGGTCGTTTCACCGCTCCGAAAGGAAGAAACCGTCCAAGTCCAGCGCATGGCACCTGAAGATGCCTGTTCTTCCGATATCGTGCTGATCCGTTGGCACGGTCGGACTATGGCAGTTCCCCTGTCACAACTGGTCGCTACTGATCCCGACCAATCCGCTGCCGAGGCCATTGGCGACTGGCATTACTGGGTGGCGCAGGGCCACTGCTTCTGAACCACGCTGTCCCCCAGCGACTACGCAGCTTTACCGAAAACACACAGCGTTACCTACTGCCTGCGCCTCCGCGACGTCAACCAGACGGAGCGCATTGGCCGCGGCGGCGGATGGCGTGGTGGAAAAATGCGACTTTTGCGTGAAGCGTCTGGCGCGCGGTCAGGTGCCGGCGTGCGTCGAGACCTGTTCCAGTAAGGTCCGGGTCTTCGGGGATCTGAACGACCCAAAGAGCAAGCTGGCGGAACTGATCTCCGGCCGTGAGTATCGGCTGAAAAAGCCCGAGGCAGGCAGCGGCCCACAAATCTACTACCCGATCTGAGGCTGCAGCGTTCCTGCGGGGGCGGGTCGCGAAGCGAGGCGCCCTACTCGAGAGCTCTTGAAGGAACTGGTGCCCGAAGAATCACAAACTCAGCATCGCCGTTGCGAAGTTCGGGATGCTGCTCCTGTGAACAGAGTTGTCAGCGCCGCTTCGAGCTCGGTACGAAAGTCGAGTCGAAGCAGTGACAGCGAATCGTCCTCGGTCAGCAGAGCGCTCAGGGTCGGCGAGGTCGCCGTCATTTGCGACAGCCCGACGATAGTGGCATGCATCCAAAGGGTCAGGCGAATACCCGTTCCAGGCGTCAATCCGAGCGCGCGTTCGAACAGCGCGCCAGATTGAGTTGTGATTTGGAGCAGCCTCCTCTTGAACTCTCGAAGCGAAGTTATTTCTGTGTTGCGTTCCAAGACGGCATGCAGCAGACCTAACAGCCGAATTAGAACCGGTCGCTGGCTCAGAGTGGAGGCAACTACAGCGGCGATCGCCGGCGGACTGACTCTCGCTTTCTTTAGTTCCGGCGTCGAATCACTCACCCAGGTCTCCAGTTGCTCCGCAACTAGTTCGAGGAACAGGGCCTCTTTCGTTTTGAAGTAGAGGTAGACAGTTCCTTTGGCTAGTCCAACCTTCTTTGCGATGTCGTCAACGGAAATCGCATCGAAGTCGCGCGCAGCGAACAGCTTCCCTGCTGCAGTAAGAATGGACGCGCGCCGCTCCGATTTTGCCTTCTCGGTTACAGCGCGTGTCCTCGTGGCACGCAAACGATCCTGTTTCATGCAACTGCCCCCACTCAGGGTCAAGATTGTCGTCAGCTGGCCTGTTCATCGCTCCGGCCAGATCAGGCATCCCAATCGCGTCAGGCACGCTGTGCAGCGGACCTCAGTTGTTGCGTACGCCTGCTCATCAGGCCTTTTGCGACTTTTGTCACCATGGATCGTGGCGAGAACCGCATGGACCAGACCTGAAGGCGATTGGCAAGGCCAACAATAATCGTAGGCTGGCCCGCCATCATCGCCTTGTAGCCTACCGAAGCAACCTCTTGAGCGCTTGTCAGCCGACCGCTAAAGATCTTCACGTCGGTCATGCCGGCTCTCTCGGCAAACTCTGTTTTGGTTGGACCGGGGCATAACGTGGTCACGGTCACGCCCGTGCCCTTCAACTCTTCGCCGATCGCTTTAGAGAAACTGAGAACGAACGCCTTGCTGGCAGCATAAAGGCTGTCAAAAGGGGCCAGTAAAACCGCGGCTAGAGGCGTCTCCTCCAACATCTTCAACGCAGGGTAGCTGCTCGACGCGATCTTGACGGGATAGCCATGAGATTCCAGAGTCTGCGGAGTTCTAATGCCTGTGGCAGGTCGTCGATGTACAACACAGTGGGAGATTCCATTGCTGCATCTCCTATACATAGTTACACGCTGTATTTGGCTCGCCGTTGCCCGGCGTGCATAACGCAAGACTCAACATTTCCGCCACGACCTGGTGACGCGTGAGAGCTGAAATTCCCGTCCGCTACGGCGTGGCCACGACTACAAAATAAGTAACCAAAGGACGCCTGTCTGGTCAAAATTGAACACTTTCCGCGAGGCGGTTCACGGTGTAGGGACCTGGGAATGGACACCGACAATCGACGCTAAAATGACTTCGCCATAGGTCCCAATACACTGGAAGCGAAGTGCTCAAATGGCAGACTACTCAATACCTTCATAGGAATTGCGAATCGCATAGCGCGCCAGTGAAGAGTTGGAATCGGTCACGAGCTGCTGATAAAGCACAGTCATTCGTCAACGTCCTGTTCGATGTGAATTGCCCGACTGGAATTTCGGGCTTATCCTACCTGTCTGCCGCAACATGGTGTTCGTCTCCTACATCCACGTGCTTTCGGCCGCATTCTTGATGGGATTGGCGGCTGCCGCGCCGATGGGCCCTGTTAACATGCTGGCCATCCGCCGCGGTCTGATCGGCGGTTGGCGCCATACCCTCGCCTGTGGAATCGGTTCCATCGCTGGCGATCTCATACTTTTTTCTTTCGTCCTCGTTGGGGGGCACTACTTCTTTTCTGACCTGTCTAACCCGACGCTCCAGACCGTCCTGGAGGCCATCGGCGTAATCGTCCTGCTTCCGCTTGGGATCTACATCCTTGTCCGCGCCGTCAAGGATCCCATGCGGGCCTTTGCCAGTGCTCGCCAACACTGGCACGAAGAGACCGTCCCCGCGCATCTGATCGCCGAAGTCACTGACTGCGTTGCCCTGACGATCTTCAACCCCTTAACCATACTTTACTGGGTTGGCGTTACCTCCAACTGGCTTCCCTTCGCTCATTCAGTCTTGGGCTACAGCGCTCCCGTGTGGGGAATCCTGATGGCCGCCGCCGGCCTGATGTCCTGGTTCACCGCCCTGATCATCGTCGTTCGCTTCATCCCCCACCGCATCGGCCCGACATTCTTCCGCCTCGTCAATACCGTCCTCGCCCTTATCCTGGTTGGCTTCGCCGCGTTCTGTGGAATAGTCCTGTCCCGCCATTTCCTGCCCTGAAACACGGGGTCCCAACAATATGGTTCACCGGAACGTCATGGTCTTTGGGCTGTTCCGAGAACTTACAGAAGCCCATGGCGCCATCACTGGCGGTTATCGTTGATTGGCTTCGTTTCCACAGCCTCAGCTGCAGAGAGTTTCCGGTCTCGGTGTGGCTCGGTGCGGGGTGCACCCGTATGCAGTTCACAAGGTTCGCCGACCACAGCACCACAAGTAGTACAAGGTACGGACAGTATCTGTTTCGGGGTGAGTTCTCTGGTCTTCACTGGCCCATAGTGCAACGTTCCTAGCCGCGAAAATGTTCTGTATTGCTCATCCTCGGCACATTTGGCCACGCGGCAGTTTTGATTTTGGGAACGTTTCCTGGGACGGGAAGGTGGCTAGTCAGTCTGGCATGCTTCCTCGGTCACCACATTGAAGTGGTAACCCAAGATCGCCAAGGTCACTGCAGTGCCGAAAGCATGGCGGTACCGGGTGGCGGCATCAAGGAGAAACTTCCAGTAGCTGGCGCGTGCGTTGCCGAGAATGCCTTGCTTCACGACGGAACGGCACAATGCTAGGTACTCCGAGAGGGAGCGGCGCGTACGGGTGGGCCGATAGCGCTCCAGAAAATGCCGGGCCCGGTCGTAATAAGCCTCCGGGGCGTAGATTCGTTTCAAGATCGACCGATACCCGTCGAGTAAGCGTTGCGCGGACATTGTCGGAATGAAACTCAGATTGCAGTCGATGTTGTTTCCGTTTGCGGCGCCGACTAGGCGCCCCTCGCGCTCAAGCCGCCGGTAGAGCTGCGTGCCGGGAAGCGCCTGGAGAAGACCAACCATTGCGATTGGGATGGCACTCTCCTGGATGAACTCGACCTGCCGGTCGAACACATCGTCCGGATCGCTATCGAATCCCACGATGAATCCAGCCATAACCTCGATACCGTGTTGCTGAATGCAGCGTACGCTGTCAAGCAAACTGCGCTTTGTGTTCTGCAGCTTGTTAGCTTCCTTTAGACTCGCTTCCACGGGAGTCTCAATACCCAAGAACACACGGATGAAACCAGCAGCTTTCATCAGCGCCAAAAGCTCAGGGTCGTCCGCCAAGTTCATAGACGCCTCGGTGAAGAAGGTAAATGGCCGGCGATGTCGATTGTTCCATTCGGCCAGTGCGGGCAGTAGTTGCTTGACGTTTTTCTTGTTTCCGATGAAGTTATCGTCCACAAGAAACACCGCTCCTCTCCACTTGAGGAGATACAGTTGCTCCAGCTCAGCAATGACTTGAGCGACGGATTTCGTCCTGGGCTTGCGCCCGTAGATCTCAATGATGTCGCAGAACTCGCAGTTGAACGGACACCCACGTGAGTATTGGATGGCCATCGAGCAGTAGTGTCGGGTGTTGATCAAGCTCAGGTTGGGCAACGGGCTGCGGTCCAGAGACGGCATCTCGCTAGCCTTGTACTGCAGCTTTGCGGTACCCCGTTCAAGATCTTCGGCAAGTGGGGCGATCAGATCCTCGGCCTCCCCAATCACGACGTGATCGGCGTAGCGATGCAGTTCCGCGAAACCGCTGGCAATCGGTCCACCCACGACTGTACGTATTCCGTGGGCACGGCACCGAGCGAGGATGACGAGAAGGTTGTCCTTTTGCACCAACATGCCGCTGACCAGCGCGACATCAGCCCACGCAAGATCAGAATCCGTTAGCGCGCACACATTCGTATCGACGAGCCTCTTCGTCCAATGCGCAGGCAGCAGAGCAGCAATTGTGAGCAAGCCCAAAGGTGGATACGCAGAACGCTTGCCCTGAAACGGCAAAGCGTGTTTGAAACTCCAGTAGGTGTCGGGCCATTCGGGGTATAAAAGAAGAGTATTCATGCTCAGCGGTCTGGGCGCCGCACAACCCAAGCGCATTGTTCCGTTCGGGCACGACACTTGTCTGGTCAAAATTGAACATGGCATCGCCAGATCGTGCTTCGCGTCGCTCGACCAGCTCTTTGAATGCTGAGGCTGGCTGTTCCACGCGGGTGATACATGAAGCGCGGAGATTCTTCTTGAAGCTCGTCCTTCTTGAGGCTCCACGCCACTCCAATACAGAGTGCCATGGTTAGGGATTGCTGGTCTTTGGATATCTCGGGCTGCGATGGGATCAGCTCAGGCCTGTGCAACGCCTGGGAGGCGTGGCCTCTTGGCACGTTCTTTGTCGGGTGGCCCGCCGCGCTCTGGAGGCGGTTCTAGACCTTTGCTGCTGCGGGCAGTTGGGTTCTTGGGTCCCGAAGTCATGATTACTCCGTCGTCATCCTGAAGAACAACGTTAAGGAGTGAACTGTGGACGCGCAAATTGTCACCAACGTCATAATTGATAAACCCGAGCTTCCTGAATCGGTTCATGAAGAAGCTGACCCGCGAGCGGGTCGTCCCGACCATTTCCGCTAGAGTCTCCTGACTCAGCCTCGGGACCGACATTTCGGATACTCCTTCTTTGCCGAACTGCGCCATCAACAGCAGAACTCGCGCCAGCCGCTTTTCGCTGGAATTGAAAAGTTGATCGACCAAATCGTCCTGATATCGGATGTTCCGCTTCAGCAAATACTTGACGAACATGGCCGACAATTTTGGTTCCCGACCCATGGCAAGCATCATCGCCTTCTTCTCGACATGAAGCAGGACGCAGTCTGTCATTGCGGTTGCAGACGACATGCGGATGACCTGGCCGGCAAGACCGCCTTCTCCAAAGAAATCTCCTTCGCTCAAAATGCCAAGAGTCGCCTCTTTTCCGGCCTCCGATACAACGCTGAGTTGCACCTTTCCCTCTTGGATAAAAAACAGTCCGTCGGTCAAATCACCCTGAGCGAATATCGTGTTCCTTTTTCCGAAGGACAGCATATTTCTGCCCTTCCCGATGGTCGAAAGAAAGGTGCGGGGATTGAAATCGACTACTTTCTTTGCGGGCTTGACTTGTTTTGTCAATGGCCGTCCTGACTGGAGATGTCGCCACTATCAATTATGGGGGAAAGGATAAGTCCAAGGCTGGTCTGTAATGCTCACAATTGCATGCAAGAAAGGCCGAACTCGTGTGAGTCCGGCCCAAGGACTTGAAGATCTGAAGCTCAGTGAAGGAAAGCGGTCGTGAGGGTCTGAACGTCGGTTTCCCGCCACTAACCCATGACCGCATTAAGATTCGAACCAACCTAGATTAACCGTTGCGAGTTTAGGACACTGTTCACTTTTATACATTTTCCGAAATATACCTAAGTCATGCTGGTATTGGTCCGTCAAGATAGGCGGTGTAGTGTGACTTCGACCGAACGCTCCAATTCCCACAAGGTACTGCTTGTGGATGACGACGAAGCCGTTCGCGACATGATGACTGTGACCCTTGAGCACAAAGGGTTTGAGGTAGTGGCTGCCGCCAATGTGCCAGAAGCTCTTCGACTTATCGCGACAGATACTTTCGACGCGCTCATCACGGATCTGCACATGCCGAATCCCAGCGATGGTTTTACTGTGGTCAGCGCGATGCGCCACTCTCAACCGGACGCACTCACTCTGCTCGTTAGCGGATACCCAGACGTGCAGAGCGCCATGTCCGCTATCCTTCTGGAAGCGGACGAAATCATCGTGAAGCCTTTCGAAGCGGGGAAACTAGCTGACCTTCTCCGCGGGAAGATATCTACTCGCAAACCTGCTGCCCGGATCGAAAAACAACGGGTGGCCGCGATACTACAGCGTTGTATGCACTCCCGGCAATCGGCCATGGCTGACGACAACTCAGGGGCGATGACAGTCGCGAGACAGGTTCACGCTTCGACAATTTGAGGCTGCCATTCCTGTGAGCAAGGCAAGCTCATCGTCCAGATGCCTCCTTAGGGCTGGGATTGTGCCAAAAGCCGTCTGCAGCAATGATCGCATCCGATTGCTTCGGTCCCCAGCTGTGGCGCTTGTAGGGGCGAGCCCGGTGATGAGTCTTGAGAACTGGATCGACTACGGCCCAGGCCGCCTCAACCGCGTCCTCACGGGTAAATAGGGCTCCATCACCGATCATCGCGTCACCCAAAAGCCGCTCGTAAGGCGATTCCTCTCCGTCCTGTTCTTCGAACAGGTAGAGCTCGCGCTGGTCTCCGATGAACTCTTTTCCCGCGAGCTTGACGCGAGCGGCGAGTGCGATGGCCGAGCTGGGAGAGAGCCGGAAGCGCAAGTAGTTGGCCGGGCCGGTCGTCGGCGCTGAATCTGCGAAAAGCCTCTGCGGCGGTGGCTTCAACTCCACCAGAACCTCAGTCGCGGTGTCGGCCAAGTATTTGCCAGAACGGAGGTACCACGGCACCCCCTCCCAGCGCCAAGAGTCGATGAAAAGGCGTAGTGCGCAGAAAGTCTCGACGTCGGAGTTCTTCGCCACATCTGGTTCCTTCCGGTAGCCAGCGTACTGCCCGCGCACCAAGTCGTCGGGCTTAAGTGGGCGCATGGCTTCAAAAACCTTGGCTTTCTCATTGTGCACAGCTCCAAAGTCCCTGCCGGCAGGCGGTTCCATGGCAAGCAGCGCGACGATTTGGAATAGGTGGTTCTCGATCACGTCTCGCAAACAGCCGGCAGTTTCGTAAAACGCGCCGCGCTTTCCCACGCCGAAATCCTCGGACAAGGTGATCTGGACGCTGGCTACGTAGTTGCGGTTCCAGATCGGCTCCAGGAACGAATTCGCAAAACGGAAATAAAGAATATTCATGATCGCCTCCTTCCCGAGGAAGTGATCAATGCGAAAGATCGAGTTTTCCGGGAAAACCGAGTGCGCGACTTGGTTGAGCTCCCGAGCGGAGGCCAGGTCACGTCCGAACGGCTTTTCGACAATGACGCGCGCATGCTCAGACAGGTTCCCGGCACCGAGTCCTTTGATCACGGTCTCGAACAGTGAAGGCGGGATTGCGAGGTAGTGCGCTGGGCGCCGAGCGCTACCTAGCTGCTTTTTTATCGCGGTGAACGTGCGTGGGTCTTTGTAGTCCCCACTCACGTAACTGAACAGGGACAGCAGGTGGTGCAAGGCACGATGGCTATCGATCCCGCCCGAACGCTTGATGCTGTCGGTCACGCGTTTGTGCAGACGATCGAGGCTCCACTTAGGGAAGGCGACACCGATTACCGGAACCTTGAGAGCGCCTCGTTTCACCATCGCGTAGAGCGCTGGGAAGATCATCTTGTGGGCGAGATCGCCAGTCACGCCGAAAAGTACCAGCGCGTCTGAACGGGAGTTGGGCATCAATCGCGTCCGTTCTTTGCGGCGATCTTTTGCTCATGGCCTCCGAACTGTACTGATCGGAGTCGTGAGTTCTCTCGCATCGATTTAGAGGTTTCGAGTGAAACCTTCATGCCTCAACATCCCGGTTCTCTTTAGCCACTCGTCGCCGGCGGCGTGGAGCGCAGCGGAACCGAGAGGTCAGAAAGGCTTCGATCAGTTCCCATGCGAGTGCCGAGTCGATCACTTTTCCTCTCAGACAGAATAGATTCCCTTCCTACGAAAGCCAGTGGCCCCGAGACCGCGAACGACCTCGTCGACCGAGTCTGGATTCTCAAACAAACCAACTGCCTTTTTTTTCACTGCTGCCGCAACCTTCTCCTCTGGCTTCCACCGATTTAATGGCTAACTCGTCCGGCAATGCCTACGGCATTGTCTTGTTCTGCTACGTCGCCACCGGTCGTCCCTCTGTCGTCGCTTGGAGTGGCGCAAGTTCTCTGCGCGCTGTGCTGCTCGAGTTCCACAGATAGACCTTCTGGTTGACGGATAAGGTGCTCTCTGGAGCCATCCACGGGGTAACCGCTGTCTTCGAGATCACGAACAAGGTCATCGGTCGAACCTGGATTCTGAGACAGACCAGCCGCCGTTTTTGCCACGTTGACCTCCACCCACTTAATCTGCAGCGCCTGAGCTGCCTACTCACCCGGGATATCTGCAGCACCTGCTGTTTCGGTACGTCTCGATCACTTATTGTTCTGTCTTTGCCTTCCGCGCGGAACCGATCATCCCGGTCGGTTCCGTGCACTTGCCCCACGGTTCTCGAAAATCTCAGGGGTTGGGTTCTTGCTCCGATGAGCAGTCCTCCAACCTATTCAACTGTGAAGGCATACCTCCGAAAACCGTCGCCTGGAGTCCACTATTGAAGTTTGGCTTCATGGGCATATCCGCTGAGTTCGTGCAGCAGCGCTTGCGCCGATGCCGGAACGGCAACTTTGCCGTCGAGAATTTCATGACGGTTTACGTCGTCGCCATACATGGCTTTGTCTCCACTTTTGTCGGCTTGCATTACGGCGCCATCCAGGCTCACCCCGGCGAAAACGCCTTTGGAACGTGAATAAGACAGAATCTCCGCATTCAATTTAAGGTCAGTGCCCGCGGCGGCGTTCCGCCCCACCGGACCGGCCGCTACAGAGGCATCAGCTCCAAGCTTGAATTTGTCGCTCATCAGGCTTTGCAAGAGCATGATCATTCATAAAGAGCATCACGATGTCGGTGGAAGAGCCCCCGATCTGATAACCCACGCTGCCACCCTCAATAGCCAAAAACAGGGGGGCGCTCCAGCCATGGCCGGTGCGACAGGTTGCCAGTCCCCTGCCGTAGTTACCGCCGAATATAAAAGCAAACTTCACGTCTCCAGGAATGATGGCGATACATTTCGCCGATTCCAGTAGTTCCTGAGGAATGCCCTGATCCGGGGTGTTCATGATCTCCTTGAATACCTGGGTGGCTTTGTTGGTGCGATTCACATCATCGTCGCGGTCTGAGGCGACAGCAGTTAGAGTCACAAGCAGAACTAGCGTTGTGACGATCAGAATACGTTTCAACATTTCCTTATCCTCCTCCAGCTTTGAAATGACTAACGGCAAATGCTCTGACAATTCATCGAAGCCAGACCTCGGCTCAGTTCGCCAAGGTGCAACTCCTCAGCGCAGATCGATGCGACAGGGCGTAAATCAACTGCGTCTCAACCCATGGTCGTTCATCAACTGCTGAACGAATTCCCAGGATATTTCGCAGCTTGCAGCAGTGTGTCCGCACGAAGAAAATGATGTTCGAGGTCTTTTTCATAGCCTCGCACGAAGTCCCGCCGTGTTGCTCGACGCTGCGCGCACGAACAAGCGGAGTATCACAATCCTCTCGGCTTTCGCACCCGCCATTTCTTTCTTCTAGTTTCGGATCAATGGCGCGGCATCCACAACGGCATCCTAAGACTCTAAGGAAAGACATTTCTGTTCAATAAGGACCACATTTCATTTGGCCACAAAGTGGCTGCCATAAGCGTCCGGTGAGACCGGGTGAGTCCTGGTGGGGTGACCCTGACTGGGGGTGTGCTGTAAAGTTGACAGCGGAGATTCCTAAGAGCGCAAAAGAGGCGGCGATGGGCCGGATGTCACGCGGTGGAGGCAGAACGCGGGTCACGAGAGTGTGCGCGCTAGTGCTGGCGCTTCTCTTGTCTGTTGGCTGGCCAATCCAGTGCGCGGCCTATGCCGTGCTTGCGCATGAGGCCATCATCGACAGCGCATGGGACACCAACATACGCCCGTTACTGGTGAAGCGTTTTCCCAACGCTACGGCGGACGAACTCAAAGAAGCACACGGGTATGCCTATGGCGGTGCCATCATCCAGGACATGGGCTATTATCCGCACGGAAGTCATTTCTTCAGCGACTTGACCCACTATGTGCGGAGCGGAGACTTTGTCCTAGCTCTGCTGCGCGATTCCAAAGATCTCGACGGCTACGCATTTGCGCTCGGCGCCCTCTCTCACTACGCCGCGGACAACGAAGGCCACCTCATGGCCGTGAATCTTTCGGTGCCTCTCCTGTATCCGAAGCTGAAAAGGAAATATGGCGACGTGGTCACATATGAAGAAAACCCCCTGGCGCACGTAAAAACCGAATTTGGATTCGACGTGCTGGAAGTCGCGCAGGGACGTTATGCTCCCACTAGTTACCATGACTTCATCGGCTTTGAGGTGTCAGTTCCTCTGCTGGAACAAGCGTTTCAGGAAACCTACGGTTTGGATCTGAAGAGCGTGCTCTCGGATGAAGACAAGGTGCTCGGTTCTTACCGTTATGACGTCAGCCAGCTTCTCCCCAAAGCGACCCGCATTGCCTGGAGCTTGAAGAAAGACCAGATCCTGAAGGACCAGCCTGGGATCACCAAAAGGAAGTTTCTTTATAATCTGTCACGCGCGAGCTACCAAAAGAACTGGGGAAAGGCATATCAGCCGCCCACTTTTGGCGAAAGATTTCTCGCCTTTCTGGTGAGGATTCTCCCCAAGATAGGTCCGCTTAGAGTGCTGCAACTCCGGACGCCGACGCCCCAGGCGGAACGCATGTTCGAAGCCAGCTTCGACGCAAGCCTGCAACGTTACCGGAACCTGCTTGACCAGGAATCCACCGGCCATCTGGACCTGCCCAACGACAATTTTGACACTGGCGGTGTGACGGGTCCCGGCAAATATCGGCTCAACGATGAGGCGCAAGCAGAACTGCTCGACGCGCTCGCAAAGCAGAACTTTAATGGTGCTTCGCCGGAACTTCGGACCGAACTGCTGGAATTCTTCGGACATCCGGATGCGCCTTACGCGACCAAGCGCAAGCCAAAAGAGTGGGCGAAAGTTCAGGTCGAGCTTGAACAACTGAGGAAAGCAACTTCGCCGATAGCGACTCGCGATGCGGGCGATCCTTACTAGACGCAGTAATTGGCGAAAATCTCGGACTGCGGCAGCTTTCTGAGCAATATGGTCGTCAGCGGTGTCGGTCGGTCAATCCGTCAGAATGATGGTACAAACGTATCGTGCAGAACGGAGACAAGCCGCGACTGCTTCTAGATTCGGTTGTCCTTGGCATTATCGGCGGTCTGAGCGCGCAACTATTCACCTGGATGTTGCGGCTGTCTCAGAAGATTTTTCTGGTTTGGCTCGCCGGTTACCGCCCCCCAGGACTCCCGGAAGAGGGCGGAGTCCTTCGAGAAGTCATCGGTCCCCATGGATTATGGCTTGTGCCGGTGGCCACAACCTTAGGGGGACTGATATCCGGCGCCCTCGTTTATGGCCTGGCACCCGAAACAGAGGGCCATGGTACGGATACCGTCGTAAAAGCGCTTCACTGGACTGGTGGGATCATTCGGGCGCGAGTGGCCCCAGTGAAGATGCTTGCCTCGGCGATCACCATTGGCTCCGGAGGATCAGCTGGCCGCGAGGGTCCCACAGCTCTGATCGCGGCGGGTTTCGGTTCGGTATACGCAAAGGTACTCCATCGGCCCGAGCGAGAGAGACGATTGCTGGTCTTAATGGGGATGGCGGCTGGGCTTTCTGCTATCTTCCGTTCACCGATTGGGACGGCCATATTCGCCGTCGAAGTGCTCTATGGCGGCATGGACTTCGAGTCCGAGGCTCTCATTTACTGCATGCTTGCCGCTATTGTGGCATATGCCGTGAACGGGTGGTTCGTCGGTTGGCAGTCATTGTTCCGGGTTCCGTCCCACCCGTACGCCGCGGGTCTTGCAGATTATGGTTGGTACGTTGCGTTAGGGGTAGCGAGCGGCATCGTCGCCGCAATTCTGCCTGAGATATTTTATCGTCTAAGAGATGCGTTTGCCGCCTTACGCGTTCCCGCATGGATCAAGCCGGCTATTGGTGGGCTGGGAGTCGGCTTGCTGGCTTTGCGATTGCCTCAGGTGCTGGGTGGTGGCTACGGCTGGATACAGGAAGCGATCGACGGTCGGTTGGCCCTGCGTTTACTTCTCGTTCTTCTTGTCGCCAAGATGTTGGCATTGTCCCTTACCGTTTCCTCCGGTGGCTCCGGCGGCGTGTTTGCCCCGAGCCTGTTCGTCGGTTCGATGCTGGGCGGAGTCTTTGCCGGAATCTTCCATCATCCTCCAGCGGACTTGGTCATTGTTGGGATGGCAGCGGTTTTCGGTGGTGCAGCACGCGTCCCGATTGCGACGTTGCTGATGGTTGCGGAGATGACGGGCGGCTACCAGCTTCTCGTTCCCGCCGGACTCGCTGTGATGCTGAGTTTCCTGATTCAAATCAAACTCTCGTCGTTTTTCAAGTACGGCAGCCTGTACGAAGCGCAGGTGGCAGCACGGGCAGATTCGCCGGCGCATCGTGCTGAAAACGTCCGGCTTGCACTACGACTCTTGGATGAGGGCAAGATCTTGTTACCCCCGCAAGTTACCCATCTTCATCTCGCAGCCCTTTTGCAGTCGGGGCTCGCATTGGATCTTCCGGATGGCTCGCAATTAACGGTTGGCGCGCTGCGGCCCGAAAGTCCTTGGGTGGGAAAGGCGATTCAATCCCGCACTCTCCGTGGGCCAATCGCCGATGCGAAGATTGTGACCGTATTGCGGGGCAAGTCGGTCCTGCTGGCGCGGCCCGAAACCATCTTGCAACCAGGGGACCGGCTCCTACTGATCGCTCCGCCGCAGGCTCAGGAGGCATTGGCACAGCATCTCGCACCACCTCCCGCACTAAATTCGGCAACCGTTACGACGAGCGCTTCTTAGCGGCCTGCACGTCCTCTTTATCGTCCATGCAAAGAACGATCGCGGTTCGGAGCCCCGGATAAGGTCTGCACGGACATGGTTCACCTTAAGAACAATTTTCAATACTTGGGATCAGGAAACTGTTCACAATTGGTCGAACTGCTGACTTGCTGTGGAACGCAAGCGTAGTGCACCCGAGCCGTTGCCATCTCGTTTCTTGGGGAATTGCACTGGGAACAGCTAGTCGTGCAAGACGACATTGAGCAGCGAGCTGTGGACTTGCAGCCCGCCGTTGTAGTGAATAAAGCCCAATTTTCTGAACCGGTTCATGAAAAAGCTCACCCGCGAGCGGGTTGTGCCGATCATTTCCGCCAGCATCTCCTGACTGATCTTGGGAACGACAGTCTCGGGTATCCCTTCCTTGCCAAAATGAGCAAGCAGCAAAAGAATCCGTGCCAGCCACTTTTCGCTGGAATTGAAAAAGTTGATCGACCAGGTCTTCTTCGTAACGGATGTTCCGCGCTAACAAATAAGCCACGAACAGGTCGGAAAACTCGTGCTCCCGATGAAGCGCTTCCATCATGGCTTTCTTGTCGATTCGTAAAGTAGCGCAATCCGTCATAGCGGTTGCAGAGCACATGCGAAGCGGCTGGCCCGCAAGGCAACCTTCGCCGAAAAAGTCTCCGTCGGTTAATATGCCGATCGTCGCTTCTTTGCCAGTCTTCGAGACCACTGTGAGTTTTACCTTGCCCGTCTGGATATAAAACACCGCATCCGCGGCATCCCCTTGGGCAACGATTCCTTGTTTCTGCCGGAAGAGCACAGATTTCCTGCCCTCGCCGATAGTTGCGAGGAATGCATGGGGATCGAAATCCCGTTTCGTCTTGGCTAGAAGATTTGGAAATATGGCATTCGGCGCTGGGGAGGTCGGGTCGATTGAGGCTTTGCGGATGAGCGTCCTTCCGCCTGGAGAACGGTTGGTCTGGCGAGCAGGAGACATAGGCCCCTTCTTAGGCACCTGTCTGCCTAGCTAGACAACTCTTTTTATATTTTACCACTCACCGGAACAGGGTAAGTAACCGAAAACGACTAGCTCGCCATGCGCTTTTTTGGATGGCTCCAATTCACGCAAGGCATGGATCGAGCGGGACTGTGACTGACGGCTCACGACATGAGCGGTTGTGCACAGTATTGGCAGGGCAAGTGAGCGAATCTATTGCCGGGTCCACATCGAGGAGAAGGAATGTTGTTAGTGGGCAAAGCCGCATGCGCTGGGATCGTCTTCCTGTTACTGACGACAGGGATCTCGGGACCACGCTCGACGCCGCTCGCTTCGGGACCCAAGCTCAGCGCAGAAGTGCCAGGGATCGCGCGTCCAGACAACGTAATAAGGATGCAGCAAGCTCTGCAGGACAAAGGATGCTACCACGGGAAGCTTGATGGTGTGTTCGGTCTACGGACCCGAGCCAGTATTCGTGCCTATCAGAAGGCTGAGAATCTTCCTGTCACTGGCCAGCTTGATACCCAGACGGCCGCTAAGCTCGGCTTAACAGCAGAAGTTCGCGACGAGAATGGCTACGAGACTACGCAGGCTAAACCTTCGGCAGGCGTGAAGTGGATTGAAGGTTCTAGGCGTAGAAGCAATCTACCGCGGAAGACAGTCACCAGAAATGGAAACGGAACAGTCCCGCCTGCATAGCACAGATCGGACTCTCGAGAGATCAGGATGAAGAACTGGTTCGCAGATGAATCTGCGGCACTTGCTTCGAGGCGGCAAACCGGGCACCGGGAGGTGAAGCGCTGCGTTAGTATTGCCGTGCTTTTCCCATTGTTTCTTGCCTTCGGAGCGACCTCCTTCAGTCCCGATATGATTCCGCCCATCAGCGGGCTGTCCCTCGCGAATCTGCAGGATACGTTCGAAGAAGTTCATAACGGACATCGGCATGAGGCGATCGACATTCTGGAGCCGAGAGGGACACCAGTGCATGCGGTGGTATCCGGAACCATCCGCAAGCTGTTCCTCAGCAAACCAGGCGGCAACACGATATATCAGTTCGATGACATGGGAGTGTATTGCTTTTACTATGCGCACTTGGACGGGTACGCGAAAGGGCTGCGGGAGGGAATGCGGGTCGAGCGTGGCGATGTAATCGGTTTTGTTGGATCCACAGGAAATGCAGATGCGCGCACGCCCCACTTGCATTTTGCGATCTTCGAGTTGGGATCGGAAAGGCAATGGTGGAAGGGGAGGGCGGTTAACCCATATCCTAGCCTGGTAGACGCGGTGAAACGGGCCAAATAGCAATCGCGTCGGCGAGGGACCTACCCCTCTGCGGCCGCAACAATCCGGGAGCGGTCGAAACCTCGATTCCTCATTCCTCGAACACGACCGGCGTCCCATCTTTGACCAAGTCGGCGACCCTACTGGCGTCCCAGTTTGTCATCCGCACGCACCCGTGAGACGCGGAATGGCCGATCTCCCCCGCTTCAGGCGTGCCGTGTATGCCGTAATGCGGCACGTTGATCCCCATCCAGACCACACCCACCGGATTGTTTGGACCCGCTGCGATCTTCACTTTGGGGTTTGCTTGATCGCCGTCCCAGAACAAAGCGGGGTTGTAGTTGTAGGTTGGATTTCGTACCACATCAGTGATCACCCAATTCCCGAACGGGAGCGGGTCGTGCTCGCTGCCGCTCGTCACCGGAGCGTAAAAGATGACCTGACCTTCCCGGTCATACACCATCAGGACCGATGCTTTCTTCGAGACAACGATCTTGACCGCCCCCGTCTGGGCCCGCGTCGCTTGTTCAGCGCCCAACACGTTAGGGACACGGATGTGCTCTCCCGCGATGAACCGGGCACGGGGATTCAAGCGCCTGAGCAGGGCCTGGGCCGAGTGGAATTTCCCGGCCAGCTCTTCCAGCACGGATGTGTAGTAAAGGCCCGGCAGTTTCGACTGCTCCGTCGCGTCTTCCGGAATCGTTTTGTTGAACGGCCCGGCAACGTCTGCCGCGGTGATCGTATAGGACACGATCGGTTTAACAGAATCGGCGCCGAGCGCTTTGAGCAACACCTTCCGGCTTCGCGCACCTGGAGCAAGCCCGCGCGCGGCCTGAAACGCTGCCAGGGCCTCGCGGCTGTTCTTCCCACTCTTCCCGTCGATCTGACCCGACGAGAAGTTGGCTCGATCAAGAAGGACCTGCATTTCGAGCTCTGTGGGCCCGGCTGACCGGGCTGACGGAGCCGGCCGGTTGGCTGCGATCGAGGTGGTGGCGCCAAGAAAAATCGCCGCGCTTGCAACGAAACACGACAGGGTCTTGGGTGTGAATGTCATGGCACCCTCCGGAACGACAATGTGACTTCTTCTGTTGATTACCCTGAGAATTACGTGACGCAACAATTATCAGGTTCCGATCCAACGCATCTGTTCAACAGCGCTCACGTCAGCCAGAACGATGGAAAAAATCCGCGACAAAAAGAGGCGAGACTTGTGAACGCCTATTTCCGTCATTTCTTGGCTGTGACCCGGTCTGCGATTTTGTGATACTCAGCCTTCGGCATGATGCGCCGCGTCACCACTTCACCGGGTTCGGTATAAGGACGCCCTGCAATCACTCGGTTCGCTTCTGCCTCGGTTACGCCAGGCAGGCTCAGCAACTGCTCTTTTGTGGCAGTATTCAAATCGAGCGGCTTGTCGCGGCTCCAGCCCTCCCGTATGCCTGCCGCCACAGCTTCCGCATCGTGTTTTACCTCAGCCGTTGCTTGCGCAGTTTTCTCCTTCAGTTCCTGCGTGTTTTGTTGTTGAGTGCAGCCCGCGAGCGCAGCCAGCAGCAAAATTATGGGAACGTGCCGATATCTGAATAGGTTCATTTGATGAGCTCCGTTTCGCTGGCTTGATCGATATGTCAGCCTTGTGTGGTTGGCCATGCTTCAGGGACACGAGCTAACGCGGCAGGTGGCCTATCCAACTTTCTTTAAATCTGCCAGCTGTCCTTTCAACTTTGCAACGACTTCTTTCGCATCGCCTACCCGCTGTTGCACCTTCCCCGCCTTCTTCTCGGCTTTTCCTTCGGCTTTGAGATTGGGGTTACTCGTAACTTTCCCGACCTCCTCCTTGATTGTTCCCTTCAACTCGTGGAAGCTGCCTTTGAGCTTGTCTCTCGTGCTGTTTTTCATATTTCTCCTTCGACCTCGTAAAGCGCCGATTGGTGGCCCTTCGGTGCTACTTTCAGTGCTTACCACTTTTTTAATCCCCCGCCTTTTCAAGGTCTGAGCAGAATTGATCAACTCTGGAGGTGCTGGGTTTCATCCCAACAAAGTAAAGGTAGATTTCTTCGCGTGAATTTGTCGGGAATTTCCGTATGCGAAGTGTGATCATTTTTGCTCAGACGGTTCTAATCCTGATTTGCTACGGTCAAGTTGATCTTGGTGTGCCCGAATTTCCTCCTGGACTTGTGCCGAAGACGCAGCATGAAGTCGGAGAAGCGGCGTTCGACCTCTGCTGTTGTTCGTCAACAGCTGGCACCAGAGTATTCGAGCGCACGCACAAGTTCCGTCATTTGCTGTTCAATCCGTTCGCGCGAAGCGGTTTTCTTGCGAACGTTTTGGATAGAACTCACATTCAGTGCTCACGAATGAGCACAGGAGGTTGACATGCTTTGGACCATTTTCGTTGTTCTTCTGATTTTGTGGCTTTTGGGTTTTAGTCTGCATTTCGGCGGAGCTCTGATCCACCTGCTGCTTGTTGTGGCGTTGGCGGTTCTGATCATTAATCTATTGAGTGGACGGCGAACCGCGGTTTGAAGAGAGTCAGTACAAGTCCCGGAACCAGGAGGCTCGGGTGTAGCCTCCTGGCACCTACATGTTGCATTCGTTCCCCGTCCAACCGAACCATATCGTCAAGGAGCCTGCAATGCCTGAGCGTAACCGCTCCGTGAGTCTACTACCGAACACCCTGATGCGCTGCCAAGCAAATCTTCTCGCGTTCGAAAAGAAGTCAGGTTCATTCTCGCAAGTGATCCCCACCCCGCCGCTTCCAACACGGATAGCGGTGATCGGGAACCACCTCCCTCGCCAGTGTGGAATTGCCACCTTCACGACAGATTTGTGTGACGCGATTGCGGCTGAGTACGGCGCCGCCGGAGTATCCGTGGTAGCCGTCAATGATCCGCAATCGCGCTACCGCTATCCTGCGCGCGTGCGATTCGAGATAACCGAAAGCGATCTTTCATCCTATAAAGCCGCCGCCGACTTTCTTAATTCCAGCAATGTCGATCTGGTGTGTTTGCAGCACGAGTACGGGATTTTTGGAGGGAAGGCCGGCAGCCATGTCTTGCGGCTGCTGCAGCGCCTCAAAATGCCCGTGGTGACAACTCTGCATACGGTTCTTCGTGAACCAGACCTCGACCAACTGGTCGTCATGCAAGAAATCGCCGCGCGCTCCAATCGTCTTATTGTTATGAGCGAACACTCGTCTCAGTTTCTGCAGGATGTGTTTAGGGTTCCCGGCGAGAAGATTGATCTGATTCCTCACGGCATCCCCGATTTGCCTTTTGCAGAACCGGCCTCTTACAAGGATTCGTTTTCGACGGGAAAGAGTGTTTTACTTACGTTCGGCCTCTTGTCTCCAAACAAGGGATTCGAAAACGTGATTCAAGCCTTGCCGAACATTTTGTCCCGGCACAGCAACGTTGTTTACATAATCGCAGGGGCTACTCACCCGCACGTCAGACGTCGCGAGGGTGATCGATATCGGCTCCAGTTGCAGGCCTTAGCTAAAGAGCTCGGAGTTGGGGAGAAGGTGGTCTTCTACAACCGCTTCGTAAGTCCGCAAGAAATGGCTGCGCTAATTGGTTCGGCGGACATTTACGTCACTCCGTATCGCTACGAGGCACAGGCAGTGTCCGGGACACTGGCCTACGCCTTGGGCGCCGGCAAGGCAATCATCTCGACTCCGTACTGGCACGCCGCCGAACTGTTGGACAATGGGCGCGGGGCTTTGGTCCCCTTCGAGGACCCAGCCGCCATCGCGGATACGGCGATTGAACTCTTGGACAACGATGCAGCCCGCCAGGCGATGCGTAGACGAGCTTACCTCTATGCACGCCATATGGTGTGGGACCAGGTAGCGCAGTCTTATATGCGGACCTTTCTACGATCTTGCGCTAATCGCATGCAACCGGCACGCATGGCTTTGCACCTCCAAGCTGCCGAGAAAGATACAGGCCAACGGATAAATGTATAAGCGCTTTGCCAGTACCGAACTCCGGGGCGATATCACGGCTTAGCATGGACATCCTGTCGGGATGTCCTTCCGGACCGCGCGAAGAGCGTCGTGATGAGGGGAAGCGGAATGTGGACCAGTTCTTCCGCATGAAGCAGGTGGAGGAATGGGATCTGTAATTGGGTTTATAGGACAGTTCCTTGGTATGTCCTTGTTGGGAGCGATGTCAATCGCGCCCCTTCCGTCATGTCCGTGCGAGAACCTTTCTAAGCTGCATGTGGCTGCAGTGCGGCTTAACTCGTCCGTTCGAGAGCAAAACAATACAGAAGACCTTTTTCGTAAGTTGAACGTCCGTCACCGCTGGCAAGAAGCTCGTCTAATTCGGCTCTCTGGAGTTCGCACCTACAAGTTAGAGAATGACAAAGATAAAATCGTGGCCGAAGAAGCGGTGGTCGTGGAATACAGGGCGCCGACAACAGAACAATTCACAACCACCGCAGGAAAAGGCTCGGGATTCGTGCTCCACCATGTATTCCAGCGACTGATGAAGGCTGAAGAGGAGAGGGTAAAGGTTAACAAAGACCCGGACAGCCTGATCACTCCGGAAAACTATGCCTTGGAGGTAGTTGGCACGGATCGAATCGGCAACTCTGACTGCTCAGTGGTCCACGCTGTTCCGAAGCGCAAGGAGATGGATCTCTTCGAAGGAAAGATGTGGATCGACAACCAGGACTTTGCGATAGTGAAGATCACCGGCCATCTCGCTAAGAGCCCGTCGTTTTGGATCAAGCAAGTAGATTTTGTGCGGAACTATCAGAAGATTGACGGGTTCTGGCTTCTCTCGAGAGAAGAGGCGATTTCAGCCATCAGAATATTCGGCAAGGAGACACTGACGGTCGATTACCGGAACTATACGGTCAACGATTTCTAGTTCAAAATTAGGAGGTGTGCCTGTGATTGAACGACTCAAGGAAACTGGGGGAGCGGCATTCGGTTTTAAGGTGGCCGGAGCGCTGTCGGAGGAAGACCTCAAAGCATTCGAGCCGCAGCTTGAATTCTTCATCGCACAACATAAGAAGCACCCGATCGGCATCCTCGCGGACCTTACAGAAATGCACGGAGCCGAATGGAAGGCTCGCTGGGAGGACCTTCGGTTTCTGCAAAAGCACACCGACCATATCGCCCGGATGGCGGTTGTCGGGGCACATCGATGGGAAGAGATTGTGGACATTCTAACCGCGGGAGCCGCCGTTCTGCAGTCCGAGACGCATTACTTCGAATCCTCTGAAATCCAACACGCGTGGCAGTGGGCGCGGACTGCGAAACACGCTGAAGATGCCCCTGTCCGAATAATCTCGCCAGCGACTGGAATCTGGAAGGATTACCGCCCTGAGTTTGTGGGTGTGTAATCACCAAAGCGCCGGAAGAAAGGCGGTGCATGCTGGTCAGTCTTGATCGAGACTCTGCAATCGCCGCCTTGTGCCGTTTCCGCTAAGAGCGCGTCCGCAGAGGGGAACTGCTGGCGCGAAAGGCCTCGACGAGAAACAGCACGACGAAATCTCCGATCGTGAGAGTGGAGACTTGCTCGTCAAATGGGCTGCTCACATAGCTAGGCGTCGTCGTGGGTGCTCGCCCATCAGAAGCTCCGAACAACACTTCTTCCGCCCCGTCATGTTCACAATTGACCAGATTTCTCCTCATATTTTGCTTGATATTAAGGAGGATTTTGGAGAAATGAACGGAGGGACGGACAATGAGCGCAACAGCCGTTGAGAAAATTACGCCCCAGCCATATGAACCGCGCGACGCTACCCGCCGGAACCTTTCAACCACAAAAAGGCATTTTTCGAGGTGGAGATGGGGTCTATTTGTAGCGATCGCATGCATCATCGCTCTGACAGTCCTCTTCGGATTCGTCCAAAAGTTGCTTTGGATGCGAGAACTCGACTACGCAGGAATCTTCTGGACCCTTCTGTCGGTCAAGTGGGGAATGTTTGGCGTGGCCTTGGTATTCGCATTTCTTTATTTGTGGATCAACACTCGCTTTGCGGCCAAGCGCATCGACCTTTCACCCTCGAACGTCCCTCCTTTGAGGGTCACGACCGTGTCTCCTGCCGGAAAAGTCATCACTGCCTCGGATGTACTCCGGGGAATCAACGTCGATTTGAGTCCCAAGCTATTGATGTGGGCGAGCGGTGTAGCCGTGATGTTCGTTTCTCTCATATTCGCGGTTGGTGTTTCCTCGCAGTGGGACACGTATCTCCGCTTTCGTTATGGCGGATCGTTCGGCCTCACCGACCCTCTCAATGGAGCGGACCTTGGCTTTTACTTGTTCCGCCTTCCCTTCTATGAACTGCTTCAGGGTAACCTGACGTTTCTAACGATCGGCGCTCTCGCGATTCTTGGTTTATTCGGCCTCTTCGGCCTTCGACAGTTTAAGCAAGGTCAGAAGTTCACAATCGCGGACAATACAGCCCGCCATCTGATCCTGCTACTCTTCATTTTGGCTGGCACTTTCGCGTGGGGTTTTTATCTGGATCACTACGAGCTCGTCTATTCAACCCTCGGGGTTGTCTACGGAGCGGGCTATGCAGCGGCTCACGTAACCCGGATCGTTTTCTGGATGATGTTCGGCGCCTCCGTGCTGGCATGTGCATTCTTGGTTCTTGCCTATCGCCGACCACGAATCAAGATGCTGGTCGTCGGAGTCGGCGTCTATGCAGTCCTGTACTTAGGAGGAGTACTGGCCTTGCCGCCGTTAGTGCAAGCCTTCGTGGTTCGCCCCAGCGAGCTAACGCGGGAAACCCCTTATCTTAATCATTACATCGACTTCACCCGCAAAGCCTATAACCTTGGCGGAATTCAAGAAACGGCGTATCCGGCTTTGACCGATTTAACTCCCGAGGTTCTTTCTCGAAATCAAGATACGATCCAGAATGTGCGCCTCTGGGATTCCCGGCCTTTACTTCAGACCTATCAGCAAACACAGGCCATTCGTCTCTACTACCAGTTCTATAACGTGGATGTCGATCGCTACCATTTGTCGGATGGCTATCACCAGGTGATGCTTGCCTCGCGGGAACTTGCCTCCCAACTACCCTCGCAGGCGCAAACCTGGGTGAACGAAGAATTGCAGTTCACCCACGGCTATGGCGTGGTCATGAACTCTGTATCGAAGACCCAGGGCGGCGGGTTTCCTCAATATCTCATCGAAAATATTCCGCCCGAATCTCAGTATGCGCGACTGAATATCTCTCAGCCGGCCATCTACTATGGAGAGGTGACGCCGGGCTACAAGATCGTTTCTACCGGAATTAAGGAATTCGATTATCCCAAGGGCAACGAAAATGTTTATACCAGCTATCAAGGCAAAGGCGGGATTCCACTGGACAGCGTGTGGAAAAGACTTCTGTTTTCCTGGACGCAGACCGACATCAATATTTTGCTCACTTCGTATCTGAGGCCGCAAAGCAAAATCCAGATTTGGAGAAGCGTGCAGGAGCGTATTTCACAAGTGGCACCCTTCCTGCTTCTGGACAAGGACCCGTACGCCGTGGTGAGCGAAGGGAAGCAATATTGGATTCAGGACGCGTATACCACCTCGGACCACTTCCCTTACTCGCAGCCGCAAACCAGTGGCTCGGCGGTGGGCATCAATTACATCCGCAACTCTGTCAAGGCCGTCGTCGACATGTATGACGGAACTGTTTCCTTTTACGTGATGGATCCGAACGATCCCGTGCTTGCAGCGTATCGGCGCGCGTTCCCGGGCGTGTTCAAGGATCTGGCTGGACTCTCAGCGGATCTTAAGAGCCATCTGCGGTACCCGGAGGATCTCTTCGCCATTCAAGCGAATCAATACGAGGCCTTCCACATGACCGATCCGCAGGTTTTCTACAATCGCGAAGATCTTTGGGTTGCGCCGAAAGAGAAATACGATGGCGCAGTCAACCCCATGGAGCCTTATTACATTCTCATGAAGCTGCCTGGCAGCGACCAACTTGAGTACCTCATCATGACTCCCTTTACCCCGCAGAACAGGGATAACATGATCGCTTGGCTGGCCGCCCGCTGCGATTTCCCCGACTATGGAAGAATGCTGTTTTATGAACTCCCGAAAGAAAAGCTGATCTACGGACCGAACCAGATCAGCGCCATGATCGATCAGAACACCCTTATTTCTCAACAGCTGACGCTGTGGGATCAAAAGGGCTCCGGAGTGATTCGCGGGAAGCTGGTTGTCATTCCGATTGAGAATTCTTTTCTTTATGTCGTGCCACTGTATCTCAAGGCCGAAGGAACAAATTTCCCTCAACTGAAACGCGTGATCGTGGCGACAGGAGATAAAGTCGTGATGGAGCCCACACTCGACGAAGCGCTGAGTTCCTTGTTTGGAACATCACCGGGACAGCCGTCGCAAGCGGGACAAATGAGCGGGACGCAAGGTCTCTTGCCGAAGGCGGTGTTGGATCAAGCCCGGGCCCAACTTGCGGAGGCCCAGAAAGCAATCAATTCGCTCAAAGGCCTGCTGGCTACGCCGCCTCGATAGACGGGGCACACGAAGCTGATATGCCGATGAGACCACAGACGAAGGACAGTCGCGCGCTAAGCTGAAAGGAAGATAATCTGGAGGCCCATGGTGAAACTTAGATCGCTTGATAACGAAGCGCAGCTTGATGAATTAGGAAGCGATCCCGGGCAAGTAGGCTCAGATAGCGCTGGGCAATCAGGGGATACTCAGGGCCTCTCGCAAATCGCAGATGCTGCGGACGAGAGCGTCGAAGAACTCGCCGATACGGATCAAGCATACGAGGCGGAGGCCGTCAGCGGTGTCGAGGATGCTAAGGACCACCCTGAGAGGCCGGTACGCACCAGTGAGGATCGTGCCCGGTCGGATTACATTCCGCCTGAGGGCGGCGGACAATAGCGGTCGCGGCGGCAGGGTCAACCGGCACTTTCAGAGGCTTAGTCGATGTTCCCTAGCGCACCCTCGCGGCTCAGATCTTGGTCGTACACCAGGTAAGTAGGGCCCCAAGTTGGCAACCGATCCTCACACGCTTAACACTGGGATGTGCGACTCGCGAATGATCGCGTAGCCGCTGCCATTTTCCCCCAAATGACCGCCGGAAGGCATGTGCCCGATGACGAGGAGGTCACTTCTGGCCCGCTCCACTGCTCGGTTCAACAGCTTATGCACATCGCCACTATCAATGATTACCTCGGCCTTGGTGCCCACATCGTCCTGAAGTTTGGCGATCTCCTTGGAGGCGAAGCCGACGATCGTCTCCTCCCACACAGGGTCGACGTGGGATCCGCCAGGGCCGTAAATCTCCAAGCTGCCGGTGATATGAACGAGCGTAAGCCGTGCTTCAAACTCAGCGGCCATCTGCGCGGCGCGCAAGACGGTGTTGCGGCTGTGCGGCCTCAAGTCAACCGCGCAAAGAACGCTGCGAATGGTGAACTCACGGCCTGACGCTTCTTCCAGTTGAGTATCGGTCCAAACCGGACAATCGCTGTCGTGTAGAACTTTCGCCGCCACCGAGCCCAACAGAAAGCGGTAGATCACTCCATGACCATGCGTGGACATCACGATCAGGTTCACTTTTTCATCGCGAGCTATCTGCAGGATTTCCCGGGCCGGATCACCATCGAGCAACAGGCGTCTGACCTCAATTCCGTCGAACTCCGACCGCAGCGATTGATCCAGCTCCGTCTGGGCCCGCTTGGTGATTTCCGCATGCAAGTTCCCGGTGAGTTCATACCCAAGCTCCAGTATGCCAACTGGATAGCTTTGTGGTGTAACCACATGCAGCAGTATGATCTGGGAATGAAAATGGCGAGCCAAAAACGCGGCTTGACGAACTACCCTCAGCTCGCTGTTAGGAAAGTCGACAGGAAGAAGAATTTTGTTCATTAACATTTCATTCTGGAATTCTAGCTTTCGCAAAATGCTACCTGCAGACAAAATCCGGCGTGGTTTCCTTTCCCGTAAGAACCGCAGTGCTCGCTCCTAAGATGTTGACGTGTTCGCCGGAACACTTCACGTCCTCCTTGTAGCCACAACAACTCCTCAACATCCCGAAGTCTTGTAACAACTGCATTGAGACAGTCTAGGCCCATATTGGGCGGGCATTTCGAGCCCGCATTGGCAGCGCTCGTCAAATAAGAGACCGCAATTCCGCCGTTACTTCTCTTTCTTCAGCTGCCTGCCGATCGCTTGCAATTCCAGCCGCCGCTTCTCCGTGGTCTTTGGATATGCCATCTTGAGATCCTGGAGCGTGTCGAGGACAATGCGGGACACAATCAGCCGCGCGTTGTCTTTATCATCGGCGGGAACGGCGTACCAGGGAGCGTGACGGGTGCTAGTCGCGTTTAGGCAATCCTCGTACACTTCCATATAATGCTTCCAGTACTTCCTCTCTTGATTGTCCGAGGAGCTTACTTTCCAGTTCTTGTCAGGCTCGTCAATGCGCTCGAGAAACCGCTTGCGCTGTTCTTCGTACGAAAGGTTTAAGAATATTTTGACGATCCGCGTTCCGTTGCGATAGAGGTGGCGCTCCAGATCAACGATCGACCGATACCGCTCCTTCCAGATGTTTTTCTCATCGAGCAACTCTTCTGGAAGCCGCTGGGTGCGGAGAATCTCCGGATGCACGCGAACGATCAGGACTTCCTCATAGTAGGAACGATTGAAGATGCCGATCCTTCCGCGTTCCGGAAGGCGGCACGTCGTGCGCCAGAGAAAATCGTGTTCCAGTTCTTCAGCGCTCGGTTGTTTGAAACTGAAAACCTCGCAGCCTTCAGGATTGACTCCCGACATGACGTGCCGGATGGCGCCATCCTTGCCGGCTGAGTCCATCCCCTGAAAGATCAGCAGCAACGCATAGCGGTTGGACGCATAGTGAAGTTGTTGCAGGGAAGTCAACTCAGCAATATGTTCTTCCAGGAGGTCTTTGTATTCCTTCTTTGACTCGCAAAATGGCTTCACCATCGTCGGCAAGCGTTTGATATCAATCTTTTTGTGGTGCGGTACACGGAAATCTTTGGAATGAATTTTCATCTTCTTCCTTCAGGGGCACCAACTGCATGAGGTGCGCATAGCGAGTTCGAGTGCTCGGAACGATGGTTGAGGGAACGACGGTTAGGCAACATCTTTCTTTGCCGGTTGATCCTTCCGGGTCTCTCGCTCCGCCTCCAGCCAGTCTTGATTCGCTTTGCCGTCGCCCCGGCCCCGCTGCTGATAGAGTTCATAGGCCCGCGTAGCAATCTGCGGTGTAAGATCGACTGGATTCTCGGCTGACGACGGTGCTTTAACCGGGTCAAAAATCCGATAGGCCAGCAGTTTCACGCGGTCATTGAGGAGGAACCACGCCAGAGCATAGCCCCAAACGAACGCTGCCCAGCCCCAGCCGAGCGGTGCCATAAACAGCCCATAAACCGCAATCAGGGTCGCCACAGCTTGGGTGCCGAGCACGGCTATCCATAGAATCCGCGCCGGGCGAATGGACCAGAATGGGCCCCGCGTGCGCGTCAGGAAGATCGTCAAATGTCCGGCCACCGACAGCTTCAAATACATCAGCGTTTGGACGTGCGCGTGGTCGAAGTGAAATACGCGCTCGCCAAGATAAAACAGGCCAAACGCAGCCACGACCCCGATGACGCCCAGCACCGTGGAGATCCCCAATACCAGGCGCATGTTCCACGACTCGGGCTTGTCCTTGTAGTGAACATTGTCATAGGCGATCGACAGGATGGCTCCGTCGTTGAGTACCGCCAGCATAACGATCATCACCGCCGTCACCGGATAGAAGTTAAATACCAGGATCGCCAGCGTCATGAAAAACAGCACGCGCAGCGTTTCGGCGATGCGGTAGATCGCATAGCTGTTCATCCGCTGGAAAATGCGGCGGCTCTCCTTGATCGCATCGATGATCACGTGGAGGCCGGGCGCCAGCAGCACGATGGACGCCGCCGCACGAGCTGCGTCCGTCGCCCCGGAAACCGCGATGCCGCAGTCCGCTTTCTTGAGCGCGGGGGCGTCGTTCACCCCGTCGCCGGTCATACCGACAGCATGGCCGTGTTTCTGCAGGATGTCGACAATGTTGTACTTGTCTTCGGGGAATACCTGAGCGAAGCCGTCCGCTTTTTCGATGGACCCCACCAACTGGGCCGACTGTAGATTTTTCGAATCTTGCAATACAGTGGCATCAAGGATGTTCGTGCCCAGCCCCAATTGGCGGGACGTTTCCTGGGCAATGGCCAATTGGTCACCCGTGACCATTTTGACTTTAACGCCCATCTGCCCTGCGCTCGCGATGGTTGCTTTGGCCTGCTCGCGTGGCGGGTCGAACAAAGGCAACACGCCAACAAACTGCCACTTGTTTTCCTGATCCGCCCGGGCCACGCCCAAGGAACGGAAGCCGCGTCCCGCAAATTCGTTGACGGCTTTCTCAACGGCTGGCTTTACTTCCGCGACATTGGTCGCCATCTGCAGAATCACCTGTGGCGCTCCCTTGGCCACAAAAAACTGTTTTCCGTCCGATCCTTTTACTGTGGCTTCGGTGCGCTTATGCACCGGATCGAACGGCTGAAAATGAAGTATCTGATAGCTCTTCAGTTCCTTATCGTCCTTCACGCCGCCGATCACCGCCAGGTCGATGGTGTCCTTATCTTCGGCACGCGAAGACAGTGCAGCCCAGAGAATGACCTGGTCGGCAGGGATATTGTTCACGCAGAAGGGATCGCCCAGCGTTAGCTTGTTCTGAGTCAAGGTACCGGTCTTGTCCGAGCACAGCACATCCACGCCAGCCAGTTCCTCGATTGCCGACAGTTTGGTCACAATCGCTTCTTTTTTCGCTAGCAGACGCGCTCCGACCGCCATGGTCACGGACAGCACTGTGGGCATGGCGACAGGGATCGCGGCCACCAGAAGCACCAAGGCAAACTCCAGCGTGTCGAGGAGGGGATCGTGACGGAAGAGCGCGAAGGTAACAATCATCGCCACCAGAGCCACTGCGAGAATGATCAGGTAATCGCCAATCTTCAGCACGGCACGCTGGAAATGGCTTACGGTATGCGCACTCTCCACCAATTCCGCAGTCTTGCCGAAGTAGGTGTTGGCGCCGGTGGCGTATACCATCGCGTCGGTTTCGCCCCGCTTGATAATCGAACCCGAAAACACTGCCTCGCCAGGCTTGCGCGTCACGGGCAAAGATTCACCGGTTAGCGCGGACTGATCTACCTGCACCGGATCACCCGCCAACACACGCGCATCCGCCGGCACGATGTCCCCCAGTCGCAGGCGGATGACGTCGCCGGGCACTAGTTCAGACACCTCCGGGGTAGCCCACTTTCCGTCTCGGAGGACGCGCGCAATTTTCGCCAGCTTGGCTTTCAGCGCGGCAATTTCGTTGCCCGCCTGATGCTCCTCCCAAAATGCGATCATAGCGTTGGAAAAAAGCAGAAAGAGAATGATGAAGAAATCCAGCCAGTGTCTAACCACCCCCGACAGAATCACCGCCGCTTCGATCATCCACGGGATGGGACCCCAGAAATAGCTGAGGAACTTGAGGAATACGTTAGTTTTCTTTTCCGCGATCTCGTTCGGCCCGTATTGCGCCAGCCGTTTCTCGGCCTCGGCTTGACTCAGGCCTTTCGGAGAAGATCCCAACTGTTTCTCCACTTCCGGCATCGGCAGGGATTTCAGATCGTCCTTGGAATCGGGCTTGGATCTCGACTTAGATTCAGGACTCTTCAGTTTTGCTTCGGTCTGTTCGGCAATGGCTTTCATAATGAATATCCCTTCCTGTCTTTGCTATGAGCAGCCCCGCGAGTTGGGGAATGCTCTCTCCGCTCATCCTCCGTCAGTTTGGTTCAGGCGCTCGCTCATCCTCCCCTAGCGGTTTCCCTTTTGCATTCCGTCTTGACTCCATTTCCAGTTCCGAATTTCCGGCATGTCCTGGCCGTGTTGGTCGATGTAGTGCTTGTGCTCGATGAGCTTGTCCTGCATCTGCTGCTTCAGGTAGGCGCCCTTAGTGCCAAGGTGCGGTAGCCGATCCACCACGTCTTGTACCAGATGAAACCGGTCCAAGTCGTTCTGCACCCTGATGTCAAAAGCAGTCGTGATGGTGCCCTCTTCCTTGTAACCCCGCACGTGAAGGTTTCGGTTGGTCCGGCGGTAGGTGAGCCGGTGGACGAGCCAGGGATATCCATGAAAGCCGAAGATGATGTGTTTATCTTTGGTGAAAAGCGAATCGTAATCTGTTTCATTGAGCCCGTGCGGGTGCTCACTCGAAGACTGCAGCTTCATGAGATCAACGACATTAATCACCCGGATTTTCAGATCGGGCAAATGCTGGCGAAGGATGGAAACGGCCGCCAAAATCTCCAGCGTGGGCGTGTCGCCGCAGCAGGCCATTACGACGTCCGGCTCGGCGCCCTGGTCGTTGCTGGCCCATTGCCAGATGCCAATTCCTTCCGTGCAATGCACGACCGCGGCGTCCATGGTTAGCCATTGCGGGAGAGCGTGCTTGCCTGCAACCACCACGTTCACATAGTGCCGGCTGCGTAAGCAGTGGTCAAAAACCGACAACAGGCAGTTGGCGTCAGGCGGAAGGTAAACGCGCACGATATCAGCCTTCTTGTTGATGACGTGGTCAAGGAAGCCGGGATCCTGATGCGTAAAGCCGTTGTGATCCTGCTGCCAGACGTGGGAGGCGAGCAGATAATTCAGGGACGCGATCTTCCGACGCCACGGGAGTTCCAAGGTTACCTTCAGCCACTTGGCGTGCTGGCTGAACATCGAGTCGACAATGCGAATGAAGGCCTCATAACTGTTAAACAGCCCGTGCCGCCCGGTCAGAAGATATCCTTCCAACCAACCCTCGCACTGGTGTTCGCTGAGCATCGAGTCCAGCACGCGGCCGGCGGGCGCGAGGAATTCGTCATTTTTTACTTCCCGGGCGTCCCACTGACGGTTGGTGACTTCAAAAACGGCCCCCAGAAGATTCGAGAGTGTTTCGTCGGGACCGAAGACACGAAAATTGTGCTGATCCTGATTCAGTTTGGCCACATCACGCAGGAACTTACCCAGGACGAGCGTATCTTGGCCGTCAACGGCGCCAGGCGAAGGCACATTCACCGCGTGGACGTGGAAGTCCGGCATGCGCAGGTCGCGCAGCAAAATTCCACCGTTGGTGTGTGGATTGGCGCCCATTCGCCGGTCGCCCTTCGGCGCCAGATCGGCCAATTCGGGGATGAGTCGCCCATTTTCATCGAACAGTTCCTCGGCTTTGTAGCTTTTCATCCAGCTTTCCAGTTGCTTGACATGATCGGGATGCTCGGAATCCACGAGGAGCGGCACCTGGTGCGCTCTGAAGGTTCCCTCAATTTCCAGACCATCGACGAATTTCGGTCCCGTCCAGCCCTTCGGTGACTTCAGGACAATCATGGGCCAGCGCGGCCGAGTGGTGTCGTTCTTGGCCCGCGCATTCTTTTGGATTTGCCGGATATCCTCGATGGCCTTTTCCAAAGTGGTGGCCATGAGTTCATGCATCTTTTCCGGCTCATCGCCTTCGACAAAGTGGGGCGT
>CAVTNF010000004.1:0-705887 GCA_963735975.1 uncultured Acidobacteriaceae bacterium
GGCGCGGCTGAGCGACGATTACGCGTATCTATTTTTGGACGGGGTAAGCCTGCGCATGCGGCGTCCGGCGGGGCGCAAGCGGGTGCACATGTTGGTGGCCTACGGGGTGCGCCGGGACGGCACGCGCCATTTGCTGGCGTTTATGCGCAGCCGGGGCGAGAGCCAGGCGGACTGGGAGGGCCTGCTCGAAGATCTCTATCGCCGCGGACTGGAGGGCAAGCAATTGCTGCTGATCGTCACCGACGGCTGTGCTGGTCTGGCGGCCGCGATCCAGACGGTGTATCCGCGCGTGGCACACCAGCGCTGCTGGGTACACAAGATGCGCAACATCTTAGAGCACGTGCGCAAACGGGATTACTACGAAGTAAACAGGGTGCGCAAGCGATTTATCGGGCGGAAAGCCGGGGGCAGGCGCAAGCCGCCTTTCGCCGCTTCCGGGCGCGGTGGCCGGATTACGGCCCCATGGTGCGCCGGCTGGAACGGGATCTGCCAGAATTACTCTCCTTCTTTACCTTGCCCCGACACCTATGGAAGAAATGCGCACCACCAACGTAATTGAGCGTTGCTTCGTGGAAGTGCGTCGCCGAACCCGGCCCATGGTCTGCTTCGTCAACGTGGCCAGCGTCGACCGTATCATCTACTCCATCTTCCAGAGATTTAACCTGGAATGGAAAAATCGCACCCTCAAGCTTTTTACACAAGCGGCTTGACATCACCGGGGGAGAATTTCCCTTGACAGCTGCTAGCCGACCGGCGCAGAATGCCTGCGGTTGTTTCCCAAGTATTTTCCCTAGCATTGTTCCTTCTTAACAGCCTCTCGGCATAATCGGGACTCCTGGCCACAACTGGTCAATGAGCGCACTTTTTCTATGCGCAGCGACGAGTCGAAAGGAGACGACAATGCACAAACAAAGTCTTCCACAGCCGAAAACACTTCAACCAAAATCCTTAAGCCGGCGCAGTCTCTTCCGCGGGGCGGTAGGTACGGTGCTGGGAGCAGGTTCTTGCGTTCAACGTGGCCTACGCCAGCGACGACCCCGAACACGCCGCATGCATCGGCCCCAATCCGATCCGGGCGGTGGTAAGGCACTTAGCCCCTACGGGATTCGTTCACCACAATCCGATCAGGCCGGTCGCCCATCTGGCGGATATCAGTGACCCCTCGCAGATTACTGACTTCGATGGATTTGTAGGTTTAACGCATATCCTCGGCGGCGGGACGGGGATAGACACGACGACCGGCGCTACCACGCCGCTGGCCTACCAGGCCGACATGGGATTCGTCAGGCAAATTTATCGGCAGTGACGGCCGCATGCACCAAGGCACGTTCGCCTTTGTTTGACTGACTTGTACACCGGTCCAGTTGGATCGACCATGCTCACTGAGCAGATTCATGACTATAACGTGCACGTAGACCGCAACGACGTGTTCTGGATGATTCCGGTGAAACACGACGCTCTTGAGGTTGACTTTGACGATGAACGAGCGCGCCTGCACGTGCGTGGCCTGGACGTGTTCGATGACCACGATATTGCCAACTCGCTGACGCAGGGGCTGGGAATTCCCACTCCACCAATTCCACCGATTTTTCCGGTCCGAGCGAAGGTGTCGTTTGACATCGAATGGAATGGCGCCATCGATACGGCGCAAATCAACAACATGTCCCAGCAATTCAAGGGAACATTCTTTGCGACGCAAACGACAATCAAATGGTCGTCCGAGCAGGAGGGCTTCGCATTCGAATCGGAACCGCCGAACCCAGCACGAAACGTAATCTCTGTGTTTGGACGCGAGCAAAACGGCGTTTTTTCAGGTGGAGCGGCTGAACTCTGGAGTTTGCGAGAGACTGTCGAGAAGAGGCCTTGTCACAAGCTTGCGGTTTTACTTCGCCTTTTCGGCCTTGATGAGCGCTATGGGGATGTTTCGTCAACTACGAGCTAGGTTCCGCCTCCTCTTGCACTGCGCGAGGTTGTTGGCCGGATGGCGCAAGTTCCCCCGCTTTCGACGTTCTGTACTGCGTTCAGCTGCCGGTAGATCAACATCGCCACGAGCACCAGCAGAAATACCCCAGAGCCGATGCTGAACACGCGCACCGGGACGGTAAGCCGGTTGACCTTGGCCAACAGTTCCGTCTGCTCCTCGTGCATGTGCGAACTCGCGTCATCCAGAAACAACTGGTCATCCCTGTGCATGGTGAGTGTGCTCTTGTAGATCAGGAGGACGATCAGACCAATTGCGAAAACTCCGAAAACCACCGCCACGACAGTCAGCGTCATGAGCCACCTCGGCCGATTCCAACCCAAGTGCAGGCGGTTTTCCCACTTCCTTGGGGTTCGGAGGAACTCGCTTGAGAACCAGAAGCCCGGCCCCTTCACCGCCGAGCCGCGGCTAAATGATGCGACGCTCGCATCTGGCGGGACCGGGCCCAATTCGGGAGGTATTCAGTTTTGATTCCTCCTATATTTATTGCAAGCCTTTTCCACCCCACTGTCAGTGATCTTCATCACAATTAGCTGGGCTCCTCTGCCTGTCAGAACTGGGGCCCCACGCATTTTCGGGGACCAACCGGGTTGCTGGTGTAATTGCGACGGGGTCAATGAGCTCTATAAAAAGGGATGTTCTATAAAAAGGGATGTCAAGAAAAAAGTTCCGCCTCGACCGGAGTCGGGATTTGTTTCTCGAGATCCAGCCCACTTTACATAGGCCTCGCTGGAGCAGTTTTGCCTTTTCATTCTCATAAGTTCCTCCTCGTGCCGGTGATGACGCCATCGAGTTTGAGAGAGCGGCAAGCCAGTGCTGGTTGAGTGTGTCAACCATGGTTCTATCCGAGGCTCGTGGCCTATGACTATTTCTGGTTATCCGAGGGGGCATAACGTGTAATGGGTGACTCGGTGCCAAAGCACACAGGGCCAGATCTCATTGACTGATACTCCCCTCGAACCGAGCATCTTCGGAACTCGACCGACCACCACCGAGAGAAACTCCCCGAGATGGAAAGGCCTCTTGCTCAGCGAATGCTCAAACTGCTTGCCGACTCAACTGTTGTGGGTCGAAGCTTGCTCCTTTCTTCCACATGGTTAAGGTGATCGCGGCAATTTTCCGTGCCAGAGTAAGGTGGGCCATGGTCGGCCGCATCCCTTTGGCAACTCGCGCAAGATAAAAATCCTGCAGAGGGCCAGGACGTGTGCTGGCCGAGATGGCCGCTCCTTTGAAGAGATTCTTCAGGTCCGGATTGTGGTTGTCATTCAGACCGCGCACGGTGATGCGCTCGCGGTTGCGTTGCAGTTTGCCGCGCACCCAGCGGTATTCGCCGCTATCGTGAGTTTCCACGGCGAAACCGCTGTAGGCCCACAACTGGCGCTTGGTACGAAACCGGTGGGCTGTCTGCAGCAATGCCACCAGCAAGGCTGCTCGGATCGGACCGATCGATGGAATCTGACGAAGTCGCTTCACCGCCGCATGCTTGTGGCTCTCCCGCAGTAGTTCACGTCGCGCTTCCAGACGCAGAGGTTGCAGACTATCCAGTTGCTGATACAAATGCTCGGCTCGCACCCGCACTCCTGGTTCCGCGATCTTGGCCAGACACTCGGTGCGATGTCGCGGAGCGTAGACGGAGCTGCCGCTGCATGGAATTGCCCAGCTACGATACAGCGATTTGATCCGATTCATCGTGCGCGTGACATCTTTGCTGACGGTGAGATAACTGCGCCCCAGTTCTTTCAACGTGCGGATCCCATGCTCTCCGTGGTAGACCGAGTGGAGTTGGTTGGTGCGTAACATCTCCGCCAGTTTTCGCGCATCGATCCGGTCACTCTTGTTGCCCTCTTTCAACAGAGCCGCCTTCCGCGGATCGCAGACTACCAGCCGGCTGACGTGGGGTTTCAACAGATCGTGCAGCCAGGCCGCCCAGGTCCCTTCCTCAAAAGTCAGCGACAGAGTTCCCTGCAATCCTTGGATGAAGTCCGCAATCGTGCTCGCTTTGGTTTCCAGCACGCATTCCATGAGCAGCTTGCCCTGAGCATCCATCACGGCAGCGGAGATTGTGGCCTGATGGACGTCCAGGCCGATATACTTTTCTTGACTCATAAAGGCGCTCCTTTTCGCTTAGGTTGGTGCTGCGAACAATCTCAACCTACCGCAAAAGTGGGTGCCTTTTTATATTGCGTGTTATCGCGAATTTCTCAACAACAGTACGACAGCCTCATTGTCGCCGCCCTGACCGATCGACTTTCACTACGACCTGTCCATCTCTCTTCACAGTGGTAATCTCAAAAACCGCCTCCGAGAGTTGATCGGGGCTTTCCACGGTGAGAGTTGCTGGAATAGAGATCTGTGCCTCGCCCGTGTTGAACGTCGCAGCAACGCTTTTGCGAATAACGCAGCCTGAACAATGAATCGTGCGCCCACATCCTTCGGGAAGGCGGGAGTGCACACAATCAAAAAATAGGCCAAACGGTGGTTGTACAGGCGGGTCCAGTTTTCTGCCCAGCATCTCAGATGCCTTGGCGTTTGCGGCTACGATTGCGTTTTGGCTATCGACCACCAAAATAGGAGTTGAGATGGTATCGATATGGCGCTGCAGCGATACACCTTTCTCTTGCGAGCCCCATGCTTCCCAGCACGCAGCACACATCCCGTGACTTGTGTTGCCATCGAGGGTTTGGCCGTAACCAGGGCGTTCAATAATCGCGCCACACCAAGCACAAACTAACTTCGTCATCAACGGCTAACCTCACGATTACAGGGCCCGTGGACGATCCAAGTATATAGGGTTTGCCCATACAAACGTGGATGATCACGATCACGTTGACTTGTGATTTAGTTTCACGAAAACCCAACCGAGGAACGTTGAAGCTGCCAAGGTGGCCGGGGGTCGCTGCATTGCCTGCTCAATCCATGCCACGCTCACCGATAAAGGAACTCAGGGCACGCAGGTAAATCCGAGCCGCTCTGACGGCTCTGGTGTCCCCCACCTCGCCCTTGAAGTGCCTCTGAAGCTGGGCTGCCGCATAGGCTACACGGTGCAGTTCAGCCTGCAGGTTGTCACTTAAATCGTGGCCATCGGTAGTGTCGTGCCGCCGCTCTTAGAGTTCGTAAGCGCGGCACTTGATTTCATGGTGGATTGCAACATCAATGATGTCATCTGCATTGATTGAGGCATGGTTTTCGGGAGAGCTGTCAGCAGTCATGGGAGAGGCACCTCCTATCGAGGTTTGGGCGTACCTGTCAGCGAAATGTGGGCCCAATTGCGCGTCGGCCATTTCCCGACCTACGCGGCCCGCGCCTCGACGAACGCGCAGCCGTTCTTCTCCGAATACTCTTTACATGCTCTCGCAAACGATTCCCGCGCGGAGTTTTCGTAAGCGACGGCTTGCCCAATTAGAAGGTCGAGCTGACTGTAGTCCGCGTTCTGTTGGGAACCCATCTTCTCAGAAAGGGCTTTAGCTTTGCGGGCGCGGTCCGCGGCCTGCTTCGCGACTTCGTATGCGGAGGCGTTGTTAGCTAACGCCTTGAAGTCGGCGGTGAAATCAGCAGTGTGTCCCGTGATGGCGCTGAGTCCCCAAGCGTTCAAAACAGCTTGCGCCAACTCGTCTGCGACCTTCATGTGTTCTTCGATAGTCGGCAGGCTATCCGACCATGGGTGAAATGCCGTGTTCATAACTAAACTCCAAGAAAGAGGAACGTGAGGCGAACGTAGGTTCGCTCTCACCTTTCTGGCGTGCAATGCCCCAAAACACCATCACTGGTGACGAAGATCACATGAACTCCCTCGCCGGGTCTTAGTTCGAACCCTGAGCAAGGATAACTGTCGCAATCAGCGATAGGCCTGGTTACAACAGTTGACCTTTTATAGGTCTCCGAGTTCGAGTGGTCTTGTCCGCGTTTTTCCAAGCGGCCTCAAATTCTCTTCGAACTTCTTCCACGTCGGCGTTTTTCTTCTGAGCTATAGCTAGCCGGTAGGTTAAGTCGTTGTTCGTGGACTTGTGGTATTTCCATCCACTCAACTACTCGAAGAAGGCAGTAGAGCTCGTGATGTCGAGGAATCGCACGAGTTCTCGCGACGAGCTCACGCCGGGTTCAGACTCCGAACGAAGGAATGCAGGACTAGTACTGATAAAACCCGCGCCCGGACTTGCGGCCGAGCCACCCCGCGTCCACCATTTTGATCAGCAGCGGGCAGGGGCGGTATTTGGGGTCGCCGAGGCCGGACTGCAGTACGCGCATGATGTCAAGGCAGACGTCGAGTCCGATGAAGTCCGCCAGAGTCAACGGACCCATCGGGTGGGCCATACCAAGCTTGAAGACCTCATCCACGGCTTCTGGCGTGGCCACGCCTTCCATCACGGCGTACATGGCTTCATTCAGCAATGGCATCAGAACGCGGTTCGAGACAAAACCTGGCGCGTCATTCACCTCGATCGGAGTTTTCTCCAATTTCTCGACGAGAGCTGTGACCGTCGCAAGAGTCTCGTTTGAGGTCGCCAATCCGCGGATCACCTCGACCAGTTTCATCACTGGCACGGGATTGAAGAAGTGCATCCCGATGACTTTGTCGGGCCGCCCGGTTTCCGCTGCCAGCTTGGTTATCGAAATGGACGAGGTGTTCGACGACAGGAGAACCTCGGGACGACAGATCGCATCGAGATCGCGGAAGAGGTCGGCCTTGATCTCAAAACGCTCGCTGGCTGCTTCCACGACGAAATCACAGTCGGCCAACCGCTTGCGATCGGATGTGCCCGTGATGCGCCTCAGCGCCAGGTCGCGTTGCTCTGACGTCAACTTGTTCTTCGCAACCTCGCGTTCCAAGTTCTTGCTGATGGTTTGCAGGCCGCGATCGATGAAGCGCTGCTCCACGTCGACCAGCACGACGTTGTATCCATTTTTGGCGAAGACGTGAGCAATGCCATTGCCCATCGTGCCTGCGCCGATTACTCCCGCTGTTCTGATGTCCATGATTGCCTCAAATGAAGTTAGGTGCGAAGACCATTCCTGTTTCATGATCGATTCGGGAGATGCGTGATCGAGACTTGCCGAAACTAGGTTTCCACATACTAGCCCAATACCCGTCAAAGCGATTGGTTGACGAGATCGGAACCTACCATCGATATAAGCTTGCGCCCCAGGTCCAGCCTGCGCCGATGGACACGAGCAAGAGAAGATCGCCTTCGCGGAGGAGACCGCGTCGGTTTACCTGGTCCAGAAGCAGCGGAACCGTGGCTCCAGCGGTGTTCGCGTAGGACTCCAGGTTCGTCTGTATCCGGGAAAAAGGGATGTTGAGTACCTCGGCGATGCGCTTGAGGACGCCAGCGGTGGCCTGGTGCGGAACAATCATCGAGACGTCTTCGAGTCCCAGCCCGTTTATGCGGAGAATCTCCTGAATACACTCGGGCACTGCGGTTGTAGCCTTCTGGTAAACCGATCTTCCGTTCATAGTGAAGTAGGCGTCCCCGGGGTAGACAGTGAACTGATCTTTTCCTTCGCCCTCGGCGAGGAGAATGCTTGAAAAGAGCCCGTTCTCCCGATCCTTCCTCTCAAGTACCACGGCACCAGCACCGTCTCCAAAAACAACGCAGTCGCGGTGGTTCCAGTCCGTGACCTTGGAGAAGGTATCGGCGCCGATCACCAGCACACGCTCGTACATACCATTCTGGATGAATTGGCCGGCGATCGTGATGCCGTAAACAAACCCGGCACACACCGCCGCCACATCGAACGCGGCGCAGCGGTTGCAAATGCCCATCTTCGTCTGCGCAATGCATGCCGAGGAGGGCATCTTGCGGTCGGGTGTCGCCGTGGAAACGATGATCAAGTCAATGTCGTTTGGTTCAAGCCCCGCCGAAGCGATTGCATCCAGCCCGGCACGGGCAGCAAGATCCGACGTGTATTCGTCTGGTTCAGCGATGTGCCGCTCGCGAATCCCCAACTTTTCGACGACCCACTCCGGAGAGGTTGGCAAGTTTGCCATTACTTCTTCGTTGGTCAGAATCTTGGACGGAACGTAAGAACCGGTGGATTTGATGCAGACACTATCAAAGTGGCTATTTCCACTTCTCATTCCCCCCTCCAGTCCCGCGAACAGAAAGATGCGCGGAGGTGGATTCGCAACAAGAATTCCAAGCACGGAATGGAAGCAAAATTTTCCATTTGGAATTCCAACCCAGTTGACTTGCGTCATTTTCGAGAAGCATAAAGTGTTCAACACGTCGAGTCGCCGGATACACTCATTCCCGAACTACGCGATTTATCAATAGGGAATCCAAAATGGTCCGCACTGAGTTCTTACCTTTGATACTCCAGAAACTCCGTAACCCAGTTCACCTCGTCAGACTCTAAGACAACAGCCACACCACTCGCCTGCGACATGCCTCGGTCGTATTCCACTTTGATGACCGCGTTTGCTCCCAGTTGCGAAGCCTTCTCCTGTAACTTGAAGTTGATGTCTTCGAGAGTCGGCGTCTTGGGGCAAAGAGTGGCAGCTTCGACCTTTGCAAAGATTTTCCCCACAGTTCGGTAAGGCTGGTCAACATCTCCAGCATGTATTTCTATCTCGGTGACTTTCATATTTGAACCTTCCTTTTTTCCGAGCTTCGCCTTCGCATTCGCCACCGCTTACCACTGCGTTCGAACCCAAACCCGACCTTCCTGCAGGAACGTTGAACGGCGGCAGCGCGCCTTGTAATCCGTCACAGAATCAGAACTGCACGATGCTGCCACTCGATATACATGGTCTGAATAGGCTTGGGCCATAACACACCTCCATTGTGCGTATATGATGGCAGGGATGATGCGACGTCTCCGTGTACGGGGATACGGGATCAGGTGATTGCGGTCACTAGAGTCGTCTCGCTCTTGTTTGCAGGAAAGTCAGTTGGCGCAAAATCCCCGTTACACGTGCGCCGTGAAAGGCGTTGGTTCACTGGGTGAAAGTCCCGCCCGGGAACTGGTTCGCTCCACCCGGTAGTAATCGGAGCGGCGGTGAAGGAAACGAAGCCGTCGGAGCCTCCGGTGTAGAGGGTCGCATAGGCGACTTGGCAAGCATGCAGGCCGTAACATGAGTGAACGCTGAGCAGGCCTCGAAACGATTAATGCAGGAGCCGACCTCCCGTGTAATGAGGGAAGGCCGACGCTGATGGGATAGTACGAGCGAACTGGTTCCATCGGACCTGCCGGGGTAAGGGCGACGGCATGTCGGCAAAGGGGACCAGCTGCAACACGGGAAACCCTAGTGGCGGTTGCAGTCATAACCAACTGGCACCTCGCGAGAGTCAGGCCGGGCCACATAGGGTGGCGGAGAGGTTCGTACTACCTGTGAAACCGGGTAACTCCGGTGGAGGGAAGGGGCCTCAGTTAAAGACGGACGCAAGAAGCAACAAAGGACATGGGGATTGACGATGAGTCTAGCCACCCCGCGTTGTGTTCAGAAGTTGCAGACGGCGTCACACGGACCATCGTGTGTCTATTGACTAGCTTTGCATTGAACTCCAGCCCATGATGCCAGCCCATGATTGTCCCGCCCTACACGTGTTTGTGGGTACTTGGCAGTCTCCCGCAAACCTGTAAGCAGTTAAGGATGCAGGTTGAACCAGGTCTGAAAAGGCTGGCGTCGGCGGTTCAACTCCGTCCCTGGCCACCATCATTCTAGAGAATTTGAGCGACTCGGTGACCCTCCAGTCCGCTCTCAGTCCGCATCTGGAAAGTGGGGCAAGGAGACCAGCGCATATGTCCATCTCCTTGAAGAACTTGTCTCAAACTGTCTTTCAATTCAGTCCGCTCTCAGTCCGTTTTTGTCTGGCGCATGGCTGAGAATCGCAGTTAGCATTTTCCCAGCTGCGACCATGCGATCGCGGCTGACGGCGTGCGTGTAGAACTGAAGCGTCAGTTTGACGTCACTGTGGCGAAGCAGCGTTTGCACAGTCTTTGGATCGGTTCTGATCCGGATAAGAAATGACGCCAGGCTGTGGCGCAGACTATGAAAACCGAATCGTCGTGGGTCGTCATCGACGAGTTGCCCTCGCAAGTCCCGATACGATAACAGAATGCCGGCCTTGACCGCAGCTGGCCGCAGATGATCTTCAACAAGCATGTTGGCGACCCGCGGCTGTTTGCCGTTTAGGCGGGTTGAGGGAAAGACCCAGTCAGCGGGGTGGGGATACGTCGTCTTCTGTTTCCAGAGGGTCATGAATTCGGCGAGCAACGGATGGAGTGGCACCGGGCCCTTCGACGCTTTGCTCTTTGGCAAACCTACTTGGCCACACGTCCAAGTACGACGCACGTGGATCATTCCGTCACTAAAATTGACGTCCTGCCATTGCAAGCCCAAACATTCCGATATACGGAGACCTGTGCCAGCGGCCAAAAGCGTCAGAGTGCGTTCCGGCTCTCGGAGGTTATACACGACTGCATATGCCTGTTCGGGTGTGAGAATCATCGCTTCGTATCCGCTGGTTGTCTTGCAGCGGACAAAACGCATTGGGTTCGACTCCTGGTTTCGCGGAACTAGACCATATCTTTGGCCGTGCCTATACACCAAGGACATGACGCGACGAGTCTTGTCGAGCGTAGGATTGGCAAGCTGTTCTTCCCTTTTTCAAGGCCCTCAGCCACTGCTCCACTTCCAACGGTTCGATGCCAAGTGCGATTCTATTTGCCCATTTTGCGAGCAGGCGGTTCCGGATAACTCGCTCGTAGCCTTTTACGGTTGTGTGCGCCTTGGGACGGATCGATTCGGAGCACTCAACCAACTCGTGCTCTGCATAGTGCTGAGCCAAGTCGCCAAAGGTCAATCCGCGTCCCACATCTACCCGGTTGATAGGAACATGGACTCGTTCGACCTCGGACCATGCACTGCTTGCTTCGGGAAGGTATCGAACCAAGCCTATAGGGATTTTGTTTTCTACTCGTTTGCCATCAGATTTTCGAGTAGTGCGGAAAAACAGTACCCAGGTTTCGCCTTGAGCGCGCTTTTCCTTTTTTAGCCAGCCGCGTTGATGTCTTTGCGCCATTGTCGTCTCTCCTTGTAAAGCGAATGCTGTACGGATTGTCAAACATTCTGAAACGTGAGACGCGAGAGAGACGACAAGAATTCAAGACTGCAGATCAAGAGTAAGCGTCAGGGCAAACACACCATTGACAGATTTAATCGCAGCGGGTTTGCCGCCCTCACTACGATAGATGGAATGACGACCGTGCCCGCTTCCTCGCGGATCGGCTTGGGTGCCAAATGGAAGAACTCTGAAGGCGCCCGTTAAGTCGCTACCTAATGGGATGACGCTTGCCGGCACATAGAGCTTTTCGCCGCCGATTTGCCCACTCCCATTCTGGAAGCCAGTTTCTGCCGCATCTTCCTTCACATTGGTATTCCAACATTCTTCCGCCGCATTGTGGACAGACCAGGTTGAGAATTGACGAGAGGATGCGTACGTTCAATTCGCCCGGTGGTGCGTCAATGGTGATCATATTCGCGAAGTCTCCCCGAGATCCGGCGAGGGCAGAAACGCGGGCACAATGACGGAGGTATGCCGCGCGGGTTTTGTGCGCTTTGTGACGCTCCGAACTGGTTGGCTGCGGAGTCCGTTCATGCGTCTCGTGCTGCCCCTCGCTCAGCATGGGGCAAGCAATTTCGATGCCACCGTCAATCGCCAACAAAAGCCGCTAACGAAGCTGGTTGCGAGCAAGCCAGGTTTCTATCGGGCGGACACATGGGAAGCAATGGGCATGCGTGCCCAAATTCGGGCGCAGTCTCGCGCATCAGGAACTCAGAAGGCGCAGCCGCCCGCCCTGATAAGGTCACCCGCCAAGATGGGGCGCTACCGATGCGACAAAAAGGCAAACAAAAATGGGGCGAATCTTACCGCCCAGGTCCGCAAGATCAACAACTCAACAATCAGGTGAATGAAGGAGCAACGATTCTGTTTGGAAGGTGAAAAGCTTTGAAGAAGTCGGAGAAGAACGCTTGTTCGTACAAAGGAAAGTAGAACCGCAATGCGAATCGCATTCATGGCAGTAACTGCTCTCATCCTGCTGGGCACGGGTGCCGCGGCACAGGAAATCAGCATTGATTACAGCAAGGCAGACTTCGCGCACTTCAAAACATATGCTTGGGCGAGCGGCCATCGTGCTGAGGACGAACCCCTGTGACCTGCCCCCTGCTTTCGCAGTCCGCGGAGATCCGCAACGCCATGCGCCCCAGGATATGCGATGCCAGGTGTTCCACCTTGACCCAGGGCAAGATTAAAAATCGCGTGTTGTAAGCCAGGAAGCGGACATTGCGGCGGCGCTGTTCGGCGCTCCAGCCAATGTAGCGGTCGCGACTGCCCAGATGACGCGGAGCCGAGCACCATGCCAGACAGGCGACCGGTCGTCCTTGCCCCAACACCAAGTACTTCAAGTGTTCTCCCACCGGCTGCTCGTAGCCGAGGTAATGATGTTCCTCCAGCAAACTGTTCCACAACGGCTCTTTACCGGTGCGCCGAACCAGTTCGAACTCCAGCGGTTGGAGGTGGCGCAGACTGCCTGCGATGGGTGTGGTATCGATCCGCGCCGGCTCCGGTCTGGCCCGGTTGGCCAGCGGGTTATGCCGCACGTAACTCACCGCCGGCAACTCGATCTGGCCGGCACGGTCCAGCATGAGCAACAGGCCGCGGCATACCATGTCGCGCAACGCTGCATTGGCCTGGCGCCACTGCCAGGCTTCACAGAGCTTGGTGGATAGTGTGCGGCGGCTTTCCTGCGGGTGCCGCTCGATCAGGGCGCGTATATAAAGGATGTCTTCCTGGCTGATCTTCCGGCCCCGATATCTGAACTCGACCATCGATCCGCAGTATGAACTGGTTTTTCTTGGAACGCAAGGGGGACGCCGTGTTTTTTTTCGTCGCGAGGTTGATTACTTCAGCACGCTCACTCGCCGCCACATCGGCGCCGCGCGCACCCGCGACACATCGCCCGCCGCCATCAGCAATTGCACCTCATAGGCTTCCAAGGCCTTGGCTGGTTCCGACGCCTGCGGCCACCATACGAATCTCCCGCGCGAAAGACGCTTTTGCGCCAGCCAGTATCCTTGGCCGTCATAGCTGAGTAGCCGGATCGCCGTCCCGCTCCGGCTCCGAAACACGAACACACAGCCGGAAAAAGGATCCTCTGCCAGTTTCTCCTGGCACAGTTGCGCCAGAGAGTCGATCCCTTTTCTTCCATCGACCGGCTCGATGGCTACCAGTACGCGCATCTGCGCCGTGATCTGAATCATCTCTCGGCTTCGCGCCAGGCCCGCAGCAGGTTCATCCAATCCGGCGGTGCGGCAGCTTTCCACTGAATGCGCACCTTACCTCCGCGCAACGACTCGAACTCAATCAAGCACTCTCGCAGCATCGCTGAAGGGGGCGCGATCAGTTCCACGAATGCCGGCTTGCGTGCTTTTCGTCGGCGATGGGAAACTCCATCGAGTCGTTTCTTCAGCCCCGTATAGTCCAGCCGTAACGGGTGCGCGACCGAATACACACCATGTTCCCGGGCTAGTTCGACGGCGGCTTGCCACACCGAATCCGGCAGCTTCTTCCCCCGCGGTTGGCTGCTACGAATCTGATCCAGTTGACGCTGTAACTGTGCGATTGGCTCGGGAATGACTGCTGTGCTCATGGGCCCGCCCTCGACCGCTCATCGGCGGCTCAATGAACGTAACAGCGCCAGTTAGCGTCGTCACGCACGCTTGCCGAAAACTCACGTGGTTGTTGGTCCAAGTGAAGGACCGCAGCATCCAGAAATAGTACCGCTTTCACCGGAAATTCGGTTCTGGCATCTTAGCTCTGCCTCGAAGCTCGCCGGCAAAAAGATACTGGTCTTGGAGCATCGATAATGCGGCGCAGAAGCTGTTCCTTCAATTTAGGCCGACGCTAGGCGAACATCGGCGCTGGTCACAGAATGGTCACAAAACTGGGGCCACTCTGCAAAGTTAAGTTGTTGGAAAATAATGGTGATAAGGCGGTAGCACGCAGCCCTGAAAAGGCTGGCGTCGGCGGTTCAACTCCGTCCCTGGTCACCATATTTTCAATAACTTAGGAGAAATTGTTAAACCTCCCTCGAAAGCAAAAAGCCCCCTATCGTGGGTGGAGGAACGCACTCACCGAAGGACCCCTGAAGCTTTATGTCATTGAATGTCACCGATTTGCTGCTATGCGACGCGTTGAAGAGCGCAGCCTTTCATCGATTTTGCGCTCTAAGCTCCTAACCGCCTTATAAATAAATCCTTAATAAATAAATAATGATGTATCGCGAAAAGTTAATGCTACCGAGGTGCTCGAACCTTTGGACACATTTCGTGGGATGCAGACGTCGTTTGCGTCTGAGGCGACCGAGCCCCCCGAAGGCCGACTGCGCGACCCTTCGATTTCAATGAGGAGGTGTCGTCCCGTTACTGCAACTTCGCGTATTCCGCTTTGGCTTGCTTCAGGATGGGGATGTCAGGATCCCGGGTTCTGGCGGATCTGAGTAATTTAGCAGGCCGCAAATGAGCCTCGCGGAGTTCTTAAGATATCCTCGATTGCGATAACTGCTCAAGACTTCCTGCGTAACATAGCCGTTGCAAGGCGGTTACTCCGTACGATAACTTTCCATTGATCGGATGTTGGTTCATTCAGATTGGACCCCCGATGCCGCGCTAGAAAGTCACCGACTGCAATGGGCCTGTCCATCTCGTGATCTGCGCAAATCAGGTTTACAAACGGGGCTCACATTATTCCTAAGCTGCACACGAACCAACTCCCTCGTTCCGCTTCCCGGGATCGGTTGACCGCCGGTGCTCGTAAGAGGAGACAAACTTGATTGCGCGGGCTGATGGCCTGGTCAGAAGAGTCTCGCCGCAAAATCTTTCAGATCGTGGCACCAGGTCTTGCCATTCACGGGCGGTGCCTGTTGAGAAGTAGAAAACGTGTTCGATGTTTGCTTCCAGAAGGGAAGTGTGCAGTCTATGGAGTCCTGCGCGCACTCTCTCGGGCTCATTCGTTCCGACGCCGAGCCATGAATCTCAGTCTGCAGTTTCGACCCTTGGACGAATAACGGTATCGATCCAATTCTCGGCTTCACCAGCCTGAATGTCCTTGAAGAGCCACCAATGCTCGGTGTGTTCTGCTGTGTCTCCTGGTCTCAAAATCCGAAGTGGCCCCAGGGTTTCGAGTTCGAGCGAGTGCGCGTCCGTGAATACTTCGAAATTACAGCCGAAGTCAGGGTATTTTGCAGTTTTCTCAACGTGGGCTTTCTTTACAAATAAGTGACCATTTCGGAAGTAAGCGCCCCAGCCGAAGGGATTGAAGATCCCGATCATCTGCTCCTTGAACTTGCCCGCACAATCGCCAGCCTGGCGCAACTGAATGTAGTTCGTACCGATTTTCAATCGTGGATCTGCCAAATCCGTGTAGCACCAAAGAGCCAAGACTCCTTCGGGCAATAGTCTGTCGGTCGAGAAGGGGGCCCGCGGTGGAAGTGGGAGAATGGCCGACCCTCCAGCGGCCATCATGGAGAGTGCCCAGGGAGCCATCTCGGTGGGTTCTTCTCCGAGATTGCGGATGCGATGTGTGACCGTAACTTGTGCTCCTGTTTCCGCCAGCTTGATCTCAATCTCTTTTTGCAGGTTTGCGCCGGGGAGTGCGGACTCTGGAGGAGCGGTAAAGATAAAAGCGTCGTGTTGTCGCCGCGCTACAACAGGGGCGTTGTCGGGATAGTACGTGCGCGGGATTTCAGGTGCTACCCAAAGGCGATGACCTCCATAAACTCTAAACGTCTGATCACTGCCTTTCCCGGAATGCTCGGGAACCTCGTGGAATTCGTTCTCCTCTCCCAGGAAACCGAAGACAGCGATGCGGGGGCCAACTTCGGTCAAAACGACCAGTTGCACGGTGTCGTTGGAGATTCTGAACGCCTTCTTCCACTTCTTGTGTTCTACTTCTTGAGCCTTTACTGTGCCGACTCCGGCAAGCTCCTGCATGTCTTTGCGCCTCCACGCTCAATCCCTCGGGCTCTCTCGCGTTCACGCGTTCAAGGCGCTTGCACCGAAATTGCCTTTCCCGTGTATTCAACCGTTTTGTCAGGATTAGTCACGGGTCCACTTCCCGAGCCATGGCCAGTGGACACCCAAACAATGTTGAACTGGATCATTGCAGGCAATTCGGGATAGCTGCCTTGGCGGTCGCCAATCGTCAGAGTCTGCGTTTGTTGCGACCAATACAGGGGAATTACAGAGTGAGCTCCGTTTTCATAGTCATAGTTATCGCCCGCGTCCTGATAGATCTCGAAGTTGCCGTCGGCTCCCGCGTAGATCCGCAGTTCGATGGGTCCCGCGGGCTTTTCCCCGGCGTACTCAATTTCCGGTCCGAGAGGAATAATCGAACCGGCGCGCACGAACAGTGGAATGCGGTCCAGCGGGGCGTTTGATTCAATTTCACGGCCACCCGTCTGTGATGCTCCAGTCCAGAAGTCGAACCATGCAGGGGAATAGGGCAGATACAGAGTCCTGTGACTGGCGTTTGCTTGAAGCACGGGACTAACGAGAATGGAGGGCCCAAACATGAACTGGTCGCCAATGTCACGAACGTTTGGATCGGTGCGCCAATCCATAACGAGCGGGCGCTGAATGGTGTAGTCCCCATTCGTGACCCGCCAAGCCAGGGAATAGATATAGGGCATCAGTCGGTAGCGGAGCTTGTCGAAGTCAATCAGGATGGGCTCGACTTTGTCGAAGGACCAAATCTCGTTTTCCGGTCTGTGTCCATGAGTGCGGAAGATCGGGCAGAAAACTCCGTACTCGAACCAGCGTGCGTAGAGCTCCTGAAATCTTGGATCGTCGAGAGGTTTCTCATAAGGTGGCCAGTAGCCACCGATATCAGTCGTCCAGTAAGGATATCCGGAAAGAGCAAAATTGAGTCCAGCCGCGACTTGGTGCCGCAAGCCCCAATAGGAGCCATATACGTCGCCAGACCACACAGTCGCTCCCACCCGCTGCTGACCCAGGAACGCTGATCGCGTCAACAGGAAGACTCGTTTGCGATCTGTGGTCGCCCTCCAATGCTGCTGGATTCCTGTTGTGTGCATGAACGGAAATACGTTCGTGTACTCTGCGCCGTTGCCGATAGCGATCTGCTTGTTCTGGAGAATCGCGTCTCCCATGTGGGGCCAATATTCTTCGGGCTCCGCGCTGTCCAGCCAAAATGCATCCCAGCCCTGCGAGAAGAGCTTGCTGACCAAGTTATTCCAATAAAAATCGCGCCCCTTAGGGTTTGTGGCGTCGTAGACATGGGCATTGGGCACCAGTAAATGCTGGGCTTCAAGTCGCTGGTAATTTTCTGCCTTTGTATCAAAGAGTCCCCAGACCGAGAGCATGGCGTGAACGTGCTCGTCGTGCAGGCGATTCAGTTCGCCCGGGACATCCGTGAAATTCGAATTGAAGTTCGGGTCTCCCTCTGTTTTCCACCAATACCAGTCCTGAACGATGGCATCGAGCGGGATGTGCTCCTTGCGATAGCGATCTGCAATCCCCAAGACCTCAGCCTGCGAGACATATCGATCCTTTGACTGAAAAAATCCGTAAGCCCACTTTGGAAGCAACGGCGTGTGCCCAGTGAGGTTCCGATATTCATGGATGATCTTTTCTAGTTCGGGACCGTAAATGAAGTAGTAGTCGATGGAATGGCCCGCCCGTGAGTCCAAGTTCAATTCAAGCGGGAAACGGTTGTCGACATAAGTCAGGGACGCGGTGTTCCACATCAACCCATAACCCTTGCTCGACAAAAGCAATGGAATCGCGACGTCGGTGTTGTTCTGCGCGAGCTCTATGGTTGCGCCGCGGTAGTTGAACATTCCGTTTTGGTGTTGACCTAATCCGTAGAAGCCCTCGTCGAAGTCGGGCGAAAACCTGTCCTCAACGTGAAAGGTCTTTTCGCCATTCACATCTGCCCGGTCGTACGTGCGCGGGATTGAGGTTCTCTCTCGCAGCAAGCTATCGCTTGCGATAGTGCTGTACTGCACGCTTCCCCACTTCAGGGAGAGCTCCACCTTCAGTAGGTCGGTGGTGAGGAGCACTGTATCTTTTCCCTGAGTCAGTGCGAACTTCGCACCTGGACATGAATCCTTTGCATCGAGCATCCATGGCTGGTTCGGTTTGACACTGTTGGGCGGATCGGGCGTAGCCACGAAGTGAACTACGCCAGGACGGCAGACGAAAATGTGCAAATTTTCGTTACCCGCTGTAGCGGTCATGCCGTCCTGAGATTGTGCATACCTGACGGGAGGCAGGGGGGGGACTTCCCACAGCTGAGCTCGTGCCGGAGTGCTCGAGAGGAAAGAGCACGCGAGGACGGAGATCCAGATATTCCATCGTTGGACAGAAGCTGCTTTCGCGGGATGGCACAGGCGGATTGGCCGAATCCTGACACGATCGCCACATTTGTTCGCCGATCCGTGAAGCAAGGATGACGGCACACGAAACGATCTCGCTTTGACCATTGCTATCCTTTCTTGAAGCACTTCGGTGTCTCAGCACATCGAATCTGGCCAATGCGACAGTTGGGGCGCGGGTGTGCATTAGCCTGGGCTGAGAACATCAGCATTTGAAGTTGGCAGTTCAATCGGCCACCCCCGGCTGGGCAGGCTCGGGGTCGTCACTCGGAATTGCGAAGGTCACAAGTTCGCCCCTGAACCACCGCGTGTTGTATGCACCATAGGCCAAACCTATAGCCATCCATGCGATTCCCAGCACTTTGGCGTGCCAGCTCAGGCTCAGCCATAACAGCAGGCAGATCAGGGAACCTAGCGCCGGGGAGAGGAAGTTAAACCAGCGCTTGCGCGCTTCGCGAAAGTAAAAACGCACCAGTGCCGCGATGTTGACACCTATGAAGGCGAGCAAGGCGCCGAAATTCAGCAGTTCCACGCCGCGCTCAAAACTCAGGATCATCGCGCCGACCAGTGCGACTGCGCCGACAAGTAGCACGTTATTTCGTGGAATGCGTTTCTTGAGCTCAATCGCCCCAAAAAAGCCGCGCGGCAGAGCGCCGCTCCGTCCCATGCCGTAAAGCAGTCGTGCAGCACCCAACTGCGCCCCGAGCGCGGAACCCACCGTCGCAACCAGAAGCGTCACATTGATGATCGAAAAAAGCCAGCGCCCGCCAGCTCTTTCTGCAACGAAGACAAATGCCGTGTCCACGTCGGGGAAGTTCTGGGCGCCGGGCCAGATGAGCTGGGCCGCGTAGACCTCGACAGATGCCAACACGCCCGTAAGTAAACACACCAAAACCGTAGCGAGCAGGATGTTGCGGCGGGGGTTCTTGGCTTCCTCCGATAGCGTTGAGATGCCGTCGAAACCGATGTAAGTCAGCACAGCCAGCGAGGTCCCGCCCATGATGGCTCGGACGGAGAAGGTCTTCGGATCGAAAAACGGGCGGGTAAAGAAGCCGATTCCATCATGAGGCGCCGCATGTACGTAGCGAGCCGCCGCCGCCAAGAATAGAAGAATCACAACCGCCATGACCGCAACCAGGGTCGCGTTGATACGCGCCGAAGTTTGAATACCTTGCATGTTCAACAAGGTGAACAGAGCGACGAATGCAACCACCCACAATCCGTAGGGGATTTCCGGAAAGAAGTTCATCGCGAACTTGCTGCAGAGGATGGTACAGATAAGCGGATTGAGCATGTAGTCCATGGCCATGCTCCATCCGGTCAGGTAACCAAGGATCGGGTGAATTTCGCGACCTACATAGGTAAAAGCGGAACCGGCGCTGGGATACGCCGAAGCCATTCTCCCGTAGCTGATGGCAGTAAACAGCATGGCGACCATGGCGAGCAGCACTGTGATTACGGCGTAGCCATGAGAACGCATGCTCATCACCCCGTACACTGGCATGGGTGCGGTGGGTTGAATAACAATGAGCCCATAGAGAATCAGGTCCCACAAGCCCAGAGCCCGGCGAAGCTGTGGTGTAGCGGTTTCTGCTAGGGATGTGGACATGACCTGCGTCTCGGCTCGGGCCTATGTAACACCAGGAACACTCTCACGAACGCTTGGTTCGCATTCATGGCAGGCAGACCGCACTGAGTCGGAAATAGATGCGCCGTGCGATCTCGCGAAGGCGAACAAGTTCTCCAGTACCGCGTCAGGGTGGATCGTATGTGGCGAAGTAACACTGAAGCTTCCGTTCAGGACACCGAGATCCAGCGCAGTCCGCAGTATTCGGCCGGAAAACGAACTGCCGTGCCCGTTCTGCCTGATGAACGGGATACCCGCTGCTAAACCACAGAGAACCCCTGCGAGGAGTGCATCCCCGGCGCCGGCGGTAGACCTGGGTTGAAGTACCGGCGCAGGACAGAATTGCGAACTCCCGCACTCGAAGCCGTAGGCTCCTTTTCGTCCGGCGCTAACGATCATGCGCGAATGCGCGCGTGTCGATGTTAATTCTGCAGCGTGCTCCACCAATAATTCGTCATCGAAAACATGACCAGGACTGTCTCCGAGCAAGGCAGACGCTTCCTCCTGATTCAAGGCCAAGAGATCCGCGAGAGCGACCAACCCCATCTTCCGCGCTTGTTCAATCTCTCCGAGCACGAAGGAGCATACGCGGTAATTTCCGCAATCCGATGCAAGTTCAAGGAAGTCCCGTCGCAATTCCAGTGGAACCTCCGGAAGGCAGAGCGCCACTCCGCGTGGTCCTGCAGCTTTCATGTAAGGCAATGCGGCCTTTATATCATCGATGGCCAACGCACCAGCGGCCGAGTTACTGCTGGTAATGTTTCCACCCGAACCATCGGGATATATAAAGCAAACACTGAAAGCAGTTCTCAGCGCAGGGTGGGTTCGCACAAACCGCGTGTCCATGCCAGCAGAGCTCATCTCGGTGAGGAGTTGACCTCCCGCCGTGTCGTTACCCACAAAACCGATAGGCCAGACCCGAAACGAATCTGGCTCACTGCGCGCCCCGCCCATAAGCCGTGCAATGTAGTGCAAGGTGATGTGCAACTTGCAGTAATCCCGCGAGTCAAGCAATTCCCCCAACCTGCTTTCGTTCCGGCCCAGGTCATGGTTGCCCTGGAGCGCATAGACCATGCCCGCTCCAATGCCGCCAATACCGATTCCGCATGTGAATCCATGTTCCGCATTAGCGCGCAGTGCCAGCATAAATTTAGAGCAACTCCCAATCGGGGTTTTCGCTGATCGGATGGCGAGCCGTTTCCAGAGTTGACGTTATGATTGCGTCGGGATGCGCCTGCAGCAAAGTCATCGGGTATTCCGGCGTCGGCGCACTGAACAGAGCGACCCGCAGCGCAGTCTGCTTCCAGGCACCCGTGTCGCTATAGACGCGGACTTTCTTTGCAGACAGGCATTCGTGGATCCCTAACGTAATCGACATCGGTGGAACGAATTGGTAGGCAGCGCCGAATGTTCGCTGCGCCAACGCGATGATCGTGTCAATATTGTTTTCCTGAATCCGGATCGTGGAGTTTGCGATGTCCTCTAGCGTCACATGATGAAAAGGATGGCGGCGGGCCTGGTTATAGGCAACGTGTCCATCCTGTCCCCAGCCGCCCACGGTAATATCCACCGGTCCCTGATTGATCGCGGCTCGCACATGTTCCATCGTCGCTGGTAGCAGCCAATAACGCTGATCTTCGGGGACTGCCAGTTCCGGGCGAATGTCTCCGTAGAAGTGTCGCTCCATAAAGTTCTTGAAGTTGTAAGGATGACCTGCTGGGAGCGGCCTCCCCTGCCAATCCAGACATTCGTCCATATGAAACACGTGCAAGCGTTTTAGGGATACGCCAAGAGTATTGACGAGAGACCGAAACGGTTCGTACCAACAAGTAGGTCCACAAGGAATAATGGCGCGTGTTGTCCGTCCTTCCTTGTTGTTTTCCTCGATAACTTCGACTAACTCCCTCGCCATTAACCCGCCCAACTCGGCGGAATCAGCTACCTGCCGGTAACGCACACGCAATTGCGGATGCCCGAGTAAGTTCGCTGCCGGGATCGCACACCAGCGCCGCAAGTCTTTCGTACTAACGTGAGACGACGAGGCCAAACCTGATTGTCTTTCATTCATATTAGAGGTCGAAATTCTTGCAGGTTCCTTTGCGCATCATGGTAAAGAGCAACATTGCGTTGCAGACTTCTATTCAATGTGAACCGAAGTCACGGGGGTGTTGTATCCTTCGAGCTTGATCCAACGAGCATCTGCCGGGTTCGAGACGTTTGCATGGATCTCGGCCGTTTCGCCCGGATACACGGTGATGTAATTGTCGTCGTACTGGACGGGGAGGATTTCGTCCCCATTCTGGACTGCAGACACGGTCGCCCGTTCGAAGAAGGCGATGTGTTCAGACGGATTATGTAACCGGATTGCGACGTGTCTCTCCTTGTCTGTTGTGTTCTGCCCAGCGCTGACCTCGAGCTGTACCTGAGGCATCGTATTCAGCGACGTCATGTCTGCCCAACTGGCTTGCTTTAAGTCAAAGGCGGAATCGTTTTTCGGATCGCCCATGTCATCGTCTTTCTGCGACTGCCAATAGGTGTTATCGACCAGCAGCTTTCCGGCGGTGTCAAATAACTGGCAGCGGACAAAAAACACCGGCGAACTCTGGGGATAGCGAGGCAGAGCCATGATCTCAGTTGTGCCATTGAACGGAACTTGTACGGCGTCGGCGGAGCGGTCGTCGAGCACCTTGCCGCTCAGATCGTAAACCCGCACGCGTACACGAAGACCCTGCACGTCACCAGCACTGTGATTGACCACCTTGACTTTGGCCTGGCTATGATCCCCCGTCGCGTAGGCATCGAAAACTACAGACAACGGACGCAGCCCCTTCTTCGCGCCGTAGTACGCACCGCCGGGGCTCAGATAGTAATCAATAATGTGGCCGTAAAACGAAGGCCAGTGGCTATTTAACATCCAATAGAGGGTCATTTTGTGGTTGGCCCAGCCATTGGCCGCAAAGTCTTCGAATTGCGCGCGTGTGTTCTCGTAGTGCGCGGCTTGCGCCTTGCGCACGAACTCCTCAACGTTGCTGGAAGGCCCATAGCGGTTGTTAACAGCTCGCTGCACGTTCATGAGCACATTAGTGTTCTCGATTGCTCCGGAATGGAAAAACCAGGTGTCATTGATCGGCCAGAGCTTATCGGCAGGAATGAACTTCTTCAGGCTCTCCAGGGTGGGGATACTTTCATTGTCGCCCTGCTCTGCGCAAGACCCGCGAGATGGGACGTATTGTCCGCTGAACCAGTATGTCGGCGGCCGCCAACTGTACGGGCCTTCCATGATTATGCCGTTCCAAATGCGTTCGCCTTTGTCATCCTTAGCGAAAGAAGATACGGTATCGACAATCGCATTTTGCCAATGCAACTCGGAGAGAATTGTGTGGTATTCATTGCGAACAGACTCGGGTGGCCGGCCATCGCTTCCATTGGCCCAGATGAACACTGATGCGTGCGGGCGCAGCATGAGAAGCTGCGAACGAAGGCTCTGGGACGCAACCCGATGGTCCTCGACGCTCCACTGCTCCCATTTCTCCCACTGATTGCAGCACATCCAACCGAGCATCACAGGAATACCCTGTTCGTCCGCGAGCTCGATAATGTGCTCACTGGAGATCTTGGACTCCCAGCGCAGCATGTTCAGCCCGAGGTCTTTCACGTACCGCAGGATTTCGGATTCGCGCTCAGGATCGTACCGATACAGCAGGTCCGGGGTGTAATCAGCTCCGCGCACCAGGAAGTCTCGACCGTTGACTTGGAGATAAAAGTTTCCGCCCTTGCCTTTGTCGGGGAATTGCTGGTCCTGATCGCGGTGTTGGGTAATGCTACGTATTCCGAAGCGAATATGAGAGCGGTCAGAGACTTTCTGTTCTTGCACGAACTCCAGCCGAAGGTCATAGAGCGCCGGATCGCCCATGGTGTATGGCCACCAGAGGTCGGGATTGCTTACCACCAAGCTGGGGTATTTTTCAGCAGAAAAAGCAACTTCGCGAGTTTCACTGGGGGAGAGACTGACACTTTGTTCGAATTCAATCGTGGGCTTCCCTTGTCGCCAAATCGTTCCTTTCAGCGTGCCAGTGAGGGATTGCGCGGCAAAGTTATGCAGGTTCGCATAAACCGTAAGCCGCGCAGTCCCTTGCGGCAGGGAAAGCTCAGAGTTAACAACCGGGTTTTCAAGCGCGACCTCACCTGTGGTCTTCAGGTAAACCGGCTTCCAAATGCCTGCGTTTCTATCCGGCACGAAGGAAGCGTCGAACATATGCTTTTTGGTGTACTCGCCTTTGTATCCCAAATATTTCCAGTTGATCCAATCGAACCAACTATCGGCCAGTTCCACACCGTCAACGTCTTGAACCAGTCGCTCGGGTGTTACTTTGACCGCCAGCACATTCGGCAAGCCTGGCTTGATCCACTGGGTGACATTGAGCTCGTGAGCGGCATACATCCCGACAATTTGCTTGTCGTCCGCCACCTTCTGCCCGTTAATCCAGATTTCGGCGCGGTAGTTGATTCCCGGGAACTCCAATGTGTAGGCAGTGTACCCAGCCGGCGCCGTGAATACGGTCCGATACCACCAATCCTGCTTGTATAAATCCTGCGGGACGTTCTCCAGCATGTTCTTGCCAACATACAGGTTGGGGTAGACGCCATCCTCCTGCAGTATTTCAAGAACCGTCGCGGGCATGCGATGAACGGGATGCCACGCCTGGTCCTGGTAGTCAGACCTGGAGATCGCAGCACCATCTGCCCCAACGTCTTTCGCCGCCGATAACTTCCAGTTGTTCGACAACTCCAGTTTGCCTGGAGCGTCCGCCGCACTAAGAGCAGGCGGGGCGAATAGGCATAGTAATGACGATAGTGCGCAAATCACGCGGAACATGTTCTTCTCCCTCTCGGAGCACACGAGAATTCCGATCTGCGTCGGCCAGAGTTAATGTCGCCCGCGGTTGCTGACGAGTCGCTGGTTACTCCCACTTGTAATGCGTCGAAACTATGCAGGGGCATTGATCGAGTGCTCTTCTGCTCATGCAGCCGCAGCCGACGAGCCTCCCGCCTCAGAAATAAAGCTTCAACGCGAATTGAATTTCGCGCTGATCGTTTTGCCCATCGCGTGTCGAATTGATGGCTCCAAACTGGGTCGGACTGTTGTAATTCAGCGAACCGGGGGCCGCAGGCACTCCATTAATACTGAATCCCGGATTCGAGAAGTTCGGATGATTGGTCAGGTTGAAGAATTCCGCGCGAAACTCCATCCGGAAACGTTCGTTCAACGAGAACTGCTTGAAAAGCGAAAAGTCCATGCGATGAAAACCCGGCCCACGGAACTGGGCCGGTCCACCGCCCAGGGGGCTGTAGTCGGTTTGCCCAATGGCCGTCGCCACGGGAGGCGTTGCGAAAGCAGCCGGGTTCATCCACTGGTCCTGATTGTGCTTTCCGGCATAGAGATCCACGCCAGGAACTCTCAAGGCATAGCAGCCGAACCCTGAAGTCGTCGGGATGGCGCACGGGACTGTACCGGGTTGGCCATCCTGGAGCGTCAGGATCCAGTTGATGTCCCAGCCGCCCGCGATCGCGTTGAGCAAACCGCTGCTGCCGCCCAGGAAATGCCGGCCATGCCCGAAGGGTAGTTCATACATCCCGCTGAAATGAAATACTTTGTTAATGTCGAAATCGCAACGTCCGAAGTCCCCGTGTATTCCAAAATGCGGCAGGAATGGAGCGCGGTAGCCGCTCAAAGCCGTGGGATTCAGAACATCCACAGCGTCGTTCATGCAACTGGCCCAAGTGAAATTCCCGAGAACACTCAAGCCGCGGCCGATCCGTCGTTCGTAGTTGGCTTGGAGAGAATTGTAGTGGCTACTGCCTGAAAAAGTGGAATAGACCATGTACGAAGAAAAATCAGGATAGGGAGAATACGACAGGGCGTTCAGTCCTGTTGGCGGCAGGATCTCCCGGGGAGTATTCGGGTTGACGTAGGTGCCCATGTGATGGACCGTATTTCCGACGTAGCCCAATTGCACTGTATCGTTGTGGCTCAATTCGTACTGCACTGTGAGGTTGTATCCCTGTGTGTACGGAGTCTTCACGTGGTAGTCCTCGCCCGTGAAGGAGACTGCTCCCGCTTGAACGGCGGCCGGAGTCAGAGGAAGGCCGGTGGTTCCTGTCTCAAGCGTGCCTATGGAGCCGTTGTCGAACGTAACCGGTGCGGTGGGCACCTGATAGCTCTTGCTCAGCGTGTATTGGAAAGGAAAATCCACATAGGTCTCGATCACGGAATTTTCGAAACCGCCGAAGAAGATCCCGTATCCGCCTCGCACCACGAACTTGGGAGCGATTTGGTAGGCAAATCCGAATCGCGGCGAGAAGTTTGTCTTCTGCGACACACCCAGGCCCGGCTGGCTGGAACACGTGATATCAATGCCATCCTTTGCCGCATTGGTGTTGAAGTCCGCAGACAATGGAGTATTGCACCGTTTTTGGGTTAGCAGGAACGTCGAGCGCCCGTTCGCACCGGGAATGAGGAAGTTCGATTGGTCTCCGTAGTTCTCTTTCAGCTGGCTGAAGTATTCGTATCGCAGCCCCAAGTTCAGTGTCAGCTTCGAATTCACTCTCAAGTCATCCTGGAAGTAGCCTGCGTAATATCGGTGCTGCATGGAGGTGTTGGCGATGTTAGAAGCGCTGACCGAGTCAGCTCCTCCCACGTAATCAAAGGCACCGGGTACCGTTTCCGGAATCGGGGTAAGAAGCATCTGGGCAAGGCCCGTATTGCCTCCGTTCGTCGTCGGGACTTCTGTATACAGACCATTGAAAGCCCACGTTCCCCGGGCTGCGATCGGCTGCAGAATGGAAAAACCAAGGCGCTGCCATTGAAACCCCGCCTTCAGAGTCTGCCGGCCCAACGTCTTGGTCACGTTGTCCGTAATCTGAGACGTGGTGCTCAATTCGATCGAAGGCAAGTATTGGCTGCTGCCCAGGGAGTTAAGACCTGCGAAGTAAATGGAACCCAGCCCGCCATTCGAATTGCCTTGTGGTACGCCTTGGATGCCGAATTGCTCTGGGATTCCCTGTGTGTTGGCGTTGGGCTGAACACGCGAGACGCTCAGATGGTTGTATCCCAGCCGGAACTCATTCACAAATGTCGGTGAAAAGGTGTGCGTTTCGCTGAGCGCCGAGTTCCAGGATCTTGTGTTCTGATTCCCGGCATAGAAGGCACCGCCATCCGCAACGCCCCCAAAAGGTCCTGGAATGATCTCCGGATTTCTCATATAACTGAGGCGCCCAAAAGCACTGTCTTTCGAACTGATGTTGTGATCGACGCGTACGTCGAACTGATCGGTGTCGTTGTTGATTACTGGGTTCGACGTGTAGTTAGTGAACAGGCCTGGGTGGTTCGGAGCCGGAAAGAGATTGAGGAGTTTGATCGCGTTCGCATCCAGCCGGTTCGCAGGGAGTATATTTCCCGCAAATGGATCTCTCACAAAACCGGTCCCGCCGTCACGCGTCGTAGAAGGGTCGAACACCTGTCCAAGCGTGTAACCCCGCCCTAAGGCATCCATGACACAGCCTGATTGGCTTGGGTTCTGCATACAACTAGTCGGATCAGGTCCCTGGCTGAGCAATTCGGACAGGTTTGTATAACCGCTGCTGCGCTCCAAGGCAGTGGGCACCGTACTCGTGTAGGGGTTGGCCTGGCGAATGCGTGTGCCTTCGTAATCCATGAAGAAGAATGTCTTATTGCGGCGGATCGGGCCGCCAAAGGTGGCGCCAAACTGGTTCTGGCGGAATTCGCCCTTTTTGATCCCATGCTCAAAATAGTTCGCCGCATCGAATTTGTCGTTGCGCAAAAATTCCCACACAGCGCCGTGAAACGCATTCGTTCCCGATTTTAGGGTGGCATTCAGTACCGCGGCCGCCGACCGGCCAGATTCCGCACTGTAGTTATTCGTCTCGACCTTGAACTCCTGAATCGCATCCACCGGTGGCTTCGCGGAATAGGCAGTACCGTTGAGAAAATCTACGAGGTTGGTGTTGTTGTCGATGCCGTCAAGCAAATAGTTGTTCTGCGCGGGGCGTAATCCATTTGCCGCAAAGCTTCCGCTGCCACCCAAGCCGCGCGTGTCCTGCTGGCCCTGAGTGACACCGGCCGAGAGCTGCGCGAGGAAGGTATAGTTGCGGCCGTTGAGCGGCAGGTCATTGATGGCCTTCTCCTCAACGACCTGGCCCACGGACGCGTCCAGAGTCTGCAGCAAAGGCGGCGCCGCATCGACGACGACCGTTTCCGTCGCTTGTCCAATCGTCAGCGAGACGTCCACCTCAAGCTTCTGCTGCACGTCAAGAGTGACGTTGTTTTGCTTGACCGTCCGAAACCCAGTTGCAGATGCTGACACGGAGTACCGGCCGACTTTTACCGGGGAAAAGGTATAGCGCCCCTCTGATCCCGTCGTGGTTGCAATCGAGATATTGGTATCCTCGTTAGTCAGGACCACCCTTGCGTTGGGCATGGCTGCGCCGCTTGGATCGCGGACGGTACCGGATATCGAGCCCATGTCGACTTGGGCCACGAGCTTTGTAGTAACAAGGAACCCTAGCAACAGCACTAGCACAAACTCTGTTGACTTCCGCCACCCGAAATCGTGAATCAACATAATCTGCTCCTCCGCCCTAGAACCGGGCACCTGGAACGCGAATTCACTGTGGATTCCCGGAACACCCGGCTCTACGAGGTCTGTAGACGGCTGCCATGGGGCCAGCTCGCGGTGTTTACAGCGACCGTGCACGTGAACGGTTTTATCGTGCACGTGCACGATGCTCCTATGCGGCTGCGGTTGTCAAGCTTTTTTTAGCGGCTTTTTTGGCGGCCCATGGAATCAGGGCCGACGGGAGAAATGCACTCAGATCGCATTGCAGCCATCACCCTCGCTTGACCATCCGGGCGGTCACGACCGGCGTGGATCGCCAAGTGGAAGCTGATGAGGCTCAAGAATTGATGTGAATTTCTCCAGGATCGCCCGCAGGGACGGAACATCTGGTTGACGGGCACGCAAGAGATCCACTTGTCTGGTGGGCAGATCGCGCATCGGCGCCAATTCGGCAGACTCGAGAAGATTGGCCGAGACCTCGGCCAGATCCAGACCTGCTTCCCAATCTGGGTTCGGATCTGCCAGCCATCGCTTGTTTTTCGCGACCGCTTCCGTGAGGTGATTCTCGCGGTCGGGCACCTCTTCCACAGTGTTGGTTCCGCGATTCCGGAAGAAGCCGAGTAATGCCGCAGGGATCGATGGGTCGCGAACCGTGCCATCGGGGTAGAACACGCCGTGAACCGTGCCCCAGTACCCGGTAATCATCAGTTCCCAGATGTACCATCCAACGTGGGCCTGCATGTGTTCCTGAAGCGCGATGTCGTAGGGGTTCGCGCGGGCGACGCAACCAATCTCAGTACTGACCAGCGGCTTGCCGGTTTTTGCGGCGTACTCTTTGGCTTTCTGAATGCTGGCGCGAATCTGCGCCCGAGTGGGGCTGTAGTCATGAAATGAGAGCACATCCACAGCGTCCCCCATCGCGATCATGTTTTCCGGGAACGTCGCACCTATCGTGACCGGAGTGACCGGATCCAGTTCGTGGAACACTTTGGCCATGTAAATGGCGTGCTCCATGTGCAGGCGATCGTCCGCTGTGGGAGGCAATTTGCAGCACTCGGGCTCGTTCTCCACATCCCAGACTTGAACTCCGGGTTCTTTCCCGATTGTGGCCACAAGATCAGTGACAAACTCTCGGGAGTCAGGCCACGCAGCCTTGTCTTTCCATTCGCCAGACTTGTACTGCATCGTAGGCATAACGCCGATGCCGCGTTGGTGCGCTGCGCGCACAAGGTGGAGGAGGCTCTTTCGGAGCGCCACCTTGTCTTTCTCCCAGGACTCGTAAGGAACGAACACCCGAGCTTGGTTTAACTGAAGCCGCTTGGCGTAATCGAAGTCACGCTCCGTAACCGCAGGATCATAGTGCAGCCAAAGCTGTCCCATGTTCTCGGCCGGCTCATAATTGAATCCCCTGACGCCGCTTAGATCTTTGGGCACACGCCGCTGCGCAACCGCTGGCAATGCAAGCCCGCATAGGAGCAATACAAATGCGCAAGCATTATTTCGCATTCAATCCTCCCGGGGACGCCTATCGCGTCTCCTTATTGGTTAGTTCCGCCACAAAATTGCGAAACCACCTGATGAGCAGTCAAGCCGCCACTCAAGATCGCGTTTTCCTATCGCTCCGATCCAGCGAACCCGGACGTGCATCGGCTGTGGACCTTGACTCGCCGAGCCGAGTTTCTCTGAAAAGGTTGAGATTAGATAACATCACCACCGCCGGACTCAGGCAGACTCTGGGAGGGAATTTGACTTTTGAAATCAGATTGTCCGTCATCAGACGGACGGCGATTTGTCCCTGTCGGTGCGGTTGGTGGTAAATGGACGCGGCAATTGTCCCCTTTTTGAAGTAGCCAGACATCTCCACGAAGAGGTCAGTCGTAATTAGCTTCACCTTCCTCTCAAGTTTGCCTGCTTCAAGAGCGCGGCACACGGGCAGGCAGTTCACTGTGTTGACGTAAATTCCCGCAAGTTCGGGAATCCTCCGCAACAGACCGAGAGTTTTTTGGAAGCTTTCTTCTTCATCTTCGTGACCTTCGATAACGGCTGCAATTTGTCCGCCCAGGCAATGCTTTGGGAATGTTTCTGAAAACCCCTCCGCCTTTTTCCGATGGTCTTCCGCCATCAGCATGCCGGCGACAACCGCCACTTTCGAACCCGACGGAACAATCTTCCCAAGCAACTCGCCCGCGACGCACCCGCTGAGATAAGGCTCCACGTAAACCACACAGGAACGCCGACTCTCAGAAGCGTCCGTGTCCACGCAAACGACGCGGATTCCCTTTTTTTCGGCCTTATCGATTAATGGCTTCAGATCTTGGGGATTGCCCGCAGTGATAATTATTCCGTCAACCCCGCTGGCCATGAGTTCTCGAAAGGCCTTGGCATCTCCCTCACCCAGGTTCTGGATAGGGCGATTTATGAATTCAACGCCAGACTGCGAAACGCGCTCCGCTTCTTCCAATACTCCGCTCCACAGCTGGTCATAGAAGAAATGTATTTCGCGAGGAATGCAGACACCGATCCTGGCCGTTGCCCTGTTGGCCGAGAGAGCGCGAGCCGCAAGATTGGGCTTGTACCCGATTCGTTGGGCGATTTCTAAAATCCGTTGTCGGGTTGCTTCGTTGATACCGCCGCGTCCGTGTAAGGCCCGATCAACTGTACCCCGCGACACCTGGGCAATGTCCGCGATCAGATGGGTGCCACTGTGCCGTTTTGCCATGCTGGTTCTCTATCCTATGTCCAGTTAGGGTTTCCAGCCAAATGTGACCTGAATCACTGCGCACATAGGAGAAGATCGAAAAAATACGGGAGTGCTGAAGCAACCTCTCTCTTCCCCCGTTTGGGGCAATTCAGAACCACTTGAGATTCTGTCGCGCCGGGATTTTCTAAGTGCTGCGGCAGCCCTGCTCGTCGGCCTCGGCTTGCCAAAGACCGGCGTGGCCGGGGCAGGACAGCACGGGGCCGGAGGTTCCGGCCAGCGGGTGGTTGTCGTCATTTTTGGTGGCGTGCGTCGCGCCGAGACTTTCTCTCCAGAGGGCATCGAGAATATTCCTCATTTGTCCGGCGATATGTTGCGGCGCGCGCTGCTCTTTGCCGATATCCGCAACGAAGGTGTAACGGCGCACTTCAATGCTATCTCCAGCATTCTGACCGGCAATTGGCAACGCGTGGACGACTGGGGCAAGTTTGCTCCTGCAACTCCAACCCTATTCGAATTTTTTCGGAAGCAATTGCGGGTGGCGCAAAGCGATACATGGATGATCGCCAGCAACAAGGCGCTTACCAGCTTGATCGGCGCCAGTTCCGCTGCGGAGTACGGCCCATCGTATGGGGCCAATGTCGTGTTTCCGAAACAACTCATGGTCGCCGCGGTCGTCAATGCCCTGCGTGCAGGGCGCACAGGCAATCTCGCCGATCATGCAAGATTCGAGACGGAATTGCAGGCCATGCTGGAAGCTGGGAACTACGAAGGCCTGGGCTGGAACGTGTTCGACGGAGCGAGCAACCTTGACCCACGCGTGCGTTCGACGATTGAAGCTGCCATATCCAACTTCGTTCGCAGCGGCGGTCCCACATCGGGCGACGAGCTTACCTATTTGGTCAGCCGCGAGGTCATGCGGAAGTTCTCACCGCGCTTGCTGGTCATCATATTCTCCGATGTGGAAGTAGCGCATTTTGGTTCGTATGCGTTGCATGTTGCGGGAATTCGCACTGAAGACCGGCTTGCTTACCAGGTCTGGCAGGACATTGAAGCCGATCCCGAGTACAAGGGCAAAACGACCATGTTCATTCTGCCCGAGTTTGGGCGCGACCCAGACGGATCGGCCACGAATGGTTTCTTCAACCATCGCAGCGATTCCGAGTCCACCCGTTCTACGTGGATGATGGCATGGGGAACCGCTGTGGAGAAGCCGGGCGTCATCGAGCGACCAGTGCGGCACGTGGACCTGTGTCCGACGCTCGCCAGCCTGCTAGGGTGCTCGCGAATGGAGCTCCAGGGAACGCCGATTTCTGAATTCCGGGTTTGAGGTGTCTTGGTTGGTGAACTGAATGCGTGAGGGACGATCTCCGCCAAGCAACCTCGGACCTATTAGAGAGAACGCAAGTGAGCAGCGAGCCCCACGATAAATTTCCTGAACAGCTTCAGAAAGCCTTGGATCAAGGGCTGCTGAAGCGGTTGCCGCCGACGTTCCTGCCGTTTACCCGGCAGCAACTGCGTGATTGGGATTATCTCTTCCCCTACGAACGGCAGTCCGTGATGCACCTGCTTCTGTTTCTCGCCAGTTTAAGCCAGGCGGAATCAACTGCTCTTTTCCGGGAAGTTTTTCGACTGGAAGAGAAGATGGGCGTGCGCAATTGGCAGTTTTCCACCGAGGAACAGACGATTCTGAACGCTTCGCTCCTAGCCCGTTCACCCTACTACCCGGATTGGCGGAAGGCAGTGCAGAAGGTCTTTGACGCGGCAGACGAGCACGCTGCCAGAGCAGACAAGGCGAAAGCCTCCCGACATCGGTTCATCCTGCTTGTGATTCCGCAGAAGCTACCACTAGATAGCTCAACAGTCTGGCGCCGCTGGCAATCGGTTGGTCGTGTAGTGAAACTGGACGTGACCGAGGCGGATAGAGGCCAGGGCCCGGCGCAAGTACTGCTGGGAACGCCCAAGGGCGAGCCTCGCACTGGATTGCTCGACATTGTTATGCGTCGTCCCGAGAGCACTGTCGCCGATTATTGGATTTTGGACGCCGGGCATGAACTCGTCGAGTCTGTGCTAGCGAATGAGCCGATCGAACCAGGCAGCTATCCTGCCACTTTGCTGAGTTACGAACGACTGGCTGGCTTTCGAGAACAGTTCTCGCATGAAATAAACGCGATGCAAAAGGATCTTTCGGCCGCCGATGCCGTGTACGATCGGCTCCGAAAAGTGGACGTCACGCCGTGGTGCCCTCCGGAGGTTGCAGGCGTTCCGGTCATTCGTGAATACTTGCGGTCACTGTACCTCAGTGGCAATGGCGCATTGATTTTTGGAAATTCGTTTGTCGAGTGGGGGGCGTCGGAGGCTTTCCGTCGGGCGCGCCCGGATTTTCTGGTGGCACGCTTTGGGGTGCGCAGCAAGCCTAAGCCGTTCACGAGCGTGGCGGTCTTCGAGAATCCAGATCAAATCAATCCACAGCCCGCGGTCGATGATTTGCCGGGAAGTGCGCTCGACGCGCAGGAATTGGCATTCTACGTGTGGCTCGCGGCCAGTCGCTACGACGAATATCGCACCGACACCGCTTGCGTGTGCGTGGCGGAAAGTCTATCCGAAGCCTATGTGATCGCTCCGCCCGAGTTCGGCCCGTTTCGCGAGACGCAGCCGATTCATGTCGATCGTTTTCGTGCTCTCGTCGCGGAATGGTTGCGCTAAATCTGGCCCGAACCGCGTTTCCCGAGTACCGACCCGTAGTTAAGCACCCACAAGTTCCTGTGCGTGGACTGGAACGCTCGTAAGGCACTTAAGGAACCTCTGAGCAACCATCAATCTTGAAGGCGGCGGGAATCCCAGACCTGCACAGGCCACGAATTCCCCCGTACTGCTTCCGACCTTACTGGAACCCGCCATTCACGCGGCTGCTTTCAGAGACACTACGCCCGCGCCACTGCCAGCCGTTTGCGGTGCAGGTACAAGTTCACCAGGGCAAAGCTGGCGCACAGTCGATGATGGTTCTTCTGTATCCCGCGGTATCTCACCTTCTCGAAACCGAAGAGGCGCTTCAGAATCCGGAACGGATGTTCCACCTTCGCTCGCACTCTGGCCTTCACCCGATTCTTGGCCCGCTGTAACTCGTCCACAAAGTTCTTGTATTGCACTCTTCGGCTGGTCATATCTTGTGCTCGCGGAGCCGCTTGCCGGATGGCTTCTCCCTGTCCCTGATAGCCACCGTCGCCCCACACCTTGCGCTCTTCCCCGTGCAACAGATCCGGCAGCATGTGCTTGTCCGCTACCGAAGCCGCCGACGTGCACACCGAATGCACATGGCCTTGCTTGGAGTCCACTCCGATGTGTGCCTTCAGTCCGAAGTACCACTGCTTTCCCTTCCGCGTCTGGTGCATCTCCGGGTCGCGCTCCCCACTCCGGTTCTTGGTCGACGAGGGCGCATGAATAATGGTCGCATCCACAATCGTCCCCGTGGTGATGCGGATGCCCCGGCTCTCCAAATATTGGTTCACCGCGTTCAGCATCGCCCCGCCCAGTTCGTGTTTCTCCAGCAGGTGACGGAACCCCAGGATGGTGCTCTCGTCCGGTACTGGCGCACGCCCCAGATCGATGCCCACAAAGTGCCGCAGCACCGGCGATTCATATAGCCCATCCTCCGCCCCCGGATCGCTCAGGTTGAACCACTGCTGCAGAAAATATACCCGCAACATGATGCTCAGTCCTACCGGAGGCCGCCCGTTCTCTCCCTTCGGATAGTGCGGTTCCACCAGCGCCTGTAACTCCGCCCATGGCACGATCTGTTCCATCTCCTCGAGAAATCGCTCCCGCTTCGTCTTTCGCCCGTACTTCTCGAACCCCGTCTGCGCCGCTAACGTTTGTTGTCGCACTCGCCTTTTCACCTCGACTTACACCTTATCCGCTAGCCTGTGGATCGGAGAGTTCATCAGAGGTTCCTTAAAACAGTGCATCCCTACTTTTCCCAACGTGTTTTCCACCACACAATAATCGAACCCGGGCAGGATCACATCATTCCAATGATCGCCAATTCCGCGCGGAGCTACGTCCAGCATGGTTACAATCCGGTACCCGAGGGGCTCATGGCTCTCCAGTGTGATGGCGCCAAAGAACTCCTGGCACTCCGTATAGCCCGAGTTGTGTGTGCCCGTGTATGGCTTGAGTGAGGCGAGATCAACTCGTGTCCCAACACGAGCCGAGACCTCGTCAGCGCGTCCCGTGAAGTAATCTACCAGCGCCTGCTCTTGCAGGCGTGCAGGCGAGCCGACACCTTGCGATAGGCCTCTTCCCCTAACCGATAACCCTCTTCCACCAAGTCCACCCAGAATTTCTGTTCGGCAGTCACGCGGGAGGGACTCTCAGCCGCCACAACCGAACGGCGGACACAAGCCGTGAGGCCGTCGCGCTGCGGGGCGACGCCAAGGTGCACCCAGTCGCCCTCGCGGATCGGGCGGTTCAACGGGGGACCAATCAGAGTTCGATTCGCCTCGTTGGCGCCGACCATGATCTTGAAACCGTCGGCTTCGGAGCCCAACATCCGGCCAACCCAGGCCCTCAAGCGGCGACTTCGGTTTCAAGCTTTCCGGGCTGCAATACAGCAAGCATGGCCCGCATCATGTAATCGCCAATGACGGCTGCATCTGAACTCGTGCAACAAGTCGGAGGCAGCCTGCAGTGGATTGCCCTGCAATCGCCGATACGTGGAAAGCACAACGGGACGCTCAGATAGTCTATTGCTCTTGGGCAGTTTCGGAAGAAAGAATGACGCGGACACCTCAGCCAGGTGGGCGAGCACGGGATAGTCTTCCGGCGCACCCAAAGCCGCCAGTTTCACGCTGACTGCTCCTACATCCAAACCAAGGCTGATACTCATGCGACTGCACCTTCATTTCACAGATGCTCCACGCTTCATTTACCGGAGCCGCGGGCTACGAGAAACAGAGTCAACGGGTCGGGGCAAACTAGCGACTCTGTGACAGATGTCTGTACCTGCGGCTACCTACGTCAGCTCCCGACGGGTTTGTGTGAAGCCCCATGCCAAGAGCACTGCGCCAAGCAGGAAACACGCGTAGGCGGGTACCAGAATGACTGACAGGGGAACGAGCGCCAGCATTCCTAATTTCTTCAGTGGTGGGCGGCGTAAACTCACTGATGTAGTCGTTCCCCATGTCAGGGGGTCATGCTTCTGCGCATTTTGTAGAACGAAGTTGCACAAGAAGCTCTCCCCCATGCCGCGTGCCAACGCTGTATCCAGAATTGCCCGGCAGTCGTGCACAGCCGATCGCTCGAAGATATGATCGCGTGCCCATGTTACAGCACGCTGTGCCTGAATCGCTGGCTCCCGCATTCGATGCTGGCCGTGTTCGCGGGCAAGAGCCACGACGCGGTCGGGGCCTGGTGTCCATACTCTGTGGCCAGCTCGCGAAGATCGGTAACGACTGACTCTATAGAGCCGCGCCAGGAACTCAAGGACGCCATGGAATGACGCAACACCCACCGGTGATTTTGGCTTGATCGTGACATTTGCCACCCAAAGGTCCGTCAGGATGCTAACCATGATTTCATAGCCTTCGCTCGAACGGTTTTTGGCGGAGCGTCTTCTTCGGTTGGGACTCCCAATTTGAAACGCGACCCCCGCTGCTCACCTAACCTTCGTTCCTCTTAGGCAACAAGTCTGGCTGCTGCCTTGCGATGCCGTAATTGGAACGCGACAGGCTCCTTAAGAAAAATCTTAAGTGTACAAAGGCAGCAGAATGCTCCCGTTCCAGCGGCGTGTGCCGATGTGTAGAGTGTACCGAAAATCAACTCCAACATTTCTTTGAAGATGGAGCCGATCTTTGTCGATAACGCGTGACGATGTTGCGACGGGCTGCGTCCTCCGACTGGAAGGCGACATCGACGTCACATATTCAGCGGAGCTGAAGCGAATGCTGATCGAGGCGATCTCGTCCCGGAAGGAGGTACAGGTGGACTTGGCGCGCACCACCGACCTCGACGTAACCGCGGTCCAGTTGTTATGGGCAGCGAGCCGGGAAGCCAGAAAGGCAGGCGTGTCTTTCGCGGTTGCGGGAGATGTACCCGAGAAGATCCGCGGGTCGGTCGGCGACGCAGGCTTTGAGAACTTTCCGGTGGCAGTGATTCCAAAGGCTATGCCAGCGAACCCGGCGGCCTCGCCGCCAGTGGACTGCGGATGATCGACAAATATAAACAGGCGTTCCAGGAGGAAGCTCGCGAGATTCTGCTCGATTTGGAATCAGCCCTGCTCGACCTCAATGAGAATCGCGACGACATGGAACTGGTGGGACGAGCCTTTCGTGCCCTGCACACGATCAAGGGCTCCGGGGCGATGTTCGGATTTGACGCCATCGCCGCATTTACGCACGACATCGAAAATGTTTTCGACCAGATACGAAACGGCCGCCTCCGGGCCTTTCCAGACCTGATTACCCTTTCCTTGGCCGCAGTCGATCACATCAAAGCCATGCTGAATGAAGCCGCCGGACAGGGCAGCGCGGACGCCGCCACCTCGGCACAGATCCTGGCGAAATTGCGAGCCTTGACCGGGGTGTCCGAGGCAGCGGTCAAACCGGCGTTGACTGCTGCGGCAACGCCCCCGCCAGCCGCTGTTGCTACCAACCACGAGTGGCACATCAGCTTTCGTCCAGGGGCTGATCTGCTTCGTCGCGGGGCCAATCCGCTTTTGCTCTTGCGCGAACTCCGGCAATTGGGAACGCTCCAGGTCAAGGCGGACACGTCGGCCATCCCGGCGATCGGCGAATTGGATCCCGAGCGCTGCTACATCGCCTGGAATATGCGGCTGACAACCGGCGCCAGCCGCGATGAGATTCGCGACGTTTTCATCTTCGTCGAGGGCAATTGCGAGCTGGCCGTCGAGCCCGCCCCGCCTCCGTCTTCGGGCGCCGAACCCGCGCTGGTGGCGCCGGTCGAGAAGCGCTCCGGCGAGGGCCGCCGCTCCTCCGACAAGGAAGTGCAGGGCTCGAGTATTCGCGTCGCCGCGGCCAAACTCGACCAACTGGTCGACCTGGTGGGCCAACTGGTAACCGTGCAGGCCCGGTTGGTCGAGGTCGCAGCCCGCCGCGAGGATCGCGACCTGCAGGCGGTGGCGGAAGAGATTGAAGCCTTGACTACAGAGCTGCGCGAGACCTCGATGGGCATGCGCACCCTGCCCCTGCGATCCACCTTCGAGCGGTTCAAACGCCTGGTCTACGACCTCAACCGCAATCTCCACAAAGAAGTGGAGCTCGCCTGTGAAGGCGGGGACACCGAACTGGACAAGACCGTCATCGACCAGCTGAACGATCCGCTGATGCATTTAATCCGCAACAGCATGGACCACGGAATTGAGGCGCCGGAAGTTCGTCGCGCCGCCGGCAAACCCGCCAGCGGAACCATCCGTCTCTCCGCACGCCATGCCGGCGCTCAGGTTCTGGTCTCGGTCTCCGACGATGGCAAGGGCATTGACCGCGAAGCAGTGCGCGCCCGCGCCATCGAGAAGGGACTGGTCGCGGCGGATGCCCGGCTCAGCGAATCGGAAATTTTCTCCTTCATCCTGGCGCCGGGTTTTTCCACGGCGCGCGAGGTCTCCGATGTTTCCGGGCGCGGAGTCGGCATGGACGTAGTCCGGCGGAATGTGGAGGCCTTGCGCGGAAGCATCGAGATCGCCAGCCAGCCCGGCCTGGGGTCTACGGTGACCCTCCGGCTGCCGCTCACGCTGGCCATTATCGACGGCCTTTTGGTGCGCGTCGGCGAAGCTCGTTTCGTCATGCCGCTGGGCAACACCGTCGAATGCGTCGAACTCACGCGGCAGGACATTGCCAACGCCAACGGCAAGCACTTGGCCAATATCCGGGGCGAAATCATTCCTTACATCCGGCTGAGCGAGTACCTCGAGATGGGCAGCGAGCGGCCCGAGCGCGAGCAGATCATGGTGGCGGAAACCGAGCACGGGCGCTTCGGCTTTGTCGTCGACCAGGTGCTGGGGGACCACCAGACGGTCATCAAGAATCTGGGCCGGCTCTATCGCAATGTGCAGGTGGTGTCGGGCGCAACCATTCTCGGGGACGGGACGGTGGCCCTCATTCTCGACTTACACCGCCTGGCCCAAAATGTCATCCGCAACAGTTCCATAAGCACGCATACGCACGTCCGCGCCCCGTGCCCGCAGGGGGCCGGCGTGACGGCGTGACCAGGAGATCGGCAACAGTTCCACGAATTCACATTCAAAGGAGACGAAAGTCATGGCAAGTGCAACCGCAGTTGGCAAACAGAAAGTTCACCGTGGCGCCGGCGATGGGCAGGGCAAGCAGACCCATCCCAAGGGCACCGCACAGGGCGAGGACACGCAGGCGCTGTTGATCTCGCAGGAAATTATTCGACTCGCGGAGGCCTCGCAGGAAGGACGTCTGAGCGAGCGGGCCCGGGTGGAAAAGTTTGAAGGCGTCTATCGCGAGATGATGCAGGGCGTGAATGCGATGCTGGACGCGATTCTGCTGCCGATTGGAGAAGGCAATCGCATTCTGGCCCAGATTTCGGGCGGCAAGATCGACGAACTGATTGCCCAAACCTATAAAGGCGATCACGAAAAGATGAAGCAGGCGGTCAACAATGTCGCGCTCGTGGTGCAGAGCCTGCAGAAAGAACTGATGCGGCTGACCGACGCCTCCAAGGAAGGCCAACTTTCGGACCGCGGTAAGCCGGAGCAGTTCCAGGGCGCCTACGCGGAGATTGTCCGGGGTGTGAACGCGATGCTGGATGCGATCCTGCTGCCCATCGGCGAAGGCAACCGTATTCTGGCGCAGATCTCTAACGGCAAGATCGACGAGCTGATTGCCCAGACTTACAAAGGCGACCACGAAAAGATGAAGCAGGCGGTCAACAACGTTGCCATCGTGCTGCAGCGTCTGCAGAAGGAATTGATTCGCCTGGATGACGCCTCGAAGGAAGGACGGTTGAGCGAGCGCGGCAAGGCGGAACAGTTCCAGGGCGCCTATGCGGACATTGTGCGCGGCGTCAACGCCATGCTCGATGCCATCCTGCTGCCCATCGGCGAAGGCAACCGCATTTTGGCACAGGTCTCCGCCGGCAAGATCGACGAACTGATTGCCCAGACCTACAAGGGCGACCACGAAAAAATGAAGCAAGCCATTAACAACGTGGCCATCGTGGTGCAGGGACTGCAGAAGGAACTGGCTCGCCTAACCGACGCTTCCAAAGAAGGACAACTCAGCGATCGCGGCAAGCCGGAGCAGTTCCAGGGGGCGTATGCCGAAATCGTGCGCGGCGTCAACGCCATGCTCGATGCCATCCTGCTGCCCATCGGCGAAGGCAACCGCATTCTGGCGCAGGTCTCCGCCGGCAAGATCGACGAACTGATTGCCCAGACCTACAAAGGCGATCACGAAAAGATGAAGCAGGCCATTAACAACGTGGCCATCGTGCTGCAGGGACTGCAGAAGGAACTGGCTCGCCTGACCGAGGCGGCGGGCGCCGGAAAGCTATCGGAACGCGGCCACCACGACCAGTTCCGCGGCGCCTATGCCGAAATCGTGCGCGGGGTCAACAGCGTGCTCGACGCCGTGATTGTCCCCCTGAATGTGTCCGCCAATTATGTGGACCGCATCAGCAAAGGAGACGTTCCGTCGCAGATCACCGACACCTATCACGGCGACTTCAACACCATCAAGAACAACCTCAACACCCTGATCAGCGCCATGAACGAAATCACCCATGCCGCCGATGAGATTTCCCACGGGAACCTGACCGTCAGCATCCAGGAACGGTCTCCGCAGGACAAGCTCATGCAGGCCCTGGCCGCCATGGTGCATGACCTGACGCGCACGGTGAGCGAAATCCGCAACATTGCCGGGGAAGTCAGCGCGGCCAGCCAGTCGATCTCGACCGCGTCGGTGCAGATTTCAAATGGCGCGACGACGCAGGCGGCTTCCGCGGAAGAGGCTTCGTCCTCGATGGAGGAGATGGTTTCCAACATCAAGCAGAACGCCGACAACGCGCAGCAGACCGACAAGATCGCCAACAAATCGGCCAAGGACGCGCAGGAAAGCGGCCGGGCCGTAGCGGAAGCGGTGACCGCGATGAAGGAGATTGCCAGCAAGATTTCCATCATCGAAGAGATCGCCCGCCAGACCAACCTGCTGGCCCTGAACGCAGCCATCGAAGCGGCCCGGGCTGGGGAGCACGGCAAGGGATTCGCCGTGGTGGCGGCCGAGGTACGTAAGCTCGCCGAACGCAGCCAGAAGGCGGCGGGCGAGATCAATCAGCTCTCGGGTACCACCGTCAAGGTGTCGGAGAAGGCGGGAGAGATGCTCGAAAAGCTGGTTCCCGACATCCAGAAGACGGCGGAACTGGTGCAGGAGATCACGGCCGCCAGCAAGGAACAGGATACCGGCGCCGAGCAAATCAACAAGGCGCTGCAGCAACTGGAGAAGGTCATCCAGCAGAACGCGTCCGCCTCGGAGGAGATGGCCTCGACCACCGAAGAGCTGACCGGGCAGTCCGACCAACTGGTGAGCGCGTTGGGATTCTTCCGCACCGGAAACGATGCGACACCCGCGCATACCGCCCGGCCGGCGGCAGCCAAGGCGGTGCGAGCCGCCGAGGCTGCGCCCGCCAAAACGCCAAAGACGGACGGGCACAGCTCGCCCGCGGCCGGCAACAAAACCGCTGCCAAGTCCGGAGTCGCCCTCAAGCTGAAGGACAAGGGCGACAACCTCGACAAGGAGTTCGAGCGCTTCTAAGGTTCCGGCGCTCGTCCGCGAAGGATGAGCGCCGGCCTTCAGCCTCGAAAGGAGACGATGATGAGTGTCAACGAAATTACCGAGACGCGGCAGTATCTCACCTTCAAGCTCGGCAACGAGGTCTTCGGGATCGATGTGGCGAAGGTGCGTGAGGTGCTCGACTTCACCACCATCACCGAGATCCCCAGGACGCCCGACTTCATGAGCGGCGTAATCAACCTGCGGGGAAGCGTGGTCCCCGTGGTGGACCTGCGGCTCTGTTTCCAGATGTCGAAAACCGAGCGCACCCGCAATACCTGCATCGTGGTGGTCGAGGTTCAGCTCGACGGGGAAGCCACGGTGATTGGGGCGCTGGCGGATTCGGTCGAGGAAGTCATTGATCTCGAACCGGATCAGATTCAGCCCGCGCCCAGAATCGGGACCCAGATTCGCACCGATTTCATCAAGGGCATGGGCAAACGCGAAGCTCAGTTCATCATGATCCTCGATATCGACCGCGTCTTCTCCGCCGAGGAGTTGTCGGCGGTGCGAAACGCGGAAGGGACCGGGACGCTGGCCGAAGCCAGCGCCTGATTGGCGAGACGGGGAATGCCTGCTGTTCCCCGTCTTCCTTTTATCGGCCACGTTGATGACGATTTGCATATGACCACTCACGCCGACAGCCTTTCGAGCCGTGATCTGAACCGGCTCTGCCGTCTGATCTACGAGCAATCGGGCATTACGCTCAGCGCAGAAAAAAAGATCATGCTGGAAGGCCGTCTCAAGCGGCGCATGAACGGTCTCCACCTGTCTTCTTACCGGGAGTATTGCGACTACCTCTTCGAAGGCAATGGCCACGATGCCGAGGAGATGGTCCACCTGATCGATGCCGTCACCACCAACAAGACCGACTTCTTCCGCGAGAAGACGCATTTCGATTTTCTGGTAACCACCGTGCTCCCGGAACTCACCGCCGGAGATCGGAATGCCCGGGAAGTGATGATCTGGAGCGCGGGCTGCTCGACCGGAGAAGAACCCTACACCCTGGCCATCGTGTTGAGCCAGTACGGGGAGTCGCACGCTGGCTTCCGTTTCCGCATTCTCGCCACCGACATCTCGACTCGAGCCTTGGCCAAGGCCGAACTCGGAGTCTTTCCCGCCGAGGTGGTGCGTCCGGTGCCGGCCGAACTGCAGCGCAAATACTTCATGCGCAGCCGCGATCGCGAGTCCAAGCTGTTGCGAGTGATTCCGGAGTTGCGCCAGATGATCGAATTCCGGCGCCTGAACCTGATGGAGGAATTCGGGATGCCGGAACTGGCCGATGCCATCTTCTGTCGCAACGTGATCATTTACTTCGACCGGCCCACCCAGGAGCGGCTGTTCCACAAGTTCAGCCGCCAGCTGGCGGAAGGCGGCTACATCTTCGTGGGCCACTCCGAGAGTCTGCACCATATGGATGTGCCGCTGGTGGCGGTCGCTCCCGCGCTCTACAGGAAAGCCGATGGCCGAAATCGAGACTGAAGTTCCGGAGATTTACCTGCAGCCGGGCGAGATCCATCTGGCTCGCAGCCCCGCCATTCTGAAGACGGTTCTGGGTTCCTGCGTCGGGGTCACCTTCTGGAGCCCGCGGCTGGGCATCGGCGCGCTCTGCCACGGAGTGTTGCCGCGCTGTCCGCCGGGCGTCCGGGATGCGGAAGGCTACCGCTACGTCGATTTCGCCATCACCGATCTGGCCCGGCAATTCGGAAAGCTTTGGCGCCCTGCGCGGCGAAGTACAGATTAAGGTCTTTGGCGGAGCGGATGTGCTGCCGGTGAACTCCGATCTTTCCTGGAAGGCGACGGTGGGCCACCAGAACTGGCACACCGCACTCGAGGTTCTGCGTGACCGGAACTTCACCGTGCTGGCATCCGACGTGGGAGGCTCGGTCGGGCGCACCATTCAATTCCATACCGGGACCGGTGAAGTGCTGCTTCGCCGCCTCTCCCATTTAACGCCGGAAGAGCAGAAGCCATGAGGGCAGGATGAAGAGGCAGGAATGAAGGCTGAGCCATGAGCACCGCGAAAACTAAAGTCCTGATCGTGGACGACTCGGCGCTGGTTCGCCAGACCTTGACGGATGTGCTCTCCTCCGATCCGGAAATCGAAGTCATCGGCACCGCCGGCGATCCCTTTGTGGCGGCGGACCGCATTGCCGAGCAAGTGCCCGACGTCATCACGCTCGACATCGAGATGCCGCGCATGGATGGCCTGACCTTCCCGCAGAAGATCATGGCGCAGCACCCCATCCCCGTAGTGATCTGTTCGAGCCTGGCGGAAGAGGGTGCGCAAAGCACGCTCAAAGCGCTGGAGTACGGGGCGGTCGAGATCATTACGAAACCGCGTTTGGGCAGCAGGCAGTTCCTGGAAGAATCTCACGTCATGCTCTGCCAGGCGGTGAAGGCGGCGGCCGCGGCCCGCATCCGTCCTTCCTCCAGGCACAAGGTCGAACCCAAGCTGACCGCCGACTCGGTTCTCTCCCGCGCCACCGGCGCCATGATTGCGACCACAGAAAAGATCGTGGCCATCGGAGCCTCGACGGGCGGCACCGAAGCCCTCAGGGTTCTGCTCGAAGCTCTGCCCCCGGACGCTCCCGGCATGGTGATCGTGCAGCACATGCCGGAAATGTTTACCCGGGCCTTCGCCAAGCGGCTGGACAGCTTGTGCGAAATCTCTGTCAAGGAGGCGGAGGCCAACGACACTGTGTTGCGCGGGCGCGCCTTGATTGCGCCCGGCAATCACCACATGCTGCTGAAGCGTAGCGGCGCCCGCTACTTCGTCGACATCAAAGACGGGCCGCTGGTCTGCCGCCACCGTCCCTCGGTCGACGTGCTGTTCCGTTCCGCCGCCCGCTATGCGGGACAAAACGCGGTCGGCGTGATCATGACTGGAATGGGGGATGACGGAGCCAACGGCATGCTGGAAATGAAAGAGGCGGGAGCGATCACCATTGCGCAGAATGAGGAGACGTGCGTGGTCTTCGGCATGCCGCATGAGGCCATCAAACGGGATGCGGTGGAGCAGGTGCTGCCCTTGCCTTCGATCGCCAGAGCGATTCTCAAGCATGCTAACTGAAGGAGAGAAATACGAATGGAGGCGGCACCACCAGTCACGCTGAGCTCCGATCCCAAAGCGGAGTATCTCACGGTGCTGGCCAGCGCCGGGGCCGATCTGGAGCGCCTGGCACGCTCCAGCGAGGTCGAGATCGAAGCCGTCTCGCGTGCCTTCAAGAGCCTTGCCAGCCAGGCGGATACGATCTTGAAACAGGCGGCGGCCATTGTCGGTTGCATCGAGAAGGAGAGCATGGGCAGCGTTCTGGCAAGCGTGCAACCGTTGTGCCTGACGGTGAAAGATTTTCTCGGACGCCGGCTGGAGGCGGCCACCACCATCCAGGGGACGCTGCGGGAGGAAGAAAAGTTGCTGCGCCAATTGATCCGCGTCACCCAGAGTCAGGAAGCCATCGCTAGCCATCTGCGCGCGCTCAGCGTCCTGACGAACGTCGAGGTCGCGCATCTGGGCAGCGCCGGTGGCAACTTCCAGCTGTTGGCCCAGGAATTATCTTTCTTTTCGAAATCGTTAGCCCAGCAGGCCATGGAGCTCGCCCGGGACACGCAGAGCCGCCATCAGTCGATTGCGGAGACCAGAGACGATCTGGCCTCGACCTTGCCACGGCTAGGCAGTGAACTCACCCGCATGGAAGATGATATTGGGAAGACTTTGCGGGTGATCGAGGCTGGCCTGAGCCAGCAGGCTGAAGTTCCCGCGCAGTTCCGGCAATGCGCGGAGCAGACCGCGCAGCAAACCGCCGGGGTGGTTGCCGCCATCCAGGCCCACGATATTACCCGCCAGCAAATCGAGCACGTGCAGGAGGCGCTTGGCTTGATCGCGTCGCGAATCAGCGACCAATCGCGCGGCGATGATTTTGCCGCCGCGCACGCCGGCTTGAAGATTCAGATCCTGCAACTAAAGACCATTCGGGAGGCGGTGGCACACTGGACCTCGCAGGTGCGCAGATGCATGGACGGCATCCAGCAGCTCAGCGCCTCCGGTGTTGCCGGTATCGGCCTCAACGTGCTCCGTCAGGAGCAGGAACTCTCCGCTGAACTGGCGCACATCGAACTGCTGCAACAGAAAAGCCAGGAGTATAGCGGACGAATGCAAGGTACGCTGGGCGGACTTTCCAGCCTGATGGAACTGGTCAACGCCCATTTGCAGCGCGCCCAGGCGATTCGGGGCCGCCTGCAAATCCTCATGTTCAATTCGCTCATTGAGGCCCAGCGACTGGGGGAGCGGGGTGCTGTGGTCGCGGGCATCGCCAGGCTGATTAAGGAAGTGTCGGAGGAGTGGAATGCGATTGCGAAACAATCCCAGCTCGCTCTCACCGAGATCCTTGGCATGGTCCAGCGTACGAGCGCGTTGATGGAAGTGTTTTCTGAAGCCAGTTGTCAGAAGCTGCGCGCCGACCAGTCCGAGACCAGGACCGCTCTCGACAGCGTGCGCGCCGCCGCCGCCTTTGTGGCCGACGAAGCCGCGCAGATGCAAGCCATTACCCAGAGCATGCAGGCCCATCTGGCGGAGGTTGCGGCCACCGGAAATCGGCTGGAACTCTGCTTTGGCCATCTCGATTCCGTGCTGGGGCAAACCGAAGGCCTGGCTCGCGAGTGGGAGAAGAACGACGCCTACACCGCGGAGCGCTGCAATGCGGCCGATGTCGAGGGCTGGCTCTCTTCGTTTTATACGACGGAAATTGAGCGCACGGTAATGAGCGCTGCGCTTCATGGGACGGCTTTGCCGATGGCGCAGCAGTCGTTTGCGGGCAATGCCGTGGAACTGTTCTAAGCCAAGAAAGGTTCGCCAGGGCGAGATGGAATCCTTTTCTTAGTGAGGAGCGAGGAGGATGAGATGAAGAAAATTCTGGCTGTGGATGATTCTGCCAGCATCCGCCAGATGGTCGGTTTCACCCTGCGTAATGCCGGCTATGAAGTGGTAGACGCGGTCGATGGCAAGGATGGCCTCGCCCGGGCCGGCAAAGACAAGTTCGACATGATCATCACCGATCTCAACATGCCGAACCTCGATGGCATTGGGCTGATTACCGCCGCTCGCAAGTTGCCGGGATACTCCTTCATTCCCATTCTGATGTTGACGACGGAATCGCAAGCGCAAAAGAAAGATGAGGGGCGCAAGGCCGGGGCCACAGGTTGGATCGTGAAGCCTTTCAATGCCGAACAGCTGATTTCGGTGATCCACAAGCTGGTTAAGTAAAGGAATGGCATGGCCGAGAAGAAACAGGCAGCTTCAAACCGTCATGCGAGTCTCGACCGGGGACACCCAATGAGTACTTCGCAGAACAACGGCGCTGGGGCCAGTGCAACCATTGCTGCGCCCACCTGCCTTAGCCAGGCCAATTTGGCCCTCCTGATTACTGCGATGGAGCAGGCGGGGGAAGCCATCGTGATTACCGATACCGACGCGCGGATTCAATATGCCAACCCCGCATTCACCAAGATTACTGGTTACACCGTGCACGAAGCGATCGGCCAGAAACCTGGCTTTCTGAAATCCGGGCGACAGAGCCCGGCATACTACCGGGATTTGTGGAACACCATTACTGCCGGAAATATCTGGCGAGGAGAACTCATCAATCGGCGCAAGGACGGCACCTTCTACACCGAGAAGATGACGATTACGCCGGTACGAGACCCCGACAACGCCATCAGCAATTACATCGCGATCAAGGAGGACGTGAGCGATCGCCGGGTCGCCCAGGAAGCGCTGCACAAACAGGAACACGAAGTGCGGAAACACGTGGCTGAAATTGAACAGATCTACAAGCATGCCCCCGTGGGCCTCGTCTTTATGGATCGCGAGTCTCGCGTACTCCGCATCAATGAGCGTTTGGCCGCCGTGAGCGGTTTATCCGCAGAGCAAGCCATCGGCAGAAAAATAGTCGACTTGCTGCCCAATCTGGCCACCCAACTGGTCAAAATCTGGGACCAGGTCTTAGAGCGCGGCGAGCCCATACTCGACGTCGAAATTCACGGAACTGTTCGTCCGGCGGCCGGCGAACAATATTGGGTTTGCAGCAATATCCCCCTCCGGTCTGACCTCGGTGAGGTCACAGGCATCATTGCATCGGTGCTCGACATCATCTCCCGTAAGCGGACGGAGAAAGCTCTGCAGGCATCGGAGGAGCATTACCGCCTGATGTTTGAGCGCAACCTGGCCGGAATTTTCCGCTATTCGGAGGACGGAGTCCTCATCGACGCCAACGACGCGTGCGCCGCGATGTTCGGTTATTCGTCGCGCCATGAACTGGTGGGTCTTCGCCGAGCGGACTTCTTTTTTGACCTGGCCGGCGCCGAACGCAGGTGGGAGCGCTTGAAGCGAGACAAAATTCTTGCCAATCACGAGGTGTGTATCAAGCGGAAAGACGGGGAGGGAGTGTGGCTGCTGGCAAACCTGATCTGGGTGGAGAACGATGCGGGCCCGCCGCTGGTGGAAGGCTCCTGCATCGAGATCACAGAGCGCAAGCGGATCGAGCAGGAAATCAGGAGAGCCAAAGATGCGGCGGAATCGGCCAACCGCGCCAAGAGCCGATTCCTCGCCAACATGAGTCATGAAATCCGCACTCCCATGAATGGAGTGATCGGCATGACCTCACTCCTTCTGGGTACGTCGCTCACCCCCGAACAGCAGCAGTATGCCGAGATCGCCAACTCCAGCGGCAAGACTCTGCTGACAGTTATCAACGACATTCTCGATTTCTCCAAGATCGAAGCCCGAAAGCTGACGCTGGAGATCGCGGATTTTGATGTACATGTTCCCCTGCGGGAAGCCGTGGAGATGGTGGCGGTCGAGGCGCATCGCAAGGGACTGGAGCTCATTTGCGAAGTCGCTGGTGAAGTTCCTCGGGCGCTCAGGGGCGATCCCGGCCGTTTGCGTCAGACTCTGGTCAATCTGCTGGCCAACTCCGTCAAGTTCACGCCCGCGGGTGAGATTTCCCTTACCGTGGAATTCGAGGCCGAACACAAGGGTGCTGCGATCCTGCGCTTCCGCGTCAAAGATACGGGCGTCGGCTTCCCAGAGGACCAGGCTTCATTCCTGTTCGAGCCCTTCGTGCAGGCCGACGGGTCCACGACGCGCAAGTATGGCGGGACGGGCTTGGGCTTGACCATCTCCAAGCAATTGGTCGAGATGATGGGAGGGCGAATCGGCGCTCACAGCGCTCGCGGGAAGGGGGCTACATTCTGGTTCACCATTGCATTAGAGAAGCAACCCGAGGCCGCTACGCCACTGACGAAATTTGATTTGAGTCTGCAAGCGCCCAAAGTGCTCGTGGTCGATGACAACGCTGCCAACCGCGCGCTCTTGCATACGCTTCTGAACAACTGCGGTTGTCGCAGCGAAGAGGCCGGAGACGCAAATTCAGCCGTGGCCGCACTCCAGTCCGCGGTCCGGGCCTCAGACCCCTTCCAAGTTGTTCTGCTGGACGGGAAGATGCCTGAAAACGATGGGATGGAAGTTGGGAAGCGAATTGCGGCGGACCCGGAACTGAAGGGAATGGCGCTCCTGCTCATGTCCCCACTCGGCCAGGAAAACGACCCTGATCTCCTGAAAAAGTCTGGATTCGCAGGGCGATTGTCAAAACCGATATGGGAGTCGTCCCTGCATGAGGCGTTGGCGCTGGCGTTGCGAGTCAGAAGACCTCAGCCTGCGGCGGTGACGGAAATCTCCTCGACGTCCCCGACTACCTCTCCCGGCAATCCCGCAGCCCGAATTCTGGTGGTCGAGGATAACCCGTCGAATCAACAGGTCGCTTTAGCCATTCTGCGCAAACTCGGGTACCAGGCGGATACCGTGGGAAATGGTCAGGAAGCTCTTGAGGCACTGCGACGGGCGAATTACGACATCATCCTGCTGGATTGCGAAATGCCAGGAATGGACGGCTACGAGACAGCGCGTCGCATCCGACACACCTCGAACGGTCTGGGCAATCCGGAGATTCCGATCATCGCTCTGACGGCTCACGCCATGATGGGGGACCGCGAGAAGTGCATTGCGGAGGGTATGAACGACTATGTTGCCAAACCAATCGAGCCCCGGCAATTAGATGAAATCTTGCCGAAATGGCTCGGGCGGCCTGCCCAGCACCAACCGGTGCGTCTCGCAGTCAGCGATTCTTGTCCCACTCGAGAAGTTTTCCGAGAGAAGGAACTGGTGGCTCGTCTTTCTGGCGACCAGGCACTCGCCCGAACCATCGTTGCAGGATTTCTGAGCGATGCGCCGGCACAACTGCAGAAATTGAAGCAACTGATCGAGCAGGGAGATGCTCGTGGCGCCAGCGTGCAGGCACACACGGTGAAGGGAGCGGCCGCCACCGTCTCGGCTCCAGGTTTGAATGAACTAACCCTCCTGATCCAGCAAGCGGCGACCGACGGAGAGCTGTCGCGCGCGGCCGCGCTGCTGGGGTCGGTGGAGAAAGAATTCGGGCGGCTCAAAGCTATTCTGAGGCAGTCCGGCTGGGCTTAAGCCAGCACCAGGAAGGAAGGGCTACGATGTATACGCTAATCGTTGAGGATGATTTCACCAGCCGGCTCTTGCTGCAAACATTTCTCTCCCGCTTCGGCGAATGTCACGTGGCGGTCAACGGCAAAGAGGCCGTCGAGGCCTTCCGCTTAGCGAAGCAGAATGGGCGAGCCTACGACCTTATCTGTATGGACATCATGATGCCGGAAAAGGATGGGAAGGCGGCGGTCTCGGAGATCCGCGCACTGGAAGAGGCTGGCGGTACGCTCTCTACTTCGGGAGCGAAGATCATCATGATCACGGCGCTCGACGATGTGAAGAACGTTGTCGAATCTTTCCGGGCACTCTGCGATGCCTATATGTTCAAGCCGGTCGACACGGCCCAGTTGCTTGGCCACCTGAAAGCGCTCGCGCTGGTTCCTTAATCGGCGGAGGGAAGACAAAGGACGCACCTTCGGTTAAGGCGCAAGCACTTCTCAAAGGCTTGATGGTACTCGCATGGCCTGTGCGCGGTGGGCGAGTGCCAGTTGAGGGTAGAGATAGCAGCGAGAACAGAGCACCTCCGTGGAGCAGCATGACAACGATCGCACGAAAGGCGCTGCTTCCCAAAAAATGGAGTTCAAGAATTGCAACTTCCTGGAGTGTATGGGATTGACGCTCTTATCAGAACGAGGAGAACATACTCTCAATTTTTGGGCCAAGCCAACTGTCGCAATGAATTTGACGTCAGACCTTCTGCCGACGAACACCGGCGCCAGCCAACTTGTAGCCTACGCCAAAGACCGTCAGAATTAACTCCGGCCGCTTTGGATCTTCGCCTAACTTCTGTCTCAGGCTGGCAATGTGGGAATCTACCGTTCGAGTAAATACATCAGAGTCGTAACCCCAAACCGAACGCAGAAGTTCAGATCGAGGGATCGTACTGCCAGCCCGCTCCATCAGGTAACAGAGAAGCTGAAACTCACGAGCGGTTAGATAGACCGGTTTTCCATCGCGAGTAACCTCGGCCCGCGGGAGATCCACCACAATCGAGCCGAAGTGATAGACACCATGGCCAGCGTGGCTTGGCGCCCGGCGTAACAGAGCTTCGATGCGAGCAACCAATTCCGCCGCGTCAAACGGCTTTGTCATGTAATCGTCAGCGCCAAGTTTGAGGCCAACGACTTTATCAATAACCTGGTCTTTTACCGTCAGCATCAAGATCGGCGTGGCCAGTCCCATTTGACGAATGTTCCGACAAACATCCAAACCGTTTTGGTACGGCAACATCACATCGAGAATGATTAAGTCGAAGGGTAAGTTACTAGCCTTCTCCAGTCCCGCCTGCCCGTCCTCCGCCATATCGACAACGTAACCTTCGGAGCGAAGGCGGACCCCAAGTGCACTTCGTAATGCCTGTTCGTCTTCTACAACTAGGATATTTTCATTCATTTTGTGAGCCCTGTGACCCTTTGGAATAACTGCGGCTGCCGCTCGTTCGCTGCCGCCCCCTGCTTCGCCACCGTTAGATGCACGGTAAAAATACTACCCACCTCCTCCGCTTGAAACAGATAATCGTCCCCCCATTGCCTCCGCGATGCGCTTCGCCACGGCCAGGCCCAAGCCAGTTCCGTGAACCTGTGCGTCTACACTTTTTGCGCTGCGATAAAACGGCTCAAAAATGCGCGCCAAGTCCGACGGGGAGATACCCACTCCCCGATCCTCGACGCTAATCTGAACCTCTTCCTCACGCGTTCCTATGTAACGGCGCGAAGCGGAGATGCCCAGCCAGCGGCTCTTGCCGCTATATTTAACTGCATTCGCGATCAAATTCTGCAAACAATGAGAGAGCGCTCGCAGATCGCCGAGAACAGGCGGAAGATCAGGCTCGATGTGCTCTTCGACAGTAAAACCGCCTCCTTCGACAAGCACAGCGACGTCCTTGCGGACAGATTGAAGAAGTTCCGACACGGTCAGCGACCGCAAGCTATAGCGTTGACCGCCACTGTTAGTAGAAGCAAACAACAAAATCTCCCGAACTAAGTCGATGAGTTGACGCGTCTGAGTCGTAACAATAGATCCGTGTTCAATGAGATCCTCCCTTTTCTGCAGTAGACCGTCCATCGCGTTCTGACCCGAGCAATAAATGGTGGCGAGCGGAGTGAGCAATTCGTGAGAGACTGATGCCACAAAGTTCAACTGCAGTTTGGCTAAGTTGTGTGCTCGCCTGCTAGCTACGACGATCAGAACCATATCAGTCGTGAGCAACAAAAGGACGAAACCGCCGGTCAATATGTTTCTGCGCCAGATTTCTGCCGCAATGGTCTGGAGTGGCGTGGTTCGATGTTGCAACAGCAGCATCCAGGGTGCATCCTGTGCGCCGTATTGGATGATAGGGAACCATACCAAACCCGAAATGCTATCTTCCAATCGCCCCGCGTCGTGGATTGATCTGCGCCCGTAGCTCGCCTCACCGCTGTCCGACAGAGGTCCGAAAATACTCATTCGCGAATCGAAGCTGCCACCGCTGCCGCTGGGGAAGTCGACGTCAGAGGAGTAAATGGTGCGCGGTGTTTTACCCGCCTCCACGACTGCCAGTTTATACTCCAGACCTTCTCGACTACCGAAATACCGTTGCGTCAGGTTCGGAATGATCTGCCGCCGAATCGTATCGAGGTTGAGCACAACGACCATCCAGTCCACGGCACCACTGGCTACTGGACTGTGAGAGTCGAGCGGCTTCACGTGATGAACCAGCGGATGAACGACGGCCGGAATATTCTGGATCCGGCCCAGGCCTTTACGCTCACTAACACGGGTAACGTGCCGCTGACTGGTATCGGGCACGGAACCCTCGCTGGCACCGCCGCGAATGTCGCTAATTACACACTCCGGCCGGCGCTCTCCACCTGCGGAGCCGCGGGCGGCGGGCAACTGGTCGGCAACACTACGCTGAATCCTGGCCAGACCTGCACCATCACCGTGCAGTTCCAGCCGCAAACGTCTCAAACAGCCGGTAGCAAACCAGCCACCGTTTCGGTCACTGATGCAGCTGGAACACAAACCTCAACCCTGAACGGCACGGCGCAGTAATATGCCGGGCCGATAACAAAGGCTGACTACGATGCTGCTCTCGATGTGCAACTCGCGAGCAGCATCGTTTTCACTGAAAGACCGCAGAAGCGCTTGGGTAGCGACAATAATCCTATGAATTGGTCCGCGATATTTGCCAGCGTAGTGCTCAGCGCCGTTTTGTTTGGACAGAATGCCACTCCTGCTTCGAGCGATGCGAAAAGCGACGGAGCGGCGAGCTCGAACCCTTCTCAGACGGCCAAACCTGCCTCACCTAAAGCCTCACGCTATCATCCTGATCGTTTCGCGGGGCGTGCTGGAACCTACTACCGGATCGCGTGGGGTGTGGATGATCTCTCAGTAAAGTCAGCCGAATCGGGCGAAGTGATTCGTTTTACATACAAAATCCTGGACGCTGACAAAGCAAAAACCCTGAACGACAACAAGCTGGAACCCTCGTTGATCGATGAGCGTGCCCACGTGAAGCTGGTTGTCCCGCAAATGGACAAAGTGGGCAAGTTGCGGCAAAGCAGCACGCCGCAAGCAGGAAGAACTTATTGGATGTTGTTTTCGAACAAAGGTGGATATGTCAAGAGCGGAGACCGGGTTACTGTAGTTATCGGGAAATTTCGCGCCGACGGACTTGTAGTAGATTGAACCTCCTCCAAATTCAATTCTCCCTCGAAGAGATTCGAGGCCATGTACCAATCAAAAAGAGGGATTTGCTGCGCAGGCAGCATGCTGGAAAAATATTCCTGCAATCTGTCGATTCTTAATCGACTCTGACTCGCCAAGGAGGTTGTGATGATGTTCAGAACCGCAGCTGTCGCTCTTGTGATTCTCGGAGGGACAACGATGTGGGCGCAGGCTGGCCCAAGCTCCAGCGCTCGCTCCCGCTCGGTTGTCGCAAAAAGCAATGTCGCCGGTTTGATGGAGAACGCGCACGCTCAAACCGCGACCCATCAGCGCGTCGAGGAAATGCGCAACACCCTCGCCAAAATGCATGCATTGTTGAAGCAAATGCAGGCAAAGACTGCTGCCAGCGGTTCCAAGGATTCCGCCGCTAAGGCCAATCTTGAGATGTGGACCTTGATGCTGTCAGATCTCGACAAGCAATTCGAGCAGTTGAACGCCGCTGCTCACTCCCGCGAAGACCTGGAGGCACGTCGGGCTGCCATGTACCGGCAAGCCGAAACCAGAGCCGCACTCGAGGCTCAAACGGCGAAGGCTGCTGCTGTCAATCAGGCTGCGGCCGCTACCAAGCAAGACGCTTCCGTTCCGGAAGGAGCCACTGCAACTGCCCCAGCGGCTGCACAGCCCGCTTCCACGCCGACTTCCCCTTCGTCACCAAACGACGCGGCCCACGACTAGGCGACAAAAGGGGTCATTTACAACCTAGTACGAAGAGAGACCCCCCGGCTCTGCCGGGGAGGCAGTAGAAGTTTGACAGATCCAGGAGTCCATCGCGGAAACTCCCAGACGTGAGCCGCCAAGCGCACGAAAAGGAGTTTTGCGATGGACGAGTTGGAAAGCCTAAGCCATACGAAGTGGGAGTGCAAATACCATGTAGGGTTTATCCCGAAGTGTCGGGGCAAAAACCCTTCTACAGCCACAGTTGACATCCCCAAAGCATTACTATACAGTAATGTATTACTGGAGGGTAATGCATTTGGAGGATTGTATGCAGCAAGTCATCCGCTCCATCGAAATCCAAGCTGCGCCGAGTACAGTCTGGCGCTACTTGGCAACCCAGGAGGCACTGCGCCTCTGGATCAGTTCCAACATTGAGATTGATTTGCGGGTCGGCGGCGCATACCGCTTTCTCGGACCGGATGATGAGACCTGGATCAGCGGTACTGTGCTGGAATTGGAGCCAGAGAGAAGCTTGATTCTGTCCTGGCTCGAGGAGGGCACTGGGTGGCAGAATCCGGCGCGATTAGTCATCACGCTTGCTCCCAGCGCTACCGGCACTCGGGTCACGCTCATTCATGATGGATTCGAGGCCATAGGCCGTTCGGACTGGGCTGACACGGTACGGGATTATGAGCGGGGTGCCGATCTCCACCGGGTTCTCGACCGGTTGGCCGACCTGGTGAGCGCAGGTGATGCACAGCAACACTGATGCTTTGTTCAGGATCCTGGGCGACCCTACGCGCCGGCTCATCCTCGATATCCTGGCCGAACGTGGCTCCTTAACGGTTGGCCAATTGGCCACTGAGTTCCCCGACCTGGTCCCATCCGGCATCTCCAAACACCTGATGAGCCTGCGGGCAGCGGGCCTGGTATCCGCAACGCGTCAGGGTCGCCAGCAGATTTACCAACTGGAGCCGGATGCCCTGGCCGCCGGACTGACCCCGTGGATTGCGAAATACGAGCGGTATTGGTCCACCGCCCTCGAACGGCTGCGTGACCTTGCGGAACAGAGTGGTGCAGAAGATGAGGTCCGGTCCCGAAAGAATCCCCGACGAAAGAGGCTGAAATGAAATTCATCGGCAGTGCACTCGCTTTTGTTTTCTTCCTGGCGTCGCAAGGAAGCGCTCAAAACGTAAAGAAGGCCTGTCCGAGCATGGAGTTGCTTGCGCAATACTTGATGCTCCGCGATGCCGAGATCTCTCCCGCGCGCGGATGCGGCGCCGAAATCAATTTTCTACCACCGATTTTGCTCAAGAATCGGCCATTGACACGCCAGCAACTGCTACAAAGCTTGCCGCAATGGATTTCCCCGCCGTTTACTCTTAACGGACTGTGAAAGTCAATCCAGCTGGCGGGTTCGGCGCACTCCCGCTTTTTCCGGCATACACGTAGGCGCCAAGGTCAAACGGAGCCCGGAGTCCGAATTGTTGTATTGCCCGGCTCCGGTTGCCGATACATAGGGCTGGTTCACGAAGGACGGATCGGCGTGTTTTAGTGCAGTAGGATCATTGCCCACACGGAGTGCGGCACCCTCTGGGCTGGTTCGTGGAAACACTGCCCACCACCGGTGCGGTGGGAGCGACCATCCAAATCCCGGAAGCGGATTTTACGGCCGCGACCGGCGTCAGCTTTAATGGTATCCCGGCTCCTTTCACCGCAGTCTCGAGCGTTCAAATCCAGACCACCGTACCGAGCGGCGCGACCACCGGATCGGTGAAGGTGACCATCCCAAGCCGCACTCCGACCAGCAATAAGAGATTCTGCGTGCACACACAAGCAAGAATGTCATCATCCGCACCCGAGGCGGGTTACGCTGCAACCTTCACAGTGGAGTGATCCACTAAGCGATTTGGAAAGAAAATTAAGAAGCCGCTTTTTAGAGTTGGTTTTTCTTTGCCTCAGGGCTTTGGTTGCAGGCTGGAGACAGTGTAGGCGGTATCAAGCAGTTTTTGAGTGCATGCCGCAGTTCGCTCGAAATCTTCCTGACACCGCCGACATTTCGGGGACGGATTACGACGGGGCAGTGGACATCATTCGCTGACCAACTGGAGTGGCCCGCCCTATTCGGGCGATAAACTAAAATTGCAACTCTTGTCTTCATCTCGGGTTTACGCACACGGAACGTCATTCGTCACAAATAGGCCGATTACGAATGAATCTCGCTTCTAAGATTGTTTTGTTGTTCGCGGCCCTCGTGGCGACTTTCGCATGTTCTACCAATAACCCGTCTTCATCCCAAAGAAACAACACGCCGTTCCAACATGTGATTGTGATTTTCCAGGAGAATCGCGCGCCAGACAACCTGTTTGGGAGCAATCCAACGTTCGAGCACGGCGTCAACCTTCGAAGCTGGGGCTATGTGCAAGGGAGTCCGAATCAGGTCCCATTGCAGCCACGGCCTCTTTCGGACTGTTACAACCTACAACACACTCACCAGGCGTGGCTGGCAATGTACGAGACCGGCAAGATGGACGGGGCTCTCAACGAGGGCGTCAGTGTTTACGGCGGATGCCAGGTGCCAGCAAATCCCGAATACGTGTACGTCTCGGCAACGCCCGGCCAGAGCTCTCAACCCTACTTCGACATCGCCACCAACTATGGATTCGCCAACTACATGTTTCAAACCAACCAAGGGCCAAGCTTCCCCGCGCACCAGTTCATATTTTCTGGGACTTCGGCGCCGACCTATTACAACGACCCAAACGACAACAACAATCTCTGGTGGGAGTGGTTCGCCGCTGAGAACGCCTTCATTCCTTCCAATAATGGAGTAAACGGATGTATTGCCGCCTCCGATACCTATGTCGGCCAGACCAGTTGGTCCGGGGTCGAGTCCGGGGATTGCACAAAACGGGCATGTTACACCCCTCCCGACCCGCCGAATGCAAGTCCGGGCTTCCCTTGTTATGACCACCGCAGTTTGCCAGACCTGTTTCTGAACCAGCAATTCAATGGCAACCCGAACATTACGTGGACCTATTACGACGGCGGTTCCAAGACCTGGCTGTGGACCGCGCCCAATGCACTGGACAAAATTTGTGTGCCCCAAAACGGTAGCTGCACGGGTGACTATTTCAACGGCAAAGGTGTGAACGGGGGGGTCTTCGACGGCAACCCGGCGCAGATCTTCAACGATATTTCAAACTGTGGGCTTAAGAACGTCTCCTGGGTAATCCCCGAGGGCCAATGGTCTGATCATGGAGGGGATTCGCAGAACCCGGGCAACATGGGATACGGGGCGTCCTGGGTTGCGGACATCGTGGATGCAATCGGCAAAAACACCAACTGCGATTCGGACCAAGCCAGTGGCAAGTCCGGCTATTGGAACGATACCGCCATCCTGATCACCTGGGACGACTGGGGTGGCTACTATGACCATGTCCTGCCCTTGAACTGCAACGCCAGCGGAGTGTGTAGCGGGTATCCGCCCAGCACAAACGGCAGTCGGGGTTCCGAGTACGTGTACGGGTTCCGGGTGCCGCTGCTGGTGGTTTCAGCATACACACCGGCGGGCTACGTCTCGGGTCCTGTCGCCGACCCCAATAACTTGCCGACTTCGTGCCCCGCCGCACAAGCCTATCCTTACTGTCACGACTTCGGGAGCATCCTCAACTTCATCGAATATGTCTTCGGGTCAAATGGGTCCCCTTTAGGTGAGATCAATCCGCAATACCACTACGCGGACTACTTCGCCCCAGACGGCCCTAACGGGCCCGGTTGCAATACGCAGATGTGCCCGTATTCGCTTTCTGATTTCTTTGACTTCAAGACATACGGGCAATCGCCGCGCACGTTTCAATCCATTTCTTCGGAGTATGATCAAAGTTTCTTCCTGAATCGCCGCGATTCTGCGATGGCCCCGGACGATGATTAGGACGATCGTCCTAGTCATTGAATCTCTCAGCTTGTCGATGCCGGAGCAGGTCGCGGATTATCTGCGAGCCGGGCGGGGCGACGAGGTCACGATTCTTTGCTCGACACAACCTAAGGCAGTCTCGCGCCACCTGAAGGCTGCGACGATTCCTCAGAATCGCAGTTCACCTTGGCTCGAACGACCATGTAGGAAAATGTTTTCCCTGTGAATGCAGTTTCAGTTCTGCTCTCAGCTTCCGAGTGCCATGCATGCCCGGCAGGACTCTAGAAAGTTACTAACGTGCCATAGAAATTATTTCAAGCGTCCATCCGTGACAACTCAAGCGCGAGCTAAATGCTTTCGTTTGTGCAAATTCCACTCATCCGTGCCATTGCGAAGGGAACTCCCTCTAGCGCACCATCAATGAGCGGATGTGGCATCGCGCTTGCACAAAAACCTTACCTGAGCGGGCAAAGCTGTGAAACCAGATGGCGCCAAGGCGATGGAGCGCTAGCAAGCCGGGAACGGCCACTGAGGAAGAAGTTCAAGACGCCTTCATGAGAAAAGCAGGCGAATCGGTGCATGTTTCTAGTTCAGAACGTTGTCAGATTTCTTCCCTAAGGAGCGCCATGCGCAGTTTCAGAGCAATCGTGTTGTTGGTACTTGCATCCTCGATGGTCGGGGCTGCGGCCGAAAACCCTGAGCTCTTGTCGCTCGGCTTGAGTTCGTCAAGGGTGGCCAGCGGAAACGGCCTTCGTGGCACAATTACGCTGAATATGGCGGCTCCTTTTGACATCGAAGTAGCGTTAGCAGCGGAGCCCTCTGGGGCGGCGAAGCTTCCGGCCAGCGTAACCATCCCCGCGGGTTCCAGTAGCGCCAGTTTTGCGATCAGCACGTTGCCGAGCCAGACCGGGTCCACGCTCGTAACCGTACGCGGCAACTATGGTGTCAGCAAGAGTGACTCGTTCACGGTACTCGCTGCTGCTCTTTCCTTCGACCAGACGGTCGATCGAGTGATAGAGCGGGAACGCAAGTTTGTCGAGACCATGAAGGGTATGCACCCGCTGGCGGAGACCTACATCCAGAATCTTCACCAAGACAAGGATCACGACGTTGAGCCAGTCAGTGATCAGTATTTCCTGGGGCGCTTTGACATGAATAATGGTCCCCGGGACTCGCTGTTCGAGAAACAGCGCGAAGGATTCCTGCATCACCTTTCGAATCCGTTTTCAGGTGGTCTGACGTACAAGTTCCTGCCGCAGGGTTTCGCGCAGATGGCAATACTCGATGCAGATTTTCAGAAGAGTAATTACCATTTCAATTTTGTGCGGCGCGAGTTTCTTGGGGAAGCGCGTTGCCTTGTGATCGATGTCCAACCCAGGAAAAAGGCGCCGAGAGCCCTCTTTGCCGGAAGAATCTGGGTGGAAGACCGCGACCTCAATATTGTCCGCTTTAACGGGACCTACTCCGGTGGTTCGAGCCGCATGTATTACCTGCACTTTGATAGTTGGCGATTGAACCTGCAACCGGATGTGTGGCTGCCGGCTTACATCTACATCGAGGAGTCGGGTACAAAACGCGGAAGCGCACTGTTCCACAATTTGTATTTCAAGGCCCAGACGCGTCTGTGGGCGTATGACCCGGAACAGCTGAAGCAGGACGAAGAATTTACGCAAATTAAAGTTGACAACTCGGTGGAGGATCGTCCAGCGCCCAAAGATAATGTCCCCGTGGAAGCGCAGCGCACCTGGGAGCGGATGGCGGAAGACAATGCCTTAGATCATCTGCAGAAGATCGGCCTGCTTGCCCCGACGGGCGATGTGGACAAGACCTTGCAGACCGTGACCAACAACCTCATCATCACGAACAAGCTGGAAATCGAGCCGGATGTGCGCTGTCGCGTGCTGCTGACGCTGCCTCTGGAGTCGTTCACCATCGGGCACACGATTGTGGTGAGTCGCGGTCTACTGGATGTACTGCCGGACGAAGCATCTTTGGCGATGATCCTGGCTCACGAACTTGGTCATATCGCGCTGGGCCACGGCGTCGATACCAGGCTGGCCTTCACCGACCGCTTTTTTTTCCCCGATATAGACGCCTTTCAGCATTTGGATTTCGAGCGGGACAAAGCAGACGAGGCAGCTGCCGACACCAAGGCTCTCGAGTTGCTGGAGAACTCACCCTATAAGGACAAGCTAAGCGGTGCAGGGCTGTTTCTCAAGGCATTACAGGACCGCTCGCCGGCGCTCACTCATTTGATCACAGCGCAGCTCGGCAACCGAATGGCAAATGGCAACACCACTCGGATGGCCGCGCTTTTCACCTCCGCTCCACCCTTGGAGAAGCGGCGCCTCGATCAGATCTCCGCTCTTCCTATCGGAAGCCGCATCAAGTTGGATCCGTGGAGCAATCAGCTAACGATGATGAGTGGAAACCATGTTGCGCTGTTGTACCCGAAGGAGAAGATGCCGTTCGAGGTCACGCCATTTTCGCCGTTCTTAAGTTATAGCCAGGCAGACAAAAAGCAGGTCGCCGAGACTCCTGCAGGTCAGTAGCCATTTTCCGACGACGGTGTATTTTGCTCTCCCAATTTGTTTAGGTCCCCCTCCTAAACCGTACAGCCGATCAGAAAGGACGTAATGAGAAACGCGATGAAGACTATGAGGAAGGCCTGCTTTCTTGTATTCGTGCTGCTTGCGCCTGCTCTGGCGCAAAATTGGATGCAAAAGGACCCGTCTCCTGCAGTCACAGGTCCGGCTTATGCTGTGAGTTTCGGCTACAGCAAACTCTCCATGGAGATTCCCGGGGCACGGCATGTGAGCCTGAACGGTTTGGATTTGAGTGGACACGTCGACTTTAGCTCGCGGTGGGGCGCGCTCCTGGATACCTCTTACGCCCGTACTCACAATATCCCGGGCACGCCACACGCTGGGTACGCCCTGACATCGAACATTGGTCCCGTGTTCTATCCGATTGAGTTCGGAGGAACCCGAGTTTTCGTTCACGCGCTGGGCGGCGCGGCTCTGGTCGACGGAGCAGTACCACAAAGCAAAACCGCCTACTATCAAGGATGGTTGGGCCGCCCCTCCTACGCGCTTGGAGGGGGAGTCGAGCAGTCTGTCTCGGGACCATTCGCCGTCCGCGTCAGCGGAGATTATCTGCGCACGTCGTTTTTTAACGCTGCCGGTGCAGTGCAGCCCCAAAGCAATCTTCGGTTGACCGCAAGCATCGTCTTTCGTGTACGTCAACACAGATCTGGCACAAAACTACGGTAATGGAATTTTCTCAATGCCGCGGGGCAGTTGTGGGTGAAGGTCAGCGTGGCACTGGCTGCCGGGAGTCTGAGCACTGAAAGTCAACGTAACCGGAATGCGCGACAGCGATTGAATTTCGGTGGTGTAGGCGGATTCTTTAGTACGCAAGCTCGTCAAGCCAACTAGAGTCTTCTGCGGTGGGCCCTTTAGCAAGTTGGTGTCTAACAGTTCCCGCTCTCCAAGACAGAGCCCAGGCACGAGCCGGTAGTGCAGGGATTACGGAAACCGCGCTGTGGCCGGAAATCAGCCGACTCGATTCTGCGGATCGTATTCTCTGCCAGCTGGCGTGTTCGCAATTTCTTTATTACTCTGGCTTCCACAAGACGCCCTGGTTCCCCGGCGAGATTGGCTACGGAACCGCCACCTCCACAGGCGTGGAGTACCCGCTCTCTTGCCCGCTGGAATTCACAGCCGTGGCGGCGTAGTAGTAGGTCGATCCGGGAGTGACCGAATTGTCGGTGTACGTTGTGCTCGGGTTCAGGGTGGGATTAATTTTCGAATACGCTCCAGGAGACGTTCCCCGGTAGATGTTGTAGCCCGAAACCTGAGACGTGCTTGGGCTCCAGGACAGAGTCACGAAGGGCGCCGAACCCGTACCCGACACTGGTTCCGTTGCACTAGAATCCTTGGCGTTGCTGACGAAGGTAAGCGTAGCTGAAGCACTCCCCGCCGTTTTGGGCGTGAAGGTTACCTTCAATGGCACGCTCTGTCCTGCATTGATGGTGAGAGGAAATGAGGTTCCTGCAATTGCGAACTGCGAAGTGCTGCTGGAGGCGGAAGAGATTGTGACGCTTCCACCGGTGGCGCTCAGGGTTGAGGTTTCTGCCGTCGTCTTGCCCAGTTCCACGCTGCCAAAGTTCAAGGAAGTTGGAGATAGGCTGAGTTGCCCGATCGTCGTGCCGGTGCCAGTTAAAGGTACGTTCAGACGCACCCCGGAGTAAATAAAGACCTTTCCGCTGGTCAGACCAGGTGCGTGCGGAGTGAAAGTAATGCTCAACGCAACGCTTTTCCCTGGGGTAAGCACCACGGGAAAGGCAGGACCGCTCACAGCGAAGGCGCCGCCCGTCGTCCCGACCGAAATCAGTGTCTTGTTCCAAGACCGAACGTTGGTCAGCACGACTGAAAGCGTGGCCTTAGTTCCCATCGCAACCTGTCCAAAAGAGAGATTCGAGGGCGCGGCGGTCACAGCTTCACTCTGCAAACCGGAGCCTACGACCACAAGTTGAAGGCTCGGGTTGGACGAGTTGCTGGTGAAAGTTACCGTTCCGCTGATCGATCCAGTTGCTGTCGGAGCAAAAGTCACGGTCAGGGCGATTCTTTCGCCAGCGGCCAGAGACACGGGCAGGCTAACGCCCGACACCTTGAAGTCGGAATCGCTCACGCTGATCGCTGAAATCGTGGCGCTACTTTGCCCAGTGTTGGTCAAAAAGACGAGTTGAGCTTCCGACGTGCGCACCGTGATCGCGCCGAATCCAAGGCTTGAGGGCGAGCAGATCAACTGTTGGGTTGCCGCTTGAGCACTCAATGAGGAAACGGCGGCGAAAGCAGTAATGAGGATCGTCAGGGAAACGACAGGAATAGAGAGGAGCCGACGGCTCGACTGGGGGAGTCGCATACCACCAGTGTGTAGTTGTTGCCGGCGTCTGAAAAGATGCCGGAGGGACATGAACGGGCCGGGAGACGATGCAAAACGTTGCGAACTCGGCGAACCCTCTTCCTCCCGGGTAGTGGGTCAGTTTGGATTGAACTCGCTTCTGGCGTCATCGCGAAGGCCTGCGTTTTCTCCAGCGGGCCGAGGGATCAATTCCGAAGGGCCACTTCTTGGCTAGGTTCTGCGGACAAGCCAGACTTAAGAAGAGACTGTATGTTAAAGTAGGCAAAGCGTTTACATGAATCTGCGACTCTCCCATTAAACCCCAGGAAGTCCTGCGAAAACATTTTTTCGCAAACGCTGTCGCTTCCCCGGCGCTGTGGTTAGTGAGTGAACTTGAGAACCCACCGCGGTAGACTCACGTCCCGCGGTACCAGTCCACCGTGCGGCGCAGGCCTGGTTCGAAGTCAACTGTCGGGTGGAAGCCTAGATTCGCCTCGGCCTTGGTGATGTCGGCTAGCGAGTGTTTGATATCGCCGCCGCGCTCGGCGCCGTATTTTGGTTTTCCGGCATACGAGGTCAAGCTTTGCAGGGACTGGAAAGTTTGGTTGAGCGTGATTCTGCGGCCGGTGGCGATGTTGAAGACCTGTCCCGCGGCGCGGGCCGCTGGAGCGGTGCAGGCGAGTAGGTTGGCGTCCACAACGTTGTCGATGTAGGTGAAGTCGCGGCTCTGTTCTCCGTCGCCGAAAATCGTGGGCTGCTCAGCGCGCAGCATTTGGGTGATGAACTTGGCCAGTACGCCGGAGTAGGGAGACGACGGGTCCTGCCGCGGTCCGAAGACGTTGAAGTAGCGCAGGCACACGGTTTCCAGGCCATAGCAGCGATAGAACGAAACCATGTAATGTTCTCCCGCCAGTTTGGCCACGGCGTAGGGCGAGATCGGGTCCGGCTTCATGGCTTCGTGCTTGGGCAGGGTGGGAGTGTCGCCGTAGGCGGAAGAGGAAGCGGCATAGACCACGCGCTTCACCTGGCCATCGCGGGCGGCTACCAGCAGGTTGACCGTGCCGTCGATATTGGTGCGATTGCTGCCCAGCGGGTCGAGAACGGATTTTGGCACGGAAGGAATGGCGGCTTCATGCAGGACGAAGTCGACGCCGGCGCAGGCCTGGCGCATGGCGTCGGGGTCGAGGATATCGGCCTCGCGGAAGTCGATGCGATGCAGAATCTCGGCGATGTTCTCCCGCTTGCCGGTGGAGAAGTTGTCTACACCGCGAACCTGCTCGCCGCGGGCGAGCAGAGCGCGGGCGAGCGACGACCCGATGAAGCCGCCAATGCCGGTGATGAGATAGAGAGACATGTCGATCCATCATAGCGAACGGGAAGCTGGATTCGTCCGGTTCGCCACAATATTCGCGGGGCGGATATCCCCCCATGACGTCAGAGGGTTCGGTGAATTCGTTCCGCAGCCGGCTATCTCATACCGTGGTGTTCCCGAGCCCACTTTTCCGCTTCCCCGAGCTCTCCCAAGGCCTCGTCGATATGCTTCATCGCTTCGACCCTATGGCCGCCCCAGTCACTGCCGGCACGGTCCAGGTTGTAGCGTGCACCTTGCAACTGTTTCCTTGCCGATTCCAATTCAGCGGGCACGTCCCGTTGGGGTGGGTGCGAAAGTGAAGGGACAGCAGGCAGCATAATCATCAGCGCAAGCAGGATGAGCGTAGCAATCTTCATGTTTCCTCCCTGGAGAATTCTATCGGGACCGCAGCTTAACATAACCGATTGTGCGGAGGACAGTCGCTCCAGAAACTTTTGCGCCCGGCATCTCAAGCGTCTGCACTTGAAAGCGTTTGGCAACAGCGGCTAGGCGACAAATGAATATCTTGGGCCACGATCCTGCTACCCAAACTCGCCGCCGTTTCAATGGCGACCCATTCCCGAACAACAACTGTCAATGAGGTAACATCTTTGATGCAAATCTCTGCAACTCTGATAGCATGGTGCCCGACATCGCCTTTAGTTCCTCGTGTTTTCATGAGGTTGATCGTTTAACAGTGGCACATCAACTGCAGTTCCGCTAAGGTAGCGAAGTGTGTTCAGCCCGTTCAACTCCCAGGCTGTTCAGCCGCCAAAGGTAAGGTAGTTTGCAGAATCAACCAGAACCGGGTATTGATCGGATAATAGTCCGGAAGCGCCGGACTCGCCGTCACCGGTTGGATCGCCTGATTCGGCGAGTCTTGGCGGGGGTGCTTGCGACTGGGGGATGCGTTGTCTTCTCCACGGTAGCCCTCCATTTTCTGAGTCCGTCGCTTTTTCATGCCTCCAAGTCAGCGGGGCCTTCGCGGCAAGCCGCCGAAGCCAGCCGCGACCTGGTGTTGCACGCGCAGCAAGAAGCGCTGCGCTCCATAGAAGGTCGCACCGTGTATCGGTACTCGGTCGTTCCCGGTGGTGTGAGGGACGCCCGTGAGCTGAAGTGGGCGGCGGATCATGATCCGGTGGTCGCGGCTCACTACGCGGGGTTCGACTACGATCATGCCCGCGTTGTGCGCCTGGTTCTGGCGCGGACGGCGTACGTCTCGTACCGCATTGGCAACAAGGTGTATTGGACTCGACACCGGGTCACGCTCAAGAAGGGCGAAACCGTGCTGACGGACGGAAAGATCACGGCGCGCACCCGCTGTGCCAACCGGGTGGAAGAAGTTCCACAGGTGGTGATGTCCGCGTCGGAGCCACCTGCTTTGCAGTTCGATCAGCCGGTTCTGCCAGCGCTTGGACTCGCAATCGCAAATCCCTCAGTGCCCTACCAATCCAGCTTGCTGAACCGCTCCGGAGTGCCGAGCCTGGGAGCTGCGCCGCCCTTGAGTTTGTATGAGCCGTTTGGAAGCGGAATCTGGGTGCCGGTCTATCCGCCGCCTCTGCCCATCGGCGTTTGCGGTCCATTGAAGAAGAAGCCGGGCACCGGCAGAGCAGAATCCGAGGCCTTGCAAGCAGTCGGCAAGGGCAAGAAGAAACCAACGGGTCCCTGCAGCACCGGTGGTAGCGGCGGTGAAGTTCCCGAGCCGGGCACATGGCTGCTGATGGTGTGCGGCTTGGCAGTGATCGGCTGGATAGTCCGCCACCACTTCGCCAGTCTCCGTCCTTTGCGGTTCTAGTACCTAAGTAACCATCTCACCTGACAATCGCTGCTACAATCGCCCTAGGATTGAGCAACAACCGTTTCGGGCGCTGGTTTCATGTACAAGTTTTCGGAAAATGTTGTGCGTGGGCTGCTCGTGGCCGGACTTTGCCTATCGCTCGCCGATGGGCCATTGCTGCACGGCCAGACCGCTGGTCAGACCCAATCTCGTCAAGGGCAGGCTCGGCAAGCGCAGGTTCGGCAGGTAAAGGTCCTGGGCAGCAAAGACTCGGTGGAAATCGAGGTCGAGGCCAGCGAACGGATCATTCCCGAGAGCCAAGTGGTCACCGGGCCGGATCGCCTCGTCGTGGACTTTCCCAATGCCGTACCGGGCAACGAGTTACGCAGCCAGTCGGTGAATCGGGGGGAAGTGAAGGACCTGCGGGTTGGACTGTTCCAGTCGCGGCCACCAGTCACGCGGGTGGTGCTCGATTTGAAAAGGGCGCAGTCGTATCAGATTTTTCCCAATGGCCGCACAGTCATCATCAAAGTTCTAGGCAGTCCAGCCGGGGATGCATCTCGCGGCCTGGACGATTTTCCCGCGCCGTCGATGCGGCCGGGTCTGGTTCAGGCTAACTTCACGACCGGAGCCGAGCGAATTACCAATAACACCCCGGCCCAGCAGCCGGTCGAAGTTTCCTTCCATGATGGTCTGCTGGCGATCAAGTCGAACAAGGCGACTCTGTCGCAAGTGCTGTTTGCCGTGCAACAGCGCACCGGCGCCGAGATCGCCATTCCCGCGGGTGCGGAGCAGGAGAAAGTAGTAGCCGACCTCGGACCTGCTCCCGCGCAGGAGGTTCTCGCGCATCTGCTGAACGGTTCCAGGTTTAATTTTCTGATCTTGAACTCGGCTAAGAATCCGGCCCAACTGGATCGCGTCATCCTCACTCCCCGCGGGGAAGGGGTGGCAGTGCCGCTGGGACCGGTGCAGAGTAGTGATGATACTGATGAACCCGAAAGACCTGACCGGCCAGAGGACGCAGAGCCTGCCCCTCCTGTTCCGCCTCGTCCAGTGGAAGGTCCCCGGCGGCCCGATATACCTCAACCGCCCGAGGAAGACTCGCCCGAACTGTAAGTTGAAATCATCGCAGACGCCTATTGAGGAGTGATCAGCCGGATCGGCACGGGCGAAGTGCCGGGCGCCGAAAGAGTGGTCGACGCGTCGTTGCCGCAGCCGGCAACGTTCAGCAAATATCCGCTAATGTCTCCGCTGCTGTCGACGCCACTGACGAACATCTGCATGAACCCGACAATTGTGACGGAGGGATAATGCGAAGTGTCCGACTGGTCATAGATGGGCACAGTAATAACGCTGTTGCTGGATGTAATGGTCTGACCACCCGATAGGATCGGGTTCCCGGAGCCGGCAATGATCTTGAACGGGTAGCTGGAGACGTCGAGCGTGTCGTTGCCCGTAGGAATATTGGTAACGCACTTCACAGCCGCGGAGATGTCCGCGCCACGATCCATGCTCGGGTCGGCCTGCGCTCCATAGGCCGTGCCGCACGCATATACCGTAGTCTCCAGAGTCTCATCGCAGCCGGCGACCACGCTCTGAAATTCGTCGGTGGCGCAGGTGGGAACTGCGGCTAGCGTGGGAGAAGAAATTAGCGCGGGAACATAATGGCCTCCCAGAGGAGGCGGGGAGGAGGGAGGGCAGGTACCCGACGAACAGGAGTCCGTCAATGTGATGCCCTCTCCAATGCCTGGAGTGGCTCCGCCTCCGGTCACGACGTTGGTGCTCGTAATCGTACCGAACGTCTTATCAACGAGGGTGGTCCCGCTGCCCGCCGGGTCGAGATTGGGGATGAGTATCGGCTTTACACAATGCGGTGTCACCGGGACGACGTCTCCACCGGGGGCGATGTTATTCGAACTCGAGGGATTAAAAACTTCCGCCGCGGCCGTGGCGCTTACCGAATTCGGGTTGCGGGACCAGATCCGGGAAAATAAAGTAGGCAGTCCCGTGCGTTGGACCTGAACAATGACTGTGGGATTAATAGCGAAGGCCTGGGACAGGATCGAGCTGCAGTCCGTGGAACCCGTCAGACTGCCCTGGGCAGAGTAGTTGACATTGACCGTGTTTGCCGCGGTGCCACCGATCCCGTTTTGTGCCGCTACCGCCTTCGCGACTTGAGTGGCTGTCCCCGAAGACCCGCACACACCTTGCCACGATGTGGCGTCATTGCCGGCATTGGTCGTAATTCCAGAGAGCGAAATCACTCTGGCCCCGGCAAGAGCAGCCGCGTCCGCCGCTCTCTGCGCCTCCTCCCGATTCACATAAAGCGTGGCAACATCGATCGAGAGTGCTGCCATGGAGATGATGGCAACCATGGCCAGTGCGACCAGCAGCATGGTTACCCCGCGCTCTTGGCGGCGGTGAGTCGAAATCTGGGATCGGCGAAACGCAGTTGGTTTCATGGTGGTGATCGTTTCACTCTCCGCGAATTTCGTGCACGGTTCAATTTTCATTCATCGCAACCGCGGTCACCCTGATGGTGCTGGGGAGCGGGTTGGTTGATCCCAGCAGGCTGGCGGCCCGTCCGAATCTCCACGTGTAACCGTACTGAATGCTGACGCAGGTGGCAATGACTGCGGTCTGGCCCCCGAGCGCCTGAACCGAACAATCGCTCGCAGCAGGTTGAGTCGAGGTCACCGGAAAATAGTACCCGCGATTGATCCAAATCGTAAGCCCCGCGCTGGGGCAGTTATTTCCGGATGCGGCAAACGTCCAAGTCAGAGGCCGTGTCACCGATACATTGTTGATGGTAATGCCGCAGTCATTGATCTGGTTTCCCAGTAGAGAGTTGTCCACCGTGTAAAACGCGTCGCTCACCGACATGGGAACAGTCCAGTCGAGATCGGTGATCGGGTCCGCTGCCGCCACGCGCGCAGCGTCTCGCGCGGCATCGGTGAGCTTCTGCTTCAGGGTAAAGGCGCCACTGAAGTCAAAAATTCCTACCACGAAGACCACAAGCAAAGGCAGGGCGACGGCGAACTCCACCAACTGCCCGCCGCGGTCTTCGAGCCGGCATTTCTTCGCCGTGAACTTCAACCAATCGAATTTGAACCAGCCTCGCCTGTGTCGTCTCACTGGCTTTCCGCCCTCGCCGCGGATTGTGCCTGCAGCAAGATCTGTCGATTGTTCAGGCTCGTAAACGGAAGGTTGAAGCTGAAAGGATATTGGAAGCTCACCGAAACTCCACAAACACCGGGGCTCGCGGGTGAGGTACTAACCGGAGCGAGCTGAATAAAGTCTTCCTGCAGCCCTCTGCGCCGGGAGTGCCGAATTCCCTGGACGCAGATCTGAGTCTCGTTTCTGTCGCACCGCGTCGCCCCGCCTCCTGGGCAAGACGTCGTCAAACTTCCGCATGCGCAAAGTGGCGGAAGTGTGCTGGGCTGTTGGAGTTGGCTGGCGTTGAGGTGAGCGGCTGTGATCGCATTCACCACGGCGTTGTAAGCGGCGGTAGAGGGATCGACAGCGGCTGTGCAGGTCGTGCAAACGGGAGCCACCGCTGCCCGCGCCCCCTCCTGCGCCGCGCGCGTGATGGTTCCGTAAATGCTGAACGCCTGACCGAACCAGAAGATGCCAATGAGTATCATGAACATGATCGGCAGTACAGCGGCGGCTTCCGCAATTTCGGCACCGCTGCTTTCGCAGACCACCCGGATAAGAGTGCGGCGGATGACGATCTTTATCACTGGCAACCTCTTCATAGTACAACTCCGCAGACGTGAGCAACGCCGTAGAGAATCACGGTCAGCGCCAGCGCCACCCCATACGGAATTTTCAAGGATTCTGGATTGTCCAGCGAAACCTGGGCTCCCGGCAACCGGAAGGTTACCAATGAAATCAGAATGTGGCCGATATTGCGCACCGTTTGTATGAACCGCCTTCGATAAATGACCAACGCCAGCGCCATCACCCCTGCCACGAACACCGACCCAAGCAGCAGATCCACCAGCGTACCCGGACCGGTGAATGCTCCCAAAGCTCCGGCCAGCTTCCAATCTCCGGCGCCCAGGCTGCGCAGCAGGACAAACGGCAGCAGCAGCGCTAGACCTAGGCTCGCGCCCAGCAGGGAAGTCTTCAATCCGCCCCAGCCGCTCAGCACAACATTCGTAACTACACCAGCCACAAAGCCCGGCACGGTCAGCCAGTTGGGAATGCGCCGGCTGCGCAAATCCGTCCACGCGGCGATTGAGGCCAGAAGCACAACGCCTGCGAGAAGTGCTGGCCTCAAACGAGCCTCAGGCGGGGTTGGCCGGCGAGCGACCGTCCAGCGCCCAGTTTGCCCCCGCGACCATAGGTGAAACGACCCATTTTTTGACGGTTCAGAAATCATCTGCGGGGAGCATGGTGGACTCCTGCCGCGCTCACTTTCGCCCCGCAAAAGCGGCCTCTAGCGCGGATTCTCACATAGCCGGGAAGGCAAGTCAATGAATCCAACGGGCCCCTCCAGTCGTGTGGAGCGGGCGCTCCTGCCTGCTTGCCTGCAGCACCTGAAAGCAGCGGGCAAGAGTGCCCGCTCCACACCAATAAAAGCTAAGGCCCGGAACGAGTCCGGGCCTCAGCCAAAAACTTTGAATGCCGCTTACCGGTTGAAAGCCGGGGCCGCGTTGTGTTCGGCGACAATTCTCCGGGCATTGTCGGCCAGCGCCTTCGCCTGGGGCAACAGTTCCAGCCCCTTGACTACTTCCGGATCAGCCTCGGCGCGAACCTTCATGCCTTCGTCCTGCCCAAAAGCGTCGACGAAAATCTCCGCCTTGATATTGGACTTCAGCCAGTCGTTGTTGTCGATCAGATCGGCTTGCGTGTAGGGAATGTTGGCTTCATCGAGCGACTTGCGGAAATCCTGCAGGGTCGCGTCATCGACTTCGAAGTTCTTACTCGGATGGTGCGTTACGACGTAGCGCTTGGCGAAGTTGAAGAACGCATAGTGCTGCAGGAGTGTGTCCTCGAAGTGATTGGATTTCACGGGAGGGATACTCACATCGGGGGTAATGCCTCCGCCGCCATATACCGTGCGGCCGCTGTCGGTGAGCTTGACCTCGCGATTCGCGGTATTGGAGGACTCAGCGCCCTCGCGATTGTAGTAGTAGTCGTAAAGCGAAATGTTGCTGTAATCGCGTTGAATCAGACGTCCACTCGGAGTGTAATAGTGCGCCGTGGTGAGCGCCAGGCCGGTGTTTTCCGACAGCGGATAGACCGTCTGGACCAATCCCTTACCGAACGTCACCTCGCCCACGATCAGGCCGCGATCGTGATCCTGAATCGCTCCCGATACAATCTCTGCCGCTGAAGCCGTGAGCCGGTTCACCAGCACCACGATGGGATAATCCTTGCCGCCATTGCCGTGCTGCGCGATATAGCGCTTCTCGGCCGACGCGCGCCCGTGATGGGAGACGATCAGTTGGCCCTTCTTCAGGAACTTATCGGCCACGCCCACGCCTTCGCTGAGCAAGCCGCCCGGGTTGCCGCGCAGATCAAGAATCAGACCCTTCAGATCGCCGAACTGATCCAAGGCATCGGAAACCTCGTGCTCGGTGGTCTCGTTGAACCCGTTGATGTGCATGTATCCGACGCCGGGACGGATCAGGAAATGTACGTCGACGCTGTAGCGTGGAATCTCGTCGCGAATCAGCGTGAACTCCATCGGCTTCTCGACGGCTTCCCGCGCGATGCTGATGTGAACCGTCGTACCTTTGGGGCCCTTCAGCATGTCGGCGACGTCGGTGGTGCTCATGTTCTCGGTCGACTTGCCGTCGACGGCGATGATCACGTCGCCGGGGTGAATGCCCGCCTTATAGGCGGGCGTCCCCACGAATGGGAAGATCACGATGACTTTGTTGTTGCGTGGCCCGACCGTCATGCCCACGCCGTAGTACTTGCCGCGCTGGTCTTCGCGCATCAGGGCGTAAGACTTGGGATCGAAGAAGTTTGAGTGCGGATCGAGCGCGTGCAGCATGCCGGGAATCGCGCCGTTGTAGATGGCTTTATCCGCGTTGACCGGTTCGGCGTAGTTTTCCTCGACCACCGAATAGACGTCGGTGAACTGCTTGAGGCTGTCCTTGACCTCGGAATCGCTGGCCATCGACGAGGCCTGACCGGAGCGCTGGGCAAACAGAATTCCCAGGAATCCGCAGGCAAGGAGGAAAAAAACTACCAGGATGAGTGATCGGCGAGAACTACGAGCCATCTAGATTTCCTTCGGTTGAGGGCTAAACGTCCACCCCAGCTACGGCGCTGATTAAACGCAGTATACCACCACTTCAGACTCTCTCGGATAGGTTTAGTCACCGGCGGTAACCTTTCCGAAACAAGCCTGTTTATGAGATGCGGGAGGGGGGTCTCCGGTTCCTTCAGCGGCTTGAAAAGTGGCCCTTGCGGTGTGCGGGACGAGGGAAGCCTTTAACCGCAGGTTCGCTAAAGAGTTGGGATGCAGATGGAAGCGCCGCGCCAATTCCCGGTCGAAGGCAGGCGCTGGCCCGGCGCCAGGTCGTCACTCAGAATCCCGAGAACGACCTGCGTCACCAGTTGTTCGCGGATTGAGACTTCGCTCCCGCTGGCAAACCAGAGTTGCATCGCGCGAACATAATGACCCGCGCCGTGTCCCGCGAATCGAGTATCACTCCGGTGCGCTACGCGCTCACGGAAACGCTACTCACACCCGATGGTGTGGACTGCGTCGTCGAAGACTGTCCGCTGCTCTGACCAGACTGGAAGTCCTGCAGGATCGAGCTGTAAGTTTGCTGTGCGCCCGAAAGATCGCCGGACTGCAGCTGCTGTCCCAGCTGGCTCAGCAACTGGCTGATCGCGCTCGATTCACCCCCGCCCCCACCGTGATGATGGTGATGATGGCCCTGGCTTTGTCCGGCCTGACTTGCCTGACTTTGGAAGGCTTGCTGAATATTGGCGAAATCCTGCTGCGCGCCCGAGAGGTTTCCCGACTGCAGGTCCTGGGCAAGCTGGTTGAAGGCCTGCGCCAGCGGGCTGCTGCCGGTGGTGGTTGACGCAGTCGAACTGTTCTGCGGCGCCAGTTGCTGCAAGGTGGCGAAGTCGGATTGTGCCGCCGACAGATTGCCCGACTCCAGATCCTGGCCAAGTTGCTGGAACTCCTGCTGAATCTTCTGCCTGTTGTTCTGGATGCTCTGATTGCTGGATTCAAACAGACTGCTGCTGGAAATACCGGATACTGACATCGCATCTCCTCTCGAAGGAAGCACTTTGCTTCGTGTTGTTATCGGCATCTTCGGTACGAACTTTAGTCGCCGATACACTCTCCGATCAGGCACGTCGCAGGCCGAATCCCTAATCCCGATTGTTAAGCTGAATCCACACATTCGGCTGGACTTATGAGGCCGAGCCCAGGTAACCGTCAGGCCACGCTTCCGGTAACCCAGCAAAGCTTGCCCATCCGGCTCGGCAAGAAAGTGCGGACGTTGCCATAGTCTGCCGATCGAGACTTTACTCCAACGGCAAACTAGAGTCAGCACGGCGCGAGCACCTTAGTGCGCTGGCTAACGTAGTTGTCCCCGCTTTGTCTCCAACGCATTGCCGCTTTTCGTTGCCCGGCAGTATGATGAAGCGCATGAGTTTCTCCGAGACGATTTTCCTGTTCTTCCTGGCCCTCATCATCTTTGGGCCCAAGAAGTTGCCGGAGATCGCCCGCTATGTAGGCAAGACGCTGGCCGAGTTCCGTCGCGCCTCCAACGAATTCAAGGCGCAGATTGAGCAGGAAATCGCTAATCTCGAGGTCGAAAAGAAGCAGACGATTCTGCCGCCCAGTCCGCCGCCACAGGGTACGGCCGGCCGCTCGCTGAATGCTGCGTCGAGCGAGGCTTCTCTTGCGCAGACGACCCAGGCAGAGGTCGCTCCTGCAGTTCCGGGAGCGTCGATTGCTTCGCCGGCTGCGTCTGAAGATGACGAACCCCTGTTCGCTAAGGCTGCCGCTAGTACACCCGAACCGCCCGCCGTCGCCACCGAAGCGATTCCCGCCTCCGACGCCGTAACGGCTCCCACCTCGCAGGAGTCTCATGCCTGAAGCCGCGGTCGCAGCCTCTGGCGGCGAGCCCGAAAAAGAGAGCATGCCCACCATGGGTTTCCTCGATCATCTCGAGGAACTGCGCAAGCGCATCGTGCATTCCGTTATCGCGGTCGCGGTCGGGTCGGCTGCGTGTTGGGGATACCGGGAGCGCATTTACTCCGTCATGCAGCGTCCCATCATGGATGCCCTCAGAGCTAACGGGATGCCGGAGAAGTTGGTCTACCTGAATCCCACGGAACCTTTCAATCTGTATTTGAAGATTGCCATGCTGGGCGGGCTGTTTCTGACTTCGCCGTTTGTGCTCTACCAGGTCTGGCTGTTCATCTCGCCGGGACTCTATCGCAACGAGAAGCGCTACGTCGTACCCTTCATGATTTCGACGATCACGCTGTTCACCCTCGGTGGATACTTCGGGTACAAGGTCGCTTATCCGCGCGCGCTGGATTTTTTTATTGACTTCAGTAAGCAGTTCCAGCCGATGATCACCATCGGCGAATACACATCACTCTTCCTGAGCATCGTGCTGGGGATGGGCCTCATCTTCGAGATGCCGATCCTGGTATTCTTTTTAGCGTTCATGGGCATCATGACGCCGTCGTTCATGATCAAGCAGTTCCGCTATGCGATTCTGGTTATTTTTATTCTTGCGGCAATCGTTACGCCCACGCCTGACATCGTAAACATGTGCGTTTTTGCCGCGCCTATGCTCGCTCTGTACGCGTTAAGTATCGGAGTCGCGTGGGTAGTACATCCCGAACAACGCAAGAGGCGGAAAGAGAAGCACGCGCAACCATGAAATCGAGATCACGGTGGTCGTTGCTGCTGATCTGCACCCTCGCGTGCCTGGCGTGTGATCACGAGCAAGACGTTGCTCAGACCAGCCCACAGACACCGGCGAGTTCCGCTGCCGCTTCAGATACCACTCTTCCGACGCTCACGCTTCCGCCCGACAGCGGTCCTCCACCCGCGATTGACGGCGACCGGGCTATGCAATACGTGAAAGACATCGTGAAATTCGGCCCGCGTCCACTGGCCAGCACGGCTCACAAAAAGGTTGAAGACTACATCGACGCTCACCTGAAGGGCGACGACGTGGAAGATGACCGCTTCACCGCCGACACGCCCGTGGGCAAGTTTCCCGTGCATAACATCATCGCCAAGTATCCCGGGACGAAGGCCGGCATTATCGTCGTCGCCAGCCACTACGACACAAATTATCCGTTGCGCAACACGTCGTATGTAGGCGCGAACGACGGCGGCTCTTCCAGTGGTCTGCTGCTGGAGTTGGCCAACCAGTTGCGGGGAAAGACGCGCGAGGGCTACAGCGTGTGGCTGGTGTGGGATGACGCCGAGGAGGCGATGAAACCTGACACCGAAACGCCATTCATGGACGATAGCCTGTATGGCATCACTCATGTGGCGGAGAGGTGGCAGGCGGACGGAACGCTGAAAAAAATCAAGGCATTTCTGCTGGCCGACATGATCGGCGACGCTGACCTTAACATTGATCGCGATCTCAACTCCACGCCCTGGCTGGAAAGCGTGGTATACGAGTCGGCCAAACGCCTGGGATATCAATCGCATTTCTTCGGGCGCGACAACCAGGTCTCTGATGACCATCTTCCTTTCATGAAGCGCGGCGTCCCGTGTGCCGACTTGATCGATTTCATGTATGGCTACAACAACGTCTTCTGGCACACTCCACAGGATACCGTCGACAAGCTCAGCCCCAAGAGCCTGCAGATTGTTGGCAGCGTAATTCTCGAGACCATGCGCATCCTCGACAAGATGGAACCGCTGCCGCCGAAGTGATGGATCGTCCTGGCGCGTGACGCGCTGGCGCTACAGCCGCAGTTGCTTCCGTCAAAAGCAGCGACCTGAGGGTTTTGAGCGAAATGGCCTGGTTTCGTCGGCTAGTTTCCGTATCTTCACAGATTCGAAAAAACAAGAGCCCAGCTCGCCAGAAGAAAAGCCGCCCTTTTCGGTGAGGCGGCTTTCCTTGGTCTCGGACAGCAAGAAGATGATTAATTGACCTTGAAACTCGTCGAACTGGTCGCAGTTCCACCGGGAGTGGTAATTCCAATCGGACCGGTTTTCGCCCCGGACGGAACAATTACTTTCACTTCCGAATCGTTGATGACTTCGAAGCTGGTGGCATCGACGCCATCAAACGTCACCTTGGTCGCGCCGGTGAACGTCGTTCCGCTGATCGTCACTTCCGTCCCGACTGGTCCGCTGGTTGGGCTGAAACTGCTGATGTGCGGTTCAACGGCAAGCGGCCCTTTACTCGCCGCCCCTCCCGCCGTCCTGATCCCGATGCTTTCACCGGTCTTCGCGGCGGCCGGCACGACCGCCGTCACTTCTTTGTCGGAGACAACTTTGAAAGTGGCGACCTCACCTCCGATCGTTACTGCGCTAGTTTGCGTCAGGCTGACACCAGTCAGAGTGACCGTGCTGCCCACTATGCCCCCTGCGGGACTGAAACTCGTGAACTGCGGCGTGACTTTAAAAATCTTCTTGCTCTTGTAAGTGTTCGTGAAGGTCGTCACCGTCACCATCCCGGTCAACGCACCGCTGGGAACGGTCACCGTCATGAATGTATTCGAGACGTTCTCGAACGTAGCTTTGACTCCATCGAAGGTGACACCGGTCGCGCCCGTAAAGCCCTGGCCGAGAATGTCGACAGTGGTGCCAACCTTTCCGTTTGTGGTTACGAGGTTCACGAAGCCACCCAGGCCGTCGGACAAGGTGTACACCGTACCGGCGTTGGCAGCGCCGCCAGCGTTGGGAGTAGTGCCGTAGAAGGCTCCCCCGGTGTCTTGCGCCAGTCCCCATGGGCCAGTACCGTTGGTAGTACCGTTAAGCTCGTGAAGCGTGGTCAGCGCGCCCGCCGGAGTCATCTTGAAGACGGTGCCGCAGCCGAATACGCAACCCGAACCTCCCTGGTTCGCCACGCCGTAGAAGTTGCCATCGAACCCCAGAATCACGCCGGAATTCGTATTCGAACCCAGATTACCCGCTGTTACATAGTCAAAGCTGTGCAGAACGGTCGGACTGCCACCGGCAAGAGGTATTTCAAAGAACTCGCCGACGTTATATTTCCCGCCTCCGGCAGTGGTTCCGTAGAGGTTGCCATTGGCGCCCTGAACCAACCCACCGCCGGGAAAGACACCGTCTGTGCAGCCGGTGAGTTTGCAAAACGTGTAAAGCAAAGTTACTTTTCCGGCTGGAGTCATGCGGAAGACATTGCCGGCGTAGTACCCATATGCCGCTAATCTCGCCGTAAAAGTTCCCATCGCTGGCTTGCATTAGCGCATTCGAGGGGTTCCCGTAATCGGTGCAGGTTCCGGTACAAAAATCGTGAATCTTGGCAAAGCTCCCAGACAAACTGATCCTGAAGGCAGTGCCGCCGCCGTGGCATCCGCCACAGCCGCCGGTTCCGCCGAGCAGCGTGGTTCCGTAGAGATTCCCGTCAGCGGCGAGAAAGAGCGATGCCTCCGGATTCAGGCCGTCCGCGCAGCCGAATGAGCCGCAGAAGCTGTGAACCGTAGTTAACGCGCCGGCCGGCGTGATTTTGAAGATGGTGCCGCCGCCGTGAGCGCCGCCGCCATAGGTCGTTCCATAGAGGTCGCCCCCAGGCACCACGGTTAGGCCTGTCACCGGGCGGTCGCCATCCGGGCAGCCGCTCACCTTGCAGAAGCTCCAAAGAGTTCTCAATGTGCCCCCGGAATTGATCTTGAAGACGGTGCCATTGTTCGTAGCGCCGCCAAACTGCGTGGTTCCGTAAAGTTCTCCGTCGATGCCTTGCACGAGATCGACATTCGTGGGGTCCGAACCGTTCGTTCCGTGAAAGCTGACAAGAGCCTTGAACGTCACCGATGCCGAAGCCAGCGTTGTCGCGGCGCAGAGCACAAGGACGGCGCAGTACTCCTTCATTCGAGTTCTGACGGCACAAATCCCGCTTGGGCTTGGTTTGTCCAAGCAGGGGTCGGGGGCGAAATTTTCTTGGTTCGACGTTGGGCAGGCCGGTGACTTTTTCATGGGATTCTCCTGGGATTAAAGTGGACGCTCGAAAGGATCTGCCTTGCTAGAATTTCGGGAAACCAGGCCTTTTTACGGGAGAGGGGATGATTGTAAGCCCTAATTAGCGCTCTCCCAGTTAAGAATTTGTAAAGATTTATAAGCCGCATCGTTTTGGTCTTGAGTTTTGTCAACACATCGTTCAACCCAGGGCCTTTCATAATGCATTGCGTAAGAACTTGCCCAAAACCGTCATTCTGGTTGAATACTCGTCGAGGAAAACGGAAGGGATTACCGCTTCAGGCACTCAGGAATCCGTTGGCGAAAAATCGCGATAGCACGCATTGACCGGCGTTCTGGAGTACGCATTGAGAATTGCTCCTCGCCGTCCACCGCACTCGGGCAGCACCCACTCTGACAAGCCCCCCGGGCTGCTCCCCAGTTTGCTACCGGCGAGGGTTTTTCGAGATGTCTGAGCGGCGTACAATTCACGGGTTGTCGGAATGGAGGTACGGGCCTTGAAAGAAAGTTCTGCCCTGGGTTGGTACAAAGTGACGATGGTTACCCGCGAGTACAAGGCCAAGGGGAAGGCGCTGGAAGACAGTTTTGAGACCCAGCTTGAGTACCATGGTTCGAAAGAGGGGGCCGCTCTATTCTTGCGAAGAAACGAAAAATCGGACACCTGGGAGTATTACTTTACGCCGGAGGCGATGACCTTTTCGCTCGATCTCGTCAGAGAGTATGCGTGGGGCAAGGCGTATGCATGGGGTCAGGCTTGCTCCGCTCCGTCTCCGACCTTGAAAAACTTGTCCCTTTGTACAGGGGAGCCGGGTGACAAATATGCTTACCTAGTGCAGCCGTCCAAGTAAAAGACATTTTAAGTCCATTACTCCGTCTGAGTTGTTGCCCTTCGTTCCGATCCGCCGCGTCGATTTTCAGACGGTCAAACGTTTCACCCTGAGAAGCGGGGGATCGGGTCAATGAACCTCTAACACCTGATTGCAACATTCGTGAACTTGGCTGCACAATCTTAGCAAGCCGCTCCGTTGAGAATGCCATCTGAGTCTTCTGCGCCAGCAACGGGGAGTACTGCTTATGGGTGTCAGCGATCCAGAGATTCAAAAGAGGGTGTTTGGACCTCGATGGCAACACGAAATTGAAAAGCAACGCTGGCCGCTATGGAAACGACTCATCCATCGTTTCCAACGCTGTCCACTTTGCAGACCGAACATTCCAGGCCGAAAAAGTTCAATGAGTGTTAAGGCTGATTTCAGAAACTAACCTGTCCCCGTTTCGTGACTTCGCTCCATCTGCTACGCTTACTCATTACGGATGGTTGGTTCATCGAGTCAAAGTCTTGCATTGCGATGATGCCAAGGCCGAGCGGGGATCGAAGCTCGACCGGCATCAGCACATCGGGAAGGGAACCATCGGGAGGCAAACCTTTCGCCGTTTGCTCAACGATGTTCGGCTGGCGCAATGCCGCTTTGATCGAAACTCCGAATCAACAAGCCGGGGAGAGGATCACAGAAACGTGGACGTGCTGAAGAAACTGGTTTGGGTTTGATCGGGGACGCGCCTGCTGCAACAATCGCGAGCTGAGCTCTCAGTCCAGAGCCCCCTGCAGGGGACGACCAGGCCTGGCGGGCAGCCCATAATAGACATGCCTAATCCCCGCTTTGCCCCCGTGCAGGTCATACAACCCTTGAACCGAAATCAGCAATTGATCCACATCCTGCTCCCTCACCCGGTATGTCGGATTGACGCCATGTGCACCGCCCATGATTTTGTCGGCCAGCTTAAGTGCCTCAGCGATCGGGTCTCCCTTAATCAACTGAATGTCCCAGCCGAAAGACGGCGAATTCGGATTTGCAACACGGGAATAAACCGCCTGGGCGAAAAACGCCGCGGCCTCGTCATCCATCGCCAATATCTGCGTTCCCGCTGGAGTACCGTACTGGCAATCAAATAGGGCATGAGTCGCTTCGTGCACGATATTGAACATTTCACTGGGCCGAAAACCAAAAACCGAGTTGAAAGGCGATTTTCCTGTACTTCGCTATGTTAGCGGGATGAAGGAGGCGTTCTGACTGAGGCCCTAGGTAGTAGCAGAGGTTTGCCACCCCCATCATCACGAGATAACAGAGGCCTTGGAACAGTGCTGTGAAGATTGTGATCTCCCACTCACCGGGAGCCCTGAGGCTGATGCACCGTCGAACGGCAGCGGCATAGCAAATAAATCCTAGGATGCCAGCAATCAGCAACCCGACGTTGTACCGACGTCGGCGCTGAGCCCACCATTGTTCTCTGGCCCACGGGCTGGGATCAGTCGCAAGACCAACATCCTCGGACGTTGCGGTCATTGATCGCGAACATACTGGAACTCAAAAGCAAACGTCAAATCCTCGAACGTTGACGTAATATCCCCATTTCACTCAAAATGGCCGGAACAGGGGTTCTGAGTGTAACGTTATCCCCGTCAACATCATTGGCGATGGTCGGTTAGCAACATTGGAGCGTTGGTTTCGCGTTGCGACTCACGGGCTGCACGCACCGTGGTCTCGGGAGACGTGGTCCACTCGAAAGGTACGCCCGGAAGGTGATTTGGTCTTATGGCCGCGCAGGGACAAACGCTCACGAGCCTTCACTTCATTCGGCGCATTCACCAATGAATAGATGTTGCCATCCTTCTCAGTCAGAACGAGTCCATTGTCGGTCTGTTGGACACATCCCGTTAGCGAGGTGTGGCCACGGTGTACGAAGTAAATGGCGAGGCCGACCCCTACTCCAACGCCAACTCCTACTCCCACAATGGCGGCCGCACAGTTGGCGCAAATAGGAAGGTTAGAGTTTGCCGCCGCTGCAGGTCGGGAAAACGGTAGGAGAACCAGTGTGGTGGAACATAGAACGCGGGCACGGAAGCTGAACAGCCTCATTGTCATCCCTTTCGAGGCGGGCAACCCTCTCAAAACGTCTTATCGCGGTTCCGTTCTCAAGAATCGCACCATGCGCTGGAAGGAGGCTCCCCAAGACTGCGGGCCAGCATCTACTCAGGGAGAACTTTTGTCAATATAAATACGGATTTTTGCCCCGGATCGTCGTGGCTGGCGATAAATCTCTATTACGCTCACCGGCTGCCAGTTTCCCTACCCTATTTTGCGCTTTTCCGGAATTTCGTTTCTAATGCACGCCATATGCGAACCGTGAAGGTGTTGTTCTTTGTTTGCATCTTCAGTGTCACTTTCTTCGCCGTCGCCTCTCCTCCTGCCGCTGATACAAATGCCGAAAATCAAGTCATTCAGGCCGCTTTGCAGCCGTCATCCTTGGAAAGCAATCTTCACCACCTGACCGATGAAATCGGCGGCCGCGTCCCCGGCACTCTGGCCATGACTCACGCCGTCGAGTGGGGCGTGCAAGCCTTCACCGCCGCCGGAGCCGATGCCGTTCATACCGAGGGCTTCACCATTCCCAACTCCTGGTCCGAAGGCGCGACCGAATTCACGGCGACCACCTCCTACCAGATCAATCCGACGAAGGTCGGGGGAACGGTGCTCTCCGTCTTCCGCGTCAGGGCCGTTTCGCTGGCCTGGGCGCCCGCGCTCGCCCCGGTCAAGCATGTCCCGATCGTCGACGTGGGGGAGGGAACAGACGCGGACTTTCAGAAGGCCGGTAACATTTCCGGCAAGCTTGTCCTGGTCCATAGCAAGGTTCTCAAGACTTGGGACGATCTGTTTGACGAGTACGCGAAAGCCGCGCCGGTCATTGATCTCGCAATAAAAGGGAAGGCAACGGCAATCGCGTTCATGGCGACTCGCGAGCACGACATCCTCTACCGCCACACCAACTCCGCCGCAGGAGAAATCGACAGACTGCCTATGGTGATCGTGGCACGTGAGGACGGTGAGCGCATCGCGCGCCTGCTGGCAGGCGGAAATCTGGTGTGGGCCGATCTGTCCATCCCAAACCAGATCGGCCCGTCAATCCGGTCCGCGAACGTGATCGCCGAGATCACCGGCAGCGAGAAGCCGGACGAGTTCGTTATTCTCGGTGCGCACCTCGATTCCTGGGAGTTGGGTACCGGCGCGCTCGACAACGGCTGCAACGCGGCCATGGTGATCGATGCGCTGCGAGCGATTAAAGCGGCGGGGATAAGGCCGAAGCGTACTATCCGCTTCATTCTTTTCTCTGGCGAAGAGCAGGGACTGATCGGCTCCCGCGCGTACGCCGTTGCCCACCGCCATGAACTCGACAAAGCTGCAGGCGTCGTTATCTACGACTCGGGTACGGGAAAGACGACAGGCTTCAGCCTGGGCGGCCGCAAGGACGTGGTCGACACGGCAAAACAGCTTCTAGGGCCGCTGGCGCAGTTTGACGTCAAAGAGCTGAAAACCGAGATGGAATGGGGATCTGATCACTTCGATTTCATGCTCGAAGGCGTGCCGACCTTCATGGCCGATCAGCAGGAGGCCAATTATCTGGAGAACTACCACGCCGTTTCCGACACCTACGACAAGGTGGATTTTTCCCAGCTCAAGAAACACGTTGCCGAGGCTGCGGCGCTGAGCATCGGCCTGGCGAACCTCCCGCAAAAGATTGGCCCGCGCCTCACGCACGATCAAATCGAACAGACCATGCGCGAGACCAACAGTCTAGATATGCTCAAGACCAGCGGGATCTGGGATGACTGGGTCAGCGGCAAGCGGGGAAGAGCGAAATAACCTGATTTTCAATTTTCGATTTTCGATTGCCGATTGAAATTCCGGTTGTCCCAATCGGAAATCGACAATCGGCAATCGTCAATTAAAAAATTGCCTTGCTTTATTTCTGGATCCTGTTCAACCTTTTCGCGCTGGGCATGCTGATTCTCGACCTGCGGGTCTTCCACCGTGCGGGCCACGTCGTGCGCCCGCGCGAGGCCCTGGGCTGGAGCGGCTTGTGGCTTGTCCTGGCAGCCGTTTTCGCCGGCATTCTCTACTTCTGGCAGGGATATCAGCCGGCGCTGGAGTTTGTGACCGGTTATGTCCTCGAACTTTCCCTCAGCGTCGACAATCTCTTCGTCTTTCTCGTGATTTTTCGCTACTTTGCGGTTCCAGACGAACAGCAACACGGCGTCTTGTTCTGGGGAATCATTGGCGCGCTGATTCTGCGGGGGATTTTCATTCTGGCCGGTGTGGGCTTGATCCACCGATTCCATTGGGTCCTCTACATCTTCGGGGCGTTGCTGATTCGCAGCGGCATCAGGCTCTTCTCCACCAGCGATCATCAAATCGATCCCAAGAAGAATCCGGTGGTGAAGGCGCTGCGCCGATGGATGCCCGTCACCGACAGCTACCAGGGCGGCAAGTTCCTGGTCCGCGGCTGGCGGGGCAATCCGGGCCTCTACGCGACGCCGCTGCTGATCGTCCTGGTGATTATTGAGACCACCGATGTGCTGTTCGCGGTCGATTCTATCCCAGCCGTGCTGGCCATCACCCTCAATGCCTTCGTCGTCTACACGTCGAACGTTTTCGCCATCCTTGGCCTGCGCTCCATGTATTTCGCCGTGGCGGAGTTGATCAAGATATTCCGTTTCCTGCATTACGGTCTAGCGGCGGTCCTGATTCTTGTCGGCCTCAAGATGTTGACCTCCCGGTATTACCCGGTCCCCACCCACATCACCCTGGGCGTGGTCGCGAGCGTGCTGCTGGTCTCGGTGGTAGCGTCAGTGGCGTTCCCTGCGAAGAGCGCGGAATGAGGGTCCGAATCGAGGCGTCAGCATCTGGCGCTCAGCCGCGGCAGCAATCAGAACTTCGACGTCATGAGAACTGCGAGGATATCCATCGGCCAATGCCCTCGCTTCGCTCGTTATGACTGACCGTTCTTACAAACAGTCCGCTCTTACAGAAAGACCACCCGCTCGCCACGTATCACTGAGTGCTTTAGAAACTTCTTGTCATCGTGATCTGGACAGTCGATACGATAGTGCGCGCCACGGCTTTCTTCGCGGGCCAGAGCCGAGCGTGCCACCAACAATCCGGCAAGATGCAGATGAGCGGCTTCATGCGCCCGACGCGTGTTCGGATTGGCAAGTTTTGGGGTCATCTCTTCCAGGGTCTTAATTGCCTTCTGCATCGCGACCCGGGTGCGCACGATGCCCACATCGTTCCACATCAGTTCCTGAATCTGACTGATCAAGCCTTCTGCACCCGCGTCCACAGGTCCGTTCGAATAAGCCACCTTTGGCTCTGCTCCCTGCTTCGCCACAGGGCCAAGCGCCTCGCGCATGGCCCTGCCCGCACGCGCTCCGTACACTAGGCTCTCGAGCAGGGAATTGCTGGGTAGCCGGTTCGCGCCGTGCACGCTAGTTGCGGCGACTTCGCCCGCGGCATAAAGCCCGGCGACGCTCGTCTTGCCCTCGAGGTCGGTGCGCACGCCGCCGATGCAGAAATGAGCCGCCGGGCGAACCGGAATCAAGTCTTCGGTAATGTCGATGTTGTGCTGCATGAAGGTTGCATAAATGCGTGGGAAGCGCTTCTGCACTTTTGCCGGGCTGAGGTGCGTGAGGTCGAGATAGACGAAGGGATCTTTGGCCCGGCTCACTTCCATCTCGTGAACGATGGCCCGCGCCACGACATCGCGCGGCGCAAGTTCTCCCAGAGGGTGGTACTTCCCCAGGAACGGGTCCAATTCGATATTGCGCAAGTGCGCGCCCTCGCTGCGCAACGCTTCGGACAGCAGAAAGCGCGGCGCCTTCTTCAGATACAGCACCGTGGGATGAAACTGCACGAACTCCATGTCGCTGACTTCCGCGCCTGCGCGGAATGCCAGTGCCACGCCATCGGCGGTCGCGGCTTCCAGGTTCGTTGTGTTGCGATAGATCTGTCCCATCGCTCCGGTGGCCAGCAATACGGCAGAGCACGCGACCTCGTGCGGATTCCCCTTTTCGTCGATCAGCGATACACCGGTGACACGTCCGTCGTGCGCAATCAAATTGGTGGTAAACGCGGATTCAGCAATCGAAATGTGCTTCAGCGAGTGCGCCTTCGCCTTCAGGGCTCGCAGGATTTCCGTTCCTGTTGAATCGCCTTGCGAATGCAGAACGCGGCCTCGGCTGTGGCCGGTTTCCGGCCCGAATACCAACTTGGTGCCACCGCGGTCGTGGTGCGCAGCCCAAGCGATCAGCTCCTCAATGCGCTGCGTCCCCTCCTCCACCAGAATCTTGACGGCGGTAGGATTGCACAGGCCGTCGCCAGCGTTAAGCGTGTCCTGCAGATGGAGGGTGATTTCGTCTTCATCGCTCAAGACTGCGGCCAGGCCGCCCTCGCCGGACTCCGCATGGGTTTTGTTGATCTGTTTCTTGGTGAGGACGAGCACACGTCCCGCTGCGGCCAGTTCAATCGCGGCCCGTAGTCCGGCGACTCCGGCTCCAATCACTACGAAGTCGGTCTCGGCTGGAAGACCCTTCATCGCGGGGTCATGGTACCACTTTCGTAGCTTTGGGCAACGATTTCGGCGCTTACGCTATTATGGAAAAAACCGCATGCCGCAAGTCACCATCCACGTGCTCCCCCGGCCCTACCAGGCCTGGATTGAGAATGGCCTGCTCACGCGCGCGGGTTCGGTGCTGGGAGAATTACTGCCCCAGGCCAGCCGCATTTTTGTCGTGACCGTGCCTCCGGTGCGGCAGCGCTGGGGAGCGAAACTGGTCCGCTCACTGAAGACCAGCGGCTTCCCGACGCAAGTGATACCCATGCCTGACGGGGAGCCCTCCAAACGCCTGGCAACAGTCGAGGCCCTCGCCGAAAAGCTGGCGCGTTTGGGCGCCGACCGCAAGGCCGTAATCATCGCGCTGGGCGGCGGAGTCACGACCGACGTAAGCGGGCTTCTGGCCTCGCTCTACATGCGCGGCGTGGAGTTGGTGCAAATTCCCACCACGGTGCTCGCACAAGTGGATGCCTCGATTGGCGGTAAGACCGGGGTCAATCTCGTGGCGGGCAAGAACCTGGTGGGAACTTTTTATCACCCGCGCGTTGTGCTGATTGACCCCACCGTGCTTAAGACTTTACCGGACCGCGAATTTCGCGCGGGATTATACGAAGCGCTGAAGTGCGGCATCATCGGAAGCGTGGAGTTATTTCTGCGCTTCGAGCAGAATCGCGCGCGCATCCTGAAGCGCGATCCCGTGGAACTGGAGTGGCTGATCGCTCAATCGGTAAAGCTGAAAGCTGAAGTCGTGTCGGCGGACGAGCGCGAAGGCGGGCTGCGCCGCGTGCTCAACCTGGGCCACACCATCGGACACGCGCTGGAGGCGGAGACCGGCTACCGCCGCCTGCTCCACGGCGAAGCCGTCGCCTGGGGGATGATTGCAGCGACCAACATTGCTCTCAGCGTGGGCCGCACCGATAGCGTGACAGCGGGCCGCATCGCTGACGCGGTGTTGAGCCTCGGTCGCCTGCCGGAAGTGAACGTTAGTTCGCGCAAGATTCTGGCTCGGCTGCAGGCCGACAAGAAAACGCAGAATGGTGTTGTGCACTTCATCCTGCCGCGCGAAATCGGCAAGGTCGAAGTTGCCAGCGACGTGTCCCAGAACGCGATTGTGAATTCAGTCGACGAACTGCGCCGCTTGTCGCGTGGCGGTTGGGTTTGGGAAAAACAGTCATAGCGGGAGGAACAATGCCAGAGACAGCACAGCAGTATATCCAGCGCATCCTTGGTCACATGGAAGGGCAGGACGCGCTAAAGGTGCAACGGTCCACTGCCGGCAAGCTGAAGAAGCTGATTCGTGGGCTTACGCCCAAGCAGCTGAAATGGCAGCCGGAACCGGGGAAGTGGTCGATCGTAGAGATTCTTGCGCATTTAGCCGACGCCGAGATCGTCGCCAGCTGGCGAATGCGAGCCATCATCGGCCAGGACGGAATTACGATCCAGCCCTTCGATCAGGATGTGTGGACGTCAGTCTTTCAATACGCCAAGCGCGATCCAAAACAATCGCTGGAAGTGTTCCGGGTGTTGCGCGAAAACAATCTGGCCATGCTGAAGGCTCTCCCTGCGGACGCGTGGGAACGCCACGGCATGCACCTGGAGCGGGGTAAGGAAACGATTGCGCACCTGACGCGCATGTTTGCCGGGCACGATACGAATCACGTATTGCAGATCGAACGGATCGTCACCCAGGTGAAGAAACGGAAGAAGAAGTGATCTCCGCTGTCGGGCATCGTGGCTGAAAGCATCAAAAGGACCGTCGTCGGCGCCGCTCCGGAAGGCGCGCGGGATCAGGATTCAGCCGCGCGTGCCGTGCGCGAGATGTTTACCTCGATCGCGCCGCGCTACGACTTGCTGAACCACGTCTTGTCGTTCAATGTGGACCGCATGTGGTGGCGCCGCACGGCGCGTACGTTCCGCCACATCCTGACCCGGCCAGAGGCGCGTATTCTCGATTTGTGCTGTGGCACGGGTGACATGACGCTTGCCCTGCGCCGCCACGCAGGAAAGGCTGCATCGCAGATCTTAGGCGCCGATTTTTCTCACGCCATGCTGCAGCGCGCCGCGGCCAAGTCTGCCGCAGCCGCGCCAACCGGCACGATCCCGAACTGGATCGAAGCCGATGCCCTGAACCTTCCGTTTCCCGGCAGGCACTTCGATTTAGTCACGTCAGCCTTCGGCTTCCGCAATCTAGCAGACTACGACGCCGGGCTGCGTGAAATCGCCCGCGTGCTACGCCCCGGAGGCGAGTGCGGCATCCTCGATTTTGGCGAGCCCAAGGGAGCGATGGGTGCGCTCTACCGCTTCTACTTCAAACAAATTCTGCCCCGGGTGGGAACGGTGATCTCCGGCGTGCGCGGCCCCTACGCCTATCTGCCGGCTTCAGTTGAGCGCTTTCCCGCGCCGGAAGAAATGCTCTCGCGAATGAAAACCGCCGGATTTGTCGAGGTCAGTTGGACGCCCTATACGTTCGGCATCGCGGGACTCTATCGCGGAACGAAGTAACGCTCATATGGGGACAGTCGCCTCGGCTGTCCGCCGTGGCGAAGCCCGGCGCAGGCGGAACGGATCTGAACTACTTGGCATCCTGCAGCAGGTTGCTCAATGCCTGAATATCGTCGGCACTAACATCGCCAACCACAAAATACCGTAGCCCGTTCTGCGTCCAGTTTTCAAAATTGAACGAGAGCGCATGAGTCGGCCCGGACGGCAAGGCTGCCGTCTCGGCGCCGCGGTCCTGAAAAATGAAGACAGAAATCTCATGCTTGCGGACTTGATAGATGAGGTGCGCTCCCGGCGTCTGCGCCAGATACGTCACCCGTCCGCCGACCAAGGTGAACTGCGTGCCTTGCAGTTCAGGCAGATTGAAACTGAAGGGAATTTTTCCCTCAAACCACGGCTTCACCGTATGCCGGTCGCTGGAGACTACGTCCACCGGCGTCGCGCTGGCGAGCGCGGCAACGTGGAGGTCGGCCAGTTCGCTATAGACGCGTTGCCGCCGTGCGCTCTCGCGCCCAACATACCAATTCACTGCCACCGAGGCGATGAGTACGAGAACGGCGGGCACGGCCAGTATTCTCCACTGCCAACCAAACACCCACCGCGGCTTTGCAGCCACAGTCTTGCTGATCTTTTCCCGCAATGCGGCACTGGGCTGATAGCGCGATCCCGCCGCGGCCACCGCCCGCTTGAGTTGCACGCGCGCCAGAGCCCCTGCTGCACAGGCCGCGCAAGTGCGCATGTGAGCGGTTAGTTCGCTGGCTTCCGCGGGTGCTAGCTCGCCGTCAACGTAAAGATCCAGCTTGTCGCGCCACTCCTCACACCCCATGGCGCCCTCCTTGGAGTTTTGCCTGCAGCAGGCGGCGAAGCGCCTTGCGAGCGCGAAACAATCGCGACATCACAGTGCCGGTCGGGATCGCGAGGGTTTCCGAAATCTCCTGGTACGACATTTCTTCGACCTCGCACAGCAGCAAGATTTCGCGGAAGTGTACGGGAAGTTCCTCCAGCGCCTGCTGGACCACGGCGCGATTCACTTGGTCGATCAGAAGGCTCTCCGGCGTGGCGCTATCCGCTGCCGGGATACTGTCGTGGTCCTCTTCGTCGAAGACAACGGTATTCTTCAGTCCAGTGCGCGAACTCAGAAACGAGTTTCGGAGAATGCGGTATATCCATGCCCGAAAATTCGTGCCTGCCTGAAATGAAGAGAATCCTCGCAGCGCCTTCGCATAGGTCTCTTGCACTAAGTCATCCGCCTCGGCGGAATCCTGCGTCAGCCAGCGAGCGAAGTTATAGAGCTGATCGAATAGAGGTAGGGCCAGATCTTCGAATGTCGCTATAGGCAAGCGCTGGTCTGGCACCTCCATAACATAAACTCCCGAATCGCCGGTTTATTCCCCGATGCGCAACAAATATTGTTTCGAGCGAGGGTATGACGTATTGGCCGTCTCTGGAGTGTCCGTCCCAGCAAACGGTATTCCCAGGAAACCCTGAACCGGCCGGCACTGCGCTAGCTCGATGCGACGCTTTGTGCCGGACTTGGGGACGCTGGCCTGAAACTGTCTGCGAAAGCATCCGTGATCGTGTAACGGATCACGTGTTCGTACTCCGGGCCCAGGAAGCGGCGGAGACGGTCAGTATTCATGATGTATTGGCCGGTCATGTACGGCACTGCCTCGGGAGGAATAGCCGAAATCTTCTGCTTCCACAGGAATTTCAGCACTTGCTGCATGACCCACTTACCCGGAACCCGTATCAGCTTAGCCTGCGCCATCTCGATACAGCGGGCAAATGTAAGGGGCTCGCCACGGCCGGCGACATTCAGCACCGTCAGGCGCTGTGGTTCCGGTTCGCGCTGCAGGATGTGCCGGATCAGCCGCGCCATGTCGTCCACGTGGATGAACTGAATCTTGTTGTCGAGGTATTGCTGTCCGCGTGGCAGCATGCAGGGCAGGCGCTTGCCCTGGGCGCGCATCCTTTCGGCGCGCGCGCTCTTGCCGTTGGGAGTGCCGTGGAATGCGCCCATCAGGTAATTTTCAACGCTGGCTCCGGCAAAAATGTGAGGCCGCAAAATATAGACGCTGCAACCGCGCAAGGCCGAGCAACGCTGCTGCACCACTTCGTCGGATTCCTTCTTGTGGATCGCGTAGGGCAGGGTGTGCGCCTGCAGCGGCGACTCTTCCGTAGCTGGCGCCGGATAATTCGACCCGTATGCCGAAACGCTGCTGGGGAAGATGAACTGCTTCACTCCCTCGTCGGCCGTGCGGTTGGCTTCTGTGATGGCTTCCATAACCCGCGCCGTCCCTGCCACGTTGATCCGCCACATGCGCTCGACGTCCAGTACTCCCGTGCGCACGGGATCGATGATGAATGCAAGGTGAATGACCGCGAAGGTGTGGGTGTCGCGCAGCAGTTCGTACAGCGCCCGGGTAGAGGACTCCTCGCCCAGGTCCAGGCGCTCAAACTGCAATTCGAGGTCGGTGCGGGGCGGACTCACGTCCACCCCAATCACCGAGTAACGTCCCAGCAGGGGCAAAAGCCTGGAGCCCAGGTTGCCCGAAATGCCGGTCACCACAACAACAGGTTTCGCCATCAGTTCGGTTTCGCAGCCGGAGGCTGTGCCTGCGGCGGAGTTTGGTGCTGAGTTGGTGGAGGTGCGTTACCCTGACCCGTGCCTCCCGGACCCATCCGCGGATTCGGAACTCGCGGCGGCATCCCAGGACCGGCCTGACCAAAATATGCCTCGTTCGTTTCGACTTTGAACGAGCTATTTACCTTCTCCATCATGTCACGCGAGCGCTGGGCCTGCAGATTCTTTTGGATCTCGTCTTTCGCCTGCTCGAGCGTCAGCTGATCCTTGCTGGTCATCTTGTAAATGTAGTGACCGCCGGAATCGTTGATGACCTGTGAAACTTCACCCGCCTTCAGTTCGAAGACAGCAGCGTGCGCCGGCGGAAGTCCGGTGCGCCGCACCGGGGGTAGCTTGACCGTCGGCGACTCAATCTTCATCCCTCCCGCTTCGAAAGCTTCCTTCTGCAGTTTTACGAAGTCCTCGCCGGCGACGGCGCGCTCCCGCAGGCTTTCGGCTAGCTTGCTCATGGCCTGCTCGCCTTCTTCGGCTTTAGCCTTCTCCGCGGCTTCCTTGGCCTTCTGCTGTTCCGCGGTCACCTTTTCGTCCTTGTCTTCGTCTTCCTTGGAGTCGGGTTCCACTTGCTTGTTGCGCGGAACAAACAACCGCTCCAGACTGAATTCCTCGAAGGCTTCCGGATTCTTCTTGTAGTAGTCCTCGATCTCCGTCGGCGGAACTTTGGCCGCCTCCTCCTGAATCTTGCGCTGCAATTCGTTGGACAGGATCTGCATTCTGGCGAACTTCATGGTTTCGGCGAATTGCGGAGACTTATCCAGGCCTTGTTTCGTCGCCGCATCCGACATGGCGATAAACCGCGGCAATACGCCAGCTAATTGCCTCTTGAGTTGCGGCGTAACGTTAGGAGCCACTGCGTCGGCGAGCCTCTCGAATTCGGCTTTCGTGATGACCGTTTTGCAATCAGCGGCAGGAGTCTCGGCCGCCGCCTTCGGCTGTTCCGCACACACACCCTTTACCGTGATGACAGCGGCATCGGGCGGAACCGCCTCAGCGGTTTCAGCCGCGGGCGCTTGTTGCATCGGAGCCGAAGGTACCGTACCCGGAGCGGCTTGCCCCCAAGCCAAAGTACCCAACAAAACACACAACAACCAGCTCTTACTCATAAATCTCTTCCTCCAGGATTGGTCCACCGGAAAGGTGAAAAGTGCCAAACACGAAATCCTAGCACAAGCGACCGCTTTTGCCCGATTCTCGACGCTCGGGGAAGGTTCGTATAAGGGGCAGGACTTCAGGCCTGCCGAACCAGCAAGGGTGGTATCTCAGCTTCAAGGCCGCCGCAAATCTGCAGGCAAGCCCCGGATATTTCCCCGATTGGCTTGGCGCTTTCCGCTCTCTCCAGCGATAATTCCTCCATGTCGGGAGGCCCTGCGATTTCTGCACTGGAGTCGATGCGCGCGGAAAAACGCGCCGTCGCGGGGAATTCAGTTCTCGCCGCGGTCGTCATTACCGGACTCAAGATCTCGGTCGGTATCACCACTGGTAGTCTCGGCATTCTGTCGGAGGCTGCCCACTCCGGGCTCGACCTCATCGCCGCCCTCATCACCTTCTTCTCGGTCGGTGTCTCGGACAAGCCTGCGGACGCCGATCACCAGTACGGCCACGGCAAAGTCGAAAATTTCTCCGCGTTTGTTGAAACCGGCCTGCTGCTGCTCACCTGCGGCTGGATCATCTATGAGGCGATGCTCCGCCTCTTCTTTCGCCATATTGAAATCGAGCCATCAATCGCGGCTTTTGCTGTGATGATGTTCTCGATGGGTGCCGACTGGTGGCGCTCGCGCGCACTGGGGCGGATCGCGAACAAATACGACAGCCAGGCCTTGGAGGCCGACGCGCTCCACTTCTCCACCGACATCTGGTCGGCCGGCGTGGTCGTTCTCGGCCTGATACTGGTGCTGGTTGGCCGCGCGTATCATGTCGACTGGCTTCGTGACTCTGACCCCATTGCCGCACTTTTCGTCGCCGGTGTGGTCGTTTCCGTCAGCTGGCGGCTGGCCCGGCGCACAGTGGACGCCCTGTTAGACGCCGCGCCGCCCGGCGTTCGCTCAAAGATTCAGGATGCGGTCTCTCGTGTCGATGGCGTTCTGGAAGTGGACCGCGTGCGCATCCGCCGTGCCGGAAACCGCTACTTCGCTGATCTCACGGTGGGGTTAGCGCGTACCGTCACTTTCCAGCGTTCGCGCCAATTGGCAGCGGCCGTGACCGAAACGGTTCATCTCGTCCTGCCCGATGCAGACGTCACCGTGCAGCCCCTGCCACGTGCGCAACATTCCGAAAACATCTTCGACCGCATCCGCGCCGTGGCCACCGACAGGAATCTGAACGTGCACGACATCAGCGTCCAGGATCTTGCCGGCCAATTGCACGTCGAGCAGCACGTCGAACTCGACGAGCGCATGACTCTGAAACAGGCCCATGATCAGGTCACCGAACTCGAAGCCGACATGCGCCGTGACGTTCCCGAAATTTCCGGCATCCTGACGCACATCGAAAGCGAACCCGCCACTATCGAAACGCCGGAAGAACTGGTCAGCGATGCCGAACTCGAGCACCGGCTGAAGGCCGTGGCTGCTCAGTTTCCTGAGATACTCGACGTGCACGACTTCGTCTTCAAGCGCGTCCGCGGACACTTATTCGTCTCGTGCCACTGCACGCTCTCCGATGATCTCTCGCTCACCCGGGTGCATGATGTTCAGACCGAGTTGGAAATCCGCTTCAAGCAAGACGCGCCGGAGTTGTTCCGCGTGCTGATTCACCCCGAACCCAGCACCGACAACCGGAGGTAAAGCCTGATGATTGCCGCAAAAGTTATCTGGACCGACAACGAACGCTACACCGGCGAGGCCAACTCGCGCCACGCCGTCGTGATGGACACTGCCGCCGAGAAAACCGCGAATACTCCGATGGAACTTGTGCTGATCGCGCTTTGCGGATGCACGGCTTCCGACGTCGTCGGTATTCTCCGCAAGAAGCGCGAGCCCTTCACCCATCTCGAGGTTCGTGCCGAAGGCGAGCGCGCTACCGGTTACCCGGCTGTCTACACCGAGATCCGCCTTGTCTATCGCGTTGGTGGTAAAGTGTCACCCAAAGCGGTGGAAGATGCCGTGCTCCTTTCGAAGGAAAAGTATTGTTCGGTCTCGGCGATGCTTGAAAAGACGGCGAAGATCACCTTCGAGATTCAATATGAGGAAATAAGTCATCTAAGTCATTAAGGAGCGAAATGATGGGACCTCTGCTATTCGTCGCGTCCCTGACGAATCTCCGGCGGTCGCCGGGCAAAAGTCTCAGCCTGAGGTGAAGAACCATGCCGGCTAAGGCGGTACTTTTCACTCAACCCGGATGTCTCTCCTGCGAGCTGATGAAAGTCTTCCTCGAAGCCAAGGAGATCGCGTTCGAAGAGCGCGACATCAGCGCCGACCTCGAAGCCCGCAACATCATGATGGAGCAGCACGGCAGTAACGAAACTCCCACTCTGGTCCTCGTCGTCGGCGATGCAGAGGAAGTCATTGTCGGCTTTGATCCAGAACTTCTTGACCAGTTCCTCAGCTCGGCCCCATGATCGGATTCGGTGACCGATTCCTCCGCCAATGCTGAAAAGAGCAAGCCGCATTCCCTGCGCGGATATATTTTCATCGCGTCGGCTGCATTCTTATGGGGAGTCTCGGCCGCCCTTGGTCGCGCCGTCTTCACCGGGAAGCTCGCTCTTAGCGGCGAGGCGTTGCACCCCATCGACCCGCTCATCCTTTCGCAAACGCGAACGTCGTTTTCATTGCTCGTGCTGCTGCCTATCCTCGTGGGTCGTCGCGGATGGCAGCGGATCAAGCTTCCCGCGCCGGATCTCGCGCAGTGCCTTCTGCTCGGAATGTTGGGCGTGGCCGCGTCGAACTACTTTTATTACGTTGCGATTCAGAAAACCAGCGTAGCCATCGCCATCGTCGTGCAATACACCGCTCCGGTGTGGGTGCTGCTTTACGTGGTTGCGCGCAGACAACAGAAACTCTCGTTGCAGAAAGTCGCCGCCGTTGGAGTCGCGATCGCTGGTATCGCTTTGACGATCGGCATAGTCGGCGCAAAGTCCTCATCGCCGCTTCGCCTCGACTCTTACGGTCTGCTGGCCGCGCTGCTGGCGTCGTTTTCCTTCGCCTTTTACAACGTCGGCGGCCACCGCATTCTCGCTCGCTTTGACCGCTGGCGCGTGCTCGCCTGGACGCTCGCCTCCGCCTCGGTTTTCTGGGTTGTCGTCAACCCACCCTGGAAAATCGTGGCCTCGCACTACACGCCCGCGCAATGGGGATTTCTCTTCATCTTCTCCATGGTCTCGGTGATGGGATCCTTCTCGCTCTACTTCCTCGGGCTGCAACACCTCGAGCCCACTCGCGCCATCATCGCCAGTTGCCTGGAGCCGGTCTTCTCCATTCTGCTCGCCGCCGCGCTGCTCGGCGAAGGGCTGCGCCCGATTCAGACGCTGGGAATCGTTCTGGTACTGTCGGCAATCGTGATCGTGCAGTTGCCCAGCCGCGGCGTGGCGTCGCCCGATTCGGTCGTAGTCGACCCGATCGAATAGCAGGGTTATTTCTCGGCCTCGACGTACAAACTCTCTGCCCGCCGTACCTCCAGTTCGATCTGATCAATCTCCGGAATCGCGCTCTTCCCGAAGCTCGACACGGCCACTTTGTCGAATCCGGCATCACGCAGCAGTTGCACAAGCGCCCTTCCATCGAGCATCTGCGAATGGTTTGACCCTGGATGAATGAGGTCTTGGAGAGAATGATTCAGACTCAGCCGTGACAAAAACGTTTGCGCCGCCAGCGGACTGGTATCGGCCAGGTATTCCCGCGCGATCAACTCCAGATCTGGAACGACGATGCGTAGAATCCCTTGCGGCGCAAGCGCGCGGAAGCAGTCTTTGGCAATCACGAGCGACTGCGGGCCGGTGAAATGTTCAAAAGCGTGCGAAGAGTAGATATAACGCACGCTCCCGTCGCCAAACGGAAGGCCCTTGCGGACGTCATAGCGCCGCACGTCGCGAGGCCAGGCTGGGGTTTTCAGCAGGCGATTCAACACCGGGATTCGCGACAACGTTATAGTCGGCGAATTATCCAGGTTGTGCCACCCGCTCATACCAGACAGGCCGCATCCAATGTTGATCTTGATTTCGCCGTTGCTCTCGCCTGCGCGCATACTTTTCCGAATCCTAGCATGGGCCACCGGGCGCCGTGTGCCGTTGAAGTTCTGATCCCAGTTCCGCGGGTTGTGATTACTCCCTCGTTACCTCGGTGTTCGACATGACAAGGTTTTTACTTCGTAAACGACGATTCTCGGCTAGGCTTTGTCTATTGATCCTGGACTTGTGAGGTCAAGCGTTATGAAAATCCGCTCCATCTACTTGGTCGCGTTTGTGTTGGCCAGCCTGACGCCATGTTTCGCCCATCACACCGCGGTGGTCGTCAACAAGGAGAACGCCGTCGAGAACCTTACCTCGGCTCACCTGGCGAGAGTTGTTCGTGGGGAAATCAAGAAGTGGCCCAACGGCAGGAACATCCTGCTGGTGCTCCACAAAGAATCCGCTGGTGAATCTGAAACGCTGGAGCGGCTGAACCGAATGTCCGCCACCGAGTGGAAGGCCTTCCTGGTTGCGCACAGGGATTCGATCCTCTTCGTTGACACCGACGCCGACGTTCTCAAGACCGTCCAAGCGGAGCCTGGGGCCATCGGCTTCATCGAGGTTCACTCCGTTAATAACACCGTCAACGTGGTCCACGTCGATGGCAAATTGCCCATGGAATTCGGCTACTTGCCTCACTAACGTCAAGCATCAAACCGTTCCAGTGAATCGCCGCATGAGATGGAAATAGCGGCGCGCCTTCTTTACATCTTTAGCGATCTGCTCGCGCAACGCATCTACGGATGGAAACTTGATTTCTTCCCGCAACCGATCGAGGAAGCAGATCTCCACCTCCGTCTCCGGCGTCAGTTCAAGCGGGTGAAAGTTCAGCAGGTGCGTCTCAATAGCGAATAATTCCACCCCAAAGGTAGGACGATTGCCCACGTTGGTAACGGAATCAAATTGTTCCGTGCCAACGCGAGTCCGAGTGATATAAACGCCGTCCTTCGGCACAAGCTCTTCGTAGCGTGAGAGATTGATCGTGGGTACGGTGTACTTCGAGCCATAGCCGCGCCCGCGTCCCGGAGTGCCCAGAATGCAGAATGGCCGCGCCAGCAGATGCCGCGCCCGGCTCACCTTCCCATCGCGCAGGAGTTTGCGAATCTGGCTGCTGGAGACGTGTTCGCGGCGCAAAGTCATCTCGGGATAGACCTTGACTTCAAATCCCATCTCACGCCCCAGTTCGGCGAGCAGGTTCATATCGCCCGCGGCCTTGTGTCCAAAGCGGAAGTTGTAGCCCTCGTAGACTTCCCGCGCGTGCAGCTTTTTCTTGAGAATACGTTCCGCGAATTGCCGCGGTGTCATGAGTGAAAGATCGCGGCCAAACGGAAGCAGCAGCACCGCATCAATCCCAGTGCCTTCGAGCAGACGCAGTTTCTCCGCCGTCGGAGTCAGCAGCTTCAATCCGGATTCCGGCCGCAGAATCCGCGCCGGATGCGGCTCGAAGGTCACGGCCACGGCCTTGGCCCCGCTTTGTCGGGCACGCCTTACGATCTCGTGCAATACGTGCGCGTGCGCCCGGTGAACTCCGTCGAAATTGCCCACGCTGACCAGAGTGGGCCCGAACCCGGCGGGAACTTCGTCGAGTTTGTGAAATACCTGCATAAGAGAAATTCAACCGCCGAGATCGCAGAGTCCGCCGAGAAACAACTTGGAGTCATTTCTGGCCAAGGTCCCTTGAATGTCTCGGCGACCTCTGCGACCTCGGCGGTAGATGTTCTTTGTAGCTAGATCTCAAACTCCAGCTTCATTCCGTCATAGGCTAGCCGAACGTGCCGCGGCAAGGTGGCGTTGGTGGCCTCGTGGGCCAGATCGTGGCAGATGTGTGTGAAGAAAGCGCGCTTCGGTTTCAACCGCTCCACGATCGCCAGCGAGTTCTTCACCGTCGAGTGCGTGGGGTGCGGCTTGTGCCGCAGCGCGTCCAGAAAGAGAACGTCCAGGCCCTCCAGTTGATGAAACGATGATTCCGGAATCTCGCTGTGGTCGGTGAGGTAAGCCGCGGAGCCGAACCGGTAACCGTAGATTTGGGTTTCGCCATGAATCAGAATGACCGGCTCGAATCGCACGTCGAATACATCGATGGGTCCGTCAATCGGGCGCAGTTCGAGTTGCGGCAAGGCGCCGAACTTGTAGTCGGCGTCAAATATGTAGCTGAACATCTTGCGCAGAAACGCAGCCGAATCCGGCCGCGCGTAAAGCGGCAGCTTCTCCGGTTTGTGCAGGTAGCTTAGGGGCCGCAGGTCGTCGATGCCCAGAATGTGATCGGCATGCGTGTGGGTGTAGAAAACCGCGTCGACCTGGGTAATGTGCTCGCGAATGGCTTGGGTGTAGAAGTCCGGCGTCGTGTCGATGAGCACCACCTTGCCGCCGTACTCGATCATGATCGATGGCCGGGTACGCCGGTCGCGCGGATCGCTCGAGTGGCAGACGGCGCAGTCACACCCCAGCGTCGGCACGCCCATCGAAGTGCCGCTGCCCAACACGGTCAAGATTGCTTTCATCTTCCGCTGGTTCCCGTGGCAGGCCCGGCCTGCGGCGGACGCGCCAGCGCATTGGTGACTTCCACGTACGCCATGCGCAGTTCGTAGAGGCTGTTCTGCAGAAAGTTCTCTTCCGTGGGTGAGAGATTGCCCTTCGTCTTCTCTGCGATCAGGGTGAGCGTGTCGATCGTCTGCCGGGCGCCGATGATATCTATGCGCGGTTGGCCGCCCTGCTCGCGCATCAGACCGAGTTGCAGCATGGCGGTCATGTAAAGCGAAGCCAGGAAGCGTTCAAAGGTCATCTCGAATTCCTTGGACGAGTGGCCGCTGAGTTCGACCTGCGAGTCCAGATCCTTGGAGGACTGCCGGTAGGCCGCGGCCTGCGCCTCCTGCTCGGCGTTGGTGGGAGGCGGGGGCATTTCGCGGTCTTCGGCCTTCCCGGCTTCTGCGACTTGAGGCGTGGGCATCTCAGCATCAGCCGGAGCAGCCGGATCCGCCGTTGATGTCGCTGCTTTTGGGGCTTCGACTTGCTCACCGACCTCCGTGCGCAACTCGCCGTCGGAAGTGAACAGTCGTCGATCTGTTACCTTGAATCCTGATTGTTCGTGTTTCTTCTCAGCCATAGTCTTTTCTCAAAAAGTTTGAGCATCTAAACGTTGTGCCTTGGTGATGTCTTGGCGTGCTACAATCGCGCCTCCCGTTCGTCAGATCCGACCCGGCTCAAGCGGAAATTACTTCCCGCGGCAACGGGGCTTCCTCAACAGGTAATTGAACTACGGTCGCCTTGCTCGCGCCAATCGTCACCTCGCGGCCCGGAACTGCCACTTCGCGCCGAATGTAACCCAGAGCTACAGTTTTTGCGCTGCCCGCGAGGAGGAGAGAAGCGGCACTCGTAATCTCGCCCACTTCCTTTTCCCCGGCAACAACCTTCATGCCTGGAGTAATTTCCAGCACTCCCTCGGCGAGGAATCCGGAAAATTTCCGACGCACCGCGCCCCGCGAACGAATCCGTTCCACGATTTCCTGCCCTATATAGCATCCCTTGTTGAAGTTCAGCGCGCGTGCCTGTTCGGTTTCCTGGGGCAGATCGCGCTCTAGAATATCTACGCCATAGCGCGGAACTCCCGACACAATGCGCTGCAACTCCAGGGCCTCGGAGCCCACCGGCGTGGCACCGGCGCCCACCAAAGCCTGCCACAGCTTGCGCACATCTTTGGACGCGATCCAGATCTCGTACGATTCGCGCTCCGAGTCTTCGCCGCGAAGGACCGTGCACTCCAGGCAACTGCACTGGCAGTCACATCGGGGAGTGAGGAGTTCGAGCGGTTGCGCCTCGGGAATCGAGATCCCGGCCTTCTGCAGCACTGCCCGCGACTTCGGTCCGGCCACTCCCAGAGCGGTCACCTCATCGCTCAGATTCGCGACATCTACGTCGTCCATGATGATGTAGTGATCGAATGTCGCCAGAATCTTTTCGACCTGGCTGCGATCCGTGTCCACGACAAATGACTCGCCGCGGTTATACGCATACAGGTCGCCCAGGATGTGCCCCTGCGGATTGAGCAGAAAAGCGTACACCCCATGTCCCACGGCCAATTCGCGGATGTTATTGGTGACCATCCCGTTCAGCCAGCGCACGCGATCACGACCCGTGATCGAGATGTGGGCCCGGAATCCAAGATCATAGGCTCCGCACCCGGTCCGCAACGCCGCGAACTCCGCCTGCGGATCGGCGAAACGCGCAGCCGTCGTCGCGCCACGATACTCATTGACGTTGGCCGCGCCCAATCCTTCGCCTTGAGCCTGCAGTGCAGTGATCCCCATACCGGTAGTTCGATTATAACGATTGTGTTAACGTTCCTGCCGTGGACCCGCAAAAGCCAATGCAAGTGCCGAAGAAGAGGGTTGCCGTCGTGCCCGGCGACGGAATCGGCCAGGAAGTGATCCCGCAGGCGGTCAAAGTGATCCAGGCGTCCGGCGCTGCCGTTGATATGGCCGAATTCGACTGGGGCGCCGAGCGCTACTTGCGCGACGGCACGACTGTTCCGCCCGACGGCTTCGCCATGCTGGGCCGCGATTTCGACGCGATCCTGGTCGGCGCGTTCGGCGATCCGCGGGTCAAGACCAACATCCACGCCAAAGAGATTCTGCTCGGCATGCGCTTCAAAATGGACCTGTACGCTAACGTGCGGCCGGTCCGCCTGCTCGATGCCGCGCTGTGTCCGTTAAAAGGAGTCGAGCCCAAAGACGTAGACTTCGTTGTCGTCCGCGAAAACACCGAAGGTGTTTACACCGACGCGGGAGGCGTCTTTAAGCAAGGAACGCCTGACGAAATCGCCACGCAGGAGGACATTAATACCCGCAAGGGTGTCGAGCGCATCATCCGCTACGCCTTCCAATACTGCAAAGAGCACACCAAACTCGACGGTTCGCCGCGCGGCAAGGTTCTGATGTGTGACAAGTCGAACGCCATGACTCACGCCGGCGGCCTCTGGCAGCGGGTGTTCAAAGAAGTTAGCGGCGAGTATTCGAGGATCGAAGCACAGCACATGTACGTCGATGCTCTCTGCATGCAGATGGTGCGCGATCCGCGCCAGTTCGACGTGATCGCGACCAACAATATGTTCGGCGACATCATCACTGACCTGACCGCCGGCCTGCAGGGCGGCCTGGGCATGGCCGCCAGCGGCAACATTCATCCCGGGAAGACATCGATGTTCGAACCGGTGCACGGGTCGGCGCCGCCAATCGCGGGCAAGAATGTAGCGAATCCGTTCGGCGCGATTCTGACCGCGGCGATGATGCTTCGGCATTTGGAATTCATAAAAGAATCAGACAAGATCGAAGCCGCCGTACTCGAAGCCGTCCGCCAGAAGAAAACCACCCAGGATATCGGCGGCTCGCTCGGAACACGGGAAGCGGGCGATTGGGTGGCCCGGCAAGTCACTTCTGTTGATTTGTCATCCTGAGCGCAGCAGGTCGATTCGCGAACGCGAATCGACTGCGGAGTCGAAGGACCCCTTGCAGAGCTACGCTGCTTCTGTCCTGCCGACGGATGCGCACGATGTTTGCGTCATCACGTCACTGCTAGAGTTTCCTGCGGTCCTACGCCCGCTTTCCCGCCAATAACGCCAGTTCCCGCCACTTCCAGTGACAATCCACATCCACAAAGCCAATCTCACGCAGCCACCCAAGCTGGGTCTCGAAGTCCAACAACTTGTTCGATGGGTCCTCGGTCTCAACCGTGAATCCGATCCGCTGCAAGAACTCTTCGTGCAGCCGCGGAGTGGGTGATGCGACGTGCTCCAGATTGCAAAAGACACCGCCCGAATTCAGTAGGCCATAAATCTCCGCATACAGCATGCGCTTGCGCTCGTGTACCAGGTGATGAATCGCGAAGCTGGAAATGACGGCATCGAACTTGCCCAGGGTGGGCAGGGGATGGTCGAGGTTGTGCCCGACAACGGTGACGGCCGCGATGCCCGCAAATCGCTTTCGGACTGCTTCCAGCATGGCCGGCGAAAAATCCACCGCCACAGCTTCCGTGGCGGGATGCTGCCCTCGAACCAGCGCCAGCAGACGCCCATCGCCGGTGCCGAGATCGAGGATCCGGCGCGCGCTCTGCGGCACGAATTCGAGCAGCACCGCCTCCCCTTCCTCGCGGTGCGAGATGGAATCAGCGCGTTCCAGATAGTCGCGAACGTGATCGCTCGAAGTCCAGAGATTTACAGGCTTGGTGGCATTCATGAGGGTAAAGTATAGAGAAACGTATAAACTCAATCTCAATGAATAGAGCCAAAGGGCATTGCAGGGGGATTCGTTGGCTGTTTTTGGCGGTCGTTTTGGGCGTGGCCGCATGGGCGCCTTCTTCCGCGCTCGCACAAGATACTCAAACATCCGACAAAAGCTCCAACAACCAATCCCCGTCCGCGCAACAGCAATCGCAACCCGCACCTCCGAAGGAAAAGGAGGACGAAGTCAAGATCACTCCCCGGGAGGCCGAGGAGCTGTTTCACTCCGTCGACGAAGTTCTTCAATTCGACAGCAAGCAGACCGGCCTTCCCATCAAGAGGGAAGTGAAGCGCAAGCTGACTAGCCGCGATGAAGTCGTCTCCTACCTTACCAAGCACCTCAACGACGAGGACACGAAGCGGTTGCGCCGCTCCGAGTTGGTCCTGAAAAAGTTCGGCCTGCTGCCGCGGGACTTCAATCTCGAAACTTTCCTGGTCGCGCTGCTGCGTGAGGAAGTCGCCGGCTATTACGACCCCAAGACCAGAACGGTAAATCTGCTCGACTGGGTGCCGATGGAGGAGCAAGAGCCCGTGATGGCTCACGAGCTGACGCATGCCTTACAAGACCAGTCTGTGGGGCTGCAGAAATGGATGAAGCGCGGCGACAAAGACCTGGGCGCAATCAAGAAAGACCCCACATCCGCCGACATCGAAAACGACGAGATGGACGACGCCCGCGAGGCGGTGGTCGAAGGCCAGGCGCAAGCCATGATGTTTCAGTACGCCATGGCCCCCGCCGGGCGCTCGATTGTCGATTCACCGCAACTGCTGGAAGCGATGGAAGAGCAGACTCTGACCGGCACTCCCGCCACGAAGGTCTTCAACGAGGCGCCCATCTTCTTGAAAGAGTCGATGACCTTCCCCTACACCTACGGCATGGAGTTCGTCGTCAAGCTGATGCAGAAAGTCGGCAAGCAGAAGGCTTTTGCCGGTGCCCTGCAGGATCCCCCGCACACCACCCGCCAGATCATGCAACCGGAGACCTACTTGTCCGGGGAAAAAATCGAGCCTATGCGCGTGCCCGATTTCAAGCACGATTTCAAGGATTATCAAAAGTTCGACATCGGGGCGATGGGCGAGTTCGATGTTGCCGTGCTGATCGAGCAGTACGTCGGTAAGCCCGAGTCGAAGCGCCTTTGTCCCGAATGGCGCGGCGGGTACTACTATGCGGCTCGGCCCAAAGCGGACGCGTCCGCCCCCCTGTCTCTGCTCTATGTATCGCGCTGGTCCAGCCCTGAGAAGGCTGCGGAATTCGCAGCAATCTATGCTGAGTCGTTGAGGCAGCGGTACAAAAAGGTCGCGGGCGATCCTGCGCCGGAGAAAGCCGCCGGCCACGATGTCGATTCCAAGGACGAGCCGACGCTGTTGCCGCTCCAAGGCCGCCACGCCTGGACCACCGAAGAAGGCACGGTTGTAATCGAAGAGCAAGGCGATATGGTGTTCATCACCGAAAGCCTGGACGCCGCCACGACCGCGACCCTCGAAAAGGAAGTATTCGCCAAGTAACGGTCCCTACCTGCTATGGTCTGCACCCCTTCCTTAGTCTCGGCGGCAGCAGTCGGCCTGCGATTATTCCCTTTTCCTCTTTTCCTTCTCGTCTGGCACTTCAGGCAGAAAATGGTGGACCTTGGCAACGACGGCGTACTGTCTCCCCGAACGTTCAATCTTCAAGGTCCGTTCCTGCCCCGGCGTTCCTCCCAGCATCGACCAAACTTGCCCCATGCTTGCGCCACGAACCGGAATGTCATTCACCGAAATGAGTAAATCGCCAGGCTGCACGCCGTCCGGTCCTTCGGGTAATGACGGTTGGCCGTCGAAATCCGCGACGCCAAGAATGGTAAAACGGCCGTCATCCTCAGGGCGCAGGACGAGTCCAATCACGTCGAAGTCAGGGAAATTGAAGGTGCGGCCGATTTCGAAGTAGACGGTCGAGTGCGCGTAATCGAAGCCGACGCGGTAGTTGGACAGAGCTTGAGAACTGAGCAATCCAGCGGTTGGAATCCCGGCGCGCTTTTCGAAAAAGTCCATTCGGTCTTTCGGAAAATCAACGAAAGCAACATCGGTAAGATAGAGTGGACCATACTGCACGCGGTCCACCCGCATCAGTTTCCACTTCGGTTCTTCCTCTAATCCCCACATGTTCGCCGAGCCGACGGCGCCAGTCATGTGCGGCCATTCCGGATGAGCGGCGGCCAGTTTGTCGAACGGTTCCTCGGAAAGAAAATTGATCGAAGACCCGACATCGAGCGCGAGTTTGTATTTCTTTTTCTCAATCTGGGTGGGAATCTGAATCAGCCCATTGTCCGCATTGATCTGTACCTTTCCGCTCGGTCCCCGAAAATGAATGCTGCCCGGCAGGCCGATGGAGAACTTGCGATCGGGAAAGTCGACCAGCACGTCGTAGTGGCGCAGCACCGTGGAGGGAATATTTATTTCGGCGTTGAGCCCGGGGGCCAAGACAGTTGCGGCACTCACCGGCTTGAGTGGAATGTGCGCTTCCTTGATGCCTTCCAGGGCGATGGCCATGCCGCCGATAGCGATCTCAGGCGGTGCGGGCGCGGAACACGCTTTGTCGTTGCAGGAGACTGCGAGTCCCAGAATTGCGGCGAGGTGGCGCGAGAGGTAGAGATCCGGGTTCCCGTTATCCACCCAGGCGTGGACGCGCTGCGATGAGCCGTCAGGCAGATGAATGTCGGCGTCAATCACAACGCGGTTGTGGTCGATGGTGGCCGGAACCGTGACCGGCTCTGGCGGGGCTGGCACGGGCTTCTTTTCTGCCTTACCAACATCGCAAAGCAACAGAAGCGCACAGGCCGAAATAAGAACTTTCATTCCAAAATTGTACCCCCGCTCCACGGCGTACCCTGACTCTTAGACGCAGAAACCACAGGTACGCCCCGGCGCAGACAGCGGATTTCCGTCCTGTATAATCACCAGTTTGATTTGCGGAGGCAGCCAGCTTTCAGGAGGGGCGATTGCCCGAAGCGGAAATCGGTATCATCGGCGGCAGCGGACTGTATTCCATGCCGGGGCTAACGAAGGTTAAGGAAGTGCGAGTAAAGACCCCGTTCGGTGTGCCCTCCGATGCCTACGTATGCGGTGTTCTCGAGGGTCGCAAGGTCGCATTCCTGGCGCGCCATGCTCGCGGCCATCTCCTTCTGCCCAGCGAACTGAACTTCCGCGCCAACATTCACGGCTTCAAGCAACTCGGGGTCGAGCGCATCGTTTCTATCTCCGCTGTCGGATCCCTGAAGGAAGAGCATAGACCGCTGGAGTTCGTCATCCCCGATCAGTTTTTCGATCGCACGCGCCATCGCGTTGACACGTTTTTCGGCAACGGCGTCGTCGCCCACATTGGATTTGCCGATCCAGTCTGTGCCGAACTCGCACGCGTCGTCGAAACTGCTTGCACTAGAGTTGGCGTCGTCGGCAAGCACGGAGGGACCTATCTCTGCATGGAAGGTCCCCAATTCTCCACCAAGGCCGAATCGAACGTCTATCGCAGCCTGGGAATGGACGTAATCGGCATGACCAACCTGCAGGAAGCCAAGTTGGCCCGCGAGGCCGAGCTTTGCTACGTCACCGTCGCGATGGTGACCGACTACGACTGCTGGCACCCGCATCACGATGCGGTCACGGTCGACCAAGTCGTAGCCGTCTTGTTGAAGAATGCCGATAACGCTGCGAAGGTCGTTCGGGAGACCGTGGCGTCCATGCCGCCCGAGCGATCCTGCAAGTGCGGGTCCGCGTTGGCGCACGCGATCCTGACCGATCACAAAAAGATTTCGGCCGCAACCGTGAAGAGATTGAAGCTGATCATCGGCAAGTACGTGAAGGCGAAGGGCCGCTGATCCACCCCACTAACCATTTTCTCTGGAGCTTGTTTTTCGCATGAGTATTCTCGTAGTCGGTTCCGTCGCGTTCGATGACATCGCGTCGCCTTCGGGCAGCGTGAAAAACATTCTGGGCGGAGCCGCAACCTATTTCTCATTGGCCGCCAGTTATTTCACGCGAGTTCGCGTCGTCGCTGTCGTCGGCGAGGACTTCGGTCCCGACCAGGAGAAAGTCTTTCACCAGCACGGCATCGACACGCGCGGCATCGAACGCGCACACGGCAAGACATTTCGCTGGGGCGGATCCTACGCGGAAAACCTCAACGAAGCCAAAACCACCTTCACCGACCTCAACGTCTTCGAGACCTTCCAGCCGCGCATCCCGAAGGAATACGACGACACCGAGTTCCTTTTCCTGGCCAACATCCAGCCCACTCTGCAGGCGAACGTGCGGCGCAAAATGAGTGGTGTCCGCTTTACGGGTCTTGACACCATGAATTACTGGATCAAGGGCACGCCGAAAGAGCTCGCTGCAACCCTGAAGCTGGTGAACGTGCTGCTCATCAACGACACCGAAGCCAAGATGTTGACTGGCGAAACCAACTTGCCCCGCGCCGCACAAAAAGTTCTTGCCATGGGTCCGCAAGCGCTGGTCATCAAGCACGGCGAATATGGCGCTACCATTTTCTTTCGCGAGGGAGCATTCGGCATCGGGCGCCATCCCTTCCGGGCTCCCGCTCTGCCCATCGAGGAAGTGAAAGACCCGACCGGCGCCGGCGACTCGTTCGCGGGCGGATTTATGGGCTACATCGCCTCGCAGCGAGATTTGAACCGCGAGGTTTTGAAGCGCGCCCTGTTTTATGGAGGGGTCATGGGATCGTTCGCCGTCGAGTGCTTCGGCACCGAGCGCCTGCAGCATTTGACGCGCGAAGAAATCGACGCCCGCTTCCAGGTCTTTCGCGAACTGACCCACCTCGAGTAGGGCGCAGTGGGAATGTGAACGACGCCAGCGATTTCTAGCCGCGAAGCGGCGCAAGAATAAAGCCCAGGGCGCAAGCCCTGGGTAAGCGCGGGAAATGATCCAGCCCCGACGGGGCGAAAGAGGCGTTTCCATGCACAGCTCTCACATTTGCTGAATGGATTGTGCTTTTCCGCCGCCTCTTCCAGCGCCTAAAGGATGCGCATCGTCGCCATGGCCAAGCCACAACCGACAACCTCTCCTGCCTCCTCCCGCTGGGACTCGGATGTCCGATTGCTGGCCTGGCTCGCGACGTGCGCCTCGGTGTTGTCGTTCCTCTTCTACTACCAACGCGGCGAAATCCTCCTCTACGGCGATGCCGTAGCTCACATCAACATTGCGCGCCGCGTGTTCGATTCGAAAACTCCCGGCCTCCTGCAGTTGGGCACGGTCTGGCTGCCCTTACCCCACCTGCTGATGATCCCATTCCTGATCTCGGGGGAAATGTGGCGCCGGGGCGCGGGCGGTTCGATTCCATCGATGTTGGCATACGTCTTCGGCGTGGTCGGCATGTTCCGCCTCGTGCGCGGAGCCCTGTGGCATAGTGATCAGCCGGATGGCGCTCGGCGCGTTGCTGCTTGGACGGCGGCGCTAGTCTATGCCGCCAATCCGAACCTGCTCTATATGCAAACCACCGCCATGGGTGAAGCGGTTTATCTCGCCTTCTTCATCTGGGCTGTCGTCTATTTCGTCGAATCCATGCGCGGGGACCGCAGGGCATTGACCAAATGCGGACTGTGTCTTGCGGCTGCGTGCTTGACGCGCTACGACGGATGGTTCCTGGCTGCAGCGATGGCAGCCGTCGTCATGCTCTCGGCGTTCCTCACTAGCAAAGCGCCCGAAAACGATGCTCGTCGCCACCGCGTCGCGATCGTGAAGTTCCTCCTGCTCGCCTTGGCTGCACCAGCGCTCTGGCTCGCCTACAACGGACTCGTCTACCGCAACCCGCTCGAATTTGAGAATGGGCCGTACTCCGCAAAAGCCATCGAGCGGAAGACGCAGACCGCGGGCCATCCGGGTCATCCCGGCAGTGGGAACCCATTCCTCGCCGGACTGTATTTCGTGAAGTCGGGCGAAACCAACCTGGCAGAGAACACATGGCTTCAGCGGCTGTGGATTTTGGTTGGATTTGCCGCGATCATTGGAGTTGCACTGTGGCTTCGCTCTGAGACGGCCGCGACGCCCAGCGCCGCAGCCACCATGCTCCCGCTAATCTTTCTACTGCTCCCCGTACCCTTCTACGCGCTGTCGGTCGCCTACGGTGGAGTCCCCATCTTCGTCCCAGCCTGGTGGCCGTTCACGCACTACAACGTGCGCTACGGCTTGCAGTTGTTGCCCGCATTCGCCGCCTCCCTGGCGCTTATTGTTTATCTCGTGCTGCGTTCCGGTCATCTGAACACCAAGCTCCGGACGGCGACTCTGTTGGTCGCCTTCGCCTTAGTGATCGCAAGTTACGCCTCCGTCTGGAATGCTGTGCCGGTTTGCCTGGCCGAAGCCCAGATCAACATGCGCGGCCGCAGCCAACTCGAGAGGCAGCTCGCAGACTGGCTCCGTCGGCTTCCGCCCGATTCCACGCTGCTCATGTACCTCGGCGACCACGTTGGAGCGCTGCCGCAGGCGGGCATTCCCCTGCACCGCGTGATTAACGAAGGCAATCATCGCGTGTGGAAGCAGCCCTCCGATCCAGATGGCTTGTGGGAGCGCGCTCTGGCCAATCCAGCGGAATATGCGGACTACGCGGTTGCGTTCGAAGGCGACCCGGTCTGGCAGGCCATGCAGGGGCTCCATCGACGCGAACTGCTCGAAATCCATGTTGCTGGCCAGGCGCGCGCCAGCCTTTACAGCACTCGGTAATCACCGAGGTAAACGCAACCGCCTCGCGTTGGGGTGATAAAATCCGGCCATCGGAAACACCAAATTCAGGCGCAAATGAACCTGCAACATTTCCTAGATCTGCTGCACCGGGAGATGGCGAGCGGCATTGTCGGCAGCTCGCTGACGCGGCTGGTGCTGGCGGCGATTCTTGGTGGTGTCATCGGTTTCGAGCGCGAGCTCAAGCATCGCGCCGCCGGCTTGCGGACTAACCTGTTCATCTGTTTTGGAGCGGCGCTGTTCACTGTCCTGTCGCGGGGCTTGGCTGTCGAACCCTCCGATTACACGCGCATCGCGGCTCAGATTATCCCCGGCATCGGTTTCATCGGCGCGGGCTCCATTCTGCACACTCGCGGACTCACAACCGGACTCACATCGGCGGCGACTCTGTTCGTGGTGGCCTCGGTCGGGATGGCCGCGGGCGGCGGACTCTACCTGACTGCGATCTTTGCCACCGTCATGGTACTTGCGGCCCTGTTTTTCCTGGGACACGTGGAACAGACGTTCAACGTCAAGCTGCTGATGAACAGCTATGAAGTGACCGGCGCCAGCCTTGAAGAAATCAGCAACGAGGTAAACCGCATCCTCGAAGGTCATCACCGCCTTATGGAGAACGTCCTGAGCGGCAATACGGGCCAGCACATCCGCCTGCAGTTCGATGTCGCGGGCTGCAATCGAGAGCAAGAAGAGCTGCTGCGGCAGCTGAAAACGTCCACAGTCCTGCTAAGCGCGACCTCCCTCGGACGAGTGGAGCGCGAGTGAGCGCAAGCGTGCGTACCATTCCATTCGTGAAGGCCAGTGCCTGCGGCAACGATTTCCTGCTGATCGACGGCGCGCTCGCTCCCCACGACCTTGCCGCTTTTACCCGCCACATCTGCGACCGCCATGAAGGCGTCGGCGCCGACGGCGTCGAGTGGATGATGCCGCATTTTTCTGCTGACATGGAAATCCGTCTGATCAACGCCGACGGCTCACCGGCGGAAATCTCCGGCAACGGCACCCGCTGCGCCGCCGCGTACTTCTGCGCCCAGCACGGCAAAGAGCGGATTTCGATCTTGACCGGCGCCGGCGTCAAGATCTGCAATCTGATTTCGCGCCGCGATTCCGAGTATGAGTTTGAGATCGAGATGGGACAAGCCACCGCCGAACCCGAGCTTGTGCTGAGTCTGGCGGCGGTCGAAGTGCGCGGGGTTCCGGTGTCGATGGGGAACCCGCACTTTGTTGTATTCGTGACCGAATTCCCATCCGACTGGCAGGCGCGTGCCGCCGAAATTCAACGCCATCCGGATTTCGATCGCGGCGTGAACGTGGAATTGGTTGCCGTGGATGACCGGCACAACGTCCGCGCCCGCTTTTTCGAGCGCGGGGTCGGAGAAACAAGGTCGTCCGGCACTGGCTCGTGCGCTTCGGCCGTGGCCGCGATTGCAGCTGGTCGCGCCGACTCCACCGTAAAAGTGCACGCGCCCGGCGGCACGCAGGCCGTCCGCCAGGAAGGGAACACGATCTTTCTCCGCGGTCCGGCTCGTCTGGTGTGCAGCGGAGAGTTCCTTGTGAGTTGATCTGGGTTTGGAAGTCTATTTGTCGCGCCGCCGCGCTTATGGCAGTCATGTCTTCTTCGAATTTCGAACGCGTGAAGCCGCCCGCTCTTCGCCCCGGCGATACCGTCGGCATTATCGCGCCCGCCAGCAACATCAAGCGCGATGATCTCGCGGCTGGCTGCGCCGCCTTGCTGCGCGCCGGATATCGTCCGTTGTACCTCGATTCAATTCTCGATCGCGACCTGTATTTCGCAGGCTCAGTGGAGCGCCGCACCCATGAGTTGGAAGAAATGTTCGTACGCGACGATGTGCGCGCGATTGTCTGCGCGCGCGGCGGCTACGGTGCAAACTACTTGCTCAAAAACCTCGACCTCGAGAAAATCAGATCTCATCCTAAGATTTTTGTCGGTTACAGCGACATCACGAGCCTGCTCACCCGCTTTGCGGACTCTTGCAGCCTCATCACTTTCCATGGGCCGATGGCCGCCAAGGATTGGGCTCACGAAGATGGCGTGGACCTCGCGTCCTGGCAAGCTGCTCTCTCGCGACCGGCTCCCTGGGACGTGGCTCTGGGGGCGCCGGTCAGCCCTTTAGCGGATGGTCAAGCCGAAGGAATCTTGTGTGGAGGATGTCTCTCGATCCTGGTCGCATCGCTAGGAACACCCTATGAAATCAACACCGCAGGTACAATTCTGTTTCTTGAAGATGTTGCCGCCAAGCCGTTTCAGATCGACCGCATGTTGATGCACTTAAAGCTGGCGGGGCGACTCGATGACGTCCGCGGAATCATTTTCGGCGAAATGCTCGATTGCGTACAGACCGCCAATCAGGGCTACACGCTTGAGGAAGTGGTCATGCGAGTCGTCGGCGATCTTGGAGTGCCCGTGGCTCTTGGCGTTCGCTCCGGCCACGTAACATCGCGCAACATCACCCTGCCGTTCGGAGTGCGAGCGAGATTCACCGCCGACGGCGGACAAGTAGCACTGAGAATTCTGGAATCGGCAGTCGAGCTTTAGCGAGTTGAAAAGGAATCGATTTGGGAAGGGCACGGCTTACAGCCGTGCCGTTAAACCCCCAGATGATGCGGGCTTCAGCCCGTGAGGGTCGCCTTTCGACGCGTCGGCAATCATGAACCAACACAAACACATTCACCTCATCGGCATCTGCGGCACAGCGATGGCGTCGCTCGCCGGAATGCTGAAGCAGCGCGGCTTCCAGGTCACCGGCTCCGATGCCGCCGCCTATCCGCCTATGTCTGATTTCCTGCGCGACCTGGGCATCCCCATCGCGCAGCCTTTCGATCCAAAGAATCTGGATCCTCGCCCCGATCTGGTCGTGGTCGGTAATGCGATGTCCCGCGGCAACGTGGAACTGGAGCACGTTCTCGACCAGCGGATCGACTTCTGTTCACTGCCGCAGTTGCTGCACGACGAATTCCTGCGCGGCAAAGAGGTGCTCGTTGTCGCCGGAACCCACGGCAAGACTACGACCACCTCCATGCTGTCGTGGATCTTCCATTCCGCCGGACTCGATCCTTCATTCCTGATCGGCGGTATCGCCGAAAATTTCGGATCGAGCTTCCACCTTGGTCAGGGCAAACACTTCATCCTCGAAGGCGACGAGTACGACACGGCGTTTTTCGACAAGGGCCCCAAGTTTCTGCACTATTTTCCCGACGCCATCATCCTGACCTCAGTCGAATTCGATCATGCCGATATCTACAAGGATCTCGACGCAGTCGAAACGGCCTTCAAACGCCTGGTGAACTTGATCCCGCGCCGTGGACGAATCGTGGCCTTCGACGGCGTCGCCGACACTGCCGCCACGAGCCCAAGCCTGGAGCGCTGTTTGGCCAAGGCATTTTGCCCGGTCGAGCGCTACGGTGCAGGCCCGCGTGCCAACTGGCAGGTGGCGAACCTCCGCCTCGACCCGGGCCGCACGTCGTGGCGAGTCTTGCGCAACGGCGAATCGTGGGCGGACTGCGAGTTCGCCCTCGCCGGTGAATACAACGTCTGGAACGCGACTGCCGCGGCAGCATTGGCTGCGTCGTGCGGCATCTCTAAAGAAGCCATCTCCGAGGCACTGAAGACCTTCAAGAGCGTGAAACGCCGGCTGGAAGTGAAGGCAGAGGTCAACGGCATCACCATCATCGACGACTTCGCGCATCACCCCACTGCGATCGCCGGAACCCTAAAAGCTCTGCAGGCGCGCTACGCTGGAGCCCGTCTTTGGGCGATTCTGGAACCGCGGTCGAACACGTTGCGCCGCCGCGTCCTGCAAACGGACCTGGCCCGCAGTCTCGCCCTGGCCGATGAAGTTGTCGTGGCCGGGGTCTTCAGGTCCGAAGCAGTTCCCGAAAATGAGCGCCTGGAACTGCCCGCACTCGCTGCCGAGATCGAGAAAAACGGCCGCCGCGCGCGCCTTTTGCCCGACGCCGATGCGATCATTCAAACCGTTGCCCCCGAAATGCGTCCCGGCGATGTCGTTGCCATTCTTTCCAATGGCGGCTTCGGCGGCATTTATGAAAAACTACCGGCGCGTCTGCGGCAACTGACAAATCAAAAATGAAATCCTCCTTGACGGTCGCTGGCGAGAGCAGAGGTTCGTATCGGGGCATGCCTTCAGAGCCTGCCCTGAGCTTGTCGAAGGGCGTGCCGAGAGCCTCTCGTGGAGTTCGCGTCTTCAGGCGCTGCATTCCCCATCTGCAAGGCTTCCCGATGCTCTGCATTGTGCTCTGTGCTGCGATTCTTGCCGAATTGCCGGCCGCCCTTGCTCAATCGCCGGCCCAAACGAGCTACACGATATCCTTAGCGTCTTCGGAGCAGCATCTGGTCGAAGTGCAAATCATCCTTCCCGCCGGTGCCGCGCAGCGCGATCTTCAGCTACCCGTGTGGAACGCTCTCTATCAGGTTCGCGACTTCTCCCAATACGTGAACTGGTTACGCGCCAAAAATCGAGCGGGCAGGGAACTCGCCGTGCGCGAGGCCGACAAAAGCCGATGGCAGATTCAGGGCGCCGAGGGTGGTGCTGTCATCGAATACCAGATCTACGTCGATTTGCCCGGGCCTTTCGGTGCACAGTTGAACTCCCATCATGCCTTCTTCAATCTCGCGGAAATTCTCATGTACCCCGTCGATGCCCGCAACGCCGCCATGCGCGTGCATTTCAGCCACATCCCTGAAGGATGGCGGGTCGCGACGCCGCTAACCTCCCTGCCCGACGGCGGATTCAGCGCCGACAACTACGATCGTCTTGTCGACTCCCCGGTCGAAATCAGTAACTTCCAGGAGTCCGACTTCGACGAGGCTGGTGGACACTTCCGCGTCGTCATAGACGCCGATCCGGCTGACTATCAGATGGACAAGGTGACGTCGGACCTGCGAAGAATTGTCGCGGCCGCAACCAGTTGGATGAACGATCGCCCCTTCGACACCTACACGTTTTTTTACCACTTCCCGCACGGCCCCGCCGGTGGCGGGATGGAGCACGCCTTCTCCACCGCCATCGACATTAACGCAGAATCCATTAAGCAGAATCCCGATGCGCTGGCTGGCGTTACGGCGCACGAATTCTTTCATCTCTGGAACGTGAAACGCATCCGGCCGCAGACGCTGGAGCCCGTCGACTACACCAAAGAAAATTACACCCGGGCGCTGTGGTTCAGCGAAGGCGTGACCAGCACCGCCGAAGGCACAATCGAACTGCGCGCCGGCCTGCTTGGCGAGAAGCAATACCTGGAACGCCTGGGCGACGAAATCACCGAACTGGAGCGTCGTCCGGCTCACTTGACGCAGTCGGCCGAAGAGTCAAGCCTGGACGCATGGCTCGAAGGCGACGCTTACTACCGCCGTCCCGAGCGCAGCATTTCCTACTACAACAAAGGCGATCTGCTCGGAGTAATGCTTGATCTCGCCCTGCGCGAGGCCAGCCAAGGGCGCGCGTGTCTGCGCGAACTCCTGCAGTGGATGAATGCCAACTATGCTCAGAAGGGCCGGTTCTTCAACGACTCTGTCGGCGTACGGGAAGCCGCGGAAGCGGTCAGCCATACCGATCTGGGCCCCTTCTTCAAAAAGTACGTCGCCGGAACCGAAGAAATTCCCTGGGATGATTTTCTGCGCTCGGTCGGTCTTCGGGTGGAGCGGATCGCCAGCACCGTGCCCGATGCGGGTTTCGCCGCGTCCCGCAATTTCGACGGCCCCATGACGGTGGGTGCGGTCACTCCCGGTAGTGATGCCGAGCGCGCGGGTTTGCAAGTTGGAGACATTGTCCTTGAATTGCAAGGCAGGCCCGCTGGACAGGAGTCGCGCCAGGAGTTGGCCCGCCTGAATCCCGGCGACACCTTGACGCTCAAAGCTCGCGGGCGGCGCGGAGGCGAGCGGGAACTCAAATGGAAAGTCGGAAGCCGCCAGGAGATCTTCTACGAAGTGAGCGACCTCGAACAGGTCACGGCCGAGGAGCGCGCCCGTCGCGCCGCCTGGCTCAAGGGCGAAGCCCAGAACGCCGATGCAACTCCAGCACCCGCAGGTACAGCAAAATGATTCGCACCATCGTCATGCTCACCTTCTGGGCGGTGGCGGCTCCGCTGGCCGCCCTGATCGGATTTTCCTGGACCTTTCTCACCGGCGACATTCGCCTGCTCTATCGCATGTTCAACTGGGGAGCATTCGCGGGAGTGCTTCTCACCGGCGTGCGCGTCGAAACCGTGGGGCGCGACCAGTTCGACCATTCACGCAGCTACATCTTCATGACCAATCACGTCTCGAATCTTGATCCGCCGATCCAGATTCCGCTGATTCCGCGTCGCACTTCGGTGATGGTTAAAAAAGAATTGTTCAAGACTCCGATTCTCGGTCCCGCCATGCGCATGGCCTCCTTGGTGCCCGTCGACCGCGGCAATCGCGACGCAGGCATCGAAGCCGTGCGCGCCGCAAAGACGGTAGTCGAGCAGGGAATCAACATGACCATTTATGTAGAAGGCAAGCGCTCCTTCGACGGCAAACTTCTGCCCTTCAAGAAAGGCCCGTTCTATTTGGCCCTGGAATGCGGCGTTCCAGTAATTCCCATGACGATCGTGGGAACGCACTACGCCATGCCCAAAGCGCGCTTCGCGATCAAGCCCGGACCGGTGACAGTGATTTTCCATCCACCGATCGCGCCCAAGGATTTCGGCGATCGCGATAGCCTGATGGAAAGAGTCCGCGCCACGATCGAAAGCGGCCTGCCGGAAGAGTACCGGCAGGGAAGTCCCATGACCGCGAAGTAAGGGACGCCTGTCATCCTTCCAGCCTTTCGCTTGGGGCATCATATCGCCCACATTTTTTTTATCGAATCGGCTAAGATCCTGGATCGATTGTAGTTAGCTGGGGTGGATCGGGCAGCTGGCGGGCAAAATATTGAGCCGCAAGGACTTGTTGGTAAAATATTGCCGAATAAAGAGTTAGCTGCTGCTTTTGAGCAGCGCAGCGTGCAGGTGGTGCCGAGTTGGTTGGCATTGTCCTCACGCATACTCCCAATCTTGCACTTTCCCGATTCTCGGTAAAGGTTGTTCGTCACAAGGAATTGGATTCTTGCTGTGGAGGGCTGTGGAAAAAGGCTCGCGGAGATCGAACGCCAACTACCTTAGCCAACCAACCTGCGGCAAGGTAACAGAAAAGCCTCCTACGGCAGGCGGCTCAGAGTCTTTTCCGAAATATTCAAGGCATGGCTAGCGTCCCGTAACAGAGGTTCATCGAATAATTGCAAGATTCTTTCCTGCAAAAACGATAAGCGCCCTCAGGGGCTAAAGCCCGAATTATCGACGTTGCGCTTTCGGCGCGGTTCGAAGCCGCGCCCTTTCAAAGCGCTCTGACTTATGTCGCGAACCTCTGTTACAGGACACTAGTCCACGGTGAAGTTCGCTGTACTTGTGGCGGCTCCGCCTGGGCCTGTAACCCTGATCGTCCCTGTGGTTGCTCCCGTGGGTACAGTTGCGGTCACGGTGCCATCGTCCACGACCGTGAAGCTGGCATGCACTCCGCGAATGGTGACTTCCCATGTTTGCGTGAGGCTGACGCCCGTGATGGTCACCAGCGTTCCCGCCGGTCCGCTGGCGGGAGTGAAGCTGGTGATCTGCGGCGTCACGCGGAACTTCTTGTTGCTGGGGATTCTGCCGCTCGGGAGCATTACTCGCACATATCCGGTGGTCGCGCCGGGTGGGACGGTGGCCTGGATCAGGGTGGGAGAGACGATGGTGAAAGCAGCCGCAATGCCGTTAAAGGTGACATAGCTCGCGCCCGTCAGTTTCGTCCCCAGGATGTCGATGGTCGCTCCCACCTTGCCGTAGTTGGGCAGTTCTTCCGTGAACCAGCCCAAACCCGCACAAAGGCTGAAGATGGTGCCCCCTGTTGTTCCGTAGAAGGTCCCGTCGGTGGCTTGCATCAGCCCAGACAAAGGGTTCCAGCCGTCAGGACCGCTGTACAGCGTGGTCAGCGTGCCGGCTAGCGTGATTTTGAAGATCGTGCCCTCGCCGTAGGCCCCTTCAAAGAGCGTTCCGCCACCCATTGTTGTCCCGTAGAAGTTCCCGTCAGTGCCCTGAACCAGGCCGCCTGCGGGGTTGATGCCGTCAGGGCAGGAGGGTGGATCCGGGGCGGGACAGAATTCGTAAAGCGTGGTCCACGTGCCCCCCGGGGTGATTTTGAAGACGGTCCCGCAGCCCACCTCCCTCCACGGAGGGCCTACAATGCAGCCGGCCCCGCCTATTGCCGTTGATCCGTAGAAGTTCCCGTCGGCAGCTTGGACCACTGCGGGAGGGTCGGAGCCGTAATCACCAGAGAAGCCAGCCAGCGTGGTCAGCGTTCCTCCGGGAGTAATCTTGAAGAACGTCCCCGCTATCCCGTAGAAGTTCCCATCAGTGGCTTGAATCAGTCCCCCAGGGCCCCCTCCGTCAGGGCAGCCGGTTTGGGAGCAGAAGCTGTGCAGCGTCGTCAGCACGCCATTTGGGGTGATCTTGAAGACCGTGCCGTGGCCGTAGGCCCCGCCGTACTCCGTTGTCCCGTAGAAGTTCCCGTCAGTTCCCTGTATGACCCCATTAGGGCTGCTGCCGTCAGCGCATGTCTTTTGAGCACAAAAGCTGTAAAGCGTTGTCAGCGTGCCGGCTGGCGTGATTTTGAAGATCGTTCCCCGGCCGTAGGCCCCGCCACCAGCTGTCCCGTAGAAGTTCCCGTCGGTTCCTTGCACCAATCTTCCCGGAAAGGCGGCGGCGCCAGGGCAGTCGATCCAATTGGTGCAGAAACTGTAAAGCGTGGTCAGCGCTCCGCGTCGGGTGATCTTGAAGACCGTGCCCCCGCCGTAGGCCCCTCCTCCGTCGGTCGTCCCGTAGAAATTTCCGTCGAGGCCTTGGACGGGAGGGCCAGAGGGGGTGCCACCATTGGTTCCGTTGAAATTTACAAGGATCCTGAAGGTCTGTGCGGGCGAAGTAATCGCGGTCGCGGCGCAGAGCACCAAGAGGGCGCATGCCATTTTCCACCCGCTTGTTATGCTGGCACTGCCATGCTTCCGCCTTCGCGGCCGCGCGAAGCCAAACCGCTCACAAATACCTGATGTCATCATGGAAATCCTCCCTTGATCCTCTCGGGGGCTGGGCCAGATTGGCTTGCGAGGCTTGCGTCACTGCGGAGAGGTCAGCTTCAACCGCAGGGTCTTGTCTCCGAGGGAGACAGAAAAATATGAGGGTCTATTCGTACCACTCATTTCTACCGCCGCAAGCCAGGCCAGTCAGTGACTGCGGTCACGCTTGCAAGTGACTTCGGGATACGCGAGCCTCAGTTGCACGGCGCTTCGTAAGCGATCCCAACTGCCGTGCGTGAACAACGTGTCCTGGTTGCGCTCCGCTTTTGGGACGGGCGCGAGTTTACTCATGGCGCTAGAGCACCCGTAACAGAGATTTGCTGAACAATATAGGACCCTTGTTCCGGGAGGACAGCCATACATCGGGGGTTTAAAAGCTCGGTTCTTTCATTGACGCCCGTGCCGTGCGGCTGAAACGTTGGGAGAAACTCGGTTGGGGGAAAGAGCAAACCTCAGCGGCTGAAGCCGCGATCGATTTTGCGGCACTTGCGGCACGAGTGGAACTCGTGCCCTTCCCAGACTCGATTCCGTTGCGAGTTTTTTCGGCAACTAGCGTAGCCAAACAACCCTGCCACACACAAGAGCCGCTCACGGCAGGCGGCTCAGAGTCTTTTCCGAAACGCTCAGAGAGGCTAGTCCACGGTGAAGTTCGTGGTACTTGTAGCGGCTCCGCCTGGGCCTGTAACTCTGATCGTCCCTGTGGTTGCTCCCGTGGGTACAGTTGCGGTCACGGTGCCATCGTCAACCACCGTGAAGCTGGCATGCACTCCGCGAATGGTGACTTCCCAAGTCTGCGTGAGGCTGACGCCCGTGATGGTCACCAGGGTTCCCACCGGTCCATTGGCCGGAGTGAAGCTGGTGATCTGCGGCGTCACACGGAACTTCTTGTTGCTGGGGATTCTGCCGCTGGGAAGCGTCACTCGCACATATCCGGTCGTCGCGCCGGGTGGGACGGTGGCCTGAATCTCGTGGCTGGAGACCACCGTGAACGCAGCCGCGATGCCGTTAAAGGTGACTTGGCTCGCGCCGGCCACATCCGGCCCGGGGACGATGATGTGGATAGTAGCTCCCACTATGCCGTAGGTGGGCAGGGTTTCGACGAACCAGCCCAACCCCACACATAGGCTGAAGATGGTGCCAGCGTTGTCGGTTCCCCCAGCCAGCGTTGTCCCGTAGAACGTCCCGTTGGTGGCCTGAGTCAGTCCTGTGGACGTGATGCCGTCGGTGCCGTCGAAGCGGTGCAGCGTGGTGAATGTGCCGCTTGCGGTCATTTTGAAGACCGTGCCACAGCCAACAAAACTCGGACAACCTATACCACCATCTTCGGTTGTACCGTAGAGGTTTCCATCGGTGGCATGAACGAGTCCCAGAGGCTGTTCGCCGTCAGTGCAGCCGGTTTCCGCGCAGAAGCTATAAAGCGTCGTCAGTGATCCGCTTGGGGTTATTTTGAAGACGGTGCCACCAGTCGACGATGTTGTGTTGTACGCCCCGCCTCCGCTGGTAGTCCCGTAGAAGTTCCCGTCGGATGCCTGAACCAGCCCAGCAACAGGCGCTTCGCCGCTAATACAGGGCGCAGGGAATTCGGGGCAAAAGCTGTGCAGCGTGGTCAACGTCCCGCTTGGGGTTATTTTGAAGACTGTGCCGTAGCCGGAGGCCCCGCCTCCGCCGGTAGTCCCGTAGAAGTTCCCGTCGGTGGCCTGAATCAACTGAGAAGGGTCGGCGCCGTCAGTGCAGTTTGGTTCGGCACAGAAACTATAGAGTATCGTCAGCGCCCCGCTTGGGGTCATCCTAAAGAAGTTGCCTTCTGGGTATGTAGTTGTCCCGTAGAAATTCCCGTCAGTACCCTGTACCAGCCCGACTGGTCCGTAGCCGTCGGCGCATTTCGTCTGGGCACAGAAGCTGTGAAGAGTAGTCAGTGATCCGCTTGGGGTCATTTTGAAAATCGTGCCCTGATCTTTGGCGCCGCCAATTCCGGTTGTCCCATAGAAGTTCCCGTCGGTGGCTTGAATCAGGCTGCTAGGCTGTGAGCCGTCAGTGCAGTTGGTTTGGCTGCAGAAGTTGTAGAGTATGGTCCGGCTGCCGCTGGGGGTGATTTTGAAGACCGTGCCATGGACGTAGGCCCCGCCGCTTATCGTCGTTCCGTAGAAATTCCCGTCGAGGCCCTGGACGAGAGGACCCCAGGGGCCGGCACCGTTGGCTCCGTCAAACCTTAGTACAGTCCTGAAGGTCTGTGCAGGCGAGACAGTCGCGGTCGCAGCGCAGAGCAGCAGGAGGACACCCGCCATTTTCCACACGCTTGCGCTGCTTACACTGCCGTTCTTCCGCCTTCGCGGCCGCGCGAATCGAAACTGCTCACAAATACCTGATGTCGTCATGGAAATCCTCCCTTGATCCTCTCGGAGGATAGGGCCAGATGGGCTTGCGAGACTTGCGTCACTGCGGAGAGGTCTGCTTCAACCGCAGGGTTCTATACTCCGGGAAGAAAAGAAATATGTGAGGCTTCGTACTCTCTCTCTCTTTATGCCTGCACAGCTCGCCGGTCAGTAACCACGATCACTCTGCCGTGTGAGGCCAAGCAAGGCTCCGACCGAGCCTTCAGCACACGTCCCCAGCGGCGATGGGCGCAACGCACATCATTGACGCAGCCAGGCGTTTACGCGTTTTGACCGTTGGCCATTGAGCGTAATGGTGATCTTTTTCTTCCGGTGTTGGAAGCGGTGCGGCGGCGCGCCCTAGTGGACTGTGGTAGAAGTCTGAGACTCAAAACCAGCGCCTAAACAGGCTGCGGAAAAATCCGTTCACATACTCAAGACGGACCACTGGGGCTAAAGCCCGCATTGATTCCATACGCTTTTCGCTGCCCTGAAAGGGCCGCTCTTCCACGGAAGCGTCAACATTCCGAGTTTTTCCGCAGCCTGTAAAGGCGCATTCATTCTGCAGTCTTTACGACACGCATAAGTGCGTGCCCTGATACGAATCGCACTTGCACCACGGGCTGCTAGTCCCTGTTTTTCTTTCCCCGCACCGCCCGCGCAATCTCCGGCAAGCGCGGCAGAATCGCCGAATACTTCAGCCAGGACCGGTGATCCACAGCCGGCGATCCGCTGACCAGCGCTCCGGCTGCAATATCGTTGGCCACTCCGCTCTGCGGCGTCACGATCGCGTTTTCTCCCACCTTGCAATGTCCGACGACGCCGACCTGCCCTGTGAGAATGACCTTGCTGCCAATCTCGGTCGAGCCAGCCAGCCCGACTTGTGCGCAGAGCAGAGCGTCATCGCCCACGTGCGACCCATGCCCGACCTGCACCAGATTGTCGACCTTCACGCCGCGCCCAATGCGAGTTTCGCCCACGCTGGCCCGGTCAATGCAAGAGTTGGCTTGCACTTCCACATCATCCCCGATCACCACCGGTGCGGGCTGCGGGATCTTGTGCCAGCGTCCTTCCGCCGTCTTGGCGAAGCCAAACCCGTCAGATCCAATCACGACTCCGTTCTGCAGAAGCACGTTGTTGCCGATCTGGCAGTTCTCGCGCACGATGGCGTGAGCGTGCGCGAAGAAGTTGTTTCCGATCCGCACGCCCCGGTAGATTACGACATGCGCCAGCAGAACCGCATTGGCTCCGATCTCGACATCCTGGTCAATCACCACGTAGGGCCCGAGATGCGCATTCGCCCCAAGGCGCGCACTCGCGTGCACTACAGCGGTCGAGTGCACGCCAGGCGCATAGCGTAAGGGCTGGTGGAAGATTTCCAGCGCCCGGGCAAACGTCAGATAAGGATCCTTCGCCCGCAGCATCGCTGCTGGAATAGGAGGGAAGTCCTCGCCTACGATTACGGCTGAGGCCTTAGTCGTCCGCGCCGCCGCCGCGTACTTGGGGTTCGAAACGAAGGTCAATTCCCCCGGCCTAGCCTGATCAATTCCGTTGAGGCCGAGAATGTCTGTGTCTGGAGATCCATTTTCGAGGCGTGCCTCGAGAGCCGAAGCAATGGCGGAAAGTTTCATAGGTTGAAAGGAAAAGACGAATTAGATCGTACACCTATCGCTTTCGCCCGCCGATGACCGGTGCAACTGGCGGGCATTGCATAGATCCCTTCGACAAGCTCAGGGCAGGCTCTTCCGCGCCAAAGAACGGCGCCTCAGGATGACAAGACCTAAATAAAGAGGCCAGCTGTTGGCTGGCCTCTTGGGCAGAGCGTTCTCGGTCTACTGCACGGTGAGAGTGAAACCTCCTTGCGCGGAGAGCGATCCGGACGCCGCGGTTACGGTTATGGCATAAGTTCCGGCGGGTGTGCCAGGATCTTGCTGATGAACTGGAGTGCCACCGCCGCCTCCGCAAGCGGGAACAGTCACGAGCAATGCCACGACGACAAGACCCAGCAGCGCGCTCCAGCGGCGTCGTTTCGGCGAAGCAAGCAAGAGAATGCCGGCCAGCGGCATTCCTCCGCCAAAGATCACCGCGTAGTAGTATCGCCGCTGGTTTGATTGCAGCATGGTCGTGTGAGCCGCGGTGGTAGTCACCGTAATGTTCGTGTTTACCACTGTGTTCGGCCCTTTTCCCGTAGCGGACGCCGAACTGCAAGTGGCTTCCGACGGCAGGCCGCCGCAAGTGAAGGTAATCGCACCGAAACCCGTGGACGCGATAATGCCAACGGTCGTCGTGCCCGACATGCCGGGAGCCGTGATCGTCACGTCCGTTGGCCCCGAGATTCCCGCGAAGCCAGGCTGAATCGTGAAGGTTATTGCTGAAGCGCTGCTACTCGTCTTGAAGCTGGCGTCGCCACTGTAGACTCCCGAAATGCTATGGTTGCCGGCATCGAAGTTGATCATTCCGTCGGCGATCGATGTGTTGCCTCGGCTATTGAGCGGGGAAGGGTTAACAACAGGATTGACGGCACTGAAGATCTGCTGAGGCAGGCTTCCGAATGCATCCGCAAACGTGACCGAACCAGAAGGGATGCCTTGGCCGGAAGCCCCAGCAACATCCGCGCGCACGAATACCCCGCTACCGAACGGCAGTGAGGTGCCATTGGCAATGGGGACGCCGTTCAGATCGAAATTGGACAGCGCCGTGGTGCTGTTCTCCGCCGTGACAGCGACCGGGATTCCAGGCGCCGAGTCGCTCGATGCGAATGTGCCGTCCCCCGCGTAATGCGCCGTGACCGTGTAGTCCCCGCCCGGCAGCTGGGTTGTGGATGCTGTGACCGAACCGCTACTCAAAGTAAACACACTGCCTCCGAAACCCGACGCCGGAGGTATGCTCTGGCCGGTTGCGGTGGTTGCGGCTATGAGCGAAACGTCTCCGGTAGGGGTACTAGTCCCACTACTAGGCGTAGGCGCAACCGTAACTCCTATGGCCACCGACTGGCCGTGCGTAATGCTGACAAGGGTCATGGCGCCATTGAGCGTCAGGGTCGTGGTCGTAGCAAGGAACTTTGCGGTGGGCCATGCAGTGATCAGGCTCGCGACATTGACGGAGCCAAGACCGGTCGCCAGGTCGTATCCCGTCCTCGCCTGATAGTCCGCCGTCGAGAGCCCGTAGTTAAGCTCTCCGGGTACGGCATTGTTTCCCATCGTGACATCGTTAAAAATGCAGGTATTCGGCGGCAGGCCGGTTGATCCGTTGCAGCTCGCAAGGGTCGCAGCGCTTTCCTGGCTCGCGAGGCTGTAGAGAACGTAGTTCGCCTGCCCCTGCCGCTCACCGCCTGTCATCACCTGCCCCATCTTTTCGTCAACCAAGGCCATGATGGCGGCGAACGAAGGCGTGGAAGCAGAGGTGCCACCAATCAGATAAAGCGAGCCGCTCGGACACGAACCCTGGAAGCACAGCGCATAGCCATCATGCGTGGCAGCAGTTAATGAAACGTCAGGCAGATCACGTTTGCCATCGTTCGGCATTCCTGAAATACTCAACGACTGCCACGACGGCTTGGGAAATCCCGTCATGGTGCCATTGCCACTCGCCATATTCCCAGTGCTGGCGCCGCCACCACCGGCAAAGATGTTTGCGTTGGAGCTGCAGCTAGCCGCCAGGCAGCTGTCATTCCACACATCTTCCGGAATGTAAGAGAGCACCGACACTCCGGTTGAACTGTTGGTGGCGCTCCAGTACGTCGCATCGTTCCCGTTTTCGTTGAAGACCGTGCCGCCCACGGCGACTGTGAATGGATTCGAAGCTAATAGGCTGGCAGAGACAGGACCCGTGGCCACGGTCTCGCTGTTGGGGTCGTCGCAACCCTCGGCGCCGGAGTCGCCGGTCGATACCGTATAGGTAATCCCCTGGGCTGCAGCCTGCTCGGCAAGGGCAGCTGTCCCGGTTATTTGGCCATCGGTCGCGGCGGCTTCGCAGAAGCCGAAGCTCTCAGTCATCACGTTAGCCAGATTATTCTCGATGATGTAAGCCTCCGACAGATCGACGCCGTCGGCTGTGTTGGTGGTCGCGGAGATCACAAAATCTACGGTGGACCCGGGCGCAAGGGCTTGAGACCAGGTCACGTCCAAAGTGCCTTCCAGGTCGTCGCCAGAAATGTCACCGGGGTCGGGTCCGTTCAGCACGAGAGTAGGGGTGTTGAACGATAAGTTGAACAGCGTGGCAAAATCGGTCACGTCGCTGAGCTGGATGTCTGAGCGCCCAATTACTCCGATCGTAATCCCCGTTCCGTCAATCCCCATGCCTGCAGGCGGCGCCGCATAAACATTGGTGAGGTTATAAATCAACGCATAATCGCCCGGTACCAATCCATGGCTACCGTCGGTGAACGTAACCTCCGGCGTCTTGCCCGGTTTCACGAAGCCCTTACTCTTCGAGAGCCGGTAGGTCGGCTTCTTGACAAAATTGTGGAGCGTAAGAACACCAGCCACCGCCGGCGTGAGTGCCGTCGGAATCATTGGGTCGCTGGCGTTTGCCCAGTGCTGCTCGCCATTCACAGCATATTTGTGAATCGTGGTGTGAAACGCATCCTTCACCTGGCCGGCCGAGCCAGAGAACTCCAGGACCGTGCGGCCTTTGGTGGTTCCTACCTGGAATCCGTGAGACTGGAGCCAGGCGGTAATCTTCTGCAAGTCGTCGTCGGTGGGGCCAAACTTTTTTCCGAATTCTTCCGGCGTGAGCCACTTGTGGTAGTTGGGCGAGCCCTTGTCCTGCTGATCGTCGAGCAGTTTGCGCAGCGAGGCCTCCTGCGCGGGACTGCGCTTCAGCACCAGCAGCATGCGCTGCATCGGAAGGTCCGCTGGGGCCGTGCCCAGATCAAACACCGGACGCGCCAGGGGATGGGTGTTGCCCTTCAGCGTCGTGAGTTGCGACTCATCGATCGGTCGAGTGATCAGCGGAGGATGCACCGCAATCGTCTGCGCCGACTCCTGCCCCTGCAATGGGGAAGACACCATAGTCGCGAAAAAGATCAGTGTGAAGAGAAATGAACCGAACAACGAAGAAGACCAGCGACTGGGCGAACAAGAAGACACCCGCAACGTCTGCATGGCAGGCAGCACCTCTGGGACAGGATGCGAACTTTCCACAGAGTCGAGCGGCTCAGGAAGGAACGTCCCCAAAACGTCGCTTTGCCAGGTCTCTTGGCCCGTGTGGAACACACACGGTACCTCATCTCGCGGGCTACTTTCAATGGATTTCAGGCGCTTGAACGCGCCATTGGCGCGGTGTATGGCCGATCAAACCATTCCTGTTACTTCACGCATCAGACAATAGTTTGATCGCACAATGGTTTAGCCGGTAAGTTTTCGAACACTTTTCCTCTTCTTTTTCTTTCCTCGTCTTCTTCTTTCTTTACTCATCAAACATCGAGACCTGCCGCTGATCTTCTGCGCCGTGACGCCGGCGACGCGTGGCGCCAATCACCGCGAGCACCGTCAGGGACTCCAGCGCCGTGCGCGGCACGAAGATGCGCTGCGTGTTGGAGCGCTGATCCGGAGGGTTGACCAGGAATCCTTCCGGCGTGGTCTGGGTCAAGTCGGCGGGCATCAGTCCTTCTAGCACTTCGCTGTCTTTGAACCGGAGCCTCACCCACAGCCCCTCCGACCTTGGCCGCGAGGTAAAAGTCTTTCGTGTCAGCGATTCCGAGTCCCCGAACTCCCGCACGAAATACACGCCTTTGATCTCGCGCAGATCGATGGAAATCACCGTGCCCGAAGTGTTCAGCAACTCGAGTTTGCCCTCGTGCACAAACTGCGCCGGTGCGACGTAGCCCGACACCGAGTCACGGTCCATCTTGCGAACGATCACTTTCTTGTGCGTAGAGGGCATGAAAGGAAGTGGTCGGTGGCCAGCAGTCAGTGATCAGTAGCCTTTGATTCTACTGAGGACTTACCACTGACCATTGAGCACTGGCCACTGATCCCTGATTCTCGCACTTTTCTGCGATAATCTGGCGGAATCCGCCTTGGCAGTAGCCAAATTGTAAACGTTGTGTTATTTTCTTTAACTTGCCGCAAACTTTCCACTTCGCCTAAGTACTTTGTATTAGGGTACTTGCGTCAGGGTGGCCAGGACCTTGGAGGATGTGCAGTCCTAGTCTGTGGAAATCTTGTGGAAAGCTCGGTTCGTCCAGCCCGTCCGGTCTTTGGTGGCAACAGGATGACGCAGCGGAACGCCGACCTGAAGGCTGCTTGAAAGCGAATGGCTGATTACATCTACACGATGGAACTGCGGTTGACGCCGGATCAACTCAAAGGCGTCGGCCTGATACAAGACGTAGCCCGTGCTGCCGGCCTGAATCTTTACCTGACTGGCGGAGCCATCCGCGACATCATCAGTGGCTTCTCCATCCGCGACCTAGACTTCACCGTCCAGGGCAATCCTCTAAAACTGCAGAAAGATCTGGAAAAGGCCGGCGCCAAAATCACCGCGGTCGAAGAGGACAACCGCACCATCTTCATCTCACTGTCGGGCAACGCCCGCGCCGAAATCAGCATGGCGCGCACTGAGCACTATGAGAAGACGGGCAAGCCGCCTGTGGTCATGCCCGCCACCATCCACGAAGATCTGCGCCGCCGCGACTTCACGGTCAACGCGATGGCGCTGTCGCTCAATGAGGGATCTCGAGGGCTGCTGCTCGATCCCTTCAACGGCGTGGCTGACATTGAAGCAAAACTGATTCGCATCCTGCACAACTATTCCTTCCTGGAAGATCCTTCGCGGCTGATTCGGGCTACGCGCTTCGCCGCGCGCTTTCACTGGCCGCTCGAGGAGCGCACGCAGGCTCGCTACGATGCCGCCAAGGAAGGCAAGTACATCGATCACATTCTCCGCAGCTCGATCGGACACGAAATCGCCGCGCTGGCGCATGAGGACGACCCGCTGTACGTCGTCAAAATGCTGGAAAAAGAGGGCTGGCTTCAGATTCTGCACGAGCACTGGACCACCGCCAAGATTGAGTCCAACGGCCTGTCCGCGCTCATGAAGACGCGCCAGCAGATGGTCGACCTCGGCTACGCCCCCGATGCTGGCCCAGCCGTCATGTATTTCCTGACGGCGCGGCTCTCTGAGAAAGACATCTCCGATCTGCAGCGCCTGATCCCGCGCAAAGATCTGGTCGAAGCCTGGCGCGATATTGAAGATCACGCGAAGGAACTGGCCAAGCGCCTGATGGGCAAAGAAGCAGCCACTCCATCCCGCACCTGGCAACTGCTCAGCAGCGCGCGACCCGAGATGGTGCTCTTCCTGGCGGTGACCGCCAAGCAGCAATCGGTCGATCAAAAGATCAAGAACTATCTCACCAAGTGGCGGCAAGTGCAGCAGAAGATTCCCTTGCCTGAGATGACGGAGTTGCTGATCACCCCGCAACTGCCGGATTATCCGAAAATAGCGCACGACGTTTTCATGTTGCTGCTCGACGGCAAGCTGCGCTCGCGCACCGAAATACTGAAATTCCTGAAGCCTTTCGCCCCGCCGCCACCGCCACCGCCGCCGGCGCCTCGTCGCGGACGCGCCGCCAAAGCCGCAGCCGCTGCTCCGGCCGCCGTGGTGCCGGCGAAAGCGGGCAAGAAAGGAAAGGGTGCACCGGTTGCTCCCGCCGCCGTGGCTGCGCCTCAGCCGCCACCAAAGACCAAGGCGCCCGAACCGCCAAAGGCCGCCAAGCCCAGTCACAAGCCTGAAAAATCAGCCGTTAAGCCGGCAACGAAACACGCGCCGGCAGCCCCGCAAAAGCACGGGTCGACCAAGAAAGCCAAGAAAAAAAAGTAGGGTCTGGTGGCTTTGGCTCGCTTGTGCTATCCCGCAAAACCCGCGTCGGTGTTAAGCTTTTACTTCGTCCCATCGAGGGCAGGGGGCTATTTATCAATGCGTAAACAGAAGGGTTTTTCCCTGATCGAGTTGCTGATCGTCGTCGCCATTATTCTGATCATCGCCGCCATTGCAATTCCCAACTTGCTGCGAGCCCGCATGGCTGCGAATGAATCCTCAGCCGTAGGTTCCATCCGCACCATCAATACCGCCGAGATCACTTACAGCGCCTCCTATCCGACCGTAGGCTTCGCCACGGCATTGAGCAACCTGGGCGGCGTGACTCCCTGCACGCCGAGTTCAGCCACGGCGTGCCTGATCGATAGCGTGCTGGCCGGGGGCGTGAAAAGTGGATACAACTTCACGGCTGTAGGGAGCGGCGGCCCTCCTGCTACGCAATACTACGCAGCCGGCAGTCCCGTGACGCTCAACCAGACCGGCATCCGCAGCTTCTGTTCGTTCGAAGACGCTGTGATCCGAGTCCAGCCCACTGGCGGCGCCATCGGCAGCGAAGCTGCCTGTCAGGCTCTTCTGCCGCTGAATCAGTAAGCGGCACCGCGCCAGTGTCGTCGGAAATACGCGAACGTCGGACACCAAATCTTGGTCCGGGTTTCCTAGCCTCCGCGGCTAAAACAGGCCACGGAAAAATTGGCGGGAGCAGCAAGAGCAAACCTCAGCGGCTAAAGCCGCATTGATTTTACGCAATTGATGGCACGAGTAGAATTCGTGCCCTTCCCGGTCACGCGCGAATCGGCATTTTTTCAGGCCTGTAAGAGCCGCTACTCTCAAGGGCTCTTTACGGCGCGGCTGGAAGCCGCGCCCTTTCAAATCTGCAAACTTCTGACACGAAGTAACGCGACGCCACACTAGCCGGGCCACAAATGCAGCGACCGGGCGCCTCATTTCTCGCGCACTTTGCGAGAGAGCCCACCCTGAGCTCGAAGGGTGGGGCTTTCTCCCTAGGAATTCCGATAAGTCCTTTCCTCTTGATTCCCTCTTGCCCATCGGGCTTATAATGTTCTTGTATGCGCCGCCTGATGGCCATCACGGCGTTCGCGCTTTTCCTGGCTGTACCGGTGTGGGCACAGCGCGGCGGCGGACACGGTGGCGGTTTCGGTGGTGGACACGGTGGCGGCTTCGGCGGCCATGGTGGTTTCGCTGGCGGTCATGTCGGCTTCAGTGGCGGCCATGTAATGGGTGGCCACTCCTTGGGCGGAATGCGCGGTCCAGGCATCTCCCGCGGTTTCACCCACGTTCCTTCTTCTCGCATAGGCTTCTCTCGCGGTCCCTTTTTGCACGATGGATTCCGCGGCTCCCGCTTGGGCGCCCGCGGATTTCGCGGCCGCGACCGCGGGTTCCGCGATCGTGGCTTCCGCAACTTCGGATTCCGCAATAACTGCTACGGCTACGGCTGCTGGGGTTACGGCTACGGGGGTTACGGCTACGGGGGTTACGGCTACGGTTATCCATGGTGGGATGCGGGAATCGATCCCTGGTGGTGGGACAATGGCTCCTCTTATGACGAGGACTACGAGCGCGATCGCGAACTCGCCAGCGAGATGAACGAGCAAAACCTCGAACAGCAGCGAATGCTTCGTCAGGAAGAAGCCGAGGGAGACCAGGACGCCTACGCCCGCCCACCTCGCCGGGAGCAAGAAAAACCGGAGGCGGAAGCCGCTGCGGTCTTACCGCCCACGGTGCTGGTGTTCCGCGATCAGCACAAGCAGGAAGTGCAGAACTACGCCATCGTCGGCCAGACTCTTTGGGCCTTCGCGCCCCAGCACCAGAAAATCCCTTTGTCTGATCTCGATGTTGCCGCAACGACCAAGGCTAACGACGATCGCGGCGTGAGCTTCCGCGTCCCATCCGCCGCGGAAGCACAATAAGAAGCACAATAAATCGTCGCGCGAAGATTCCGCTCAGCCCATCCGGGTCCCACTTCGCTGCTTCAAATCCGATACTTAATTCATTCGGGTTCGTGTTTTCGGGTCGGTAGAATACAGTCGAATCAATCATTTAAGTCGCAATTGTGGTTCGGGCATCTAAGTCCTTGGGGAATCTGGGGAAGTACCGTGTCAAACCGGATTGATCCTGTTCTTAATGCTAAAATAAAAGACACACTCAATATGCCTTTAAAAACACTGTTGCTAAATCCCCCTTCGTTTGAAAACTTTGACGGAGGCGCTGGCTCGCGTTGGCCCGCCACTCGCGAAATAGAATCGTACTGGTACCCGGTGTGGCTGGCGTATCCGGCTGGAATGCTGGAGGGCGCGCGCCTGCTTGACGCGCCGCCGCATCACATTTCCGGCGACGAGACCATCAACATCGCCAAGGACTACGAGTTCCTTGTGCTGTTCACCTCGACGCCCGGCTTCCCCGGCGACATCCGCCTGGCGCGGGCGATCAGGCAGAAGAATCCCAACATCAAGATTGCATTCGTCGGTCCGCACGTCAGCGTGCTGCCGGAAAAGTCGCTGCGCGACTGTCCGGAAATCGATTTCATCTGCCGCAAGGAATTTGATTTCGCCGTCACGGACTATGCCAAGGGCAAGCCGCTCACCGAAATTCCCGGCGTTTCGTTTCTGCAGGATGGCAAGGTCGTGCACAATCCGGACGCTCCGCAGATTCAGGATCTCGACGCCCTGCCGCACGTCACCGACGTCTACAAGCGCGACCTCGACGTCACCCGGTACAACGTGCCGTTCCTGCTGAACCCCTACGTGTCGCTCTACACTACGCGCGGTTGCCCGGCGCAGTGTACGTTCTGCCTGTGGCCGCAGACGCTGAGCGGACATCCCTGGCGCAAACGCTCCACCGATGACGTGGCGCGCGAAATGGCCAAGGCGAAAGAACACTGGCCGAACGTCAAGGAGTTCTTCTTTGACGACGATACGTTCAACATTCAGAAAGCGCGTACCATCGAGCTCTGCTCCAAGCTCAAGCCGATCGGACTTACCTGGTCTTGCACCTCGCGCGTCACCACCGATTTCGAAACCCTTAAGGCTATGAAAGACGCTGGCTGCCGCCTGCTCATCGTGGGCTACGAATCCGGCGACCAGCAGATCCTGAAGAACATCAAGAAAGGCGCAACCGTCGAACGCGCCCTCCAGTTCACTAAGGACTGCCACAAGCTCGGCCTGGTCATTCACGGGGACTTCATCATGGGCCTGCCGGGTGAGACCCGCGAGACCATCAACAACACGATCGCCTTTGCCAAGGAACTCGACGTCGAGACCATTCAGGTTTCGGTCGCGCACGCCTATCCCGGCACCGAACTGTACGACTACGCCGTGAAAAACGGCTTCATGGTCGGCGACAATAAGATGGTCGATGAAGGCGGACACCAGTTGGCCCATATTCAGTATCCCGGGCTGCCGGCCGACGAAATTCTGTCGGCCGTTCACCGCTTCTACGACGAATATTATTTCCGGCCGAAGGCCGTGTTCCGCATCTTGAAGAAAGCAGCGTTCGACAGCAATGACCGCAAGCGGCTCTATAAGGAAGCCAAAACCTTCCTGAGGCTGCGGTCGGCCCGCAACAAGATGGTCAAGCAGCATGCGGAAGCGGCCGCCTCGGCCGAACCTGTCAAGGCCTAGTAGTGCAGGTTTCAAGGTTTTACGTTTCAAAGGTTTCAAGGGGGTTGCCCTTGAATTCGTTGGCGTCTTTGAAACCTTGAAACTCTGAAACCTTGAAACCTTAGCCTAAGTGACCATTCGTAGGTATCTCGTCCTTGCTGGAGTTACCGTCTTTGCAGCGGCCGGTGACTCTATGCTTTCGCACGGCATGAAACAGGCCGGCAGTGTTTCCCTGCATCACCTGCAAAGCGTCATTCTGGCGGTAGCGAACCCTTGGGTCGCGATCGGAATTCTTCTCCTGCTCGCGTTCTTCGCTTCCTACATGAATGCGCTCTCCTGGGCCGATCTGACCTACGTTCTGCCCGCCACGTCGTTGGGATACGTTCTGCTGGCCCTGATCGCGAAGTTCGCGCTGCACGAGCAAGTCAGCCCGCTGCGGTGGCTGGGGATTGCATTGATTTCCGGCGGGGTGGGCTTCGTCGCCGGAGGCCCGGCGCTGACCGCGCACGACCATTCAAAGTCTCCACCCTTCGACAAGCTCAGGGCAGGCTCTCTCGCAGAAGACGCGAGAAATGGGGCATCCAACGTTGATGGTGTGCCGACCGTGTCTGGTGGAGTGGAGCGATGACGCACCTTTACACCTGGGGCGGAATTCTCGTCGTCGTATTGGCTTCTGTCGTGGGAGACATTCTGCTGGCGCGTGCCATGAAGCAAGTGGGCGACGTGCATGATCTGTGGGGGCATAGCGGATTGTGGACCGTCATCGGCCGCATCATTTCGAACCCAAACTTTTTCCTCGGCGTTACGGCCATGGCCGTCGCCTTCTTCAGCCTACTGTTTGCGCTCTCTTGGGGAGACGTTAGTTTGGTCGCCCCCGCCGCCGCGTCGCTGACGTTCATCGGGAATGCCTTCGCGGCGAAAATCTTCCTGCATGAAAAGGTAGACCGGCGGAGGTGGATTGCGGCGATGCTGGTGGCAGCGGGAGTGGCGCTATTGGCGGGGTGAGCTTTTCCCTCGCTAGGGGAGATGATCGCGTCCGTAGACGAGCACGGATCGGCCTGAGCTTCGTCGTTTCTCACGCCGGGAGAAAAAAACGGGGTACGTCCCGTCTGTCCCCACGTTTCTCCCCGAACCTTGGTCGTGATCAAACACATTCTGCTTCAGCTGTGACCCGGCGATGAACCCTGCAGAGTTTGGGAGAGAAACGCGGGGACGGGAGGGAAACGTGGGGAGTCCCCACGTTTCTCAAGCAGGGCTCTTAACCCACCTCCATTTCTCATAAACCAGTGCATGACCGGCTAGTCGTGGGTGTCAGGGAGTGACAACAGACTGGACGTGCAGGTTATCTGGTCTGCGCTTCCAGAGAATTCACCCTGATCTGTGCCACCGCTGAACGTTCCCGTTGAGGACGCCCGGGTCAACTGGATGTAATCCGATGCCGGATTGGTACCTAAGAAGTCCGGGTCGAGGCTGGAAACGCTGACCGTCAGCGTCTTACCAGTGCTCGAAAGACATGCGGCGCCGCTCGTCGTTAAGATGACCGTGTTAGCGGTCTTCGTGAAGCCCGACCACGGTGTGCACTTGTTCTCCGCTGGCACAGTAAAGCCTGGCGCGACGAAAGTCGTGCCACCACCGCCGAAGCCGCCGGCCGTCGCGATGCAGAAGGAGCCCCCCCTGGAAAGGTCTGGCCGGGGGCGAAGGTGAGGATGCCCTTGCTGCTGATCTTCAGTCCGGTCTCGCTGGGCGTGGTTGCGCCCAGTCCGTATTGCAGGTTTAGCGTGCCTGACGGGGCCGTGGTGTCATTTGCGGCGGGCTCGGCCTGCCAGCGAAACGTCTGGTTCACCGCCGTGCTGCTGGTGCTGCTGAACGAAGACGCCACCAGGTTCAGTCCTTGCGAGATCTTCCCTGCTGCGGCCGTGGCCGCGCCCGTGGCCGGCAGCGCCAGTGTGCCGCGAATGGTGCCGCCGCCGTTGACGTCCAGCGCGGTCGCCGGAGCGGTGGTGTTGATGCCGATCTTGAACGGCGACGTGGCCGACTGAAACACCGCCGAATCGACAATCGTCGCGGCTCCGCTGAACTTTGGCAGAAAGTCAGCCGTGCCGCCGGTCGTTGTGACTGTCGTTGCAGCCGGGGTAACGGCGGCCTGATTCTGGGCGAAAGATGGACCACTGGCCACGGAAACGAAAACTGCAAAGAGCGCTAGGATCAGCTTCGGACGGATAGTCATGGGTTCTCCTCGGGAAAATTTTGCGTGCCACATCACTTGCGTACAGCTGGGGTTGATATTTTCTGGGCAGAGAAGAGTCGTACCGCCCACATTTACATGGTGGCTCGAAAGTACGGATCGTTTCGAGCCAGGAGAAAATTATTCAACCAGCGCAAACACGTTACCACTGATCCGGAAACCAGGTTGCTTTCTTGCAGGGGTGGGATTCTATGGGAATTGTCCCGTTGGTTTTTTCATCCGTCAAGGCCCTCAGTGGCTACAGCCGGGCTGGTTCGGGGGCGCTTAAGAGCACCCCTCGACTCGCTCGCGCTACAGCGCAGGCTCAAGGACCGAAGACGTGCCCTTCCCAGAAGTCTGGATCAAATGCAAAGTCAAAGGCAGCGGACAGGAGTGTCCGCTGCACACGAGACGCTGCCACAAGACTTACCTCAGACTTCTCATTCTCCATCCAATGGATCACCTTCCGGCGGAGGCCTTGGCCACCAGGCTTGGCTGCAGGGGAGCGCTGGTAGGCGATGCGGCTGTTACGGACGGCTCCGGCTTCGCGGGCTCGGGCTGCTTTGAGCATAGGTCGACGACTTCGCTGATGCGCTGGCTCTCGTGCTGCTTGGCCATCTGCCAGTTGCGCAGCACTTCTTTTTCTTTAGCCACTTGTTCCTCGTTCTGCTGGATGCGCTCGGCGTAATGCGCCGTCAGCCGCTCCGTTTCGGCCTGGAGCTGGGTGTTTTCCTGCGCCTTGCGGGCTTCGAATTCTTCTACCTGCTTGCGCTGGCCGTCTTCATACGAATCGAGGGCGTGCTGGCGCCGGGTCGCGTCCTGGAGCAACTGGTCCACCGAGGCACCGGCGGCGTCGAGGGCCATCAGCACCGAGGCGCGCTGGATGTCTTTCGACAAGGCGCGGATGCGTTCGCTGTTCAGCATCTCAGCCACCTTGTGGATGCCGTAGCCGGAGCCCGGGCTCATGATTCCGGCAGCATGGTAAATGTCGTCGTAAGAGAGCAGGTCGCGGCGCGGACCGTTCGCGGCCTCCGCGGCATGAGAATTCGGCTTGTTCATGGGAGCCTCCGTGGGCAGAGATTTGGCGGACGCATCCTGGTTCTGGTTCTGGTCCTGCTGGCGACGCCAGAAATTCGGGAAGAGCTTCTTGGATTCCATAACTTTCCTTTCTTGACGAGTTGACGAGCCTGCAGAGTGCGATCGTGAATGCCGGTTCGATGGCGGATTCGAGGACCGAGATGGACGAACTGAAGTCCGAGGCAGCGGGGGTTCCGGTGAGCGATCCAATCCCGACTCGGCTCGTGGAGCGGACGAATGAGACGCGCTGCTGGGCGCCGCCTCCGTCGGTGGACCACTCACTGGAAGCGCGTCAGGGCGAGCGGGCAGGGAACTGGATGCCGTGGATTTTGTCGGACTGGCTTCCTGTTTTCCCTCCGCGTGACGAACTTCGGCCGGCGGAGCACTCGGTGCAATGCCGCTTGCGTTTGAGGCTTTGCTGGCTGGCTTCTTGAGTTCAGCCTCATCCCGCCGCACGCCCAACAGGAATTCCCTCCCATCGCGGCGGCAGTTGCGGGCGACCGCGCAGAATTGTTCTCGGTGCCACTGAACGGTGAGCCGGGAGCCAATCCCGATAGGAGCCTGCACCCGCAGGCATGCCCCCGAGATCGATGTGTCTTCGATGGTGGCGGGGATACGGCAGGGCGTGCCCGTGGGGTCCTCCCACGAGATCTCCGCCACCGCCCACATGGTCCTTCTTGGCTCGATGTAGCGCCCGTCCATGCCATCTGTATCGGCCAGGCGTTGAAGGAGTTGAGTTACTAGTGGTTATAGTGCGGGCGGCCGGATTACTTTGTAGGTTAGGAGTGGGAAACGTCGGTCAATTTCTGGCCCTCAGAGATTTGCCGGAGGATGGTTACGCCTGAGAAAGAAGGTTAAAGTGGGGAGAACCGTTGATTGCCAGGGATTCGGTGTCATCCATCAAGCGTGTGGCGCCGGGCCAGCGAAAGTGCGTTCGATGAACTCCGGCTGATAGGGTGACGGGTTGAGGAACATCAGAGGGAGAATCCGTTCCGATTACGGATGACGGCTCGAACCACCAGCTCGGCCTCCGTGGTAAGACGTTAACCCAAGTACAATTCCCTGCAAACCTTCGATCTTCGATCCGTGGGGAACGGCGATGCGAATCCGCTTCAACTTGTTCGTTACGACGATTGTGCTCCTGGCTCCGAACCTGGGTCACGCGCAGGCTGACCATCACCACGCTTCGCCTGAGACTCTGGGAAGTGTAACGTTCTTAACCTCGTGCAGTAGCGCAGTTCAAGCTCAGTTCAATCGCGCCGTAGCGCTGATGCATTCGTTTCAATTTGGGAGCGCCATTGAAGGATTCAATGCCATTCTCGCAACCGACCCATCCTGTTCGATCGCGTACTGGGGTATCGCGCTGAGTAGTTGGGGGAACCCGTTTGCGGCGGGGATGAAGTCCCCAGCGCAATTGGAGCAGGGACTCAAGGCCGTCAAGCAGGCGCGAGTTTCCGCTCCGAAGACTGAGCGTGAGCGCGCCTATGTCGAGGCCGTCGCGCATCTATTTGCGGATAGTGCGAACACCGATCAACAATCCCGGAAGCTGGCATATGAAAGTGCAATGGCTGCTCTTAGTGCCGCTCACTCCGAGGACACCGAAGCAGCCATCTTCTATGCGCTGGCTCTCGCCGCCGCCGCCGATCCGACCGATAAAACGTACGCGAAGCAACTCATGGCCGGGGCGATGCTGGAAAGTCTGTTCGCTCAGTATCCCGATCACCCGGGGCTAGCTCACTACATCATTCACGCTTACGATGTTCCACCGCTGGCGGCGCGGGCGATCGGAGCGGCACAACGTTATAGCGAGATTGCGCCTTCGACGCCGCACGCCTTGCACATGCCGTCCCACACGTTCACGCGAGTCGGTGACTGGCAAGACTCCATCGACGCCAACCTGGCCGCTGTGGTTTCGGCGCGAAGCGCGGGTCAGACGTCCGAAGAGTTGCATGCCACCGACTACATGGTCTACGCCTACCTGCAGACCGCCCAGGACAACGCCGCGAAGCATATGGTGGAATCGGCTGCGCAGGCTTTCGCTCGCTTCGATCCGGCCTCTCCGAACATCGGAGCGGCCAGTCCCGCTGCGGCGTACTTTGCGCGCGCGGCGATTCCCGCCCGGTATTGTCTGGAACGGCAAGCCTGGTCCGACGCGGCCAAGCTGGAGCCGCTCCCCAGCCCATTTCCGTACACCGATGCGATCACCTACTTTGCCCGTGGCCTGGGAGCCGTGCATCTTAAAGATCGTGCCGCCGCGCTCTCAGCCATCAACTCCTTAGAGCAGATGCGCGACAAACTGACCAGGATGAAAGAGGCTTATTGGGCCGACCAGGTAGAGATTCAGCGCCAGGAAGTATCCGCATGGCTGGCCTTTGCTGACGGCGACAGCCAAGGCGCTCTTGCCGGAATGCGCGCGGCGGCGGAACAGGAAGACAAAACCGAAAAGAACGTGGTCACTCCAGGGCCACTTGCTCCGGCGCGCGAACTGCTGGCGGAGCTACTGCTGGAGTTAAAGCGACCCACGGAAGCGCTGAAGGAATTTGAGGCGACGCTGACCAAGGAGCCAAATCGCTTTCGGTCGGTATACGGAGCAGCTGAGTCGGCGAAGCTGGCCGGAGATCATCAAACGGCGCAGACATATTTCCAGAAGTTGCTGAGGGTTGCGGAGCGCGCCGACAAGCCTGAGCGCCGGGAAATCGTCGAGGCGAGGGGTGGAGCGCAACCCGGATAACTACGGTCCAGGTTACGCCTCACGGCGATCGAGTCCGGCTCTTCGCCGAAAAAGCTGATTTCAGACTGAGAAGTGCCCTTGCCGTTACTTTACTTCGGGTCCGGCACAAAGCCTCCGCGCATGATGTGTTTCTGGTCACTGACGTCGGCACTGAAACAGGCTAGACATTTATAGCCAGAGGGAATTCGACACGAAAGGGATCATCTGGGTCAGCGGGTATAGGTTTCCGGAGGAGAAGAAATGGGAACGCACAAAGTTTCGCTGGAAATCATCGAGGACTTCCTGGCTCAGAAACGGATTGCCATGGTCGGCCTCTCGCGCCAGCCCAAAGATTTTAGTGTCATGTTGTTCGAGGAACTCTGCCGCCGTGGATATGACGTGGTTCCAGTCAATCCTGCCGCGTCAGAAGTCATGGGGCGACCCTGCTTTGCCCGCGTACAGGACATCCAGCCTCCAGTGGACGCGGCGCTGTTGATGACTTCGCCCGTGGTGACTGAGGCTGTGGTGGAAGACTGCGCGCAAGCTGGAATCCGGAGGGTCTGGATGTACAGCGCTGGCGGCGCAGGTGCGGTCAGCCCCAAAGCGGTTGAGTTCTGCGTCGCGCGCGGCATTCAAGTTGTGCCGGGGGAGTGTCCCTTCATGTTTTTTGGGCATAATGGATTTCATCGGATCCACGGGTTCATTCGCAAGATCACCGGGAGTTATCCGCGGCGCTTCCACGCTCTGGCCGGATGAGGGTTCACGTACCCCCCCGCTCAAGCGGAGCTTGAACGGGGCACGCAGTCTGGTCAGGAAAAAATCCGCATGAAACCAGTTGCGTTGAGATCGGGAGACAGGAATTGCGCCTCGCGTCCCGCGGCGCGGGTTAGCGCTTCCGCGGCCAGATATCCGCTGCGTACTGCGCCTTCCATGGTGGCGGGCCAGCCCGTTGCGGTCCAGTCTCCGGCGAGAAAGACGCGCGGCCACAGGGTCACTGGTCCGGGACGAAATGCGTCGATGCCCGGACGTGGCGAATAAGTCGCGTTCACTTCCTTGATGACGGTCGCCTTCAACAGATTGGCCTCGCGAGCGGCAGGGAAGAACTCGCGCACTTCAGCGAGCGCGAGATCCACGATCTCGCCGCGGGACTTGTCGATCAGGGTTTTCGACGAACTTACCACCAGTTCGATATAGCTGCCGGCTCCAGGGGCTGAAGCCCCTTTCGTACTGGACAACTGCTCGGCACGACTGAAGTCGTGCCCTTCCCGGTTATTGCTCACAGCTATTGCAGAGTGCATGTGCACTTCGGCCAGTCCGGTTTGGATTCGCATGGGTTGCAGGCGTGACTTGTGGAACATCCACTGCACGGTGCGGTCGAGCAGCACCGCGTGGTCGAGATCGGAGATCTGCCGGTCGAACCACAGGTGAATGCCGGTGATGGGCGAGGTTCCGAAGTGGCTGACCTGCTCGCGTAAAGGCGCGGTCTCGGGCGCGTTGGGCAAAACGCGATCGAGCGCATCGAAGGGCAGGGCTACGATGAGATAGTCGGACGATTCCTGGGAATCGCCGAGCCGCACTCGGACCTGCGATGATTCAGTTGAGAAACTCTCAACCGGACGCCGGAAGTGCAGCACGCCGCCCCGTGCTCGGACGTAGTCCCCTGCCGCGTTGTAGAGATCGGTTAGCGGTACCGTCGGCACGCCCATGTGCCGTGCGGCAGGAGACTTCATCGACTCGCGCACCACCTGGGCTGCTGCGGATATTGAAATGCGGTCGAGCTCTTCGCTGAGGGCGCTGACCAGAATCGGCCGCCAGAAGCGAGACACGGCGCGCTCGGTTTGGCCGTGGTGATCGAGCCAGTGTTGAAACGACTGGCCCGTGTCGCGCTGCTGGCTAAGCGTCAGTGGAACCAGCGCGCGTGCGATCGCCAACTTGTCGGCCACGCTTAAGAACGAGAAACCGAAGAACGACGGGGCCGTATGGAGGGGCGCGGGAAGAAACGAAGACTTCATTACTGAAATCCGGCCGCCGGGTTCGATGAAGTTCATTTGATCGAACCAGCGGATCTGATCGACGACGCCAATGCGCTGGTAAAACTCGATCAGGTTCGTACACACACGGAACAGAACGTGCTGGCAGTTGTCTACAACTTCGCCGGTGCCGGGGTGTTCGTAGGACGAAGCGCGGCCACCGAGGAATGGACGTTTTTCAAACAGAGTGACGCGGAAACCGGTGTCGGACAAGGCGCAGGCGGCGGCGAGTCCGGCGAGGCCGCCTCCGGCGATGGCGACTGTTGGTTGGGTTGGGGTGGGCGGCATCAGTGCTGTGATGTTACAAAGCCCCCACTTCTCGCGCAAAAAACGCGCGAGAAATGGGGCACCTGGCCTCCGGCGACGGCGCGTTGGGATTGGATGGAAGGCATTAGATCAATTCAAAGTCCCCGCCCTCTCGCAAAAGACGCGAGAAGGACGGGGCACCCGGGTCATGTCAGGCGTTTGATGAAACCTTTCCCCAGGATGCGGAGCTTTTCCCACCGGCTCAAGCCGACTTTGCCGGTGAAGACGTCGTACTGTTTTTCGGCGATGCGTTCCAGCAGGCGGCGGTAAATGTTCACTAATACCCATAACGCGGGCTGGCTGTCTTCGGAGACGTAGGGAATCAGTTCATCGCCGGAAGTGTAGAATTCGCGGGCTCGATCCGCTTCCAGAGCCAGCAGCGGGCGGAAACGCGCGGGGTCCGGAGTGGCAAGCAACTCCGACGCGGAGAGGTCGAACTTGGCCAAATCTTCTTCGGGAAGATAGATGCGGCCCATGGCAGCATCTTCCTTGACATCGCGAATGATGTTGGTGAGCTGAAAGGCGAGGCCGCAGCGTTCCGCCAGCGGCTCGGCCGCGGGATCGCGATAACCGAAGACGTGAATGCAGACCAGGCCGACCACAGACGCGACGCGGTAGCAATAGAGGCGGAGATCTTCGAAAGTCTTGTACTGGATCGTCAGGCCGGAGACAGTGGTGGTTTGTGCGGCGGTCTCTGCATCCTCAACGTCCATGGCAGTGCCGTGGGAGAGTTCGTCGAGCAGGCCGGCGGGGATCGAAAAACGCCGCTGCGCGTCGGTCAGGGCGAGCAGGATGGCGTCGTCGGTCGGCTGGCCTTGCTGCGCGGCGTGCAGGGCGTCGAGCCAGGCGTCGAGTTTCTGGCGGCGTTCGGCAAGGCTTAGCGATGCATCGTCAGCGATGTCGTCGCAGCGGCGCATAAAGGCGTAAACGGCGCACAGGGCTTCCCGCTTGCGGCGCGGCAGAACCAGAAAGGCGTAGTAGAAATTCTTGGCCGCCGTGCGGGTGATGCCGCGGCAGACCGAATAGGCCATGACCAGCTGCGGCGGAGCTGGTGTCCAGGGCATCGGAACCTGCTGCGTGCCGGCGCTCAAGGTCTTCCTCCGGGACTGCCTCCGAGCAGTTTGCCCAGGGCCGCGCGGGCTACCAGGGCGAGTCTGCGTGACTTCGAAATTGCGGGACGATTTCCGAGGACGGCGTAATCTTGCTTCTCGATTGCGCGCAGGATTTCCTGACCGCCGCGGCTGAAAAGTTCCAGATCGATCGCCAGTTCGCGGTCCACCTTGCCGATCAATGGCAGTCCCAGGCGGAACCAGTCGTGGGCGCGCTCAACTTCGAATTTCATCATGGCGCGGAAGGCCGGGGTGTTCTGCCGGCGCGCGATATCGTCCTCTGCGATGCCGAAGCGACGGAGGTCTTCGAGCGGGAGATAAATGCGACCCTTGGCGTAGTCAGCGCTGACGTCCTGCCAGAAGTTTGCCAGTTGCAGCGCGGTACAGGTGAAATCAGAAAGCTGCTGGCGTTCGGGGTCGCCGTATCCGCAGAGATAGAGCACGAGATGGCCGACGGGATTTGCGGAGTAACGGCAATAGGCCAGAACGTCGTTGAAAGTGTCGAAGCGGGTGACGGTTTGATCCTGGCGGAAAGCGATCAGTAGATCGGAGAACTCGTGCTTAGGAATGCTGAACTGGCGCACGGTTTCGGCCAGGGCCACAAACACCGGATGTTTCGGCGCGCCCTGGTAGCAGGCATCGAGTTCGCGCTGCCATTGGTCGAGGAGTTTCAGAGACGCGGCGGTGTCGCCGACTTCGTCGCCCAGATCGTCGGAGATGCGGCAGTAGGCGTAGACGTTAAAGAAATGCTGGCGCAGGCGGCGGGGAAGGAACCAAGTGGCAACCGAGAAATTTTCGTAGTGCGTGCGGGCCAGACGGGCGCAGTATTCACGGGCTTCGGCGAGCGTTGGAGCGTTGGCGGGAATGGCGTAGGCGGCGGGCAGACGGCTCCAGCCCAGTGCGGCGGGCGAGGTCGGCGTCGGGTTTTGAGTGGCGAGTTGGGCCATGCCAAATTCAGGGCGAACGAGCGATTCTACAAAGTCTCAATGCGGCCAACCGGGTCCACCGCGAGAACTCCTCTCGGAGCTTCAAACCGTGCAGGAAGGGTAGGGATCCTTCGACTGCATAACTGGTTCGCATTCGCGAACCAGTTACTCCGCTCAGGATGACAAAACGAACTCAATGGCCGGGGATGATGGCGGTTTTGATGTCGCTGCCGCGGTTCAGCATGTGACGCAGAACCTGCTGCAAGCGCGACAATGGCGCCTCCCCGGTGATGTAGTCGGTCGGTCTGATCTTCTTCGCGGCAATGAGTCCGAAGGCCCGGCGAACCGTCTCAGGCGTGTGGTGGAACGTTGCCTTGAGAGTGATTTCGGAATAGTGCAGGCGGTTGGTGTCGAGCTGCACTTTGGTTCCGCTGGCGCAACCACCGAAGAAGTTTACCGTGCCGCCTTTGCGCACCATCTCGACGGCCCATTCCCAGGCTTCCGGTTTACCCACGGCTTCGATCACAACGTCGCAACCGCGCTTCTGCGGAGAAAGCGCGCGGACGGCCTCGACCACGTTGGCCACTTTTGTCGTTTGCAGGATTTCGTGGGCGCCCATTTGTTTTGCAGCTTCGACCTGGCTGTCGCGCTTGACTACGGAAATGACGTTACAGCCGATGGCGCGGGCGACCTGGACGAACATCAGGCCGATTGGCCCGCCACCCAGGATGGCCACGGTCTCGCCGATCTCGATGCCGGTTTCATGCAGACCGCGCAGGACGCAGGCCAGCGGCTCGGTCATGGCGGCGTCTTCGAAAGTCACGTTGGGCGGGATTACGAGCATGTTAGCTTCAACGATGCGCCGCGGCACGCGGATGTATTCGGCGTACGCGCCATTGTTGAAGAGCAAGTCCTGGCAGAGGTTCTCCTGATGCTTGGAGCAGTAGAAGCACATCTGGCAGGGCGCCGAGTTGAGGGCAACGACCCGCATGCCCTTTTTGAATCCGTTGACCCCGGCGCCGACTTCTTCGACGACGCCGGCCAATTCGTGGCCAAACAGTGCGGGAGGAACGATCATGCGGGCATGGTAGCCGCGCTGGAACACCTTAAGGTCGGTGCCGCAGGTGAGGGCAACTTGTACCTTGACCAGAACTTCACCCTCATTGACGCGGGGGATCGGTACTCTCTCGATCTTCAGGTCTTCTTTGCCGTAGAGGACGGCAGCGGTCATTTTTCCATTCACTTAAGCGTTCCTTCCAGCTGCTTTACCGGGCCCAGGAAGTGCCGGGCTGAATCAACACTTTCATTGACGAAGGCTGCGGATGAGCCGCCAGATCCAGCGCTTGCGTGCTCTCGGCCAGCGGGAAACGATGGCTGACCAGTCGCTCCAGATGCATCTCGCGACTCATGACGAAACGCACTGACTCTTCCTGCAGGTCGACCGACGCGCTGTAGGAGCCCACCAGGGTTTTCTCGTCGACACAGACGGCTGCAGGATCAATTACGGCCTCTCCGTGCTGAGTTTGCGCAAAAAGTAAAATACGACCCCCTGGGCGGGCAGCATGCATGGCAGTGCGAATCAGGGAATTGCCGCCGACTGCGAGAATCACCGCGTCGGCGCCACGTCCCTCGGTCCGCTTACGGACGCGTTCGACCACGTCTGCCTGTGAAGCGTCAATTGTAAGCTCATTCCCGAAACTTGATCCTATTCTAAGCCTCTCGGCATACAAATCGGAAGTAATTAAGGTGACCCCGGCTCGCCGGGCCAGAACGCTCAGGATAATGCCGATCGGACCTTGCCCGATGGTCAGCACCGTCTCGCCGCGGCGCAGGCGCAGGGCTTCGATGCCTTTCAAGCAGGTATTAACCGGCTCAACAAAGCAGGCCTGCTCGAACGAGATGCCGTCGGGGATGCGAACCGTGCCATGTTGCACGATCCAATCCATGACGCGAACATATTCGGCAAAGCCGCCGCCGGACGGCTCAAATCCAGCCGTGCACCCGACTTTCTTGTAGGTGGCGCATTGGGCAAAGGTCTTGTTTTTACAATAAAAGCACTGACGACAGGGGATGTGGTGAAAGACCACGACGCGGTCGCCATGGCGATAATCGCTCACGCCCTCGCCGACGGCGGCCACGATACCGGAGGTCTCGTGTCCGAAGATACGTGGGGCAGAATGCGAGCCGGTGGAAATCTTCTTAAGGTCGGTGCCGCAGACGCCGCAGGAGTGCACGCGAACCAGCATTTCGCCGGGACCGATTTTGGGGACAGGGACAGTCTCAACGCGGACGTCGTTTATGCCGCGATAGACCGCAGCCAGCATGGTCGCAGGGATGGCGTGCGGTTCGGTTTCAACCGCGTACAGTCCGGCAATGGCCATAGGTCGAGTAGATGATACTTAGCCCGGTTTCGTTTCAGCTCTGAATGAAGGATATTGTAAGCGAAAGTGTAGGAGTGCGGCTGCCTGGTTGACTACTGGACCAGTTGATATCAGCGTCAACCGTGCTCCAGGCTGATTCTGTCTGCGGACGGGCGATCGCTGGATGGCGAAAATGCTTCGTTTTGACGAAATAACAGCGCCACCGGAATAATTCTCGCCTATGAAGGCCGACCGCTACCGGGAAGTGGTTGAAGAGATTCAGCGGTATTACCCGCAAATCTATCTTGCATGCCACACCAGGCATGTCCGGGCATCAAGTACGCCCCATCGATTGTCGGCGAAAGATTCATCGTTGCTGGTGCATTTGAGTCCCACGCAGCCACGGACGCCAGGCGAACTGGCGGTTCACTTGGGTGTTGGGGCGTCTACCTTGTCGGCGGCGATCCGCCGGCTGGCCGGACTGGGCTATCTGCGCCGCGAACAAGACCGGAGGGATCGTCGCGCTGCCGCCCTGACGCTTACCGAGCAGGGCGCGAAGGCCATGTCGGCGACCTCGGTGCTCGATGAGAATCGCCTGGCTGCGGTTGTTGCTCTACTCACTGCGGAGGAGCGCAAACGCGCCATTGAGGGAATGAGACTGCTGGCCGAGGCCTCTCGTCGGCTGGCCCTGCGGTCGAAGACGAAATTGCGGCGGGAGGAGAAAGGATAGGCACATGCTCAAGACTGTGGCGATTGCTTTCGGCATCTTGCTAGCGATGGTCGTGCTGGTCGTTTTGGTCGGCTACTGCTTGCCTAAATCACATGTCGCAGCGAGGGCAATTGTGCTGAGACAGAATCCGGTGGATGTGTTCGCTCTGATCTCGAACTTTAAAGACGGAGCTAGTTGGCGGAGTGATGTGCGGGCCGTAGAGATTCTACCCTCGGCAAGTGGACGTACTCGGTTCCGCGAGAAAGGAAAGAATGGAGCCATCGCATATGAGGTGATTGATCTCAATCCGCCGCAGCGGCTGGTGACCCAGATTGCGGATAAAAATTTGCCATTTGGAGGTACTTGGACTTTTGATGTGCAGCCGACGGCAGAGGGGACGCGGCTGAACATCACGGAACGGGGCGAGGTTTACAATCCGGTCTTCCGGATTGTTTCGCGCTTCATTCTCGGACACAGCCGCACGCTAGACACCTACCTACGGAACGTGAGCCGGAAGTTCGGGGAGAGTGCAGTGCCACAGGAAGGCAAGCCAGCAGCGCTGCAGGCCTTCAGCGAGCGTAGATAGGTCGATCCCCAGATGGAATGAGTCAGGTGCCAGGAGGCGCAACCCCAGAACGAGCGCTAAGTGCTTTTCGTGTTATGCTGCGCAAAACTTCGTCTTTCCAGGACGGTCTGTGCTGGTTGAACTGCGGCTCGAAAACTATGCGGTGATCGACAACCTGGCGGTTGAGTTCGGGCAGGGGCTCAACCTGCTGACGGGCGAGACCGGAGCGGGTAAGTCGATCCTGATCGATGCCTTGGCGTTGCTGCTGGGCGACAAGGCGTCGAGTGACGTGATCCGCGCTGGGGCGGAGCGGGCGGTCGTCTCGGCCGTGTTCGAGGCGGAGGAAGCGGCCGGGAAGCCGCTGGAGAAGGTTCTCGAAACCAACGGGTTAGACGAGTCCGACGACGGGTCGTTGATTTTGCGGCGCGAAATCGCGGCCGGCGGCAAAGGGCGCGTGTTCGTGAACAACCAGCCGGCGACGGTCGCGGTACTGCGGCTGCTGACGCCGCATCTGGCGACGATCCACGCGCAGAATGAATCGATTCTTGCCTTCGACGGTCCAGCGCGGTTGGGTTTGCTGGACACATTCGCGGGAAGTCAACTGGAAGCGGTAGCGGCCGCATTTACTGCTTGGAGGGAGATTCGTGCGCGCATCGACGATCTCGAGCGCGGCGAGCAGGACCGGCTGCGGCTGGTGGATCTGTGGGTTTTCCAGAAGCGTGAGATCGAAGAAGCGCGTCCGCAGAGTGGAGAAGATGAGCGGCTCGAAGGGGAGAAGCGCGTCCTGGCCAACGCGGAGAAGATCTATAACGCGGCCATGAATGCTTTTGACTTGCTCTATGAAGGCAACGGATCGACAGCTTCTTCGCTGCGGGCGGCGCAGAAGCAGGTCGAGGAATTGGCGCGCTATGAGCCGAAATTTCAGGAGGCGCTGGCCGCGCTGGAGACGGCGCGCATCAGCGTCGAGGATGTGGGTGCAACGGTGCGCGACTACGCAGGAGGCATTCACGCCTCGCCCGAGCATCTGGCACAGGTCGAGGACCGGTTAGCGGTGCTGGACAGGTTGAAGCGCAAGTACGGTCCTTCGCTGGACGAGGTGATTCAGTTCGGCGCCGAGGTCGCGCGCAAGCTCGCCGAGGTCGAAAACCGGGATGAGATTCTGAAGCAGTTGCGCGTGGAGCTGGGCAAAGCGGCGGCAGAATTTTTGCAGGTGGGGCGGGCGTTGTCGAAGAAGCGGCACGAGGCGGCGCACCGGCTGGAAAAGCAGGTGGAGGCAGAGATCAACGACCTCGCCATGAAGGCGGTGTTCCGCATTGCGCTGACAAGTCTGGAAGAGGAAGTGAATTGGACGGCCTCGGGGCTTGACCAGGTTGTGTACTTGATTTCGACCAATCCGGGCGAGCCGTTGCGGCAGCTCGAGCACATTGCTTCCGGAGGCGAGCTTTCGCGGGTGATGCTGGCGCTGAAGGTCAGCGTGGAGGCAGGAGTTGGGCATGAGAAGGTCAAAAGCCCCACCCTGTCGCAAAAGGCGCGACCAGGGCGGGGCACCCAGCGAACCCTGGTTTTTGACGAAATCGATACCGGCATCGGCGGGCGGGCGGCTGAGGCGGTGGGCAAGAAGCTCAAGGCGCTGGCGCGATCGAATCAAGTGCTGTGCGTGACTCATCTGCCGCAGATCGCGACCTTTGGAGATCATCACTACGTGATCGAGAAGAAGGAGTCCGGTGGGCGCACCCGGACCAACATCCGCGCGGTGACGGGAGAAGAGCGCACCGAGGAAGTCGCCCGCATGCTGAGCGGGGCGAAGCTGACCGAGACCTCGCGCAAGCACGCCGAGCAGATGATCAAAGCCAACGGGTAATATCCACAGGAACAGTGCACAAAGCGGAGCTTCGCTCCGCGGACAGCCGAGGCGGCTGTCCCCACCATTGTCTGTCCCTGTCCGTGGATGTGCTTGACGCAATGGTGCAGTGTGATTTCTGTCACAGCCTAGTGGTTCCGCCTCCCATATAACCCGCTAGTATGAGCACACCAGAGAGCAATAATCGCGTAACGTGGCTGCAGGGGCCGTCGGCTCATTGCGAGCCTACACCAGAGAGCAAGCAGTTCCCGTGGAGGCTTGTTCTGCTCGGAGCGCCGGGAGTAGGGAAGGGGACGCAGGCCGATCTGCTGCATCAGCGGCTGGGCGCGTGTCACCTTTCCACAGGCGACGTTTTCCGAGCCGCCGGGAAACGGGCCGAGTGCGACCAGAGCCCGGCGATGAAGGAAGCGTTGGGATACATGCGTCGCGGTGAGCTGGTACCAGATTCGACCGTGTGGGAGATGGTCCGCGAGCGCAGAGCCTGCCTGCACTGCGGCGGCGGTTTCCTGCTTGACGGATTTCCGCGCACCTTCAGACAGGCCGAATCGCTTAAACAGTTGATGGACAGTGAGGGACTCTCCCTGACGGCAGTTGTGAATTATGAACTGCCGGCGAGCGAGATTGTGGCGCGGCTGGGCGGGCGTCGCACGTGCGAGAAATGTAAGGCGGTGTATCACGTGACGGAGAGGCCTCCGAAGGTTGAAGGGCGCTGCGATCGCTGCGACGGCAAGTTGTTTCAGAGGGAAGACGACCAGCCGGAATCGATTAAAGTGCGGCTGGAGACCTATGATCGAAGCACCGCGCCGCTGATCGAGTTCTATCGCGAGGCGGGGTTGCTCATGCAGGTCTCGGCAGCTGGAACGCCGGAAGAAATCTACAACCGGATGATCCCTGAACTGGAGTCGCGGCGGCTGACTCGGTTCGCCGAACAGGTGTGGGCGGCAGCAGAAAATCGGCGCTCAGGGCGCTAACAAATCCGCCTCCCTGTCCAACCCGGGAAGGGCACGAGTTACTTGTGCCGTCGGGCCAAAGAAAAATGAGACCACGCCTGCGGTCCGCTTCGCGCGAACGCGGAGGACTTTTTCCGCACGCTGCGGAGAGCAGTTGCCCTGATTATCGAACTGTACTCTAGCGCAAAACTTCGCGCGAGCTCATCTTGGCAGCACGTCAGGATCGACGCGATCACGAACTGGAGCGCGATTGGGCTTCAAAGAAACCCTGGTCAGACCCGGGTGGCTGCAATCCAGAGTCGTGTAGTAAATCCATCGCCGCAGCCCCTTGTCGTGCCGCAAGGCGCTTCTTATTTGCAGTCCAAAGAAACCCGTATTCGTGTTCACGAAGCCGGGCGTGATACCCCGATTACGTCCGTGACCGTGGATCAGAGTGAGTTCCCTTTCGCCCATCTCCCAAACCTGCTCCACCAGTTTCGCCAGCACACCATTCCACACAACCTCGGCTGGGTGATATCCATGAAGATCGATTTGCATGGTGATCTCTAACCTACAATACTGCGCCGCTCGAATTTTGAGCGTTGAACTACGGAGGCATTGAGCAAGGAAAGTGCAGCGATGAACGCGCGGTTCATGTGGTTGATTTTGATCTTGCGACACAACTGATGTAAATAGGCCGATTAACCCCAAAATCCCACCGGACGAGTTGTCAGGTCCGTCTTTTTCCTACCAGAGTGAACGACCCCTGAACATTGTTTGACTACAAATCTGCGCGACTCGAGGGCCGCGCTGAATAGAGAAAATCCGTTCAACGCCGGGATTCGTCCCTTCGCTGCTAATCCCCGCTGTTTCTATGCCTTACGTTGACCAGCCCGGCACTTTCCGGTAGTTTATTAGTATCGCCACAATGGGGATCGTGTACCTTGGATGTGCCATATTTTGCGGCGATTTCGTGCATTTTGATGCATCCAACAAAGCGGGGTTCAATGGCAGGCGCGTTAAGGAAGACTGACGGGAAGACTTTACTGTTGCTCAAGCCGCGGGGTTTCTGCGCGGGGGTGGTGCGGGCTATCGACGTGGTGCGCATCGCGCTGGAGGCATTTGGGCCTCCGATTTATGTGCGCAAGGAGATTGTCCACAACAGCTTCGTGGTGGACGAATTGCGGGGCAAGGGCGCGATCTTCGTCGACAGCGAAGACGAAGTGCCCAACGGTGAGCGCGTCATCTATAGCGCGCACGGAGTCTCTCCTGAGGTGCGCGAGCACAGTGAGCGGCGCGGGTTGCGCGTGATTGACGCCACGTGTCCCCTGGTGACGAAGGTTCACGTGGAGGCGGTGAAGTTCGCCAAGGAAGGGTACTCGCTCATTTTGATCGGGCATAAGGATCACGATGAGGTTATCGGAACGCTGGGCGAGGCTCCGCTGGTCACGCAGGTCGTTGGGTCGCCAGAGCAGGTGAAAGACCTTAACGTCCCGGAACCGAACCGCGTCGCCTATTTGACGCAGACCACTCTCAGCCTGGACGAGACCAAAGACATTATTGCCGCGCTGAAGAAGAAGTTTCCCAACATTAAGGGGCCGGCGGCGCAGGATATCTGCTATGCGACGGAGAACCGGCAGGTCGCGGTGAAGCAGGTGGCGTCGGAGGCGGATTTGCTGTTGGTGGTCGGTTCGGAGAACAGCTCGAATTCGAATCGGCTAGTGGAAGTAGCGCGCAACCTGGGCACGAATGCGCATCTGATTGACAGTTGCAATGACATTGAGCGCGAGTGGCTGAAGGACGTGAAGACGATTGCCCTGACGGCCGGGGCATCGGCTCCCGAGCACCTGGTGGAAGAGACGGTCGCCTTCCTGCGCAACAAAGGCTTTGACAACGTGCAGGAACTGGAAGTGATGCCGGAAAACGTACGGTTTGGGCTTCCACCCGAGATTGTGGAGGCGATCGCTGCCGCACCGGCGAGTCCTGGAGACTAGTTGCAAGTGGTTCTATCTGTCTTTGCGAAGGGGAAATATGACGATTGATGAACGCCTCGATCGGCTGACCGAGCGGCACGAGGCCCTGACTCAAACGGTGGAAATTCTCGCACGGACCACTCACGAACATACCCAGCAAATCACTGACATCATGGAAGCAGCCGCTCGGCTCTTGCACATTGCGCAAATCCACGAAAAGCGTCTCACGCGTCTGGAAGGCGGCGAGCAGTGAGTGACACGGCGATCTCCCGGGAGAGTAGAGAGGAACGTTGGAAAAAGGCCGCGACGTTCGCGATTGAAACGGAGCTGTGAACTGAATGGATAAGAACTCCCCCGATTCCAACCTGGCCTCGACCTCTCTCGGATCAAACCCGCAGCTTCGTTTCGGCAAAATCGAGGAACTCGGCAGCCGAGTGGGCGCTGCCATCGCGGCGGCGCGTAGGTATCTATTCTCGCAGCAGCACGAAGACGGATACTGGTGCGGCGAACTCGAGGCCGATACGACGCTCGAGTCCGACTATATCCTGCTGCACTCGCTGCTGGGAACGGGCGACCAGGAGCGCTTTCACAAAGCCGCAAACTGGATTCTGCGGCATCAGAACGAAGACGGCGGCTGGAGTATCTACGCCGGGGGACCGTCGAACATCAGCGCCTCGGTGAAGGCCTATTTCGGGCTGAAGCTTGCGGGATACACCGCCGACCATCCCGCTTTGCAGCGTGCCAAGAAAAAGATTCTGGAGATGGGCGGCGTCACCAAGGTGAATACGTTCACCAAGATCTATTTGTGTTTCTTCGGGCAGTACGACTACGACGCCGTCCCGGCGATTCCGCCTGAGATCGTACTTTTTCCCAACTGGTTCTGGTTCAACATCTACGAGATTTCTTCCTGGTCGCGCGCCATCCTGGTGCCGCTTTCGATCTGCTACGCCAAGAAGCCGTTTAAGAAGATTCCGCGTGAAATGGGAGTGGAGGAATTGTTCGTCGGCGGGATGCATAAGTCGCGCATGCACCTGCACTGGGCAAAGAAACTGGTTTCGTGGCGGAACTTCTTTTTGGTCATCGATCGCGTCACGCATTGGTTCGAACGGGTGCACGTGCGGCCGCTGCGTTCGATCGCTCTGAAGAGCGCGGAAAAATGGATGCTGGCGCGGTTTGAGATGAGCGACGGGCTGGGCGCAATTTATCCGTCGATGATGAACGCGATCATCGCGCTGCGCTGCCTGGGATACTCGCTGGACGATCCCCAGGTCATTCGGGCGATGGATGAATTCGAGAGACTTGGCATCGAAGAGGAAGATACCTTCCGCATGCAGCCCTGCATGTCCCCGGTATGGGATACGGCATATGCGTTGTTCGCGTTGGGCGAAGCCGGAGTTCCGGCGAATGCTCCGCGCATGGTCAAGTGCGCCGACTGGATTCTGCAGAAGCAAGTGCGGAATGTCGGCGACTGGAAGGTCAAGAACAAGACTGGTCAGCCGGGCGGCTGGTACTTTGAGTTCAACAACGAGTTTTATCCGGACGTGGACGATAGCGCGATGGTGTGCCTGGCGCTGAGTCGTGTGGAGCATCCCAACGGCCGCTACCAGCGCGAATCGGTGCAGCGGGCCATCGACTGGATATTCTCGATGCAGTGCAAGAACGGCGGCTGGGCCTCGTTCGACAAAGACAACAACAAGATGGTTTTTCAGTATGTGCCCTTTGCCGATCACAACGCTATGCTCGATCCGCCGACCGTGGACATTACCGGGCGCATTCTGGAGATGCTGGCGACTTACGGGTACAGCAAAGATCATCCGGCGGTGAAGCGGGCGATCGAGTTTATCCGCAAGGAGCAGGAACCTGACGGAAGCTGGTTCGGGCGCTGGGGCGTAAATTACATCTACGGGACGGCGCTGGTGTTGCGGGGACTGGACGCGATCGGCATGGATCTCCACGAGCCTTGCATCCAGCAAGGGGCGGAGTGGTTGCGCATGGTGCAGAACGCGGACGGCGGCTGGGGCGAAACGGTGGGATCTTACGATGATCCGACCTTGCGAGGGCAGGGTGAGAGCACGCCTTCGCAGACCGCATGGGCAATTCTGGGCCTACTTGCTGCCAACGACACGCGCAGCGATTCGGTTGCGCGCGGGATTGCGTACCTGCTGCGGACGCAGAAGAAAGACGGGTCGTGGGATGAGAGATATTTCACCGGCACCGGCTTCCCCCGCGTGTTCTATCTCATGTATCACCTCTATCGGGAGTACTTCCCACTGCTTGCGCTGACGACGTACGCCAAGGTGATGGAGAAGAACGGGAACTGAGGTTGCCAGTGGCCAGTTTCCAGTTGCCAGCGTGCGAGCGCGTCTTCAGGTACTCATTTCCGTGAACATATTCCTGACGGTGTGGCCGTTCTCCCGCTGGGCAGAGACTATGAGAGCTGACAACTGGCAACTGGCAACTGAGAACTGGTTTTGAAAGCCTTCGTCACCGGCGCGACCGGCTTCCTCGGCTCCCACGTCGCGCGCGTTCTGGCCGATCAGGGCGCAGACTTGCGCCTGCTGGTGCGTTCCACTAGCAATCTGCGCAATCTGGAAGGCCTCAAGGTTGAGACTGCGAGCGGAGATTTGCGCGATGCGGCCTCGATTGAAAAAGCCATGGCGGGCTGCGATACGGTGTTTCACGTGGCGGCCGACTATCGGCTCTGGGTGCGGGATTCCGGGGAAATGTACCGGTCGAATGTCGACGGGACGCGGGCGATCCTGGAGGCGGCGCGCAAGAATGGAGTGCGGCGCGTAGTCCATACTTCGAGCGTTGGCACCATGGGGTTTACGGAAAACGGACATCCCGCGGATGAAGATTCTCCGGTTTCACTGGCCGATATGATTGGACATTACAAACGATCGAAGTTTATGGCCGAGCAGATTGCGCTGGAGGCTGGGCGCAGCGGACTGCATGTGGTCACGGTGAATCCGACGACGCCGGTCGGGGAGCAGGATGTGAAGCCAACGCCGACCGGGCGCATTGTCCTGGATTTCTTAAAGCGCAAGTTCCCTGCGTACGTCGAGACGGGGCTGAATTTAGTGGATGTTCGGGAGTGTGCGCGCGGGCACGTGGCAGCGCTGGAAAAAGGAAGGTCGGGCGAACGATATATTCTGGGCGGGGAGAATCTGACGCTGAAGCAGATTCTCGACAAGCTTGGCAAAATCACCGGCCTGCCGTCGCCCAAAGTGAAACTGCCGTATGTATTCGCATTTGCGGCAGGCGTGGTGGACGAAGCCATCACAGGACGGTTGCTGCACCGCGAGCCGCGGGCGACGGTTGATACCGTGCGCATGGGCAAGAAAAAGATGTTCGCGAGTTCGGACAAGGCGGAGCGCGAACTGGGCTGGAAGATTGTTCCGGTTGAGGGCGCTCTGCGGCGGGGGGTGGAGTGGTTCCGGGCTAACGGATATGTCTAGAGTCGCCATTGTGGCAGCGCTGGAGCGCGAGGTACATCCTCTGATAAAGCGTTGGAGCGTCAGAGAGCAGCAGCATGGTGGCCGTGTGTTCCGCTTTTTTGAGGATGACGAGGTTGTGCTGGTTTGTGGCGGGATTGGAGCGCAGGCCGCGCGTCGGGCGGCAGAGGCGATGATCGCAGTCTACGCGCCCGCGGTGATTTACTCGGCGGGCTTTTGCGGCGCGTTGGATCCGCGGCTCAAGATTGGGGACCTGGTGCAGCCTCGGGTCGTGGTGAACGCCGGCGACGGAAGCAGCGTCAACCTCGAAGGTGGCACGGGCACGCTGGTCAGTTTTGGATCGGTTGCGAGCCCTGCGCAGAAGGCGAAGCTGCGGGAGTCTTATGGAGCGCAAGCGGTCGACATGGAGGCGGCCGCGGTGGCGCGTGCCGCCGAAGCGAGAGGCGTGGAGTTTGCCGTGCTGAAAGTGATTTCTGACGAATTTGATTTCGACTTTCCTTCCATGGAACGATTCGTGGATTCCGCGGGGCAGTTCTCCCAAGCCCGCTTCGCCTTGTACGCGGCGGTCCGGCCGTGGCTTTGGGCACGTGTGGCGCGGCTGGCGCGAAACAGCCGCCACGCGTCTCAGGCACTTTGCGATTCACTGGGGAAGATAGATCTGAACGCGGTTGCGCCTGTCAGAGACGCGGGGGAAGCGGTGAACGGCCGATGAGCGCGCGCGTAGTTCCGATGCTCGCTTTGATTCTGGTAGCGGCTGCAAGCGCACAGAGCAGTTCGTCGACGATTTACGCCGAGAGTTTTCGCAAGGGCTCAACGCACATTACGGAAGAGAAATTCGAAGCCAAACTGAGTCCTGCGAACCCGAACTACCGCGAGCGCATCAAAGACTCGGCGGGGAACGACCGTTACGAACTGACGATTACGCCGCAAGGGCCGCTGGGAGACAACAAAATCACGTCTTGGCGGGTCAACCTTCGCGACTTGCACCACACGATCTACAACAATCTTCTGGTGGAGGACCAGCAACCCTCCCCGGATGCCAAGAACAATCTGTGGTGGCTGAATCCGAATCGGTTCGGCCTGGTGCCGATCCGCGCAAAACGGATCGTCCGGGTGGACAGTTTTTACGTGGTCTTCGAGGTGAGGGATATTCACTTCACGCCGTTGGATTCGCCGTATCTGGATTCCATGACGGTGGGGTTCGAGTTGACGAATAGTGATCCGAGAGGCGCGCCTTGAAGGTAGCGACGCCTCGGCCGTGGTGAATTCATCGCTTGGGACGTCATTCCAGCTAAGGCAGTGCGAAAATTTCGTTGCTGAATCGGATACATGAGGAAAAGCCCGCGGCTGGTTCATCTATAATCTAAACTAGGAATTTTCCTAAAACAGATGCAATTTCTCCCCTTGCTGGCAGCTTTCGTCGGCGGCGAAATCGTCGACATGATCTCAAACACGGGCGCGGTGGCGAAGTTGGTGCTGTTGTCGCTGCTCGTCTTCAGCCTGATCTCGTGGGCCATCATCCTGGCCAAGTGGAGCCTGCTGCGGCGGGCGCGGGCGCAGAGCGGGCGTTTCGTGCGCGCGTTTCGCAAGGCGCAGCGACTGCAGGACATTGCGGCGGTGGCGGAGCAATTCAAGCCCAGTCCGCTGGTCGGCGTGTTCGAAGGCGGTTTTGAGGAATACAAGCGGCAGGCGGCGATTTCGGGCGCGCTGCGAAACCTGACGGCGATCCAGCGCGGGATGCAGATTGGGGCGTCGGAAGAGATCACTCGGCTGGAGCGAAACATGCCCTGGCTGGCGATAACGGCGGCGGTGACGCCGTTCGTTGGGCTTTTTGGCACGGTGTGGGGCATTATCGATGCCTTCCACGGATTGGGAACGGCAGGCGCGGCGACCTTGCGCGCAGTGGCTCCCGGTATTTCCGAGGCGCTGATCACCACGGCTGCCGGACTCGCGGCCGCGATTCCCGCCGTGATTGCCTATAACTTGATTGGGGCGTCGATCCGCGAGTTTGCGGCGCGTAGTGATGACTTTGCCCTGGAAGTGCTTAACGCGGTGGAACACGGCCAGGCGCAGGCTGCGGGCCAGATTCCGGCAGACATGAGGCGCTGATGGCATTCTCCACGTCCAACGGACGCACACAGACTGCTCTGGCCGACATCAATATCACTCCACTGGTCGACGTGGTGCTGGTACTGCTCATCATTTTCATGGTGACCGCGCCGGTGCTGCAGTCGGGGATCGACGTCAGCGTGCCGAAAACGCGGACGGTGAAGGAGATCACCGAGGAGCGTCTGGTGATTACGATCAACAAAGACCAGCGCGTTTTTCTGGGGAATGATCCCGTCAACATCAACGAGATCGGAACGAAGTTGCGGCAGAGGATTCGCGATCCGCGGAATCAGATGATCTTCGTGCGGGCGGATGAGAATGTTCCCTTTGGCGCCTTCGCAACCGTAATGGACGCGGTCAAACAGTCCGGGATTAGCAATGTCAGCATCGTGACGCAACCGCTGGAGCAAAATGGCGGCAAACGCTGAAATTTACTTCGAACACGACCCTTGGGGACGCGCACTGGCATGGTCGGCGGGACTGCATGTCGGGATCACCGTGCTGCTGCTGATCTACTCTGCGTTCTTCTATCGAACCAGCGGTGACACTTGGGGAGCGGGCGGAAGCGGCGAGGCGATCGGCGCGACACTGGTCAGTACGGTGCCCTTACCTGCGAATCCGGCGCAGACGCAGAATGTGCTGGCCAACGAGTCGAAGGGGCTGACGCAATCGCAGCCGAAGATTCAAGAGAAGGAGCCGGACGCGATCGCGATTCAGGGCAAGAACGCGAAGATCAAGCCCAAGAAAAAGCAGGAGACGGCATCGAAGCAGAAGCCGCAGGCTGAGCCCGAGGCCGAGACGAACCAGGTGGCATTCGGCGAAGGCGGCCCGGTCAGCGGGCCGTACGGCACTTTCAGCGCAGCCGGTGCGAAGGGCGGATTTGGAATCACAGGTTCAGGCGGGGATTTCGGCACCAAGTACGCCTGGTACGTGCGCGTGATTCAGCAGAAGGTGGCGGAGAACTGGCTGAAGTATGAGGTGGATCCCAGAATCACGAGCGCGCAGCGGGTCTATATCACGTTCGACGTGGCGCGGGACGGGCATCCGACGAATGTGCAGGTCGAGCAATCGAGCGGTGTCCCGTCGCTCGACATCTCGGCGGTTCGTGCCCTGCAGCGGATTGATACCTTCGGACCGTTGCCGGCGGACTATTCGGGCAACAAGATTTCCGTGGAGTACTGGTTTGATTACAAGAGGTGAGCCTTTCTGGTAAACGGCATGTACCGTTGATTGACTTTGTGCTTCCCGAAAGGAGCACAATGCATCATACCCACAATTCATAGGCGAGAAAGAACGAGCGAGGAAGAAACGTTGCAAAGCAATTCATATCGGCATACGATATTGTTCGGAGTAGGTTCCCCCGAAAAACGGATGGATCAAGGCGAAAGACCGGGCCCCCGGCGAGAGTCCATTAGATTTCAGGGTTTAACCAGAGCGTGCGTTGTTCTTTTGTGCGCATTCTGCCTCGTTTCCCCGGCAGTTTTGGCTCAGGATTGGGTTAAGACCGGCACGAGCCTCGGGGTGGAAAAGGTTCGGCTGGCAGTCCCCGACTTTAAACCTTCCACCAGCGATCCGCAGAATGCCGCCCTGCTGAAGACTTTCAATGACACGCTCTGGAACGATCTGGATGTTTCCGGTGTGCTCGATCTGGTCTCGAAGAGTTTCTACCCTCTGCAAACGCCGGCACAACCCCCGGAGGTCAATTTTCTAGCGTGGAATGCGCCTCCTCCGAACGCTGCCATGCTGGCGTTTGGAAACCTGGGTGTCGCGTCCGGGCGGCTGACCGTGCAAGGCTGGCTCTATGACGTTAAGAATTCTCAATCCCCGCAAGTGCTGGGCAAGGAATACGCGGACACGGCGAGTGACGCCGCCGCCCGGGTGATGGCGCACAAGTTTGCCGACGAGATTATTTTCCGTCTGGGTGGCGGCATCCAGGGAATTGCCGAGAGCCAGATTTACTTTGTGAGCGACCGCACCGGGCACAAAGAAATCTGGGCGATGGATTACGACGGATCGAACCAGCACCAGATCACGCACTTGGGGTCGATTGCGCTTTCACCGCGGATTTCTCCGGACGGGTCGCGGGTCGCCTTGAGTGCCCTGAACAAGGGCGCTTGGGAAATCATGATGTTCTCGCTAGACTTGAACCGGATGGTGAGCTTCCCGCGATTTGGGGGAACGAACCTTTCGCCGGCGTGGTCGGGCGATGGAACCAAGCTGGCGTTTTCTTCATCGCGCGGAGGTGCACCGGAGATTTGGGAGTCGGATGCATCGGGGGCAAATCTACGGCGCATGACCGATTCGAAGGGACCGGACGTTTCTCCGGTATGGAACCGAAAGACGAACGCGCAGATCGCTTTTGTGAGCGGCCGCACGGGTCTGCCGCAGATCTACACCATGGAGGCGGACGGCACCAATCAGCAGCGCATGACCGATCAAGGCTACGCCGTTTCGCCAAACTGGTCGCCGAATGGGCAGTTTCTTTCGTTCGCGTGGGTGCGGAAATATGGCCCAGGAGAACCGGGGGCATCCGACATTTACCTGATGGACATCGCCAGCAAGCAGTGGGTGCAACTCACGCACGATGGCGGACGCAATGATTTTCCGTCATGGTCGCCCGACGGGCGGCACATTGTGTTTCAATCCAACCGTTCCGGCAGCCTGGAAATCTGGAGCATGCTGGCGGATGGAAGCAAGGTTCAGCAATTGACGTATACCGGGCACAACACGCAACCGAATTGGAGTTGGAAATAGTAAATACGCTTCGTCTGACCCGAAGCATCGCTTTGAGGTCGCAGGAGGATGAAAGTGAAGCACAAACGCACGAAATGGTTGTTAACCGTTATTGCACTTAGCGCTCTTCTGGCACTCGGCGCGTGCAAGAAGAAAGCAGCCCCGCCGCCCCCACCCCCGCCGCCGCCACCGGCCCCGACGGCATCGATTTCCGTGAACCCGACCAGTATCCAGGCGGGACAGTCGGCGTCGCTCACGTGGCAAACCACCAACGCCACCGACGTTTCCATCGATGGTATTGGTGCGGTTCAGCCCAATGGGTCGCAGAGCGTGTCGCCGAGCGATTCCACGACGTATCATTTGACAGCTAAAGGTGCAGGTGGCACGCAGGAAGCGACGGCGCGACTCACGGTGACGCCGCCGCCACCACCGCCTCCACCGGCGCAGCCCACGGTCACCGACGAGGACTTGTTCAGCCAGAACATCAAAGATATTTACTTTGACTACGACAAGTCCGATATTCGCCCCGACCAGCGAAATTCCATACAGTCGGATATGGCGTTCTTGACGCAGCATACCAATATCAACTTCACGATTGAGGGACACTGCGACGAACGGGGCTCAACCGAGTACAACCTGGCTCTGGGCGACCAGCGAGCGAGCGCCGTGAAGAACGAACTGACCACGGCGGGCATTAGCGCGAGTCGAATCAAGACCATCAGCTACGGCAAAGAAAAACCCTTCTGCACAGAAAGCAATGAAGCTTGCTGGCAGCAGAATCGCCGTGGCCACTTCGTTTACCAGAAGTAAAGATTGGCGGGGACGCCCCGGACGGCGTCCCCGGCTTCTCTCTGTGCGGAGGGCGCGGGTGCCGGCCTGCAAATATGCAGGGAATTCCTCGACTATGGCCCCCCTTGAATCTTCCGGTTCCCGGATGTGCTTATCTCTGTGGAATCCTCTCAGCCTGTGGGACAATCAAGGCATCTAACTTAGAGGCGCATACGGCGTTCGTTTTCAGGGAATCCTTTATGAAACTACATCACTGTTTTTCCGGGTCGTTGGTGCTGCTTTTGGTCCTTGGCGTGGGAGTGGGGCCGGCATGGGGTGTGAGTAAAGATATCGTCCAGTTGCAGACCCAGGTGCAGCAGCTGCAGGAGGCGATGACCTCGATGCAGCGCAGTTTCGACGAGCGTATGGGCGTCATGAAAAACCTGGTCGAGCAGGATACGGACGCGATTAACAAGGCAGTGTCGGCGCTCAACTCTCTGCAGACTGCGCTGCAAAAGCAGCAGACCGACGCGGGCGCGAAGTCCGACCAACTTTCCGGCCAGATTCAGGCGCTCAATGACACCATGGATGAGCTCAAAGCGCGGCTGGCCAAGGTGAGCAAGCAGCTTGAGGACATGCAGTCGTCACAGCAGAGTCTGGCCGCGCAGCAGGCGCAGCAGCAGGCGCAGAAAGCTGCCCAGGAGCAGGCTCCACCGCCGGATGTGCTCTATAACAATGGGCTCCGGGACTACACGGGGGGCAAGAACGATCTGGCGCTGCAGGAGTTCTCCGATTACGTCAAGTACTATCCCAACACCGAGCTTGCGGGGAACTCCTACTTCTATCTGGGGGAGATCCAGTTCAAGCAGGCAAACTATCAGCAAGCCGTGCAGAGCTACGATCAAGTCCTGCAGAATTTCCCCGGCGGGAATAAGGCGGCGTCAGCGCAGTTGAAAAAGGGATTGGCGCTGCTCGAACTGGGCAAGCAGGACGACGGGGTGGCCGAGTTGCGGCATCTGGTCCAGCGTTATCCGCACGCTCCAGAGGCACTGCAGGCTCGGGAGCGGCTGCACAAGCTGGGAGTTTCGACCGTCGCGAGATGACCCGCAACCGCCGAATGATCGGCGCGCGAAAAGTGCCGAGTGCCGCCAACTAGACTGCGTAGTGGTGACGCTTAGGAGTATGATGTCTGGTAGCCTTGTGGGCATGGTGGTGGTGGACCCGGGCATGGGTCGCTTTCACCGGAACGACCGAAACGCGCGGCGGAACTGCCCAAGCGAACGTAGTAGAGATCGCCAAGAGTAGGAAAGAAATTAGCCGCCTCATATACCCTTTACCTCAACCTGCTGTTGATTACCCTCGATCCGATCGGGTTCTTCAAGTTTATAACTATTCTCCGCAGAAAGCTCCAGTGATAAAGTGATCAGCTAGGGGCGTCTCTCATCTGGATTTATGAGCCCCAATCAGTTACGGCCGTTGGAATCATAGTACGAGGGAAATCATGCTACATAGCAAACTTGATCAGGACACCGCGAAGGGCGCTACGGAAACCGAAGACCACAAGAGCCCCGGGAACATCGGGATGCAGGAACAGCTTGGACATCGGGATCAGGATCCCATGCTGAAGGATGCGGATTCCGATTTTCCCGAGCCGGGGCAGAATCCCGAACACAGCGGCGAGCCTCAGCTTAAAACCGCGTAATTGTAGTCATCCAGAAAACCAAAGTCCCTACCCTAATCTCGCCAAAGTACGGCGAGATTAGGATGGGGCACCCGCAGTTCTTTTAACGCAATTCTTCCATCACGGCGTCGAGCACTTCCTTGCCGGGACGCGTCATCGAATCGGGCAGCGTGGCCAGGGGCTGGTCGACGACGTTCAGCATGTCGAGGAAGTTGGGTGCTTCCGGGTTCACGTAAAAGACTCCGGTCAGCACTTCGCCCTTGTCGTGGGCCTCGGTCAGCCGGGTGATGGCGCGAATCTTGTCGGTGGGGTCGTAGTCTTCTTCCAGCTTACGCAGGTGCAGGCGGGAGCCGTCGTGCATAGTCACCTCGACGGTTGAGCCGGCATCGTACTCCACGTTAATGTCCTCGAAGGCGGGGACGAAGCTAACCTCCTGCAGAATCTCCTCGTGTTCCTTCACGTATTTGTACGACTTGGTTGAACCCTCGTGATCGTTGAAGGTGACGCAGGGAGAGACCACGTCGAGCATGACTGTCCCCTTGTGCGCGATGGAGGCTTTCAGCATGGCGCTGAGCTGGCGCTTGTCGCCGGAGAACGAGCGGCCGACAAACGTCGCGCCGAGTTGAATGGCCAGGGCACAGGTGTCGATCGGCGGGAGGTCGTTCACCACGCCGGTTTTCAGCTTCGAGCCCAGGTCGGCGGTGGCGGAGAACTGGCCCTTGGTGAGGCCGTAGACGCCGTTGTCTTCGATGATGTAAATGATGGGCAGATTGCGGCGCATGAGGTGAACGAACTGGCCGATGCCGATGGAAGCGGTGTCGCCGTCGCCACTGACGCCGATGCAAATCAGTTTGCGATTCGCCAGCAGCGCGCCGGTCGCGACCGACGGCATACGTCCATGCACCGCGTTGAAGCTGTGCGAGCGGTTCAGGAAGTACGCCGGAGTTTTCGATGAGCAGCCAATTCCACTGGGCTTGATGACGAACTCGGGCTCGACGCCCATCTCAAACATGGCTTCGATGATGCGCTCGGAAATGGCGTTGTGGCCGCAACCGGCGCACAGCGTGGTCTTGCCGCCCTTGTACTCGATGACGGTGAGGCCGATGCGGTTGGTCTTTGGTCCGGGTGCGGCTGCGCCGGGCTCAACGGTGGTGGTCGACATCTACTTGCCCTCCATGCTGGTCAGTTCGTCGGTGATGGACCGCGCGTCGAGCGGGAGTCCGGTGATGTGGGAGATGCTGCGGAGCCGGGCGATGAGTTCAGGTTTCAAATCGAGTTTGAGCAGGCAGAGCATCTGGGCATCACGATTCTGCTCGACCACGTACACATGCTCGTGCTGCTCGATGAACTCGTGCACCTCGCGGGTGAACGGGTAGGCGCGCAGGCGCAGGTAGTCGGTCTCGATTTTGTATTCATCACGCAACTGATCGCGGCTCTCGGTGATGCCCCAGTGCGAAGTGCCGTAACCGATGATTCCGATTTTGGCGTTGTTTCCTTTGGTGATCTCGGGGCGTGGAACGAAGGAGCGCGCAGTTTCGAACTTCCGGTTCAGCCGCTCCATATTGTTCTCGAAGTCGTCGGCGCGTTCGCTGTATTGCGCTTTTTCGTTGTGGCCGCTGCCGCGAGCGAAGTAGGCTGCGGCGGGGTGCGAAGTGCCGGGCAGCGTGCGGTAGCCGATGCCGTCGCCGTCGACGTCTTTGTAGCGGGCAAACCCGCCGAGGCGGTTGAGATCTTGTTGGCTTAGCACCTTGCCGCGTTTGATCGGGGTTGTGGGATAGGGGAACGGATCCGACATCCAGTTGTTCATGCCAAGATCGAGATCGGACATGACGAAGACCAGCGTCTGGAACTGCTCGGCGAGGTTGAACGCGTCCGTAGCCATGGTGAAGCATTCCTCGACGGAGCAGGGAATCAGCATGATGTGCTTGGTGTCGCCATGCGAGAGGAATGCAGTCGAGAGGATATCGCCCTGCGAAGTGCGCGTAGGCAGGCCGGTTGACGGGCCAACGCGTTGAATATCCCAGATCACTCCGGGGACTTCGACGTAGTAGGCGAGACCGGCGAACTCGGACATCAGCGAAATGCCGGGCCCAGCGGTCGCGGTCATGCTGCGCGCGCCCGCCCAGCCTGCGCCGATGACCATACCGATGGCGGCGAGTTCATCCTCGGCTTGCACGATGGCGAAGGTCGCCTTGCCATCGGGGCCGATGCGGTATTCCTTCATGTACTCGATCATGGTCTCGACCAGCGAGGAAGAGGGCGTGATCGGATACCAGGTGACCACGGTACATCCCGCGAACATGCAGCCGAGCGCGGCGGCGGAGTTGCCGTCGATGATGATCTTGCCTGCGGTCTTGTCCATGCGCTCGATGTAGAAGACGCCGCGCTTTTGCAGATTGGCCTTGGCATACTCGAATCCGGCCTGAGCCGCCGCCAGATTGAGATTGGCCGCTTTTACCTTTTTCGCGAACTGCTTCCGGATGGCGATCTCGACTTCGGCCATCTCAATGGTGAGCAAGTTGGCGACGACTCCGACATAAACCATGTTCTTGACTAGCTTGCGCAGCTTGGCTTCGGGGCAAACCGCGGCGACCAGCTTGTCATAAGGGACTGAATAGAAGATCAGATCATTGCGCAGTTTGTGCAGCGCCAGAGGCTCATCGTAGAGCACGGATGCGCCCGGCGCCAGAGACATCGTGTCTTCCTGCGCGGTCTCCGGGTTCATGGCGACCAGAAAGTCGATTTCCTTCTTGCGGCCGATGTAACCGTTCTTGTTGGCCCGGATCGTGTACCAGGTGGGCAGACCGGCGATGTTCGAGGGGAACATGTTCTTGCCCGAAACCGGCACGCCCATCTGAAAAATGCTGCGCAGAAGCACTGTGTTTGAACTTTGAGAGCCGGAACCGTTGACGGTCGCGACCTGGATACTCATGTCATTGACAACTCGCTTCTGCCCCATGCCTCCCGTCGATCCACGGGGCATGACATCTGTAGTGGCCATCCCAACACCTTCCTTCACTATACGGGCGGAACCCAGTCGCCCACGATTTGAAGATTGCAGCGGAAAAACATTACATTATACGGCGGTATCGACTTCGTGGCGTAGCAAATCGCCCGTCTGGAGCGGACAGGAACCTGGCATCGAAACGGAAGGATCGAGCGCTCACCCTTCCGTCTTAAAGAACTGGGCGATGTTACGAAACTTATTATATCGTGACACGACTAATTCGGCAGGGGGGATCTTCTTCAGCGCGGCATAGTGTTTCTGCAGGCTGGTGTCGAGCAGGTTGGCTGCGGCCTCGTGGTCGCGATGGGCTCCGCCCTCCGGCTCGGGCACAATATCATCGATACAACCGAGCTCTTGCAGGTCGGTGGCCGTAATACGCATGGCTTCGGCAGCTAGTTCTTTCTTGGTCGCGTCGCGCCACATGATAGCGGCGCAGCCTTCGGGTGAAATAACGGAGTAAATCGAGTTCTCCATCATGAGCACGCGGTCCGCGACGGCGATGGCCAGCGCTCCGCCGCTCCCGCCAACGCCGATCACGGTGGCGATGATGGGCACTTGCAGGCGAGCCATCTCCCGCAGGTTGTAGGCGATGGCCTCGGCCTGGCCGCGCTCTTCGGCATGAATGCCAGGGTAGGCGCCGTCGGTGTCGACGAGGGTGAAGATGGGACGGCGGAACTTTTCCGCAACCTGCATGATGCGGATGGCCTTGCGATACCCCTCGGGGTGCGGAGTGCCGAAGTTGCGGAAGACGCGCTGCTTCATGTCGCGCCCTTTTTGGGTTCCAATTACGAGCACTTCCTCGCCGTGGAAGCGAGCCATGCCGCAAACGATGGCAGCGTCATCTCCGAAGCCACGATCGCCGTGAATCTCGCTGAAATCGGTGAAGATGCGCTCGATGTAGTCCAGCGTCTGCGGGCGTTGCGGATGCCGCGCCAGTTCAGTCTTTTGCCAGGCCGTAGGGGGAGCGTTCATGTCCCGTCGCAGCATCTCGATGCGGTCTTGCAGTTTTTCGATCTGGCGGCGAGTCTCGGCATCGGCGCCGGAAGATTCCATCTCGGCGACCTGGCGCTCGATCTGCTCTAATTCCTGCTGCGCTTTCTCGGTGGCTGCCATGTAGCGAATCAGTGGATGATGCGGACGCTGCCGCGCCCGCACAACTGCTCGACGCGGGCGATGAAGGAACGGTCCGGTAGAACATTATAGCCGTCCGCCTCCATCACCACCATGAAATCGTCCCGCCGTTCCACGTCGAACAATACTCGGGCCTCGCCTTTGCGCTCCACAAACAAGGTGTGGAGATCGTCGACTGTGTTCTCGCCGGAGGCTTCGATCGGAATGCGAATGCGGATGGCGCGCGGGAGCGGGACCTTGGCGCCCTCGAGCGGCATAATCTCGGCGGCGGTGATTTTCGGGTTGGCTCCTTCTTCGATGCGTACGCCCGCTTTTACGAGCACTGGAACTTCGAGCTTTACTTTCTCGCCGATGCGCTTGTAGGCCTCGGGGAAGACGATCAGGTCGATGGAGCCAGACATGTCTTCGAGTGTGGCTTGCGCATAAAAGTCGCCCCGCTTTGACTTGAGCACACGCACATTGCTGATAATGCCGGCGGTGACGATGGTCTCGTCTTTGCCCGTCGAGTTCTTCATGGACGCGATTTCTTCGGTGCTGAGCGCCTGCAAGTCTGCGAGCTTGTCTTTGTACTTTTGGAGCGGGTGACCGCTGATGAAGAAGCCGAGAATTTCTTTTTCGGCGGTGAGGCGCGTGTGTTCGTCCCAGTCGGGCACGTTGGGTAGCTTATCGTTCTGGGTCGCGGCCTCTTCCTGTTGAAAGACGCCAAATAGGCCATGCTGGCCAGATTCGGCGTCGCGCTGAGCTTTTTGCGCCTGCTCCATGGCCTTGTCGAGCACAGCCATGAGCTGAGCGCGGCGGCCGAGAGAATCCATAGCGCCGCTTTTGATGAGCGATTCGAGTACCCGCTTGTTTAACAGCCGCAAGTCGACATGCTCGCAGAACTCGAAGATGGATTTGAATCGGCCGAGCTTCTTGCGCGCAGCGACGATCGATTCAATCGCGTTGCCGCCGACATTTTTCACCGCCGCCAGGCCGAACCGGATCGACTCGCCGTGAGGAGTGAAGTTGGCGTCGGAGACGTTGATGTCGGGAGCATCGACGGCGATGCCCATCTCGCGGCATTCGTTGATGTACTTCACGACGTCATCGGTCGAACCGGTTACAGACGTCAGGAGCGCGGCCATGAACTCTACCGGATAATGCGTCTTCAAATATGCCGTGTGATAAGCGAGCAGAGCGTAGGCAGCGGAGTGTGACTTGTTGAAGCCGTATCCGGCGAACTGCGCCATGAGGTCGAAGATTTTCTCGATCTTCTTCGGCGGATATTTCCGCTGCGCGGCGCCTTCGATGAAACGCTCGCGCTGCTGCGCCATTTCTTCGGCCTTCTTCTTGCCCATGGCGCGACGCAGCAGGTCGGCCTCGCCGAGGGAGTAGCCGGCGAGGCGGTTCGCAATCTGCATCACCTGCTCCTGGTAGACGATCACGCCCAGAGTTTCCTGCAGAATCTCCTGCAACTCGGGAAGCTCGTATTCGACTTTTTTGCGTCCGTGCTTGCGGTCGACAAAGTCATCGATCATGCCGCCCTGGATCGGACCGGGGCGGTAGAGAGCGTTGAGAGCCGTGAGATCCTCGATCGAATTGGGCTGGTACTTGCGCAGTACATCGCGCATGCCGTGCGATTCAAACTGGAAGACGCCGGAGGTCAAGCCCTTATGGAAAACCTTCTCGTAGGTCTCATTGTCTTCCAACGGAATTTGTTCAAGCGTGATCGCCGTGCCGCGGGTTTGCGCAATCAGCTTCAGGGCGTCGGTGAGAATGGTGAGCGTGGTCAGGCCCAGGAAGTCCATCTTCAGCAGGCCCATCTTCTCGATGGCAACCATGTCGAAGGCGGTGACGATTTCGTCGTTTTTGGTCTTGTGCAGCGGGACGAGTTCGGTGAGCGGGCGCGGAGAAATCACAACCCCGGCGGCGTGAACTCCAGAGTTGCGCACCAGGCCTTCCAGCTTTTTCGCGGTCTCAAATAGCTCGCGAATCTGAGCGTCTTTCTCGATCGCCTCGCGCAGTTGCGCGGAGTCTTCGATGGCCTGCTCCAGGGTGATGTTGAGCTGAGTCGGAACCATTTTGGCGATGCGGTCGACGTCGGCGTAGGGAATGTCCATAGCGCGGCCGACGTCTTTGATCGCGGCCTTGGCGGCCATGGTGCCGAAGGTGATGATCTGAGCCACGTTGTCGCGGCCGTATTTCTGGGTGACGTAGTTGATGACCTCGCCGCGGCGGTTCATGCAGAAATCGATGTCGATGTCGGGCATGGACACGCGCTCGGGATTCAGAAAACGTTCGAAGAGCAATTCGTGTTGCAGAGGGTCGAGGTCGGTGATGCCGAGCGCGTAGGAGACAAGCGATCCGGCAGCCGATCCCCGGCCGGGACCTACGGGAATGTCGCGTTCTTTGGCATAGCGGATGAAGTCCCAGACGATCAGGAAGTAGCCGGGAAATTTCATCTGCTGGATGATGGCGAGTTCGCGCTCCAGGCGCTGCTCGTAATCGGTGAGTGGATGCTTCAGTTTCCCCTGCTCCTGCAGCGGCCGCAGCGTCTCCATGCGGCGCGCGAAGCCTTCGCGGGTCACGTGGACGAAGTAGCTGTCGATGGTGTAGCCCGGCGGAACTTCAAACTGCGGGAACGGCGTTGCGACTTTTTCGAGCCGCAGGCTGCAGCGTTCGGCGATGTCGAGCGTGCGGGTCAGGACTTCGGGCGAGTCTTTGAACACGCGATACATTTCGTCGTGGTTCTTAACGAAAAACTGCGTGCCTTCGAACTTCATGCGCGCGGTGTCGCGAATCGATTTGCCGGTCTGAATGCAGACCATGACGTCTTGGGCGTGGGCGTCGCCTTCGCACAAGTAGTGGCTGTCGTTGGTGGCCACCAGCGCCAGGCCCAGATCCTTTTCCAGGCGGAACAGGCCGGGATGAATGCGGTGTTCCATCTCCAGGCCCTGGTCCTGAATCTCGAGATAAAAATTCTCTTTGCCAAAGATGTCGGCGAAGCCAGCGGCCGCTGTCCGGGCGGCTTCGTAATTACTCTCCATCAGGCGCTCTGCGACTTCGCCTTTCAAGCATCCAGAAAGACCGATCAGGCCGCGCGAGTGCTCCGCCAGAAATTTCTTGCTGATGCGCGGCTTGTAGTAGAAACCGTGTAGCGAGGCTTCCGAGGTGATCTTGACCAGGTTGCGGTAGCCTTCTTCGTTTTCGGCCAGCACCAGCAGGTGATTGTAGGTGTCGCCCTCGGGGGGCGTGCGCTCGATATTGTGGTCGTCCTTTTTGCAGACGTAGAGCTCGCAGCCGACGATCGGCTTCACGCCGTGCTTGTGGGCGGCGTTGACGAAATGCACAGCGCCGAAAATGTTGCCGTGGTCGGTCATGGCGACGGCGGGCATGCCCAGTTCCTGCACGCGCTGGCACAGCTTTTCTACGTCACAGGCGCCGTCGAGCAGGGAGTAGTCGGTGTGGAGATGCAGGTGGACGAATTGCGACATGGGTGTGTAGGTAGTTTAGCGCACGGGGAGATGGAGGAAGCCTGTGGAGAGCTGTGCGTTTCGGGGACGCGGCTCGCGGGAAGGCCCTTCACTAGGCTCGCCGGCGCCAGTATCCCGGTCGCCGACGGCCGTGCGATATCGCTAGGATCTCGATTCGCGACTCCGCTTCCCGATAGACGACTGCATAAGGAAATCGCCCCAGGATGAACTTCCTGCAACCTTATAGATATCCCGGCCATGTTTGCGGTGACCGCGAGATTTCTTCCAGAGCATCGTAAACTGCGGCCAGGAACCCAAGGCCGGCGTCGGGACTTCGCTGACGGTACCAGGACTCAGCAGTCTCGAACTCTGCCCTTGCCTCGGGATGAAAATGATAGGGCTTACTTGCCGGCATCGGACAACCGCGCCAGGAGGCGGCGCACTTCTTCGTAGGGAATCAGCTGCACTCTGCCAGAGTCAATGTCGTCGACTCGGCGCCTTGATCTCTTCCGCCCAAGCCTGCTCAACTCCCTCGTCAGGCGGGGACGGTTCGAGGCTCTCGAGCAGCGAGTCGGCGATTGCCGCGCGCGCTTCAGGAGGCAGGGCTAGGGCCTTTTCAGGATCGCGGAAGCTTCATCAGTCACGACTATATTTTACACCGCTGTCGAGCAGGGAATAGTCGGTGTGCAGGTGCAGGTGGACGAATTGCGACATGAAAGCGGGGTCCTTCGACCGGCGGAAGAGAGTCGCCCTCGACAATACTGTTACGGTCCAGTTTGCAGCGCCCCCAATTGAATTGAAAGTGAGGCTTGCATCACGTTGATTGATTGTGGCGTGCCGGGATCCTGATAACTACATTCAAGTGACGCCGTAGCTGGGAGATCGGTGCTGGCCAGAGCGGACTGGGAACAAAGGACGGTGGTTTCACTCACACCTACATGTGTTCCCGGTCACTCCGAGTCTCAGCGAGACCAAAAACAGGCTTGGGGTGCCAGGGGACAGTAGCTCAGAGAGCCGCCGCGGACACGGGTTTTGAGGGCCGCGCAGGATGACGAGGTTTTTGGATACGAGCGAAAATGTTCTAGACCGCCCCCGCACCCGCGGCTTGTGCTTTCGGCAGCAGGCGCCTGGTCTGGGCGATCAGTTCCGCGACTTCGAACGGCTTCACCAGGTAGGGCACGCTGTTTTCCTGCAGGAAGGTGCGCTCGTCGGTCTGCTCCACTCCGTTCGAGAAGGTAAACAACAAATGGCTTTCCATGCCAGGGCAATTCGTTTTCACCCAGGTATAGGATTCCTTGGCGTTCCATTCGCCGGGCATTTTGCCGCTCATGATGACCGCGTCCACCGGCTCTGACAGCAGGCGAGTCTTGACGTCCTCACTATTCCGGGCGGTTACCACTGTAGCACCGGCGCCGGCCAGCACGTCGCGTTCAAATTCGAGGACTGCCGCTTCTTCTTCCACCAGCAGGACGCGGCCGCTGATCGCTCCTTCGTGCGGGCGTACGGGCGCCTTAACCGGTTCGGGTTCGGGCTGGGCGGCTACCGCGACCGGCAGCTTCACTTCAATCACCGCACCACCTTCCGGAGCGTTGTTGGCGATGATGTCGCCGCCGTGTTCTTTCACGATGCCATAGCAGATGCTCAGCCCGAGGCCGGTTCCTTTGCCGACGCTCTTCGTCGTATAGAAAGGATCGAAGATGCGCTTGGGATCTTTGAGGCCGGGGCCATCGTCGGTGAACTGGGTGCAGACGTGGCCGTTCTGGCAGTAGACGCGGATTTTCAGTTTGCCGGTGCGTCCGGTTTCAAGGATCGCGTCGACGGCGTTGTTGATGATGTTGAGGAATACTTGCTCGATCTGGTGGGGATCGGCTACCGCCACAGCGGGCTGCGAGGGAGCCTCGCGCTCGACCGCAATGTTATTGATCTTGAGGTCGTAGTCACGCAGGGCCAAGGTTTCGTCGAGCACCTTGCGGATGTCGACGTCTTCGCGTTGCGGCTTGCGCTGGCGCGCGAAGGAGAGCAGATTCTGCACCACGCGGTGGGTGCGCTGCGCCTGCTTGAAGAGCTTGCTGACGTAGTCCTGGGCGCGGCTGTTCAGGCCTTCGCTTTCCAGAAGTTCGGCATAGCCCAAGATGGCAGTGAGTGGGTTGTTCAGTTCGTGGGCCACTCCGGCAATCAACTGGCCGACTGCAGACATCTTCTCGCTCTGGAGCAGTTGTTCCTGGGTCTTGCGGAGATCTTCGTAGGCGCGGCAGGTTTCTTCGTACAACCGAACCTTTTCGATGGTGGTGGCAAGCTGGCGGCTGATGGCGACGAGGAGATTCTCGTCGTTGCTCGAGTATTCGTAGCCCAGATGGCTGCACAAGCCCATGATGCCGACCGGACTCTCCTTGCCCCAGAACAACACCCAAATCCAGGAACGGTCGGCGTCGGAGCGGAGGAACTCGGCAACTTTGGGCGGCAGGTGCGGGAGATATTCCGCCGTGACCACCTCCGCGCGGGAACGCACCACCAGGTCGCCGAAGCCTTCGTCCAGAGTGATCTCCGCCGGCTGATTCTTTTCGCGACTGCGCGGCCCCCACGCGGCGCGGCGGCGGTAGGTTGGTGCGTCGGTGTCGGACAAATAGACCGAACCGCTCTCAACCCCGAACAGGGTGACGACCTGGCGCAGTGTGAGATTCAGGATTTCGTCGAGGTCGAAGGATTGTGCCGCCACTACCGCCATGGCATTCAGGGCATTCAATTCACGATTGCGGCGCCGCATCTCATCCTCGGCGCGGCGCTTTTCGGTCATATCGAGAACGAAGCCCTGGTAGCGGTCGATGTTGCCGGTTGAATCACGGGTGGCGAAGCTGCTTTCGACGGCCAGCAGCAGTGTCCCATCCTTGCGACGCATAGTTACTTCAAAGTTGCGCACGTAATTGTGGGCATCGATCTCACGGTGGAAGCTCTCGCGCTGCCTGGCATCAACACAAATTTCCGAATCGAGGTTTAGCACCTGCAACTCTTCCCGCGTGCTGTAGCCCAGCATGTGAACGAAAGCGTCGTTGCAATCGATGAACCGGCCGGCAGGCGTGGCCACGTAGACGCCCTCCTGCACCTGCTCGAACAGGAGGCGGTATTTCTCCTCGGCCGAGCGCCGATCGGTGATGTCGCGCACGACGTGGATGATGCCTTTTTGCGGGCTGCCTTGCTCTGCATAAGACGAAGTCGAGACCACAGAGAAGCCACCGAAACAGGGGTCGGCACCCTCGATGAATTCTTCGTCGGCGCCCCGGGCGCAGTAGGGACAACCCGTCCACTCGCCGTAGAGGTGAGGCAGGGCTGCGTCGCAAGTGCTGCCCAGAACGTCAGCGGCCGCCTTGCCCAGCTGTTCCAGCAAAACCTGGTTGGCTTTGATGATGCGGTAATCGTCGTCGTGCGCCAGGATGATGTCGTGGATGGAGTCGAAGGTATTCATCCACTGGCGCTGCGAGCGCAGGACTTGCTCGAGCAGCCGGAAGTTTTCTACCGCAAGGGCCAGTTGCTTGGCATAAGCCTCGAGGAACTTGAGTTCTTCGCCGGTCCAGTCGCGCGTCCCGGAAATTCCCAGGAAGAGGACTCCGACTGGCGACTTGCTCCCGACGACCGGAATCGTAATGACCTGAGTAATCTTTTCGGCGGCAAGAAGGTCGGGGGTCTCCGGGATGGCTGCCTCGCGTTTCGTGACTCGCACTTCGGCCTGCTCCAGCAGCTTCGAGACATCTTCGGTGATTGGGGCAAGTCCTGCATCGCGCAGGAAGTCGGCGGAGAGGCCAACGGCGTGGGTGGCAACCAGTTGGCCACCTTCGAGCAGACGGAACCACGCCGCGCGCACGCGGGTTAAGCGCTGTAGATCTTCCACCGCCGCCTGGACAACATTCCCATACTGCTGAGCTCTGGAAACGCTCTGGGCGAGTGCCTGCATGGCATGCAGTCTTCGCGTGCGCGCCCGGGCCTGGCCAAACGTCACGAGCAACATGGCGACCCCAACTGCAATTTCGGCGGCGACAAAGGCCGCCGCGGGTACGCGGTCGGTGAACGGAGACCAGGGAAGATGCAGGCAGGGCAGACACAAGGCAGTCAGCCAAGCTGCCGGTTCCCATCGCCCGCGGCGCGCGCGCAGCAGTGCTATCGAAGCTGTCAGCAACAGGATGCGGTAGCTGACTTCAATGGCCATGCGCAACGGCAGTGAGTCGGGCGCCAGCAAGACCCGGGCTCCCGCCAGACCGACCAGAACGGGCGTGATTACGGCCAGAGGCACGATCAAGTTTCGGCTGTGGGCATACAGCAGAACCGACCCGCTCAGCAATCCCACTGCGAGCACGAATGTGCCTTGTACGGCTACCGTTCCGAACGGCGCGGGGAATCTGGTTGCCAGCGAATGCTCCGCCAGACGTGAAAGCACGAACGCGGTCCAGCCCACAATCCAAACCTTGAGGTAGTTTTCACGGAAAGCGAGCAGCACCAGCAGGGAAGCGCCCAGCAGGAGCAACAAGGCGAATTCTGCCGTCGTCAGCCTGGCGATGCCCAGCTCTGCTGCCATGTTCAAGATTGAACGATAGGAAGCGCTCATCGGTTTCGGGCGTACGGATTCCTGACTTCTGAATATCACGAGGCCCGGTTTTCTCGATGGAGTTTCAGGACCTGATTGATTACTTTCGGCATCTCGTGTCTGGGTTACAATCGCCGATAGACTTTCGTGTAATTTCCTATGGCAGACCGCATCCTTGTGGTTGACGACGAAGAACCGATTCGTGAAATCGTTGCTTCGATGCTTGGGGCGGCGGGATATGCCTCCCAACAAGCGGGTTCCGGCATGGAGGCGCTGGCCAAGCTCAATTCCGGCGAGGAGTTTGAGCTCATGCTCTCCGACCTGATGATGGCCGACCTGGATGGTATCGGGCTGCTAGAGCGCACCAAGGAAAAGTATCCCGACATGCCGGTGGTGATGGTTACCGCCGTGCACGACATTTCCGTGGCCCTGGCCGCCATTCGCAACGGAGCGTATGACTACCTGTTGAAGCCGTTTGAGCGAGAACAGTTGCTCAACACGGTCAGCCGGGCGCTGGAAAACCGCCGCCTCAAAGTCGAAAACCGCACCTATCAGACGAATCTGGAGTCTCTGGTCAAGGCTCGCACCGATCAACTGCAGGCCGCCAACCGGGATCTGATCGGCTCTTACGACATTACTCTCCAAGCGCTGGGAGATGCCCTGGATCTCAAAGATCGCGAAACCGAGGGACATTCTCGACGGGTCACCGCCTTTACCATGGCGATCGCGCGCGCCATGGGTTTGCCCGCCGAACAGGTTGCGACCATTGCCCGGGGCGCGTTCCTCCACGACATCGGCAAGATGGCCATTCCGGACAAGATCCTCAACAAGCCCGACAGACTCACTGCCGAAGAGACCGCAATCATGCAGGAACACTGTTTTAAGGGATATCAGATCGTCAAGAAGATTCCCTTTCTCAAGGAAGCTTGCGAAATCGTGTACTCCCACCAGGAACGCTATGATGGAAGCGGTTATCCGCGTGGTCTGAAAGGCGAGGAGATTCACTTGGGGGCTCGCATCTTTTCCGTTGCCGACGCCCTCGACGCGATCACGTCGGACCGTCCGTATCGACGCGCGAGATCGCTTGCGGCCGCTCGGAAAGAGATCCAGGACTGGGCCGGGCGCCAGTTTGATCCTGAGGTCGTCGCCGTTTTTAAGCAAATGCCCGATGAGATTTTTGAAGAGCTGCGGCGTGCCATCAGCGATCAGACCGCTCCTCTTGCTTATTCCAGCGGGGCTAAGGGCTAGTCCATTTTGATCCGTCTGGGGTACGGCAACTCTAAAACTGGCCTCAGGCAGCATTTTTCTTCTTTCTTCCATCCAATCGCTTGAACAGTCCGTTCGCGGGGGAATTTCTATGTCTGATTCGGCTTCTCGTCGATGCAGCCTTTTCGCTATCGGTCTTATTAGCATTCTTCTCGCTGGTTCATCGGTGGCGCAGGACAGTCCCCCAATGCCGGTCAATGCGGTTCCGCAAGGCACCGTCTTTTTAATCCAGCTTTCTGATCGGCTCGATACGCGCACGGCGAAGGCAGGCGATCATTTTCAGGCGCGGCTGGCCGAGGCTCTGACCGCCGGCAACGGTCAGACGATCGACGCCGGTAAGAAAATCAAAGGGCACATTAGCGCCGTGCAGCCCGGATTGCGCCGGCGACTGCTGCTCAGTTTTGACGAGATCGAAACTGGCCATGGCTGGATGCCGCTTATCGCGACCGTTACCGGAGTTCCCGGCGAGCATGGGTTGAGCCAAATTGGAGACGAAGGGGAAATCGGTCGTAAGGGGATGACCAAAGAACAGATCGCCGAGGCCGTAGTCGTCGGGGCCGGGGAAGGTGCCGAGCAAGGTGCGCACTCCGGCGGAAAGCGCGGGGCTGTCGCCGGAGCGGGTTCGGGCGCCGCGGATGGAGCTATGTCCGTGTTTGAGTCCTCACACGATCTTGTGCTCGACAAAGGCACTGCGCTCGAAATTCGGTTGGACCGCAACCTCAGCCTTCCCACTCGCTAGAAACGGTTTAACCAGAGAGAGTACGGAGTTCACAGAGATTTCTCGGGAACTCGGCTTGCAAAACGGGCTCTGACAGGCGTTCTTTCAGAGGAGAATCATCTTGGGGAACGAGCTTTGCTGCCTGATAATCCCCTCGGAGGCCTGTCATGAAATCTTCCGGCATTTTTTTGACGTTTCTTTTTCTTGCCGCCAGCGTGGCCGCTGCTCAGGAGCATCCCACTGTAGCCGCGCAGCCGAATACGATATACGTCGGCGCTGATGGAAAGTTCGAAGCCACTCCGGATACGGCACAAATTCAGTTCAACGTCTCGGTGCAAGACGACACCTCGCAGGCGGCTTACCAGCATGCTTCCAGAGAGGTGGAGCAGGTGCGCCAGGTGCTCCGCGCGAACAGTGTAGATCCGAAGGCTGCGACCGTGGGATTCCTGTCGGTGCAACCGGTGTACGACTGGAAAAATCCGAAGCAGAAGGTTGTCGGATATCGCGTCACGACCGACGTCACTCTTAAATTGAAGGATTTCTCGAAGGTGAGACCGATCACGCAGCAACTGGCCGACGCCAACGTGAGCGAGAGCCAAACGCTGAGCTATACACTCGAAAACATGGACGAAGCGAAGAACAGGGCGGTCGAAGATGCGTACCGGCGGGCCCGCAATTCTGCCGATACTCTGGCTCGGGCCAGCGGACGCACGCTTGGCGATCTTTCCTATGCGTCAGTGGATACCTTCGAGAACCAGCGGATCTTTGCGCCGCGAAAGGCGCGTCCCATGGCGATGGCCGCTGCGAATGCCGCTCCGCCGGCCCCGACGGAGGAGTTCTCCGCGCAGTTGGTGACCGTGACCGCGCACGTGAATGCGCTGTTTAACTTGAAATAAACTGCGCCCAAGCCCTTTCGAGTTGCTGTAACGGCGCTTTGAATTGAAGGGGCGCGGCTTTAGCCCCGCCGACAAAAGCTCGGAATTGTGCAGCCTTTAGGCCATGAGGACGCATTCCCCCAGTGGCTAAAGCCAAATTGATACGCCTGACTTACGGCACGAGTTCTAACTCGTGCCCTTCCCGATTCTGCTCGACACCGGAATTTTTTCGCAACGAACCTAGAGAACCGCGGGAGCAGCTTCGGGCGGCGGAGTGGCACCCAGTGGCGCGACCTCGAGAATCAGGCCGTCGACTCTGCGCACAACGACCAACTGACCGACAGGCATAGCAGACGAAGCGATGGCGTCCCACAGTTCGCCGTGGACAAAAACTTTTCCCTGCGGCGAAAGGGCAGTCTGCGCGACTCCGGTTTCACCCACCAAGCCTTGGGCTCCGGTGACGATTTTGTTGCGTCTCGCTTTCAGCGCGATCGTCATTAGGAAGGCCGTGATCAGGCCCAGCGGGATGCTGACGGCCAACGCCGTCATGAGATGAACCCGCATTTCCGGAATGGGCGAGTCGACCAGCAACAGACCTCCCAGAGTCAGAAGCACGATTCCGCCCACGGTGAGCACGCCGTGGGTTGCAAACTTGGCTTCTGCGGCGAAGAGCGCAAAGGCGCCAAGGATCAATCCCAGCGCTGCAAACCGCGTGGGCAGCAGGTTGAGAGCAAATATCGCCAGAATGATGAACACCACCCCGACCGTGCCGGGAATGACAGCGCCGGGATGGTTGAATTCGATGTAGAGCGCCAGTGCACCGATAGCGAGCAGAAGAAACGCCAGATCCGGCTCCATAAGTGCATCGAGGATACGTTCCTTGAGAGTCATGTCGAAGGCAACGATCGGCTGGCCGGTGAGGTTGAGCGAGTCGGACTCCCCGTTGAATCGTTTAAAGGTCTTGCCCTGCATCTGGCGGAACAGATCTTCTGGACTCGAAGCGACGTAGTCGATCAGATGCTGCGCCAGCGCTTCCTGCTCGGTAAATGACTTCGACTCGCGGACCGCGCTCTCAGCGGCTTGGATGTTGCGTCCGCGCTTCGACGCAACCGAGCGCATCAGGGCTGCGGCGTCGTTTTCCATCTTCTCTTTCATCGTATCGTCCGGCTTGAGTTGGACTGGGCCAATCAGAGCCACAGGATGAGCAGCCCCTGCGGCCGTTCCGGGAGCCATAGCGGCGATATCGGCGGACTCGAGAATGAAGATTCCGGCAGAGCCGGCGTGGCCTCCGGTGGGCGTTACGTAAACGATGACCGGCACGGGCGAGGCAGTGATCTTCTCGATGATCTCCCGGGTGGAGCTGACCAGGCCGCCGGGCGTATTCATCTCGATCAATACGGCCTGATCATTGCGACGGTGGGCTTCATCGATGGCGCGGGAGATGTACTCCTGGCTGATGGGCTGGATGGTGTCGTCGACGACGACTTTAAGGATTTCGGCGGACGCCGGAGCCGAAAAAGTCGCAACTAAACCTAGGGAAAGAAAAAGACTGACGATGGCATTCATGCTTCTTGTCTGGAGCGAGAAATACATAGGTCCTTCGCTTTGCTCAGGATGACAACGCGAGAGTGTATGAAACACGCTGCTGCGCCGGGAATCGTGATCCCGACAACACTATTGTCGCTCTATTTGGCTGCGCCGGTGGGGATTTCTTGCGTTGCAGCTTCTGCTGTGGCGTTGTGCTGGTCCGGCGTCCATCCTGGCAGGTCTGTGCTGCCCGTAATCAGGCGCGCGCCGCGCTCATACGTGACATACGACCATGCCCACTGAATGAAAACCAGCAGCCGGTTGCGAAAGCCGATGAGGAACAGAATGTGGACGAAGAGCCAACTGAGCCACGCGACGAAGCCGGAAATGTGAATCTTCCCGAATTCGGCGACAGCGGCGGCGCGGCCGATGGTGGCGAGACTGCCTTTGTCCCAGTAGTGAAAGGCAGGACGAGAGTTACCTTTCCCCGCTTCGATTTCGTGGCGAATCAGTTTGGCGACGAAGCGTCCTTCCTGAATCGCGACTGGAGCCACACCGGGGAGCATCTTGCCATGCTGGTCTTTCGCTGCCGAGAGGTCGCCGATCACGAAAACTTCGGGATGGTTCTGAATGCTGAGATCGGGCTGCACCGGAACACGGCCGGCGCGGTCGACCGCGACCCCAAGTTTCTTACCGAGAGGGGAGGCCGCTACGCCCGCCGCCCACAAGATTACAGCCGCCTCCAGCCGCGTGCTTCCAGTGTAGACAGCGCCGGGCTCGACCTGCGTCACCATGGTTGAGGTGCGAACTTCCACGCCCAAGCGCTGCAGTTGCTCCTGCGCGCTGCGGGAGAGGTCTTCGGCATAGGTGGGAAGGACGCGCGTGCCGCCCTCGATCAGCAGGATATGCGCGCGCGCCGGGTCGATGGCGCGGAATTCATGGGTGAGCGCATGATGGCAAATTTCCGACAGCGTCCCGGCTAATTCGACGCCTGTGGGCCCACCGCCTACGATCACAAAATTAAGGGGCGGGGCTGACTCTCCGGCGGCGGACTGCCGCTCCGCCAGTTCGAAGGCGAGCAGCACTCGCCGCCGGATTTCGAGCGCGTCCTCAATGGTCTTCAGGCCGGGGGCGAAGCGCTCCCACTCCTCGTGGCCGAAATAGGCGTGGCTGGCGCCGGCGGCGACGATGAGGTAGTCGTAGGCGATGCCGGAATCGGCCGTCTCGACGACTCGCCGGTCGAGATCGAATCCGGTGACCTCCGCCATCAGGACTTCGACGTTGCTGTGCGCGCGAAGAATAGAGCGAATGGGGGCGGCGATTTCTCCAGGGGAAAGACCGGCGGTCGCCACCTGGTAGAGCAGCGGCTGAAATGTATGGTGATTCCGGCGGTCGACAACGGTGATTTGGACCGGCGCCTTCGCCAGCGAACGCGCCACGTTCAGGCCTCCGAAGCCGGCGCCTACGATTACGACCCGAGGTTTTACCTTGCTGTTCATTGCCTTACATCTATAAGATTCGGCGCGATGGCAGAGGTTTCGGGAAGTTCTTCGGAAGCAGCACCCGCCGTATGGGCCCGCTGGGCGCTGCCTTCGGTGGCGGACTTGATTTTTGTCGCGCTACTGGGCGCGCTATTGTTTACTCCGCTATCCGTGCGCTTGCTGGGCGACGCCGGGATCGGTTGGCACATTCGTACCGGGCAGCAGATTCTGGCTACTCACGCAGTCCCGCGCGTCGACCCGTTCTCTTCCTCCATGGGGACGAAACCGTGGTTTGCCTGGGAATGGCTCTATGACCTGGTTGTGGGTGAACTGGAAGCCGCGCTGGGACTGAATGGAGTGGTGTGGTTCACGTCGGTCGTGATCGCGGCGGTGTTCGCCCTTACGTTTTCTCTGCTCATGAAGAGCGGCGCGAACCTCCTTGTCGCTCTGGTATTGATGCTGCTGGCCATGGCGGCATCGATGATTCATTTTCTTGCGCGCCCGCACGTGCTGAGCTGGCTGTTCACGTTGGTGTGGTTCTGGATGCTGGACGCATCCGAGCGGCAAAGCTTTACCGGATGCCGCGGCCTAAGCCAGCGCTGGTTGTGGGCCCTGCCGCTGCTGATGCTGGTGTGGGTGAATGTGCATGGCGGGTTTCTGCTGGGATTCGCGCTCTTGGGAATTTTCTGGCTGGGAGCGGTGTGGCGCTGGCTCCGTGCTAACGAGAATCGAATCGAGGAAGCGCTCGAAAAAATAGCCGCCGGCAAGCGCTCTTGGGATCTGGTGTGGGTCGGCTTGCTTTCGGCGGCTGCAAGCCTGGTGAATCCTTACGGATGGAAACTGCATTGCCATATTGCGTCATATCTTTCCAATCGCTTCCTGATGGATCACATTGAGGAATTTCAGTCCCCTAATTTTCACGGCGTGGCGCAGCGATGTTTTGTGGTGCTCCTGCTGGTCACGCTTGTAGGTTTGGCGTCGTACGGACGCCAGTTGCGACTGAGTCAGCTATTGACCGTTCTGTTTACCGTGTACACCGGGCTGTACGCTTCGCGGAATATTCCGATTTCATCGGTGCTTCTGGTGATGATTATGGGACCGTTACTCGCGTCCACAGGGTTGGCCGGACGATTTTCTCAACGCATGGCGCATGTCCATAGCGGACTGCGGGGTCATCTGTGGCCCTTGATCGCGATTGTTGCCACGATCCTGGTTGCGGCCAACGGCGGCCGGGCCGGATCGACCAAGATCATGGATGCTCACTTTGATCCCAAGCGGATGCCGGTGGAGGCCGTGAGTTACCTGGGGCAACACCAAGTGCCCGGACCGATACTAAGTCCTGATTACTGGGGCGGATATTTGATTTATCGGCTTTATCCAAAGCAGCGGGTGGTTGCCGATGACCGGCATGATTTTTACGGCGAGGCATTCTTAAAGTCTTACTTGAAGATGCTGCATGTGGAGTCGGGGTGGCAAGATTTCCTCCACGATCATGAGGTTTCGTGTCTCCTGCTGCCCCGGGATTCAGCTCTCGCGAACGTTCTGCTTGAAATGAAGGACTGGCGTCCGATATATACAGACGAGGTCGCGATCGCATTCGTCCCCTCGCCTACTCGGGAGGGAGCACTTCACTGATGTGGGCGCGGAATTGCCCTCCGTACTTTCTTCCTTCGAGCACCATTTAATTCAACTGAAAGTTGAGCTCTGGCCCACGATGATGAGTGCCGGGTCGACTTTCGCTGAGGCTATTTACACGGGGCAAGGTTTGACGGTGAAGGCGGCAAGGGCGGCAGTTGTCCTCGGCAAATGATCGGCCGCTGCACAAGCGGGCGGAGAAGATCGAGCGGGAGCGTCCCGAGAAGGGCGTAATACCAGCGTCGCGGCGCAACGCCAGGCGAGGCGCAAAGTGAGATCGGTCTCCACTAAGAATGCCGACGATATGGAATCGGCGGCGTTCCATTTGCGCGCATAAACTACTGGTCCTCAGAAGCGATCGTTGGTGTCGATGCCGAAGCCGAGGATGGCGGTAACTTCGATGGGTTGCTCGCCGCGCATCGCTGGTTGAAGCTTCCAGCTACGCAATGAGGCTATGACTTTGGCCGTCATTTCTGCGGGACCGGGTTCAAGCACCCGCAGGTTCCTCAGATTTCCAGATGCATCGATGGTGCAGGCAACAACCATGCGCGCGTGTGGAAGGCCCTCGGGAAGGTCAGTGCGAAAGCCGCTAGGCGCGGTAATGGTCCCGTTATACGCATGGCCCGCCGATCCGCCGTCGGCGAACTGGACGACAACCGTACCCAGCGAAGTGTCGAGATAGGTGGTGTACTGTTCGCCGTGCAGTTGATTCTTGTAAGGCTCGAAGGCTCCCCCGGAAGTTGCTGTAGCAACGATAGTTACCCCAAGCGCCTGATGCTGCTGCTTAATGTTCGAACGGCCGGGAGCGGAAGTATCGCCGCCAGACGGGCCTGAGCCGAAGCTGGGCAGGGTGACAATGCTGCTGCCACCTTCCACGGAAACGCCAGGCACCGGCGGAGTACCGCTGGTAGCGTTGCCGGTTCCTCCCGGGCCGGGATTCGGGGAGATGCCGGGGTGGGCATTTGGGTCGGAACCACGGCCCGTGCCGCTCTTGCCCGCACCGGGACCTTCGCCGTTCATGCCGCTGCCGGGGCCCTTGCCCCGCGCAATGCTGGTACCTCCGCCGCTCCCGCCTAGTCCGGGCTTATCTCCACCAGAAGGTGACATGGCCAGGGAACCTTTCCCTCCGACAGTAGGCAAACCCACCTTGGATCCGGGCTGGTTGGAAATCACGGCTCCCGCGCCATTCCCGCTGCCGCCGTTTCCAGACGGGGCTGAGGGAGCGCCGGCCTCCATGGCAGAGCCGAGTCCGGGGCCTTTGCGGCCGAGCCCGGAGCCGCTCGAGTTAGCACCGCCACCGACGGAAGGCGGAGGTGGAACGACATTATTCGCCAGCAGCGCGCCACCTGGAGCGCCTTTGCCTCCTCCAGTGTCGCCAGTGCCGCCGCCGGGTCCAGACAGCGAGGGCGGCGGTGGAACAACACTGGGCAAACCGAGCGCGGGCGCGGTGGAGGCCGAGACCGGGCGAGTGCCGCTGCCACCAGAGATTCCCGCCGAGGGAGGCGGCGCGATGACGTTGGAAGCGAGTGACGTCCCCATCCCGTTACGGCTGCCGCGTGGATTCGCACTCGCAGGGCTGGCCGCAATCGCTGGTGGAGGGGGCACAACGTTGGCGGTGAGTGGGGTATTTTTCGATCCGGCGGCACCGTTAGCATTCACGGTTGGCGGTGGCGGAACGACTTCCGCCGTGCCAAAAATCCTGCCGATCAGACCGCTCATGTACGATCCGCTCGCAGTTTGTGAGGGCGGTGGAGGCACAACGGATTTCGACGGGTCAGGAGCGCTGCCGCTGGCAAGCCGGCGCATGTCTTGCGAAATGTCGGCCGAGGGCGGCGGCGCGATAACCGATGGCGCTGGTAGCGCGAGTTTAGGATTGCGAGTCGTCCCGCGCTCTGGAGCAGATACCGGAGGCGGCACCACGGCAAGGTTCGCCATCTGCACTGGAGCACTGGAAATCTCCCGGCTCACTGCGCCGGGAGCGGGCGGAATCACCCTGGCTGCCAGCGATGGGGCAGAGCGAGTTGTGTTTGCATCGATCGTCGGCGCCGGAGCCACGACTGTTGCGTTCAACGAGGGCGCTGCTGAATTTCGATCACGGGAAACCCTGGGCGCGGGTGGAATCACGGCCGGGCCCAGAGCGGGCGCAACCAGGGCGTGATCGCTCGAGGCGCTCGGCGCCGGAGGAATCACCGTCGCACTGAGATTCGGTGCCGAGCGGAAGGGATCGCGCGGGGCCGTTGGAGATGGCGGAATCACCGTATCGAGCCGCACGCCGTTGCGGGTGTAATCGGGGATCGCCTTGGGTGCCGGGGCGACGATCGGACCTGCGTACGTGAGAACGGTTCGAGTCGAGCGTAATCCTTCCGACGGAGGCGGGCCTGGATTGGGGCTGACCGCGAGCAGATTCGCTACCGCGTCGTGCGACGACGGCAGCCTAAGGTTTGGCGCGTCAACCACCTTCTGAGTGAGAGAGCCGCCGCGTGCAATCCGGATGGTCTGTGTGCGGTGGCGGGCTTCTTGTCCACCCGCGCGGCCGGCGACGCCAGCTTGCGCGCCACCCAGATCCTCGGTGCGGGGAAGTTCGTCGCCGCTGTAGTAGATCACGTCGCGGCTTGAGAGCCGAGGCGCGACGTAGGGGCGAAGTTGCTCGATCTTCACCCGGACCACGATCACGGCGAAGATGAGAAAAGCCTCCAGTAACAAGCACGGGACCATGCCCCGATAGGGAAACATCCCGTAGGGAGCTTCGCCGGCGAGCCGGGCATCGGAGCGGGCCAGAGCAGGGCGAATGGCAGTTACGAACTCATGCCACGGCGAGGACCACTCTACCAGCAGGATGGGTGCATCGTGCCGCTGCTCAACGACTTCTTCGAGTTGTGCCGTCGCACTCACGCTAGGCAAACTTTTCCTTCTTGATCGTAATCTCAATTCTATCGCCCACGACAGTCCCTGTTTCGGCCACCGTATGGCACGGCAGTTCCAGTACAGACGTGGCCTGCGTACGGACCGGGGCAAACCGCCAGGGCTGCAACTGGCTCTGGACCAGGATTACCTTCATTTCACGGTCAAGGTAAACGACGTCGATGGGAAACCCCATGCCCAAAGTATGAACGCCATGGCAGGGGACAATCCAGAGTCCATTTCCGTTACGGAAGTCACCAGCCGCGAGGCCGAGCAGGCCGCGCAGGCGAGTCCAGTGCGTGTCGGCAACGGCCAAGGCCGTGGCCAGATACGCCTGCCGGGTCTGATTAAAGGCTTGCCCTAGAGAGGAGAAAACTGCCATCAACTCAACTGCCCCGCATGTAGTTGCTCGGCCGTCTGCTATCGGCCAGACACTGGTCCGAGTTGGCGGATCAGCGATATGACGGCTGGACCGATGGTGACAAAAATGATCGAAGGCAACACAAAGATCACCAACGGGGGAACCATCTTGATTGTGGTCTTTGCCGCCTGTTCTTCGGCGCGTTGCCGGCGTTCCGTGCGGAGGGAGTCGGAATGCACGCGCAGGGCTTGGGCAACGCTGGTACCGAAGCGATCTGTCTGAATCAGTGTACCAACAAGAGAGCGGATGTCGTCAACGCCGGTGCGGTCGACCAGGTTGCGCAGAGCGTCAGCGCGAGGTTTGCCGGCGCGCATCTCGAGGTTTATCAGGTGAAATTCATCGCTCAGATCGGGATGGGCGTGGTGCAGATCCTGGCCCACGCGCATAAGGGCCTGGTCAAGGGCGAGGCCGGCTTCAACGCAAATGACGGTCAGGTCCAGGGCGTCGGGCAGGGCAAGACGGATGCGCTGCTGGCGGTCTTTAATCATGCGCTTCAGGATGAAGCGTGGCAGGAAGAACCCGAGGCCGGGAAGGCCAACGAGGAGAAAAAGATTGGGATTGTCGAAGCCGGAGAATAGGGCGCCAGCCGCTAAACCTGCGAGGGCCATCAGAATGCGCGCTCCGAAATAATAGTTAACGTGCAGGGGATCGCGGAGTCCCGCCTGAATCAGCCAGGCCCGGGTGCGGGAAACATCCGCCGGGGAGAGAGGGATAGCTTTGCTGAGCGGGTCGATGGCCTGTTCGATCCGTTCGCGGAGGGCGGGCTTGGCCTGGGTGGTCTGCTGCTGCTGTCCACCAAGGGCGCGTAAACGCGCGCCCAGAACCGAGCTTGGCGTCACCACCGCCGCGCCAAAGAAAAACACCACCATCACGATGGTGATGAAGACGACGATCGTTAAGATCAGAGGCAACATCGATAAACCGCTCCCTACCCTGAACCCTTAAACCTGGATCCGAATAATCTTCCGGATCACGAAATATCCTACCGTTTGCAAGGTGATCCCGCCGACCAGCAGCGCGTGGCCGATGGGATCGGAAAACAGCGGTCGGATGAAGGCGGGATTCAGCGCCATCATAGTCACCACGATCACCGGGGGCATGCCCATCAGCAGCGCCATGGTGAGGCGTCCCTGAGCGGTGTAGACGCGCACCTGGCGCTGAATCTTGAAACGCTCGCGAATCACGTAGGACAAGTTGTCGAGAATCTCGGCCAGGTTGCCACCGGTCTCGCGCTGCAGCATGACGGCGGTGACGAAAAATTTCACGTCGACCGAGGGCATGCGCTCGGTCAGATTGAGCAGCGCGTCGCGCACCGGCATGCCGTACTTCTGTTCTTCGTAGAGTTGGCGGAATTCCCCGGCGACGGGCTCGGAGATCTCGTTGGTGATCATTTCCAGCGCCGTAGTGAAGGCGTGTCCGGCGCGCACCGCGCGGGCCAGGGTATCGATGGCCTCGGGGAAAAGCTCGTCAAATTTGTTAAACCGCTTCTGCCGCTTCATCGAAGCATACGAGTACGGCATCAGGAAGCCCAGTACCATCGCCGCCCACGCGATCTCGATGTGCCGGCTGAGAATGTAGGCGACAATAGCGGCGCCGATGCCGACCAGCCCACACAGTCCCAGAAAGTTTCCCGCCCGCAGTTCCATGCCCGCCTGCGCCAGCATTTTCTGGATGGCGGAAATCCGCTGCGAACGCCGCAGCAAACTGTCGAGGGCGGGAAACTGGCTCAGTTGCTCATCGCGAATCAGCGCCAGTTCTTCTTCCGGGCTGCGCTCCGGGGACTTGCGCTCTTCCGCCAAACGTTCCTTCAGCAGGCGGGCGCGGGCGCTGCGCTGATCGAACATCGAGCCTAGGGCGAAGGCCGCCAGCGCAACCACCACGAATACGACAAAGGCAAGGAGAGCCGCCCGCATGGAATCTCAGACCTCAGCTTTCGTTTCAAACAGCGCAGGACGCAAACGCGCGCCCGCGGTCGCGAGGCGTTCAGCAAACTTCGGACGAATTCCGGTCGCGTGGAAAGCTCCGCGGACTTTCCCGTTCTCGTCGATGCCGGTGCGATCAAACGAAAAGATGTCCTGCATCGCGATCAGATCTCCATCCATCCCGGTGATCTCGGAAACGGTGATGACCTTGCGCGTGCCGTCGGAGAGTCGCGCAATCTGAACCACAGCGTGGACTGCAGACGCGATCTGGTGACGCACCGCGCGCTCGGGAATGTTCAGGTTGGCCATCGAGACCATGTTTTCGATACGGGCCATGGCGTCGCGCGGAGAGTTGGCGTGCACCGTAGTCAGCGAACCTTCGTGGCCGGTGTTCATGGCCTGCAGCATGTCAAAGGCTTCCTCGCCGCGGACCTCGCCCACCACGATGCGGTCGGGGCGCATACGCAAGCTGTTAATCACCAGTTCCCGCTGCCGTACCGCTCCCTTGCCTTCGACGTTGGGTGGCCGGGTTTCCAGGCGGACTACGTGTTCCTGCTTGAGTTGCAGTTCGGCGGCGTCTTCGATGGTAACGATGCGGTCGGAGTTCGGAATATATCCCGAGAGTACATTGAGCAGCGTCGTCTTGCCGGCGCCAGTTCCACCGGAAACCAGGATGTTGAGGCGCCCTTTGACCATCGCGGAAAGCAGTTCAAGCATCGCCTCGGTGAGAGTCTGATTTGTGATCATCTGACGGGCGGTGATGGGATCGCGCCCGAAACGCCGAATGGAAAGACAGGGGCCGTCGATGGCCAGCGGCGGAATGATGGCGTTGACGCGCGATCCGTCGGTAAGTCGCGCGTCGACCATCGGCGACGATTCGTCGACCCGGCGGCCAACTCGCGAGACGATGCGCTCGATGATCTGCATCAGGTGGACATTGTCCTTGAACGATAGCGGGGTTAATTCGAGTTTGCCGGCGCGCTCAACGTAGACCCGGTCAAACCGGTTCACCAGAATGTCGGAAACGGTGGGATCCTTGAGCAGCGGCTCCAGCGGGCCGAGGCCGAAAATTTCGTCAAGGATTTCGCGCGACAACCGTTCGCGCTCCGCAAAGCTCAGCGGAACTGCTTCACTATTGACCGCGCTGCGAATGATGAGCAGGACTTCGTCGCGAGCCGAGTCGCCCGAGGTTTTGCCCAGTTTTTCTAGGTCGAGGCGGTCGAGAATCTTGCGGTGCAGGTCCGCCTTGATCTGCTGGAAAAAGTTGGCGTCGGTCCGCTCGAACGATTGAAGATTCGCCATAGGGCCCTAACTTACAGACAGAGACTTCTAAACCGACTTGAATAACGACCATGCCTCGCGTTTTGAATTAATGTCGTTACGGGTTAGTTCCTGTGCCAGTCCGGCAAAACAGCGAGCAATTTCGCTGCCGCGCTGGTCCATCACCGGAGTGCCGCGATCGATGGCGCTGGATACGGCGAAATACTGGTTGGGGACGCGCCACAAAAGTTTCGCTCCCACAGCTGCCTCCGCGTCGGCTTCGCTGAAGCCGGGAACCTTGCGAAAGCGATTCAACACCAGGCGAACGCGCTCGCGGCTGCCGGTTTCTCCCAGATATTGCTGCACGCGAGCCGCGCTCCACAGCGATGCCACGTCGGTACAGGCCACGAGCAGAACCGTCTCCGAGAGATTCGCAATGAGCCGGCTCGCGGCGTCGAAGCGCGAGGAAGCGTCCACCACCACGTAACGATAGTGTGTCACCAGCATATCGAACAGGCGCACGAACTCCGCTGTGGAAGGATCGATGGCCCCGGGAACATTAGCTCCCGCCAGTAGTTGCAATCCGCCGCTGTGCCGCGTCATGAAGCTTTCGAGCAGGGAAGCGTCCATGCGGTGAAGATTGCGGGTCGCGTCGGCCACGTTGAAAACCGGCTTGAGATTCATGTGCAGGGCCGCGTGACCCAGCGGGGCCAGGTCGACGAGCGCGGTTTGCCCGTGCGAGGACTGCAGAGCCAGGGCGAGATTGACGGCGACCGTGGTTGCTCCGTTTCCGCCCTTGGCATTGATGACGGAGAAGACTTTGCCGCGAGGCCCCTCCTGACGAACCCGCCGTTGCGCTGTCGTGAGGCGGACAAAGGCTTCGAGCAGATCCGTCGTGTTCGTGGGACGCTCGATGAACTCCCGCGCCCCGGCCCGCATAGCGTTGACGATGACCTGAGGTTGATGAAGGTTGCCGATGGCGAAGATGGCGCCCTCCGGCATCTCCTGGTGCAAAAGTTCGATAGCGCGCAGGGCTGGCGAGGGATTATCTGCAGGAATGTCGATCAAAGTGACGTCGGGATTGGCCGCACGCACCCGGCGTGCGACTGGATCCGAAGCGGCAACCGGAAAACTGGCACAGGTGTGCGCGGTGCGCGCCACGCTGGTGCCGTCAACCAGCACCTGTAATACAGCGCGCTGTTCGTTATCCGTCGCGACAATGACCACTGAAAGCTCTGGCATACCGGCTACCCGTGTCTTCTTTCACCGCTAAACTCGGTCTGGCAAACCGCGGTGATCGGCGAACATGGGCCTACTTATTTTTCTGGTCAAACTTTCCGTTGTCCATAAACGATTTCGGATCCTTGGGCGGCGCTGGCGGCTCCGTGGTGGGCGAAACCCGGCGCACCGTGCACAGGACCATCAATTCCGAGCGGCTTTTCAACGCGCTCCGGCTACGAAAGAAATTTCCCAGGATCGGGATGTCCCCCAGTCCTGGAATCTTGTTGTATATGTCCGTAACGCGGTTGTCCATCAGGCCCGCGATCACAAAGCTCTGGCCATCCTGCAATTCAAATTCGGTTTCGGCTTTGCGCGTGCTAAGCGCCGGGACCGTGAACCCGGAGATCGTCAGGGCGTTCGCGAAATCGAGGGTGCTGACTTCTGGAGCGACCTTCAGGTGGATGTTCCCGTTGGGTTTGATTTCCGGTGTGAACTGCAAACGTACCCCGAATTCCTTGAACGAGATGGTAACCGCCGTGAACCCGGCGCCAGGTTGCACGATGGGAAATGGGAATTGTCCGCCTGCCAGAAAACTGGCTTCCTTGCCGTTGACCGCGATGAGGTTGGGCTCGGCAAGAATCTGCAATAGGTTCTTGGTCTCGAGCGCCTCGATCACGGCGCCAAAATTAATATCCGGACGAAATACGAAAAGGTTCAGGATATTACTGACGGTATTGCTGGTAGTGGTGGTATTGCCCCCTGAAGTGCCTGGGGTCAGAGTCTGAGGCCCAAAGCCGCCAAACTGCCCTGTGGTCACGGTGCCGATGGTGTTAGCTCCACCGGTAGAAATAAAGTTCACTCCCAGTTGGTTGAGGACGCTGCGATCAACTTCCGCGAACTTTACTTGCAGCAAGACTTCCTGAGCTCCGACCGGCCCGAATGTCAACACGTTTACAACTCTCGGCGAGTAGGCGCCGGCGAGTTCTGCTGCCCGCTTGGCTACATCTTCGGTGGATACGTGTCCGGAGAGAACAATAGCGGACCGCGAGGGCGTGACCGAAATCTGCTCGTCGGGGAACACTCGGTGCTCTTCGGCAGAACAGGCGCTGACGTCCACATCCACCCGAAGGTCGAAGCTGCGCGAGCGCTCCAGTTCGTCCCAGATGAGCAGTGAGACCTCTCCCGGCGCCTTGCCATGCACCAGAATCTGGGTCGGAGTGATGGGTTGGACGGACGCGATGGCCGAGTCGGTAACAGAGACGCGCTTGATCCGCTCCGTCGTATTGATTAACAGAGACTTGCCGACCATCACACGCAACGGCGCCGCGCCTTGTGGCTGCTGCGACTGGGGCGGAAGATTCGCGGTCTGCGTTTCCGGCGGCGTCGAGTTTTGGGCCTGCGCCGCCGCCGCGCCTACCAGTACGCTCTCAGCAAACACAGGACCGCTGAGCGCTACCGGGACCAGAACGATCATGAGCCAGAGCATGCAGGCTTTCAGTTTCCGATTTCTCTCCGGTTGAGAAAACCTGCGGCTGCGCATGGATGCAATTCGGAAGTTCGAAGATTCTCCGATCACTTGGCCTCGGAACCAGCGTCTGGGAGTTTGACATCCTGCTTCTTGTCGCCCTCATAGACCTCGATGCTGACGCCCGTAGAAGCGGGAATCGGCGTCGGCGCCATCTTCACCGGCAGCAGGCGATGAACCGGGGCGTGTACCGTGGGCGCGGGGGCGGCGGTCAACTTATATAGGGCTCTTGCGCCGGAAGATGGGACGTCCGGAGATTTCGTGTCGAGGGGGTTGCGCAGGGCAAGCTGGATTCTTCCCTCGGTGCTGGCGAGCGCGAGTCGCTGCGCGTCGTCAGGAGAGACCAGAAGGGTAATGACGGGCGTGTTCTGGGCTTCGCCGGTCGAGGTGCGTTCCAGCGTATGACCGGCGGCCAATACCGCGACATTCTGCAGAACGGTAGTCGTCTGCGGCTCGGAGCCTCCGTTCGGCGTTCCCGTCAACAGGACATCGACCCTGGTCCCGGCAGTGACAAAACCTGCAACCGAGATCACATCGTTCACTTTCACGGCAACGGCTCGCATACCAGGAGGTATAAGCGATGGTAAGCCCGCCCCGGCATTCTCACCGGCAAGCTTGGTAGGAAGAATGAACTCGCCCTTGGTAATCGGAATTATTACGCCGTGTCCCAGAACATCCGAGCGCCGGCGAGGGGTGCCCTCGGGAAGATCGGCGAAGGGGATGCGGATGATCTTGATGTCGTGCTCTTCTACGCGAGCACCGACCTGAAGGTCGTTCGCAGCCACAATGACATCAATACCCGGGTCGGAACTGACCCCGCTCTTCGCCTGCAGGTCCTTGTAGACGTACACACTTACCAGGAAGCCGAGCGCTAGAGCCAAGGCTCCGATCATCAATAAACGTGTGCGGTTCATACTGTTCCCTTAAGAACTGAAACTCTGGCAGCCGATCCCAGATGGTCGGCCCGTCTTACTGAATGGAATTCGCGAACACATTATTCGCACTGGACTGGACGCTCTCGGACGACAATCACGAGAATCCCTGCCAGCACGACCGCATGTTCTGCGATGTCTTACCCCGTCTTGCTCGCTCCACCGCTTGCTGAAAAGCTCAATAAGGCCCTTGCGCCTCGTGCTGTTGGTTGCCTATTCCAGCCAGTTCCTGTTGGATCTCTAATTGTTGCCGGAAACAATCCGGCTGCTACTGGATGGAACTCGCAGCATTGGAGAACACGTTATTCGCGTTGGACCCGATCAAACGGATGGTGCCAACGACAATCACTAAAATCACCGCCAGCATTACGGCATATTCGGCAATGTCTTGTCCGTCCTCCGCGCTCCACAATTGTCTAGCGATCTTTGCCGCCATGGGACCTCCACGCTTGTTGTCGACCTTGTGAAAGGATTCGCCGGATGAACTGAGAAGGCATCTGTCCGGCGGTCCGTTTCTGCTCTCTAGCCGGTCTAAGGGTAATCATACCGACACCATGATTAAAAGTGTAAAATCTTGCAAACTCCGGGATTACCAATGGTAAACATAGGTTCTTCACGAGACCTGAGAGGTATTGGTCGCTAGGGAAACCTGCGAAAGCCGCGTCGGGGCACAGTATAACACTGGGAAACTGCGGCGTTGACGGTCGTAGTCGCAGGCACGGAAAATTTGCCAGAGCGTGATAAGTTATCGTAATCCGGTAAGTTACGAGACGTGACGAAGGCCGAGCGAGCTTTTGGCGCGAAAGCAGGCGGGAGCTCTTGTGGGGACGGGCTGGCCAGAAAAGGGGAGCGCAACCGATCTCGCTCAAATCCTACCGAAGGTTCGGTCGGTCGCTGATCGCCATCGTGCTGGCGATGCATGTCTCCTTCTTATGGAGCATTCGCGCACGCGTTGCCCGCGGGGACCCGGATTTCACAGTGTATTTCACCGCGGCGAAGATGCTGCGGGAAGGGCGGCGAGCACAGCTTTACGACATCCGCGCGCAGCAGGAGGTGCAGCGGGAATTCGCGACGAATTCGGACATCCGGCGCGGACCGCTACCGTACATACATTTGCCATTTGAAGCACTGCTTTTCCTGCCGCTAACGTTTCTGCCTTACCCGACCGCGTTTGTACTCTGGAACGTTATCAACCTGGGCATGCTGGTGTGTGTACTTCTTCTGCTGCGGAGTTCGCTGGTTTCACTCCGTAAGGTCCCGCTTCTGGACTGCGTCTTAGCGTCGCTGGCGTTCTTTCCGGTTCTGGGCAACTTCCAACAGGGACAAGATGGCGTTCTGCTACTCCTGGACCTTGTGTTGGGCTTTCGTGCCCTTGAGCGGGACGCTGATTTCGCCGCGGGCTGCTGGCTGGGGCTGGGAGTTTTCAAGTTTCAATTCCTGATTCCCGTGGCCTTGGTTCTGGCCTTGTGGAGAGGCAAGAAGCTGGCTTTTGGATTCACGATCGTTGCCTCAGCCGCCGTGGCCCTCTCGATCGCGCTGATTGGCTGGCATGAAGCTCTGCAGTATCCAGCCTTCGCCTGGCGCGTGGTGTCCCAGGTTCCTCTTGGAGGCTTGCCTTTTAGATTGATGCCCAATCTGATGGGGCTGATTAACGGATGGCCGATTCTTGAGAATGTTGGCTGGCCCCTACGAATGCTCGCATTGGCTGGCTCAGCCGTCTTGCTGGGGGTTGTCGCCGGAATGAGCACGGCGGCCCGTGACAGGCGGTTCTTCAAACTCTGCCTCGGGTGTGCGGTGATCGCTGCCGTGACGGTCAGCGGCAACACAAATACGTATGACTTGTCCGTGTTGATCTTGCCAATTGCGTTGTGCGTGGATCACGGTCTCCGTGCCCCGGACCCGGAGCGCACATTCAAAGCGGTTCTTCTTCCCGCCTTGCCGCTGCTGATCAGTCCACTGTGGTTTTTTCTTTGGCTGCGATGGGCGAGGACCAATCTCATGGCGATTTGCTTCGTCTGGTGGATTTATGCCATCTGGCGAGAGATCCAGCGTCTTAGAATGAACCGCAACAGCGGCGAACTGATCTCTTCTTCGTCCAACATCCCTGGCAGTTCGCCATCGAACCCACAACCGGAAGCTGTAACATGAGGCTGGTTGCGAGACGTCTGGACTGATCACCCGACATGGCATACAAGTCCTACCTGGTTGCCGGAGCCGCATTGCTGGCCACATTGATGTGGCTTTGGGTCCAGGACATTGCCATCCCTCATCAGCAAGCCGAGTCGGCGGCCTTGGGTGTGCCTCGCGGCAACCTTTCTGATCTCTATCCACGCTGGTTGGGCGCGCGAGAAGTGTTGCTCCGAGGACGCGATCCTTACGGCGCCGACATCACCCGGGAGATTCAGTCTGGATACTATGGTCGCCCGATCGACCCCAACCGTCCCCACGACCCGAAGGACCAGCAGGCCTTTGCTTATCCCCTGTATGTGGTGTTCGTGCTGGCCCCGACGATCGGATTGCCTTTCTGCATAGTGCAGCGAGTTTTTTTGTGGTCGCTTGTGATTCTCACCGCATTGTCGGTGCTTTGGTGGCTTCGCGCACTGGGTTGGCGCCCATCCTTCAATGCCAAGGTGCTCTGGATTGTGCTCACGCTCGGCAGTTTTCCCGCGATTCAGGGCTTCAAGTTGCAACAGCTCACATTGCTGGTCGCGAGTTTGTTGGCAGCGTCGCTCAGTGCCCTGGCTGGCGGTTATTTGTTCTTGGCTGGGGTGCTGCTGGCTTTCGCCACCATTAAGCCGCAGCTCGTGGCGTTGCCGATTGCGTCGCTCGGCATTTGGATCTTCGGCAATTGGCGTGAACGGCAACGATTGTTCTGGGGCTGCGGCATAACCATGTCACTGTTGATCGGAGGCAGCGAGGCGTTGCTGCCGGGGTGGATTACGAAATTCCGCAGAGCTTCAGCGGAGTACTGGCAGTACACGGGTGGAGGCCGATCAGTGCTCGACGTCGAACTCACGCCCATCTGGGGAAGGCTGATTTCAGTCGTGCTCGTGAGCTTGCTGCTCTATTGGGCTTGGAGGCTACGAAAGGTGCAACCTCGAACCCTTGATTTCGCGTGGCTAGTAGCTTTTATGATGGCAACAACCCTGATGGTCATTCCAATGTTTGCCCCCTACAACCAGGTGCTGCTGCTGCCGGCCTTGATGGCGGTGAGTCGAGTCGCTCGGACATTGTGGAGGGCAGACCGCCTGTCGCGGTTCTTTGTCTTGCTCACGGGTTTGTCAATATTCTGGCCCTGGTTCGCTTCTGCGGGGCTCGTGGTGGCGCTATTGTTTGTGCCGGGGCCGGTTGTGCAGAAGGCATGGATTGCGCCACTGGCGACGAATTTCGCCATTCCCACTCTGACTTTGGGGCTGGTATTGGCGACCGGCACAGTCATGCGCACAGTAGCACGGCCTTTGGACCGCGCGGAAATCGATGCGCGAGTGAACCCGGCTCGCGGCTTGCGAGACCGCGATGCCGCAGAGTAGTCTGGTGCTGCGAGATTTGCGGCGAAGCCTCGTTTTTCGAGCGTGGGATAAGGCGAGCAAGCCGGCGACTTATCGTCAATAGCCCAGAGCATGGCCCTAAACACAATCAGTCATCACAGCTCCGGCTCCGGAGTTTTCCCGGCCCTCGTCTTCGTGCAGGGCAGTGAGCAAAAGAACATCATCCTGAACCGCACTCCGTTCAGCGTTGGACGGAAAGTGGACAAGGATCTGGTGATCGCCGACCCGCGCGTCTCCCGCGATCATGCCCAGATCATGCAGGAAGGACAGGACTTCTTCCTCGAAGATCTGGGCAGCAAGCATGGCACCTACGTAAACGGCGAGCGCATCCAGCGGCAGAAACTGGAGCGCGGTGACCGGCTGGAGTTCGGGGCGCGTGATTCCGCGTACATCCTCTTCAATCCGGCACACGCCACCTCCAACACGGCCCGCGAATTTCTCAGCCAGATCTCTGTCATTGGGATCAAGCCCGAGGCCACCGAACTGGAAAAGCTGACCCTGTTTCTGGAAGCGGCTCGCAAACTCAACACCGCGGGCGTGCTCGACGAGATTCTGATCACCATGCTCGATGTCACTCTGCAACTGACGGGAGCCGAGAGGGGCTACGTTTTTCTCAAGGACGACGAAGGCAAGCTGCGTCTGCAGGCCGGGCGCAATTCCAAGAAGGAACCGCTGCTCGATGACAAGACGATTTCGCACTCGATCCTGGAGGAATCCATAAGGTCGAACTCCGAGTTTCTGCTGACCGATACCAGCAAGGAAGTTGACCTGGCGGGCCGGCAGAGCATCGTGGCCTACGACCTGCGTACAGTGGTGTGCATTCTGCTGCGCAAAATGCAGGTGCAGGCGACGCGGGACGCGCAGACCCCGGTCCCCTCACCAAACGGCGGCGAAGCCATGGGGGTACTTTACGTGGACTCGCGCTTTGCCTCCCGCGACATCAGCGGCGTCGACAAGAAGATTTTGCACGTGATCGCGACTGAAGCTGCGTCTTTGATCGAGAACGCGCGGCTGGTGCAGGCTGAAGAGGAAGCCCGGCGATATCAGCAGGAATTGAGTATCGCCGCCAGCATTCAGCAGCGCCTGATGCAGGTTAAGATTCCAGAAGTGCCCTTCGCTCGCCTGCGAGGCAAAAATCTGTCTTGTAAAGAAATTGGCGGAGACTTCTTCGACGCTGTAAACACCAAGGAGGGCCTCGCCGTGGTGCTGGCCGACGTCAGCGGAAAGGGAGTGTCTGCCGCTCTCCTCGCCTCGACGCTTCAGGGAATGATCTACTCGCACTTGAGTGCGGGCATGCCCTTGTTGGAGGTCGTCACCGCCGTAAACCGGTTCTTTACCGACAAACTGGTCGGCGAGAAATACGCCACCGTGCTGCTCGTCCGTCTGCGCCGCGATGGCGAGCTCGAATACGTGAACTGCGGGCATGTGCCTCCGCTGCTGGTCTGCGCCGGAGAAGTCATGCGTCCTCCTCATGGCAATGTTCCGGTTGGGCTGCTTGCGGACGCGACCTTTGAGAGTGCTTCTTGTCAGATGAAATCCGGCGACCGCTTTATTCTGGTGACCGACGGGGTCACCGAAGCCGAAAACGCCATGGGAGATTTTTTTGAGGACTCGCGTCTGGAAGCCGCCGCCGCCAAATCGCCCACCTTGGAAGGAATATTCTCCGCCGTATCGGAATTCTGCGCTGGCAATCCCCTGAGCGACGACTGCACCGTGGTGGAGTTGTGCTACACGAGCGCGGAGAATTAGTGTCACGTAGCAGGGGCTTGCAACATATTTCAGAGCGCTTTGAAAGGGCGCGGCTTCAAGCCGTGCCGAAAGCGCAACCTTGACAACTCGGGCTTTAGCCCCTGAGGGCGCTTATCGTTGTTCCAAGGAAAGAATCTTGCAATTATTCGATGAACCTCTGTTACAGGACACTTAGTGTCACGTCCCGAAAATACGCGAATAGCGTCGGACACAAATCCTAGCCTGGGTCTCCTAGCCTCCGCGGCTAAAGCCGCTATTTTCAAGGGCTCTTTACGGCGCGGCTGGAAGCCGCGCCCTTTCAAAGCTCGCAAACTTTTGACACGAACTAACCTGACACCACACTAGCGAAAAGGGCGCTCCTCAACCTCGGATCGCAACTGTAAAGTCGGTTCCCTCCCACCGATTCTCCTCCGGCCAGTAGAAAGTGAACGCCGCTTGCGACCCCACCGGAAGGGATGTTGTGGGCAGATCGAGCGTGTGAATGCCGACGCCGGTATCGCGCGTCTCCGTGTCGTGGGAGGTCGCCCAGCCGTCGACGCTCCAATGCACCATTGCATGGGAAAGAAGAATGAGGCGCAAGGTCTTGCCGCCTGGAATAGCGCGGGTCTTATTGTTGAATCTCCAGCCGAAGATTTGCCGCTTGTGTTTGTCCACCAAATAGCGCTTTACCGTCTGCGGCGGTTGATCGAACACTCGGCCGTCTCGAATCGAGCGGCGGAGTTTCACATACTCGGAGTGGGCCCACACCAGCGGGCACGCGGAGCCGGAGGGCCGGCCGCGAAAAAGTTCCAGCTCTGGAATGTCGGCGGAATCCCAGACTTGTTCGGGAAGCAAGCGACTATGTCCGGCAGTGGAGTTTTCCATCACGGTGAGCAGGGCCTCAGCCTCGTCAATGTGTCCACCCGCCAGGGCATAATGCGCGCGCTCTCCCGCCAACAGCGGCCAGGGACGGCCGATGCCGGTTCCATCGAAGGCGGATCCATCTTTGTGTTCGCCGTAACCGTCGCCGTTATAGCGATACCAGCATGGGCCCTGCGGCAGTTCGACGCTGAGCAGGGCGTCAATGGCGCGGAGGGTATTGAGTATGCGCGGATCATCAGGCGCTCGCAGCCCGAACCGCACCAGCGCCAGGGCATCGGGGCTGATGATGTGGTAAGCTCGCTCGCCGTCCTGGCCGGGCGGCCGATTTTTAATGGGGACGAAACCTTGTGTCGGCGAAGCGGCGCCATCCACGTCAGGCGGAGCGATGCGCACGTAATATCCTTCGATGCCGAGCTGCTTCGCGAGATCGGTTCCAGTCGCGTACACCCAGCGTTCAATGTTGTCGTTCCATGCGTCCGCCGAGTCACGCATGGTTTGGGCCTGCTCGGGGTGTCCAGTCAAGTCCGCAAAATCGGCTGCAGACAATAAGGCGGAAATTTCCGCCGCGAGCGTAAACGGAGAATAACCCGAATCTTCTTCCCACCGGTCCTGCATGGTGACCGGACCGTTGCGCAGAAGGAAACTCGCAGCCTTTTGCACCATCGGCCACCAGCGATCCAGCTTTCCCAAACAGCCCGGAGATTCGCGGCGCAGCAAATCAAGCAGCAGGATAGGAAAGGCGGTCTCGTCCATCTGAACGCCGCTCCAGTACGGACGTCCGTCGAGCCAGAGATTCTGGGCCCAGTTTCCCGCAGCCTCCTGCGTGGCTTCGAGGTAGCGCAAGACGCGGACCGCGTCGGTGACGGCGCCGGCGGCCAGAAGCGCGCCCGCGGTTTCGACCAGATCGCGCGGCCAGACCAGATGATAGCCGCCGAGGTCCTCGTCTCCCTTGTTGAAACCCCAGGGAATCGAGAGGCTGGCGATGATGCCGCCCAGAAAATCCTTCGACTCATGGGTGCGCAGAACAGCAGTGGAAGAGCGGTAGAGGTCGTACTGCCGCTGACGGTCATCGAGTCTGAGCAGCTTGTTCTGCCAGTTGCTCCACTGCGAAACGAAATGCTGGCGGATTTCGTCGTAGTCCTCGAACAACGCCGATCGCGACTGCTGTCCGGCCTCGGTCCAGATGGCGCCAAATCCTAGGGCGAGCACGAACTCACCGTTGCAGGCAGCGAGGTCGACCTCTCCGGTGAAGGCGATGTTGCCATTTTCGGCCCGGGTGTACTCCCGCTGCATCTGGAAGTGCTGGGAGAGATCCTGCCAGCCGTCGGAGACTCCGACGAATCCCACCGACATCTTCTTCCAGCGAGCCGAAGACGCCAGGCTCAGACTGACACCCTGGTGTTCGGCGAAGAACATCGGAAAGCCCTTGTAGTCGCCGGTCCATCCTGTATTGCCGTATCCGCAGTTGGCAAGGTGAGGCGAGAGCAGGGCGTACAGGTGATAGTCCGAGAGTTGCCCTTGCAAGGGTTCGAACCGGATCTTCTGCAGCACGACGTTGCGGTAGGGATCGCTGAGAACTTCTTTGTAGATCCGGTAATGCCCGCTGATCGCAGTGTTGATCAGTTCGAACGCGGGGATACCGGGCTCGAAGGGGCGGTTTTCAAACGTGCAGTGACGCTTTTCTTCCGAAAAGAAATCGCTGCCATTGGTGACGAGGAATCCCATGTCGCGCGTACAGGCCTGGTCAACGCGGGGAAAATAGACTTCGTTGAGAATGCCGTGACTGAGCGTGAACCATACTTTGCTGTGCTGGTTGAGCGCTGTTCCGGCACCCGTTTTGGCGCTGGACGTCCAACGCGGTGCGATGCCGGGCCAGCCCGGAGCGTAGCGGACGGGCGAATCACTCATGAACGGTCGTTCCTTCGCAGGCCGGGAATAATTCACCGGCGGAAATTACAGAACTTTGACAACCTGGGGTACGCTTAATGTGCTCCTAGGCATCAAAATGTCATAGCGCCCACGACATGGATTGCCGTTGTGGTACAGATTACCGATGATAGACCAGGCTGACGGACCAGAGCGAGCGCAAGCAATGTGGAATCCCACCCGATCATTCGATGCAAGAGCGAGCCTCCGAGTGGCAGTTCTGTGCGTGTGCGCCGCCCTGTGCTGCGTGGCGCAGGGCGAAGATGCGCCCCTGCTCGCTTCGTCCGCTCTGCTCGACCGCGGATTCTCCGGACTCTACAATCTTGACTTTTCAGGGGCACAGAGGGATTTCGCCACCTGGCAAGAACAGCATCCGGATGATGCGGTTGGCCCGGTCAGCGAAGCGGCTGGCCTGTTGTTCTCTGAGTTCCACCGCCTGGGAGTGTTGGAGGCGCAGTTCTACGAAAACAATGCGACGTTTGCTGCGCGGTCAAAGTTGACACCTGAGCCAGCGGTGAGGCAACAGTTCCAAAACGCGATCGATCGGGCGGAAAGTCTGGCGCACGCAAAGCTCGCCAAAGACCCGAACGATCGTGACGCTCTCTTCGCTCTGACTTTGGCATCGGGGTTGCAGGCCGATTATGCGGCCCTGATCGAAAAACGAAATCTCGCCTCCCTCCATTTCACGAAACAGGCATCAATCTCGGCGGGGCAACTGCTGGCCGTCTGCCATGACTGCTACGATGCGCTGTTGGCGACGGGGTTCAGCAAGTACATCATTGGCAGCATGTCAGCACCGGTACGCTGGATTCTCCGGTTGGGAGGTCTGCCCGCCGACAAAGAGGGTGGGATTACGGACCTGCAGACGACGGCCGAGCGTGGACACTACCTGGCTCCCTTTGCCCGAATTCTGCTGGCGATTGTCTACGTGCGCGAGAAAGACAAGGCACGTGCTCTGCAACTTCTCAACGGCCTTCGGACAGAATTTCCGGCGAATACGCTCTTTCCGAGGGAGATTGCTCGATTGCAGACTCCACCTCTAGGGACCAATTAAGCACGAAAAACCCTCCAGTTTATCCTATTCTGAAAGCTAATCCTCTGGAAGTCCATTCATCAGAAATTCACTCGTTTGTAACCGTCCTGTAACACTGCGCCGATAGAAACGAAGCGACACCCAAAGGAGGAACTCGTCTAGTGATGCGCAAAATCGTGCTGCTGTTTATCTGTGTCCTTCTGCCCCTGGCGGTTTTTGGACAATCCAAGCTGAACGGTGCAGGCGCGACATTTCCCTATCCCATCTACTCGAAGTGGTTTAGCGAGTTTCACAAGGCTCGCCCTGACGTTGAAATAAACTACCAGTCCATCGGAAGCGGCGGCGGAATTCGCCAGGTAACAGAAGGCACGGTGGACTTCGGCGCCAGCGACATGCCAATGACTGACGACCAACTCAAAGAGGCTCAAACCAAGCTGAAGACCAAGGTTCTCAATATTCCCACTGTGCTGGGAGCCGACGTGCCTGCTTATAACGTTCCGGGCGTCACCGGTGACGTGAAGTTTACACAAGACGCGCTGGCGGGAATTTTTCTGGGAACGATTACCAACTGGAACGACAAGGCAATCACCAGCGTCAATCCGGATATCAAGTTTCCTAATCAAGACATCATCGTGGTGCACCGCTCAGACGGAAGTGGAACGACTTTCATCTGGACCGACTACCTTTCGAAGATCAGCCCCGAATGGAAGAGCCAGGTAGGGAGCGGGACTTCGGTGAAGTGGCCGAAGGGCTTGGGTGGCAAGGGCAACGAGGGCGTGGCGGGTTCGGTCCGCCAACTGCCTGGTTCGATCGGCTACGTGGAATTGATTTATGCCGTGCAAAATAAGATTCCTTACGGCAGCGTGAGAAACTCCGCAGGTACCTTCATTAAGGCGTCTCTGGAAGGCGTGACCGCAGCGGCTGCGTCGGCTCCAAAGATGCCCGCCGATTTCCGCGTCTCCATCACCAATGCTCCTGGCAAGGACGCTTATCCGATTTCCAGCTTTACCTGGCTGCTGATTCCTTCCCAGTCGAAGGATCCGGCGAAAGGCAAGATTCTGGCTGATTTTCTCAACTGGATGGTGTCCGAGGGCCAGTCGATGACCAGTGCTCTGGCCTACGCACCGTTGCCGGAAAACGTCGCCGCCAAAGTCAAGGAAGCAATCAAGCAGGTCAAGTGACCGCCCCGCTGGGGTGGGGTGGTTTTCATCATAGGCAGTAAAAAGGAGAGGACGATGAAGTCTGCGTGGAAGTTGTGCATAATTCTATTCTTGGCGACGGGACTGGTCGCACAAACCAGCACGACGCCCAAACCGAAGAAGCCCAGGTCCGCTGCGACGCTGACGGCTGCTGATGTGCAGTCCCTGAAAGACGCGATCGCCGCGCAACAGGCAGCCCTGGCGCAGCAGGCCCAACAGATCCAGGAACTCCGCGACGAACTGCATAGCAAGGATCAGGCGGTGCAACAGGCGCAGACTGCTGCGACCGATGCCGCCAGCAAAGCCACCGCGGCGGAGAGCACGGCAGCTCAGCAGCAGGAGGCAGTGGTTGCAGTCAAGAGCGACGTAACCGACATCAAGACCGGATTGAATAATGCGGTCGCGACTCTGCAAGAAACGCAGAAAACCGTTTCTGAGCCTCCAACGGCGCTCCACTTCAAGGGAATCACCATTACACCGGGCGGCTTCCTGGCGGCTGAATTTGTGCGCCGCTCGCGCGCCCTGGGAGCGGATATCAACACGCCCTTCAACTCTCTGACCATGCCGGGCGCCTCGCAGAGCAGCATTTCAGAGTTCTTCGGATCCGGCCGCCAGTCGCGTATCTCGATGTTGGCTGAGGGCCGTTTGAAGAGCGCGAAGCTGTCCGGCTATGTCGAAACGGACTTCCTCTCGGCTGCCACGACTTCGAACAACAACGAGAGCAACAGTTATTCGCTCCGTCAGCGGCAGGCCTGGGGCCAGGCGGCATTCGATAACGGCTGGAGCATCACCGGCGGCCAAATGTGGAGCCTGGTGACCGAAACCAAGAAGGGTCTGGATAACCGCTCTGAGGCCCTGCCCATGACCATCGATCCGCAGTACACCATCGGCTTCAGTTGGGCCCGCCAGTATGGCTTGCGCCTGGTGAAAAATTTCAGTAACAAGGCCTGGTTCGGAGTTTCGATCGAAAACTCGCAGGCAACGGTCACGACCCATGGCAACGGTGCCAACTTCCTGATCGGTTCGGCCGGTGCTGGCGGTGGACTCTACAATCCCGCCATCTCAACTTGCACCACCGCCAATAATAGCAGCGGCACCCCAGTCACGACTTGTTCGCCGATCGCCAGCTACTCCTTCAATCCGTCGCCCGACATCGTCGCCAAGCTCGCCTTCGAGCCGGGCTTCGGGCACTATGAGATCTTCGGCGTCTACAGCCGCTTCCGCGACCGTATCTTTCCTTGCGCCGAAGCCTCCACGACCTTCCCCTGCGGTACGATCACTGCGCCCAGCACGTCCGGAGCATTCAACAGTTCCAAGAACGGAGGCGGCGTTGGCGCGAATGCCCGCTGGTCGTTCGCCCAAAAACACGTCGACTTCGGATTGCACGGATTTATGGGTGATGGAGAAGGCCGCTATGGCACCGGCGGTCTCGCTGATGCCTCGATTCATGGCAACGGGACGTTTGATCTGATTCGTAGCTACCAAGGTCTGGCAACCATCGAATGGCACGGCCCAAAGCTCGACGTCTACCTGAACGGAGGCATCGAGTATGCCTCTCGTACCTGGGATTTCGATCCGATCTCCGGCAAATACGTCGGCTACGGATCACCCCACTTCAGCAATTCCGGCTGCTACTCTGAGACTCTTCCCGCCAACGGTAGCGGGTTCCTCCCGGGCGGCCTGAGTTCCTGCACGGCCGATACCCGTTCGCTTGTGGAAGGCACCGTGGGATTCTGGTTCCGCTCCTACAGCGGGCCGAAGGGCAAAATCCAGTGGGGTCCGCAGTTCTCCTACGTCAACCGCGCCACCTGGTCCGGCACGGGCGGCGAACCGCACGGACTCGACGGCATGGTCTTCACCTCGTTCCGTTACTACCTGCCGTAGATGGAATTGGGCGAGCCCGAATTCTTCCACACGTAGTAGCTCTGAACCGGCGTCCGGACAAACATCTGGGCGCCGGTTTTGTTTTCCCGAGAGCTGTGGCCTAGCCGATCTGACTGGAGTTCGACCGCGCATCGGTCCCTGGAATGCTTTATACTTATTTTTTGGCACGCGTCTTCGTCCGAGTACTTCCCTCTGATTCGCCGGTTGAGAGCGCAGGTTCCGCTTGCTAACAGGACTCATCGGGGCACTCCCGTGGAAGTGGTCTGCCTCGGAAGATTGGACGGGCACGCCGTGCAGAATTGTGAATCATCGCCTATACTGGCAAACGCCTGACGGCACGAACATGTGTGCATAGACACCCGGGGGGGGGCAGTAACAACTGCACGAATGCAGGTGAACGCCTAAGTCATGGCTCGTATTGCGCTAGATAATCCTCAGTATTACCTCAACCGCGACACCTCGTGGCTGGCGTTCAACCGGCGTGTGCTCGAAGAGGCCGATGATGAGGGCAATCCGCTTCTGGAGCGGCTGAAATTCCTCGCCATCTCGGCCAGCAACCTGGACGAGTTCTTCGAAGTCCGCGTCGCCGCGATGATGCAGCAGATCGAAGACGGCTACAACGAGGCCGGCCCCGACGGCCTGACCCTGACCGCGAAGCGGGATGTACTGAGCAAGTTGACCCACGAATTCGTCGACGATCAGTACGACTGCTGGGACGCGCGGTTGCGTCCAGCGCTCACCGCGAACGGAATTCGTGTTCTTGGCCTGCAGGAACTCGATTCCAAGGCCCTGCAGTTCGTGGACGAGTATTGCGACAGAGAACTCGATCCCTTATTGACCCCGGTGACAGTAGATCCGGCGCATCCCTTCCCGCGAGTCATCAACAAGGCTTTGTGCGTGGGATTCCTGCTGCGTCGCCGTCGCCGTTCAGCGCTTACCTATACCGGTGTAGTATCGGTCCCCCGGGCCTTGCCCCGGCTGATCCGCGTGCCTTCGGAAGGCACGACAGACTTCATTTTCCTGGCGGATCTGGTCGCGCATCATGCCGAGAAGATGTATCGCGGCTACGATATTGTTTCCTCCGCTCCCTTTCGTGTTACGCGCAACAGCAATCTTTACCTGGCAGAGGAAGAAGCCCGCAGCCTGCTCGAATCAGTGCGTACGGAACTGCATAACCGGCGCAAGGGAGATGCCGTGCGGATGGAGATCGAGGCCGATGCCGATCCCGAAATCATCGACCGGCTGCGAACCGTGTTTGAGATCGATCCCTGGCAGGTTTTTTCGGTAAACGGCCCGGTGAACCTGGTGCGTTTGTTCAACATTTACGAGCAGGTGCAGCGGCCCGATTTGAAGTACCGCATGTTCACCCCGCGCGAACTGCGGCTGACCTCGAAGTCGAAAGACCTGTTCGAGGAACTCCGCAACCACGACGTTCTGCTGCATCACCCCTACGATTCTTACGATGCGGTGGTCTCGTTCATCGGGTCCGCGGCGCAGGACGAACGGATCCTTTCCATTAAGCAGACGCTCTACCGCACGAGCGAGCATTCGCATATTGTGCCTCATCTGATCGACGCTGCTTCGGCGGGCAGGGAGGTGACCGCAGTCGTCGAACTGAAGGCGCGCTTCGACGAAGCCTCCAACATCCGCTGGGCCCGTGATCTCGAAGATGCCGGAGTGCAGGTGTTCCACGGCCTGGTGGGTCTGAAGACCCACTGCAAGTTGTCGTTGCTGGTGCGGCGTGATCCCGACGATGTAACTCGCAGCTATTGTCACATCGGCACCGGCAACTACAACGCGACCACGGCGCGAATTTACACCGATCTGAGCCTTTTTACTGCCAATCCCGAAATCACGCGCGCCGTGCACGATGTCTTCAGTTTCCTGACCGCGTACGCCGAAAATCCAAGCTATGAGCCGCTCTTGGTGGCTCCTCTCGATCTGGCGGAAAAATGCATTGGCCTGATCGACCGGGAAGCCGAGCACGCCCGCCAGGGCAGAGACGCTCGCATCATCGCCAAGATGAACGCCTTGCTCGACAAGAATGTTGTTCAGGCGCTGTACCGGGCCTCCCAGGCCGGCGTGCAGATTGATCTGATTGTGCGCGGTATTTGCGCCCTGCGTCCCGGGGTCCGCGGCGTGAGCGAGAACATCCGGGTGCGCAGTATTGTTGGCCGGTTCCTGGAGCACAGCCGCATCTACGATTTCGGCAACGGCGGCGAAGAAGAAGTCTACATCGGCAGCGCGGACTGGATGCCGCGCAATCTGTATGAACGGGTGGAAGTCCTGGTTCCCTTGCGGGATGAGTTGCTGCGCCAGCGGGTGCATCATGAAATTCTCGATGCCTACCTCACTGACAATCGCAAGGCACGAATTCTGTTGCCCGACACGACCTACATCCGGGCTTGGCAACCTGTGCGTGGCAGAAGGGACCGGCGGCCACCAACGGGAGACGCGGCCTTTTGCTCCCAGAATTTTCTCATCCGCGTAGCCGAGGGGAAGACGCCCTCCGTGGTGCCTGCGCCGGTCCCAGCGCGTAAGCGTAAAGTGGTAGTGGGAAAGGAACGTTAGGCGGCAATGATTCTCTATTTTCTACGCCACGCCAGCGCGGGCGAACACTTCATCAATCCCAAAAAAGACGAGAAGCGCGCCCTCGACAAGGAGGGCATAGAGCAGTGCGGTTACGTCGGACGCGCCCTGGCCGCGCTGGATGTGCAGGTCGACACCATCGTTTCCAGTCCGCTCAAGCGTTGCACGCAGACCGCGTCGCTCATTGGGAACGAACTCGGCTACGAGGGAAAGTTGCAGTTGGACGCGGGCTTGCGGCCGGAAGCGGGGCTAGCCGATTTCCGCAAGCTGATCGAAAAATATGCGCGCCAGGAAGCGATTATGGTGGTCGGCCATAATCCCAACTTGAGTCAATTCCTGGGATCTGTAATCAGCGACTCCGGATGCGAGGCCTCGTTCGAACTGAAAAAGGGCGCGGTTGCAAAGGTGGAAATGCGCCGAACCTCCGGCACGCTGCAGTGGTGTGTGACTCCCAAACTGGTACGCGCGCTTTACGATACTGCGGTAGAAAGTTCCCGTCCAAAGACCTCGCGGAAGTAGTCGCGCTCCTTCTCAATCGCCCAGAGTTCCAGGTCCACGCCCATTCTGCGGCGGGGAACCAGCGTCAACTTCACCGCCGGGGCCCGCAGGCTGATCTTCACTCTTTCCACCGCGCGGCTGCGGCCGAGATTCAGGGCACGGGCCAACCGCAGTAACAGAATCGCCTTCTGCATATCGTCGCGATCGCCAGCGTCTACCATTTTCATGGGGCCATCCTCCACCGTGGGCCGCGATTTTCCCAAGTAACGCGCGATGGCTGCGATCATCCGCCGCTGCTGCGGGGTGTAGCCCAGAATTTCAGAATTCGAAATGATGTAGTGGGTGTGGCGATGGTGGCCGTTACGATTGACGTAGTCTCCCACCTCGTAAAGCATGGCGGCGGCGGAGAGCCATTCGCGGTATTCCGGAGGCAGCCGGTGCAGCGCGTGCAGATCAGAAAAAAGCTGCATCGCTGCGGCCCGCACGTCCAGTGCATGTTTGCGATCGATGTGGTAACGGTCGACGGCCTTGAGAATCGATTCCCAGCGCTCGGATTCGATCTGGCGGCCGGAACGCGTACTACGATCGTAGTCGGCGGCCATCTGGGCAAGAATGCCGTCCCGCAAACCCAGCGGCGAATACCGGAAACCGGTGAGGTGAAGGCGATCCAGCAATTCGTGATACACCATCGCGCCGGCCACAATGATTTCTGCGCGACGCGGGCCGATGCCCTCAATTTTGCGTCGTTCGGCGACCGGCAGCCGCGCCAGGCGCTTGGCAATTCGCGTCATCTCCCCGCGTGACACTACCGGACGCCGCCGGTTGTTCCCCCGCCGCAGGTGAGTAGCGACTGCAGCCAGCGCCGCTGCGGTTCCTGAGGTGGCAATCACGTTCTTCACTCGAGCCGCCCCGATGCGAGCCGTGATCTTTCCTGCCTCGCGAGTGATAAAGCCGCGCAGCCGCGTCAATTCGCCCTTGCGGGCGGGATCATGAGTCAGAAACTCGTTCGTCAGGCGTACCGCTCCCAACGGAAGGCTTACCGCATCGCGGATGTGTCCGCCTTGTGAAACAGTCAGTTCACAACTTCCCCCGCCCAGATCGATCATCAAAGTGGGAGCCTTGTCGATGCGGGGGCTGGTCACCAGTCCCAGGTGAATGAGACGCGCCTCTTCCATGCCGGAGATGATCTCGACGCGCCAGCCTGTGGCCGACCGCACCCACTCCAGGAAGGCTTGGGAATTGCGCGCATCCCGCAGGGCACTGGTGGCCACTACGCGGACACTGTCGGTGACGACTTGCTGCGAGGTGCGGTGGAAACGGCGCAGCACTTTCACGGTCTCCGCCATCGATTCGGGCGTCAGGAATCCCGAGCGAAATACGCCATCCCCGAGCCGCGTCACTTCGCGGTCCTCGTGAATGGGCCGCAGCCGGCCTTGTTGCAGGCGCGCAATCTTCAGCCGGACCGAGTTCGAGCCGATATCGACCGCGGCAAACGTGGGCATGGGGAAGCCTCACAGTTTACATGCCGACGAACGCACCGTCACTCTTCTTCGGGAAAACTGGGAAGGGCACGATCTTCAGCGCCGTTCGTAAAAGACATGGGTCGACGGCGGGTTCACTCCCTCGGCTCAAAGCGGTATCCCACCCAGGGCTCGGTGACGATATAACGCGGCGAAGAGGCGTCAGGCTCCAATTTCTTGCGCAATTGCCCCACGAACACGCGAAGATACTCGACCTGCTCGGTGCTTTGTCCGCCCCAGATTGCGCCCAGCAGTGTGCGATGGTTTATGACCTTCCCCGGACGCCGCGCCAAATAGACGAGCAGATCAAATTCTTTCGGAGTGAGCCGCACCTCGCGGCCAAGCACGGTCACTTTGTGCGCCTCCGTGTCGATACGAAAATCACCGATCTCGATCAAATTGTCAGTCTGACTCTCGGCAGGAACACGCCGGAGATTCGCTCTCACCCGCGCCAGTAGTTCATTCATTCCGAACGGCTTGGTGACATAGTCGTCCGCTCCGGCATCCAGTGCCTCCACTTTTTGCCGCTCCTTGTCGCGAACCGAGAGAACCAGAATCGGAACCTGCGAAACCGCGCGAATGCTGCGGCAAAGCTCGACGCCGTCCATTGCCGGCATCGACAGGTCGGTGATGATCATGTTCGGAGACCAATCCTTCATGATCTCGAGCGCCATCTCTCCACTATTGGCGACGCGAATGTCGTACCCCTGCGCGGAGAGACTGGTTCGCAGCACGCGCGTGATCTGCGGTTCATCATCGACGACAAGAATGTGAGCCGGGTCCGCCATTAACGCGCTTCCTGCGTCACGATGTGGACGTCCACCGACGGCGAGTCCCGCAAGAAGCGCTGGATAGCCGACATGTAGAGATGTCGCTGCCAGCCAGTGCGCGCGGACCGGCCAAAGATCACCTGCGTGATGTGATGCTCGCGCACAAACTGGGCCACGCCATCCGCAACGCTTCGGCCGGAAGCGCGCATAGCTTTGGCGCCCAAATTCTCGGCGAAGCGAATGTTCTCCGCCAATGTTTTCTGATCCTCCGGGCGCGTATCGCGCCCAACATCGACATAGAAGACGTAGAGTTCCCCGCCCATGGCCTCGGCCATCCGCGAGCCGCGGGCGATCAGATACTGCGCCGCCGGATTCGAACTGATGCACACCCCAATGCGCTCGCGCACGGTGTGCGCCTGTTGGGTCGCGTCCTTTTCCAGGTAGGCGTCCAGGCTGCGATCTACCACGCCTGTTACCTGCCGCAGCGCCAGTTCGCGCAGGGCAATCAGATTTCCCGGCCGAAAGAAGTGAGAGAGCGCCCGCTGCGCCCGGTCCACCGGGTAGATATCTCCACGCAGCATCCGCTTTTGCAGCGCCTGCGGCGTCAGGTCGGCGAGCACGATCTCATCCACCCGCTGCATCACCCAATCCGGTACGGTCTCTCGGACCTGCACGCCCGTGATCTGCTGGACTGTCGGCCCCAGGCTCTCGATGTGCTGCACGTTCATCGTGGAAAGCACGTCAATCTTGGCATCCAGCAACTCCATGACATCTTCAAACCGCTTGGCGTGCTTGCTGCCCTCAATGTTGGTGTGCGCCAGTTCGTCGATGAGCACGACGGCGGGTTTGCGCGCGAGGATGGCGTCCACGTCCATCTCGTCAAACACGGTGCCTTTGTACTCGAGTTTTCGGGGAGGAACACGGTCCAGCTTGGCGGCCAGTTCCGCCGTAGCTTTGCGGCCATGAGTTTCCACCACGCCGACCGCGACATCTTCACCGCGGCTGGCGCGCCGCAGTGCCTCACTCAGCATGTTGTACGTCTTGCCCACGCCGGGAGCGTAGCCGAGGAAGAGTTTGAAAATGCCGCGCTCTTTTTCCGGGGAAACTTCTTGCAACCACTCCTCGGGCGTCTTGGCCATCGCAGCTATTGTCTTTCGCAGCCTGGAATTTGTCACCTCCATCGTACAATGCGGATGTGAAAGCGGATCCTAAGACGCAGGCAGTGCGTTATCTGGTAGTCATTGCGGCCATCGCAGCGATCACCGCCATCGACTTCCGCCTGCGCGTCAATCACACGACCGTCGCCCTGATGTTTCTCATTGCCGTACTGCTGGCTTCTGCATATTGGGGCCTGCGCTACGCGCTGGTGTTGGCCGTTGGAGCCACCGCGGCCTTCAATTTCTTTTTCCTGCCTCCGGTCGGAACTTTCACCATCGCCGACCCGCAAAACTGGGTCGCTCTGTTCGCCTTCCTCGTGACCGCGGTCGTGGCCAGCAACCTGGCGGAAACGGCACGCCGTCAGGCGGAAGGCGCCAAACAACGCCGCCGCGATGTGGAGCGGCTCTACGCTCTCAGCCAGCGTCTGCTGGCCTCCGAAAATGTGTTGGAGCTTCTCAACGCCTTGCCGCTGTATGTGCAAGAGACCTTTTCGGTGGGGAGCGTGGCCGTCATCGCACCGGACCATCTCACTGTGTATCGCTCCTCGCTCGATGCCAAGTTCGACGAAACCGTTCTTCGCTCGACTCTGCTGCGGGGGGAGCCGATCACTCAGGCGGGAATTTCCTACGTGCCCTTGCGTCTCGGTATGCGCACGGTCGGTGCGCTCGCAGTCACGGGTGATGAACTGTCCCGCGAAGCCCTCGATGCCCTCAGTAGCTTGGCTGGCCTTGCGATTGAGCGTGCCCGCGCCCTCGAAGCCCTCAGCAAGCATCGGGCTGAGCAGGAGCACGAACGCTTGCGCTCGGCGCTGCTTGATTCCGTCACCCACGAATTCCGGACGCCGCTCACCGCCATCAAGGCCAGTGTAACCACCTTGCTGTCGGGCGCCAACCTCGACGACCAGGGAAGAAGGGAACTGCTGACCGTGATCGACGAAGAGACCGACCGGTTGAACCGGCTGGTGGGCGAGGCCTCGGAAATGGCGCAGCTCGATGCCGGGATGTTCAAACTCGATCTCCAACCACACTCCATCCAGGAGGCACTCCAGCCTGCGCTACAAGACGCCAAAGCTTCGCTGGAGAGTCATCCAGTAGAGGTCATGGTTCCTGCCGACTTGCCGAAGGTGCCCATCGACCTGAAACGCATTCGTGAAGTGCTCATGCACTTATTGGAAAATGCTGGTAAGTATTCCGAGGCCGGACGGCCGATCAGAGTGACCAGTGAAGTGCAGGGCGAGCGGCTGTTGACCAGCATTGCCGACCGCGGCCCCGGCATCGACTCATTCGAACAGTCGTTAATCTTCGAGAAGTTCTATCGCGGGCAACACCAGCGTTATGCGTCGCCGGGCACCGGGATGGGCTTGGCTATCGCCAAAGTGATCGTCGAAACCCACGGTGGGACTATCGGCGTGGTCAGCCAGTTAGGGCGCGGTTCGGTGTTCTCCTTCAGCCTGCCGCTCGATAAGCATTCGCGGCCTGCCCTCAGCATGCCGTCGGCGCAATGAGAAGCGTAGGGTCGCACGTAGCCCTCTAAGCTACAATCATGTGCACTTCGAAATCCAAGACACACCTGTCCCTGTAGCACCTTTGGTGAAGCGATCTATGGCTGAGACCACAACCGGCGCGACCGCGCTCGACCCCAAAAAGATTTCTTACAACCGCTTTCTTCTATTGGTGGCCGGCCTGGGTGGCCTGCTCTACGGTGTCGACGTCGGCATCATCGCTGGAGCATTGCCCTATCTGGAAGCGACTTCAGGCTTAAATAGCGGCCAACTCTCCATCGTGGTTGCCGCCGTGCTGCTCGGCAGTGTGATCTCCACGCTCTTCGCTGGCCTGCTCGCTGACTGGATGGGGCGCAAATCCCTGATGGCCCTCAGCGGCGTCATGTTTGTCGTCAGCATTCCGATGATCGCCCTTTCGCACGGTTACAGCGCCTTGGTCTTAGGCCGGCTTCTGCAGGGCGTCAGTGCGGGTTTGATCGGCGTCGTAGTCCCACTCTACCTGGCGGAGTGTCTCACCGCCGCCAGCCGCGGCAAGGGAACGGGTGTTTTCCAGTGGCTGCTGACGGCAGGAATCGTCATCGCAGCTCTGGTCGGCGTGTTCTTCAGCTTCCGTGTCGACCAGGTCGCGAAGCTCGGAGATGCGGCCAAGCTGCTCGCCTTCAAGGATACGGCGTGGCGCGGCATTTTCTGGGTTTCCCTGCCTCCCGGCATTCTTTTTGTGATCGGCAGCCTGATGATGGCCGAGTCGCCCCGCTGGCTGCTGCGCCACGGCAAGAGAGACGCCGCCTACGCCGCCCTGCTCCGCTCCCGCACCACAGCGCAGGCCGATCTGGAACTTAAAGAAATGGAGGACGTCACTGCGGCCGAAAAAGGCAAAGCTTCGGCAGCGGGAGGCGCCAAAGAGTCGCTGCTTCGGCGCAAGTATGTAATTCCATTTGTGCTGGCCTGCATCATCCTCGCTTTTAATCAGGCCACGGGCATCAACTCCATCATCGCCTACAACACGAATATTCTCCTGCAAAGCGGACTCTCCGACGTCGCCGCTCACTGGGGATATGTCGTCTTCACCATCATCAACTTCGCCGTCACATTCGGCGGCGTGGTGCTGGTCGACCGCAAGGGCCGAAAATTTCTGCTCTCTCTTGGAACAGGAGGCATTATCGCCTCGCTGATCTGCACCGGCGTCCTGTTTCACGGCGCCGAACGCTCGCGTGTGGACAAGAAGGCCGCTATCCAGTCCATGGTCGCCTCCAGCCAGACACTTTCTTTGTTTTACGACCAGTCGTTGGCCAGCCAGCTTTTCAATGAGGCTGGGAACAGGCCGACGTCACTGGTGATCATCTACTCCTACGGAGACTTCCGGGCGGCGAGCCAAGTGGTGCGCTCCGACGATCCTGCCGCCAAGCCGATCGTGATCACGCGCCAGAGCTGCGTCCCTGCCAATAAAGTGGTCGCGTTCTTTTCCAACCCGCTCGGCAATCTTGACGCCTCCCGCATTGCGCCGTTACGAATCGAGAATGCTCTCATCAGCCCAGTTCCGAGTCCCGGCAATGGCTGGCTCGTGGCCATCACGCTTTTTGTGTTTATGGCCTTCTACGCTGTGGGCCCCGGAGTATGCGTGTGGCTCGCTCTCTCGGAATTGATGCCCACCCGTATTCGCTCCAACGGGATGAGCATCGCCCTGGTGCTGAATCAGGCGGTCTCTACGACGATCGCGGCGATCTTCCTCCCCACCGTCGGCAAGTACGGGTATTCAACGATGTTCTTTGGATTCGGCGCCTGCACGGTCATCTATTTCGTCACCGCGACTTGGTTTCTGCCGGAAACGAAAGGAAAGACGCTCGAAGAAATCGAAGCCCACTTCGAAGGCGCCGGCGCGGCATCTTAGCAGATTGCTTATGTGGGGACAGCCGCCCTCGGCTGTCCGCGGAGCGAAGCTCCGCAGGGGTTTGTCCGCCACACCACGAATGATTTACCCTCAGCCCCAGTCCCTATGACTCTCACGAATCAGAAAAACACCGCCGATCAGACCCACTCCCACGCCATGCACCGGGAGATCTACGAGCAGCCCGAGGCCATTGCCAGGACGATCGAGAGGCACCTGAAGAACGATCTGATCTTCCCGGGCGAACTGGTTGCGATCGAAGGGGCGCTGCTCACTTTTGAAAAGGTGATCATCGCTGCCAGCGGCTCTAGCCGCCACGCAGGCCTGGCCGGCGAAATCATGATCGAAGACCTTTCCGGCGTCGCGGTCGACGTGGAGTACGCCAGCGAGTATTGCTACCGCTCCACCCACGCCGCCGTCGATCCGATCGTGATGGTGATTACGCAGTCGGGTGAGACCGCCGACACCATCGCCGCCCAGCGCGAAGCACTCACCCGCGGCGTGAAGACCATCGCCATCTCCAACGTTTCCCCGGCCACCATCGTGCGCGAGGCTGGCGCCGCGCTCATTACAGGCGCCGGGCCCGAGTTGGCGATTCCAGCTACCAAGAGCTTCACCACGCAGGTCACAATTCTCTATCTGATGGCACTGTTCCTCGCCCGCAAGCGCGGGCGCATGACTTCGGAAGTGACGCGGGCATACCTGCAGCGGCTGTTGCGCCTGCCCGAAGCCATCGAGAAGAACCTGCGCACCTGGGACAATCTCGCCGAAGAATTTGGCGCCTCCCATTTCAAGGCCGAAAAGTTCCTTTACCTGGGCCGCGGTGTGCACTACGCCATCGCGCGGGAGGGCGCTCTCAAGCTCAAAGAGATCTCATACGCCCACGCCGAGGGATATCCAGCGGGTGAACTCAAGCACGGCCCGAACGCCCTGGTGGATGAGACACTGCCGGTGGTCGTGCTGGCCACCTGCGACCACGCCGATCCCGATTCTGTTTTGCGCTACCGGCGAACCCTCGAAGTCATGAAGGAAGTGAAATCCCGGCGCGGCCCTCTGGTAGCGGTGGCAACCGAGGGTGACAGCGAAGTCGCCGCCATCGCCGAGCACGTTTTCTACGCACCGCCAGCCCCTGAGTTGCTGCTTCCAATCGTCGAGGTGATCCCTCTGCAGCTGTTCGCCTACCATGTGGCAGTGAACAAGGGATACGACGTGGATCGTCCGCGCAATTTGGTCAAAGCCGTGGTGAAGGAGTAGCCGCCAATTCTGGCGAACTGGGCATATTCCGGCTTCCTTACCCGATCCTGTCCAGACTACGTCACGCCGCTGTCAAGAATCGGTTCAGAAGGCCTTCCAGCACCTCAGCCTTCTTCCGCAGCGTGACCTTGAACTCATGATGATCGGTGTGGCAAATCTCCATCAGGAGCGTGCGTTGCCGCTCCTTGAGAACTTCCTGCACGAGATCCCTTTCTTCGTCGTTTAATTCCAGAGCGATGCCTGTTTCAGTCATAGGAACCTCCTGCGCGCCCCTGACTCTATTGTAGTTCCCCCAGCTCAGAAAGGACTCGGCGCGGCCGCGCCAGGAAAGATTCTAAGCGTTCACCAAGAACCGGCTCAGCACCGACTCCAGAAGCTCCGCCTTTTTTCGCAGCACTGTTTTGAAGTGGTGATGGTCGGTGTGTGAAATCTCCACCAGTAAGGTGCGATGCCGTTCCTCCAGAATCTTTTGGAGCAGTTCTCTTTCCTCTTCACTTAGGGTCAGCGAAACCGTAGTTCCGGTCACAAGCACCTCCGCGTTTTCGGCCGCCTACATTCTAAGTCTGGCACCGGGGATTCGTGCAGTGATCCCAGATACCACTCTTTTCACGCTCCTGGCGACTTCGACATTTCGGCTTCTTCCGCTTTGTGGCTTTCAACCGACAATTTCCGCAGCGACAACCTCTCATGATGCGCAAGGATCAGCCCCGTCGGCACCACGGCCGCAAATGTGACCAGCCACAACAAGATTCCGCAACTCGCCGCCAGCTCCGGCGGCACGTCGAACACGCTCGACAGCGTTGCTATCGTCGCCATCTGCGACCCGCCGCCCACGGCCGGCAACTGCAGCATTGAGCCCAGCATGCTCGAAAACATCAGAATCAAAAGCTGCGAAACCGGAATCGCCAGCGCATCCACCCCGTAGGAATGCGTTACCTCCTGATACGCCAGCGCAATGACGTACCACATTCCCACCGACACCACTGTGAGCGACAGCAGCGAGAAAGGCCCGTGGATCGTGTTCAGCCCCATGCCGAACTCGCGCACTTTCTGCCCCAGCTTGTGCCCGAAATTCGATGCCAGATGGGAGAAGCGTTGCTCTATCCAGCGCGCCGCCTTGTCGCCATTGCGGCCAATCACCACGGCCGCAATCGTGGTGGCCACCACCATGGCGGTGAGGATGAACCCGAGTTCGCGGAAGCGAACGTAGTATTCCGGATGAGGAATCGAAGGCAGTGCGCTGGGTAAGAAGATCGCGAGCAACATCAGGACGGTGAATGCCCCCAGATCAAAGATTCGCTCCACGCCCCACACCGCCAGCTGCGAAGAAAAAGGGAGGTCGGTCCGCCGCGCAATCAGGTACGGACGAATAAATTCTCCTGCCCGCCCCAGCAACGCCAGCCCCGTAAACCCGATCAGGGTCGGGGAGACCATATCAATCGTCCGGGTTTTCGGTCGGACCGGCTTCAGAAAAATCTTCCAGCGCCACGCCCGCATCCCGTACCCGATGTATATCAGCGCGATCCCGTGCAGGACGTGCACTTTGTGGATCCGGTGGGTCTGGCTCCAGAATGTCGCCCAATCGAAAGTCCGCCAATGCCGGTATTGCAAATAAACCAGAACGGCCAGGATGAGGAACACCACCACACTGGCCAGAATGCGCTTTTTATCCATGAACGGGAAAAACTCCGCGCCGCGGCCCAAGCATCGCGAAGCGGGAAACGGCAATTCCAAAGGTATATGACCGCTTCAAACGGGTCAAACGCCAGCGTGTGTGGAGCGGACACTTGTCCGCTGCCTTTGATTTTGTTCTTGACGCTAACTGTGTTGAGAATGCCCGCCCATGCCGCCTCACCTCATTCGCTCGGCGACGAACTCGCTTCCGCCTGAGTAACGGTCTTAGGATGCTGCGCCTTCGCTCCGGACGCTGCCGTCTTCGGGAGTGTTTTCCTGGCGGCGGTGCTGTTCTCCGGAGGAGTCCTCTTCTGCGACGAAGCCACCGTCTTTTGTTGCGCCGTCTTCTTCTTGTTGAAGTCCTTCACAATGCGCGCCACATAAGCCCTGGTCTCGTGAAACGGAGGTACCCCGCCAAACTGTTCCACCCGCTGGGGCCCCGCGTTGTAAGCCGCCAGCGCCTTCACTAGGTCAAAGTTATAGCGCTCCAGCAACTCCCGCAGATATCTCGTCCCACCGTCAACATTTGCTTGTGGATCGAACGCATTCGGCACACCCAATTGCGACGCGGTTCCGGGCATCAACTGCATCAGCCCTTGCGCTCCTTTGGGCGAAACTGCCCGCACGTTGAATCCGCTCTCCGCCTTGATCACGCTGTTCACGAGGTCCGGATCCAGTCGGTAGCGCCCGCTGGCGGCATTGACCACTTCATGCAAATCCAGCGAGCCCGGCGCCGGGAAGTTAGGCCGCGATATGGGTGCCCCATTTCTCGCGTAGTTTGCGAGAAGTGGGGCTTTTGACTTTGCCTCGTCTGAAGTTCCCGATTCAGAAGCTGGCGGATCCGGTGCCTCCTCGTAGTGATCAATGTCGGCCGTGGGTACATCCACGAAGCTCGCGCCATCGGCGCTCACATAAAGACGCGTAACATCCCCGACCACTTCGCGCCGCTCATGCTGAATGGTGAACCCATTCCTCAATACGGCGACCTCGCCGGCAAAGCAAGGGAGCGTCGCCACCGCGATTCCCGCGATAGCCACAGCACCCAACAAAAGTGAAAAGAAACGTCTCATCCCTTGCCGACCACCTGAAGTCCAACGACTAACGACCAACGACTAACGGCGATTCCCCCAGCGCAGCCTCAACCGCCGCCGCCACGCCGCAGTCATCATTCCCGCGAGTCACGGTCCAACCCCGCCCGCGCAACTCCGCGCAGGCATTCCCCATGATAACCGGAACCCCCGCAAACTCAAGCATCTCCACGTCATTGTGATTGTCACCGACGGCCATGACCTGTTCCCGCAAATAGCCGCGGTAGGCCGCCCATCGCTCCAGGGCATGCCCCTTCGAGCAGCCGGCGTTCAGCACGTCAATCATCGACAAATCCCGTGCGGGGTACTCCGTCCGCAGCACCGTCACCATCTCCTCGAGCCCGGCTCGTTCTACTGCATGTAACGCCTCGCTCATCCGCGCCATCGTCCCGCAAAACATGGCCTGCACGGGATCAGTAAGCAGCGACCTCTCAATGGGCACCACGAACTCGATGTACTCCATATTTTTCTCAAGCCAGCGTCGGATACTCTCGCCCAGCTCATCAAGCCGTTCCAACACGATCGCGCCCTTGCCTTCGGTGTCAAAAGTCAGAACGGTGTTGCCCCTAAATCCTTGCATCGCTCCACACAGCCGCCGGCAAGTCTCAGCCGGCATCATGTCCCGATGGAACGTCTCCCCGGCAAGCGACCGAGTCACCGCCCCATTGGAACTGATCAGCCACAAATCGAACCCCAGCTGCTTTGCGATCGGCAAAGCAAACGTATGGCGCCGGCCCGTAACCAGCACAATCTCGATCCCTGCGGCATGCGCCCGCCGCAGCGCGGCCAGATCGCCTCCAGAAATCTGAAATTGTGAATTGAGCAGCGTGCCGTCGACATCGGTCGCCAGCAGCCGGATGGGGGGCTTGGAACTCGTCACCATTCGCAATTTTACCACCTGGTATTCAAATAACCGCCGGTCGAGGCATCCTGAAGGACGAGAGATGCGGATCAAGGATCGCACCAGACTGGGCGTCAGCCCCTGTGTTCTAAGCCCGCGGAAGCTGGGCCAGCAACGAGCTGGCCTTCCGGAACCATGGCCGCTCGCGCCGACGCAGATATCCCGGCATGGTTGGTTTCTTGTCGAGAATCTTCTGCACCCAGACCCGGGTCTCGGCCAGGCGTCCCTGCGACTGTAGAAACAGCGCATAGTGGTAATAAGTCTCAGAAATAGTGGAGATCCGCGTCGCCTCCCGAAACATCGCGTTCGCCTTCTCGGCCTGCCCGGTCTGCGCGTAGGCCCAGGCGAGCAGTCCCTTGGCGCGGTGGAAGTCATAATCTGCATCGGAACTCACGGCCCATTCCAGGTCGGGCACGGCCGCCGCAAAGTCCCCCAGTTCAATTTCGGCGACACCGCGCCGGTAGAACGCGTCTACATCGTCGGCCCGGGAGGCAATCGCCTTGTCATAACATGCGCGGGCCTGGGCGAAGTTGCCGTCGTCCAGGTAGAGCAGTCCCAGTTCTTCGTAGTTTCCCGCCGAGGGATTATCGAGGATGGCTTGCTCCAGTTCGCGGATCCTCTTCCAGCGCGGGAACACTTGAAACGAACTCCGCAGCAGCCCGGCGTCTGGAATAACTTCGACCGCGATATAGACGAGCGCCCCCACCCAGTGAAACAGGATCACCCAAATCCAGAAAAAATTCGGCCGCCGCCGGATGAAGTGGACGATGGCCACGACCCGCAGCAGAATCGCCCACCACGAAAAAGCAAAAAAGAGAAACGATCCCATCCGAGTCGCACTATAGCACGCGCGAGAAGTGAGGATTTTCAACGCAACGCAGCGAAAGCGGACGCTTGAAACTCTACTTCTTCACTGCCTGACTCAGCGTCATCACGTTGGCCGGCGCCGCCGGCGCCAGACTATCCTTTACCGACTTGGGCAGCTTGTCAGCGTTGGCCAGCAGCAGGCTCACCTGCCACATCTGCGTCGTCGAGAGCGTCTTACCGAAGCCCGGCATCCCCGTCATTCGAATGCCTCCCGCGACCTTCCAATAGGTTTCTCCGGGAGAATCGTCCGTTACGCCTTTTCCCTCCAACAGCACCGGCGGTTCGGGAAACATCCCCTTGGCGATGGCCGTCTGCGCTTGCCCCGGCAGTCCGTGGCACACGGCGCAATGCTGCTTATAAACCTGAGCACCGGCCGCATAGGCGCCTTCATCGGCGCCGATGGGCACCGACTTCGGCATTTCCTTATCCAGCCGCGCCTGCAGCGCCATGCGCGCCATCATCTTCTCAAACGGCATTGGCGGCGCCGACGTCGCTACCGGCGCGCTCCCAGAAGCAAAATAGAAATAGACCACGGCAGGAACCGCTACTAATCCGAGGATCAGCCCGACCAGAAACGTTTTCATTCCCTATCTCCGCGAAGCGAGTTGGAGCACAAATACTAAACGAAACTTGCCAAAGATGCTGGTGGCTACCGACGTAGCAGGAGACGACTGAATGTGATTCTGCTCACAGACCGTGCATCGTACCCGCCCTACGATGCCCTTAGAACGCCCGCTCTCTAACTCCATCGCTGACCCGGGAGGTGCGTCATGCTGCTGCTTTTCTGGTTCCTTCTAGTTCTCGTTGGTTGTGGCCTCTTGCTTCTGATGCCCGCGCTCTGGGGACGCGAAATCCACCATCAATATTCCGCTCCTCGCGCGGTTACCTGCCCCGAGACGCACCGGGAAGTCGGCGTCACCATCGATGCCATGCGTTCCGCAGCTACTGGACTCCGCGGCACTCCCCAGTTCCGGCTGGCTGACTGCACTCGCTGGCCGGAGCGCATCAAGTGCGGACAGGATTGCCTGCCTGAGGCCCTGCGTAACGAACCCTACACGCTTGGCGAAGTACCGGCTCCCAGGAGCGGCCCAATCTATCATCTTCCCGTGTTACTGGCCGCCTTTGCAGCCTGGTACGTGGGATTGGTCTGGCACTCCCAGTACCTGTTTCGCGCCCGCTGGATGACCGCTCTGGGTCTGACTCCGGCGCAATTGAAGCAGATGGTTCTCTGGTACTCCCCGCACCTGCTCAGTGTCGCCGCCTGCCTGCTTTTTGCCTACGGAGTCGCCTGGCTGCAGATCTGGCTTTCGTGCAAAGGCGTCTGGCGGGGAATCCTTTCCTCAACCTTGCTCTGGGCTGCCGTTCTGGTGGTGACGCTGCCCTCAACCTTGGTTCTGCCCCGCGACCTGCTTTTGATCGAGGCCAGCTATACGTTCGTGGCCACCCTCGTCGTCGGAGCCATCATCGGCGGCCTCAGCGGCCGCCTCACGCTGCCAGTACTGGAAGCGAGGTAGCTGAGGCCCGCCCATGTGGGGACAGCCGCCTCGGCTGTCTCGCCTGGGCCAAGCCCGGCGTGCGACCGTGGTTCATTCCCGGGTCCTGTAACCCGTCACGAAGCACGTCGCGAGGCCTGGTTCTCTTTCAGCAACCCCTGAAGGTCAGAGATAGCCTTCTGGATGGCTTTCAGTTCGGCGGGCGTCCCGGGGGTTGTCCCCCATTCCGCATAGCGTCGTTCTAGGGCGGTGATTGCCCTCTTAGTGCGAGCGATCCTTTCTTCCGGATCGGATTCTCGCAGAGCTGACACATAGAGTTTGCGCCAGGCATATTGTGTTCGTCCCATCTTCAGGGCCCCTTACTTGCTAAACCAACGACGCAGGCAAAATGGCTCGGATGGCGCGGTCCGAGATTCTGATAACTGCTAGTGCCGACATGCTACCCTTTTTGCCTCCGCCTGCCCAGCAATCTGTTGAACAACCAACAACGCTGAGGCGGACGTTACCCTGGCGAATGCAGACCTGCCCTCTACCCGCTCGAATGGATCGTAGGCTGCTCCGGTCCTTGTCAACGTGACGGTCTAAGAGGATCAAGAGCAAGAGGATCAAGAGCAATCGGCTCAACTTTCCTTTGATTCTACTCGGCCGCCGGAAGCCCCCTTTTCCACGGCGCCGGGATCGGACTGCACAGATGTGAAACGGTCCTGCCCCAACGGGCACAATACTCATGGGCACGTCGAATGGGGAGTTGCGAACAATAGTTTGACATTCAAATGACAACCCTGTCGCATCCTGGAAACGATCCGCGCCTCCAACCGATGTAGCCAGTGTTATGGAGAATAACCATGTGGATGAGGTCATGCGCGGTGTGCAAGGCGCTTCTAAAAAAGCTGCGATTGTGTGACTCGGTCTGCTGTCAGTGCGGATGGGAGTGGCAGGGCCACGCATAAGCGACAACCGGCGTAACGCCAATGCAATACGAAATCGAAAAAACGAAGGGTAGGAAAAAATTGTGGCGCAGGTAATTGAGTTTTATATACCGAGTAACTTCCGCAAACGCGTGCAGTGGATTCCCCCTCAACAGCGGGGAAAGGTGATCGAGTTCTGCCCGACGGAAAAGAAGTCGGCGTAAATACCGAGCATTGATCGGCGATCGGCCTCGCCGACCGGCGGGCCGAATTGGTTTCTCGGTTCGCCCGCCTGGACGCTTTCCTCGCGTAACGCATACCCGGTAGACATCGGTCCGCGCTCGCGGTACCCTCTCGGGCATGAATCGCCGAGACTTCGTTGTTGGATCTGCCGCTGCTGCCGCCGCCCTGAGTCTTCCGCGCCTCTCACATGCCGAAAAGGCCGACCTGGAACCCGTCTGGGCTGAAATCAAAAAACGTCACGACGAATCGGTAAAGCGCCTGCAAACCTGGATTCACCAACCTTCAATTGCCGCCGAGAACCGCGGAGTCAATGAAGGCTGTGAACTCACGATGCAGATGCTGCGCGACGCCGGCTTTCAATCCGTGTCCAAGATTCCAACCGACGGCCAGCCGGGCATCTTCGCTACGCTGGATGCCGGTGCTCCGCGCACCATCGGCATTTACTTCATGTATGACGTGAAGCAGGTCACGCCCTCGGAGTGGTCCTCGCCCCCGTGGGACGCCGCTCTGGTCGACAAGCCCGGCCTCGGTAAAGTCCTGATCGGCCGCGGCGCGGTCAATCAGAAGGGGCCGGAAGCCACGTTCCTCGCCACCTTGCACGCCATCCGCGGAGCCGGACGCAGAATGCCGGTGAACTTTGTCTTCGTCGCCGAGGGCGAGGAGGAGATTGGCTCGCCGCACTTTGCCCAGATCGTGCATCGCCCCGAGGTCGTCGCAGCGCTCAAGAAGACAGACGGAATATTTCTGCCGGAAGCTTCGCAGGATCTGGATGGCAGCGTTACGGTCGTGCTGGGCGCCAAGGGCGTGATCGAACTGGAACTGGTCTCGAGCGGCGAGCATTGGGGACGCGGTCCAACCCACGACGTACACTCCAGTGAGAAAGCTCGCGTGGATAGCCCCGCGTGGCGCCTGGTCCACGCTCTGAATACTCTGGTCTCCGCCGATGGCAACACCCCGGCCATTGCAGGCTTTGCCGAGAAAGCCCGTCCGCTCTCCGTCGCCGAAAAGCAGATGATCGCCACGGCGGCCCAGCGCATGGATGAAGGCCTCGCGAAGAAGGCGTTCGGTGTTACGCACTGGATCAATGATGTCGGCTGGCAGGATTCAATCGAGATGCTTCTCTCCCAGCCCACGGTGAACATCGAAGGCCTGGTTGGAGGCTACACCGGTCCCGGCGGCAAGACCATTCTGCCGCATCGGGCCGTCGCCAAGCTCGATCTCCGCCTGGTTCCCGACATGACCGCGTCGGAGGCTCTTGCCGCGCTGAAGGCCCATCTGGCCAAGCAGGGATTCAGCGATGTCGAGGTCAACATGACCGGCGGCTATGATCCCAATAGTACTTCAGTCGATGCCCGAATCATTCAAACCGAGCTGAAGGTCTATCGCGCGAAAGGCGTCGACCCGATCGTGCTTCCGCGCAGTCCAGGATCGTGGCCGGGATACGTGTTCACGGGCGATCCGCTGCACCTGCCGGCCGGCGGTTTCGGCCTCGGTCACGGCGCCGGCGCGCACGCGCCCGACGAGTACTACCTGATCGAATCCGCCAACCCCAAAGTTCTCGGCATGGACGGCGCCGTGCGCTCCTACGTCGAGTTCCTCTACGAGATGGCCGCGTAACCGCGTTTCGTCGCCGGGTGCCCCATTTCTCGCGCGTTCTTTGCGCGAGAAATGGGGATTTTCAAAGTCGAAGGGGTGGCGGATTTCGTAACGAGACTATCCTTTGACAACTCTCTAACCTTCTAATGACACCATCACGCGCCCGCGATCCTATTCTGCCCTCACGTTGACTTCGCAGTCCCTGCTTCGAACTTCAACGCCATTCTTAAAAATCAGGAGCAGAACCATGAATCACGAGGACCTCCAACCCTCTGACCTACCCACCAATGAGCCGAACGCTCAAGCACCGCGCGCGATCGAACGCCGTTCCTTTCTGAAAGGCCTCGGCGTTGCTGGCGCGGCGCTTTCGGCCGCGCCACTGTTGCGCGTTGCTGCCAACGCGGAAGAACGCAGCGGTTCGCTGAGAAGGGGAGACGCCGCCATCCTCCGCTTTGTCGCCGCCGCGGAAATTATCGAAAGCGATATCTGGCTGCAGTACAACGAACTCGCCGGCGTCCAGGACGGGGAAGTCTCGAAATTGGCGAGTAAGCTCATTCCCGGCTATCCCTCCCAGGCAACCGGAGGAAACGCCGACTATACCAACGACATCAAGCAGCTTGATGGAGACATGGACCAGTACATTTCCGACAACACCGAAGACGAACTCAGTCACGAAGCCTTCTTGAATGCCTATCTCGCGTCCAAGGGTGCTGACACCGTCAACCTCGACGCCTTCCGTACGCTGCCTTCCAGCCAGGCCACTGGATCGAACAAAACTTTCGGTCGTCTTACCAACCTGACCAAGCTCACCGTCCACACCGATTGGTGGACGCGCTATCGCAGCCGCACCGGAAATCCGGATTTGGGTGACAAGTTTCGCAACGCCATTCCTACTCTTGCAGTTGGAAAGCACACCGCGATCCCCAGAACTGACGCCGATGTCAACGATTCAGCATTCCTCCAGGCCGTGGCCAATACCGCGGGCTTTCACTTCCCCTGGATCGAGCAGGGCGGTTCAAGCCTCTATCCTCAACTGGCACAGCGTGCCACAAACGTGGAGGTCTTGCGCATCCTGCTGAGCATTGGCGGGACAGAAATCTGCCACTTCCAAACCTGGCACGACAAAGCGGGAAACGCGCCCCCGGCAGCCAATGTGATTGATCCGGTCACCGGCGTCTCGGTTACCTTCCCTGATCTGAATTCCCCACCGTTCGGCGGTGAGGATTTCCAGACCAACCTCATCATGCCCGAACCGACCACATTCCTGAGCCGCCATTTCCCGCCGGTCTCGATCATTCGACCCACTGAGACCAACGGTGCGGCCGGGGCCACTCTGAACGCCCTCACCAATGACGGCCTCTTCATTGGCCAGTCAAAACAGTTCATGCAGTACCTTCGCGACTTGGCCGAAGACGCCGACGAGGCCCGCCGCGGCGGTCGGTGAGATTTGGCACTGAGACCGTCGCAATTTGCGAACAACGTCAGACGGTCAAATCAGGGAGAGCGCGGGCCCTTTAGCACGCCCGCGCCTCTCTCAGACAAACATGAAACCACGAAGAGAGGACCAATGTTCGAAGGCCTATTTCAACCCATGCACCTGATGATCATCGCTGGAATTGCCCTGCTCGTCTTCGGCCCCAAAAAACTCCCCGAACTCGGCAAAGGCCTCGGCGAAAGCATTCGCGGCTTCAAGACCGCCATGGCAACCAAAGACGAAGTGAAGCCCACCGCCAAATCTGATCCAACTATGCCGGGAGAGTGAGCATTGAACTGATAACTGGGTACCGGGTACTGGTAACAGGGTACTGCTTCTCGGTACACTCGCATTCGGCATGCTGACGCATCTGGAATGCACCCGCTGCGGCGAACACTATCCCGCGGATCGTCCGCAATCGGTTTGTCCCAAAGACGCGGGCGTCCTATATGCCCGCTACGATCTCCCGCAGATCAAGCGTACGTTCTTTGCCGGACGCCTGGCGGGACGCGCTCCCACCATGTGGCGCTACGACGCCATCCTGCCCGAAGCCGATCCGGTCTCGCTCGGCGAAGGTTTTACTCCCATGTTGCCGAGCCGCGAATATCCCAACGTCTTCATCAAGGACGAAGGCCTCAATCCGACCGGATCCTTTAAAGCGCGCGGACTATCCGCATGTGTCACCATGGCTCGACACTTCGGCCTGAAGAAGTTGGCGATCCCCTCGGCCGGAAATGCCGCCGGAGCGCTTGCGGCCTACGCCGCGGCTGCAGGCCTTGAAGCTCACATCTTCATGCCGAAAGATGTGCCCGCCGCGAACCGCATCGAGTGCGACTACTACGGCGCGCATGTAACGCTGGTCGACGGCCTGATCAGCGACTGCGCCCGCAAGGTAGCCGAATTGAGGCAAGAAAGCTTCTGGAAAAAAGACGGCTGGTTCGACGTCTCCACCACCAAAGAGCCCTACCGCGTCGAAGGCAAAAAAACCATGGGATACGAGGTCGCGGAGCAACTCGGCTGGAAAGTGCCGCAGGGCATTATCTATCCCACGGGCGGCGGAGTGGGACTTCTCGGCATGTGGAAGGCCTTTGAGGAGATGGAGGCTCTGGGTTGGATCGGCTCGATCCGCCCGAAGATGGTTACCGTGCAGGCGTCGGGTTGTGCTCCGATTGTGAAGGCGTGGGACGAGGGCAAATCCGCGTCTGAGGCGTGGCCCAATGCTGCGACTCTCGCTTCCGGTCTGCGCGTGCCCAAGCCTTACGGTGACTACCTCATTCTCGACGTACTCAAACGGAGTAAGGGCACGGCTGTCGCCGCGACGGACGAAGAGATTCTCGAAGCTACACGTCACTGGGCGAAAGTGGAAGGAATTTTCGCCGCTCCGGAAGGTGCCGCGTGCCTGGTTGCCTACCGCAAGCTGCTAGCCAGCGGGTTCTTCCGGCGCGAAGACACCGTAGTCCTGTTCAACACGGGCAGCGGCTTAAAGTATCTCGACGTGCTGGACGCAAGCCATAATGTGGAGCGGACACTCTTGTCCGCTAAGCCCGCGCAACCGAAGCCGGCCGCTCGCCACATCGGCGGCATCATCGGACCTTACTAGAACTCATTTGGAAAATTATCGATGAGAGTAATCTATCGGCCTTATTACCGGGGCGACCGTTTCTAAGTCCTCCTTCGTGTTCCTTCGTGTCCTCTGTGGTTAAAATGTCTTTCCATGACTACGCGCCTCTACTACCACGATTCTTTCCTCTACGACTTCGACGCCGAAGTGCAGGATGTGACCCAAAGCCCGCGCCCCGCACTGATTCTGGATCGCACCGCTTTTTATCCCACCAGTGGCGGACAGGTCTTCGATACCGGCTCGATCGAACTCCCTAATGGCTCCAAACTCCGCGTCACCGAAGTTGCCGACTCCGAAGATGGCAAGGTCGTCCACTACCTGGAAGCGCCGGTGAAGGATGTGCAGCCGGGAACCCGCGTCCGTGGCCTGATTGACCCGGAGCGCCGCCGCGACCACATGCAGCAACATTCGGGACAGCATGTGCTGTCTGCCGCATTCGTGCGGCTCTTCAACATGCCGACGGTTTCGTTCCACATGGCCGATGACTACTGCTCGATCGATCTCGACACGCCGACGCTGACGAAAGAGCAGATCGGTTCCGCCGAGCGCCTGGCGAACGAGATCATCCTCGAGAACCGGACAGTGGATATCCGTTTCGTGACGCGTGACGCAGCGGCGAGCCTGGGCTTGCGCAAACTTCAGCCCGCCGAGCGCGACGAACTGCGCCTTATCGACATTCGCGACTTTGACCTCACCGCCTGCGGCGGCACGCACGTGCGGCAAACGGGCCAGATCGGCTGCGTCCTGCTGCGCAAGGCGGAGACGGTTCGCCAGGGATGGCGGGTGGAATTCGTCGCGGGCCAGCGCGCGGTGGCGACGGCGCGGCGCGATTTCACGGTACTGACGGAATCGGCGGCGCTGTTGTCCGCGCACATCTACGATGTCCCGCAGTTAATCGGCAAGTCGCTCGACGAAATCAGGTCGCTGCGCAAGCAGCGGGAGCAGTCGCTCGAAGAACTCGCCTCCGCTCAGGCCGCGACGCTGCTGGCGGAGGCGGCCGAAGCCAACGGGCGCAAGTTGGTCGTCCGCACCTTCGCCGACCGTGATCTGAACTCGGTCAAGCTGCTGGCGCAGAGACTGGTTCGGCTTTCCGCCAACGTGGTCGCACTCTTGGCCACGACCTCGCCGCAACCGTCGCTGGTCTTTGCCCAATCCGCAGGTCAGCCATTCGACATGGGGGCGCTGATGAAAGAAACCATGTCTGCGCTCGGCGGGCGCGGTGGAGGCAGCAAGGACATGGCCCAAGGCGGCATCGCCAATGGGGAAGGGTTCGATGCCACACTCAGCAGCGTCGCCCAAAAGCTCGCCGCCGAAGGGACAGAAGTCCCCTGACGCGACCTCGTATATCGCTTAAAACGCCATGGATTGCTTCTGGGGCTAAGCTGTCGGACGGTTGCGGAATCGTTCCCACCACACCTTAGGGTCGTCGGGAGGATTGAGCATCTTCGACAGTTCCTGCTTGATCTCCCGCAGGCGGTTAGTGCGCAACTCAAGAGCGGTCTGGTCGAGCGCCGTGTGGGCGCCCTTTTCCGAGCATCGCGCATTCATGTCGCGTAAATCCGTAATTTCCTGGCGTAGGCTGGAGAGATGTTCCGAAATGTAGGGCACACTGTAATCATACCCTGTATTTGCGGATTCGCACGGTTATTTCGCGAGGTCTCACCGCTTGCCAAGGCCGCTGAGTTTGCGGCGCGAAGGCCTATTTCTTTGCGCTGTGGTGGTCGTAGCTGATGACGCGCGTGATCTTCCAGGCTCCGTCTTTGTACTGCCATAGATGAATGAACTCGCCTTCGCCCACCCCTTCTGTGTCTTCATGACCGGGATGGTGGAAGCGGTGAATGCCAGTTTCGAGCGCGCCATATCCCTTCATGGGATAGACCTTCAGAGTCCCAGGCACGAGTTCGCGCGTGACCTTGCCGCAGATGTTCTTCTTGACGGCGTCGGTCAAGGCGACTTTGCCGAGCGTGACGCCGGCTTGATCGTGGTAGAACTCCACGTCATCCGCGAAAAGAGACGCGAACTTCTCCAGGTCGCAGTGGTTGTAGGCGTCGAACACTGCGGCATCGAGCGCGGTGACGGTCTGGTTGAGTTCCTCCTGATTCTGGATTTTGTCGAGCGGGAGAACGGTTTGTGCGCTGGCACTCCAAACAAAACAAGCGAGGAATGTCAGTACCAGCAGGATCGGGAACTGGAGTAGCCGTCGATTCATGAGGATCTCGCTTTCGAGGAGATGGGTGCGGCAAGGGAATGTACGGAAGGGACTAGGGAAAGTTCCGCGCAGTGATGGCCGCGGCGACGACCGGCGAGTGTTCGGCTCACAGCGTCATCGTCGCTTCGACCAGGGGAGTGACGTATCCCCCGACGTCGATTTCGTTATGTCCGTCCTTGCCTCGGATCTCGACGTGCAGCAGGCTGCGGCGGCCCATCTTTGTGCCTTGCTCGCTCACGAATCGTGGCGACGAAACCAGGCCTGAGCGACTCATGTAGGCGGCCAAAGGGCCGGTCGAACTGCCGGTTGCGGGATCTTCAACGACCCCGTGTTCTGGGGCGAACATCCTCGAATACGCGCCGTCTGATGTTGGAGTGAAGATGAAGACGCAGAGCGGGCGCCTGTCTCCGCCTCGTAGTTCGATGGCGCCGGAGCGGTCGAGCCAGGCGCGATCGACTGCGTCTTTGTTCTTGAGGGCGATGAAGATTGTGGGATTGCCCGCGGTCAGAAGCTGAGGCGTTGTGGGAAGAAGGTCGTCGAGTTGGAGTCCGAGCACTCTGGCGCACAGAGCCCGATCGAAGGTCTGCTGATACTGGATGGGTGGAGTTGTTAGCCAGATGCGTGGACGGGCTTCTTGCGCGGGGCCATTCATGGGAGTCGCTTCGACCCGAATGGGAACCAGGCCGATGTTTTCCTCGACCGCGAAGTGGTCGGTGTTTCTGGGAACAATCCCTTCCTGCAGAGCGACGAAGCTCGCGCCGATCGTGGGATGACCGGCGAAGTCCATTTCGTAAGTTGGAGTGAATATCCGGAGTTTCGCGGCGGCGGGACGAGTTGGCGGCAGGATGAAGACGGTTTCGGACAGGTTCAGCTCCTTAGCGATCTTCTGCATCGTGGCGCCGTCAATGTTGGAGCCATCCGGAAATACCGCGAGCGGATTTCCTTCCAGCGGCGTTTTGGTGAAGACGTCGACTACGCGATAGCGGTGAGCAGGCATGGTGGTTTGTGCGGGAGTGCTGAATCGTACACTGCAGAGATGCGGGATTGGTCGGCTGGTCGCAGGACCAATTTGGGAAACTTGTCGGACGTGGTACCCCCTCACCCCCTCCCCCTCGATCTATTGGAATCATTGAGGGGAAAATCGCGAAATAGTCCCACGGGCTCAATAATTTGCGGGGAAAACCTTGAGAACAGGGGGGTTAGGAGGAGATTACATCTCACTTTTTTTCGGCCTTTCCGGTAAAATATTTGTTTCTGCGGAATTGCAGGGGATGGATATGGTTGCGTGCTGGCAAAATATTGAGCGGCAATAACTTACAACTAGGATATTGCCGATAAAGTACTTAGATGATGCCACGTTTCCTCGCCTCCGCCTCTCGGCTCTAGCTATGATCGGACGATGAGGCTGTGGAAGGCAAGGTCAGATGTCACAGCTTTCAGCTCTGGAAACCTGTGGAAGAGAGGGGCGAGATCGCACGGGCGTCGGAGCCCGTGGTGCCCACGCTTCGAACACCGCGAAGCGCCGGGGCAACCCCGGTCGTTGCGATGCGAGGCTGCGACATCCCGCTTCTTATCTTGAAATTGAATGGATGGCATTCCAGGTGAAGAGCGATGCACTCGCGTAGAAGGTGAGCAGCATTGCGCCATAGACGAGGCCGCAACGATCGGCGAGCCAATTCCAAAAGAGAAAACCCGCCCCGTCTGGCAAGAGATTCTCCAAGGCCCCTGCGTCGATCGCAACCAGGAACCCTACCCAAATGAACACTATGCGTGAATCCACGACGGGTTTATCGATCTTCAGTATCTCCTTGGGAAACGTTACGGTAAGTGCCAGTGCGGCTGTACTCAGCTTTATGTAAAGGCTCGCATTGGCGGTGTACATCTTCATCACCTCTAGTTCTTTGTCAAAATCTTTGGCCATGGTGCCTCCCTCTGCCAGCGCAAGATCATAGCCAACACGGGGGCGACCAGACCAGAAAAAAGCCCCTCTCTCGCGAGCGGGGCTTTGTCGGACAGGAGTGTCCGACCCCACATCGATCAAGGATCGAGGAGATTGTTTATGCCGGCCACCCGCCACAGAAACAAACCCCGCGTGAGATCACATCTTTCTTCCCCGGGTCGTGCTAAAGAAAATACGGCGATTTCGGTGAGGTTCTGAGTGAACGATTTGGAGCTTGGGCAATGTTGTTCATATGAGGGCAATCATGGCTGATATTACGCGAAGTGAGTTTATGAAGTGCTGTGCCATGGGCGCGTGTTCGTGTTCTTTGGTAGCGCTGTCAGCGACTGAGACAGCCGCGGCCCAGTCTGGCAACTCAGAGGTCGACGCACTGAAGGCACAGCGGGAAGCGATCCGGATCCGGTATGCAAAATTGCTTGGCATCCTGGACGAAGAGGTCGACGAAGCCACCAGAAAGAGGATCTTTGAACGCTTGGGGCGCGTCTGTGCCGACCAGTTCCGCGCCATCACCTATGACAAATACAAGAATGACATTCGCGGCTTTCTGGCTGCGATTCAAGCGCCCAGTGGATGGGTAGAAAAAACCGAATATAACGAGAAGACCGGAACCATCCGGATCTTCGACCGATCGAAGACCTGCACCTGCCCGTTGGTCGATGAACGACTGACCCCGTCCGACCAGTGCGAGTGTACTCTGGGCTGGCAGAAACAAACCTACGCGGCCATCCTGGGCAAGCCGGTCACAGCGGAATTGGAAGAGTCGATCCTGCGCGGCAGCACTCGCTGCGTGTTTCGCATCCAGGTTGTTTAGCGAAAGTGACCGTGGATCAGGGCTGGTTGCCCCGCCCTTCGCGCTGTTCAAAGCGTCGGCGCCGATCCGTCCGCCGGCAGACGGCTGATAGCTGATAAGACTGAGATCCTTCGCTCCGCCTGAAGAACGGCTACGCTTGATTGGATAACAAGGACGGCTCCTCGCGGGCACCGAGTAAACTTGAGTTTTTGCGAAGAACCAAGACTCGGAGCGAAAGGAGCCGCCAATGAAGATTATAGGCTGTGATTTTCATCCGAGTTTCCAACAGATTGCTATGGTCGATACTGAGACCGGGGAGCAGACCGAAAAGCGGCTGGCAGCGGCCGAAGCGGTGGCGTTCTACAGCCAGTTGCAAGGGCCGGTGCTGGTGGGGATGGAAGCTTGCGGAAACACGTTTTGGTTCGAGCGTCTACTGGCCAGGCTGGGACATGAGTTGTGGCTGGGAGATGCGGGCAAGATCCGGGCCCTGGAGGTACGCAAGCAGAAGACGGATCGAAGAGATGCTGAACTGCTGTTGCAGTTGCTGCTGGAGAAGCGGTTCCCGCGGATCTGGGTGCCGAGTCTGGAACAGCGGGACCTGCGGCAGTTGCTGTTGCATCGCCACAAGCTGGTGGGGATGAGGCGGCAGGTGAAGAACCAGTTGCAGCATCTGGCGCTAAACCAGGGAGTGCAACAGAAGCGCAAGCTGTGGACGCAGACGGGAAGAGAAAAGCTGGAAGCCCTAGCGCTCACCGGCTGGACTGCGCAACGGCGGGAAGAGTTACTGGCCTTGCTGGACGATCTTGATCCCCGGATCGAGAAGTTGGATCAGGCGGCGCGGGAGGCGGCCCAGAAAGACGCTGTGGCCCGCTTGCTGCAGACTCATCCCGGGGTAGGACCCATTACCGCTCTGGCGTATTCGCTCACCCTGGGAGAGATCGGGCGCTTCGCCCGCAGCCGCCAAGTGGTCAGTTACCTGGGACTGAATCCCGCCGAGCATTCCAGCGGCGGCCGGCAGCGCTTGGGATCGATCAGCAAACAAGGCAATCCGATGTTACGCAGTCTGTTGGTGGAGGCGGGCCAGAGCGCGGCCCGTCTGGTACCAGAGTTAAAGCGCGCCTACCAAAGGCTGAAACACAGAAAACATTCTTCTGTGGCCAAGGTGATGGTAGCGCGCAAACTGGCGGTGCGTCTGTACTGGATGTGGAAAACCGAGCAGCCGTATTCCGCCACTCGCATGCAGAGTAGCCCGAGTCATCCTGTGGCTGTGGTTTAAAGCCGTGCGTTTGAGTGGGCGCCTGCCTCCCGGGAAAAGTCCGGGAGTTTGAACGAACAATCATGGTCGAAGTTGCGACCGAATAGATGGTTGGTGGAGCAGCAAGGCTGCCACCCGTGATTCAACGTGAATGCGCGAGTCTTGGTCATCGTGAAAAAAATCAAAACCCCAACGAGAGCGAAATGGCGCTACTTCAAACCCCAAGGCGTCGACGAATTCGTGTACCTTGACACCGCCGTCGTTGTTATAGACAGGATGACACCAGGGGCGGGGGAGAACGAATGCGTCCGCCCCAATGTGTTTAGGAACATGTCGCCACGCCGCTGCCTCGCCCCCTGCTAACGTATCTCACGGAGAATGCGTCTATCTTTAGCAGGCTTCTCACACAACGTTAAAGGAGCAGCTCTGATGAAGCGTGCAATCGCGGTCATGTCTTCGATTCTTTTTGTGATGTTGTCTTCTTTCTGTCAGGCACAGAGCCAGCAAGTGCCGGCGACGTTGCGCAGCATCCTGCTGCACGAATTGCACACGACTCACAATCAGGCAGACTGGTTTGTGCCCATCAACGTGGCGGTCGACGGACTCACTGCGGAGCAGGCGAATTGGCAGCCGCAAGGCGGAGGGCACTCGGCTGGACAGCTCGCCTATCACTTGCTGTTCTGGAATCGGCGCAACCTGGAAAAGCTGCAGGGAAAGTCGCTGGAGAAGTTCAGCGGCAACAACGATGAAACCTTCACGAAGTTTGATGACAAGCAGTGGAACGAGACGGTCAAGCAGCTCGATCAAGTGATGACAGACTTGGAGAAGCTTGTCGAATCAGCGGACGAGCCGAAGCTGGCGGCCATGGCAATCACGATTGGCAATATCTGCACTCACAATGGCTACCACGTCGGGCAGATCGTCTACGTGCGCAAGCTGCAGGGCTCGTGGAACCCGGAGAAAGGGGTGAAGTAGGCCGCAGTTCCTTAGGTTGCGAAAGATCGCGCGTGATGGGGTGGGTGGAATAGGAGTGTCCGGGAACCTGAGATAGACCGGGCTTTTACGCGTTTTTCAGGGGCTGAGGGCGCGTTCCGGGCTAGGAGTCGGTTGATTGGCGCCGGTACGATAAATCAACATAGCCGTTTTTGTAAGCGACTACGTTCTTCAGATGCCACTTCTGCTCCGTACCGGAATCCCCGAACAGGTGCAATCCGTCACCCAATAGGACCGGCGCTATCATCAATCTGATTTCATCCACCAAACCGAGCCTGAGAAAACTCTGGCCTAACCTGGCCCCTCCCACCAGCCAGATGTTTCCGTATCGAGGCGCGAGTATCTGATCCACCAATCTCTTGGGGTCGCCTGAGTAGAACTCCACGCTCTTCCTCGTGGACGGCAGTTTTCTACTTGTCATCACGACCGTCGGAGTGTCGCCGTAGGGCCAGCCGAGTTGCAGCGCGTGCTCGTAGGTGCGAGAACCCAGCACGTAGCAGTCTATCGACTGGATGACCTCAGCGCCGTCGTCAGTAACCCCTCTTTCGTAGACGTCAGAACTGTCCATCCACGAAATACTGTTGTCCTTCTTGGCGATGAAGCCATCCAGGCTTGCAACTACATGCAGCGTTACGGTGGGTCTCGTTGCGCTCGACATTGTTTCCTCCCGATCATGGCGGATGGTCCAGTCCCTGGTTTTCTCAGGATCACCACGACTGAGGGTGCCCCACCCTTGCGTTGTTTTGCAAGAGCCTGCCCTGAGCTTGTGCAAGGGGTGGAAACCTCGAACCTGTACATCATGCGCTGGAGGACCTTGGATTGAAGCCCGTGCCTGCACCCTTTCGCAGAAAACGGCGAAAGGAGGGGGCACCCCGGGCTTATACTCCCCTGCGGAAAGGGTGGGCCAGCCGCCTGGGCGGGGCCACCAGCTTAGAGCTGGTGCGGAGAGGAAGTAGGCGACACAAAACCTGCGCTTAGGCAGCATCAGAGGCTGCGCACATCGCACAGGCTTCTTTGACCTCATGTAAGACCTGCCTCGCCGAGCCTTCAGTAATGTGCTCAGTTTGTTCCTTCGGCAACTTCTCGCTGCTAACAGCCACCTTGACGGTTTCCTTCAACAAGCGCTTGTCAACTTCGTTGGTGATCCACTTGGCTCCCGCAACTCCAACGAGAAAGGCCCCCGCCAAGGCGGAGAATCTGAGACTAATCACCGAGCGTAGACTCCGATCGGCAAGCTCGATGGACGCGCCGGAGCCGTAGAAAGCCCAAGAGGAAAAGGCTGCGAAACCACCAACCAGGATGTTCGTGACAGCGCCTGGGCACCATACGCCAGACTCCTTCCGCGGCAAGGCAAAGCCATTGTCGCTAAGCAGAGCGTTTACCACGCCCCCTAGCCCTCCGAAAAAAGCAATCAACGATGCGCAGATCCACGGGTTCATCGCAACTCCTCCTCTGAACCTGAGCGTGTGGCTGTCGACCGGAATATGACGAGATACTACTTCAGGACTGAATTTTGGAGAAGGTCAAAGCTTGCCTAGAGACGGCAGGGTGAATATTCTAGTGCCGCTTTCTTTGCGACGTTAGGGTGGGGAACTGGAGCCGGAGAAAAAGCCCCGCCCAAGCCAAGCTTGGACGGGGTACCCTCAGGATCGAGGTGATTGTTAGACCGGGCCACCCGCCGTGGCCCACCTTCGACTTTTATGCCTGGGCGCTTATCACATCGGCTGCCCAGCCTTCGCGGTTTTCGAAGGCTGGGCATTTGTGCTGACCGCAGCAGGAGATTTTATACTCCGAGACTTCAGCGTGGCATTGAACGTCAAGATCTCCAGATTTCTACAGCATCGTGCCCACGCTTCGAACACCGCGAAGCGTGGGGCAGCCGAGGTTTGGATGGGCCAGCCCCCTCAAAACAGGTTGAGGGTGCCGGTCAGACCGAAGAAGGCGCCGACCCCCGCTTTTAATCCCCATTTGTTGCCGTTGTCGGATGTGGGCGGATCGGCTTCAATCACGGGACCGAGTTGTGTGGTTGCCTGCAGGCTGCCATCCTTGATGATGTTGAGGTTCGCCGCGCCAAGAATAGAAAGCTGGCCGGATCCTCCGCGGTTGCTGAGGCTCTTGAGCAGCGCCAACTGCGCTTGTATCGACCAGTTGAAACGTCCCGCGGATCCCGGCATGTTGGCCAAGTTCAAGATGGCGAGGAATCCCAAGTCTGTCTTGCTGTCCGCCCCAGGACCGCGGTTAGCCAGGATGGTCGGCCCGAGTTGGAGCTCGGGGTGAAAACTGTCCTTGTCCTTCTTCTTGAGCATGATCGCGACCACCTGCAGCGCGTGCGATCCCGTGACGCCCCCGCCGGTCAGGGGGAACGTGCCCTGCTCACCGGCCTGAACCTGAATGGCAAAGCCAAGATTGTCGTCGAGAGTCAGCTTGGGCACCGGAAGGGTTCGCGGGGACGGAGGCGGAAAATTGTTGGGACGGCTGGGAAACGTCGGCGGATTAAGCTTCAGAGTCGGAGTGGCTAGAACGTCCAGAGTCACTAGCTGCGCTTCGTTGAGCACTTTCCAAGTATGTTGCCCGACGACACCGTCTTTGAAATACCGGGTGCCGATATCGATTCGGTTGATCTCCTGGAACCTCTTCACTTTCGCCTCGGTGCGGGCACCGAAGACCTCCGCCTCGGGGCCCTCGACCGGAAGCTGATCGTCGGGCGGGCCCAGATGGTGGTTTAACAAGGCATGGAGCAGAAGAACGTCGGCCCCCTTCATGCCACGGCTAAGCTTCCTCGCCGTCGCAATATCGATGGGTCGCAGAATTCCAGACATAGTCACCAACGCGCGGCCAGCCCTCGGTCAATGTAATGGTGAAACGTTGAGTAAAGGCGTTTCCTTTCGCTGGTGGAATTTTGACCGCCACGAGGAGTGCGTGTAAATCGGAGTTTTGCCAGTTGAGTTGTCAGAAGCCTGGGGAAACCTGGGGACGGAACGTTCGCCGATGATTTCTGTCCGATAAACTGGTGAACGTCCCGTCCGGACGGAATGTTTCCCAGCGACAAATAGAAAGGGCGGCCTTGGCGGCCGCCCTGAACTCAGCCTCGTCGAGACGACCAGGTTCGCACCTTACCTTCACAGTTTCGCGCTCACTTCCGATGATGTCAAGAAAGAACGCGCCTCCCGCCAAACTTAGGTGTGGCCCCAGTGAGACTCGAACTCACGACCTCTAAGGTGCGAACCTAGTGCTCTCTCCAGGCTGAGCTACGGGGCCACTTCGCGTGTCATGCCCAACCATCAGAACCTGTTTCGCACCAACCACGTTCGGACTCACGACTGCTTCCAGCTGAATCTTTCCATACGGCGCGCCCGCATCACGGTGACCCGTGAACACATTCAATTGTGGATTTCCCGATTCGGGAATCCGTACGAGCGGCAGCCGAGCTTCGCTCGGCGGACAGCCGGGGGCGGCTGTCCCCACATGAGCATTTACGATGCAAGCAAAAGCAAAGCCCCACCTTTCGGCGGGGCTTTGTCGGACAGGAGTGTCCGACCCACATGATCTAGCTAGAAGCTAGTAGCTAGAAGCTGTTCTTAGTACATATCTCCCATGCCACCGCCACCGTGTCCACCCGGCATTGGAGCTTCCTTCTTTTCGGGAATCTCCGCTACCAGGGCTTCAGTGGTGAGCATCAACGAGGCGATTGAGCCGGCATTCTGCAATGCGGTGCGCACGACCTTTGTGGGGTCGAGCACGCCTGCTTTTACCAGGTCCTCGTACTCGTTGGAGAAGGCGTTGAATCCGTAGTTCGCTTCTTTGGACTCGAGCACCTTGCCCAGGATCACCGCACCTTCTTCGCCGGCGTTCTCGACGATCTGGCGCAACGGTTCGGTGATGGCGCGCTTCACGATGTTGATGCCGATCTGCTCATCGCCTTCGGCCTTCACCTTGTCGAGCGCTGCGGCGCAACGGGCCAGAGCGACTCCGCCGCCGGGGACAATGCCTTCTTCCACGGCTGCGCGGGTGGCATGCATCGCGTCTTCCACACGGGCTTTCTTTTCCTTCATTTCGGTTTCGGTTGCGGCGCCGACTTTGATCACGGCTACGCCACCGACCAGCTTCGCCAACCGCTCCTGCAGCTTCTCTCGGTCGTAGTCGCTGGTGGTCTTGTCGATCTGGCTGCGAATTTCTTTCACGCGGCCTTCGATCTCGTTGTGCTTGCCCTTGCCCTCGACCAGGGTGGTGTTGTCCTTGTCGACGGTGATCTTCTTGGCCTGGCCCAGGTCGCTGATCTGAACGTTCTCGAGCTTGATGCCCAGGTCTTCGGTGATGGCCTTGCCGCCGGTCAGGATAGCGATATCCTGCAGCATGGCTTTGCGGCGATCGCCGAAGCCGGGAGCCTTGACGGCCGCGACTTGCAGCGTACCACGCAGTTTGTTGACGACCAACGTCGCGAGCGCTTCACCTTCGACGTCTTCTGCGATGATGAGCAGCGGCTTGCCGGACTTCGCGATCTGCTCGAGCAGCGGGAGCAGGTCTTTCATTGAGCTGATCTTCTTTTCGTTGATCAGGATGTAGGCGTTCTCGATGGCGACTTCCATGCGCTCGGGATCGGTGACGAAGTACGGGGAAAGATAGCCGCGGTCGAACTGCATGCCTTCGACGACTTCGAGTTGGGTCTCCAGAGTCTTCGACTCTTCGACGGTGATGACGCCGTCTTTGCCGACCTTCTTCATGGCCTCGGCGATGATTTTGCCGATGGTCTCGTCATTGTTGGCGGAGATGGTGCCGACCTGCGCGATCATTTCGCCGGTGACGGGCTTGGACAGCTTGTCGATTTCGCCGTTCACGCGGTTGCCTTCTTTGTCGATCTTGCCGCAGATGGTGGTGACGGCTTTCTCGATGCCGCGCTTCAGGGCCATGGGATTGGCGCCGGCAGCGACGGTCTTGACGCCTTCGCGGTAGATGGCCTGGGCGAGAACGGTGGCGGTGGTGGTGCCGTCGCCGGCGATGTCGGAAGTCTTGGAAGCGACTTCGCGAACCATCTGCGCGCCCATATTCTCGAGGCCGTCGCGAAGTTCGATTTCTTTGGCAACGGTGACGCCGTCTTTGGTGATGGTCGGCGAACCGAATTTCTTTTCGATGACTACGTTGCGGCCCTTGGGGCCGAGTGTGACTTTCACGGCATCGGCCAGGACATTAACGCCCCGGAGAATCGCCTGCCGGGACTCTTCTCCATGAATGATTTGCTTTGCCATTTGTTGTCTCCTAAATGTGCTGTTGCAGGACTGGCCTGCGGAATGTTTGAGCTCGCAGCTTCTAGCTGCTAGCTTCTAGCCAAACGAATTGCATAGGTCCTTCGCGCAAAGAACGCGCTCAGATGACAAGGCGCTTTGGCTAGCGACTAACGACTAAAGACCAACGACTACTTCCTCGAGCCCGCGGTTTCCTTCTTGGCGGCCCCGGACAGGATGCCGAGCACTTCTTCTTCGCGCATGATGATGAAGTCTTCACCATCGAGCTTGATCTCGGTGCCGGAATACTTGCCGAACAGGATGCGGTCGCCTTCTTTAACGTCGAGGGGACGAACCTTGCCGTCTTCGTTGATCTTGCCTTTGCCAGCGGAGATCACTTCGCCCTCCTGCGGCTTTTCTTTGGCCGAGTCGGGGATGATGATTCCACCGCGGGTGGTTTCGCCTTCTTCAATGCGCCGCACCAGAATGCGGTCATGGAGCGGGGTGAATTTTGCCATGGTTGAAACTCCTTTCAATTTAGGTAGAAGGTTGATCTGCTCTGATTGTTATCTGTAACCCTATGATGTTGGATGGGTTAGGCTCACTGTTAGCAGTTCCGCCTATCGAGTGCCAATTCTAGAAGGGGAAGCGGGTCGTTGTCAAGGGGGTGCCTCATGCTCACATCCGGAAGCGGCTCTATTTCGATTGAACTCCGACCGCCGCGGCGAGATGCATGGGCTGGGCTCGATTGCCGACTTCTATCTTCTGTCCACCTTTCGCGTAAGCGGCAATCACTCCGGGCTGTGACCAATCCAGATCCCATCCATTGTCGATGGCCACAACCGTGTAGGAACCTGGGATGACGCCGTAGAAACTGAAAGTGCCATCCAGATCGCTTTGATCGCGGCGGAAAAGATCGCGGTTGCCCTCGGGGTTGTCCGGGACCAGGACGACCATTGCGCCTGCGAAACCCTTCCCGGCACGCTTGGCGGTGCCGTGGATCTCCGCGCTGCCTGCCACCAGAGTCAGTGACATGGAAGGCGAGGCGCCAGGCGTCACGGTCAGCGTGTGGCCGGAAACCTCGGCTCCCTCGGCTGCCATGTGCGAGATCGAATAGCGCTTGCCCGGACCAAAGGCCAGCACTTCGTAGTGGCCCGCGGGGACTTCCTGGAACTCCGCCTCTCCCTTTGCATCAAGCCGCTGAGAGGAGATAGTCGTTCTGCTTCCGGAGCGCAGCGCAATTACTAATTGTGGCGGAAGCGTGGCCGCTCCTGGCATTTGCACCGACACTTTGATGGCGCCGAAAGCCTCAGCAGTGGACGTGTCCAACTCCTCCTCCTTGCTGAGATCAACGCCGTTCATCTGCAAGCCGGTTCCGGGTCCGCGGAGCCGGATATTGTAACGGCCTGCGGGGATGCCGGTAATTTCGAACAGTCCTGGAGAAATCATGCGTCCGCTGTTGGAATGCACGAAGACGGAGTCGTCAAATGCCGATTGTTCGAGCTGCGGAAAAATGAATCCGTTCTTATCATCGCCGGGCAGACGAAGGGTCAGACGGAGAGCCGGAACGGGGTTCAAGTGAATGTCCACTTGCACGCGCTCCCCGCCTCGAACCGGAATCGGAGTTGCACTATCCGCTTCGGTCACGTCGGCGTAGTAGGTCGTTGGGTAGGCCACGTCAAGAGATCGATCGATCGCTGCAGCAGGCGCGGTGGACCCACCGGGCTGTGAACGAATTAGATCCGAATTAGGATGAACGGCGTACCAGGGCTTGGCGTTTGCCGACACGAAATAAGTGCCGGGAATGAGCGCTGCAATCTCATAAGCTCCCAGATCGTCGGTCTGAGTTCCGCGAAACGTGTGAATCAGGTCCACACCTTGTTGGTGACTGTCGTAGTATAAAGTGACCGTGGCGCGGCGCACTGGGTCTCCGGCCTCGTCCAGAACTTTGCCGGTGATGACTGCATCCGGGGCAAGTTTCAGTAAAAGGCTCTCCGTGTCGACACCTGCGCCGGTGACGATCGCCGTGGAAAATTGTTCATGTTGATCGTAGCCGGCGGAAACAAATCCGCGCTTCGCCCCTTCCAGCGAATACTTTCCGGCGGGCAGCCCGCCGAATTCGAATTTGCCGTCTTCTGAAGTAATCAGTGACTGAAATTTCTGCGAATTCTTGACGTCCCGGATGGTTACTCGCGCGCGGGCAAGCGGATGCCCGTCGGTCTTGCTCACCACGGTTCCAGCGATTCGATGAGCGCTTTCAGAATCTTCCGACTGCACGACCTTGGCGGTCTGCGCGATGGCCGATGCGGCGGACAGACAAAGAGCGCTCAGCAGCAGGAACAAGCGGACCGTGGCGGGGGAAGTCATTGTCGTCCTGGTGTCCTGTAACAGAGGTTATCGAGTAATTGCAAGATTCTTTCCTGGAACAACGATAAGCGCCCTCAGGGGCTGAAGCCCGATTTATCAACGTTGCGCTTTCGGCGCGGCTCGAAGCCGCGCCCTTTCAAAGCGCTCTGACATGTCGCGAACCTCTGTTACAGGACACTAGTGGGACAGCCATTGCTTATGCTCTCCGCTTACTCGCCGCTGGGAACGATCTGCACCTGGACCGCCGTCTTCTGGGCGGCCGAGACATGAATTACCTGTCCTTTAGTTTCGTAAGTCCGCATCGCCTCGGCGTCGCTATAGGGAAGATTCGGCTGCTGATTTGCGAAAGCCAGGATCAGGTAGCTTCCGGGCGCCACCATTTGAAAATTGAACTTTCCGTCGGCAGATACTGCCACTTGCTGAAGCTGTCCGGGGCTGTCCGGCGATGGAATGCAATAGACCCAGGCTAATGGTGACGAGGGTTCTGGGGATGCAGTGCCTTCCGTGACCGGTGACGTTGCGGCCAGGCTGGTTACCGTGCCCTCGATCTCTGCGGTGTCGTCGCGCATCGTGATCTCGATCGGGGTATTTGCGGCCTGCCCGACAACCAACGGCTCACGCAGCAAGTCGGTGTCGCCGCTGGTGGCGGACGCTACATAACCACGAACCGAGCTGAGCCGCAGCCAATAACGCCCGGGCGCGAGGTTTTCGAGGACCAGCGACTCATCAGTCGGTCCGGTCGGCGGACGAATCGATCCGCCTCCCGGTTGGTCCAAATCATCCGCACTTTCCACTCTGACTTGCAAATAGGCTCGGGGCCCATGAAGGGCGAAAGTTCGCTTTCCGTCACTCCAGTCCGCTGAGACGTTGCTATTCGTTTCAGCGAATTCTTCCTTCACGTTCAAACGGATCGAACTGTTGCGAACCAGCGACATGGCCGGTCCTTCGACTGGTGACCCAGACACTCGAAGGTTGACTATCCCAGTCGCCGAGTTCGGCCCGTAGGTGGCCGCCTGCACAACGTAATTGCCATTCGGCAGTAGGCCTTCGATTTTCTGGTCATTCGCGTTGTAGCCGAGCGAATATCCGGGGCCTCGCTGTCCCTGTACCGACACATTCATTCCGCCGTTCAGTTCGCCATTCGCGACCGGAATCTTCACGGCGTAATAAGGCTGACGGGTAAGGGACAAGTCCGCCTGCACGGTCTGTCCGGCCGCAACCTCGATGGTGCCGGCAGCCGCAAAATCCGCTACGCCGGGGAAATAGACCGGTGGAAACCCGTAGAGTTGACCGCCTGGAACGGTGGCGACGGGATCGTTGTCCAGCAATTCATGCGTCACCAATTTGTATGATCCCGGAGGCAGTTCGGCAAAGCGGAACTCTCCACTCGAGTTGGTCTGCACCGAGGTCCCCGGCATCCATCGCGGGAGACCTTCCTGCACCTGCCTAGTGAAGATCTGGACAGCCATGCCGACGGCGGCATCGGCCGTGGAGAGAGTGACTCGCCCCTTGATCAGGGCTTCGGGCATGAGCGAGATCGTCAGTTCACGACCTGGAGACACCTGAACCTGGGTTCTATTAGTGGGATCATCCAGAAATCCCGGCTTGCGAGCCATAAACCAAAAGGTGAAGCGGCCCGAGCTGATGACATAGGGCTGGGCTTGAACTGGGCCTTCCAAAGAAAAGGTGTTGCCAACGTCCGGGTTGTCCTCGGGCAGGGCGAACTCAAAATGACCTCCGCCATCGGTCAGCATGGCGAAGCGATTGTCGGGGGAAAAAACGAGAGCGCGTGCAATCGGAGCGTGAGTCACGGAGTTAACCACGGTTCCGCGAATGGTACTGGGTGTTTCGTCCGGTTGCAGGCTCTGCCCAGAACCCTGCACCGCAGAAATGCATCCGAGCACAATCAGGCCGACTACAAGAAACGCCTTGTGTGGAATTCCCGGTCCAATGCAGAGCCAGCGGACGCCGCGCGGGAATGCTCCGTCAACTGGTCGAAAGAAAATCACTCCCGCCTTCTACTCCTTAGACCAAGTGGCCGCATCGACGGCGATCCATCGGATTTAGTTTGTAATTTGACCTCTTTTGGGGCGTGACGTCAATTCCGGTGGCATCGAGGTGTAAATGCTCCAAGATAATGTCACCCCATAACTGCAACGAGATTCTGTCACCCTCCAAGGATGGTGACGATGAGTCAGAAAGAGTTCCAACGAGTGAAAGTGATTGAAAATGCGGCAGGCGGGAGGCTGAGCGTACGCGAAGCCTCCTGCCTGCTGCATTTGAGCGAGCGCCAGGTGCAGCGGCTCAAGCGCCGTTATCAGCCCAACTCCACAGATTGGGTACACCACGGCAATCGCGGACGCGCCGCGCCCTGGGCCATTTCCGTTCCCCAGAAGCAGTTGATCTTAACCTTAGCGCGCGGCAAGTATCAGGGCTTTAACGATTCTCATCTCACGGAAAAACTTCACTCCGAAGAAAACCTCACCGTCGGCCGCGAAACCGTGCGGCGCATCTTGCGAGCCGCCAAACTGGCCTCGCCGCAGAAGCGCCGGCCCCGCAAATATCGCTCTCGCCGCCCGCCCCGCCCGCGCTTCGGCATGATGGTGCTCACCGATGCCAGCTGCCATGATTGGCTCGAAGGCCGTGGCCCCGAGCTCACCCTCATCGGCTTTCAGGACGACGCCACCGGCCAGATCCTGGCCGCTCACTTCCAACTCGAAGCCGAAAATACGCTGGGCTATCTTCGTGCTCTGCATGCCATGATCCTTGCGCACGGCCTTCCCCTCAGCCTCTACCACGACCGTCACTCCATCTTCCAGCGCAACGATTCGTACTGGAGTCTCGCCGAGCAGCTCGCCGGAAAACAATCTCCCACTCAGCTGGGACGGGCTCTCGAGCAGCTCGGCATCCAGCAGATCCCCGCCTATTCACCCCAAGCCAAGGGCCGCATCGAGCGCGCCTGGCGCACCTGCCAGGACCGCTTGGTCAGCGAACTTCGTCTGGCTCAAGCCACCACCGTCGAGCAAGCCAACATTGTGCTGGCCCGCTTCTGCGCCGACTACAACCAGCGCTTCGCCCGTCCCGCCGCCGAGGCTGCCTGCGACTTCCGCCGCCTGCCCCGCCGCTTCGATCTCGCCCGTTGCCTCAGCTTGCACTACCAGCGGGTCGTCGCCGCCGATCACACCGTCACTCTGGGGGCGCAGTCGATCGCGCTGCCACCCTTGCCCGGCCATCGTGGTTACGCCGGAGAAGCAGTCGAACTCTCCCATCAACTCGATGGCGTGTTGCGCGTTTTTCGCGGAGATGTTCTCTTGCTCGCCCGACCCTCGCCCCTGGAAGAACACGCCGAGCGCCGACCCCAGCTCCTCACCTCTGCGCAGAAACGAAAATCGCCAACCCCGCGCATCTACAACCTCTCCGGCCGCCCCGCGTTGGCGGCCGTTACTTAAACGTTAAGGGGTGACAAAGTCTCGTTGCAGTTAATACGACATTTTCTCGTTGCAACAACATTCCGGTAGCATCGAGGAATAGTTGATCGCTCACCCGCCGGGACTCTGGATGGGGGCGGCGCTCGCGAGCGGGTGTATCATTTTTGAAAGAAGATGCTTTCCTTTCCGGCATATCCCTCGCATGGAGTTGCAGAATGGCTACGATACGTCTGTCAGTAAATGGACACCCTTACACAGTTGACGTTGATCCCCAAACGAGCCTTCTGACAGTTTTGCGGGAGTCGCTCGATCTGACGGGCAGCAAGTATGGGTGCGGGGAGGGGCAATGTGGCGCCTGCACGGTACTGATCGACGGCAAGGCGCAGCGCTCGTGCGTTACCAAAGTTGGCGCGGTTACGGAGAAACAAATCACCACCATTGAAGGGCTGGCGACGGGGGAACAGCTTCATCCGGTGCAGGAGGCTTTTCTCGAGGCGGGCGCGATGCAGTGTGCATACTGCACGTCGGGAATGATTATGTCGGCAGTGGCGCTGCTGCGGCGGAATCCGTCGCCGAAGGAAAGCGACATTGTCGATTTTATGGATGGGAATGTCTGCCGGTGCGGGACTTATCCGCGGATCGTCACTGCGATTCAGAAGGCGGCGGGGGCAATGAGGCCGTCGGCGAAAGTCGAGCTGCGCTCGACTGGACAGCCGGGGGCGGCTGTCCCCACATTGTCTAGTAAAGGAGCGGGGCGATGAACCGGAGAGATTCCGATCGTGACAACGGCTTTTCTCGTGGACAGGCAGTCGAGCTTCGCTCGACCGGACAGCCGAGGGCGGCTGTCCCTACATGTGTCATGCCGGGATCTGCGATCGAGCCGGAGCGATATGAACTGACCGCGGGAGCGCCTTATCGGTTTGAGTTGGATCGGCGGGAGTTCTTTAAGTTTGCGGGTGCCGGCCTCGTTGTGTTTTCGGTGTTGAAGACAGCGGCGGTGGCGCAGGAATCGGGAGCAGCGCGGCAGCGGCCGGACGAGTCTTTGCCCAAGGAAATTGATGCCTGGCTGCATATTGGGGAGAGCGGCAAAGTTACGGTCTACACGGGGAAAGTCGAGGTGGGGCAGAACATCCGGACGTCGCTGACTCAGGCCGTGGCGGAGGAACTGAGCGTCCCCATGGAGAAGATTGAACTGGTGATGGGCGACACGCAGCTCACGCCGTTCGATATGGGGACGTTTGGGAGCCGGACGACTCCGACCATGAATCTGCAACTGCGCAAAGTCGCGGCCGCGGCAAGAGACACGCTGATCGGGCTGGCGGCGGCGCGGTGGCAGACGGATGCGCAGCATCTAGTGGCGGACGACGGGAAGGTGACGGATCCGCGGACGAATCGGACTTTGGAATATGCGGCGCTTACCAAGGGGCAGCAGCTTACGCAGACGCTGCCCGCTGAGGATCCGCTCATTCCGGCGACGAACTGGAAGGTGGCCGGGCAGTCGGCGGCCAAGGTGAATGGGCGCGAGTTTGTGACGGGGAAGCATCGCTATCCGTCGGATCAGAAACTGCCGGACATGTGGTATGGCAAGGTGCTGCGACCAGCCTCATTCGGTGCGACGCTGGTGTCGGTGGACACGCAAAAAGCGGAGCAGATGGGGGCGACCGTCGTGCATGACGGGAACTTTGTTGGAGTGGCGGCTGCCAGCACTGGTTTAGCCGAGGCCGCGGTGGCGGTGATCAAGGCGGAGTGGAAGTCGGAGCCTCAGCCTTCGAGTAAGGAACTGCTCGAGTATTTGAAGAAAAATCCCACCGAGGGCCGGGATCCGACCGGAGACGGCGATCGGTATGAGGCGGGCAAAGTGGATCCGGCGCTGGCATCGGCTGAGCACAAAGTGCAGCAGACTTATACGGTTTCTTACATCGCGCATGTTCCGCTCGAACCTCGCGCGGCGCTGGCGAAGTGGGACGGCGACAAACTGACGGTGTGGACGGGGACGCAGCGTCCGTTTGGAGTGCGCGGGCAATTGGCAGAAGCGTTTCGAATGCCTGAGGATCGGGTGCGGGTGTTGATGCCCGACACCGGCTCCGGATACGGCGGCAAGCATACTGGGGAGACTGCCATCGAGGCGGCGCGGCTGGCGCGGGCGGCGAAGCGTCCGGTGAAGCTGGTGTGGACGCGAGAAGAAGAGTTCACCTGGGCTTATTTTCGGCCCGCCGGCGTCATGGAAGTGACTGGCGGCGTCGGCGGCGACGGCCGCATCACTGCCTGGGAGTTTCACAACTACAACTCTGGATCGGCGGGGATTCGAACTTACTACGAGATTCCGAATCAACGGATCGTGTTTCATCCGACAAAGTCGCCGTTGCGGCAGGGGTCGTATCGGGCACTGGCCGCCACCGCGAATCATTTCGCGCGCGAGTCGCACATGGACGAACTGGCGCACGCCATGAAGATAGATCCGCTCGAATTCCGGTTGAAGAATATGAAAAATGACCGGCTGCGCGCGGTGTTCGAAGCCGCCGCTAAGAAATTCGGCTGGGGGAAGAGCAAGACCTTGCCCGGACAGGGATTTGGGATGGGCGGGGGCTACGAGAAGCTGGGATATATCGCGACGTTTGCCGAGGTTCACGTGGATCGCAAGTCGGGCGACGTGAAAGTCGCACGCGTGGTGTCGGCGTTTGAGTGTGGGGCGATTGTGAACCCCGACAACCTTTGCAATCAGATTGAGGGATCGAATGTGCAGGGATTGGGCGGGGCGTTGTTCGAAGCGATCGCCTTCGAGAACGGCAAGATTCTGAATGGCAGGATGTCAGAGTATCGGGTGCCGCGATTCAGTGATGTTCCCGAGTTGGAGACGGTGCTGCTCGATCGCAGGGATCTGCCGTCGGTGGGAGCGGGGGAGTGTCCGATGGTGGGTCTGGCGCCGGCGATTGCTAATGCCATTTTTGATGCGACCGGGGTGAGATTGCGGGCGTTGCCGTTGGTGCCGGATGGATTGAAGACGGGCTAGAGCTTGGGGCGATAGCCGTCCGTCGCAGGCCTCTTTCGCCCCTTTCGGGGCTTGCTCATTTCCCGTCGCTTTCCGACGGCTTGCGCCCCTTCGGCAAGCTCAGGGCCAGCTGTGGGTTTTATTCTTTCGCCGCTTCGCGGCTGGCGTCTGCGCAGCACTCCGGTTGTTCGTCGCCGTTCAGGTTTCGATGGTACTAGGAACCTTTTTTCGTACTTGTGGGTGGCGCGACTCTGCCTGAAATTAAAGCCACGTAGCTGGCAAAGATCAGATCAAGAAAGGCACACGTGCAACCTATATTTTGTCTGCGCTGCAGGCGCGAGATTGAAGTAGGACACAAGTCGGTGGCGGTTTATATGTTTGCCCAGACGGTGGGGGTGAAGCCGAGGCAGAAGTCGTCGGCGCAACGGATTTGTTTTTGCCCGCAGTGTGCGGTGTCGCTGGCGATGGGGCTGCCGCCGGAAGGGGCGCTGAATATGGCGGCGTGGGACATGATCCGCGACCTGGTGAGCGCCGAGCCGTCGCTGAATGAAGCGGCGTGGGAGAGCTTGCGCGGCGTGATCGCGCTGCTGGGATCGGGGGAGGATTCCGGCGCGGCTTCTGATGGCAGGGTTCGGTTCCGCAGGGCAGGGTAGACCGGCCTAGGTGACTATGCCCCCGACGCTGACAAGGTCTGCTACATCCAGATTCCAAGGATTCGGCTTACGAGGACGGGACGTGGGTGAGCCGTCTGCCAATCATCGAGCTATGTCTCGGGGAGATCCCTTCGGCTGAGTTCAGCGCAGGTCTTCGCTCCGCCTGAAAAGCGGCTGCGCTCAGGATGACGCCCCATGAGAATGACTACTCCGCTTCTAAATTGCTGGAGCTTTTACTGTGGCTTCTGTTCGGCTTCGGGCTTCTTTTTCGAGAACGAGCGCACGTAGTTCACCAGGTCCCAGCCCTCTTCGGTCTTGATACGCGGACCTTCGGGAGGCATGTCCTGGTGGCCGTTCTTGATGATGTAGTAGAGCTCGCCGTCGGTGCGATCCTTGAGCGTCGCGGGGTCGGTGAAATCGGCAACGGTGAGCTTCATGTCGCGCGCGGTCTCGCCTTTGCCGTCGCCGTCTTTGCCGTGGCACATGGCGCAATCCAGATTCCACCACTTCTTGGCGCGGGCTAGTGACTCAGCCGTGGGCTTGACGGGATTGGGTTCCTTTGCGGCGGCGACCGGCATAGCGTCGTAGGTCGGGGGTTTTTGGGCGGGTGGGGTTGAGGGTTGTTGCTGCGCTGGCAGGGCGAGTACGAAAAGTAGAAATACGGGAAGCACCAGTGCAAGTCTGGACACAGGAACCTCCTCCTGGTTGAGATAGGGCTCGGTAAAATTGTAGCACCGTGGCGAAGCCAGACCGCGGCGCCTGATTACTCTTCGGGGTCGAGTGGCCTGCCGTCGGGTCCGACCTGATTTCTGATTCGGGGTGGGCCTCCGAAACCACCCGGCGCTGGTGTGTCGCGTATGATAATTTCGATCGTCCGCGCTGTGGGGCGCGGACTCAAGAGACGCTGTAGAGGATCTCAGACAGTTTTCGCCGAACAACCATGGACAAGAAATTTCGCGTATTTGCCACTTGTGACATTGGAGAAGCGATCGACCTTTTGCGGCGGCGGGGATATGAAGTGGAGGTTTATCCGCAGCCGGAGGCGCCGCCGAAGAGTTTGGTTCTCGACAAGGTTCGGTCGGGCGTGGACGGGCTCATTACGACTTTGCGGGATTCGATCGATGCCGAAGTGTTCGAGGCAGGCAAGGGCAAATTAAAGGTAGTCGCGCAGATTGCAGTGGGCTTCGACAACATAAACCGGGCAGACGCGAACCGGTACAAGATTCCGTTCACCCATACGGCGGACGTGCTGACCGAGGCCACGGCGGAGTTTGCATTTTTCATGCTGGGGATGTTGGCGCGGAAGATGTGGACCGCGGAGCACCTGACGCGGGAGAACCGCTGGGGATACTGGCATCCGTATCTGCCGTTTTTGGGGGACGAAGTCACCGGCAAGACTGTGGCGGTGATTGGGACGGGGCGCATCGGGCTGGCGCTCATCAAGAAGTGTGTCGGGTTCGATATGAACGTGATGTGTTATGACCCGGCGTATGAGAATCAGTCGATCGTGAAGACGATCCAGGAGATCCACGACTTGAGGTATGCGCGGGGGTTGGTGAAGGATGAGGCGTGGATCAAGTACGGTCCCTTTGAAGAGGCGCTGCGGCATGCGGATTTTGTGAGTGTTCACGTGCCGCTGCTGCGTGAGGGAGAGAGCGCAACACCAACCTATCATCTGTTCAATGAGAGGACGTTGCGGCTGATGAAATCGACGGCTTATCTGGTAAATACTTCGCGCGGGCCCGTGGTCGAGGAGGCGGCGCTGGCGCGGGCTCTGCGCGAGAACTGGATTGCGGGGGCGGCTCTCGATGTTTACGAGAACGAGCCGCTGCCAGCAGATTCTCCGCTGCGCGATCCGGCGATTGAGGATCGCTGCCGTCTCATGCCGCACTTCGCCAGCGCGGCGCGGATTACGCGGCTCTCAACCGATCCGGACAAGGGCATGGCGGGACGGTGCGTGCAGGGACTGATCGACGTGTTAGAAGGCAATTACGGCGGAGACGTTACCAACATGCCCTACGTTGTGAATAAGGAGGCGTTTGGGAAGTGATCAAGGCCCCTGCGGCGATTCTCGTTCGGTGAGACGCGGTTGCAGGTACAATATGGGCTAGTCTGTGGAGTTTGAGGATCCGAATGAACAAAGGACAGGTCTGGGTCTCGGCTGTTTTGCTGTTTTGTGCCTCGGGGCTTTTCGCGTTGGATTCCGACGGCCGGTCACCCTTGGCGCTGGTGCCGGCGCCCAAGGAAGTGCAATTGCGGGATGGCGAGTTCCGTGTGGGGCCCAAGACCAAGATTTTCGTGCAACTGGGGCATCAGTCCGAAGACCGCATTGCCGCCGAAACGCTGGCGGAAGAGGTTGCGGACCAGTCGGGGCTAAAGCTCGACATCCTGGGCATGAAGGCCGCTGGCAAGGCGGAAGGCGGCGCGATCGTGCTGGCTCGCTTGCAGGATAGGCAAGTGCGGCGGTTTCTGGCCGGCAAGGGACTGAAGGCTGACGCGTTGGTTGGGGAGGAAGGTTATCTGTTGTTCTCCGATAAGTCGCATCTGATTGTGGCGGCTAACACCGGGCAGGGATTGTTTTATGGGGTGCAGACGTTGCGGCAGTTGTTGCGGCCGCAGGGTAAGGATGTGTTGTGTCCGGCGGTTGCGATTCGCGACTGGCCTAATCTGGAGAAGCAGGCTGTGCAGGACGATGTGAAGCGCGGGCCGACGCCGGAGATCGCGAAGCAATTTCGGTCATCGCGAATTTAGTTGCGTTGCAGAACCGTGCGAACGTTCAGGCGTCCCTCCGGGATGCGATTCCGTAGCTGTACAACTCACCGGCGTTGAAAACGGCGGGCTATTCTTCGGGGCGCACCTCCGGCGCTCATTTTCATTGGTTGTTCGCGGGCGCAGCGCGCAAACCTATCGATCGCATAAAATCCCCTCATGTTTTCTGAACGTACCAACTGGACGCTGGCGCCGAACCGGTATACCCAGGCACTGGAACGGGCGCGCGCGGGCGGAGCCAGGATTCTGGATTTGACGGCTTCGAATCCGACGCGAGTGGGATTGGATTACGACTCGCAGGCTACATTAGGCGCGCTGGCGTCGCCGCGGGCGCTCGATTACGACCCTGAGGCGAAAGGGCTGCTTGCGGCGCGGCAGGCGGTGGCTGAGTATTACCGGGACAAGTGTGGTCGCGGCGAGGGAGACGTTGCAAGCAACGTCTCTACGATTGGGGTTGATGTGGATCCGGAGAGGATCGTCCTGACTACTGGCACGAGCGAAGGGTACTGCCACGTTTTCCGGTTGCTTTGTAATGCTGGGGATGAATTGCTGGTGCCGAAGCCGAGTTATCCGTTGTTTGAGTTTTTGGCGGATCTGCAGGATGTGAAGCTGGTGCCTTATCCGTTGATTTACGACCATGGGTGGCAGATGGATTTTCCATCGATGGAAAGGGCGGTGACGGCGCGGACTCGGGGAGTTGTGGTGGTACATCCGAATAATCCGACGGGGTCGTACGTGCAGGGCGGGGAGCGTGAGTTGCTCAATGGGTTTTGCCGGGCGCATGGGTTGGCTTTGATTGTGGATGAGGTGTTTCTGGATTATGAGTTGGATAGAGATGCCGGTGCCGGCAATGATCATGTGGGGACGGCCGCCCTCGGCCGTCCGGTCGAGCGAAGCTCGACTGCCTTCTCCGCCAGCTTCGCAGAAAATTCGGAGGTGCTGACGTTCACCCTGAGCGGATTGTCCAAGATTTCGGCGTTGCCGCAGATGAAAGTGGCGTGGGTGGTAACGAGCGGGCCGGATGGGGAGGTGGCGGCGGCGATGGGGCGGTTGGAGGTGATTGCCGATACTTACCTTTCGATGAATGCGCCGATTCAGTGGGCTGTGCCGGCGCTGTTGGAGCGGCGCAAGAACATTCAGCGGCAATTGCTGGAGCGGATTCAGCGAAATCTGGCCGAGCTTGATCGGCAACTGTTGGGGCACAAGGCTTGCCAGCGGTTGAGCGTGGAGGGCGGATGGTATGCGGTGTTGCGAGTTCCGGTGACGCGGTCGGATGAGGAGTTGGCGATTGAGTTGGTGCGGCAAGAGTCCGTGCTGGTGCATCCGGGGCATTTTTATGATTTTCCGAGCGATGGGTATCTGGTGCTGAGTTTGATTGGCCCGGAGGCAGAATTCGTGGAAGGGATGAGTCGTACGTTGCGACATTTGAAGTGATTCACACGCCAACCGGTGCGGGTGCCCGCGGCATCTTAGCTAGCCGTTGCAGGAGGACCAACATGCATCGTGGAAATAAGTATGTAGGGTTGCTGTTTCTCTCGGCGGCGCTGATCGCGCCTTTTGGCGCCAAGGCGGCGGCAGTACCCCAGGACGATCACGAACGGCACGAGCAGGAAGAACGCGAACGAAAGGTCTATGACCGCGATCATCACGACTACCACACCTGGGACCAACACGAGGACGAGATGTACCGGCGCTGGTTAGAGGTGCGGCATCACGCCTACGTTGACTACGAGAAGCTGGAGAGCAAAGAGCAACGCGCCTACTGGAAGTGGCGGCACGAGCATGAAGAGCACGAGGAGCACGAGCGGTAGATCAAGATCAGCGGCGGGGGATTCGTCCCCCGCATTTCTATTCCGACAATCCTTCCGAGCGCATTCATTTCCTGCAAGAGCTATCTGTATCTTGTCGCCGAGTGGGTGAGGGACTGCGGGGCGCTCTAACTTTTGACCAGGAATGGGTTGCTTTCACGCTCGTCGCCAATCGTGGTCAGAGGGCCGTGGCCCGGGACTACTACCGTTTCGTCGGGCAACGCAAGGACTGTGTCGTGCAGGGAGCGCAGGATTTTTTGCATCGAGCCGCCGGGGAGATCGGTGCGGCCGATGGAGCCGGCGAAGAGCGTGTCGCCGGCGATGAGTTTCTGCTCTGCGGGGAAATACAGGCAGATGCTGCCTTCGGTGTGGCCGGGGGTGTGCAGGATTCTGGCGGTGTGCGATCCGGCGGTGACGGTTTCTCCGGTGGTGACGCTGCGATCGATTTCAACTTTGCCGGGCGACGGCATGCCGACCCAGGCGGCTTGCACATCAAGCATTTTGAGCAAGGCATAGTCGTTCTGGTTGAGCAGGATGGGGGCGCCGGTGGCGGCGCGGAGTTTCATGGCTCCGCCGACGTGGTCGATGTGGGCGTGGGTGATGACGATTTGTTTCACTTGCAGATTGTGCTTGCGGATCACGGCTAGGACGTCTTCGATGTTGTCGCCGGGGTCGATGACCATGGCTTCGTGGGTGATCTCGTCGCCGATGATGGAGCAGTTGCATCGCAGGGGGCCGACGGGGAGGATTTCGTGGATCATGGGAGTATTGTAGCCAGATGGTTGGGTCTCGCGCGTAGGTCATTCATTGTGAGTGCAAAAGTCCCGACCATTCGGCTTGGCTGTCGAAATCCCCACCCTTCGACAAGCTCAGGGCAGGCTTTCTCGCGCAAAGAACGAGTGAGAAATGGGGCACCCGGCCATGTCATCTAATCGCGGGACTTGCCGGGCGGGTGGCATCGGGGAGAGAATACGGGCCGTGCTAGGGAGGGTGTGTGGCTGCAAAGTATCGTCAGCATGGGTATCAGGATCGCGATCGTGAGCCGCGGAGTGAGCCTAGAAGTGAGCAGCCGCGGAAGGCTCCGGAAGAGCGCAAGAGCGGTCCGCCGAAGTGGGACCACGCGCTGGGACCAAAGCCGGTGAATCTGCCGGGGACGCGGGCGGTGTCGCGGTGTGCGCAGTGCGGCACGGTGCTGGCAGGGGATGACGAGCGATGGGAAGTGTCCGAAGTGCGGGTTTGAACTGCATTCCTGCAAGCAGTGTACGTATTTTGATCCGGGGAGCCGGTTTGAGTGCATGCAGCCGGTTAAGGAACGGGTGGCGAAGAAGGATGCGCGGAATGAGTGTGAGTCGTACGAGATGCGCGTGACGCGGGAGAAGGAGACTTCGACGCCTGCGACTTTGCGGCCTAGCGATGCGCGGGCGGCATTTGACAATTTGTTTAAGAAGTGAAGAGGGTTTTCCCTGCCTGAGCGGAGCTTCGCTCCGCGGACAGCCGAGGGCGGCTGTCCCCACGTAGAGTCGTTCCTCCTACGGTTTTTGCGTTGGCCTTAACAGAATCTCACTCATAAACGATCTTCGGGCTTGCGTCACCAGCGCGACGACGGCGTGGGCTACGTCGTCGGGCTGAAGCATTTTGTTGGGATCTTTGCCGGCGTGGGGGCCTAATTCGGTTTCAACGGAGCCCGGACAGATAACCGATACGCGAATGTTATGCACGCGCAGCTCCTCGGCTACGGAGTACGTCAGGCCGTTGAGTCCCCACTTGGAAGCGGCATAGGCGGCGCCGTTGCGGAGCGGATTTTTCCCGGCGAGGGACGAGATGTTGATGATATGTCCGCCGTAGGCACGAATCATGAGCGGCGCGAAGGCGCGAATGGTGTAGTAGACGCCGCGCAGGTTGGTGTTGAGGATGCGGTCCCATTCTTCGGGGAGAAGGTTGTGCAGGGGCGCGTCGAAACCTCCGACGCCGGCGTTGTTCACCAGGATGTCGAGGCGTCCGTAAGTGGTGTCGACCCTGGCGGCGGCGTATTCGATTTGATGCAGCACCGTCACGTCACAAGGGATGACCTCGACTTTCCCGTTGGCGTCGAGGATGGACTGGGCGGTGCTGTCGAGGGTGGACTGCGTGCGTCCGCAGAGAACGGCGGTGGCGCCGAGAGCGGCGAGCTGGCGGGCGATGGCGGCGCCGATGCCTCGTCCTGCTCCGGTGACCAGTGCGACTTGCCCGGCCAAAGGTTGTCCGGTGTCCATAGATTAGAAGTCTCCGACGAGTGGTTTTGAATGGCGGAGCGAGGCGGCAGGGAACATCCGCCCGGTCCGCTTGACGCATCTTAGCAATTGCATCTTAACAATAAATGTGGAGGGTGATTGGGAAGTCGCTTGCCTTCGGCAGGAGAGGTACTTATAATCCGGCCAACCGGGAAAAAGGGTCACGCTGCCTGTTTGCTTCAGCAGGCCACCTTTTGGGCCCGGGCCCTGCCAGGAAGCCCGGCATTCCCAACGCAGGATCCGGGCGCAGAGCAGTCCAGCGGAATGCAGTCACTGCTTCAGAAGTAGAGAATACGTTTCCCGGAAAAGCTATTTCCCAAAGGTTCAAGGAGCCATACTGATGAAAAAGATTCTGCTTACGGTTGTGCTTGGGGTTGCTGTGGTCGCAGGAGCACAGACTGCCGCGCAGCCAGCACAGGGACAACCGGCCAGCGCCCGCAGTCGCAGGCGCCGGTGATCAAGGATCCAGCGGAGTACAACGCCTATGTGAGCGCGGTGCAGCAGAAGGACCCCAACGCCAAGATCAGCGGGTTGGAAGCGTTCCTTACGCAGTATCCCAACAGCGTCATGAAGAACCAGGCGCTGGAAATCCTGATGGGCACCTACCAGCAGGCCAACAATGTGAAAAAGACGATGGAGACGGCCACGAAGCTGGTGACGGCAGACACGTGCAACGTGCGTGCGTTGGCATTGCTGGCCTATTTTGACCGCGTGCTGGCCCAGGGCGGAGACCCGAACGCGAAGCAGATGCTCGTGGACGGAAAGAAATACGGACAACAAGGACTGGATTGTCTGCCGAAGGTTACGGATCCAGAGATTGCGAAGATGAAGGACCAGATGACCGGGATCTTCAACGCGGTCGTCGGCATCGCGGACCTGCAGGACAAGGATTATACGGACGCGGTGCCCGCGTTGCGAAAGGCGGTGGATGGGAATCCGAACGATTTCAGCGTCGTCTACCCGTTGGCTCTGGCTTATCTGGGGCAGACGCCTCCGGATTATCAGAACGGCATCTGGTTCGCGGCGCGAGCAGCGGCGGTGGCTCCGGCGGCGGCCCAGGCGCAGATTGAGAAGTACGCGCGCTCGCAGTATGTGAAGTTCCATGCCGGAGACGACGGCTGGGCCGACGTGCTGGCTGCGGCCAAGGCCAACGGCCCGCAGGTGCCGATCAAACCCGCGCCGACACCAGCTGAACAAGCGCACAACATGGTGGTGGCAACGCCGCCAGACAAGATGGACTTCGCGACTTGGGAGTTTGTACTGAGCAATGGCGCGCAGGCGGACCAGGATACCGTCTGGAATGCGATCAAAGGCAAGCCGGTACAGATGAACGGTACGATCATCAGCACCACTCCTACTGAGTTCCAAATCGCCGGCAGCTCTGATGATATCGACGCGAAGAAGGCGGATATCACGCTGCAGTTCGAGGACAAGGTTCCGGTGAAGATGATTCCGAAGGATGGGGCTAGTTTCGACTTCCAGGGCGAGCCTGCGTCTTATACGCCGAGTCCGTTCATGATGGTGATGGAAAAAGGACGGTTGCTGAATACCAAGCCCACGCCGGCGAAGAAGCCGCCGGTGCATCACAAAGCGGCGGCCCAATAGCAAACGTGGTTCTACGATTAGTGCAAAGGCAGCCCGAGGGCTGCCTTTCGCTGTGTGGGCGCTAAGCCGTTTTCACAGTTGCCGTATCCGCAGAGAGATCTGTCATCCCTCTATAACAACGACGGCGGTGTCAAGGTACACGAATTCGTCGACGCCTTGGGGTTTGAAGTAGCGCCATTTCGCTCTCGTTGGGGTTTTGATTTTTTTCACGATGACCAAGACTCGCGCATTCACGTTGAATCACGGGTGGCAGCCTTGCTGCTCCACCAACCATCTATTCGGTCGCAACTTCGACCATGATTGTTCGTTCAAACTCCCGGACTTTTTCCGGGAGGCAGGCGCCCACTCAAACGCACGGCTTTAAACCACAGCCACAGGATGACTCGGGCTACTCTGCATGCGAGTGGCGGAATACGGCTGCTCGGTTTTCCACATCCAGTACAGACGCACCGCCAGTTTGCGCGCTACCATCACCTTGGCCACAGAAGAATGTTTTCTGTGTTTCAGCCTTTGGTAGGCGCGCTTTAACTCTGGTACCAGACGGGCCGCGCTCTGGCCCGCCTCCACCAACAGACTGCGTAACATCGGATTGCCTTGTTTGCTGATCGATCCCAAGCGCTGCCGGCCGCCGCTGGAATGCTCGGCGGGATTCAGTCCCAGGTAACTGACCACTTGGCGGCTGCGGGCGAAGCGCCCGATCTCTCCCAGGGTGAGCGAATACGCCAGAGCGGTAATGGGTCCTACCCCGGGATGAGTCTGCAGCAAGCGGGCCACAGCGTCTTTCTGGGCCGCCTCCCGCACCGCCTGATCCAACTTCTCGATCCGGGGATCAAGATCGTCCAGCAAGGCCAGTAACTCTTCTCGCCGTTGCGCAGTCCAGCCGGTGAGCGCTAGGGCTTCCAGCTTTTCTCTTCCCGTCTGCGTCCACAGCTTGCGCTTCTGTTGCACTCCCTGGTTTAGCGCCAGATGCTGCAACTGGTTCTTCACCTGCCGCCTCATCCCCACCAGCTTGTGGCGATGCAACAGCAACTGCCGCAGGTCCCGCTGTTCCAGACTCGGCACCCAGATCCGCGGGAACCGCTTCTCCAGCAGCAACTGCAACAGCAGTTCAGCATCTCTTCGATCCGTCTTCTGCTTGCGTACCTCCAGGGCCCGGATCTTGCCCGCATCTCCCAGCCACAACTCATGTCCCAGCCTGGCCAGTAGACGCTCGAACCAAAACGTGTTTCCGCAAGCTTCCATCCCCACCAGCACCGGCCCTTGCAACTGGCTGTAGAACGCCACCGCTTCGGCCGCTGCCAGCCGCTTTTCGGTCTGCTCCCCGGTCTCAGTATCGACCATAGCAATCTGTTGGAAACTCGGATGAAAATCACAGCCTATAATCTTCATTGGCGGCTCCTTTCGCTCCGAGTCTTGGTTCTTCGCAAAAACTCAAGTTTACTCGGTGCCCGCGAGGAGCCGTCCTTGTTATCCAATCAAGCGCAGCGAGGGATCTGGGTCTTTGCCGCACCGGCAACACTGGTGGTGCATGCACAGACATAGGTCCCTCGCTTCGCTCGGGATGACAGGACTAAAAGGGCGTATGGCTTCAGCGGACGATTTTCTTGTCCATGCTGACCGGGCGGGCGCTGCGCGGCGGGCGCTTGACGCCGTCACGCAGCTGGCGGACGTCGATCTTCAGCTCGGTGATGGTGCGGCTGAGAGTATTGCGGTGCATGCCCAGTTCGCGGGCGGCGCGGCACTGGTTGCCTTTATTTTCCTGGAGCACGGTCAAAATGAAGCGTTTCTTGAACTCGCGCACGCCTTCGGAAAAAAGAATATTGCTTTTGTACATTTGCAGCACAAGTGCTTCTAATTGATCTTTCACGAGGGCTCTCTCTTTACCATGAAATTTTTCAATGCGCCGCCTCTACTTCGTGTGGGCAGGTGGAGCGCCGGTTAACTTCTGCGGAGCTTGATGCAACAGATCGAGACCCTGAAAGAAGCGAGCGCGCAAGTCCGGCGGCGCCAGCCAGATCGCAGCCCGGCCGACGACCAGAAAATACGGCGCGAGTTGCGAGTTGGCTAAAAACTTCGAAGCCGGTTGAAATGCCGTCATACCCATCAGGATCACTGCCACCATCAGTCCGCCTTTCAGCAGCCCCAGGACTGCGCCCAGGAAGCGGTCAAAACCGCTGAGACCGGTTTCTTTCATCACCCAGCGTGCGACCCGGGCCGCAAGGCCAAACAGAATCAGGATCGCGAAAAAGATGATGAGAAAACCCAGAACCTCAGCCAACCACGGATTCTTCAAAAACGACTCCAGTCGCTCCGCGAGGGTCCGGTACTGCCACGCAGCGACGATATAGCCGACAATCAATCCGGCTATGCTGAGGGCTTCAGAAAAAAAGCCTTGCATAGCCGCTGCTACGACATTGATGAGCACGACAACGCAAATCAGCCAGTCCGCCGGGGTCATCGACTACTCCCGTTGGGGAACGAGCTACCGGCCACCCGGTTACCCATCCAGCCTGTGCCCCGTCAGCTGGAAGTAGGCCTCGAGATATTTTTCGCTGGTACGACGTGCCACGTCGTCCGGGAGAGCCGGCGCGGGAGGTTGCTTGTTCCAGTGAATTTGCTCGAGATAATCGCGAACGTACTGCTTGTCATACGATTCCTGCGACCGTCCCGGAGCGTACTTGTCGGCGGGCCAGAAGCGGGAAGAATCCGGAGTGAGAACTTCGTCCGCCAGGGTGATGCCTTTGGCGGTGCGGCCAAACTCAAACTTGGTGTCGGCGATGATAATGCCGCGCTGACGGGCGTAGGCCGCCGCTTTCTTGTAGACCCGAAGAGTGAGATCGCGGAGGTGGCTGGCAGTTTCAGCACCGACCATCGCGCACATCTGATCGAAGGAAATGTTTTCGTCGTGCCCGCTCGTGGCCTTGGTCGACGGTGTGAAGATGGGCTCGGGAAAAGCTTCAGATTCCTTGAGGCCCGCGGGAAGCGCGATGCCAGAGACCTTGCCGGTCGCTTTGTATTCCTTCCAGGCCGAGCCTGAGATATAGCCGCGCACCACGCATTCGACCGGGAACATTTCGGCGCGCTGCACCAGCATGGAGCGCCCGCGCAGTTGGTCGGCGTACTTGCGGATCGACTGCGGGTACCGGTCGACGTCGGCGGAAATCAGGTGGTTGGGGACGACCTCGGCAAGGAAATCGAACCAAAACAGGGAAATCTGGCTGAGGACGCGTCCCTTATGCGGGATGCCCGTGGCCAGAATGTAGTCGAAGGCCGAAATGCGGTCGGTGGCGATGAAAAGCAACTGCTGGTCGCCGATGCTGTAGACGTCTCGCACCTTGCCGCTGGCGTGAAGCTGGAGATCGGGGAAGTCGGTTTGTAAGAGGACGGGATCGAGAACTTTGGGGCTCATGGAAAAATTTTACAGGTAAGGAGCGGGACGTATTCTAGCTGGTCAGAAAATTTTGTCAACGACTGTACGCACGATTCGGGGTGACGACGGAACAATACGCTGACCCGGAAAGATTGACAATAAAGGGAATGCCCGAGAACCGGCAACGGACAAGCGTTCCGGCGGCAGCGGATTGTGGAAAAGCTGAGGAAGGGCGTGGATATCTTGGCCGATACATAAGCGACCAAACGCCTGTCGAATGTCTACTCTGCTCCGAAACGCACCGAAACCAGCTTCGAAACTCCCGGCTCCTGCATGGTTACGCCGTAAAGTACCGGAGCGATGCTCATGGTTTTCTTGCTGTGGGTGATGAGCACGAACTGGGTCTGCACGCTCATTTCTTTGACCAACTCGGTGAATCGGCCGATGTTGGCCTCGTCGAGTGGAGCGTCGACTTCGTCCAGAATGCAGAAGGGGCTGGGCGCGTACAGGAAGATTCCGACCAGCAGGGACAGTGCCGTCAAGGCTTTCTCGCCGCCGGAGAGCAGGAGCACGCTTTGCAGGCGCTTGCCCGGAGGCGAAGCCACGACGTCGATACCGCTTTCGGCGCTGTTGTCTTCGTCGGTCAACTTCATGAAGGCGTGGCCGCCGCCGAAGAGCTTCTTGAAAGTGGCTCCGAAGTTCTCGTTAATCTTGGTGAAGGCTTCTTCGAATTTCTGCCGGGAAATCTGGTCGATCTCGCGGATCGTGGCCGTGGTGTTCTCGATCGACAAGATCAAGTCCTTGCGCTGGGTTTCGAGGAAGGCATGGCGCTCGGCGGTTTCTTTGTACTCTTCAAGCGCCATCATGTTGACCGGGCCCATGGCCTCTAGCTTGGCGCGCATGTCGCGGTAGAGCTGGTCTTGAGAGTTGAGTTGATCGCCTGTGACGGGGGCGAGCGAGGTGTCCGCCATTAGCGCCGGGCGCTCGATGCCGAGTTCGTTCAGGCAGGTCTCCGATATGTACTGGGCGTCGGACTGCAGCTTGGCGGCGGCGGCCGACAATTCACCGCGGCGGTCGCGAGCCTGATCGAGAAGCATGCGGCTGTCGCGCAGAAGGTCGTCGATTTCGTTGAGGCGGGCGCGGAGTTGCTCGGTTTCAAACTGCAGCAGGCCTTCGCGGGTTTGCGCGGCGTTGCGCTCGGCTTCGAGATCCGAGGAATGTTCTGCGAGCTGTTCGTTTTCGGATTCGCGCTGCAGCTTTTCGGCGGCCGCGGCCTCGATTTGCGAGGACAAAGTGTGGACGCGCTCTCCCATCTCACCGAACAGAGACTCGATCCGCTGCAGGACGGCGGCCGCTGATCGGTGGCGCTCTTCCAGCGTGGCTACACGGGCGGCATGCTGCGAGGTCGTCTGGACGGCTTCTTCGCGACGTTGGCGCAGCGCGGTCAGCGACTCCTGCGCGGCAGCGATCTGCTGTTCGAGTTGGATGCGCTGCTCTTCGAGAGTCGCGATCTCGGACCGGCGGGCGCTGACAATGCTCTCTTGTTCGGCGCGATCCGCAGCCAGGCGCTGCAGTTCGAGTTGCGAGACGCTGAGGCGTTCGCTGACCCTGGTCATCTCGGAGTCGAGTTGCTGCAGCATGTGGCCGGAGGTCATCGCCTGATGTTCGGCCTCGCGTTTTTCTCCTTCGAGACGTTCCAGTAGGGAAGAGAGGTCCTTGATTTCGCGGGCCAAGATCAGGACGCGCATTTCTTCGTCGCGCAGAGCGCGCTCCAGATCTTCGACTTGACGAAGCACCTCGCGCAGTTCGCGCTTCATCGAGAGCGGGCCTTCGGCGCGCTGTTTGCCGCCGGTGACGGTTACATTGTGGAAACATTCCCCGGCTTGCGAGAGGAAGAACGCGTCGGGATTTTCGAGTGCGAGACCGCGGGCGGCATTGGCTTCGGGGACGATGTAGCCGTCGCGGAGCTTGGGCAGAATGACTTCCAGCGATTTGCCGAAGCCGTTCAGCACGCGGATCGTGCTTTTGAGAGGAGTTATCTGCGCGGCGGGCGGGGCGCAGTGTGCGGCCTCATCGAGGATGAACGAAAACTTGGCCTGCGCGTCTTCGGGATGGACCAGGAACGTGGCGCGGCCGTCAACGTCGGTGCGCAACATGCGAAGGCCTTCGTCGGCGGCGTCCCAGGACTTGACGACGACGTAATTCAGTTCATCGCGCAGGAAGTCTTCGACGACGCGCTCGTAGCGCGGTTCGACTTCCAGGAAGTCGGCCAGCACGCCCACAGGCGCCAGACCGCCTTGCATCACACCGGACTGAAAAAGGCGGCGGACCGATTCGGTGGAGTATCCGTGCTCGGCAATGACGGCTTCTAGAGATCCTTTTTTCCCCAGGGCGGTTGCGTATTCGGCTCGCAGGACGTCGAGATTCGTCTTCGATCGCGCTTCTTCCAGTTTCTTGGATTCGATCAGACTGCGAATTTTGCTGATTTCTTCGGTGAGGCCTGTGACGCGCTGCGTGACGGTTTCGAATTCGAGAGCGAGTTGGCCGCGCTGTCCGCCGAAAGCTTCGATCTGTACGGTAGCGTTGGTGATCTCTGCTTCGAGGCGACGGGCCTCGCGATCGGCGCCGGCGAGTCGTTCCTCTGCCTGCGCCAGTTGGTTGCGGAGCCGGGATGCCGACGAGACTGTGTCGAAGATGGCGACGCGGGATTCTTCCTGCTGGCGTTCGATGCCGGCTAGGTTCGCGGCCGCGGTGGCAGCTTCCTGCTGGAACAAGGCGAGAGCGCTTTGAGCGGTGGCCAGGTCAGCGGCGGCGGATTCAAGAGTCTGGCGGTTCGACTCGCGTTCGGCCTCCAGCGCGGTGAGACGATGGCGGGCCTGCGCCAGTTCGGCTTCGTGCGACGCCGAGCGGACCAGCAACTCAGCGCAGCGTTCTTCGTTGTGACGGCGGCGAGCTGCCGCGCGGTCGATCTCAAGGGCGATCTGGCTGATGCGCTCGCGGTTCTCGCGCAATTCGGTCTCAATGGCGTAGCCGCGCTGAGTTCGCTCGGCGTGTTCGGATTCGAGTTGCTGCACCGCTTCGGTGCGCTGCTGGAGTTCTTCAGCGAGAGCGTTGAGTTGGGAGTCGAGTTCGGCACCCTCCTGCTCGATGGCGGCGAATTTGTTGGCCAGGACCAGGCGCAGCTTGGCGCGCATTTCCTCGCGCAGGCGAGCGTATCGCTCAGCCTTGGAGGCCTGGCGCTTCAGCGAATTCATCTGCCGCGTGACTTCGTCGAAGATGTCGTTGACGCGAGCCAGGTTCAGCTTGGCGTCTTCAAGGCGAGCTTCGGCGAGGCGCTTCTTGGTTTTGAATTTCGTAATCCCCGCAGCCTCTTCCAAAATCGCGCGCCGATCGGTGGGGCGGCTGCTGAGGATCTGGCCGATGCGTCCCTGCTCAATGAGCGCGTAGGATTCCGGGCCGAGACCTGTGCCCATGAATAGTTCCTGAATGTCGCGCAGGCGGCAGAGTTTGCCATTCAGCAGATATTCGCTGTCGCCCGAACGGAACAAGCGACGCGTGACCACGATCTCGCCATGGCGAAATTGCTGTTGGTTGAACTTGCGACGGCGAATCTTGAGCACGACGTGCGGGGCCGGAGTTCCGACCGAGGCAGTGGTCGCAGGGGCCATCACATTGTGGACGGGGAGGGCGAAAATCGGTTCGTCATCGGGGAAGGCTACGGCGATCGTGTTGATCTTCGAACGGGGCACTTCCACTTCTTCTGTTCTGCCGGGTTGAGCGTCTTCGACTGCGCGCTCGGTGTCGGCCGCGGCGCGGGAGCGGACGGCGGCTTCATCCCAGTCGTCCACGATGTGGGCTTCCGCCGCTTCCGGCATGTCGTCCTGAATGTCGATTTCCGTGGGCGCGTTGGCGTCGGAACCGGCGTAGATCTCGGGGTCAAGCAGGGTCAAAGAAACTTCGGCCATGCCGGTGGGCTTGCGGTCGCGGGTGCCGGCGAAGATGACGTCTTCCATGCGCGAGCCGCGCAGGGTCTTGGCCGACTGCTCGCCCAGTACCCACGAGATGGCGTCGGCGATATTGGACTTGCCGCAGCCGTTGGGGCCGATGATGGCCGCCACGCCGTCCCCGTGAAACTTGAGTTCGGTGCGGTCACAGAACGACTTGAACCCCAGAATCTGAAGCTTCTTCAGTTTGAGCAACGTGAACTCCTTGGGAGCAGTAGCCAGTTGTCAGTAGCCAGTTGCCAGTCGGCAAGCACAGACGATGGGTGCCCCATTTCTCGCGCACTTTGCGAGAAGTGGGGATTTTGACCTAAGGTGCGGTCGGAGAACCTGTTTACCAGGCGGGTTCATCCTCCGTCCCATATGATGCTAGCGTCGTCCATTGCGTCGTTATTCTCACCCCGGGCTGGAAGGGCGCACACAAAGTTAAGCTACTGTAACGGTGAAATCGGGGTGGGGTCAAGCAATATAACACCATATATGGTATGGGCTTATCGCGGACCGCGTTGGGTTGCACACACATTGCAGCAGATGAATGGTTTCAGGGTGGAGATGGAAAAGAGGTGGGAGAACCGCGAGAGCAACTCGACTTTACTTCCGCCGGAGGGCAAAAGCAAGGCGTAAACTGATTGCTGAAAAACCACGTTTCCGGTTTGCCTGATTGTCCGCCAGTGAGGTGGATATGCGCCAACTGGAGTCGCTCGGCCGAAGGAAGTTCGCTCTCGTTTTATCCCTCATCCTGCTGAGCTTGGTCGGAGTAACCCTTGTTGTTCCGTTATTTGTTACAGGGTGGGCCGGAGGAGTATTTCGGGTCGTCGCAGCGCGACCGCTGATGGCGAAGATTCAACTCTGGCTCACGCTGCTCGGTGCGCAAGGTGTCTTGTGGGTCGCGTCCGTCGCGTACACCGCCGCGACGGCCTTCAGGGCTATGAAAACTTCCGACTTTCGCTTTCAACACCTCGGAGTGGCGCTTTTCTCTTTGGCGGTTCCAGGAGCCGCGATCATCATATTCACCTTGCTCGAAGGTGGATCGCCCGGACTGCCGCCGGCCACACTCGGCCCCTACCGTATTGTCAATCAAGCTGTGGTTGGCATCACCGGAATGGTCGTGGCGGGTCTTGCCGTGTTAGGTATGTACATAGTTTGTTCTGTCTGGCAGTCCGAATGCCAAGTGAGGGATTTTTCGGGTGCCAACGTTGCCCGGTATCTGGCACTGCGGGAGTCCGCGGTGAGGCTGTTGTTCCTCGCTGGAGTCATCATGGCGGGAGCGACAGTCGCGGAAGGTGCTATGTGCGGTGCTGTGAACGCAGAAAACGGTAAAGAGTATTTTCCGCCGGAATACGTCATCGTTTTTGGTGCTGTGTACTCACTTCTATTGATGGTGGCGTACGCGCCTGTCTACGCAGTATTCGTAAGTACTGGCACAAGGTTGCGCGAAGGGATTGTCGGCGAACCGCCCACTTCGAGTGCTGATTTCAAAGCGTGGAAGGAGTGGCGTTCCGCTATGGATGAGGCATTTGGACTATCGTGGAATGGCTTGGCTGCGCTGGGTCCGGTGTTTTCGGTCCTGCTACCGCTGTTCTCCGGGTGGGTGACGACGTTATTGGGAACGAAGTCGTGATTTGAGAAGGGAAGCTCCGCTGCTAAATCGCGGATTGATCGCATCAATACGATCAAATCAGGGCGAACGCATCGGTTCGCCCCGATTTTCGGGCATCCGTATTGCTGGCACACCCAATATTAATCTGTCCACTGCCATTGAACCGAGGGTTACCGGCGTAAAGCAACGTCGGCCGTTGCGGCAGCGGCACGCCCATCTACATGTGTCCTCGCCGGTCTTTTGCCTATACGCCGCATAGGTGGCATAAGGTGGAGTTTGCCGTGGTTGATTGGCGGGACGGGCGAGGCGCCCGTCCCCACGTGATTCTGTTTAGGCTCCCAGCTTTTCGAAAAATCTGCAGATGGTTTCAATCCCGCGGTAGAAGTTTGGGATGTGGAACTTCTCGTTGGGGGCGTGGAGGTTGTCGTCGGGGAGGCCGAAGCCCATCATCACGCTGGGAATCTTCAGCACGTCCTGGAAGTCGGTGACGATGGGAATCGAGCCGCCGCTGCGGATGAAGACCGTGTCTTTTTTGAACGTGTCGTGCAGCGCTTCGGTGGCGGCTTCGATGTACTGGTTGTCAGTGCTCACGACGCAGGCCGGGCCTTTGCTCCAGACTTTTACCTTGGTCTCGATCCCCTTCGGCGTGACCTTCTTCACGAACGCCAGGTACTTCTTGAGGACTTCGTCGGGATCCTGGTTAGGCACGAGGCGCATCGAGACCTTGGCCTTGGCCTTAGCCGGAATGACGGTCTTGGCGCCGTCGGCGACGAAGCCTCCGGGCATGCCGTGCACTTCGAGCGTGGGGCGCGCCCAGGTGCGATAGAGAACTGAGTATCCGGGCTCGCCGGTCAGAACCTTCGATCCGACTTCGGTTTTGCGGTAGTGCTCTTCGTTGAAGGGCAGGCGCTTCCAGGCTTTGAGCTCTGCTGCCGTGGGAGCCTTGACTCCTTTGTAGAAGCCGGGGATCAGGACTTTGCCCTTGGAATCTTTCATCTTGCTGATCATTTCGATCAGGGCGAAGAAGGGATTCGGGGCAGCGCCTCCGTACATGCCGGAGTGCAGATCGGTCTTGGCGCCGTAGGCCTCGATTTCGGTGTAGACCAGGCCACGCAGGCCAACGCATAGCGTGGGGAGATCGGGCGCGAAGAGTTCGGTATCGCAGACCAGCGCGAAATCGGCTTTCAGCTTGGCCTTCTGCTTGCGAATGTATTCGGCGATCGACTCGCCGCCGACTTCTTCTTCGCCTTCGAAAATGATCTTCACGTTGAGAGGCAGCTTGCCGCCTCCGGCCTGCATGAGGGATTCGAGGGCTTTGACTTCCATCCAGAGCTGGCCTTTGTCGTCGACGGCGCCGCGGGCGTAGATGTTGTTGTTGCGCTCGGTGGGCTCGAAGGGCGGAGACTTCCACTCGTCGAGCGGCTCGGCGGGCTGGACGTCATAGTGGGCGTAGCACAGCACCGTGGGCTTGCTGTCGGCATGCAGCCAGTCGGCGTAGATGAGCGGATGTCCCTGGGTGGGGATGATCTCGACGTTTTCCATGCCGATGCGGCGCAGTTCGTTGGCGACGTAGTCGGCGGCTTTTTGGATGTCGGGCTTGTGTTCGTCGAGAGTGCTGACGCTGGGAATGCGGAGAAGATCTTTGAGTTCGTTGAGGAAACGCTGCTGATTACTGCGGGCAAAATCGACTGCCGGAGAGGCCATGGTGAGTCCTTTCGTTAGTGCATCGACGATCTGGATCTCGGCGGACGACGCGAATGAGTGCGGGTCGGGAGTCCGGAGGCACAACGAATCAGTATAGCGCGGAGGCGAGTGTCTGCGCTTGTCCGTAGAGACTTTGCTTGCAACGTCTTTCTCGCCAGCATTATCGAATGCTTACGGCGTAGCAAGCTACGTCTCTAAGAAGTGAAGATGATCAGGCATAGCCCAGAGTCTGCCGGCGTCGCCAGTAGGCTGCGGCTAGCAGAGCTGCGGCCGCGAGCGCGTAGGGTGCAGGAGAACTCGAGGCCGGGGTCGTGCCCATAAAGTCGAGGCCGGGCATTCGGTGGGCGGGGCCGAGGTACCACCACACGGTATAGATGGCCTCAAAGGCCTTGCTGCTGCTTGTCCAGGTGCCGAGGGCGAGGGCGAAGGATGGGATGAAGATCGCTCCGGCGAGCCAACCTGCAAGAGTGTGCCAGTCGGCGCTGAGGGCGAGTCGGACGCCGGCTCCGGCGCCGGTGAGGAGTGCGACCAGAACGCCCGCAGTCCATAGAGCTGGAAGCTGGCGGGTCAGGCTGCGCGCGGAGGAGAACAGCAAGGCTCCGGTGGCGTAACGGGACTCGCGGCAGCCCATCTGCGACCAGAGCAGGAGGGGCCAGATCCAGGCGGCGAGTGAGGAATCCGGCGCGAACGCCGGCTTCGGGGGAGACGAGTTGGCCCATGAGCAATCCGGAGGCGCCGGCGTACCACCACCAGCGCTGGCCTTTGAGCATCAACCGGAGTTCGGAGATGACGAGTTGGAGGAAGCGGGAATTCGTTGAGTTTCGGGGCAACGGCGTGAGACGCGCCGCGGCGATTGGGAAGGCGGGCGGAGACATTCGCGAGTTCTTCTCCCGGCAATGTGTTTGACGCGCTGCGGTTGCGCGAGCAACTTGCGCCAGGAGCGCGCCGGGATCGAAGCGGTGAAAAAAAACTGACGCCAGCAGCGCGATGGCCGGCGGCGACGCCGATCCAGAGCAGGCGCATGAGCAGCACGTTCGCGGTCCAGTCGATCCCATTCCACGGGAAAGTCCGAGCCGCGTGTTCGCCGCCAATGGTGAGGGCGAATTGAAAGTTCTTTGAACCGCTCGGATCGACCGTTTGCAAGGCGCTTCGCGTGCTGCGATAGAGGAGTTGCAGGCCAGCGGGATCGTCGAAGCCGGTGGCACTCGCGGCGATGCCGCCTGTCCACAGAAAAAATATATGACGTTGCCCGACGCCATCCGCGCAGCACGGGCAGGGTTTCGAAGAGCACGGCCACGCTGGCGGTCAGATAGCATGGCGGGAAGAGCAAGCAAAATGAAGGGGGACCAGAGCTTCCAAAGAGAGAAAGAGTGGGCTTCGGCGCGCATCAGTTGCATGGCCAGCGCGGCCAGCATCAGGAGCATCACCATGCAGGCAAGCACCGCGAAATTGCTCAGCGTTTTCGCGACCGTGTAGAAATCCTTGCGCATGGGCGTGGCGGCGAGGATCTGGCCGACGCGGGTGTCGGTGTCGCGCTGCACCGCAGTTTTTCACGATATAGAAGCCGACCAGCGACAGGAACGTTGAGCAGCACACGGACATGAGCATGCCGATCCACGCGGAGTTGTAGACGCCGCGGTAGCCGTTGCCGACGACGATCCAGACCTTCTCAGCGGCGACGCCATAGGCGAGATATAGCGCCCCCGCCAGCGTGACCAGAAAGCTGTAGCGGCGAACGCGCTCCAGGAAATCGGCGCGCACCATGTGATAGAGCACGTGGGCTGAATTCATGCGGCGGGGCTCCCTTTAGAAACCCCGGCTCGGTGCCGCAAGAGGCAGTAGAGGTAGGCATCTTCCAGGCTGGGCGATACCGGTTGCGCGCCGTTAGGCGGCGTGGGGGCAAGCACGCGGGCGTGGACGCCGTCGCTGCGGCGAGCCGTGTTGCTGATCAGGTAGCGCTGGCGCGCGGCGTTCAGCTCGGCGCTGGGCAGCACCCACTCCCATACGCAGCCCTCTACTCTTTGCAACAGGAGCTCCGGCGACGCATGGGCCACGAGCGTGCCCTGCGAGATCAGGGCGATGTCGGTCGCGGTGGCTTCGACATCGGAGACGATATGGGTGGAGAGAATGACGATGCGTTCGCCGGAGAGCTCGGAGAGCAGGTTGCGGAAGCGCACGCGCTCTTCGGGATCGAGGCCCGCGGTGGGCTCGTCCACGATGAGCAACTGTGGATCGTTGAGCAAAGCCTGGGCGATGCCGATGCGCTGCTTCATGCCGCCGGAGTAGCCGCCCAGCGGGCGTTTGCGGACGTCGGTCAGGTTTACCGTGTTCAGGAGTTCGTCGATCCGCTTTTTGGCAGAAGCGGCGTTGAGTCCCTTGACCGCCGACAGGTATTCGAGGAATTCAACCGCATTCAGGTTCGGATAGACTCCAAAATCTTGCGGCAGGTGTCCGAGGCTTGAACGCAGGGCGTCGGGCTGCCTGGCAAGGTCGGCGCCGTTCCACGTGACGCGGCCGTCTGTGGCGCGCGTGATCGTGGCGAGAATGCTCATCAGTGTGGTTTTGCCGGCGCCGTTGGGGCCGAGCAGGCCGAGGACGCCAGGTCCGAGTTGCAGGGTGAAGTTGCGCAGGGCCCAGTTGGCGGCACCGTAGCGCTTGCTGACATTTTCGATGGCGAGTTGCAAGAGCCCTCCGCTGGGATGAGTCGTCGCGAGCCAGCGTAGTGGAGGAACGTATCACACTCAATAAAAGTTCCGGATGCTTTGCGATGAAAGTCCCACTTGTCGCAAAGGACGCGAGAAATGGGGCACCCGGGCTTACCGTAGAGAGGTTGCTTGCAACGTCTCTCTCGCCAGCATTTTGTATGCTGCCGGCAGAGACGTAGCAAGCTACGTCTCTACGGCACAAACCGGGAAGGTGAAAACGGGGCCAGGTCGTGATGGGGCTTTACATCTGTGATCACGTCGGCCATAACTTGCGCCGTGATCGGCGCCAGCAGAATCCCGTCCCGAAAGTGGCCGGTGGCGACGTAATAACCGGGTGTTGCTGTTTCGCCGAGGATGGGCAGCGCATCGGGAGTGCCGGGGCGGAGGCCGGCCCAGTCTTCCAGAATTCTCGCGTTGCTGAGTTGCGGGACCAGATTCAGAGCGGCGCGGTGCAGGCGCTGAATGGTTGCGGGGTCGGTGCGTTTATCGAATCCGGCCTCTTCGACCGTGGCGCCGACCAGCAGGCGGCCGTCACTGCGCGGGATTAGATAAGCCTCTGGCGAACGGATGACGTGCTTTAGTAGCGTGCGGGAGGGCATCGCCAGGCAGAGCATTTGGCCCTTGACCGGGCGCGTCGGCAGAGCGTGCGGACCGATCTTGCCCGACCATGCGCCAGCGCAGTTGACAACCTTGCCTGCGTGGAACGTTGTTTTAGTGGTGGTCACTCCGCTCACCTTACGATCGGACAGATTCACTGATGCAACCGGGTCGCCTGAGGAAGAATCGACGCCGCGGTTCTTTGCCGTTTTGAGAGCGGCTGTCGTCAGTGCGCGAGGATCGACGCTCCGTTCCTTCAAATAGAATGCCGGGCGGTTGGTCTCGCCGAGGGCCGGTTCCAACTCGGCGATCGGCGCGGGTAATAGGCTCGACAGCGTGAAACCGGGGCGCTCGTGAACGTGTTCGGGAGGCGGGAACACGATCGCTCCCTGATCCCGCAGATCCACGTTCACGCCGGATTCCACTTGCAATTCATGGGCAAGCTCCGGGTATAGTTGGGCGCTCGCCAACGCAAGCGGCTGCAAAGCTGGAGGCGTTTCAGCCGAGCAATCGACCAGCATGCCGCCGGCGGCATGAGAGGCCTCGCGGCCCGGTTCTCCGCGCTCGACTACCAGAACCGTCGCGCCACGCTTGCGGAGGGCGATCGCCAGGGAAAGTCCGATGATGCCTCCGCCGATGATGATCACATCCCAGGTTTTCACTCCTCGCATTGTATACAGAAGGTTGTGCCGAGCGTCTCCGAGGTCAGGCACCAGAGCAGTCGAGCTGCGCTCGACCGGACAGCCGAGGGCGGCTGTCCCCACATGGCTATTCTTCGGAACCTCAGCGCAGCAAGCTGCAGGCAGATGACATCCGCCCTCCGGACTACATAAAATGGCTCTCATGAAAACGATCCTGATTGCCGGAGTAGTGCTGGCGGCACTGGCATTGGCGAGCCCGGCGCTGGCGCAAAAGGACAAAGAGGAAGAACCCACGTCGTGGGTGAATTTTCTGGTCCTCAAGGAAGACAACGGCAAGCCCGTGCGCAATGCCGCGGTGATCATGCACGCGGTCAATGCCAAGGGCAAGCAGGAACGCGGCGACATGGAACTGAAGACCGATCCGGAAGGGAAGGCGAATTTCGACGGGATCCCCTACGGCATGCTGCGCGTGCAAGTGCTGGCGCAGGGATTTCAGACCTATGGCGAGGACTTCGACGTCGAGAAGCGGAAGATGGAATTTACCATCAAGCTCAAGCGGCCGCAGGGACAGTACTCGATCTACCAAGATCACCCGAAGGATCCGAATGCTCCGAAGTCGGAGGCTCCCCCGCCAGATCAGAAAGAAAAGAAGCCAGACTGAACTGCGACTTCTCGAAAGATTTGGGGTTGTGATTTCAGATTTCAGATTTCAGATTTTAGATTGCAGACTTCAGATTGATTCTTGGAATTGCGGTCTTGAAAACTTAAATCTGCAATCTAAAATCTGCAATCTAGGATCGAAGACTTATGGACTACTTGCTGAAGACGGAGCCGTCAACCTATTCCTTCGCGGACTTGCAGCGCGAGGGAACGACGATTTGGGATGGAGTGTCGAATCCGGTGGCGCTGAAAAATTTGCGCGCCATGAAGCCGGGCGAACGGCTGGTGATTTACCACACCGGGGACCAGAAGAGCGCGGTGGGGACGGCGACCGTAGTGTCGGTCGATGCGTCGGATGCGAGGAATCCCCAGGTGAAGATCAAAGCTGGCCAGGCCAATGCCAAGCCGGTCACGCTGGCGGAGGCCAAGACTAACAACTTGTTTTCCGAATCGCCGTTGGTGCGGCAGGGAAGGCTGAGTGTGGTGCCGCTGAACGAGGCTCAGTTCAAGTTTCTGACCGGCGGATAGCGTGAGTGCGCGGCTTTCCTTCTTGCCGGCGTCATCCCGAACGGAGCCGTTCTTCAGCGGAGTGAGGGATCTCCCGCCTACCGAATGCTAAGAGGGTCGGCGACTGCGGCTGGGAATCCCAGTATTAGAAAACCAAGATCAAGATCAAAACCAACACCAAAGGCAGCGGACAGGAGTGTCCGCTCCACACTTGCGGAAGGTCACACCTCACGCCGCGTGGGCGTCGCGGCGAATCAGGATTGAATCGAGCAAGTAGCCCAATCCCAGCGCGAAGGGGATGGCGCCGAAAGCCGCCATGATCAGGGCGTCGGGCTCCACCCGTGCAATGATGCTAAAGGTCAGCATGTAGCCAACCGCGCCGGCGATACACAAAATGCCGTGGCGGCGGGAGCGCGCGCCCTCAGAAAGTTCAGCTTCCATGGGGACGTTCACCCCACGCTGCATCGCCGCCAGGCGTTCCTCTGTGCGCAGTTTGCGCACGCGGTAGAAGGTGTACATGGCTATCGCTGCGGTGGGCATTCCGAAAATCATTACGATTGCCACGATGCCGGTGAGTCCTTCCATGGTAGTTCTCCTTCGCAAGTTGCCCGGCTGCTGAGCCGAGCTTTATTCGCTGTCCAAGCAAAGATACGTTTGAGGCGACAGGAAAGTTCATTCCGGGCCAACTCCAGCCGCGCTGTACGCTTCCAAGCAAGAGAACCATCAGCTTGGGAGCCTTCCGGGTCATCGTTCTGGAGAATTCATGAAATCCAAGTCTTACGGGCTGCCCCCCACTCGGGCCGCGGCTGTGTGTCTGGTCACACTGTTCGTCGTCCATTCGCTCGCGGCGCAGGAAACGAAGCAGAAGGTCACGGTCGACGAAGTGGAGCGGACGTTCATGGTGCGGCTGCCGAGAGGCTACGACCTGCAGCAGCGCTATCCGGTGATGATCCTGCTGCACGGCATGAATCAGGATGCCGATGACATGGAGCGGCTGACTCGGTTCGACGAACTGGCCGACAAAGACGGCATCATCGCGGTCTACGCGGTGGCGCTTCACGGGCGATGGAATGTGGGAGTGCGGCCGCAGGAGCGCCAACCCGTGATGATGGGGCCGGGTAGACGGCACGGCGGCTACGGCGGAGGGGGCTACCCCGGCGGTGGCTATCCAGGGGGTGGAGGAGGCGGATATCCGGGCGGAGGAGGTGGGTATCCGGGTGGCGGAGGGCAGCAGCCTCGAAATCGCGAACCTGAGGAAAGCAGACCGGCTCCGGCTGACGATATTGCGTTCTTCAACCAGATGATTGACGAACTCAACTCGAAGTTTTCCGCGGATTCATCGCGAATCTATGTGGCTGGCCTGTCCGAGGGCGGCTTTATGAGCCTGCGACTGGGCTGTGCTCTGAGTGACCGGATCGCTGCCGTAGCGGCGGTTGGTGCAGCCATGCCGAAGACGATGATCTGCCTGCCGTCGCGTCCGGTGCCGCTCGTGATGATCAATGGCACCTCGGATCCGGTCGTCCCTTACGGCGGAGGCACGGAGCACAACCTGAATCTGAGAACGCTCTCCGCAGAAGACACGGCCAAAGCATGGGCGAAGATCGATCGCTGCGCAGAAAAGCCGGTGCACGCCAAGCTGCCAGAGCACGCCAAAGGCGGCATGGAGACGAAAACCGACACCTATGATGGTTGCCAACAGGGCGCGCAGGTCGTCCTCTACAGCGTGAAAGGCGCGGGCAACACCTGGCCGGGTGGTGAACAATATGAGGCGGAGAACACCATCGGCAAGACGAATGAGGACTTGAAGGCTGACGAGGTGATCTGGAGTTTTCTGGTGACGCGAAAACTGCCGAGTCAGAACGGAGAGCAAAAGTAGAGATTTTCCGGTCTGCCTGCAAAACCAAAGTCCTCCGAGAGGTGCGGAGGGCTTTGCGTTGCGAAATTAACTTTCCGGGCTAGCGGCAATCGTCTGCATCGAAACAGAACGGCGGGGTCAGGCCGGTGTAGTCCCCGATCACCTTGGCGTCGTAGGGACCGTTCAGCCGATTGAAGCCGGTACCGGGGACGGCGATCAAACCCTGAGCAAAGACGATATGCTTCTGCGGGTTGATCTCAATGACCTGCATGTTGTTTTGATCGCTGATCAGGGTGTTGCCGTTTCTCAGCCGCACTGCGCGGGTGGGCAATGGATCGGACACGCTTCCGGGGCGGGTATTGGTCGAATACGACCAGACCACGGTGCCGGCCGGATCGACTTCCAGGATGCGATTGTTGTTGGAGTCGGTGATGAGAGTGTTGCCGTCGCGAAGCCGGCTGGCGAAGGCGGCGCCGTTGAGTTGCGCACAGGTGGCGCATCCGTAACTCCAGACGATTTGGTGCTTGCGGGTGACCTCGATGACGCGATTGTTAGCCTCGTCGGCGATCAGGATGTGTCCGTTGCGGAGGAGTTCGGCGCTGTTGGGGCTGTTGAGTTGGTTGGCGCCATCTCCGGCGACGCCCGTCTGCCCATACTGCCAGACAATTTTCTTGTCGAGTGTAATTTCGATTACGCGCTGGTTGGCCTGATCGGTGACCAGGATGTCGAAGTTTGGCAGCCATGTGTTTTGCACTGGCGTATTTAGTTGGTTGGGGCCCGATCCGGCCACGCCTGCTTTGCCATATTGCCAGAGGATTTGGCCGGCGGGATCAACCAGCATGACGCGGTTGTCGTTGCAGCCATTGGGACAAGTGGGTTCGGCTCCCGCTGGAACGCCGGTACCTGCCACCAGCGTGAAGGGACCGACGCGCTGCGCGTCATTAACGCCGACCACCGAATGCGGACCTGCCACGCTCGATCCGTTTCCGAAGTGCCACACGACCCTGTGATTCTCTGGGTTAACTTCGAGCAAACGATTGTTGTACTGATCGGAAATCAGAATGTTGCCGGGGCTGTTGAAGTGGTTCCCCTGGGCCTGCGCGGCGAGGGCGCTGGCCACAACGAGTAAAGCTGAAAGGGCCAAGGTTTTCATTTGCGACAAAGTCATGACAATCCTCCTGTGGTGTTGGCAACTGGCGGATGTGGTGTCTCGCGGTTCAGGTCCCGCCAAACAGCAGAAAGGCCGGGGCATCTGAGGGCACTCCTGGGTTGTGTGACCATCGCGCGTGCCGAAGGCAGTGTGCGGCGAGGAGGTAGGGGAATTGTCAGGAAGTTGTCAAAACGGTGTCACATCTCGGGGACAAAGCCAGCCTTCGTGATTGCCGGCGTAACCCCATCAGCCGATGGACTTCCTCAGTTCGCGCCGCAGGATCTTTCCTGAGGCCGTCTTGGGGACAGTCTCGACGAAACGAACTTCCCGCGGCTGCTTGTAATGGGTGAGGCGGTCGGCGACGAAGGCGCAGAGTTCTTCGCCAAGTTTGTGGCTGTCAACGAATCCGTCGCGGAGGGCGATGAAAGCGACCGGAACTTCTCCGGCAGCGGCGTCAGCACGGCCGACAACTCCGCATTCCTTAACCGCAGGATGTTCCAGCAGCACAGACTCGACTTCGGCGGGAGCGACCGGGAAGCCCTTGTATTTGATCATCTCCTTGCGGCGGTCGACGACACGGTAAAAACCTTCGCGGTCGCGGGTCACAATGTCACCCGACCAGTACCAGCCGTCGCGCAGGACCGCGGCGGTTGCTTTCGGTTCCTTCCAGTAGCCGAGCATGATTTGCGGTCCACGCATGACCAACTCTCCCGGCTGGCCTGATGGAGCTTCGGTCAGGTCGTCAAGGGTCTCGGAGGGATCCAGTTCCGCCTGGCAGAGGACCCGGCAGTCGGTTTCGGCGAGCGGATGGCCGATGGAATCTGGGCGATACAGGGCCGGGTCCAGATATCCGACATGAGTAACCGGCGAGGCCTCCGTCATTCCATAGCCCTGGCACACGAGGATGTTGGTGAGTGCGGTGAAGCGGCGAGCCAGTTCGGGAGCCAGGGGCGCCGCTCCAGACTTGATCCAGCGGACTTTGTGGTCGCGCGGAAACTGTCCCGCCTCGGCGGCCTGGCAGAGAGCATTTATCGCAGGGGGGACCAGGGGCATCATGGTAATACTTTCGTCCATCAACAGCCGGGTTAGGTGCTGGACATGGAAACGCGGTACCAATACTAGCGTCGCGCCCAGCATCAAAGCGGGGTTGAGAATTACGTTGAGACCGTAGATGTGGTAGAGCGGGAGGCAGCAGAGAATATTGTCGTTGCCATTTAGAGCGGTCGCATTCGGACCAATCAACTGGTAAACGTTCGCGATCAGGTTGTAGTGGGAGAGCATGACGCCCTTGGGCAGGCCGGTAGTCCCGCTGGAGTAGGGAAGGGCGGCAAGAGTTTGTTCCGACGACTGCTCGGGTTTGGGATAAGTTGCGAGCCCCGGCTTCAGCAGGTTGGCGAATGCATCGGCGCCCGATGCAGGCTGGCGCGTGGTGTAGACGTGGCGCAGGTTGGGTAATCCGCCGAGTTGAATGCCTTCGAGGTTCGCGCCGTCCGTAATGAGCAGGGCGGCGCCCGAATTCTCCAGTTGATAGCGAACCTCACGCTCGCGGTAGGTCGGATTGAGAAGCGTAGGTGTTGCCCCTGCCAGTTGGGTCGCGTGAAAGGCGGCACAAAATTCCCAGGAATTCGGCAGGAAGATGGCGACGACGTCGCCGGGCTTCACACCCGCGGCAATCAGGCCACGGGCGACGGATTCAACCGTTTCGCCGTACTCCGCGTAGGTGAAGCGGCGACCGCAGGAAGCGTCCACCAGAGCGGTTTTACCGGGATTGCGGTGGCAAGACTCCAACACCAGATCGTGGAGAAAGAGGTTGTGGGGGTCGGCGAAGAGTCGAGTGCGCAACATGCCGGGAGAGATTGTAGCGGAAGGGCAGGCGGTTTCGGTCAATGAAGTTTCAGTTGGCGAGTTTGCGGAGAAATTCCTGCTCGTCCATGTGGTACTTGAAGGCTTTCCGGCCATCAATGAAAACTACCGGGACCTGGTCGTTGAACTCGCGGCGGAGGGCGGCGTCAGCGTCGACATCGATCTCCTGCCAGGTGAAGCTGCCGCGGCGCGAGAGCTTGTTGAGGCTCTCTTTGACCACCTCACACAGATGGCATCCTTTACGAGAGTAGACCACGACGTTGCGCGGCTCTGACATGCGGGGTAAATTCTAGCGCGGCGAATTGATAATTTTCCAGCAGGAAGAAATCGAGTAGTGGCTCAGGTTGGATTGAACTCGCTAGCGGCGTCATTCCAAGCCCGCGTTTTCTCCAGCGGGCCGAGGGATCTCCCGTCACGGTCTGCGGAGGGAGATCCCTCCCTCCGCCTGAAGAACGGCTACGTTTGATTGGATAACAAGGACGGCTCCTCGCGGGCACCGAGTAAACTTGAGTTTTTGCGAAGAACCAAGACTCGGAGCGAAAGGAGCCGCCAATGAAGATTATAGGCTGTGATTTTCATCCGAGTTTCCAACAGATTGCTATGGTCGATACTGAGACCGGGGAGCAGACCGAAAAGCGGCTGGCAGCGGCCGAAGCGGTGGCGTTCTACAGCCAGTTGCAAGGGCCGGTGCTGGTGGGGATGGAAGCTTGCGGAAACACGTTTTGGTTCGAGCGTCTACTGGCCAGGCTGGGACATGAGTTGTGGCTGGGAGATGCGGGCAAGATCCGGGCCCTGGAGGTACGCAAGCAGAAGACGGATCGAAGAGATGCTGAACTGCTGTTGCAGTTGCTGCTGGAGAAGCGGTTCCCGCGGATCTGGGTGCCGAGTCTGGAACAGCGGGACCTGCGGCAGTTGCTGTTGCATCGCCACAAGCTGGTGGGGATGAGGCGGCAGGTGAAGAACCAGTTGCAGCATCTGGCGCTAAACCAGGGAGTGCAACAGAAGCGCAAGCTGTGGACGCAGACGGGAAGAGAAAAGCTGGAAGCCCTAGCGCTCACCGGCTGGACTGCGCAACGGCGGGAAGAGTTACTGGCCTTGCTGGACGATCTTGATCCCCGGATCGAGAAGTTGGATCAGGCGGCGCGGGAGGCGGCCCAGAAAGACGCTGTGGCCCGCTTGCTGCAGACTCATCCCGGGGTAGGACCCATTACCGCTCTGGCGTATTCGCTCACCCTGGGAGAGATCGGGCGCTTCGCCCGCAGCCGCCAAGTGGTCAGTTACCTGGGACTGAATCCCGCCGAGCATTCCAGCGGCGGCCGGCAGCGCTTGGGATCGATCAGCAAACAAGGCAATCCGATGTTACGCAGTCTGTTGGTGGAGGCGGGCCAGAGCGCGGCCCGTCTGGTACCAGAGTTAAAGCGCGCCTACCAAAGGCTGAAACACAGAAAACATTCTTCTGTGGCCAAGGTGATGGTAGCGCGCAAACTGGCGGTGCGTCTGTACTGGATGTGGAAAACCGAGCAGCCGTATTCCGCCACTCGCATGCAGAGTAGCCCGAGTCATCCTGTGGCTGTGGTTTAAAGCCGTGCGTTTGAGTGGGCGCCTGCCTCCCGGGAAAAGTCCGGGAGTTTGAACGAACAATCATGGTCGAAGTTGCGACCGAATAGATGGTTGGTGGAGCAGCAAGGCTGCCACCCGTGATTCAACGTGAATGCGCGAGTCTTGGTCATCGTGAAAAAAATCAAAACCCCAACGAGAGCGAAATGGCGCTACTTCAAACCCCAAGGCGTCGACGAATTCGTGTACCTTGACACCGCCGTCGTTGTTATAGACGGGATGACCCATCCTCGATGACGGCCGAGATTCAAACTGAACCACCTCCGAAATCCGGTAGTCCACGGCCCAGCACGGTCGACGGGAGCAGGGGGAAGCCCGTCCGCACCTCCAGAAGGCAGGTGATGGCAATCACGGCGCGTCTCGACCAAAATGTGGTAGATAATATGCCCAGTCGTATCTTGCGGCCGACACTCAGGCTGTACGTCTTGCTCTGAGAGAGGGGGATGCCGCTGACAAAGTTACGCGGTAAGGCCGTTCTCTGCATCGGGGACGACCTGGTAAATCTAAACCTGCGCTGTGCGCTTCTCCGCGAGCACGGTTGGCTCGTGCTGAGTTCGGGCAGCGGGCACGACGGAGTCACCCGGTTCGGACAGGAGACCGTTGATGCGGTTGTCCTTGATCTGAATCATGATGGGTCTGAGTCCGCCCTGATCGCTGCAGAGCTGAAGAGGCAACGTCCCGCTGTGCCCATTCTCATCCTGGTCTGGGACATGAATGCCTTGGCTCAAGATGCGACCGCGCAAGCCGACGCGGTGGTTTTGAAGTCAGAAGAGGGCAAAACTCTGCACGAGGCGCTACGAAACCTGGTGAAGACTTAGGCCTTTCAGGGTGACTCACCGCCGACGGATTCGTGACTCATAGCGCCGACTATGAGAATGTAGCGGTAGAATCGTCTTCATGCCTGACCCGCAAGCGAAACCTCTTCAAGGCAAGACGGCACTCGTGACCGGTGCAGCCCGTCGTTTAGGACGGGCTTCGGCACTGGCCCTGGCCCATGCGGGTGCGGATGTCGCGATCACATTCCTGCACTCCGCACGCGAGGCGCGCGAGACCGTGGTGGATCTATCGGCTGACGGTGTGCGGTCGTTCGCCCTCCGGTGCGACGTTACCGACGAGGCCAGCGTGCGCGCGATGATGAAGGAGGCAGGGCGCGAACTGGGGCGGATCGATATTCTGGTCAACAATGCCGCGAACTACGAAACGGCCGAGTTCGAAAAGCTCACGGTGCGGCAATGGGATGCGATCTTCGCGTCGAACACGCGCGGTCCGTTTCTGGTGGCACGAGAGGCGCTGAAGTGGATGCGGCGCAAACGTGGCCGGGGGGCGGTGGAATTCCCTGTCGAGGCGAAGATCATCAACATGGGATCGCTGGGCGGACTCAGGCCGTGGGCGACGCACGCGCATTATTGCTCGTCGAAGGCTGCGTTGCACATGCTGACGAAGGTCATGGCCAAGGCCCTGGCGCCGGAAATCGCGGTGAACGCTGTGGCTCCTGGAATGATCGACCTGGGGGAAAAGTCCGCGGCGGCATTCATGCGGCGGATGGCGAAACAGACTCCGATGCAGCGCAACGGGCGGGGGGATGAGATTGCCGAAGCGGTCTTGTTTTTCGCCACCGCACCGCAGTTCATTACCGGGCAGATTCTTGCCGTGGACGGCGGGCTGGGACTGTAAGAGCGAGCCCGCTACGCCTCGGCCGAGGTCGGATCGATAACGTGCTTGACCTCGGAGACGCGATTCGCTGGAAAGCCACCCTGCCGCGCGTGTTCCCGGACCATGGCTTCATTGGGTGCAATATAGACGCAGTAGATCTTGTCTGGAGTGACGTAGCTGTGCAGCCACTGGATTTGCGGCCCAAGTTGGTTGAGCACGCTGCATGACTTCTGGGAAATCGCGATGATTTGCTCCGGCGTGACGTCTCCGACGCTGGGGATGTCACGCTCGATTACGTATTTCGGCATCTGTCCTCCGGTAAGGGCCGCCTCGGTGCTGCCCGGCGAGGAAAGATTCTAGGCTAGGGCGCGGAAAATAGCCATCGTGGGGCGAGCGCGGTATATTGGGGCGGATGAAGAAATCGAAAGTCATTTCCTTTCGAGCCGCAGCTTTGGGGTCTCAAGCTGCTTCGGAAGCCATTCCAGAGAGTCCACGTGTCGCCATCGCCATTATGGCGGCGGGCAAGGGCACCAGGCTCAAATCGCAACTACCTAAAGTGTTACATGAAGTCGGCGGGAAACCGCTGCTGGAGCATGTCATTCAGGCCGCCGTGAGCATCGTGCCGGCGAAGGATGTTTACGCGATCATCGGACACGAAGCCGAGCGCGTGCAGGCGGCAACCCAGCACACGGGAGTGAACTTCGTGCTTCAGCCGGAGCAGCGGGGCACTGGCCACGCCCTGATGGTGGCACACGACGCGCTGGCGGGATATGACCACGTCATTGTGCTTTCCGGCGATGCTCCCCTGATTACGCCGGAGACTATCGGCCACCTGCGCAACTTCCATCTGGAGGAGCAGGCAGCGATGACCCTGCTGAGCGCCGACCTGGAGAAGCCGACCGGATACGGCCGCGTCCTGCGGAAAGGCGCGCGCAGCGCCGAGGTGTTGGCGATCATTGAGGAAAAGGCGGCCAGCGAAGCACAAAAGAAGATTCGGGAAATCAACTCCGGCTTCTACGTGTTTGCGGTCGCGGAACTCTACGCTAACATCGAGAAACTCTCGACCGACAACGCGCACGCCGAATACTACCTGACCGACATGGCCGAAGTGCTCCGCAAAGCGCGGCAACGCGTGGTGACGTGGAAGACCCCGAATGCCAGCGAGGTTCTAGGAGGGAACACGCGTGCCGAACTGGCCGACATCGACCACTTCCTGCGGATGGCAAAGTGCCGGCAATTGATGGCCGACGGCGTGACCGTGTTCTATCCGGCGACCTGCGTGATTGATGCCGAGGTGGTGGTCGCACCCGATACAGTCATCGAGCCGTACGTGCAGCTTCTGGGGAAAACGCGGATCGGCACTGCCAGCCGCGTGCGGTCGTATTGCGTGATTCGCGATTCGGAAATCGGAGACGGGGTCATCGTGCGCCCGGGATGCGTGATGGAAGGCGCCCACGTGAGTGACGGAGCGATCCTTGGACCATATTCGCATTTGCGCCCGGGTAGCGAGATCGGGGAAGGCGCGCATGTGGGAAATTTCGTCGAAACAAAGAAGATCAAGCTGGGCAAGGGCTCGAAGGCGAATCATCTGACATATCTTGGCGATGCCGAGATTGGCGCGGGCGTAAATATCGGCGCCGGGACGATCACCTGCAACTACGACGGCATGCACAAACACAAAACCGTGATCGATGATGGAGTGTTCATTGGCAGCGACAGCACGCTGGTGGCGCCGGTCCGCGTGGGCAAGGGCGCTTACGTGGGTGCGGCGTCGTGTATCACAAACGACGTTCCGGACGATGCGTTGGCCATCGGACGCGCACGGCAGATCGTGAAAGAAGGCTGGGCGCGGGAAAAACGGGCGGCGCGCAAATCCAAGTAACGGGATTTGCTCTGGGAGATCCCTCACCCTGGTCGTGATCGACGTGATCTAAATGAAAAAGGCGCCTGGCGATACCGGAGGCTTTTCGAGGGCGCTCTAGTTCGTTCAGTTTGGCTCGCGGTCTCTACCTTTGAATGCGTCATCCCCAACCCGGCGCAGTTCAGCCGGATGAGGGATCTCCAGAGAAACACAGCCCATCTGGGCGTGAGATCCCTTCGACTGCGCTCTGGGCAAGCTCTTCCCTCCGCCTGAAGAACGGCTACGGTCAGGATGACGCCCCCGGTTAGGAACGCACGCGTTCGAACTACGCCACGATCAGCAGTTTAGTGCGAGACCGCCGCGAACAGGTCCGAATGCATCAGGGACTGGAACTGCTGGTCATTGGCTTTGAAGTGCAGTTGCAGGTTGGAGCTGTCGGAGTCAACCGTGGTGTTGTCGACTGCAACTTTCTCCGCAGGCGTCGCGCTCATCTTTTTGTAAAGGATGCCGGCCTTCACCAGTGACGACAGGGTTGCCGCAGTCACCGAGTCCGAAGTGAGGACTGTGAGATCAAAGTTCACGCCACTGTTGAAATTCATGGTGTAGCGCGATCCCAGCAGGCGCTTCTTCAGGGTCTCGTAGTCCGCGATCCTGGAGGCATCGCCCAGCGCGGAGCGCATCATGTTCTGGGTGCCCTGCTGGTCGAGGATGCTCCAGACAGGGGCGGAGTCTACGTTGGTCATCATGTCGGCCATATCGCCGTTGCTGTCGAGGCTCAAAGTTTTGCCGTCGCGCGTATCGAGGGCGGCATGCAGCGCGGTGGTATCTCCGAACAATAGCGTGCTGTCATCGAGGAAGGTCATGATGAAGCCGCCATCCATGGGATACACATTCGACGTGCCGTACTTCTTCGGCGTGAACTTCTCCAGCTTCATTTTCTTCAACACGGCCTTCATGTTGAAAGGCCCGCTGGCTACGCCGATGCCCTTCACACCCTGCTTTCCATAGCGGAACGAGGCGAATGCGAGAGTGTCGACATCCTTGTCGGGATCGATGCCGATGTTCTTCAGGGCAGCCTCGAACTGCTTGATATTGTCGGGCATCAACTGCTGCTTCAAGGCCATCGCTGTCGGCGAGTCCTTGAGCGAGCGGTAGTCCACCGAAATCAACTGCAGCAAGTCGGCGGGAATGCAAGTGCGGGCGGAAGAGTTCAGCGGCATGGCATAAGCCATACTCACGAGCAAAACCGAAGCCAGGCTAATCTTGAAAAGTCTCATAACGCCTCGAAAGTCACAGAATCAAAGGATTGCATGCACTCCTCTGTTGGATGCACGAGTCAGCTTTGTCGTTAGCAGATGACTTTATTCTATTGTACTTGCAGCCCGAGGGTATAAACCAAAGGTACAATCCCCATTGATCGGTTGGAGTCCGGAGGCGGACAGCGACCCCACGAATCGACTCGATTCTAGTCGTCGTCAGGATCCGTCTTCGGGCGTTTGTCATTCAGAAAGTAGGCCGCGTTCAAGGGCGCATTGATGGTCTTGAACGTGATCGGCGTCTGGCTGAAGTTGAAGCAGTCGGAAAGGTCGTCGGCGTATGCATCGGCGTAACCCAGAGACGGCAAGCTGAAGGTTTTCTCGATCAGGTTCAGGATGCTTCCGAAATCGTGCGCGGCGTGCGAAATGTAACTCGCCCGGGCGTAGGGCGACACCACGATCAATGGGACGCGGAATCCGTAGACGTAACCCGAACCCCAGCTGGTGCCGTCGTTGATGACTTTCGGCGGTGCGACGTGATCGTACCATCCTCCCCAGTCATCCCAGGTGATGACGATGGCGGTGTTGGCCCAGTACGAACTGTTGCCAATGGCATTCACGACCGAAGCGACCCATGAGGGGCCGCCCGCGTTTTGCGTCGATCCCGCGTGATCGGAATTGGCACCACGCGGGATGACCCAGCTTACCTGGGCCAGCTTTCCGCCAGAGATATCGGTTAGAACCTGGGTTTCGTCGAGTACGACATTGTTGACCCAGTCCGATCCGGTGCAGGCCGTGGCATTCGGAGGTTGGTTATTCGGCCCACACATGTGCTGAATCGCGTTGGGCCCGGTCCACAGCGATCCGGCCGAGGGCGTGTAATAGCGCCAACTGATGCTCTTGGCTTTGAGCTCGTCGGTGAGAGTGGGGTGGTCCGTGCAGGGATACATCTTGCTCGACTCGTTGCCGGAGGGGTCGATCACATAAACGAATTCGGCTGGCGGAGACGTGCACCCGGTATTGGCGCTTGAGTTAGGGACACCTTCGGCGTTTTCGGCGACGAACGAGTTGCTTTTTGCCGAAGGCGCGGAGGTGCCAGAAATAATGAACTGATGGGCGGGGAAACTGGGACCCTGGTTGGTCTGGAACATGCGATCCCCGAATGTATACTGTTCAGCCAATTGGAAGTAAGGGCCTACCTCGGAAGGCTGCACGTAGAAGAATTGTGCGTTCGGGCGAGGGCAGTCGGTGGAATTCTGAGCGCAACTAACAGTGACGTTGTCGGCACCGTCCATCTTGCCGCCGTCATACATCGCCACAAACGCCTTGTGAGAATGGTCGAGGTCGTAGTCGATTCCCAGCGAGGTAGGCATCAGGGGTATCGTCCGGCCTTTGGAATTCATCCCGCTGCTGGCAATGTCAGCGCCCTTGGCGATGAGCGCCGGATCTTGAAATAGATTGTCGGGGGTGCGGTTCTCCTGAAAAATGATGACGATGTGCTGCAGTTTTACCGTGCTGTTGGACTGGCTGTCGCCGCAGCCATTCAGGCCCATCAGCAGCGCGCTGGCGAAGAGCAGCAAAAGCGAAAGGGACAGGGATGCGGTTCGACCCATAAACGATCTCCCATGTAACCGCGAAATCGAACGCTTAGATGCTCAACCCGGACGCAATGAATTCCACTCGGATGGGAAAAATTTTCGGGCGGGAGAGTGCCCGGCAATCAACATGCCCCTAGGACAAGACCGCGGTCCGCTGGCGAACATGAGCGGCGAAAGCCTGATCTTTCAACGACGCCAGGTTGATTTCCACGTTCGCCAGGGCGCCAGTGATGGCGGCGCGGGCCAGCGCCCCTGCCGTGGTCAGGTCGGACTGCATGTTGGGATTTGTGATCGGTTCGAGTGATCGCGCGATCTGCGCGATCGCGTGAGCTTTCTCGGCGACGGAGAGGGGGATGGAAGTCGCTTCCTTCAAGGCCGCCTCGATCAGCGCTTCGGCGGATTGTTCATCGGTCGCGGCCTTGGCCTGCTTGTAGGCCTTGATCACGGCGTTGTAAGACTCGGCGTCGGCGTCGATTGCAGCCTTTAGCTCTTCCCGCAATGGCGTCAGATGGGCGATGGCGGCGCTGAGTTGGGACTCGTATTGCAGGTAGGCCTTTTTGCCGCGCGACATCGAAGCCACCATCGCCGCCAGTCCGGCAGCCATGGCGGCCGCAGCGGCCGAGGCGCTGCCGCCTCCGGGTGTGGCCGTGGGTGCGGCGAGTTGTTCGACGAAGGGCTCGACTCCGGCGCGCAGGCCACCCACGGCCAATTTCCCGCCCATCACCGCGGCGAGGCGGTTTTCCAGGATCAACGACGAATCGAAATGCTCGACCTGCAGATACCATTCGGCGGCTTGCTCCAGAGCTTTCTTGGGGATCAGCCCGACAATTTCGCTGGAGACTGGCATCACGCCGTAGCGCGCGGCTTCCAGCTTGACCAACTCGAAAACCCGGTGGATGGGCGTTTGCTCGAAGTCGGTGAGGTTCATCGAGACTTGGGCCAAGCCGCGGACCAGAAACCCGGCTCCCTTTACGAAACGCATGCCGCCGTTGGAAAAACGCACGGCCTTGGCGACTTTCTTGGCGATGTCGACGTCGGGCGTGTTGAGAAAGACGTTGTAGGCGATCAGGAATTTGCGCGCGCCCACCACGGTCGCGCCGGCCGTGGGATGTACGCGAGGCTCGCCAAAATCCGGGCGGCGGGCGGGATTGGTCGCAATTTCTGTGCGGATGCCTTCGAACTGTCCGCGGCGGATGTTTTCCAGACCCTGGCGTTCGGGAATTCTCGCGGCGGCCTCATAGAGATACACCGGAATCTGATAACGCTTCCAGATTTCCTCAGCGACATGAGCGGCCATGGCCACGCAGTCCTCGATGGTGACGCCGTCGATAGGAATGAACGGCAGAACGTCGGTCGCGCCCATGCGCGGATGCGCGCCGGAGTGTACGTTGAGGTCTATCAGTTCCGCCGCTTTGCCCACGCCTCGGATAGCCGCTTCCTGAATGGCATCCCGCTCACCGACGAGAGTGATAACCGAGCGATTGTGGTCCGAGTCACTTTCGCGGTCGAGGAGGTAGACGCCGGGCATCTTCATGGCGTCAATGATGGCGTCAACCTTGGCCTTGTCGCGGCCTTCGGAAAAATTCGGAACACATTCGACGAGCGTGGACATAAGGGAAGAGCATAGCTGGCGGCGGAGGATAGGCGCAAGGAAGGCTGGTTAAAGCCAATGGAAAGAAGGGTTTTAGATATGTGCCCTCCGTAACTTTCGCGCATCAAAAGGAAGTGGGATAAAGTTAGATAAGACCTGAAGTTGACCTACGGGGTACACTAACGTGTCTCAGAGCACGAATCGAAAGGGTAATCAGATGTCTGCGCTTCCAAGTCCGCGACCACAGGGACGGCAAAAATCTTCTCGCAAGGAGTCCCTGCGGACGATTGCCCGTATTCTTGAAGAGGAGATGGACGAGATGGGTCTTTCCGAAAACGAGAAGAATGCCAAGACGGACGCGCTCGTTGAGCGGGTGAAGAAGGTCAAGGCTTCCCGCGCTGCAACTCCCTCCAAGTAGCCATCGCCTTTTCGTATCGCGGGTGTCCTGGAACGATTCCGAATTCTTCCGCAAGAATGCGTTTGAATTCATCTTCCTCGTCCAGACTGCTCAGTTCCTCCATTGCCTTCATCGCCTTTACCTCACGTTGGCGCGCTTCGCTCCTGGGTGTTCTCGGCTTAGCTTCGTTGAAGGCGGATTGTTTTTTCATCGTGCGGTCTCACGAACGGACTCTCGTTACTGTCCTAAGTCTCCTTCAGGGCCCGACCTTCGTCACAATTCCTTTTCTCTTACGGCAAGGGACGCTTCTTCATGTCGTTGATTGCGTCGATCAACTTGATTGTGTCTTCTATCTGCGGCTTGTCCCCCTTGTAGCGCAACTCGAGCAGGCCGCTCAGATTAGAGGGCAGCTTTAGGCCTTCCTTCACGATCAGAATGAACCGTTCACCGTAGATGGCCATTGCAGCGCCAATCTCGATGAGCACGTTGTCATTAAGAACGATGTGCTCAGTGTCGTCCTCACCCCTGATATGGCGTTCGTCGTCTACGTGAATGATTGCGGCTCCACAAGACCGCATCTCGCTCATCACCTTGCTCGGTACTGGCTGAGATACCGTCTGGGTTTGTACCGAAACCACGGCCTCCAGTTCCGCCAAGGAAAGCAGTTTCTTAATCGGTTCGATGAGGTCCCTGTTCCGCCCGTGTGTGATAAAGACCCTCTTTGCACGAACTTCAGTTGCACCGACAGACCTGGCGACCAAGGCGGGCACGGCTGACTTTTGCGTCGCAGTCGGCAGCGAGAGCGCTGCCGTGCGAGTTGGTTCAGTCACGTCGATACCTTGCTCTGCTTCCTCCGGATCTGGGGTTTCCTGTGGAATGCTCGTACCTTCGAGTTCCACGTACTTGCGATCCTTGATGGTTTGCAGGAAACCAACCACCCCCGCGCCGTCCAGGATCAACTTCAGAACGTCTGAGGTCTTGTCCTTTGGTACGCCCATCTCCATGAGGACGTTCTGACCAATTGCATCCTTAGGCACGGGCGCTCCATCGTACCTAGTTAGAAACTCCCGGATGATTCGAGGTTTCAGCAAAGCTTCCCTCTTGGCAGCCAAGTCGTCGCCCTCGGTGGTTGGCCTGACAATCCGCATCCCGAGTGGGGTAATAGCGATGCCTTCGGCGTTGTAGCCTCCGGTCGTAAGGCCGTAGGCAATCGACGCTCCAGTCAGCATTTTGAAGCCACCGGTTGTAGGAGCGACCTCCAGCGCCTTGGCAACCTGCAGCGGCGTAGAAAGCTTGTAACCGTAGTTCTCGCCAATTGCTGTCGCAATCTTCAATGCCTTCTCCAGCGAACAACTGGGGATGTCTCCTTGGCTGATGTATGTCCGTGCTTTTTCCGGTGTGACTGCTGCCGCTCCGTTTCTCCGTGCCACATCGACCTCCGAAGTAGTCGCGATCCGATCTCATGAATTACAAGGATTCTATGCCAAACAACAATCGCATTTCAATGGCCAGAGGGAAAGCCAATGTAAAACTGGTGCAAATGGTGGTCAAAAGTGGCCGTCGCGATTGAGGCGAAGGGGGAGAAATCGCTCGAATTCCGCCACAGCCATCAGCCGCCAAGCACTGCGGCTCTGCTCTTGCGGCTAATGATCGCGACCACCGAAGAACCTTCCCACTCCCAACCGCACCTGCACCGTGTTGATCCCCGGATTCGGCGTGGCTAGCCCGGCGTTCGAGATGTGCAGATATCGAAGTTCGAGGCTTACGTTGTGTTTCGCGCCGAGGATGTGTACGCCAAATGCGGCTTGGGGGGTGAAGTTCACCGTATTCGTGCCGGTGGGGACGTCGTGGTCGGTGAACAAGGCGCCGCCACATAGTTCAAGATAGGGAGAGAGGCGGCCGCGACGCTGGAAATTCCACTTCAGGCCAAGCGGGTCGAAACCCACGCCGAACGCGGTATTGGCGGGCTGGAAGACTAAGAAGACCGGCACGGCGTCCACCGCGTATTCGAAACGGCCGCGCAGAAAGCCGGGAAGGTGCGGGCCGGTAAGTATCCATCCGTAGCGAAGCCCGGCATTGAAGGCTCCCGTGTTGCCTCGCCCGCCGCTGACGGAGTGGCCGCCGCCAGCCCAGATCTGGACTTCGTGGCCGCCTTGCTCGGGAGCGGCTTGGGCGCGGCAGATCGCTGAGATGAGCAGCAAAGAGAAAAAGAAAAGGAAAGAGCGCATGAGGTTGTACCGCCTCGAAGAGGACAGCACTCGAAGCGGAAGAATCACGATACAGGAAGGGACCTGTGACGACAAAATGTGGCCCGTGCCCCGTCCAGCAAAAGCAGATTCCTCTCCTGCGCTGCCGCGAAGGGTCGGAATGACAAGAGACCGTGGCCTTCGCCAATGACAGGTGACGGGGCCGTTCCGCTGTTTATGATCGCGGTTCTCTCACACTCTCATGTGTGCGGGATGTTGGGCGACGAGTTCCAGCAGGTCGCGGGCGACGCGGGCGGTGTTGTGGCGGGCTGCGCCGGCTTCTTCCAGATAATCTCCGAGCACCGGGATCACTCCGAGAGCCTCGACTTCATCGAGATCGTTGACGATCTGGCAGGCACCCTCACTGGCGTATTTGGCTTTCAGTTCTTCTGATGCGGGCGTGCGGTTGATGAGCGCGTAGTCGAAAATCTGTTTCTGTGCATGGCTATTCAGGGCGCGAATGTGGTCGGCTGCAGTCAGTCCCAGGCTCTCGTTGGCTTGCGTCATCAGGTTGCAGATGTACACCTTCGTGGCGGACGACGTCACGATCGCCTCGGAAATACCACGCACGAGCAAGTTCGGGATCAGGCTGGTAAACAGCGATCCTGGGCCGATCGTGATGACGTCTGCTCCGGCGATCGCTTCCAAAGTCTGCGGCATAGGCCCAACGTCGGGCGGAACGAGGAACAGTTCCCGAATGCGTCCTTTGCTGGCGGTGATCTTGGTCTCGCCGCGAACGCGGGTGCCGTCTTCCATCAGTGCTTCCAGTTCGATATTCGAGGTAGTCGCCGGATAGATGTGGCCCCGGGTGAGCAGAATTTCCGACGATAGGCGAACGGCCTCGGAGAAGTCCGAGGTAAGGGAAGTGAGTGCGGCTAGAAAAAGATTGCCGAAGCTATGGCCTTCGAGTCCCGACCCTTTGTCGAAGCGATGGCGGAACAGTTTCGAGAGCAGCGCTTCGTCTTCGCTGAGGGCGACGATGCAGTTGCGGATGTCGCCGGGCGGAAGCATGTTCAGTTCTTTGCGCAGGCGGCCGCTCGACCCGCCGTCATCGCTTACGGTCACCACGGCGCAAAGCTCGCGGATGACCGGCAAGTCGGCCTGTGCCGGACGGATCTCCGAGGGCAAAAGAACGAATTGCTTCAGTCCTTTGAGGAGCGTGGAAAGGCCCGTCCCGCCGCCAATGGCGACGACGCGCAGGCCGCGCTCGCGGACCGTCTTCTCCGAGGGCAGGAGTTCTGCGGTTTTGGCGTCCATCACGAGGTCCTCGGCAGGCGGATTATACGGGCTCAGTTTCGTGGAAATCCGCGTCAGAGGAACCGAGTTCGGCACCCGGGTCGGGATACAACAGTTCCGTGAAGCGGGGATCTTCGGCCAGATTCTGGAAATCCGAATCATTGCGCGCTTGGAAGCGGAGTTGGGGATTCAGATGCAGAGCCTCGTCCAGCCGCTTCAGAGAGTCCTCAACGTGCCCGGTGAGACAGTCGAGCGCCGCTAAGCCATAGATCACGTAGTCCGCTTTGGGACTCTGTTTGAGCAACTTCTCCAGATGTTCGCGGGCGGTGACGTAGTCGCCCAGATTCATCAGGGAGACCGCATAGTCGAAGTGCTCTTCGACCGTCTTGAACTGCGTTGCCGTCAATCGTTCCAGATGTTGGTTGCAGGTATTGAGATGAACGTTCGCGCGGTCGGCCAGTTCTTTGCTGGGCCCGCCTACGACCTTCTGAAAATGCGGCTTCGCCTTGTCGAACTTGTGTTCCTGCATAGCGCGCAGGCCAGCCTCATAACTTTGGAGCGCCTGCGCGTAGCGCGGGTCTTCCGCCATGGACTTTTTCGCTGTGGGTTTCTGAGCCATGTGCAAAATTCTTCCTGTGCTCTTGGTAATAGGGGACTCCTTGAGATCGTGTCCGGTAGCTGAGCAGTAAAGTATCCCTCAAAGCGAGGGTGGAGGTCCAGTTGCCCCAAGGGCATCGGTGATGGTGTGCTTGGTTCTCGGTCTCTCTCTGCTGGAGGGCGTCATCCCCAACCCGGCGCAGTTCAGCCGGGTGAGGGATCTCACGGAACTCTGCCCGGTTGCGTCAGATCCCTTCGAGCTCGCTGAGGGAGATCCTTCCCTCTGCCTGAAAACGGCTCTGGTCAGGATGACGCCATGGCCGTCGAAGGTCAAAACTGGACCACCAGCAATACTTGCGACTAGTTGATCTCCGAGGCCGCCTGCAGGTCGATTCGCTTCCACTCACCTTTGATGATGCCCGCACGGATCTGGGTTGCGGTCTTGCCTTTCTTGTGCTGCTGATAGGAGTAATAGAGCTCCTTCAGGCAGGTATCGCACTGCGCTCCGTGCGTGTTCTCGAAGCAGCTATGAAGGCTGTTATGGCCCATGCGGTCGCAATAGCAGTAGCAGGGCTGCTGGTGGAGAACGGTGGGGATCTTTGCCGCCAGTTCGTAGGCATGGGTCTGATACGGGTATTGCGCGTCGGCGCCCCAGAGATCGGCTTTGGTCAGGATCGGAGGCAGCTTCGTCCCCTTCGGTGGAGGAGCGGAGTTGAATGCAGGAACGCCTTCTTCCTGTTGGGGAGCGGCCCACTGGGCTGACATGCTCAGTGTGACCAGGAACAGGAAGGCGAGGGTAAGGCTGCGGTACAGGGTCTTGTGCGCTTGCAGGCGGACAGTCATAGGTTTTCCTCGGTGGCGTTATTGTAACCTGCCGATGAGGCGAGCTGGAAGAATGAGGCACGGTGGCAAAAAGACTCGGAACACACAACCATGCCCTGCTGCGGCGAGTTCTGTATACAATAGGAAAGCATGCCAGAGGGTATCCCCGACCTGAATCCGAATTCTGTAAGAACGCTGACCGCTGAGCCAGCAGTACCTATGTCGGCAGCACCTGCACGAGTCAAAGCTGGCTTTGGAGTCTGGGTGCGCGACCTCATCATCTCGCTGGCCATTTCTGCCTTCATCATCATCTTCCTCTACCAGCCGGTCAAAGTGGAGGGCACCAGCATGATGCCCTCGCTCGAGGATCAGGAACGGATCTTCGTAAACAAGTTCGTCTATCGGCTCGAACCGATTGAGCGCGGGGATGTCGTGGTCTTCCGTTACCCGCGCGATCCCTCCAAGAGTTACATCAAGCGCGTGATCGGCATGGAAGGGGACAGAATTCGGATCGACGGTGGCCAAGTCTACGTGAATGACGAGGCGCTCGACGAAGACTACGTGCCCCCTGCCTACACCGATGCCCGGTCATATCCTGACACCGTCGTGCCGCCGCATTGCTACTTCGTGCTTGGCGACCATCGCTCGATGTCGAACGACAGCCGCGATTTCGGTCCGGTGAATCAGAGCTACATCTATGGTAAAGCCGTGTTCGGGTACTGGCCCATGGATAAGCTCGGGCGCGTGCGGTAAATCCCCCGACCTTTTCACTACTCGTCCGTCTGAATTGCGGAGGCTACATGACAAAGACCTTCGCGATTAGCCTTGGGATCCTTCTGACCATTAGCGGACCTTTGCCGGGCCGTGCCCAATCTGGCTTCGCAGCGCCAGACGACCGAAAGGATGGCTGGGTAACGGCCGCTCCGGAGTCTGCTGGCGTCGCGACCAAGCCCCTGCGCGACATGGAAACGGCGATTCACAACGGGGAGTTCAAGAAGATCGGCAGTGTGGTCGTAGCCCGCCATGGCAAGTTAGTGTACGAAGCGTATTTTGACGGCGGTGCGTCCACATTGCGCGATACCCGGTCGGCCACCAAGAGCATCACCGATGTGCTGGTGGGAATCGCGATCCAGGAGAAAAAGCTGAGTGGCGTGGATTCCCGCGTGCTGGCTTTGCTGCCCGAGCGCGCTCGGAAGATGCAGAACCCCGATCCGCGCAAAGACAAGATCACGGTGGAAGACTTTCTGACCATGTCGTCGCCGTTGGAATGTGACGATTGGAATGACGCCTCCCGCGGCAACGAAGAACGCATGTACGTGATTGAGGACTGGGCGCAGTTCATTCTGGACCTGCCGGTGCGCGGACACATGCATGTCGGCGAGAAAGAGGAACCGCCGAAATACGGCCGCTATTTCAGCTACTGCACCGGTGGAGTGTTCGTTTTGAGTGAGGTACTGCAGAACGCGACGGGCCAGCGCACCGACCATTATGCGCAAGAAAAACTGTTCGGGCCGCTCGGAATCAGCGACGCGCAGTGGGTCTACTCGCCGCTCAACACTCCGCAGACCGGTGGAGGATTGCGCCTTACCAGCCGTGATCTGCTGAAGATCGCGGAACTGTACCGAACCGGCGGAATGTGGAAGGGAGCGCGCGTCGTCGATGAAGCATGGGTGAAAGCGTCGACGCAGCCGCACGCTCAAATCGACGACCAGACCGAGTATGGCTATTTATGGTGGCTGAAGACGTTCAAGTCCGGCGGAACGGGGCGTCCCGCGTATTTCATGAGCGGCAACGGCGGCAACAAAGTCGCCGTATTCCCGGGACTTGATTTGGATGTCGTGATCACCAGCACGAACTACAACACGCGCGGGATGCACGAGCAGACCGAGAAACTGCTGACCGATTACATTCTGCCCGCGGTCGCGCCCTAGACTCTTCCAGCAACACGGCGAATTTTCGACAGCAAAATTTTCTCTGCTGCGGCGGCGTTCTTTTCTTGGCCGCTGCTTCATTCCCTGATAAAATCCTGAAAATCCACTCCCTGGAGCGAGAATGCAGGCTATCCTTGCACTCGAAGACGGCCGCGTCTTCCGAGGCAAAGGCTACGGCGCCAAAGGCGAATGCTACGGCGAAGTCGTTTTTAATACTTCCATCACCGGTTACCAGGAAATTTTCACCGATCCTTCTTATTCCGGGCAGATTGTCGTTCTGACCAACCCGGAAATCGGAAACTACGGCACCAACCACGAAGACAACGAAGCGACGCGCCCGTGGATCGAGGGCCTGATCGTGCGCGAGTTCTCGCGCGTCAGTTCGAACTGGCGTTCGCTGCAGGTGGCCGAAGAATACCTGGAGCAGTTCAAGGTGCCGGTGCTTTCGGATATCGACACGCGGGCGCTGGTGCGGCATCTGCGCGATCACGGCGTGATGCGCGGCGTGGTTTCGACGCTCGAGAGCGATCCCGAGAAGCTGGTGGCGAAGGCGCGGTCAATCCCGAAGATGGATGGGACCGATCTGGCCAAAGAAGTGAGCACGAAGCGGCCATACGTGTGGGAAGTCGGTGAGCGCTCGCATGAGCCTGTGGCGGTGGTCGGAGTGAAAGACGAACCGGCGCGCTTCCATGTCGTGGCCTACGATTTCGGGATCAAACAGAACATTTTGCGCAAGCTCCGCGGCGAAGGCTGCAAGGTGACGGTGGTGCCAGCGCAAACTCCGTCGGAACATGTGCTGGCGTTAAAGCCCGACGGAGTCTTCCTGTCGAATGGTCCGGGCGATCCGGAGCCGTGTACCTATGCGGTCGACGCCATCCGGCGACTGATGGGACGGCAGCCGATCTTCGGCATCTGTTTGGGACATCAATTGACCGGAATCGCTCTGGGCGGCAAGACTTTCAAGCTGAAGTTTGGACATCATGGCGGGAATCATCCGGTGAAGCAATTGAAGACCGGGAAGATCGAGATCACGGCGCACAACCATAACTTCGCCGTCGATCCCGATTCGCTCCCCGACAGCGAAGTTGAGTTGACCCACGTCGACCTGAACGACCAGACGCTGGAAGGCCTGCGCCACCGGAACCTTCCGCTGTTCAGCGTGCAATATCACCCGGAAGCCGCGCCGGGCCCACACGATTCGCACTATCTGTTCAAAGAATTCACGAAGATGATGGAGGAGTGGAAGAGGTGAGGGTAGCGCTGATGCTGATTGTTGTCGCGTTCACCGTTTGCTGCACGCGGCATCAGAAGACGGATGATCGCGCGGAGGATCGGATTACCGTTTGCGGTATGGTGCGGTTGCAGGATGGTACTCCTGTTCCAAAAGCGCTCGTTCACTTGTATAAACTCCCCAAAGACACTCGGGACGATGTTGTGGCGAACAGCTATGAACTAGCCGGAACTGATGCCGACGGACGTTTTGTTCTGAGATCGACATACGCCGGTCGTCAGTACTGGCTATCGACCAGCCGATCGAGCGACTGTGCCGGACTGACGGTCTCCGAACTGGAAACCAGACGGGCTCGAGTCACATTCCACCGCTCAGCGGGTGCAGGGGAGTGTGAAAGCACAATCAATCTCGTGCTGGATAACGGCTGCAATTTGAGGCTGCAATAACAGAGAGTTTTGAAAGGGCGCGCCTTTAAGGCGCGCCGCAAGATGCAAAGAGATTTGCGGCTTTAGCCGCTGAGGTACCGTAGTGAGGCCAATCAGAGAACACGCCACTAACACGGGCAACACCTATATGATTACCTCCGCCACGTGGGGACGTCGCTCTCTTTTTCTACGCGACTGCTGGGCGAAACTTCTGATTGACACCCTCTATCACTACCGTAGTTTCGCGTTCCTCCTGCACGAATTCGTCGTAATGCCCGACCACATTCATATCCTGCTCACGCCCAAAACGAGCTTGGAGAAAGCGGTCCAATTCATCAAGGGCGGATTTTCGTATCGCGCCAAGAAAGAGTTGGGTTCGAATATGGAAGTCTGGCAAAAGGGATTTTCGGATCGTCGAATTCGCGATGCGGGAGACTACCTGAACCACGTTTTGTACATTCGGGAGAATCCAGTCCGCAAACATCTGTGCGAACGAGCGGCGGAGTTCCCTTATTCCTCGGCGCAGGTGGGCTTTGAGTTAGACCCGATACCGCAGGGGCTAAAGCCCGCAATTCTGGAGGAGCCCCAAGCGGCACGCCTTGAAGGCGTGCCCTTTCAAGGCAAAATTGCGAGCGGTGCGACTGAAGCCACGCCCTTTCAAAACAACTCCTGCGGCGCACCTGAAGGCGCACGCTTTCAAATCGAATCATCCCCTGGCGCGACTGATTCAGCGTCTTTTCAAAACCGTCCAGTGACAAGTGACAAGAGAACAACGTTGGCCAAGGACCAAAATAAGATCGCATAATGCCCAAGCGCACTGACATCCAAAAGATCCTGATCCTCGGCTCCGGGCCCATCATCATCGGGCAATCGGCGGAGTTCGACTACTCCGGCACGCAGGCCTGCAAGGCGCTCAAGTCCGAGGGCTACGAAGTGGTGCTGGCGAACTCGAACCCGGCCACCATCATGACCGACCCGGAGTTCGCCGACCGCACTTACATCGAACCGCTTACGCTGGAATACCTGGAAGAAATCATTCGCATTGAGCGGGAAATGGCGCCGGGTGCGGGATTTGCCGTGCTCCCCACCGTCGGCGGCCAGACCGCGCTGAATCTGGCGATTGAGCTCTCCGATGGCGGCGTGCTCGAAAAATACAACGCGATCCTGATTGGCGCCAACGTTGAAGCGATCAAGAAAGCCGAAGACCGACTGTTCTTCAAAGACGCGATGCAGAGGATCGGACTCGACGTGCCCAAGTCGGCGCTGGTCAACAACGTGAAAGACGGCATCGAGTTCGCGGGCAAGATCGGGTTCCCGGTGATCGTGCGTCCATCCTTCACCTTGGGCGGATCGGGCGGCGGCATTGCTTACAACCGGGAAGAAATGATCGACGTCCTCGGCCGCGGCCTCGACTTCTCGCCGGTGCGCGAGGCCCTGATTGAAGAGTCCGTGCTGGGTTGGAAGGAATTCGAACTTGAGGTGATGCGCGACACCAAAGATAACGTCATCATCATCTGCTCGATCGAGAACTTCGATCCCATGGGGGTGCATACCGGCGACTCGATCACGGTGGCTCCGGCACAAACGCTCACCGACCGCGAATACCAGGCCATGCGCGACGCGTCGATCGCCGTGATCCGCGAAATCGGCGTCGATACCGGCGGATCGAATATTCAATTCGGAGTCAATCCGGCCACCGGACGCATGGTCGTGATCGAGATGAACCCGCGGGTCTCGCGCTCGTCAGCGCTGGCCTCGAAGGCCACCGGATTCCCCATCGCGAAGATTGCAGCGAAACTGGCCGTCGGCTATACGCTCGATGAAATCCCCAATGACATCACGCGCAAAACTCCTGCGTGCTTCGAGCCGACGCTCGACTACGTTGTGGTGAAGATTCCTAAGTGGCAATTCGAGAAATTTCCCGGGGCCGACGACACCCTGGGTCCGCAGATGAAGTCCGTCGGCGAAGTGATGGCCATCGGGCGGACTTTCAAGGAAGCCTTGATGAAGGGCATCCGCTCGCTCGATACCGGCAAGCGCGTGGGTTCGGTCAAGATCGAGCCGAAGATTCTGACCCAGCGCCTGGTTACGCCGCATCCAGAGCGCCTCGCCTATGTGCAGTACGCGCTGCGCCAGGGACACACGGTGAAGCAGGTCGCGACCATGACCTCGATGGACCCGTGGTTCCTTTATCAACTCAAGGAAATCAACGATCAGCAACTCGAACTGGAAAAGCATCCGATGGAGTCGATCCCCACCGAGGTGCTGCGCGAATCGAAACGCATGGGCTTTTCCGACGGGCGACTGGCCGCGGTCTGGCGACTGGAGGGCCAGGAGAGGGTCCGCCACATGCGCAAGAAACACGGCATCATGCCGGTTTACAAGCGCGTCGACACTTGTGCGGCCGAGTTCGAGAGCTTCACGCCGTATCTCTACTCGACCTACGAAGAAGAGGACGAGGCTGCTCCCACCGAGAAGAAGAAGGTCATCATTCTGGGCAGCGGCCCCAACCGCATCGGGCAGGGAATTGAATTCGACTACTGCTGCTGTCACGCTTCCTTCGCCCTGCACGAAGACGGCTACGAGACGATCATGATCAACTGCAATCCTGAAACCGTCTCGACCGACTACGACACGAGTGACCGCCTCTACTTCGAGCCGCTCACGTTCGAAGACGTCTGGGCGATCTACCAGCATGAGACCTCGAAGGGCGCGCCCGTCGGTGTGATCGTGCAGTTTGGCGGGCAGACGCCGCTGAATCTGGCTCTGCCGCTCAAGGCCGCAGGAGTCAGCATCATCGGCACTTCGCCCGAGTCGATCGATCTGGCTGAAGACCGCAAGCAGTTCAACAAGCTGCTTGAGGAGTTAGAGATTCCGCAGGCGCCAGGCGCCATGGCGACTTCGATTGAAGAAGCAGTCGAAGGCGCGAAGCGAATTGGATATCCCGTGCTGGTGCGGCCCTCTTATGTGCTGGGCGGGCGAGCCATGGTCATCGCGTACGACGAAGAGTCGGTTACGCGCTACATGCGAGAGGCGGTCGAATATTCGCACGATCGTCCGGTGCTAATTGACCACTTCCTCGAAAACGCGATCGAAGTGGACGTCGATGCGCTTTCCGATGGGGAAGACGTGGTCATCGGCGGCATCATGCAGCACATCGAAGAAGCGGGCATTCACTCCGGCGATTCTTCCTGCGTGCTGCCCGCAGTCGACATCCCGCAGCATCTGCTTGAGCGCATGCGCGAGTACACCTTCAAGCTGGCGCGGGCGTTGAAAGTGGTCGGGCTGATGAACATTCAGTTCGCCATCCCGCGCGGCGATGCCCACTCGTCCGGCAATGGCGCCGAAGGCGGCAAGGTGTATGTTCTCGAAGTCAACCCGCGCGCTTCGCGCACAGTGCCGTACGTCTCGAAGGCGACAGGCATTCCCATGGCCAAGATCGCGGCCCGCCTCATGACCGGCCGCAAGCTGCGCGAATTTCTGCCGGAGTACATCGAACGCCGCGCCGACCTCGATACGGGAACTTGTTATTACGTCAAAAGTCCGGTGTTTCCGTGGAATAAGTTTCCGGGCGTCGACACCGTGCTCGGGCCGGAGATGAAATCTACCGGTGAAGTCATGGGCGTGGCCGACAATTTCGGTGAGGCGTTCGCCAAGGCGCAATTGGCCGCGGGACAGAAGCTTCCGACGACAGGGGCCGTTTTCATCAGCGTGACCGACCACGACAAGCCTCATGTGGCGCCAGTCGCTCGCAAGTTTGTCGACATGGGATTCAAAATCGTCGCCACGGCTGGTACTGCCGACGTAATCGAGGCCGCGGGCATGAACGTCGAGCGCGTCTACAAGGTGAAGGAAGGCCGCCCCAATGTGGTCGACTTCATCAAAGGCCAGCGCATTCAGCTGATCATCAATACGCCCACGGGGCTGGAGCCGTGGTTCGACGAAAAGGCGATCCGCAGGGCTGCAGTGACGGCGCGCATTCCCACCATCACGACGCTAGCTGCGGCCCGTGCCGCCGCCGAGGGCATCGCGGCGCTTCAGCGAGGAGAAGTAAATGTGAAGGCGTTGCAGCATCTGCACGCGGAACGTCATGTGGGCAGCAGGTGAATACTGATCTGACAAAGATACTGCGTCATTTCGTGCTGTTTCGCACCTTGTGTGTTACAACTGCTTCGAATGGGTAATACACTCACAATCCGCCTGCCGCAAGAACTTCTTGACCAACTGCGGGAGAAATCCCGCCGTACCGGGCTGCCCGTCGGCCGGATTGTTCGCGAGTCGATAGAGACCACCCTCTCCAACGACGCGCCTTCCGGAGACTGTCAGGCATGGCGGAAGTATGTCGGAATCGTCAAGGGAGGTCCGCCCGACGTCTCCAGCCGTAAGGGGTTCTCGCGCAAGTGAAAGCCATAGCCGATACCGGCCTCCTGGTGTCTCTGGCACGTGGTAACGATCAATATCATAAATGGGCGGCTGAAATCGGCGAGCAAATCAGCTGGCCAGTTCTGCTGCGAGGCGGTGCTGGCAGAAGCCGCGTTTCATCTTCAGTCCACCGAAGAAGTGCTCGGGATGATGCGCGACAATGTCGTTCGCCTTGCCTTTGACTGTGCAAGCAACCTGGAGCATCTCTACGACCTCGCGATCCGATATGCGGACCGTCACCCTGACCTCGCCGACCTTTGTCTGATCCGCATGAGCGAACTCTACCCACGGCATATTGTGATCACCGTAGACGAAGAGGATTTCCGGGTCTACCGCCGCAACAAGCGCGAAGCTACTCCGCTGCTTTGCCCGCCCAAGAAGTGATAGGCTCAGGTGTTCGGAGGTAAACGCTATGCTCCTGCACGGTATTTTTCCTCCCATCACCACGCCGTTCTATCCCGACGGCAACATCTACTTCAAAAAGCTCGAGTCAAACGTGGAGCGCTACTCACGCACTCCAGTGGCGGGCGTCGTCGTGCAAGGCTCAACCGGCGAGGCCATCCTGCTCTCCGACCAGGAACGGCGCGACGTGCTGAAGGCCGCGCGCGAAGCGGCAGCCCCGAACAAAGTTCTAATCGCGGGAACGGGGATCGAGTCGGCCATTGAAACGCTGCGTCTCACCGAGTATGCCGCTGAAGTCGGCTACGACGTGGCCATGGTGCGCACGCCGCACTACTACAAGAAGCAGATGCAGAGCGCGAACCTCCTCGCGTTTTACCGCACCGTAGCCGACCGCTCGCCGCTGCCGGTCATCATTTACAACTTCCCGCAGGCCACTGGATACGACATGCCTGCGGAATTGGTAATCGAACTGGCCGAGCATCCCAACCTGATCGGCATCAAGGAATCGAGCGGCGACGTGGAAAAAGTTCGCAAGATGGTCGAAGGCACGCGCCACATCAAGCGTAGCGCGACCGTCACCGAGACGTTTGACGCAGTAACGCCGCGCATGCTCGCGGCCGCGAGTTCGGGTGCCAGCGATGGAGGGGAATTGGTGCCGGTGGGCGCGCTGTCCGGAGCATCGGCTCCCAAGTCGTCTTCGTCGTCGGTCACGGTTGTAGGGAAGTTGAAAACGCGCCAGAAGGAAGTCGGGTTTCAGGTGTTGGTCGGGGCCGCGCAGAAGCTCCACCCTTCGCTCGACGCCGGCGCGGTGGGAGCGATCCTGGCTTTTGCCTGCCCGGCGCCCACCGCCTGCTACGAGATCTACGCCGCGTGGAAGGAGGGCGATGCGGAACTCGCCCGTCTCAAGCAGGAGCGCATCGCCAAGGCGGCCCAGCGTGTGGTCAGCGAACTCGGCATACCGGGCGTGAAGCACGGTATGGATTTCAACGGCTATTTCGGCGGTCCGTCGCGGCTGCCATTCCTCCCGCTGACGGCCGACCTGAGAGCGGAAATCGAGCGCGCGCTGGCCGACATCAGGAACTAGGGCTCCACGTCGGTGACGCAAGAAAAGTCCTCGCGCCCGAAGCTGCCCGTTGTCTCTGAGCAGACGAGAGCCTGGTCCGCCGCGTTAGCGGGCGAGATCAACGGCTGGCCGCAGGTCACGACGCGAGCCTTCTTCGGACTCACTGCTCTCTACCGCGAAGACAAAATCTTTGCCGTCTTGCCCCGCACCCGCGGGATGGAAACGCCGAACTCATTCGGATTCAAGTTCGAAACCGTGCCTACCAGTCTGCGTGCCCGTTTGGAAAACGATTCTCGCATCGGTTCCACCCGGATGCAAAACGCGCGCTGGTTCACCTTTGAACTCTCGTCTGACGCCGATCTCCACGAGGGCCTGGAGTGGCTCTCCAGAGCTTACGGAGCGGCGGGCAAGACTAAGAAATCATAGTAGTTGCTGTGCACTTGTGATCAGAATCACATCGGCGTATACTGCATTCGAACGAACGTTCGAATTATTTGGCTATGGCCACGCTTTCGACCGCCAGACGAATTTCGGCGCGCCCAGTGGCGATAGCTACACGCTACGACCGCCGCCTCGCAGAAATCCTCGCTCACGCCACGGACGTCTTCTGCAAGAAAGGATACGCAGGCGCTTCGATGCGCGACCTTTCCCGCGCCAGTGGCATGTCGCTGGCCGGTCTCTATTACTACTTCGAATCCAAAGAGCGGCTGCTGTTCCTGATCCAGAAGCACACGTTCACGACCATCGTAGAAAGACTCAAGGCGCGGCTGGAAGGCGTGAGCCATGCGGAAGAACGCATCCGAATCTTCATCCTCAACCACCTCGAATATTTTCTGGCCAACCAGGCGGCCATGAAGGTCCTCTCACACGAGGCGGAAGTTCTGAAGAACGGATTCGCCGCGGAAGTGGCCGCGATCAAGCGCGAGTACTATCGCACCTGTGTAGGCCTGCTCGACGACCTGAAGGGCGAGCGGGATTTACAGTTTTCGACCCGCATCGCCGTGCTCAGTCTGTTCGGCATGATGAACTGGATCTACACCTGGCACAACCCGCGCGTTGATGCCGACGCGGCTGCGATGGCCCGCGAAATGGCCGACATTTTTCTGCGCGGCGTGGTGACGCCAAGAAAGGCAAGCAAGGAGCGCATACAAGCTTGATTTGAAAGGGCACGGCTTCAAGCCGTGCCGTAAAGGCTAGCCGAGAATTTGGGCTTTCGCCCTTGAGGGTCAGTTTAGAGATCAAAAGGATTTAAGGAGCAATTCACATGGCGACCACAATGCAACCGGTGACCGGCGAAACCACAAAGCAACTGATCAACTATCGCACCGAGGGCGGCGTCGGCGTAATCGAGATGTGCGATCCACCCGCCAACACTTACACCTACGAAATGAATCGCCAACTCGATGATGCAATCCTCAAAGCGCGCATGGACAACGATGTCTACGTGATCGTGCTGACGGGGGCGGGCGACAAGTTTTTCTCCGCTGGCGCCAACATCAAGATGCTCTCCAGCGTCGATCCCACCTTCAAGTACTACTTCTGCCTGCATGCCAACGAGATGCTGCTGCGTCTGGAACACACGCCCAAGCTGGTGATCGCGGCCATCAACGGCCACTGTGTGGGCGGAGGCCTGGAGATCGCCATGGCCGCCGATATTCGCATTGCGCGCAAAGATGCGGGCAAGATCGGACTGCCGGAGGTGAACCTCGGCGTGCTGCCGGGTACCGGCGGCACGCAGCGCCTCTCGCGGATGGTGGGGAAGAGCAAGGCCATCGAACTGATGGTCACCGGCAACACGTTCTCGTTCGAGGAAGCGCAGGAACTCGGCATCGTCAACGACATTTTCGAACGCGACGGCTTCATGGAAAACATCATGGAGTACGCCAAGCAGTTCTGCCCGCCCAACAAAGCGTCGAAAGCCGTCGGCCGGATCAAACGCGCCGTGCAGACGGGCTGGGAGATTCCGATGGAATCGGCGCTTGCGGTTGAGCGTGAGAACCAGCAGCTGCTTTTCCAGAGCGAGGACGCGAAAGAAGGCTTGGCCGCGTATGTGGAGAAGCGGCCAGCAACCTTTAAGGCGAAGTAAGTCGCGCGTGTCGGGACGGGCACTCGTGTGGGACGGGCACTCCTGCCGGTCCGCCGAGCGAAGCTCGGCTCTCTGATGAGGATAGATGATGATTGCGGCGACCAAAGTGAAACTGAAGCCGGGGCGCTTACTGATCGACGGCCAGTGGGTCGACGCCTCAAAGACCTTCGACACCATTAATCCCGCCACGGGCGAAGTACTCACTCAAATCGCGGAAGCTTCGCCCGCTGACGTGGACCGCGCCGTCAACGCCGCGCGCCGCGCCTTCGAAGACCGCAAAGGTCCCTGGCGCAAGCTCTCGGCCAGCGAGCGCGGACGCCTGATCTGGAAGCTTGCCGATCTTGTCGAGAAGAATATCGACGAGTTGGCCGAACTGGAAACGCTCGACAACGGCAAGCCGATTTTCGAATCGCGCTATGTCGACCTGCCGATGGTGATCGACGTCCTGCGCTATTATGCCGGGCTGGCCACCAAAATCCATGGCGAAACGGTCAACACATTCGAGACGGCGTTTACCTACACCCTGCGCGAACCGGTGGGCGTGGTCGGCCTGATTGTTCCCTGGAACTTCCCGCTCCTGCTGGCGTCGTGGAAAGTCGGACCGGCCCTGGCCTGCGGCAACACGATTATTCTCAAGCCTGCGGAACAGACTCCGCTGACGACTCTCAGATTTGGAGAACTGATCCAGGAGGCCGGCTTTGCCCCAGGCGTAGTCAACATCCTGACCGGCGGGCCCGAGGCGGGAAAGGCGATCGTCGCGCATCCCGGCATCGACAAGATTGCTTTCACCGGCTCAACCGCGGTAGGCAAAGAAATCATGCGCGGTGCGGCAGATACGCTGAAACGCGTGACCCTGGAACTCGGAGGCAAGTCGCCCAATATCGTGTTTGGTGACTCCGACGTGGATAGCGCGGTCAAGGGTGCGATCAACGGCATTTTCTATGGAAAAGGTGAAGTCTGCAACGCAGGGTCGCGGTTGTTTCTGGAAAGCAAGCTCAAAGACGAATTTATCGACAAACTCGTGGCGCGTGCATCGAAGATGCGGCCCGCCGATCCCCTGGATCCGAAGACGCGGCTTGGGGCCATCGTCAGCCAGGAGCAGATGCGGACCGTTCTCGGTTACATCGAAGCGGGCAAACAAGGTGGCGCCAAGCTGGTCGCGGGCGGGAACCAAGTCGCGGTCGACGGTAGCAAGGGATTCTTCATTGAGCCAACCATTTTCGGCGACGTGAAGAACGACATGAAGATTGCCCGCGACGAAATCTTCGGCCCCGTGCTATCCGTGCTGACCTTCGACGACATAGATGAAGTGATCGAACAAGCGAACAACAATCCTTACGGCCTGGCCGCGGCGGTCTGGACGCGCGATGTGAAAAAGGCGCACACCGTCTCGCGTCGGCTCAAGGCGGGAACGGTGTGGATCAACACCTACGGCCTGATGGACGCGTCGCTCCCATTCGGTGGATACAAGAGCTCTGGTTTCGGCCGCGAGCTGGGTACGCACGCGATGGAGCATTACACCGAACTGAAAACAGTTTGGTTAAACATGGCGTAACGATGCATGAACCATAAGGCAGAAAGGTGCACCGGAATCGAGTTTGTTTCCCTTAATGTTCCTTCGTGTCCTTTGTGGTTTGAGAGGTTCCTAGACTATGCCTGGCAAAGTTGCAAAAATCGGAACGTTTAGTGAATGGATCGGACTGTTCAACGATTGGCGCAAGGAGATCGGTGTCAATACCGATGACATCGAAGCCTTCCACTTCGACACGCTCTACGGCGCGATCGACACGGAAGAAATCGAGTTCGGTTCGTACAAAGGCCGGCGCAAGTGGGAGAACCTTCGCCAGATTCCCACGCAGCAGATGCGCGATGCACTGATGAACATGATCGTCTACCAGGGCGACACCGAATTCGCGAGCGTCGAACAGCAGCGGAAGCTGCTGGAGAATGCTCCGACCGACTGGGATCGCCGGGCCATCACCCGCGTCATGATCGAAGAGATGCGCCACGGCTGGCAGATGTGCGCCCTGCTCGTCGACCACTTCGGCTACTCTGGAAAAGTCGAGGCGCAGAAGATGCTTGAGCGGCGCGCCTTTGAAAATCAGCGTCTGCTCGGCGCGTTCAACGTTGACGTCGACAACTGGATGGACTTCTTTACCTATACGGATTTCGTCGACCGCGACGGCAAGTTCCAGTTGCAGATGCTCAAGTACTCGGCCTTCGCCCCGCTTGGCCGTTCCATGTCGTACATGCTGCGTGAGGAGGCCTTCCACATGGGCGCCGGCAACGACGGACTCCGCCGCATCGTGGAGGGGCGCGTGATTCCGCCGTGGCTGATTCAGAAGTACTTCAATAAATGGATTTCATGTTCCTACGATCTGTTCGGCACGGATCATTCGTCTTCGGCCCACTGGGCTTACGTGTGGGGCGTCAAGGGCCGTTACGACGAACCGAAGAATGACGAGGCTCCGGATCTTGACGATCTGAACGACTACAACCGGAACCTTTACCGAGAGGAAGTCTCCGGCCTGATTGAGCGCTTCAACGGCTCACTTGAGCCCGGAGTGCCTAAGCTTTACGCACCACACATCAAGTTCAACCGTGCGATCGGGCGTTGGGCCGGGCAGAAATTCCACGTCCAGACTGGCGAACCGCTCGATGATCGCGACTACGAACAGCACTTCAAAGACTCCATGCCGTCTCCCGAGGACAAGAAGTTGCTGCTCGACATCATCGACGCAGAGAAGAAATGGATTGCCGAAAAGAAGGGAGCGCGCGATCCACTATCCACGATTGCAGAAGTGCGGAAGTCAGCTATCAACCTATAGGCTCGGAAAGGAGTTGCAAAGACAAGTATGGGATCTGCCGTCACATCCGAAGTTGGCGGCGTTGCCATTGAAACGTCTGCCCCGGTAGCGCGAATTGCGTTGCGCCACCCGCCGCTCAACGTCATCGATATCCCGATGATGGAAGAATTGTCTCGCTGCCTGGCCGAGATTGAGACCCGACAGGATGTTTGCGTGATCGTGCTCAGTGGCGACGGGAAGGCGTTTTCAGCGGGTGTGGACGTGGCGGCGCACACTCCCGACAAAGTTGAGGAGATGCTGACGAAGTTTCACGCAGTGATTCGCGCCCTGGTGGCTACGAAAAAGGTAACCATTGCGCAGGTTCATGGACACTGCCTGGGCGGCGGGGCGGAATTGGCGATGGTGTGCGACATGGCGTTCACGACCGAGTCGGCCCAGTGGGGATTTCCGGAAATCAAACTCGGTTGCTATCCTCCGGTGGCCTGCACGGCGCTCGCCGCGTTGGTCGGCCAGAAGCTGGCGGCGGAGTTGATTCTTACCGGACACGTGATCAGCGGCAAGGAAGCGGCGTCGATCGGTTTGGCCAATCGTGCAGTGCCCGAGAGCGAGTTAGCATCTGCCGTAGAAGAATATATCGGACATTTGTGCAAGTTCAGCCCCGCGGCGCTGGCATTGGCGAAGAAGGCGTTTTACGCGTGGGACTCAATGCACTTCGACAAAGGCCTTGCCCGCGCCGAGCGAGTTTACTTCGAAGACTTGATGAAAACTGAAGATGCGCGCGAAGGCATTCGCGCTTTCATGGAGAAGCGTGAGCCGAAGTGGATAGGGAAGTAGCCGTTTCCGAAAGCGCCCGACCGATGGATTACGAAATCACGCCGGAAGAAGTTAAAGCGAAACTGGAACAGCAGGAACCGTTCACGTTGCTCGACGTCCGCGAGCCGTGGGAGTTTCAGACCGCCCGGATCGAGGGCTCCAAGCTTATGCCCATGGGCGATGTGCCCTCGCGGGCCCATCAGGAGCTCGACCCCGACGATCACGTTGTCGTGGTCTGCCATCACGGCATTCGTTCGATGAATGTGACCGTATGGCTGCGCCAGCAGGGATTTGAGAAAGCACAGTCCATGCGTGGCGGCATCGATGGCTGGTCGCGACTGGTCGATGCTAAAGTGCCGACGTACTGAAACAGGGTTCTCATGGTCAGAAGAAAATGGTCAGCCGCAAGACGATAGACATCGAGTGGGGCGATTGCGATCCTGCCCAGATCGTCCATTTTCCACGATACTTCGCCTATTTCGATGCCTGCACGACCGCACTATTCAAGAAAGCCGGCCTGTCCAAGCGGAAGATGCTGAAGACCTATCAGATTGCCGGCATTCCTCTGGTTGACGTTCGGGCATCATTTATGACGCCATCGCGATTTTCAGACACGGTGACGGTCGAGTCGGAGATCACCGAATGGCGTCGCAGCAGCTTTTGCGTCCGCCATAGGTTATTTAACAAGAACGTGCTGGCCGTGGAATGTTTCGAGACCAGGGTCTGGGCCGTTCATTCGGCCCTCGACGAAGAGCGAATTGAAAGCCAGCCCGTGCCGCAGGAAGTGATTATGAAATTTTCTGGGGAGCCCAACCTTAACCAGGTTCCTAAGAACTCGCGGCGAAAGAGACCATGAAACTGCGCACACAGGTCGGCATCGTGGGTGCAGGGCCTGCGGGACTTGTGCTGTCGCAGTTGCTGCACCTGCAAGGCATTGATTCAATCGTGATCGAGGCTCGAAGTCGAGAGCACTGCGAACAGCGCGTGCGAGCCGGAGTCCTGGAGCAGGGCACTGCCGACCTGCTCAGAGAAATGGGCGTCGGCGATCGAATGACGTGCGAAGGAATGGTTCATCATGGCGTGGAACTTCGGTTCAATGGATGCGGTCATCGCATTGACTTTCGAGAACTCACCGGCCGCTCGATCATGATCTACGCGCAGCAGGAGGTCGTCAAAGACCTCATCGCCGCACGTCTCGAAGCAGGAGCCGAGATATTCTTCGAGGTTGAAGACGTAAGCGTTCGTGATTTCGATTCCGCGGCTCCGAGAATCAGATTTCAAGATCATGGTGAACCCTCAGAGATACTCTGCGATTTCATCGCCGGTTGCGACGGGTTTCACGGTGTGTGCCGCCCAAGCATTGAGAGTGCTCTAACTCTGCACGAGCGCGTTCTCCCGTTTGCCTGGCTCGGCATCCTGGCCGCCGCACCGCCCTCCTCTGAGGAACTGATCTATTGCTACCATGAGCGCGGATTCGCTCTTCACAGCATGCGTACACCAGGAATCACCCGGTTATATCTTCAGTGTGCTGTGGACGAAGATTTGGCCGGTTGGCCGGATGAAAGAATCTGGGAGGAACTACAGCGCCGGTTAGCTACTCACGACGGGCGAAAATTAATTGAAGGTGACGTCCTGCAGAAGGGCATTACCGGGATGCGGAGTTTCGTGGCAGAACCCATGCAGTGCGGCAGGCTTTTTCTGGCTGGAGATGCAGCGCACATAGTTCCTCCAACGGGAGCCAAGGGACTCAATCTGGCGGTGGCGGATGTTCGCATCCTTGCCGGCGCGCTCGCGGAATTCTACCGCTCCGGCAATACTCAGGCGCTCACGACTTATTCAGAGAAATGTCTGAGACGAGTCTGGCTGGTACAGCGGTTCTCGCTTTGGATGACCGGTATGCTGCACCGCCTTCCCGGCTGTGACAAGTTCGAAGAGCACAGGCAGCTGGCGGATCTAGACTACCTTACAATTTCGCATGCCGCGGCTCAGAGCTTCGCGGAAAATTACGTGGGCTTGCCGATGAGCTGAATTCAAGGAGGAACGACTTGCCTCACTACCATATAGCGCAGGTCAACATTGGGCGAGTGAGGGCCCCGATCGGGGACCCATTGATGGCCGGATTTGTCGCGCGCTTGGACGATCTCAACGCGCTCGCTGATCGCAGTCGGGGATTCGTCTGGCGCCTACAAACATCGGAAGGGAACGCGACCTATTTCCGGCCTTATAATGACGACCGCATCCTCATGAACATGTCAGTGTGGGAGACGGTAGAGTCGCTCCGACACTACGTCTACCAGACCGTTCATGCGGAGCTTCTTCGGCAGCGGCACGAATGGTTCGAAAAGTTCGTCGGCGTTTATACCGCTCTGTGGTGGGTGCCCGCCGGGCATCGTCCCGGGATCGACGAGGCCAAAAAACGTCTTGCCCACCTGGAGAAGCACGGGCCAACGGAGTTCGCGTTTACCTTCAAAACGACATTTCAACCGGACGAGCACTTTCAGCAAGCCATCGATTGGTCGTCATTTCAACCGTGCCCAGCAGTTTAGTCTGTGGGTTGGCGAGGGCTACGTGAATCCGAATACAGCTGGTAGAATTTCCGCCTGCGAGACTGAAAGCCGACCACTTTGATCACCGACTGCCACATCTATATCCAGCCCATGGAGATGTTCAAGCCCCATGCGCTGGAGCTGATGAAACAAAAGAGGGCGAACTTCGATCAGATCGTCGAATTCTGCCAGTCACCCAAGGCCTTTCTCAATTTTCTCGATGCGAGCGGCATTGACCGCGCCATGCTGATCAACTACGTGGCTCCAGAAGTGATCGGCTTCACCAGCGGCGTGAATCAGTTTGTCGCGGACTATGTGAAGGAAAATCCGACGCGATTGCTATCCTGCGGCAGCCTGCATCCTCGGCACACCACCAACGTCCTGGCCGACGTGGAGCAGATCCTGCGGCTGGGGCTGAAGATGATCAAGATTCATCCACCCCACCAGTTGCTGTTTCCCAATGACTATCTCAGCGGCGCCAAGGAGATCGAGATCATCTACCGCGCGGCCGAGGCCAATGGCTTGCCGGTGATGTTCCACACGGGAACCTCTATCTTTCCCGGGGCTCGCAATAAGTACGGCGATCCGATCTATGTCGACGATGTCGCGGTCGATTTCCCTAAGCTTAAGATCCTGCTGGCTCACGGTGGCCGGCCGCTATGGATGCAGACTGCATTTTTTCTAGTGCGCCGGCACCCCAACGTCTACCTCGATATCAGTGGCATACCTCCCAAGACGCTGCTCAAGTATTTTCCTCGGCTGGAAGAAATCGCCCACAAGACGCTGTTTGGCACAGACTGGCCCGGGCCGGGCGTGCCCGACATCAAGAAAAATCTTGACGAATTTTGCGCGCTTCCGTTGAGTAAGAGCATCCAGCAGCAGATCCTAAGCAAGACGGCGCTGACCATCTGGCCCGCCTGAGTTCGGCGGCATAAACCGGATGTGAATCGGCTGAGTCCTAGTCCTGCAGGGTTACCGCCAGGCCCTTGGAAAGTCGTCCGCATTTCAGGTATAACCGAATCATTGGATCCGGGCGCCCGCACCCCACTCGTCCGGCGACGAAATTCACCGCCCAGGCAAAAAAACGAATGTCGAGCGTGACCACAACTCCCGCCCCTAAAGGACTTGAGGGCGTCGTTGCCACCACATCGCGGATCTGCTACATCGACGGAGATCGCGGTGTCCTGGCCTATCGCGGTATTGACATCCACGAACTCGCGCACCAGTCGAGTTTTGAAGAAACTTGCTACCTGCTCTGGTTTGGCAAGCTGCCGACGCGTCGGGAGTTGCGGGAGTTGCACGATCGCCTGGCGGAGGAGCGCAAGCTGGACGCGTCGGTTATTACGCTCCTACGGACAGCCCCACGTCATGCGCTACCCATGGACGTGCTACGTACCGCGGTTTCGGCGCTGTCGTTCTACGATCCTCAAGAAAAGAGCAATGAGCGCGCGGCCAATGTTGACAAGGCGATTCGCCTGACCTCGCAAATCGCTATGATTGTCGCGGCTTATGATCGCATCCGCAAGGGACAACCCGTGGTTGAGCCAGACCGTTCCCTTTCCCATTCAGCGAACTTCCTGCTGATGCTGAATGGTAAGAATCCCAACGCCACGGCCGAGCGTGCGCTTGACATCGCCTTGATCCTTCACGCCGATCACGAACTGAACGCCTCGACCTTCGCTGCCCGCGTCACCGCGGCTACGTTGTCCGACATGCATTCCGCGATCACTTCCGCCATCGGCGCCCTGAAGGGACCATTGCACGGTGGGGCGAACGAAGCGGTCTTTCGTATTCTCGAAGCAATCGACTCCTCGGGCGCCGATCCTATTGACTACGTCAAGGGAATGCTGGCCCAGAAGAAAAAAGTCCCTGGCTTTGGCCACCGCGTTTACCACACGGAAGACCCTCGCGCGACGCACCTACGCGCTATGTCCCGAGAGTTGGGCAACTCCAGCGGGCAGGCGAAGTGGTTCGAGATTTCGCATAAGATCGAAGAATTCGTGAAGGCCGACAAGAAACTGAACGCCAACGTCGACTTCTACTCGGCGTCTACGTATCACACGCTCGGCATCGACGTGGATCTGTTCACCCCGATCTTCGCGATTTCGCGCATCAGCGGCTGGGCCGCTCACGTGATCGAGCAACTCGACGACAACCGCCTGATCCGCCCCCGCGCCGATTACCTGGGCCCGGAATATCCCGCCCGCTACGTGCCGATCGATCAGCGCTAGGCAAGGACCATGTGGGGACGGCCGCCTCGGCTGTCCGGGCAGGGCGGGAGCCCGCCCAGCGAGCTACGTCACGATCGGCTACAAGGTAAGATAAAATCGCATATGCGCCGAGTCTACCTCGACAACAACGCCACCACCCCAATCCTGCCCGAGGTGTTCGAGGCCATACGCCCTTATTTCGGGGAGCGCTTCGGCAACGCGTCATCGATCCACCGTCACGGCCAGGATGCTCGCGCGGCGGTCGAAGGCGCACGCGAGTCGGTAGCGGCGTTGCTCGCCTGCCACTCGTCTGAGATCGTTTTCACCAGCGGTGGCACCGAGGCGGACAACCTGGCGATCTTTGGTCTGACCGCGCCGGGCGATCACGTGATTACGTCGGGCATCGAGCATGACGCGGTGATTCACGCGTGCAAGCATGCCGAAGAAGTCGGCTGTGAAGTGACGGTTGTGCCGGTGGATGGTCACGGAGTGATCGATCCCGCCGAAGTGCGCCGTGCGCTCCAGCCGAATACGAAGCTGATCTCCATCATGATGGCCAACAATGAGACCGGGGTCCTGCAACCGGTCCGAGAGATCGGCAAGATCGCAGCCGAGGCCGGTATTTTCTTTCATACAGACGCCGTACAGGCCGCCGCCAAGGTGGCGGTCAATGTGCAGGAGATCGGCTGTCATGCTCTTTCGATTTCCGGGCACAAGATCCACGCGCCTCAGGGTGTCGGGGCGCTCTATGTGCGCAAGGGAACCGAAATCCGGCCGCTGCTATACGGAGGCCGCCACGAGCGCTCACGCCGGGCTGGCACAGAGAATGTTCCGGGAATTGTGGCTCTCGGCAAGGCCGCTCAGCTGGCGAAGGAAGGGCTCGTGCGAGGCGATGATCAGAAAATCGCCGTATTGCGCGACCGCCTGCAGCAGGGCATCCTCAATCAGGTGCTGGAAGCGGGTTTGAACGGCGATGGAGCACCCCGGGTGCCGAACACGACCAACATTTATTTCGATCACATCGAAGGCGAGGCGCTGGTAATCTCGCTGGACTTGAAGGGGTTGGCGGTTTCGGCCGGGTCTGCGTGTTCGTCGGGCGCGGTTGAACCGTCACACGTCCTGGTAAGCATGGGCTTGCGACCGGATCGAGCTCACGCCAGCATCCGCTTCAGTCTCGGCAAGCAGACGACAGCAGCAGACATCGACTTCGCCCTCGCCCTGGTGCCTGAGACCGTCGCCCGGCTGCGGGAGCTCTCGCCGTCATTCAAGAGACACGCACAGCGCGCTTGAGTTGCAGCCAGCGACGGGCGCGGTTCGTTCCAGTCGGGATTTGTTAGAATCCTTTCGCGATGACAATGACAGATGCAGTTCTGGTTCCCGCGAAGACCGTGGCCAGCGCCAAGGGCGATGGTCCCGCCGTGGATATAAGCAGTGCCACCCATCCCGTGTTTCTAGTGACTCTTGCGATTACGAAAATCATCGAGCAGGAATCGCTCGACGTGAGCATCTACGGGTCGGCTGACGGGGCCGCATGGGAGCCGAAGTCGATCGCTGCGTTTTCACAGAAGTTTTACTGCGGCGAATCCCCGCTGCTGCTCGATTTGACTGCGCACCCGAACGTGACATTTGTGCGCGCCCATTGGGAAGTTGCGCGCTGGGGCCGCGGCACGGAAACGCCTATGTTCGAGTTCGGCGTGACCATGAAGGAAGTCCCGGCCAACATTCTGAAAGAGGCCGCGGCCGAGGCGAAGTCGCTGGCCTAGCAATTGATGATTGATGATTGTTGATTGAAAGGCCCAAGATTCCGGCACTGTGGTTAGGGCTAGTGGGTTTTTTAATCAAAGATCAACAATCATCAATCAACAATTACCGCTCATCCTTCCGCGCTATATTGATCTCAACATGAAATCCCAATCCCAGGTCGTCGTGCGCCCGGCACGCAACATTCGCGGCAGCGTTCTACTGCCAGGCGACAAATCGATTTCCCACCGCTACGCCATGCTGGCGGGGATCGCGGACGGGCGTTCACGAATCGAGAACTATTCCACTGGCGCGGACTGCGCCAGCACTCTCGGCTGTATGCGTTCGCTCGGCGTCACTTGGGAGCGCAAAGCGGATGCGGGCAATATCATCGAAGTGCAGGGCCGCGGCCCGACGTTGACTACTCCTGACAGCCCGCTCGACTGCGGGAACTCCGGCTCTACCATGCGCATGCTGAGCGGCATCGTGGCAGGCCAGAAGTTCAGCAGTGAAATGATCGGCGATGAATCCCTCTCACGCCGGCCCATGGAGCGTGTGATCAAGCCGCTCTCTGCCATGGGCGCGCGAATCGAGTCGCGGGAAGGGAAGCCTCCCCTGCGCATTTCGGGTGCGTCCTTGAAGGCCATCGACTACCAGATGCCCGTTGCCAGCGCCCAGGTCAAATCGTGTCTGCTGTTTGCAGGCTTGTTCGCCGACGGTGAGACTCGAATCGTCGAGCCACTGCGCACCCGCGATCACGGCGAAATAGCGCTGCGCGCCTTTGGCGCACAACTAGACCGCAAGGGAAGTGGGGTGAATGGAAATGAGGTGCGTATCCGCGGGGGCCAACGGTTGCGCGGAATCGAAGCCCGGATCCCCGGCGATCTCTCGAGTGCCGCATTTTTTCTCTGTGCAGCGGCGCTCTTCCCCGGTTCGCAATTGACGATCCCCAATCTTCTGATGAATCCGACGCGTGCGCGCTTGCTCGACATCCTCACACAGATGGGACTCGGCATCTCCGTCACGCAACTCGAGGAGATTCACGGTGAACTGGTCGGGTCGCTGCAAATTGAAGGCGGCAAGTTGAAGGGCCTCACGATCGCAGGCGGGGATTCTGCCGCACTCATCGACGAGATCCCTGTACTGGCGGCCGTCGCACCTTACGCCCAGCAGGGTATCGAAGTGCGCGACGCCAAAGAACTGCGCGTGAAAGAATCCGATCGCATTGCGGCAGTGGCCGCGAACCTCCGCCTCATGGGCGCGCAGGTTGAAGAGCGGGAAGACGGCTTGAAGATTCCTGGGGGCCAGACTCTCCGTGGCGCAGAGATCGACAGTTTCGGCGATCATCGCATCGCCATGGCCTTTGCCGTGGCGGCGCTGCGAGCCCGGGGCGACACACTCATTTGTGGCGCCGAATCTGCCGCAATCTCCTACCCGGCCTTCTTTAAAACTCTGGAAGAGGTAGTTGAGCGTTAGCGATGCCACGCCTTCCCGACTGAATCGCCTGGAGTAAACAATGTAGGTCGCCACAGCAAACGAGCGTCGCGGGTGCGCCATCCGCGCCATTGCTCAAGTATTTGCTGGAAGGTACTACAGCAATTTCTGCATTCGCGTGCCGCACGCCTTGTCCGATTGCAATGCGCTCCAACCCCGCTGTGCTGCCAGGCATCGAAAGCAAGTGACCGCCACAATGCCCTCCGCTTGCTCTCTTGTGGATCAAGAGAGACCTGTGTGCGAAAGAAACCATCAACGGAGTTCACCAAACATGAAGCGTTCTTTCTTGCTTATAACAGCCTCGCTATTCTTCGCTGCGGCGCCTATGCTCATGGCGCAGCAGGACAGCGATCACGTCGAGGTCGGCGCGTTCGCAGATTATTTCCGCTTCAGCAACGCCTCCCCCGTCCGAAACTTTATCGGCGTGGGAGGCCGAGCAGCGTTTAACGTCCGACCCAGCGTTCAAATCGAAGCCGAGATGGCCTACGACTTCAAGCGGAACTACACCAATACCTTCACCAATGGTGTGACGACCGTGCTGGTCAACACGGGATTCCGCACGCTCCACGGGTTTTTCGGGCCAAAATTCCAGACTGGCTCCGGCCCATTCCGTGTCTTCGTGACCGGCAAGGTCGGATTCGATAACTTCAGCGTCAACAACCAGAATGCACCCACAGGTTTCGTAAATACCGTCGGCCTTACCACCGGCAAAACGGCCTTCGCAGTCTATCCTGGCGGAGGATTCGAAGCTTTCGCTGGTCCGATTGGTGTCCGCGCCGAAATAGGCGACGACATTTACTTTATAAACGGTGCCCACAACAACCTGCGCGTGACCTTCGGCCCGCAGTTGCGTTTCTAGCCCTGCGAAGACGAGACTTACCGGCGGCCCTTTCCGGGCCGCCGATTTTTTGTTACAGCTCTCTAGTGCCCTCTCCAACCAACTCCATCACGATCTCGTGTGACTGCTGTCACGGCGGGGGTCCACCCCTTCCCCGATAGTGAAGAGTTTGCGGAAATCTTCCGCGAAATGTTGGACCCAGTGGATTCCCATCCACAACGCGTCGTGAACCCGTGGGTCGTCACATTCTCGGTGATGCTGGCGACCTTCATGGAAGTTCTCGACACCACTGTCGTGAACGTCTCCATTCCGCACATCGCCGGCAATTTGGCCTCTACCAACGAAGAAGGCACATGGGTGGTCACGTCGTACCTGGTTTCGAACGCCGTCGTATTGCCGATTTCCGGTTGGCTGGCGAACTATATGGGGCGCAAGCGGCTGTTGCTGACTTGCGTTGCCGGATTTACGCTCACGTCGCTCTTGTGCGGTCTTGCCACATCGCTGCCACAGTTGATTATTTTCCGCGTCCTGCAGGGCCTGACTGGCGGCGGCCTGCAACCTCTGGCTCAGGCGATTCTGCTGGAGACTTTTCCCAAGGAACGCCACGGCCACGCCATGGCAGCCTTCGGAATCGGTATTCTACTGGCCCCGATTCTTGGCCCCACGCTCGGCGGGTGGATTACTGACAATTACAGCTGGCGCTGGATTTTTTATCTCAATCTCCCCGTCGGTATCCTGTCGCTGTTCCTCATGAACCGTTTCGTGTTCGATCCGCCTTACGTCAAACGTGGCGCAGGCAGGGTTGATCTTTGGGGAATCGGTTTTCTGGCCCTCGGGATTGGCTCCCTGCAGGTGGTACTCGATACCGGCCAGCGGAAAGATTGGTTCTCCTCCAGCTACATTCGCACCTTCACCGTCTTGTGCGTTGTCGGCCTCGTAGCTCTGGTCATCCGCGAGTTAAGGACTGACCATCCCGTCGTCGATCTGCGTGTGCTCAAGAATCGCTCCTACAGTGCGGGTGTGTTTCTCATCGGCATGCTCGGTTTCATCCTCTATGCCAGCCTGGTTTTGCTGCCCTTGTATCTGCAAACGCTCATGGGATATCCCGCCTACAACTCAGGCCTGGCGCTGTCTCCGCGAGGTATTGGCGCTCTGTTGTTCACTCCTTTGGCCGGCCACCTGACTACCAAGATTGATCCGCGACGGCTCCTCGTGGTTGGCCTGATTCTTGGTTCCATCACCATGTTCGATCTCTCCGGCCTCAATCTTTATGCCGGCTTCTGGGACATCCTGTGGGCGCAGGTTCTGCAAGGTGTTGCCCTGAGTTTCCTCTTCATTCCGCTGATGACGCTGGCCATGGCCCGTATCCAGCCGGAGAAGATGGGGAACGCCACCAGCATCTTCAACCTGATGCGCAACATCGGTGGCAGTCTCGGTATCGCCATCATGACCACATTCCTGGCGCGGCGCACACAACTTCACCAGAACCATCTTGTGGCCAACGTTCGGGCCGGCGATCCACAAACGCTGAGACTGCTGCAGGGCCTGCGCAGCCACTTCCATACGCAGGGCGCAGACCCCGTTACCGCCGCCCACAAAGCTCTTAGCGCCGTCTACGGAATGGTGCAGCAGCACGCGGCCATGCTCGCTTTTGTCGAAGCCTTCTGGGTCATGGGCGTGGTGTTCCTGCTGATGATTCCATTTCTTCCTCTGTTGCAATACTCCAAGCGTGCCCCGTCTCGAAAACCTGCGCCCGGCGTGGAAGGGCCGCCTCTCCTTTCCCACATTCCGGAGGCTTGGCCGGATGCTCAGGAACACGACCTCGTGGAAGAAGAGGGTCGTTTGCTTCCGCACGGTTAGGCCTGTCGCCACGTAGAATGCCTTGCCTGTGATAGTATTTCCCACCAAAAGGCTGGCCGTGGGGCTGGCCGAATCCGCCCAGGTTTTTGCCCGCCAAAGGAGCAATCTATGACGACCCTCCGCGATCTCGTGAAAGACCGCAAAGTTTATTCCGTCGAAGCCACGCGCAGCGTGCTCGAGGCTGCGCGTTACATGATGGAGCACAATGTCGGCGCCGTGCCGGTCCTGCGCAACGGCGAACTGGCGGGCATTCTGTCGGAGCGCGACATCATGAACCGCGTTGTGGCTGTGGGACGTACGCCTGGAACTACCGCGGTCTCCGAGGTTATGACCGCGAACCCGCGCGCGGTTGCGGCTGACGAAAGCATCGAGGAATGCCTGTTCATCATGCGCGAGTTTGGTTTCCGTCACCTCCCCATTGTCGACGGCAAAGAATTGAAGGGACTGGTCTCGCTGCGCGATATTCTCATGCGCCAGGCGGCTGAAATCGAGCGCCAGACGCGGCGCGCCGCCTCATAAAAGCGACTTCAGACTTCGTACTTCGGACCTCAGATTCCCATCCGCACCCCGGCTCGACCCTAAGGTCCGAGGTTCGACGCCCAACGTGGTTTCTTTCACTCCCTCTTCCGCAGCAGAACTTCTCCCGGCCTAGGCGGCAGTTCGAAAGGGAATTCGAAGACCTTTCCTGCCACCGGAAGCCGTAAGATGAACTCCTCCTGCTTTTTCCATCCACCGATCCATTTATTGTTCGTGCTGAACAGGACCCACCCGCTGGTCTCGGGATTGCCTGGGCCCAGCCGCGTGGGGCGTAGGCTATTCCTGGTAACGAACTCCAGCAGTTCCGCCGAATCCTTCTGGAAGGCCCGCACGTAGGCCTGTTTTTGTTCTTTTCGTTCCGGATGCTTCTGAATCTCACGGGCGGCCTCGTGATCGACCGTATCGGCATCATCCTGCACTTTTTGCGCAAATGCGTCGGGATCCAGCGGCATCTGTACCACCCGGAAGTGCTTTACGAACTCGAGTGAGATATTTTCAGTATCGAATTCCAGCGATCCCTGGCCGCGATAACGCACGTCCACCAACACCGCGAAGAACGGCTCGTGCCGGCGGTGAACTTTTTCCAGTTCCTGAGAATCGACGGATACCGTCACGCCTACATCGTCGGACCACAATCCGTAGCGGAATCTGCCGTCATCGCCAAGAGAAAATGTGCAGCCTGGATGCTGCTCATCCCAGCGCACGGCGGGAATCTCAGGCTTGTCCTTGGCGGGCTGAGCTTGAAATGGAGCCGGGAAGAGCAGGGAGGCCACGCCCAGCATGAGCGAAGGAACAACGGCCGGAGGAACAACCATCGGGGCAAGCCGACGCTTGGGCCGCCACATGATTTCCCCTTCTGGCTAGTCCACGGTCAAGGTGACGGTAGGAGTGGAGCTTGTGGTTCCCGTGCCGGTATTGCTTGAGACATTTCCGACGGTATCGACTCCGACCAAAGTTAAGGTGTATGTGTTATTTGGCGTCACCCCGTTCGGCGTCGTGGTGGTCGTGGTAGTGTTGCTTCCGCAGCCCGGCAGCAACAGTAGCGACCCTCCTAAGACGAGTAGAGCGAGCATGCCCCATGCCTTTCTTGATGGCTTTCCGCCCGCCACCGCGCCTACGCCCGCGAGCGACAGCAGAGGCAGAGGTAACCACAGGGCAAAAAAGCCCCTGGTGGGGACGAGCGAGCCCGTAGTGATAGGGCCGTAGGTGCTGATATTGATCGTCGCGGTGGCGGGCACTCCGTTTACCGGTAAGTCCTTTGCTCCAGATGGATAAACGAACGAGCAGATTGGAGGAATCGTCACCAGCGGATTAATTGAAGCGCACGCCAGGGTCACGTGTCCGCTGTATCCATTGAGCGGATTCACACTGATGATGCCCTGGCCACCGCTGCCCGCATGAACACTGCTCGGTGCCACGGCTGTCTGGACCGTAATGGTGAACCCCGGCGCCACTGACTGCACCGTCAGGTACGCTTGCGCTGTGACGGTATTAGGCGTGGCAGTGGAGGAGGTGCCCGTAACCGTGATCAGGTAAAGGCCAGGAGTGGCCGTGCCTGCATTCGTGACCGTATTGACAATGGCCGTCGCGCTAGCTGGCGGCGCCACGGAGGCTGGGCTCACCTCGCACGACGGAAAGATGGGCACAGTCCCGTTCGATGTCGCTTGGCACGTCAGATCGACGGTTCCGCTGAAGCTGGCACCCGGTACTATGTTGATGCTTGACGTTGCCTCCCCGCCCGGATCGACCGTGCCCTTCCCGGAAAATGTACTCATCTGAAGGGTGAAATCCGCCTGGCCGAACGCCGGCTGTATCATCCCAAGGAAAAGGGTCGATACCAACAAAGCTGGAAGGCCCAAGTTGGGGGTACGTAATCTAAAGATGGATGACAACGACTCGAATCTCAACATGAGCAGGTTTCGGTTCAAGTAGCTTCGATTCACGAGGCAACATAAAGGCTGCCCGCCTCGCCTTGCGCAGAATCAGCCGTCGACACATTCTCTACATTCCCATTCGCAAGGAATTGTCCATATTACCATCCCTAAGCCCGTTCTCCAGTTCAGGGCCTTGGTTCTCTTCGCGTTCTTTGCGTTGTTTTCTCTGCGTCCTTTGCCGTTAAAGGCTTTCCCAGCCCACGCAACAAAGCTAAGGCACGGTGACAATCACACCGGCGCAGGGCTTAGCACCGCGCCGGGTATAGCTGTGCAGCACGGCCGAGTCGAAGTAAATCGCGTCGTCAGCCTCCAGCACAAATTCATCGCCGCCAATCTTCAGGGCCAACGATCCCTTGAGAAGATAGAGGAATTCCACGCCAGCATGCTGGTGTGACTTCTGCTTGGCTGCGGGTACATCATGAAAGTCGGCCAGATACGCGCTGAGCTTGCGCTCGGTAGCCCGATAATCCAGGCACTCGAAGTAGTAAGGCACATCGGGCGAGCCTGGACGCTCAGGGAAGCGGACGCGCTCATTCGACCGCACGATTCCGACGACCCGCCGCTTGCGGTCGTCGGTGAAAAAGTAGTCCAGCCCCACCCCGAATACCATCGCAATACGCAGCAGCGTAGGAAGCGTGGGAAACAGCTTTCCCCGCTCGAGCTTCGAGAGCAGGGCCGCCGAGAGCCCGGTGTGCTTACCCAGTTCCACCAACCCCATACTCTTGCGCAATCGCAGCGTCCGCAGCTTGTCCCCGATCGAATACCGCCCCAAGCCTTCGGAGATGGTGGTGCTAATGCCAGCCATGATTTCACAATAATAAAACACGATTTCGTAACAGTAAACGAGGTCGCTTCCCTCGAGTCAGCTTCTTGCGCTGGTGTCGCCATTGCCCCCAATTTGAGCGGCTTTCTTTCCCATGAGCTAGAATCACCTTCGAAATTGGCCGCATCTATGAGTTTTGAACCGATTGAGAATTACGGCGTGATTGGCAATATGCGCTCGATCGCCCTCGTGGGTGCAAACGGTTCCATCGATTTTCTCTGCTATCCAAATTTCGATTCTCCCACCGTATTTGCGGCGCTGCTCGATGATGAAAGAGGCGGCCGCTTTCGGATTGAGCCGGAACTCAGGAAAAGGCGCGTACGACAGTTATATTTGCCAGACACCAACATTCTGCTGACACGATTCCTGGCGGACGAGGGTGTGGCCGAATTGACGGATTACATGCCCATCGCGAACGACCGCGAGCAACCGAATGAGATAATCCGCACCCTGGCTGTCATTCGGGGCGAAGTGCATTTCACCGTGCAATGCCGGCCACGATTCAACTATGCAAGGTCTGCTCACACTGTAAACGTTGAAGACCGGTACGCAATCTTTTCACCGACAAGCAGTGTTTGTCCGCCGCTGGGGCTTTACTCGACGGTTGCCCTGCGGGAACAATCCGGGGATGTGACCTCCGAGTTCAAGCTCCGAGCCGGCGAGAAAGCGACGTTTGTCTTTGGGGCAGTTCGCCCGCAGGCCGAGCGACTGGAGCTAGATTTCTTGGAGCAACGCTTCCATGAGACAGCGCGTTTCTGGAAGGGATGGATCGCGAAATCAAAGTACAAGGGCCGATGGCGCGAGATGGTCACGCGTTCGGCACTAATGTTGAAGCTGCTGATTAGCCGGGAGCACGGATCACTGATTGCAGCCCCAACGTTCTCCTTGCCGGAAGAAATTGGCGGCGTGCGTAATTGGGATTACCGCTTCACCTGGTTGCGAGATGGGACATTCACCCTCTATGCGTTGATCCGACTAGGTTTTGTCGAAGAAACCGAGGCCTTCATCGACTGGCTGAAGGGGCGGCGGCTCAGGGACGATGCGGAACGGGGACCGTTGCAGGTGATGTATGGGATTGACGGCAGAAAGAAGCTGGATGAGGTGACGCTCGATCATCTGCGAGGGTACGAGGATTCGCGGCCCGTGCGTATCGGAAACGCAGCCTATCAGCAGCTACAGCTGGATATTTATGGCGAGATGATGGATTCCATCTATCTGGCCAACAAATATGGGGACGCAATTTCAAACGCCGAGTGGCAAGATGTGCAGCGGATGTTGGGGTGGCTGGGCAAGAATTGGCAACGGCCCGATGAAGGTATTTGGGAGGTTCGTAGCGGGGCGCGGGAATTCCTGCATTCGCGTCTGATGTGCTGGGTGGCTTTCGATCGAGCCCTGCGCCTTGCTCAGAAACGGTCTCTTTCGGGGCCTCTTGATGCCTGGCGGCGCACCCGCGACGCGATCCGGGAAGACATCTTTACAACCTTCTGGGATGACCGGTTGCAGTCCTTTGTGCAGTCAAAGGGGACGAAAAACCTGGATGCGTCCCTCTTGTTAATGCCACTGGTGCGGTTTATTAGCCCAGTTGATCCGATGTGGCGCTCGACCATGAAGGCGATTGAAGAACGATTAGTCGAAGATACCCTCGTGCGCCGCTATGAAGCGGAACGCACGCACATCGACGGAATCCCGGGCGGAGAGGGTAGCTTCACCGCGTGCTCATTTTGGTATATCGAGTGCCTGGCGCGCGCCGGTGAGTTGGAAAAGGCTCAATTGTTGTTTGAAAAACTCTTGGGATACGCCAACCATCTTGGGCTCTACTCGGAACAGATTGGTCGGAGCGGGCAACACCTCGGCAACTTTCCACAGGCCTTCACACATCTGGCCCTGATCAGCGCCGCAACCTATCTGGACAGGGTCCTTTCGGGCAACGCCGATTCAGTGTGGCGCTAGTGTCCTGTAACAGAGGTTCGAGACATAAGTCAGAGCGCTTTGAAAGGGCGCGGCTTCGAGCCGCGCCGAAAGCGCAACGTTGATAATTCGGGCTTTTATAGCCCCTGAGGGCGCTTATCGTTGTTTCAGGAAAGAATCTTGCAATTATTCGATGAACCTCTGTTACGGGACACTAGTACGCCACCCTTTGCCCTCTGTGCCTGGTCGAAGAGCAATGGAGGAGGCTCTGGGCAGACCCTGTTAGAACCTAGCAACCGACTCTGCCACTAACCTCCCGTTACTGCGGCTTCTTCTTGAAGAGGCCAGACAGCCCGCTCAGCGGGTTTTGCTGGTTACTGCCCTTACCATTGAGCACTCCCTTTAACATGCCAGTGGCCATCCCTTTCACGTCGGGAGTAAACTTGGGATCGGCAGTCGTGCCCTGAACGCCGAACGGAATTCCCAAGCCGCCCACGTTGGCATCCATCTTGAAGGCCAGTTCATTGGTCGGACTCACCGTGCCCGCACCCGTCAGCACTCCAATCGACGGAACTGTCAGATTGATGTTGTTGGCCTGAGTGCCCTCCGGCGCGACCCGCACATCCGAACTGAAGTTCTGGATCGCGGTATCGTTGCCCGTCTTTTTTCCAGCGAGGGCCGTAATTGAAGAAAGCTTGGAACCCAGGTCGAAGTTGGCCAAAGCGGAATTTTCCATGCGGACATTCCCGGTCGTAACCAATTTATCGACAGGACCAACGATGTCGAGGGTTGTGTTCAGGTCGCCGCCTTTCAGGGTTGCCTTCGGAGGTAATACCACACCAAGGGCCGGCAACATTGCTTCCAGATCGTCAACCGGCATGCCCTGTCCGATCAACTTCATGTTGACCACGGTGACTTTGCCGTGCGCGTCGTAAGTCCCCGTCAGATGCGCCACAGCCTTGCCCATGGCTACGTCGCCCTGAGTTATCCTGCCCTCGTCCTTGGCCAGATCATGGACCACAGCATAGGTCAAGTCTACCGGTCTGCCCGCCGGCGAGCCCTTCTGCACCACCTTTAATCCTGTGGCTTTCAACGTGCCGCTGGTCTTCGCTTCGTGTCCGTTTGAGGTGAGCGTTTCATTCAGATCGGCGATTCCCGAGATTCCCGACGCCGGATCGATAAAACCAGACTCCGCCAGATTCAATCCCTGCACCGCGATCTTGGCCTCGAGCGGAGTGAGCGCGGCATCATTGGCGATGGGCCCAGCTTTGCCCTCGAGCTTCAAGGTCCCGCCTCCCGGCAGGCTCGACGTCACCTTGAACGGAAACGAGGAGGTAAAGGAAAAGCTTGTTACATCGATATTAACCTTATCGTATACGCGCGGTTTCCCCTCGGAGTGAGCCGGCGATACTGTTAGCCTTCCATCCTTCACGCTCAGCTTGGCGACAGTGAGATTCGGATTTCCCCCCGTGGGCTCCTTCTTCGGTTCGGTAGCCGGCTTAGCCTCGCTCTTACCGCCCAAGCTTGAGAAATTCCATTTGTCCCCGTTCTCCGATTTCACCAGGGCGATTTCCGGTTGGCTCAACGTTAGTTCCGTCACGTTCAGGGTTTTCGAAAAAATCAGAGGGATCAGCTCGACGCCCACCTTGAGCGACTTCGCCGAAACAAAAGGTGTCTTGCTGAATTCCGGGTCGTCGGCGATCGAAATGTTGTCCGCTGTCACCCCGCCCGACAGCAGCGAAAGCGACAAATTTCCGACTTTGACTTGGCGGCCAAGGGCTTGGGTCAGTTCGGACTCAAGTTCGGGCCGGAAGGTGTTGGCGTCGATGAAGAACGGTACCGCGATGACGATGACGAGCACCACTACTACGATGATGGCCAGGATTTTTAGAATGCGTTTCATGATTTGTGCCTCCTGCTGGAAAATTGCGAAGCTCGCGCCTTGGAGAGAGAAACTGCTGGAGGCGCAAGTGTATCACTGCGCTTCCCGCAGCAGTTCGGGCGATGGCACGGCCTCCGTGGCTGCCTGTTTCTGGCGCTCATTCTCGATCCGTTCCGCCGCGGCCAACTCCTTTTTGGCCTCCTCCTTGCGTCCCATCTGTAGCAGGACCCGTCCCCGCAGATAATGAACGTCGGGCCGCGCGGAGTCGACCTTCTCCGCCACATCCACTTCCGCCAGTGCCGCCGCGTATTTTCGCTGGCGCTGGTAGATCTTCGCCAGACCCAGCATCGAATTCACCAGCCGCGCATCCCGCCGCAGGGCCTCGCGATAACTCTTTTCCGCATTGCGATCATCCTGCATCAGCCAATACACGTCCCCCAATTCATCATAGTTCAAACCAAGATCGGGTTCGACGGCGGCGTCCTTCAAGAATTCATCGCGCGCCCGTTCGTAGTCCTGCTTTCTCCGATAGGTCAGGCCCAGGTTGAAATGCACGAAGGGAAGCTGCGGATTTCCCTCAGCCGCTGCCTGAAAATCGGCCAGCGCGAGATCGTACTGACCGAGATTGAGATGATACTTACCGACGAAAAGATGGTACTCAGGCGAGCCGTTTCCCAGCTTGATCAGCTGGGCAGCGGCGCGGTCATCGAGTTCCGTGCGCCCGGCACGATGGGCTGCGTTCGAAAGCACGTACAAATACGGCAACTTATCTGATTCCTGCGCCCACAGGGGCTCCAGCGTGCTGGCGGCATCGGCCCAGCGTTCCGCAAAAAAATAACAGAGGCCCAGCAGATAGCGTGCCTGCGCGGCATCCGGTTGATCACGCAGCACGGATTCAAACGCCGGAATCGCTTTGAGAAACTCATTTTGCCGGTAATATACCAGCCCAACGTTCAGCCGGATTCCCGCTACCAGCGGCATCAATTGCTCCGCCTTCTGCAGCATCTCCAGTGCCTTCGTCCACTGCTTGCGCCGCATATACACCACGCCGAGATTTGCGTAAGCCCCTCCGGCGCGTTGATCCAGAGCCAGGACGCCGCGGAAATCACCCTCGGCTTCGTCTAACTGCCCGTGATTGAGCGCTTCCTGTCCGCGCTGGAAAAGCTGCGCCGGATCGCCCGATTTCGCGGTCTCCGGCGCAACCTGCAAAGCCGAAATCTCGATCGGTGCCGCCACCAGGAGCAGCCAGACAATACATCCCCGTGTGATCCGTGCGCTTGACACTGGTTCCACTCTCTGCTGTAGTGTCCGCCAGCGGTCGCTATAAATTCAAGCGATCGTGTTTCCGGCGATGGTGACCATTCGTGATGTGGCGAAGGAAAGCGGCTTCTCTTCGACCACCGTGTCGATCGTGCTGAATAATGCACCGCTGGCACGCTACATTCCCGCTGTCACCAAGAAGCGCATCGAACGCGCTGCGCAGAAACTCGGGTACCGTCCCAACCAGTTTGCGCGCTCCCTGCGCAGCAAGCGCAGCCACACTGTCGGCGTCATGGTTTTCGACATGACCGACCCGTACTGCACCCTGGTTCTTCGCGGCATCGAAAACACTCTCTACCAGTCTTCGTACCTTCCCATCCTCACCGACGTGCATAACGAACGCGGCCGCTTCGAGCGCTACCTCGAAATGCTCCTGGACCGCCGCATTGAAGCACTCATCGTGCTGGCCAACTGGCTCTTCCTCGACATCAACCTGCTCGCCGACCTGGAAAAAAGCAGCATCCCCACGGCCATGATCGGCTTCGAACTGAAAACCGATTCCATCAGTTCCGTCATCGTGGACAACGAAGTCGGCGGCCACCTGGCGCTCGAGCATCTCTATTCGATTGGCCACCGCAAGATTGCCTTCATTCGCGGTCCGAAGGCCCTCACCGACAGTTCGCCGCGCTGGCGCGGCATCCGCAATTGCGCCAAGTCCTGTGGACTCGAACTCGACCCGCGCCTGATCATGGACCTGCCGGAATCGCGCGATCCCACGTCCAGCTTCGAAGCGGGTCACAAACTGACCGAGGAGTTAATCAGGCAAAAGCGTCACTTCACCGCGCTGCTGGCCTTCGACGACATGAGCGCGTTCGGCGCCATCCAGTCCCTCTCCAAAGCAGGCATTCGTGTCCCCGATCAGTGCTCGGTGATCGGGTTCGACGACGTCGCCGCATCGGCGCTCTACACCCCATCGCTGACCACCGTCCGCCAGCCCATGGAATCTATGGGCGCGTCCGCCGTCGAAATTGTGGTCGACGGCATCAATGCGGTTCTCGAAAAGCGCGAGATCGCCGCCACGCATCGCAAAGTCGCCCCTGAGTTGGTCGTTCGCGAATCGACTCGCAGTCTGGTATAGGCGACGGCGTGGTTTTTTGGATGGGGCGGTTTCGATGTTTGGCGCGGCCAAAACCGTTACCGGGAGAACGCCTCGCGCTTTTTTCTTGACAGTCGACGCCCCATAAAGCCACTATTCATACGTTTTAATACTCCGGCTGCGGTCTCAGTGCTGCGGAGGTGTGTCGATTGAGACGGGGCCGCGGAATCACAAGCTCGGGAAACGGCCAAGCCGACCGAATCAGGGCAGGAGCGAAACTCCACGCCCAATGGGAGCATGACCATGAAATCCAATCAGGGGCTGTTGTGGGTGGTGCTGTCCGTTCTGACGCTCTGCGCAGTGGCTTGGGCACAAGACACTGGCTCGATTACCGGCACGGTGAAGGATCCCACCGGCGCTGCCGTGGCATCGGCCCGGGTCGTGGTCGCCAGCCCTGAACGCAGCATCAACCGTGTAACCACTACGAATTCCGCCGGCGAATACAACGTTTCGGCTCTCCCAGGCGGAACCTACGATATCGTGGTCACCGCAACTGGATTCAAGAAGTTTGAGGCCAAGGGCGCGAAACTCGACGTCGCTGAAAAGGCTCGCGTCGACGTCTCTTTGCAGGTCGGCGCCGTCAGCGAAGTCGTCGAAGTCCAAGGCTCCGAGGTCGCGCAAGTCGAAACGCAATCCTCCGATCTAGCCGGCACCGTCACCGGAAAACAAATCACCCAACTCGAACTCAACGGCCGCAACTTCACTCAGCTCATCACCCTTGTGCCCGGAGTCAGTAACCAGACCGGGCAGGATGAAGGCACCGTCGGCGTCTATGGCAACGTGGCTTTCAGCGTCAATGGCGGACGCACGGAATACAACAACTGGGAACTCGATGGCGGCGACAACATGGATAACGGCAGCAATGAAACCCTGAACGTCTATCCCAGCCTCGAGGCGATCGCCGAATTCAAAGTCCTGACCTCCAACTACGGAGCGCAGTATGGGCGGAACGGCTCAGGCACGGTCGAGGTCGAGACCAAGTCCGGCACCAACGGTTTTCATGGCAATGCTTACGAGTTCGTCCGCAATGACGCCTTCAACGCCCGCAACTATTTCCAGGCCGAGGTGCCTCCCTACAAAAAGAACGACTATGGCTATACCATCGGCGGGCCCATCTGGAAGGGCCACACCTTTTTCTTCTGGTCCGAGGAATGGCGCCGCGATCGCGTCCCTGGCCAGAACTTTAACCAACCGGTCCCTTCCGTCGAAGAGCGCGCCGGCAATTTCAGCGATCAGTGCCCGGGGACAAATTGTCCAGTCGTCAACGGAGTCCCCACCCCCGACCTCACCACCGTTGGCTTCAACTCGAGTGATCCGACCATTCAGGGGTTACTGAGCGAGATTCCTCTGCCAACTCAGGGCAGTGGCGCAGACTCTGTGTTTGTCGCTTCCCCGGTTCAGCCCACGAACTGGCGGGAGGAACTCATCAAAATCGATCACAATCTTACCGATAAGCAGCGCCTGACCTTCCGGTACATTCACGATTCTTGGCAGACTACGACGGCCACGCCCCTGTGGACGAATCAAGGGAGCTTCCCCACGATTCAGACGGATTTCAAAGGTCCAGGCGTGGCGCTGGTCGCCCGCTTGAGTTCCACGTTCCAGCCAACACTGCTCAACGAATTCGTCTTCAGCTATACTACCGACCACATCATCCTCAACAGTGTCGGGAATTGGAAGCGTTCCGCCTTCTCCGGCTTCGTCGTTCCCGACATTTTCCCCGGCAACGGCGATGGCATTTTGCCCGGCATTAATCTCGTCACCAGCGCATACGGGGGCGGATTCGGGGAGGATGACGGTTACATTCCCAATGGCACGTACAATTCCAACCCGACCTACACTTTCCGCGACAACATCAGCAAGATTGTCGGTAAGCACAATCTCCAGTTTGGAGCGTATGCGGTCGCTGGACAAAAGAACGAACTCGGTGGTGAGCTCAGCCCCGGCTCGATTCCCGGCTACCTCACCTTTGACGACTCCAATGCTGCCGTAACGACCGGTAACACGTTCGCGGACTTGCTTTTGGGACGAATTTCCAGCTTCGGCCAGCAGGATGTTCGCCTGAAATACTACAACCGCTACAAGATCCTCGAGCCCTATTTCCAGGACGATTGGCACGTCAGCAGTCGACTGACCCTCAACCTCGGCCTGAGAGTCAGTTTGCTCGGAACGTATCGGGAAAAGAAAAAACAGGCCTTCAACTTCGATCCCTCACGCTACGTAGCCGGTCAGACAACAGTAAATCCCGACGGCAGTGTAAACTTTCTCACCGCTGACAACGGTCCGCCCAGCGTCACCGATCTCCCCAATGGAGTCGTCCAGTGCGGCGTCACTGCGGGCGTTCCCGTAAGCTGCATGCAGGGTCATCTCTTCAATCCCGCCCCTCGTATCGGTTTTGCCTATGACCCCAGAGGCAACGGCAAAACCGCCATTCGCGGCGGGTACGGCATATTCTTCGAACATGCAAATGGCAACGAAGGCAACACAGAGTCCCTGGAGAACTCCGCTCCCCTCGCCAATGCCGCACAGCGCAACAACATCATCGGTTACACCGGATCGGGTTCGTCTCAGGGTCAGTTCCCGCTGAGCGTGACTGCCATTCCTACCAAGGCCCATTGGCCCTACATCCAGCAGTGGCATCTAGACGTTCAACATGAAGTGTCAAGGAACACCGTGGCCACCGTCTCTTACGTAGGCAGCAAGGGCACCCACTTGAACCGGCAGACCGACCTCAATCAGCTGTTCCCGGTTCCCTCGTCTCAAAATCCCTATCTGCCGGGCGAAACCTACGGCGCGAATGATTGCAATAACCCGGACGCCTATCTTATTCCGCAAAGCGGTACCACTCCGAGTGGCGCTCCCATCCGATATGCCACGGGTCCCAACGGATTAGCCACAGGACCTGCCGTCAATGTCGGCGTCGCCGCCTGCGGTGCCAGCCCCGATCCGTTCCGTCCGTTCCCCGGTTACGGCGACATCGCTCATCTCGAGTACAAAGCTTCCTCCATCTACCATGCCTTTCAAACCTCCGTTCGTCGCAGTGTCGGCCAACTGCAACTCAGCTTCGCCTACACCTGGAGCCACTCCATTGACGACGCCTCCGATCGATTCGATGGCAGCTTTGTCAACTCCTACGATCCCTCATCGAATCGTGCCAGCTCCAACTTCGATCAGCGCCACATCCTGAACTTCTCTTACGTCTGGGACCTGCCCTTCTTCGGGTCCCCCGGTCTGGTCAACAAGGTCCTCGGCGGATGGGAGTATTCCGGCATTGTCAGTTTCCAGACGGGAACGCCGTTCAGCGCTATCGTCTCTACTGATAATGCTGGCGTCGCCAATGGAATCGGTTCCGCGGCCCGCCCCGACCTTATCGGTGATCCCAATGCCGGAGTGGTTCAGAGTCCCGACGAACTCGGTCCACAGATTTACAATCCCAACGCTTTTGCTCCTCCTCGCGGCTTGACCTTCGGCGACACCGGCCGCAACAGCCTCAGTAATACCCACTGGACGAATTTTGATATGGCTCTGTTCAAGCACTTCAAGATTACCGAGAAGATGGGATTCGAGTTCCGTGCAGAAGCGTACAACGTCTTTAATCACACTCAATGGCGACCCATCGCTGGTGATTCCGGCTCCGCTGCGTCTAACTTGGGAGAAAGCAACAACACGTTCAGCCTCGATCCGACCAGCGGCTTCCTTCAGGTCACAGATGCGCACAACCCGCGCATCCTGCAGCTGGGCTTGAAGTTCATCTTTTAGCCCTGCTTGCTGCGTAGGTACGGCGCCCGGCCTCGCAAGAGGCCGGGTTCCGTTTCTACTGCAGGCGTCATCTTGAGCGTAGCCGTTCTTGAGCCGGAGCGAAGAGCCTGCCCTGAGTGCACATGGGCCTTTGGCCCCCGAAAGAGGATGAAAATCGGCGGGTGCCCCATTTCTCGCGCGTTTTTTGCGCGAGAAGTGGGGATTTTAGACAGAGCGCAGCCGAAGGGATCTCCCTGCAAACGAATGCAGCTCCCGCTACGAATTACCTTGACTTCGGATTCGCGCCCGGTCATGCTACTGAGAGCGCTCTTTGAAAACAAAATAGCAATCGGCTAATGGCACAAGGGAAGTGAGCCGGTAAGGGGTTTAAATTCAAGATTTTGAACTAACCCCCGCAAGGTCAGTGTTGGCTCTAAAGGACTTGTCAGCCTGAGAATCAGTTGACGGCAAACCTAACTCCTTCAATCTCAATATTTTACCAATAAGTCCTTTAGATGTAAGATTTTAGCCGTACGGAAAATCTTAAGTCATTGATTACACGGATTTTGGTCAGTTTTTAAGAAAAAATGTGCGGAGATATATATCCGCCAGCCCGCTGTCCCGCCCAGAAAAATTCTCTGCCCAGAGCCACACCATCCTCAAGCCACATAGTCGGAACCTGGAAGCTCGACAGTCGGCATAGCTCATAGCTAAGTTATTTCCACAGCTACCGTCGCCTTTGCCCCCACCGCTTCCAATGCGCGCTCCAGATCCGCAATCAGATCGTCGGCATTCTCGATCCCCACCGACAGCCGCACCATCTGCTCAGTCACGCCCATCTTCTCCCGCTGCACGGGTGAAATCATGGCGTGTGACGTCAGCACGGGGATCGACACCAGGGACTCCACCCCACCCAGACTCGTTGCCAGCGTAAACAGCTTCATGGCCTCGCTTACTCGCCGTGCATCCTCGCCCGTGCCCTCAACTTCGAACGTCACCATGCCGCCGCCGCCGCTCATCTCTTCGCGCGCAATCGCGTACTGTGGATGGCTCTTCAGAAACGGATAATGCACTCGCCGTACCTTCGCCTGCTGCTCCAGGAACTCGGCCACACGCAGCGCATTCTCGTTCTGCCGCACCACCCGGACCGCCAGCGTCTTCAGTCCCCGGATCAGCAGCCACGCGGCATGCGGGTCCATGCAGTTGCCCAGTGTCGTGCGCGTCGCCCACAACTGCTCCATCAGTTCACGCCGACCGCACACCACGCCGCAAGTCAGGTCGGCGTGCCCGCTCAGGTATTTCGTGCCTGAATGCATTACCAGATCGATCCCGTATTCCGCCGGATGCTGGTTGACCGGCGTGCCAAACGTGCTGTCGATCATGCTGATCAGCCCGTGCTGCTTCGCGAGCGCCGCAGCTTTTTTCATGTCGACCACCCGCAATGCCGGATTGGTGGGCGACTCCAGGTACAACAGCCTGGTATTAGGCCGGATCGCCCGCTCATGCTGCTCGTAGTCTGTCGTATCCACGAACGTGGTCTCGATCCCCATCTTGGGCAGCCACTCGGAAAAAAACTTCGTCACCCCGCCATAGATGTCGCGCTGCGCCACGATGTGATCGCCGGTCTTCAACAGGGCCAGGATTGTGCTGGTGATCGCGCCCATACCCGATGCAAAGGTTCGCGCCGCCTCGACACCTTCGAGTGCGGCCACCGTCTCCTCTGCCACCGTGTTCGTCGGATTTCCCCACCGCGTGTAGTAGCGGTCGGTCGAGGTCACACGCTGCTGCTCGTCATTGTCGCTGACCTCGAAGGTGGACGTTTGATAGATCGGCGTGCTGACCGGGGCGTTTTTTTTCTCCAGGTCGGCCGGGCCGTGTACGGCGGTGGTCTCCGGATGATGGGTACGACGTTTCATGAGCTACCTCACTGCGAGCGGGTTGGGATCAAGATTAATCGCGGTGATTGGGCCCGGCAAGCCCAGAACAATCAGTCTCCAGTTCAGTCGACGGCCTGTCGAGCTGGCGCTCGACCGGACAGCCGGGGGCGGCTGTCCCCACATGCCTGTTTCCGCAAGCCGGACGGCGAGATTTATAATGCCCACTTCGTCATGGATCTAGGATTGAAGAACCGGGTTGCCCTGGTGGCCGCGTCCAGTCAGGGAATTGGCCTGGCCACCGCCGAAGCCTTCGCCGCCGAAGGATGTCGCGTTGCCATGTGCGCCCGCAACCAAAAGACCCTCGAAGCCGCCGCCGAGAAAATCAGAAAGCAACACAACGCAGAAGTTTATGCCAAAGCTTTCGACGTCACCGACTGCGCCGCCGTCAGCGGCTTCGTCACATCAGTGGCTCACCAGTTCGGCAGCGTCGACATCTGCGTTAGCAACGCTGGCGGCCCGCCCGCCAGGGGCTTTCTCGCCGCTACCCTCGACGACTGGCAGCGCGCGATCGCGGCAAACTTCCTCAGCACCGTATATTTTGCTCGTGAGGTCATCCCTTACATGCAGCGCAAGCGCTGGGGACGCATCATTGCCATTACTTCGATCACGACCAAGCAACCGGTTGCCGACTTGGTGCTCTCGAATGCCGTGCGCGCAGCCGTGGTCGGCCTGGTGAAGAGCCTGGCCAATGAGTTCGGGAAAGACGGAATCCTGGTCAACAACGTGGGCCCCGGCTTTACGGCAACCGACCGCCTGAAACAGTTGGCCAAATCGCGCGCTTCGACATCAGGCCAAACGGAAGAAGAGATATTCGCCGGATGGGCTGCCGACGCGCCCGTCAAGCGGCTGGGTGAGCCCCGCGAAGTGGCGGAAACTATCGTCTGGTTGGCTTCCGAGCGAGCCTCGTTCGTGACTGGCCAGACCGTCCTTGTCGATGGCGGTATGTATAAAGGATTGTGAATCTCGCAGTATCCCTTACAATCGATTTGTTGGCGCGAAAACGCTCTCCGCACCAAAACATTTCCATGGCAAAGAAAACCAAGTCCAAATCGTCCCCAAGCAAGCCAACTCGGATTACGGGCGCACACATGCGCGCCAAGCGGGCGCTCACGAAACATGCAGCCAGCCCGGCTGCGCTCCAGTACATTCCGTGGGATACCGTTCCCCTCGAAGACCTCAATCCGCTGCTGCAGCGGCAATTCGTTGTTGGTCAGGAAATTATGCTGGCCCGCGTGCTGCTGAAGAAGGGATGCATCGTCCCCGAGCACAGCCACCACAACGAGCAGTTGACGTACATTCTCGAGGGCGCGCTCAAATTCTGGATCGATGGTAAAGAGATCGTGGTCCACGCCGGGGAAACTCTTTGCATTCCATCGCATATGCCGCATAAGGCCGAGGCGCTCGAAGACACAGTGGACCTCGACGTCTTCGCTCCCCCGCGTGCGGACTGGATCAACAAAACTGACCAGTATCTGCGGAGAGAGAAATAGATTCGCCCCATGCCGCCTTCTACCAGTTCTGCGCCCGTCGTGCAGCCAGCCGAATTCCGTTTTCGCTGCATCGCCTGCGGCGATCTCAGCGACAAGGCCGCCAGGAATTTCCGCTGTGCCCACTGCGGCGACCTGCTCGAAATAACCTATCCTCGCTGGAACGAAGCGCCGCCCGGTGCAGAAGCTCTGAAAACCCTCTGGCGCAATCGCCGCCTCTCGCATAGGGCTGTCGATTTGAGCGGCGTGTGGCGATTCCGCGATCTGCTGCCGGCGATCGAGAGCGACCAGGAAGTGATCACCCTGCGCGAAGGCAACACGCCGCTATACGAGCTTCCACAGTGCGCGCGCATCACGGGTGTTCCGCGTCTCTACGCCAAACATCAGGGGATGAACCCCACCAGCTCCTTTAAAGATACCGGCATGACCGTGGCCGCAACCTTCGCGCGCCGCGCCGGATTCCGCTGGGTGGCCTGCGCCTCGACCGGCAATACCTCTGCGTCCATGGCCGCGTACGCTGCTCGCGGCGGCATGCGCAGCCTGGTGCTGGTCCCCGAAGGCAAGATCTCTTGGAGCAAACTTTCCCAGGCTCTCGATTACGGCGCGGTCACCTGCCAGTTGCGTACAGATTTCGACGGCTGCCTTCGCCTGCTGCAGGAACTGGTGCTGCGCGCGCCCGTCTATCAATTGAACTCGATCAATCCGTTTCGTCTGGAGGGTCAGAAGACGCTCGCGCTGGAACTCCTGGAACAACTCGAGTGGCAGGTTCCCGACCACATCATCGTTCCCGGCGGTAATCTTGGAAACAGCTCGGCGATCGGCAAGGCGCTGCTGGAAATGCGCGACCTGGGCCTGATTCGGCGGCTGCCCAAGCTGTCGGTCATTCAGGCCGAAGGTGCGAATGCCCTGGTACGTACGTTGCGCGAGGCTGACGGCAAACGCCTGGTCAGCGTGCAGGCCGAGACCCGCGCCACTGCGATTCGCATCGGCAACCCCGCGTCGTGGAAGAAAGCGGCCCACGTTCTGGAAGCCACAGGCGGTTCCTGTGAGCAGGTAAGCGAAGTTGAAATCGCTCAGGCCAAGGCCGAGATCGGCGCCGAAGGCATCGGATGCGAGCCCGCATCAGCCGTCACGCTTGCCGGCTTGAAGAAGTTGCTCCAGCAAAAATTCGTAAAGCCGGATGAAACCGTTGTTCTCGTGCTCACCGGGAATCTCCTGAAAGACCCCGACTTCACCATCGACTTCCATCGTGGCGACTTGTTCAAGGGCGACGACAGCAGCACGAGCGCAGCGCTGAACCGGTTGCGCCGTCCGCCGATTGTCCTGGATGCTACGCTGGACGCGGTGATCCGAACCCTGGAGCAAGCTGAGAAGTCCTGAACCGCGGACGATTCAATGCGATCGAAAGCTAAACTCCCAAAGCCGTTCCGCCTCTCCCTTCCTGCAACCTCGGCGAACCTCGGCCCCGCGTTCGACGCGGCTGCGCTCGCCATGGATTTCTATATCAAGATCGACGCCCGACCCTCGGAGGAATACTCCATCAGCGCGACCGGCCGTGATCGGGAGATCTGCGGAGCGGTCGAGAATCACCTCATCTTCAGCACCTACCGCGAAGTGCTCGAGGCCTCAGGCCAACCAACCACGCCCTTGTCACTCCGCATCGCCAACGACATTCCAATTGGCAAAGGTTGTGGCTCGTCAGCTGCCGCGCGTCTGGCTGGCATCGCTCTCGCCGTCCACTTTGGCCGACTGCGATGGACAGACGCGCAAATCGTTGGGGAAGCCTCGCGCCGTGAGCACCACCCTGACAACGCCTCCGCGTGCTGGATGGGCGGCCTTACCGTCGCGCGCATGTCCGGGTTGACCGGGGGTGCCGCGGAAGCTCAGGTCGTTTGCGTCCGTCCGAAAGGGAAGTGGCGGCTGCTGCTTGCCGTGCCCAGCCAGAGCCTGTCCACCGAAGAGGCCCGCCGCGTGCTGCCGGAACAGTATTCGCGCGCCGATGCCGTCACGAACATTCAGAACTCCATGCTGCTGCTCGCAGCGTTTACCCAGGGGCGGCACGACCTGCTCGCCGCCGCTCTTGAGGACCGCATCCATCAACCCTACCGCGCGGCGCTCTGTCCGGTGCTCCCGTGTCTGCAGGAATTGAAGGGGAAAGATGGCATCCTCGGCGCTGTCCTCAGCGGCGCAGGTCCCTCGGTCCTGATTTTTATGGACCCCAAGGCGTCGGCGCCGAAGGTCCGCAAAGCAGTAGCCGCGCACCTCTCGAAAAACGGGCTTACTGCCGAGCTCATTCCCACATCCATTTCTCCGGGCGGGGCGGTCATAAGATCGCTCTAGCTCGAAGGTGCCATTGATCCACAGGCGGCATTCGGGGTAGTTTCAGCCTTCCCCCGACAAACGAGATTCTCCATCAGAAGCGCTTATTGATGGCAGCAAAATCTGAGGCGGCGGCATCTGTTGCGCACGTTCGGATGTAGGGGAGTTAGCAGTATGAAGAACGCGTCTACAGTTGCGACAACGTGTGAGTCCCCGACGTCACATAACCACGAAGCCTTGCAGGAGATGCAAGACTTTTTGCGAGCCCTTGAGTCATATCCGGCGCGATTCGCTCTGGACCCGACCATCACCTTCGAGCAGCATTGGACCAACCTGATCCCGGCGGCCAAAGCGAAGTCTGCCGGGGTCTAGCGGCTCGCCGGCGGTACGATCCCGTTCATTCGCAGATACTCCACCATCTGTCCGTAGTGGTCGTATCCGTGCGCTGACACTGCGGTAGCCAGCCCTAGGCGCGACACTCTCCCCTCACCGAAAGGGCTTCTCACGGTTTCCACGACGTTCGTCTCGTTGATGGTCGCGATGGCTTTGTGTACGTAGACGAATGATTCTTTGAGGTACTTTAAGATGTCGGCCCTGGTCGTGATCGATGCCGGTCCCGCCTCGGCGCCAATATCGACGGGAGGTTTCTGTTCCAGAATCGCTGCTCCCAGCTCGTAGTTCACGGCCGCCACGTGCTTGATCTGCTCGCCGAAAGTGCGCACACCCTTGAACTCACCGTTGGTCGGCGCGAATCCGAACTTGTCTTCCGGCATGGCTTCGGCGGCAGGAACAAACTCGTACTCAAGATTGCTGACCGTGTGGTCCAACACCATAGTGACTGTCCGGCGTTCCTCCTTCGGCTTAGGCATCTGCGCGGCTGCGGCAATCGTCAATGCCAGCAAAGCCCACGCCGTCAGTCCCAGTGATCTCCTCATCAGTCCCCCCTTCATCTAGTCCCTTACCACGGCCGGAGCCGTTTTCAACTCGGCGGCCGATAACCGATGCCGCAGAATGCTGGTCAATCCTACGATCATGGCTACGGCCGACCACATCAGCGCCGCGGGAACGCCCTGCCGCGAAGCGAGCGTCCCCCAGACTACGCTGCCCAAAGCCATGCCTCCCTGTAAAACTAGAAGATACATCGAGAGAGCGCGGCCCCGCATCCACGACGGACACATCGTCTGGGCCACGACATTAAAGCAGGCAAGGATGCCGATCCAGGCTGCTCCCGCCGTAAACAATATCAGACACATCCACTCAAAGATATGCGTTTGACCAGTCAGGAAAGTCATGGCCGCGAAGATGACCGTGGCGCCGGCCACCAGCCCGTCCACCGAGTAGCGAAGCCGCAAGCGCGGCAGCACCGCAGCCCCGGCTAGCGCACCCAAGCCAAAACAGGTGAGCAGGAAGCCGTATCCTTGCGCGCCGTGCGGCTGACAGACCACAGGAAGCAGCGCCAGAAGTGAAGTTGCGCCCACGCTGAAGGCTCCGGTGCGGATCAACACCGATCTTACTTGTGGCGTAGCCCGCACATGGCGAAAGCCTTCGACGATTGCCCCCCACACCCTTTGTTTGGGCAATGTCTCGTGCGGCGCGCGCCGCCACTGGTAGAGAAAGAAGATGACGCCGAAGAACGACGCCGCGTTCAGCAGAAACGACCACCCGGATCCCGTAGCCGCAACAACTAAGCCGCCCAACGCCGGGCCCACCGCCCGCGCTACGTTGAACCCGGCCGAGTTCAGTGCCACGGCGGAAGCATGACGCTGGGGCGAAATTACCTCCGGTGTAATTGCCTGCCAAGCCGGATCATTCATCACCGCGCCCAGCCCCAGCAAGAAAGTAAACACCAGCAAGACCCACGGATTCACCGCACGGAGCAGCGTGAGAACGCCAAGTGCCGCCGCGGCTACCACCATCCAGCTTTGGGTAAACAGCAACAACCGCCGCCGGTCGACTATGTCGGCCAGCGCGCCCGCAGGCAACACCACAAGGAATACAGGAACAGCTGCAGCCGCTTGGACCAGGCTTACAACCAGCGGCGAAGTCGTGAGCTGGGTCATCAGCCAGCCCGCGCCGACGTTCTGCATCCAGCTTCCGGTGTAAGAAATGACAGCGGCGATCCACAGTGACCGAAACAGCGGTTCGCGTAGCGGAGCCCAAGCCGGATCGGCGCGCTGAATTTCAGCGCCACCGATCGCCGGAACCGTGATCTGATCTGCCATTCCCCGTGTCTTCTTCTGTGCCTCTGTGGTGTATGACTCGGGTTTTGCTGCTACGAATTCGCGGTCTTCTCCGCAGAGGCCGCAAACGGCCACTCCGAATCCTTCCACGCCCGAACCATGTAAATGACTACGCCGGTAAGCAGAATGACCGCCGCATACCGCATTTCCTTCTGCCAGTTCACCCGATTAAACAATATGAAGAGAAACCCCGCGCTCGCCAGTAATGCCGGTAACGGATATAGCCACATTCGAAACGGCCGCGGCATCTCGGGCCGACGGATCCTCAACACAATTGCGCCTACAGCCTGCACCAGAAACTGGAGGATCAGCCGAATCACCACAAGAGCTGCGATCGCATCCTTCAATCGCAGAAAACAGAAAGCGGCTGCCACTACCCCCAATGCCAATAGCGAAACATGCGGAAACCGATACACGGGATGCACTTTGGCGAATGCCTTGAAATAGTTGCCATCCTTGGCCGCCGCATAAGGCACCCGCGAATATCCGAGCATGAGCGAAAATACGGACGCGAATGCCGTCGCCATCACAAGCCCGGTCACAAGCCGCCCAGCCCATGGTCCATAGATCCTCTGCATGAACAACGACACAACATACAGGCCGCTATTGTTCTGTCCCGCCCGCAGCATCTCCTGCCAAGGCACCACGGCCAGGATGCAGATGTTCATCATTAGATATAGACAGGCCACCAGCAGAATAGAAAGCAACAGGGCCCGCGGAATATTCTTTCCCGGGTCCTCAATTTCGTCGCCCAGAAAACAGACGTTGTAATATCCCCAATAATCGTAGGTGGCAACGAGCATGGCTCCGCCCAGTCCGGTAAAAAATTGGTGAGACGGTGTGAACGCGCCCGGAGGAAAGTCAAAGGCCCGAGCGGCGTTGAAGTGGGTCAGCCCGGCGAAGATGATCCAGCCCATCGTTCCCATCACGCCAAGCCACAATATTTTGGAAAGCCGCCCAATGGTTGTGATACGCCGGTAAAGCAGCAGGACGGTAAAGAAACAAATCAGTACGGCCACAGCCGTTCCCGGCGTGACAATCCAACTCACCTGCAGCGGCCCGGCCCACGGAATATGCAACGCAGCCTCATGATGTGCGTACACCGTGTCCAATTCCGGCCAGTAGTAGGCTGCGTATCCCGCCAAGCCAAGACATCCGGTCGCAATGGATAAGGGCGCTGAAAACGATACTTGCCAGATAAACAGGAACGAAATCAGCCGTCCCCATTTCTGCGGCCCGTACATCTCGCGCAAGTAGCGATACGATCCGCCCGATGTAGGCAGGGCCGCGCCCAATTCCGCCGAAACCAGCCCGTCGCAGACGGCCAGCAGCGCGCCCACAATCCATCCCAGCAACGCCTGCGGCCCTCCCATCGCCGACACCACCAGCGGCATGGTGATGAACGGCCCCACGCCGATCATGTCGATCATGTTCAGCGCAGTGGCGCTGCCCAGCCCCATGCCACGGATAAGGCTGGGCGAACTGGCTTCAGGTTTGGTTGGAGATGGCATTTTTCGTAGAGACGTTACTGGCAACGTCTCTGCCGGCATCGTTTCAGAACTGTGGGTTCGCAACGCCGCCGGCAGAGACGTAGCAAGCTATGTCTCTACGGCTTGAGTTTTCCCGCACTTAATAGATTTACGTACAGCCGCACTGCTCCCGGGACGCCGGCGGGCAGTTGGCGGAAGAACGCATAGCCGGTGTAGATGTACGTTCCTTTGCCGAATTGAGCGCGCAGCAACCCGCCCTTCTGCGCGTCTTCACCCGGATCATGACTTGACAGCAGCGGCGTGAAATGATCATCCCACTTGCTCATGAAATACAATCCGCGCTCCTGCACCCAGGCGTCAAAGTCGCGCGCTGCAATCAGATTGGGAGAATGAAAGATGGGATCGTTGGGCGCGAGAATTTCCACCGGAGCTTCCTCCACCGAAACCCGCGCCCGGCTCAATTCCGCAGGATAAGGAGTGAGCTTTCCGCTATTAAAATCACCCACGCCCGTGTTGTACTGCACGACTAGCGTTCCGCCCGCCGAAACGAAATCCAACAGCTTCTTGTTATTGGCCACAACGTCTTTCTGTGTATCGTAGGCCCGAATGCCGAGCACGATCGTCCCGTAGTTGCTGAGGTCTTCTGTGGCGAGCTTTTCTGGCGGGATCAGCGTCACATCCATTCCCACCTGCCTCAGCACCGTCGGAATATCATCGCCCGCGCCCATGATGTAACCAACTTTCAACTCGTGCGGCGCATAGACGTCGACAATGCTCACGCGCTGCCGCGCCGGCTGATAGTAATAGAAGCTGCCCAGATCCTCACGTGTAACCAGCGTGTAGCCTTCGCTGTACTTTTCGCCCTCCGAGTCGAGAACTGCGCGCACGGTCGCTCGCCCTTCTTGTAATCCGGCAGGGAAGACCTTGAAGTGAAAATCCTGTTTCTCGCCCCGACGATTAAAATCCACCGCAGACTCGACAGGCTCAGAGCGCCAGCCCTGCGGCAGTTCCAATCGAAGGTTGCCACGCGCGGTACGGCCGAGGTTGCTCGTCACTCCCACTGTCACCGTGGTGGTCGAGCCGTTGTGGGTGGAAATGACCTGCGTGCCTGGCTCTAGCTCCACCGAAAACCCGGGCACGATCGCCAGCGGGCGGGTGAGCAGCTTTCCGGCATCGTCCAGGAACGGCGTGACTACGACGGCAGAGATGCCATTCCGCGTTTTCACTCCGCCGACCCCGTTGGCCGAATACTCAACGTGCGCGCGCAGCGCCGGAGGGGGGAAGGGAAGCGTCGCATACTTTTCGTTGTCGATGTGATTCAGGCTGTCGGTTTCTGGATTATCCCGATGCCAGTACGGCCGCGTATAACTCGTGTCATTGGGCACGCGTAGCCTGAAGTTGGCGCGCAGATCTTCTCCCGGCTTCACTGTCTCCGGCTTGGTTTTACCGCTGATCGTATTCCATCCGGCCGGAACTTCGAGCTTGACCTGATCGATCATTAGCGGCTGCTTCGAGCCGTTGTGGAATGTCACGGCGATAAGAAACTCCTGACTTGGGGAGACTGTGGTCAACGCATCGGCCTCTTTGAGGGGGTGCACGTCGCGATTGCCATCTGACGAGACATCGGCTGTGAGACTGACTCCCAGGGCTAGATTCAGCGCGGTCTGCGCCTGCTGTTGCTTCTCCTCGATCTGCGACAGGAAATCGAGCGTCGCCGCCGGGCTCGCGGCACTACTCACCTCGGCGCTTACCCGGTCTAACCCAGCGACGACCTTGATGAGAGGTGCGACGGCTCCGGACGCGTCGTTCTTCGCGGCCTGGGTCGCCTCCGAAACTTGCTTTTCGATTTCGACAAGCTGCTGGTGCAGTTGCGGTATCTTGCTCTGCTCCGTCCCCAGTCGTACCGCCAGCCCGGGCAACGTCGTGTCGAGTCCGTCGAAGAAATCCTTCTCGTGACCGTCCTTGCCCGCGGCGGAGGGCACGACCGAATCTGCCAGCCTGTAAAACGTGAACCGGTCTCCCGGATCCACAGTCCAGTTCGCCGCACCTTGGGACATCTGGTGCCGCAGCCCCTGCATTGCAAACTGTATGTACGACAGGCCTAGCTCTGCGCTGCGTTGGCCGGTGTTCAACTTCAAGGTCCAGTCCGCATCGGGACAGGTCATCGCGCCAAAACCGCACACGTTTCCGATGTAAAACTTCTTGGGCTGCCAGGGCTCCAGTCCTTCGGCGATCTGCTCGGGAAATCGAGTTGGGTCAGCCGCCGCCCGGAACGCCTCCCGCGCCAATATGCTCGACGCCTGATGATGCCCATGACCATCGCGCGGAGTCCCCGAGAACCGCGGCACCAGGACGTCTGGACGGAACGTCCGAATCACCCGCACCATGTCGCCCAGCGCCACATCATGTCCGCCCCATTTGGCGAATGTCTCCTCGGCGCTCTTCGAGAATCCAAAGTCGGCGACTCGCGAAAACCGCTCCTGCACACCGTAATACTGGTCGGACGCCAGCAGTTCGAGCGAGCGCAGCACGCCCAGCACATCCGACAAATTGCTTCCGATTTTGTTCTGGCCGCCTTCACCGCGATTCAGCGTCATCAGCAGAGCGCTCACACCGTGGCCCCGTGATTCGAGCGTGAGCATGCCGCCATCTTCGTCGTCGGGATGGGCGACTACCTGCATCAGCCGCGCCGTCGTTCCCAGACGCAGCAATTCGAGGCGTAAACCGGCCAGTCCCTGATCTTGCGCGAGCTCCGCCGGAACGCCCTGGTACAGCAGTCCTGGCGGATCGGTAGGAAATTCGGAGGCAACGTGCTGGGAGGCCGATGCCTTGGTTCCCGTCGAGGTCTCGCGGGCGGCTGAGGGAGCTTGCGCCGGTGCAGTCAGAGCAAGGGTCACGAGAAGGCCAACGAGCTTCATCCCGAAGGAAGGCGGTTTCTGATTTAGGGTTGAGATGCAGCGGCGCGCGAACCGCTGCAGGCTGACAGGTCCGGGATTTCTCACGTTACAAGGATGGGGCCTAGCCCCGGTTTGACGCAAATTCTTTCTGGTCGAGGACGCCGGTCCGCAGCGTATTCCGGCTCAAACGTCGCACAAGTCCGCCGCGTTCCGCAGCGAAACCAGCGGATCGCCCACCGGCAGGAACTCATGCGCCACATAACCCTTGAAGCCCGCGTCGGCGATCGCTCGCATCACTGCGACCCACTGAATTTCCTGTGTCCCATCCAGTTCGTGGCGGCCGGGCACGCCGCCGGTGTGAAAGTGCCCGATCCACTGGATGTTCTGCCGAATTGTCTCGATGAGATCCCCTTCCATGATCTGCATGTGGTAGATGTCGTAAAGCAACTTCACGTTGGGCGAATTGACCTCCTGCGCCACGTGAACTCCCCAGGCTGTGTGGTCGCACATGTAATCGTGATGATCGCGTTTGCTGTTGAGCAACTCCATACAGATCGTCACGCCGTTATCCTCCCCGATTTTCTTGACACGGTTCAGTCCGGCGATGGTATTTTTCGCGCCTTCTTCGTCGGACATGCCAGCCCGGTTGCCAGAAAATGTAATGACGTTGGGCACGCCCGCCTTGGCTGCGAGCGGAATATTCATGCGGAATGCCTGCTCGATCGCCGCGTGGTTCTCGACCCGATTCAAGGCCTTGGCAATTTCGCCGCCGCCCGCATATCCCATGGTGCATACCAGGCCGTAGCGGCGCGGGATTTCGTATTCCTCAGGCGTGAGCAGATCTACTCCTCGGAGTCCGATCTTCGCGGCGTATTCCGCCAACTGATCAACGGGGATGTTACGGTAGCACCACTGGCAGACGGACTGGTGAATTCGCCCCTTGCGAGCCGTCGCCGCAGAAACGACACTCGAGACGGACGACGGAAGCCCAAGAGCAGCAACGCCGGCCACCGAACCTTTCAGCAACGCGCGCCGCGTAAAGTTCCGCATAGGTTGTAGAGGTTCCTCGAAAAACTGGCAACTGGCGACTGGGTTCTGGCAACTGCTCTAACGCCCTTCCTTCAGCATCGCCTGGCAGTTGCTGGAGGCGGTCAGCACTTCGTTGAACGCGGTCTCTTTGCGCAGGTCTTTCAACAGCGGATCGTCCAGCAGCGCCGTGTAGGCGCAATAATTCTGCTGCACGGCAGCCGTGAGCAATCGCAACGCCTGCTCATTTTGTCCGCAGGCGGCCATCAGCGCCCCTACGTGATACCACGCCTCGGCGTCCGGTTCCATCATGACTGACGATTCGGCTTCGCGCACCGTCTTGGCCAGGTCCGCGGGACGCTGCGCCGCCGTGCAAGCCTCCATCAGCGGGCGGTGATACGAACTGACCGTCCCCATATTTTTGGCGGTGACGCGAGCCTCGGCCAGATTTCCCTCCGCCAAATACACATACGGCGTCACCCAGGCCGCCCACTCCGAGCCCGCGTCGAGATGCACGAAGTCCATGGCGCGGTCCGTCTTGCCCATCTCAAGGAATGACCAGGCGCACGATCGGAATGCGAAGTTCCCGGGATCAAGCGAACGCGCCGTGTTGCACTCCTGGGTCGACTGTTCCAGCATCCCGGCATAGCGAAGCACATAGCTTAAAGCAAAGTGGGCGTCGGCGCTCTGCGGACGCCGCCGTACCAGATCCGTTGCGGCATCGTAGGCCCGGCCCAGTTCTCCGCGCTCCACGCGGTTCGTAATCAGATTGCTGGCGGCCATCACCCGATTAGGGTCCAGCGAGACTGCGCGTTCATAGGCGGCGTTCGACCGCTGGAACATTTCTTCTCCGCCCCCGCCGTAAAGCGAGTCAAAGTAGTATCTCTGCCCCAGGGCCTCCCACGCCGGCGCATAACTGGGATCGATGCCGACCGCCCACTCCAGCATCTTGATGGCTTCCTTGTTGGGCTTGGGATCGTGCGGGACCGCGACGCTGCGCAGATAAAAATCATAGGCTTGCTGGTTCTTCGGCCGGGATGCCGCCGCTTCCGTCGCGCCGGCCGCGCCCCCCAAAATTGGCAACAGACCATGCTGCACCTGCGCGCTCAGTTGCTCCTGCAGTCCGATCAAATCGTCGGCCTTCGCCGTGAAGTTGGCCTGCCACAGCAACCGGTCGGTTGGCACGTCGATGGCCTCCAGCGTCACCGTCAGTTGGTCGCCCTGCTTGCGGAACGACCCCGTCAGCAGCCTCCCAACACGCAATTCCTGCCCGACCTTTTTCGGATCGAGATCGAGGGCGACGTACCTGCGTGTGACCGATGAGGGTCGCACTTCCAGCGACCGCGAATACGTCAGCACGCTGGTTAGCTCGTCGGCCAGGGCGAAGCGCAAGTAATCGATATTGAAATCGCCATTCATGTTCTGCAACGGCAGAACCGCGATTGCATTTCGAACCTCGGCGTTGGCCCGCTCGCGTTGTTTGTACCACCACGCGCCCACCGCGCTCAACACGGTGATTAAGAGTCCCGCCATCGCCACCGTGAGATAGATTTGCCACCGCGTATTCCGTCCAAACGTCCGGCTTGCCGCCCGCAGTTTGGCAGTATTGGTGCCGCTTTTGAGCTGTCCGGACTCGGTCTCGCGCTTGAGCAGGGCCAGATCCGACTTCATCTCGGCAGCGCTCTGGTAGCGATGGTTGCGGTCCTTCTCCATCGCCTTGCCGATGATGCCCTCGAGTTCGATGGGGATCTTCGGGTTCAAGTCGCGCGGCGGCACCGGCTTCGAATGCAGCACCGCATCCAGCGTGACCAGAGAATTATTTCCCGTGAACGGCTTCTTGCCTGTGGACATCTCATACATGACCACGCCAAAGGAAAAAAGATCGCTGCGCGCATCTACGGTCTCGCTGCGCGCCTGTTCGGGGGACATGTACACCGCGGTACCCGGGATTACGCCCACCGCGGTCAGGGAATTGTCGGCGCCGGCATCGTCTTCGGTTCCGAGATTGTGTACAAGTTTCGCCAGCCCAAAGTCGAGCACTTTGACCTGCCCGCTCGGCGTCAGAAAAATATTGGCCGGCTTGATGTCGCGATGCACGATGTTCTTGGAGTGCGACGCCACCAGCGCCTCCGCCACCTGCACTCCCACATCGAGCACTTTGTCCACCTCCATCGCGTGCCCGGCGATGTGCTGCTTCAGGCTCTCGCCGTCAAGCTTCTCCATCACGATGAACGGATGCCCGTTGTTGTCTTCAATGCCGTGAATCGTGCAGATATTGGGATGATTGAGTTGCGAGGCCGCCCGCGCTTCGCGGGTGAACCGCTCCAGCGATTTGGGATCGCCGGCCAGATTTTCTGGGATGAACTTCAGAGCGACGTGTCGCCCGAGTTTGAGGTCCTCGGCCTCATAGACGATACCCATACCACCGCCCCCAAGCTTGCCAAGGATGCGGTAATGGGATACCTGCTGGCCGATCATGAGCGCGTCCGACCCTGCTCGGCGGTAATGTTAGGCTCCCCACCGATTGCGGTCAACTCCCAATGCTTCAGCGGGCATAGCGAGGTCATCGGGTGTCCGGTCTAGGCCAAATCGCGGTCGTTTTTTGCTTTCATGGCCGCCCGGATTTGAATCATTTCCCAAATCTGCCTCAGCAACGTCCTTTCGGTAAGATGCTTGACGCGCCGCCTTGGGTTTCGCCCAAATACCATAACAGAAGGAGCTTGCGGCTCCGCGCAATCGAACCGATGGACCTCGCACAAGTTGGAGATTATATTTATGAAAACCGTGACTGATTCAAATGCTGTACCCAAGCGTTCGCCGATCGATCAGCGCCGTCACGAAGCCATCCGCCGCCGCGCTGAAGAAATCTACATCCGCAGCGGCAGAATCCCTGGACGTGACGTTGAGAATTGGATGCAAGCTGAAACAGAAGTCCTTAGTGAGGCGGTAACGCATTCTCATCGAACTGCCGTCGTGATCAAAGTAAGCGGCGTCCGCTACGTGGGTGAATATTCGGTCGAGACCGCAGACGGCTATGCTCCCGGCGAATTCGCGGCCGGCGACCCGGTTACCGTCCGTTTTGACGGCGACAAAATGTTCGTGAAACGCAACAACGGCGGCGTACTGCAAACTACGATCGTCAAGCGAATTAGTTGATGATCCGCCGCGCCCTTCAATGCATGGCGATGCAAGGCAGGCGAACGGCGCTGACAACGGCCTGTTGCGTCCGGAGGCTTCCTTCAGGGCACAATGAACGGGGACGACCCACCGTCACCGTTTCGCTTCGAAACTCCACTTCGAACATCGGCAGTACGGAACGGTAACACAAGCCCCGCAGTGGTCCGAATAGATCCCCTGCACGGCGTAATTGTGGCCATTCAACGCAAGCGGATTGAAAATAACCCCCATCGCACAGATCGCCAGCCTCACCGCCGTTGCCGGTGGAGTAGAAAGGGTGGCTCTCCCTCCTGATTTTTGCGAACTTGTGGAAGGCGAACTTGGAAGCCCACCAGTCTCTTGTGTAAGCCTGGCGTTGTCAAGATGAAAGGTTCTGCACTACGCACGCTCATCCCTGACCTAACAACTTCGGAGTGCATAGGTTTCGACGTGCACCCAATCCTGCTTTGGGTTAGAATGGCTCGCTGTTTTTGTCTCGCCCAAAAGCCTTCCCGAAGAAGGCTTCCCCCCGGTAGGCGACGGACCAATCTTCAAAAACCTGCGGAACCTTTCCGCAAAGAGGAGGAAGTACAAATGAGACGTGCAATTGGGCTCTCAACTGTCGCTGCGCTGCTATTGGGCAGTGCGATTTCCACACCTGCACAGGAACGCTCCTTGGCCCATAAGGGCAGAGTGGTTATTCCTGACTCCAGTATTGAGCATTCTGAGGACGTCGGGTACCGTATGCATACGAACACCCGAATTTTCGTGCCCGCAGACCGGGAGAAGTTTGGGGCCGTACCAAATGAGCTTGCCTTGCCCGATTTCGGGCCCGGGTTGACTCCAGCCGGGCCTCCTTTCGCCGGCTATGCCTTCGAGACCCCCGCTTCGATTGCCTGTATCTACGGTCTCGTCGCGGCGGTAGCTGGGTGCAATCCCAACACCTTCAAAACCAATCCCACCGGCGGCACCCGGGCGATCGGTATCGTCGACGCTTATAACTATCCAACTGCGATGGCGGATCTCAATGCCTTTTCGAAGCAGTTCGGTCTGCCCGCGGTGACCACAACTACCTTCAAAGTCATTTTCGCTGGGGGCACTGGCGGATGTGCCGGAAGTAATCCGGGCAACGATCCCGGATGGGAGGGAGAGCAGGCGCTGGATATCGATATGGCCCACGCCATGTCGCCCGGCGCTAAGATCTTCCTGGTGGAAGCGCATTCGAGTTCGCTTGCAGACCTCCTGGTTGCCGAGGACTGCGCCACCAAGCAGGTGGCGGCAGCCGGCGGCGGCGAGATCTCCAATAGCTGGGGAAGTTCTGAGTTTTCAACCGAAACCTCCTTCGACACGCATTTCGTACACGCCGGGGTAGTTTACTTTGCCTCCTCCGGTGATTCGGCAGGCACCATATGGCCAAGTACTTCCAAGAATGTGGTGGCCGTCGGCGGCACCACCACCAGAAGAGTGAATAGCGGCGCCACATTCGGGAACTTCATCGCCGAGGCCGCATGGGAGGACGGCGGCGGAGGCTTGAGCCTCTACGAACCTCGACCCGCCTACCAGAGCGTCTTGCCGGCGGCGAGCCATCGCCTCGTGCCAGACGTCTCCTCGGACGCCAACCCCAATACAGGAGTTTGGGTCTATGACAACAACCCCTCAGGAGGCTGCTGCTGGTACGTATACGGCGGCACCAGTGTCTCCTCGCCAACCTGGTCCGGCATTGTAAACAAGGCCGGTCACTTTGCCACCTCGAGCGCTGCGGAACTCACCACCATCTATAACGCCTATAACACCGCGACGACTTATGCTGCGGACTATCATGACATCACCACTGGCTTCTGCAGCTTCTACGATGCAAACCTCGCGGTAGTCAAGTGGGACCTTTGCACCGGCGTCGGCAGCCCCAAAACGTACGCTGGGAAGTGAACCCTGTCGCACCTGTGACACGGTCCACTCTAGCTTTGAAGGCCCTGCTGAAAATTGCAGGGCCTTCCCTTTCCTGCGCTGATTTTCGTGACTCCTGCACTTCCCAGAGGCTGTCGCCTCGCCCTGAAAGGGCGCCGGCTTCGGCCGCGCCGGTGGATCCTTGCAACATCAATCGCGCTTCTCTTGAGGGTCGTCTTTCGCGCTATCAACAACTCCGTCTTTTGAGGCTCGAAGGGGCTCGACTTTCGACGAAACCGATGTAAAATCGGCTGCCAGCCAGAAACGAGATTCGGTCACAACCGAACCAGAGGACGAACGATGAACCCGAAAAGCAGATTTTTTGTGGGAGTACTTACTGCTCTTGCCATGATGCTGCTGACATTTGCCCTGCCCAGAGGCGGCGCGGTGCGCGACGCGATGCTGGTGCAGTTTCCCATGACCGTTGGGATTTGGGCGATTTTCGTGCTGCTGTTCGTGAAACTGAAATAACTTCCCGCCTCCCGCTGTGAGGTCTACCGCAGGCTGCTGCCGCTCCATGGGAGCACGCCCGTCTATCTGGGCGATTCCAGGTAGAATCCCGCCGAAGCGCCCACCCACTCCATATTCTTGTTGTGATCGACGCCCATCATCAGGCCCCGGCCCATGCGAATAATCGTCAGCACCGCAGTCAGTTCCTCAAGCCACACATACATGACCCGTACTTCGGCCTTGGTGGCGCCAAACGGAGTCGTAATCACGGGTTCAAAATGCATCCGCTTCTGCAGAATGTAATAAGGACGCTTCTCCGGCGGAATCGCCGCGATGTCTTGCTTGTTCGGAGCAATCACCACGCCCAGCCCGGCAAACGAATACAGCGGTTTCAGCGCGTAATTCTCCAGGTCTGGAGGAATTTTCTCAAGCCGGTCCAGAAACCAGGTCTTCGGCACCGAAGCATGTTTCAAGTAGGGAATCGAAAACTTGCTGATCCGGAAATACCAGTTCGGATGTCCCGCCCACTCCACATCCAGATCGTCGCGCCAGTCGAATCCCAGCTTTATGTTCTTGCGCTCCAGTTCGTCCACGATCGCCCGGTTGTAAATCCGCCGGATCGGCACGCGCCTACCGCCCCGCTCGTAGTAGAGCCGCGATCCTTCTTTTTTGATGTCGACGATGTCGACGGCCCGCACGCCTAACATCCTTTCCGTCAGCAGAAAGTCCGGCAGGGTTTTCTGTTCCTCTGGATGAATCTCCATCAAAATCACGTTCTCCGGATCGTGCGAGCCCACAATCGCCCGACGCAGAAGCTCGAGATAAGACGCCGCATCAAGCCCGCTGAGGAAGTATTTGAGTCCGGCATCCCCCAATCCGTAAACATCGATATAGGCCTTGGCCAGCGGGCCCTGATAGGCGTACAGAGAAGGAAAGGCCTGCAACTCCACCAACTTCGGCTGCAATAGCCCGCGCCGATCCCGCACCAGCCCGAAGTCCACCTGGACAAACATTGGATGCGAAGCTTCATTCGGAACCTTGAACTCGGCCGGCACGGCCTCGTTCGACTTCGCGCGATACGCGGGATTGTCCACCAGTTGCCGGATCAACTCTTGCCCGTCGCGTGCCATCCGATCAATCAATTCCTTCGGAAAAAAGCAGGGTGTCTCCGACAATCGGAATTGCACATGCGTCCCGCACAGATCATCGATGCGGCGCAGGAATTGCTGATATTTGTCGGGAGTGAAGTGGTCGTTGAACTGTTTGCGTAAGGAAGGAATCATCAGTAGCGCCGGCGTCCCGCCGGCAAAGGGGTTTGAAGGCTAAGAGCCAAGAGCTAAGAGCCAAGAGCTAAGAGCCAAGAGCTAAGAGCCAAGAGCTAAGAGCCAAGAGCTAAGAGCCAAGAGCTAAGAGCCAAGAGCTAAGAGCTAAGAGCTAAGAGCTAAGAGCTAAGAGCCAAGAGCTAAGAGCCAAGAGCTAAGAGCCAAGAGCTAAGAGCCAAGAGCTAAGAGCCAAGAGCTAAGAGCCAAGAGCTGGTTTCACGCCTCCACCAGAAACTTTCCCTCGCGCATAATTTGCTCGTCATCCACCCAGATGTTGAACTTCCGCCCCACCACGTCAATGTGAGTCGTCGAATCCCAGTCCGCACCGGTGTGCGCTCCATACGGATTCCCAAACGCAATATGCACTCCGGGATACTTCTCGTCCTGCAGAATCTGTCCAATCACTTTTTTCAAATCGATGTTGGTCCCTATGGCAAACTCGCCCACGCGATCGCTGTTACCGTCCGTATGGGTGTAGCGCCAGAAATCACTCTCCAGTTCGCGATTGTCCGAGTGCGCCTCGGTAAGCCGGTTGCCTTTTATGCGCACCGTCAGCGGGCTTCCCTGCAGGTCGCCAAACTTCGCGCACAAATAGTCGCCTACCACTCCATCGATCACGAACGTCCCATTCACCTCGCCCGGAGTAGTGAAAATCTCGCCACCAGGCAGGTTGCCCCATTTTTCCGGGGTGATAATCCCACTGGTCTTCAGCCACTTGTAATTAGGATTCAGATCCGCAGTGAGATCGGTCCCCGCAGGGGTTTTCGCCCGAATCTTTGAAGCCTTCCGCACCATCTCCACAACTTTTTGGCTGAGCCGGTCCACGCGGCTAAAATCCGCGCGCATTCCTTCCAGCATGATCTGCCGGTTGATGTTGACCATGTGGGCGTGCCGGATCTTGCGCCGGTTGACCACATCGGTCATCTGAATGCGCGACCGCAGTTCGTTGGTCTGAACCTGCACCGCAAAAATCGAAACCTGGCTAGTCTCCAGGTCGTTCAGAATTTCGCGCGGAAGGTCCTTCAGCGGGCGCTCCGCAAGATCCTCCAGGATCCAAGCATGGTAAGGCGAGCCCAGCGTCTCCAGTTCGGCCACGATCGCCGCTGCGATCTCCATGGTAGCCTCGTCCGTGATCACACAAACCTGCTCGCTCGCCTGCACCCGCAGACAAACGTTGACGGCATTGAAAGCGCCCGGCGCGTATTCAGGATCAAATGGAATGTGAAGGGCGCCCCGTCCTTGTCGCGCTAGCGACAGAGCCTGCGCTGAGCCTGTCGAAGCCGCGGGAGCTTTGATTTTCTCTGCAGGAATGCTCATTACCCGATTTTTCTAACGGCGACCGGCTCATCGCTCTCCGCCAGTCCCGCCTCCGTCTCCTCGATGATGTAGTCGACCACTTTCTTCAAATCCCCAGTCTGCTCAAACACGCGCAACTGCCGGTCGGCGCCGCTGCCCAGTTCGACGATCTGGTGGATGTAATTCAACTCCTCGCGCGAATCCAATTCATCCACCACGTCGTCAACGAACTCCAGATATTCGCGCACCAGATCCCGCGCCGGCACTTCCATCTGCTTACCGAAGTCAATCAGCTTGCCATCGAGCCCGTAGCGCGCCGCCCGCCACTTGTTCTCCATGATCAATGCCCGGCGGTACAAGCGGAATCCCTGGTTCGCGGTGTACAGCTTGTACAGCTTCGCCACCGTAGCCTGAATCAGCGCCGCTATGGCGATGGTCTCGTCGGCGCGCATGGGAATGTCGCAGACGCGGAACTCGATGGTGTTGAAGAAAGGATGCGGGCGGATGTCCCACCAGATTTTCTTGGCGTTATCGATGCAGTTAGTCTTGATCAGCAGCTTGATAAAATTCTCGTACTCCCCCCAACTGGGGAAATAATCCGGAATATTCGTCCGCGGAAACTTGTCGAAGACCTTGCAGCGATACGACTTTAAGCCGGTGTTCATTCCCAGCCAGAAGGGTGAATTGGTCGAGAGCGCCAGCATGTGCGGCAGAAAATACCGCGCATGATTCATCATGTGGATCGCGGTTTCCCGATCTTCAATCCCGATGTGCACATGCAGCCCAAAAATCAGGTTGGCCCGTGCCACCAGTTGCATATCTTCGACAATGTTTTTGTAACGTTGGTCAGGATGAATTTCCTGTACTCTCCAATCCCCAAACGGATGCGTCGCCGCCGATGCCAGCCTTAGCCCATTTTCCCGCGCCAGCCTCACCATGTTGCTGCGCAACTTCTTGACCTCGGCCTTCGCTTCCTTGATGTTCTGGCAGATTGATGTGCCTACCTCCACGACCGACTGGTGCATCTCTGCCTTGACTCGCTCCTGGAGAATCATCCGTCCCTTCTCCAGGATTTCGGCCTGAACGTGCGACCGCAGATCCCGCGTCTCCGGGTCTACCGTCTGGTACTCCTCTTCAATCCCGATAGTGAATGTAGGCAACATATGATCGATGTCTTGTCGTTACGAATTAAGTCGAGGAACCTGCTGTTCGCCGCCGGACCCAGCCGCCGGTGTCCCATGTCTCGCGGCACCCTTTGCGAGAATGGGGAAGAACTAGGCCCTAACAGTATAACAATGAGCGGAAAATCTGGACCGATGAGGTCAGTCCCATTCTCTGTTTTCCTTGACCCGCGCCTTTACAATCTTCTTCACCAGCGCGTCCGGCAACGGATTATCGGAAGGAAACTGAATTGTCCCCTTGGATGTACGGTACCCACTCAGTTCTTTCTCGAACTGGTCGAGAACACCGGATCCAGTTGGGAACAAGCTGCAATGGTTCTTAAACGCCGCGTACCCCAACAGCATTCCGTTGTACTTGAACATCGGAATTCCGTAACTGATCACCTCCGTGGTTTCTTTCGGCACCACCGATCGGATCACCGCGCGGATATGTTTCAGCGTACTGCAGGCCGGCTCGGGAGTGCCGGCGAGGTATTCATCCACAGTCTTCGGGACCTTGCCTTTCATAGCAGATCTGCGCCCTTCGGATTCGTTTCTGCTGACCTTCGGTACGCGTGGTGACTCTGAAACCAGAACAACCACACTGACAGGCAGAATAGAAGAATCATCAAGCCACTCATGCAAATGGAAAGCGCCGAGAAAGCGCTCCGCACCCCATGCCCCGCCGAGAATGCGCGAAAGAGAAGTACCATAGCGCTCACCTCGCAGATCATGGTTGCGGCGAGGCCAATCGTCACATACATCTCCGCAAATCCGCCGGCTGCGGCCCCAAGCCCAGTCGCCTTCGTATTCGATACTCCCCTGAACGCTGAACTGAGGCCGATCAGACCCGGAATCCAAGGCGCCCATGCCAACGCCACGCCCCACAAGAATCGTTTGTGCTTTAGCTCATCGTCCATTTACTTCGTCCTCTCTACTCCCAGCGCTCGTGCGCCGTTTTTGCCGCGGGTGGCCCCGCCAAGAACCCCGCCCACCGTAACTCCTTGACCGGACTCTCTCCGCTCTCCGCCAACTTCACCGCCATCTCCGCCACTGCATTCACAATCCAGTCAAAATTCTCCTGCCCGACCGAAGTAATCTCGGCGTCCGGCGCGGGATTCAGAAAGTCAATCGCGTACGGCACGCCGCGCTCCACCGCAAACTCCACGGTATTCAGGTCGTACCCCAAAGCCCGGCACAAACTCAAAGCATCTTTCACCATGCGCTCCCGCAGCGCCTCCGACGACGGCGGTGGATTCCCCTCCACATACCGCTCATGATGCGGCAACTTCGGGTCGTACTTCATGATGTGCACTTTTTCCTGCCCCACCACGTAGCAGCGGTAATACTCGTCGAACTCCACCCCGCGCTGCAATGTCATGCACAAGTCACCGGTCTGGTTGTAATGATGAAAGAATTCCTCCGCCGTATGAACTTTGTACACGTGCTTCCACCCGCCGCCGGAATAGGGCTTCAGGAACGCGGGAAAGCCGACATAATCAAAAATCTCCTGCCAATTCAGGGGAAAGATCAGATTCCGCATCGACCGGTCTGTCGTTCCCTCAGGATGTTTGTTGTGCGGCAGAATCACTGTAGGCGGAATGGCCACGCCCATCTTGTGCGCCAGGGCGTAGTTGAAGAACTTGTCGTCAGCCGTCCACCAGAACGGATTGTTCACCACAATCGTCCCGTGCAGCGCCGCATTCTTCAGATATGCGCGATAGAACTGGATATCCTGCGAAATCCGGTCGATGATCACGTCATATTTCTTCGGCTCATCCATCCGGATCCCGCCGATCTTCACAAACTCGGCCTCGACGCCGTCGACCTTCATGGCGTTGATCTTCTCCACTACCGCTGGCGGAAAAGTATTTTCCATCCCAAACAAAATCCCAATCTTCTTCATACCACTCCCCGTAGAGACGTAGCTTGCTACGTCTCTTCTATCCACGAGCAACAGACGTAGCAAGCTACGTCTCTACGATTTCCTAGTAATACTTACCCGCCATCTTCAGCCAAAGGGGCCAGTCGTGCTTTGAGTTGTCGCCCCAAACGTCCAGCCAGTGCGGAATCGCCTTCCCGTTCAAAATTGCCGAGAACTTGATGTTCGCATCGAGACAGATATCCCAATCCGCCGAACCCAGCACGATCTTCATTTGCCGGTAGCGGCTCAGGAACCAGTCATCCGACATGTTCGGCAAATAGTCCGGAGGGTTATTGAAGTAGCAATCGTCGTCGTAATAACCATCAAGAAACTGGTGGATATCAAACGCGCCACTCATGCTCACGCAATGAGTCACTACGTCAGGATGCTTCAAAGCAAAATTCACCGTGTGGTACCCGCCAAAGCTGCAGCCGGTTACGGCGAGCTGCGGCGTCTGGTTCTTCCAGCGGATAAACGGCAAAAACTCATGCAGAAGGTAGCGTTCATACTGCAAATGCCGCAGCACCCGCACCCGTGGATGCACGCCCTTGTTGTACCAGCTCTCGGTATCGACGGCGTCGGGGCAAAACACCTGCAATTCGCCGCGCTCGATCTTGGGCGCCAGCACCCCAATCATCCCGCGGTCCTCATACTCGAAAAACTTCCCCATCGAGGTCGGAAAGACCAATATCGGAGTCCCGGCATGCCCGAAGACCAGAGCTTCCATGTCCCGGTGCAGCTCCTGGCTATAACCCTTGTGATATTCGCGATTCATCGTGAAGAGCCGTCATAGAGACGTTGTGGCAACGTCTCTCTCCACAGCCGGAGTATCTTACCCGATCAAGTGCCGAAAGACCTACTCACGGCAGAAAACAGCGAAGGTGCAGTTCGAGAATGATTCCTATCAGGCAGCGTTCATTAAATGCCTGGAAGATGCGAGTTGCGAACGGCTTTGAGCCGCGTACTCTCTTGCCCCTAACGGTACGGCTGAAGCCGTGCCCTTCCCGTTCGTGCGATCCTTACGCACCTCGTTAGGCAAATACTTCCGCATCTAGTTCAGAGAAAAACGTTTTGTGCAGGCGCTGGATCACGTCGGGGACCTCGTCTTCTTCGATGACGAAGGTCAGGTTGATTTCGGATGCGCCCTGCGAGATCATGCGGATTTTTTTGTCGGCGAGTTCGCGGAAGACAAGACCCGCGATTCCGGGTGTGTTGCGCAGGTTTTCGCCGACCAGGCAGATGATGGCCTTGCGGCCTTCGTATTTCACGTCGGCCAGTTTGGCGAGATCGGCGGCCAGCGCGGGGATTGCCTGATTGGAGTCGACGGTTAACGACACACTGACTTCGGATGTGGAGACTACGTCGACGGCGACTTTGTGGCGGTCGAAGGCTTCAAAGATGGAACGCAGAAATCCGTGTGCCAGAAGCATGCGCGGAGCCGCCACATCAACGATGGTAATTCGCTTCTTGGCGGCGATGGCCTTGAAGATATTTTTGCCCTGGGGCGCGCGCGTGGTAATGCGGGTGCCTTCGCAGGAAGGGTTGCGCGAGTTCAACACGTAGACGGGAATATTTTTCTGAATCGCCGGAAGAACCGTCGCCGGGTGCAGCACTTTGGCGCCGAAGTAGGCGAGTTCGGCGGCTTCGTCGAAACTGATGACTTTGATGCGGCGGGCATCGGGACAGATCCTGGGGTCGGTGGTGAGGATGCCGTCGACGTCGGTCCAGATTTCGATGCGGTCGGCGGCAAGGCCTGCGCCGAAAATGGCAGCGGAAAAATCGGAGCCGCCGCGGCCGATCGTGGTGGTGATGCCGGCGCGGCTGGAGCCGATGAAACCGCCCATGACCGGAACCTTGCCTTCGCGCAACAGGGGCTGAACTCTCTCCTGCAGCTTGGCGTTGGTCTCCTCGAACTGTGGGACCGCTTGCATGTAAGCGCTATCGGTGATGAGGACGTCGCGGGAGTCGATGTGAGCTCCGTTGAGGCCGCGGGCCGCGAAGGCGGCTGCGACGATTTTGCTTGAGAGCATCTCGCCGAAGGCAGCGACGTGGTCAGTGGTACGCGGAGTGATCTCGCCGACGGCGGAGATGCCGCGCAGCAATTCGTCGAGGTTTTCGAACTCCGCGCCGAGTTCGGAGTGGAATTCGGTGAACAGCGCCGTGCCGAGAAGTTCGCTGGCCGTGTTGTAGTGGCGCTCCTGCAGTGAGCGGCAGAGTTTGAGGGCGGTCTTGCGCTCTCCCGCGCCGGCGGCCTTGGCCATGGTAAGGAGCGTGTCGGTTACCTTCGCCATGGCGCTGACCACGACGACTGGCTTTTGCGCCAAGCGGCCCTCGACGATCGAGGCGACGCGGTCGATGGCCTTGGCGTCCTCGACCGAAGTGCCGCCGAACTTCATCACGATCATCGGCGTGGCTTCCTGCGCGAGAAGTTGGGCGCTCTGCTCGGGAGATCCTTCGCTCCGCCTGAAAAACGGCTGCGCTCAGGATGACGCCAGAGGGCTTGATGGCGCGCTAGCTCATCTGCCCCTGCGGTCATCCCAGGTATCCCTTGGCTTTTAGCAACTCGGCGTTGAGGACGGCGGCGCCTGCGGCTCCGCGTATGGTGTTGTGCGAGAGCACGGTGAACTTCCAGTCGAGCACGCCGCAAGGGCGAAGGCGACCGACGACCGTGGTCATGCCTGCACCCATATCGACGTCGAAACGGGGCTGTGGGCGATCCGTGGCTTCGACGTATACAATGGGGCGTTCAGGAGCGTTTGGAAGTTTCAACTCCTGCGGCTCCGCGCGATAGTTGTTCCATGCAGCGATAATTTCTTCTGCCTTGGCCTTGGTCTTGAGGCGGATCGACACGGATTCGGTGTGGCCATCTTCGACAGCCACGCGGTTGCATTGCGCGCTCATGGCGAAGGCACCGGGAATAACTTTCGAGCCGTTCAACTGGCCGAGGAGCTTGTGCGTCTCCTCTTCCATTTTTTCTTCTTCATTGCGGATGAAGGGAATCACGTTGCCCAGGATGTCGAGCGAGGCGACGCCGGGATATCCGGCTCCGCTGACGGCCTGCATGGTGACCGCCATGACGGTCTCGAGGCCAAAGCGCTGGTGCAGCGGGGCAAGGGCAAGGACCAGACCAATTGCGGAACAGTTGGGATTAGTGACCACGTAGCCGCCGGACTTCTTGCGCCAACCCTGACCGTCGATCAGCTTGATGTGTCCGGCATTGACCTCGGGGATGACGAGAGGGACGTCTTCCTTCATGCGCAGGGCGCTGGAGTTGGAGACCACGGCGCAGCCGGCATCGGCGAAGCGGGGTTCGAGTTCGGCGGCGATGGAAGCATCGAGTGCGGCAAAGATAACCTTCGGAGCGCCCTCGGGTGTGGCCGGGGAAACCAGCATCTTGGCGACCGGTCCGGGAACCGGCGTTTTCAGCCGCCAGCGCGCCGCTTCCGCGTAGACCTTGCCTTCAGAGCGGTCGGAAGCGGCCAACCACGCCACTTCGAACCAGGGATGGTGCTCCAGCATCTGGATGAATCTTTGTCCCACAACGCCGGTGGCGCCAAGAATGCCGATAGGAATTTTGCGGTTCATAAGGATGTTCGAATTTTATATCAAGCGGCGTGCGAGACCCCGCACTTGAGTCACTGGAGACCAGTTTCGGTGTGCCGATAGGAGAACTGGAGGGACTCTCATGCCTGAGTTACGCCAGAACTTTTTCACCAAGGAATGGGTCATCATCGCCACGGAACGGGCCAAGCGGCCCGAGGAGATGGCCACACATCGAGCGGCGCCAGCGGTGGCGTCGTTCGTGGAAACGTGCCCATTCTGCCCGGGGAACGAAAACAAGACGCCGCCAGAGATCCTGCGGTCTCCGACGACTGCTGGCGAGCCGTGGGCGGTGCGTGTCATTCCCAACAAATTCGCGGCGTTGTCGAGCGAGGTGCAGCCCACTCGGAGCCTGCAGCACCTGCGCCGGCGCATCGACGGCTTCGGCTTTCATGAGGTCATCATCGATAGTCCCGATCACGCGGGCTGCATGGCGCTTCTCTCCGACGAGCATGTGGCCAGCATTCTGAGGGTCTATCGGGAGCGCTACAACACACTGAGCGTCGACCGGCGCGTGAACCACATCACGATTTTCAAAAACCACGGGGCCGACGCGGGCGCGAGCCTGCAGCATCCGCATTCGCAACTGATTGCGACGCCGGTGATTCCCAGCCAGGTGCGGCACCGGCTGCACGAGGCGCTGCGGCACTACGACGACGTCGGCGAATGCATGTTCTGTCACATGGTGGAACGCGAGGTGGAAGATCAGACGCGTATTGTGCTGAAGAGCGAGCATTTCGTGGCCCTGGAGGAGTTTGCCTCGGCCACACCTTTTGCCACGCACATTTTTCCGCTGCGCCACATGGCCAGCTTCTCCGAAATCACCGATCTTGAGATTGCCGACCTAGCGCGGGTTTTGCGGATGCTGCTGGCGAAGATTTATGTCGGGCTAGAGAACCCAGATCTAAATTATACGGTCCGCAGTGGTCCGACGGAATATAACGGCGCGCGGCACTTTCACTGGTACGTCAGCGTGATCCCGCGCCTGACGCGCGTGGCCGGGTTTGAATTGGGCTCGGGAATGTTTATCAACAGCGTCCTGCCGGAAGCAGCGGCGGAATTCCTGCGCAAAGTGGTGGTGGACAAGGCGGACGGGGCGGGGGCGGGGAAGTAAGGAAGCCGTCAGCTCTCAGCTTTCAGCTTTCAGCCTTCAGCTTGTCGGGGGCGCCGGGCACGTTCCGGCGCGATGGCCGCAGTTTTGACCAGTGGACTGCCAAAAACTGATAGCTGAAAGCCGACAGCTACTTGTGGTGCGCGGGTTGACTACCCGCGCCAAATTCGGTGAGGGGGCCGAATTTCCTTTTCTCGGCATAGAGCCGCCAGCGGCGGAATACGATGCGCAGGCTGGCCATGACGGGAATGGACAAATAAATTCCCAGGATGCCGGCGACTTCGCCTCCCGCCATGACACCGAAAATGGCTGCCAGGGGATGGAGTTCCATGCTTTCGCCCATGATGCGCGGGGAAGAGACATAATCCTGAATCCCGCGCCACGCGAGGAGAAAAATCAGGAGCGCAAGCCAGTGCGGGTAGCCCGTCAACAGCGCCACGCTCATGATGATGAGTCCCGCGGCCAGCGGCCCCACGACGGGGACGAACTCCAGCAGTCCGCCGACCGTCCCCAGAACCAGAAAGTACTGTACCCCCATGATCCAGAGGACGGCGGAATAAGCCACCAGGCTGAGCGCTGCCAAAGTCAGTTGCGCGCGGATGAAATGCGCGAGCATGCGGTTCAGGTCGTTGAGCACGTTCTCCAGAAATTCGCGCTGGGGACGCGACTGAATGGTGGATAGGAGGAAATCGCTGAAGGCGCGGCCGTCTTTGAGGAAGAAGATCGACAGCAGCGGGACGACGAACAGCAGCCAAGCCTGTTTGGCGACGTCAGCCACGCGCAGGCCAAGGCGCTGCGCCAGTTCGGTGATTTCGTCGCGGTGACTGACCAGAAAATTTTGGGCGAGTTCGGTACTGGCCCGACTCCAGCCATGCTGCTGCCCAAGCTGTTGGGCAAGCTGGCCGGAACTGAGTTGGCTCAGTTGACTAGGCAGCGACTGGCCCAATCGAGCTCCTTCCCGGGTTACTTTCGGACCTACGGCTACAAAGAACACCACGACCAGCGCCAGCAAAAACGTGTAGATGACCGCGATGGCCAAGCCCCGACCGCGCAGCAATTTTTCCAGGTGGTTCACCAAGGGGCTCATGAGGTAAGCGAAGAAGATGGCGAACAGAAAGGCGATCAGGGTGGCGCGCGCGACGTAGAGAAACCCCAGGCCCAGAGCGAACAGCAGCACTGTGACCAGGGCCCGAGCCGTACGTGAGTCAGCCAGGAGCAATAGGTTTTCCAAGGGTGGCCTCGATTCCACCGCGCCAGGGGACAGCTACTCAGTCCCGCACTACCTCGGTATCATCGGCAGGAATCGCCACCCTTATTAACTTGAACTGATCCTGAGGGTCCACCCACAAGTTCCATGCAAAATTCTCGCCGGTCAGATTCAGGCGCAGCAATTCGCGTTCGGCGCCACGGACGGTGACTTTTTCATTTCCTACGAGTTCCAGTCGGACACGCAGGGAATTGCGGTCTTGCGGAACCAGGACACCGAATTCCGCCGGGTCCTGCTGGCACTTCAAGTTTCCGCCTTCGGATTTGCAGTCTGCGGCCAGATAACGCCAGACCAGCACCGCGCGGTGGATGAAAAAATTGTTGTCGAGAATCATCGTTGAGCTGGGCATCAGAAAAGGCTGCTCGGCGGGTTTGGCAGATCCCGGGGCGGTGATTTTCTCGATCAGGAAGTCATTATTGGGAAGGACGCTCAGAGAGCCACCGGAATCCTGGCTCCATTCGTAACGCAGCAATTCGCCGCTGGCGGTGATTTCGAGATCGGACTTCTGGCTGGCGGAATCGGCGCCGGCAATCTGCTTGAGCTGCGACTTGATGACGCTCATGCCGTTTTGCTGGTGAATGCTGAAGGTCTCGGTGACCACGCGCTGACCCTTGACGAACACGCCGAACGAGCCCGAATCGACGAGTTGTGCGGACGCGGGCTTTGGCTTGTCCTTCTTGTCGTCCTTGCGGGCCGCAGCATTGGTCAATGTGGGGAATGCCGCCAGTAAACTAGCCAGAGCCAACCCAACAGCCCAATTTGTTACGTTGTGCGACTTCACTCGGATTCTCCTAATTCCGTCCGGAGAGCGATGGTCTCCAGGCCCAACTTCTCGGCGATTTCGGCTGCGATAGCGTCCACGGTGCGGTTGCCGGTTTGAATCTTCAGCGATGCCTTCAGATAGCTCTGGCGCCGCGAATCATAAAGCCCTCGAAACTGGTCGAGGTCCTTCAGCAATGGACGCTCTGTGCTGGTCTCGGCCGCCTGGCGACAACAGCGCTGCCATAGTTCTTCCACCGCTGCATCCAGAAACACCGTGGGTACTCCAGAGGTTTCGAGCAACTCCGCTATGGATGGCTGGGCAAACGCCCCGCCTCCCAAGGCGATGATTTTCGAAACTCCCCCCTGCAATTGCTCGAGCGCCTGCTCCAGGGCCAAGTGCTCAGCCCGGCGGAAGGCGGACTCGCCAGAATCCCGGAAGATCTCCGCGACGCGGCGTCCTTCGCGTTGTTCGATGCGGTCGTCCAGATCTTCAAAGAGCCAATTCAGCCGCCGCCCTAGGGCGCGGCCAACACTGCTTTTTCCGGCGCCCATGAAGCCGACCAGAAAAACGGCGTTGTTCTTCGCGGACCGCACACGACCACGATTTCGAGCGTCAGCCTTGCGGTTATGACGCTTCTTTACGCGACTTGGAATCCTTTTCGTTGCTATTTTGCAGCGCGTTTTCTGAGGTGGATTTTACCACTGAAGCTGCGCAGCACCACGGTCGATGAAACGGCTGCCCGGCCCATGGTACCCATGAAGGCACGCCCTTCCTGGATGGCGAACCAGGTATGAGTCTTGGGCTGGAGAGGAATATCATCATGTACCTCGCCCTTGACGGAGCGAGCGCTCACGTCGGCCGAGGTTCCTTCGGGCACGATGGCTTCGATGTCGCCACTGTGGCTGGTAAGGCGATATTCACCGCTGCTGCCGAAGTCCCCGGTGTATTTGATTTTGCCGCTGGTCGAAATAACCTGGACCAGTGGCCCGTCGACCTGGTTGAGGGTCACTTCTCCGCTGAGCGAGTCCACTTCGATATGGCCGTCCTGCACATTGGTGAGGGTAACCGGACCGTTGATGGTCTTCACGTGAACATGGGCATCGCTGACGTCGCGGATGTCTACCGTGGCCCCGGCGCCTTCGAGGTTCATATCCCCGCGCAGCTTTTCAGCGCGAAGCGGACCAGTGCTGGAGTGCAGAGTGACGCTGGCATCAACCGGCACCAGAATTTCGTAGTCGACCCGGCCGCTAATTGCGTCGGCTCCAGGCAGCAGGTGAGACTGAATCTCGACGTGATTTCCGGTCTGGTTGCTGTCGACCTCGACCTTGTCGGAACGGAGCACGGCATTGATGACGACGGTATTTCCTGGAGAAGGTTTGACCGAGATCGAGCCGTAGGGATTGTTGACCGAGATTCCAGCCTTGGATCCCACGTTGAAGTGATATTCCTTGCGGCTTTCGGCGACCAGAGTCCCCGCGATCAGCGTGCCGATGGCTACGAGTGTGATTGTGCGCCCGCTCATGTGACTCCCCGAGGTCCTACATTATGGCAGAGAACGATCCATGGCCAACTCGAAAAGCATGGCCTTTTCCTGGTAAGCCTCCATCAGCGAGCGGCGGGCTTCCTCGTCGTTCGGATTGGCGGCGACAATGCCTTTTGCGTCCTGAATGTACTCGTTGACGCGGCGGAGATCATCTTCGTACTGAGTTTTCATCGCCGGGGTTTCGTGCGCGATCTCCTGCAGCAGGTCTTCGTCGTTCAAGCCCGCAATAGCCAAATCGGAGACAGGCTGCTCAGAAACGGCCGCGGAGCCCTCGTTCCCTGCGCGTTGCACCGAGATGGAATTCTGGCGAACGTAAATGCCAACCGCAAACAGCAAGGCGGCCGCTGCAGGAGCCATCCATCGCGCCCACGCCCAGCGGCTGCCGAGGGAGGGAATCAGCGATCGGCCGGCACGAGGGGGATGGACAAGCCCCTCCTGCCGCAAGGCAATTTCGATGGAGTTCCACACGCGGGGACTGGGCTCGTCGGCTCCGCGAAGTCCCGCGGCCGCGGAGGCGATCAGCTTCAGGTCGCCAACCAAAGCCGAGCACTGGGGGCAGGTCTTCAGATGATCCTGCTGTTCGGCGCTGCTGCCGTCTTCGATTTCCGCCAGGCTATTTTGCAACTCAACGCAATTCATACTGCTCTCTCCCCAAGCCTCTGCCGAACCGGTGCCGCGCCAAATCACTGTGCTGCCGATTTCGGTTTGCTTGCAGCCGTTCGGCCCCTGCCAAGGTTACTGCTGGTGCCAGTCTGCGCTGGCTCTGCTGCTTTATCGTTTCTCTTACGACTCCGTAAACTCGTTGATCACTCCGATTACTCCTGCTCAAGATTTCTCGGCCTTTTCGGCCCGATTGATCTTCAACAGATCACGAAGCTTCATGCGCGCCTTATGCAATTGCGACTTGCTGTTGCCGATCGAGCAACCCACGATACGGGCGATCTCATTGTGTTCATAGCCTTCGATATCGTGAAGGACAAAGATCGTGCGGTAGCCGGGAGGGAGATCAGCGATTGCTTTTTGCAATTGCAGCCGGTCGATAGATCCGGCCAACGCCAAATCTTCCGCCCCAAAATCTTTCTTCGGCGTATCGTCTTCCCCGCCCTGTGTGGTCTCCTCAAGAGAAACCACGGGAAGACTTTTCTTTCTCAGGTGCATCAACACAACGTTCACTGACAGCCGATGCAACCAGGTGGAAAACGCCGACTCGCCGCGGAAGGTTGCGATCTTGCGGTAAAGCTGCAGGAACGCTTCCTGGGTTAAATCCTCGGCCTCGGCCGTATTCGCTGTCATGCGCAGGCAGAGAGAGTAAACGCGCCGCTTGTGCTTATCGTAGAGCTCTTGAAAGGCCCGAGCATCGCCCCGCTTGGCCCTTTCAATAGCCTCGGCTTCGTTAAACTCGTCGCCCTGTCGCTGTACCCGGTCGGTCAAGTTGTCTTTCCCGGCCGCACTTGCTGAGATGCGGCTAACTATCTTTACGTTGTATGGCTTGCGGGTCGTGCCGCGGGCACCATGGTAACGTCAGTATGCAGAATATCAGAGCCATTCTACGGAACTTTGGATTCCTGCGCTCGCTCCTTCCGCTTCGGAAATCCTTTGGCTGCTCGGGGTTGAGGGACTCTGTATTTCACGGTCAAAACAGATCCCAAAATTAGAGCCCATTCTTCAGAAATTGGTAATCACTCCCCGAGGCTAAGCCGCACTCTTGGCGGTTGTGATCGTTTCTAACCCGTGCCCATGGGGTCCTGTTTCGCGGACGCGGAGGAGAATCGCAAGCGCCATTCCGACGAATCCGAGGATCGAGAAAATCCACATTCCCAAAGCGTAGCCGCTGGGATTTTCGAGACCCGCGTGGGTGAAGTCGTTGGCCGATCCGATCAGAAGATTCAAGAGGAAGAAGCCAATCTGCTGGATGAGCGTCATCAACGCATACGCCGTTCCCAGGCGGGATTGTTCCACGATGTAGGCCACCGAAGGCCACATCACGGCGGGAATCAGCGAAAACGCGATTCCCATCAGGGACACCGGGACGAACAGCGAAATGTTTGTATAGGCCATCATTAAGTAGACCGGCATCAACAACAGCGAGCCGAACATCATGAACCAGGCCCGCTTGCCCACGCGGTCGACCAGCAAGCCGAACAGGGGAGTGGCAATCATGGCGGAGAAGGGAAGCAGGCTGTTGAAGAAGCCAGCCTTCTCGTGGGACAGCACTCGCATCGCCTCGGAGGCCGCCACGCCGCCGTGGGTGGCGAGGATCTTGTTGGTGAAGAAATCGATGGCGAAGGTACGGAAGGGAAAGATCGCGGAGTAAAACGTGAAACAAAGGCCGACGACCAGCCAGTAAGACATATTGAAACGGAAAATTCCGCGAAACTCGAGCTTGTCGACCTCACCAGCTTTGCCGAGTTCATAGCGGCCCTCGGCGCGCGTTTCCAGCAGCCAGTAGGTGAGGGCAGTCGCCACACTCAGCACGCCAGCTCCCACCGCAAGCAATAATGGTCCCTGCCAGCTCACAGGCCCGCTGGAACCCTGCGGGTAGTAGACCGAATGAGCCCACGTCGGGGAATTGTCGGCGGCTACTGAGGCCAGGCGGGCGATGGTCAGGTTGATGCCGAAGGCGAAGCTCAGTTCCTTGCCCCGAAACCATTTAGCCAAAGCTGTGGTGGCAGCCACGATCATCGATTCGGCCCCAAGGCCCAAGACGGTGCGTCCGGCGATCATGAGCGGGGGGTTGCCTTTGGCCGCCGTCAAGGCGGCTCCGGTCAGGCACAAGAGAGCGAAGGCAGTCATCGCTTTCTTGGTGCCGATGCGGTCGATGATAATTCCGCCGATGAGCAAAGTGAGGACTGCGGCCACACTGTAGCTGGCGTTCAACCAGCCGAATTGAGTGGCGGAGAAGCCGAGCTGGTCAATGAAGATTCGCTCCAGAGGGTTGATGCTGTCGTAGATGTAGTAATTCCCTCCCATGGCCACACTGACGAAGATCAGAACCGCCCAGCGGTAGGACACTGGCGGTTGCGGACGCGAGGTTTCGGCCATCTACGCTCTTTTCTCGGAGGATTGGACCCGTGGATTCGCGAACCAAGGAGATTAGCAGAACTCAGCTTCTAGCTACTAGCTGCTAGCTTCTAGCTACGAACCCAACAAGCGGCGGTCAGGGTTGACAGATTCTTTCAGCGACCAACCACCGGGCCCTCCGGGTGGAGGTGGATCATGTCGAGGGCATACCTGATCGGATAGCCTCTCACGATCCCTGTGTTGAGAGGGACGAATTGCTCTGTGTCGCGCAGGATTGTTCCCGGGGTCCCCAAGCGCCAAGACTCGACTTTGGAAACGTCCTCACCATTCCTAATCGGCTCAGGTTTTACAACTTTGACGAGCTCGGGCACGAATCCTGACACGACGCCGAAAATATAGAACGGCGTTGTTGCGTCGATTTGACGGTTCACCTCGTGGAATACCATAGGAGCACCAGAAAAGCCGTGGTTGTTGTAACCGTCCAGCAGGATGACCGGTGTTTTCCCTTTGCTTTCAAAGGTCCCAGAATATGCAGCCTTCTTGACGATCGGCATCGGGTATTCACCGTTTAACTGATTAACGTACACGGACTCCGCGAAAGAAGAGGCGCCGAAAGGAAAGCCCACGAAGTACACATCCTGACCGGCAAAAACACCTGCGCCGCTCGACGGTTCGAGGGGAAAGTTTACTGTCAACTGCCGCGGGGGAATGAGGACAGCGATGTCGGCATCACCTTCACAGGGGTACACGGCTACATCGATCCGTTCCCATTGGTCGATTCTGACGCTGATCTCGATCGTGTCCCTATGATTTAGCTTTTCGACCACGTGTTTAGCGGTCACGAGGTATTCGCGGCTATCAACGTCAAGCGTGAACGCGGTGCCGGTGATTCCGGTAGGGCCGCCAACTCTGATCTCTAAGGTCCGCCTCAGCACATTGGCGCTGACCTGGGCGTGGGTCGTTGCGGCCAGTGATACTAATAAGGCGAGCGCGACACGAGCTAACGAGGTTGAGCGCACAGGGACGAACCTCCTTGTTTTCTATAGATCGCCCTAACCGCCGCAAATTGCAAGGATAAACGGGGCCTAGCGCCGGGCGTTTCGGATTGCACACTTGCGGTCGGCGGTCAGAACCTAGCTTCCGATATACCGCGCGTATAGGCTGCGCGCTACCGCCGTGTCGGTGGTGCCTTTTATGATGGCGCGACCGTCGGGGAAGAGCGTCATCTCGTAAGGGTCATGCCAGAACTTCAGGACGAAATCGTTGTGGCGGACGACCCCGTGCGGCTGCAGGCGGAGGTCCATTTCGGCGAAGTTAATGGGGCGCTGTCGCTCATGGATTTGCACGGAATTTCTTCCGCATAAGGTGATGTGGGGGCGTCCTTCACCAGCCAGATGAATGAAGTCGCGTTTGCCGCAGGCGCGGCAATCGGGGCGGGGCTTGGCGGCGGAGATTTCGGAGCGCTCGTTGGTCCAGATATCGAAGGAGAGCAGAGTCCGTCGCAGATGGGTCTCTGCGGCGCCGCCAACCAGCAGCTTGAGCGCCTCAGTAGCGGCGATTGATGCCACGAGATTCACGGCTGAATTTAGAATGCCGGAGGTTTCGCAGGTCTCGACCATGCCTCGCGGCGAATCCGGGAAAATACAGGCCAAACAGGCGGTTTGGGCGGGCACGACGTTCAAAGTCAATCCGTAGCTGCCGACTGCAGCCGAATAGATCCAGGGACGCGAACGGTCAATGGCGTAATCGTTAATCAGGTAGCGGGTTTCGAAGTTGTCCGTGCCGTCCAGGATCAGTTCCATTCCCTCAAGCAAGGCTTCAACATTGGCGGGGACTAGATCGTCCACTCTTGGTTCAATCACGATTTGGGAATTGAAGGCGGCGATCTTACGGGCGGCGGCGATGGCCTTGGGCAGAGACTCGGCGGCGTCTGCCTCGTCGAAAAGCGATTGCCGTTGCAGGTTGCTGGGCTCGACGTAGTCCCGATCGATGATGCGCAGCGTGCCTACCCCGGCACGCGCCAGCAACCCGGCGAGCGCCGAACCCGTCGCGCCGCAGCCGACAATCGCCACGCGGGCTGCCGCCAGCTTGCGCTGTCCTTCGGCGCCGATGCCGCGGAACAGCACCTGGCGCGAGTAGCGATCGGCAGAAGACTGTTTGGCGGAACTTTGCGAGTTGCCGTCCAGCTGCCGCTCGGGTTGTATCTCCCGTGCCAAAGAGGTCACCAATGCCACGTTCTAAAACCTTTATTATAAGTGGTTGGCATTTGCACGGGCGCTTGCAGCAGGCCGACGCTGGCCCAGAGCGCAGGCCTGAATTCGTACAACAGCGAAACGGGCGCGTTCCATCGAAGTCAACACAGCCTGGAACTTAAGGACACCTTTGCCGAGAGGGTACACGACATTGCTGACCGCGTCGCTCCTGCTCTGCAGTGCGGTTCAGCCGTCGAGGGTTGCGGCACAGGTAAGCGGGTCGTTGGCACAGGCGAATTCTGGTTCCATGGCGGGCGGGAGTGCGGCAGGACCGTCCAATCGTCAGGAACCACAGCGCCCACCCGCAGTTAGCGTTTCCGGGTACGAAGGGAAGATGGTGCGGCTGATCCAACTTCCGGGAGTGTCCGAGCGTGATCGGGGGCACTTGCTGGAGTTGCTGGCGCAGAAAACCGGAGAACCGTTGGACCGCGACCGTGTGCGCGACAGCATCCGCACACTCTATGCCACGGGTCGGTTTGCCGACATTCAGGCTGAGGTTGTGCCTTCGGGCGAAGGGGTTACGCTGACCTTCACTATTTCGCCCAATTTCTTTGTGGGCGCAGTGGAGGTGGAAGGCGCCCCGACCCGTCCTACCCCGAACCAGATCGTGAACGCAGCAAAGTTTCAGCTGGGGGAACTCTACAATCGCGACAAGCTCGACCGTGCGCTGGAGAACATCCGCCAGCTCATGCAAGAGGGCGGGTTCTATCGGGCGCGAGTCACGGCTGAGAGTACGTCGAACGTAGAGACGCAGCAGGTGAACATCCTGTTTCACCTAACGCCCGGGCCACAGGCTCATGTGGGTGAGGTAAAGGTAACGGGCAATTCCGGACTATCCTCGGCGGAGGTGCAGAGCATTGCCCACATGGATCGCGGGCATCGTCTGACGGCGGTGCTGCTCAGTAGCGCATTGCAGCACCTGCGTAAGAAATTTCAGAAGCAGAACCGCGTTCTGTCGCAAGTTTCGATCGCACAGCAGGACTACCACCCGGAAACTAACACCGTGGATTTTACTTTCCAGATCGATCCCGGTCCGGTGGTTGTGATTTCGGCTGAGGGTTACCACATCAGCCGCGGACTCATGAAGAAAGAGATTCCGGTGTATGAGGAAAACGCAGTCGACGACGATCTGCTGAACGAAGGCAAGAGGAACCTTCTTGATTACCTGCAGACGCGCGGCCACTTTGATGCCACGGTAGACATCAAGAAACACTCCGACCAAAAGACCATGCACGTGATCTACGACATCGATCCTGGTCCAGTGCACAAGTTGGTGCTGGTAGAGATCACGGGCAACAAGAATTTCATGGACACCGCCAAGCTGCGATCGTACCTGCAGATGCAGCGGGCAAGTCGCTTCCTGAGCCACGGACGCTATAGTGGGACCCTGCTCAAGAATGATGTCTCGACCTTGGAGAGTTTGTACCGGTCCAACGGCTTTCGCCAAGTCAAGATCGAAACCAAGGTGGACGACGACTACCAAGGCGAAGACAACCATCTGGCCGTGCATGTGCAGATCGAGGAAGGTCCCCGGACGCAAGTGGGAGAGGTACAGGTGGTCGGCAATCAGAAATTCGCGCGAGATAAACTGCCCGAATTGAGCACGCAGCCCGGACAGCCTTATTCCGAGCAGGATCTGGCGAATGATCGCGAGCGGATCCTCAACTTTTACTTCAACAATGGTTATCCCAATGCCACGCTTGAGATTACAACCAAAGCCTCCGCTGCCGAGCCCAATCGTGAGGATGTGACCTACACAATTTCGGAGGGCGAGGGCTTCACCGTCGATCGGGTGATGGTTGCGGGTACCGAGCACACCCGCGACTACGTGGTGAACCGCGAACTGCAGGTCAAAGCTGGAGAGCCTCTTAGCCAGGAAGGATTGCTCGATACCCAGACCCGCCTCTACAACCTCGGCATTTTCAGTCAAGTGGATACCGCGGTGCAGAACCCGGAGGGGACAGATCCTCAAAAAAATGTTCTGGTGCAGTTGCAGGAAGCCAAGCGCTACACCTTCACCTATGACGTGGGATTGGAGTTTCAAACTGGCCAGCCGGCGGGAACGACGGCGGCGCAGGGTGCAACTGGCGTCAGCCCGCGCGTAGGCTTCGATGTGACGCGGCTGAACGTGGGGGGAAGAAACCAGACACTGACGTTTCAATCGCACGTAGGCCGGCTGCAACAGCGGGGGCTGGTCAGCTACACCGTTCCAAAACTGCTCGACAGCGCCAAATGGAAGCTCATTTACACCGTTTTTTACGACAATAGCCTGGACGTAGCGACGTTCACCTCGCAGCGGCTGGAAGGGAAAATCGACCTGCGGCAGCAGATTGGGAATTCCGGTGAGGAACCCGGCACGCGGCCGGGGCCAAGTTCGATCACCTATCGCTTCGATTTCCGCCGGGTGAAGGCCAGCAACTTCGCGGAAGATTTCTCCCCGGGAGAGATCGCGCTCCTCTCGCTGCCAGCCAGGGTCGGGGGGCCTGGGTTCACCTATATTCGGGACAAACGGGATAATCCGCTGGAAAGCACCAAGGGAAACTATTTTACCCTTGACGCGTTTGCCGCTTCCAGCTACTTCGGATCGCAAGCGGATTTCGGCAGGGCCCTGGCACAGAATTCGACTTACCATGCTTTCGGGGGGAAGGGCAAAGCGGAACGTCAGTTTGTGTTTGCCCGCTCCACCACCATCGGTCTGGAGCAGCCGGCGCGGGGAACCAGGGTGCTGCCTCCCGGCGCTTGCCCACTGAATACCACCTTAGAGTGCACCGACATTGTTACCATTCCGTTGCCCGAAGAGTTTTTTGCCGGGGGCGGCAACTCGCATCGCGGTTTCGGGTTGAATCAAGCAGGCCCGCGCGATCCGTCTTCGGGGTTTCCGGTCGGCGGCACGGCGCTGTTCGTCAACAATTCGGAACTACGCCTGCCCCCCATGACTTTGCCGTATCTCGGAGAGGGATTCGGGTTTGCCATCTTTCACGATATGGGCAACGTCTTTACAGCGCCGCATGACATGCTCAAGGGATTGTTGCGTTGGCACCAGTCGAACCCCACTCTCTGTCTGCCAGTGGCCGTTAGTACAATGGGAACTACGGACAACCAGTGCTTCAACAAATTCAACCAATCAGGATATGATTACACGTCGCACGCCCTGGGCGTCGGAGTGCGGTACAAGACTCCGATCGGACCGCTTCGTTTTGACTTCGGGTACAATCTGAATCCGACCCGGTTTTTCACAGGTATCTTCGATCCGACGACCAAGAAGTTGACCGGTTACACCACCGAGCGCGGTCGTCATTTCAACGTGTTTTTCAGCATCGGGCAACCATTCTGATGAGACGAGTTCAGACGAAGACGAGGGTTGTGGCGGCAGCGCTGGGCCTGCTGCTGATCGCAGCTGCATTCGTGCCGGCTACGCGGGCAGAGGTGATCGACCGCATCGTGGCTACAGTGAACGGCCACATTATTTTGCAGAGCGATTTGGATGACGCACTGCGCTACGAGGCCTTGCTCAACGGCCGCTCCTTGAACGACTTCACCGCGGAAGACCGCCGCGCCGTGCTCGATCGCCTGATCGATCAGGAATTGCTGGGAGAGCAGGTGAAGTCGGCCTCCTTTAAGCATTGCACCGAAGCCGAAGCAGCGGTTCGGCTCGCTGAGGCGCGAAAACAGTATCCCGACGCCGCCACTGACCAGGGCTGGCAGGCGGTGCTGGCGCGATTACAACTGGCGGAGAAAGACCTGCTCGCTCACGTCCAGACTCAAGTCGACCTCATGCGGCTGGTCGATGCTCACCTGCGCCCGACCGTGCAGATTGACTCGAAGACTATCGAGGCCTATTACCGGGATAAGTTCGTGCCGCAGTTGAAGCAGTCCGGTGCGAGTGAGGTTTCCCTGGCAGACGTCTCAGGCAAGATTCGCGAACTGCTCACCGAAGAAAAAGTCAACGAATTGCTGGTTTCGTGGCTGCAAACCCTGCGTTCGGAAAGCAAAGTGAGCGTGCCCGGCGGGAACGCGTTTGCCAGTGAAGGAGTACAGTCGCAGTGACCGAACCAGCCACCAGGCGGCGGCGCCGGTGGAAGTATTGGCTGATCGCAGCTGGCGCCGGCCTTGTTCTCCTGCTCGCCGCTCGCTGGTATGTCACCACCGATTCCTTCCAGGCCTACGTGCGACGGAGGATGGTCGCTGAAATCGAGCGGATCAGCGGCGGACGCGCGGAAATCGGGAGCTTCCACGTTGTTCCCTTCCACATGCAGGTCGAAGTGCGCAATATCACCGTGCACGGGAAGGAGCCTCCTGGCGGCCTGCCGCTGGCTCACGCCGATCATCTGATCGCGCAAGTCAAGGTGATCTCGTTCCTGCGCACGGAGTTTGGATTCTATTCGTTGAGTCTGGAGCACCCGGTCGTTCACATCTCGGTCGCTCCGGATGGGACGACCAACGTCCCTGCTCTGAAAGTCTTGTCGCCAACTTCGGAGAAGAATCTGGTCGAGCCTCTGTTCGCACTTTCGATTGATCACCTGTCGGTGCGCAACGGGGAACTGGTTTGGGCAGACCAAAGAATTCCGCTCGACTTTACCGCCAACGATACCGGCTTGCAGATGGATTACTCTTACCTGCGGCGGCGATACGAAAGTCGTTTCACGGTGGGCAAAGTGGACACCGTGGTTGAGAGCTTCCGCCCGTTCGCCTGGATGACCACAGCCGATATCAGCTTGGGAACAACTTTCGCCGACGTCAAATCGTTGCAGTGGAGTTCTGGCCGATCGCACCTGGAAGCCAGCGGACGCATCAGCGATTTTCGCGCGCCTCGCTTCGACGCCAGCTATGACGCACATGTCGACTTGGGGGAAGCCGCCGCCATTGCGCGACGCCACGATATTCAGGAGGGCGTGGCCGAGTTCAAGGGAAGCGGGCATTGGTCCTTGAGCGAGTTTTCTGCCTCTGGAACTCTCGCCATGCGCGACTTGAGCTGGCAGAGCGAACAATTCGTCGTCAAGAAGGCCGCCGGCACGGCCGACTACTCGATCACCGACGACCAGTTCAAGCTGGCGAAATTACAGGGCAAGGTGTTCGGTGGAACCGTCGCCGGGGACGCCCAGGTGGATAACTGGCTGCATAGCATTCCACCTCCGCCGCCGGGCAAGGTCGCGAAGAAAGGTAGTGAGAATCTTCCGGTGATTAGCGCGGCGCGGCCGCGCGGGGAGAAGCGTGCCAGGGAGAAGACGCCTGGGGTGCAGGCGGGAGTGGTGCATCTTCGTGCCCGCGATGTTTCTATCGCTGACGTGGCCACGGCCCTGGATGTGCCGGCGCACCCGCTCGGACGCTTTCGCCCAGCAGGAAATGCCACCGGCACGGTGGACGCCGGCTGGAAGGGATCGCCCAAATATGTCGAAATTGGCTTCGCTCTGGATGTGAGCCCGCCGGCAAAACTGGCTGCCCAGCAGTTGCCGCTGACGGCCCATGCGCTGGGCAAGTATCGTGGCGGGAGCGACACCCTGGAGCTTTCCCAATTTACTCTGACCACGCCAGCATCGCGGGTACAAGCCGAGGGGACGCTTTCGGCTTCCTCGTCGCTGCGTTTTTCAGTCTCGACGACGAACCTGGAGGAATGGCGGCCGCTCGTGGCAGTGCTAGGCGGGCCCACGAATTTGCCGTTCCGGGTGGATGGCACCGCCGCCTTCAACGGAGTGGCGGGGGGAACGTTCTCGTCCCCAACCCTGGCCGGGACGCTGGTGGCGCAAGACTTCGAATTCACGCTTCCCGCGACTTCGCGCACGCCCGAACAGCAGGTGCAGTGGGACTCGCTGGCGGCCAGTATTCAGTTCTCTTCGCGAGATTTGAAGCTGCGTGGCGGCAGCCTGCGCCGTGGCGACACCACCGCCGACTTTGATATCACGGCCCTGCTCCAGAACGGACAGTTCGCCGAATACAGTCCCTACAACGCGCGCGTAAACCTGCATCATGTCGACGTCGCTTCGACCGCGGCGCTGGCGGGCTTCGACTATCCCATTACTGGAACGGCCGACGTATCGCTGCAGATTGCGGGAACCCGCGCCGCCCCACGGGTGCAGGGGCACATTCATGCTGGCAACGCCTCGGCCTACGGCGAGTCGATCGAAAAATTCGAGGCGGACCTTCACATCGCCGAGGGAGAAACCGCGCTCAATAACATCCAGCTCACACATCAAGATGCTTCCATGAGTGGTGAGGCGGCTTACACGCCTGCAACCCAGAGCTTCCGGCTCGACCTGACGGGGCAGAATTTCGATCTGGCGCGGGTGCGCCAGATTCATCTGGATCGCTTGCCGATAGAGGGGCGCGCGGATTTCACTTTGCGGGGCTCTGGAACGCTCAATGCCCCGGCGATCAACGCCGGAGTACATATTCGCGATCTCACGCTGGAGGGCGAACTCGCCGGAGGGCTTGATCTGGAATCGGTGACCAAGGATGGTGAATTACGCGTGACCGGGCGCTCGCAATTTACGCGGGGCACGCTCTCACTCGAAGGCACCGTGGGCATGCGCGGCGATTATCCCGCGAACATCGAGGCGCGGCTCAACCATCTGGATCTCGACGCGCTCTGGCGGGCTTATCTGGGCGGGCAACTGACCGGGCATTCTGCAGTGGGCGGGACGGTTGCGATGCAAGGGCCGTTGCGGTACCCGCGGCAGTGGACGCTTAACGGTGACTTAACCGACGTTGCCGTAGAGGCGGAATACACCAAGCTGCACAACCAGGGGCCGGTACGGTTTACATATGGACAGCAGACTGTCCACATCGCGCAGACCCACATGGTAGGTGAGGGCACCGACATCACCGGAAGCGGCTCCATTAACTTCGCGGCATCGCGAGAGCTCGATCTCACTGCCGATGGGCAGGTTGATCTCAAGCTGCTGGGCAGCATTGATTCCGATGTCACGGCTTCCGGTCTGATGTCGGTGAACATGACGGTTGGGGGCACGTTGGACGAGCCGCGTCCCCATGGCCGGATTGAGATCAAGAATGGAGCCGCGAGCTATGCCGGGTTGCCGAGTGGCTTAAGCGAGATGAATGGATCCATGGCGTTTAACCGCGACCGCTTGCTCATTGAGAAGCTGGCCGCGCGCACCGGCGGCGGAACTCTGGATCTGAAGGGCAACGCCACCATCTACAACCGGCAGCTAAGTTTCGACCTCACCGCCGTAGGAAAAGAAGTGCGGCTGCGGTATCCGCCAGGAGTCAGCTCAACCGCAAACGCGGAACTGCGCTGGGTGGGCAATCTGTCGGCATCGACGGTAACAGGCGACATCATGGTCACGAAGCTGGCCGTGACTCCAGGCTTTGACTTTGGCTCGTATCTGGAGCGAAGCCGACAGTCGGTGGCGCTGGCCCCGGCCAATTCTCCGCTGTATAACGTCAAGCTCGACGTCGCCGTCAGCACCGCGCCCGAATTGCAGATGAAGACCGCAGTGGCGCGGCTTTCCGGTGACGCCGACCTGCACTTGCGCGGGTCGGCTGCGCGGCCCAGCGTGCTGGGACGCGCGGACATCCTCGAAGGAGATGCGACATTCAATGGCATCAAGTTCCGCTTGGAACGTGGCGACATCACGTTTGCGAACCCAGTCGCCATCGAGCCCCAAGTCAACTTGCAGGCGACGACTCACGTTCGCAACTACGACCTCGACGTCACCGTCACCGGGACCCCTGATCGTCTCAACGTGAACTATCGCTCCGAGCCGCCGCTGCCCAAGTCCGACATCATCGCGCTGCTGGCATTGGGTCGAACCAGCCAGGAATCCGAGCAATTGCAGCAGCAATCCGGACAGACGCCGTTCACCGACGAAGCGACCGCGCTGATCATCAATCAGGCGATCAACCAGACGGTGAGCAGCCGTTTGCAGAAGCTGTTCGGGGTCAGCCGGATCAAGATCGATCCGCAAGGCTTGACCACGGAAACGAACCCTACGGCGCGGGGCCCGCAGGTGACCATCGAGCAGCAGTTCGCCAACAACGTTTCGCTGACCTACAGCACCAATGTCTCGCAGAGTTCACAGCAGATCATTCAAGGCGAGTATTACTTCACACGCAATATTTCCGCAGTGGGCACACGCGACCAGAACGGCGTGGTCAGCTTCGATGTTCGCATCCGGCGTCGGAGGAAATAGAATCTAAGAAGGGGCGCGCCTCCTCCGCCAAGGAAAGAATGACTTCTGCTGCCGATACTGCGCTGTTCGCTGCTCTGCGTTCGCGTATGGTCGCATGCCAACTACGCGACCGCGGCATTGCAGACGAGCGGGTGCTGGACGCAATGAACCGGGTTCCGCGGCATGAGTTTGTAGCCGAGGGAGAACGCGATCAGGCGTACGAAGATTATCCACTGCCGATTGGCGCAGGCCAGACGATCTCGCAGCCGTACATCGTTGGCCTGATGTTGGAAGCGTTGGAACTCACTTCTTCCGATAGGGTTCTCGAGGTAGGCACGGGATCGGGGTACGCCACGGCCTTGTTGGCCGAACTGGCCGCGGATGTGGTCTCCGTGGAGCGCCACCCGTCACTGGCCGGACGCGCCAGTGAAATGCTTGCGCGCCTCGGCTACAAGAACGTGAAAGTAATTGTGGGCGACGGTGCTCTGGGCTTTCTCCCAGACGCCCCCTACAACGCTATCCTGGTTTCGGCGGCCGCTCCCGAGGTGCCGCCCGCCTTGCTCGCACAACTGGCGGAGGGCGGTCGCATGGTGATTCCGGTTGGCCTCTCAGACTCTCAACAGTTGCTGCTGATTCGCATGCGAGATGGACAGCCGCATACCTCGTTGCGCGAGATGTGCCGGTTTGTGCCGTTGGTTTCTGGAGTTGGCTCTTAGGGCCTAAAGCCAGGAGCCAAAGGCCAAGAGCTAAGAGCCCGCGCCTGCTTTACAATCGAGCCGATGGCAGTTCTCCACAACCTGCGCGTGACACTGGAGATGATCAAGTGGGAGCACTCGGTCTTTGCGCTCCCGTTCGCGCTGTGCGGCGCTATGCTCGCAGCAGGAGGGCTTCCGACAGCTCATCAGTTTGTATGGATCATCGTTGCCATGGTGGCGGCGCGCTCGGCGGCAATGGCCTTCAACCGGCTTGCGGATGCAGCCCTTGACGCGGCCAATCCGCGCACCAGAACTCGGGCCCTTCCGGCGGGACAGCTCACGCCTGCATTCGTGGCAACGTTTGTGGTGTTGTCGAGCGCGATCTTTGTTCTGGCTGCCAGCCAACTGAACCGGCTGGCTCTCTGGCTTTCGCCAGTCGCCCTGGCTGTGTTGCTGCTCTACTCCTATACCAAACGCTTCACCCGCTGGTCGCATCTGGTGCTGGGATTTGCCTTGGGAATTGCGCCCGCTGCCGCGTGGATTGCGGTGCGCGGTTCGCTGGATGCGCGCATTCTGCTGCTTACCGCAGCGGTAACCTTCTGGGTCGCCGGCTTCGACGTTCTCTACGCCTGCCAGGATTTCGATTTTGACCGCCAGACCGGCCTGCATTCCATCCCGCGCTTTCTCGGGATTGTTCGCGCGCTTTGGGTGGCGCGCAGCTTCCACGTCATCATGCTGGGATTGCTGGTCGTGATGCTCTGGTCATTTGGGCTGGGAAAGGTTGCTGTCGCCGGTGTCATTGTCGTGGCCGCGTTGTTGGCGTACGAGCACTCGTTGGTCTCGCCCGACGATCTCAGCAAGCTGAACGCGGCTTTCTTCACCATGAACGGCGTTATTTCTGTGTTGTTTCTTGCATTCGTGGCGGGGGATCTACTGCTTCGCAAATAATAGAGTGCAAAGTAATGATCCGCTCAGCCGCTGTTTCCCGTGCCATAATCGCTAACGCAAACTGGAGGGTTCATGATTCTGACCGGCATGATTTGGACGAGCATGATTTGGACGACCGGCGCTCGACTTCTACTTGCCACGCTTCTCTTAGTGCCTGCGGCCGAGGCACAGCAACCAACACCAACGCAAGCTCCTGCTCCGGGGAGCCCGGCGGACCTGGTACAGCAGGGCCAGAAGCTGAGCCGGGAAGGGAAGCAGGATGAGGCGCTCGCTCTCTACAACCGGGCGCTCGACAGTTCTCCCGGACTTTACGAGGCGCATCTGGCAGCGGGAATGGCGCTGGATCTCAAAGGCGATTATGCCGAGGCCCGGGAGCATTTAACCAAGGCTATAGAGGATGCTCCCGCCAATTCCAAGCAGCAGGCGCAGCGCGCTCTGGCCGTTTCCTACGCGTTTGAAGGCGATGCCTACAAGGCTTCGGAGCCCGAACTCGAAGTTTTCAACGCTCGGTTAGCGAAAAAGGACTCGGTCGGCGCGGCTGAGACTTGCAACGAACTGGCACGCATCTATCTGGAACTGGGCGATTCCGACCACGCTTACAAGTGGTACAGGATGGGCTACGAAACCATCTCGCGCAAGCCTGACCTGAGCGAAGCCGACAAGAATCTGTGGCTGTTCCGTTGGGAGAGCGCGCAGGCCCGCGTGGCGGCGCGGCGCGGCCAGGCCAACGAAGCGCAACAGCATGTAGCAGCCGCGAAAGCTGCGCTCACCAACGCGAAGAATCCTGACCAGGAGCGGTTCGTTCCGTATCTCACCGGTTACGTCGCGTTTTATAACGGAGACTACAAGACGGCGATCGCCGAATTGCAGAAAGCCGACCAGCACGATCCGTTGAATCTCGTGCTGCTGGCAGAGGCTTACGAAAAGTCAGGCGATGCGGCCAGAGCCAAGGAGTTCTACACCAAGGTTCTCGAAGTCAACAGCCACACTCCTACCAATGCGTTCGCCCGTCCGCTGGCGGAGAAGAAGCTGGCAGGTGGCGCGTAACAATGCCGCCCCTACGCTTGTCATCCCGAGCGAAGCGAGGATCTGGGGTTCCATCCGCGCCCGCGGACGTCGGCAGTGCTTGCCAAAAACCAAGTGTCCCTCGCCGCGCTCGGGATGACAGTTCAGAAACGCGCTACAGCAATCGTGAACGTTTCCCAGACGTTGATATCGAAGCGTCTCGTACCTATTTACTAACCTTGAGCAGCAGCAGCGTGCCGCTTTCCAGTTTTACGTTATTCTTGTCGGAACTGACGACAGAAGCCTGCACCGCTGGCTCCCTGTGAAAGGTTTACGTGCGACATTCCGATTACACCTTGAGTCTGTGAGCTGATTTGAGGGCTGTTCTGCGTCGCCGTTGGCGTTTCGCTTGGCACACCAGTCTCGGGTGGCTGAGGAGTTGTGGACCCACCCATTCCCGTTGTTCGTCTCGAACCGCCAGTCGACGGCGCACTGCCTGCGCTGCCCGCCTGCCCCGGATAGGGCGCATTGTTGGCCGCGGGTGCATTCGGGTTTTGGTTCTGGGGGCCGACGATCGCCTGAATCGACATTGGCAGCTGCACATCTCCGCTCTTCATAACGGCGTGGTCGAAAGCAATTCCAACCACGGACTCTTTCTGTTCCTTGCTTCGCGCTTGTGCTTCGGTGACGTGTCCGACCACTTTTGTGTCCTTGGGCACAAGCACTTGACCGGTGTTCGTCTTCATGTCCTGAGTGACCTTAGCCACGACCTCATCCCCTGTTTTGACCTTCTTGGCATCGATAGTCTTTGTCAGTTGGACCGGAATCACGCTGCCCGGCGCGATTCGGGGCGTGTTCGGTGAAGACGACGCTGACCCTGGGGTGGCCGGTTCCACCGGGCGCTGGGCTGGCTGCTCTTGGGGCTGAGCCTGCGACCGGGGCTCAGGTTCCTGGAAAGCGCTTGGATCCGGCAAAGATGGCGTTGTATTTTGCGCGAACGAGACCCCGCACAGCAGCGCTCCAGTTAACAGTACAGTAAGAATGTTCCTCATTATCGGCCTCCTTCTGTTTGGCGGAGGGGCGCGCAACCACCGATTCAATAGATGCAGATTCCATCCGGGAAGGTAGGCAACGTTCTGCTCTTGGCGACAACCGCAAATCCTGGAAAGGCATCGGAAAAGCATGTCTAAGCGGTTCACCTCCTGTCTGTTAGTCGGTTTCTTGCTTGCAGTCTGTACGGCCTGCTCTCCCCATCAGAATCCGGATCAGCTACGCCAGAAAACGGCCGAGGAAACGGCGGCCATCAAGCGCGACACAAAAGCCGTGGCCGAAGGGATCAAAGAAGGACTCAGCGGGAAGAAGTCCCTGGATCTGAATAAGGCTTCGAAGGATGACCTTGAATCCCTGCCGGGAATTTCAGAGCAGAAGGCAGAGCGCATCATGGCAGAGCGTCCTTACGCCAATCCTCGTGAACTGATGACGAGGCATGTGGTGTCCAAGGACGAATACTCCCGGATTCAGGACCGCGTTGTCGTCACTCACTAGCCATCACCCCGTGATGGCAGACCTTGGTTGTCCTGCGATATCATCAGAAGGATGGGTTCTGCGCACGCCTCTCCGACTCACGCTTTCCAGACCGACGACTCTCGCCTTCAGCCGATTTATGACAAGGTCATGGCCGGCGAGCGGCTTGATGCCGCCGACGCCCTCGTCCTTTACCGCACCGGCGATATTCTTGCCGTCGGTTGGATGGCGAATTCCGTGCGCGAGGGCAGGCACGGCGACAAGACATACTTCAACGTCAACCGGCATATCAACCCGACAAACGTTTGTGTGGCGGCGTGCCGCCTCTGTGCCTTCGGCCGAAAGAAAGATACCCCCGGCGCTTACACCATGGCCCTGGAGGAAGCATTCGAGACTGCGGCTTCCGGATACTCCGAGGCGGTCACGGAGTTCCACATCGTTGGCGGGCTGCACCCTGACCTGCCGTTTCAGTATTTCCTGGATCTCTGCTCTGGCCTGAAGCAGCGTTTTCCGCAGGTGCACCTCAAGGCGTTCACCATGGTTGAGGTTGCGTATCTGGCCAAGCGGGCCAAGCTTTCGATTCGTGAGACGCTGGAACAGCTAAAAGCATCTGGAGTGGATTCGCTGCCTGGCGGCGGGGCGGAGATTTTCGCGGACCGTGTTCGCCACATCATTTGCGATCACAAGATCGACGGTGAACAGTGGCTCGAAACCGCCCGGCTCGCCCACCAGATCGGCTTGAAGTCGAATGCGACTATGCTTTACGGCCACGTTGAAAACGATGAAGATCGCGTCGACCACTTGCTCAAGCTGCGGGCGCTGCAAGACGAGACCGGGGGCTTCCAGACGTTTATTCCGCTCGCCTTCCATCCCGACAACACTCCGCTGCGGCACTTGCCGAAGACCACCGGCATGCTCGACATCAAGCAGATCGCGGTGAGCCGGCTGGTGCTCGATAACTTCCCGCACATCAAATCCTACTGGCAGATGATGACCGCCAAGATTGCGCAAATCTCCCTGCGCTTTGGCGCCGACGACATGGATGGCACGGTGATCGAAGAAAAGATTTACCACGATGCCGGCGCCACCACACCGCAAGGTATGCGCCGCCAAGAATTGGAGCGCCTGATCTGCGCCGCCGGCCGCGAGCCCATTGAGCGCGATACTCTCTACCGGCCCGTGACGAGGACGGAGACGTCGGTTACGGTTGCGGTGTAGGCCCCTGCCCGATCAGCGATCAATGGGTGTTGTTAGCGTGAGTCGTGCACTCGACTCGACTTCTCCCGCTGCAATGGGTCACTCCGGAGCGAACTTGTCATGGCGTGGCGCAATAGCATATTGACACGCGTCTGGTACCCGCGCCCGTATTTCTTGAGCCACTTCAGAACGTCGGCGTCCAGTCGGATCGTCACCGACTTCTTTGGCGGGCGATAGAACTTGCCCATCTCGGCTCCGCTCCAGTCCAAGACCTCAGGCATATCAGAGAGGTCAATGTCTTCGTCTTTTTTGGCCGCGATGGCGGCGATGTCTCGTTTTTGTTCCTTGGTGAGCTTCCTCATACCTTTTCCTTTCACGCGGCGTCGCGGCGCGAGCCGAGATGATTCGCACAGCCTCTTCGCCTTGCCGTTCAAAGCATGTATGGACGATAAACAACACCGTGGCCCCACCGACCGATCCAAGGGTGATCCAGCGTTCCTCCTCGTTCGTCGACTCGTCGCGCTGGGTCAAGGCGTAGGGATCGTCGAACGCCAGGACCGCTGTCTCATAGCGCACTCGGTGCTTGATCAGGTTCCGTTCGTTCTTCGCTTCGTCCCATTCAAAGCGCATGGCCGTTTCCGGCGCCGCAGTAGTTCTTAGGATACCTGGAAAGCATGCACATGTAAATACATGTGTATGTACATGGCTAGCCTCGTCGCAACCCCCTAGCGAGGTGGTTTTTCCGCGGTCAGCTTGTGCAGGTCGTCGGCTGACGTGTTCAGCAGATTGCGCAGCACCGCGACTTCGGCCACAATCCCGGTGTGCAACGCGGGATCCACATCGGGCGCGAACAGCGGGGAGTGATTCGATGGGAGCTTCGTGCCCGCAGCCTTGGCCTGGGCTAGCTTCTCCGGGTCGGCTCCTCCCAGGCTGAAATAGAATCCCGGGATCCCCTGCTCGATGAAGTAGGAAAAGTCTTCCGAAGGAGTGATCGGCTCACCAATTACAACGTGATCTTTTCCGAGGGCGGCTTCCAGCGGAGCCTTGAGCCGCAGAGCCAATGCGGGATCGTTGTAGACAGAGTCGGTGCCTTCGTAGAGGTCGATTGACGGTTCGCGCGGAGCGCCAGCCGCGGCAGCTTCGGCTTTGGCGATGCGGGTGATCGCGGCGAGAACCTGCTGGCGCACGTCGGACTTGAAAGTCCGAACGGTCAGGCCCATCTCCGCCTGGTCCGGAATGATATTGTTCTTGGTTCCGGCATGAAGGTAGCCGACCGCTGACGATCGCCAGTTCTCCGGGCTTGACTTCGCGGGAGGCAATCGTCTGCAGAGTCAGAACCGTTCGTGCCGCGATCACGATGGGATCGATGGTCGTCTGCGGTGACGCGCCGTGCCCGCCCTTGCCGTAAATCGTAATGCGAATCGAATCCGAATTCGTGTTGTAGACGCCCGGGGTGATTGCGACCATCCCCGCGGGGAGTTCGTTGCCGACGTGCAAGGCTACAGCCACGTCCGGCTTGGGAAAGCGCGTGAACAGGCCGTCGTGGATCATGCCTTCGGCCCCGCCGATGGTCTCTTCGGCGGGCTGGCCAATCAACATCAGGGTTCCGTGCCAGGTATCCTTGCTGTGCGCCATGACTTCGGCCGTGCCCACGAACGAGGCCATGTGCAGATCGTGCCCGCAGGCGTGCATCACGGGGACGTCGCGCCCGGCTTCGTCTTTTGCATGCACTTTGCTGGCGTAGGGGAGTCCGGTTTTTTCTTCCACGGGCAAAGCGTCCAGTTCGGTGCGCAGCATGATGGTCGGTCCAGCCCCATTCTTGAGGATGGCGACTACTCCGGTGCCGCCAACATGTTCAGTCACATCGTAGCCGGCACTGCGCAGGCTGGCAGCTAGCTTCGCCGCGGTTTGCGTTTCATGTGCGGAGAGTTCCGGGTTCTGGTGCAGATCAAGGTAGAGCGCGTGGGCGTCAGGATAGACGCTTTCGACCTCTTTCGTAGATGGGGTCTGGGCGAAGGCGACGGCCGTGAGCGACACAAACAGCAGGAATTTGGCAGGGATCATGGAGTGGGATAATAACGGCCCCTGCAACTGCCTGCAATAGCTGAGACGGGTTGGCCGAGACGTGGTGTTCGAGGTTCTCGTCGGAGGTTGTTAAGAAAAGGCCTGCGGGTTGCCTCGTTTGGTCCGGGAATGATCCCGTTACCATGAAAAATTCCGATCCAATTCTTCGCTTGCCTTTTTTCGCCGGGTGTACAATCGGCTTAGAAAGCACTTGGTTGCGCGACTTCGTTAGCAAGGCCGAGGCGCTAATGAACGTCCACGTCAGCTACCGTCTTCATAAAATTCCCGCCGTAGAAAAAGACATCCAACACCAGATCGAAAAACTGCAGAAACGTCTGCAGGTGTTCCGTCCTGAACTCGTCCACCTGAAAGGAGTGGTGGAGGAGATCTCGGCCCGCGAGGGCACCAGCGTGTCGCTGAACCTGCGTTTGCCCTCGGGCCAGATGGCGGTGCAGGCCTCGGCTGCGACGGCCGCCGCCGCCGTGAAGAGTGCGTTTGAGGATCTGCTGCAGCAGGTCAACAAGCACAAAGAGATCCTGCGCGCGTCGCACAAGTGGCAGCGTGGCAAGCGCGGGGACAGCGCCCGGCCCGGGCGGTCGTGAGCGAGGTTCCGTTCGAGCAGACGCTGGCCGCGGTCTTTCCGCCCACGATTTCTGCGGACGACATCCGTTCGTACGTGAACGTCAATCTGTCGCGCCTGGAGCGCTTCGTCGAGCGCGAAATCTATTTCCGCGAAGCGCAGGAGTCGATTGCTGCCGATCAGCTCTCCAAGGAAGAAGTGATTGACGAAACCATCGCCGCCGCCCTCGGGGAACGGTCAGGAGAAGCCGGAACGCCTGGCGCTCGAGCCCTGGCTCTACCGGCTGGCGCTGCGAGCTTTGGACGAACTCTCGCGCACCGACGAAAGCAATGGCAACGCCCTGCCCCTGGAAGACTCCGCGCGCCCGCGCAACGTGAAGGGCAGCGACGAGCCGGAACTGCAATTTCATCAACCCGACGAATCCATCACGGGCGCGACGGTGATCGCCGACGCGCGCGTGGCCACGCCGGAGCAGATCATGGCCTCGGACGAACTTCTACGCCTGATCGCGTCCGCTCTGCGCGACCTCGGGTCGGGCCCGCGCGAGGCCTTCATCCTGCATGCCATCGAAGGCTTCAGCGTCGATGAGATTGCGGCGATTACCGGCCTTCCGGCCGAGCGCGTAGTAGCTTTCGTTTCTGCCGCGCGCGACCACTTGCGCAAAGCGCCCGGGCTGGCCCATCAGTTTCGGGCAGGCTCGCTCCGACCGGCGCCGCTTAGATCCAATCTCAAGTTTTGGGAGGTCATTCATGACCATTACTCGCGAACAAATCCGAGAGTTAGCTGAATTTCAGGATGAAAATTCTTGTGCCGTCAGTTTTTATTTCCAGCCCTCCGCGCCGCGCAACAAGGCGCATAAGGAAGACACGATTCTGATCAAGGACCTGGCGCGCGAAGCTCTGCGCAGCCTGGAAAACAAGGGCAAGAAAAGATTGCGCCCGTGCCGATGTGGACCGCATCCTGCGCCTGTCGGGGGAGTTGCGCAGCAACGGAACCCACGGCAAGGCCGTGTTCGCCTGCGCCGCTCAAAACATCTGGCGGGAATATGATTTGCCCGCCAACCTGCCGGGAACGCAGCTTTTCATCGACCGCCATTTCCATCTCAAACCGATCGCGCACACTGCTGGGCGCGACCCCGCTGCTGGGCGTGGTGCTGGTCGACCGGCACCGGGCCCGCATCTTCGATCTTCGCCTGGGCGAATTGACCGAGCGCGAAGACCTGTTCCATCCGCTTTCGCGCAAGGGCCGAAGCGACGGATATGCCGGCTATGACGGAGGTCATGCCCAGCGCCGCGTGGAAGACGAGACCCGCCAGCATTTCAAGAGCGTGGCTGAGGCTGTGAAGGAGTTGCTGGAAAAAGGCGTGTTCGAGAAATGGATTCTCGCCTGCCCCGATTCCCACCGCTCCCTGCTCGGATCCCAACTGCATTCCTATGTGAGTCAGGCGCTGATCGGCCGCTTCCACGCGGACTGGGCCACGCGACCCGCGACGAAATCCGCACCCACGCGCAGCAGATCAAGGAGCAGTGGCAAAGGCGATCGCCGCCGCGAACTGGTCGTGCAGGCGCTGGGCCAGGCGCGCAGCAACGGGCGCGGCGTCACCGGGCTGCGCCGCGTACTGCGCTCGCTGGAGATGGGAGAAGTGCAGACTCTGTTGCTCGGTGAGAACCTGCAGGCGCACGCCGTCGAATGTTCCGGATGCGGGCACCTCGATGCCCATCTCGTAGTTTCTGCCCGGTCTGCGGCCGGGCCACGCAGGAGGTTGTTGACGTCGGCGAGGCCATTCTGCCCTGGGTGATTCGCCGCGACATCGAAACGTTCTATGTAAAGAGACGATCCGGAGTTCGACAAGGTGGGCAACATTGCCGCGCTGCTGCGCTTCCGTTCGGAAAATGTGCAGCCGATTACGTCCGCGACGGCAGACGAATTGGCCAAGGCAGGCGCGGCGTATCCCGGCCGGCTGCGCCGGTTCGCCAGCCGGTGAGGAGAGCCGCTGGTTCGAACTGCTCCAAGCATCCTTGGCGGTCCACATTTTGAGAGGCCGAAGCCGCCTTCCAGTCTGAGGCGAAGGGTCTCGCGAGCACGCTGCCTAAGCAATCCCAGCGGTGCCTCGTGATATTCTTCCGCCTTCCGCCTGCAAGCCGTAAACCGTCGTGAGCGGAACTTATTTCTGTCGAACTATTATGTTTGGGAGGACCAGTGACATTCTCGCGCCGTGATTTCGTGAAGACGATCAGTGCTGGGAGCGGTCGCCGCCGGCGTGGGGGCGCACGCTGCGATGCCGGAAGCCTGGCTGGGAAGGGCCAGCAGGGGCACGCATATCAGGCCGATTCCCCCAAGCGGCCGATCATCATCTGCGCCAACAACGGCTACGCTTACGTTGAGGCGGCGTATGCCTTCCTCAAAGGCGGCGGCGACACGCTGGAGGCCGGCGATCCGCGTGGTGAAAGGGCCGGAGGACGATCCCAACGACGATTCCGTCGGCCTGGGTGGACTGCCCAACGAGGAAGGCGTCGTCGAGCTCGATGCCTGCTGCATGCACGGTCCCACGCGGCGCGCAGGTTCGGTGGGCGGCGTGCGCAACATCAAGAACGTGTCCATGGCTGCGAAGGCGGTGATGGAGCATACCGGCCACGTCATGCTGGTGGGCGAGGGCGCGGAACGATTCGCTGTGGCCATGGGATTTCCCCGCGAGAACCTGCTGACCGATCGCTCGCGCAAGATCTGGTTGCTGTGGAAGGAATTTAATTCTGATCGCGATTGGTGGGGGCCCGGAATGGCCGATCCGCACTGGCATCCACCCGTGTCGGAATCGAAGCCGCAGGCGGAACTGTGGCACGAGCGCATCCAGCAACTGCAGCAGCGCGCGGCCGATCTTGGCATCGAGCCGGAGTTTCAGTTAGCGGCGGTGCGGCGCGTGCTGTTTCCGCCCTCGGGCACCATTCACTGCTCGGTGTTGAACGAAAAAGGCGAGATGTCGGGCATCACCACCACCAGCGGCCTGGCGTTCAAACTGCCCGGCCGTTGCGGCGATTCGCCGATCATCGGTGCAGGTTGCTATACCGACCAGGACGTGGGTTCGGCTGGGGCTACCGGCGCCGGGGAAGAGAACATCAAGGTTGCCGGCGCTCACACCATCGTCGAGAACATGCGCCATGGGATGTCTCCGCAGGAAGCCGGCATGGACGCGCTCAAGCGCATCGTCCGCAACTACAACGGCGACATGAGTAAGCTCCACTACATGGACATGACGTATTACATCCTGCGCAAAGATGGCGCGTATGCAGGCGTCTGCTTGTGGGAAGGATATTCCCCCGGGCATCCACATAAGTTTGCGGTGCATGACGGAACGCTGCGTTCGGAGGTCGCTTCGCCCTTGTTTAAGGGATATTCGCAGGAGTGGCCACCGATGCCGACCATCCCGGAGGACTTGAAGAAGGACTCGGTGTATGTGAAGTAGGAAGATTCTTACCGAACCAGCGGCGGCGAACGACCGCCTTACGAGAACCTCACCTTCACATCCGGGCCCTTCTCCAGGTGAATGCTATCGACGAAGCGGACTTTCCCGGTGCGCAGGGTCATGATCACCGAAGAGGTTCGCGTGCCGTCACCAAAGAAGCGCACGCCTTTCATCAGCGCGCCATCGGTGACGCCGGTCGCGGCGAAGATAAGCTGCTTTCCCGGAGCCAGGTCTTCCGCTTCGTAAATGCGGTTTTTGTCTTTGATTCCCATGCGCTCCAGCCGTTCCTCTTGCTCCGGCTTGACCACCAACCGGCCGAGCATGTAGCCGTTGAGGCAGCGGACCGCTGCTGCCGTGATGACGCCTTCCGGCGCGCCGCCCGATCCCATCACGACATGAACGCCCGTGCCGATCACTGCCGCGGCGATTCCCGCCGAGAGATCGCCATCGCTGATCAGCCGAATCCGCGCTCCCGCGGCCCGTATATCGGCAATCAGTTTCTCGTGGCGTGGCCGGTCCAGCACCATCACAACCAGGTCTTCCACGTCTCGTTCCAGCCGGCGTGCGACGTTCTTAAGATTGTGCGATACCGGCGCATCCAGATAAACCGCGTCCTTGCACGAAGGACCAACCACTATTTTTTCCATGTAGCAGTCAGGCGCATTGAGCAGGCCCCCGCGCTCAGAGGCTGCAAGCACGGTAATCGACCCAGGAGCTCCGGTGGCGCACAGGTTTGTCCCTTCCAAGGGATCGACGGCTATGTCGACCTCAGGCACGTCGCTGCCATCAGGAAATTCAGCGCCAACCTTCTCGCCAATGTAGAGCATGGGTGCCTCGTCCCGTTCGCCTTCGCCGATCACGATCGTGCCGCGCATAGGAATGGTCTCCATGGTCTTGCGCATCGCTTCGGTGGCGACCTGGTCGCTGAGCTTGCGCTCACCCTGCCCCATGGTGCGGGCCGAAGCGATGGCAGCCACTTCGACCACGCGCAGGAATCGCGACGCCAGGTCGCTTTCAATGTTCTCTCCAAAACTGCGGGCCTTGCCGTCCGGACGAGTCTGTGTAGCCACTAGAGCCTCCCAGGGTAATTGTGAAACGGTTGTGCGCCGGGTTGAGAATATAACCCACTCGTAATGAGAATGAAAATACCGGATCAACCGAATCGTTATTGTTCATCGAATAGCGCATGCCCACGAGAAGGCACGACATGGTATCCTCCTTAGCCTGATTCGAAAGCGATCCCATGCCTGACGGCCCGACTTTTCTCTGCATCACCACCTACGAAAAGGGGCAGGAGTTCATGCGCGAGTGCCAGCGCCAGGGCTGCCATGTGCTTCTGCTGACGGCGGAAAAGCTGCGCCATGCCGACTGGCCGCGCGAGATCCTTGACGACACCTTTTATCTTCCGGCGGACATTCCCCTGGCCGATATCGTGAACGCCGTTACCCATCTGGCGCGCACTCGCAAGATCGACCGCATCGTCGCCCTTGACGAATACGACATGGAAACTGCCGCCACCCTGCGCGAACATCTGCGCATTCCGGGCATGGGGCTGACCACCATGCGCTATTTCCGCGACAAACTGGCCATGCGGATGAGGGCGCTGGATCGGAACGTGCGAGTGCCAGATTTCGTGCAGGTTGTGAACCACGACGACATTCGCTATTACCTCGATCACGTGCCGGGCCCATGGGTGCTTAAGCCTCGGCAGGAGGCGTCAGCGATCGGGATCAAAAAGATTCACTTGGCAGAAGAACTGTGGCCAGTACTCGACCAACTGGGTGACAAGCAGTCGTGGTTCCTGCTCGAGAAGTTTGTACCGGGCGAGGTCTACCACGTCGACTCGGTGGTGTCAGAGAACGAAGTCGTCTTTGCCAACGTCAGCAAGTACGGCAAGCCGCCGATGAACGTGGCCCAGGGCGGCGGAATCTTCACGACATTCACCGTGCCGAGAAGAAGCGAGGCCGATGCAAGCCTGCGGGCCATCAACCGTGATCTGATTGCGGCCCTGGGACTTTTGCGCGGAGTGGCGCATGCAGAATTCATCCAGGCGCACGCCGACGGAAATTGTTACTTTCTCGAATGTGCCGCGCGGGTGGGCGGCGCCTATATCAACGAGATGGTCGAGGCAGCCACCGGACTGAATCTGTGGCGGGAGTGGGCGCGCATCGAAATTGCCGGCGAAGAAGGACGTTACAAGCTGCCACCGGTGCGCGAAGAGTATGCCGGCGTGATTCTCTCGCTGGCCCGGCAGGAGGATCCGGACACGTCAGCCTACAACGATCCGGAAGTGTACTTTCGGATCAAGAAGCACCATCACGCTGGGCTGGTCCTGCGGTCAACGGATCCGAACCGAATTCCTGCGTTGCTTGAAAGTTATGCACGGCGCTTTGCGGAAGAATTTCTCGCGATCGAGCCTCCGCGAGACAAACCCACCGCTTGAAGTTTGGCGCGGAGTGGGAGGTCGGCCGCTCGGCTTCGCCATCGCGGGACAGCCGAGGCGCCTGTCCGCACATGGTCTTCTCTTCGACTGACCTCGCCCGAATCAGAAGCTGTACCTTGCACTTAACTGAATCTGGCGTGGCGGCTTATTGCCATAGGCGTTTGCTGAGAGAACCTTTCCAAAGTTCGACGCGCCAAGAACGTGACTGGGGATGTCGAAGTTCGGGTGGTTAAACAGGTTGAAAAAGTCGCCTCGAAGCTGCAAATGATGGTTCTCAGCGCCGAGCGCCATGCTCTTCGATAATCCGAAGTCGAGATTGGTGAATCCGGGGCCAGTGAGAACATTTCTGCCCTCGGTCCCGAACTGAAATGTGTTGGGATATACCCCAGCCGCAGGAACTGTAAAGGCGCAAGGATTGAACCAGCTTTGCGGGACTCTCACCTGGCTTGGACCCGTGCAGCCCAGGATGGTGCCGGCTTGAAACGGATCACCTACCAGGTTCGGTCGAGCCGGGTTGCCAAACGCCGCTGCCGAAGCTGCCGGAGCCCCGCCAAGTACCACGGTGAAGGGCGATCCGGTCTGGGCGGTCACGATTCCTCCAGCCTGCCAGTTGTCCAGAAGTCTTGCACTCCAACCTGGGCCATAGGCCCACAGCCGGTGAAGGGGCAGGTCATAGACAAAGCTGCCGGAGAAGCGGTTCACAGCGTTGAAGTCCGAAGGTCCGCGGTCCGCGGCTAGATCGCGGGAGTTTTGCGGCAGGCCGGCGCCGACACTGCCCGCGAACACCGACGAGATATCGTCGAACGACTTGGAGTAGGTGTAGGCAAGAAGAAGAGACAGGCCGTGGCTCGTCCGTTTCTCCGTGCGCAGTTGCAGCGAGTTATACGAACTGTTCGCGCTCGACTCCACGAACAGGACCGAAGAGAACTGGGGATATAGCGGACCGGTCATAGGATCGGCCTGGTTTCGATCCAACACGTCACTCAGATGTGTACCCTTGGAACCGACGTAGGCTGCATCCACCATCCAGTTCGGCAACACCTCGTATTGCAGGTCGGCGTTCCACTGCTGCATGTAGCCATCGCGGAACTTGGGAGAGATCATGTTGCCTTGTACGACCCCGGTTTGCTGCCCCGTCTGGGTAAGAATGTCCTGCACCGTGCACAACCCCGCCGGCCAGGCAGTCGGGTTCTGAGGATACAGCGCCAGGTTATAAAACGGAGGATTGATCCGCGGGAAGATGTTGATGTTTGCAATGGAAGAGTCGTAGAAGATGCCATAGGCGGAGCAGACCACCCAGCGCTCCGATCTCAACGGCCGCCAAGCGAAGCCGATGCGGGGAGCGAAGTCCGTGCGAGTGGGCGAGTAGGTCGCCCGCGGGATTCCGTTCGTGCCCACCACGCTGAACGTTGGAGGCGGAGGCGAGAGGCAGGGGAATGGGCATGGAACCAGATCAGGAACGCTGAAAGCGGTTCAGCGCTTCGACCGGAGGGCTGTTGTACTCATAGCGAAGGCCAACATTCAGCAGAAGGCGCGGGACGACGTGAATGTCGTCCTGAATATAAGTGCTGACCCCATGGCTGCGCAGGCTGTTATAGGTGTTGCCGCTGACCGCGAGAGCGTAGTCGGGAAGCGCCCAGCAACAGTGCGTGAGCGAACAGGTCGTTGGGTCGAATGGCGGCGTGGCGTTGCAGGGGTGGGATGCACCGGTTGCTCCGAGGATGCCGGCAAGGGTATCCCCCAGGAAGAACCAATCGCCCCGCGCCAGAAAGTCGAGATAGTTGTCGATGCGCAGGTGCCGGATATCCACGCCGATCTTGAACTGGTTGCGGCCAACCGTCCAGGCCACGTTGTCGGAGAGTTGGAGAGTAGTGTCGTGACGGTCTTGCGGATAGTTGACGGGCTCGCCGATGCCGTCGAAACCGACAGGTTGATGTTGGGAGATCCCAGGTCCACCGGGTTGGTCAGGACGTCGGGAAATCCCAGCTGCGCCGCAATATCCGTCGCCGTGATTCTGCTGCAGCACGGTGGCTCGCATGCGAATAAAGCCCAGGCGAAATTCGTTGAGCAATTTGGAGCGGAAGACGCGCGTCCATTCGACTCCTGCGTTCTGGCCGTGATTCAGCGTGAAGCTGCCATAGCCTGGCAGCGCGGTGAAAGCATTGACCGGATCGAACGGACTGAAAAGGTTCTCATCGACCAGCGAGTAATGAGCCGATACCGTGTCCGTGGCGCTGAAATGCTGGTCCACCTTGGCCGTGTAGTAATTCTCCGAGTTGCGAATGACCGGAGCAGAAAGGAACGTATTCGAGTTCGCCAGGTCCGAGCCCACATTGGCCTGCGGATACAAATTGAACACGTTCTGTCCTGCCATCTCACCCTGGCAGATCGGATTCAGCGCACTCGGGCACCCCAGCGCCGGTCCGATTTGTTGCGCCAGGCCCATCGGCGGTGGCCCATTGCGTCTGCGACGGTACCGTCGCCTCGCGCGTGTTCGCCTGCCGCAGGCGCAGTCCCTCATACGAAACGAAGAAGAAAGTCTTGTTCTTGCGAATCGGGCCGCCCAGCGTTCCCCCGAACTGGTTGCGCTGCAGGCCAGGGATGCCTCCGCACGTGCCCGGGCACCGAAGTGGGAGTGCAATTCGGGAAGTCGAAGTAGTTCTTGGCGTCCATGCTGCGGTTGCGGAAGTATTCGAACAGCGTGCCATGGAAAGCGTTGGTGCCGCTTTTCAGCACCACGTTGATCTGGGCGCCGCCGGTGCGGCCATACTCGGCCGAATAGTCGCTGGATTGGACCTTGAATTCCTGAATCGCGTCTACCGATGGCAGGGCCACGTACTGGTTGATGTAAGGATCGTTGTTGTCCACTCCGTCGAGCAGGAAATTGTTCGACTGCTCGCGCGCTCCATTGACGCTGAGCGCGCCGCCTTGCGTCGAGTTCTGTGAGCCCTCGGCCGGCAGTTGGCTTCCTGGAACCAGCAGTGCGAAGTTCAGGAAGTTGCGCTCGTTCAGCGGCAACTGCTGCACCAGTCGATTGTTGACTACCTGGCCCAGGGTCGAGGTGTCGGTCTGGATGGCCGGCGGGGTGTCTTTGACTCGCACTTCCTCAGTCGCGGCTCCAACCTCAAGCGCGAAATCAGCCCGCACCGTCTGATCCACATCGACGTTGATATCGCTGAAGATGCTCTTCCGGAAGCCCGCGCTCTCGACCGTCACTTGATACCGGCCGGGCGGCAGCAGTGCGACGGTGAAATCGCCGTCATCGTTGGTTTCCGCATTGCGGATGGCGTTTGTCGCTTGATTAAGCACAGTGATCCGCGCCTTCGGAACCACCGCTCCTGAGGGGTCGGTCACCGTGCCTGTGATAGTCCCGGTGGGACCGCTGGCGAAAACAGCGACCGTCAGCAAAACTGACAGAAAGGGCAGGAGCGACCATCGACGAGCCGTGTGCTGCTCGGTGGGTTCACTCTCTGTCATTTTGCTTTTGATGGATGATCTCCTGGGGTCGGTGAAGAATTTGAGGGAGAAAACCGGGAAAAGAAAAAGTGAAGCTGGCGTCTGCTTCATTAAAAGAGCTCCTAACTTCGCCGGCATTCGCTCCGCGCAAAGTTTGCCGTAGAGAAATAGGCCGGCCAGGAGAGATTTGTTTTTCCAGACGGTTCTGGAAGCATCATCATGCCCTCAAGGCGAAGTGTCAACCCATGAAGAGTAGTGGTTCTTCCAGCCGTCCTTCTCTGCTACCATTTGCCCATGAACACGACTGATCATATTGCAACAGAAGAGCGCTCCACTCCCGAGCACCACGCTCCAGAGCGCCCGGCTCAAGAACGAAAAGAGCCGACGTACTTGTTCACCGAGAAATACGTGGCCGACAAGAGCGAGATCGCGCGGCGGTTCATCGAAACCCGCTCCCGCCTGAACGCCAACGTCGACAAGGCCAATAATTTCCTGGTGAAGCGTTTCTACAACATCGATCACAACACTTACCTTGAAGGCGTGCTGCCAGCGAAGACGAAAGAGTTAATGGGACTGGTTGCCTCGGCGTGCTTGCGTTGCGACGACTGCGTCATCTACCACGCGATTCAGGCCTACCGCCTGGGTGTAACGCGCGTCGAGCAGGAAGAGTCGCTCAACGTGGCGCTGGTGGTGGGAGGCAGCATCGTGATCCCGCACTTGCGGCGGGCGTATGAGTTGTTGGAAGAGTTGTACGGGTGAAAGTGTAGTAGAGATGTGGGACAGCCGCCCTCGGCTGTCCTCCGGGCGCAGCCCGGCCATTCTAACCTTGAGAGATCTACCCCGGTCTGCCGCGGGAAGCCTGGCAAAGAACGACGCCGAGTAGCAGGTGGCACTTCGAGATCGGTCTCATGCGCTAGAACGCGTCAATCCCCGTCACGCTCTGCCCGATGATCAGCGAATGCACATCGTGCGTGCCTTCGTAAGTTTTTACCGACTCCAGGTTCATCAGGTGGCGCATGATGGGATAGTCGTCGGCGACGCCGTTGGCGCCGAGCATGTCGCGGGAAATGCGGGCACATTCCAACGCCATCCACACGTTGTTGCGCTTCGCCATCGAAATGTGGTGCGGTTTTACTTTGCCTGCATCTTTCAGGCGGCCGACCTGCAACACCAGCAGTTGCGCCTTGGTGATTTCGCTGATCATCCAGGTAAGTTTGTCTTGCACGAGTTGATGCGAGGCGATGGGCTGATCGCGCCACTGCTTGCGCAGCAGCGAATACTGCAGCGCGCAGTCGTAGCAGGCCATCGCCGCGCCGATCGCTCCCCACGCGATTCCGTAGCGGGCCTGGTTCAGGCACATCAGCGGAGACTTCAGGCCCCCGCTTTTCGGCAGCAGGTTCGACTCGGGCACGCGCACATCCTGGAGCGACAGACCGGACGTTACCGATGCGCGCAGAGACCATTTGCCGTGAATGTCGTCGGCCTTAAAGCCGGGCCGATCGGTCTCGACCAGGAAGCCGCGAATGAGGTCATTCTCGTTCTCGACTTTTGCCCAGATGACAGCGACGTCGGCAATGCTGCCCGACGTGATCCACATCTTCTCGCCGTTGATCAGGTACTCGTTGCCGACTTTACGCGCCCGGGTGCGCATGCCGCCGGGGTTTGAGCCGAAATCGGGCTCGGTCAACCCGAAGCAGCCCAGCTTTTCGCCCTGCTGCATTGCCGGCAACCATGTCTGTTTTTGCTCTTCGCTACCGAATTCGTAGATCGGATACATGACGAGTCCCGACTGCACGCTGACGAAGCTCCGCACACCGGAGTCGCCACGCTCCAGTTCCTGCGTCATCAATCCGTACTCGACGTTGCCCATGCCGGCACAGCCGTAGCCCTTGAGCGAAGCACCGAAGAATCCCAGGTCTGCCATGGGCTTGACCAGTTCGCGCGGAAAGCGCCCGGCGCGGTTGCATTCTTCGATGATGGGAATGAGATTCTCTTCGATGAATTTCCGGGTGGTATCGCGGACCAGTCGCTCGTCGTCGGTCAGCAGGGAATCGTACTGAATAAAATCGACGCCACGAAATTTGATGGCCGGCATGCAAGTCTCCGTAACTGTGAAAGTGGGCCTGGACGATCAGAGAAATGCCGCCCCCCCAAATGGGCTGCATCCAGAAGGCAAACATTTGACGGTAGCAGGGCCGGGCGACGCGGGTCAATGGTCGGCCGGGGTACGAGGTTCGGCGAGAGATCGAAAGACTTGCCATCCTGAGCGGCGTTGTTCGCCGCGAAGGGGGGCCTGTGCAACTAGCCAAGAAGTGCATAGATCCTTCGCTTCGCTCAGGATGACAAGGAAATTTCTCCGGCGTCTCGCAGTTCGTCTCTATTCGCTGAACAGGGCCCGGTAAATCCCTCCGCCAGCTGCGCCACCGATCAGCGGTGCGACCCAGAACATCCAGAGCTGCTGCAGCGCCCAACCGCCGGCGAAAATTGCCGGGCCGGTGCTGCGGGCCGGGTTCACGGACGTGTTGGTCACCGGAATGCAAACCAGGTGGATCAGCGTCAAACAGAGTCCAATGGCGATGGGTGCAAATCCCTTGGGCGCACGGTTGTCGGTGGCGCCCATGATGACGATGAGGAAAAATGCTGTCAGCACCACTTCGGCAACGAAGCCCGCAGCCATCGAGTAACCGCCGGGAGAGTTGACTCCATAGCCGTTGGAGGCGAAGCCGGCGTGCACGTCGAAGCTGGCCGTCCCGCTGGCGATGAAGTAGAGCACGCCCGCCGCCGCGATGGCCCCAAGGACCTGCGCGATGATGTAGTGCGGCAACTCGGAAGCAGGGAAACGCTTGCCCACTACAAGTCCGACGCTTACTGCTGGATTCAAATGACAGCCCGAGATGTGTCCGATGGCGAAGGCCATCGTCAGAAGGGTGAGACCGAAGGCCAAGGCGACGCCAGCGAATCCGATGCCGACCGCGGGAAAGCCCGCGGCCAACACGGCGGCACCGCATCCGCCGAAAACCAGCCAGAAAGTTCCAAAGAATTCCGCCAGTGCGCGTTTTCCGATAGGCATGAGGGGATCTCCTTGATCAGGGATGAGATTGCACTGAAACTGCGGGCCGGAATGCTAGAGGGCAGCAGGGTAGCACAAGAGAGGAGGAATCTAAACTGTGCTAATGGGAAGCGCTCAGAACGATTGCACCTTGCCGCCCTTGCTAAACGAAACGATTACGACGAATTTGACGACGGGTTTCCCTTTGACGAGCAAGGGCTTGTATCGCCATTGCTCGACGGCCCTGGTAGCCGCTTCGGCCAGCAATGGATTTCCATCGATGAAGCTGGCCTGCTCCACCGTGCCATCTTCCTTCAGCGTGACGTCCAATACGACATCACCCCATACATGTGCCTTCTTCGCCTCTGCTGGATAGGCCGGGAGGATTTTGGAAATCAGCTTGGGGACAGCGCGTTTTCGCGGGGGGATCGTGATCGACGTTCCGTTCGCGATCTCGCCAGGTTTCTCGATGACATCTCGATTGGCTTCGAAGATCTGCACCCACATTCTCCGATCCTCATAGACCAGCTCTGCGATTCCCCTAAGGGTGCCGTGGTCCTTCGCATCTCCAACTGTGTAGGTGAAGGGCTTTCTCCTTTTGGTCAGGTCTTCCGGTTCCACCTTGAGTGGGGAAGCGGCATATTCGCAGCATCCCGCGTCGTACGGTGGGCTAGCAACCACGTCTAAGCGAAAGTCAGCGCGAATCTCCAGAGCTACATCGGCGCGCCCGTTGGCTCCGGCCTCCAGTACGATCCCAGTCTTCTCGACGGCCTTGAACCCGGGATACTCGGCTTTGACGGTATAGTGACCCAGTTTCAGCCCCCCAGCCAGGTAATGCCCTACCTCGTTAGTCTTCACGGTACGAGTCAGACCCGTATCGATGTTGGTAATGGTAATGGCCGCGTTCGCGACCACAGCGCCTTGGGGATCAGTGACATCACCCACCAGCGAGCACCTACTATCCTGATCAGCGCCGGGCGGTGGCAGGGTCTTGGCCTCCTTTAACGGCGGGGGAGCCATTTCACTCACCCCGGACTGACATCCTGCGGTTGCAGGCAATCCAATGGCGAGCACTGCCGCCGCAAACTGCCGGGCGAATCTGAGACGCGCTCCGGGAGTCGGGTTGAGTTGGCTCGCCTTGCTTGTGAAACGGAATGTTTCCAGTTCCGTCCTCAGATTCGACCCTTGGGACAGCAATTCGCGGCGGGATGTGTGTTCCCGCTCTCGGAGAGCGAGCCGGGCCCGTTGGAAGCGGGCATCCAGGCTGCCGGTAGTTGAAGCGCTGAGATCGATGACTTCTTCGAGCAAGCTGGTCGTGTCGAGGTTGACGGATCGCAACCAGGTGCCAACGCGCCCGCAGAGCGCCGCTCCCGATGGTTGGTGGTCGAACCGTTTCCGTACCGCCGCCAGATGATCGAGTCCGATGGCGCTCTGCATCAGACTGCCGTTGCTCCAACATCTGGAATCAAACAGGTCCAGCGAGAGGTTGCAGGCAAGATCCGCAACGGGATCAGAGAGGTTGTACACTCTCGCGAGATAGTCTCCTCGCGCTCGTCCGAGTGCAATCATCCGCTTCTCCAGCGGAGTGCCCGCATAAATTTCGGCGCGGCAGAAATTCAGCGGATTCCCGCAAAAGCGCCGCATGAATGCCACGTCGGACCGCAGGGTGTCGAGCGTCGCATCGGGATGGAAGATCATCAGGGTAAATTGGGCGGAGATACCCAGATCGGAGCAGGTCTCAAGCGCGCGCTCCGAATCTTTGACGTCTTGCCTCCGCTCGAGGTCGGATAAGCCATCCGCTGTGGAGGACTCGATTCCAAGGAAAACGCGAACCAGCCCGAGGTCTCTCAGCCGCCTGAGCACTTTCCAATTGGCATCAGCGGGACGACACTTGATCACCAGAGCGATGTCTTTTATGTCCCGTTTTTTCAGGGCCTTCTCGAAGGCTGATATTCGCGCATCACTACTGTCCGGTTAAAGGTCGAAGAGAATCAGCTGGTTAACGTTTTCGGCGAAATCGGCATCCGCATCGAGGGCCTGAAGGGCGCATAAAATGGGTGTTTTCTCGAAAAGCGTGACGCTCAGAATCTGTAGGGTTTGGTAAAGACTGGCCTCCAGCCCCAACCGCTTGCGTACGATCGCCACCAGCACGTAAACCGACACCGCGATCCAGATCTGGGTCTTCACCGCATTCTCGCTGGTACCATAGAAGGCCTTGATGCGCAGGTGCTGCTTGATCCATTTGAAGAACAGTTCGACCTGCCATCGGCACTTGTAGATTTTCGCGATGGTAAGTGGGGGGAGCACAAAGTTGTTGGTTAGGAACTTCAGCCGCTTGTTGGTCTCCGCGTCGAAGTAACTCACGCGCCGCAGTGCATCCGGATACACCGAGGCCGATTCGAAGGATGTCAGAATGACGGTCTGATCCGAGCGCACGCCCGTGCTCTTGTCCACCGGATGCGAGTAACGTCGTTGGAGAAGCACATTCGACTTGGTGCGCACGACAAAGAAGGCCGAGCTCAGCGTAAAGACGAAGAGCCTCTGGAAATCGATGTAGCCCCGGTCCATCACGTAGAAGGCCCCCGCCTCCGGCATGATCTCGTCCAGGATGTTCACATCATGCACATCACCGCTGGTGACGCGGATGAACGTGGGAATGTTGCCGTGCAGGTCCAGCAGGGTGTGCATCTTGACGGCGGCCTTGCGCCGGCGAAACTTCGCCCACGGAAACAGCGACAGACACAGATCGATGGTGGTCGAATCCAGAGCATACAGACTCTGCTCCAGCTCGATGCCAATCGGATCGCGGGCGTGCAGCGGCCGGGCGATGCCAATCAACACCTGCGCGAAATTGGCGAAGATCCTCCAATCATGCGATTCGTTCGCGTCGGCCAGCGTCGAACGCGCCACCTTGCCGCGGAATCCCAGGTGGTACAGCTTGCCCTGCATCGAACGCAGACAGGCTTCGATATCGCGCAAACTTTCCCGATAGGTCAGTTGCGCGAAAGCCATGGACAGATACTGATCCCAGCAGGAAAATCCGCGCAGCCGGATGTCGCCCTGATAGCGCTCGACGCAACGACGAAACTCCCGGTCGGGAAGGAAACTGATCAATTGCGAAAAGACGGTGCGGCCCTGATTCATGAGCCATTGTCTGCCGTCCCCGCCACCCAAACCAGCCGCCGACGTTCAAATCGCGGCAAGCTCAAAACAGACTCAACTCATTACCGGCCCGTGACTTGCTGCCAGCACACCCTGCTTTAGCCGGACAGCAGTGTTCGCGCATGATTGATGGCCTCCGAGGGAACCAGGAAGTTGTCGTCATGAAAGACGAATTGTCGGGAGCCTCGTTCGTGGTAAAGCGCCGCCATCTCGTCTGCAATCCTTTCCAAGTTCCGCTGGCGAAAACGCTTGCCCGGAGCTCTAGTTGGTGAAGCGTCGTGATACAGCAATAGGCGCAGTTTCCGTAGCATCCGCGGCTGCCCATCATGTAACTGGTGGGCACGCCGGCGATCGAGTGGATTGGCCCGCGGCGGTCGGGGAAAGGCAGGGCATCCAGGTCGTCTAACGTTCTGCGGTGATCGGTGAAACGCACCTGTTCTCCGTCTCGATACGCGATGCCGGGAATCTGAGGCAGACGTTCTTCCAGGTGCGGTGTCGCAGCTGCGATCTCAACCAGCGTTCTTTCGCCTTCATGAATCACAATGATGTCGATTTCTGGATGATGGACAAGAAGTGGTTCGGCGGCGCAGGAGGCGTAGTGGCCGCCCGCTACAATAAGCCGCTTGGGATCGCGCGACTTGATCAGTTGCGCGAGACGCAGAAACTCCTGCGCGCGCGATTGAAAACACATGGACAACCCGACAATCTCGGCATGTTGAGAGGCGTTGGCGACTGACGCCGTGTCGGCCAGCGAATTGAACGCAGCTAGGGTTGTATCATGTCCGGCGGCGAGCAGGGACGACGATAGATATCGAATGGAAAGGTTCTCCTCGTAGTCGGGTCCGACCAATAAGACTCGCATTTGCCCTCCCCGCCACCACCTTTTCGCGCAACGGCTTGGCGCAGGTCTGTATCAAGAGCTTCTGAATACGTTGGTGTGCGTGGCTCCGGCTGTCAGTGATCGGCATCACAAAGCGTTGTTTTCGTTCACCAGAAATTCCAGAGATCGAACCGCGACAAAGAGACTGGCAAATTGGCCAGTGACTGGGGGAATTGAAGAATTGCGTTTTGGGAGCGTGGCTGCTGGGGCGGCAGATACGCTCCGACTTCGCGTTACGAACGCTTCTTCCGCAAAGCACTCCCGATTGTCCGTTTCGGCATGTAATGCTAGGCTTCGAACCAGTGGGTTCTGCGCAAGCCAATCCGGTGCATTCGGCTCCTTCCTTGCCGGGCCGAGGCGTGCAATGGCTGCAATCGGCCTCGGTGGAAGTCTGGGTCAAATTCCTGCTCGCCTTGGTGGGGCTGGCGTTGGCTTTCGTTTCGGCGCTGTTCTCCACCGTGTCGCGCGACGCAGGTAACGTCTGGGCTACGGTGATTCTGGCCTCCGCGTCGCTGGTTCTGGCAACGCTGGTCGGACTTGTCACGGTACCCTACCTGGCCCGCCGCGTCGCGGTTGAACGGCTGCGGGAATCGTTCGACTATGAGGTCACGCGCGCAGGCATCGTATATGTGCTGGTGACGCTGGTGATCGGCATCGCCGCGCTCAACACGGGAAACAACCTGCTCTACATCGTGGTCGCGGCCATGTTGGCGGCAATCCTGGTTTCCGGCATGGTCTCAGCGTGGGTGCTGCGTTGGTTGGAACTTGATGTCCGCCTGCCCGAGCATGTCTTCGCCGGCCGCGCGGTGTTGGGGCGCATCGTGCTGCACAATCCGCGGCGGTTCCTGCCGTCGTTTTCGATCCGCGTGGTATCCGCCCGCAAGAAGAGGACGAACCCCATCAAGCAGTGGCGATGGGAAGCGACCACGTTTGCCTTTCCCTTTAACCGGCCGCCGGCGCAGCAGTGGTTACACTTGCCTGATCGTCGTCTCCGGCGCGTGACGGTGGCTCCGCCGCCAGCGGTAATTTTTCAGGGGATGGCTTACTTTCCCTACCTTCCGCCGAGGGCCGAGGCGTCGGCCGACCTGGAACTGAACTTTGAGCGCCGCGGCCGCTATCGCGAAGACAGCTTCGGTTTGGCAACGCGTTTTCCGTTCGCCTTCCTCACCAAAACCCGACATGTATCCCTGTCGCGCGAGGTGCTAGTCTATCCCCGGGTCGGGCCTACCGACGAACTATTCGAGATCCTGCCGCTGGTGCGTGGCGAATGGGAGAGTTTTGTGCGGGGACGCGGTTCTGATCTGTATCGCATTCGCGAATACATGCCTGAGGACACCGCCCGCCATGTGGATTGGAAGGCGACCGCCAAGTCGGGATCGCTAAAAGTCCGTGAGTTCGCTCGCGAAGACGAGCGCAAACTGTGCGTTGTCTTCGACAATCCTGAACCGGGGATTATTTCGGAAAGCGTCTACGAAAAGGGGGTAGAGTTGACCGCGTCGCTAGCCTGGCATTTCTCAACCCAGGACGCGGAGGTATCATTCATCGTTCCCGGACAGCCCCGTACGCGCGATCTGCACGAATTCCTGCGCTGGCTGGCGGTAATCGAGCCGGAAGCCGGCAATTCTGGAAATAGGGTGCTGGGGAAAGCCTCCACCGAGCAAGATCGCTTGTACGGTATGAACTTGACGGCTGCAGATGACTATAACGTGGTGGTCACGGCCCGGCCGCGCGGTAGTTTGCCCACTGCCCTCTGGAATTCTTCGTACTTCGTATTCATCGGGGACGGAACCCTGCGGGCCCAGTCCTGAGTTACCCATTCGTGGGGACACGCCTTGCCCCGCACTTTTCCGGTCAAGCTTGGCGCCAAGAGTCCGGCTACGTGCGCCAGGAAGGGACCGTCTGGTTCGCGAGGCCAAGTCGATGCCTCAAAGCGGGGAGATTCTACAGGAGCTCCGTATGGCACGAAGGTAACATTGTGCAACTAGTATCTATCCCGTAACGTTACCTTCGATTACCCAAGTCCATTGAACATCGGATTTGGACAGGTTAACGTAACTAAACCGAGTCCGAAGCACGTCACTTGGATCGAGATCCGGCGACGTGTAATTCGGGGTATCGGGATCCAGCCCTCACCATGAGCGAGAGAGTCAGAATTCTTTATTACGGTCTCTGGATAGCTCATCCAGTGTTCCAGTTGGGGATATCTGCGCTCATGATTCAGCGTGGACTGCACCGCAAATTCAGGCTCTTCATCGGCTATCTCCTCACCCAAGTGGTCTTCTTCGCTATTGTATTCTCCGTCCATCTTTACGGGCATGATGATGCCTGCTTCTATCTCTCCTGGATCTCCGTTGCGTTGAGTGTGGGTTTCGGCTTCGGAGTGATTCACGAAGTCTTCGTCGACGTGTTCCGCTCCTTCCACACCCTGCGCGATCTGGGCACGGTGCTGTTCAAATGGGCGGGCCTGGTGATGCTGCTGGTGGCATGCGTGGTTTCCATGTCCACGAATTCGTCGGAAATGCCGCCCTGGATGCAGGCGATCACGACCGCGCAACGCTGCGTCCGCATGGTCCAGGTCGGGATGGTGCTCTTCCTGCTCTTCTTTGCCCGCTACATGGGAGTCAGCCGCCGGCAGCATAGCTTCGGCATCGCCCTGGGCTTCGGGGCGTTTGCGGTCGCGGAACTGGCTTTGGTCGCCTCCTCAGTTGGCAATCACTTGGCGAACCCGTGGGTGAGCATTTTCAACATGGCCGCCTACAATGGCAGCCTCCTGGTGTGGCTTGGCTACGCCCTGGTCAAGAGTCCGGCCCGCGACGCCGACGCGTCGCTTCTGCAGACACAACGCTGGGAGCAAAGCCTCTCCGACATTCATCATCCGCTTCCGGCAGATTCGTTGATCCCGATGTTTGAAGGGATGGTCGACCGTGCGCTCTCACGTACGCAACCGGATATACCCGTCCAAGCCGAGGGCAAGAGGGTAGCGGCGGCCGCTGCTGCATCCGGTTTCCCGGCGTCAGTCCGGGCCGGTTCCAAGAGCTAAGCCCAAACTTCCCTCAAGTTTCTTCTGGCCTCGCCCGATCAAAATCCGGCCACCAGGCCTCTGTCTCTGTTCGTGAATTGTAAGTTTGCGGAGCGAGCGAACTCCATTGTCCGCGCCCCACGAGATAGGTAAAGTTTTACCTTAGTTAACTCGGAGAAACTATTAATTGGAGGTTGATTGCTGGTTCGCTTCCTTGAGGTGTCGAATTGCTCGAGGGTATCCTCGCTGGACAGGTGAAAATCTTTGCACAGGGACTTGACACGTTGTCCTATAATTCGTGTCCGCGCGAAGTTGCCCTCACGAGACAACTCCGCGCGGGTATAGGAGACGAACCCATGAAACGCGCAATCAGGATTGCCGTCCTGATCGTAGGACTAGTGGGCACATTCATCGTCGCCGCCGCCCCCACGGTTCCCGCCGCGGACGGAGGCCCGATTTTTCTGTGCCCTCCGGGACATCACTGTCAAGCCAACCTGCCCCCGGTGCTCAGCTAGTTAATCGGAGGCCGAACGTGACCGCAAGGTCACCAAAGTAACCTGTGGTAATTAGGCCGAACAAAAAGGGCTTGCAATCTTTGGGCTGTCGGGACTCATATCAACCCGCCAGCCCTTCTTTGTTGTCGGGAAACTTTATTCGGGCTTCCGTAGCGCCATTTCCAGCGTGCGCCTTAATTCCCCAGTTTGGGAGACCGGAGGCTGACAGGCAGCTTCGGCGCAGAGCACCGCGAAAGACTTGCCTGAACGAAGCTGCGGAAGGGCCGGGATGGTCGCCGCCAAGACGGGCGGAAGGTTTTCTGCCACCGCCTGGTTGGCCGCCAATCGCAGCGTGGTTTTGTTGAAAGCGAATGGCGCCACTGCCGCCGCATAGAGCTCCCCAGCCAGGTCGTCATTCTCGGCAATCACCACAACCTGAACCGGACTCTCCAGAAAATGGACGACGGCAATGCCGTAGGTGGCGGCGAAAATTCCGAACTGTTGCGCCACACCGGCGAAGGTCTCGAGGGTCTGCTCCGCCTTGTCACGGTAGGTGGTATCGCCGGTGTAGTGGTAAAGCCGCGCCAGCGCAATCGCCGCCATGGGGTTGCCCGCCGGTGTCGGCGAATCCTGCAGCGGCTTTCGCCGGGTTGCCAGCACGCCCAGGTACTGGCCGTCCCCGGCTGGCTCGCTGTCGAAGAAGCCCCCGGAGGTAGCATCAAAGAAACGAGCGATCATAGCGTCGGCAATGGAATGGGCAAACCTGAAGTAACTGAGATCGGCCGTCGCCTCATAAGCGTCCAGGCAGGCTAGAGCCGTAAACGCATAGTCTTCGAGCATGCCGGGTACTTCCCGGTGCTCCGCCTTCGGATCGGAGTAAGAAACCACATGCAGCAGAAGTGCCTGTCTGGCGCGGGCACTCTTGCCCGCGTCTTCGACCCGCGGCGTCTTCCAAGCTTCGGCAAGCACGCGATCCAGGGACCGCAAGGCAAAGCGCCGCGCCTCAGCCAGGTCGAGCACCTTCGCCGCCTCCAGATACGCCGACACGCACAAGCTGTTCCATCCGACATACACCGTCTTGTCGACATACGGCGTAGGCCGTTGCCGTCGCGCTGCGTACATCTTCGTCTTTGCCGACGCCAGCAGATCCTTCACCTGCTCCGGCGTGAGGCTCATCCGGCGGGCGATTTCATCAATCGGTGCCCGCACGTAGAGTACATTCTTCGCCGGATTGTGATGCATCTCGCCAATTTCGTTGATGTCATAGTGCAGCGCTGCCACCTGGGCTTCTTCGTCGCTCAGCACGGCGCGGGCTTCGTCCAGCGTCCAGGTAAAGTAGTCTCCGTCGTCATCCATGTTAATGTCGGCATCCTGCGAGCCATAGAATCCGCCCCGTTCGCGATCGCTGAGCCACTCGTCCATCCAGCGGATGATGTCGCGCGCCACGTCGCCAAAGAATTCCGATCCGGTGGCCTGGTAGGCATGCACGTAGTTCTTCAGCAGTTCGGAGTTGTCGTAGCACATCTTCTCGAAGTGGGGCACAACCCAGCGCTCATCGACCGAATAGCGGTGGAACCCTCCCGCCAGTTGGTCGTAAACCCCGCCCTTGGCCATGTGCTCAAGTGTAGTGACGATCAGGTTGCGGAGTTGCCCGTCATTGGGGGAAACGTCGCCCTTGGCAATGTCCATGTGGGGACGGCCGCCGTCGGCCGTCCAGCGGAGCGAAGCGACGCCCGCGGTGCGCGCATACCGCTCAATCAGCAAATCCAGCGCCGAAGGATGCGGGAACTTCGGCGCCTGCCCAAAACCCCCGTGCTCGGCATCGAACATCTTGAACGCCGATTCCTGTATCGCCGCGATCACCTCCGCTGACACCCGCCCACTACGCCCGGCAAACGATTCCGACTGAACAATCGCGTTCTCGACCATCTTCGCCTGCTCGACCACGTCGCCCTGCTTCTCTTTGTAAGCGTTGGCAATGCTCAGCAGCACGCGCCGAAAGCTCGGACGCCCGTACCCATCGCTGGGCGGAAAATACGTCCCACCGTAGAACGGTTTCCCGTCAGGCGTAAGAAAAGCCGTCAGCGGCCACCCACCCTGCCCGCTGACCGCCTGCACTGCCCCCTGATATCGGATGTCTATATCTGGGCGCTCGTCCCGATCCACCTTCACCGCGATGAAGTGCTCATTCACAATGGCCGCAATCTCCGGATCGTCGTACGATTCGCGATCCATCACGTGGCACCAGTGACACCACACCGCGCCGATGTCAAGCAGCATGGGTTTGTTCTCACTCGCAGCCGCCGCAAACGCCTCTTCGCCCCATTCATGCCACCGAATCGGCTGATGCATGGCGGATCGAAGGTAGGCCGACGAAGCGTGAGACAGGGAGTTGAGCGTCGTAGTAGTCATGGAGAAAGTTTATCGCCGGGGGCCGAGTACTGTCTGCCACTGCGCGGACACAAGCCGAGAATAGACGCGCCGGCGCATACATCCCCGGAGCGCGGAGCCGCATCCTTTGAAACAATACAGTATCCTGTTGTCCCGACCCTGCACGAGGAAAACAATGGATCTGAATGGGGGAAGAGTCTTCTCTGGATTTGCGTTCCTGCTGATTCTTGTACTCATCACTAACGCACTGCATGCGCAGGATGCTCACGCCGCACTTTCCGGCACCGTCACTGACTCATCTGGCAAAGTCCTGGCCAATGCCACGGTCTCCATCAGGAACTTGACCACGGGTGAGGCGATCGAGGCTCAAACCGATTCCGCCGGACTCTACAACGTCCCGAACCTCGTCCCAGGGGAATACGAAGTTTCTGCTTCCGTAGAAGCAGTCGGTGCCGCCATGGCCAAGGTGACGCTAGCTGCCGGCAGCCCGCAGACCTTGAATCTAACCTTGACTGCGGCGCCGGCTGGATCTTCTTCTCAGTTGCCCAATGCGCCCTCCAGCAGCAAAACTGAGCCATCGCTCGAAGATCTGGGCTTCTCTCCGGCTGAATCGGAAGCCAACGCCAAGGAACAGGCCTTGCTCGACAAGCGCACGCATATGCTGAAGATCCATCAGCGCATGGGCCTGATTACCACCGTCCCGATGGTGGTTTCGGTCATCACTTCCTTGAACGCCGGAGGCAGGAGTACCGGCACGGCCTCCCGCGATCTGCACGTTGCCCTGGGCGCGCTCACTGGCGACCTGTACGGGATCACCGCCTACTACGCAATCCGCGCCCCGCGAGTGCCCGGCACCGAGACCCGCGGACCGATTCGCGTCCACAAAATCCTGGCCTGGATCCACGGTCCTGGAATGATTCTGACTCCGATATTGGGCGCAATGGCTTTCCAGCAAAAAAACAACGGAGAAAAGGTTCACGGCCTTGCCGCCGCACATGGCCCGGTGGCGATCGTCACGGCGGGCGCCTTCGGCGCCGCCCTGCTGGCAGTATCGGTGAAATTCTAAGTCGCTCGTTATTTATAGAGAACCGTTCATCGAGACATTTATGAATAGGAGAACCCTGACTCTTTTCCTACTTCTGGTGCCACTTCGGCTCTTCGCCGCCAACGATCAGTGGATTCTGAAATCGAGCCGGCTGACCTACCACGTCTCTCATCCCCTTCATCAAACCGAAGGTATTAGCCGCGCCGCGCGCGGTAAGGGCATCTGTCATGAGGGTCAGTGCGACTTCCTGATCGCGGTGCCGGTTAAGTCTTTCAATTCTGGGGACAGCAACCGCGACCTGCACATGATTCAGGTGACACGTGGCGCCGAGTTCCCCATGGTCAGCGTCCGCACGCGGTTGCCGGAGACAGCCTCGGGATTGTCCTCCATCAAGGCAGACTTGGAAATCGAATTCGCCGGCCAGACCGCGCAGTACAAGCAGGTTCCGTTCGATGTGATGACGCAAGGCAATGATAAGCGCATCACGGGCACGATTCCTGCCACACTGGGCGACTTCAAGATCGATCCACCGACGCTTCTAACCATGCCGGTGAAGAATGAGATCCCCATCCGCGTCGATATGACGTGGAGTCCGCAGTGAAAATGGCATGGCCCGCGATTTCGGCCCCATGCGAAAGTACGAAATCATGTGCCGCACAATTATTTGTGCTGCGCCCGGGTAGATTAATTTGCCGTTGTTCCCCTCTTCAAGACAAGAGCTTCTTCGCAATCGTGCAGTACAACTCAATGGCGTCGTGCAGTTCCTGCTTCTCGATGTACTCGCCGTCGGTGTGCGCCACGTGAATCGATCCCGGACCTAGCAGCAGCGGTTCGCCCCAGTTTGTGAGCTTGGGAATATCGGTGGTGAAAGCCGCAATCATCGTGGGCAATCCATCGACGGTGCGCAGTCTCAGGAATGGAAGCTCTAAGGGAAACGTCACCTGCACGGCGTTGCCCGCGGTTGCGGAGATCTGTCGGCGCAACTCGTTCGAAGGCGCAACCAGCCGATACAGCAAATCCGCGTGGGCATAGTCCGGAATCACGTTGGGCGCGCGACCGCCCTCGATCAATCCGATATTCAGGGTGCACGGACCGACCTCGGGATCGGAAGGCAAAGGCATGGCGCGAAGCCGCCCGAGAGCCGCAATCAGCTTGTCGATCGCCGATTCGCCCAGTTCCGGATACGCCGAGTGTGCCATGCGCCCCCTGGCAGTCACCTCGACGCGTAGGGTTCCCTTCGAAGCCGACGCGATCCGGTTATCGGTCGGCTCGCCGTTGACCAGAAAGCGGCATCTCGAATCCACAGGCTGTTGGACTGCAAATTCGTTGGCCACTTGCGCACCGAGGCTGTCGCGCTCTTCGCCGGCGACGAACAACAGCCCTACGTGAATTCCTTGCTGCCGCAAACGTTCCGCGGCGGCGATCTGCGCGGCAATAATTCCTTTCGCGTCACACGATCCACGGCCATAAATGCGCGCTGCATCTTCCGACGACGGAATGAACGGCGGCACCGTGTCCAAGTGCGTGGAAAACACGAGCGCTGGATGCGGCTGCTGCTCCGATGTGGCATACAGGTTGAAGCGGTCGCCCTCAACGGGCATCTTCCTGGTCTGGTAGCCGATGCGGCAGAGCTCTCCGTAAAGGTAGTTGCCGACCGCGGCTTCATTGCCGGTGATGGACTCGATGTCCACGAGTTCGCGCGTAAGGGTAACTGCATCCATTGCACTGAGAGAATAGCAGACGGTTTCAGGCCGCAGGTTTTAAGTTCAGGCATTGCCTTGCCCATCTGACTTCTTCCCGCTGTTCCGTGTAATCTGACGACGTGATTTCTTCAAACTCATCGATCCGTTCTTTGTCGCTCGACGGTCCTGCGGGTCGGCTGGAAGCCTTGCTCAACGCGGGATCGGCGAACGCGACTCACGCTGCAGTGGTTTGCCATCCACATCCGTTGTTCGGCGGGACGCTGCACAACAAAGTCGTATTTCACGCCATGAAGGCACTCAACAGTTTTGGCTTCCCGGTGCTGCGTTTCAACTTTCGCGGGACGGGACTGAGCCAGGGCGAACACGATCACGGCAAAGGGGAAGTCGAAGATGTGCGCGCGGCGTTGGACTGGCTCGATTTCGAGTACCATCTGCCGCTGATATTTGCCGGGTTCTCTTTCGGTGCGGCCGTAGGCTTGCGAGCCGCGTGCGCCGATGCGCGGGTTCGCGCCGTCATCGGCGTTGGAACACCCGTTGCGCCGGTCACCCCCGAAACAGAGGAACCGCGCGTATACGCGTTTGATTTCCTGAAAGATTGCGCCAAGCCAAAGTTGTTCGTCAGTGGAGCGAGAGACCAGTTCGCTCCGCGCGCCAAGCTGGAGGCGCTCGTGGCATCGGTGCCGGAACCGAAGAAGTTGGTGGTGATCGAAGGTGCCGATCATTTCTTCGAAGGGCGTCTGCGCGAACTGCGCGAAGCGATTGAAGCATGGGTGAAAGAAGTTGTCAGCTCTCAGCCGTCAGCTCTCAGCTAGATTTTCGTCCATCGCGCGCGGATTTCTTGAAGGCTGACCGCTGACAGCTGACAGCTCTCTTTATAATCCTCCGCATGTCTGACCGCAGCATGACTGACCCCAGCAGCGAGTCCAAGTGCCAGCAGATGCGTGAGACGGCACGCTCGATTTTCGAACTAGCCCTGTCTGAGGCCTCGATTAGGAAGGCCTTTGCGCGCCATGTGAACTGCGAGCGTGGTGTGCTGCGGATTCGCGAAGATCTGTTTGATCTGCACTCATACTCAAACGTGCTGGTCGTTTCTCTGGGGAAAGCGGCGCACACTATGGTCGAGGCGCTGTCCGAGCAAGTCGGAGCCTCGCTCGAAGGCATTGTTGCCAGTTCGGTTGATCCGCCGTCGCAAGTGCATGGGTTCCGCTATTTTCGTGGCGGGCATCCGACGCCGAATCAGGAGTCCATTCGCGCGGCCCGCGCCATGTTGCAGGCGCTCGAGGCTCAGCCCTCTACTGCGCTGGTGATCTTCCTGGTCAGCGGCGGCGGATCTTCGATTGTAGAAAGGCCGATTGACGATGAAATTTCGCTCGATGATCTGATTGCGACTTATCGCACGCTAGTGCATTCCGGCGCTCCCATTGCCGAAATTAATGCAGTGCGCAAGCATCTCTCCGCGGTGAAAGGCGGACGCATGGCGCAGGCGGCGTTTCCCGCGCAGCAGGTTTCCCTGCTGGTTTCCGATGTTCCGGACGGATCGCAGGATGCGCTCGCGTCCGGACCGACCATGCCGGATTCGACGACGGTGGAAGATTGTTATCAGATCGCCGAAAAGCACGATCTGCTGAGGCAGTTTCCTCGATCGGCGAGAGAGCTATTTGCGCGGCACGCTTTGGAAGAGACACCGAAGTCGGACGATCCGGCGTTTCACCGCGCGCGGTGGTGGACGGTGCTGGCGAACCGAACGGCGATCGACGAGGCCAGCGTCGCCGCCGAGCGTGCGGGTTTCATCGTTCAGGTCGACAACTCGTGCGATGACTGGGATTACGAGCGTGCGGCCGACTACTTACTCCAGCGCGTTCGCGAACTGCGCAGGCAGTTCTCGCCGGTGTGTCTAATTTCGGGTGGGGAAGTGACGGTGAAGGTCACAAATGGTGGCATCGGCGGGCGAAACCAGCAGTTTGCCTTGGCTTGCGCGGAGAAGATTTCGGGCGAAGACATCACCGTGCTCAGCGCTGGAACGGACGGCGTGGACGGCAACAGTCCTGCGGCGGGAGCGGTTGCTGATGGCAGCACTCTGGAGCGTGCGCGTCAGCGAGGCATGGACGCTCGCATGGCGCTCGACTCGTTCGACGCGTATCCCTTCTTTCACCAGCTTGGGGATGCGATTGAGATTGGGCCCACTGGGAACAACTTGCGCGATCTGAGAATCCTGCTGGCTTACTAGCCGCTGTTTCTGCGGCGGAGGACCTGTGCAGTGAAGAGTGCACAGGTCCTTCGCTTTGCTCACGATGACTAGCTCGAATTACAACGTGGAGGCTAAGCCGACTTCTGCATGTTGGCCATGGCATCCTCCATGCCGTGCTTGATGTCGTCAGAAGAGAGGTCTTTGGTGTGGGTGGCGATGGACCACTTGTGGCCGAATGGATCCTTGAGCTTGCCATAGCGATCGCCCCAGAACTGGTCCATGACCGGCATTTCGACCTGCGCGCCGGCCTTAACTGCGCGGTCGAAAGCGGCATCGACGCCATCCACGTAGATGTGAAGGCCCATGGGTGAGCCACCGATCGATTCCGGAGACAGTGCTCCGTAGTCGGGAAACTCGTCACCCAGCATGATGATGGAATCGCCAATCATGATTTCGGCGTGCATGACTTTGCCGTCTGGGCCTTTCATGACGCCCCGTTCTTTGGCGCCGAACGCCTGCTTGTAGAACTCGATGGCGCGAGCGGCGTCGCGAACGGTGAGATAAGGTGTGATGCTGTGATAACCGTCGGGGATGGGCTTTACGGACATGGGAGCCTCCTAGAATGAGATTTCGCGGGAAGAAGTTTACACCGAAGACGGGAGGCGTTTGTTAAAAGGACATTAACGTTCTGTCGAGATTACGAAACAAAACAATCATTCGGAGTTAGAAGAATCTGGTGACGCCTTCTTCCATCACTACGACGCGATCTTCGATGCCGGCGGCGCGGGCTTCCCGTTCGAGCAATTGTAGTGGCTCGTCAACAGGTTCGTGTGACAGGCGGAACGTGCCGTAATGCATGGGGACCATCCAGCGGGACTTGAGGTCGAGGAAAGCGCGCGTGGCATCGGCAGGGTTGGCATGGACGTTGCGGAACTGCGGCGGATTGTAAGCGCCAATCGGGAGGAGCGCGAGTTCGGGAGCGAGGCGGCGTCCGATTTCGGCAAAGCCCGCGAAATAGGCGGTGTCGCCAGCATGATAGACGGAATGCTTCCCGGCCTTCAGGACAAAGCCGCCATAGCCACGGTGCGAGTCTTTGAGAATGCGCGCCCCCCAGTGGCGCGAGGGAACGTGCGTCACCGACAAACTACGGTGGCGCGAACTTTTCCACCAGTCGAGTTCGATGATCTCGGAGAAGCCGAGATCGGAAACCAGGTCGGACACGTGCGTGGGGACGATGATGGCTGGCGCAATGCCGCGCGTGCGCAAGTTATTCTGCACAATTGCCCGCAAAGAAGGCCTATGGAGATGATCGAAGTGGGCGTGCGAGACCAGAACCAGATCGATCGCGGGAAGATCGGCAACGAGCAGGCCTGGACGTCTCAAGCGTTTCAGGACGAAGAGCCAGCGCGCAAAATTGGGGTCGATGACTACGCTTTGACCGCCCATCTGCACAAAAAAGCTGGCGTGCCCGATGAAGGTGATGCCGAATTCGCCGTTTGTCGCCAGGCGAGGCTTGTGGGTTTCACCACTGCGAGGCGTAACCGCAGAGCGGCGCACCAAACGTCCGAACTGGGTGGCACGCTTGCGGAGGGCCGGATTGCGAAGCGTTTGCTTGATCATCCTACGATGGAGCCTGGGAAAACTGGAAACAGCGTCAACGTTATGATACTCATCTTGGTCGCCGCTGTCAGAGTAACCACATCGATGCAGTGGAATCTTTTTGTCAATTATTAATATTAGATGAATACCGGGCGGATAGGGCTGCATTTTTCCTTGATCGCGAAGGTACGGCGGTAACGGGGCGAGCGCGATCAGCCTACAGCAGCGGCGGCGCAGCCGTGCTTCGCTCAGCCTGTCCGGGTTCCCTCGACGTCGCTCGGGACAGGCTCCGACCCGGACCCACACGATCCTTGTACATCCTCTGCTTGACCTTGATCGCGCTGGTCATATCTAATCCGGAAACGTTCTTTTTGCGGCAGTTTTGAGGACGAAGGAGAAGAGTCCGCATGCGAGTTGCATTTCTGGGGTTGGGCATCATGGGGCAAGCCATGGCGACGAATCTGGTCAAAGCCGGCCATGAGGTGACGGTATGGAATCGTACTCCGGGCAAACTGGTGGAGGGCGCGGGGATTGCTCCTACTCCGGCCGCCGCCGCGCAGGGTGCGGAAGTCGTGTGGATTTGCGTCTCTGACACCGACGCGGTAGAGGAAGTCATCTTCGGTCAGGACGGCGTGGAAGCCTCTCTGGCCGAGGGCATGATCATCGCGGATTCGAGCACGATCTCTCCGTCGGCCACGACGAAGTTTGCCGAGCGCTTGGCGGCGAAAGGGGCGTCCTGGGTGGATGCGCCGATGACGGGGTCGAAGATTGGAGCGCGCGACGGGACGCTGGTGTTCATCGTTGGTGGAGAGGAAGCGGCGGTGGAGCGGCTCAAGCCGTTATTCGCGGCCATGGGGAAAAAGATCTTCCGCATGGGCGAGACTGGCAAGGGACAAGCTACAAAGCTCGCGATGAATCTGCAGATTGCGCTTATTTTTGAGGGGTTCGCGGAAGCGATGACCCTGGCAACCAAGTTGGGCGTCGATCCGAAACAACTGCTGTCGTTGATCGAGGCCACGATGGTTCGCTCGGGCGTGGTGGACTACAAGGGGCCGTTCATCCTGCAGCGGGATTTCACGCCGAATTTCCCGCTACGGCTCATGCACAAAGACATCCGGCTGACCCTCGAAGCGGCTAAAGAAGCTCGAGTGAAGTTGCCCGCCCTCGAAACGGTAGAAGAGATCTACGAGATGGCCACCGAGGATGGGCACAAAGACCTCGACTACGCTGCCACCCTGACCCTGCTGGAGAAATGGGCGGGTGTTCAGGTGAAGGGGCAGGCCGCATAACTGGTGTCAGTGTTCCTTGGTTATTACTGCGGTAATGCCTGTGAGTGCCGCTATTACACAAGTATTACAGTTCCGTCCGCCGTTCTCTTGATAGCTTAATTGAAGTTGAAGTTTCTTCAACGTCGAAGACTACGAGAACGGGGACCATCCTTGGACATGGAACTGCAGGATCTGGAAAAACCGCAGGCTGCAAAAGATGAAATCAACTGGGTAACGGCCATCTTCATGGCCGCGTTTCACGTGGGCGCTGTGGCGGCGCTCTTTTTCTTCACGTGGAAAGCACTATTTGTAGCGATGTTCTTGTGGTGGGTCTCTGGCAGCCTCGGCATCGGCATGAGCTATCACCGGCTGCTCACGCATCGTGGCTATAAGGCCCCAAAGTGGGTGGAATATTTTCTAACCGTCTGCGCCACGCTGGCGCTCGAAGGCGGCCCGATTTTCTGGGTGGCCACGCACCGTATTCACCACCAATATTCCGATCAGGATGGGGACCCGCATTCGCCGATCGACGGCAAGTGGTGGGCGCACATGGGGTGGATTCTCATGGGCAAGTCGATGCACCACGATACGACCACGCTGGCCCGCTACGTTCCGGACCTGGCCAAAGATAAGTTCCACGTATGGATCACCAAGTATCACTACGTTCCGCAAATCGTGGTGGGCGTTCTGCTGTTTGCTATTGGCGGATTGCCTTGGCTGTTGTGGGGAACGTTCATGCGCACGGTGGTGGGACTGCACGCTACCTGGCTGGTGAATTCGGCGACGCACTCCTGGGGCACGCGGCGGTTTGCGACCCGCGATCTTTCGACCAACAGTTGGTGGGTCGCTCTGCTGACTTTCGGCGAGGGCTGGCATAACAATCACCACGCGCATCCGACCTCGGCGGCGCACGGATTTGTCTGGTATGAGATTGATACCAACTGGTACGGCATCTGGGTATTGCAGAAGCTGGGATTGGCTTGGGACATCAAGCGGGTGAAGCTGGCGGATATCGAGCAGGGATTAGTGGCTGCGCCCAATGGGCGGTTGATCACGCCTACCGCAGCGGCCGAGTTCTGGGCGGCGGGAGACTGAGTCCGCGTATTTGCGGTTCATAAAGCCTCGACCTTGGTCGGGGCTTTTTTCATTTGGAGGGGCACTTCGTTTCGGGCTCGGCGCGAAGATTGCGCGGTAAACCCGTGCCGTCCCTACGGGACTCTGTTCCATTATTTGGAAGCCTACCCAGGGCTTACGCCCTGGGCTAAATTATGTCGCCGCTCCGCGGCTGGAGTTTGGGAGGTTCGGGCGCACCGTTCTCCCGAGTTTGGTTCTCGCGCACACTCCGGAGGCCGCGTCCTTTCGAACTTGACCGACTTTTGGTGCGAACTAACGGGACAGAACACTGGCTGGTGGCGGCCGGTTTTTCTCTGCGGCGGCGCCGAGGCTGTAAAATCGGGGCGTAAGCCATGCGCATCACGAGCCGCCGCGGAACCATCGTCTTCTTCCTCTGCCTAGGCATCGGCCTGGTGGCGCTGGCGGTCGCACTCAACGTCGGGTGGATCATCCTCAACTGGCGCGAGGGCGTGCTGCTATTCTTCGGCATCGTTTTTTTTGCGCTGATCATCGCGGGCATGGTCGTGAATACGATTTTTCTGGTGCGCGAACTGCGCCGCAGTGAGCAGCACGACAGCTTCATCAACGCCGTCACTCACGAACTGAAGACGCCCATCGCCTCCATCCGGTTGCACCTCGAAACCCTGCAGCGCCGTGAACTGCCCGAGCCGCAGAAGCAGGAGTTTTACAGTCTGATGTTGAGCGACGCCGACCGCCTCACCGACACCGTCGAGCAGGTTCTGCGGGCGGGGCGTGCGGGTGATAAGAAGGCGGGCCGGGAGAAGTCGGAGGTCGACTTCCGCCAGTTGGTTCGCGAGTGCATGGATGCGACCCGCATGCGCCATCATCTGCAGCCCGAGGCTCTGCGCTATGAGGAATCGTCCAGCAACGGAAGCGGGCTGCGCGTGCGCGGCAGCGCCGAAGACCTGCGCACCGCGGTGTTCAACGTGCTCGATAACGCGATCAAGTACTCCGGCCAGAACATCGATGTAAGGGTGCGGCTGGAAACACCCGACGATAAACGGGTTGTACTGCGCGTGCAGGATCACGGCGTGGGAATTCCCAGCGACGATGTGAAGCGCATTTTCAAACGCTTCTACCGGGTGACGCATCGATCGCTGGCCCACGTGAAGGGAACCGGCCTGGGTTTATTTATTGTGAAGGCCATCGCGAAGAAGCACGGGGGCAAGGTATTCGCCGAGAGCGAGGGCGAGGGGCAGGGAACGACCATCGTCCTGGAGTTGCCGAGGTGGGCGGCATGAGCCGCGTTCTTGTGGTCGAGGACGAAGCCCACCTGGCACAGGGACTGCGCTTCAATCTGGAGGCGGAAGGGTACGCGGCCGAGGTGGTGGGGGACGGGGAGGCGGCCACCGACCGGTTGCTGGGCAAGAAGGAAAACTTTGACGCGGTTGTGCTCGACATCATGCTCCCGGGCAAAGACGGATTCAGCGTGGTGTCGGAGTTGCGCGCCGCGCGCAATTATGTTCCCGTGCTCATGCTGACGGCGCGCGGACGGCCCGAGGATGTGTTGAAGGGATTTGCTTCAGGAGCGGATGACTACTTGCCCAAGCCGTTTGATTTGTCGATCCTGCTGGCGCGCTTGCAGGGACTGCTGCGGCGCAGTCAGTGGATGCGGGGGCAGGTAGAGAGCAAACTACGGCGCGGCGATTCGCCGGCAGACGCCGCCGGCGTGGACGACTTCGGGATATTTTCCTTCGCTGGAAAAACGATCGATTTCGGTGCGCTCGAATTGCGGTCCGGAGACAGCACCATTCATCTCACTCTCATGGAGTCGGAGCTACTGAGGCACCTGGTGCGCAACGACGGGCGCATCGTGTCGCGCAAGCAGATTCTCGAAGAAGTCTGGGGACTGCACGAGGATACCGACACCCGCGCGATCGACAATTTCGTGGTGCGCTTGCGGCGGTATCTGGAAGATGATCCGGGGCATCCGCGGCATTTGCTGACGGTGCGGGGAGTCGGGTACAGGTTCTTGGCGAATCCCGAGAAGTAGTAGAACAACCAATCGGTCTGCCTCAGATTCGACATGCGAACTCACAAATCTTTTCTCGATCAGTTTCCGAGTTGCTGTGGACAGCCGAACTTGTGTTGTCATCCTGAGGCGGGCGCTTTTTGCCCGCCGAAGGACCTCTGCAGGTGGCGGGTAGTGCAGAGGTCCTTCGGCGCCAAAGAACGGCGCCTCAGGATGACAAGACGTTGCCATGGGCAGAACTCCGGGCGTGCCTTTTCGAGCCTGCACTTGCTGCGAGGGCTACGCGCGACACAACTCCGCCACCAGCGTTTCCCGCCGTTCGATTGCGATGTTGTCCATTCGCCGCAGAACCATGATGTAAATGGGGAACGTAATCGCCGAGAGAGCAAGAAAGACCAGCGCCGCGATCCACAGATTCTTGTAGAGCCGTGCAACGACGAAAGCAGCGGTTCCCAAGCCCACGATCACGATCTGCACGCCCAGACTGGCCAGCACTGTCGTCTGAGAGACGTTCTGGCGGCCGAAAGTCGAGAAGTCGCGTTTCTTGGGCGCGTAGATCGAGAGCAAGTTCCCAGCGGCGAAGTTCAAGGGCGCGGCGAACAGAAGTCCGGCGATGGTTGCGACTGAGACGGCCGGATCCGGCGCGCCGTAGAAGTAAGCAACGGCGATCCAGGCCAAGACAGTGTTCGCCAGGAGAATGCTGGCGTGAGTCAGATTCTTGCCTAATACGATCTGGCGGAAGTGAGCCGGCGATGCGTAGAAGAACTGGATGCCGCCAGCGTCGCCACCGAAACTGTTGAAGACCAGGTTGGTCAGCACCAGCAGCGAATACGCGGCCGCACCGGGGAACGCCATGTCCGGCGCGCGTCTGAGGAAGTTCGTCTGCCGCATGGGATTCATCGGCCCGAGGCGAAACACCAGCACCATGAAGGTTGGCATGACCATGGTCAGCAGCATGGGGCCGCTGCGCGCGAGGTAACGCATTTCTTTTTCAAATACCGCCGCCACGGACTGGGAAAATCCCGGCAGATCCCATCCCACCTGCAGGCCTTGGACTTGCGCCACCGTGAGACTAGCGGCGGCTTCGCTGAGGTTCTCGCCGTGAAATTGGCGGAGCAGACGCAGGTGCAGAAGATAGCCGATAGCGGCAGTGAGGGTCCCAAGAAAGAGCAGAGAAGTGAAGCCGGTGAAGTACTTCGCATGCGAAACTTCCGCAATCGCGTCGGCCCCCAGGCCGGGGGGCAGGGCTCTTTGTACTTGCTGGGCAATCCCAAGCGCTCTTCCTAGTTCCGGACGCGGCCTCTTCTCAAAGCGTTCAGCCATTGGTCCAATGAGCTGGAAGCTGAGCATCGAGAGGATGAAGAGGACTCCCAGGATTTCGCGGGTGCGCCGCTGCGCCAGCCAGCGCTCGACCCAGGCGAAGATGGCCTGCATCAGGACGAGATTGAAGAGGCCGAAGGTCAGCAGCACCAGCAGCGCCCAGGGGAAGAGCAGCGGGCGCGCGAAACCCACACCGAGGAAAATCCCGAACAAGGCGACGCTGCCCAGTGCGCTGGCGGGGTCGAAGAACCCATAGGCCAAGCGGATCAGAAAATACGAGCGGTAGGTGAGCGGGAAACGCAACAAATCCGAAGAATCAGGGTTGTTGGTAAAGGCAGTCGCCATTAGAGGGAAGGCTTGCCAGAAGAAAAGCACCGGCCAAAGAAGAATCGCGAGGAACTCGGCTCGCCCCTGAGAAACGAAATACCAGGCGAACCCGGTCGCGGCCGTGAAGCTGCCGAAGCCGCCCAGGGCGAAGGCAAGAATGATGAAGATGCGCGAGACCAGTTCCATCTTGCCGCGCCTGGTGCGCAGTCCGTTGACGAACATACGCCAGCGCAGGTGGGCGATGGCTGTAACTTGCGCTCGGACACCGATAGGAGATGTCATTTCGTGCTCACATTCTTGCATAGTCGAGTGGGGGACGCATCCCCTCGCAAACCAATGCAATGCTGCTACTTGCTTGGGTATGGCAAATCGCCTAAAGATCGGTCACGATGCAGTCCCGTATTGGGCGTGATCTCCATCACTCATGGTCGTGGGAGTACTCACGGTTACTCCGCGACTGCCGTTAGAAGATGTAGAGTCATTGCAGGAGGAGAATTCTAGAATGGCGTCATCCGAAAGAGCTCCGCTGTGGGACAGCGTCACGCATCCGCTTGCGAGCGTGCTGGACTTTGCCTTTGGTTGTCACCATACGAAGCTAAGCCGTGTTTTCACCATCGAAGGCCGCAGCTACAAGGTCTGCTGCGATTGTGGCGCGAAGTTCGATTACTCCCTCAGAACCATGTCGATCGTGACTCACCGCGGGCTGTTTCCATCCTTGCGACGCTTGCGTGCCCGACGCAGGCATGAGCGGAGAAAACTGCAGCAGTTGCCCAACTGCGCGCCCGGCGGGACCTTATCCCAGCCATGAAAGCTCCTCGGCGGGGCGAGTTCCGCCGACGACGCGAAGGAAAATCTGCTCCAGAGTAAGTTTCTCGCCTGCACGGGCAGTCCCACCGCCTGATCCGGCGGGCGTTTGCGCTTCGACTCCGGCACGCAACTCTTCCAGCGATCCCTGCGCCACCAGTCGTCCCTGATGAATGATGGCGACGTGGCTGCATAACCGCTCCACGATCTCAAGGACATGCGAGGTCAGAAAGATCGTGGCTCCGCGAGTGATCATGCCTTGCAGCATGGATTTGAGCGTGCCGGCGGCGATGGCGTCCACGCCTTCGAAGGGCTCGTCGAGAAACAGGACTTTCGGCCCGTGGATCACCGCTGCCGCGAGCGCCAGCTTCTTCTGCATGCCGTGTGAGTAGTCGGTGACAAGTTTCTTGGGTTGATCGGCGAGTTGCATGAAATCGAGCAACTCGGCGGCACGCTTGGCTGCAGTTTCGCGGTCGAGGCCGTACATGCGTCCGGCGAAACTCAGAAATTCGGCGCCGGTGAGCCGGCCGAATAGCGCCATACCTTCAGGCACGACGCCGATCTGGCGCTTCACTTCGACGGGGTGGGCGTTCAGATCGAGGCCGAGGATTTCGATTCGTCCCGAACTCGGCGCCAGAAGCCCGGTCAGCATTTTGATGGTGGTGGATTTTCCCGCGCCGTTCGGCCCCAGAAAACCGAAGAATTGACCGGGGGCGACCCGCAAGTCGACGTTTTCGACGGCAATGAGATCGCCGAACCGGCGGGTGAGTCCCTGAGTGGAGATGGTGGGGGCGGAATTCATCAAACTTCTGAATCTAGCATAGCCGCAGAATCTGCACGCCGCGGCGGTGGGAGCGTATCCGGCCACCATCATCCAAGCGAGGGATGGGACGTTCCGGGGATCAACTCACGAATTCGGCGTTGTCTCCAGTGGTCATATTGCGGTGGCACGGTGCTAAACGTGGGTTTACCGCTGAAGTAGAAACAGTGTCGTGACTTGCTACTGGTTTTGTTTCGGCGCTTCCTTCTTTTCTGGTTGCTTGCTTTGCGCGTCTGCGGTCCACGGAGGAACCACGCCGATAAAGCGCGCGTATGCGATGGACTGTCCCAGATGCTCGGCTCCGTGGCGGACGATGAACAGCAGAATACCGCGTTCCGTGTTCTTGCCGCCGAACCAATCCAGGCTCTTTTCGAGATCGGCGTCGGGCATGGCTTTGATCGCCTGCTTGGCGTGGGCGTAGGAATCTTTGAGAGTGGCGACAACTTTGGCTTTATCAGTGGTGGACTTCTCGAGGCCTTTCAAGTCCAGCCCGGCCGGCGGTGGAGTGCCCACGAGTTTGTAGAGGTTGTAATTCGCGGCGCTGACGTGGAGGAAGACTTCGGCGAATGAGCGCACGTCGGCCGAGGGGCGCCACGTGTACTTTTCGGCGGGAATGGCTTCGGCCAGGCGGGTGAATTTGTCCTCCTGAACGATCACCTCGGAGAGAACCTCGGAGCGATAGCCGGTTACGCCGGGCGTGCCTTCTTTGTATGGATTGATTTGCGCCGCCTGAACCGCGCCAGCCGCAAGCACAAACAAGCATAGGGCCGAGATATTGGATTTCACGGGAAGTCTCCTTTGTACCCGAACAGTCTAGCCATCCGGGCGGGTTTGTCTAGAACCAAACCAACATAACGAGGCACAAATCTTCATCGAAAATCCGTGGTGCGCCAGAGGAAGATGCCGCAGGTCAGGAGCAGCGCGAGCATGGCGGCGGCAAGTGCGAGCGCCCAGGACAGGCTAATCTCGACGTGCGGGAAGTTCGCCATTGCGGCCAGAACGACAAACAGACCGGTGGTCCCGGCAATGAGCAGCCAGTCGAGCAGGGTCCGCCTGTTCGGGCTAGCTTCGTGTGCGCGGCCTTCCATGCCGGCGCGGACGTATATTTCTTCGACGCCGTATCGTTGCCCTTCTCGATCCGCGGCATCCTGCCAGGACGAATGCTCGCGTTCGGTCGCGGACGAAAGCGCAATCCCCACCGCTCCCAATGCCATCAGAAAGGATCCGCCAGCCACTTGTGCATAAACGGTACGGCCGCCGCCTTGCAGTTCGTGAAAAACGAAGATGCCCCACAGCAGTCCCCAGAGTTGATTCGTGTTCGAGAGCGGGATGCCACGGCTGATGCCGACGTACTTTGTGGCGAATTGCTGGAATAGGTCGCCGATTACCCAGACGAAGCCGCCCAGCATCAGCCAGAACAGCACGGTTCGAGCACTGACGAGTTCGTGCCAGAGTGGCGACGCGCCGCGATAGCCGATAGCAAGCAGAGTCATGGTCGCCAATTCGCCGATGGTGAAGAACGTGATGAAGGAAAGCGGATTCATGCCGGTCAGGTACGCTTTGCGGTAGGGAATGTACATGGTTCCCCAAAGGACGCCCGCGCCCAGCGCTGCGAACACGCCGAGCGCGGCTTTGCCGGGTGCGGCCTGGTGCGACGAAGCGATGGCCAACAGCGTGGCTCCTCCGAACATGCTGGCCGCACCACCCAAAACGCCAAGCCAGCGCTTCCATCCGGCATAGTGCAGTTCGTTGAAGAGAAGAAATCCCCAGAAGATGCCGAGCAAGCCGTTTGTGTTCCAGAGCGGAAAGGCGATGCTCAGCCCCACGTTGCGGATGGCATAGATCGTCAGGGTGTTGGCGACGGCCCACATGCATCCGGCAAGCACGGCCCAGACGACCAAGTGCGGCGCCTGGCGAACGTCGTTGCGCACGTGTGATGTGCCGCGAACCAGAGCCGGGACACTCCATCGCGCCAGGAAAACTCCACAAACCATGATGAGCGAAACGGTGATGGGCGAAATGTCAGGGTTGACGAGCTTGATTGGCGCTTCCGCGCCGCCCAGCCACGCTCCAGCAGCGAAGCCGCAGAAAATGCCGAGCCCTTGCAGGCTGCGCAGGCGCGCGACATCCATTCGACTATGAACAGCCCCGGCTGTTCCAGCCTCCACGATGCCCCCTGATGATTTCAGCGGAGTTTATCCAGCAGCAGCAGGCCGCCCAAGAGTACGCACAGCGGGATCCAAAAGTGAAGATCGGTCGCGATTGCGACAAAACGACTGCGGGGTCTTGTGGGTCCGGTTACGCCGTCCGACATGAGGCCGCCTTCGAGTTAGATCGTGATCCTTGCAAGCGGGAATGATTCCGACGCCCGTCGACGAAGCAACTCATCTTAGATATATGCGCCGCAGGAGTCAACGCGGAGCGGGGGTATTCCTCCCAACCGGGTCGATGAGTGTAACAGGGATTTTACGTCACCAATCGCGATGATGTTCGCCTGGTCGGTCAGCAAAAGAGCAGCGCCATCCACAATTGGGGATGGGCAAGCATCCCCCGATCTGAGAACGCTACACTTTCTGCTCGACCAGCGACTCGCACGAAATAACCACTCGGCGGGCCGGAGCATCAAGCTAACGCACGATCTCGAACACCGTGCCGTAGCCGTAAGCGCCGCCACCGCTCGTCATGCCGTAGAGATTGCCAGCGGCGTCGAAGATAAGGCTGCCGCCGTTGGGAACGACCGCGCCGTCGTGGCACTTGGGGTCAAAGCTGTGCAGCACCGTATACGTCCATCCCCCGTCCGCGTCGGGCGACATCTCGAACACCGTGCCGTCGCCGAAAGCGCCGTCCGAAAAAGTCGTGCCGTAGAGATTGCCGGCGGCATCGACGATCAGGCCGGAGGGATAGGCGTCGTAACCACCGTAGTCAAGCACCTTCTCCGTCCAGCCCCCGCCCGCTTCGGGCGACAACTCGAACACCGTACCGCAGCCGTTCCCGCAACCCTCCCTGTAGTCGCCGCCCACTGCCGTCGTGCCGTAGAGATTACCGGCGCCATCGAAGATCACGCCGGCTGCGGGATTGCACCCGTCCAACTGGTTGAACGTATGCAGCACCGTTCCTGTCCAGCCGCCGCCAGCTTGGGGCGACAACTCGAACACCATACCGCAGTCGTAATTAGGGTTGCCGCCATAGTAGGTCGTCCCGTAGAGATTGCCACGGGTGTCCATGACTAGGCCGGCCTCGGGATTTGCCCCGAACGGACCGCCCGTGGGGCGATACAGCACCTTCTCAGTCCAGTTCCCGTCCGCTTCGGGAGACAGCTCAAACACTGTGCCTAATGTCGTCGTGCCGTAGAGATTGCCGCGAGCATCCAGGATCAGGCTGTCCGTGGGAAAGCCCCCATCCGTTTCGGGGTTGAAGCTGTGCAGTACCCTCTCCGTCCAGCGCCCAACCCCTTGTTGCCTCAACTGGAACACCGTACCGTAGCCGCGAGCCCCACCGACCCTGGTCGTGCCGTAGAGATTGCCGCGGGCATCGAAGATCAGGCCGGCCGCGGGATTGCCCCCGTCCGCACCGTTGAACGTATGCAGCACCGTGTACGCCCAGCCCCCACCCACTTTGTGCGACAACTGGAACACCGTACCGCACCAGCCGTCATAGCAGCCGTTTACAATGCCGCCAAGGTAGGTCGTGCCGTAGAGATTGCCGCGGGTATCCATGACTAGGCCGCCGCTGGGCCAGTCATCGCCGTTGAAGTTATACAGCACCTTTTCCCAGGGAGCCTGCGCCCAGCTGCTGGTCACGAACAGGGTCACAGTAACGATCGCTAAAGCTGCCCGCAGGCCGATGGAAAGTCTTCTGCCGTTCATAAGTAGTCCTCCTCACACGTACGATTTTGTCTTTACCTGAGGAGTGCGCGGCAGGTGGGCAGCTTGGTTACGGCTGCAGAGCCAGCGATTCGCGCTCCTCCCGGACTCCTGCGAACAACCGCAGCAGCTTGCTCTGCAAATGGGGAAATTTTTTGTTGTTGATCGGGTGCTCGCCCGGGATGTCCTCGCCCCCGGGGTGTCAGTCACCGATGGCTGTGAACTCATGACCCAGGCACGCGCACAAGCTACCCTACCTTGGCCAGGTCCGCAGTGACTGGCATCACAGTTCGCGCGTAGAAGGAAGAAACCCGATTCTGGCAGCCCAACCTTAGAGCCTGTCCTTGGTAAGGACGGACTGCCAGGACGAACGGTCAGCGCGAACGGCCAGCAGGAACCCAGCGCGTGGCCAGGCTAGTGAGATGCACGGCACATCGAGTCCTCCTGCCGCTGCTCAATTGACGTAAGCAGGCGTGGCTTCCAAGGAACTGTCCCGGATGCTGAACGTTTAGTTATGCGGCCTGGGGTTCAATGGGAACGAGCTCGTAGCCCAGTTGTTTGGCTTGCCGTTTAAGTTTTGCTTGCAACTTTTTCTCCCTCTGGGCGTCTCTGGCATCCCAAATGGTCTCGTCATATTCGACTTGGTTCTTGATCATGGTGTAAAAGATCACTGCGATCTTATGGGCGGTTGCCATGGTGGCAGCTTGGGGGCCCAGCTTGGCTTTCATTCGACGCAGGTAGTTGCCCAAGGGGGTGAGGCTGCGATGGAGGGCATAAGCGGCCATGCGGAATAAATGGCCAGCCCGGTTCTTGACCCTTCGGGCTCCACGCCACAACAGCTTCCCGCCGCTGATGTCGTTGTCCGGACAGAGTGCAAGCCAGGAAACAAAGTGTGCCGCGCTGGGCCACCGCGACATGTCGCGGCCGACCTCACTGAACAGAGGCAACGCGTTTTCCTCTAAGCCTGGAATTTGACTGACATCTACTCCGAAGAGTTTATAGGCTTCGGTACGCAGATCGAACTCTGGGTGGGGATGCCCGTTCTTCCTTCTCCTTTTGCTTCCGGCTCGATTTCGTTTCCGGTCCGGTGGTAACGGTCTTTCCCCGGGGTCGATGCGCGGCGCGAACCCCTGCAGCATCTTCTCGATTTCCAGATCGCAGTTTACGATCTGTTGCTGATAGATGCGGTACAGATCACGCGATTGACCGAGGGTAAACAGATGCTCGGGCCGCCAGTTGCCTTCCAGTGATTTTCGGATAGTCTCGGTGTCGGCTTTGATGTGTGGATCCCGCAGCTTGGCGAGCTCTGCGCCGTCCCGTTGTCCAGCCAGAATGGCGTCCACAATGGCACGGCCCGTCAACCCGGTGATATCACTGATGACATGATGGATTTGCAGGTTCATTTGCGTCAGCGCCTTGTGCATGTGCTGCACGTGTTGACTGGCCGCTGCGACCAATTCGTTCCGGTGCCGCAGTATGGTCCGCACAGCGCAGACGTCCTGCCCAGGCCGAAATGCAGCTCGCAGTAATCCCACCGAGTGCAGGAACTGTAACCATTGGCATTCGTGCCAGTCGGTGCGCCGTCCAGGTACGTTCTTCATGTGGCGGGCATTCACCAAACAGGGGCGTATGCCTCGTTGTTCGAGAATCTCGAACAGTGGAATCCAATACACTCCAGTGGATTCTAGCGCCACCGTCGTCACCCCGCACTGCTCGAGCCAATCGGTTAAGCGCTCCAGATCTTCGGTGAAGGTTGCAAATACCCGCACGGGATTTTCGTCCCGCCCTGGAGGCACGGCTACAAACATTTCTCGTGCGCCAACGTCGATACCGGCTGCATTCGGCTCCAACACCGGCCGGTCTTCCAAACACATTCCTTTGTTTCGTCTCCGCCGCTTGGATTTCGCTTTCGGCGGCTGCAGATTATCGCCCTGTTTCTTGTTCACTGGTTGCTCGTTTTCTGAGCTGCAAGCAACGGCCAAGCTGCGCCATCGAAGGTACTCTTCCAATCGGAATCAGTTGGCTTGCGCCAACTGTTAACCACTGCCCTGCGCACGAAACTTGGAGCCACGCTGTTGTTCGGTGTCCGAAAACCCACCACTGACACTACGGCCTACTTCCCATTGCCTGTCGCTCCATCTCAGGATGTAGAAATGGGGCGGCCAAGACAAGTTCCTTTCCGCTTTGCCCCGACCACCGGCCGGGCCCTACGCTGTTGAAAAACTCCCGTTTTGTCAAAACAGCCGGAATTTGGGAGGTAGAAAATGTCTACCAAAACAGAGATCGTCGTTGGTAGGGCTTCCCATCGCCAAGTTTTTTCGACGATTTTCCGGTGAGTGAGTTTTTCAACAGCCACAACATTGGTGGGTAGGAGAGCGGATTTTCTTCTACGTGCCATCCCTCAACGAGTGACGGGGGCGGCTTGGTCTTCGGCTTTCCCAAATTCCGGAAGCCGAGGTAGCAGGCCCAGGTTGTTCCTTTGATGAAGCAAAAGGTCCCAGCAAAGGATGGGACCTGCTTTTATGCGTCTCAGTAGTCTCTGCACAAGCGGCTTTTGTCAGCAGCTCCTAAAACAGATTCCACAAGAACTGGTTGTAGACCTCATGGTGGAACTGCACTTCGGCAGCCTTCACCACCGTCCCCAGCAGCCGCGGGCAGCGGTCGGCGGAGGCCTGCTTCAAGTCTGCGTAGCGCGCTTTTACATCCTTGCCCAGCATCTTGGAAGTCCACTCGGCTTTGCGGAAGTCATCGATCGCCGTGTAGATGTTGTCGGGTAAATAGCGTTCCTTCCCCTGGCGCAAGTCCTTGATCTTCGCCGTGGTTCCTTCCAGACCAGTCTTGAAGATCGCGAGCATGACCAGGTAAGGATTGGCGTCGGGCGCGACCGCGCGCACTTCGGTACGCATGCTGCGTTCGTTGCCGATGGGGATGCGGATCATGGCGCCGCGGTCGACAGCCGAGGCCTTGAGCTGGTTTGGCGCCTCGAAGTGCGGGTCAAGCCGGCGATAGGCGTTCACGCTGGAGTTAAAGACCAGGCAAAGATCGTTACCGTGGGTGAGTATGCGGTCAAGAAATTCATAGCCCAGCTTGCTGAGTTTCTCCTCGCCCTTGGGATCCCAGAACAGGTTTTTGCCGTCCGCGCTCACCGAGACGTTGGTGTGCATGCCGCTTCCGTTCACGCCAACCACGGGTTTCGGCAGGAATGATGCCGTAAGGCCCATGTTGCGGGCCACCTGGCGGCAGATCAACTTGTAGAGCTGAATCTGATCTGCGGCTGCCACCACTTCGCCGTAGCCGTAGTTGATTTCAAACTGCGAAGGCGCGACCTCGGGATGGTCTTTTTCGTTCTGGAAGCCCATGGAACGCTGCACTTCCGCCGTCGTGTCGATAAAGGTGCGCAGCGGATCGCCGGGAAGCGAGTGATAATAGCCGCCGGTGTTGACGTATTCGAACTTGCCAGTCTCGTGATAAACGCGCTCCGCTTCCGGGCCCTGAAAGAGGAAGCCTTCAATCTCATTCGCAGCGTTCAGCGTGTAGCCGTTTTTCTTGTGCATCTCAGTTGCGAACAACTTGAGCACGCTGCGAATATCGGCGCTGTAAGGTTCGCCGTTCTTGTCGATGACTTCGCCGAAGGCGAGAACTTTGCCGGGTCCAAACACGTCGGCCGGACCCCAGTAAAAGGCGCCCCAGTCGATGCCCAGGCGCAGATCGCTCTCGCGCTGGGCGGTGAACCCACGAATCGATGAGCCGTCAAACGTCAGGTTGTCATAACTCTTCAGCAGGAACTTCTTGTCGTAATCGAGCATGTGCAACCGGCCTTCCAGATCGCTGAACAGCACGGTCAAGGCCTTAATGCGCTTCTCGTCGGTCAGGTACTTAAGCCGGTCCTCGCGGATTTTGTCGGGAGCGAGCCGTTTCAAGCGCTGCTCTTTCGCCCTTAGGTTCAGTTCCTCCAGTTCGTCGTACGAGAGTGCCAGAAAATTGCGCAGTTCATTGGACATGGATGTGGTTCAGTCTCCTTCGATGTAAGACGCCAGATTTCGGGCAATGCAACCTTAAGAAAGCCGGGGAGTTGAAATGGCTGGTTTCAACACACTGACTCAGGACAGGGAAGAATAACGCTGGCTGAACGGGGCAGCCAATCGAAAAAGCTGATGCACGGCATAAAAGGGATTTATTCGCGCCGGGTCTACGCCGGTTCTGCGAAAGCGATATGCCGCCGCTCGATCATGACAGGGATCACACAGTTACAGCGATTACAGTGGTGGAGCGACAAGATAGGGAGAGGTCCACTCGCTGAAGGGGTGCTGGTGGCCGCAGTCCAAGCACCGCGTCAGGGCGAACTGAGCGCCGCAGTGTGGGCAGACGGCCCCAGTTTGGAAGGTGTCGAATGGCTGCCCGCAATGGCCGCATTTCCAATAATCCCCCACCGGCGGCGCTGTCTTGCAACTCGGGCAGGTAAACCCTTCTCGTCGCGGCACCTTCGCCAACTTAAGAAGCGCTTGTGCGTGTCGCAGCCCACCCCAGCAATTCATGAGCATGAAGACTGCAAGGGCTCCATACCACACCGATCTTTGCCAAAGCGCGAGGCCGATAAACCCTGCGATGCCAACAAGGCCAATGATCGTCGCCACCATCAAACTGCGGGCGCGTCCTAGCACAAACCAGAGCACAGAGCGAAGGATCTGGCCGCCATCCAGAGGATAGATGGGAAGAATGTTGAAGGCCAGAAGACCGAAGTTGATCCAGAAGACTGATGGCAAAAGTTGATAGAAATTCGGGCCGGTTTCGGTCCATAACTGGAAGTGACCGAGTACAGCCGCATAGCCCAAAATCGGCAACAGAGCCACATTCACCAACGGGCCTGCGGCGATGCTCCACAACGTGGCACCGGGCCTTGGCGGCGGGTCTACATAAGCGACTCCGCCGAGGGGCCACAGGACGATCTGGTCCGCCCTGCCGCCCACTTGGCGGCAAGCCAGGGCGTGCCCGAACTCGTGAAGCATCACGATTAAGAACAGTGCCAGATACTCCAGCACGTTCCAGGTCAGAGACGAGTAACTCCCGGCACGGCTCTGGATTTCAAAGACTGCCACCAGAAACCAGGACCAGTGCAGGAATACATCAACTCCCGCAAAGCGAAAAAGGTGGAGGGACCCTTGGCGCATGTGCGCAGTCTACTTCATAACTGCAGGCGTGTGTAATCGACGGTCGCCCTATAATCGTAGTACAGGAGTGCAGGTCAGTCTGTTGGCGGCTCTTTCGGTTCAGTCACGGATGAGTCGCGCTCCCATCCCTCATTCTCAAGCTTGATGTGCTCGATGGCGACTGCGCCGGCGTTCGCATCCAGGTCAGGCAACGCCTGGTACTCCGAAACCCAACAGCGGTACACCTTGTAAGAAAATATCTTCTGCCCGGCCTCATTGAAGACATCAATGAGAATGTCTTTGCGGAAGTTCGCGAGGGCAGTCTCAGGATTTGCACCGAGCTTCCACACCAGATTCGCCCAGTCTTCAAAAGCGTGATCGTAGGTCAAGGCTCGCTCCAAGGTAATAGGCTCGAACACGGTTCGCCCCGGTGATTTCCGGTTTGTACTGGGATCGCCGCCTTCCCGATGCTCAATCACTTCTGTTGTGCGTTTTAGAGGGCTGATCTTCGAGACTCCCGCTACGTACTGGCCATCCCATTTGATTCTGAACTTGAAGTTCTTGTACGGGTCGAAACGAGTTGGATTCACAGGGAATTCTGTCATAGGGAGACCTCCTGCGATCTGAAGGCTTGTGCTTACCGCCGGTGCGCTGAAGCGCCAGCAGCCAATTCGCGCATGGTTGTGAGGAAGCTGGCAGCGGCGCGGGGATCGTCGAGGGCGTCGAGTTTGATGGTCGCGGTGAATTGCGGGGATTCGGGGCGGAAGCGAACCTGTAGCACGTCCTGGTGGCGGACGGCCATCAGCGCGCTCAGTTCGGCGGCAGGATCCTGTTTCCAGTGAGTGCGCGTGGTGAGAATCACCGGGCCGGGCTCGTAGATATCCCATTGGCGTTCGTCGCGGCGGCTGGCGGTCGCGCCGCGGCTGTGAGCGCACCACCGATGCCGCACGACTTCGAGATGAAAGCTGGGGGCACCGCCCAGGTCGGCTTCGAATGTCAGGGTTTCCTTCTGTTTACGCCAGCAGCTCAGCAACCACTGCAAGGGAAGGGCGCGAGGCCGAAAGCGCATGGTGAGGCGTGCATTTTCGAAGCTGCGCGACCGGAACTGCAGGCGGGCGTAGAGGCGGGAGCTGTTGAGCCAGCGACAATCGACAAGACGTCCCTTGCCGGCGCAGGCCGACTCTACCCACCGCAGAGCTTCCGTGCCCTTGCGCCGGTTGTAAGCGGCGAACAGGAGATACCACACCCCCAGGATGGCCACCGAACCCACGGCGTCGATGAGCAGAAGGCGCCCCACACGCTTCCTCTCTCCAGATGGTACGTCTGAGATAGGAACCGGGGCAAGGGGCGAACAGGCCCTCGCGAACATTTTTTTCGCCCTCCTATCTGAGAACTGTGGAAAACGAGGGCGTTCGGGCTCTATTTGCGGTTGCAAAAAATTGCGATTCATTGCGACTACAATGGCCCCGTGCCCTTCGCGATCCGCGATTTCAAACCACAAGACTTCGAAGCGCTGTGGCGGATTGACCAAGAATGCTTTCCACCGGGAATCTCCTATTCGCGCCAGGAGCTGAAGATTTATATGCGGAGCAAGGGAGCGTTCACGTTGGTGGCAGCCGACCCCGACGACGCAACAATCGCGGGATTCATCGTGGCCTACGGCGGGCCAACTGGGCACATCATTACCATTGATGTAATCGCGGCTGCGCGGCGCTCGGGGGTCGGATCGTTACTGTTGCGAGCGGCGGAAGAGCGCCTGCAGGCGGCGGGATCGAGAGCCGTCGGCCTGGAAACTGCAGTCGACAATCGGGCGGCCTTGTCCTTCTACAAGCGCCACGGCTACACCGTGGTCCGCACCTGGCCTCGCTATTACTCGAACGGTGTGGATGCGCTGGTCATGAGGAAGGAGTTGGCGCGATGAGGCGCCGCTGCCGCATGCATTTGCCATCGGACACTTTCTTCAGTACCTTGCCATGTCAGGCAGAACTCCATGAAGGTTGCCATCCAGGGGGAACTCGGGTCATTCAGTCACGAAGCGGCGGAGAAGATGCTGCCGCGTTGTTCGGTTGTGCCGTGCGCACGATCGGTGGAGGTTTTCGACTGCGTCGAAAGAGGATCGGTGAACGCCGCGGTGATACCGATCGAGAACACGCTCGCGGGAACGGTGGCCGAGCATGCGGACCTCCTCGTAGCCCGAGACGTCTTCATTCAGGCTGAGTATCTGCTGCGCATTGTGCACAATGTGATTGCCGCGCCCGGAGTGAAGCTGGCATCGCTGCGGAAGGTGCTGTCGCATCCTGTGGCGCTCGACCAGTGTCGAGACTTCTTCCGGCGCCATCCTCAAATCGAGGCAGTTCCGTTCTACGACACGGCGGGTAGCGTGAAGCACGTCACGACCAACCAACTGAACGACGCGGCGGGGATCGCTGGCCGGCAGGCGGCCCGCGAATACGGCGGCAAAATCCTTCAGGCCAGCGTCGAAGACGACAAGCGGAACTTCACCCGTTTTTTCCTGATTCGCAAACTGAGGCGCAGTCCCAGAAGCCGGGCCGGTGGGGCAAAGAATGTCGCTGATTACAGCCGCCTGATTCCCCGCGGGTCGAACAAGACTTCCATCGCTTTCAAAGTCAGAAACGTCCCAGGCGCACTTTTCAAGTCGCTGAGCGTCTTTGCCCTGCGCGACATCAGCTTGAGCAAGATCGAGTCGCGGCCCATGCGCGGGCGGCCCTGGGAGTATGTGTTCTACGTCGACTTCCTGCGGGGTGACGACGAACCCGCGGGCAACGCGCTGCGTCATTTGGGTGAGGTGGCCGAGTTTGTGAAAGTGCTGGGGATCTACCCGGCCGCCTGAATTGTAAAGACGTTTTTGAGCGCGGAACTCAAAAAGAGGCTTGGGATCTGTGGGTTACCTCCCTGCACTCCAAGATGAAACTCAAGATCGGGACAGTTGCGCGCCATCACAAGCCGCTGTGACGCGGCACACATTCGGCCTGTAAGCATACTCCTAGACTAAATGTGACGTCCTGGGCTTGATGTGTCGTGGGACGCACGGAATTATTCTGAAGGAGAGTGTATGCGTTCATTGAGAATCGTCGGTATGTTCTTGTGTGTGTTGGCCCTGGTCTCGCTGGCTGCAGCGGCAGGAGAGAACCTCGGCATTCGCGATACCTATCGAATCACATTCGTTGCGCCCGTTCACGTAGGAACAGATGTACTCCCCGCAGGGGATTACAAGATCCGGCACACCATGGAAGGGCAGGAGCATATCATGGTGTTCCAGCTCTTGGGAACGAAGAGCCCCGAGGTGAAGGTGAAGTGCACGCTGGTCCCGCTGGCGCAGAAAGCACCGAAAGATCAGACGGTTTACGTGCTGAACGCAGCGAACGAGCGAGTGCTGCAGGAGTTGGTTTTCCGCGGCGACAAGGCCAAGCACGTATTCTAAGGAGCTAGGCCATTGCTGGAGTTGTTTGATGTGGGGCTAAGCGGTCCGGTGCTTGAGCTACCGATACTGTGAGCATGCCGCTCGCGGTCGGTCTGTCAGGCACGCGTTGCTGCTTGGCCCTTGGGGGTGCTTTTTCCTGAGCATCGGCAATGCCTGTCGGCGGGAAGGTTTGTGAACCTCGGCGCCCAAGTTTCCGCCGTAATTTAATGCTTGGCAAGGGCCTGCCTGCCGCGTTAGCCTCTGCACCTTAGGTATGGTGCCCATTACATCGCCAGGGACTACAATCGGAGAACTTACAGGGGATCCTCTGGATTAGGGCGCTGAAACCTTTTCCGGAGGAGTATCATCTAAACTTGAGCGAGTTACACTCAAGGAGACCTATGACCCAGCAGACGCCCGTCGAGCGCACTCCTAAATCTAAGGAAAGTAAGGAAACTAACGACCAACGGGCCCTTCCCGTGCTCCCAGTTCGGGATACGGTTTTGTTCCCGCATGCAGTTCTGCCGCTTACGGTGGGCCGGGAAAGTTCGGTTCAACTGATCAACTCTCTGGGCGAGGACAAGACCATCATTGTTGTCGCGCAGCGGGAAGCCCGCGTCGATTCCCCGCAGCCGAGCGACCTCTATACCATCGGAACTTCGGCGGTCGTCCACAAAGTCGTCAAGATGCCAAACCAGAGCCTGTTCGTGTTCGCCGAAGGCTTGGAGCGGGTACACCTTGGCGAGTTCACCCAGTTGACGCCGTTTATGCGGGCGCACTATATCCCGATGCCGGAGGGCGCAGCCCCGGCCGCGAACTCCGAGATTGAAGCGCTGCAGCGCAATGTTCTGACCCTGTTCCAGCAGATCGTCGCTGGTTCGCCGACGCTTTCGGACGAACTCTCGACCGTGGCCATGAATATTGACGAACCCGGACGGCTGGTGGACTTCATCGCCTCGTCGCTGCCGTCGCTTTCGACGCCCGACAAGCAGGACACGCTTGAGACTACCGACGTCCTGGCGCGGCTGCAGAAGATCAATCAGCATCTGGCGAAGGAGCTCGAAGTCCAGCAACTACGGAACAAGATCCAGAGCGAAGTCCAGGATCGGGTGCAGCAGACGCAGCGCGAGTACTATCTGCGCGAGCAGATGAAGGCCATCCAAAAGGAACTGGGCGAGCAGGATGAAGGCCAGCGCGACGTCGAGGACCTGAAGAAGAAGATCGAAGAAGCGGGCATGCCCGACGAGGTGAAGAAGGAAGCGCTCAAGGAATTGGGCCGCCTGTCCCGCATGTCACCCATGGCCGCCGATTATTCGCTCACGCGCAATTACATCGAGTGGCTGGCGGTATTGCCTTGGGCTAAAACCTCGGGACAGGAAATCGAGATTCCGAAGGCCAAGGAGATTCTCGATCACGATCATTACGACCTGGAGAAGGTCAAAGATCGCATTTTGGACTACTTGTCTGTCCGGCGCCTGAAACCGAACATGAAAGGCCCGATTCTGTGCTTCGTCGGACCTCCCGGCGTGGGCAAGACCTCGCTGGGCAAGTCGATCGCCCGGGCTTTGGGCCGCAAATTCACGCGGCTTTCTCTGGGCGGCGTCCACGATGAAGCCGAAATCCGCGGCCATCGCCGCACTTACATTGGAGCCTTGCCGGGACAGATCATCCAGGGAATTCGCCGGGCGGAGACAAAGGATCCAGTCTTTATGCTCGACGAAATCGACAAAGTCGGGCGCGACTTCCGCGGCGATCCGGCGTCTGCGTTACTCGAAGCGCTTGATCCCGAGCAGAACTCGTCGTTCCGCGACAACTATCTCGACGTGACGTTTGACCTGTCGAAGGTGCTGTTCATCACGACCGCCAACATGCTCGATCCGATCGCCGAGCCGTTGCGCGATCGCATGGAAATTATTGAACTGCAAGGCTACACGGAAGAAGAGAAAGTTCACATTGCATTTCAATATCTGATTCCGCGACAGATTGACGAAAACGGGATCACGGCGGAGCAGATCGAGTTTCCAGAGGAAGCTGTGCGCTACATAATTAGGCACTACACGCGGGAAGCTGGTGTGCGCGGCTTGGAACGCACCATCGGTACGATCTGCCGTAAGCAGGCGCGGCGACTGGCCGAAGGCAAAATCGAGAAGCTTACCGTCTCGAAAGAGGTCATTCAGGAATTTCTGGGCGGCATCAAGATTCGCACCGAGGGCGAAATTGCCGAGCGGACCGAGCGGCCTGGAGTGGCCGTCGGCCTGGCTTGGACTCCGTCCGGTGGCGATGTGCTGTTTGTCGAGGCCAATGCCATGAAAGGCAAGGGCGGATTCACGATGACGGGACAGATCGGCCAGGTCATGCAGGAATCCATGCAGGCGGCGCTGACCTGGGTCCGGTCGAATGCGGACCGGCTTGGCGTGCCTGAGGATTTCTTTGCCGGACACGATATTCATATTCACGTGCCGGCAGGGGCGATTCCGAAAGATGGTCCGTCGGCTGGCGTGACCATGGCCACGGCACTGGTCTCGCTGTTGTCTAAAAGGAGAATCCAGCCGCTCATCGCGATGACCGGCGAGATCACGCTGAGCGGCAACGTGCTGCCGGTCGGCGGGATCAAGGAGAAAGTCCTTGCTGCCAAGCGCGCGGGTGTGCGCGACGTGATTCTGCCGGCGGAAAACAAGATGAACGTTGAGGAAGATCTGACGCCCGAGCAGTTGGAGAACCTCACGATTCACTACGTGAAAACGATCGACGAAGCCTTGCGCGTTTCGCTTCCGGAGGTGGCGGAAGGACCTGCTGCGAAGATCCTGTCAACGCCGCCCAAGGATCCCAAGCAGGATTACGAACCGACTCGGCCGGTAAAGGAACCTGAAGGGGTTCATGAGAAGGTGCTCACGCGGCGCTAAAAATGAATCGGCCCTGAACTGAATTGCCAGCTTCTTGCAGGCTGGCAATTTTTTTCGTTCGCACGATTTCTGCTGAGCCAGCCGCAGACCCATTTCACGGCCCCGCTCACGATACACTATCAATCATTCACCCCTTGCCTATGCGCGTGCGCGTGTTTTTTTTCGGGATGCTGAAGGACATGGCTGGAAAAGTGTCTGATGTAGTCGAACTGCCGGAGGGGGCATCGATGCGCGATCTCCTGGCGCACTACGAAGCCCAGATCCCGCGGTTGAAGGAGTCGCTGCCATCGCTCGCCGTCGCTGTGAACCAGCACTACGCCGGTCCGGACACCAAATTAAAATCAGAGGACGAAATTGCCCTTCTACCGCCGGTCAGCGGAGGCACGGAGGAGCCCGCCCTCCCCACCCACACCCAAATCGTCCGAGAACCGATCAACATCCAGAACACGCTCTCAAACTTAAAGCGTGGGGAAGACGGCGCAGTCCTAGTTTTTGAGGGTGTGGTCCGGAACCAGACTCGCGGACGCAAGACTCTCTATCTCGACTATGAAGCCTACGAGGCCATGGCGTTGCGGGAGATGGAATCCCTGGCCGCGCAGGCCGTCGCACAATTCCAGATTCGCGACGTGGCGCTGGTCCACCGGTTGGGGCGGCTCGAAATCGGTGAGACGAGCGTGTTGATCGCGGTGGCCTCGGCTCATCGTGCCGCGGCCTTCGAAGCCTGCCGCTGGCTCATCGATACGCTCAAGCGTGCAGTTCCCATCTGGAAGAAGGAATATTTCGCCGACGGTGCGGTCTGGGCGGATGGGGAGCCCTTTCCTCCCGAAATTCCCCGCGCAAATTCTTCTCCCCGAGGCAGCCCCCATGAGGGCTCGGCATCTAAGTAAGCGGCGCAATCAGCCCCTTTTCCCAGGGAAGGTACCCCGGCAGAGCAGTGAGTCCAGGCACAAGGGCGCGTCGACTTCATACAGGTATAATTTCGTCACTCGATGAGAAAGCTCGCCACGAGTCTGCTCACAATAGGTCTCCTGATTCTCGGTTGCGGCCTTTGGGCACAGCAGACCTCCGCACCGCAAAACCCGGAACATCCAGACTCCGGTAAGGAGGGCCAAACAGAGCCGGCGGCCACGCTCAAAGTGGACGTGAAGTTGGTCAACGTTTTTGTAACGGTGACCGACGCACGCGGCGCCCCCATTGGCGGGCTCACGAAAGAGAATTTCGCGATCGCGGAAGACGGACTCGCGCAAAAAATTTCCGTATTCGATAAGGAATCAGCGCTGCCACTCTCGATCGCTCTCGCCATCGACACCAGCCTCAGCACGCGTCGCGATTTGCCGCTGGAGCAGGCGTCTGCCAAGCGCTTTGTGCGCACGATCCTGCGGCCAGTGGATGCGTTTGCCGTGTACGGCTTCAGCGAAGTCGTGAGCGAGGCCACCCGCGGATTCACTCCCGATCTCAAAAGGATCGAGGAAAGCATCGACCACATTCGCCTGGGAGCGGCGACGGCGCTCTACGACGCAATCTATCTATCCTCACGCGCTCTCGACCGGCGCCAGGGGCGCAAAGTTATCGTCTTGATCACCGATGGTGAAGACACCATCAGCAAAGTCGACTATAAGGAGGCCGTGCGCGCCGCGGAAGAAGCGGAGGCGATCGTCTACTCCATTATCATCGTGCCGATTGAGAACAGCGCCGGACGCGAAATAGGCGGTGAACACGCCCTCATCCAACTTTCGGAAGATACCGGAGGCAAGTTCTACTACGCGACCTCGATCGCACAACTCGACGATGCATTCCGCAAGATCAGCGACGAACTGCGCACCCAGTACTTGCTGGCGTACTATCCCTCGCAACGCACGTCGTTCTCTGAGTTCCGCCGCATCCAGGTGAAAGTCGAGGGTGTTCCCGATGCCTCTGCCTACCATGTGAGGCACCGCGCCGGTTATTACACGGTGAAATCGGATTTTTGAAGGCGATTTGCAGGTGTTCAAGTACAAGGAAACAGCCGTCGCAACACCCGAGATCCTTTGCCACAAAACAACCGGATGTGATTATCTGGAAGCAAACATCTGGAATTGAAGAAACGAAAGGTAGACGATGAACCTTAATTCCCGCACCCCGGGCAAGCGCAGTGGTCTGCTGGCCTGGGTGTTTTTTGGCGCGAACCTGCTGTTATCAACGATGTTGATGGCACAATCCACTCCCGGCACGGCCGGCGTTCGGGGCATAGTTGTCGATCAAAGCAGCGCGGCCGTCTCTGGCGCCACGGTGAAAATATGGAACAAAGCCACTGGGGCCGTCGTCCAGGTGGCGACCTCCGACGGGATTTATTCATCCGGGCCATTGTTGCCTGGGGACTACACCGTGCGCGTCGAAGCCAAGGGCTTCAAGACAGCGGAGGCGGGTGTGGTGGCGCGGGTTGCAGTCGTCAGCGGCGTCGACTTCAAACTTCAGCCGGGAAAGGAGTCTGAGGTCGTTTCGATTCCGGCGGCGGAGACGTTCGTAAATACGGAGCAACCGACGGTTCAGAGCGTGCTCATCGCCAGTCAAATGGACTTGCTGCCCGTCAGCGGGCGCAACATCTTCGATCTTGCTCAACTCGTCCCCGGCATCCAGCTCCAGGATGGCGGCATTCTTTCCCCCGGCAAGAATGGTGTCGCGTCGATTTCATTCCTGGGGCGATACGGCCGTGCGACGCGCGTCGAGTTGGATGGCGTCAGCATCTCCGACGAAACCGTTGGAGCGACGACGCAGAACATTGCCGCCAGCGCCATCCAGGAGTTCAATCTTTCCCAGTCATCGCTCGACCTGCCGACGGAAACGATCTCCACGGGCACGGTGAACATTGCCACCCGCTCCGGCAACAACGCCCTCCACGCCAAAGGTTTCGGAGTTTATCGCGGGGACCAGGGTGCGGCGGCTCTGCCCGGCCATGGAGCGCAATCTTTCGAGCGTGAGCAGTACGGCGGTAGCGTCGGCGGCGCACTGATCAAAGACAGGCTTTTCTGGTTTATCGACGGCGAGCGTACGATGCAGGACCTTACAGCACGTGAGTCATTTGCCGCGCCGTTTAACACTCTGAACGCCACACTGGCGGAGCCTTTCCGCGAAGTGCAGGGCGATGGCAGGCTGGATTGGCAGCGCCGCAAGGATGCCCGCGCCTTCTATCGCTTCACTTTCGACCAGGTAAGTGACATTCGCCCCTTCGGCTCGGCGAGTTCTTTCCAGGGAATCAGGAACGCCACCCATGCGCCATCTCATACCTTGGGCTACGACTTCAACACCGGCGCCTACACACACAGCATTCGCTTCGAGTATTTGAGACTGCGCAACGGGATCGGGGACGATACGGCGACGCTTCCCGCCGGAGTGCAAAACCCGATTCCGGGCCTAGGTATCAGTATAGGTGCGCCAGTCGGTGGGATTTGCGCGCTCGGGAAGGTGGGCGCCTACTGCGGCGGGCCCAGTCCATTCGCGGGGCAAGCGAATTTCCAGTCGAATCTCCTCGGACGCTACGACGGTACCCGGGTAATGGGTAATCACGTCTTCCGCTACGGCGTTACGTTTGATCGCATTCAGGCGGGTGGGTTTGCGGCGCTGTTCGCGAGTCCGCAGGTGGGCGCAAGTGGGGTGTGTCTGCCGGGGTCAACGCCCATGAACTGCCTAACCAGCGCGGATCCCACTGCCTACGCTGCAGACTTTGTTTCACTCGGCAATGGCCAGATTTTCTCGACGGGGCGGAAAGCGTTCGGTTATAACGGCGGAGGTTTAGGGCCCGACAATCAGGTTGAGGCCTACATCGGCGACGGGTGGAAGTTCCGCCACAATCTCACCCTGACCTATGGACTGCGCTACGTGCGCGATGATGGACGCGTCGACAGCAACCTGGGCTCATTCGCTGTGCTCAATCAGTGGCAGCCCGGATTGTCCAATTCAGTCCGTCTTCCGAACACCGACTTTGCGCCGCAATTCGGCTTTGCCTGGAATGTCGGGGGCAACGGCAAAACGGTCATTCGGGGCGGTGCCGGGGTTTACTATGACAGCTCGCTATTGAGCAACGCGTTGAGCGACAATCGCGCACGTACGGCGCAAGGCATGTTCGCCTACACGCCGCAGGTCTGTGCCTCAGGCAACCCGAGTACCTTCTTCTGGCCTGGCAGCCTTGCGGGACTGGCGGTAAATTCTCCGATTGCCGGCGGTGCGGCGGTGGTAACTGATCCAACCACGAACCGCGTACAGCCCACCTTTTGCGGAGCTGCGATTTCAACAGCTGGCAGCCAGATTCTCGCGCTCAGCAACGCCTTCCAGGCGGCGGCAGCGGCGAATGGCAGCTCTCAAGCCAATCCCAACTACGTTGCGACCGCACTCAGCGCCAGCAACATCAACGGCGTTGATGTTTTCGGTCCTGACTTCCGCACACCGCGGTCGGTCCAAATGAATCTCGGTTTCCAGCAGGAGATTCGTCCGGGGATGGTTTTTAGTGTGGACTACGTCCGCAACATCGGCACCCACAACTTGCTGATCGTGGATGCGAACCACAGCGGTGCGGCGCGCTCCTACAACTTCACCAATGCCATTGCGGCCCGCGACAAGGTCCAGACCGCCGTTCCAGGCTGCATCGCGGGACCAGGACAGGCCCAGTGCGTAGTGGCTGGGCTGGGAAGCGTAGCGGCGGCGCAGGCGGCATACTCAGCTGCGGGGCTCGACTCCAATTCTGCCATCGCCGGAGGCGGGCCGTGCAGTTTCTGCGCGTTCCCGGGTGTTACACCGTTCGGGATTAACACCACCGGCAGCGGCGGTGGGAATGGTTCGTTGGGTACGCTCGACATGCTCTCCACGATTGGACGATCCCTCTACACCGGTTGGCAGGCGAGGCTGGTGCAGCGGTTTGAGAGCCCGATCCATGGCATCAAGGCTGCCAACGTTCAGGTCGCATACTCCTATTCCAAATTCGTCAGCCAGGATCAGGATCAGGACTTCGCCGGCGTCGCTACCAACAATGATCTTCCGCTCCAGTTCAAGGGGCCGAATGGGCTGGATCGCAAGCATCAGGTTTCATTTGGGGGGACATTGGATCTTCCGTGGTTTACGAAGCTGAGCTTCATTGGACATTTCTTCAGCCCGTTGCCACAAACCTTACGGCTCCCGGAATTGACCAACGGGGGCGAACTCTTCGCCTCAGACTGGATCGGTTCCGGTTTGGGCTCGGGAGCGCCGCCTGAGCCCTTGAAGGGCACGCAGATCGGGCAGTTCATGCGCGGCGGTAAAGACATTACTCAGCTGCAGAACCTGATTAGTACCTACAACACCAATTTCGCCGGCACCCTTACCCCGGCGGGCCATTGCCTTGTGGCCGACGCGGCTTGCCCAGGCGCCGCGCCGATTGTGGTGATGACGACCGGCGATATGGCGGCTCTGGGTTGGGTCATGCCGACGGTACCTTCGGTGCCGCAGGATGCGGCTGGGCCTACCTGGCTGAAAACATTCGATCTGCGCGCTGCGTGGCCGATTAAAATCAAAGATTGGCTCACCATCGAGCCCAGCGCGAGTGCCTATAACATATTTAACTTCGCCAACGCGTTCCTGCCGGGAAATTTACCGAACAGTTCCATGCTCCCGGGGCCAAACCCGACGCTGGTGCCGAGTGGCGTGCTGGCGCCGAACGTCGTGGGCGGAGTGACGAATGCAAGCCTGACGCCGTTCCGGGCCGGCTTGCAGTCCGGAACGTATGCCCAGGGTGCGCCGCGATCGCTTGAATTTGGACTGCGGATCAGCTTCTAAACAGTTCGCGAGGAAGGCGCTTTCCAGAAGCCTCGGCGCTCAGAGTTGATGGTGTGAAACCCCGCTCTGATAGGCCGTTCCGGCGCGGAGCACTGCGGTTTGTGTACAATACCTGCATGTCCTTCCGCCCTCCGCAAGGCAATCCCAATGCCGGGAAACGCAGCCGGACTCCCCCTCCGGAAGACACATTCGAGGAAGCGGCGTTCCTCAAGTCCCTGGGGGAAAAACAAAAACCGGTCTCAGTCAAGCTCATGGATGGCCAGACCGTCCGCGGCTGGATCGAATACTACGACCGCAACATGGTGCGACTGACGCGTGATGGTGGGCCGAATCTTTTCATCTTCAAGCACGAGATCATGTACATCGCCGAGGATGGCGGAAAAAAGAAGTAGGCTTGGCTAATGCCATCCGCTCTCGCACATTCCGAAAGTTTTCTTCCGGCCATGGCGGGCGTCGCCCGCGAGGCCGGCGCACTCTTGCTTGAGTATTTTCACCAGAAGCTGAAGATCGAATACAAGGGCGATGCCGATCTGGTGACAGCGGCTGATCGCGCTTCTGAGACGCTCATTCGCGAGCGCGTCAGTCAGCAATTTCCTTCGCATGACGTCATGGGCGAGGAGCAGGGGCTCAACGATCGGGGCGGCGAGTTTCGGTGGTATGTCGATCCGTTGGACGGCACCACGAACTTTGCTCATGGATACCCCGTGTTTGGCGTGTCCATGGCATTAGAGCATCGGTCGGCGAACGCAAGCCGCCGAATCGCCGCGGTGGTGTACGATCCCACGCGCGACGAACTCTTCAGCGCCGAGCAGGGACGAGGCGCGCAGCTCAACGGCAAAGCCATTCATGTGTCGAAGATCGCGCAGCTTAAGGAATGTCTGGTGGCGACGGGCTTTCCCAGCCACAAGCGGCACAAGAATCCGAATATTTATTTTTACCACCAAATAACGCTGCGGACGCACGGTGTGCGCCGCGCAGGGTCGGCCGCGCTTGACCTGTGCAACGTCGCCTGTGGGCGCTTCGAGGGCTTCTGGGAATTCAATCTCAATCCCTGGGATACGGCCGCAGGCGTGCTTATTATTGAGGAAGCCGGGGGCAGGGTCACGCGCTTAGATGGCTCTCCGTTTGAACTCGACAGCCGCGAGACGCTGGCCTCAAATGGCCTGGTTCACGATGCGTTGGTGCATGAGTTTCAGGACATCTTTGCCGGACGCGGGGTCGAGCCTCTGCCTGATCCGCGCGCAAACCAGCGGTAACCGGAACTCGCCGGAGCCGAGTCTTAAAGTAACGTAGGGAGATTCAACGAAAGATGAACAGAAGCGTTAAAAGGATTGGGCTAGCGGTGATGATTGCGACATCCGCCAGCACCATGGCCCACGCGCTTGGGCCAGTCGAGGCGCCAGATGCGGAGTATGTACAATCCTTTGAGAAATGGAAGGCCGAGCAGACCGACGACCTCAAGGCAAACTGGTTGTCGCTGGTCGGGCTGTTCTGGCTCAAACCGGGAACGAACACCTTCGGCTCCGACGCGGGCAACGCGATTGTGTTCCCCAAGGGTCCTGCGCACGCCGGCGAGTTCGATCTTGATGGAAAAGATGTGACGCTTCGTCTGCGGCCCGACACGGCCACCATCGATGGAAAGCCGGCAAGCGTCGCCAAGCTAAACCCGGATACTTCTGATCACGTGACACGGGTTGAGATGGGTAGCCTGCGTTTTCATGTCATCGTCCGCGGCCAGCGAGTGGGGATCCGCGTGCGCGATTCGGAGAGCGCCTCCTCTCGCAGTTTCAAGGGAATGATGTTCTTTCCTCTAGACCTGAGCTACCGCACGACAGCTACCTGGGTGCCGGCCGACGGCAAAAAGACCGTGGAAGTGCCCAATGCTTTGGGTGACGTCTCTGCCGAACCGGTTCCGGGGGTCGTTGTTTTCAAGCTGAAAGGCGAAGAATTGAGGCTCACCGCTCTTGGAGGTGACGCCAAGACCGGCCTGTTCTTTGTGTTCTCCGACCCGACAGCGAAGGCAGACACTTATCCGGGAGGCCGCTTCCTGGATACCGGGCCGATTGTGAATGGGACGGTGGTTCTCGATTTTAATCGCGCCTACAATCCTCCATGCGCCGTGACTCCGTACGCCACCTGTCCCCTGGCGCCGAAAGAAAACCGCCTTACCGTCGCCATCAGCGCGGGGGAGAAATTTGACAAAGCGGCTCACGCCCATCCCTAGGCCGCTGCGCGATACAATAGCTATGTGGGGACAGCGGTCCTTTCCGGCCGCCGCCTGAATTTGCAAGGCAGCCAGATTCAGCGTGATAGGTCTAGCGTGATCAGCTCTCTTCAGGAACGCAAAATTGAAAAACGTCCGGACAGAGTGCATTTGCAGGGGCGCATTCTTTTCCTGACCGAAGACCCTGAACTTATCAAGCGGCAGCTGGCGGGCGAAGACCTGCCCTGGGACACGAAGAATCCCACCAACAATCCCAAGCTGCGAGATGACATTTCGACCGACGAAATCACCCCGGCGCACTATTGTTTTTACTTTGACGAAACGCTGGGCGAAATTCCGTATCTGGGCTTGAAATGCGGCAACGTAACCCCCATCGGGCGTGGCGACGTTAAGCGAGGCGGCTTCGTTTGCGCGGTGAGCGGCAAGCGTCGCGGCAAGGGATCAAGCCGCGAGCAATCGCCTTATGCCGAGATGTGTGCGGGTATCCGCGTCGTGATCGCAGAGAACATCGAGCGCATCTACAAGCAGAACTGCCAGAACCTGGGTCTACTGACTTCCACCAACCTCTCGCTGATCGACCGCATTCGGGCCGGGGAAGAGATCGCTCTGAGCGAATTTACGTGCGGCGAGGATGAGATTACGCGGCAAGTGATTGAGTATGGCGGGCTGTTTCCGTTTAACGTTGCGCGCATGCAAGGGAAGGTGTTCCTGCCCCCGATCAAAGATGTGGGTGGACGCCGCGCGATGACTCTGGCTGAGAAGATATTTGCCCGGCACATGATCAACGAGAAGGGTGACGTCGGCGTGCCGGCCGTCAAGCCGGGCGATACGGGGTTCGCTCGCGCCGACCTGCGCTTCAGCCACGAATACGTCACTCCCATGGCGGCCATATTCTTCGAGCACAACGTCGGCAAAGACGCGAAGGTAAACGATCCGGCGAGCATCCTGTTTTTCCGCGACCACCTCACATTTCTCGACGAGGTGATCTCGGAAGAAAAGAAAAAGCTCGGTTTGCTCGATCTTGCCACGCAACTCAAGCTGAAGCAGCAGGATTTCGCCAAGAAGCAAGGCATCCGCCTGCACGGCGAACTGACCGATCGCAAAGGCTCAGAAGGCATTTGCCACTCGATCGTGCTCGAAAGCTACGCGTTGCCAGGGCAGTTAGATATTGGCTCGGATTCGCACACGCCGCACGTGGGAGCGATCGGCTGTGTCGCCTTTGGCATCGGCACCACCGATGTTTTCAATTCCTGGATCACCAAAGACGTGCGGGTGAAAGTGCCGGAATCGGTGAAGGTTGTGATTCGCGGCCAGAGACATGCGAATGTGACTGCCAAGGATTTCATCCTTAAGATTCTGAGCCTCGACTACGTTCGCACCGGCAAAGCGTTGGCCAAGGTGATGGAATACGCGGGCGACGCCATCGAAGAATTGAATGTTGACGAGCGTGCCACTATGACCAACATGGCAGCCGAAATCGGCGGATTCACGGGCATCGTGGCGCCAGACAAGAAGGCGGTTGATTTCCTGGTCGAGCGGCGCGGTATGAACCGCGCGCACGCCGAGTCGATGATCGCTGGCCTGCACAGCGATCGCGGCGCGCAATATGCCCATGTCATCGAACTCGACGCCGCCGAGATCACACCAATGGTCGCCACTCCCGGCGACCCTGGCAACGGTAAATATGTCCGTGAGTTGAATACGCCTGTGCCGGTCGAGATTGCCTACGGGGGCACCTGCACTGCCGGCAAGAACGAAGACATGGATATGTACGCCCTCGTCCTAGCCGACGCGCTCAAACACGGCAGGCGTGTGGCAGACTCGGTGAAGTTCTACGTCCAGTTTGGGTCGCAGGAGACGCGCGACTACTGCGTACGGCGCGGATATCTCGAAGTGTTCCGCAAGGCCGGCGCGCAGGTGATTGAGCCCAGTTGCGGCGCCTGCATCAACGCCGGCCCGGGAGTGTCAACGCGTCCCGATCAAGTGGTGATCAGCGCGCAGAATCGCAATTTTCCCGGCCGCAGCGGTCCTGGCCAGATGTATCTGGCCTCGCCGTTGACGGTCGCTGCCAGCGCCGTCGCAGGCCACATTGTCGAATACGAGCCTAGCGAAAAGGGCGCGTTGGTATCAGCGTAACTGCAAGCGGTTACGTCTTTATTGCGCGGCCTGGCCTTTTGCTTTCACTAGTTCTTTCAGCGCCGGGAAGGAAATGGGCGCCACCAGCGTGCGTTCCGCCGGTTGCGTTCCGGTTCTCAGGGCGGTGGCCACCAAGTGCATCGCATCACCGACCAGCGGCGGGGAGATCACCGTGGCCGCAAGCCGTCCTTCGCGAACCCAAGTCTGGCCGGACTTCGGAACTCCGTCGCAACCCGTAATCGGCAGCTTGAGCCAGGCATCGCGCGCGGTCATGTCGCTCACTTCCTCGAAGGCCCGGCGCGCTCCCGTGGCCATGTCGTCGTTCTGACAGGCGATCATGCCGACGTGCATTTCTCGCGACGTGCTCAGCGCCAGCCAGGACTTGATGGCGCGGTGTCCACTGTGCTGAGTCCAGTCGCCCTTGAGAGTGTTCACGACCACACGGTTTGGTTTCGTCGACATCATGCCTTTGGTTCGCATTCTGCTGACGTCGCGTCCGCTGGGCCCCTCGATGTAGAGCACGCATCCCTCTTCTCCGAGGATAGCGCCGATCTGCTGGCCCTGTAGTTTTCCGATCTCTTCGTGGTCGGAAAGAATGGAAAAAACTGGAACTAGCGCACGCTGGCGAAGCGTGGATATGTAATCGACGTCAGTATTAACGATGCCCCATGCAATTCCGGCCGAGACCGCCGCCTTGGCGATTTGCGGCATGCCCGTCCCCACCGGTTCAACCAGAATGGCATCCGGGCGCTTGCCTGGATCTTGGACGAAACTCAAAATCTGCTGGGTCTGTTGCACAGCGTCGTTGTTAGCGTAAACGATCTGAACGTTGGCGCCGAGTTTGACGGCGGCCGCCTCCGCCGAGGCCGCCTGTTCGCGTTGATAGTCGTTGTCTTGTGTGATCAGCAAAACTGTGACAGTGAGTTTGTTCATGGGGAATGGCCAGTCCGTTAGTCGGTAGTACCGGCTAAAGATTATTAGCGCACTCTCATCACTTTTGATCTAGGTCACTTTAGTTTGGGTGAGGGATGCCGGGGCGACGCCGCAGTCCGTTCGGGTCACCCATCCGGCTCGCCTGTAAATGGTTGAAATCAACCAGGATGGCTGAAATCAGCCACGCTTGTGCCTGCAACTTTTTGCCCCTCCGAGAGTTCAAATAGGTGAGAGCTTTTGAAATTGGGAAGAGAGTAGCAAGGAGGTACATCATGAAATACGTAAAATATTTTGCGCTGCTCGCGGTTTTGGCGCTGCCGCTGACTTACTCGCAGGCGCAGGTCGCAGTGGGCATTGGGGTTGGGCCGGGTTACGTGGCCGGGCCTCCGGTGTGCACTTACGGATACTACGGATATTATCCGTACGCGTGCGCGCCATATGGTTACTACGGTCCTCAGTGGTTTGCTGGCGGAGTGTTCATTGGCGCCGGACCCTGGTACCACGGCTGGGGCCATCCATACGTTGGACGCGGTTGGTACGGAGGACGTGGTGGGTACGGTCGTCCAGGATGGGGCTACCGCGGTGGCTATGCCCGTGGCTATGAGGGCAGGGGTTTTCACGGAGGCCACGAGTTTCATGGGGAGAGCGGCTTCCATGGCGGTGGCGGATTTCATGGTGGAGGCGGCTTCCATGGAGGAGGCGGCGGATTCCACGGTGGCGGTGGGTTCCACGGCGGTGGACGTCGGTAACGCATCCCGCTAGAGGCGACAAGAAACGGCCGGCAGCGTCAATCTGCCGGCCGTTTTCTTTTGCTGCATTTGCGTATGGCCGCTGTACCAGCGTCGTCATTCTTGCTAGAATGACCAGTCGCAACACCGCTGCGGTAGTAGAATAAGCGCAGAACCTTCCAGGAGACTGACACCCTTATGGCCTATGTAATCGCTGAGCCGTGCATTGGAACCAAAGATACCGCATGCGTAGATGCGTGTCCGGTGGATTGCATTCATCCCAAGAAAGATGAACCGGCCTACGCCACCGAGGAGTTGCTCTACATCGACCCGGTAGAGTGTATTGACTGCGGTGCTTGCGTTCCGGTATGTCCGGTGTCGGCCATCTTTGCCCTCGACGATCTGCCGGAGAAGTGGAACGCCTTCACCGAGCGCAATGCCAAGTACTTCGGGCGGTGATGAGCGGCCATTAGTTCTTGGACTTTAGCTTTGGCTGGACCAAAGGCGCGCGTCCTTGCGATGGACGCGCGCCTTCTTGTTTTGCAGGCCTGCGACGTCGCGGCAGCAAACTGCTCCAGATTCATCAATGGAAGTCCCTTCTTAGCGTTCTTCGCGTCTTCTTTGCGACCTTTGCGGTTAGAAGCTTTTCACTGTCACCAGCACAAGCATTTAACCGCAAAGTTCTCAAAGAAGATCCGCAAAGTTCGCCGAGAAAACTATTTCGATGGAAAGATCAAAAAGGCTGCCACTCACTTGTGCCAGATCTTTTCGTGACGCTTGTCAGCGTTCCCCAGAACTTCTACTTCGATACCCGTGTGCGCCTTCATTGCATCCAGAATGCGCAAATAGTCTTTCTTTGCCATGCGCAGGACCAGAACTTTATGCGCATCCTGGTTGTGATAGTCGATCTCTAGCCAGTGATTCTTGGCTTCAGTGAGAGTTATTGTGCGTTCCGTCGTGTATTCGTACGCGCACTTGTCAATCTGGTTATAAGGAATGCTGACGGAGTCGCCACCCTTGGCCGAGCGCACTTCCACCGCCTTATCGTTGTCGCTGAAAGTCAGAACGGCCTTTTTGGGCTTGCCCTGGGCGTCGGGCATTCTCACGGAGCGAAAGGACGTTTCCCCGGCGAGTCCGACAGAGGCGGTCGCCAGCACCACCAGAAGAGAGAACAGAATTCTTTTCACGGTCCTAAAAGTATATCGAAATCGAGCGGCAGTACCGAAACCATCGATTACTGAATCAGCGATGCGCTCGGCTGTATGCCACCGCGCCGGAGGAGGCGCCAATGTTGACGAGTGACGTAATGCGCTCCAGCTTGTGGTGACCGGTCTTGTGGAACATGTAGCTGATACCGATCGTACTCGCGGTTTCCAGTGCGAAGTTTGCCGCCAGCCCCGGAGTGCTGCCGCTGAGCACCCGGGTCACAGGATTCAGTTCTCTCCCTCCGCTGGCCAGGTTGGCGTGGGTCGCGCAAAAGTCCGCCGCCGCCAGCGAGCCTACAGCCACAAACAGGGCACGGTTCTCGCGGTCCCAGAACGGATGCGGAGCAAACTCCTGGGGCCGGGCGCTGACAGGAACCGGCGCTACCACGGCCGCGATAGCGGGATTTATCGGCAGGGCCAGGCCGTTATCGAGAGAGGCGGAGTCGCCCGGTGCGTTCGGCAGAGGCTCGACGGAAGCCAGGTCAACTTCCGCCTGCTTGGGTTCCAGGGAAGACGATGGCGGCAGGGGCGCAGGAGAAGGCTCCTGCGCGGACAGCAATCCGGAGAATGCCAGCAGGATTGCAAAGACTAACAGCGGAGATCGGAGGGCTAGGCGAAACGTGTATGTTGGCATATGACTTTGGGATTAGTTCAGCATCGTCCTCTAGGACCTGTACTTTCGCATCAGCCGCAGGCTAAAGAAAGGGTCCCAAAGTGCTGCGATGGTGGTTACCAGGGTTACTCTGGAGCGCGATACCCCACGGGTGCCCATTTTCGCGCGTTTTGCGAGAAGAGGAGGATTCTCATTTTATAGCTGTTCACTGAAGTTATGAGCGCCCTTCTACTAGAATCAGGGCGTCACCGCGCGAATCCCCATGGCCCTCCGAGAATCAGAAGCGATCGTGTTGCGTACCTATCCCTTCCGCGAGGCTGATTTGCTGGTGACACTGTTTACGCGCGCGGAGGGCAAGGTTCGGGGCGTGGCGCGGTCGGCGAAGAAATCGAAGCGGCGGTTCGGGGGAGCGCTCGAGCCTCTCACTTACGTCCGCGCGTTCTATGACGTGCGCGAGGGGCAGGAACTTGCGCGGCTTGACGCTTGCGAGGTGTTGGAATCTCCACTGGCCTCGGAGGTGAGCTACGCGCGTGCGGTCGCGCTGGGACACATCGCCGAGTTGCTCGACGAACTGCTGCCCGATCGCGAATCGAACGATGCCATTTTTCGGCTCACGCTTTCGGTCCTGCACGTTCTGAACGGCCCGGAGGTCTGGATGCCAGTGACCTACTTCGAATTATGGCTCACCCGGCTGGTCGGATTCCTGCCAGAGTTGACGGAGTGCACCGTCTGCGGCCGCAACTTGAACGGCAGCCGCGCCTATTTTCATGCGCTCGCAGATGGCCTGATGTGCGCCGATGACAAACGCCTGGCGTCGTCGGAGATTTCCAGCGAGTCGCGGACGCTGGCCGCACAAATGTTCCGCGCTCCGGTAGAGAGCTTTGCCGGGATGCCCAAGGCGCAGGCCGCCGACCTGCGTAAGTTTCTGATCCAGATCCTGCAGCGGCACATTGAGAAGAAACTAGTCACGGCCGGGATGCTGGAGAAGGGTGGGTTTTAGCCATCAGGGGCGGTTGCAAGCCGCTGAATTCCTTGACAATAGGGAGCTGAGTCGCCTAGCATCGCTGGCCAGACGTGAAAATGTTGCCGCGAGGCACAGGTTTGTGTCAGGCAGCGAAGCGCAACTCACAGCAGTAAGCCTCCTGGTACCAGGTGAAGCGGCATGAAGTTGCTGTCGAGAGTAGTGTGGGCGGAAGGCATGTATCTGGCGCCACAGCATTTTCAGGCGCAGAACCGCTACTTCGAGGAGGCCGTCCACTTTGCCACGGCCAGTCTGTGGAGAGACGCTTATGGACTGGCGGCCTGCCAACTCGACGCCGATGCGCTGCGCAATGGAACCGTAAGCCTGCTGCACGCGCGCGGAATGTTTCAGGACGGCCTGCCATTTGATATTCCTGAGTGTGATCCGCGTCCCGATCCCCACAACATTCGCCGAACAGTTTCTGCCCGCCACCGACAATTTGACCGTGGCCCTGGCCGTTCCCCGCTGGGTCCCGGGCCAGCAGAACTGCGATCTGGATCCGATTCCGTCCGGGAATGCTCGTTACACCAGCACCGTGGAAATGGTGCACGACGAGAACACGGGACTCGACGCAAAGCCGGTCCAACTGGGGCGAAAGAATATCCGGCTGGTCGTGCTGCCCAACGGAAGACGAGAATCTGCTGACGATTCCCATTGCCCGGGTGATGCGGGATCAGTCTGGTCACTTTGTCTACGATCCGACCCATGTTCCGCCATGCTTGCGCCTGAGTTCCAGCGAGCGGCTCACCGCCGATGCTGCAGCGGCTGGTGGAGATTCTGGAAGAGAAAAGCGCCGTGGTCACGCAGGAGCAGCAGCAGGCGGGTGGAAAATTTCAGACTGGGATGTCTGCCCGCCAGGTGGCGCAGTTCTGGTTTCTGCATGCGATCAACTCCAGCTTGACTCCGTTGCGGCATATTCTGCTGGCGAAGCACCGGCATCCCGAAGAAATGTTTCGCGAAATGTCGCGGCTCGCGGGGGCGCTGTGCACGTTCAGTCTGGACAGCAATCCCCGTTCGCTTGCCCGCCTATAACCACTATGATCCCGGGCCGGGCTTCACCTACCTCGAGGAACACATTATTCGTCACCTCGAAATTATTGTTCCGTCGCAAGCGGTCGTGATTCCGCTGAAACCGGCGGCGCGTTATTTTTACGAAGGGGAGATCCGGGACCAACGCTGCCTGGGACGTTCCCGCTGGATCCTGGGGGTGCGATCGCCGGTCGGAGAGGCGGACGTGATCTCGAAGACCTTGCAGTTGGTGAAAGTGTGTTCCGCGCAATTTGTTCCGGAGCTGGTGAAACGGGCTCTGCCGGGACTGACACTAACCCATATGCAGGTTCCGCCGGCAGCGATATCCGCGAAGGTCGACAGCCAGTACTTTGTCATTACCCGCAGCGGCCCGTGCTGGGAGCACATCATGCGGACGCAGAACGTCGGAGTGTATGTGCCGGGGGAACTGCCGTCGCCCGAAGTTGAACTGATCGTGTTGCTCGAGAGCTGACATGGGATCCACACAAGTTACACCGTTCGGAAGTTATCGCGGATCGAGTCCTGCCATGGACCGGCGCGGGCTGGAACCTTGCGCTGGGTTTTCAGGAAGTGTTCACAGCCGTGGTGCGGCTGCGCTACAACCGCCAGGCGGTGCAGGATGCGGAAGCGTTCCGGGCGCAAATGCGGCAGGCGTTGCGGTCGCCGAACAGGAAGCGCGCAGTCGGGGCTGCAGTCCGGAAGATGTGAAGCAGGTGATTTTTGCCGTCGTCGCGTTTCTGGATGAATCGGTGCTGAGCTCGGGAAATCCGGTATTCGCCAACTGGCCGCGCCTGCCTCTGCAGGCGGAATTGTTTGGTCATCAACTGGCTGGGGAAATCTTCTTCCAGGAATTGCAAAAGACATTGAACCGCAATGACTCGCAACGAAACGGCCGATCTGCTGGAGGTGTATTACCTGTGTCTGCTGCTCGGTTTCAAAGGACGCTATGCGGCGGGCGGCGACTTGCGGTCCATCATGATCGGCGATCCAGGAGAAGATCCGGCGAATGCGGGGTCCGGCGGGCCCGTTATCTCCGCGCGGAGCGATTCCCGCCGACGCTGTGCGCCTGGTGCAATCGGATCGCTGGAGCCGAGTTCTGGGCAAGGTGGCGCTTATCACTGCAGGCCTTGCGCTGGTGGATTCATCGTTTCCAAGTTCATTCTTGATGTCGGGGTTGTCGTCGCTCTCCGCGTTGGTGGCCGAAGTACTCGAGATAGGGGGTTCGGAGTTGTACTTGGGTGACCATTCTAGTACTGCTGGTTTACTGGGTGCTGGTTTGGCTTCTGGGCAGATTTCTGCCTCTGCATGGCTCGGATGTTTGGATATTGCGTGGCGTGCTGGCGCTGTTGGGGCTGATCGGGGCCTGCGTTGTCGCTGTGGTATCAGTACACAGTAAAGAAGGCGAACGAACCCACCGCGGAAGACGGCTCCCAACCCGGCGGGACCGACGATCTGGACGCGTTGGTGCGCGAAGCGATCCGGCGGCTAAAGCACTCGACCTTGGGCAAAGGGAGCAACCTGGGCAGTCTTCCGCTGGTGTTTGTTCTTGGGGACTCCGGTTCGACAAAGACGACCGTCCTTATCCATTCTGCGCTCGATCCTGAACTACTGGCCGGGCAGGTATATCGGGACAACGAAGTGCTGCCCACTTCGGCAGTGAACATCTGGTACACGCGACAAGCAATTTTTGTGGATCCCGCCGGCGGCTTGATGGGACAGGCCGACCGCTGGCGACGACTGGTCAAGTTGCTGCAGCCTGCGCGATTTTCCGCGGCGCTCGGCAAGCGGGCGCAGGCTCCGCGGGCTGCAATCGTTTGCTTTGATTGTGAGAACTTTCTGCAGCAGGGCGCGAGCGAAACTTCGGTATCAGCGGCTCGCAGACTATCGGTGCGGCTTCAGGAGGTCTCCCAGATATTTGGGATCAGCTTTCCCGTCTACGTTTTGTTTACAAAGCTCGACCGAATCTCTTTCTTTGCCGAGTTCGTACGCGGAATGAGCAAGGACGAGGTCGCCGAGGTGCTGGGCGCGACTTTGCCGTTGCGTTCGCTGAACGCCGGAGTGTATGCGGATGAGGAGACGCGGCGCCTCACTAAGGCGTTTGACGAAATCTTTTACTCCCTGGCGGAGAGACGGATCCTCCTGCTTCCCCGTGAGCACGAAGAGCGACAAGCTGCCCGGCATCTATGAGTTTCCCAGGGAACTGAGCAAGCTGCGCACGCTGTTGGTGCAGTTTCTGGTGGATCTGGCGCGTCCCAGCCACCTCGGCACGAATCCCTTCCTGCGCGGATTTTATTTCACAGGGGTGCGGCCCGTCGTCGTGGATGATGTGGTTGCCGCTCGTTCGATGGCGATCGAAGCGCCCGAGACGGACTTGAACGCTGGCGCGACGCAAATCTTTCGTCCCGGAGCCTCGCACGTGCAGCAGGCGCCGGTCGCAGTGCGAAGTGGGGGCCCTCGCCGCATGCCGCAGTGGGTCTTCCTGACCAGCCTGTTCAACGACGTTCTGGTAAAAGACCGCGTGGCTCTGGCCACTAGTGGATCCAGTTCACGCGTGAATCTGCTTCGCCGCATCGCGTTGAGCGTTGCGGTTCTTGTCGGGCTTGTTTGCCTCACGGGCTTCCTGGTTTCGTTCTTCCGAAACCGTGCGCTGGAAACGCGAGTGCAAGAGGCTGTCTCCGACCTGGCTACTCTGCAAACCGGCACTGGCCAACCGGCTTGAATCGGCGACTTGCAGAAGTTGGAGCATTTGCGGGGAGAACTCGTTACGCTTTCCGACTACGAAGACGATGGGGCTCCATGGAGCATGCGTTGGGGCTTGTACGCGGGGGATCGGATCTACACGGATGCCAAGCCGAGTCTACTTTGATCGTTTCCGGCGGATATTGTTCGCCGAGACCCAAAAGCGGCTGGCGGATAACCTGTTGGCGTTGCCCGGCAAACCGGCGCCGAACGCACCTAATGACGCGTACGAAAAGGCCTATAACGAACTAAAGGCTTACCTCATCACCACAGAACCCGCAGATCACGATAAGAGCACGAAAGAATTCCTGACTCCGGTATTAATGACCCATTGGGTCGACGGCCGCGACATTGATAACGATCGGAAAGACCTGGCTGCGTTGCAGTTCGATTACTACGCCGCCGAGCTGGCAAAGGAGAATCCGTTTTCGATGGGCAACTCCCGAATATTGATCGAGCAGGCACGTGCTTATCTGAAGCAGTTTGCTGGAATCGATCGCTTTTACGCACAACTTCTGTCCAAGGCTTCACAAAACAGTCGTGACCTCAGCTTTAATGAGCAATATCCAGATTCCGTCGGAATCATGGTGAGCAACCACAAAGTCAAAGCAGCGTTCACCCGCAGCGGCTTCCAGTTTGTGCAGGATGCTCTGAAAACCCCGGCGCTCTACATGAGCGGGGAAGAATGGGTGCTGGGAAAGACTGGCGCTCAAGATATCGACCAGGCGATGCTCCGGCAAAAACTGACGGAACGCTATAACCAGGATTTCGTGAAAGAGTGGAATGAAGTCTTGAAGACGTCCTATTTCGTCGGCTACAAGGACAACGGCGACGCGGACAAGAAGTTGGAGAAGCTTACCTCCCCCACATCCCCTCTTTTGGTGCTGCTCTATTTTATTTCCCACAACGTCGACATCGCTTCTCCGGAAGTAAAAGCCCCATTCGCCCCGGTGCAAGCTGTCGCACCTCCGGGTCCGGCGGATAAACCACCGGATCGCTACATTTCTGCAGCGACTGGAGACTACATCAAGGCGTTGGGCAAATTACAGACGGACATTCACGCTCTGGCCACAAGCCCTGGCGCTCCCGATCCGGCCGCGCTGGCTTCGGCGGCGGCATCTGCGGGGGCTGCCTCCACCGCCGTGACTAACACGATCACTTCCGTGCCGGTGGATGACCAGTTTGGAAACCAGGAGCAAGTGCGGCGATTGCTCGAGGAGCCGATCAAGGCCGCCGACGCCTTACTCAAACGCGGGCCGATCGACATCGCGAATGGGTCGGGCAAGGGATTCTGTTCTCAGTTTGCCGGTGTCGGCGAGCAAGTATCCGTTCGATCCAAATTCTCCTCAGGATGCCTCGCTGGATCAGCTTTATGCAGTCTTCGGGCCGAACGCCGATGCGTGGAAAAAGCTGAACGACGACGTGAAGCCATTTGTACTCAAGGTAGGATCGCGATATGTCGCCAATCCGTCGGCAACCGTGAAACCTTCCTCCAATTTCCTGGCTTTCTTGAATCGCGTCGCAGGACTGAGCGAGACTCTGTACCCGTCCGGTTCGCTGCCTCCTCATCTCGCGTACACGCTGAAACAATTGCCCAGCAATCTTGAGGGAGTCGAGGTGAAGATCGGGAGCGAAACACTGGCAGGCGAAGGCGCGCAGAAAACATTCGTCTGGACCGGCGCTCCGGAGGATATCCTGGTCACCACCAAAGGCGGTGACACGCTGGACTCTTTCTCTGGCCCCTGGGCCGCATTCCACTTCGTGGCAAGAGCGCATTACCTGGGAGCAGGGAAGTTGGAGTGGGTGAACGAGACCAACGGGAAACCCATCATATTAGCTAATGGAAAACAGAAGTCGTATGACTTTCAACTGCAGGTTACTGGTCCCGCGAATCCGTTCTTCGATATGCAGGGCATGAAGTGCGTTGCTCAGGTTGCGGCGGGCCATTAGAGGACCGCAGCCCGAATCCGTCTGGGGATTCTTGCTTGTCGTGAGTTAAGTCGAACTTTTTTGCCCGCTTTGCGCTGACAGGCGGCCAAACAAACGGTCTTTCCACGAAGGATGTACAGCGCGGATCAGAAGACAGGTGATATTGTCGTCGCTGCCGCCGCTCTTCGCCGCTTCGATGAGATTGCTGCAGGCCTGATCGAGTGAGTCCTGCTTGACCGCTTCTGCCATCATTTCTTCCTTGACGTACCGCGACATCCCGTCGCTGCACAACAACAGCACGTCGCCAGAATTAAATTCATGATCGGCCAAGTCAGGCTCCACGCTGTCATCCGTTCCGAGGGCCCTCACGATGACATTTTGCATGTTGGAATGTTCCGCCTCTTCCAGCGTCATAAGGCCGCGCCTGACTTGTTCCATAACCAGAGAGTGATCGTTGAGTCAGTTGCACGACGTCGTTATTGCGGATGAGGTAAATGCGACTGTCGCCGACGTTGGCAATGGAAAACAGATTGCCCTCCACTGCGACCGCGACAATCGTTGAGCCCATGCCTGCAACCGTAAGATCTCTGGCGCTGGATTCGTGAATCGCTTGATTTGCCAACTGAATCGCAGTGGCTAGGCCGACGGCTCGTTGGGAGACGCCTTCGAACCGGGCTCCGCCCACCGGAGGCGCATTTGTTCTGTGCTGGCGGAAGTAGTCGAGCACAGTATCTACGGCGATCTTGCTAGCCAATTCCCCGGCTTGCTGTCCGCCCATGCCATCGCAGACCAGGAAAATCCCGTAGCGTAAGTCGTATCCGAAATTGTCCTCGTTGTTTTTGCGCACGAGGCCGACATCGGTGTTACCAGCGGCTTGAATAACAAGACTCATGGTGTTAATGCAGGCGTTAAATGCTACCCCAGGTTAAGACCGCGGTAAACAGCCGAAGCGACGCAGACTTCATTCTTGGTACACGCGAATGATGCGAACAGAACGACCGTCGCCCTTATCTAATCTGTTCAGCTCCAGCTGTGGAGATGAAAACCCAAAGGCAGCGAACCGGCGGCGCCGATCGGTCGCTTACTCGCGGTTCATCTTCCGAAGAATTTGCCTTTCTCCGCTTTTTTGTTGAGAGCTTGCCACTCGCTTTGTAGATTGCTGTCGGCGTACTCGGCAAAGGCCGCCGCGTCCTTGAGCACCTTGGCGGCCTGCCTCTTGTCTCCGGTGTCCATTGCCGCCCGCGCCTGCTCGATTGCCAACGATAGTTGGCGGTCGGCGACTGACTTACGTCGCGAGGCGAAGACGGGGACGATTCGGGTCAGCAGAGAGGATTCCGCGTCTCCACCTGCACTCGGCAAAGTGCCGGCGCCGAGGTCGGGACGGTCCAGCGCAGCGTAAGCGGCCCCCACCCCCCGCAGCGTTGCCAATTCGCTTTCATTCGATTCGCGCAAGCGTTTCAAGGCGGTTTGCACCGGCTCACACTGCAAAACCTGCGGAGGCTGCGACTCGAGGAATCGAATCCCCTCCGCGTACTGTTCCTGATTCTTCAGTGCCTCTGCAGCCTGTAGCGCTGTGCTGATTTCGCGCTGCCGGGATTCCATCCGGTTACGGGCGTCTTCCAGAAGGAAGAGGAGGGAAGCTGCTCCTTGTTCCTCCTTGATCGGTGTGAGCAGTGCGACCACATCGCCATAGGCTTCACGCGACATCAGTGCTTGCGCCTGCCTGAGCAATGCCTGGATCTGGCTGCTCCTCATTCCCCGATCGGCTTCCTGACGCGCGAAGTCTATCAATTCGACGATTTCAGGCGAGGAGAGACCCTCTTTCTGGCAGGCCTCGAGAATGCGCAAGGCTTCGGTGTACCTTCCACCGCTGAGTGCGTCATGGGCGCGAGTCAAATACTGCGCCCTGCTTTGCTCCTGATTTCGCGCCGAAATATGCCCCACAATGGTGGATTGCAGCGAGAGCAGGCGCTCGTTCCAGGGAAGTTCATGCAGCGCCTCGCGCACCAACTTCAAGGCTTCTTCAGGCGACGGCTCCAGCAAACCGCGGCAGCGCAGAGCCAACTGATCGACACGGCGACGGATCTCTTCCTCCCGAAGTTGCCGCGCCACGTAGCTTTTGAGTTTGATCAGAGTTGGCTCGGTGGGAATGCGCTCCAGAGCCTGGTCGACGAGTTGTGCCACGCGCGTAAGTTCCTCGACCGTGGAAGCGAGCGATACCTCATTTTGCAGTTGCTCCAGAATCCGGCGCCGTTGTTCCTGTTCGCGACCCGACTTGGCCGCGGCCTGCAAGCTGATCAATTCCGGATTTGATGGATCAACCCGTTCAACCTCGGCGAGCGCCTCGATCGCGGCCGTAAAGTGGCGCGCTCCGATTTCTGTGCGCGCATTCTCCAGCAACTTCCTCGCTTTGGCCTGTCGAGCGGCTTCCTCGATCAGTCGGCCCAGCGCCACGTGCGCCGCGCGAACCCGCGAATCTTCGCGGTCCACTTCGAGGGCCTTGGCGATCACGGCCTCGGCCGAGTCCAGATCCCCGCGGTCGCGAGCGACGTCAGCCTCCCGCAAGTATCCGTCAACCAACTCCCTGCGCCGTTTTTTCTGGCGCATAGCTTCCAGAAGCTCAGACAGTTCCGTACTGGTAGGATCAAGCCCGCAGGCTTGCTGCAGATACTCAATGGCCTCCTCGTACCGCTTGTCGCTGGCGGCATGCTTGGCCTGCGCACGCAACTGCCGAATCTGCTCCGCCCGCTGCCTGAGCGTAAGGTTAAACTGCACCTGCGCGATCAATTGTCGCGCACCCGTATGCTGGCTATCGACTTTCAACAACTGCAGCAGCACGTCTCTCGCCGTGGTGTACTGCTGTTCCTGCACCAGGCGCTCCGCTCGTTGGATCCATTCCGCTACCTGATCCTTCTTCAAGTCGTGGGCGACTGATGAGATCTCTGCCGCCATCTCGTCGGCAGTGGAATAGCGGTCCTCCGGATTCTTCGCCAGGGCACGATCCAGAATGCCATCCAGAGCGGAGGGATATTCCTCGAGGAATTGGTTTAACGGAGGATGCTTCTCGGACAGGATTTTCTGCACGATGCTGTAGTCGCCCGTGAAAGGAAGCTGCCCCGTCAGTAACTGGAACAGCATGACTCCAACCGAAAAAATGTCAGACCGTCCGTCGAAGGTCGCGTTTTTCAACCGCTCGGGCGCCATGTACTGCAGAGTGCCGATCACGTGCCCGGTGCGAGTGAGGTGGCCGTCGGTTTTTTCCTGGCGGGCGATTCCGAAATCCAGCAACTTCACGACACCATCGGACTGCACGATGACGTTGGCGGGTTTGATGTCGCGGTGAATCACGTCATTGCGATGAGCGTATCCCAGCGCATAGCAGACTTGCTCGATAATCTTCAGCTTAAACGCCAGGGGCTGAGGCTGTCCGGACTGGATGAGCCGGTCCAGAGGTTCGCCGGACAGATATTCCATCACGATATAGGGGAAGCCGTCCTGCTCGCCCAGATCGTAGACAATCACGATGTTGGGGTGCTTCAGCGCACCCGTCTTGGCGGCCTCGCGATAGAAACGCTGCAGCATTTCCTGGTCGCCGAGTGAATCCCTCGGTCACCGTCTTGATCGCCACCTCGCGATTCAGTTGACGGTCAAACGCGCGATAGACCAGACCCATCCCGCCGCGGCCGAGAAGGTCGATCACTTCGTACTTTCCGATGCGTTTGATGTTCGGAGCGGTCACGGACTTAGTTTGCACTGGCCAGAAGGTGAGGGGAGCACCCTGTGGCTTGGAATGGACTTCGCCAACACCCGAATGCGCCGACAAGTTTACTACTACCGCGCGGACTGGGCCAGCTTAATTCCCCAAAGTTAAGCCGAACCGCCCGGCCAGACCATGTTGAACTGGTCCCGCAGGAACTTCTTGGCCTCCTCGCGCTCCGACGTCTGCGTGTCTGGAGTCGAGTTCAGGTAGAGGATGTAGGCCTCGGCAGTGCCATCCGTATCGCCATCCGCGAGACGCTTGCGGGCTTGAGCAAGAATTTTGGCGGGAAGCGACTCGACTTCTCTCCTTCACTTCCTTTACTAAGGCGATGCGGGCTGCGATTTCGACATCACTGAGGAACTGGGTTTCATCGGGTCGGCGTGCCGGACTGTCTGACGTTCTTGGTGTCTTCCGGTTTGACGTTCTCCAGAGAACGAACTGCTTGTGGTCGGAGCTCTTGATTGACGGGTTGGTCTGCGATGGTGTTGCCATTGGAGTCGACGATGCGGAATCCAATTTCGACGACGGCGCTTAAATCGATGGTCTTTCGGGTATAGCTGTAAGGCTTGACCACGTCACTCAGAGTCGTCTTCGGCATGGAATCGAGCTTGCGATGGGCATCCTCGACTTTCTGCTCCGCATTTTCGACATCGCTATTGGCGGCAGCGATTTCTTTCTTCTTGCCGTGGGCGTGAGCTGCCTTCCAGAATTTTTTGCGCTTTCTGCAGGTCCAGCGTTGCGGCCTCATACTCGCGGTTTGCTTTATTCCAGTCCTCGTTAGGTATTTCTCTTTCGGCCGCGCGGTATTCGGAGTCGATCGACTCAATCATAGGTTTCGAAATCGTCCGGTGTTCGAGGACGTCGCCGATCAACTGGAAGTTTGGATCTACGGGGATGGCGTCGGCGGCCCGGATTATCCTGACCGGGAGCGCTGTGGTTTCCAGTCCGGTCGCAATGGCGTCGGAGAGTTGGTCGGCGAATCCCGCGCTGTCTCGCCGCGACGTCTGATCGCGAAACACCACTTTAATAGACAGTGTGGAGCGGATATTGTGGATGGCGGAATACTTTGTGCGTTCGTCGCGCACATCGTCGCGGTTCGACTGGTACTGCTGAGCTTCGTCCAGATACAGCCAGGCGACCCCGACTCCTGATCCCAGCGGCTTGTCGAAATAATGCTTGGCCTGTGCGACATAGTAGTCGCTGAGGTTTCGGGAGATTACGTCGAGGCGAAGCTTGAGATCCTGATCATCGGGTTGCAGACGTGCAGGCGCGCTGCAGATAGTCATGCGCCCTCTGCACGCCGACCTCGTCCATCTTGCCCTGGATCGGAATGTGAGCATCGTTCAGTTTTTTGGCTTCGTCCGATGCGCTTTGACGTAATTCGGTTCGAGCGCTTGCATCTGATCCTTCACCAGCGCGCGCTGCGCTTCGGGGAGGTCAGCCAGAACGTCGTAAGCCTCGATGATAACGCTTGTCCTGTTCGAACGCGCTGCTCTGCTGCAGGGCCGCGTCGGCAGCGGACTTGGTTGGTCGTGGATATGATACTGTTCCTGTGCCTGCTTGAGAGCCGCCGTGGCCTCCGGTGTCGGCTTGACTTCGATGGCTTTCTGATACTCCTGCACCGCATCGTGCCACTTCTGATCGGCTGCCGCGGCCTTGCCGCGATCGAAGTGGGCTTTGTAGGCGCCATTTATGACGGCAGCGATCCGTGGCTCTTCATCAGTAAAGGAGCGAAACTCTGCCACGGTTTTGACCGCTTCATCGTAGCGCTGGGATGACATCATCCCTTCAGCGTTCGCCATGGCTGTGTCGATCCGCTTAGTGTCGGCCGAGACCACGCTTTGCAGGGCCAGCCCTTGGTCGAAGCGGGGATCGACCTCTAAGGCATGGTCGATTAGCTGCCGGCTATTCGCGAGATGAGCATATCCCGCGGTGTGCTCGGCCAGCGCCTGCTTGTAAGCTTGATCCTCGGCTCGCCCCTTGTTAGCCACAAGCACGAGTTCCGACTGCGCGCTGTCCTTCAGCTTGGCAGCACCTTCGCTGGAGGCAACCAGATCGTGCACTTGATCGGCGCGCAAAAACGCCGTTTTGAGATCGGAATAAGCAGGGCTGCTGGCGGAGGCCGAACTGCGGTAGGCGGCCAATGCGTCTTGGCCCTCTTTCAAGAGCAGAGCGGCGAGGGCTTGCTTGGCAGAATCGGTGTGGGCCGCTTTCGGATATCGGCCCAGATAGTCCTGCCACTGTGCAACCGAATGGGCGCGATTGGCGCGAAGATACTCAGCCAGTTCCGTGTCGAGCGTTGTGACGAAAACGATTTTCACCGTCGGTTTGAACGGCGGCACGGTCGCCGCTCCCGTCGGCGACGAACCTACGACCTGACCCTGCAAAACCGCGCGGTCGGCGAGTTGCGCGGGCGTGAACGATTCGTCCTTCTCGAACTTCAGGTTCGACGGAACCACACACTCCGCCGCGGAGCCACGGATGAGATTCATTGTTCCCTTGGCGTCTCGTTCCAGCGATGTCACAGAAGAATTGAGTGGAATCTTAGTGAGCTTGCCGTAATTCGACTTGCTGATCTGCGTCGCGCCCCCGCACGAGCGGACCTCGGTTTTCCCATTGATCAGAAGGTCGTCGAGCTGAACGTAAGCGGCGCCATTAGGCCCGTCAAACAGTTCGATCGCAGAAAGTGGAACCTCTTTGGAGTGGACCGCGGGCCCGGCTACCGCAACAAAGATCAGCGCGAGTGAAACTTTTTTGATGGCAGATAACAGACGCAACTCAGCATCAAACATCCAACGTCGTGGCATAGAGTCCCCGGGGTAACAGCAAACGTCATGTAGTTCCCCTGCGCAGGTGCCCGTATCATACTCACTGTCCGTGCGAAGTCAAGCCTGCCTAGGTGGCGGGTAAGGGGCACAAGAGTGCCATAAGTCGTTGGCTAAATGTTTGCTTCGTGTCATATTTTGGCGTAACCTACATTCCCGACGTTCGACGGATCGGTTCCCCCCAAGACACGTCCAATGGCGCACTACGAACCGAAGACCGACAGCCGAGAATTCGAGATTCCCAACCAAGGCCAAGCGCTGAGCGCGTGGGAAGGCCCGGCACCCGATGCAACGGACATCACCATCCGCTTGTGGGGGCCGGAATGGTCTGGCCAACCGGGATCGCTGACCTGGAAAACCGACAGCGTTTTTGTGTACATGATTGCAGATCTAGTTTTGGCGAGCCACGGCCGTATTGCGGAAGAATCGACCGCGCTGATGGCCGCGCACTTCGACAGTTCCAGGCACGCTCTGGTCGCGGCTAAGCGCATTCAAATGTCAATCCTGGATTTTGTTGCCTGCAGGCCGGGCAACGGCGTTGCAATCCTGATTCATCAGCCGAGTGTTTCGGCTGCGACCTCCGGATTGGTGGAGGGAGCTCTCAGGCTGGCGAAACCCGGTCAGATCCTTATCGGCGAGGATGTCTCGCGAAGCTTGCGAGATCTTTCCGGAATCGAGCTTCTCCCAGTTCCTGCGCTGGCTGCAGGCGGGGCGGGGCAGAGGGGATTGGCCGAGTTGGTCTGGACCTCGCCGGAACGCGTCGCGGGTTTGCAGGCGTCGGTCATCGATGGGGCGGCGTCGCAACAGGAAACTCCGCCGGTTGGCGCCACCATGATTGTGAATACTCCAATCCCGGCGGACCGGGAAGTGAGCCCGAAGGTCCAGCCAGTCACCGGTGATTTTGAGTATAAAAGGAACACCGACACTTCTTTTCAACGGACGCCCATGGCGCAGGAGGCTGTCGCCGATCTCATTCCGAGAGAGGACGACTTGCAGGGTATGCAGGGCAGTTCTCTTACTCGGGAACTTGATGAACTGGAACAGCGTCCGTTCCTCACGCGCGCAAGAGTCATTCTGGGCTTGTCAGCACTTGTTCTGGTAGGGGCACTGGTTGCAGTGTTGTACTTTCCTACCAACGAAACCAAGGTTCCGGTTCGGGCGCTGGAAAAGGGCAATACGGGAGCTGCCACTGTGGAGTCGAAACCCGCGACGACGGTTCATACCGAGCCGCCGCAGCAGGTGCCACCGCAACCACAGCCGAAGGCCCCTGAGCCACAGGCAAAAGTACCAAGAGTCGTCGTTCAACCGCCTCCTCCTGCCAAGCCACCGGCAGACACGAAAGTCAAGATCAAGAAAGAGAATCCTGTGCAACAACCGCAGCAACCAGAAGTGGTCGAGGAACTCGGGGGCCTTTCGCAAAATGATGTTCCCACTCTGCTGAAACTGGCTCGGGATGATGCGGGAGCGGGAAAATACGACAAGGCCCGAAGCGAGTACAAGAAAATCCTGCAATTGCAGCCGAACAATCAGGACGCAAAAGACGGGCTGCGCAGGCTCGATCTCATCAAGAGCGATATCGAATAACGGAAGGCCGCCGTCCGTTTCTGGCCCCAACGGAGTCTCCTATGCCGAAACCCTTCGACTTCGGTGGTGTCAACTTGACGGCCGGCGGAGACACCGCCGGCGCCCGTCCCTCTTCGGAAACTCCCTTCTGCGTCGCGATATTGGGCGACTTCAGCGGGCGTGCCAACCGCGGAACTTTCCGACTCCCAAACGATCGGTAAACGCCGCTCCGTGCATGGTGGATCGAGATAACTTCGACGAAGTGCTCGCCCGCTTCGGCGCTGAAATTGAGTTGCCGCTTGGAGACAGCGGTTCGTTGCGCTTGCGGTTTTCAGCGACCTCGACGATTTTCATCCTGACCGTATTTTCCGAGCATCTCGAGGCATTCGGCAAAGCTGCGCGACCTTGCGCGCCGCCTGCAGATCCTTCGACGCTTCAAGCAGGCGGCGGAGGAATTGGGGCTCCGCCCGGCCGCATCCGCGGAGCCGCGCAAAGCCCGGCCGACAGCCTCGCGCAGCGGTTGCGCCCAGCGCCGTGCGGTTGGCTTCCGGCAGCCTGCTCGACGAAATGATCGAGCAGACGGAATCTCGCGGCGTCCGAGGCTCGGCCCAAACGTGCGCCCGATGAAGTGCGCGAGTTCGCGCAACGCGTGGCTGCCAAACACCTTGTGAGCACTCCGGATCCCCGCCAGCCGGAGATCCTTGCCGTCATCGATCGCGCCATTGGCAGCACTGATGAGAGCGGTTCTGCACAATCCGGATTTTCAGGCGCTGGAGGCGATCTGGCGGGCTACTTTTCTCCTGGTCCGGCAACTCGAAACCGGTTCGCAGCTCAAGCTTTACCTGATCGATATTTCGAAGGAAGAGCTGGCTGCGGACCTGAATTCCGCGCACTGACCTGCGGGAGACAGGAGCGTATCGTCTGCTGGTGGAGCAGAGCGTCGAGACGCCCGGGGCAGAACCCTGGGCCGTCATCGTGGGCAACTACAGTTTCGGCGCTCGGGAGCGACGACGCCGAACGTGCTGTCGCGGATGGCGGGGATCGCGAGCCGCGCCCGGGCTCCATTTCTGGCCGAGGCCAGCGCGCGAGTTGCTGGGCTGCGCTTCTTTGGCGTCCACCCCGCATCCGCGAGAGTGGAAAGTGCCGCCGCGAACTCGCCGGTTGCTGGGCCGAACTCCGGCACCTGCCCGAAGCCGGAGCGGTTGGCCTGGCGCTTCCGCGATTCTTGCTGCGTCTGCCCTACGGGAAGAAAACATCTCCGCTGGAATCGTTCGACTTCGAGGAATTTCCCGATACTGCCTATCCACGAAGACTACCTGTGGGGGAATCCGGCGTTCGCGGTCGCGCTGCTGCTCGGCCAGTCCTTCAGCGAGGCGGGATGGGAGATGCGTCCCGGCACGGTGACGGAAATTGACAGGCTGCCGCTGCATGTCTACTGACAGAGATGGCGAGTCCGAGCCGAAGCCCTGCGCCGAGGTACTGCTCACCGAGGATGCAGTCGAGCGCATGCTGGAGGAAGGCTTGATTCCGCTGGTTTCGTTCAAGAACCGGGATCTGGTACGGCTCGCGAGATTTCAGTCGATTGCCGACCCGCCGCGGGCGCTTGCGGGCCGGTGGAGCGAGTAAACCAGTGACCGATCTGACCAGTCATCGACCTTGAGTGGCTTCGGCAGCCAGCTGTGCTTCAGGAGCACTTGGCTAGCCTCGAGCGTCTGTAACGTTTCGCCGAATCACAAACACTATCTCAGTCGTGGAGTGATGCGGCAATGAAAATCGCGGTTTATTGCGGGGAAAGTGTTTTTATGCAAAAAAAAGGGGTTTGGTGCTTGACTGTGGTTGGGGCTTGTGATAAACCGTTGCTCCACGACCCGTACGGTCAGATGGCGAGATGTCTGGCCACTGCCCGGATGGGGTTGCCCGCTGACCGTTACGTTCCCCAGGTCGCGACTGCAATACCGGAATTCGATAACTCTAGATACGGCACTTCCTCGAAAACTCCGAAGAGGTAGGGAGATAACATGGCAAAACCGAGCACACAGCACAAATTGGACCGGGTGCGCCCGCCCCGCGTTCAGATTACCTATGACGTTGAGACTGGCGGCGCGATTGAAATCAAGGAACTGCCGTTCGTGGTCGGCGTCCTTGGAGACTTCACCGGCCAACCCGAACAACCGCTACCCAAACTGAAAGAGCGCCGCTTTGTCGAAGTGACGCCCGACAACTTCGATTCCGTTCTGGAAAGCATGAAACCGCATCTCTCGTTTGCGGTGGAAAACAAGCTGAGCGAAGACTCCAACGCCGGCCAACTCCGAGTGGATCTGAAATTCAAGAGCCTGGAGGACTTCGAGCCCGAGCAGGTGGCGCGGCAGGTGAAGCCGCTCAAGGAACTGCTGGACCTGCGCACGCGCCTCAATGATTTGAAGGGCACGCTGCAAACCAACGAAAAACTGGACGAGGCCTTGCTCGATGCGGTGAGCAAGACCGAAAAGCTCGACAAACTGAAGGCCGAAGTCGGCGAGAAGGGGGAACCCAATGCCTGAGACCCAGAAAACTGCTGGCAATGCGGCCGTTGTAGAACAGGCCGCAGAATCGAGTCTTCTCGACCAGATTGTAGAACAGGGACGGTTCGGCGACCCCACCGCGCGCGAGCGGGGCAAGGGTCTGATCAAGGAATTCGTTGCCCAAGTGCTCGAAGGGTCGATGACGCTAGGGCGCGATGCCGACCAGATGATCTCCGCCCGCGTGGCGCAGATCGACCACCTGATTTCGCTGCAGCTGAACGAGGTCTTGCACAACCCCCAGTTTCAGAAGCTGGAGGGAACCTGGCGCGGTCTCAAGTACCTGCTCGACCAGTCGGAAACTGGCACGCAGCTGAAGATCCGCATTCTGAATGCCTCGAAGAAGGATTTGCTGCGCGATTTGCAGCGGGCTCCGGAATTCGATCAGAGCGCGATGTTCAAGAAAGTCTACGAGGAAGAGTACGGCATGTTCGGCGGCGAGCCTTTCGGCGCCCTGGTAGGCGACTACGAGTTCAGCAAGCATCCCGAAGACCTGGAATTGCTGGAGAAAGTTTCCCAGGTCGCGGCAGCCGCGCACGCGCCGTTCCTTTCGGCGGCGTCGTCCGAATTGCTGAACATGACGAGCTTCACTAGCTCTCGACCAGCCGCGCGATATCGGCAAGATCTTCGATAGCACCGAGTACGCCAAGTGGAAGGGATTCCGCGAGAGCGAGGACTCGAAGTACGTCGCCTCACTTGCCCGCGCGTCCTGATGCGTCTGCCTTACGGCAGGGACACGGCACCCGTCGAGGGCTTCAACTTCGAAGAGGGAGTGGATGGCACGGATCACACCAAGTATCTCTGGGGCAATGCCGCATACGCGCTGGCGTCCAAGATGACGCAGGCATTCGCCACCTACGGCTGGTGTGTAGCCATTCGTGGCGTCGAGGGCGGCGGCTTGGTGGATGGGCTTCCTTCCCACACTTTCCGCACCGACGAAGGCGACGTGGCGCTGAAATGCCCGACCGAGATCGCCATCACCGACCGGCGCGAAAAAGAACTGGCGGATCAGGGATTGGTGCTCGCTGGTTCACTGCAAGGGCACGGACAAGGCTGCATTTTTCAGCATCCAGTCCTGCAACAAGCCCAAGCTCTATGACAGCGACGCGGCTACGGCCAACGCCCGGCTTTCGGCGCAGTTGCCATACATGATGGCCACTTGCCGGTTCGCGCATTACCTGAAGGCGATGATGCGCGACAAGATCGGTGGCTTCATGTCGCGCGACGATTGCTGGCGGTTCCTGAATCGCTGGATCGGCCAAGTATGTAACGCAGGACGACAAGGCCAGTCAGGCGGACAAGGCCAAGTTCCCCCTGCGGGAAGCGCGCGTGGATGTGGAAGAAGTCAAAGGCAAACCTGGCGTCTATCGGGCAATTGCTTATCTTCGGCCGCATTTTCAACTGGATGAACTCAACGTGTCGCTCCGGCTGGTGGCGGAGTTGCCGGCTGCTGCGAAGAAATAACCCCGCGTGGTTTAGCGGGTGCTTTAAACAGGGGTTCGAAGGAATCCTTGAATTCTGACTAGATGGAACTCTGAGGAGGAACTGCAAATGGCAAGTGATTATTATCTGTTGATTGCAAGGCGTGACCGGGGAATCGCAAGCCGTCAGGCATGACGAACTATATTGAACTGGACAGTTTTTCGTTCGGCGCTTCGAACCCCGCAGACGTGGGAGGAGAAGGACTGTCGGCTGGCAAGGCTTCCTTGTCGGACTTCAGCTTCAGCTGCGCTTTGGACTCCGCCAGCTACCAGATTCTGAAGTGCCTCTACACCGGTACTCACATCGCCGACGTGCACGTTCGCCGGCCGCAAGACCGGCGGTGACGCGAACACCGTATACATACGTCCAGAGCGTCATGACCAACTGCTACATTACGAGTCACAGCACTGGTGGGGGCTCAGCGGGTGTGCCCTCCCAAAGTGTGAGCATCGCGTACGAGCAGATTGAGTACCAGTACTTCACGCAGGACACCTCGAGCGGTGCAGGTGACCTCGGCAGGACAGGCAACCTACAACATCGGCGAGGTGCAGCAGACCTAGTCCGACGGCTCCTTAACGTTAGTGTGAACCTGGAGGCATCTCCGCGAGCCGCAGCCTTGGCTGGGGCGGAGGTGCCTCCGCGTTCTGAAGCGAAACGAGTCTCAGCCCCGAACCGGAAGGGCATCTTCCCGATCCTTTTCCATAGCGTGAGCGTGCGATGAATCCACAAGAGTTGTACCGGGCCGGCCGTCTGACGGACGCGATCAAGGCATTGAGCGCGGAGTTACGGGACAATCCGACCGACGCGAACCGCCGTACATTTCTCTTCGAACTGCTGTGCTTTGCCGGAGAATACGATCGCGCTGACAAGCAACTGGAAGTGTTGGGACAGGCTGGGCCTTCCAGTGAAATGGGCGTGCTGCTCTATCGCAGCGCGCTCTATGCCGAGCGCCAGCGCCAGGATCTTTTCGCGCGAGGAGAGTTTCCGGACGGCAAAGGAAAAGGAAGACGCAGAATCCAGTCGCGGCGGCGTGCTGAATGGCAAGCAGTTTTCAGTTCCTTCTCGGACGCCGATCCCAGAACCGGCGCCCGGCTCGAACTTTTTGCGGCGGGAAACTACTTGCTGCTGCCGCTGGAGCACGTGGCCTCGATCCAGATCCCGCCTCCCAAGCGATTGAGAGATCTGATCTGGACGCCGGCTGCAGTGCGCACCACTCCCTCGTTCAAGGGCACCGAACTGGGCGAGGTCCTGCTTCCGGTTCTGGCTCCCTTCTCCTGGCAGCATCCGGATGAGGCGGTGCGCCTGGGACGTGCCACGGTGTGGGAGAAGCCCGAGGGTTCCGAATATCAAGTTCCGTTTGGCCAAAAGATGTGGCTGGTGGACGACGAGGAGATTCCATTTCTCGAACTGCGCGCGCTCGAGTTCAATCCAGCCTCCGTGGCCGCCTGATCTATCATGCCCTTTCCCGACGATCTGCTGAATCCTATCGAAGGGCCGAATCCCAGCGGCGCCAACCTGCGCTACGACCCGGTCTACGACAAGATCAAGGAGGCGCGCCGCGAGGAAGATCAGCCGCCGCCGGGCATGACCGAGCGCGACCGCAAGGTGGCGGACAACCCGCTGGTGATCAAACTCACCACCGACCTCCTTACCAAGAAGACCAAAGATCTGCAGCTTGCCGCCTGGCTCACCGAGGCGTTGCTCAAGCAGAAGGGTTTCGGCGGACTGAAGGACGGTCTCGCGTTGTGTCTGCGGCCTGGTCGACAAGTTTTGGGACACGTTCTATCCGGAACTGGAAGACGGAGACGCGCAATCCCGTGGAGCGCCGCTGGGATTTATCGGAACGAAGCTCGACGATTCCGCTGAAGCTTGTGCCGGTGGTGGAGAAGGTAACCTACGGCCTGCTGGACTATGACGCAGTCTCGTGAAGTGGGCTATGAGGACCAGGCCAAAGACCGAAGAGGCCAAGAAGAAGCGCGCTCAGCGCAGTCAAGGAAGGCAAGCTCACGCCGGAGGCTTTCGATAAGGCTTTCGAAGAGACTCCGAAGAAATTCTATGCGCAGGCCGAGAAGGATCTGGATGCCTGTCTGCAAATCCTCGACTCAGCTGACCAAGATCTGCGACGAGAAGTTCGGCGACGAAGGGCCCGCGTTTGGCCCTCTGAAGACCGCCCTGGAGGCGGCGCGCCACCTGATCCACGGCTTTCTCCAGAAGAAGCGCGAGAAGGAACCTGATCCGGTCGAGGTAGTCGCGGCGCGGAGGCCGTGGCTGCGGGCGGCGAGGGTGAAGCTGCGCGGAGGGGCGGAGTCGTCCGGTGCGCACTGGCGTTCTGATTTCGGTGGAAACCTCGTCGGAACCGCCCGACCGCGTGGATGCGATTCGCAAAGTGGCGGAGGCGGCGGCATTATCTGCGGCGGCGGGAGCCTCACAGCCCCGCGTCTTACCTGATGTTGCGCGGGCTGCGCTGGGGAGAGTTGCGCGCGGCGATCGATCTGGCGGATCCCACGCGGCTCGAAGCCCCGCCCACCGAACTTCGCCGGCATTTGAAACGGCTGCTGCTCGACAAGAAATACGAACAGTTGCTGGAAGCCGCCGAGAGCGCGATGGCGCTGCCCTGCAGCCGTGCCTGGCTTGACCTGCAGCGCTTCGTGGTCGAGGCCTGCGATGCTCTGGGCGGCGGCTACGAAGCGATTGCCCGAGCGATTCGTTCGGAACTGAAGGCGCTGGTCACCGACATTCCGCAACTGCTCGACGCCACCCTGATGGATGAGACTCCGGCCGCCAATGCCGAAACACGGGCTTGGCTGGTGTCCTTGAGCCAGGGCGCCGTCCGAGGCCGCAGTCCGCCGCCGACGGAAGCGCCGCTGCGGCCCCGGCAAGTCTCCAACGGTCTGGGCTCGAGATGGCCGGGACAGCCGACCGACGCTTACGCTTCTGGCCATGCAAGCTTTGCGCGAGGGCCAGGAGCGGAAGGCGTTCGAAATTCTGCAGCAGGATATCGCGCGCAAGCGCTCGGGACGAGAGCGGTTTCGCCGCCGGATGCAACTGGTCGAGATCTGCGCCTCCACCAACAAGCCGAACGTCGCGCAGCCCATTCTGGACGATTTGGCGGCGGCGATCGAGAATCACAAGCTCGACGACTGGGAGGACCCGGGCATGGTCGCGGGCGCCCTGGCGACCATCATGAAGATGAGCACCAGGATCCAGGCGGACAAGGCTCAGCAACAGAAACTATTCGAGCGCATCTGCCGGCTCGATCCGGCGCAGGCGCTGGGGGATGGGAAGTAAGCCATGGCCAGGCGAGATGCCACTGGACCGGTCACGCTCTCGGTGCTGGACCGGCTGATCGATCGGAGATCCGAAGACTCGATCCGGAGATTCCGCTCACGCCGCGCCGCAATCTTTGCGCGAACTGCAAGGTGGCACTTGAAGCGCGATCTGGAATGGCTGCTCAATACCAGAAAAACCATCGATCCCTCTCCCGACTCGGCGCGCGAGACGGTTCGCTCCGTTTACCACTACGGATTTGCCGGACATCTCTTCCAAGTCGGTTTTGTCCAGCCGCGACCACGGCGACCTGGTGCGCGAGATGGAGGCGGCCATCGCCATCTTCGAACCGCGGTTGAAACGCGCCAAGGTGAGAATGGAGCCGGTCGAAGGCAGCTTATCGAACATTGAAATTCGTCATCGAGGGGCTGTTGTGCATGGACCCGGCGCCGGAGCCGGTGCGTTTCGACACGGTGCTCGAACTCGGCAAAGGGGAGTACGAAATCAAGGGAGCCGACCTTGCGCAATGAGCTGAGGAATTATTACGAGAGCGAGCTCACGTTCCTGCGCCAGATCGGGGCGGAGTTCGCGGACAAGTATCCCAAGATCGCCTCGCGTCTGCTGCTCGAGCCCGACCGCTGCGAGGATCCTCATGTAGAGCGGATGCTGGAGGCCTTCGCCCTGCTGGCGGCGCGCGTTCATCTGCGAATCGACGACGACTTTCCTCAGATTACCGAAGCCCTGCTCAACATCCTCTACCCGCACTACCTGCGGCCTGTGCCGTCGATGTCCGTGGCGCAGTTTCATACCGATCCGGAGCAGCGGCAAGCTCACCAGCGGCCTTAAAATCCCGAAGGGCACGGTCCTTTATTCGCGGCCGGTGGAAGGCGTGCCTTGCAAGTTTCGGACCTCCTACGACGTGACGCTGTGGCCCCTCAAGGTTTCGCAGGCGCAGTGGATGACGCCCGATCGCATTCGCCCGGCGTTGCGCGCGTCCGAGGCCGCCGTGTTGCGCGTCGAACTGGAATGCTTTCCCGGATATTTCCTTTGAAAAGCTCGACTTGGACACTCTCGCCTTTTATCTGAACGGAGAAAGCGCGGTCGTCCACGCGCTCTACGAGCTGTTGTGCAGAAACTGCGTCCCGCATTCTGGTGCGCGATCCTGCCAACCCAAAAGCGTCCGGTGCGCGAACTTCCGGTGCAGAATCTCGCAGCCCATGGGCTTCGCCGAGAACGAAGACGTCCTGCCTTATCCCCGACGTTCCTTTGTCGGATACCGGCTGCTCCAGGAATACTTCGCATTCCCAGAAAAATTCTTCTTCATGAGTCTGAAGGGGCTCTCCGAGTTGCAGACGAGCCGGACTTACGTCGAAGGCCGAGATCTTGTTCCTGATCTCGCCGTTTGACCAGGACGGCCGCCATCAGCGTCTGGAAGTCGCGGTGAATGCGAAGACGTTGCGTCTAGGTTGCACCCCCATCATCAACTTGTTCGCCCAGACCGCCGAGCCGATCCTGGTCGATCAGACGCGCTATCAGTATCCGATCGTGCCCGACGCGCGACGCCGGCAGACCATGGAGATCTATTCCGTGGACGAGGTTGTCAGTACCGACGCCGAGACTCACGAGACGGTCACCTATCATCCGCTTTACTCAGAACGACACGCCGTGCAGGGAACCAGTCCGGCCTACTGGTACATCACTCGCTCGCGTTTCGACCCGCAAGGGCGACGAAGGAACGGATGTTTTTCTCTCCCTGGTCGATCTCTCGGCTCGTCCGATGCAACTCGACTACGACACCGTGACTGTGCGTTGCACTTGCACCAACCGCGATCTGGTGACGCGCCTGCCGTTCGGCAGCGAGACCGGCGATTTCGAAATGACCGGGGCAGCCGCGATCAAGCGGATTGTCGCGCTGCACAAGCCCACCCGCACGCTGCGCCCTCCGCTGGATGGCAAGACCCTGTGGTGCCTGATCTCGCATCTGTCGCTGAATTATCTTTCCATGGTGGACGACGGCAAAGAGGCATTGCAGAAGATTCTCGAGCTCTACGATTTTTCCGATTCGCCGGACATCAAGAAACAGATTGGCGGAATCACCGCCGTCGATGCGCGGCGGCATTTCACTCGGGTGATCTCCGAACACGGCGTCGGTTTCGCGCGGGGCACGCGCGTGGAGATCGAATTCGATGAAGAGCAGTTCAGCGGTGGCGGGGCTTATCTGTTCGCCAGCGTGCTGGAGAAGTTTTTTGGTCTTTACGTATCGATGAACAGTTTCAGCCAGTTGGTGGCGCGAAGCCGCCAGCGAAAGGAGCCGTTGGAAGAGTGGCCACCGAGAGCGGGACAGTCAGTTCTGATTTAACTGTCTCGGAAGTCGAAGAGAAGCTCCGGCGCGAGCCGTTCTCCTTCGAGTTCTTCCAGGCGGTGCGTCTGCTCGAAAGAGTTCTGCCGGAGCGGACATCCGTCGGCCGATTTGCGCACCCCGCAGACTGAAGTCGCGCGTTTTGGCAGCTCATCCTTCGCTGGCTTTCCCGGCCAGCCAGATCCAGGCGATGGAATGGCCCGACGAAGGTCCCGTCGAAATGACCGTGAACTTCATGGGGCTGACCGGCCCGGAAGGAGTCCTCCCCAATCCCTACACGACGCTGATCATCGAGAGGTTGCGGGCTTCGGACACTTCGCTGCGCGACTTCCTGGATATTTTCAATCACCGGATCATTTCGCTGTTCTATCGCGCCTGGAGAAAATACCGCTTCGATGTCGCCTGCGAACAGCGGCGAGCGCGACCTTTTCTCCCGTCACCTCCTCAGCCTGATGGGCTTGGGGACCGAAGGCTTGCGCGACCGGCAGGCGGTGTCCGACGATGCTTTGATTTACTACGCGGGCCTGCTGGCGCAGCGACCGCGCTCGGCGCAAGCTTTGCAGCAGATTCTTGCCGACTATTTCGAGGTGCCGGTCGAGATCGAGCAATTTGCCGGAGGCTGGTATCGTCTGGATCCCGACACCCAGTGCCGCCTGTCGGAGGGATTCAGCGAGAGCGGGGAACTCGGTTTCGGCGCCGTGGTCGGCGACGAGGTCTGGAACCAGCAGTCCAAGGTGCGCATCGTCCTGGGCCCGCTGACTCTGGAACGGTACGCGGATTTCCTGCCCGACGGCCGATCTTTTGAGACGCTGGGGGCATGGGTACGATTCTTTTCCAACGATGAATGGGATTTCGAAGTAAAGCTGATTCTCGAACGCGAGCAGGTTCCGGCTTGCACCTTGGGAGCGGAAGGCGTGTCCGGCCCGCAATTGGGCTGGGTGTCGTGGGTGAAGTCCGAGCCCTTCAACCGCGATCCGGACGATACCGTGCTGGCGCTGGAAACAGCAAAAGGGGGACGTCATGAATCTGAAGTCGTTGATCGGCAAACTTAACGATTCGACTCGCGGCGCGCTCGAGGCTGCGGCAGGACTCTGCCTGGCGCGCACGCACTATGACATCGAGGTGGAGCACTACCTGACGAAGCTGCTCGACTCAACGGACAACGACGTGGCCGCGATTTTCAAACACTTTGAGATCGACACTTCAAGGTTTTCTGGCGAACTGGCGCGGGCACTCGACAAGCTGAAGTCCGGCAACGCGCGCACGCCCGCGCTCAGCCCGACGCTCATCCGGATGCTGACTCGAGGCCTGGACCATTGGCTCGATCGACTACGGTGCCGGACAGGTCCGCACCGGATTCACCATTCTCGCCCTGGCGACGAACGACGAACTGGTACGGCTCATGCGCGATGTGAGCCGCGAGTTTCAGAAGATTCAGGCCGAAGCGCTGCGCAAGGACTTTGCGTCGATCGTCGCCAATTCGAGCGAAGAGGCAGCAGGCCGCCGTAGCGGCCGCCGCCGCCGCTGCTCCGGGCGCGCCAGCGGCCGGGCCACGTCCCGGCGGCAAGACTCCCAATCTCGACCAGTTCACCATCAATCTCACGGAGAAAGCGAAGACCGGCAAGATCGATCCCGTTCTGGGCCGCGACTTCGAAATTCGCCAGGTGGTCGACATTCTGATGCGACGCCGCCAGAATAATCCGATTCTTACCGGTGAGGCTGGAGTCGGCAAGACCGCCGTGGTGGAAGGCTTTGCCTTGCGCGTTGCGCAGGGCGATGTGCCTCCGCCGCTGCGCAACGTCATCGTGCGCACCTTGGACCTGGCGCTGCTGCAGGCTGGCGCGGGAATCAAAGGTGAATTCGAGAACCGGCTGAAAGGTCTGATCGAGGAAGTAAAGTCCTCGCCCATCCCCATCATTTTATTCATCGACGAAGCTCACACCATGATTGGCGCCGGCGGGCAGGCGGGGCAGGGAGACGCCGCGAACCTTCTGAAGCCGGCCCTGGCGCGCGGAGAGTTGCGCACCATCGCCGCCACGACCTGGTCGGAGTACAAGAAATATTTCGAAAAAGATCCCGCGCTGGCTCGCCGCTTCCAGGTGGTCAAGGTGGAAGAACCCATGGAGACGCAGTGCATGACCATGATGCGCGGCATCGTTCCGTCCCTGGAGAAGCACCACAAAGTCCGCATTCTGGATGAGGGATTAACCGCTGCCGTCCATCTTTCGCACCGCTATCTTGCCGGGCGCCAGTTACCCGATAAAGCCGTCAGCGTGCTGGATACCGCCTGCGCGCGCCTGGCTCTGGGGCAAAGTGCCACTCCTCCGGCAATTGAAGACAGCGTCCGCCAGATCGACGACCTCGCCGTGCAGCAACGCATCCTGGAACGCGAATCCGCGGTGGGCACAGATCATCGCGAGAGGCTGGAAGAGATCGCCACTAAGAGCACGGAAATCGAATCTCGCCTGGCCGGCTTGCGCACCCGTTTTGAAAAGGAACGCGACTTGGTGACGACGATCCGCGATCTTCGCACCGCAACTCGAGGGGGCTGTGGCCTCCGCGGAACGGCAACGTCGCAGCGGCTCCGGAAATTCCGGGAGTAGCAACCGATTCGGCGCCTATCGCGGTCGCAGCGGCTCCGGCAGCCGGCATCGTCGGCTACTGCCACCGCAGTCGAAGCTCCCAAGGCTGTGGACGTTGCGGCCGCGCGGGCCAAGCTTGCCCAGGCCGAGGCGGATCTCGCGGCCCTTCAGGGCGAGACGCCGATGATCCGGGTTGCGGTCGATGCTCAGATCGTCGGAGAAGTGATCTCCGCCTGGACCGGAATCCCGGTCGGGAAAATGATGAAGGACGAAATCTCGACGGTTCTTTCCCTGCCGTCCTTCCTGGGTCAGAGAGTCATCGGACAAATGCACGCGCTTGAAATCATTAGCCAGCGAATCTCGACATCGCGCGCCCGCCTCGATGATCCCAACAAGCCCATCGGCGTTTTCATGCTGGTCGGGCCCAGCGGCGTCGGCAAGACCGAAACTGCGCTCGCGCTCTCCGATCTTCTGTACGGCGGCGAGCGCAACCTGATCACCATCAATATGTCGGAGTTCCAGGAAGCGCATACCGTCTCTACTTTGAAGGGCTCGCCTCCGGGGTATGTCGGCTATGGCGAGGGCGGCGTGCTGACCGAAGCGGTGCGGCGTCGGCCTTATTCAGTGGTGCTGCTGGACGAGGTCGAAAAAGCGCATCCCGATGTGATGGAGCTGTTCTACCAGGTCTTCGACAAGGGAATGATGGAAGACGGCGAAGGTCGCGAAATCGACTTCAAGAACACCATCATTATCCTCACCACCAATGCGGGAACCGACACGATGGCGAAACTGTGCGCGGACGCGGAGACCATGCCCGGGCCGGACGGTCTGGTGAAGGCGCTCAAGCCGGAACTGAACAAGATCTTCAAGCCCGCCTTCCTCGGCCGAATGGTGATCATTCCGTACCTGCCGATTCGCGATGAGAATCTGAAGACGATCATCAAGCTGAAGCTGGGCAAGATCCAGCGCCGTATCCAGGAGAATCACAAGATCGAACTGACGTATGAGCCAACCCTGGTGGAAGAGGTGGCGAAGCGCTGCACCGAGGTCGAGAGCGGTGCTCGCAACGTCGACAACATTCTGACCAATACACTGCTCCCTGACATTTCGCGACAGTTGTTGGGCAGCATGGCGGCGAACGAACGGATGGAGCGCATTCACATCGGCATCGGCGCCGACGGAGCTTTCGTCTACCAATAGGAGTTCAACGGCTGCGAAATGCAGATGTAGCGGAGGAACCGGCGGTCTTTTTGAGCGGTATAGAGCACGTAAAGGAAGGGCAATGTCGTGGCTAGCGACTACACACAAGATCACCGGCTGATGATTTTTGATAGCCCATTGGGCAAAGACGTGCTTCTATTGCAGGAGCTCACGGGCTATGAAGGAATTTCGCGTCTGTTCAGCTACGATCTGAATCTGCTAGCCGTCGACAACAATTCCATTTCCTTCCCGGATATCGTCGGCAAGAAAGTTTCAATCACTCTTCATCTACCCGACGGCACACCCCGCTACATCAGCGGCTACGTGAGCCGCTTTACGCAGGGCGCAACCGACGAGCGGATGTTCACCCACTACCACGCCGAGGTCGTGCCGTGGCTCTGGTTCCTTACGCGGCAGTCCGACTGCCGCATCTTCCAGAATATGAAGGTTGGTGACATTCTCACTCAGGTGTTAAATCTCTCCTCCTTCAAGGATTTCCGACTCAGCCTGCAGGGAAGTTATGAACCGCTTGAGTATTGCGTGCAGTATCGCGAGACCTCTTTCAACTTCGTGTCGCGCCTGATGGAGGAGTTCGGCATCTTCTATTACTTCGACCATTCGACGCAAGGACAGCACACGATGGTGATCTGTGACCAGTCCAGCAACCAGCCTGCTTGCCCCAGTTCTCCGGTGAGCTACGAAACCGAAGTCGGGGGCTTGGCCGACCCGGAGGTGATTTACGACTGGCACGTTGGGCAGGAAGTGCGCACCGGCAAGTACACCATCACCGACTATAACTTCAAGACACCCTCGACCAGTCTGCTGGCCAATAATCCGACGGTGGTCAAAATCACTGCCAGTCAGGGTCTGGAGCTCTTTGACTATCCGGGCCCCCACACAACCATAGATGAGGGCGGCAACGTAGCCAAGTTGCGCATGCAGGAGGAAGAAGCCGGTCACCTGGTGATTTCTGGAGCGGGGAACTGCCGCGGTTTGATGTCGGGCTATTCGTTTGAACTGACGAATCATTATCGTTCCGACCAGAACACAAAGTACGTGGTCACCGAAGTTCGTCACTTTGCCTCGGCAGGACAAAGTTATACGAGCGCCGGCACAGAGAAAGGAGAAACCTACTCCAATCATCTGGTGTGTATCCCGGCCACGGTTGACTACCGCCCGGCGCGTATCACACCGAAACCCTTCGTGCAGGGTCCGCAGCCTGCCCTGGTGGTAGGCAAAGCGGGCGAGGAAATCTGGGTCGACCAATACGGTCGAGTCGTTGTCCAGTTTTACTGGGATCGGCTCGGACAGAAGAATGAGAATAGTTCCTGCTGGATTCGCACCTCCCAACCTTGGGCCGGCGGAAACTGGGGAGCGATGTGGATACCGCGCATTGGACAAGAAGTGCTGGTAAGTTTTCTGGAGGGTGATCCCGACCGGCCGATCATCACCGGCCGCGTCTACAACGCCAATCAGATGCCTCCTTATACGCTGCCCGATTACCAGACGCGAAGCACATTCATGTCGCGCAGTTCCAAGGGCGGCGGGACCTCGAACTACAACGAACTTCGCTTCGAAGATCTGAAAGGCAAAGAACAGATCTTCATGAACGCTGAGAAAGATATGGATCTGCGTGTCGAAAACGATTCGCGGGAATACATTGGCGCAAACCGCCATTTGATCGTTAAGACGAATCAGCAGGAACTGATCCAGACCGACAAGCACCTGCATGTGAAAGGGAATCATCTCGAGAAGATCGATGGCAACATGTCGTTGCAAGTCGTCGGCAATCAGATGGAGAAGGTAACCGGTAACAAGTCACTCTCAGTGACTGGCAATCAGAGCGAAAGCGTCACCGGCAATGTTTCGCTCAGCGTCACCGGAAACCAGAGCGAGAGCGTCACGGGCAACGTTTCTTTGGCTGTGACAATGAACAAAGACGAGACGGCGATGGCGTATGCGATGAAGACCGACACCACAATCCATCTCAACGCAGGTATGGCCGCGGTGATTGAAGCTGGCTTGGAACTCACAATTAAGGCGGGGGGCAGCTCCATTGACATCGGTCCCGCCGGAGTTTTCGTCACTGGGCCGTTCGTGTTCCTCAACAGTGGCAGTTCCCCCGCCAGCGCTCCGGACGCCAGTCCGCAGTCGCCGGCCAGCCCGGACGCTCCGACGACTCCGCAAGACCCGGATGTAGCCGACGACGGCAGCAAGGGAACGAAGCTGAGTTAACATCCTGGTTCGAACCCAGGGAGCTTGGGGAAGTGATCGGGCCTTCTCAGAACGTCATAAACAAGGCGCACGAATCTCATTCTTGAGCTTCGTGCCAAAGAAAAATTCGCGGACCGCTGGCCCCCCGCAGTCCCGAATCGAAGACATCGCCATGCTTCACCAATGGGAGGCGTTATGACGACAGCACCTAGCCCCATCACCCTCGGCAATCTCGATATCACACTTCGCCACGGGGACCATGATGCAAAACGCATTTGGGGTGGAGCAGTGCGTCACGGGCGTTCGGGTACTCCCGTGACCGAACTTCAGAGAGCCCTCGTAGCCGTAGGGGTCTTGCTCGAAAAGCCCGACGGTGATTTCGGCCATTTCACCCGAGACGCATTGAAGAGGTTCCAATGGTATCTGCGAAATCTGAGCCACCGGCTGAAGGTTACTCCTGGCGCCGATCCCGGTGCCGGCTTTATCTCGACGTATTCCGGCACTCTTGCGGGCGTGCCGGGACTCTGCGACAAGGCCATGGCGACTGAACTGCTCTCCTGGCAATCAGGCAATTTCGTAACGACGACGCCACTGGTACGAGTGAACCTGCAAACGGTCTCCAATGTGAACCCATCTGATACCTTCAAAACCCTTGACTATCCCCAAGCGCAGGCTGGTGAGGTTTTGGCGCACGAAGACTTCGCCGATTCGATCACTTCCACAATGAACGATGAGGCCAAGAAGGCGAAAGTGACCCTGGACATCAATCAGACCTTTCGGGTTCAGGGTGTCGCCGTCGGTAGCGCGGTGGTGACGCCCGCCAAGAAGTCCCAGCATCTTATCGGGCACGCGGTCGACCTCAACATCGTGGACGGAGACACGGTGAACACCGCGGCCATGTTCAATTCTGGAAAAGAGACCGATGCCGCTGACAAATTCATCGAAGGGGTGAAGGGCCAAGGCTTGCGCTGGGGAGGGGACTTCTCGGATACGGATCCCGTTCATTTCGACGACCTGGTTGATCCTAAGAGCGAGGACTACGCGATGACGTTGTTCTTTGTCCAACACTGTTACGAGGAAAACCACCCCATGAGAGTGGTGGGCTAGGGGAGACAACTATGTCCAGACTAGCAACAGCATGGATTGTGTTCTGTGGGCTGATCATAATGCAGTCCAACGTTGGCAACACGCACCACGAAGCCGCTGCGCGTAAGGAGATCGACCAAGCTTTCAGCAGCAGCAAGGTCGTCGTACTGGTGATTGCTCCGCCCAAATCCGCCGGTGAGGAAGGCGAGAGCGAGGCCTACGGAGATTGGGCCGACACTCTGAACGGGTTCGCTTCATCCGCTCCGTCGGACACAAAGATCATAAAGCTGACCCCCGCGCAGTACTCGCAAGAACTTGAAGAGCCGAAAATCCGTCGCGGGTTTGCGACAGTGTTCCTCAGGGACCCCACCCACGCGTTGCTATACGACGGCATGATCGTTGAAGCGAAGGCCTACAAAGTTGGCTTAGGCTGGCTGCACCAGCACCCGGACGAGAAAGCCATGACGGCTTATGGTCTTGAACAAAAACCGGCGAAGTTAAAGTAGCTCAGAGCGAAGATGGCAACGGTTAGGCTCACGGCACCATGACCGTGAACTCCCCCGGCGTAACGAATGTGATCACCCCCGCCCACATGCACATCAATGTCGAAGTATTGTCGAGGGTGGGCATTTCCGCTAACAGTACAGTGGGAGCTCCCGGAACCCACGGCGCTACCGTCGCGGGAATGCACGGCATCGGGGTGAGGACGCCCAGCGCGGCCGCAGTCGCGGCAGCGACCATCGGGTTGGCGGGCGATATACACATGCCGAATGGCATGATGTTGACCAGCGGAATGTGGTCCATGATGTTGGCGTCGGGAACTTCGTCGGTCAACACCCGGTTAATGGGCAGAACCACCAGCGAACTGGGCGCCATCCCCATGGTGCACATCATCATCGCTCCCATGCAAACTTGCATCGGCATACAGTAACCCCCGGCCAACGGGCCGCCGGCGATTCTAGCAGAGCCAGCCGCGAATGCAACGGCCCTGCGATGGCTCACGCAAGCGAGACTTCTAAATTCTTACGGCGATGGCGTGCTTCCGCGTCCTCAAACCTCGAGAGAGCTTTTCACTCGTCCAGCCGACCACGGTTTCATTTGGGGAACGGCTCAGCGAATGTCTAATAAGCCATTTAATATCAATGGCTTAACCTGTAGCTCGCGCAAGGCGGAACCCTGCCGGTTAACCCCGGAAAACCATAGTAACCTTGAAGGAAGTGACCGCATCTTAGACTATTAGATATAACAATGGGAGTTCTCCATTGAAGGAGTAGTAAATGGCGAGAGCCAAAGTGACCTCGGGTATGTGGCGAGTCGACCCGCAAAAGTGGTCGCGGGTGATTGACCGCTGCGGGCAGCAGGTAGCATCCGTGAAAGGCGAAGCGGACGCCAATGCGAACGCCAATCTCATCGCCGCTGCGCCGGATATGTTTGAACTGCTGGAAAGCTTGGAAGAGAACCTCACGATTTCCGAGGATGTGGCTGAGGAAATCCGAATTGTGCTTCGCCGCGCGCGCGGGGACTTTGGTCTAGCGGTCTTCTCCCGCAACGCGTCTCGAATCTTTCGTGCCAGAACTCAAGAATGGTTGACGTTCATGGAAGGCCTGTGGAAGCCTGGCGCGGAAGAATAGCCGTTTGAACTCTTCGATTTCACTCTTATGCTTGTTTGGCCCGGTCATCTGCCAGCGACTGTCCGCTTCCCCTTCTGATTTGCCCTTTGCTTCCTGGACCAGGAATTGCTATTGTTGGCAACCGTGTTGAAAATGGGCTGAGGTTCGCCTTCAGCCCCGGCGCGCCACGATCCTATGAAGCAACTCAAACCAGTTCTCTGGACCAAGGGCACGTTCCTGACGCCTCAGCATCTCCAACTTCAGGATCGCTTCCTTGAGGACACCCTCAACTTTCGCCTGCAGGCGCTCAAGTTTTGTCCATGGGGCTTCCGCGAGCTGGCGATCAATGGGGAGTTGCTGGCTGATGGGCAGTTCGCCGTCACGCGCGCCGCCGGCATTTTTCCCGATGGACTATTGTTTGAGGTGCCCGAGGCCGATCCGCCGCCGCCTTCCAAATCGCTGGAAGAATTCTTCGAGCCGGGCGCTAACAATCTGGATATTTACTTGGCCATTCCCGACTATCGACAGCGAGGGCTGAATGTCTCCGCCGGAAAAGACGGCGGTACTCGCTATCTGGCGGAAGTGGCCGCGTTTCGCGATGAGAATACCGGGATGGGGGAGAAGCCGATCCAGGTGGCGCGCAAGAATATGCGGCTGCTGGCCGACTCGGAAAACCGCGAGGGATCCTCCGTGCTGCGGATCGCCAACGTGGAGAGGACGCCTGCCGGGACGTTTCAACTCAATCCCCGGTTCATTCCGCCGCTCATCGAAATCGGCGCGAGCGAGTACTTGGTGGGATTGCTTCGCGGTCTGGTGGAGTTGCTCTCGGCGCGAAGCACGCAGCTCTCAGCGGGACGACGACAGAAGAATCAAAGCCTGGCCGATTTCACCGCATCTGATATTGCCAACTTCTGGCTGCTATATACGGTGAATTCCAACTTCCCGGTGTTTTCGCACCTTTACGAAAGCAAGATGGGTCATCCCGAAGAACTGTACGCGGCGATGGTGGGGCTGGCTGGATCGCTCACAACTTTCTCTCAAAAATTGCGGCCGCGGGATCTGCCACTGTACGTACATGACTCGTTAGGGCCGATTTTTTCCGAACTCGACGAGAAGCTGCGCTCCCTGCTTGAAACGGTAGTCCCCTCCAATTTGATTTCGCTCCCGTTGAAGCTGGTGCAGAACTCGATTTATGCGACCGCCATTGACCACGACAAGTATCTGGTGAACACTCGCATGTACCTGGCCGTCAGCGCGGAAACCAACGAGGAAACGATCATTCAGAAAGTGCCGCAGCTGGTGAAGGTGTGTTCGGCTACGCACATTGAGCATCTGGTGAAGCAGGCCCTGCCCGGAATCCAGCTCCGGCATCTGACGAATCCGCCGAGTGCGATTCCGGTGAAGCTGAAGTACCAGTACTTCGCTTTGAACCAGTCCGGAGCGGCTTGGGAAGCCGTCAATCGCGCCCGCAACTTCGCGGCTTATGTTCCCGGAGACCTCGCCAACCCCACGCTCGAACTGCTTATCCTTCTCCCGCAATCGAACTGAACTTGAATCGCTGAGTGCTTCATGTGTCGCCTCAGAGCGTCAGTGTTTCAGCACGAAGTAGAGCACCAACAAAACCGCAATAAACAAAAGCACGGTTAGGACCAGGACGAGCGGCCAGTAGGAAACGGGGTGCTTCGGAGACTCCGCCTTGGGTAGCTTCGGGGCTGCCGGAGGAGGTGGGGCTGCCCTCTTGGGGATCGCAGGCGCCGGCGGCATTGGCGGCCGTGCGATCGCCGGAGGCGGCGGCATGACCGGCGGGGGAAACGCAGACATCCCTGGTGCCTTCGCCGTAGTCTGCTTCGTTGATCCCGGGCTTCCTGAGAGATTCGGCGGTCTCACAGAAATGATTTGCGTGTACGGGCTCGGACCGCTGGGAACCCCCGGCTCGCTGGGAATGGGCGCGCCGGCTGAGGGTGTTGAGAAGGCGCCCGTAGCGCCATCGGGAGCCGATGCGATCGGTGTTACGGCAGGCGGCTTCGGCGGCACCGGAATGGGAGGCGGCAGCGTTGAGAACACCGGTGCTGCCGGCGCGATAGGCGGCGCGGCGATCTTCGGTTCTTTAGGAGGCGCAGAAGGACTAGCTGGAGCATCGCTGATCGCTCGCGGCAGCCCAACCGGTGGCGGTGGGGCCGCAGGTGCGGGCTTTTGCGAGAGAATCTCCGAATCACCGAACACGCTTGTAAATCCGGAACTAGACCGCTGACTTCCCCCCGTTCCCGATGATGGCGGTGGTTGCCCGGCCGGCGTAGCGATGGGGCCGAATACATCCGTAAAGGATCCAACTGACTTTCTTGGAGGTTCTATTTCCCGAGGAGACGGAGGAGCAGAGACAGGTGAAATTTCTGCTGGCCCTTCGACGTGGAACGGCCCACGGAAAAAGCTCGTAAACTCCCCCGGCTTGGGACGGTCCGCAGCTGGAGTCTTGGGAGTTTCAACAGGAAAGCTCTGGACTGGAAAGTCAGGACGCGTCGGAGGTGCGGGAATGTTGAACTTTGACTCTTGCCTCGGTGGGGGAGCCAGCGGAATGCCTTCATCCCAGGCCGGCGCGGCACGGAGCCCAGAGGGATCTTCTTCGGCGCCCAGATTCGGCATCGCAGGTGCGGGACTGCTGAACTTTGGCTCTCGCTTTTGTGGAACTGGAGCCGCTGGAGTAGCCGCGTTCCAGTCGGGTGCGGCACGGAGCCCAGACGGGTTTTCTTCAGCGCCCAGATTCGGCAGAGGGAGCGAAACTGGCTTGGGTTCTTTGGCCGGGATGCTCGGGCCGCTCGGCGTCGGATGCGACTCAAATTCCCGAAAGACTTGCGTGAACTGAACCGGCACGCGGGCGGGGTCTACGGGTTTGGGCTCGGCGGGCTTGGGTTCGGCGCGCATCACCTCCGCCGTCGCAGTTTCGGTTTCAGCCTCCGACTCTGCTGTGGGTACTGGTATCTCTTGCGTATCTTTCGCCTGAGCGGTGTACTGTTGCACCCAACTGCGCAGCACGGCTTTGTCGGGCATCTTGGTGACGAGGTAGGCATACAATGTCCCGCCATACCGGCCTGTCTCCAGCACAAGCCCCGCAGGCTCAGGCGCTACCCGGCGAAACGAGTCGAGGACCCACTGCACAGTAGGTTGGTTCGGCTTCTGCGGGTCGCAATGCAAAATATGCACCACGACGCGCTCCCCCCTGAGCTTGTCATTGGCGACAAAAGTTTCTACTTTGCCCGTGGTGAGCGATTCTAGAAGTTCGTATTTTTCTTCGAATTTCATTGTTCGATGATGATTCCAAATCGCCTGAGTCTCGGCGGTCTACACAACAGGGAGGGCGGCCGACGACTGGAGCGTGCCAGTTCGCAACGCTTCATCCAGCAGGATTATACCGCGCAGTCCCAGCAGCATCGCCAAGAATGCACAGGGACGAGCCTTGGCCAAGCACAGCGTGGAGATGAGAATGCGCTACAGGTGCGGGAAACTGAAGGCCGATCATCGAGGCAAAATCTTAAGGCAGGTCTAGCGCTGCGTCAATGCATACGCGCCCAAAACCGGGATTTCTCTTGACTTGCCCTCCTCCCGAGATCAAAATTGCGTTCGCTCCTACGTTCCCGGCTGACTGTATTGCCCGAATGAGGAGGAAGACAATCCAGCATCCGGTGCGGGGGTGGACCCTGTTCAGAGGGGGGGCGCGTCCAAAAAACTAGCCCATGGATGCAGCCTGAAACTAACTTGACGGCGGGCTGCGGTCAACGCGGCCAGAAACGTTTCTGTTCCTGATCTCACCATCTAAAGTGGATTCGCGCACGAGGAGTTGGCGATGAACTTCATGAGAAACCACGGGAAGATTCTGCAGAAGTCGGTCTTGATTTCGCTTGTTGGAGGGCTGAGCGTTGGAGTGGCGATAGGTCAGCACAAAACCACCTCCTCGGCGCCGAAGCCAGCGCCCTCTCCCCATGTCAGCGCGCCACGGCCCTCTGCCAGTCGGCCCTCGACTTCCCGATCCTCGACGACGTCCCACTCTTCTCCGATGGGTGGAAAGTCCGGAAATTCAAACGGAATCGGGCACGGGAATACGGGAACAAGAGCTGGCACCACTCTAGGAAAGACCGGAGGCAGGACTGGAACGGGCACGATGGGAACCCGTAAGACGGGAAGGACCAGCGGCACCGGTACTGTGAGCAGGAATGGAAATGGCAGGGGGTCGATGGGCAGGACCGGGACTGGCATGGGGAAGGGGAGAACGGGCACCATGGGCAGGAACGTGAACCGGCCGCTTCCCGGAAGGCAGGTATCCTTGAGGGGCGGAGGAACAGCGAGCCTTCGGCCGAACGGCCAGATCCGCTCGATCAATCGCAACGGCATGCAGATTAATCATGGTCTCAACGGCAGCCGTCACATCGAGAGCACGCGAAATGGAGCGCACATCGTCACGACTGGCAAGCATTCTGGCTATGTGCAGCGTCCCTACGTTACGCGCAACGGACGCACCTACGTCTCGCGGACAGTCGTTGTCAATCATGTTACCTACACCCACGTTTACCGCTCCTACTCCTACAGAGGCTACTGCTGCTATTACGGCTACCATCCTGCGTATTACTACGCTCCCGTCTATTACGGCTGGGCCTACAATCCGTGGCCAGCGCCAGTTTATTACGGATGGGGATGGGGCGGAGCGCCATGGTACGGATATTACGGCGGGTACTTCGCGCCGTATCCCACTTATCCGTCGGCGGCGTTCTGGCTCACGGACTACCTGATTGCAGCCAACTTACAGGCTGCTTACCAAGCTCAGGCAGCAGCGAATGCCAACGCGGATGCCAATGCTAACGGCAACTCAAACAATCCTCCTCAAGACCAGCAACAATCTCAGGGGAACGGAAACGCCGACAGTTCCGCGAGCAACTCTGGCACCGTGACCCTCAGTCCCGAAGTCAAAGCGGCGATTGCAGACGAAGTGAAGGCCCAACTCGCCACCGAACAGGCTGCAGCCCAACAGGGTTCCGCATCCTCGGACTCTGACGGAGCGCAGGGCTCAACGACCGGTTCAGCGAAGAGTGAAGACGTGCCGCCAGCCCTCGATCCTGCGAAACGTACCTTTGTGGTCGCCAGCGACCTCACCGTGGCGTCAGACGGGCAAGAGTGCCAGTTGACCCAGGGAGACGTTATTACGCGCACCTCCGAAACTCCTGATCAAGATCGGAAGGTGACCGCGACTGTGGCGGCCAGCAAGAAGGCGGATTGCGGCGTCGGTAAAGAAATCGCCGTGAGCGTCGACGATCTGCAAGAGATGTACAACCACTTTCAGGAGCAATTGGATAACGGCATGAAGGACCTTTCTTCCAAGCAAGGGAAGAGTGGAATTCCAGCAGCTCCCGATACCAAAACCGTCTCTTCCGATGTCCCACCGCCGCCACCGGATGCGAGCGCCGAGAAGGCACTGCAAGATCAGCAGGCAGCCGCGGATCAGGTGGAAGCCCAAGTGGTGAAAGAGGCATTCAGCCAGGGATCTTGAGGTTAGGCCGTGCGCGTTGTTCGATGCTCAGGGCCTGCCTTCGCTCCTGAAAAGGCGGCGCGTTTGCTCAATTCTTTGGTGCAAGGAAAAAATGCTTTGCGTCCCTCAAGCTCTTTAGGGTTGTTTTCGATTCCTAAGTAGCTTCTCTTCGGTCTGCTGCGCCCGCCGCGCCCGGTCGAGTAATTCCTGGGCTCCTTTGTTGTTGGGATCAGCCGCTGCTTTCGTGAAACATTCAATCGCAGACGGGTAGTCGCCGGCATCGAGAAACGCGTTCCCCCTGTTTATCAGGGACTCAGAAGACTCGGCCTGGCCTCCCGTCTGCCCTCCAGTTTGGACCGGCGGGACTACCCTGACTCGATTGTTCACATGAGCGACGCCGGGCACGGATGTAGTCAGAGACTCAGCTAAGTTGAAATCATCCTGGCTGGGCACAATTCCATCGAGAGTAACGTCATGCTTGTCAGAGACGAAGATCCGGATACCGGCGGCGCGAAGAGTTGACGAAGACGCACCATTCAACTTATCCGTTACCTCGCTCTCGATCCGGTCTCGCAGAATCGCCTGGTACTTGACGTATCCAACTCCAGCCACCAGCACGCCCGCCAAGAGCAGAACAACGACGACAATCAGGTTTTTCAGCCTGAACTTTCGTGGCTGTAGAAACAAATGCTGTTCTGCGCTCTTGACGAATTGCGAGTTCGTCGGCTGGCTAACGTTGGAGCCAGCTGCCGAAGAAGACTGGACCACAACCGGCTGGTTCGCAATCGGAGCAGGCTCTGGTGCGGGCGAGGATGGTGGAGTCGTCACTTTCGCCGGGCGTACCGGCTCCGCGGGAACCGGCGCCACTTGAGCGCTTCGCGGCACAGCTGCTTGGGAGGGCGGAGATGCCGGCGATACTGCAGAGGCGTGCAACGAAGGAGGCGACGTGGTAGCGACCGGTTCAACAGTGACTTCACTGCCCAGTGGACCCAGCGCGGCAATAAATTCCTCTGCCGTCTGAAAGCGTTGATCGCGCGATTTGTTAATCGCCTTCAGAATGACGTGGGAAAGCGACTCCGGAATCTGCAACTCTGGCATCAGTTCGTGAGGCGGCCGCACGTTTCCTTCCATGTGCTGCATCATCAGCGAATACAGAGTGTCGCCCTCAAACGGCAACTGCGCCGTCACCATCTGATAGAGCACAACGCCTAGCGAATAGAGGTCTGTACGCCCGTCAATCTCCTGTCCGGCGTTTTTCCCCATGAACTGTTCGGGTGACATGTAAAGCGGCGTGCCCACGACCATACCCGTCATGGTCATTCCCGGCTTGGCGCCTTCCACGGCCTCCCGCAGCTTGGCAATTCCGAAATCGAGGACCTTGGCGGTCTCTTGACCCTGCTCGTTGGTGGTAAGGACGATGTTGCCTGGCTTTATATCCCGGTGGACGATACCGAGTTTGTGGGCAAATCCGAGCGCCTGTGCCACTTGTGTGGCAACGCAAACCGCCCGCGGGACACGCATCGGCCCTTCTTCCTCCAGAATCTCGCCTACATTCTTTCCCTGCACCAGTTCCATCACGATGAAGGGACGCCCATCTTCGGTGTAATCGAAATCGTCCACTCGGACCGCATTCGGGTGCCGGAGTTTTCGGGTAACTACCGCTTCGGTCTGGAAACGCTTGAGGAAGTTCGCGTCCCCGGCAATAACGTCATTGACGATCTTGATGGCGCAAACTTCGTTGAATGTGATGTGCCGTCCCCGATAGACAAAGCCCATACCGCCAATCCCGATCCGCTCGAGAATCTCGTACTTATTGCGAATGACCATCCCGGGTTGCAGTTCGTGAGCGCTTTGCAGGGCAGACTGATCCGAAGGGCACACGTTGTAGTCAGCCGGGTAGGTTTTGTGACAGGCGGGGCAGTATTTCATTGCGTCACGTTCGGCAGCCGGAAACAGGCCGGCGCCGCGTTGCCATAGAAGGCAATGCTCAGGCAGAAACCATCGCCTGTCAAGATGCTTGCCAGTGGCCCCCCGTGCGGTGGAGAATGACTCACGGTTGTAGAGTGATGACCCTCCAATCCCAACTCGTTCGGCTGGTTGCGGCCGGCGCACTCATGCTGGCGTCCGTTTCTGCGCAGAATCCGGACGTCGCCAGCCTTCGCCACCGCGCCGAAGGCGGAGACCCAATAGCCCAATTCGATTTGGCTAAGGCATATATGGCCGGCGAGGCAGTCACAAAGGATCCAAAGCAGGCGCTTGCGTGGTTACGGAAATCCGCTCTTCAAGACTATGTGGGGGCACAGTACGCATTAGGTCGCATTTATCAACAGGGTGTTGAGATTCAGGAAGATCAACATGAAGCAGCGAATTGGTTTCGAAAAGCGGCAAGGCAGCAAAACAAAGCAGCCCAAGATCGCCTTTCCGAGATGCTGGCCCAAGGCCTGATTTCGAAGAAGGAAGCCGACTGGCATGCGTCCGCGGTGCCAAAACCGAAAACGGACCAGTCCGCGCCATTTTCTCTCGCCGAGGTGGAAACCGGACTCTCCGGGGGCATCACAAACAAACGGATGGCTACTCTGGTGACCACGTTCGGTGTAGATTTCAAACTGGGTGCCGGTACCAGAAAGCGTTTGGCAGACGAAGGGGCAGATGACAATCTGCTAGCGACGATCGTAGCTTCGAAACGCTCCGGCCAGTAGCAACTATGAGAAGATCTCCTAGCCGGGATAGGCTCCTGCAATGTAGCCCTCCAACTCCTGAATGGTTTGCGCCTGTCCTGAGATGATCCACTTCACCAGATCACCGATGGAGACTACTCCTACAACCATGTCATCTTCCACCACCGGTAGATGTCGAAAGCGGTGCTTGGTCATGATCGCCATGCAGTCATCGACGCTGTGCTGCGTACTGACGAACACAACCGGGCTGGTCATGATCTCGCTGACCAGGGTCTCTTTTGAGGAATGACCCCGCAGGATTACCTTACGGGCGTAGTCCCGTTCCGAGAGAATGCCGAGCAATCTGTGCTCGTAGATGACCAGCAAGGCGCCGACGCCGTACTCAGCCATCTTTTCGATCGCTTCACAGACCGACTGATCGGGAGTTACGGAAAGAACCCGATTCTCGCCCTTGCTCTTCAGCAGGAGACCAATTGTGTCGGAGAGTCTCATAATGTTCCCTCGCGCATGAAGTTACTTGCCGGTTCGCCAGTCCCAAACTGCGTTCCCCTTGTCATCACGGAACATCAGCGTGTCCGTTCCTCTCACCAGTTCTCTGGCCAGGATTACATCGACCGCTTCTTGCTTTACCTTTGACCCCGTCACCGCGATCTCGTCGCCCTTGGCAAAGATGATTCCCATCTCGTCTTGAAACGGCTTTGGGCATACATAGACCGGGAATTTGTCGTCGCCGCTTTTGACGACAAGCTGCACAAAGTCCTTCCTCGACCCTAAGGCCAGAAGTTTGACCTCGTCTATGATGCCTTTTGTCTTGGTCTCGGTTTGCCGGTCATACTTGGGGGCGCCATGGTCGGTTGGCGAGGCATTTTGTGCAAACCCCGAGGCCAGGCAGGGAAGAAGGAACAGTCCGACCAGAAGGGGCTTAATCCTTCCACGTCGCAGGATGGAGTGTTTCGCGCTGAGAGACACGTACCCTCCTAGCGGCTTACCGGGAAGCCTGACGCGGGGCGGAGTGCTTCGAGCTTCAGCACTGCGCCGAGATATAGATTGCTTGCTTTGTCCCCGGATTCGCCTGCCAGCTTCGCTACGATAAGGCCAGACTCAGTCGCGCTTTCGGAAGAAAATAGAATCGTACACCCATGTGGACCGTGAGCCTAGAGAAGATTTTCCATACTATTTTGCCAGTGCGTTAGCCGCATTTGCAGCCAGGATGAAAGCGGTCGCTGTGTCCACCACGTACTCGTTTTCGTACCATAAAAAAGGCCAGGCAGCGGTCAGTTCAGGAAAATCCGGCTGGAGGATGGTCACGCCTGGAACCATGCCTCCCGGGATGAAGGTGTAATCCGCCCGGTTGTTGCCGTAGGCGATCAGTTTAGACTCCGTTCCCACCGCCGATACGAGAGAAACATTGGATACCGGATGAGTGCCCAGAACGTAATCAATTCCGCGTAGCGTGTACTCCGTCCCGACGATCTCCGGGAATGCTTCGTGCAGAAAGTACAGCTCGGAAGCGAAGCCAGCGACCTGACCTGACCCTCCCCATGTCCCCCTTGCGATTGGAACACCGTAAGGATTTTCCTCCAACTCCGCGTCCAACTTGGCTTTGAAAGTAAGAACCGCGGATCGCAGCCCAGTCTTGAATTCCGCGTCCATGGAGGGAAGGGCACGGGCACCTAATCCGCCGAGGGATCCGACTCGCTCCTCGATCACGGGCAGCAACTCCTTCAGCCGCTTGCGGTAAATCTCACCGCCCTTGGTTGCAAGCAAGAGTTCGACCGCAGCCTTGGTTTCGCCTGTCTGAAGGTCGCTGCCTGTGGTGTTGAAAGAACGGAAGAGGGCTGGTGTCTGTTTGTGCTCTTCGTCCCAAACGCGCTCCGCAACTTGCAGACACTCGGCGGCCATCTTGGCGTTATGCGCGCCAAGCACGCGGCTCGCAGCGGCCAAAGAGGCAATCGCATCGTAGTTCAGCGGCGTAGTGTGTGTCGTGAAAGCCCAGCGATCGTCCGGGATGCCCGAGTAAATGCCGTCGGTTTCAAGCGGTCCCAGCGTTGCGGAATAGATTTTGCCGTCGGTCTGCGAGGCCGCATCGCCAAGATGCGTATATTCCTCCAGCGTCGGTTCGATGATACCGGGAATAGCGTGGCCGAAGATCCGGTGCTCCGCCAGCAGCAGAGTGACGCCGTGCTCGATCTGCTGGATCGCATCCGGCACGCCGTCCGGTCGGCGCATCTGGACATAACGCGCCCTCTCGTCGACCGTCGTGTCGTCCCAATTCAAGCCGAATTTTTCAATCGCCAACGCTAGATCCGTGATCACCGTGGCCTGAGTCTGGGTGCGCAGATCGTAGTCTCCGGCATCGTACCAGCCGCCCGAATTCAATCCAGGGATGTGTTCTCCAGGAGCGAAGGGAGAGTCGGTCGTAGGACCCTGGGCGTAACCGTCAAAGTGTGTATAGTTCACTGGCGCCTGCCGGGCGTCGTCCAGGTGCGACGCGCCGTGCCAGATGCGGTACGCCTCGCGCACTTTGACGTGATCCATCTGCACCGCTAGATAGGTATCGAGCGAGGCATGCCAGATTCCATCATAGACATGGTTTGCAATATGGAACGGCCCGTTAATGTGCCCGGCAAATTCAATGGCGTAGATTCCCGGCTCGCGCACCGTTGAAAAATCAAAGCGCGCATACTTGTAACACATCCATTTGCCCCAAGGCTTCACTTCACCTGAGTACGCTTCCTTATATTCGCCCGAGGGCAAGATGCGAAGGACGCGAGCGGTTGTCGGCGCATCCTGGAGCGAATCGAGTTCAATCACCGCGACCTTCGCCCGTGCGGGCGTATAACCCACCTGGTTGTAAGCCACCACTGGCGGGCGACGCCAGTTCGGCAGCAGGTTCGGCTGGATGTGCCACACGACAACGTCAGTAGTCTTGCCCGCCGGAATCAGGCTACGCACCACGAACCAGCCGTTCTGTGCCTGATTGCGGCCATCGAAAAGCATCAACGATCCGGTGTCGGACGAAATCTTCACGCGCGTAAGCGGGTCTTCCGGCGATAGCACGATCTGGTGGCCGGTCGCCAGCGGAACCGGTTGGTTCGCTCCCTCCGATTCTTTTTCCATGGGGCCGTCGGGATGACGGGGGAATATACCAGCATCATCATCGACGATGAACGACTTTCCAAAATATGCGGTCGGCAGGAACTCCAGGTTGAATCCGGCCTTTCCAATCAAGTTGGCGGGAAGAGGCTGGTCCAACTGGACAGCAACTCGAAACCCGCCCGCATCCGGCTGTACGTCGATGCGATAGCTCAAGCCGCGATTGGCATATGAGCACGCAGCGCTCAGCGAATTCGCCACCACTCCCCGGGTGCGCGCCTTGAACTGCGGGATTGGGTCCCACTGGGCCGGCGTGGCAGAGAGTCTGACGTCGCCATTGGTGGCGATGCGCTGGTCGTGCAGGATGATTTCCATCCCGCTCATCTTTTCGTCGCCGAAGACGCCGTGGTAGGCATTGTGAAAAAGCAAAACGCTGAGGCCGTGGGTTTCGAGGACATCCTGCGGGGTGAGCTGAAGATCGGGCGACAGTGAGTTGCCTGTGTCGCCTGTTGCACCCACTGCATTTTCCTTCACCTTGATATAGCGGCTCGCAAAGTTCAGGAAAGTGGGCCAGTTTGGTCCAGTAGTGTGTCCGCCGCTGTGCTGCCGGAATGCAATCTCGCCATCGATCAGCGCGGTCTCCATCGGCGGAAAAACGTCAGTTCCCAAATCTTTTTTGCCAAGAAGCCTGTAAACCACGCCGGCGCCAACCGCGGCCAGGAACATACCTTTGCCGTCGATCCAGCCTCCTTCCACCTGCAGCGAGCCGCTGCTGATGAACACCGGACGCGGAGCGCACAGCGCGATGAGTTCATGCGCGTCCACCGGCAGATCATTCGGCGTCAGAGGCCCCGCATATTTCAGGAAGTTACCGGCCATCCAGTGATATTCGGAGATGGCCGCGAGGTTCTCCACCTGCTCGCCAAATCCGCGACGTAATATTTTGGCGCCGCCTTCGCCCGACGAACCTATAAACCCAATGGCGAATCGAGGATCGTAAGCCATCGCAACCAGCGCGGCCTTCCCATAGCGTGAAAGGCCCTCGATGCCGACCTGTTTGGCGTCAACCGCTTTGTCAGTCTCAAAGTAATCGAGCGCACGGCTTGCGCCCCAGGTCCATGCCCGCAAGGCGCCCCAGTCATCAAGTTGTCGTGGCTGTCCCCGATTCACCAGGCCGATGATTCCCTGCGTGAGACCTTCTCCGTTGTCCGCCTGAACGCTGGTCGCGACGATGTTTGCGTAACCCCATCCCTTGGCCAGCACTTGCTGCTGCCAGGTTGGACCTGGGGTCGGCGGCTGGGGAAACCGCTTCGCCAATAAGGCTCTCATTTCCGCGCTGAGCCCGATTTCGAGCATGACGGGCACCGGGCCCGCGTTTGCGGGAGTGCTCAGCGTTAACTGGACGTCAACCGTGACCAGCGGATACGCCGAGTTGTCCACGTGGCCGACGAGCTCCTTGGTGATGACCGGAACATCGCCGTTCATTTCCTTTGTCGTACTCTTCACCTCCCAAGTTACTCTCGGCGTGTTCTTGGGCATGCGGCCATACACCTCGCGGTCGAAATCCTCCACAATTTCTGGCCTGCGCTGGTTCCACCATGCCACAGCGCTCTCGACCTTCTTCCCGTTTTTCAGTCGCAAAGGGTCCGGCAAGCTGTAAGGAGCGACTTTGGATTCATCAACATTCGCAGCGTTCGGCGACTTCGGGTCGCCATCGGGGCCGCGCCGCAGAGAAGTAATGTGCAGCAGGTCCATGATCCGCTGATGGTCTTGCTCGGAGGTGAGGTGTACAGGAGCGACTGGCGCGCCCGGTTTCGTCTGCTGAACCTGTGCAGGAGTCCGGACGGCGGACAGTACTAGCAAGACTCCACACACGCGGGCAACGGTTCCCATGCGACGCAGTACCTCCCGGCCAAGGGCGTGTCATTGGCTGCTAGACAAGCTCTGCTGCAGTCTTTCTGTGCGGCGCAATTATTTCACGAGTGAGTTGACTATGGATAACGCTAGTGTCGGGTCGATCTCGCTGATAAATCGATCCCTACGAAAACAAGCGCGGCCTAAGACCGTCAGGCCGCGCTGATCTTTGGCCAACTTCTTTGTAACTCTGCAATTTCGAAACCGTGGTGCCGCCGAAATTCGTTACCCAAATGTTGGCTCCGTCGAAGGCTACGCCCGCCGGCTCCTTGCCAACGGCGAAAGTGCCGAGATTGGCTCCAGTGCTCGCGCTCAACTTGGTCACAGTGCCACCGTTGAAGTCGGCCACCCAAATGTTGCCGCCGTCATAAGCCACAGCGTTTGGACCGCTTCCTGCGGGAAAAGTGCCGAGCGTGGTTCCAGCGAGCGAGAGCTTTGAGACAGTGTTGCTGCCAAAATTACCCACCCAGATGTTGGCGCCGTCGAAGGCGATGCCGGTCGGCTCGGTCCCCACAGCAAAGGTGCCGAGAATCTTGCCACTCGGCGACATCTTCATGACGTTAGCGCTGCCGTTGTTTTCCACCCAGATGTTGGTGCCGTCAAAGACAACGCCGGAGGGGAAGGTTCCAGCGGCAAAAGTGCCTAGGACCGCGCCTGTGCTCGCCTTTAGCTTAGTTACGTTATTGCTGCCATCGTTGGACACCCAAATGTTAGTTCCGTCGAAGGCCAGCCCGTCGGGCTGCGTTCCCACGGTGAATGTCCCCAGAACCGCACCAGTGCTGGCTTTCAGCTTGGTTACGTTGTGGCTGTTGATGTTCGCCACCCATATGTTGGCGCCGTCAAACGCCACCGCGATCGGGTTGGTTCCAACGGTAAATGTACCAAGCACCACTCCATCGCTCGGTCGCACCTTGCTGACGGTGTTGCCGTTGAAATTGCTGACCCACATGTTCTCGCCGTCGAAAGCCACACCGTAGGGGGCTTTCCCCGTGGCAAATTGCGTGGTCAGGTTGGCGTTGTACCAGTGCAGTATCGCGATCTGCAGCGGATTCTGCGTCGAGGTTGTGACGCCAAGAGGAGGGCGTGCCGGCGCCGTCTGTGCCAGCACATGCCGCTGTTGCTGCGCCAGCCAAAGAGTGGCGACCAGAAGAGCTGAACACAGCGCCACGACAGCAAGGAATCGTTCCTGCGACACCCCAAGAATTGTCCAACTCTGTTTTTCCACGGCGTTCTCCTCGCTGTTGAATTGACAGTTTTACTCCGGCTTTTTTGGGGGGGGAAACCAATCCGCGCGCTTGGTTGGCTCAGGCCGGGAGCTGCACGATAGCTGACCCGACGCCTGAGTTTGTCAAAATTATGTAAATTTTGTTGGCCTGTCCAGCGAGGATGCAAGAGTCTGCACTCGGAAACTCCGGCGTGCGGTGCGAGTGACATAAACCTTTACGCGGGCAGCCACCTCGTTTTTCTCAACCACCAAATCAGGTTTTCCGACGCTTTAGCCGCTAGCCAGTTCGCGCAGTCGTTCCGCAGCACTCTCAGCGGTGATATCGCGCTGCGGGCTTCCCAACATCTCGAATCCGACCATAAATTTGCGGATTGTCGCCGAGCGCAGCAGCGGCGGATAGAAATGTGCATGAAAATGCCATTCCGGGTGATCGTGATCGTCCGTGGGCGACTGGTGAAAGCCCATCGAGTAAGGGAAGGGAACACCGAAAACTTTGTCGTATGTGGAAGTAACCCGCTGCAGCATCGCGGCCAGGGAACCGATCTCGTCCTGAGCGAACTCCGTCATGTTCCCGATGTGGCGGCGACTGCAAACCAGAGTCTCGAAGGGCCAGACCGCCCAGAAGGGCACGAGCGCAAGGAAGCCGTCGTTCTCGTAAATGAAGCGCGCCCGTTGTTTCTCTTCCAATGCGAGGTAGTCGCACAAAAGGCAGCGGCCATGATTCTTCTTGTACGCGTGCTGTGCAATCAACTCCTTTTTGGGAGCTTCTGGGATCGAAGCAGTCGCCCAAACCTGGCAGTGCGGATGCGGATTGCTGGCACCCATCATGGCACCACGGTTCTCAAAAATCTGCACGTGGTTGATGTTTTCCCGATCGCCGAGCTCGCGGAATTGTTCGATCCACGTCTTGACCACGAGCTCTATCCCGTCAACTCCCATCGTTGCCAGCGTGAGATCGTGCCGCGGAGAGAAGCAAATCACGCGGCAAGTCCCCGGCTCAGACTCAGCGACCAGCAAGCCCATGTCCTCGATGTTGAGACGATCCCGCGGCGTGTTTGGCATCAACGCGGCGAAGTCGTTGTCGAAAGCAAACGTCGAGGAGTACACCGGATTCCGAATTCCACCCGCCCTTGTGTTTCCCGGGCAGAGATAGCAAGTGGGGTCGTAGGCTGGCTCAGAAGAGGCTGGAAGCGATGCGACTTCTCCTTGCCACGGCCGCATGGTGCGGTGAGGCGAGACGAGCACCCACTCGTTGGTCAGCGCATTCAGCCTGCGATGAGGATCTTCGGTAAGTTTCACGTGGCGACCTCGCAGCATTTTACGATGAAGGCGGCTATTGACGAGCAAATCCGAAAAACAATCCCCGAGGCTGCTGAACTTTGCCGTGCCGCACTGCCACATTTCCTCTGCCCGTGGCATAATCGTCGCCAAACATCTCCCGCTCAGGAGCCAACCGATGCGACGTGTCCTGATTAGCGTGTGCCTTTGTGTCCTCATCGCAGCTCTGCATGGCAGTGCCACCACGGCCGCCAATAGCAAGTCGCTGCAGATCTACTTCATCGATGTCGAAGGCGGCCAGTCTACCCTGATCATCAGCCCCTCGGGCCAGTCACTGCTGATCGACACCGGCTGGTCCGGATATGAAGGCCGCGACGCCGACCGCATCATGGCCACCGCTCATCAAGCCGGGCTCAAGCAACTCGACTACGTTCTGATTACGCACTATCACCGCGACCACGTCGGTGGTGTCCCCCAACTGGCCGACGGCATCAAGATCGGAACCTTCATCGACCACGGCCCGAACCTCGAAGATTCCGAGGTTACTCGCACTGACTACGCCGCATACGAAAAGGCCATCGCCGGGCACGCCCATGTCGTGGTCAAGCCGGGATGGGGCCTGCCGATCAAGGGAATCGAAGTCCGCATTCTGAGTGCCGCAGGGGACCACATCACCACCCCCTTGCCCGGGGCCGGAGAGGCGAATTCATACTGCAGCGCCGAACCTGCCGCGGAGGTCGACAAGACCGAAAACGCCCGCTCCATTGGCGTCCTGGTCACCTACGATAAGTTTCGTTTTCTCGACCTGGGTGACCTGACCAAGAAAAAGGAACTTGAACTTGCTTGTCCTGACAATCTGCTGGGGACCGTTGACCTCTTTCTCGTGACGCATCACGGGGCGAACCTTTCCAATCCCAAGGCCTTGGTGTGGGCTCTGCATCCGCGTGTGGCAGTGTTCGACAATGGCGCGCGCAAGGGAGCCAGTCCTGCAGCCTGGCAGATCGTCCACGATTCTCCGGGGCTGGAAGACTTGTGGCAGCTTCACTACGCCGCCGAATCCGATCGCGATCACAACATCGCCGAGGACCGCATCGCGAACGTAAAAGAGAATTGCGAAGGGAAGTACATCAAAGTCTCGGCGGAGGCCGACGGCTCCTTCGCTGTGACCAATGGTCGCACAGGCGTTCAGAAGAACTATCCCAAGAAATAATCAGAGTGGAACCCAACCAATGATCGTGATCGTGATGGGAGTCGTTGGCTCAGGCAAGACGACGGTCGGAAGTCTGCTGGCTGCCGAACTTGGCTGGCAATTCGCCGATGCCGATGACTTTCATCCGCAGTCAAACGTGGAAAAAATCCGTCATGGTATTCCACTTAGCGATGCCGATCGCCAGCCTTGGCTGGACCGTCTTCGCGCGGAGATCAATCGCTGGATCGCCGCAGATAACAATGTGGTCCTCGCTTGTTCCGCCCTGAAGCGCTCCTATCGCGAGAAACTCGATGTAGGTCCGCAGGTCCGTTTTGTATATCTGAAGGGAAGCGCGAGCCTGATTGCCGAACGCCTGCGTTCGCGAAGCGGTCATTTTGCCGATGAGAAGATTCTCGCCAGCCAGTTCGACGATCTCGAAGAACCGGAGAAGGCAGTGACTGTCGAAATTACGGACACGCCCGAGCAAATCGTCGCCGAGATTCGCCAAAAGCTCGGCTTAGCGTAGAATCCTCGGGCATCAAAATTAGCCTGCGGGAATACCTCTTGGACTCTCCTTCTGATCGCCTCGAATCCGCCGTCGTTTCCCGATTGATGTGGCGGCTCATGCCGTTTCTCTTTCTCCTTTACATCGTTGCCTACCTCGACCGCATCAACGTCAGCTTCGCCGTCCTGCAGATGCGCGGTCAGTTGGGCCTGAGTGACCGCGCCTATGGCCGGGCGGCAGGAATGTTCTTTGCCGGATATTTCTTTTTTCAGGTGCCCAGCAATCTCGTGCTGGAAAAGTTCGGCGTACGGCGCTGGATCTCCAGCCTGATGGTGGTCTGGGGCGTGATTTCCTGCCTGATGATTTTCATTCGCGGCCCTGTCAGTTTCTATGTCATGCGATTCCTGCTGGGTGCGGCCGAGGCCGGATTTTTTCCCGGCATCATTCTCTATATGAAGCGCTGGTTCCCAGCCCGCGCTCGCGGGCGAGCCGTAGCTTGGTTCATGACGGCAAATCCGCTTGCGGGCATCATCGGCAGCCCCGTCTCGGGAGCGCTGCTCGGAGTCCGCGGCGTGGGCCTCTCCGGATGGCAGTGGATGTTTCTGATCGAGGGCGTGCCCGCCATGGTCCTTGGAGCGACCGTGTTTTGGGTCTTGTCCGATACCCCACAGGAAGCGGGCTGGCTGACTGGCGACGAGCGAGCCTGGCTCCTGAAGAAGTTGGCCAGCGAGCCCCAGTCGGAGCCGGGTCTCAGTGGGGATAGTCTTCGGCGGGTCCTGCTCAGCCTTAGAGTTTGGCTGCTGACAATTGTGTACTTTGGCCTCCCGACAGTTATGTATGGGGTGACTTTGTGGTTGCCGACTGTGATCCGAGCCCTGTCGGGGCTCAGTTATTTCTGGACCGGAGTCGTTGCCATGGCTCCTTTCTTGGTCACGACCGCCTCGATGGTCTTGGTTGGTATGCACTCCGATCATTCCGGCGAGCGCCGCTGGCACACTGCCATTCCCGCATTTGGAGCAGCAGCCGCGTTGGTGGTCGCCGCATACGCGAGTTCGCCCGTTCTGGTGGTGGCCGGGATCGGTCTGGGGATGGCTGGCGCGGAGTCCATGGGTGGACCCTTCTGGGCGTTGGCGACGTCGAGCATGTCAGGCCTCTCCGCCGCTGCGGGCATCGCGGTGATTAATTCTTTTGCGAACCTCGGCGGATATTTTGGCCCCGACATTATCGGCCTGTTCCGCACCGCGAATGGCGGGTTTCGCGGCGGCTTGCTGGCAATCGCGGCCACGGTGACTTTGAGCGGCGCGATCGCGCTGATTGTAGGTCGCCAGTTGGGCGATAAAAAAGCGAAATAAAGCTGTCGCGACTCAAGAGCGCAGGTAAGTACCTTGGTGCCAGCCTAACCGTAGGCTGGGACTTGCCCTTCGCGCCATCGCCTCAATTGTTTACAATAGGAACTTCGTCTGTCTACTTGCTGGTAGGCCATTCGTAGGCGATGAAGAGGATTTTGGAACAGCCAAACCACAATTCCATTACGGCCCCCACCGTCTACTGGCGGGTCGAAGGCAGCCTGCTTGACCTGACCGTGGTCAGGCCGGTGGCGTTCTTTACCTGGAACGCCCAGACGTTCACCGAACGCTTCCGGCGACGGGGACTGATCTTCCTCATGGCGCTGCTGCGCCCGTTTCTGTACTCCACGAACCGCAAATTTGCCACTCGAGTGGTGCACACCGTGTTGCGCGGGGTCACCCGCGACCGCCTCGACCTGCTGGGCGAGGAGTTCTTCCAGTACAACTTGAAGCCGCGACTAAAAGAGCCAGGCGTGAAACAAGTGCAGGAACTTGTGCGGGCCGGAGCGGACGTCGTGCTGGTGAGCCAGGCCCTGGAGCACATCATGCGTCCCCTGGCGCAGCACCTGGGCGTCAGGCACATTGTCGCCAACCGCCTGGAGTTTCGTGACGGAACCGCGACCGGCAGACTGCTGTTGCCCGTAATCCGCCCGCGGGGCGCATTTGCTCCCTTCCGCGAAAACATGCCGGACGGTCGGCGCGCTCCAAAGACGCTGGCCCGCCACCTGGACGTTTCTCTGGAGACGCTACGGGCGGCGGTCATTCCATCCGAGCGTGCGGCCGCTCTACAGTCTCGGCCCGTCGTTTATTTTGACGACCATAAGCAGGCTCCGGAATTCTCGGTGCGCCGGGCATTTGCCGGGAAGCAGGTCATGCTGATCGGCGTCACCGGTTTCATCGGGAAGGTCTGGCTAACAAATACACTGCTGGATTTGCCCAGCGTGGAACGGATCTATCTGCTGATTCGCCGCCAGAAGTCGAATCCGGCCGAGCGCCGCTTCGAGAAGATGGTGGAAGAATCGCCCGTCTTCGATCCGCTGTTTGAGAAATTTGGTGCAAGGCTCCCCCAGTTTCTGCGTGAGAAAGTCGAGGTCGTCGAGGGCGACGTCACCCAGCCAGGTCTTGGCTTGAGTGACGAAACGGCGCGCCACCTGCAGAAGAATCTCGACTTGATCATCAACAGTTCAGGCCTGACCGACTTCAATCCCGATCTGCGCGATGCGCTTGCCACCAATACTGACGCAGCGGCGAATATCCTCGAATTCACGCGAACTGCCGCCCACGCCGGTCTCGTGCATCTTTCGACCTGCTACGTAGCCGGCGAGCAGGATGGCCGCGTCGCCGAGAAGATCACTCCCAACTACAATCCGCGCGGTCTCGCCGACTTTGATGCCGAGCGCGAATGGAACGCTTTGCACGATCTGATCAAACGGGCCGACGTGCAATCCGAAAGCGAGGAAGTCACGTCAGGACTCCGGATGCAGGCGCGGGCCAAAGAGCATGCCGCCAAAGACTTGCAGGGAGCCGCTCTTGAAAATCAGATTCGCAAGAACCGTGTCCGCTGGCTGAAGACCTACCTGACCGAAGCCGGAACCCGCCGCGCCAAAGAATTGGGCTGGCCGAACACTTACACGCTTACCAAGAGCCTGGCGGAGTCACTCATCGCGAAACGGGGCGCGGGGCTGCCGATCGCTGTGGTCCGTCCGGCCATCGTCGAAACCTCGGTCTCGAAGCCCTTTCTGGGATGGAATGAAGGCATCAATACCTCCGCCTCCCTGTCGTATCTGTTGGGAACGTACTTCCGGCAGCTTCCATCTAAGGAGAGCAAGCGCCTCGACATTATCCCCGTCGACGCGGTCTGCGCCGGCATGACTCTCATCGCCGCCGCGGTCATGGAGCGTCGCCACACTCCGCTCTACCAACTCGCAACTTCCGTGACCAATCCTTGCGACATGGGCCGATCGATCGAGTTGACGTCCTTGGCTCACCGCAAGCACTATCGTGCCCAAGAGGGCCTGGAATCCTGGCTGCGCCTGCGCTTCGACGCGATCCCGGTTTCCAAGTCGCGTTACAACCGCATGTCTGCTCCGGCGCAGAAGGCGATTGTGAAATCCATTCAGCGCATCATGTCGCCATTGCCACTGAAGAAAGCACCGTTGGTAAAGGCGGAGCGCAGTCTGGAACGCGTCGAGAAGCTGATTGAGCTGTTCGAACCCTTCATCCTGCTGAACGAGCATGATTTTGCCGCCGACAATGTTGAAAAGCTGTCGCACGCTCTCGTGACCGAAGAGCGGGACCTATTCGGCTACAATACCCGCGGGCTCGATTGGTGGGACTACTGGATCAACATTCACATCCCAGCGCTACGTCGCTGGACCTATCCCTTGATTGAAGGTCGCCCTTTGGAGGCGCGGCCTCCCCGCAGCTTTCAACTTGCACCCGCAAACGGAGATGCCGTGAAGACTGGGACCGACGGAGCCACGTGGCGATATTCCTGACCGGATCGACCGGATACATCGGTGCGCATGTTGCCGCCAATTTATTGGAAGGATACGGCGCCGCCTTGAATCTGCTGGTGCGCGCGCGCGATCCGCAGGAAGCGCAGGGGCGGCTGTGGCGCGCCTTGCAATTGCACCTCGACTTCCCGCGCTTCTACGAATACCTGCAGACGAAGGTGCGCGTCTTTTGCGGAGATCTGACCTCGCCCGGTTTTGGCCTGAACCGAGACGAGTACGACCGGCTGATCCACACCACCGATTCGGTCGTCCACTGCGCCGCCTCGTTGAACCGCAAGTCGGAGAAGAGTTGCCTGAACGTGAATTTGCGCGGCACGCTCGAAGTCCTGACCCTGGCCCGCCATGCCGAGCACTATCATGGCCTGCGCCGCTTCAGTGAGGTCAGCACCGTCGCGGTGGCGGGAAAGCGCAAGAACGAAGTTGTCACCGAGGATCGCTCGATCGAGTGGGACCGTTCCGACTATGATCCCTACGCCCGCACCAAGAAATTCTGCGAGCACATGACGCGAGTGCTGCTGCCGGATACACCCAAGACCGTTTTTCGGCCCAGCATCGTGCTGGGCGACAGCCGCCATGCCGAGACCACCCAATTCGATATGGTCAAGGCATTCGTATTCCTGGCGGGCCTGCCCGCGCTGCCATTCCGTCCCAGCGATAAGATCGACATCGTGAACGTGGATTTTGTCGCCGACGCAATTGCAACGTTGCACCAGAAAGATCAGCCGCAGTACGACACCTACCATCTTTCCTCGGGCGTCGCGTCGCAAACTTTCCGCCAGTTGACGACAGCCCTGGCCGCCCAACAGCAGAAGCGCGCCCCGGTGTTCTTGCCGTTTACCGAAAAGCCCTTTACCAGTTCGGTCAACTTCCTCTCCAATCGCAAGGGACCGACCGGTTACGGCGCTTCGCTTTTGAAAGTTTTCATGCCCTACTTGGTATGGAACACGGTCTTCGACAACACCCGCGTGACGTCTGAGTTGGGGCGCATGCCGGTCCCGTTCTCGCAGTATAGTTTTGCGTTGCTGAAATTCAGCCGCGACAACCAGTTCGAATACAAATACAAGCCCTGGCCCGCGGCCGCAGGAGGTACTGCCGCATGATGGACTTGATTCTGGAAGCGTGGGTCAGCGGCAACATCGAGCGCAAAAAGCTGGGATGGATGCTAGGAGCGGGCAAGCCCTGGCAGCCCGGCGAGAAATTGAAGCTGCTCTTTGCCGGCTACAACGGCACGCGCAACATGGGCTCCGACGTTCGTGTCGAAGAAATGTTGCGCCAGATCCGGCACATCCTCGGTGCCGACCGTTGCGACTTCAGCGTGATGAGTTTTAATTTCGAGCGTTCCCGAGGATATTTCGAAAACACCGCCCAAGTGCATCTGCCGGACATCTTCCCGCCTTTTCTTGCCAATGAGGTCCCCAAGCACCACGGTGTCGTGGCCTGCGAAGGCTCGATGTTCAAAAGCAAATTCGCCAACGCGCTGGCCACCATGATGATCGGCTCTTTGGGAATCGCCGCCGCGCAGAACAAGCTCTCGGTTGGCTACGGGTCTGAGGCCGGATACATGGATCCGGTCGTCCGCAAAATGTGCGCGCGTTATTGCAAAAATTCTCTGGTCATCACCCGCAATGAAGAATCCCGTACCGTGCTGCGTGACTTAGGAGTGCCGACCGAGTTGGGCACAGACACAGCTTGGACCTTTGAGCCCCGTCCACCCGAGTACGGACAGAGTGTTTTGCGGCAAGTCGGCTGGGATGGGCAAACCCCGGTCCTCGTCGTCTGCCCCATCAATCCGTTCGAATGGCCGGTGAAGGCTTCGATCGGAAAACTGGCTTTACATACTGTGGCCGGAGCCTATAAAGAGAGCCACTACCGCGGGCCTTATTTTCACAACTCGGGTCCGGCGGCCGACGCCGCTTACGAGCGATACCTGACCGCAATTGCCAACGCGGTGGCTGCCTTTCGCAAGCAGCGCAGCGTATTCGTGATTCTGGTTGCGACTGAGCGGCTCGATTCTCGCCCGGCCAACCGTATTTCCGAAAAGCTCGGCGGCGTGCCGGTGCTCACGTCCGACCAGTACAACATGTACGAACTGGTGAGCATTCTTCGGTCCTGTCACATGATGGCCTCGTCGCGCTATCACGGCATTGTGACCTCGATGCCCTCGCTGGTGCCCTCTGCCGGTATCACGATGGACGAGCGCATCCGTAACTTGTTGCGGGAACGTGGTCATGAGGAGTTGCTGATGACGGTCGACGATCCAGACCTCGATCCGAGGTTACTGGCGGCGCTAGAGACCCTGGCCGTGGAAGGCGAGCGTATCGCCGACGGCATTGCGCGCACGGTGGTAAAGAACCTGAAGTTGATGGCGCGGATGGGTGTCTTCTTTGAGGAGGAAGTCCAGCGGCGGTATCCACAATTTCCCACGCGCCAGGGCGAATGGGGTTGGGAAGACTACCTGCCTCCGATGAACGCTTCGCTACGGGAGTTGGTTGCAGCTTACAGCTGATTTGCGCTTCGGATAAGACACACATGCCTTTCGTCGGGGAACTATTCTCGCAACTGAAAGCGGCTGCGGGCACCACGGTGCTGCAGGAAATCCGCGATGGCCGCGTGACCGGTGTGACCGGTGGCGAACTCCTCGAGTTGATCCAAAAGGCACGGGCATTCCTCGCTGCCAAGGGCCTGCAGAAAGGCGATCGCTGCGGACTGCTGGCGGCCAACAGCATTCGCTGGGTAGCTATTGATTTAGCGGCGATGGCCGAGGGCCTGATCGTCGTCCCACTCTATTTCCGGCAAGCTCCGGCGGAACTGGTCGCGATGATGAAAGACAGCACGCCATCGTTGATCTGCTGCGGCGACGCAGCCTTGCGAGATGGAATTCAGAAGGCTTGGCCCGAGGCGCCCCCGCATTTCCTGTTTGACGACATCTTTGCCGGCGCCGAGGGTGTGCAATTGGATCGCCCACAAGTTCGCGACGCCGATCCTGTGACCATAATCTACACTTCCGGCACTTCCGGAGAAGCCAAAGGGGTAGTACTCACCGCGGCCAACGTCGGCTTCATGCTGGATTGCACTGCAGCCCGGCTCGACCTGTTAATGGCCGGCCGGTCCGACCAGGACCGCATCTTCCACTACCTGCCATTCAGCTTCTGTGCATCATGGATCGCGGTCTTGACATTTCTAAAGCGCGGCAGCCTGATAACGCTGAACATCGATCTAACGAAGATTCCAACCGACATGCCGGCGGTGGCTCCGCATTACTTCTTGAATGTGCCGCAGTTGCTGGAACGCATGCGCCGCGGCGTAGATGAACAGATCGCTCGAACGGGCGGGATCGCGCAAGCGATCTATTCGCGAGCGAAGGCGGCGTGGGCTCGAAAGGGAAGTGCGCCCAAATCCGGCGACGGCGTGTGGCTCTGGCTCGCGGGTGCACTGGTCCTTCCTACAATCCGCAAGAAGATGGTCGGCGATAGTCTCAAGGCCCTCATCTGCGGCTCGGCTCCACTCACTCCCGAAACTCAGGGTTACTTCCGCATGCTCGGCATTCCGGTCCTGCAAGTCTATGGACTCACCGAAACCACCGGCATCTGCACTATGGACGATCCCGCAAACCCCGTGCCCGGCCGCGTCGGGCCGGCAATCCCCGGCATCGAGATGAGGCTGGCGGAAAATGATGAGATCGTGGTTCGCGGGCCCAACATTTTTCCCGGTTACTGGAACCGCCCGCTGCAGACGGCAGAGCTGCTGCGCGACGGTTGGCTCCACACCGGCGATCAGGGTGAACAGGATGCATCGGGCAATTGGCGGATTGTCGGCAGGATCAAGAATCTGATTGTGCTCGGCTCAGGCCACAAGATCGCTCCGGAAACCATCGAAGACGAAATCGCCCGTCATCTGCCCGGTGGGCAACAAGTAGTGGTTCTGGGCAACGGCCGCGGATATCTTTCAGCAGTCGTCGCCGGAACAGTAAACGCCAATCAGATACAGGCCGCTCTCGACGCGGTGAACCCTCAACTGCCGCATTACAAGCAGGTACGGGCGTTTTTTCTGCGGCCAGAGCCGTTTTCCATTGAGAATGGCATGCTGACGGCCAACGGCAAGCTGAAGCGCGACCTGATTTCTGTGCACATGAAGAATGAGATTGACGACATGTACCGGACGGTAAAGACCGCATGAGCACTATGGAAGCCCTAAGCCGGACCGGCGAAGCGATGTCGTATCGGCTGAACGACGGCGTTGTCGAGTTGGCGCTGCACCGGGGCCCGTGTAACGAGATTGGCTCTTTGTCGCTCGACGAACTGGAGGCGTTTGTCGCGGCGCTCGAAAACTTACGGCAGCCCGCGCACGCTCTCATCATCTACAGCGAACTGAAATCGGGTTTTTGCGCCGGTGCCGATTTGCGCGAGCTTTACCGGCGATCGCAAACCATGGACAAGGGCGAAGCATTAAAGGGCGTGCGCGATTTTCTGCAGCGCATTCACCGCGTCCTGAACGCAATCGACGCCGCGCCCCTGACCACCATTGCTGCCGTGAACGGTGTGACCTTCGGAGGTGGATTCGAGCTTGCGCTGGCTTGCGATCTGATTATCGCCGACAAGATGGCGCGCTTCTGCTTTCCCGAGCTAAGGTTAGGCCTGATTCCCGGGTTCGGCGGAATTCCGCGCCTGAAGCGCGATTGCGGTAACGCCGTGGTGCGCGATCTGCTCTTGACCGGACGCAGTTTCAATGCCACCAAGGCGCAGCAGATCGGCCTGGTGAGCCAGGTTGTAGCAGAAGGCGAAGCGTTGCGCGTGGCCCGGGCGACCGCCGCTCAGATCGGGAAGTTCGATCGCCAGACCGCGATCGCCGCCAAGCGATTTATGAAACCGATCCCGCACGAGGAGCTGCGCCAGGAAATCGATCTCTTTTGCGAACTGTTTTCACGGCCCGAAGTTGCAGCCGGTCTGAGGAAATTCGTCGAAAGCACCGACGCGCAGCCGTATTTGCCATAATTGAGAACGAGAAGGATAGAGTGACTTTAAATGCAAACTACCGATCAAACTCTCGACAAAATTCTGGGCCTCGCCGCAGCGCACTTTAAAGTTCCGCGCGAAAAGCTTTCTCCCGATGACGACTTCTTCAAGACGCTCGGCATCGACAGCCTGCAGACGCTCGACTTGCTGACCAAACTGGAGAACCACTTCGGTGTGGAACTGCCGGACTACGAACTGCAAGGGGTGACTGACTTCCGCACGCTGGCCGGCAAAATTCGGGCGCGTCTGTGACGCTGATTTGCGATTGTCGATTGCCAATTGCCGATTGGCCCGGAAGCTTGATTGCCAATTGGCAATCGCAAATTGGCAATCGACAATTCTTGGTTCCGAATGCTTGATCTCCGTCAATACACCTGTTTGGGCGCGGCCCTGCGCGATTCCCTCGACCGCTTCTCCTCTCACGTCTGCCTGATCGAGGCTGATCGCGATCGCGAGAAACTCCGCCTCACCTTCTCCGACTTCAAAGAGATTGCGCAGCCGCTCACTCGAGCGCTCGAAGACGCCGAATTCGATCCCGGTGACCGTGCCGCCATCATCATGACGAATCAGTCGAAATGGCTGATTTCCGCCTATTCGATTTTTTACTGTGGCGGCGTCCTTGTGCCACTCGACTACAAACTAACCGCGGCCGAACATCTGCAACTCCTGGCCCACTCGAAGGCCAAGCTGCTCATCGTCGAGTACCACCTGTGGCGAGCGATCATGCAGTCTCCCGAATTCCACAAGGTCGGGATGAAGTTCGTGCTCGTCACCGAAGCTCCGCTGGGCGCGGATTTGGCCGGTGCGTTTCGCTGGGAGGATTTTAAGCGTAAAGGCGCTCCCGACTTCGTCATGCGCCAGCGCGAAGACGTCGCCTGCATCGTCTACTCCTCGGGAACGGGTGGCCGCCCCAAAGGTTGTGTTCTGACGCACGAAAATTATCTCGAGCAATGCCGAGCGCTGACTGCCTGGTATCCGTTTTGGCCAGGCGTCCGCTACCTCAGCATTCTGCCGACCAACCACGCCATCGACTTCATGGTCGGGTTCATTGGACCTTTCGTGTGCGGCGCCTGCGTCGTGCACCTGCGCACGCTGCGGCCTGAGTTCGTCCGCGATGCCTTCGTGCGTTACCGAATCACCTACGTTTCGCTGGTTCCGATGATCGTCAAAAATCTGGAGCGCGGCCTGCGCGCCAAGTTCGATGAGTTGCCTTCATGGAAGCGTGCACCTCTGGATACGACGATCGCCATTAATAAGCTCCTGACGCGCCGCAGGCCGAAGGTAAAACTCAGCCGTATGCTGCTACCCGCCGTGCATCGTGGATTTGGCGGCGAGTTGCTGGCGCTGATCACCGGTGGCGCTTTCATTGAGCCCTCAACTATGCAGTTCTTCTACGACCTCGGCATTCCAGTGGTGAACGGCTACGGTCTCACGGAGGCGGGGACGGCTCTCACGCTCAATGATCTAAAGCCGTTTCGCGCCGATACCGTCGGCAAGCCGCTTCCGGGGGTCGAACTGCGCCTTCTGAATCCAGACGCCGATGGCGTCGGCGAAGTAGCGGCCCGCAGCAAGACCATCATGTCACACTACCTCGACGATCCTGAACTAACGCTGGAGACGATCGTCGACGGCTGGCTTCTGACCGGCGATCTAGGCCGGTTTGACGGCAACGGTCATCTGCAGCTTTTTGGTCGCAAGAAAAATATGATCGTCACCGAGGGAGGAAAGAACATCTACCCCGAGGATATCGAAACTGTCTTCGACGGATTGCCGGTAAAGGAATACTGTGTTTTCGCTGCGAACTACATCTGGCCGAAAAAGGAACTCGGCCGCGAGAAGTTGGTGCTTATCCTGCACCTCGAGCACAATCAAAACTTTGACAGCAACTTGCTGGATGATATTTCTGCGCGAAACCGGCGCCTGCCTGATTTCAAGCGGGTCGGTGGATATTTGATCTGGGAGAAAGATCTCCCGCGCACCGCCTCGATGAAGATCAAGCGGCAGGCGCTGGCGGAAGAAATCGGTCAGTCCGCGGATCAGGGCTCTCTCGTGAGCCTGTGAGCCAACATTCTATGTCGGCACAACCAGGTTAGCGTGGCCTGTCCGATTGACGAACAAGGAACTGGGATATTGGAGCAAGACTATCTCGCGATTGTGAATCCGGCGGCCGGAGGCGGGCGGAGCCGCAGGCTGCTGGGCCCTGCGCTCGAGCGCCTGCGCGCGGGCGGGATCGCCGTTAAGGTGGCGGAAACTCGCGCCCCTAACGACGCCACCAAGATCGCCCAGGAGGCTTATCAGCGTGGCTTTCGCAACTTCATTGCCGCTGGCGGTGACGGCACTTCCTTTGAGATCGTGAACGGCCTTTACCCTCAGGCTCTATCCGGCGACCGCCCTACGCTGGCGTTCTTGCCTCGGGGCACTGGCAATTCTTTTCTGCGCGATTTCAGCAACCGTGGCGTCGAACACGCCATCGAATCGCTGCTCGCCCATCGAACCCGCGCCTGTGATGTCATGCGCCTGCGCCACCGCACCGGCGTCATTCACTACATCAACTTGTTGAGCATGGGCTTCTCCGCCGATGTGGCTACGCTGCGCGCCCGCCGTTTCAGCACGTGGGGAGAACTCGGCTACATCACCTCCATCTTCCTGACGCTCGCTCGCTTCAAGCGGCGCCCGTTCCCAGTTCGCGCCGGGACCGAAACAAATTTCGACGATCGCCGCTGTTTGTTCCTGACCTTCAACAACAGCAAGTTTACTGGTGGGACAATGATGATCGCCCCCAGGGCGGAGATCAACGACGGCCTCATCGAATACGTCCGCTGGGGGCCGATCGGACGGCTCGGCCTGATCCGCAACTTGCCCGGTCTCTACGATGGCACTCACATTCAGCACCCGCTTGCCGAGTGCAAATCCGTGCGCAGGGTCGAGTTCAACCTCGATGCTCCCGTGGACGTCATGGTCGACGGCGAAGTGCTGACCCTGCACTGTGAAGAACTTGACGTCTTGCCGGGAGCGCTCAACGTGATCGCCTAATCGGGCGTGATATAAAAATGAGTCATGTCTGAAGAACGAAGAAAACGGAAACAGGAGCGTGTCGGCGATAGCTCCGGCGGCATAAACCGCAAGTACCTAACCTGGGGAGGTATCGTAGTTCTGTTCGCGGCCGTATACGTCGGAGGCTGGTACTACAAGAACCACAAGTACGACAAGTTCGCGCAATGCCTGGCGACGAAGCAGGCTAAGATGTACGGCCTCTATTGGTGTCCGCACTGCATCGAGCAAAAAGAACTGTTCGGCCAGTCGTTTCACTACGTCCCCTACGTAGAGTGCGCCATCAAAGGCTCCTCAGAAATGGCCCCGCAGTGCAAGATCGCGGGGGTCAAGCTGTTTCCCAGTTGGCAATTTGCCGGCGAACCACCCAAGGAAGGCGTTTTATCGCTCGACGCCTTGAGCGACAAAACCGGGTGCAGCCTGCCGTGACCGATTCGGCGCCTAGTTCCCCTGTCCAAGCCGGACCCTCAGCACGAGGCAATCGCATTCTCTTCGGAGTCATTGCCGCTCTGTCGCTGGCGGGAGTGATCGTGTCCGCGATATCGCTTCAGCGTCACTATGCCAAGTCGGCAACCCAATTTTGCGATTTCAGCCAGAGGTTCAGCTGCGACATCGTGAACCGCAGTGAATACTCGAGCATTATGGGAATTCCCGTTGCCGGCATCGGCGTTGTCGGCTACGGAGTGCTGCTCGTGTTGGCCACATTCCTCCGCACTCGCACCGAAACTCCCATTCGCCTGCTGGGCGCGGCGGTTGCCGGATTGGCTTTCGCTCTCTACCTGACGTATGTGGAAGCCTACGTTCTGGAAACGTGGTGCATCTTGTGCCTACTATCGCTCACGTTCATCGCTCTGATCAGTGTGTTCGCAGTCGTCGTAAAAGTGAGGAATTAAGATCTTTCTGTCATCCCGAGCGAAGCAGAATTGCCGCTTTTGGGCAATTCCGCGCGGTCGAGGGACCTTGGGTTCTGTTTCTCAACACTTAATCAGGGTCTGAATCAGACTCCGTTGTATCCTGATACATCACTTTTCCTGATGGAAGAATTCCAGAAAGCTGAAAATCAAGCAGCGATTACGCCAGACGTAATCCGCGTGCAATCCGTAACCGGAGACTTACGCCTGCACGAATTTCACAGCCGCATTTTCCATAACACCCGCTTCCTGCGCGTTTGGCTGCCTCCTGGCTACGATGACTCGGCGAACGCCGGGCGGCGCTATCCGGTTTTCTACCTGAACGACGGCCAGAATCTATTTGAAGCTGGGACGTCCTTCACCGGGATCGAGTGGCAGATCGATGAAACCGCCGACCGCTTGATCCGCGAAGGCGCAGTTTCTCCCATGATTATCGTGGGTCTTGATAATGCCGCCAAGAACCGCATCCGTGAGTACATGCCGCATCGCTCCCTGCATCCCATCCTGTTGCGCGGGCAGGGCACCCGCTACCCGAACTTTCTGATCAAAGAAGTTATGCCCTTCATCGCTCGCAACTACCGCGTGGCAACCGGCCCAGAAAATACAGGCCTGGGCGGATCGTCCCTGGGCGCCCTCATCGCTCTGTATACGGCGGCGGTCCGACCCGGCTTGTTTGGCCGGCTGTTGCTCGAGAGTCCATCGCTGTGGGCGTCGAACCGGCAAATGATCCGCGCCAGCCGTGAAGTCAAACGTTGGCCGGAGCGCATCTTCCTCGCCACCGGAACCGCCGAAGCAGGAAGGGAAGACCGCAATCGCAGTGTCGTCGACGACGTCCGCGAACTGGCCGGAATTCTCCGCCGCGCCGGCTTGGACGAGCGCCGTTTGCGCCTCGTAATCGAAGAGGGTGCCACGCATCACGAAGCGTCTTGGGCCCGCCGTTTTCCCGAAGCGCTGGCTTTTCTATTCGCCGACTGACTCGACGCCTTCCTTAGTGTCCTTCGTGGTTAATTCTTTTTGTGGCTGTGGCATCAAGACCCCGCAGGTGCGCCAGACAACATAAAGGCACGCCGCCATTGCAATGACCGAAAGCTGCACATGCGTCCACCGCGCAAGCGGCCCCAGCAGCGGCAGAGCATAGACCAGATACAGAACCGTCCCCAACCAGCGAGGCAAAGAACCGTCGGGCTGACCAGCCAGCCAGTCGCACAAAAGAAGAAACGCTGGCGCCAAGATCACCAGGTCATAAACCGTAAGATGCGGAGCAATCATCACCGTCGCCAGGAGCAGCGCCGAGTACCGCAAGGCAAGAGGAACAGGCGGTGTGTGCTTCCAGATGGCGATCGTTAGCCCGAGCACGGCGATCGCGCTCAGGGCATACAATCCAAATGCGAGATCCGGCCACGGAATGAGCATGGACCAAAAGGTCCGCAACGAGTGAGTCTGATACGGCTTCGGCTCAAGCCAGGGCACCACGGCGCCTACGTTCGCGAGCATGTGTAACCATTCACGCAGCGGCTGAACTCCGTAGTAGAGAATTCCCACCGCAAGTTGCGCCACGGCGGAGAACGCTGCCCCGACTACAGCCTTCCACGCGCCCACTGACACGAAGACCACAGCCGCGGCCAAACCCAACTGCGGCTTGAAAATAAGACACCCCAGAATCAGGCCAGCGAGGAATTCCCGTCTGTCGCGCAACGCGAAAAACATCAGAGTGAAACAGCCGAGCGCGAGCGCGGAAGTTTGACCCCATGCGATCAAGTGAAAAAAAGCCGGGTATGCGAGCGCGAGAATGATGACCGTCCCGCCCTCACCATGCAGGCTCGGACACGCCCGCCACATGCTGTAGCAGCAGATCGCGTAAAGAACCGCGCTCCAGCCCCACCACAGGGTCAGCGCCCAACCATACGGGAGATAGGACAAGGGCGCAAACAGGATCGACACTTGCGGAGGATACAGCGGCAAGTACCGTAGGCCCGCCGCCTGCGGCACACGCTGTGCTGCCAGCAGGGCCTGCGCATTCATGCCGTACAAGTCTGCCCCGCGATGCGCGGCCGCCAGCGAGCCCAGCGTGTACAAGTGCAGGAAGTCGGTCCCCTTGAGGTTGCCGTTGCGATCCCGTAGTCCGGGAGTCGCCAGCGTCCAAACGTAGAGCGACCACAAGCACACGGCCAGAATAGCGCCGTGAGCGCGCAAGCGCTTCGGCACCAGCCAGGAGCCCACACCCACGCCAGCTAGGTTCTGGTCACGATGGTGGAACGAGGTTGCGCCCATGTCCTGAAACTTGTCCCTCGCTGGCGGGGTAGGTCTTCAACTGAGGATTGCTATCATCAGGACATAGCGTCCACACATGTCGGTCCTTGAAGTAGTGGAGCAGCGGCTCATCCTCTTGCGGGCCCATATCGCGCGCCCAAACCACCTTTGCTCGGTCAATATCGGCCCGGTTGTAGACCCATTCCTCATGTGGGCCATGGTCAGGAGCGTAGCGCACAATCACAAGTTGGCGGCCCGGCATCGCTTGAAGCTTCCTCAAGATGGCTGCCCGCTCCAGGTTGCCGCGGGGCCATGCCGGTTCGATGTGAGCTCCGGCTGCCACCGCACCAACTCGCAGGACGATCATTCCAACGCACAGCATCGGTGTCGCACGAACCCAAGCTGCGCCCAGGGGCCGCCCGTTCAAGCGCCATAAGCGCAAGTGCCGCATGCACTGGACCAGCAGAAGGAAAAAGAGGCAGGTCGCAGGCGCGAGGTAGTGCGCCGAAGTCCACACCTCAAGCATCACTCCAACCGTCACGACGGCAGCAATCATCAAGGGAAAACGCATCTTTCGGTCTCGAAAAATGCATGGTAGCGCGAGCAGTGAAACTGCGAAGATCGGGCCCGAAAAAAGTTGCGACGAGTGTGGGATTTTGAACAGAACCCGCCGCAGGAATCCCAGCGCCGAGCGGCCCTCCTCGTAGTCTCGAAGCTCAAGACCAAGATAGAATCGCCGCATGACGTCGTAGCGATAAATGGGCGCCGGTCGCATTTTCTGCCAGGCGAAATAAGGCGCCACAGCATAGGTCGACCGGTTCACTTGATACGGCATGGTGAAAGCATCTCCGGTCACACGCCAGAAATAGTAGCCCATGGCGGCGCCGGTTGCTCCCACCATCAGCACCAGCGGCAAAACCACCCTCTGGAACAGGACGCCAGTCGGGATTCGCTGCTGCCTCATGATCCAGATCAGCATCGCGATAGCCACGGGAATGCTGAAAAGGAACCCTTCATACGGACGGGTATTGGCCAGCAGGGCCAACCCCAAACCCATGGCAACGGCATCGCGGAAACGCGCATGGGACTGAATGCGAGGCAGGGCACCTAGTACCAGAGCTCCGGCGAGCGCCGCGAGCGAACCGCAAAAATACGTATTCATCCAGTAGCTCAGGATGGCAAGGCGCAGTGCGGCGAGACTCGCGCCAAACAAGGCCCAACCAGGAGGGAGCCATGCCTGCAGCATCCAGCATAGAGCCGAGCACATCAGGCCAGTGGCGAACAACTCCCCGATCCAGGGATGCCCCAGCAGTTGTCCCGCAGCCAGAACAATTCCTTGCCCCGGGGGGTACATCGACATGTAGGTGGGTTTGTGAATGATGTGGAAGCTCTCGAAGTACATCCACATCGGGTGCGTTGGGTTGGTTAACCTGCCGTGCGCGAATGTGTCGGCGGCCAGCAGGAAGCTATACTCGTCATGCCAGCGGGGTTCTGGAATGCCCAAAAACGGGATAAGCGCTACGCGTAGCGCAATCACGCTGGCGCCGACCGCGAATACTGCCAGGGTTCGCCGTCTTGCCAGACCTTTAAAGGCGCGTCCCAGCGATGCCAGAGCAGGAGGAGTGGTTTTAATCGGAGCACTCCGCTGCGACCACGCGATCAACGCTCCGGCGGCAATCACCAGAAGCAATTCAATAAGCGAAAGCAGATTCGGAGCGAGCCGAGGGTAAAGATTCAGCATCGTGGCAAGGTTAAATCTCCAACTACGTTATGCCAACGGCAAAACAAAACAACCTCCGCCGTCCGCGGCGCAGCGGAGTCCCGAGGCACAAGCCTTAATTGGCCGCTTCCTTCACGGAGATCTCCGGGAATAGGCCGTCCACGATCTGGATCATTTCATTGTCGACGGTCCGGTTCTTGGCAATCGCTTCTTTCAGCGGGATCGAAACAATCTTGTTCGAGCGCAGCGCCGCCATGCACCCAAACTCCCCGCGGTGCACCATGTCGATAGCGCCCAACCCATAGCGTGAGGCTAGCACGCGATCAAACGCACTGGGCGACCCGCCGCGCTGGATGTGTCCCAGTACCACTGCGCGGGTTTCAAAGCCCGTGCGCTTTTCGATCTCCCGGGCCAGGATATTGGCGATCCCCCCCAGCTTGGCGTGGCCAAATTCGTCCTTGCCCATGTCCTGCACGACAGGAGCTCCGTTGCTTTGCGCGGCAAACTTTGCGCCCTCAGCCACCACAACGATGGAGAAATATCGCCCTCGCTCGTGCCGCTGCCGAATCGACTCCGCTACCGTGTCCACATCGAACGGTCGCTCGGGAATCAGGATCACATCGGCGCCGCCAGCAATGCCGCTGTAGAGAGCGATCCAGCCGGCGTCTCGCCCCATCACCTCCACCACCATCACGCGGTTGTGCGCCTCGGCCGTAGTATGGACGCGGTCAATCGCCTCGCACACCACGTTGCAGGCGGTATCGAATCCGAAGGTGTAGTCGGTTCCGCCCAGATCATTGTCGATCGTCTTGGGCACGCCGACTACCTCGACGCCCTTTTCATGCAGCTTCTGCGCGATCGACAACGTGTCATCCCCGCCGATCGCGATCAGCGCATCGATCTTGTGCTTGGCAATCGTGGCCAGGCAGCGGTCAAAGCCATCGGGACGCTTCGAGGGATTCGTCCGCGATGTCCTCAGGATCGTCCCGCCTCGTGGCAGAATCCCGCTCACCGCTTCCAGGTCGAGCGCCATGCTCGTGTCATCGATTAAGCCGCGCCATCCCTCCATGAAGCCCACAAATTCGTCGTGATAGTGAAACACTCCCTTGCGAACCACAGCGCGAATGACCGCATTCAAGCCGGGGCAATCGCCTCCCCCCGTTAAGATGCCAATTTTCATGGTGTGCTCCTATGTAGTTCGCAATGAAATCCTTGGAGTGCACCCCGGCTGCAGGGGCAGGTAGTGGGCCCGAAACGCTGGGGTGGCAATCGTTCGGAAGAAATAGAGTAACATCAAACCATCAAGGTTGAAGCCCGTTTCATAATGTGGGGACAGCCGCCCCCGGCTGTCCGGTCGAGCGAAGCTCGACTGTCTTTTGAGCCATTGCACTTACGCCCCGAATTCGCACAATGCTCGACTGGACATGAACAAGACTTTCTCCATTCTCCCCTGGGGAGCCGTTGCCGCACTAGATTCGGTCGCCGTTGCCATAGTTGCACTCCACCGTGGCGAGCCCATCAACGCCCTGTGGCTGGTGGCCGCGGCGAGCGCATCCCGTTTGAGATCCTTCTCCTTCTGCTTGAACACCGAGACGAGATTGTTACCCGGGATCAGATTGTTTCCAGGATTTGGGGCGAGGGTGTTTTCCTGGATGCCGACAACAGTATCCGGTGCGCGATCCGGAAGCTTCGCCAGGTGCTGAAGGATGATGCCGAGACCCCGCGGTTCATACAGACCGTGACCGGGCACGGGTATCGCTTCATCGCGCTAGTTATTACTCCCAAAGAAGCAAGCGCAGCTTCCGAGCCCGAGGCATCGGTCGTCTCCACCAGCAACCGCGATTTCGTGTCGGAACTCGATGGCTGGTTACAAGACCGAAGACTGCGTCTAGTCGAGCCGGATGAGGATCGTACAGCAGAGAACGCGGCGCATTCCGGAACCATTCATGGACAGGGGAATCGGAGGGCCCACAGGCGGCTCTTTGTTGGAGCAGTGGCATTGCTCTCAGTCGCGTGCCTTCTGTCATTCCTGTCAGTTTGGGGCTGGCAACGGGCATCGCGCCCGTCCACACATTCCCAGGGCAAGATAGTCATCGCGGTCCTGCCGTTCGAGAACTTGAGTCGCGATCCCGACCAGGAGTTCTTCAGTGACGGTCTGACTGAAGAAAATGATCGCGCAGGTCGGAAAGCTGAATCGGGATCGACTCACCGTAGTAGCCCGCAGTTCGGTTGCAAAGTACAAACGCAGCGGTCTGACTGCGAAGGAGATCGGTAAAGAACTGAACGCGGACTATCTTGTCCAAGGCAGCGTTCGTCGCTGGTCGGACCGTGTACGCATCACCGTTCAACTCATCCAGGCACAAAATCAGGCGGACCTCTGGACCGAGAGTTACGATCGCGAACTCAGAGACGTGCTAGCTGTGCAGGACTCCGTTGTGCGAAGCATTGCAAGCCAAATACACATCGCTCTCACCGAAGAACAGAAAACACGTTTAGCGAACCCGCGGCAAGCAAGGCCTGAAGCATACGAGGCGTATTTGAAAGGTCGCTACTACTGGAACAAGCGAACCGCCGAGGGCATGCAAAAGGCAGAGCATTATTTTCAGCAGGCCATTGACAGCGATCCAACCTACGCCGCAGGGTATTCCGGACTGGCCGATTGCAACAGCCGAGAAAGAACAAGTCCTTCATGCGACAAATAGCCCTCGCCAGGACGGTACTTTCCCGGACATCAATTGTGCGTCCAAGCAGGTTTCGGGTTTCCTGCGCCCCTTTGGAGTTCAGGTTGCGACAGGGATGGCCGGGTCCAGCACGCGCAGCAGGAGCAGGCTTTGGTCATCCTGCTGCAGACCATATTGTCGCACCTCGCGCATAATGAGATCCCAAATCTCCGGCAAGGCTCTGGTAGCGTGGTGCGTCAGCAGCTCTTGCAGGCGGATCAGGCCAAATTCTTCATCTCTGGCATTGGCCACTTCCGTTATGCCGTCGGTAACCATCAAGAAGAGATCGCGCGGTGAATAGATGACGCGCTTACTAGCATAGGAACCGCCGGGGATCAGTCCCAGAGGAAGCTGCTCCATCGAGAGCGGGACCGTGTCACTGCTGCCGTGCCGATAATGGAGGATCGGCGGATGGCCGGCCACGGCGTACTCGGCTTCGCTGGAGCCATCGAAGCGGAGCAGGGCCAGGGTGGCAAACATTTCACGTTCCTTGAGATCGGGCAGCACGCGGTCCACACTTTCGAGCGTTGCTACCAGTATTTGGCGGAATTGCAAGGCGAGTCGCATGGCAGTCTTTAACATCCCCATGAGCTGGCCTGCTGGCAGGCCGTGGCCGGAGACATCGGCGACGTAGGCCACCAACCCACCGTCGGTCTCGATGACGTCGATCAGATCGCCACCCATTTCTGTGCTGGGGATCGATTTGCCGTACAGCTCGAAACTCGCGTTCTGGAAAGAGACGGTCGGAACCAGGGTCGCCTGAATGCCATGAGCCAAAGAAAGCTCGGTCTGCATGCGCACGCTGGCCAAGCCCTCCGTACCAGCGAAGAACAGCAGAAATCGAGCCCCGAAACCGATGCCAACCAAGATCCCGATCGCATCGAATAGCACGCGCCGATGTACAGCAACGGGGACCGGGAGAGGCGGCGAAACATGCGAGGCCCAGTAGCCCAGCCAGCCGGTCACGACAACCAGCAGCAACAGGAGAGGGATAACACGAAATCTTTTGATTCCGGCGACCCTAAGCGCCGTCGCTCCCGTGCCCACTAGGACTGGCCAAAAGAAGCCTCCGCCGACGCCCGAAGCATTGAGCTGCAATAGATCGATCGCGAAACCGCCGGCGGCGCCGATGAAGAAGTACCCTGCCATAAGCGTCTTCATCCGTCGCAGCGGCAGCAGGTGCCAGTAGGGACTGAAGGCGGCGGGAAAGGCCGAGCGCACACCAGCCAACCACGTTTGGAGCTTCTTTTTCATCGGTAATCCCCCGGGCGTCCTGGATCGCAGGGAGACCAAGCACTAAGCCAAGGCTTCGACCGTTCGTCGGTGGAAGGGGTAGAGCGCCAGGAATCCCGAGCAAGAGGACGTGTTACCAGAAACCCGTAAAGATCACAAGCGGGTGCCGACCTTGAATGGCCAGCATTTGATTTTGATGGGCATTCCTGACAGCATCTAAGCATCTCCGGCGGACAGTTCGACGTAAAACGAGCTGTACAGAGAAGTGCCCTTCCCGCCTCCCGAACGGATTGTCGGCAATGCGGGGGTAAGGCCCAGAGATTCGCCGGGAGCTGGCCGCTTCTCCCTGACAGGCTTAAGTTTGGGGTCATGGGAGTACACCCCATGCTAGGCTCTGCTCGGATTCCGCGATACACTGCACTCACATGCGAGTTCTCGGCATCGACTGTGGAGGGGAGTACACGGGCTATGGCGTGGTCGAAATGCACCCCACAGGAAAGCTGCACTGCCTTTGCTGCGGCGCCATTAAGCTTTCTTCGCGCGAAGCGCTGCCCCGCCGCTTGTCCCGCATCTACACGCAACTCGGCGCAATCATCTTCGAACATCAGCCTGACGAAGTCGCTATCGAAGATGTCTTTTATGCGCTGAACGTGAAGTCCGCTCTCAAACTTGGACAGGTTCGCGGTGTCGCCATGCTGGCCGCCGCCGTTGCCGGGCTCGAGGTCGCCGAATACTCCCCGCTTACCATCAAGTCGTCCGTGGTCGGCTACGGTCGGGCCGAGAAGCAGCAGGTCCAGCACATGGTCACTCGGCTCCTGGAACTTCCCACGCCGCCCGAACCGAAGGACGCTTCCGATGCATTGGCGATCGCGATCTGCCATTTGCACACTATGGGAACCCTGCTCCGGCAACGTGTCGCAACCCGATAGTCAGTGTTCGCGAATCGGCCATCTTTGGCATAATCTCTGCAGCGGCTCTTGAGGAACGAACGGTATGAGGAAGCCTGCTGGCTTTGCGAACACAGGATCACACGTTGCTCGGTGGGTTCCCCGCGCCTCCCAGATTTCTTACGCCGCACTCCTGATTTTGTTGTGCAGTCTGCCGTCCCGCGCCGTCGATCCCGCCACGGTCAAGTTCTCACTCGACTTTCCCGGCTCTGATCCCGATCACTATTCAATTTCGGTCGCGGCCGACGGGCACGCGGTCTACGAATGCTCCGCAAAGATCTCTCCCGACTCCGACGACCGCGAGACCTATCAGTCGGAATTCACCGTTTCGGACGCCGCCCGCGCCCGCATCTTCGACCTAGCCGCTCAGGCCCATTATTTTTCCGGAAAGATTGACTCTGGCAATCACAAGCTGGCTTTTACCGGCTCGAAAAAACTGGTCTACACGGATGGCAAGCGCAACAACACGGCTGAGTTCAACTTTTCAACTCTGGCTCCGGTCCAGCAGTTGACAGCTCTGTTCCAAGGCACTGCGGCTACTCTGGAATTTGGTCGGCGCCTGGCCCATCTCCATCGCTACCAGAAGCTCGGCCTCGATGAGGAACTGAAGTCGATGGAGGATCAAGCTCGGAGGGGAGAAATCGCCGAATTAGAGTCCGTAAAGCCCATATTGCAAGAGATTTACGACGATTCTTCCGTGATCAACGTCGTCCGCGCCCGCGCCCTGCGCATCATGGAAATGGGCAACGGCCCCAAGGCGGAACGCTAGCTGCCTGTCGCGCGAGCGCTCAGGAGCCACCATCGGCACTGGGAATATCGTCCAATCGGGCAGGGGCAGGTTGGCCACCCCCCTTGACCCAATAGACCTAACTTTTACAACTTCTTTCCGCGAACCGTGTTCTAATACCCAAAGAAAGACAATTGGGGGCTGCTATGTCCACGCGGTCTTTATCCAGCTCTTTCCTCACAACTTTGGGCTGCGCGCTGCTCGCGCTGCCTGCTATGGCCGATTCGCAAGCACGGATCGTTCGACTCAGCGACGTGCAGGGCACGGTTCAGATCGATAAAAATACAGGGCTGGGATTTGAGAATGCGTTTCTCAACCTCCCCATCACCCAGGGGACGCAGCTGAAGACAGGCGCCAATGGCCGCGCGGAAGTTGAGTTCGAAGACGGCAGCACTCTGCGCCTGACTCCCCATTCGAGCATTGAGTTCAGCACCCTCGGCCTCAGCGACTCCGGCAAACGAATCTCCGTGATCAACCTGGTCGCGGGCATTGCCTACGTCAATTGGCTGGGCAAAGACGATTTCAGCCTGAATTTTTCCAACGAAAAAATCTCGCTCGACCGCTCCGCTCACTTCCGCGTCGATACTTCGGCCCAGGCCGCTAGTTTGTCGGTCTTTAAGGGCGATGTCGAAGTAGAAGGCCCGGCTGGCAAGGTCATGGTCACGAAGAAGAAAACCGCGACCTTCGATCCCGCCGACAACGACAAATATACCCTTGCCAACAACATTCCCAACGACGCCTTGGACTCTTGGGATAAGGAAGCCATCTCCTACCACGACCAGTACACGAAGAACAACAGCGGCTCCTCGCCTTACGGATACGGTCTGAGCGATCTGAATTACTATGGCGCCTATAATAACGTCCCTGGCTACGGCCTGATGTGGCAGCCGTTCTTCAGCGGCGTCGGCTGGGATCCGTTTATGGACGGCGCATGGGGCTTCTATCCCGGTTTTGGCTACATGTTCGCGTCGCCGTATCCCTGGGGATGGCTGCCTTACCGCTACGGCAACTGGATGTTTGTCCCCAGCTTCGGCTGGATGTGGCAGCCCGGCGGCTGGAACAATTGGGTTGGCGTTCCTCGCTACACGGCCACCAGTTCGGTAACGGTCCATTCCCTGGTTCCGCCCACGAGCGGCGTGAAAACGGTCATCGTAGGGAAGGGAGGCCCTGTTCCAACTCTGGGGCCATCGCGGCTGGTTGTGCACTCCGGGTCAGCAGGTATGGGAGTTCCACGCGGGTCGTTCGGGAACCTCAGCCATTTGAACCATCAGGTCGCGAAGTCCGGATTCGCGGAAGTGCATTCGGCGCCGCAGTTCGCCGCGACCTCAGCCAGAAGTTCCGGCTTCAGCGCACCGCAGCATAGCAGCATGTCACCTCCGTCGGCGGGACACAGTATGGCGGGCGCTTCTGCAGGACACGCTTCCGGCGGCGGCACCCACAAATAGACGAACTTGATTCATGAGTAAAGCGAGAGCCAAAATTGGCCGCCCCTTCGTTTGAGTAAGCCAACCGGGTGCCCCATTTCTCGCGTCCTTTGCGAGAAGTGGGATGCGCCGCATTTTTGCGTCAACCCAGTTCCGAAAATAGAGAACGTCCGTCTGTCCCCGGTTTTTCCGCGAAGGGAGTAGTGTTTTTTGCTTGACATCCCCTTTTATAGAACCGCTTTCGGAAATGCAAAATCGACCAGACGCTAGCGCGAAAACCCAGAGGTAACCGCAAACTCCCTCTTGAGAGCTGCCGAAAAAAACGAGCAGGCTCCCGAGGGGCTTTATAGCCGGGCTTTAGCCCGCATTTCTTTTTTGCTTCATCCCTTGAAACATCTACGCGTTACAATCGCCAAGGGAGGCCGTATGAAAGCGCATCTCGTCTATGCGGTGCTGCTGGCATCATCTTTGGTGGCGCCGGTCTTTGCCGCGCCCGATCCCCAGCAAACCATCGACCAGAACAAGGCGGTGGCTCGCAAGCTCTTCGAAGTGGCGCTGAACCACCAGGACTGGGAGGTGTACAACCAGATTCACAGCAAGGATTTTGTCGCCCACCAGGAGAAGTACAGGGGCGATCTAGCGGAGGATCTGCAGTCTGCAAGAAATTGGCGGCTGTCGTTTCCGGATTTAAAGTACTCCGTCGATCGCGTGATCGCCGAAGGCGATTTCGTGGTAGTGCAATATACATTCCGTGGGACCAACACCGGACCATGGCGGGGGTTTCCTGCCACGGCCAAACCAGTGGAACGTTCTGGCGTTGTCATCTTCCGAATTGTCGAGGGGAAGATTGTGGAGGAGTGGGTGGCATACGACGGGTTGACCATCTATAGACAGCTCGGGTTGACGCCTCCAAGCTAGCAGTATTCGCCGGCCGTGATTGCAATGCTGCCAGCAGTGGAGCGTACAGGAGACCGGGGACAGACGGAACGTCCCCATTTCTGGACGCCGACCCGCGCGGGTGGCCTACCGAGCCTCCCACCTCCTACCGCCGCAAGCTCACCGACGTGATTACCTTCTCGCACACGGCCTGCAACTCCGCCGACCACGCATGGTCCGAGCTGCAGCTCACGGGCACAGTCTTGCCCCACGGCGTGAGCATCAGGCCGAGCACTCCGTGAATGTTGGCAAGGTCCCGTTGCGTGGCGCTGAAATCGGCAATCAGACCGGGATATCCGTCGAGCGTCGCGCTGGTGAAGCTGCTTCCAATCCCCGGCTTCTCCGCCATCCAGACATAGTTGGCTAGGTAATACTCGGCTTGCTTTCTGAGTTCCTCGTCTTCGGTCAGGCCCTGATGACGCCGGTCGAGGGCCGGCCCAACCGAGACACTCACCATAAGATCACCATGCCGCGCCATGTACACGGTGCGCAACGGCGTGTCTTCGGAGATTTCGACATCGCCCGGCAGGGCCACCGATGCGGTCGCGCAAAACCACGAATCGCGGCACAGGCCCTTTTCGTAACGCGTAAACCCCGCTGGCGTGGGCACGAGCGAATCCGAATCGACCACCACCCGCGTTGTGCGCTTCACCACGGCTGGCTTCGCAGCCTGAATGATCGGATTGGGTAGAAGCGACTTCGCAGGCGGAACAGGCTTCGTCCCGCTTTCTGGTTCCGGATTCGCCTCAAAGCGCTTCAGCGCAGCCAGCCACTCCGCCGACCGCTCGTCCGGCAAAAGCCGCGCCCGCGCCTCTTCCTGGAAATGAAACGTCATGAACGGATAGCGCCCCGGATTGTCCGACCGCATGCTGGAAAGATCGGGCATGGGATTTTCCCAGTCCGGATCATCCGGTTCGGCCGGATCATCCGCCGGATCGCTGTTGTCAAACGGCGACGCCAGGGTCAGCTTGTTGTCAATCGTCTGCGAGCGATACAGCCAGGCGACGTGATGGCTCGCCGGATCCAGCAGCAGCGAGATGCGCAGGACCGCCGCCACGGCGTTATTGCCCGCTGCCGGCACAACGCGTCCGCCACTCGCCGTGCCCGCCGCCGGAAGGTCGACGGGCGAGAACACGTACTGCGATGTCACCCACGCGCAAGTCTTGCCGCCGACCTGAAGCAGATTTCGGAAGCGCAAGTCGGCGCCGCTCAGTTCGAGATCCTTCAACGCCCGGTCGTGGGAATAGGCGAACTGCCCGCGTGGCTTCCACGACGCGCCCTCGGCCACGGGCTGGGGCGAGAACTCGGTCTGCAGCAAATCCTGCGTCACCTTCCGCAGCAGGTCACCGCCGTCCCAATACTTGAAGTAGCCGTCCTGGCTGTGGCTCAAGGCGGTTTCGCCATGCGGCCCCACGCGGAACATTACCGCGGACGCCTGCATTGCCGCTACACGCTTCTGAAAATCCGACGGGGAGAACAATGCGCAGCGCACGCTGGTCACGCGCGTCTCGCTGTAGCGCGCCTCGACCGGAGTGTTTCCATCCTTGTCGGGTGCCTGCGGGCGCAGCGTGACGATCGCCGACATCGCATAATCGCACGGCCCGCGCGCCGGCGTCAGAATTGCCCCGCTGGCATCGGCGATCGGCAGGAATGAGGCTCCGGCCTCCAGTTCATAGCGCAGGATTTCCCCCGGTTTCACCTCGGCCTGCAGCAGTATCTTTTGCGGAGCCGATGGCGGCCGCGACTGCGCGCCGAGGCGCGCGCATCCCGCGAAAAGCAGCATTAGGAGGCAACCGGTCGCGAAGCTTGAGATCCTTCGATTCATGCGAGATCCACTGTGCCTATTCCGGATCATCGGGTGGATCGTCCGGATTGTAGCGCGGCGGATCGTATTCCCGCGGCTCATAGTTCGGATACACGCACGCGCCGTATGCCGGTCGTGTAGGGCCCGTCTTCTTCTTCAGTCACTAGTTGCATGCCCGACACGTGGCCTGGTTCTGAGTGTTCTTTACGCGTTTTTCGCGCCAGGTCGCCTAACGACAGGCCGGAAGAATCCTGCGCCCACACCCCGAACTCACCCACAAAGCCAGCGCCGATGAAACCATCCATCCGCGAATTGTGCTCCGCGAAATTCTCATGGCAGCCGTAGTGAATTCACCAAGGTAGTGCACAGGGCTTCAGCGTCAGCGAAGTGTTGCTCCGCCGCCGTGCATCCGACCAGGAACTGCGACCCTTGCGTTTCAATCAGTGCCCGCTCGCCAATCCACCACGTCTTCTGATCGCGCTGGTAGCGAAAGCGTGTCATTAGCGCATGCCGTCCATCGATCGTCAGTTCCTGCGTGCTAACGGCATCGGCCTTTTCGCGCGACCAGCCGTTGGAATTGGCCAGATCCCGCATGCGAATGTAGTCTGGATCCGTCATGCTGCGGTAAGGGGAGTTCACATCCGCTGGCCCGGCGTAAAGCATTACCGCGCCGCCGTTCAGCATGCTCTTGAAGATGTGCTGCCCGTTTACCCGCGAAACCACCTCGGCCTTGTCGGGAATGACTACCGTCGCCTCCGAGCACTGGCGCGGATTCAGACAATATTGGATGGCGAAGGACTGGAATCCCGCAGGAGGCACGCTCCCTCCTTCGGCATTGTCGAGCTTGGCCTGTGCCGGGCGGCGCGGCACCTGCCGCGTTTGCCGCGCGAGATCGGCCAGCGATTCAGATTGCGCCCCAGCGGCGACGGAAGTATCTTGCGGAACCCTGTCCGAGGCTGTCTTCGAGGATTTTCCTTCCGGGATCGTTGCGGGATGCACCACGATATCTTCTTTCAGTTGGATCGACGAATAGATGATCTGATCGCACAACTGCGCCGTGGTCATCTCGTCGCGATAGCGCATGTCGGCGGCGGCCTGCGTTCTCTGGGCATCTGGCAACATTCGATACCGGTCATTGCAGGTGTTGTTGCCCCAAGTGTCATAGACCACACACTGCTGGTGCAGAAGTTCATCCGGGCTTACACACATCACCGGAATCAGGCTGTTCGATGCCACTATGAACTCCATCGTGCCCCACACCTGGCGGCCGAGCAGATAAGGAGAATTGCTCCACCCGCAACGAAACGCTTTGCGCTCACGAAGTTTGATGGCCCAACAGTAGGGTGACTGTCCATGCAGCGCTGCGATCTGGCGCACCAGGTTCAAAAGCTCAACATCGCTCAGCAGGCTGGGCGGAACCCTGTCGGGAAACGCCATCGGCGCTCCCGCCATCACTTCCGTGTTCGTCACTCCCAGACGCGAACCGAGCAGAACTGCTCCTCCATTTTCGCGCCCCTCCAGGCTGTAAGGAAACGGCACGAACAGACGATAGTCGCCGGCGTCATAAGTCGTGAATCCCGTCGGTGCATTTTGCGCCTCTTCCTGCGCCCGCTGCATCTCGTCGACCAGTTGCTGGGCCTTGCTCGGTTGGCCGTTGGTTTCGGACTGTTGGGCGCGGGTCTGGCGGGCAACATCTCCAAGAGGACGGTCCTGCGACAAGGGGTCCTGCGCCGCAGCGACAACACCCATGACGCCGATCCAGAGCGCCGCCGCCAAAACTCGACGAGCTGACCACCCATAGCTCATGGCAATTGCAAAGATCCAATCAAGCCCGAGCAGATCGAGTCGCCATCGGCGAAATGATCTCTCGGCGCCATGCAGCCCACCACTAGAGGCACTCCGTTACTCTCGATCTCGGCGCGCTTGCCCATCCACTCGGTGAGGCCCTTCCGGAATCCGATCTGAGTGATGATGGCAGGCTTGCCGTCCAACGTCGCCTGCTGGCTGCTGATCATGTGGAAGGTGCCTGGCGCTCGCCGGTTTTCTGGATCAGCGAGTTCATTCCAACGGACCTGGTTCGTGTCACTGTTGCTCCGATTCCCGCAGCCTTCGCCACCGGTTGGACCTGCCAGCAGCAGGAACGGTGATTCCTGTACTTTCATCTCAAACACGAATTGCTTGCAATCGGAGCTGACCAGTTTTGCCTCGGCTGGGACAACGATAGATGCATTCCAGCACTCACGCTCACTCGCGCAATAGTTGAACGGCTGCACTTTGAACCCTGCAGGCACTGAGTCTTGTGCGCCACTGCTTGCCGACCCGACTGGCTTACTCTGCGTATGCTCGGGATTCTGGTTTGGCCCGTCGGCTGTACCAGCTGCTACTCGGGATGCAGGCGTTGAAGCTTGCGCGGAAGCAGTCCCAACGCCCGCTGCCCTCGCCGACTCTGATCCGGAGTTGCCGGGCGGAGCGCTGGCTGGCGCCGCTGCGTTCTCCTCGACGCGAATGGACTGGAAAACTGGGTCGCACTTCTGCCACGCGTTCTTCACGTCCTTGTCTTCCTGATCCACGATCAACCGGGCCGACTTCTTCTGTTGAGTGGTGGAATTGGGGTCGTTGAAGATATCCCGTGCTCGGCTCTCGGTCGAAGCGACGCAGAACACGGGAACGATACTGCCCGGTCCTCGTACGAACACTGCATTGCCGCTGACTTGGTGCCCGAGCAAGGTGGCCCCCTCCAGAACGCACTGGTACACGGCCCGGTTAGCGAGTGTGGTCTGAGAGCAGTTCGCCGAGGGGGCGTACATGCGCGCAAACTGGATCGCCGCCTCGCGAAAAGCGTCATCGCCGCCAAGGTGCAGCGCCAGGGGAGTGCCTGCCAGGACAAAGGCTCGTGTGCTTCCCAATTGCGGACCGGATAGGACCGTGCCGCCATTGTCACGTCCAAGGAGCGTGTAAGGAGCCGGAATCCAGATCTGGTAACCGCCCGCGTGATAGGTCTTGTAGCCGCCGGGCGCGTTGTCATTCTGGTCTTCCGACAATTCGTCAGCTACCTGTTGCGCCTGGCTGGTGGCGGGTGTAGCCTGGCCCCTCTGCGCGCGCACCTGGCGGGCGGCATCAGCCAGGGACCCGGTTTGCGCCGCAGAGACCGCTGCGAAGAGCAGTAGCATTGCCATCATCCCGCTGAGATGAAAGATCAGCGAGCGCTTGCCCGCGACTGGTAATACCGGCTTCATGTGTTCTGTTCCCCCTTGGAATTCAGTTTGATCCGCTATTGCTGCTGGCTGGCTGCATTGCGGCTTCCGGCACATCCAGCTGCATGGGAGCGTTGTAGTCAGAGAAAGTGGAGCGCGAGTGCGCCCAATCCACAGTCATTTCGTAAGGGAGATGGTCCTCGAGGCCCAGGCAGACGGTGTCGTGCTCAAGACCCCTGGTCCCCCCTTTCAATGTGACCAGCCACTCGCGGCAGCGAATGCCGTTGACCGTCTTCTTGTCACCCTTCTGGATGATGCCGCGCTGGATCATGGTGGCGATCTGTGGCAACAGATTGCTGTTGGCGCCCTGAGCAAGATTTCTGCAGTACCAGGCCGCTGAATAGCTCGAGCCCCCGTAGTGGGGTCCGCCCCAGGAGCCATCGCTCTGCCGGTCGTACTCGCGACCCTTTACGTACAATTCGTCGCGGTTGAGTTCGCCCGAATTCGAGCCGGTCATCACCATGTGCATCTGGTGGTGCAGGATGTCGCGGTTGCAGTCGACTTCCCATAGCATGTCATTCTGTTGAACGCCGATCTGATTGGTCGTGGAAGCCACGCGGAAGCTTCGTACCTGCTTCATCGCGTCGAGCGTCTTCCGAAACTCCTTTTCGCCGTTGCCGGTGCCCAAGTAGCTCAGCGCCCACGCGACAATCGCGACGCCCACGAGCAGACGTGCCCCCACCCACAGCCAATAGCGATCACCCATTAGACAGTCCTCCCCAAGCGACCTCTCCCGGCTAGGTTAGCCGTCCTTGGAGGGCCTAAAAAGTTACTGATGTGCTTGATCGAATGGCCGGTTTTAGCAGGACTAGCCGCGTTTTATGCAGGTTTTCTGGAATCGGCGGAGAACCACAATTGGGAGAGTAGGCAATACCCATGTGGGGACAGCCGCCCTCGGCTGTCCCGCCTGTGCCAAGCGCGGCGGCAATGAGCCAAACCATCACGCCACTATGATCCCCGCATACCCCACGACCCGATCCCGATCGCCCGATACATCGCCCGAGGTCGCGTACTTCACCAACTCTGCCGATTTTGCGCCGAGCTGCCGCGCCGCCGTCAGCATGGCCACAGCCGGTCCGAATCCACACATGCTGATGTCCTGCTGCTTGACCACATCGAACAGGCCGCGCGGGTCCAGCGTGAGAATGCGCTCGATTGCGCGATGGTCCTTCACCCGTGTCACCGCATCCGACTCGTAGTGATTCATGTCGCTGGATGCCACGATCAGCACGGGTTCTTTCTGCGTTGAGATCAGGTTCGCGAGAGCCTGGCCCAGCAGTTCCAGGGGCTCGAATTGCCCCGTCCCCAAGGCGATTGGAACAAACGTCAACTCCGGTTGGCGCAACTGCAGGAAGGGAAGTTCCACTTCGGCGGCATGTTCGGCGCGATGTGCCGTCGGGTCTTCTTGCAGGGCAGGGAAATATCGTTTCAGCTCCGCAGCCAGTTCCGCTGCGATGGGCACCTCGCCTAAAGGGGTCTCCCAAGCACCCTCGCTCACGATGGCGAGGGCCCGGCCCAGCCCGGTGTGGTTGGGACACATCACAATGCAGCGCCGAGGAATCTCCACCCGTGCAAACACTGCTCCCGCAACGTGGCCGGAGTACATGTAACCCGCATGGGGAGCGATGCACCCGATCGCCCGAACAGGCGTTTGATTCGTAGAGCTCGATTGCGAGAGATAGCCCTGCGCTTCGACGCGCAGGTCATCAGGATCACGTGGATAAAACTGTCCCGCGACCGCGGGATGACGGAGAATGCTGGTCGCCATAGGCCCTCCTTTCGGTGAGCCGGGCCATATCGCGTAGAATCGCGCGGCGCAGAGTCATGCCGCCAAGGATTATGCTACGAGCGACGCTGCAGGTCGCGCAAGGCGCGATAGACCGCGGCGCTTTCCTCCAGACTCAGCGTCTCCGCCCGTGCCGTAGGTTTTACTTCGGCAGTTGCCAGGGCGCGCTTCAAGTCGGCTCCATCGTAGTTCATCTTCAGATTGTTCCACAGCGTTTTTCGCTTCTGTCCAAACGAAAGCCGCAGGAAATCAATAAACCCGTCGCCGGCTACGCCTAACTTTTCCTGCTGCGGCTCTATGGTAAGCCGCAGCACCGTCGAATGTACCTTCGGCGCAGGCACAAACGCCCCCGGTGGCAGCGTGAACAGATTCTCCACCCGGGCATACAACTGCGCCGTCGCCGAAAGCATGCCGTAGTCGCGACTGCCCGGTTCGGCAGCAATCCGGTCCGCAACTTCGCGCTGTACCATAATCACAAGGCTCTCGAAGTACTTCGAAAACTCGAACAGACGCAGCAGAATATCCGACGTTATGTAATAGGGGAGATTGCCGACAACTTTCGCTGGTTGCGGTTTGATGTCGATGCCGGGACGGCCGAGTCCGGGTTTTGGGCCAAAAAGCGAATCGAAGTCGATGGCCAGAATGTCGGCCTCAATAATCTCCACATTCCGCGCCATGCCGAACTTCAGCCGAAGTTGTGCTGCCAGGACGCGATCCAACTCAACCGCGATCAGGCGCCGCGTGCGTTTCGCCAGCAACGAAGTCAGAATGCCGCGCCCCGGACCGATTTCTAGCACCGTGCTCTGCGTCACGTCGCCCAGCGCATCGACGATGCGGAGTGCCGCGTCCTCACTCTCGAGAAAGTGCTGTCCCAATTTAGGCTTGCTTTGTGGACGGCGCGCAGAAACGACCTTTGGCACGTTGACCCTCTATAGCTCGGGAAGTAGACTTGCAACTTGGTCCTTGCATCATAGTGCTGGACCTCGGGCCCCGAGGCATTCATATTTAATCATAGCGTGCGCAGGGGAAAAGTGCTGCGCTCCGTGGAGGTTCCGCACTCATGCACATCGCGTTCGTGGCTTCTGAAGGCGTTCCATTTTCCAAGACCGGCGGCCTGGCAGATGTGGTTGGCGCCCTGCCGCGAGCCTTGGCGGCGCTCGGCCATCAGGTCAGCGTGTACCTGCCCCGCTACCGCCAGACCAAGCTCGCCGATCCGGCAACGGTGGTGCGCAGCATCACCGTCCCCTTCGATGACAAGCATCGCTTTCCCTCCGTCGTGACCACTGCCAGCCAGGGCGGAGTGCGTTTCTACTTCGTCGAGTACGCACCCTACTTTGACCGCGACGCCCTCTACGGCACGCCCGCAGGCGACTATCCTGATAACTCCGAGCGCTTCGCCTTATTTTCCCGCGCCGTGCTTGAGGCTTCCAAGGTCCTCGGCGCCCCTCAAATCTTCCACTGCCATGACTGGCAATCGGCGCTGGTGCCGGTTCTGTTGCGCACCGTCTACGCGGAGGACCCCGCTTTCCGCGATGCGGGAACGGTCTTCACCATCCACAACATGGGCTACCAGGGATTGTTCCCGCCCGAGACTCTGCCGCTCCTGATGCTGCCCTGGGATCTTTTCACCATCTCGAAAATGGAGTTCTTCGGCCAGGTGAATTTTCTCAAAGGTGCATTGGCCTACTCGGATTTCATCACCACCGTGAGCCGCAAGTATAGCCAGGAGATTCAAACCGCCGAATACGGATTCGGTCTGGAAGGCGTTCTCCACGACCGCGCCGCGACGGTCACTGGAATTCTCAATGGTGTCGACTATGACGAATGGAGTCCGCAAGCCGATAAGTTCGCCGTAGCCAAGTACTCGCCACAAGATCTTTCGGGCAAGGCCAAGTGCAAACAGGATCTGCTGGCCGCCTTCGGCGTCACCAATGCAGACCCCAGGCTGCCCGTGATCGGAATCGTCTCCCGCTTCGCCGCGCAAAAAGGTTTTGACCTGATCGCCCAAGTCATGGACCGGTTGGCTCGGGAAGAGATGATTGTGGTCGCTCTGGGCGCAGGCGACAAGCCCTACGAAGAGATGTTTCTCCGCCTCAACAAGCTGTTCCCTCACAAGATCGCGGTCAAAGTTGCTTACGACAACGCGGTCGCGCACAAAATCGAGGCCGGAGCCGACATGTTCCTCATGCCCTCGCGCTACGAACCTTGCGGTCTGAACCAGATCTACAGTCTGAAATACGGTACCGTCCCCATCGTGCGCGCCACCGGCGGCCTGGACGACACCATTGAACCCTGGGACGCCCGCACCGGCAAAGGCACCGGCTTCAAGTTTACCGAGTACACCGGCGAAGCGCTCTTACTCACCATCAGGCAGGCCCTCGACGCTTTTCGTGACCAGACCTCGTGGCAGGTGCTCATGCGCAACGGCATGAGCAAAGACTTCTCCTGGAACGCTTCGGCCCGTGAGTACGGCAAAGTCTACGAACGGGTGAAGCAGATGCGTGGCGCAGCCTCGGTTTCCGAAAAAGTGCTGGCCTGAGAGGCGGGCAAGAAAAATGCCGCGCTCGGGGAATCTGAAGCGCGGCATTAACGTTGGTTGACTCACAGCCTACAGCGAACCGGCGTCTATTTCCTGACAAAGACAAACACCGGTTCTGACGCGATCCCATTGACGACAACCTCAAGCTTGCTGAATCCGGTTTCCTGGGCAGCAGGAACATCGAACCAAACCGAATTGAGGTCATCGGACGCCACCGCCATGCTACTGGGATCATGCGCCCGGCTGTAGCGAACGTGGCCGGTCTTGACGTTGGTGATGCGAACCAGCGGGAAGTTGGTCGCGGCTTGCGCGTCATCTCCATAAGCGGCGCCTTGCGAGAATCCGTTGAACCGGAAGCCAAAGGTTGGGTACGTTCTCCCTCGCCTGACGGATTCTGGAGCCCAGAGTACGATCGGTGCCCATTCGCGCCGTGGCCAACTCGAAGGCGTGTAGATTTCGATGTCGTCCGAAAAATCGGTCAGCAGAATCTGGCCCGACGGAAGCACCAGCATATTCCCGTAGTACGATCCATCGGTGGGTGCATTGGGAGTTCCGGGCACTTCCTTCAGCTCCCTGCCGTCCCACTCAAAAAAGGTGACTGGTGGATCCCCATATCCCGGGCTGGCCATCATCAGAACCTTGCCATTAACTTCCAGTGCAGCCGGACCGTCGGAAATGTTGTTCGTGCCCGGAAAATCCGGACCAGCCTTCCAGGTGTTCGTATACGAGTTGTAAATCGCTGTGGTGCCGGATTCTCCCGGACAAGTGTTTGAGCCCGTGTAGAAAACGGTGCCGTCCGGTCGCAGAACTCCTGGTCCCAGCTCGAAAGTGGGGCCATTCTTCGGTTCCTGCGAGAGTTCGCCGCAAGTCAACCAGGAATCCCAGAGCTGCACGGGAGTAGTTCCGGCCACTTTCCAATCGCCAGTACGGGGGTCGTAGAGCTCATAATTCCTGCCCGTCGGGATGTATGGAAACGGCGAAATCGGGACGTAGGCATCCACCGCCAATACCTTTCGATTGGGCAACAAATTCCATCCCTCTTCGTCATTGGGGTCGTACTTTCCTTTCCCCGTTGGCGTCCACGTCAAGGTCTTGGGATTCAGCAAAGCCGCCTGCGTCGTGCAGCAGTTCGCCTGCATATACCTTCCATTAGATAGAACAACGCCCTGCGCATCGCCGATCGAGTCCCACCCATCAGGAGGATTGACGGACGTCCACGTATCGGCCACTGGATCGTAAATCGCGCCCAGGTTCGTCCACACCGCGTTGCAATTGAAGGTCTTCGGATCGCATATATATTCTCCGCCTTCGATGATGAGCCGACCGTCTGGTAGCACCGCCGAAGAGTGATAGAGCGGACTGTATCCGCTAGGCGTCGACGCGACCTGGGTCCAAGTCCCATTTACGTAACTTCCATGCTTGTCGGGCGTCAACTTCCACCAGTCGGGGAAGCCTGCATCTTGAACCAGCACAGAGCCGTCCATGAGCAGAATCGGGTTGGCACTACCATCGACGAGAAAATTCGGCTGGTTAGTCAGCGGAGTCCACGGTGACGCGGTAGTAGACACGCGTGCAGCCTGCATTGGAGCTTTTGATGGAGAGCCGATCGGGTGCGGGATCGGCGTGAGCCGGTGTTGCGCGCTGGCAAGCTGAGGCCACGCCAGCAACGCGGTAAGCATAATTCCAAACGTCTGCAACGCTTTCGTTTTCCATCCTTGCATGGTGTCTCCTGGATTTCGAAAATGTCGTAGAGACGTTGCCTGCAACGTCTCTTGCCAGCATCGTCCGTTCCGTGGTTGTCCCGCGAACTCTGACGAAGCCGGAACCCGTTCCGGTGTTCTCTAAGCTGAAATTCCCCATTAGCCCAAAAGCAGGGAAGAACTATATCCGCATTTTCGGCACTCGCCTAGTGTGAAAAGATTTGTCACCGAAGGCGCACCGCCGCTTTTCGTGCCCAGTTGATGTCAAGGCCGATTTCTTGAGCCGTGCTTGTGAAGGTTGTCCGCCAGGGCTAAACACGCCGGGATGCGATCCCCGCAGCCCCGGCCAGGTTGCGCAAAGGTAGTCTCACGGTAAGGTGGGTTTTTACATGAGCAACGACCCTTCCCTGAACGAAATCGTTCACCACTACAATGAGGTCGACGAGGCCTCGCGACTGCGCCAAGGATGGTTTCAGTTGGAGGAGGCGCGCACGCGGGAACTAATCGTTCGCCACCTGCCACCCGCTCCCGCCACCATCATTGACGCCGGTGGCGGCGCAGGAGCCTACGCCTGCTGGTTGGCGTCCCGCGGATATGAAGTGCACTTGATCGATCCCGTGCCCAAGCACGTGGAACAAGGGCGTGCGGCGTCGCTGCAACAGCCCGAGCATCCGCTGGCTTCGGCCGAGGTCGGCGACGCGCGTCATCTGCCGCAGCCCGAAGCCAGCGCCGACGCGGTTCTGCTTCTCGGCCCGCTCTATCATCTCGTGGACAGGCCAGACCGGATTGCTTGCCTGCGCGAGGTTCACCGGGTGCTCCGCCCGGGAGGGCTCGTTTGGGGCGCTGCCATCAGCCGCTTTGCATCGTTATTCGATTCACTGTCGAGTGGATTCTTCGACGATCCTGAGTTTGCACCGATCCTCGCCCGCGATTTGCAGGACGGCCAGCACCGCAATCCAACCAGCAACCCCATCTATTTCACGGATGCGTTCTTTCATCGCCCCGGAGAATTATCGCGCGATTTTCTGGCTGCAGGATTTCAACTGGTCGAGTTAGTGGCAATCGAAGGTCCAGGCTGGCTGGCGCGTGATTTCGACCGCCTGTGGAGCGATCCGACGCAACGCGAGCGCCTGCTGGCCGCCGTGCGCAAGGTGGAGCGCGAGCCTTCTGTGCTGGGCGCGACCTCGCACATCATGGCCATCGGGCGCAAATAGGAACGGCAACCCCACTTCGTTGTCGATCCACCGAACTCCGGCGTCTAGGCCGCAGCCACGGCAGGCCGATGTGTCAAGTTGGTGATTTGTGGATCCACCAACCGCGCCAAGTCAGCCCAGGCCACGCGCATCAGTTCGCGATGCGTGCCTGCGTTGAAGGTAATCTCCTCGTTTTCGGCAAGGCTCGCATCGGCGTAAACCGGCATATCGTAGAGATTGCCAAACGGCGGCATGGCGCCAGTCTCGCAGTCGGGGAAGGCATCTTTGAACTCTTGCTCAGTCGCAACCTCAACCACCCGAGCGCCCGTAGCGGCTCGGAGCAGATCCAGGTCGACGTGCAACGATGCCGGAACAACTGCCATAGCGAGCACGCCGTCAATTTTGACAATCACCGTTTTCGCCAATTTCTTGCCTGACATGTGCACCAGGGCGGCGATTCCCTGAGCCGTGTAAGCGACGGAGTGAGAGATCACCAGGTACTTGATGTGGCGGGAGTCGAGAAATTCACGAAGCTTGGTCAGCGGCATAAGACCTCCTCGCTGGAAGAAGAAAAGTTGAGGTGGTCCGCTTGCGCGGTTTCGTTCTTCTTGAGAGAGATTCTATTCCTGCCCGCAAGATTGTCGGTGATCGGGATCACGTGTGGAGCGGACACTCCTGTCCGCTGCGGTTGATCTTGTTCTTGTTCTTGATCTTGTTTTTGATCTTCAAGGTGGGATTGGCCGCCACTTCAGCACCAAAGTCAAAAGCGACGGACAGGAGTGTCCATCCCACACGGAGAGAGCCTGCGCGGAGCTCTCAGTACTTCACAATCGCCGCGAATGATTTCGGATCGAGCGAGGCGCCCCCCACCAGCGCGCCATCAATCTCTTCGTGCGCCATGAGCGCCGAGGCATTGTCCGGCTTAACCGATCCGCCGTAGAGAATCCGCAATTGCCCCGCGAACTCTTCTCCAAAGATCTTGGTTACCTCGTGACGAATGACCGCGTGCGCCTCGGCCGCAATTTCCGGTGTAGCCGTTTTTCCCGTACCGATCGCCCACACCGGCTCGTAGGCGACGACCAGTTTCGCCGCTTTCTTCGCCGAGATAGTGTGGAACGCCCGCGTGCACTGCCGGCGCAGCACGTCGTCGGTCGCTCCGGCCTCGCGTTCCTCAAGCACCTCACCGACGCAGCAGATCGGGGTGAGCCCTGATTCCAGCGCGGTTTTCAATCGCAAATTCACCGTATCATCGGTCTCGCCAAAATACTGGCGCCGCTCCGAGTGACCGACAATGACATGGGTGACCCCCAGGCACAGCAGCATCGGAGCTGAAATCTCACCTGTGTAGGCTCCGTCCGCTTTCCAGTGAACGTTCTGCACGCCAATGGCGACGTTCGACCCGCGCGCCGCTTCGATGGCGGTTGCCACGTCCGTGTAAGGCGGGCACACCACAATCTCGTCGCGGTCGTGGCCCGCAACCAAGGGCAGAAACTCGCGTAAATACTCCCGGGTTTCGTCAGGTTTCTTGTACATCTTCCAGTTGGCGGCCATTACTTTTTTTCTCATGAGGTAGCCTTCTCAATTCGGAATGGGGAAGTGGTGTTCGAGTGCTGAAGCTTTTCAGCGGCGCGTTCGTACGCCCGGAGTGTCGAGAGGTCAAAGAGCACGAATCGACATCTCGCCACATGCTTCGCGGAAGTAAGCGCATCGAGTGCTGAAGAGAGGGCAACTGGCGCAGCCACGTCTACGGGATACCCGTAAGCTCCGGTTGAAATCGCTGGAAATGCCACGGAAGGAAGAGCATGTTGATCGGCCAGACGAATCGCCTCCCGGTGACAACTGGCTAGGGTTTCAGCTTCGCCATGGGAGCCGTCACGGTAAATAGGACCGACGGTGTGAATGACGTGTTTGGCCGCCAGTTGACCGCCTGTGGTGATGACCGCCTGCCCGGCGGGAAGCCTGCCAATCCTCCCGACGATTTGCCGGCATTCGGCGAGAATTGCGGGCCCTCCGCGGCGGTGGATCGCGCCATCCACGCCACCGCCGCCCAGAAGCGATGAATTGGCCGCGTTTACGATGGCATCTGTCGTTTCTGCGGTGATGTCGGCAGGACCACAAACTTCGACCGTCTTGCCGCCATCGAGCAGAAGCCGGATTGTGAAGCTCGCCACGCCAGTGTCCAGAACGATCACTTCTTATCGGTCATTTCTTATCCGTCAGGGCTTCCACTCCCGGCAACTTCTTGCCTTCCAGGAATTCCAGCGACGCGCCGCCCCCGGTTGAGATGTGCGTGATCTTGTCGGCGACATTCGCGGCGTGGACTGCTGCAACCGAGTCGCCGCCGCCCACAATCGAGATCGCACCGGCGTTGTCGGCCACGGCGTGAGCGACCTTGAACGTTCCCCTGGTGAATCCGGGAACCTCGAAGACGCCCATTGGCCCGTTCCACACGATGGTGCGGGCGGTAGAAATCTCGTCCGCGAACAGTTCGATGGTCTTAGGCCCAATGTCGAGAGCCATCTTGTCGGCCGGAATGGGCTGGCCCTCGCCGATCTGCTGGATCACAGCGTTGGCCTCAGGCTTGACGGCGACGACATGATCGACGGGCAGCAGGAACCTCAGATTGCGCTGCTTCGCCTCAGCCAGCAATTGCTTCGCGAGTTCAATCTTGTCGGCCTCCAGCAGCGACTTGCCAATCTCCTGTCCCTGCGCTTTCAGAAACGTATAGGCCATGCCGCCGCCGATGATCAGCGAGTCCACTTTGTCCATCAGATTCCGGATCACGCCGATCTTATCGCCGACCTTGGCGCCGCCCAGAATGGCCACGAATGGCTTCTCCGGATGCTCCAGGGCCTTGCCCAGGTACTTCAATTCCTTTTCCATCAGGAGCCCGGCCGCGGACTGCTTCACGAACTTGGTGATGCCCGCTGTGGAAGCGTGCGCGCGGTGCGCCGAGCCGAACGCGTCGTTGACATAGTACTCCGCCAGATTGGCCAGTTGCCGCGCGAATTTCTCGTCGTTAGCCTCTTCTTCGGCGTGAAAGCGGAGGTTCTCGAGCAAAAGCGTCTGGCCCATTTCCAGTTGGCCAGCTACTTCCTCGGCTTCGGGGCCAACGCACTCCGGGCAAAAGCCGACGTTTTCGCCGCGCGCCAGCTCTTTGTCGAGCAGCATGCGCAGCCGCTCGGCAACCGGTTTCAGGCTCATCTTAGGATTGGGTTTGCCCTTGGGCCGGCCCAAGTGCGAGGCCAGAATCAGCCGCGCCCCGTGGCGCAGGGCGTATTCGATGGTAGGCAGGGTTTCGCGGATGCGCGTGTCATCCATAACGCGCCCATCTTCGAGCGGCACGTTGAAGTCGACGCGCATAAACACGCGATTACCATTGAGCGGAAGATCACGAATGGAAAGCTTAGCCATGGCTGGTCGTCCTCTATAAGGATGCGAGCCAAACGCGCGTTTCATGCGTCGCAAAAAACGCGACTCATCGCGCGGCTCGCCTAGGTCCTTCGGCGGGCAACCTGCGCCCGTCTCAGGATGACAGTATTTTTCTTACAGGCCCTTACCGGCGATGTAGTTGATCAGGTCGCGCACGCGGCAGGAGTATCCCCACTCATTGTCATACCAGGAGATCACCTTGACGCAATTGCCGCCCACTACCAGGGTGCAGGGCGCATCGACAATCGAAGAGCGGGCGTCGCCTTTGAAATCGGACGACACCAGTTCATGCTCCTCGTAGCCCAGATATCCCTTCAACGGCCCGGATTCGGAAGCCTTCTTCAGCGCCGCGTTGACTTCCTCCTTGGTCGTCTTCTTCTCAACCCACACCACCAGGTCGACCACCGACACGTTCGGGGTGGGTACGCGCATGGAGAATCCGTCAAGCTTGCCGCCGAGTTCGGGAATCACCAGCTTCAGCGCCTTGGCCGCACCGGTCGTGGTCGGAATCATCGACAGCGCAGCCGCACGCGCGCGCCGCAGATCCTTGTGGGGGAAGTCGAGAATCACCTGGTCGTTGGTGTAGGAGTGAATGGTCGTCATGGTGCCGCTGACGATCTTGAACTCGTCGTTAATAACCTTGGCCACTGGAGCCAGGCAGTTTGTGGTGCAGGAAGCGTTCGAAATGATGTGGTGCTTCGCAGCATCATATTTTTCGTGATTGACGCCCAGCACGACCGTGACGTCCTCATTCTTCGCCGGAGCCGAGATGATGACCTTCTTCACCGGCCCGCGCAGATGCTTCTTGGCCTCATTGGCATCGGTGAACTTGCCGGTAGACTCGATCACAACCTGCGCGCCCACCGACTCCCAAGGCAACGCCGCAGGATCTTTCTCTTTGAACACCTTGATGGTCTTGCCGTCGACCGTGATGCTGTCGGCCCCCGCCGAAACCTGATTCGGGAGGTTGCCCAGTACCGAATCGTATTTCAGAAGATGCGCCAGCGTTTTGGGATCCGTCAGGTCGTTCACCGCGACGAAATCAAGGTTTGAATCTTTCAACGAAGCGCGCAGGATGTTGCGGCCAATTCGTCCGAAGCCATTGATGCCAACTTTGATTGCCATGTTTCCTCCGTAGATGTATGAGGGCGTTAGTCAGATTAAGTTGAGGTTGAGGTGTAAACAGTCGATGGTAGCAGGGAAGGGGAAGCGCCGTAAACGTGGCGGCAGCGCTTTTTGCAGGTCCGGGTTCCGATCACGGAATCGCGTGCGCCGGATCACTGACTTTACCAGTAGCGCCGGCGGTAGCGCCGCTCCGCTCAGGGCGGGCTCTGCCGGCTGTCGCGCGGGCGTCTCACCCGCATACCGTCCACCGAAACATGGTTTGGATTTTGCCGATATCCGTGCGATTTTCAACCGAGCCCAATCGGCTAGGACTTTGAGCGCTGCAGAATCGCATTTGATGCTCCGACGGATCAATGACTGCTATCGCCCGATTGCGACACTTAGGCCCGCCTTCCGTTAGGCTTTAAAAATAGCTTCTGAAGCGTAACAGGTCGGAAGGCTTCGTAAGAGGCTGCTCTCCTGACGGAATCGGCGCTTTAAGGCGGGGAAGACTGCCCCATCCACCAACTGCGCTCAGGCCAACTCTTGCCATGTCACGATGGGTGGTGGGGCAGCTCGCAAAGGTCATTGCTCCATGACCATGAATAGCAATGGCCGGCTGGGAGCATCGTTGTAAGAGAAACCGAAGATCATGTACTTGCCACTGATCTGGTTGATCATCAGCGTAAACGGATGAGAGCCGGCGTGACTATCCGTCATAGTACCGGCGAATTCTCCGGGAGCCACTTCGGTGCCCAGGCTGAACGTTGCACAGGAATCCCCGCCGGGACACACGTCTTCGACACCGTTCGTGAAATCGGTGTACCGTCCCGCGGTGATAAGGTTGTCGCCCAGGGTGTGTGCCCATACAGCTTCAGTTTTGTCCACGGGCGTGACTCCGTCCGGGCCCATGGGCGGATGGGTCATAAAAACGTATCCTCGGAACTCTCTGCCCTGCTGCAGAATTGCAGCGCTGCCGATGTCGGCTTGGGGCTGGAGCATTCCGATCACTCCTCCGTTGGTTCCCTGATCGCCGACCAGCATTCCGGATGGGGTTGCGCCAAACAAAGGCATGGTGGTGTCGCTGCTGCTGATCTCTCCGCTGCTGCACGCGAAGCCAGTGTCGTCGACAGTGTTGAAAGGCGTACTTCCGCCCAGAAGGTAGGATGCGATAGAAAAATCAAAACTATCGCCGGTGCCGCTGGTGGTGGCCGTGCCGAAAGCCGCATCGACCGTAGGGTCCCAGGTCAAGTTGGGGATCTTGATCCAGTTATACGAGCTGCCCTGCGTTGGGCACGTGCCCTGCGCCGCGGCAATCATCGGAGAATCATTCGCGCCGGCGGGTTGCACGACTAAGGCAGTAGTGGGGAACTCGACAGCGGGGGCGGTAGTTCCCACCACGCTGGCGTCGCTGCTGGAAGTGATCTTAAGTTGCAGGAACTTGTTCGACAGCGTGGCGACGGTTCCGCTGTATTGCTTCCCGCTCGTGTTGTTTGTCCCCGAGAACGTGCCCGTGCCGCTGGCATCCCGGGTGATTGTCCATGACCAAGCGTCGCCCGGGCTCTGGGTACCAAGATAGGAGTTGGGTGTTGAAGTCGGACTCGTAGTCTTAGCAGCGGGTGTGCCACTTCCGCACCCGGACAACAGCGCTGCTACAGCTATCATCGCTGCCAGAGCGCTAAACCGCGTCATCATGATTGTCTCCTCAAATTACCTGCCCACGTATTCGATCGTAGGCGCTTGCCGCTGGCACGCGTGATGGTTTCTTATCTCTCGCATAACTCCCGTAATGTACGTGAAATCACAGCGTGATCTTGATACTCTTCCGGCGTCAGTGCGTCAGCACAATCTTCTGTAGCTCGGGCGAGACTTCCATAAGTAAGCGGGCACCGAATGTCCATATCGGAGAGGAATTATCTCGGATCACGCACATGCACCGTCCCGGAGAGGAACTGCATTAGGACATTCGGTCGTGGCCTAAGCGATATGCGACGAATAAAAGGCATGGTTGGCGATAAATCGCGGTTAAATGCATCGAGTTGGATTCCGCCACCCCACCCAAACTGTGACCACGATCACACCCTCAAGCGACCCTTGTCACGGTCCAAAATCCACCTTGATTCTTTAATCAGAACAGCGGCAGAGCGCTGCAGAGCAGGGCTGCGCTGGCAAGACTATCCGATGCGAGGGGTGGCAATGGTCAACGATGACGTCGTGAAGTGTCCGCTGTGTGGCGGATTCACCCACGTTGAAAAACCAGATCTGTTGCAGGCGCTGAGAAATCCCCGCCTGCGCGAGCAGGTCGAACAATACATCACGGAACTGCTGAAGTCCCCGGTGGAGGATCTGTCCTCAGTGGGCACCGCGCAGGCTGGGCGCGACTTTCAGAAAGACGTGCACAACTGGAATCCTTGCGTCCCGATGTGGCGGAGAAGCCCGAAAGAGTGAATGCCCCAAGTGGCCCAGCGGCCCGAGTGCGGGCTGAGGCCCTGACTCTCCCCTCACCACGTTGGGTGACCGGGATCACTGCCGGGTCAGGCACCCGGGCGTATACCCGCGAGTGTGGATCTCTAGTGGCGCACATTCACGTAGGGGCGGACGCATTCGTCCGCCCCGCGACCCTAAGCAAAGCGAAGGGGAGCGCCGCCGGACGAATGCGTCCGGGGCTACATGAAGTCCGCGAGGAGGTTGCCATGCCCACAATCCCGCAGGTTGCTCGCATCTCCCTGAAAAACATTCTGGTTCCCACCGACTTCTCGCCCGCGTCGGCGGCCGCCCTCCCCTTTGCGCTGAGCCTGGCGCGGATCTACGGATCGACCTTGCTGGCCTTTCACGTCATTCCCCCAGAGCCGCTCCAGCAGGTAGTCCCAGATCGGTTAGCGGCCCAGGATGACCGCGATTGGCAGGAAGCCCGTCGTAATTTGACCGACTTCGCGCATGACCTCCACATCGGGGAAATACCTTGTAAATGTCTGCTGGAGCGAGGCGATCTCGTGGAAGCGATCCCCGCAGTCGTCCATGATCGCGAAGTCGATCTCGTCGTTCTGGGGACGCACGGTCGCCGCGGTGTCACCAAGCTATTGCTCGGTTCGGCAGCCGAGAAAATCTATCGCTCGTCGCCTTGTCCGGTCCTGACGGTGGGCCCGAAAGTCCATGCAGGAGATTGGAAGCTACACCGCATTTTGTGTCCGGTTGACGTTGCCGAAGACCCGGAACCGGCTTTGCATTACGCGCTCTCTCTGGCGGAGGAGAACGAAGCAGAGTTCATTGTCATGCAGGCGGTTCCCATGGTGCCCTGGCAGCACCGGGTCTCGGTCACAGAGCAAACCTGCCGACACCTCGAGAGCCTGATTCCCGAGCAGGCAAAAGACTGGTGTACGCCACAGTTCCTGGTTCGCTGGGAGCACCCTGCCGAGGCCATCCTGCTCGCCGCAGCCGAGCGCGAGGCCGACCTGATCGTTATGGGCGTTCGCAAGTCGCGAGCCGCCGGATTGTCGTCGCACCTGCCGTGGCCGGTTGCTTCCGAAGTCGTCAGCCGCGCCCCGTGTCCGGTGCTTACGGTACGAGTTTGAGTTTGAAGCGCCGCACTGTTTTTCGATGAAGTTGCGCAGCGGTGGCGCCAAAGAGTTAAGAGTTACGGAGGAAATCATGTTAGTCAGCAAGCAGCAGGCCCTCGACTATCACAATGGGTCACGCCCCGGAAAAATCGAAGTCACACCCACCAAGCCCTGCCGCACCCAGCGCGATTTGAGCCTGGCGTACACGCCGGGCGTGGCGGTGCCCTGCCTGGAAATCGAAAAGAATCCGCATGACGCCTTCAAGTACACCGGTCGCGGCAACCTGGTCGCGGTCCTGAGCAACGGTACCGCCGTGCTCGGCCTCGGCGACATTGGAGCTCTCGCCGGCAAGCCAGTAATGGAAGGCAAGGCCGTCTTGTTCAAGCGTTTCGCCGATGTTGACGTTTTCGACATCGAAGTCAATAGCCACGACCCCGAGGAGATCATCAAGCTCTGCCAACTGCTCGAGCCTACGTTCGGAGGCATCAACCTCGAAGACATCAAAGCCCCCGAGTGCTTCCAGATCGAAGAAACCCTGCGCAAAACCATGAAGATTCCGGTGTTTCACGACGACCAGCACGGCACAGCAATCATTTCCGGTGCCGCCCTGCTGAATGCTCTGGAGGTCGTCGGCAAAGACATTCGCAAGGTGAAAGTGGTCTTCAACGGCGCCGGAGCGGCCGGCATCGCCTGCGCCGAGCATTACGTGAACCTGGGAGTGAAGCGCGAGAACATCACCCTGTGCGACACCAAGGGCGTGGTCTACAAAGGCCGCACCGCGGGCATGAATCCCTACAAAGAACGCTTCGCGCAAGAGACCAAGCTGCGCACGCTGGCGGAAGCGATGGTTGGCGCCGACGTCTTCGCCGGACTTTCTGTGAAAGACGCCATCAACCAGGACATGGTGCGCACCATGGCCCCGAACCCGGTCATTTTCGCCATGGCCAATCCCGACCCGGAAATCACCTACGAAGATGCCAAGGCCGCCCGCAGCGATGTAATCATCGCGACCGGACGCTCGGACTATCCCAACCAGGTCAACAATGTGCTTGGCTTCCCGTTCATATTCCGCGGAGCCCTCGACGTGCGCGCCACCGCCATCAACGAAGAAATGAAGCTGGCGGCTACGCACGCGCTGGCGGATCTGGCTAAGGAAGACGTCCCCGATTCCGTCTGCCGGGCCTACGGCGTGGAGCGCCTGCAGTTCGGACGCGAATACCTGATACCTAAGCCATTCGATCCGCGCGTACTGATGTGGGAAGCCTCCGCCGTCGCCGAAGCCGCCATGCGCAGCGGAGTGGCCCAGGAACCCGTCGATCTCGACGTCTACCGAGCTCAATTGGAGCGCAGACTGGGGAAGGCCTACGAAGTCTCGCGCACCATGATTCATAAGGCACAAGCCAATCCCAAGCAGGTCGTGTTTCCGGAAGGCGACAATGAAAAGATCCTGCGCGCTTGCCATGCTCTGGTGGAAGAAAAGATCGGGAAACCGATCCTGCTGGGCAACGCCGCCTCGATTCAAGCCCGCGCCAATGAACTGGGTGTGAATCTGGAGGGTATGCAGATTGTGGATCCGGCGTCCTCGGAGCATCGTGAGGCCTACGCTCAGGAACTTTTTACCCTGCGGCAGCGACATGGCGTCACGCTGAACGAGGCCCACAATCTCATCAACAATTGCAACGTGTTCGGCTCGATGATGGTGCGCATGGGCGACGCCGATGCCCTGGTCTCCGGCGTGACCCAACATTTTTCCGAGACCATTCGCCCCGCGCTGCAGATCGTTCGCATGCGCGAGGGACTGCACCGGGTCTCGGGCTGCTACGCCATGATCACCCGTAAAGGAGAAGTCTTTTTCCTCGCCGACACCAGCGTCAATATCGAGCCGACAGCGGAAGACCTGGTGGAAATTGCCCTGTGCACGGCCAACATGGCGCGCCGTTTTGACATCCATCCACGAGTGGCCATGCTGTCATTCTCCAGCTTTGGCAGCGTCGATCACCCCATCTGCACCAAGGTGCGCAAGGCGGTGGAAATGCTCCGCTACGCCGATCCCACGCTCATCGTCGACGGAGAAATCGCCGCCGATGACGCTGTGTCCCCCGAGGTGATCGAGCAGCAGTATCCCTTCAGCGCGCTGAAAGGCGGAGCCAATGTGCTCATCTTCCCCGACTTGACCTCCGCTAACATCGCGACCAAGCTGCTGGCCAAGATCGGAGGCGGTGAGACCATCGGTCCCATCCTCATGGGGATGAGTCGGCCCGTGCACGTGCTGCAGCGCACGGCCACCGTCGAGCAGATCGTCAATGTAGCCGCGATCGCCGTAGTCGACGCCCAGGACAATGACACCTACGCGCATCCAAAGGTGCATGTGTCGGTCGAGCCGGAACTGGTAGGCGAAGACTGATAAGCTGCTAGTAGCAAGGTTTCAAAGTTTCATGGTTTCAATGTTTCAAAATGCGTCGGGGTTTGTCCTTGAAACCTTCGAAACTTTGAAACTTTGAAACCCATTTGGCGAGGATTCAGCGCATGTCCACGCTCTGGAAGTCGCGGTACGCCCAGCGCACACTGGGGATCAAAAGTTCAGCCATCCGTGAACTTCTGAAGGTCACCCAGAGGCCGGAAATCATCTCCTTCGGCGGCGGCCTGCCCGCGCCCGACGTATTCCCGGTCGAGCGCTTCGAGCAGGCCTGCCACAAAGTCTTGACGGAACAGGGCGCCCAGGCCTTGCAGTACGGAGCCACCGAGGGCTATCAGCCGCTGCGCGAGATGATTGCCCGCAACATCGCCCGTTACGGCATCTATGCCAAAGCCGACAACGTGTTGATCACCTCCGGCTCGCAGCAGGCTCTGGACTTGATCGGCAAGCTGCTGATCAATCGCGGCGACCGCATCCTGGTCGAAGCTCCCACTTACCTCGGCGCCCTGCAGGCGTTCAACGTCTATGGGGCGCAATACGTCCCCGTGCCCGTCGATGACGATGGCCTCATCACCGATCAGGTGGACGCCTCGCTCCGCACCGGCCCGAAATTCATGTACGTGCTACCCAACTTCCAGAACCCCGCGGGAGTCACGTTGTCCGAAGGACGGCGGCATCAGTTAATTCTGCTGGCCGACAAGTACGGCATCCCGATCATCGAAGACGATCCCTACGGCCAACTGCGTTACGAAGGCGAGCACATCGCGCCGCTGGTCGTGCTGGATCGCGAGAACCTTCGTCGCGACGATGGCTTTACCCTCGGCAATGTCATCTACCTCAGCACCTTCTCGAAAACGCTGGCGCCGGGAATCCGCCTGGCGTGGATCGTCGCGCCCGAGGACGTCATCAGCAAGCTGGTGCTGCTGAAGCAGGGCGCAGACCTGCACACCTCGACCTTCAATCAGTACGTTGCCTACGAGGTCGCGCGCGACGGATTCCTCGACCAGCACGTCAAACTGATCCGCCAGGTCTATCGCGAGCGCCGCGATGCCATGCTGCACGCTCTGCAAGAGTATTTCCCGCACGAAGTAACCTGGACCCATCCCAAGGGAGGTCTCTTCCTCTGGGTGACCATGCCCGAAGGCACAGACTCGGAAGCGCTGTTCCGCGCGGCGCTGGCGGAGAACGTCGCGTTCGTTGCCGGAGACAGTTTCTACGCGAACAATGGCCATGAAGGCAGCCGCCACATGCGCCTGAACTTCTCCCACTCGCAACCCGACCAGATCCGCGAGGGCATTCGCCGCCTGTCGGTAGCGGTGAAGATGCAGTTGCGCTCCAACCACGTGGCGCAGTAGTAAGGCGGCGGAATTCTCAATGCATTATGAGAGAGCGGCCCGTAAATATCTAGTCGAGGATGTCGGGCGGCAGGAGGAAGCTAGGAAAAGCGACTGAAGAATGGCACTTTACCTTGAGGGAAAGACTCCGTTGAACGCGAATGATCTTTCCCTCAAGGAGGCAACTGCATGAGTCGCGACATCAAGTATATCGGCATGGACGTGCACAAGGAAGCGACCGTGATCGCGGTGCTGAACGGCAGTGGCAAGCTGGTGATGGAGTCGATCGTGGAAACCAAAGCCAGCAGCATTCTGCAGTTTATCCACGGTCTGCGGGGCGAGTTGCATGTGACCTGGGAAGAAGGGACCTGGGCGGCTTGGCTCTACGATCTGCTGCAACCCCAGGTGACGCGAGTGCTGGTCTGCGATCCGCGGCGCAATGCCTTATTAAAGGAAGGCAACAAGAGCGACAAGATAGATGCGCGCAAGCTGGCCGACTTGTTACGCACGGGAATGCTGCGGCCGGTCTATCACGGGGAACACGGACTGCGGACGCTGCGCGAGCTGGGGCGCAGTTATCAGACCATCAGCCAAGATCTGAACCGGGTGATGAATCGGATCAAAGCTCTGTATCGCGGCTGGAGCATCCCTTGTGCGGGTACCCAGGTCTATGCTCCGCGTTATCGCGAGGAGTGGTTACACAAGATCGAGCATGCCGGCGTGCGCCGGCGAGCCGAGCTGCTCTATCAGCAGTTGGATGGATTGCAGGCGTTGCGACGAACCCTGCGTCCCGAGTTATTGGCGGAGAGCCGGAAACATAAAGCCTGCGAAACTGCTGCGCCAGATTCCCTGCATCGGTCCGATTCGAGCCGCCCGCTTGATCGCATTGATGCAGACGCCGCACCGGTTCCGGAGCAAACGGCAACTCTGGACCTATAGTGGGCTGGGCATTGAGACCCGCGACAGTGCGCAATATCGCTACGTGCGCGGACAACTGCAACGTGCGAAAAAACCGCAACAGATTCGTGGTCTGAATCAGAATCACAACCACGAGATGAAAGAGATCTTCAAGGGAGCCGCGACCCGAGCCAGCTGTGGGGTGGGTCCGTTGCGCGACTTCTATGTGGCGTTGCTGGCGAAGGGAATGAAGCCCGAGATGGCGCGTCTGACCTTAGCCCGAAAGATCGCGGCCATTGCTTTGACACTTTGGAAGAAGGAGGAACGTTTCGACGCGGAACAACTGAAGCCGCAAGCAGCTTGAGCGTTGCACAGAACTCAGGTGGTCTCCCAGGTTTCACGCCTCGGTGGTGACCCATCGGTTCTGGCGATGCTCGGGTTCGAGGGAGAGTATCCATGCACTCATTAGGCGTTCCGGGTGCTGGAATCAGCACCCAGTCTCCGGGTCAATCCTATGCCCCCTCGGATAACCCAAAAAAGCCATAGGCCTCGAGCCTCACATAGGATGATGGTTGGCACTTAAGCCAACGGTTGGCTTGCGCAGCTTCGCAACGAATGGTGTCGGGACCGCTGCATGAAACCACTCAAGGGAGACCAGCAACTGCGATCCGTATCCCTGTCGTACTCTGTGGCGCTCCAGGCGTTAAAACCAAAATCCTCTCCACGAAGAAGAAGGGGCCTGGATGCAAGCACCGATCGAGGTCTCACGGAGAGGAGTGGAGAAGTGTTTTTGCTTGACATCCTCTCTCATAGGATGAGCGCTATCGCCTGTGGCTGTTGAAAAAGTCCCTCAACAGAGCGCCCTTTCATCTGCGAGCATGCCGTTGCCGGCTTTCTTTGTCTCCGTTCGACTAAGTGGTGGCCGGCAGAACCGGTATTATCGGCTGACTGAGGAAGCGGACCAGTCGCTTGATGTTCTGAGCTACCGCCGCCAGGAAGAACTGCTCGCGCACAAACCTGAGTCTCCGTAGACGCAAGCGCCGCAATCCGATCTGATTCTTCAGTTCCGCGAACAAGGCTTCCACCTTCTTTCTTTGCCGCTGTGCCTTGGCGAACTCTGGCGTGTTGACCAACTCCCGCGCACGTTGTCGGGCTGGTTCGTTCTGGTGGATGATCAGGCCCCGGAAGGCGGCACTGGTGCATTGTGGTCGGAGCGAGCACGGGCCACACTTTTTGCGTGTCCCGATGTAGTTGAAGGCGCGATTCCGATAAACTCGACCCCCATAGTTGAGTGGCTGGCCAGCGGGACAGATATAGCGATTGTGTTCGGGCTCGTAAGTGAAACGCTCGGGACCGAAAAATGGACTTCTCTTTCTGTGGATGCTGTCGCGGGTTCGCATATACGGAGTGATGTTACGATCCGCCAACCACTGTAAGAACTCCCCATTCCCATAGGTCGTGTCGGCCGCCACCGATTCGGGTGCTCGTCCTTGCCACTCGGCAAAACGGGTCAGCATGTCTTGCGCGGCCACCGTCTCCTGGCTCATGCGCGCCGCCGTGGCCTGCACTCCGATGATCACACAGCTGTCGTTATCCACCAGATAGTTGTCGTAGTAACCGAGACGCGCCGGGGTGCCGCCTTTGGTGGCATAGGTGGAATCGGGATCGGTGGTCGATATTTGATCCTGCTCATGCACCGGTTCCTCCACCGGGTTCTGCTCTTCCACCTCCCGCAGATACTGGCGCACGGTGTGATGGACCTGTGCTGCTTCCGCTAACTGCTCCCGTGGAATCCGGCTCTCCTTGGCGGCGTTCGCTTCCACGAAGCTGCCATCGACGGAGAGATTCTTCCCGCTCACCAGCCCCACCTCCACACACTGCCGCACGATCTGCTCAAACAACTGCTCGAAAAGCTTCGACTCCTGAAACCGCCCGTGCCGGTTCTTGGAGAACGTCGAATGATGCGGGATCTCCTGATCGAACCCAAGACCGGTGAACCATCGCCATGCCAGGTGCATGCGCAACTCTTCTACAAGTTTGCGCTCGCTGGTGATGCCGTACAGATAGCCGATCAGCAGAATGCGCAGCAGCAATTCAGGATCAATCGACGGCCGCCCTGTCTCGCTGTAGCTGTCCTTCAGTTGCTGCCGGACGAACTCAAAGCTGATGTGCTTGTCGATCAGCCGCAGCAGATGATGTTCGGAAACTTGATCTTCCAGACGGAAGTAGTAGAACAACGCTTCGGAGCGGTCGTGTTGCCCCATCATGATCAGCAGGCCTCCGACGATCAGAATCAAACAGAGCATGCGAATGCTCTCTTCTAACATGCTTCTGCCCAATTCCACCTGCCAATCTCAGTGACTTTTTCAACACCCACGCCTGTTAACGACAGTTGACTGTGGTTTGAGTATCTCCACGCGATGGATCAGCAGCGTCATTGCAGATTTTGTTTTTGCTTTCCTGTCCTGCGTGCTAGATTGTGAATCCTCCGCGTGAGCCGCTGCCGCTCTGGCAACAACATTCGCTCAAATGAGGTCAATGTGAAAAGAGAACGCCTAACACAGATCGTCCTGGTGATCGTGGGGCTGTTCAATCTGGCCCAAATTTATTTTCTATATACGGATCTGCGGCATTCCAGCTGGCTTTTGGAGCGGAAGAGCGAGATCCACCCGATGTTTCTGAGCTTTTTTATTCCGGTCGGGGTCTTTCTACTCATAGCCGCAAGGAGACCATCTGAGCATCGCTCGATGATTGCTCTAGCAGCTTGGTGGCACATCTCCCATGGCGCTGTGATGGCTATTCAAACCGTGGAATCGTGGAATCATGGCGTCCACAGGAACTTTACTGATGTGATCCTATTCCTTGTGATCGGAGTTGTTCTGTTAGCGCTTCTGCCAGCAAAACGAGAGGCAGTCGCGCCGGGAGTTGCGTGAACGAGCGCAGAAACCCCACACTCTACGCGGACAACCGTTTCTTCTCGTCTTCGTTTCACGGTTTTTCCCGAGGGGATGACAGTGTAGCGGAGCGGCTCTGGGCAGATTGGCGTTAAATCGCGATTTCACTCATTGACCCGGTGGTTTGAGTGTATGCTCAAGTGTTTTTTGAGACTTTTCATGCCCGCGCTTCGTAACCGTATGTGCGGGAGGGGGAAATGCGATGAAACCTTCTTTGACCTTGCTTTTGCTTGTCCTACTTTTGCTGTTGCTGTGCGTTCTGGCTGGATGTGCGCCGGGCTCTAACCCGTTCAAAGGAACGGCGAGCGAACACCGCCCGGAGTAGCGGGATTTTGGCTGGGCCTGTGGCAGGGCTTTATTGCCCCATTTGTGTTTGTGGCCTCGCTGTTCAAGAGCAACCTCAGTATCTACGAGGTCCACAACAACGGAGCTTGGTACAACTTCGGCTACCTGTTCGGCCTAGCGTGCTTCTTCGGTGGCGGCGGCAACCGAACGGCGCGGCGGCGCTCGCCGTAGCCCAAGAAAACAGATCTGAAGTGGAAGCAAAATAGTTCCGAGTTGGCTCGCAGGAAACCGGGAACTGGGCGAACTCTCACAGCCTGGCAATCGCCATTGAACAAAGACCGTCGGGGGAGCACGTATGAGGACAAAGATAATCGCTTATTGGACGGTGACCATCCTAATTGCCCTTGAGACGCTTGTCGGCGGAGTCACCGATCTGGTACATGGCAAAGCAATCCTGGTGGCCGGGCCCCCTGTCGCTGACATCGTAACTCACCTTGGCTATCCCCTGTATTTCCTGCGGATCATCGGCGTCTGGAAGCTGCTGGGAGGTATCGTTTTGCTGATTCCCGGTTTCCCACGGCTGAAGGAATGGGCTTATGCAGGGATCTTCTTCGAGTTGAGTGGCGCGGGCGCTTCGTGGTGGATGCATGAGCACAATATGGGAGAGGCAGTCGCGCCCATGATATTGGCCGTGGTCGCGCTTGTGTCTTGGGCATTGCGACCGCAGCATCGTCTTCTCGGGATTCTCGTTCCTAGATTCAACGTCGACGCCTCGCTGAGTTAAGGCTTTGATTACGGCAAAACGTAAGCCGAGGCATTGTCAGTTGGCGAAAAATCTCCATTCCCCTCATTGACCCCAATTTTTGCCGCTGATCGGAGGAAGCGATGGCTGAACCGCTTACCGCCCAAACCAACGCGTCCGTGCCGCACCCGAAATCGCGGACCATCAAAAGGCTGCTCCAGGCAGGCTCCTTTTACGCGTATTGGATCGGCGCTCTCTTCCTCGCGGCAGGCCGCTGGGACTGGATTCGCGGCTGGATTTCTGTCGCGTTGTCGGTGATCACCATGACCATCGTCGGAGCGGTGGTCCGCCATTACAACGCGCCGTTAATGGAAGAGCGCGCCAAATGGCGCCGCAAGGACACCAAGCCATTCGACAAGATCTTCCTCGCGATCTATTTGCCCATCGTCTTCATTCACCCGGTGGTCGCCGGGCTGGATGCGGTGCGCTACCACTGGTCGTCGATGCCGTTCGCTTTCGTCTACGTCGGCGCAATCCTGTTTACCGTGGCCATGGTTCTGATCGCGTGGGTGATGGTGGTCAATCCCTTCGCCGAATCCAGCGTTCGGATTCAAACCGACCGCGGCCACACTGTGGTCACCTCCGGCCCCTACCGCATCGTGCGTCACCCGATGTACGTGGGCGCGATTCTGATGTACGTGTCGATATCGCTGGTGTGGGGTTCGGTGTGGGCGCTGGTGCTGGCTGCCGTGCTGGCCGCCATGATGATTTGGCGCACCGGCCGTGAAGATCAAACCCTCCGCCAGGAACTTGCGGGCTACGAAGAATACGCCGCTCGCACGCCTTATCGACTGTTGCCAGGGCTCTGGTGAATCGCAACGCGAAAGCATGCGTGCGCATTCACAAGAACGTCGTCCCAAAGAGTGAGGAGTTCATCATGGACTCCGCCACCTCATTCGGAACGATCCTCGGCTCGAGTGGCTTTCCACACTCATCTTCGGCGTTGGCCCGCTCGCTCCCGGCGGTTAGGTTCGTCATATCGAAAGAAGGGGCTTGGGCAGCACCGCACTACATGGGCTGCATTCACATCGTGTGATGGCAATCACAATTTCGGGTGACCCTAGGCACCGCCACACCTCCGTGGCGCGAGCAGGCTGGTATTAGCAGAAGTGCCAGGCTAGATGGCCAGCCGGGAGGTATTGTATGACGCTCACATGGCTCATTGTCCTAGTTGTCGTCGTTCTGGCAGCGGGGCTGTTCGTATTTCGCGCCATTCCTGGAGTGCGCGCGTTTTTCGAGTATCGGGGTAAGCGGATAATCACCTGCCCGGAGACGAACACGGCTGAAGCCGTTGAGGTGGCCGCGGGAGAAGCCGCTGTGGGAGCCTTTCTCACCGAGCCCACGCTCCGCTTGAAAGAGTGTTCCCGATGGCCCGAACGCCAGGACTGCGGCCAGACCTGCCTGCAACAGATCGAGGCGGATCCGCAGAATTGCCTGGTCTGGAAGATCGTCGCGAACTGGTATGAAGGGAAGACTTGCGTGTTCTGCCATAAACAGATCGGACCGCTTCATCACCTGGACCACGCCCCGGCCTTGCTGGGACCGGATTTCAAGACCCGGGAGTGGAAGGACGTTCGTCCTGAACAACTGCCGGAAATCTTTTCTACACACCGGCCGGTCTGTTGGAACTGTCATATCGCAGAGAACTTCCGGCGCATCCATCCCGAGTTGGTGGTGAACCGGGAGCGGGAACCGAAGCGCATGCGTCAGGCATAAGCCGTTCGGTCGCTTGCGTGAGGATGGGTGCTACTCAATGGCTAGGGAGTAGTTCCATTTTCTGAAATCTGCTCCACTTTCGGTTTGTGCCGAAGTTTGCGGTGGATGTCAGGCCAGAACTCATCGAACACGCCCCCGGCCATGCCGTACGCCAACGCGATCGCGGAGCGGCTCAGGGTGAGGCCGATCCCACGATCGTCTTCATAATTTGGAATCGCGGGCGTGGTGGCCGTCGCGGGCGTGATGGAAATCAGTGTTTTCCTCGGATAGTACAGGTTGGAGACTGCCCCGCTGGTAAATGAGCCCAAGATGCTGCTCCAGTTGATGACGTGTTGGCCCTTGTCATCGTGGCACCAGAACTCTTGCCTGGCGCCAAAAAACAAGCGGAACGCGACACTGTGGCCTTCTCCCAGGCGAAAGTAGCGCGGGTCTTGCTTCAGCAGCGTAGGGTAGAAATAGTTGCTAAAAAATCCGCTGGAAACGCCGTCAGCCAGCGAAGCTCCGTACCGCTTCCCATAACCTGCCGCGCCTTGACCGTAGGCGGGGAATTCGTCTTCTGCCTGGCTCAGCCCTGCTTGCAGTCCGATGACGCCCAGAGTGACCGGATCAAAAGCATCCTTGGCGAACAGGTGGAACTTCTCCCACGAAGTCAAGGGCGAAGCATTCTGCCGGTCGGTAACCGCGAACTGCGGCAAGACGCCCAGTACCCGCTGGGATTGTTCTTTTTTCTCGATTTCCTTTTCGTCTTCCGACTTGGTTCTGGGACTGGCCTGAGTATCAGTCTGCGAACTCGAAGTCGCAGGGGGCGAGGGCGGCGGGGTCTGCTGCGCCGCGGACGAGAAAGAAAGAAAAGCCGCAAGCACAATGACGGCAAACGGCTTGGCCGCGAATTTTATGGACATGAACTTCTCCTGAGCCGAAAATCTGGCCTTCTTTAGGTTGGAACCAGGCCGGCTTTACGGATGCCGATGAAAAACGTGTGTGGCAATGTCGGGCCAGAATTCGCGAAAGGTGTTGGTGAGAGCATCGCGCCCCATCGCCCACCCAAACTTGACCGCGAGTGCACCGGCCGTGCGGTCCGACTTCGGGTAGTAGGCCGTGGAGATCCCCTGCGCCATCGCCCGGCCCAGAATCTCGGATGCATTGAAGCTGTCATGACCGTGGTAGTCGGGCGTAATCAGAATGCGAGACGCCGCGTAAATGCCACGCTTGAAAAATTCACCTTCGCCCTTGGCGTAGTAACGCTCGTCCTGATGGAAAACCGTTGGCAAGGCAAAAATGACCAGGTAATTGCCGTCTGTTTTATCGACGAAACCCCGCCAGTAATATCTCCCAAAGCCAGGTAGACCTTTCCCCAGCTTCGGATGTGCGTTCGTTCCCTCAGCCAGTGCTGACGTGATGCCCACGAAGACGAACGACGAGTAGTCGAAGCTGTTCTTGGTCGCGATGATGAATGCTTCTCGTGGCGTGGGCGGGGGCGGAATTGCTCCGGCGCTAACAGCGCGGTAGTTCGGCATAATCCCCAGGATCCGCTTCGGCTGCTGCTTCGAAATCGCCACCGGGTCCCCGGTGGCATCCCGATTGGCTGGCGCGCTTGACTGCTGCTGGGTTGCCGAAGGGGCTGAGGGCACAGACTGCGCTGCGGGATCAGGCGGCGAAGCCGGGGTGGTTTCCTGAGCCGCGCACACCAGAGATAGAACGACAGAGAGCGCAAGAAACCGGATGAGTTTTGCAGTGAACTCAGTAGACAAGAATCTCCCCTCCGCCAACTTCGATCTACGGGACCAACGGGCGATTATTGCTGATTCTACCAATGCGTGGGGCGCGTCTTCAGGAAATGGCGATCTTTTACATTCATTTACACAATGCGCTGCAGGCCGGCATGAAATTCAATTGCGGAAGCCCGGGTTCAGATGCACGGTCTGGGGCACGCCGAGAACACGATTTCAGTGGAGGATCAGGCAAACACGGATCAGACGACCAGGACATTCTCCAACCAGATTCCATCGAGTTCGATTCAATTCTGCGCCCGAACCGCTTTTTGCATTCATTTACAAGGAAACCGAGTCCGAGTTGATCGGCAAGGCTCCGGCGGAGTGAGAAGCCTTGCCTCACAACTCTAGAAGTGGAACCCGATCTCCGCCGTCAGCGTGCGCGGTGTGACATAGTGCGTGCCGCTGAAGGTGGAAAGGAAGTTGTACAGCGCGTACTTGTTGGTGATGTTGATCGCCGTCAGTTCCAGGCTGACTTTGTATTTGTCCCCATGAAACAGATTGTCGTGTCCAATGGCGATGTCGAATAAATGCCGCGGCGCAATCCGTGGCGGATTGTGGTCGTCATTTTCCGTGCCCGCTGCCGGGATCTGGACCAAACTCGACGTGAACTGCGAAGCCGGGCAAGAATCCGGCAGAGCGACCGTGGGGGTCGCCCGCACACCGTTACACGTCAGGCCAGCCTGGAATTCCTGATCGGCGGTCAGGCCACTGCCTGCCAGATCAACCGGATTGGTCCCGTCTCCGAATGGCACCGCGCCCGCGACTAAGCCGCTGTCGTAACGCCAGTTGAAACCCATCCATGGGCCACGAGTCCAAGGTTGGTACTGGAAGTGTGACGTCATGTTGAATTTCTCGTCGTGGTCGATGCGGAAAACTCCGGTCCCCCCCGCGGGCGTCGCCCCGGCTCCCCCCAACTGCGGTTCGAAGAACCTCGCCGCCACGCTTGAAAAGACCATTAGAGCGGAGAATCCATGATAGTTGGGCACGCTCACCCTGCCCGCGAATCCGGGAATCTTCGAGTTGTACCATTCGATGGGGAAGGTGATCGGCGTGGCTCCCAGGATGCTGAAATCATAGGCGCCATGGGTGTACTTCCAGATGTACTCGCCCGAGAACACGAGATACTTCCCAAACGCCTGCTGGATTCCGGCGTGGAACTCGTTACGCCAGCCGGGAGCGAGCGGGTTCACCCCGGACGCCGCGCAGCCCAGGAGCGGATTCAGAACCGCGTCGCCGCACCCCAAGCTGGCCAGCACCAGATTCTCGTTGAAGGGCGTCTCCAGAACGCGCGCGTAGGAGGCGCGCAACACCGTGTTGGTGTGCTTGATGTTGTAGGCGACGCCCAGGCGCGGTTCGGCTTCCCGGTGGGTGGTCAGCCCGTTGTAGAAATCACCTCGCAAACCAAGATTCAATGACCAGTTCCCCTTGGTGATCGCGTCCTGCATGTAAAGGGCGAGTTCCTTAACGTCGGTACGCCCATGGAATGGGTAGAGGCTGCCTTGGCGGGTAAGGTCATGAGGCAGCAGCTCGGTGCACGGCGAATCCAGGGCCACGTTGGTGACGGGGTCATAGCACGGCAGATCGTTCGCGTCCGTGAGCCCCAGCAGGAACGTAGGGTCGACGATGCCCAAGTTAGTGTTTTCCCTCAGGAATGTCTGCTCATACGTGGCCCCAGCCTTCACGTTGTGGATCCCTTTCACATAGGAGACACTCGAGCGAATGCCCGCGTTCGTCAACGTCCGGTCCTGGTTCACTGTCTCCGTCTGAAGGTCGGGAGAAAGATCAGCAAACGGGTTTGCGCTGGGATAGTAATTGTAGTGATCTCGCCTTACGAAGGCGCCGAGCGTGAATACCGTGGTCGGGTTGAGCAGCCGTGTCCAGGATGGGGCGATGTTCAAGGTCTTGATCTGCGAACGCTGATCGGCAAAACCGACAACATTGCCGTTCGGATCGAGTCCCCCATTGTCTACGGTGACGCCGTTCCATGCCGTCGCGTTCTGGGCGTCGAACGAATTCGGCGTCTGGAACCAGGAACGGGTGTAGCCGAAATTCAGGTGAATCGAATCCGCCCCGGTCAGTTGGTAGTCCACGCGGTCGAAAAGATTCTCCTCGTTGCCCTTATCGTGCATCACGACAAATTCGGGGGGATCAAGGAATCGGCCGCTGTTCAAACCGCTGGCCGAAATGAAGTTTCCCCACTTCTGTCCACCGTAGGCGAGATCGAAGGCCACGTTGGAAGTGCCAAACGAGCCATACGATGCGGTGACGCTGCCATGCGGTGTCGTTACGCCCTGACCGGACCGTGTCGTAACGTTAATGACAACGCTGGTTTTGTCGCCGTACTCCGCAGGCGGAGCGCCCGCGATAACCTCCATCGACTCGATCGAACTGAGAGGAATCTGATTGGAAAACACTTTGCTTTGCTGGTCGGTGATCGGCTGGCCGTCGACTGAAAAAGAGTTCTCCGCGTGATCCCCCAGGCCGTGAAACAGTCCGTTGGAATCGGCAGCGATTCCGGGAGTAGAAAGCGTGACCAGCGAACTAACCGACGAGGATTGGCTCTCCAGCGGGAGTTTGTCGAACAGATTCTTGTCCACGTCGGTATGGAAGGTCGAATCGTTTTCAACCAAGTCGCCACCTTCGGCCTCCACTGTCACCGCCGTCGTGGAACCTGCGACCTGCAGTTTGATCGGAACCGTCACCGGTACCGACGAACGCGCCTCCACATCCTGAACGTAGGCAGCAAATCCCGCGGCAGTGACTGTCAGATGGTAAGGGTTAAAGGGAATGTTCGTGAACTGGAACTTTCCCGCGCTGTCGGTCGTCGTCGAACGATCAAATCCGCTGACTGGGTTACGGATTTCGACTATGGCTTTGGCTACGACAGCTCCTGTTGGATCCAGCACGGTGCCGTCAATGGATCCGGAATTCCCCGCCGATTGCGCGCCGGCGATGCCAGCGACAACACAAAGCGCGATCGCCAGCACGGCGCCGCGCACTTGAAAAGAACTAAGCATTGAGCCCTCCTGAGGTGAATAGGGAATTGGCCGGCCCGGCCCTGTTAGGCGCCAAGCCGAAACTGCCTTAATCTGGGAATCCCTAAAGGACCGCTGGAGGACCGCGAATGCCGAGATCGGAGAAATCGAACCTGGCCTTGGCAACGACGTCTTCGTCGTGAAAGAGTTCAACTGCGGCAAAGACTGGTGTCGCCCCGGTCGAGAGGGGAGCAGGGTTGGCCGTGTGGGCCACGACGCAGATCGAGCAGGATGCAGCTTCGGTCTGGCTGGGGTGATTGTGGGTAGACTCCAGCGCTGCCGTCCAGAACATCAAGGACAGACAAAGCCACGCCGACCAGCGCTTCCATAAACCCACTGAGTTCCCCACTTCGAGGGTTAGACTCGTTAAAGCTTATAACGGTTATCTAGTCCGTGGCAACGCCGGGCAAGTTACTATAGACAGGGGGCGTGATCGCGGCCGAAGGCTGCCCCTGACAGCACTCATCTCACCTGCGAGGCAAGCAATGGCAGAACCGACCTACGATGAACTCAAAGCCAAACTGGCTCAGTTGGAAAAAGAAGTCGAAACCAAGAAACGCAGCGGCGACTTGATTTTCAAAGTTGGCGAGAAAGGCGGTGTCAGCGTCTACGGACTGGGCCGCTTTCCCGTCACGCTGTACTACGAACAGTGGAACCGCCTGCTGGGCGCCGCCGATGACATCAGGCAATTCATGGAAGACAACAAGTCCAAGCTGAAGCTTAAAGAACCTAGCCAGGCTTGAAATCTAGAGGCCCAAGCGAGGGCACCCATCCTTCGGTGCTCGTTCTGAGTGGCACCTCCTTAGATTGCGTGCTTTTCGGGATGCGGAGGCGCCGGCGCGACTCAAATTGACTGAAGCCGGGGCGCTTGGCGTAATCCCCCCCGGAGATCTCAGTGAGAGGCGAATGCGGCGTAGTGAAGCGCCGGACACAGCACGGTGGGAATAGTTTTGAAGCGACGGACGAATCTGGGATTCCCAAGGCGATCGCAAGCCAAGGGCCTTTCCCAATGGACCCTTCTGCTTGCTTTTCTTGCCGCTCCGCTGATCCTGACTGCGCAGCGCGCACGGGGTGAACTCCATATTAAGGTGCACGATCCCCAAGGCGCTGCGATGGCTGCGACAGCGGAGTTAGTGAGTGAGGGAAATCAGTTCCGCCGGAGGTTTGAAATACCCCACGAAGGCCAATCTGTCGTGGAAGACATCCCTTTCGGTGTTTATCGTCTCACCATAAACGCGCAGGGTTTTGCGGCTTGGAGTGAGGTCGTAGAGGTGCGCTCCGAGGTCCCGGTCCAGGTTGCCACAACCTTGGGATTGGCTCCAGTAAACACGAAAATCGATGTAAACGACTCTCTGACCTTAATCGATCCCAACCGCACAGGCACGCAGTATTCCATCGGAAATCAGGCGGTAACGGAGAGCATCGCTGCACAACCCGGTCGCGATCTCACCGACCTTGTCGATGACTTGCCCGGTTGGCTTTACGAGGCCAACGGGGTCCTGCATCCGCGAGGTTTGGAGTATGACGTTCAATATGTGGTTGACGGAATACCGCTCACCGAAAATCGTTCACCGGCGTTTGCCCCGCCGCTGGAAGCTGACGACGTGGAATCCATGCGGGTGCTGACATCAAGCTACCCTGCCGAATACGGAAGAAAGCTTGGCGGCATCGTTGAAGTGACTACAGAAAAGGACATTCCTTCAGGCCTGCACGGCCGAGTGGATCTAGAAGGTGGAAGTTTTTCGACAGCCGGTGCTTCGGCGGCAATCTCATATGCGCGACGTCAACAGCGAATCTCCGTCAGCACTTATGGCTTTCACACCGACCGCTATCTCGATCCACCCGTGCTCGAAAATTTCACCGACACCGGCAATGTTGGGGGTTTCACTGCATCCTACGAAGAGCAGGTTACGGCTCGGGATCGAGTTCGCCTCGCAGTCACACACAACTTGTCCCGATTCCAAGTGCCCAATCATCTGGTGCAACAAACCGCTGGGCAACGGCAGAACATTGCCGATACCGAGACCGACGGCCAGATTTCCTTCGAGCGTCTCATTGCTCCCGACTTATTGATGAGTGCCTCGGCCAGCGTGCGCGATGCGGCTGCGGAACTCTCCTCTAATTCTTTCTCGACTCCGGTCGTCGTTTCTCAGGATCGCGGATATCGTGAGGGCTACATCCGTAGTGACTTGGCCGGGCATGGCAAACATCAGGATTGGAAGATCGGGTTCGATAGCATCTTCAACCCGGTGCATGAAGCGCTACAGTACACGGTCACTGATGCAACGCAATTCGATCCCGGCACACAGCTGCAATTCCACTTCGCGGACCGCCGCTGGGACGATGAACCTTCCGCTTACGCGCAGGATCAGGTTCATTGGAGGAACTGGAATCTCTCGGCGGGTTTGCGCTTCGACCACTATGCCTTCGTCGTTCATGAATCGGCGTGGAGCCCGCGGATCGGCCTCTCGCGATATGTGCGCCTGCTGAATCTCTTGCTCCATGCATCGTATGACCGTGTGTTTCAAACTCCGGCCGTGGAGAATCTGCTGCTCGCGAGTTCCGCCCAGCTGGATTCCGTGAACCCGATTGTATTGCGGTTGCCGGTGCGACCGGCTCGTGGCAACTATTACGAGGCTGGCATCACCAAGTCCATCTTTGGCCTGCTGCGGCTGGATGCCAACATTTTTCGCAGGGACTTCCACAACTTTTCCGATGACGATGTGCTGCTGGACACCGGTGTTAGTTTCCCTATCGCCTTCGCACGCGCTCGAATCGTTGGGGAGGAGTTGCGTCTGGAACTGCCGCATTGGCGGGGCTTTTCCGGGTACATGAGTTACGCGAATCAATCGGGAAACGGCCAAGGTCCCATCACCGGAGGATTGTTCCTGGGCAGCGAAGCGATAGCGGAAGCCGGGGATACCAGCAGGTTTGCAGTTTCACAGGATCAGCGCAATACGGCCCGCGCGCGGGTGAGATTCCAGACGGCGCATCACTTATGGTTCGCAGTTGGCGGCCAGTACGGGAGCGGCTTGCCGGCCGACATCGGGGACGCGGATGCGGCCACTTTGCTGACTCAGTACGGTGCGGCCATTCTAGATCGTGTGAACCTGCAGCGCGACCGCGTTCGTCCTAATTTTCGGCTGGATGCTGGGGCAGGGGCCGAACTCTATCGCAAGGAGCGGCGCAGTGCCGCCTTGCAGATCGAGGCCGAAAACGTCTCCGACCGTCTCAATATTATCAATTTCGCCAGCCTCTTTTCGGGCACGGCAGTGGGTCCTCCGCGAAGCGTTACCGCGCGTCTGCAATTTACATTTTAGTAACCAGTCTATTTCTCAGTTTCGGTTTATAATTAAAAAACTGTGCCCAAGTACTCCATCGTCGTCCCGCTACACAACGAGCAAGAGAACGTTACCGACCTTTACGATCGCCTGAAAGCGGTCATGGAGGCCCACGGCGAGACTTTCGAAATCGTTCTCGTGGACGATGGCTCGAGCGACCACACCTTCGCCATGCTGCGCGAGATTGCAGCCGTTGATAGCCGCGTCACGGTTGTTAAGCTGCGCCGCAATTTCGGCCAGACCGCGGGACTCGCGGCCGGTTTCGATCATGCCCGCGGCGAATACGTCATCGCCATGGATGGCGACCTGCAGCACGATCCCAACGACATCCCGCTGTTCCTGGAAAAAATCGCCGCCGGCTACGACATCGTCAGCGGATGGCGCAAAGTGCGTGTCGACAATTTCTGGATGCGCCGTATCCCCTCGCGCATCGCCAACTGGATGATGGCCAAGATCAGTGGCGTCGATATCCACGACTTCGGTACCACGTTCAAGGCGTACCGTCGCGACATACTTGAGCAGGTACCCCTTTACGGCGAACTCCACCGCTTTATTCCAGCGCTGGCATCATGGCATGGCGCATCGATTTGCGAAGTCCCCATCCGCAACATGAACCGCGAGCGCGGAGCTTCGCATTACGGCATTTCGCGCACCTTCCGCGTATTCTTCGATCTGCTGACGATTCGCTTCTTGCTGCGCTACCTTTCGCGTCCGCTGCACTTTTTCGGCGGCTTCGGAATGATGAGCATTTTCACCGGGACTGGAGTGGTCCTCTGGCTCGGCGTGGAAAAGTTCCTGCGTCACGTGCCGGTAATGGCGACGCACGGTCCGCTGATGATGGCCGCTCTCGGCCTGCTCCTCGGCGGCCTCAACCTGCTCGCCATCGGCTTGCTGGGTGAAATGCAAGTCCGCCACTACCACGAACCCAGCCGTCGCGCCCCATATTCCGTCGACCGTGTTCTCCGCGCACAGAACGAAGAACACAGCGTCTCGGATTAGGTCTGCTTATGTGGGGACAGCCGCCTCGGCTGTCCTTCGAGCGAAGCTCGAATGGGTCCTGGATCCCTTTTTCTACAAAAACAATTTCCCGCACTGTGACGGGACTCGGTCAGAAATGTAGCGCAGTTTTCCCACCGCTGAAGCGGTGGGCTATTGGCGCTCGTGCCTCCGGCACGAAATCTGAATATCTCTGGCATCAACTCCACCGTGCCGCAGGCTGTCCCTTCCGCAGCCAGATGATGAAATCCGTCATCGGCGGTGCACCACCCAGTTCCCGCAGGCGCGTTGCGTTCTGTCCACGATGATAGTGGCTGTGCATCGCCGCCTGGGTCAGCGCGTGTCGGCGGCTCAGCCTTACGGGCGGCGTGAACCAGGGAGCTTCAATAAGTTCTTCGAGCTTGATCTGATCTAATCCCCCGAGCAGTTCGCGCACCGCCACGTGGTAGCGCTGCGCATACTGCTTCAGATCACCCATGCCACTGAAGTCCTCTAACTTCTTGAAGGCGAACTCCGACGTGCGGGTACCCGTAATCCACAAAAACCCGTGCTGCACCTGATGAATATGGAGCAGCCGTTCCCGGATTGCCTTGTCGCCCAGTGCTGCCGGATGCGCCTCAAACGCCCGCCAGTGCTCGGCATCGGCCCACTCCTGGTGAGCGTAAAGTTCGTCGAGGTATGAATTCACATATCCCTCCATGGTGGAGTCGAGTTTACTCCCATGTAGCCCTTGTGGCTCGCGCACGGTCGGCCTCGTCCCGCGGCGGTATAATGTGCCGTTTGCCCTCAGGAGCCTCGCCATGGAGAAAGCCATCCAATACGAATTGCAACTAGCCCGCCGCATGTCGCGCCTGGGCACCGAGACCGCGTTTGAGGTCCTGAACCGCGCCCGCGCTCTCGAACGCCAAGGCAAAAGCATCATCCACCTCGAAATCGGTGAGCCGGACTTCGACACGCCCTCGAACGTGGTCGAAGCTGGTGTCGACGCCCTGCGCAAGGGCTGGACCCATTACGGTCCGTCAGCTGGCTTGCCGGAATTGCGCCTGGCCTTGGCCGAATACGTCAGCCGCACCCGCGGCGTGAAAGTCACGAGCGACGAGGTGGTGGTGGTACCCGGCGGTAAACCGATTATTTTCTTTACGATCCTGTCCTTGATTGACGATGGGGATGAAGTTATCTATCCCAACCCGGGCTTCCCCATCTACGAGTCCATGATCCAATACATGGGGGGACGAGCCGTACCCATCGCGCTGCGCGAAGAGCGCGACTTTTCGCTGGACGTGAACGAACTGGCATCGTTGATTACTGACCGCACCAAGCTGATCATTATCAACTCACCGCAAAACCCTACTGGCGGAGTTCTGGAACGCCGCGACATCGAACAGATCGCGCGCACCATCGGCGACCGCAACATCATGGTGCTCTCCGACGAAATCTACAGCCGCCTGCTGTTCGACGGTGGGCAGCATTTCTCCATCTTGTCGGTGCCGGGCATGCAGGAGCGCACCATCCTGCTCGACGGCTTCTCGAAAACTTACGCCATGACGGGATGGCGTATGGGATACGGCGTCATGCGCGCCGACCTGGCCGGTCATATGACGCGCCTGATGACCAACTCGAATTCCTGCACCGCCAGTTTTACCCAGGTGGCTGGGATCGAGGCCATCCGGGGCGATCAGAGCTCGGTCGACCACATGCGCGACGAGTTCCAGCGCCGCCGCGACATGTTCGTCGCCGGATTGAACAAGATCAAAGGCTTTTCCTGCCGCATGCCCAAGGGCGCATTCTATGTATTTCCCAACATCACGAAGACGGGATGGAAGTCGAGACCGCTGGCCGACGCACTCCTGGACCAGGCTGGCGTAGCGGCCCTGTCGGGCACGTCGTTCGGCGAATTCGGCGAAGGCTATCTGCGCTTCAGCGTGGCGAATTCGCTGGAGAACCTGCAGCAGGCGCTCGACCGCCTGGATCAATGGACGAAAAAGAATCTCTAACTTACTCGGGAGACCACTCGTCCAAATCGATGCTCGCTTTGCGCGGCGAGTAGATCGTGAACAAGGTCTTCACGAATTCCCCTTCTCCGCAGACTGTGAAGGACGAAAACCTCTTGTACCATCCCGCCGGCGACTCTCGTAAATCAGGTGCGGAGGGTCGCGTTTGCAGCCAACTCGCCAGTTCCTGGGCCATGGCCGGAAGAAACCTTCGGTCGCGAATGCGTTGAATAAGATGTTGTTGGATTGCGGCGGGGTATTTGTGGTAGTCCGTCTGGACTCTAATCGGCATTGGTATCGGGGAACACGGTTTCCAAGATTTTCTTGGCCGCTTCTTCTTCTTCCCTCGATCCCGGACGGGCGCGGTCGCGCTCTTCGAAGAGCTCCCCCAGCGTCTTCTTCGGACTGGCCGCTGGTGTCGCTCTTGACCTTGCTGGATGATTTGGTTCAGGCATGGTCAACCTCTCTTTATCATACTGCTGGTAAGTATGACGTTTCAAACCAGCGGGCTAAACCCGCGTTCCGGCGAGTTACGTATGTAATCAGTTCGCGATTAGAATATCCATTCGATTCCCGGGAGGCGTGAATGCCAACCTACACAAGGCCTAAGCTCCTTCGACCCAAAGCCGGCCGTCCACACGCGCCCGGTTACGGCTTCCCTGAAAGCAACAAGGGTCTGCTGCCGTGGTCCTGGGCCGAGCAGCGGCTGAAGAAATCACACAATTACTGGATCACCACCGTGAAGCCCGACGGGTCTCCTCACACGATGGTCGTATGGGGACGTTGGCAGGACGGCCGCTTCCTGTTCAGCACCGGAAGCAAGTCGCGCAAGGCTCGCAATCTGGGGCAGAATGCGAAGTGCATTGTGTGCACCGAGCACGCGCATGAAGCCGTGATCGTCGAGGGCGTCGCGGAAATCGCTGACGTGGCGGCGCGGCGAAAGTTACTTCCTGCGTATGAGAGGAAGTACAAGTTCGACATGTCGACGATGAAAGATGACATCCTCTCGATGAAGGAACCAGTGTTTGCCGTGCGGCCGCGGCTGGTGTTCGGTCTATGGGAGAAACATTTTCAAAGCAAGTCCACGCGCTGGAAGTTCGAATAATCCGGTGTGGCGCGGGCGCTCTCGCCCGCGCCAGGCAGGCCACATCACCTGCTTATGTGATCGCAATCACGGCCCCTGCGGTGGCTCCGCTTTACCCTAGCGGCAGTTAGTTTGTACGCGCCTGTCTGTGCCGGCGCCGAAAGGGGAGGCGATGTCCCTCACCGACTCCGTTAGCGGAAAAGTCATCCGCGAATATTCTATTGAAGAACTCAAAGATGCCGCGAACTTGATGCGTGGTTACGACCTGGTCGCGTTGCACGCGGCCGGATCGGGGCATGCGGGCGGCACTCTCTCCATCATGGACATCACGGCGGCCCTTTACCTGAAAGTCGCCAACCACGATCCCAAGAATCCCAACTGGGATGGTCGCGACCGCATCATCTGGTCGACCGGCCACAAGGCGCCAAGCCTATATCTCGGCTTGGCCTTCGCAGGATTCTGCCCGCTCGACGACGTGGTGACATTGCGCAAGCTGGGCTCGCCCTATCAGGGGCACCCGCACTGGCTGAAGCTCCCGGGCGTCGAGGTTTCCACCGGATCGCTGGGGCAGGGGTTGAGTATCGGGGTGGGAATGGCTCTGGCAGCCAAGCTGAACAATCAGGCGCACAAAGTCTTCTGCATCATGGGTGACGGCGAGCAGCAGGAGGGCCAGGTCTGGGAAGCGGCGATGGAGGCCGGACACTATAAGCTCGACAATCTGATTGGCATCATCGACTGCAACCGCCTGCAGATTGATGGCTGGGTCAAGGACGTCATGAGCGTTGAGCCTCTGTGCGCGAAATACAGCAGTTTCGGCTGGGATGTGATGCGCATCGACGGTCACAACATGGATCAGGTCGTCGACGCGCTGGAGCAGGCCAAAGCCGTGACTGGGCGTCCGGTCGTGATTTTGGCCGACACCGTGAAAGGTAAGGGCGTGAGTTTCATGGAGGATCAGGCGGGCTGGCACGGCAAGTCCCCGAACCGTGAAGAACTCACGAGAGGCCTGCAGGAACTCAAACTGGCGGATAGGATTCCGGTGCAGGCTCTGCTGGACAAGGCGAACAAGTACCAGGCGGCGGTGGAAAACGCGCTCGACGCCAAGATGCCGAAGTTCCTGCACAACTACTGGTGGAATGCCGGCGAAGGAATGAAAGTAAAAATGGAGCCCACGCGCAAGGGCTTCGGCCAATCGCTGGCGGAAAACGGCGACGATGAACGCGTTGTATGCCTGGGCCTCGATATTTCCGGGTCGATTACGATCAGCGACTTCTACTCCGGCAAACCGGAGCGCAAGAAGCGCTGGCTGAGCATGGGCATCGCCGAGCAGTCCGCGACATCGGCCGCGGCTGGGCTGGCGCGGGAAGGGAAGTTGCCCGTGCTGGGCACATATGCCACCTTTGCGGCGGCGCGCAATCTTGACCAGATTCGCACCTCCGTCTGCTATGGCAACTTCAACGTGCTGATCGCGGGCGCGCACGGCGGCGTATCCGTTGGTCCCGACGGGGCGACGCACCAGGCCCTTGAAGATCTGTTTGCCATGCAAGGACTGCCGAATATGTCTGTGGTCGTGCCCTGCGATGCAGTCGAGACCCGCAAGGCGACCACCTACTTGCTGTTGCAGCACAAAGGACCGAAATACATCCGCTTCGCGCGCGAGGCGACACCAGTAATTACCAGAAACGCGACGCCATTTGTGTTCGGTCAAGCCAACGTGATCCGTTTGCGGCGCGAGGGGCCGAACTTTTTGGAAGCGTTCGAGACGGTTCTGGCGGCAGGCTACAAGAACGAACACGAAGATCTCAGCATCGTTGCGTGCGGGCCTATGGTTCCGGAGGCGATGCGGGCTGCTTACATTCTGAAGAAAGAGTTCGGATACGAGACCCGGGTAATCAATCTGCACACGTTGAAACCGATTGACGCGGAGGCGATCGTGCAGGCCGCTGACGATACGGGCGTCGTCATCACGGCGGAAGAGCATCAGATTGGCGCGCTGGCCTGGCGGGTGAGCGGTATCCTGACCGAGAGTCCGCGCCTCTATGGACTGCCCGTGATCACAGGGGCGATCGGCGTGAAAGACCGCTTCGGAGACTCAGGCGCGCCGTGGGAACTGATCAAGGAGTTCGAAGTCAGCGCCGAGCACATTGCGCACAAAGCGCTAGAGCTCATGGCGATCAAAAAGCAGCGGCTTGTGGAGCAGGACGCAGCCTCGTTCGTGGAGGTGCACTAGGAAATAGGTTCTCTGACTCCACGCGCGCGGGGTCGAAAGAGCAAAGAGCAATGACGCGCTCGTTACCTTCGTTACGTACGCAGCATCTATCCGATTAAGTGTGATTGCGGTTCGCCCCCCTATAATTCCTTGATAGCCACCATAGAGAAAAGTACCGAGTCCCGAGAAAACGCCACGATTCTTCCCGGTAACTTGGTACTCGCAACTCGATACTGTCGCTATGCGCAAATCCGCACAAAATTGCAAAGAACCGTCGGCGCCCTGGATCTACAACCCGTGGCTCGACTTGATCGTGGGCTGCGGTGCGTGGTCGGCGCCGCTGCTTCTAATTTCCTACTTTTCCCTGGCTTCGAGCGCGCGGACCTGGTCGGTTGTGTTCTACGTGTTGGCGCTCTTCTTCAATTATCCGCACTACATGGCGACGATTTACCGCGCCTACCATCGCGCCGAAGATTTTTATAAGTATCGCGTCTTCACCGTGCACATCACGGCATTGGTGGTGCTGACGCTTTTGCTATCACATTTCTGGCTGCGCCTTCTGCCGTGGATCTTTACGATCTATTTGACCTGGAGCCCGTGGCACTACAGCGGACAGAATTACGGACTCTTCATGATGTTCGCGCGGCGGGCAGGAGCGGACCCCGATAAGGCTGGTCAGCGCGCTCTGTATGGGGCTTTTATCGCGTCGTATTTGATTTTGTTTCTTGCCTTCCACACCGGACCGTCAACCGATCCACTGTTTCTGTCCCTGGGAATCCCGGCTGTCGTAAGCAGATGGGAACAGGCGGTTTTGTGCGTAGCGTTCGTGGCGCTGTCGGTTTTTGGGCTGTCACGGCTGGGACGCTCGACGGGATGGAAAAAGCTGGTGCCATCGCTCACGCTGTTTTCCTCGCAGTTTTTGTGGTTCCTGCTGCCTCAGGCGATTTCTCTGATCAAAGGGTTAGCCATTCCACAGAACCGCTACAGTTCGGGCGTGTTGGCGGTGATGCATTCGGCGCAATATCTCTGGATTACAAGCTACTATGCCCGCCGAGAAGCCGCAGGGGAAACCACGGCCGTCGCCGCCGGAAAGAAAGTGCGGGACTGGCGTCCACTGGCATATTTCGGCGTACTCGTGGTTGGAGGCATTACGTTGTTTGTGCCGGGCCCGTGGCTGGCCAGCCGCGCATTTCATCACGACTTCACCGCCAGTTTTCTGATCTTCACCGCGCTGGTAAATATTCACCACTTCATTCTCGACGGCGCAATCTGGAAGCTGCGCGATGGACGGATCGCGTCCTTGCTGCTCAACTCGCGGGAACGCGTATCGAGCGCTGCCACCGAAGCGGGCGGACATATTGCAGCCGTGGGGCGATGGCTCGTGGGAAATTCCGCAGGTTCGCGTTTCCTCCGGGTGACCGCAGCCGTCTTGCTGTTGGTCTGGGGAACAATTGATCAAGCTCGTTACTACCTGGCGCTACGCAGCGATGATCTGCGCGGCCTGCAGCGCGCGGCGGCGCTCGATTCTTTCGACAGCTCATTGCAGATGCGGCTGGCGCGGCGCGCGCTGGAAGACGGCCAGCCGCAGTTGGCCGAATCGGCATGGAGACGGGCGATGCAGGCTAACCCTGAGAATCCTGCTCCGCGCCAGGCCCTGCTGCGGTTTTTGATCGATCAGGGACGGTACGACGAAGCGTTCGATTTGACTGAGGCTTCGCTGCGGTATACTCCGAACGACGCCAATCTGCTCGTCGATCGCGGGTTGTTGGCACTGCGTCGCGGCAATGCCGACCAGGCCCGCGCCGACTGGGACCGGGCGATTACGGTGGATCCGAGCCAGATCAACCCCCATCTATATCTCGCGGATGCACTGGATCGCGAGGGCAAAGCACAGGCCGCGGCATGGCACTACAAGGCGTACCTCGAAAAGACTGTCGGGGTGAGGCCGCAGGATCGTCCGCAGCCCGACCGAATCATCGCGGTTGTGCTGCGGATGGCGGACTGCCAGGCTCGCTCGTCGCAAACGGAGCTGGCGGTGAAGTCGTATCGGCTGGCGGAAAAACTGGCGGTTCAGACCGGGCAGCCCAGCTCGAGAGCGTGGCCGATGTGAATGAGGCTGCGCTCCAGGCCAAGGCCGGAAAATTGAGCGAGGCGCTGCCGCTCTTCCAGCATGCGCTCCATCTTGACGACGCGATCGGCGATAACCGCGCCGGTGCTGAAGATTGGCTGGCGTACGGGCGGTTTCTCGACGATGCGGGATTTCCGACGCGCCTGGCTTATGCGTGCGTAGTGAAGTCACAGACCATCTCACAATCGCTGCGTCCCGCGGCAGAGTCGGACTCGGCTGCGGCCATGCGCAAAGCGCTGGAGAAGCAGCTGGGTGGGATCGCTGTCGACGTTCGCCATAACTTGGAGCCGGCACTGGCGGAGGCGCTGACGCTTCGTCCCTAGAGCCTGTGGGCTACAATACATCGTCCTAGTGCCTGATTTAGCATCCTATGAGCTAATTGACACTGAGGCGGTCCTGCTGAACAATTAGGTATCCCAGAAATCATTTGTTGCACTTCCCGAGGAGGAAGAGTGTATGGCCGATGAAGTCGAACAGATTCCGGTAGAACATCAATCGAATGCGGGCAAATGGATTCTGCTGGTGCTCGCAGTGCTGGTGGTGGCTGGGTTTGGTTACGCTCAGTACGTCACCCATGACAAGCTCGAAAAGCTGTCGGAACAACTCGGCGCCAGCCAGGCCCAGGTCAGGGAACTGGAGGCCCGAATCCAGAACTCTGAGGCGCAAGAGGAGACACTGGCGCGGCAGGCCGGCATGACCAAGAAAGAGCTGGAGGCGCGCACGGCTGACCTGAAAGCTCAGCAGAAAGCCGCAGAAAGCCGACTGGCGCAAGAACAGAAGGAACAGATCAGCCAGGTGAGCGGAGACATCGCCGGCGTCAAGACCGACGTGGGCGGAGTCAAGACGGACGTTGCTTCCACCAAGGCCGACCTGGAAGCCACCAAGGCCAAGCTATCGAGTGCCGTTGGCGATCTCGGTGTGCAAAGCGGCCTGATTGCGAACACCCGATCGGACCTGGAAGTCCTGAAGCACAAAGGCGACCGCAACTATTACGAGTTCACGCTGCTGAAGGGAGCGAAGCCGCAGCCGGTTTCCACCGTGAGCCTGCAACTCAAGAAAGCCGACGCGAAGAAGGGCAAGTTCACGCTGAATGTGACCGCGGACGACAAAACAATCGAGAAGAAAGATCGCAACGTTTCCGAGCCCATTCAGTTTTACTCGGGACGCGATCACCTGCTGTTTGAACTTGTCGTGTGGACGGTGGACAAGAACAAAGCCACGGGATATCTGAGCACGCCGAAGAATGCCCCGGTTCCGGTCACGGCGAACTAAACGTGGCTGACTAGACGATGACTCAGCGATTTTCCGGACTGGCGCGGCGAAGATTCATTCAGAAGAGGCTTGCACCAGGATTGGTGCATGCCTCGACAACCGGCTGATTCCCGGTCTCTTAATCGGGGTTATGCCTGTTGAAAAGTAGCGCTATAATCACTTTGTAATCAGCGACTTACATCTGCAAGTTAAACCGATTTATCTCGCCCGCCAGAGATGCCGAAATCCCAGCTAATCCCCAACCTGCTGCCGGCGTTTACTCGTCGTCCCATGGACGGGAATCCACCGCGCAGGCCATTTCTTAAAGCGAGCAGGACAACCTTTCCTCCTCTAGCGCACGGCCAAAAACTTCACGCACACTGGCGTAGGCACGTCGAGGATTTGCCCAGTCGGAGTGAGACGGCCAGTTTTCTGATCGATGCGAAAGACGACGATATTGTCGGACTTCTGATTGGCTGCGAACAGAAGCCTGCCCGTTGGATCGATCTCGAAGCTGCGCGGTTCTTTGCCTCCGGTAGGAACGCTCCCCAGTTGTTCCAGCGTTCCCTTGCTCTTGTCGATCGCATAGATGGCGATGCTGTCGTCCCCACGGTTTGAGGCGTACAGGAACGTACCGGAAGGATGCACCCTTACCTCGGCGTCGTCGTTGCGGCCGGTGAAATCCTTGGGCAGAGTCGTGATCATTTGCAGGAGTTTCAGTTTTCCGCCTGCGGAGTCATAGGAGAATGCAGTCACCGCGTGCCCCATTTCGCCGATCACATACGCGAATTTGCCGTCCGGGCGAAGGGCAAAGTGCCGAGGACCTGCTCCGGGATCGACCTTGGCAAAGGGCGGATCGTTCGGAGTCAGCGTTCCTTTCGTGCTGTCAAACTTGTAGAACAGTACCTCGTCGAGGCCCAGGTCGTCGACCATGGCGAATCGATCGTCAGGGGAAAGGTCGATCGAGTGGGCGTGCGGTCCCTCCTGCCGCTGCGGATTCGGGCCGTGGCCGGTGTGCTGAACGAAGGCCGACGCTTCACCGAGGCTTCCGTCTTTGAGAATAGGGAACACCGCGACACTGCCGCCGGTGTAGTTCGCCACCAGCACATATTTCCCCGTGTTGTCGACACTCACGTAACAGGGATCTGCCCCGCGCGTGGGAAGTTCATTCAGGAACGTGAGCTTACCGGTGGCGTGATCGACAGAGAAGGCGCTCACTCCTCCGCTGTTCGGGCCCTTGTAGTTTCCGACTTCATTCACGGCATAGAGGAAGCGCCCATTCGGGTGCAGAGTTACCCATGACGGATTAGTCGTCTCCGCCGCCAGGCCGAGAGGCGTGATCTGGCCGGTCTTGGCATCGTAGCGGTAGGCATAGATGCCTTTGCTCTTGCTGCCTTCTTCAGTGTAGGTGCCAACGTAGACGAGGTAGGTTCCCTTGGGGGTTGCGGCTGCGGCAACGAGTGCGAGGAGCAGAAGGATAGCAACGAGCAGAGCGATTGCGCGCAGAGAATGCCAGGAATTCTTCATCTCGATATAGAAACGCATTCCAGAACATTCCGCAAGCGAGCTCAGAACTTCGTGTAAGTCTTAAACGGACGTTACCGTCGAGCTGCGCTCGACAGCCGAGGGCGGCTGTCCCGACATTTGTTCTTTCTGCAGGGTGCCGGCCGATCACCTGGTCATCACAACCGGCAAGTTCTGGTCGTAGGGCCACACGATCACGCTCACGGACTGGCGCTGGTTGAACACATCTAGAGTCTTGGGAAAGGCCACAATGATGGTGCGAGTGACGCTCTCGCCGGGCTGGATTTTCGTCTCTGGAGTAAGCGGCGGCTGGGCGCCGTTCTTGAGCGAGGGAAAGGCCTGAAAATAGCGATCAAAATCGCCGGCGGAAACGGCGTCGGCGGTGGCATCACCGCTGGGAGACTTAACCGAACTCTGCAGGCTGTGAACGTAGAGAATCTTATCGCTGGTGTTGTGCAGTTCGAAGGTCAGCGCAACCATGGTGGAGTCCTGTCCAGGAATCTCCACAGCGGCGACGTTGACGATGGTTCCCGAGGCTTGCGGCTTGGCGCGTTTCAGGAACGAAGCTATTAACACGACTAATACGACCGCCGCGATGGTGAGCAGCACGATCTTGGCGGGCGGAAGATTTCGCTTCGCCGTACCAAACTCTTCGCCAATATTGATCGTTGGACCGGCGGCCGGCTTAGGCGGTGTAGACGGAGGAACAGGCGGTGGAAAAGACATAGGGGTGTGTCGTACAGGCCGATTCTACGCCCGATTGCGTGGCAACGGACGCCTAATCGGTGCCCCGACTTTCAAACACTGAAGGGAAGGGTCGCGTATTTGGGGATCATGTCCTTGCTCATTGAGCTTGGCAGTGAGTGCTCAAAGACATGCGTGCCTTAGAATTCTGTCGTGGTGGTGGTTGCGGCAGAGACAGTCACGTTCGCGATTCCGTTTATGGAAGACACCTGGAGGGCGGCGGCTTTTATGCTTTGGCTGCCGACAGTCATCAAGGTGAAGCCATTGGTGAAGGTATGGGAACCTGCGTCGGCCGTCGTAAATACGTAGTAGGGTGGAAAGACGGCGCTGCGATCGGAACTGCTGAACACAATTATGCTGTCGATGATCGTGTCCCGGCGTCCATTGGCCGTTGCAGTAACCGTCACGGTAAAGGGAACACCTGCGACTACGCTGGCGGGAGCGTTGATCTCTAGTGTGGCAGAGGGTGCAGCACCGCAGCTTACTAATCCCCCCATGGCGGTGCTCAACACGCAAAGCAGCGGCACAACCCTTACAGGACCAAGTCCAAAGCGGGCAAACATGCCTGCGAGAACATCAGCAACACGAGCGCTCATACACCTCCTGCACGCAAGGAAAAAGCTTATATCACAACCAGGGAAGCCGCACAGGTGGCTCAACGTCGCCTCTCTGACAATGTCGGCGGTGCGAGGTCGCCACTGCGACTGCTCGCCGCGCCAGTGGACTCACCACTGGTGCTTCATCGCCTTCGCAAACTTTGCCGTGGGCAGTGTATTCAACACATCTTCTTTGGTGAGCCAGGCGCGTCGCGCCTGGAGGACGCCGTAGCGGATCTTGTCAATGTGCGAGGTGTGGTGGGCGTCGGTATTGATCACGATCTTCACGCCTCGCTGCTTGGCCTGCCGGAGATGCACGTCGTTCAGATCGAGGCGGTCGGGATAAGCGTTCAACTCCATGGCGACTTTCTGTTTGGCCGCCGCGGTGAGCACTGCGTTCATGTCGAATTGATAGGAGTCGCGGCGCAGCTGAATGCGTCCGGTGGGATGGCCGATGATCGAGGTGTTCGGATTCTCAATGGCTTTCAACAGGCGGTCAGTCATCTTCGCCGGCTCCTGATTGAAGACGGAGTGGACGCTGGCGATGACCAGGTCCATCTGCGCCAGCACGTCGTCAGAGAGGTCGAGGTCCCCGTCAGCGAGGATGTCGACTTCGATGCCGGCGAAAATCGTAATGCCCTCGAATCGTTTGCCGACCTCACGAATGCGCTGGATGTGCTCTACCGCCCGCTTGTCGTCGAGGCCGTTCGCGAAAGCCAGATTTTTCGAGTGATCGGTGATCGCCATGTATTTGTAGCCGTGCGCCTTGGCCGCCTCGGCCATTTCTTCGATCGTGTTCTTGCCGTCGGTCTCGACGGTGTGCATGTGGACGTCGCCCTTGAGGTCAGCCTGGGTGATGATTACGGGCAAGGCATGCTTTTCCGCTAGTTCGATCTCGCCCAGGTTTTCACGCATCTCGGGCGGAATGTAGTCAAGATCAAGTTTGGCGTAGATCTCTTCTTCGGTTCGGCCTGCGACCGGTTTCTCGTCTTCCAGGGTCGCGAGGCTGTACTCGTTCAGCGTGTATTTGCGTTTGAGTGCGCGTTGGCGCAGGGACACGTTGTGTGCCTTCGATCCGGTGAAATACTGCATGGCTGCGCCGAAGGATTCGGGCGGGAGCAGACGCACGTCCACCTGCATGCCGCTGCGCAGACGGAAGCTGATCTTATTGTCGCCGCTGGCGATTACTTCCATCAGCGGCGGATATTTCGCTACATGAGCGATGGCCTCCTGGCGGCATTCCTCCGTAGTACAGGCCTCGCCTGTGACCAGGATGTCCAGATCGCCCACGGTGTCGCGCCCGCGGCGGAGCGATCCGGCGGGCGTGATCTTGTCGATGCCGGGGAACTTGCTGAGATATTCGGTCAGCTTGCCTGCCTCCGCTTCGGCGGCGTCAATGAGGTAGCGGCCACCGATCCGGCGGTAGTCCTCGATGGCTTTCAGCAGCTTCGCCTCGTGCTTTTCGCCCATGCGGGGCAACTCGCGGATTTTTCCCTCGCGCGCCAGTTTCTCAACGCCATCGACATCGCTGACTTTGTAGGCACTCCAGATCAGTGCGATCGTCTTTGGGCCTAAGCCTTGAATCTTCAACAACTGAAGCATCGATGGGTGGTATTTCTCCAGCAGTTCTTTTTGTACGGCCAGCTTGCCAGTTTCAAAGAGTTCCTTCAGGTTGTTCAGCATGCCTTTGCCGATGCCGGGAATGGCGAGAACCTTTTTCGGCTCGCCGATGAGGTCCTTGATCTGCTGCGAGTGGTTCTCAATTGCTTGCGCCGCGTTGCGGTAGGAACGGATGCGGAACGAATCCTGCCCATCGATTTCGAGCAGGTCCGCCGTCTCGTAGAGAATGTTGGCGATGGCCTTGTTGTCCACCCACTAAAGATAATCAAGATGGGGATGTTAGGCTAGGCGGCGGCAAATGTCGATGCAGGAAAACCCACTGACACACAAAGACCCAATAGGACCCATGCAATCGAAGCGGAGACAAAGCACGATACCTTACGAAGCCTTAGTCACATCGGAAGCCTTGCTCACGTTCGCCGCCTGCGGTCCTTTTTGGCCCTCAGTGATTTCGAACTCCACCTGGTCGCCTTCCTGCAGGCTCTTGTACCCTTCCGAGGTGATTGCGCTGTAGTGAACAAAAACGTCGGGACCATCCGGTCGCCCGATGAACCCGTAACCCTTGGCGTTATTGAACCACTTGACGGTTCCTTTCATTCGTTCCACAAACCCCCCTTCTTTCGGCACGTCCTTAATGGCTTAATGGGGGGCCCAAGGACGTGCACCGCAATCAATAGGATGCATTTTGTAACCGAAGGGGTAGGCTGTCAAGCAGATGTATGCCGTAGAACGGTCAAAACTATGTCAAATAACGCGCGGAAGGGCCTCCGTCCGCTCCCGTACGTTATAAAGTCGGTTTCGGTACTTAGAAGGTTATCTATTCAGGGGGCCTTCACTCCCGACGCGGGCCTTTGACCCGGTCGTCCGCATTATGTGGTCGAGCCAGAGGACCGACGAAATGGTCTTGGCGTCGCGAATGGTGCCGCGAAGCACCATCTTCACAGCTGCCGGCAGCGGAACCAGGCGCTTGTAGATGACCTCGTCATCCTCCGGTTCGGCCTCGCCGGCGCGCAGTCCGGTAGCCAGAAAGACGGACATGGTTTCGTCCATAAAACCGGCGCTGGCGTAGAACTTCAAGATGCGCTTCCAAGTCTCAGCCCTGTAGCCGGTTTCCTCGATTAGCTCGCGCTGGGCGGCGTGCAACTCCTGTTCGCCGGGATCGATGCGTCCGGCGGGCAGCTCCCACAGGTAATCGTTGGCGGCATGACGGTATTGGCGCTCCAGAAGCACGCGCGGCACCGCGCCAGAATCGTCCACCGCGAGCACAACCACCGAACCCGAGTGATGGATGAGATCGCGTCGTACCCGGACTCCGCCGGGCTCTTCGACTTGGTCAGTCGTGACCCAGAAAACCGGTCCGCGATAGACAGTGCGAGAGGAAACCAGGCGGGCGCGGGAATGTTTTCTACCTGCAGCTTTCTTACGAGAAGGCGATTTTGACATGGAAACACTATAAAACACGATGTGAGAACTTAGGCGTCAGCGCTCGTACCTCAGACTGAGATCTTTGATCTCAGATTGCCGGCGAATCGGTCGACAACGTCCCAGGCCGGCCGTCTAACGTCGATACTCCGACCATCTGTTATGCTGCCCGGCATGCGGGCGAAGCCGGGCATTACGATTGTCGGGGCCGGGAATCTGGCGAATGCGATGGCCATTTCATTGCGGCATGCAGGATACAAAATCGAAGGGGTGATGGCGCGCTCGGGTGGCGCTTCGTTGAGGAGAGCGCAAAAGTTGGCCAAAGAAACCGGCAGCCGAGCCTCGGTCGCTCCGGCGGAGACGCAGGCGGCCGTGGTCTGGTTTTGCGTCCCCGACGCCGAAGTTGCCCGTGCGGCGCGGGCTCTAGCTAAAGAAATCGACTGGAGAAGGAAGGTTGCATTGCACTCCAGCGGAGCGCTGACCAGCAACGAACTAGGCGCGTTGCGGCGACAGGGCGCGGCGGTCGCTTCCGTGCATCCGCTGATGACGTTTGTGCGCAATTCGCGGCCTTCGCTTGCAGGAGTTCCGTTCGCCATCGAGGGCGATGGTATTGCCGTGAGAATCGCGCGCCGTATGGTAAGCGACTTGGGCGGGCGCGCCTATGCGATTGGCAAGGCTGACAAGGCCGCCTATCACGCGTGGGGCACTTTTGCTTCGCCATTGTTCACCGCCCTTCTGGCCACGACGGAGCAGGTGGCGGCGGTCGCGGGAGTCAGACAAAATGAAGCCCGGCGGCGAATGATTCCCATTCTGCTCCAGACGCTGGCGAACTATGCTGCCTTTGATGCTGCGGGCGCGTTTAGTGGGCCTATCGTGCGCGGCGACGTCGACACCGTGAAGCGCCATCTGCGCGTTTTACGCGAAGTTCCGGCTGCGCGTGAAGTCTATTTAGCCTTGGCGCGAGCAGCCTTGCAGTACCTGCCTGCAAAGAAGAAGGACTCGCTTAGGAAGGCTCTCGGTGTCCATGCAGATTGACGGTGGTGGCGGCAGCGAGCAGTGCCAGCACCGCGAACGGTAAGGATGCCGTCGTACGAATGGGCAGTGTGAAGATTGTGCTCGACTCGAAGTTTCCGGGCGCAAGCCAGGGACGCACCACGATCACCACGAATGCCGCCACCCAGGGAAAGAAGAGAACGGTGGCACCCAGCCTCAGCAGAGTGCGAGGGAGGGGCCCGGCAGCGCGAAGCGCGCGCCGGTGCTGGATCAACAGGAAGATTGCAGGAAGAAGAATTATGTGGTCGTAGATGGCCTGCCCGGGCAGGAGTGTGACCGATGTAATTGCGAGAAGCAGACTGAAAGTCAGCCAGAAGAGCGTAGAGTCGGTGCGTGCTTGTCGATTTCGCCACGCCATTGCCGCGCCCAGGCCGAGCAGTACCACGGTCGCCAACGGGCCGACGTATGGGCCCAGAGCTTCACCGGGCAGCAAGCGGACGAGGGTGGGCGTCGCATAGCGGTGGTATCCGAGGATGACTCTCACCCATTGTCGTACCCAGTGCGGCCAGATCACTAAGGAAGCGCCTATAAGAAGCAGCGTCGTCACCGCGAATCCGGCCGCGAAGCGCCTATGCCGCTTGTCGGCCAGACTCCAGAGCAGCAAATAAAGAATCACTGGCAGTGTCATTTGCGGTTTTACCAGGGTCAGGCCGACGAAAATTCCAGCCAACACAAGCCGATCCCGCCTGAGAGCCAAGGCCGAGCTCGCTAACAGGAAACCTACAATCAATCCAGGCTGCTCGGCGAAGAAGGCTTCCAGCACCTGATAGTTGCAGAGTATGAGTACCACCAGAACTACGAACCACAACGGGGAGATGCGCCATTCGAGTGCGAGCATCCATAGCCAGACGCTGGCTAAAGTGAGCGCGGGCAGCAATGCCGCGAGAACAAGGCGAAGTTTGGGGAAGTCTAGAGCGACCGCGGGCCAGAAAAGAAGGTCAGTAAATGCCGGATAAGCGAACTCTCGATAGTCGACCGGTGGGTCGCTGGGATTCCTTGCATCGAGTGGGCGTCCAAAGAGACCGGTTTGAATGTCGCGTGTTATCTCCGGGCTATACGGATCGAGACGCGCCGCTTGCCATTGCCGAGCGGTCAGCCAGATAGGATAGAAATCGTCGCCAAAGGCATAGCCGTTCCCCAGGCCCTTCGCCGCGCGTAGCTCCAGCACACGCGGCATAAAGAGGCCCAGGTGGTAGTAAGCCATCGACGCCGCGCCCACGAACGCAAAGCTCAATGCGAGTAAGGCGACGCGTAAGGTCGGGCGATTTTCGGCATCAGGAGCGGCCATTCGCAAAAGTCGAGTCAGCGAATTAGAGCATGCTGCGGCGATGGATGCCAAACATCTTAGGATGCACCTGCGGCCCCGGCTAGCTGGATGTGAAAAGATGTCCCAACTTTTCTTTTTTGGTGCGGAGATACTCTTCGGCGTGCGGGCTGGGCGTGACTTCGCAAGGCACACGCTCCACCACAGCTACTCCAGCCTGCTCCAGAGCCGCAACCTTATCGGGATTATTGGACAGCAGCCGCACCCGCGTGACCCCAAGTGACTTGAGAATTTCACCGGGCAGCGTGAAGTCGCGCTGGTCGGCCTTGAAGCCAAGGCGTTCGTTCGCTTCGACGGTGTCGAGGCCCGCATCCTGCAGTTCGTATGCCTGCAGCTTCGCCATCAGGCCGATGCCGCGTCCTTCCTGCTGTTCATAGATCAGAATGCCATTGCCTTCGTCGGCGATCATCGACAGCGAAAGCTCGAGTTGCTGGCGGCAATCGCAGCGCAGGGAATGAAATACGTCTCCGGTAAGGCACTGCGAGTGAATGCGAACGAGTAGTGGCTCCGACTTGACCTCGCCCATTACCAAGGCGACGGCCTCTTCCACCCGCCGGTTTCCATCGGAACCAACGTCTCCGCGGAAGCCGTAAATGCGGAACTTGCCCCAGCGCGTGGGGAAATCCGCGGACGCGATTTGATGCACTGCTGCTATGCTCACGAATTCATTATAGCTGGAGCCATCGGTTCATTGACCTGCCGTAAACATCTTGAAAAAAAGTCCGCTGTCTGTCTACCCACAAAACCTAGAGAGATATTGAATTTTTCCGCAACCTCGGCCACTTCATGAGCATCAATTTCTCTACCGCAAGACACTGACCCGGCGATGCGAGTTTCCAGCTCTTTCCCGGTAAGTCGTCACACTGCATCCGAGCCGTAAAGGCGTGGAGGAAGAACAGTATGGCCAACCGCCCCGAAGTTCCGTATTGACGTTGACATCCACAACCTGCTGATGAATTCCGCGTCAGGCCCCGTAAGACTTCCGCAACCGAGAGGGATAGCGCTACCAGAACCGGTTTTCCCGCGATTTCCCGAAAAGCTCTCTGACCCCGGTCCAGCCGAGATTCCACAGAAGCGCGACTGGACTCTGCCCCAGGTGTATCGCAGCATGCGGGGCTGGTTATTTCCCTACATCCGGTCGCGAGTATTGCCCGGAGACTTTCATCCCATCACCGCCTATTTGTTTGTCGAATACAAATGCAATCTCGACTGCTGGTACTGCTGGCCTACGACAACCAAGTGAAAGGGATGACCGAGGACATCGCCCGGCGTTCGATCGACTGGCTGCATGACCACGGTTGCCGGGTGCTGGCGCTCATGGGAGGCGAGCCGCTCTTGCGTCCGCAGTTTGCGCACAAAGTGGTGTATTACGCCGCCAAGAAAGGATTCTGGATTTACATCGGGACCAACGGACGTCTGCTGCGCCCCGATGTGGCTGACCGCCTCGGGGACGCAGGGGTGGGCGTGATTAATTTTGCCGTCGATACTTGGGACGAGAAGCCCAGCTTGCCCAAGGCCGTGATGCCGGTGCGCAAGCACATCGAATACTTGATGAAGAAACAGTACGTCTACGGCTACATGGTGTTCTTTAACCTGAACATCTGCCGTAATAACTTGGATGACGTGCGTCAGATTACCGAGTACGCGCGCGATTACCGTATCGCGACGGACTATCACATTAATGAAACCCCGATGCTGGAACAGGACGAGCACTTCAAGCATCTGAGCAACAATCCCACCTACATCCGGCCGGAGGATTGGCCGCAGGTCGACTCCCTGGTGGATTGGCTCATCGAGAAAAACAAAACCGGATATCAGATGGTGAACTCGGTGCAGCGCCTGCAGGAAATCAAGGCGTTCATCCGCATGGCCAGCGGTGCGGACCTGAAACGTCTGGGTTGGAACGGCGACGGAACCGGAGTCAACGGCGACATCGCGCGGCGACTGGTGAACACTCCGGGCTTTGTACAGGACGCGAACGGCGAGCTGCACTTTGCCGAGTGGAACTGCCGCGCGGGTCAGAACAACGTCATCATCCGCACCGACGGAACGGCGGCCCCTTGTTTTCCCATGTACTCCTCAACTTATGATTGGGGAAATATCGACGCTCACAAATTCGATCCTGTGGAACTGGCCGGCATGAAGAAGACCTGCCAGCAGCATTGTTTTTCCACTCTGAATCACAATCTCGCGTATTGCTACAACGATGCTCGCGTCATCAAGTTTGTGTGGACCAACCTCGTAAAGAACCGCATGAAGGGCGGAGCGCGTAGCTTCGAAGACTGAGCTCAATGACGGGCGAATCAGTCTGGATCCTCAAAGTCAAAATCCCCACCCTCTCGCACAAAACGCGAGAAGGATGGGGCACCCACAGAACTATTACGGATCCAGGCAAGATTCGGGGGACTGGGCGTCGCGGCGGAGCGGGGTTTTAAGCCGCACCAGCCCCTTGTCGGTGTAAAGGTAAAGGGCTATCGTCGTCGAGGCGCCTTGGGACTGGGCTTCGTAGGAGTGAACCAGCAACTCGGCCCAACCGTCATGGTCGGCGTCGAATTGGTTGAGGATGGTTTGAAAGTCGAGGCGATCACCCAGCGAAACAGGAGACTGGCCCTCGCGAAAGGCACGGGACCAACTCGAATCGGCGAAGAGCAGTTCGGTCGGCGCGTTGGCGGGAGATCGAGGGCTCTTGAACCAGGCTGTCAGCAGGAACACCGTAGCATCGGCCAGTTTCCAGCGGGCGCGGACGAACAGGCGCGGGACCTCGTCGGGGGTAAGTCGTAAGGCACGGACGTCGTAGTCCAGGACGCCTTCGCCACGCGCAAGTGCTCGGTCGGCGTGCAGCCACTCTTTGAGGCGCGGGCGGGCATCGCCGACTGGCACCGTAGCGGATGTTGCGCCGGGGCTGGCGGCGTTGGCGACGAGACCGGTGTCAATTTTCGCGAGTTCTTCTTTCATCCGCGCGTTCAGTTGCTGCTCGATCTGTTTCGCAATCGCGGGCGATGACTTCCACTCGGGAAGTTCCCCAATATGCGTCACGAGTGGAGGATTGGCCGGCTCCACTACAGCGCGACGCACCACGAAGTACTCGCGGGAATGCGCCGTAAACTCGGCTTGGTGCCCGGGCGGCACGGACGCCAGAAATCCCTGGGCGAGCGTGCATCCGGTGGGCGCGATGACCACGCGGTCGATCACGACGGGAATGGTGGAGCCGGCCGAAAGACTGAGATTCCACTGATCGCCGGGCTGCGTCTTCTGCACGATCTCGGGAAACAAGTGAAGCGAGTGGGAATCAGGCTCCCACAGTTCATCAAGGCCAGCCAGCGGGGCTGCGGGCTTAGCTGGCGCAGAAATTCTGGTAGGAGTTCCAGACTGGCGGCTCAGGGAAGAATTGGAGAATCGCGCCTCGGTGTCGGTTGCGACCATAAATACTACGCGGGTCGCGTCGTAACGCGCGGCGACATAGGCGGGTCCGGCGGCGCTGAGCCGGGTCTCGCCAGTGGTTGGAGGCGGGGGCTGCTCTTGCGCGGCGCGCGCCCGCTCTTCGGCCTGGCGGCGAATTCCTTCGCGCTCGATGCGAACGAAGATGTTGCCTTCGGGAATGCGCTGGCTGATCGCCCACCGGTAGGCCGACCACATTACGAACAAATACACGGCGATCGCCATCGCTACCCATTTTCGGTTTTTGCGGCGCATCCTTATTCGACCGTGGTTCAATCTGAATGTAGCGCGGGGAATGCCAGCGGCGGGAATGACTTTGGTTAACGCGCTGCGAATCGGAGGTCAGGAGCGGATGACGAGGATGTGAAGTTCGTTCCGCACAGCAAAGCACAGGCCCCGTCTGGCCGCGCGAGTGAACTGCGAGACCATGACGGGGCTTGTTTTCGTCATACCAAGGATGCAGCGTTGAATTGCCGCGTCCAGCCTAGAACTTGTATCCGAGGCCGACCGAAATAATCGGATAGACCTTGAAGAACGACATGCTGTTGTTGACCTTGGTCTGCTCCGATTGCACGTTAGCTTGCACCGTCGGGTCGCTGACGACGCTGCGACAGTTGCCGCCAGGCACATCGCACACGTTTCCGGCCAAACTCAGCGCTGCCTTGGGAGATCCCTGAAAAGCTACGCCAAGTTCAACAGGCACGCTGAAGTGCTTGGTTTCCTTGCGAGAGATCAGGTTGCCCCAGCCAAAGGTAGCCATCGGCGCGGCGCGATTGAACTTGATCGTTCCGCTGCCGGTGACGGGCGTGGTGGTGTCGCTATAGTACTGCGTGCCGCCCAGGCTGAAGCTCTGTCCACCGGGGACAGCGGCCGTGGCCGTGATCGGCGTTCCTGCGTAGACGAGCACGCCCGGGCTCACGTGAAAGCTGCCAGCGAACGGAAAAATGTCATAGTGGGCTTCTACAGTTTTGAAGCTCAGTTGGCCAGCGTAGGCCACTCCGTCTTTGTTGAAGCCGCGGCTGTAGCTGAACATGTTGAATCCGGCGCGTACATTGGTGCGCTGTGTCACGCGCATGGCGCCTTCAACGCCTCCACCCAGCAACGATGCCTTGACGCCGATGCCGAAGTTCGCTGAATTGCTGCTCGAATGGCTGGAAGGGGTGGTGATCGGGGTCGGAGTCGCATCCGCCGAACTAGGGCGTGTTCACACTACATCAATAATTGACGAGTAAGATGAGTGGCATGGAACTTACTCAACAACAGTATGAGCGAATTCAAGAGTGCTTGCCGGTGCAACGCGGCAATGTGCGTCACGAGAATTTGGTCTTGCTCAACGCCATCCTCTATGTGGCCGAGCATGGGTGCAAGTGGCGCGGATTGCCCTGCCGGTTTGGCAATTGGCACAGCATCTACGTACGCATGAATCGCTGGGCCAAGAAGGGTGTGTTGGATCAGGTATTCGCCAAGTTGCAGCAAGAGCAGATTCTGCGGCTCAAGATCGAAGCCTTCAGTTTGGACTCGACTTCGGTGAAGGTGCACCCCGACGGCACTGGGGCTTTAAAAAAAACGGACCGCAGGCCATCGGAAAGTCGCGCGGCGGATGGAACACCAAAATTCATCTGGTTGCCGCGAATGCTCGAACGGCAATAATTTTCTGCTTGTCGCCCGGAGAAGCGCACGATGCTCCGGTGGGCCGGCAACTGCTGCTGGAACTCGGTCCGCTGCCGGTCGAAGTTCCGCTAGTGATGGACCGTGCCTACGAAAGCGACGAAACCCGTCAATTGGTGCTGGAATTGAATATGATCCCGGTGGTGCCGCCCAAATCGAACCGGCGCGAACCTTGGGATTACGATCGCGAACTTTACAAGAAACGGAACCAGATAGAGCGCCTGTTTCGACGACTGAAAGGGTTCCGCCGCATCTTCTCGCGTTTCGAGAAACTCGACGTTGTCTTTCTGGCCTTCATCTACTTTGCATTCATCATCGAGGCTCTGAGATAGTGTGAACAGGCCCTAGTCAGGTTGGCCGACTGTGCGTAACTACCGACAGTGAAGATCAGGCTGCACGCGAAAACCCCGAAGTGACGTACGACGTTACTCATCTCATCTCCTGAATTGTGATTTGTCTTGGTTTCCACCGCAAGAAAGTGACTCAACGTAGCATTCGGCAACGGAGAGGATCAATGGCACCGAAGTAACGTGAGATTAGGATAGTCAAAGACTGAAATCAAGGTGCTTCTGGCTATCGAACCGCGGGTAGCCTGTGGGGTTCATTTTGCGGATACTCCATCGCAGTTCGCGGTGCATCCAATTGTAAAGGTGTCGTAAGCTATAAGGAGACGTATAAGGAGGGCCTGTGCGCTGCCCGCGCTGCGGCAATGAAAATCCGGAGTCCAACCGCTTCTGCGGGATGTGCGGGACAACCTTACTGCAGGCACCCGCGACGGCGGCCGTGGGGCATGGTCAAGCGCAAGCACCGGTGCCTCGGAACGGCGCCGAGTCCGTGGCTGCCGCCGCTCCTGCGCCCACTACCGTAAAGACGACACCTCCGCCAGCAGCGTCGGCAGGGCCCACAACTCCCGTGATCAGTGGGCCGTCTTTTCTTGGCTTGAACCAACCCGCGAGGCAGTCCGCGCGTCGGCGGCCGGGCTTAAGCATCGATCCGCACGGCGGCCCAAGTTCGCGCAACCTCGACTACCTCCTGGAGGACGAAGAAGAACCAAGAGGCGGCGGAGCCTGGAAGTTCATCCTGATTGTGGTGGCGCTGGCCCTGGCAGTGGGCCTCGGATACTTGCGCTGGAAGCACCAGGGGTTGGGCTGGCTCCTTTCGGGCACGAAGAGCGCTCCAGCAGCAACGCAAACTTCAGAGGCGCCTGAGTCGACCACGCCCGCGCCACCTTCTTCCGGTAACGGGAGTACATCGACGCCTGCAGCGAACCCAACTGCTGCGCCGGGGCCGCAGCCTGCGGCTACGAGTTCAACAGCGCCGTCGTCTGGTGCGCCCGCGTCGCCTAATAATCCAGCATCGGGCACGCCTGCGTCGTCTGCCCCCGCGCCTCCGACTAATCCCGCAGGTACCCCTGCGAGCTCCGCGGCGACGCCGGCGTCATCGTCTCCAGGAGACGCAGCGAAATCCGAACCCGCCGCCCCTGCGACCGCGGCACCACCAACTGCGACGCCGTCACCTGCAACCCCGTCACCTGCTGCCGAAGACTCTAGCCCGGCCACTTCCGGCACGGCGCCGGAGGCCGCCGCTGAGAAGCCAAAGGATGTGCCCGCCAAGCTGACTGCCAAGCCCACCGCACCGGTCCGACCTGCCAAGGCTGATCCCGTCGCCGAAGCTCAAAAGTATCTGTACGGCCATGGCGCTCGACAGGATTGCGAGCGCGGCTTGCGCCTCTTGAGGCCTGCGGCCGCACAATCCAATCCCAAGGCCATGATCGAGATGGGCGCACTGTATTCAGCAGGACTGTGCGCGCCGCGAGATCTGCCAACGGCGTATCGCTGGTTCGCGCTGGCGCTGCGCAAAGATCCCGACAATCAGTCGGTACAGACCGACTTGCAGAAACTGTGGGGCGAAATGACTCAGCCGGAGCGGCAATTGGCGATTCGGCTTAGCCAGTGAGAAATCTCATCTCAACTGGAAGCATCTAAACTTTTTGTGATGTCACGACAGATAATTCCTCGCATCAAAATGTTTGTATTGGCCCTCGCGCTCATTCTCCCCGGGAACGCCTGGCCGTGCCGGGCGGAGACAATGCCGCAGTCGGCACACACACGGGGCACCCGGCGGAAAGTGAAGGGTATCCCCAACTTTGCCGAGGTCTCGCCGAATCTGTATCGCGGAGGAGTACCCAGTCCCGAAGGGATCCAACGGCTGAAGAAAATGGACATTGACCTGGTAGTCGATCTGCGCGGCACGGCGGATAGAGTCGAAGAAACTGCCGTGACCAAACTTGGAATGCAATATGTTTCCATTCCTTCGCATTGTCCGTTTCCCAGCGATACGGCGTGGGCGCGCTTTCTAAAGGTGATGCGCGAGAACGACGGCAAGAAAGTCTTTGTACATTGCCGCTTGGGTGCAGACCGCACTGGCATGGCGGTGGCCGCCTACCGCATGGCGGACGAGGGTTGGACGGCGCCCGAAGCGCTGCGCGAGATGAGGGCGTTCGGCTTCAGCACCTGGCATCGAGCAATTTGTCCGGGACTTGAAGGATACGAGGAAGGATTTCCCGAGCGCCTCAAGAAAGATCCGGCGTTTCGCAATCTCTCTACGCTGCCTTAGCATCGATCCAGATAAGAAACACGTCCCCACCTTGGCAGAGGGTGCCAGGGTGGGGCTTCCCGCATAGAGGCTGGTATACCTGGGAGAAAGGAGGTCCCCGCACTTTTCAGGCTGCGATTCGGCGGCGACGGGTGGTTGGTCGTGAGATCGTATTTTCGTCTGGCATCCAATTTCCTCGCTCGCGGGTATAGTGCGGCGGGGCGGCAGAACGTTTCGTGGGCGGTGACTAATATCGACGACTATGACTGACGCGAGGTACTGGATCGACAGGCTGGAGCTCGCCCCGCATCCTGAGGGCGGCTATTACCGGCAGACTTATCGGGCGGAGTTGACGGTGGAGAAGGCGGCTTTGCCGCCTGCGTTTGGAGGCAGCCGGGCGGTGGCTACGGCGATCTATTTTCTGCTTGAGGGGACGGACTTCTCTGCGTTTCACCGGTTGCGCTCGGACGAGATGTGGCACTTCTATGCGGGCGAGGCTTTGGTGGTGCATGTCATCGCGGAGGGCGGGCAGTATTCGGAAATTCCGCTGGGCAACGATCCGGAGGCGGGGGAAGTATTCCAGGCCGTGGTGAAGGCAGGATGCTGGTTCGGTTCGCGACTCCGGGATCCGCGGTCATTTGCGCTGGTGGGATGCACGGTGGCTCCGGGATTCGATTTTGCGGATTTTGAGCTCGCGAAGCGGGATGAGTTGGTCCGGCGGTATCCGCGGCATCGAGAAGTGATTGAGCGGCTGACGCGGGAAGTGTAGCTCGTCAGTATTTTTCTGCCTAGTCCGCGTGGGACCGGAACTGGTGCGCCTCTGACAGATTTAGTTCGTCCATCGAGGAGATACCCTGGCGCCCAGCCGACTGCCGGGGGTTTCTGCCACCCGGAGCAAAAATACAACAATCCATTGACATTCTGAATCCGGAGTAGAAGGATTGACAACGCCTTCGCAGAAGGCCGGAGCGCGCGGTCCGACGGATCGGTTAGCCGTATTGCCCCAAACACCTCTCAGCGCCCGTCCGATCTTTCGCGTATCCGTCATTGCAGTGCCAGAGCTTCCAGGAGGAACCCCCAATGATCTCCCTCACGATACGCATTCTCCTTCTTGCAACTCTGCTAACGTCCACTCTGGCGGTAGCGAGCGATGCGACGCAGTCCAAAGATTCAGATGCTCGGAAGAACCACAATGAAGCGACCGTTGCCCAACTCCAGGCGGAGATGGCCTCCGGAAGGCTCACGTCGGAAGAACTGACCAGGGAGTACATCACTCGTATTATTGCGCTGGACCAGAACGGTCCAGGGGTCAATGCGGTGATCGAACTGAATCCCGATGCCCTGGAGATGGCGAAACGGGCGGACCAATTGCGCCGGCATGGAATTGTGCTGGGGCCATTGCATGGGATCCCGGTGCTGCTCAAGGATAACGTAGACACGGGCGACAAGATGCAGACCACCGCGGGCTCGTTCGCGCTGCTTGGAAGGCCGGCCCTGACAGATTCCACCGTGGCCGCCAACCTGCGCGCAGGCGGCGCAGTGATTTTGGGAAAGACGAACCTGTCGGAGTGGGCGAACTGGCGCTCGTTTGAGTCGATCAGCGGATGGTCGGGTCGGGGCGGACAAACAAATAATCCTTATGGCATCGATCGCAATCCGTGTGGATCGAGTTCCGGTTCGGCCGCCGCGGCATCGGCCAACTTCGCCACGGTGTCATTCGGCACCGAGACCGATGGCAGCATCGTTTGCCCCGCCAACGCCAACGGTGTGGTCGGCATCAAGCCAACGGTAGGCCTCACCAGCCGCGCCGGTATCGTGCCGATTTCGCACACCCAGGACACGTTCGGCGTTCATGGCCGCACCGTGGCAGACGCAGCCGTAGCTCTGGGCGTGGTGCAGAGCCGCGCCTATGATGGCCGCGATCCAGCAACCGGCGGTGTCCCACTAGGATGGCAGGGAACGGGCAAGACTCGCCCTACGAACATCCCCACCGACTATACCCGGTTCCTGGATCCCAACGGCCTGAAGGGCGCAAGGCTTGGCCTGACGCGCCTGGGATTAATGGGTTTTGATCCGTTCGTGGTTACGCCTCAGGCAGTAGTGGATGCATACGAAGCCGCCTTCCAGGCGCTCACCGACGCGGGCGCGACAGTTATCGACCTGGATGCCGCGGGCTTCACATTTCCCAACGGCGGCTCGGGCCCTGGTGAGTCTTTGGTCCTGGAATTCGATTTCAGAAATGACGTCCAGGCCTATTTCGCTACGCGCGTCGGAGTTCCTATGGCTGGCAAGACCCTGAACGACGCCATCGCCTTCAACAATGCCCACGCCGATGTCGAGATGCCGTTCTTCAATCAGGACATCTGGGACCAAATTGCTACGCTGGCAACTGGACCGGACGATCCCCAGCCGGTCTTCGGCGGCATGACTTACAATCAAGCCCTTGCCGCTGACCATGACTTTGGGGTGAATGGCATCGACGCCGCGCTGAGCCAATTCAATCTGGACGCGGTCGTCACGGCTACCGACAACCCGCCCTGGGCCACCGACCTGATCTTTGGCGATCACTTTATTTTTGGCAGCTCGGGGCTGGCGGCTCCGGAAGGTTATCCGATCGTCCAAGTGCCGGCGGCCATGGTGTTCGGAGCGCCAATGGGCATCAGCTTCTTCGGGACGGCGTTCAGCGAGCCGAAGTTGATTAAGCTGGCGTCCGGGTTCGAAGCCTTCACCCAGGTGCGGGCACACAACCTGCCCACATTTGCGGAAACTGTGCCCTTCGACCATATCAAGGGCACAACCTTGAAGCCGCCGTACCTGCGCGACAAGATGCCCGGGGAAAGCCGAAACGAACAGGGGCGGCCGTCGTCCAATGCAAGCCGGGAGCAGGGGAAGGAGCTCAGGCATCCGCACGCTCTGTGAGCGGAACCTTCCTTAAGCAACGCAGTGCGGCAATTGTAGTGTGAATCCTGCAGCCGCTCGGGCTAGGGGACGATGCGGGGCGTCGGCCCTGGCGCCCGAGCGGCGCGACATGTTCAACGTGTGTCTAACGTGTGTCTAATATGACCTGCTCAGCGTCCTGCAGACGACCCGCGGATTGACGTCTCTCGCGGGCGGGTGCACTTCGACTTTCGCCTTCGCTCAGAGCAGGTCCGCGCCACACGGTCACTTTACCGCGGCGGCTCTCTTGGGGAACATCTCTCCGATGCGGCGGATTTGCGCGCCGACTCCCTTGAGCTTCTCTTCGATGTGCTCGTAGCCGCGATCGATGTGGTAGACGCGGTCGATAATCGTCTCGCCGTCGGCGACCAGAGCGGCAAGAACCAGCGACGCCGAAGCGCGCAGGTCGCTGGCCAGCACCGCGGCGGCGCTTAGCGGTGTCTTACCGCGGACGATGGCACGGCGCCCCTCAATCCTGATGTTTGCCCCCATGCGCACCAACTCCAGCGCGTGCATGAAGCGATTCTCGAAAATATTTTCCGTGACGATCGAGGTGCCCTCGGCTTGCGTCGCCAGCGCCGTGAACTGCGCCTGGCAGTCGGTGGGGAAGCCGGGATACTCTTCAGTGCTCATGTCGGCGGCGGTGAAGGGGTTGTCGCCCATTACCCGGACCGAGTCGACGGAAGACTTGGTTCTGACCCCGACTTCGTGCAGCTTGGCCAGAAGGGCGCCGAGATGCGAGGGATCACATCCCGCGACGTTGAGATCGCCTCCCGTCATCGCGCCGGCGACGAGGAACGTCCCGGCTTCGATGCGGTCGGGGATGATGCGGTGCTTCGCGCCTTTCAGCTTGCTGACGCCTTTCACGCGGATGGTGGGGGTGCCGGCGCCCTCGATCTTAGCTCCCATCTTGTTCAGCAGATCGGCCAGATCGGCAACTTCCGGCTCGCGGGCGCAATTCTGCAGCAGGGTCTCGCCTTCCGCGAGGGTCGCGGCCATCAGCAAGTCTTCAGTGCCGGTGACGGTGATTTTGTCGAAAACGATCTCGGCTCCCTTCAGGCGCGAAGCGGTGGCCTCGACGTAGCCGTGGTCCTGAACGATCTTTGCGCCCAGCTGCTCGAGTCCCTTGATGTGAAGGTCGATAGGGCGGGCTCCAATGGCGCAACCGCCGGGAAGCGAGACGCGGGCGCGGCCGCAACGCGCGACCAGCGGGCCCAACACGAGCGTGGAAGCGCGCATGGTCTTGACCAGTTCGTACGAGGCCTCGGGCGAGGCGAGGCTGGCGCAATTGAGCGTCGTGCGGTGCTGGGCGCGTCCGTAGCCAAGTTCGACCTCGGCGCCCATGGCGGCGAGCAGGTTGCGCGTGGTCTGAATGTCGCGCACCTGCGGAATATTTTCGAGGATGACCGGTTGGTCGGTGAGCAGGGCGGCGGCCATGCAAGGAAGTGCGGCATTTTTGGCGCCACTGACGCGCACGGTGCCGAGCAGCGGGTCGCCACCGCGGATGACGAATTTGTCCATGAATCTTCCTTTGTACCGATTGTAGCGGGATTGTGGTTGCGGGAGGTTGACTTGGGCGGAACGAGCGGAATATTCGCAGTCAGGCGAGAGATCCCACATCCCACCCTTCGAAAGGGCGGAGATGGGCACCTTCGTCCACGTGCCTTAAACAGGACATCCCCACTCGAGACCCAGTTGGTTAGGGCTTCGCTTTGCTAGCCGGCTTGACGGCTTTCAAGGCGGCTTCAAGAGGAATCTCCTGGCCTGCGGCGTCTACCCAATGAATATCGAATGCCGCGTCTGAGGTGAGGAAGACCAAACAGGGAACCGTCCCTTTACACGTGGCGCGATGTATGTGATGAGGGGGCAAGTATACGAAATCGCCATGATGAGCGACGATGGCCTTGTCATCTTTCATCTGGGTTTCGAGCGAGCCGCTGACGACCATTGCGGTTTCACTTGGCGTATGCCAGTGAAACGGAGCCACGCATCCCGAGGCGAACTTGGCGAGGATGACGGATGGTCCCTTGGTGGGATCGCCCTTTTCCACTGCGATGGTAAAGCACTCTGGCGCACTCGGTATGGGAGCAAACTTGGCGGCGGCCTCCAGATTGACGATCGCCTTCTCACCACTTTCTTGGGCCGCAATCGCCGGGGGAAGAAACCCAATGACAATCGCCGAGGTGAGAACCAGAAGAAAAGTGAGTTTTCGGCAAGCGTGCGTGACGACGCTAACTGGCGCTGTTACGTTCATTGAGCCGCCGATGAGCGGTCGAGGGCGGGCCCATGAGCACAGCAGTCATTCCCGAGCCAATCGCACAGTTACAGCGTCAACTGGATCAGATTCGTAGCAGCCAACCGCGGGGGAAGAAGCTGCCGGATTCGGTGTGGCAAGCCGCCGTCGAACTAGCCCGGGAACATGGTGTGTATTCGGTCGCGCACCCGTTACGGCTGGACTATACGGGGCTGAAGAAACGACTCGATGGAGTTTCCCATCGCCGACGAAAAGCACGCAAGCCGGCATTCGTGGAACTGATCGCGCCCCCTTCAGCGATGCTGCGAGAGTGCTTGATTGAGTTCGAGTCGTTGCGCGGAGGTAAGGTGCGCATTCAGTGGAAAGCTGCCGCACCGCCGGATTGGATGAACCTGCTGCGGGCCTGGCGCGAAGCCGAGAGATGATTCAGATCACGGCGCAGATGCGCGTACTGGTAGCCATCGAGCCGGTCGATGGAAGAAAAGGGATCGACTCTCTGGCGCAACTGTGCCAGGAGAAACTGGCAGAGGATCCTTTTTCCGGCTGTGTGTTCGTGTTTCGGAGCCGGAGCGGGACGGCGATCCGGCTACTCAGCTATGACGGCCAAGGATACTGGCTGGCGCAAAAGCGTCTTTCGCGCGGGAGATTCGTATGGTGGCCGCAGGCGTCGGAACCAGCCAAGGCCTTGGAAGCCTATGAGGTGCAATTGCTGATGGCGGCGGGCGATGTGTCGCGGGTGCGCGCGGCGCCGATGTGGCGGCGAGTGAGCGTGCTGAAGTAATCAACCTCGCGACGAAAAAAAACACGGCGTCCCCCTTGCGTTCCAAGAAAAACCAGTTCATACTGCGGATCGATGGTCGAGTTCAGATATCGGGGCCGGAAGATCAGCCAGGAAGACATCCTTTATATACGCGCCCTGATCGAGCGGCACCCGCAGGAAAGCCGCCGCACACTATCCACCAAGCTCTGTGAAGCCTGGCAGTGGCGCCAGGCCAATGCAGCGTTGCGCGACATGGTATGCCGCGGCCTGTTGCTCATGCTGGACCGTGCCGGCCAGATCGAGTTGCCGGCGGTGAGTTACGTGCGGCATAACCCGCTGGCCAACCGGGCCAGACCGGAGCCGGCGCGGATCGATACCACACCCATCGCAGGCAGTCTGCGCCACCTCCAACCGCTGGAGTTCGAACTGGTTCGGCGCACCGGTAAAGAGCCGTTGTGGAACAGTTTGCTGGAGGAACATCATTACCTCGGCTACGAGCAGCCGGTGGGAGAACACTTGAAGTACTTGGTGTTGGGGCAAGGACGACCGGTCGCCTGTCTGGCATGGTGCTCGGCTCCGCGTCATCTGGGCAGTCGCGACCGCTACATTGGCTGGAGCGCCGAACAGCGCCGCCGCAATGTCCGCTTCCTGGCTTACAACACGCGATTTTTAATCTTGCCCTGGGTCAAGGTGGAACACCTGGCATCGCATATCCTGGGGCGCATGGCGTTGCGGATCTCCGCGGACTGGCAGCGGATCTACGGACATCCGATCTACTTCCTGGAGACGTTTGTGGATCCGGAACGATTCCGCGGAACCTGTTACCGTGCGGCCAATTGGGTGGTGCTGGGCAAGACGACGGGGCGCGGTAAACAATCGAATAGCTACGTGCCGAACCGGTCGATCAAACAGGTTCTGGGATATCCGTTGGCGAAGCAGTTTCGCGAAATGCTCATGGGGTGAGGATGAAAACCGCCAGGCGACGGGTCGATGTAAATCTGGACGAACTGGACCGGGTGCTGGACGGAGCACGGCAAGCGCCGTTGAGCGAGGACGATTACGAAAAGCTCAAGGAGGCATTGCATGCGCTGGCGGCGATGCTGGTGCAGCCGCGCAGCACGGAGAAGACCAGCGCCGTGCTGGGAAAGCCGGAAGGCGCGGAAGCTGGCGCCGGGACTCAGCCGGAGAGCAACGATTCCCCAGCGCCCGGACATGGACGCAATGGCGCGGGAGCGTTTGTCAGTTCGCGGAAGATCGCGATTGCGCACCCGCAGTTGAAGCACGGGGATCGCTGCCCGGAGTGCGAGAAAGGCAACGTATACGGGCAGAAAGAACCGAAAGTGCTAGTGCGCATGGTCGGGCAGGCGCCGCTGGCCGCCACCGTCTACTCGCTGGAACGGTTGCGCTGCGGTGCCTGCGGACAGGTGTTTACCGCACAAGAACCGGAAGGAGTAGGTCCGGAAAAATATGACGAGACCGCGGCCGCGATGATCGCGCAACTCAAGTACGGCAGCGGGACCCCGTTCTACCGGCTGGAGCAACTCCAAGGTCAGCTGGGGATTCCGTTACCGGCGGCGACGCAATGGGAGGTTGTGGAAGAGGCGGCCGAGTTAGTTAAACCGGCGCGCGACGAGTTAATCCGGCAGGCAGCGCAGGGCGAGGTGGTGCACAACGACGACACCAGCATGCGAGTGTTACGTCTCGCGCGCGAACCGTCGGACGAACGCACGGGTGTGTTCACCAGCGGCATCGTGTCCACCGGCCAGGGTTGGAAAATTGCGCTGTACTTCACCGGACGCCAGCATGCCGGCGAGAACCTTGCCGACGTGTTGCAGCAGCGTGCTCGGCACTTGGGCCCACCCATTCAGATGTGTGACGCGCTCTCGCGCAATGTTCCGAAGCTGGCTGCGGGGGTGGAGATTTTGCTGGCCAACTGCCTCGCCCATGGAAGAAGACAGTTCGTGGAAGTAGCGGCGAACTTTCCCGACCAGTGTCGCTATGTCCTGGAGATGCTGGGCCAGGTGTATGGTCACGAGGCCGAGGCGCGAGAGCGTGGTCTGGGGTCGGAAGAGCGCCTGCAGTTTCATCAGAAGCGTAGCGGCCCGGTGATGGAGCAACTGCATCACTGGCTGGAAGCGCAGTTCGCCGAGCGCAAGGCGGAGCCGAACTCGGGGCTGGGCGAGGCGATTACGTACTTACTGCGACATTGGCGGCCTTTGACGCTGTTTCTCCGGCAAGCCGGGGCTCCGTTAGATAACAATGTCGTCGAAAGAGCATTGAAGCGGGCCGTTCTGCACCGGAAGAATGCTTTGTTCTATCGGACGCTGAACGGGGCGGAGGTGGGTGACCTGTTCATGAGTTTGATTCACACTTGTCAGTTGTGCGGCGCCAACTCCTTCGACTACCTGACCGAGTTGCAGCGCCACGCCCAGAAACTGGCGACCAGTCCGGCGGAGTGGATGCCGTGGAATTATCGCGAAACCCTGGAGCGGATCGTCTCTCTATGAAGAAACCCAAGAAGGACCCCGCTCGGGAGGACCGAATCGACAACGAAATCATCGTGGACGCTTAGGGACCGGAAGAGCAGATGATGGGGTGGTATTACTACCTCGATGCCAAAATCCGATTTCCGTTTCAGGCTAAGTGCATCGCTACCACGGTCGTTTCACCGCTCCGAAAGGAAGAAACCGTCCAAGTCCAGCGCATGGCACCTGAAGATGCCTGTTCTTCCGATATCGTGCTGATCCGTTGGCACGGTCGGACTATGGCAGTTCCCCTGTCACAACTGGTCGCTACTGATCCCGACCAATCCGCTGCCGAGGCCATTGGCGACTGGCATTACTGGGTGGCGCAGGGCCACTGCTTCTGAACCACGCTGTCCCCCAGCGACTACGCAGCTTTACCGAAAACACACGAAGAAAAGCGCGTGCATGCCTGTTCATTTCCATGATCCTCCTGTGAATTCTTTTGGAATGGAACCCGAGTTGACGCGTAATTTACGCCAAGATGGCAGGGAAATCAATTGCTTGGCTGTGCAACCGCGATGGCTTGGCGGACGTGGCCCTTGGTCTTCTTCAACGCGGCCGCGGCTTGGGATTTGGTCACATCGGCGGCGAGCATCACGACCGCGACCGGTGTGCGGTTCCCGCTGGCCCTCAAGGCGCGGGTGGCAGCGTCGTGGTCCGCGCCTGTGGCCTGCTCGACGATGCGGATGGCGCGCTGCGTGAGTTTTTCATTCTTGGTCCAGACGTTCACCATCAGATTGCCGTAGACGTAGCCGCGGCGGCACATGGCGCCGGTTGAAATCATGTTGAGAACCATTTTGTGGGCGGTGCCGGCTTTCATGCGCGAGGATCCGGCGAGGACTTCGGGGCCGACTTCGGTGACGATGGCAAAATCGGCGGCGCGCTCGAGCGGCGAATCGCGATTGCAGGTGAGCGCGATGGTGCGGGCGCCGCGGCGGCTGGCATATTCGATGGCGGCGATGGTGAAGGGAGTGCGTCCGCTGGAAGCGATGCCCAGAACTACGTCGTGCCTGCCGGGTTTCCGCTTTCTCATTTCGGCGACGGCGAGTTGCGTGTCGTCTTCGCTGGCTTCGGTGGAAGCGCCGAGCGCTCTGGGGCCTCCGGCCATGATGAATTGCACGCTGCGGGGATGGGTGTTGAAGGTGGGCGGAATTTCAGAGGCGTCGAGGGCGCCGAGACGGCCGCTGGTTCCGGCGCCAACGTAGATCAGCCGTCCGCCGTCGCGGAGTCCGGCGGCAATCACGTCGATGGCGCGGGCGATCTGCGGCAGCGCCCGACGGACCGCCGCCGCGACGGTAGCGTCTTCGTCATTGATGAGCCGGACGATTTCGAGCGCCGACATGCAGTCGAGATCCTGCGCGGTGGTGAGAATCTGTTCAGTGGGGAGTTCAGAAATCGGTTTATGCGTCACGGTAGGTGCGCCTTTCGTACGGAACCTCGTGTGATAAATCGGCCGGGTCCCACTTCTCGCAAAGAACGCGCGAGAAGTGGGGCACCCGGTGCTTGATTTCTTGCCAGCTTTGGCGTGGCGATCATTGGGATTTCTCGAGGGCCTCGATCACCGCGTCATGAAATCTCCGGCGCACCTGTTTGATGGCCTGATTGGAGCAGTCGGGCCAGGTGCGATTCGTTAGTAAGGTGATCGAAACTTGACGCTCGGGGTCGATCCACAGCGAGGTGCCCGTGTAGCCGAGGTGGCCGAAGGAAACGGGGCTGAAATATTTTCCGGATTGCGATGGGGCAGACGGTGTGTCCCAGCCGAGGCCGCGGGACGTGCCTGGGCGTGCGGATTCGCGCCGGGTGAAGAGAGTGACGGTTTCGGGGCGGAGGATGGGGCGTCCGCCGTGGAGTATGGCATGGGCGAACCGTGCGAGGTCGTCGGCGGTGGAGAACAGGCCCGCGTGTCCGGCGACGCCGCCAAGGACGAAAGCATTTTCATCCTGGACTTCGCCCTGGATGATGCGCTGGCGGAAGGTGCTGCGGGCATGGCTTGAGCCTGCACTCAGGGTCGCATTTGCTGTCGGCTTTTCGCGGACAAGAGTGTCCGCGCCACATTGCCGCTCGTCGGCGGTGGGAGGGATTTTCGCCTGCATGGCCGTCGGAGGATTGAACGTGGTGCTGGTCATGGCGAGAGGGCCGAAAATCTCGCGCTGACAGAATCGGTCGAGGGATTCTTCCGCGATGCGTTCGAGAGCGGCGCCGAGAATGATGAATCCAATGTCGCTGTATTCGGCGCGCGAACCGGGATCGGCGGTAAGTGGCATGGTGAAGGCTGCACGGAGCAGTTCGCCGCGCGCGTGGGCGTTGAGGAACAGCTTTTCGTAGGCGGGAAGGCCCGAGGAGTGGGCGAGGAGCATGCGGAACGTCACGCTGCGGCGGCGCGGATCGGGTTCGCCGCAGGAGTCCACAAGGAATTCGGGGATGGTGCCGACGAGCGGCGCGTCGAGTTCGAGTTGGCCTCGTTCGTAGAGGATCATTGCTACGGTTGTGGTGGCGACGACCTTGGTGACCGAGGCTAAGTCGAAGAGTGTGGCGGGAGTAAGGTCAAAGTCCCCACCCTCTCGCAAAGAACGCGAGGAGGATGGGGCACCCTCGAGATCCTTTTCGCCCGCCCGATTCTCGTACGCGAAAGAGCCCAGGGACTTGAGCACGATGAGGCGGTCGCGATACGTGACAGCGACTGAGGCAGCGGGGAAGGCGTGCTGCGCGATCGCTTCGCTCAGGATGGAGAAGGCGCGGGAGAACATTTCGTCTTGATGTTCGAAGGCAGGGACGAGAGTGGAAGCGGCGTGGTTCAGGGCTTGAATGCTCGCAAGGAATTCGCGCTCTGTGCGGGTTATAGCAGAGTTGAAGGGCAGGGTAAAGCGAGAGGGCTGATGCCAGAATCAAGTACTGAACCACAGTAGGCTCAGAGGAGTTATCCGTTCTAGATGGAGAACACAGGCAGGACGCTTCCCTCGCATCTCATTTAATTACTTGAGTTTGTTGAGTCACGACGCTCGGGTTGTGTAGAGTCAGAGTATCTTCTCCTTTCATTCCAAACCGCGGGCGGGGAAAATCCCGACCCTTTCGCGACAACCGCGAAGGGACGGGGCGGCCGTTCTCTTTCTTGTGGTGGCCTGTTCGCCCTTCTTGTATTTAGACAACGGCTGGACAGCCGGGATGCGCCCGGCCGGACAGCCGGGGGCGGCTGTCCCCACATCTGTAGCTTCAAAGTCCCCTACGTCTTCGGTTGCGTCCACAGCAGTACGGCTGGGGGCGGTTGATTCGATCATTCAGCAGGCGATTGCAGACGGCAACATTCCTGGTGCCGTACTCGTCGTGGGGCACAACGGCACGGTGATTTACCGAAAGGCTTATGGCAGCCGGGCGCTGGAGCCGCGGCGCGAGCCGATGACACTCGATACGGTGTTTGATCTGGCCTCTCTGACCAAGGTCATAGCCACCACGACCGCAGTGATGCAACTGGTGGAGCAAGGCAAGGTGCGGATGAATGATCCGGTGGCCAAGTATTTGTCGGAGTTTGCGCAGAATGGGAAAGAGGACATCACGGTGCGGCAGTTGCTGACACACTACTCCGGGCTGGAGCCGGATCTGGATTTGAAGACGCCGTGGGAAGGAAAGGAGACTGCGTATCGAATGGCGTTCGCGGAGACGCCCGCGCAGGCGCCGGGGTCGGGATTCACCTACAGTGACATCAACTTCATTGTGCTGGGGGCGCTGGTGGAGCGGGTCTCGGGCGAGACGCTCGACGCGTACACAGCGAAGCATATTTTCGCGCCGCTGAAGATGACGCGCACGCGCTTCGTGCCTCCGGCTACGTGGCGGTTGAAGATTGCCCCCACGCAGTATGACGAAAACGAACACATGCTGCGTGGGGTGGTGCATGATCCTACCGCGAGGCGGATGGGCGGAGTAGCCGGACACGCAGGGCTGTTCTCTACGGCGGACGATCTGGCGAAGTTCGCGCAGGCACTGCTGAACGGCGGCGGAGGAATCCTGTCGGCGGTTGCGGTGGAGAAGATGACGTCACCGGAGCAGCCTCCCGAGGCGCCGGTGTTGCGGGGGTTTGGATGGGATATTGATTCTCCGTTTTCGTCGAATCGCGGCGATTTGTTGCCGGTGGGATCGTTTGGGCACACGGGGTTTACCGGAACATCCATGTGGATCGATCCGACGACGCAGACATACATCATTTTGCTGACGAATGCGGTCCATCCGCGGGGCAAAGGGAACGCGATTGCATTGCGTTCAAAAGTGGCCACCGAAGTGGCGGCGGCGCTGGCATTGAATCCGACCGAGAGCGACGCGTTGCGTTGGAAGAGCATCACTGGATACAACGAGGCGCAGAGCGCGGCGCGGCGGATGAGCGCGCGCAACGGGACGGTGAAGACCGGGATCGATGTACTGGAGGAGCATGGGTTCGATGTGCTGCAGGTTGCCGGCCGCAAGAAGAAGATCGGGCTGCTGACCAATCAGACCGGGCTCGATGCCGAGGGGCGGCGGACGATTGATGTGCTGGCGCAGGCGCCGGGAGTATCGCTGGAAGCCATCTTCAGTCCCGAGCACGGAGTGACCGGACAACTGGACACGACGCACGTCGGTAATTCGACCGACGTGGCCACCGGCGTTCCCGTGTACAGCGTGTATGGCGGGACGGATGCGGCGCGGCGTCCGCCGGTGGATGTGATGAAGACTCTGGATGCGGTGGTGTTCGATATTCAAGATGCGGGGGCGCGATTTTATACCTACGAGACGACCTTGGGATATTTTCTGGAAGCGGCGGCGCAAGCTGGCGTGGAAGTAATTGTACTGGACCGGCCGAATCCGGTTACGGGGTCGTTCGTGCAGGGTCCAGTGTCAGACGCGGGGCGGGAGAATTTTACGAACTACTGGACTGTCCCGCCGCGACATGGGATGACCATGGGCGAATTGGCCATGATGTTCAACGCCGAGCGCAACATTAACGCGAAGCTGACCGTGGTGCCGATGGATGGATGGCAGCGCGGGGACTGGTTTGATTCAACCGGGCTGGCATGGGTGAATCCGTCGCCGAATTTGCGGAGCGTGACCGAGGCGGCGCTTTATCCGGGAGTGGCGCTTATCGAGGGGACTAACATTTCAGTGGGCCGGGGGACGGACACTCCGTTTGAGGTGGTAGGTGCTCCGTGGATTAAAAGCAGGGAACTGGCCGCCTATTTGAACGAGCGCGGGATTGCCGGTGTGCGCTTCGTTCCGGTGACGTTTACGCCTGGGTCAGCCGTATATAGCGGCCAGACATGCTCGGGGGTGAACATCATTCTGACGGATCGGAACGGATTTGACGCGCCCGAGTTAGGGATTGAGCTGGCAGCGGCTCTACACAAGCTGTATACGGCCAATTTCAAGATCGAGCGTATGACCGATTTGCTGGAGAATCAGAGTGTGTACGACGCCTTGGTGGCGGGGCAGGATCCGCGGCGGATTGCGCAGGATTGGCAGGAGGGGTTGGAGAGGTTTCAGAAGGTGCGGGAGAAGTATCTGCTTTACAAGTAACGTCCTTTCCACATTGTCAGCTTGGCCTTATCCCGGTGAAACGCCAGACGTCGTAGCGTCACTATCCTAGGCATGGGAGGCCAGCATGGACATTCTTGATATAACCTCGGATACCCCGTCTTACGATACTTCCTGGTTGTTTCCACAGCCGATATCGGTCTGCCAGCGACATTCCTGCGGCATGGTTTTCTCCGCCAAGGCCGAGCCGAACCCGGAAAGACTCTGCTGGTTCAAGCGCGGTGACAATCACTTGCAGGTTTACCGGGCGCAGTGCCTTCTAAACCGTTACATCGGCGGATACTTTGGGCCGGAATGGTTGACGAGCGGCGGCCTCCGTTGGCCGTCCCTTCTGGAAGATGGAATGCTCCGGCTCGACACCGAGCTGGCCTTGAAGGAGTTTCAGCAGCGTTGGAGCCTGCCGCCGAGTGGCTGTCTCTGCCCCAAGACCCGGGTGATGCTGCCACCATTGCTGCGCTTCCGCGGATCCCTGCTGCGCAAACGCCTCAAGTGCCCTCCACTTCGTTGGTCCGGTGGATACAATCCAGGAGGCTCCGGGGCGGGTTATGGCTCGTCGGGATCATCCTCACCTCAGCCCGGCAAATCGTCCAACGCCCCGGTGAAGCCGGCGCCTTCTGGCACCACCACAACGGGAAGCGGCGGCGATGATGACGACGATAAGCCCTGGACTCTAACACTGACGCCGAACTTGGGAGTCGGCGGGGCCGTACCGATGTGGACGGGAAGGTCGGGCACGGGCACGAAGCTCAAGCCCGATACGCTGGAACTCGACCAGAAGACCGAGGTCGATGTCTCGCTGCCGACCAACTGGGCGCTGGGGATGGGGAAGGTCAAGTTTACCCTGGGTGCAGAGTACGATGTTCCGCTCGACAAGGATCACCGCGGCACTTCGGTTGGAAATACCCTTACTGACAAATCAACGATTGTCGGTAACGTCCAGGTGCAGGCCGACGACCTCATCAAGAATGACTATGTGTCGCTCTCTCCGTTCCTGAAGTACTCCGCGCAGTTGCAGGGCGGGAAAGAGTCCAATCAGTTCAAGGGCGGCGTAGAGTTCGACCTCGACCTGCAGAAGACGCTCCATCTGCCCAAGGGATTCAAGGGGCTCAAACTGGAAGCGGACGTCAACGCTGGGGTTCAAACCCCGGGTCCGGGCAATGACCCGGCAACGACTCCGTCACTGATTGCTCCTATCGAAGGAAACGTTAATTTCACCTGGGATATTCCGCTTCACGTCTTCGGAGGAGGGGAAACGAAGAATCGCTGATTCGGGAAAGGCCGGTCCAGCGGGCAGCGCCTGCAAACAACTTCGCATCTTAGCCGCTATCGAAGCGTGGTAACCTCAGTCTGAGTCAGGGCGGCGGTCTTCGGGAGGTGCGGATGCGCGGACTTTTGGCGATGCTGCTGGTTTCGGGGCTGGCTTGGGGGCAGGCACCTGATGCGATGAAGCCGAAGGATGCTCAAGCGGCCGGTTCGACTCAGGCAAAGACTCCGGATCAGGCGAAAGAGTCAAATGCCGCTCCGGCCGTGGCGCCCACTTCCGATCCGAATGTGGCGGTGATTCCGGCAGGTACGAAGATTCCGCTGACGCTGCAGCAGGCCATCTCGACCAAGACTGCGCGCGAGGGTGATCCGATCTATGCGCAGGCGGCGTTTCCCTTTGTACTGAATAACCGCATTATCGTGCCCGCGGGGACTTACATCCAAGGGAAGATCTCGCATACCGAAGGCGCTGGACGCAGCCAGAAGCGCGCGGAGATCCTGATCCACTTCACGACCATGATTTATCCCAGCGGCTATACCGTGATGCTGCCGGCCTCAGTGGAGAATACGCCCGGCGCGGATAGCAACAGTGTAAAGGACAAGGAAGGCACGATTCAGGCCGACAAGGATACTGGGAAGAGGGTCGAGGACGCCGCGAAAGGCGCCGCTGTGGGCGGCACGGTTGGCAGCGTCGCGGGAGTGGCGGCCGGTGGCTTGAACGGCGCACGCTACGGTGGGCTCGCCGGGATAGCCGGCGGCATCGCATGGGCCTTGCTCAAGCATGGTCCGGAGGTGAGGCTCGACGTGGGTACCTCCATCGAGATGGAGATTCAAAGAGACATCACGGTCGACGCCACCCGGATTCAGGTCGCCAAGGCTGGATCGTAGGGTTGACCTGCAAGATTAGACGCTTCCAGAAAATCACATCACTCCCCTACTGATAGACTTCCCGCGTGCAGAGAGCGGACGTGTCTGCGATGCAGGGGATTCTGCGGCAACTTTGTCCTCGCTGCCGCGTGGGGAAAATCTTTCTCAAACCCCTGTGGCTTTTTCCTGGAATGAATGAGCGGTGTCCAGTGTGCGGGTTGAAATTTGAGCGCGAGGAAGGTTATTTCCTGGGGGCGATGTACATCGGGTACGGGTTGGGTGTGGTAGCGATTGCCGTGCTGGCCGTGCTGGTGTGGGCTTTGCTGGGATGGCCTCTAGTGAAAAGCGTGATGGGTGGGATCGTATTGTTTCTGCCGCTGGCTCCGGTCCTGACGTGGATGGCGCGCGTGCTGTGGATTTATCTGGATCAGGCAATCGATCCGGACCGGAGTTGAGGATTTTACGCGACGGGATCGCGCATCAAGCCAAGCAACCCTCGTTTCTGGCGAATTGCACGCCGTCTTCTTCTGGCTGCTATACAATCCGCGATAGGAGCAGTTTGCGCTCCGATCGTGGAGGTTCCCGTGGAAGCGTTCGGTTTTGGCTTCACCACTATCGCCATCATTATCGCGGTCATTTACCTTCTCAGTTCGATCAAGATTCTGGCCGAATACGAGCGGGGCGTGATCTTTCGGCTCGGCAGGCTGCTACCCGTTGCCAAAGGGCCGGGAGTGATCCTGGTATTCACGCCTATCGATCGCATGGTGCGCGTTTCGCTGCGGCAGGAGGCGCTGGAGGTTCCGCCGCAAGACATCATTACCCGCGACAACGTGACCTTGAAAGTTAACGCGGTCATCTTCCTGCGCGTCATTGAGCCGCGCAAGGCGGTGGTCGAGGTCTCGAACTACGTCTACCAGACCTCCCAGTTCGCGCAAACTACATTGCGGTCGGTGCTGGGCGAACAAGAGCTCGATGAATTGCTGGCGCATCGCGACAAGATCAACCTGCGGCTGCAGAGCATTCTTGACACTCATACGTCGCCCTGGGGAGTGAAGGTGACCAACGTAGAGGTCAAACAAGTCGACATGCCGGAATCGATGCTGCGCGCCATGGCCAAGCAGGCCGAGGCCGAACGCGAGAAGCGGTCGAAGATCATTCATGCCGAGGGCGAATTCTCAGCGGCGCAGCGGTTGGTGGACGCGGCGCACTTGCTGTCGGGGGAACCGGTCAGCGTTCAGCTTCGCTATTTGCAGACCCTGACTGAGATCGGCGTGGAGAAGAATACGACGGTTGTTTTTCCGGTGCCGGTCGATTTCTTCTCGGGCATCCAGAAATTGCTGGCGCCGAGCGGAAGCACAGCGCCGGCGGCCCCGGCAAAGACAGCTTAAGAGTTGCCTCCCGCGGGGGCTGCAGTGACTGTCGATTGCGCGTTGCCCTTGGAGTGGAACTATGGCTTCAGCAGAAGATACTGAGATAACACTGGGAACCGGCAAGCTGCTGGTGCTGTTTTTTGGACTGGTGGGCGTGTGCGCCCTCTTTTTCGCCTTGGGATACTCGCTCGGGCGGAGGTCGGAGCCAACCATCGCCGCCGCCAGCGCAGCCATTCCTTCGCAGCCGGCAACAGGCGCAAACAAGGCGAGCAGCGGATCGGCTCCGGCGGCGTCGATGACGTTCTACAAATCGGTCGAGCAGAAAGATGCCAACCCGGAACTGACGCCGACACCAGACTCGAAAACCGATACGGCTGCCGCAGCCGCGCCCGCTAATGCGATCCCCACTCCGCCGCCGCCGGCGGCAAGCACTCCCGACTCCACCACAACTCTTCCCACCGGCGGATACTTCGTGCAAGTGGCCGCGGTGAGCAAGCAAGAGGACGCCGACTCGCTGGTCGACGCCCTCAAGAAGAAGCAGTATCCGGCCTTTGTAGCGCCGCAATCTACGTCCGACAAGCTGTTTCGCGTGCAGGTGGGGCCCTTCCAGGACATCAAAGATGCCGAGGCCATGCGCACGCGGCTGATCGGGGATGGATATAGCCCGATCGTCAAGAAGTGAAATGCTTGGGGTTGCGAACGTCCAGATTACTCCCGTCGCCGCTGAACGTAGCTGCATATGTTGCTACATTGACACCCATCGATTTCCGCGGTATCTGTGAGACTGTCTATGTCTGCCGACCCCTCTCTTGATCGTGCGCTTCACGCCATTGCTGACCCGACTCGGCGCCGCATTCTGCGGGCGCTGAAAGAGGGGGCACTCGAGGCGAAGGCAGCGGGCAAGATCGGTGGCACAGGAAACTGTTTGTGCGCCGGTGACATCGAAGAGCGGGTTCAACTATCGCAACCCACCATCTCTCACCACATGGCCATCCTAACCAGGGCGGGCCTGGTTGAGGCCGCGAAGCAAGGGCAGTGGCGCTGGTACCGGCGCAATGAGAAGGCCATCCGCTTGGTAGTGAAGACTCTGCGCGGGAAGCTGTGAGAAAACAACTGTTGATTCTTGAGTGATGATTGTTGATTGAAAGGCACGCGATTGTAGGTCTTTCAATCTGTAATCAAAAAACAGCTATCAGCAATGTCCCAGCGCAACCAACCCCAACACTACTCACATTGCTGGCCCCGATGTAATCCCAGCAAAATCGCTACCAACACATGCTTCGCGATGCTGAGGAAATGCCATCCCCATGAAGACATTTCGTTGAGGATGAAATTCAGTCTCATCCACAGAACAAAAACCGGCCGGTAGAAGCTCGACGGTCCGCCCGTGAATTGTGCCCATACGTAGTTTGTAAAGTATTCCCGGATGTGACCGGCAGACTGCACACGAGGATCATTCACAAAACGGTGATCGTCGAGAATGAACTGAAAATGGAGCGCTGGACTATAAACGACGAAGACGGATATGACCAATGCAATAGCCGCGATGAAAAAGTTGCGAGGAGATAACAGTTCCGGAGTTCTTGCCGGCGGCGCCGAGATAGGAGCCTTTTGCAGCGGAATGGGACGTGAGGGTTTCATTCCTGCTGGATGATTGGAAGAAAATTGTCTCACACGTCCCATACGGCGTGACGCGAGGTTCGTTACGGTGAGACCTCAGCGCGTGCCCAGCGCCCATTTCTCCAGATCTCCGGTGGAACGCAGCAGGCCGAGTTGGGCGCGCTCGAGTTCGAAAGTTACATCCTGCAGGACGATGAATCGCTCGCTGACCTGGGAGCGGGCGTCGGCGAGATCATGAATCGTCGACGTGCCCTCGTCCATCCGAGTCTGAACCGCAGCCAGACTCTTCTGGGCGATCTCGAATTCCAATTGAGCAACGTCGCGCGCGGCTTGCATTTGAGCGACGGCGCGCTGCAGGCGAAGAGTTTCTTCAGAAACCTGGTTGCGGGCAGCTTCCGCCTGTTTGGTGGCTTTCAGAGCGTCGGCATCGGCGGCCTGCGCGCGAGCCCGCTGCGAGGCATTGAAAAATGGAAAGCGGATCGAAACCCCGATGGTCGCATTGTTCTGCTGGAAACTGTTGGTCGCGCACAGAACCGAGACGCCGGATACAAGGCAGGGTTTCGAGGGAATGTAGTAGTTCTGAAAGTTATTAAACTTCGAAAGCAAGGCATACTGTGCGGCGAAATCGAAGCTTGGCCACAAGGATCGGTGCTCTCCTTCGGCGCGCAGGTATTGGGCGCGCGCGTGCTCGACCGCAGCCTGAACGGCTGGATTGGTATCGGCGGCCCGGGCTGGCGTGGTCGTGTCCTGGGGCAACGCGGGGAAATCGGGCAGCGAATCAATCTCGGTCTGAAGCCCGGCCGCGGGAAGCCCAGTAAGTTTTGAGAGGTGCTCGCGAAGCACATCGGCCGCGCCCTGCGCCTCAGCAATACGCAGGCGGACGCGTGCTGCCGACAAGCGCGCGCGGGTGCCATCGAGTTCGCTGTCGATGCCTTCTTTGATGCGCTCGGCGACGGCGGCCTGCATTTTTTCAGCTTGGCTCTCGGTTTCCTGAAGTTGAGTCAGGCGCTGGTCCCATTTGGCCAGCTCGGCGTAACTCAAGACCGCGTCCTGGATGATCTGATTGCGCTGGTCTTTGTCCTTGAGGGATGCGACAGCGGACTCGAGTTTTGCGGCACGAACAAAATCACGCAACGACGGATTCAGCACCGCCGATTGCGCACTGAGGTTGAACAGCGACGGCGCGGACCCTTCAAGCCCCAATGGGAAACCGAAAGAATAGCCCAGACCAGCTCCTGTGGAGAGTTGTGGTACGTAATTGTCGTGAAGTTCGCGATAGGCGGCGGCGGCACGTTGTTCGTCGGCGGCCGCAATTGCCGCACCGGTGGCGTGACTCAGGGCGAGTTCGACCACTCGCTTGAGAGGGACGGATTCTGCCAGCAGGGAAGCGGGAACTAGAACAACTGCCAGAGTCCATTTTGCGCTGTACAGACCACGGCACGGATTTTTCATTGCGTCCCTTCCAAAGTGATTTGGGAATGATTTTATGAACAATTGGATGCCAGCGAGATTCTAAATGTCAGATGGATAAGCAAGCACGCTCATGACAATGTGGAGCGGGCACTCCTGCCCGCTTGCCGGCACCACCCAAAAGACGCTCATAGTCTGAGGCACCCCGCCTAACATCATCACGGCTGGATCCGCTTCAAATCAGCTTGGGCACGCGCGTAGGTTTTAGCCAGTGCGATCGCGGCGCGGTATTCAGCGACGGCCGCCTGCCGGTCTCCCTGCTTTTCCAGCAACTGGCCGAGCATGTCATGAGCTTTGAACGCCGGTGCTTCTTCGACCGGCGCGGAAAGATAACGCCGCAAAAGACGCACGCCGAGGGGATAGTCGCGGGCCGCCTTCAGCAGGACGCTGGCTCCGTCCCGCAAGGCCTCGCGCTGTGCGACCGGTGTAGATTCGAGGTCACGCAGAACTTGCTCCATGTCGTCCAGGCGGTTGTTGCGGAGAAGAAGACCGGCGAGGTCAACCCAGGCGCGGCCCAGAGACGGATCGGCAGCAATGGCGGCGCGAAATTCGCGCTCGGTGGAAACGATGTCGTGGTTTTTCGCGGCGATTTTTGCGCCAATCCAATGCGCGACGGCGGGGTTGACCGGCGCCATCGCTGCGGCTAGTGCTTGTGCTTTGTCCCGGCCGCCGCCGACAATGCCAGGAGCATCCAGATAAAACTCAGCGAGATCGGCGCGGGCCTCCCAGCTTTGGGGATCCAGTTCCACCGCGCGTTCGAATGAATTGCGAACTTTTTTTGCGAGCCCGGCGGCGGACAGGAATCCGGCGCGGTCGGCTTTTTCGCCGTAAATGCGGCCTAGCCAGAGGTAATAGAGGGCCTTGTGCGGATTGAGATTGCGGGCGCGCTCGCAAGCGGCGATGCCACGATCCCATTCTTCCAGCATGAAATAAGCGCGGCAGAGCAGGTTGTAGGAATCAGCGTCGGTGCTGGAGAGTTCGATTTGGTGCTGAAGAGTCTGGATAGCGTCGTCGACGCGACCGCCAGCAAGCAGTTCTCTCGGCGAGGTCACGGCATACGCCGGCAGCAGGAATGCGACCAGCAGCGCTGAAAACAAGAGGCGCCAAGGCCGGCAGCGAAAACGGAGGAGTAGATCAACCGAGCGCATCGATCAGGGAACCACCTTGACCGCGGCGCCGTCCGACAGTGGCGCTTTGGCATCCTCAGAAGGCAACGCGACCGAGGCGCCTTGGCTAAGACCGCGAGCGATTTCGACGCGGGTCAGATTCTGCAACGAAATTTCAACCGGCTGACGCTTCAGGCGAGCGTCGACGATCTGGTAGACGTACGGTTTGCTGTCGTCGACGTGCACCGCGTCGCGCTGCAGGGTCAAGACATTTTCGTGCTCGGCCACCACGATGGTGACGCCAACGTTGACGTTGGGAAGCAGCCGCAAGTCATGATTGTCGATCAAGCAGGTGGTCTCGCCGACATTCCTGGACAGGCGCGGCTTTACGGTCGCAGGCATCGTGCTGACGGTGCCAGTCCAAGTGCGCCCGGGTACAGCGTCCCAGGTGATTTCCACGTTTTGTCCGACTTGAAGACGGCCGATATCGGGTTCGTCGACGAAAGCTCGCACCAGCACACGCGAGAGGTCGGCTTCCTGCAACAGTAAGTCGCCGGCTTGCACAAAGGCTCCCTGCTTGATCGGCACCGAGTAGACGACACCGTCAAAAGGTGCGCGCACACTGGACTTGCTGAGCGCATCCTCGGCGGCATCGTAGGCTGCCTGCGCTTCTGAAGCCTGGGCCTGCACCTTGGCGACTTCCGGGTGCGAGTAGCGGTCTGCCTTCTTCTGCTCAGCCAGCGTGAGATCAGCCTGGGTCCGCTGCAGAGTGTCCTCGGCCACGCGAACTTCTCCCGGGGAAGCAGCGCCCTCCTGCTGCAGACGGCGCAGCGCATCGAGATTGTGCTGGGCCACGTCGCGCGCGCTCTTAGCCTTGACGATTTGCGCGTTCAAGGTAAGAACTTCTTCTTGCGTCCCCCCGGTCTTCAACTCTGACTGCTCGGCTTCCGCGGCTTTGATCAGGGCCTGCGCGCGCGCCGCTTGTGAGCGGATATCTGCGTCGTCGAGCTGCAGCAGGAGCTGACCCTTGTGCACGTGGTCGCCTTCCTTAACCAGCAGGCGTTTCACCGTGGTGGCGATGGGAGCGTGCGACTCGAAATTTTGTATGGGCTCAATCTTGCCGTTCGTGGATACCACGCTTCGGATGGGACCGCGCTGGACGATAGCAGCGTGAACCTTCAGAGGAGACGGATGAAGATAGGAGTAAAGCCACAGCACGGCAATAACGGCGAGCACGGGCCAGAGCCACCGTCGGCGTGACGATGTGTTCGAATTGTTCGTCAATGCCAACCTGTTGTCTTTCAGGGTAAGGCAGGAACAGCTGTACGCAGTAATTTACCATCCCCGAGGCTGCCGCAGATACATACCGTGCTCCAGGTCGCGGTATCTGATTGGATGCGGGCTCGGAGCATTCCGCTGCACCGGGCTCCCGCTACAATAGAGCCATGGTGAAATCGCCCCGCTATACGCCAGAGCACGCCGCCGCCGGTCTCAATGCGGACTTCCCGGAGATTGAGATCTGGCCCAACCAATTTCCCGGCTACGAGATTGTGGTGGATGACCCGGAGTTCACATCGGTGTGTCCCAAGACGGGCCTGCCGGATTTTGGGGTGCTATCGATTCGATACATGCCGGATAAGAGCTGCCTGGAATTGAAGTCGCTGAAGGAATATCTGCAAAGCTACCGCAACCTGGGAATTTTTCAAGAGAACGTCGTCAATCAAGTGCTGCGCGACGTGGTGAAGTGGGCGAAGCCGGTGTGGGCCGAAGTGAAGGGGGAATTCCGTCCGCGGGGCGGCATTTCGACAACGATTGTGGCGAAGTGGCCGAGGCCAAAGCGGGGGCGGTAGGGAACGGCGGCCGTTAACGGGATGCAGCCGCCGCTCGCGGTTGGATGTTTTCGATCTCGGCTCCGCGCTCTACCTTAACGCAGCTCAGTTCGTAAGCGCTCTGCAAATTCATCCAGAACTGTTCTGTAGTTCCGAAAAAGCGTGACAAACGGACCGCCGTATCGGCACTGATTCCACGGCGCCCGAGAGCAATGTCATTGACGCGAGGCGTGGGGACGTGCAGTCGCTTGCTCAGCTCATAAACCGAGATACCCATCGGTTTGAGGAACTCTTCGCGCAAGATCTCGCCGGGGTGGACGCGCCAGAGCGGAGTACCCTTGCGCAGGAGCGTCTCATGTGCAGCAGAACGTCGATTGTTCATTGCTAGTCCGCCCTCAATGGTAGTCTGTGAGTTCGACTTCGTGTGCGTCATGGCTACGCCACACAAAGCCGATTCGGTATTGATCGTTAATGCGAATGCTGTACTGTCCCTCGCGGTTACCACGAAGTTTTTCCAGGCGATTTCCAGGTGGCATTCTCAGGTCGTCGAGCTGGACCGCACCGTCCAGCAACGCTAGTTTTCGGCGGGTCAAGGCCGCCGGTGGCGCGCCTTTGGTCTTACCGGATCTCCAGATTTCCGCCGTCTCCTTGTTGGCGAAACTCCTGATCACGAATCAATGATAATGCACTGCGTTAATAACGTCAAGCGTTATGGTAGGCGGCGCGTGGGCCGTCCCGCGGTGTGCTATATTCGCTGGACCTGTGGGTAAGCGCGATCTCCAACCTCGCACCGCGCTGATTGTTCTGACAGCGCTCAATCTGCTCAACTACGTGGATCGCAACGTGCTGTTCGCAGTGCAGCCGCTGGTGCAGGATGAGTTTCACCTGACGAATGCGCAAATCGGATATTTGACCAGTGCTTTCCTTGGCTTCTACATGATCGCGGCGCCCTTTGTGGGACCGCTCGCTGATCGCTACTCGCGCAAAATGATCATCGTGCTGGGGGCGGTGTTCTGGAGCGGGCTCACGCTGCTCACCGCAGTCACGCATAACTACACGGAATTGCTGATCCGGCACACTCTGGTCGGAGTGGGCGAAGCGACATTTGTGACGATCGCGCCTACGTTTGTGGCAGATCTCTTTGCCGAGAAAATCCGCGGGCGCATTCTGGGCGTGTTCTATCTGGCAATTCCGGTGGGCTCGGCGGCGGGATATCTATTGGGAGGGTATCTGGCGCCCCATCATGGATGGAGATTTCCATTTTACGTGGCAGCGGCTCCCGGCTTTGTGCTGGCGTTAGCCGTGCTGTTCTTGAAGGAACCGGAGCGCGGGCAGTTCGATTCGCTGAAGGACGTGGCCGAGACAGACCTGCTGCCAAAGGGATTTCGAGGCGGTCTACTGAAGGCGGGCTTCTTAGGAGTTTTCTACTATCTGAAAGAACTTCTCCACCTGGTTCTCGCTCTGGCACGCAATCCGGCGTTCTTGACGTCGACGCTGGGGATGGCAGCCATGACGTTTTCCCTCGGCGGTATCCAGGTGTGGATGCCAAAATTTCTCTTCAGCGAGCGCGGCTACACGCTGGAGGCAGCGAATTTTGCCTTCGGGATCATTATCGTCGTGGATGGCATTGTGTCCGCGCTGGCGGGCGGATGGTTGGGCGATTACCTGCTGCCGCGGATGAAGAGTTCCTACTACTTTGTATCGGCGGCGAGCATGTTGCTCGGTGTGCCGGTCATGGTCGTGGCTCTGTTTGCCAAGGGAGCGATTATGCTGCCTGCAATCGGGGTAGCGGCGTTCTTCCTGCTCTTGAACACCGCCCCGCTGAATGCGGCGGTGATCAACTCGGTGGGCGCGCACATTCGCGCGACAGCGCTGGCGGTGAATATCTTCATCATTCATATTTTGGGCGATGTACCCTCGCCAACGATGATGGGCTGGGTCGCCGACAAACGTTCGCTGCAGGCCGCGTTCGTCCTGCCCATCATTGCGATGGGCGTTTCTTCTGCCATACTGTTTTACGGGATGAAATTTGCGCCGCCGGTTGCCGCAGATGGCGCGTCCGCGGGAGCAGGGCAATAAGGAAGCGAGCCAGAGGCGCGATTTATTGCGTCGCAAAAAGCGTGACGCATTACGCGGCTCGCTCAGGTCCTTCAGCGGGCAAAGTTCGCCCGCCTCAGGATGACAACTGAATGGCTCATTTCTATTGGATTGCGGGAACGATCCTGGCGCTGGCCTGGGCGTCCCGCATTGTGGATGCCGCTCTCGGCATGCCCTCTGTGGCTGACGTTTCCCGGCCGGAGTGGAATCGTGATCCGGTTTCGCCTTTGGGGAATCCGCGCGTGTCCATTATCGTTCCGGCGCGCAACGAACAAGAGACCATCGAACAGGCGCTGCATACTCTGCTTGCGCTCGATTACGACAACTATGAAGTGATCGCTGTCAACGACCGGTCGACCGATCGGACGGGCGAGATCATGGAGAGGGTTGCCGAAGATCCCCGCCCTGTCCCTGCAGAAAACGCAGGGACGGGGACGGGGCACCCGCATTTTCATCCGACCCTTCGGGTCATTCATCATCGGGAACTTCCTTCCGGCTGGTTGGGGAAGACTCATGCGATGTGGACTGCCGCGCATGAGGCGACCGGCGAGTGGCTGCTCTTCACCGACGCCGACGTTTTATTCAAGCCGGATTCGCTGCGGCGGGCTCTCGCCTACGCGGAGAGTGTGCCGGCCGACCACGTGGTTCTGTTTCCACAAATGATCATGAAGCGGCCGGGCGAGTACATGATGATCGCGTTTTTCCAGACAATGTTTATGTTCGGGCATCGGCCATGGAAAGTGGCGGATCCGAGCACCGACGATCACATGGGCGTAGGTGCCTTCAACCTGGTCCGACGCCGCGTTTACGATGCGGTCGGAACGTATGAAGCACTGCGCATGGAAGTCCTCGACGACATGAAACTGGGCAAGGTGGTGAAGAACTCGGGCTTTGCTCAGCGCAATGTTTTCGGCGGGGACTTGATATCGATCCGCTGGGCGCACGGGGCGATGGGAGTCGTCAATAATCTGACCAAGAATTTCTTTGCCGTGCTGTCGTTTCAGTGGTGGCGGACGCTGATCTCAGCGTTCGGATTGGCGTTTCTCAATCTTGGGCCGTTTCTGGGCATCTGGCTGGCGCACGGATGGGCGCGGGTCCCTTATGCGGTGGCGCTGGGATCGATGTTTTTGATTTATATCGGAATGTCGCGGCGGTCGGCGGTGCCGCCGTATTACTTCCTGCTGCACCCCGTGAGTACGGCGCTGTTTATTTACACGCTAGTGCGCTCGATGGTGCTGACGCTGTGGAATGACGGAATCGAGTGGCGGGGGACGAAGTATCCGCTGGAGGAGTTGCGCAAGGGGATGGTGTGAGTGTGACCAGGATCAGACGATGTCCTTCACTTCCGGCGTCATCCCGAAGCCCCGCGCTTTCACCAGCGGGCCGAGGGATCTCCTTTGCCACGGCGTCTCCCACGTACGAACCGGAGGTTTCCCACTCGTGCCACGAGTCATGCAAGATCAATGTGGCTTCAGCCCCTGAGGTTCGCTCGGGTCGCTTGCCCGAGTCGCACCTTGAGTCAAAAGAATGCGCGCTCTACTCGGGAGGTTCTTCGCCCTCGACGTCGTTTCCGTTGGTGATCGTCGTGTTTGGCTTGGCTGTCACTTTTGCCGGCTTTTTTGTGGGGTATACGCGGCCGGCACTGAAGTGGCCACGGTTCTCTACGTCGTAGTTCTTGGGGATCCGTGGAATCAAGGCAGCGCCCCCGTTGATTTGGCCGATGCGGTTCAGGATGATCTCGGCGCGGCCGTCGTACAGCTTAACCGGACCGTGAATTTCGATCATGCGGCCAGCGAGGCGGCGGACGTCGCCGACATCTTTCAGATCAGACGGGAATACCACAACTGTGAAGGGACAGGCCGCTTGATCTTCGCAGAAGTCGAGGAAGTGAACGCCTTTCGTGCCAACTTTGACCCGTAGAACCTTTCCCGCCACGCATTTCGTCTCCCCGACATGCTGGTCGGCTTGGGAGATGGGAACACAGTCGGAAGCGCGGAGCAGCGACGCGGCGAAAAGGATAATCACAAGCAGCGCAAGCCGCGCGGATACATTGCCGCGAAGTTTGCAGCGCACATCCGAGCCTTGCCCGGCCTGTCGCTCAGGCGTCACTGTCCCTCCACGCGATCGGTCAGCACCATCCTCATGCGTGCTTTCATTCTAGGAATGTCGCCTGCCGCGAGTCTGTGATGCTAGCGAAATAATTGAAAGACAGTTCCGGAATGGAACGATGGTTGGTCAACCCGCAAGGCTCTTGCGCTTACTAAAAGCTTGAAGCGAGCCTTCCAGGAAAGAGAAAAATACGTCGACGGCATAGCCCACCAGAAAAGCAATTGCCAAAGGCGAGATGGAGGCTCCTTGCGTGATGTTGAAATTGCCAAACAGGCCGACAACGGCTCCCCCAATGCCGGCGATGAGAAAGCGCGCCCAATTGGCCCTGGACGACGGCATGAACGTCAGAGTTCGTAATTCCTCCTCGAAGCAACGCAACAGATAGGCACAGGTACCCAACAGAGCGTACAAAACCGGGAGCAGACAGGTGGTGATCGCTCCGTAGGAAACGGTCGCGAGATCGAGAATATCTTGGGCGAACGATCGAACATCCTGATAGGTAGCGGTTAGATTATCCAAATCCTTCTCCATATCGTCCAAGCCGACAGGGAGTTCAAACTTCTCCTTGAATTTCTGTTGGTTCTTTTCGTTCACATCGAGGCTTAGTTTTGGGTTCCATCGAATCTCGGCAAACGGATCCCATTCAGCCCTGAACACAAACCAATTCAATTCACGGGCGCGTGCGTCGATGGCTCGGATCGTGGAGGCGTATTGCTGAAGTTGAGTGATGACATCCCCGTTCAGCGTCCTGGTCCCGGCTGTTGGCGCTTCCGGTGTCCCAAGTTCCGAGCGAAGTTTTACAACCAGTTCATTAGCGGTAGTGATGTCGGCACGAATGACGCCCGCGATCGATGAAGAGACGAAGCCAAGTACGGAAAACAGGACAATCGGAACGGCCAAGACACAGGTCCACAGCCGCAAGCTTTTGATGGTGGGCTTCGTCTGGCTGCCCGATGCTCTAAGCGTATCCGCCGTAACCGGGTGTAGCTGGGCTGCGAGTTTCGTGAGCGCCACGAGCAGATTGGCAGCTACGGTTTCATCCATTCCGGAGCTACCCGCAGCTTTGGCGTGCAAAATGCTGTTCCGAGTGGTGTCGTCGACGGCCCTGCCGGTCTCGGACGCGTACATGAGTAGCCACATCGAATCGTCGATGGCGCGATCAAAATCGGGAAACGGCTCCGCGGCCGGCACTGAACTAATGACATGCACCTCAGCGCCTGGTTCGGCTCCGGTTGGATTGCCGTCCGTTGTATTCGTATGCTCTTTCGGCTGGAACAACTTTGTGAGAGCCATGTCCCCAAACCCCAATCGGTTCTTGAATGCACGAAGCCTGCCAACTCCAGGCAAAGAGGGCCCCTTGTAACATTTCAAGCATTTGCAATCACATACGGGGCCGGGTACTGGATCTGGATCAGGTCATTCGTTCGTGTCGGCTATCCGAACGGTTATTGGTCACTATCCGTTTGATTCGTGGAACCGAAAGAGAGGGAGGTCACTCCCGACGAGCCAAGAGCACAGTTTGGGACACCTTGGTTGCGGGTCTTCAATTCTTGCAGAACGAACGTGCGAGAAATGAGCACCCGCAACCCGATACCAGCCAGGCGCCTTCATGGCCCTACTTGAACGATTTGACCGCGGCGGCCTCGTCGTCTTTAACGTCGAAGACGGTGTAGAGCTTGGTGATCTGAAGTAAATCGTTGACCTTCTTGGTGAGATTCAGGAGCTTGAGCTCGCCGCCCTGATTCTTGGTGGTGGTGAAGGCGCTGACCAGTTCACCGATGCCCGAGCTGTCGATATAGTTGACGTCCTGGAGGTTCAAAACAATTTTTTTGTTGCCCTTGGAAAGCAGGTCGCGCACTGTATCGCGGAGAATGACGCTGCCTTCGCCCAGAGTGATGCGGCCGCTGCAATCCACAACCGTGACTCCATCCACCTGCCGACTACCAACCTTCATGCTCACTGGGAAGCCTCCTTGCCGCCCGCGGTTGGCCCGTGGACGTGCTTGATCAATTTAAGTTCGGTGCCCGTTGTGGAAGGGCGAATTTCGACCACATCCATAAACGAGCGCATAAGAAAAATTCCGCGCCCCGACGTCTTGAGCAAGTTCTCCGGTGCCAGAGGGTTGGGGATCTTGCTCAGGTCCATCCCTGCGCCCTGGTCGCGAATGGTGATAACCAGGTCGCCGGCGACACGCTCAAAGGCTAGAGTCACCTTTTTGTCCGCGGCATAGGCGTTGCCATGCAGCACGGCGTTGACCGCGCCCTCGCGCACCGCCATGGAAATCTGCATGACTTCGTCTTCGGGAAAGCCGAGTTCGGTCGCGATGCGGGTTGCCTTCTCCTCCGCACTGTCAATAGTCTCCAAGGAGGAGTCAAGCGTATACGAAACCCGTTGCTCGGTCATGGCCATGAGCGAAAACTCAACCAACCTAGGACGGCGGGGACACCCGCACACCGCCCTCAGGCGCTCGCCAGGAGCGTTTCCCAGCGAATGCGGTAGTTTGCCTGTACCACGGGGAATTGTCAACGAGCGCACGCAAACAGTAAAGTCTTACTTGGAATCTCATCTCTCTTGTGAGGCGTCATCCCGGAGCCCGGCCTTCTGCAGGCGGGCGAGGGATCTCGCGTGGGGGTTTCCTCCATCTCCTGGCGCACGCGAGATCCTTCGCTCCGCCTGAAAAACGGCTGCGCTCAGGATGACGCCGCAGTGAAAATCGGTACTGTGCCAGGGCCCAACCTTAAAACGCGGTTGAAACGAGCCTTCCTTGCTACCGTTTTAACGGTCGTTGGTGTGGCGGCGCTAACCTTTGGACTGGACTACGCCGTTTTGCGGCTGCGGGTGGCGGCAAATTGGAATCCCTACGGCACTGTGACGGTGGATCACTATTACGCCGTCCTGCAAAAGAGCGGGAAGACCGAATTCATTTTCGATCCGCCTGGACCCCAGACTTGCGTGCATGCCCTGTTTCCACACGAGGGATGGCTGCCGTGCTGGTACTTGAGTCGGCATCCGGAGCAGCGAACCGATATTTAGCTCTCAGCCCGTCAGGATGTTTCCGCGACTAACGGCGACGTCAGTTCGAGCTCTGCAGAAGGGTAAGCACGATGGGCGTGCATGTGCCGTTCGCATAACAGGGATCGGTGGCGTTTAACAGGTAAAGGGAGGCCACGCCCGCTTTTCCGGTTAGCTCGTAATAGCCATAAAACGCGACTTGCTCTGCCCCCAAGGGTCCCGGCCCAAACGTCCCTGAAACCGAGAATGCATTTCCGGTAACTGGACCCGAGAGCGTGAGGTTAGTGCCGTTATAACCACTCAGCGTTACTGTAATCGTGAGGGTTCGACCGGAAGACTCGCTTAAAGCGGCGTTTACGCTGTCAGTGGGCGTGAAGCTGCAATCATTGAGTGGTGGACTGGGGTTGGTGGCGCTGTACGGGGCACTGGTGCTGATGACCAGGGGGCACATCTGGCCGCTGTATGTACCGGCAAGCTTGGGCACTACGGCTCCGATGATAGTGCCACCGGGATCGGTAACGGCGCCGCTGCTATTGGTGCATGAACTCACAAGGTGCGGCGCGTAGGTTCCATCTAGCAGGCTCAGGCCGTCGCCGCTGAGTGTGCCCGTAACGTCAAATGCGACGCCATTTTCCATGAACGTGAAGTTCATGGGCGCATTCGTGGCGGTTACCGTGCTCGGTCCAAGACTGTTTGTGGGAGGCGCCGTCGGCGCACAGAGGCCGCCGAAACCGGTGGCGTTCAGGTTCTGCGAGACCGTATCCAGATTGACGAAGGCGATTTGCGAACCGCCGGCGGTAATCTGCCCGTCCGGCTGGTTGATTCCGTCGACCAAATTTTGGCCTTCCTTGAGTGCGACTTCAATACCTGTAACCGAGCCATTCTGCGAGACGGCGACGAATTCCCAGGAACCCGCGATGTTTGGGATGGGGGAGGGTGTGATGGACGATTTGCTGCTGCCGCAGCTGACCAGGACACTGCATAGCACCAGCAGCGCGATGCCTGCGACGATTCTTGCTTCGACGAACCTGGCTGAGACGAGCCACAGCATTACGGCAATCTCCTGAATGGCGCCGAGCGACCAGAAGACAGGAAGCTCGCACTATCGCGGCGAACTGACAGTAGCTGGCAAGCTGGAAATTATGGCACTCGCTGAGGAGGAGGCATGTTAACGGTGAGTTAATTTTCGAGTGAGCGCCGTGCAAGACACCAGTCCGCCAAATTTCGGCGCAAGCCGTCCAGGCTGACTCCTGATCCGCATAAAACGGGACTGAGACCTTGCATTGGTCCATGGGCTAGAATGTTGCCTCAGATTCAACTTCCTCCAGGACAAGGACGAGAGGGAACATGCTCATCAAAGTTCTTCGTATCGCGTGCGTGCTTGGCTCGACTTTGGCTTGGGCCAGCGCGGCGCAGGCCGGGGCGGGTACCGCCGACGCGAGGTTGCAGAAGGCCTATCGCTTCCAGCGCGGGGGATGGACCTACGTTCACCTGGAAGGCTCGCCCTCCGAGATTGGTTTCCAGCACGGGTATCTGCTCGCGCCGGAAATCGCCGATGCGCTCGAAGCCATCAAGCTTTTCGACACGCATCAGACTCAGCGCGATTGGGAGTTCTTCCGCACGACGGCGCGCGAGATGCTCTGGCCTCAAATCGATGGCGAATATCAGCAGGAATTGCAGGGTATTGCCGACGGGGTGAAGGCCCACGGTGTGGATCTCGACTTGTATGACATCGTCGCGCTCAATGCGTTCGAAGAGGTGCCGGATTATTATGTTCCCTGGCTCAATAAGCAGCAGAAATCGGCCAAGGCGCCGAAGTTGACGGCGCCCGGCAATTGCAGCGCGTTCATCGCCACCGGCAGCATGACCAAGGATCACCAGATCGTGATTGCCCACAACAATTGGACGAGCTATCTTTCGGGCGAACGCTGGGTAATGATCTTCGACATTGTGCCGGAGCACGGAAACCGCATTCTGATGGATGGATTTCCGGGCGTGATTACCAGCGATGATGATTTTGGCGTGAACTCGGCCGGCATCATGATTACCGAGACGACGATCACGCAGTTCGAAGGATGGGACCCGAAGGGCAAGCCGGAATTCGTGCGCTCGCGCAAGGCCCTGCAATATGCGGATAGCATCGATGACTACGTGCGCATCATTAAAGAAGGCAACAACGGCGGCTACGCCAACGACTGGCTCATCGGCGACCGCAAGACCGGCGAGATCGCATATCTCGAGCTGGGATTGAAGAATACACCGCTGTGGCGCACCAAGGACGGCTATTTCGTAAGTTCGAATTTTGCCCGCGATCCGAAGCTGATTAGCGAGGAGACGACGTTCAATCCCAAGGACGCTTCCTCGTCGCCGAATGCGCGACATGTGCGGTGGGAAGAGATCATGAAACAGGCTAAGGGGAAGATCGATGTTTCCATGGCAGAGCAGTTCCTGTCGGATCACGTCGACAGCTTTGAGAACAAGGAGCAGGCGAATGAGCGCTCGCTATGCGGGCATGTTGATGCTTCTCCGCGCGGCGTAAAGGAATGGGAATGGAAAGCTTACAATCCCGGGGGCGCGGTGCAGGGCAAAGCCACCGACAGCGCCATGGCGGCCAAGATGAGCTTCGTGGCTCGGGCAGGCCATCCGTGCGGGGCGGATTTTCTGGCTGCGGAGTTTCTGGAGCACCATCCGGAATACGCGTGGCAGAAGCCTTTGCTGCGCGATATGAAGGCGGGGCCCTGGACGGTGTTCACGGCGGGACAGAAGTCGGCACCCAATACTCAGTAACCTGGTGAGGTGATGGTGAGCAAGATCGGGGTCACGGCGTAGCGCCGCCGTCCCGGCGGCAGTCGTGGCGGCGTCCCGCCGCCACTGCCTGCAGTACCTCAACAAAGTCGGCTTTTGTGTGTGTGAGCCGGTGCGCGGGCGGTGACGCCCACGCGACTGCCGGCGAGACGCCGGCGCTACTTCGATACCCGTAAACTGAATCGCTCCGATAAACAATTTTGATTGGACGCGGCGGGGGACCACCCCCTAGAGTCCTACAAGTGCAGAGTAGCCGTACCCGAACCCGTGGAGTTGTGCACAGGCTTAACCCTCCGGAAGCACCGCTGACCCTGTTTCGTCCTCCGTTTCGAAATTACCAGTTTGGCGGGGCTTACGATGAGATGTTTGCGGCGCCCGGGACGCCGCGCCCACACTATCAAGCCTTGTTCCAGAACTTGTTGGAACTTCCTCCCGGAGAGCTGCGCAAGAGCCAGCAGGCCGCGGACCTGTCCTTTCTGCACCAAGGGATTACCTTTACCGTTTACGGCAATGACGAAGGGACAGAACGAGTTTTCCCCAATGATTTGCTGCCGCGAATCATCCCTCATGACGAGTGGCGCAAGATCGAGAACGGTCTCACCCAGCGCATCGCGGCGCTGAATCTTTTTCTGGAAGACATCTACCACAACGGAAGAATTCTGGCGGACGGCATCGTTCCCCGGGAACTGGTTTACAGTTGCCGGCATTTTAGGCGTGAGATGCGCGGGCTGACCGTGCCGCGCGGGATTTATGTGAGCATCTGCGGAACCGATCTGGTGCGTCTACCGGACGGAAGCTTTGCCGTGCTGGAAGACAATCTGCGGGTGCCCAGCGGTGTGTCGTACATGCTGGCCAACCGCAAGGTCCTGAAGAAGGTATTTCCAACGCTGTTCCGCGACTATGGTGTGTGCCCGGTCGATCACTACGCGCAAGCGTTGCTGGCGACGCTGCGGGCGCTGGCGCCGGCGAATACTTCCACGCGGCACGAGCCAAAAGTCGTTCTGCTGACGCCCGGCGTTTTCAACTCGGCATATTTCGAGCACACGTTTCTGGCACAGCAGATGGGCATTGAATTGGTCGAGGGCCGCGATTTGCTGGTGCACGACAACATCGTCTACATGCGGACTACGGCCGGCCTGCGCCGGGTGGATGTGATCTATCGGCGAGTCGACGACGATTTCCTGGATCCGCTGTGTTTTCGGCGAGACTCGAGCCTGGGCGTTCCTGGGTTGTTCAACTCTTATCGCGCAGGGAATGTGGTTCTGGCCAACGCCATCGGTACCGGCGTTGCCGACGATAAGGCGCTCTATGCGTATGTGCCGAAAATTATCCGGTACTACCTGGGGGAGGAGCCGATTCTCGCCAACGTCGAGACCTATCTGCTGAATGAACCTTCACAACGAAGCTATGTGCTGGAGCATCTGGATGAGCTTGTGGTGAAGGCCGTGGGCGAGTCAGGCGGGTATGGCATGCTGATCGGCCCCCAAAGCACAGAGGAAGAAAGGGAAGAGTTCCGGCGGAGGATTGAAGCCGAACCGCGGAATTACATCGCGCAGCCAACACTGAGTCTTTCCCGGGCGCCATGCTTCCTTGAGGGCGAGGTGCAGGCGCGACATGTCGATCTGCGGCCTTACATTTTGTACGGGGAGAACGTCACCCTGGTGCCGGGCGGCTTAACACGGGTGGCGCTGCGGCGCGGGTCGCTGGTGGTGAATTCATCGCAAGGTGGGGGAAGCAAGGACACGTGGGTTCTGCGGGCGGCTGTGAACGGGCATGACTGAGCGGAGGCGGACGGTGATGTTATCGCGGGTCGCGGACAGTTTGTACTGGATGAGCCGCTACCTGGAGCGTGCCGAGCACACGGCGCGGCTGATCGACGTCGACCTGCAGCTTCGTCTCGATCAGTCGCCGGAAGCGGGCGCGGGACGCTGGCGGCGCCTGCTGCAGGCCTTGCAGGCACCGGTCCCGGAGGATGGCAAGATCGACGCCACCTCTCTCTCGCAAATTCTTACCCTCGACCGGACCAATCCTTCGTCGATTCTTTCCTGCGTTGCGGCCGCGCGCGAGAATCTGCGCCAGGTTCGCGAGCAATGCAGCACGGAAATGTGGGAGCAACTGAATCGGCTGTATCTGCAGGTCACGAGCACGGCCGCGAGCGAGGCCTGGCTGCTGAACTCGCACGTCTTCTTCCGTGCGGTGCAGGATGGCGCCCACCTGTTTCAGGGCGTGACCGACTCGACCATGTCGCATGGCGAAGGCTGGCAATACATCCGGCTCGGCCGCTTTGTGGAGCGCACCGACGCTCTGGCCCGCCTCATAGGGGCGCACTTCGGCAGTCTGGCGCATCCTCTGGATCTGGCGGCGGAGAGTGAAGAGTATCTGGAATGGGTCGGGTTGCTGAAGTCGTGTTCGGCGTTCGAGGCGTACTGCAAAGCTTATACCGCGGAGCTTCGGCCGCTGCGGGTGGCTGAGTTTCTGCTGCTGAATCCTGAATTTCCGCACTCGGTGCGATTCTCCGTCGACATGGTTCACGCCGCCCTGACCGCGATCGGCGAAATGACTGAGCGCAAGGCCGAGCAACCCGTACGACTTGCGGGACGCTTGCGTGCGACCCTGAGTTTCAGTCAAATCGATGAAGTCATGGCCTCGGGCGCCAGCGGATATGTCGATAGCGTACGTTGGCAGTGTGCGCAGGCGCATACCGCGATCCAGCAAGTCTATTTCGATTACGCGGTGGAGCCGGCGCTGGTTTCGTGAGGGTAGACTTAACCGGTTTCTAGAATCGGTGTTCGGGAAGGGCACGGCTTGAGCCGTGCCGTCCAAGCGCAAAGAAGCGCGGGCTTTAGCCCCTGAGGGAACTCGGTGATCTACTCCGTCCGCCACACGACGACATTTCGCTACGAACCCGCGGTGCGGGAAAGCGTGATGGAGGTGCGCCTGCAGCCGCGCAGCGAAGGCGAGCAGCGCTGTCTGAGCTTCACGCTCGACGTCGAACCGGCGGCCAACATTCTGCAGTATCGCGATTTCACCGGGAACACGGTGCATCACTTCGATATCGCAGGCAGCCACACTCAGGTCAAAGTCACGGGGCAATCCGCGGTTGAAGTGCAGACCGTGCCCGCGCCTCGCGCATCCGACGCCGGGGACTGGGCCGATCTGGATGCGCTCGTGGCCGCCGGCGACCACTGGGAAATGCTATTACCGAGCCACTTCGTGCGCTCGAGCGATCTGCTGGAGCAGTTCGCCAAGGAACTGAGATGCGAGCGGCGGCTCAGTCCATTTGCGCTGCTGACCGAACTCAACGAGGCCATCTTCCGGCTGTTTGCGTACGTGCCCAATAGCACCAAGGTGGACTCGCCACTTGAAGAGGCTCTGCAGGCGCGGCAGGGCGTGTGCCAGGACTTTGCTCACATCATGATCGCTCTGGTGCGGCGGCTGAAGATTCCGTGCCGCTACGTCAGTGGATACATGTTTCATTGCGAAGACGAAACCGAAGGCAAGAAAGATCGCTCACTCGAAGGGGCCTCTCACGCCTGGGTCGAAGCGCTGGTTCCCAGAATTGGCTGGGTCGCCTTTGATCCGACGAACAATCTGGTCGGAGCCGACCGCCACATCCGCGTGGCGATCGGCCGTGACTACTCCGATGTTCCGCCCACGCGCGGCGTCTACAAAGGCGAAGCGCAGAGTGAATTGAGCGTGTCAGTGTCGGTGAGCCCCGCGAACACCGTGGTGCCCGAATCCATTGCTCCGACGTTTGTGGTTCGTTCCCGGCCAATGCTGGTGCGAGCGCCGGCGCTGCGGACTGAACAAGAGCAACAACAGCAGCAGTAGAGCAGACCCATGCTATCTGTTCGGCCGCCCACTTAGCCCTCAGCTATGGAACCGTTACCGAAGTAGTCTGATCGCCAAACGATCCCGTGAGGTCCCGGACAACTATTGTGTGGGGGGCCGTAAGGCGTACAATCGCGCCGCATGGCAAGAACTTAATGCCGGGGCATAAACAGAACCAACTCTTGACCAAGCGGCGTACTCCGGCAATCACTACCACCACGAAAGGACACGAAGGCATGCCAAATTGTGCGTGTGGGAGACCTGAAGGCAAAAAGGGCTCGGGAGTGTGCGCGATCTGCGCTAGCAAAGGAGTCACGTCAACCTCCGCCCCGAAGAAGACCTCGCTGCAGAAGAAGCAGGAAGAAGACAATGCCCGCATTAAGCTGCAGATGGCGCAGAAATTGGAAGAACGGCAGCAGGAAATGCTGGAAATGGCTGAACGGGCGGCGCGAATCCAGCAGCGGGCGGATGAGAAAAGGAAAAAAATCGCAAATATCGCTGCGGGGTGGACCGGAAAGGTTAACACGGTGGTCTCCCAGGTCAAGGAATTGCGGAAGGCGAATCCGGATGCAACCGGAATCAATGCGGGCACGAACGACGCAGGCAACACCGAGGGGGGCAGCAAGAATCCGCTGCTTCTTGACTTACCCGCGAACGATTACGGAATAACCAAAGCTGACGTTTGCGCTCTTATGGCTGGCTTCGATGGTTCCGACTCGGCGGAACTCAAGATCAGAGTCCATGACGCAGCAGGAAACATCTTGGTGCACATTAAGTAGGCGGACAAGTAAGCCGACGATTTCCAAGTAGGCCGACGATTTCCCGGGCGCCACGAACTGATTTTCCAGGACGTTGTTTTCATTGTGGCCAGGCCGAATGCCGAACTCTGCCCGCCGGACAGCCGAGGCGGCTGTCCCCACGTTCTCCTAACAATGGATCACCAACTGCTGTAGGCGGTGCCGTCGCTGGCGGTGCCGTTCGAGGCGGAATGGACGTCAGTGATACCGGGGTCCTGTTGGTCGACGGCCAGCATGACGTCCTCCTGCACGACTTCCCAGTTGGGCAGCCGGGTCATGGGATCGATCGGGATCTGCCTGAGATAGCCGGCCGTGACAATGTCGTCGAGGGATTGCGGAGCTTTTTGCTTGTCGAGGGTGTACTGGGAGATCACGTTGCGCAGCGTCGCCAGGTTCGACCGCAGCACCGACTCGCGAGCCTGCACGATGGACTGGTTGTATACCGGAACCGCGACCGCCATCAGGATCATGATGATACTGATAACGATCATCAGCTCCAGCAGCGTGAAGCCGCGGATGCCGAACTGCCGTTTACAGGCGATCGTCCCGCGCACCGGTACTGCGTTCAGACCCTCGGCTGCCGGGTGCTCAGAACTCTTCGATATCGGACGATTCGGGCCCTGTGGCATTTACCAATCCTTATACTTGGTTCCATCGAGAGCGGTGCCTTGCGACTTGGTGTAGACGTCGAAGACGCTTTGCCCTCCCCACGAATCAGAGTCGGGATCGTCCTGCATCGAGCGCAAGCCCCAGTCCGTGGTCTTCGTCATGGGGTCCACAGGGATAGAACGCAGAAAGCGGACTTTCTTGCCGCCCGATACTTCCACGCCTTTGACGAGAGTGTCGAGATCAGGGGGATAGCCTTGGCTGTCGACCTTGGTCTGGAAGGCCAGCCGGTCGGCGGCGTCTTTGTAGCGGTCAATGGCGTCGCGCATTTCCCACAAATCCCGGCGCAGTTCTCGCTCGCGTTCCCGTTGAATCGTGACCCGCGCCAAGGGGAGCGCCAGCAGAGTCAGAATCGTCAGGATGGTGGCCGCGACGATCAACTCCAGCAGCGTAAAGCCCCGCTCAGCCTTTGCTGGGCGCTTCAGGTCGCGCCCCGGGCGAAAGCATGAGATGTGGAGTATCGGCGCCGTCATAGTGTTCTCGTCAACGTAATCTCGTCAACCATCGATTTTGGGGGCTCGTAGCCCTTTTTATTGTATCGCCACCGCCGCCTGTGCTCCATTGACCGTGATGGCCTGCAGCCCCGGGTCGCGCGCCCCACCCCGCGTGATGGTGAGAGGAGTTTGCCCGGTTGCCTTCGCCATGAAGGTCATGGTGACTACGGTGCCCTGGCCAGAGACTCCACCGGCCCCTGAAGGTCGCGAGGCCGTGATCGTCAGCTGTCCGATCGTTTCATCCTCGCGGTGAACCAGAGCCACGGCTTGTCCATCCTGGGATAGGAAGCCGCCATTGGAAACGTTGACCAGTTGCAGCATCTTCGGATCGTAGTTCAATTGCACCGGCACGGAGTACACGTTCTGCGCACCGGAAATCACCAGATTGAGGGCAAAAGTATTGCCTTTGGTTGCCTGGATCGTGGGAGGATCGAACATAAAACTGGGTGTCCCACCGGTCCCGGTATTCGGCCCGATAGGAGTAATGGAAGGCTGGGTCCCCGGAGCCGAACCGGCTGCCGGACTCGCCGCAGGGGGAGTCGACGGTTGCTCGTTCTGACGGGCGGGCGCGGCCGCCGGGGCCACACGCTGACTCACATGTCGCAGTTCAATTGTGTTTGCCGTTCCGATCTCAATCTGACGCTGATTGATCTCGTTCACGTCGGTTCCGCGAATAATATGCGGAACGATGGCGAAGACAATTTCATTCTCCGAGTGGTCCTGGGTGGTCTGCCCGAACAGATATTTCAAGATCGGAATCTGAGCCAGCCCGGGAATTCCGCTCAGCGACTTGGTCTGATTGTCTTCCATAATGCCGCCCAGCAGATTGGCCTCGCCATCCTTGAGCCGGATTTCATGCTCGATTTTGCGCTGGCCAATGATGGGCTGGCTGATGCCGCCAATATTCTGCTGACCGGTCACGGCGGAAACGTCCATCGTGATCTTCAAAGTGACTTCGCCGTTGGAATGCACGCGCGGCGTGACGTCGATGTTCACACCGACGTCCAGGTACTGGAACTGCGTATTGACCAGCGGGTTGATGCCCACGCCGCCAATGCCCGGCTGAAATGATCCGGTCGCGACCGGCACACGGTCACCGATCTTCAGAGATGCCTTCTGACCGTCGAGCGCGCGAATCTGCGGATTCTGGATGAGTTTGGTGTCACTCTGGCTCAACAGCGCCGAAAGGTTGGCGGAGGGGATGGTGACCTGGAAGTTGGTAGCGTTGAGGTTAGCCAGGTTGTTCAGGTTGATGCCTTGGTCCGTTGTGCCGGTGGAGGGCGTGGTTACGCCATTGGTGTTGGTGGTGTTCGTCGTCGTGGTCGTATTGTTGATATTGCTCTGCAGCGTTACCGTGGCGCTGGTGGGGGGACTCAGGCCCAGGGTGCGGGAACGATCCTTGCTCACCTGCATCACCGCGATATCAACGATAACTTCGGGACGCGCTTTGTCGAGGTCGTCGACCAGCTTTTCGGCCAGCGCGATCTGATCGGGAGTGCCACGCACCACCAGGGCATTCTGCGAGAGCAACTGCTGCACGCGCTGCACATCCAACACGGAACGAATCGCGTTCACCACATCCTGCAGTTCGGTGGGCTGGGAAATGTTCGAAAGATAAAAAGTTTTGAGGACGCTTTGTTCCAGCTCCTTGCGTTTTGCCGGATTGTCTTGCGCGACAAAAATCGTGTTGAGGGTGACCGGGCGCCAGAAGGTTTTTGACTCCAGAGCGGTAATTTCCAGTGCCTCCTCAAGCGTGACCCCGTTCAACTCCACCTTGATTTGCTTGGGCACATAGTCGGGGTCGAACAGGACATTGATCCCGGCCAACTGCCCGATGGTGCGGTAGACGATATCGGATTTATCGGTAAGTTTGACGCTGATGGGAACGCTGGAGATGGGAGCCAGTTCGACCGGCCCAGCTGCCTCGCGAACCTTTCGCTCCAGGCTGCTGGGCGGTCCGGCGGCCTGCGGCGGAGGATTCTTCTTGTCCTCGATCATCTTCAGCGTGCGCGTCAGTTCCTGCTTGGCGATGAACAACGAGGGATCGATCTCTAAGGCCTTGCGGAATTCGGCGACCGCTTCATCGAGCTTGCCATCCTCGCGCAGCAACTGCCCGTGGTGAACCACCTGAGCGGCAGCTTCAAACCGGGTGCGTTCAAAGGCAGAGCGATAGCGCAATTCTTTAGGCTTGAGATCGTAGGCTTGCTTAAAAAAACCGAAGGCCGCTTCGTAGTTCTGGCGAGCTTCTGCGTCTTGACCCTTGAGGTAAAGATTTTTGGCCTTGTCGGCGAGGGCGGGGAGAGCTAAAGCCGCGACCAGCAGCAACCATCCTGCCGGGCGCATCAGGCGTCTCATTCGATAATCCTCACGAGAATGGTCCTCATCGTTATTTGTGCAGTCTGAGCGGTACGAACAGACCGCCCCGCAAACCGCCCCGCTTCGAGCCTGCGTTTCGGGGCAGGAAGTCCACGCGATGCACAAAAATTGCTACTTTGACGCGATTATAGCATCGCGCTTTCGGGCTCCCGAACTGCCTCGGCACACGGCAGTTACACTCTTTGGTCGTAAGACTAGCGGGGAGGGCCAGACGTCGAGCGAAGGGGCGTCGGACCTCAGCCACTGTACCGGAGTCCTTGGCCTGACATCTGAAGCCGGACGGCCCTCCTGTTAAGATTGAAGTCGCCGACCCAAATGCCTCGTCAGTCCACGCACCAGACCAAGCCCGACGCGGAGAAATCCCCTCGCCGTGATCCCACAGCCAGCGGCCAGCGCGATGCTGCCGTCAATAGGATCGCTTCGCATAACTATTTCTTGCTGGAAAAATTTGAGGCCGGGGTGGCCTTGACGGGGACCGAGGTGAAATCCATCCGGAGCGGACTGGCCAATCTGAAGGACTCCTACGGCTTGGTCAAGGACAACGAGGTCTGGCTGTTGAATGCTCACATCGGACCTTACGAGCACGGCAACATCTTTAACCATGCCCCGTTGCGTACCCGCAAGCTGCTGATGCACCGCGAAGAAATCCGCAAGCTGATCGGCAAGACACAGCAGAAGGGCCTGACGCTGATTCCTACTCGTTTGTATTTCAAGAACGGTAAAGTAAAAGTTGAACTAGCACTGGCTAAGGGAAAGCAGCTGTGGGACAAGCGGGAGACCGAACGACGCCGCACGGCGGATAAGGAAGCGCGAGAGGCTGTCGCTCGTGGGCGAAATCGGAACTAGATACTACCCACCGGTTCTGAGGTTTCACAAATCAAAACGGTCAACCTCAAGTCTGATCTGCCTACGGTCCACGAGGCGCTGCAGCGTCTCGATCAAGAGCTGGCCTTGGCTCGGGGGCAGCGAGTCGCGGTGCTCAAGATCATTCACGGCTACGGTTCAACCGGGGCTGGCGGTGACATTCGCATCGCCGTGCAGAAGCGGCTGTACGAACTCGCGGAAGCCGGTCAGACTCGGGGATGTATCTTCGGGGAGAACTGGGCGAGGTCGGATGAGGCGACTTGGCGTCTGCTGCGGGCGCATCCTGATCTCAAAAGCGATCCCGACCTCAGCCGCGGGAATCAGGGGATCACCATTGTCATCCTATGAGCTCGACTCTAGCTAGTACCTCAGCTTGAATCGGTGAGGCGTCATTCCGAAGCCCCGCGCTTTCACCAGCGGGGTGAGAGCCTGCCCTGAGCGAAGTCGAAGGGAATCTCCCATGGCAGTGACTCTTCGGAGATCCTTCGCTGCTCCTGAAAAGCGGCTACGCTCAGGATGACACCATCCAAGACAGAGCGTCCACCCGATTCAAACTGAGGCACTACCCGACTCTGCACAGTTAGACTTTCTGGCCGCAATCCTTCAAAATACTCAGTTTCCTATTTATTCAGCCTCAGTCAGCACAGGTCTCAAGGAGACATCATTGACCAAACCGATCCGCGCCAAGATCAGCGCATTGGGTACCTATGTGCCGCCCCGTCTTCTCACGAACGCGGACTTGGAAAAGATGGTCGACACCACGAACGATTGGATTATGGCCCGCGTTGGGATTCGCGAGCGTCACCTCGTGGACAAAGGCGTGGCCACCAGCGACCTTGCCGTTGAGGCGGCGAAGAAAGCCTTAGCCCAGCGCGGCCTCACGCCGACAGACATCGAAGCCATCATCGTAGGCACCGTGACGCCAGACATGTTTTTTCCATCTACCGCCTGCCTGGTCCAGAACAAGTTGGGCGCCAAGGGAGCCTGGGGATTCGATCTTTCGGGCGCGTGTTCGGCGTTCCTCTATTCTTTGCAGGCCGGGGCGCAATTCATCGCCACCGGCGCCCACAAACGAGTGCTGGTCATCGGATCGGACGTGATGTCATCAATCATCGACTATGCCGACCGCGCCACTTGCGTAATTTTTGGCGATGGTGCGGGGGCGGTGATTCTGGAGCCCGCGGAGGACGATTCGGTCGGGCTGATCGACTTCATCCACGAAGTGGATGGCTCGGGTGCTCAGTTTCTATATATGCCGGGCGGCGGCAGCCTGAACCCGTCGACCAAGGAAACCGTCGAGAAGAAAATGCATTACGTCCATCAGGACGGCCAGCAAGTGTTTAAGTTCGCGGTCCGCAAGCAGACCGAGCTATGCCTGAAGCTGCTAGAACGCAATGGACTGAAGGGGTCCGACATAGACGCGTTCATTCCGCATCAGGCCAACTTGCGCATCATCAGCGCCACGGCCGATCGCCTGGGCCTGCGGCCCGAGGTTGTGATCGTCAACATTGACCGCTACGGCAACACCACCGCCGGAACGATCCCGCTGGCGATGGGTACCGCCATCGAAGAAGGCAAGCTGAAGAAGGGAAGCTTGGTGATGCTGGCCTCGGTCGGCGCCGGCTTTACCATAGGCGCAACTCTGCTGCGCTGGGCGTTCTGAGGCCAGGTCTGTTCGTAGAGACGTAGCTGGCTACGTCTCTTCTGACCACAAAATCTCAAGTCCCTATCTTTCGTGTCCTTGCCAGCATTCGTTCCTCTGCCGGCAGAGAGACGTTGCAAGCAACGTCTCTACGACATGACGTTCGTAACTCTCGGCGGTATATTTCCGTAGCGCCACCCAACTCCACACTGTTATGTTTTCGCAACGTTCGCCCTCACGTAGGGATGCCGGCGAATGTGTACGTCATGATCCGCACCCTGTGCTGTTACTGTCTAACTCTGGCTTTGGGAACGGTGGGACTGGCCGCCCAGCAAGCCGATCCACGTGAGACCAAACTGATTGTCCTAGAGCGGATGTGGAACGAAGCCCAGGTGAACCGCGATTCAGCGGCCCTGGACGCCTTGGTCTCGAGCCGGTTCGTGAACACGGAGTGGGACGGCGACGTCAGTGACAAGCAGAGATTCCTGGCCGACATTAAAGATCCCCGCTTCAAGCCCAGCTTCGCCAACATTCAGGACGTCAAGATGAATTTCTTCGGCGACACCGCAGTCATCACCGGCACCTACCACACGCAGGGTACGTTTCAAGGCAAGCCCTACGACCACGTGGGACGCTTCACTGACACCTGGATCAACGATGCCGGCAAGTGGCAGTGCGTCGCCAGCCACACCAGCCTGTTGAAGAAGTAACTCACTCTTAGCCGCAGAATTTAATCCGAACGCATATGGCGCGGCGGGAATCCGTCGCTGTTTATAGCCTCATAAAAACTTTTAATGCCGGAAATCCGCGCCCTGCGCGGCTGGCGGTGATCTAATCAGGCTCGGACGCACTTCGCGTTTTCGGTCGGAAGCGGATCATGGATGCCACAACACAACCTCGCGCGTGGAAGGTTTTGCTCGCCTTCGCCATTATCTATTTCGTGTGGGGATCGACCTTTCTTGCGATCCGGGTGGGCGTGCGTGAGGTACCTCCATTTCTTCTGGCGGCGATGCGCTTCCTGATTGCGGGGACCGTTCTTTACGTCTGGATGCGTGCACGTGGGACGCCCTCGCCCACTGCGCGGGAGTGGGGCGGGGCTTCAATTCTTGCGCTCCTGATCTTCGTTTTTGATTACGGGCTGCTGTTCTGGGCGGAGCGGCGGGTGCCGTCTGGAGTCGCAGCCGTGATGATGGCGACGATCCCGGGATTCATGGCGCTGGCGGAGATTGTTTTTCTGCGCACGCAGCGTCTGACGCTGCGACTGGGGTTTGCGCTGCTCATGGGCCTAGGTGGCGTGGCGGTTTTGGTGGGACGTTCAGTGAGCCTGGGGGAGGCCCCAGTTAATACAGCCGGGGCATTTGCATTGATCGTGGCATCGGTTAGCTGGTCGGTGGCCGCATCGCTCAGTCGCAAGCTGCCGCTGCCGTCGGCCAAGGTCATGAGTTCCGGCACACAGATGCTCGCCGGAGGCGTGCTGCTCACGCTGAGCGCGGCGCTATTGGGGGAGTTTCGCGGGTTTCACGTTCAAGCCGTGTCGCGCGGGGCGTGGCTTGCCTTGGCGTATTTGATCGTTGCGGGATCCATCGTTGGCTTCACCGCCTACGTCTGGCTGCTCCATCACGAATCGCCGACCAAGGTTGGCACTTACGCGTATGTGAATCCCGTAATCGCCGTGCTGATCGGATATTTTCTCGGTGGAGAGGCACTCGGCCCGCGCACGATCGCGGGGACGCTGCTGGTGCTGGTGAGCGTGGTAGTGATTACGACCACGCCGAAGAAAGCGCCGAGCAAAGCATGGGCTGAGGCACCGCGACCTTCAGTGAATGCGGAGTAGAACCGCGATGTAGCCACGGACCTTGTTCAGCAACCCTGTGTCCGCCTTGGAGTGAAATGAGGCATGGCGTGCCTCCCAGTCCAGGCTCTTCAAGTGATCCACTAGAACCGCACCTTCAACTTTGTCAACGATAACTGGAAGAGCGAAGGGGTAAGGCTTCCGCTTGCTGGTCAGAGGGCAGACCACAACTAATCCGCTGGAGCGATTGTAGGCCTGATCGGTCAGCACCAGAGCTGGGCGGCGTCGGCCTTGCTCGCGTCCGGCCTGGGGGTCGAAATCAAGCCAGGCAATGTCGCCGGCTTCCGGAACGTAGCGTCTTACCATTCGATCTCTTCCCGGCCAACGTCTCGCCCCCAGTTGGTTTCGGGGTGACGGTTCTCAGGCTTGATCTGGGCGACCAACTCTTCCAGAGTAGGAGTTTTCTCGGCGCTGCGCACCTCGATCCGTCCTTTGGCGGCCTTGATCACGACGGAGTCGCCCTCCTTCATGCGAGCCTGTTCGGCGACGGCCTTCGAAATGCGCACGGCGAGGCTGTTACCCCACTTGACCACTTGCGTAGTCGGCATAAGCCTCCTTACGGCTTGTAGATACTGAGTATACACCAGGATGATACGCCGTAGATACACTTTGGGAAGGCATCACTGACAGCACACTTACGGGTGCGTCATCTTCTCCGGCTTGACCAGTTGGTCGAATTCCTCGCCCGTCAGATATCCGAGCTTCAACGCCGCCTCGCGCAGACTTGAGTGCTCGACGTGCGCAGTATGCGCGATCTGCGCGGCCTTGTCGTATCCCACCTTCGGCGCCAGCGCCGTGACCAGCATCAAGGAATTCTTGACGTACCAGTCGACCTTGGCGCGATCCACCTCGATGCCCTTGATCATGTATTCGACGTAGCCGTGGCAGGCGTCGGTGATCAGCGTGACAGAGTGCAGGAAGTTGTAGATGATCACGGGCTTGAACACGTTGAGCTCGAAATTGCCCTGCGAGCCGCCGAAACCCACAGCCGCAGTCGCTCCGTGAACCTGCACGCAGACCATGGTCATGGCCTCGCACTGCGTGGCGTTGACCTTACCCGGCATGATGGAGGATCCGGGCTCGTTCTCGGGGATGGAAAGTTCACCCAGCCCACAGCGAGGACCCGAGGCCAGCCAGCGAATGTCGTTGGAAATTTTCATGAACGACGCGGCCAGCGTTTCCATCGCGCCTTGCGCGAATACGATCTCGTCGTGGGCCGAGAGCGCCGCGAACTTGTTGCCATGCGAGCGGAAGGGAAGTCCGGTAAGTTCGGCAATCTTCTTGGCCGCGCGCTCGGCAAACTCGGGGTGCGTGTTCAGGCCGGTACCGACCGCCGTTCCGCCGATGGCGAGGTCGTAAAGGCCTTCGAGCACCTGCTCCAGTCGGTGGATGTCGCGTTCGAGCAGGCTGGCCCATCCGCCGAATTCCTGTCCGATGGTGAGAGGCACGGCGTCTTGCAAGTGGGTGCGACCGATCTTGACGATGTCGTGAAATTCCTTGGCCTTGGCTGCAATCGCATCGCGGACAGTTTTGACGGCGGGAATCAGCGCGTTCTTCACGCGATCGGCGGCGGCAATGTGCATCGCAGCCGGAAAGGTGTCGTTCGACGACTGCGACATGTTCACATGGTCGTTGGGATGGATCGGCTTCTTCGACCCCATCATTTCTCGTCCATTCGGGCCGCCGGCGATTTCGATGGCGCGGTTCGAGATGACCTCGTTCACGTTCATGTTGGTCTGGGTGCCGCTGCCGGTCTGCCAGATGCGCAGCGGGAACTGGTCGTTCAGCTTGCCGGCGATGACTTCGTCAGCGGCCTGCACGATCAGTTTCGCCTTGTCGGCTGGAAGCTTGCCCAGATCCTGATTCACCAGCGCGCAGGCTTTTTTGAGAACGCCGAAAGCCCGGATCAATTCGGGCGGCATGGTGTCGCGACCAATGTTGAAATGGAGTAGAGAGCGCTGCGTCTGCGCGCCCCAGTAAACATTGGCCGGGACTTCGATTGTCCCCATGCTGTCGGATTCAATGCGCGTGCGGGTGGCCGGTTCGGTAAGAGTAGACATGATGGCTCCTGAGTCGAGCAGAGGAATGAGAGCAACGGGAAATTATAACGCCGGCGCCTTACCAAACTCCGGTAGCGCCTCAGTTTTAATCGTGGCCACCGTGTTTAGACGGCGTCATCCTGAGCGGAGCAGTTCTTCAGGCGGAGCGAAGAGCCTGTCCTGAACGAAGTCGAAGGATCTCCCAGGAGTCACTGCCAGGAGAGATTCCTCGCCCCGCTGGTGAAAGCGCGGCGCTTCGGAATGACACCTACCGAAAAGCTGCGGATTCAAACTGAGTACTACCCAACTCTGTGATGGTCCTTTCCTAATTCCTGCATGCTAGAATCATCGGTTTCCGAGGTGCAGGCCACATGCGTGCGCCTCCCGGGACTCCGCTCTCATGCCTGAATTCCTCACCGACGAAGAGATCGTAACCCTGCCCGAAACTCAGGCGAAACCTCGCCCACCGATGCGCACCGATGTGCTCGTCATCGGCGCAGGGCCGACCGGGCTGGCCTGCGCGATCGAGGCACAGAAGATCGGGCTCAAGGTGATCGTTGTTGACAAGGGATGCCTGGTGAACTCGCTATTTCACTATCCGGCGAACATGGTTTTTTTCACCACGCCGGAATTGCTGGAGATCGGTGACATCCCGTTCACGACTGCCCAGCAGAAGCCTACGCGCGAGGAGGCGCTCGAGTATTACCGCAAAGTGGCCGAGCACTATAAGGTCGATCTCCGTCAGTACGAATGGGTCAAGACCGTGATGGGCGAAGATGGAGACTTCACCATCACGGCCACCGATCGCGCCGGCCGGCCGCATGACTACCGTACGAAGAAGGTCATCGTTTCGACCGGCTACTACGATCTGGCAAACAAGTTGGGACTCCCCGGCGAAGAACTGCCCAAGGTTTCGCACTATTATGGCGAGCCACATCCCTACTACGACACGGATGTGCTGGTGATCGGTGGCAAAAATTCCGCAGCCATCGCCGCACTCGACTTGTGGCGGCACGGCGCACGCGTCACCCTGGTGCACCGCGAGCCGCAACTGCACCATCACGTCAAGTATTGGATCAAGCCCGATCTGGAAAACCGAATCAAGAATGAGGAGATCGAGGCCTACTTCAACAGCTGGGTGCAGGAAATCGGCATTGACCATGTGGTGATAAATACGCCGAAGGGGCCGATCCGGCTGAAGAATGACTTTGTGCTGGCCTTGATTGGCTACCATCCCGACTACGATTTTCTGCGCAGCATGGGCATTGAGCTGTCAGATGAGCAATGCCGGCCGGTCTGCGATCCGGTGTCGCTCGAGAGCAACGTCAAGGGCATTTACGTTGCGGGCGTGATAGTTGCTGGATCTCGCACCAACGAAATTTTCATCGAGAACGGACGCTTTCACGGCAAGCAGATCGCCGCTGACTTGAAAGTAAAACTGCAGCCGTAGAGCGGATGCCGGCTTCGCTCAGATACAGCGAGTTGGTCATTGCAGTAAGCATTCCCCAGAGAATTGAAGAGGATCGCGACGATGTCGCTCCCTTAGACCGGTGACCAGTCCTCCTTCGTGACCCTTCGTGTCCTTCGTGGTAATCAGCTCTTTTCAACCACGAAGGGCACAAGGTGCTCGAAGGAAGGCAGGCAGTGCGATTGTCACTACGTTCTGCGTTATTCAAGGGAACACATCTTTGCTCTGCGAGGCCGCAGCGATTACCCTAGGCACTCGCATGGAACCCGAACCGGAACACGGCACGGTCTCAATTTCGCTTGGGTCCTACCGGCAACTGGTGGGCGGGAACCGCAATTTCCGCCGTCTTTGGCTGGCGCAGATTGTGAGCGAGATTGGAGACTGGTTTTATACCCTGGCCATCTACACGCTGCTGCTGCAACTCACCGGGCACGCTGGATCGGTGGCACTGGCGCTGGTTCTGCAGGTCATACCACAAACGTTAGTGGGACCCACGGCCGGGGTGGTGAATGACCGACTGCGCCGCAAGCATGTGATGATCGCTGCCGACCTGGTTCGCTTCGGAGTCGTGCTGGCCATGTTGTTCGTGCGTTCGCGGTCGATGGTATGGCTGGTGTATCCGTTGCTGCTGGCGGAAACCACGATGGCCGCTTTCTTCGAGCCGGCCCGCAACGCGGTGATCCCAAACATTGCAACCGAGGGTGAGGTGCTGGTGGCCAACACGCTGTCATCGGCGACCTGGTCGGTCAATCTGATGATCGGAGCGTCAGTCGGCGGAGTTGTGGCCGCATTTTTCGGTCGTGACGCGGTATTCGTTCTCAATGCACTGTCGTTTCTTACGTCGGCGCTGTTGATCAGCCGCATGCGATTCGCCGAACCGCATGCCGAGGCTGCCGCTCCGCTGCGCGCCCGCGATTTGGTTGACTTTTCTCCAGTGTTGGAAGGCATTCGCTACATTCGCAGCCATGCCACGCTTTTGCCTGCAATCTTAGCCAAGGCAGGAGAACTGATGGTGGGGCCGAGTTGGGTAATCTTCACCGTAATGGGAGCGCGCGAATTTGCGGTCCATCGGCCGGGCATCGACCCCGCGGGCGGAGCCATGCTCGGCATGAGCATCCTCCTCGGCGGGCGGGGGATCGGGGCACTGGTGGGACCCATTGTGTCGGCACGTTGGGCCGGGTCTAACGACGGCCGGTTGCGTCTTGGGATTCTGTTCGGCTATCTCACGATTTCCGCCGGATACGCCGTGCTGGGGGCCAGCCGTAGCGTGTGGATGGCCGCGGTCTGCGCTATGTTCGCTCATGCCGGTGGATCGACGGTCTGGGTCTTCTCGACTACCTTGCTGCAGCTTCACACCGAGGACCGTTTTCGCGGTCGCGTCTTCTCGGCTGATCTGGGCCTGGGAAGTCTATCCTTTGCGATCACAGCCTATCTGGCTGGACACTTCCTCGACGCGGGGTATTCCGCACGAACTGTAGCGACCAGCACCGGGGCGATCATGCTGCTACCGGCAATGTTGTTGTTCCTGTCGCTGCGGGCGGCCAGAATCCGCGAGGCGGAATCGATCTCCTGAATCGGTTGCCTGACCGGCTCACAATTCGTTGGCCAGCCGGTCGATCTTTGCGGCCATAATGAAGTCACTCTCGGTCAGTCCGTCGACCTTGTGCGTCCACAAAGTAATGTCCGCCTTGCCCCACGCCAGCAGAATGTCGGGATGATGTCCTTGCTCCTCGGCAAGAGCGCCGACGCGATTCACGAAATCCAGCGCCTGCTTGAAATCTGGAAAGCGGAACTCGCGATGAATGTGATGTTCCTTTTCGACCGACCACTGCGGTACATTTTGTTGCAATCTCCCCAGCGCTGGACCTTCCAGGGGCGGAACTCCGCCCCGGCAGGGAACGCATTTCTTATCGGCAAGTTGTTCAGTCATTCCTCACCCCACATTTCTTTGAATAAGCCCGCGTCGCCCCAGCGTGAAGGCGCAGCCCGTATAATCGCTGTGCGTTTCTAGCGAGCTAATATTTCGTCAACCTCCACGCGAAGTCGACGCTCGCGAGAACCCAAGTGTAATACTCGATCGGAAAGGATGGAACATGGTTGTCCTGGTCGTCGGTGGAGCGGGATACATCGGAAGCCACACGGCCCGAGCGCTGAAGCAGGCCGGACACGAGGTGATCGTGTTCGACAATCTCAGCACCGGGTATGAGTTTCTGGCGGCAGGCTTTGAACTGATAAAGGCCGACATGCTGGATGCGGCTGCGCTGGCCGCGGTGATGCGGCGCGCCGACGCAATCATGCACTTTGCCGCGCATGCTTACGTCGGGGAGTCGGTAACGAATCCCAGAAAGTATTTTCGAAACAACGTCGAGGGTGGTCTTTCGCTGCTGAACACGGCTCTGGAAGCAGGAGTAAAGAGGATCATTTTTTCTTCGACGTGCGCCGTGTACGGTGAGCCGGCGAAAGTTCCCATCGAAGAAAACACGCCTCGGCAGCCGGTGAATCCCTATGGAGTCTCGAAGTTGTTCTTCGAGCAAGCCCTGGAGGCCTACGACCGGGCTTACGAGTTCCGCTACGCCAGCTTACGCTACTTCAACGCGGCGGGGGCGGATGAGAGCGGGGAAATTGGCGAACTGCACGATCCGGAGACGCATCTGATTCCGCTGGCGCTGCGCGCGGCGGCGGGGACTGGTCCGGAGTTGCAGGTGTTCGGGTCAGACTATCCGACGCCCGATGGGACCTGCATCCGAGACTATATTCATGTCAACGATCTGGCCAGTGCGCACGTGAAAGCTCTGGAGCACCTGGCGGCGGGGAAGGGAAGTTTTGCGGTCAACGTTGGCACGGGGAGCGGATACTCGGTTCAGCAAGTGCTTTCCGCGGTCGAGGAAGTGACGGGCAAGCGTGTGCCGCACAAGATCGTGCCCCGGCGGGCGGGAGATCCTCCGAGGTTGGTGGCGAATCCGATCAAAGTGCAGGCACTGCTCGGATGGAAGGCGACTCGCGGACTGCGCGACGACGTGGCTACTGCCTGGAATTGGATGCAACGGCGGAGGACGAGCTAACCACAGAGGAACACGGAAAAACACAGAGGGATTGGCGGGCAAGATATGGCGAATGAACTGGCGGGGAAGAAGGTTGCGTTTCTGGGCGCGGGCAAGATGGGAGGAATCATCTTGCAGGCTCTCGTGAAAAACGGCTTGCTCTCGGCGAAGACAACATGGGCCACCGTGGCGCATGCAGACCGCGCCAAGGCGCTGGCGGCAAAGGTCAAAGTGAAAGTTGGGACTAATAATGCCGAAGCCGTGAAAGGCGCCGACATCATCGTGATCGGCGTGAAACCGCAAGTGGTCGAGGACGTGGTGCGGGAGATCCGCGATCACGTCACAACTAAGCAGCTGATCGTGTCGGTGGCAGCGTCGGTGCCCACATCGATGATCGAAAAGAACTTGCCCCCGAACGTGCCTGTGATCCGAGCTATGCCGAATACACCGTGCCTGCTGGGAGCCGGTATGACTGCGATCTGCAAGGGCAAACACGCCACCGCGCATGACGTTTCCCTCGCCTGCCATATGTTCGATGTTGTGGGCAGAACTGTTGTGGTGGACGAGAAGCATATGGACGCTGTGACCGCACTCTCGGCCAGCGGTCCGGCTTATATCTACATCATTTTGGAATCCCTGGCAGAAGCGGGTGTGAAAGTCGGACTGCCGCGCGACATCGCTACGCTGCTCGCGGCGCAGACCACGCTCGGCGCGTCGCGCGTTGTGCTCGAGACCGGCGATCACCCGGCTCTGCTGAAGGATGCCGTCACAACTCCCGCGGGTTGCACCATCGACGCCATCATGGAACTGGAAGAAGGGAAGTTGCGCGTCACGCTGATCAAGGCGGTGGTGAAGGCGGCGCAGCGGGCGAAGGAGTTGGCCTACGGATAGTTCTTCAAGCGTCCTAGCTACTGCTGCCGGGGTTTCTGCCTGACACCACAACCATGAAGCTGCTGATCGTCGTGCATCACCGGTTTGACTTGTGGAATGTGCCGGTATGGTTTGGGGAGCGACTGGCGTCAGAGTTCCCGCAACTGCAGATCGTCCAGCGCGATAGCTATCAGAGCGTGGAGGACCATCTGCGGGACGCCGAGGTCATATTTACGATCTCGCTGCGGCCAGAACAATTTGCCCTTGCGCACAACCTGCGCTGGATTCACGCGCCCACGGCAGCAGTCCACCAACTGCTTTTCGCGGATTTGACCGCTAGCGAAGTCGTGCTCACTAACTCGCGGGAAGTCCATGGGCCGGTAGTGGCCGAACATGTTTTGGCGCTGATCTTTGCGCTTGCAAAAAAGATATCGCAGGCCGCTCTGTTCCAGCAGAAACACGAGTGGGGGCAGGAGGCGATCTGGAAAGATGGACAACATCCGCGCGAAATTGCCGGCGCAACCCTGGGTCTGATTGGAGTTGGGAGCATTGGCACGCGGGTGGCGAAGATGGCGTCGGCTCTGGGCATGCGGGTAATTGCTGTGCGCGAGCATGTGGAGAAGGGAAGGCCTGAAGGCGTGGGAGCTGTGTTTGCTCCATCCGGGCTCAACGACTTGCTTAGTCAATCGGATTTTGTCGTAGTGGCCGCGCCGCTGATCGGTGCAACTCAAGGGCTAATTAACACCACACGGCTTTCGGTAATGAAACCGAGCGCTTATCTGATCAATGTCGGACGCGGGCCGCAGGTGGATGAGGCGGCGCTGGTGGAAGCGCTTCGCAACCGGCAGATCGCAGGTGCGGCTCTCGACGTATTTGAGCGCGAACCCCTGCCGGCTGATTCGCCGTTGTGGGGCGCTGAAAACCTTCTGATTACTCCCCACACGGCAGGTCTGACGGAGAAGCTCTGGCATCGGCATTATGAACTGTTTTCCGACAACCTTCGCCGCTATCTTACAGGCCAGCCGCTGCGGTATGTCGTCAACAAGCAGAAGGGATATTGAGCCCTCTGCTTCGTGCTACAGTTTTGTTTTGCCACCGCACGCTGGCAATTTACACGAACCGGAACCCATGGAACCGCGCCTCATCCTGATTCACTTATTGTTGAAGCTGGGCGTAGCTGCAGCTGTCTCCAGCAGCCTGGTGCGGTCGCTCGAGTTCAAATCGCTCCTTTTTCGGGAAGAACGCACGCTCCGGCAAAAGAACTACCTGGTTCTCTGGTTCGCTCTGCCGATTATGTTGGGGGTGTGGATTCGGATTGCGCAGAAGAACTTTCTGGCGGGCGACCTGAGCTTTGAGACCACGCTGCTGCTTGGAGTCATTGGTGGTCGCTGGGCGGGAGTTCTGGGAGGCGTGCTGATGGGCGCTCCTTCGCTGCTGCACGGCGAGTGGGCAGCCCTTCCGTTCCTTGTGCTGTGCGGGTTGATCGCGGGTCAGTTCCGTACGATGGCGCTCGACAAGGACGACATCTGGTCGTTTTCTCCCTTCATCGACCTCAGTATTTATCGGCTCATTCGCCGGAATCTTCCCCGTCCCCGTCTGTTCGATTGGCAGATCATGTTTTTCACGACGGTGGTCGGACTACGTTTCGTGCAGACTGAGTTGTCGAGGTATTTTCCGCACTCCATCTTCGCGCTCGAGAGTCCAGAGAACATGTGGCTCGAGGTTGGCATCTATGCCGTCTCGGTTATCGCGATCGGAATCGAGTTGAAGATCTTCAACAGCGTGCGCATCCAGATCAAACTGGAAGAGCAAGAGCGGCTTCTGTTGCACGCGCGCATGGAGGCTTTGCAGAACCAGGTCAATCCTCACTTCCTGTTCAATACGCTGAATTCGATCTCATCGCTGGTGCGATTCGATCCGGACATGGCGCGGGAGGTGATTTTCAAGCTGGCCACGATTCTGCGGCGTCTGCTGAACACCAGCGAGGCCTTCGCGCCGCTGCGAGAGGAATTCGGATTCATCGACAACTATCTCGACATCGAAGTCGTCCGTTTCGGACGGGACAAGTTGCGCGTGGTGAAAGAACTCGATCCCGCCTCGCTCGATGTGGTGGTGCCCTGCATGTTGCTGCAGCCACTGGTGGAAAATTCCATCAAGCATGGGCTATCGCCGAAGGTGGAAGGCGGCAGCATCTACTTGCGCAGCCGGGTCAGCGGCTCCAAGCTGATAATCGAGGTCGAGGATGACGGCGTCGGCATGGGCGCGGCGCAACTGGAGGAAAGCAGCAGTTGGTCGGGCATGGGTATCGGCATGGCGAATATCTCGGAGCGGCTGCAGGTGCTCTATGGCGACACCGCGCGTATGACTATCGATAGTCATGAAGGCAAGGGAACGTTGATCCGAATCCGGCTACCGCTGGTGGAGGGGGCGAGTTCTGTGCCGGAGGGTTTCTATGCCGAGCGTTCGAGCACGCGGCGGTAAAAGTCTTCGTATTGCTTGACGATTTTGGTTGAGCAGAAACGCTCTTGCGCGGCAGCGCGGGCCTGTGTTCCGATTTGCCGTAGTAGTTGCTCGTTGCCCAGCAACTCAAGAGCATAGCGCGCCATGGTGTCGACATCGCCTACATCGGCGAGATAGCCGCTCTTGCCGTGCTCGATCACTTCAGGAACTCCTCCCGCACGGGTGGCGATGGGCACGACCTCGCAAGCCATGGCTTCCAGCGCGGCCAGCCCAAAGGATTCCAGTTCGCTCGGCATGAGCATGATATCGGCTACGGCGACCATCTCCGCGATCTGATCCTGCTTGCCGAGAAACAGGACATCATCGTGAATGCCCTTCTGCACCGCCAGCCATTCCGCGACGGAACGGTCCGGGCCATCTCCGATCAGCAGCAATCTTGAGGGAACTTTCTTGTGGACGCGGTCGAAAATCTCAATCACGTCGGTAAGCCGCTTCACCGGGCGAAAGTTCGAAAGGTGCATCAGGAGCCGTTCGTTTTTGGGCGCGTACTCGGCACGCAAGGGCGCAATGGCCTCGGGATCGCGGTGGTACACGTCGCAATTCACTGAGTTGTAAATCACCTCGATGCGGTTCTTCACGTCGAACACGCGCAGCGTGCGGTCGCGCAGATAGTTGGAAATGGCCGTGACCCCGTCACTCTGCTCAATCGAGTAACGGGTAATCGGCAAATAGGAGCGGTCGAGGCCCACCAGCGTGATGTCGGTTCCGTGCAAGGTAGTGACAAAGGGCAGGCGGCGACCGCGCGGGCCGGCCGCCAGCATCTGCCGGGCCAGCAGCGCGCTTACGGAATGGGGGATCGCATAGTGCACGTGGAGCAGGTCGAGGTCGTAGAGCTGAGCGACCTCGGCCATGCGCGTGGCCAGCGCCAAATCATACGGAGGATAGTCGAACAGCGGATACCGAGAGACCTCGACCTCGTGATAGTGAATGTTGGGTTCGGAGCCCCGCAGGCGAATGGGCTGCGCGTAAGAAATGAAATGAATTTCGTGTCCGCGCTGAGCCAACTCGAGGCCGAGTTCTGTGGCCACGACGCCGCTACCGCCATACGTGGGATAACAGGTGATTCCAATCTTCATGTGCGAGGGACCACCCTCGGGTTGACTCTTGCCATTCGATGGCTGGAAAGCGCAGCGGTTGCAGATTTTACACGAAGGCGCGTGCGGATCCTCGGCCTACTCGCCGCTTTTGTGGCCGAACGCCATTACGGGATCAATCTTATCAAGATGGGTCTGGAACCGCTTCTTGCCGTCCTCAGGCATGCCGGTGAATTCGATCCCCATGCCGACTCCCGGGTCGCGGGTGCGAACCACGGCGGTGGGAGAAAATTTTTCTTCTCCGATCCAGAAATCGACCCGCAGCGCAGTGCCCACATTCAGCGGCATGACGGTCTCGACATAACAACCATTTCCACTGATGTCTGTGGCGTTCACACGCAGGGGTGTGTTAACGCGCTCGTCGCGCAGTTCGAGAGGGAACGAAATCTTGTGGCGGGCAAATTTCCGACGGTTGTCCTGGCGCTGCTGGGTTCGCTCCTCGACCTTCATGTCGTGAGGAAGAACTGCCGTCCACGGGCACTCTTGGTCGACGACAAGCTGGACTCCAACCTGGGTCTTCTTTAGCGCCCCGGCATCCACAACCCATATGACTTTGCAGCGCGCTTTCTTGCCTTCGTACTGCACTCCTATGACATCGCCGACTTTCAACTCAGGTTCAATGCCAAAGATGCACGCGCCCGTCGCACTGATATTCTGCGCGGTCGCGTTCTGGAAGAACGGCTGGCCATTCGCACCCATTCCCCACACCCGGACCTTCAAGTCCAGAGTCGCCCGTGGCGCTGATCCTTGGGCCGACATGAGCGAATAAGCCTCCAGTCCGCACAGAAAAACGATCGAGTTCTAAACCATCATACTACTTGGAGTTAACCTGGAATGTTACCGGAGTACCTAAGCCGGCGGTGTCGGGATGGCTCGCAACCTGCAAGGAATCCTTCATTGAGCTAGCTCGCCTCAGCATCCTGGGCCCGAACGGATTGCGCAGGGCGCGAACGCCGCAAGCCGACGCCGCCCGCAGCAGGGGCCGCAGAATCTTCGGGAACAGGTGAGTGTGCTTGTGGGTGTCGAAGTGCGAAACCACGATTCCTGCGGATTGAATCTGGCGAATTTGCGCCGTGGCTTCGGCGGTGATTTCGTTGGCGTCGATGCGTCCGGTGATCGCTCTCGCGGCGAAAGCCTTCAATCCATCGCGAAAGTGTGTGGCCGGAGTTCGGGTTGTGAGCGTGCGGAGTTGTTCCGCGCTTAGAACCGGCTCGCCGTCAATGAGCACAACATGGCATCCAACGCTCAATCGCGGGAGGGTCTTTGCCATTTGCGCTGCCTCGGAGAACGCCGGGCCGTTTGCCATCAGCGTGGAGGAGGTCACGATGCCGCGCGTGTGGGCCTCAACGATCGCCCGGTTCACGCCCGAGGTGAAACCAAAGTCATCCGCGTTGACAATCAACCGGCGCACGAGGCCAGTCTAGCAGCAAAGTTGGGAGTGTTGACTGGGGACGCCTTTCGCGCGCAGTCTACGGCGACTGTCGTGCGAGAGGCAGTGTTTGACCGGATTTTCAGGCCTCACGTATACTCGCGAGAGCGCGGTTCGCGATGCCCCTCCAAATTGAGTTCCAACCGGCGCGACGGTCAGGTCGCGCCGAGCCGCCAGGGGCGGTTAGCTCAGCTGGTTAGAGCGCCTGCCTTACAAGCAGGAGGTCGCAGGTTCGAGTCCTGCACTGCCCACCAACCTTCTTCAACAACCTGCGGCTGCTGTTTCCCGCCATCTGCGAATTTCCACAAAAAGTCCACAAACTGCGGCTGCTGTTGGTCCAACGTCTCGCGCTGGGATCTTGCCGCCTAGATAATTGCCGCGCTGGACATGCCGTTTTTCCGGTGTATAATTCCCGCCCGACGCTCAACCAGGAGTGCGGATGTCGACGAGTGAACTAGAGAGGGGAGGGCACTATGTCAGTCATCGAAGATCTAAAAAAGCTTGGGGGCAAGCCGCTTGGGGATGAATTCAATCAGGATGATTTCCGAACCCACGACGTGCTCGACAGTGTGAACCTTACCAGCGGTTATTGCGCTGGTGTGGTGCTGGATTGGGCTCGCCGGGTGCTGCAAAGCAAAGCCAACCGCGATGAGAAGTACATGAGCTACTCCACCCCCAAGCTCACCTCCGAAAGAAAGGTTGCGACCCTAAAGCGCATGGCCCAGGCCTACAACGGGCAGTCGACCAGCTATGTCGGTGAGACCAAGAAGACTGCTGCCGTGAATGAGTTGCGAAAGCTCAAGCTCCTACAGGTGGAGTCGTTTGCTGCGTATGGAACCGGCGTTCCCGTGCCGAGCGATGTTGCGGAGATGTTAGAAAAATACTGGGAAATCCCTGGCACCGCGAATAGCACATTCGCGAAATTCAACCTCAGTAAAGAACCGGCCGGAGTGTTAACGTACCAGGACATCGATCAATTAATAGCCAATTTGACCGCACGACCGGATGCTCAGCATAAACCAGGTTCTGCCGATGGTCGCCAGTGGGAAACCTTTGCGGCGGAACTCGACACCAAATTTCGCAAGCACCGAGATGACGCGACCAGAAAAGCTCCCACGAAGCTGTTCGGCAACCTGAAAGTCGTCAAGTCCAGCCCCTCGCGAGACTACCCAGAAGCCGGGTATTGGTCCGCCGAATTACGGACGCAGGGTCTGCAGTTGAACTGTTGTACAACCGTGTCCTTCAAGCCGACAGGGGGAGGGAACGGGCATCAGATTGCAATTCATCAAACCGGACTCGACGAGTTCATATTCTTTGACCCGAACTATGGCGCCTTTCGTTTCGCTATGGCAGGCCTGAAAAGATGCTTTCAGCACCTGTTTTGGGACGCCTTTATTGAAGACGACAACGTGTTGGATGGCAAAAAGGCTGTTTATCTTCGGCGTAAGGTTGACACAGCTCCGGCGGTGGGTTCGTGGAACCGAATGGGTTACACGATCTTTCAGTGTAAAGAAGACGCTTGAGTCCTTGAGAACGTTCTTGTCCGTCCAACCAATTCCATAGTGGCAGCGTGCAACTCCCTGTCACTGGGCAGGTTTGGCTTCCGTTAGCGGAGTCCTAGCCCTTCTGCGACCAACTTGCCGGGCCTTTCGCCAAGCCTTAACCTTGATTGACCTTTTCAGAACGGGCGGGAAGATGAGCATCTTCCGGAGCTATATGGGGGGACTTTGCCGTCACATGACACAAGCGGTTATCGGACAGAGCAGTCAAGACATCTGTATCACCGCGCGGCCCGGATCCTGATTGATGGGGGAAGTTCTCCGTCGCGCGGGCCGGTAAATTATGGCGAGTATCCCATTTTCATGCATCGGGCCCAGGGATCGCGTCTGTACGATGTCGACGGCAACGAGTATATCGACTGGATGATGGGCTTCGGCGCATTGCCCCTGGGCCACGCTGATCCCGATGTCACCCGCGCGATCGGGGAGGCGGCTGCTACTGGCGCGCACTTTGCCACTGCGACCCAGATTGAGATCGAAGTTGCCGAGTTGCTCCAAAAAGTCATTCCCAATGCCGAGGCAGTTCGTTTCGCAAATACGGGGACGGAAGCCCTCATGGCGGTGATTCGCCTGGCGCGCGGCTATACCGGAAGGCCGAAAATATTGAAGTTCGAGGGACACTATCACGGATGGTACGACGATGTGCTGGCGACCTCCAATCCCTTGCCGCCGGGTGCTGAGGAACTGAACTCCTCTGCTGTGAATATCGCCGACAGCACCGGCCTCAACCGCCATGCCCTCGACGATACGATCGTCGTTCCTTGGAATGACGTGCCGGCACTGGAGAGAGCCATTGTCCATCATTCGGGAGAGATTGCGGCGGTGATTACCGAGGGCGTGATGGCGAACATGGGCGTGATTCCTCCGGCGCGGGGATACTTGGAATCTCTGCAGGAACTCACCCGCCGGCACGAGATCTTGTTTGTTCTCGATGAAACCGTGACCGGATTTCGCATCGCGCTCGGCGGTTGTCAGGAATACTACAAGCTCGCACCCGACATTGTTACGTTCGGGAAAGCATTAGGCTGCGGGCTTCCCGTGGCCGCGTTCGCGGGCCGCCTGGATGTGATGCGCGCACTGGCCGGAGGTACCGTCCTGCATTACGGCACGCATAACGCTTCCCGCATTGGCATGCATGCGGCGCGCGCCTGTCTGACGAAACTGATGCACGACCACGGAGCGGCCTTCCGATATATTTGGGACTTGGCCGATCAGTTTGCCAGTGGCATGAGCGCATTACTCCGCCGCAAGCGAGTCAGCGCGATCATTCAGAGGGTTGGGCCTATGTTTCAGATCATGTTCACTGATAAACCAAGCATTCGAGACTACCGGGAATACTGCCGGTATGTGGATCGAAAGAAGTATCAGCAGTTTTCGTGGAAACTGTTTGAATACGGTATCTACACCAGTCCCGCGGCAACGCTGCATTCCATTGTGACCGTGGCTCACAGCCCGGAGGATGTGGAAAAGACTCTGGCCGCCATGAGCGCAGCGTTAGGAGGCTAGAGTGAAAAAGACGTAGCAAGCTACGTCTCTACGAATCCGAGAGATCAGGAGGCCGGCCGCCCCAATCATGACCCGTAACGCAACACAATCAAGTCCGACCATAGTGTTCCTTGGCGGCGGGCGCATCACTTCGGCGATCTTGGCGGGGCTCAAGGTCGCAGGAAGCCGGCAGCGTGTGGTCGTGCATGATCACAACAAGAGCAAGCTGAACGTTTTGCATCGGCAGTACGCTGTTGCCGTTGAGCCGGACCTGCAACGAGCGGTTGCCCGAGCTGGTTTGCTGTTCATCGCGGTCAGGCCTGATTCCGTGTCCGATCTGCTGCGGGACGTGAAAGCAACTTTGGCTTCGCAATCGCGGCAAGAGGCTACGCATCCACGATTCGCGATCAGCCTGGCGGCGGGCATCCCGCTTGCCCGGTTGCGGCAGATGCTCGGTCCACCTGCGTTGTGGGCGCGAGGCATGCCAAGCCCTGCGTGCCGCACCGGGAACGGCCTGACTGCTGTAGCGTTCGAAGAAAAATTTTCGCTTCGCGCGCGCGATCTCGTGCGGAACTTCCTTCGACAGATCGGGACCGTGCTGGACCTCCCCGAGCGCAAGTTCGATGCCTTTACCGTGACCTATTCATCTAGTCACGGTTACCATGCGCTCGCGGCCCTGGCTGACGCAGGCAGGCAATTCGGACTGGATCGCAAAACCGCGCTCACAGCCGCGTCTCACGCCCTGGCTGATGGAATCATCTCCTGGCGGAGCCAGAAGATTCCTCTGCATCGGCTTCTGGCGGAAGCGGCTACGCCCGGAGGGATTGCGGAGGGCACGATGGCAGCGATGGATCGCAGCGGCTATCGTGAAGCCGTAGGGCGCGGATTGCGCGCCGGACTGGCACGGGCTCGTGCCATTGGTCGGCATTGAAGGGAGGAGCCAGGAGTTTGGTTCTGTATGAATACTGCGAAAATCGCCGAGCGAGCCGCTCAACTTCTGTCCTTGGAAGGGAAAGTCGCCGTCGTGACCGGCGCCGGGTCGGGGATCGGCCGCGAAATTTCCATACGCCTGGCAGAGATGGGAGCATCGGTTGTCAGTTTGGATAAGAACGCCGAGACTGTACGCGACACTGCGGATCGAATTACGGGCCTCGGGATTGGAGCGCTGGCGCTGGCCTGCGACGTCACCAGCCGTTCGGCGTGCGAAGGCGCGATCCGCGAAAGCGTCGCCGCCTTCGGAAGAATTGACATCCTTTGTAACAATGCCGGGATTGTGGTGCGCAAGGACGCTCTATGCCTTGACGAGCCTGAGTGGGATGCAGTGCTGGCAGTGACCCTAAAGAGCGTCTACTTAATGTCGCACGAAGTCATCCCGCACATGGTTCGAAACGGGGGCGGAAGCATCATTAACACCGGCTCCGGTTGGTCACTGAAAGGTGGGCCCAAAGCCGCCGCCTATTGCGCGGCCAAGGGAGGGGTTCTCAACCTGACTCGTGCCATGGCCATCGATCATGGCCGGGACAACATCCGCGTGAATTGCGTGTGCCCCGGGGACATTGACACTCCCATGCTTGCTTCCGAGTGCCAGCAATTGGGTGAGAACTCGACCCACTTCATGACCGAGGCCGCCAATCGCCCCTTGGGACGCATTGGCACTGCGGGGGATGTCGCCGACGCTGTGCTGTTTCTTGCCAGTGATATGTCGAAGTGGGTTACGGGCGCCGCCCTGGTCGTGGATGGTGGCGGGCTGGCGTGATGATCAAAACGTGATGATCAAATAGGTGGCGCAGCCTCGCTGCAGCTGCGCCACCAGAGGAGCAACGCCAACCTGGGGTTGAGGTGGCCGCGATGCTCCCTTCGCATGCCCTTCCTGTCCGCTGGAGGGCAACTTACAACAGTGCCAATTCCGAAATCTGTTCAAAATTGCACTATTTGAAAAGAAATGAGGACCGGCTGAGCCTCTTGCAGGTCTCCAAAGGCCTCCCATCCTCGCACTGCAAGCTCTCCATCTTTCATTTCGAGGCTTCGAGGCCAGACCGGGTGAGACCGACCCGTATCCTGTAGCATCAAATAACGACCGACCAGACATGACCCGCTCAGCGTCCCGAGTTCCAAAAGAAAGAATGTCCATTGCGGAAATAAACCTGGGTTTTGTCCTGGACCCCGGCGTAATGCTGTACGGTAGGCTACTGACGCAGGGCAGATGGAGGAGCATGTTGCATGTTTGAAAGCATTCTCTGTCAAGTGACGGACTACGATCCTGAAATTCTTGACTCGCTGATTGCGCTCGCAGTCGAGATCGCTCGCGAGGGCCGAGAAGGGAGACGCGTTGGCACGCTTTTTATGCTCGGCGACGAGGACGCCGTGCTCAGCAGATCCAGGCCATTGATTTTGGATCCATTGTTAGGGCATCCTGAGTCCTCGCGCCATCTCAACAATCTCAATCTCCGGGGTACCATCAAGGAACTGGCGCAGCTCGATGGCGGTTTTGTGGTGAGTCAAGGCGGAATTGTCGTTTCCGCCTGCCGCTGCCTCGACGCAATTGCGACGCCGGTGGACGTGCCGCTCGGGCTCGGCAGCCGTCATCTTGCTGCCGCAAACATGAGTGCGGTGACCAAAGCAGTGGGCATTGTGGTTTCGGAGAGTTCGGTGGTGCGAATTTTCTGCCACGGACAGCTGGTCGGCGAAATCGTTCCCGAACTGTGGATGATTGAGCATGCCCCGCACCTTCGTGGCGCGGTGAAAAGGGAACAAGTCGGCGAGTTGACGGTGCTGACGCCAAGTTCAGTACCACGGTCTACTGCGAGATAATGGCACGGGCAGATACCAGCGAGCGGAAAAAGGTTATGACAACTTTGCAGGAGTTCAGATGTGAAGTCTGCGGGATCGTGACCAACGACCCCATCCACTGGTTCGTAATTCGATGTGGCGACTCCGAGCTTACCGTGCAGCGATGGAGCTCCGAAGCGGCCAACGCCGCCGGAGCGCGGCATTACTGCGGTGAGGGTCACGCCGAGGTGTACATCAGCCGTTGGTTTGACTCAGTGTGCGCTCCACCGAGGCCCGACTTCACAAGGCGCACTACGAACGCCCCTCGGTAGCTCTGTTCCGGGTTCAGGAAAACCTCCTGGATAGACGTGCGTCAATCAGGTGCTGTTTAGAGAGACCTTTTGCTTGGATGATCGTTTCCAAGGGTTGCTCCGCTATCCCTCGCGCCGCGCGCTCAGAATGTGTTTCTCGCCGGCAGCTCGCGCGGGCAACATTTGTCGCGGAATCATTCTTGTTATTCATTTAGACGTACTGTATGGTTAATATGTAAGAAGCGACATGTCTCCTCGTCCCTACCGCATGGGCAAGCGCGAGGCTGCCGCTGCCGAGACCCGCATTCGCATTCTCGAGGCGGCCCGCTAACTCCTTGCAAATGAATCAGAAACTGATCTGAGCATGGAGGCCATCGCGCGCCGAGCCGATGTGTCCCGGCTTACTCTCTACTATCAGTTCAAGTCGCGCCCCGGCCTGCTGGAGGCGCTCTACGATCACCTTGCTATGCGGGGAAATATGCGGAACCTGGCACAGGCGTTTCACGAACCCGATCCCTCGGTGGCTTTGGAAAAACTGGTCCGCGCGTTCGTGGGATTTTGGTCCTCAGATCCGGTCGTGATCCGACGGCTGCGAGGAATGGCGGTGCTCGACCCCGACATTGATCAAGGCATCCGTGCGCGGGACGCGCGCCGCAAGCACATTGCTCGCGAGATTCTGGGACGAGTTGTGCTGGCTGGAATGAAAAAGCTCACGGCGGAACAACAGGACACGGCTGCGGACGTTCTCAGCATGCTCACCAGTTTCGAGAGCGATGAGGCTCTGGCCACGGCGGGGCACAGCAACTCAAAAATTGTCGCAACGATCACCCGGATCGCTCGGGTCGCTGTCGACTGTGTTGCATGAGGGGATGCCTCTCGGATATCCCCATGTATGAACTCAATGCTTCGACACAGCATAGATAACGCCCATCCCACCGCTGACCTTTCTCTCCGCCTGAGGATAAATCGAGTATTGGCGCACGAGGTAGCTGGTCAGAGCAGACAACGTTATTCGGACGTGAGAATTCCCCCTTGACAAACGTGGACGCTTTATTCAAAATAATGACTGTTAGCCATAAATGACTACCGGTACATATATGACAGTCGGTCACAAGTCAGACTTCGCCAGCCTTATCGATGCCCTGTCAGGGGAAGACCTGCCTCATCTGAAGAAGATGGGGCGGCGCGAACGGCGCGCCGCCGAGACCCGCCTGCGCTTGTTTCGCTGCGCCCTGCAGTTGTTCGCTGAGCGGGGTCTCCCCAACGTCACTGTCGAGGACATCACCGAAGCCGCGGATGTAGGCAAGGGGACCTTCTTCAACTATTTCGATAGCAAGGAAGGTGTGTTGGCGGTGATGGCTGAGATTCAGTTGGGCAAGGTACGCGAGGCCCTGGAGCAGGCCACAAATAGCAATCGTTCCATGCAGTCCGTGTTTCGCCGCTTGTTCGAGCGAGTCGCGGAGGAACCTGGTCGCAGCCCGGATCTGGCACGGGCATTCCTGGCGTCATTTCTGGCAAGCCAGGCGATCCGGCACCAAACTGGTTTGAGCATGGCCGCAGGCCGGCGGATGGCGGGAGAAATCGTATCCATCGGACAGAAGCGAGGCGAGATCGATCCAAAGCTAAAGAAAGAACAAGTGGCTCTCCTTCTGCAACAGACTTTTCTTGGCACGCTTTTGCTCTGGTCGCTCCACAGCGAGCAAAGCTTGCAAACGTCAGCCGAGACTGCCTTCCAGTATTTCTGGCGAGCAATCGCGGCTCACAGCTAGTGGGTGAAGTCATGAAACGGGGTTTTGCTGAATTTATCATTTTCTTGGTTGCGACTGGAGTCTTGTGCCGCATCGCCGCTGCGCAGGAGCCCAAGCCCTACCGGCTGACGTTGCGCGATGCAATCCAGAGAGGTTTGCAGGCTAACCTCAGTGTGCTTGTCGCCGACACTCGAGTAGAGGAGGCAGAAGGCACGCGCACGCGCCGGTTGTCGGCTGCAGTTCTACCGCGCGTTACCGGACAGAGTTACGCCAATCTGCAGAACCGCAGTCTCCAGGCGTTCGGAATTTCCGCTCCCGGATTCCCGGCGGTGGTTGGGCCTTTTTCGAACTATGACTTTCGACTTTACGCGCAAGAAAATATCTTGGACTTGTCCACCTACCGGAGTTGGAAAGCCAGCGAGCGCGCACTGGACGCCAGCAAGATGGACTATCAAGATCCTCGAGACCTGATCATCCGGTCGGTTGCCAGCCTTTATCTCAATGGCCAATCGGCCCAGGCCCGTGTCGAGGCGGCCCAAACTCGCGTTACCGATTCGGCAACTCTGTACCAACTGGCGAGCGACAAGCATGGTGCCGGAACTGCCACGGGAGTCGATGTGCTGCGTGCCCAAGTGCAGCTGGCCAATGACAAACAAGCTCTCCTCGTCGCCCACAATCAGTACAAGCAGGCGCTGCTGGCCCTGGCACGCAACCTTGGGATGAGTCCGGCCACGCCGCTTGAACTCGCGGAGGCGCTCCGCTATGAGCCTCTGACAGAGCCTCAGGCCGAAGGCGTGGTGGCATCGGCGGTGCTCGCCCGCCCCGACTATCTTTCTCTTGCCAGCCAGCGGCAGGAATTAGTTGAGCAGCAGAGATCTAGCCATGCCCGCTACTATCCCAAGTTCAGCATCAACGGCAATTACGGCGAACTGGGACGCAGTATCGGCAGCGCACTCGGAACCGGGCTCATTCAGGGGCAAATGGACATTACGTTGTTTGATCGTGACCGGAGCGGGGAAGCACAAGAACTGGCGAGCCGACTGAAGCGGGTCGACGATCAGATAGACGATCTCCGGCGAGGTATTGAAGAAGAGATTCGCGAAGCGCTGCTCAACCTTGAATCGGCCGCGAATCAGGTCGCAGTCGCCAAGGAAGGACAGGATCTGGCGCAGCGCGAGCTCGAGATGACGCAAGACCGCTTTCGAGCGGGCACCACCAACAACGTTGAAGTGGTCACAGCGCAGGATGAACTCGCTCGCGCGCAAGAAAATTACATCCTGGCCGTCTCGAGCCACGTGGACGCCAAGTTTGCTCTGGCCCGTGCCGGCGGCGGCACGGAAAAAAACATCGATCAGTATCTGAGCACTCCATGATCTCTACCGTGATCGATCGAGAATTGATTTGGAATTCGCGAGGTTCGACGCCATGAAACGAAGCATCCCGATCCTGGTTTTGCTGGCAGCCGTGATTGCCGCCGCTGTCCACTTCTATCCGCGATGGGCAGACAAGGATAAGGTTCAAAACCAGCTCACGCTGTCCGGCAACATTGAGGCCCATGAAAGTCTGGTCAGTTTCAAAGTGCAGGGACGCATTGTCGAACTGCCGATCGAAGAGGGACAGTGGGTCGAGGCCGGCGCGTTTCTGGCGCGCCTGGACAGCGACGACTACCGGCAGAGAGTCCGGATCGATGAGGCCGCAGATCGGGTGCGCCAGGCGAATTTGGATCTGGTTCTCGCTGGGACGCGCCAACAAGAACTAAAGGCTTCCGAGCAAACCATGTTGGACGCGAAGGCCGACCTGGCAGAGAAGAAGATTGATTATGATCGCGCCCAAAGTCTGTTCAGCAAAGATGAGGCATCCGCGCAGGACCGCGATCTGGCTGAGACCGCTCTCAAGCGGGCGCAGGCCACGTTCGAAGCTGCGAGCCAGCGCTATAACGAGGCGGTGGAGGGAAGCCGCAAGGAGGACATCGAGATCGCCCGAGCCAATCTCCGCGAAGCTCATACCAACCTTGGCATGTCTCGAGTTAATCTGGGCTACACGACTCTCCGCGCGCCCTCGGCGGGCGTAATCACGGTGCGCCAGGCAGAACTCGGGGAGGTCGTGGTTCCGGGTACGCCGGTCGTCACCTTAGCCGATCTGGACCACATCTGGCTGCGGGCCTACCTTGCGGAGACCGATTTGGGCCGCATTCGCTGGGGTCAAAATGCGAGTATCACCACCGATACCTATCCCGGCAAGCAGTATCAAGGCCGGGTTTCCTTCATTTCCTCGAATGCCGAATTCACTCCCAAGAGTGTCCAAACCTATAGAGAACGGGTGACGCTGGTTTATCGCATCAAGATCGATATCGACAATCCCAATCATGAACTCAAGCCCGGCATGCCGGCGGACGCTCACATCCAGTTGGCTGCGAGCAACGTGCCCGCACCTCAGCCGCAAACCAAGTCGGAGAAGTAATGGCGGTCTCGGTCCAACCCGCGATCATTGCCCAAACACTGTCCAAGGGCTTTCCGGGAGTACAAGCCGTCGACCATCTCAGCTTTGACGTTCACCCCGGCGAAATCTTCGGCCTGGTGGGACCCGATGGCGCCGGGAAGACGACCACGCTCCGCATGCTGGCCGGCGTGATGCCGCCCGACAGCGGCAGTGCAATGGTGGCGGGAGCAGATGTAGTGCGCGATCCTGAGGGCGCCAAACATCACCTTAGTTATATGCCGCAGCGATTCGGACTGTACGAGGACCTCACGGTCGATGAGAACATCCGTTTTTATGCGGATCTTTTCGGCGCTAAGAAAGCGGAACGCGAGGAACGGGCCTCGCAGCTGCTGCGGGCGGCAGGAATGAGCGAGTTCCGTACACGCCTGGCAGGAAAGCTCTCGGGAGGGATGAAGCAGAAGCTGGGCTTGGTCTGCGCGCTGATTCACCGTCCCCGGGTGATCCTTCTTGACGAACCGACCACCGGAGTGGATCCCGTCTCGCGCCGGGACTTCTGGCGCATTCTGTACGAGCTGATTGCGGAAGGCGTGGCCATCCTGACCTCGACGGCGTACCTTGACGAAGCAGAGCGCTGCCATCGGGTGGCACTGCTTCATCAAGGCAAACTGCTCTTCTGTGACACTCCGGTCAATCTCAAAGCCAAGCTGGGGAAGGCGGTCTTATCCATCACCTCATCGGAACCGCGGCGACTGCGCAACGCGCTTGAGCACGCTGACGGAATCTCGAGCCTGATGCTGACTGGCGATGGTGTTCACGTGGTTGTCGATCACAGCGACCGTATTCCCGAATTCGAAAGCCGGCTGAAGAGTGGGAGCGTTCCCTTTGAATCGATCCGGCAGGTCACACCGACGATCGAGGATCTTTTTGTGGACGCGGTCAGCGGCGGAGCTACCCGCAATGCCTGAAAACCACTCGAGTTCGGTCGTAATTCGCGATCTTGTGAAGCGTTTCGGCGACTTCGTGGCCGTCGATCACATCAATCTCGAAACCAGCAAGGGCGAAGTTTTCGGGTTTCTGGGACCAAACGGCGCCGGCAAGTCCACGACCATCCGCATGCTCTGCGGGTTGTTACGGCCAACTTCGGGCCGGGCCGTAGTGGCTGGCTTCGACGTTGGCCGCGAACCCGAGGCGGTTCGCCAAAACATCGGCTACATGTCGCAGAAATTTTCGCTTTACAACGATCTCAAAGTGGTCGAAAACATCCGCCTCTTCGCCGGACTGTACAGCGTCGCATCGGACAAGCTCAAGGACCGCATCGAATGGGTGCTGGAGATAGCAAACCTCAAGGGGCAAGAAACCTTGATTACTGGCACTCTTCCCGGCGGGTGGAAGCAGCGCCTCGCCTTGGGTTGCGCGGTGTTGCATAAACCGCCGATCATCTTTCTGGATGAGCCCACTTCCGGTGTCGATCCCATCTCGCGCCGCCAGTTCTGGGATCTTATTCACCACATGGCCGAGGAAGGCGTAACTGTTTTTGTGACCACGCATTACATGGAAGAGGCCGAATACTGCAACCGGCTTGCGCTGATTTTTCGCGGCCGAATCGTCGCTTTGGGCACGCCTTCAGAACTCAAGCAGAAGTCCATGAAAGGCGAACTGCTCCTGGTTGAGTGTCAGCCACTGGGGGATGCAGTGGAAATCCTGCAATCCGCTCCGGATGTGATCGATGCCGCGGTTTTCGGAAACGCTCTCCACCTGGTTGTGCGCGACGCGGCGGTCGCGATCCCGCAAGTTCAAAAGTATCTATCGGACCACAATCTCACGGTTGGTCGCGTCGAAAGGATAAATCCCACCCTGGAAGACGTTTTCGTCTCCCTTACAACCGTGCGCGATTCGGGAAAGGAGCGCACGACATGAGCCTTACTCGCTTTCTGGCCGTGGCGCGGAAAGAGGTCATCCAGATCCTGCGCGACTCGCGCAGTCTGATCATCGTCGTGATCATGCCGGTGATTCTGGTTTTGCTGTTCGGTTACGGCGTGAATCTCGATCTCAAGGGTCTACCCATCTACGTGTATGACCGCGACGGCAGCCAGCAGAGCCAGGATCTTCTGAAGCGTTTCCAGGCCAGCGAGTACTTCGACGTGGCACGGGTGGTGAACGATTATCCTGCGCTCGTCCGATCCATTGATGATGGACATGCCAAGATGGGGATTGTTATGCCCTGGGATTTCTCTCAGCGCCTCCACGACGGCCGACCTGTGCAGGTTCAGGCGCTCGTCGACGGTAGCGATGACAACACGGCCAACGTGCTTATCGGCTATGCCCAGGCAGTGGTGCAGGGCTATTCCTCGGACATCCAACTCGACTGGCTTCGCGACCGTGGCCAAATCGTCCGGTCCGCACCGGTCAGCGTTGAAACCCGCACCTGGTACAACGAAGACCTGGAGAGCAGCGCGTTCATCGTTCCTGGCGTGCTTGCCCTGGTCATGTCGGTGATCGGAGCTTTTCTTACCTCGCTCACCATCGCCCGCGAGTGGGAACGAGGCAGCATGGAGCAACTGATTTCGACTCCCGTCACTCCGCTTGAAATCATGCTGGGCAAGCTGGTGCCGTATTTTGTCATCGGAATGTTCGACGTCATCGTCTGCGCTCTGATTGCTATTTACTCGTTCCAGGTTCCCTTCCGAGGCTCGTTTTCGACTCTGCTGGTCAGTTCCGCCATGTTCCTGGTGGTGGTGCTGTCGCTCGGATTCTTTATCTCTGTAATTGCCGGAAGTCAGCTGGCCGCGAGTCAAATCGCGCTGCTGGTCACGTTCCTGCCGGCTTTCCTGTTGTCTGGCTTTCTATATTCGATTGAGCAAATGCCCGTAGTACTCCAGTGGATTACTCGCGTCTTGCCGGCCCGCTACTACGTCTCGGTGCTGAAGAAGATTTTCCTCAAGGGAACACCTGCCGCTTGGCTGTACACCGACTTGGTTCCCCTGGCTGTGTTCACCGTCGTGCTGGCGGTGCTCGCCACGCGTTCATTCCACAAGAGGCTAGTCTAAAGGAGAGGATGAGCGATGCTGGCGCGCCTCAAGCAGATGTTGATCAAAGAATTCATCCAGGTTTTTCGCGACAAGCGGACACGCTTTGTGCTTTTCGGTCCGCCGATCATTCAGATGCTGGTCTTCGGCTACGCCGCCACTTTTGAGGTTTATCATGTTCCCACCGCCGTTCTGGACCTCGACCACAGCCAGGAGAGCCGCGAACTGGTCTCGCGGTTTTCTTCCAGCCCCTACTTCGACGTGCAGCACCAACTGACGGACTACCGCCAAGTGGGAGATCTCATCGATCAAGGCAAGGCTACCGTCGGTCTTGAGATCAATGCCGGCTTCGCTCAGAACCTGCGCAAAGGACAGACCGCGCCCTTGCAGGTGATCGTTGACGCGACCAATTCGAATACCGCCCTGATCGCATCAGGCTACATCACGCAGATCGCATCTGGCTTCGCCCAGGACTACCAGCAAGACCGTATCTACCGCATCTCACCACAAATGATCGAGAAAATTCCCTCGGTGCAGCTCGAACCGCGCCCGTGGTACAACCCCGATCTCCGAAGCCGCTGGTTTTTTGTGCCCGGAATCATCGGCAGTCTCACGCTCGTGCTGGTGGTTACGCTGACGGCATTTGCCGTGGTCCGCGAGCGCGAGATCGGCACACTCGAGCAGATCATGGTGACGCCCATCCGCCCGGCCGAGTTTATCCTCGGTAAGACGCTGCCCTTTTTTCTAATTGGCCTCTTCGATGTCTCGCTGATTGGGACGGTTGGAACGCTGTGGTTCCAGGTGCCATTTCGCGGTCAGATTTCGGTGTTGTTCGCGGGCGCGATTCTTTTTCTGCTGTGTATGTTGGGCGTGGGCCTATTGATCTCAACGGTCTCCTCCACCCAGCAACAAGCGATGGTGACCGCGTTCTTTTTTATTATGCCAGCCATAACTTTTTCCGGCTTCGGATTTCCCATCAGCACCATGCCACGGTGGCTACAATATCTCACCTATCTCAGCCCGTTGCGCTATTTTCTAATCGTGTTGCGCGGTACGTATCTGAAGGGTGTGGGCATGGACATTCTTTGGCCTCAGATGCTCGCCATGGCGGCGTTGGGGATCAGCCTGCTCACCGTAGCTGTGCTGCGCTTCCACAAGGCGCTGGACTAGACATCCATCCGCCGTCCAGTTGGATGTGGGACTTGCGTCAATATTCGGAAACATCGTCGCTGGTCGGTTCACTCCGGTGCTCGCCAAACACTCAAAGTCCTTCTTACTGATCGTCTGCATCTCGGTGGGGTAGATCGAATGCAGCCGAACTTCGAGCCCATGCGAAAGCAGGTCGAAGCCTAGCAAAGGAGCGAACTAACGGACGAAACAGCCAAGGTGGTCATCTACGAGGCGTTTGTAGAGGGGAAACTCGAAGCTACCAAGCACCTTGGCCGAAACGGGCATGACCTCCACTTGGAACCGAAGTATGAGGAATTTCCGTTGCGGACGATTTGGAGCCGCTCCAACGCGTTTACTCCTGCATTCAAGGAACCGGATCCCATCCCGCAATTCAAGGCGACGGCCAAGCTGGAGGAATTCCTTTGAAGGCCGGTTTTCACAATCCTTCTAGTCTGCGGAACGGTATGGCCGGCCGCCGCTCCACTACGAGATTGAACTCGCTGTAGGTAGAAACCAAGTGAGTGATTTTCGCTCGCTGTGCGCGAGGACGGAGTTTGTTTCCATCGCTGCATTGTGCTCACTCGGACGAAGGGCACCGGATATCATAGAATTGGCGGCCGATTCCGGTGTACTTGTGTAGGCATGTTACTATCTTGCCGCGTAGCCGCTCGTGAGATCGTCCGCAGGCATGAGCTCTGGCGAGCCGTCCGGGACCCAAGCCCATGGGCGGCTTGCTTTCAATTTCGCCTTGGCTTTCTATTCCGGGTTGTCCCAGCCTTTCCAACGAGGCCACCAACGGCTCACATTCTGGCAATACGTCTCATAGTCGGCGCCAAATTTCCGGCGAAGGGTGGGTTCTTCATAGAGAATGACGAACAGGTCTACGCCCAGAGCAACCACCGTGGCGGCGGTGATCGCGAGTAGATTGGCGTGTCCGAAGACAACCCACAGTCCAATCCAGCCCAGTGCGAAGCCTAGGTACATGGGGTTCCGCACGTGGCGATAGAAACCCACGACTACTAACCTTTTCGGGGGAACGATTGGGGCCGGAGTACCGCGACCGGTCCAGCCAAAATCCCAAACACACCGCAGAGCGACGGCGAATCCCAAGACAGCTGGCAGCGCAGCGAGCCAGCGCCAATGTGCAGAGCCAGCCATCTCCACGTGGAAACCGAGCCATTGGGGCAGCAGCCAAAACCACAGAGAGAAGAACGCTGTGCCTACGGCCAGGGCAGCGACTGTGGTTGGCCAGTGCTGCTCATGCGAAACTCCCGGCAGGTTCTCAGAATGTATGGTTGTCATAAGCCCTCCGATTGCGCTCGCGCCTTCGCTAGTTTGTGAGTCCTACAGCTCGATTGACGAATCCGATCAGATATTTCCAAACCAAGTAATAGACGATCAACGCGGCGGGAAACACGATCGCGATAAATGTGTAGTGGATCTCCACCGCGCCGAAATACGTGAAGCCGTAGGTTGTGGCATGCAGGAAGCCCAAGCTGCGGCCGAGAAGGAATCCCGCTGGGCCGATGATGAGTGGCAGAATGGCGCCGTGAATCCCCAGCGGCAAGCGCGTGTGCGCGTGGGAAGCCAGGTACAGAATGTTCCAAACCCCGAACAGGTTCGGAATGATCGCCATAGGGAAAATGATTACTCGCTCCACCGGTATCGGAATGTTGTAGACAAAACGCGCTATGAAGAACAATGTCAGGGCGACCAACAGAAGCGGCGTCGGCACCGAGATTCCCGCCATGTATGCCCGCAAATACCGATGGTTGTTCATAATGCCTCCCTCTAGAGGTGGTACGCGAATACAAATATCAGTCGCGGGAAGAACAGAAACACGCCGGCGCTCAAGGCAATCAAAACCCAGTCGTACCATGGCACCCTAACTGGGTAAGCATCGATTCTGCGCAAAACGTCTGGCCACAGGTCTCGCGCAAGCTCAGTGTTGACTCGAGGAAAAGATTGCCTCAGAGCATTGCGAATCTGGCGGTCGTTGTCTTCCTTCATCTCCTTGCCCCCTTATGCTCTTTCACTCAGGCCTGACACCAACTAGACTCAAGTGCTTGCGGAGGATGCGAACCGCGCGGAACACGCGCAGCTTGACTGCACCTACCGACGCCCCTAAAGCACCGGCGATTTCGTCATATGGCTGTTCTTCAATCAGAGCGAGCATTGCCGGAACGCGGAGCTTGACTGGCAGCCGGTGAAAAGCCTGCTGGATCTGCTCCCGCGTTTCGCGCTGTAGCAGGCTATCGGGTTGATGCCCTACAGGTTCTGTCACGAGACTAACCTCTGGTCGTTTGCGCCGGAGATGGTCGACGGCTAAATTGGTGGCGATCCGTCGCGCCCATCCGCCGAAGTTGCCGTCGGGCCGAAACTGGTGCCGCGCTCTGTAAATGCGCCAAAGCGTCTCCACTGTCAGATCCTCCGCCGTGCCAGGGTCGCGCACGATGCGCACGATCCAGGCGTAAATGTCGCCCTGAAACTGCCGCACCAGCGTCTCGAACGCATCGATCTCGCCAAGCGCAAACCGCCGGAGCAGATCCATGAGCTTCTCTACTATCTATTACGAAATTGGGAGGTTCCGGTTACAACTTCTTTTCGGGCCCCCCAAACGACTGGAACAGGGCCCTGCTTGAAAGAGTGAACCGTCATGATCGCCCCGGAAAGGAAAAACTGACATGCCCCCTTGGAGAGGCATTGAACCTGCCCTTTGAGGTTTAGATATTGCAAGGAGGTACAGTGGGTACCAGTCTGCGTGGCGAACAAAAGACGAGACGCCAACAGCCCAGCACGGTGAGCCGAATTGCAAGAGAGAAGAAAACGCGTGCTAGGCATCATCGCAGGCATTCTGGTGGCGGTCATCTAAAGACTATCAAGGCTTGCGACAGCCGACCGAGTCCACGCTCGGTAACGTCAGCAAGTTCAAACGGGTCGCCACGTTTTGCTCGAACCTGGCGGCCGATGCAGGGAAGATTTCGGGCCATTCCGCATGAATTACAGTTCTTTGAATCGCTCTGCTTCAAATGAGAAACGAAGGTGGCGGGACAACACACAATCCTTGGCGGCAAGGTTTACATCTACAAGCGTCCGAACGGTACCTTTTGGCAATGCCCGAGTTATTTCGCAGGCAAGAATCGCCGCGTAAGCACGAAGGAAGAAAGCCTCGCCTCCCTCTACCTGCTTGAGAATACGACTCCATCCTACGTGGAAAACAGCGGGTGCGGTTTGAATGCCTCGCGAACCTGCACCTCAGCTCGGAGTACTTCCTTTCTTGAATACGAATACTCCTCTCCGCAACTATCACAACGAACTTTAAACTCTACCGGCAACATCGGAAGTGAAACGTAGGAGTCTGTCTCTCCAAGCAGAATGCGGTGATGAAAAAAAATATTCTCCTTCTGGTGGAAGCGATCGTTTTTACAGGTGACCACCCAGAAGTAGTCGGGTGTGTGTTCCTCATCCTCTAGCGTTGATGGGGGGATAATATTTGCGGATGTCGAACCGGATGGTTGGACTCTCACTTGTTCTGCTTCCATTGCTGATGTCGGAAGAGCGGCCAACGAAATGTCCGGCATTTCCGCCTTGCGCGTTTGATTAGATCCTGCCGGTGTTTCCAGGCGTGGTGAGCGTTGAGCGTGTTGAAACATTCGATTGAAGAGCCACGACATCGTGATCGAGCCGCCCACGATCCAAAGTGCAGGGCCCACGAAAAAGCTTGCCCAAATGGGCAACCCGCGGTCGAGGCGAGAGAACAATATTGCACCGAAGACGCACGACAAGATGCCAGCAACAATAAACTCCACACGCTCGAACCAATTGGCCATAACTCTCTCCCGGCACGCTCACATGGTGCGAACCTGGCGAGGTGACCGCGACGGCTCTTCACTCCTGTGGGGAGGGCCGAAGAGTTCACGCCGCGATCCACCTCATACGACACCTAACTAATCCCATTGCCGCAGTGGCCGGCTTCCCACTCGCTGCGATTGCCGACTCGTTGTCTGGGAAAGGCAACTGCTGTGCCAGAAACCCAAGCTGGGTAAGTACGCGGATTTCAAGGGAGATCGGAGGTGTCGTTCTGATAAGAGATGTTAAGGGTTAAAAGTGCCAATGGCTTTTCGACACTTGAGTCCGGCGTTAAGCGTTCCAAAAGCTCGTGCAGCATCGGGTCACCGGACGCCAGTCATGCCATCGCCCGAACTACTGAACTTGCTTAGGGAACCTCTGAAGAACTCTCCGATCCACAGGCTGAGCGGATAAGGTGTAAGTCGAGGTGAAAAGGCGAGTGCGACAACAAACGTTAGCGGCGCAGACGGGGTTCGAGAAGTACGGGCGGAAGACGAAGCGGGAGCGGTTTCTCGAAGAGATGGAACAGATCGTACCGTGGGCCGAGTTACAGGGGTTGGTGGAACCGCACTGTCCGAAGGGAGAGAACGGACGGCCTCCGGTGGGCCTGAGCATCATGTTGCGAGTGTATTTTCTGCAGCAGTGGTTCAACCTGAGCGATCCGGGCGCGGAGGATGCGCTGTATGAATCGCCGGTGCTGCGGCACTTTGTGGGCATCGATCTGGGGCGGGCGCCGGTGCCGGACGAGAGCACCATCCTGGGGTTCCGCCACCTGCTGGAGAAGCACGCACTGGGCGGGGCGATGCTGAACGCGGTGAATCAATATCTGGAGAGCCGGGGCATCCGCATCACCACGGGAACGATTGTGGACGCGACCATTATTCATGCGCCCTCGTCGACCAAGAACCGGAGTGGGGAGCGCGACCCGGAGATGCACCAGACGCGCAAGGGAAAGCAGTGGTACTTCGGGCTGAAGGCACACATCGGAGTGGATTCCAAGATAATTTCGAGCGAGGCCACCGGACCTTGTGGAATGACTTGCTTGGCGCCTTCGACCGTGGTCGCCACAGCATAGTGGTGGAAGTTCATCGGTACTCCCTGCCAGACCAACACGAGGGCTCCAATCAATGACGCCGACAATAGCTGATTTCACCACACAACTCCAAAAGAATTCATAAAGATATTCGTGCAAACGACCGTCCCACGATAGGGACCTTTACGAATATTTTATGAACTTTTTATTCGAACTTTATGCCGATTGGTCTTCAATAAAATCAGATAGATACCAGTAACCACCAGATTTCTGGGGAGGCCGCAATGGTCGAAATCACCTTGATGACAACTCTCTGCGTCTTGGCGCTCGTGTTCTACGTGCGATTTCTGGTTGGCCTATGTAAGGAGTACCACTACCGCCGCATCTGTTGTCTCGTCCGCCTTCAGACTGGCCCGGATAAAACTGTAAGCACTAACGCTCGGCAATTCGCAGACTCGATTCCTCGGGCCGCATGAACGTTCCGGCCAACGCATGATATTCCGCTTGCAAAAACGACTGGCCTTAGTCGCAGGTACCCGATAGAAACTGGTTGAGAATCGACATCAGGGCTTTGATCGTTTTTAGCTAGCCTTCCCCCTTGACACCGAGACAGACGCGACCTCGTCCTGGGAGCGCCGTTTCCATAACCCACGGCGAAGGCGCTCAATCCGGCGAGGGCTACGGACGGGTGAGAAGCATAATTCCAAGAAAGATAAAGACCACCGGCATAACCCGCTCCGCCCGCCGGTCGACGAGCCGGAGAGTGACGGAGCGACCTCCCAGCCACCTGCCGAAGAAACACCAAAGTCCTATCAGAGTTGCGTACGTGGGCAAGATCAACCATAAGTAAGAACGGCTGAAGAAGAAGAACGGCACGTAGACGCCGATGTTGTCAGCGCCATTAGACACCGTAACGAGAGCGACGGACAGAACGCCGAGATCAGCGCTACTCCGAGACTCTGTTTTTGTTTCATGGGCTCTGAACAGGTCCTTAATTCCGATGGTGAGGGGCAGTATCCCAAGCAGACGGATCCAGCGATGCGGGATGGCGAGGGCAGCCAGGGCTGCGATCAGGCTAACAACGATGATCGTCGCGAACCCCAGGTACTGACCCGCGATGATGCGCCGCTGCGGAATCCGTCGGGCAAAGAAAAGCGTTAAGAGAAATGCATCATCAATATTGGTTACCGCGAAAGTGGCCAGGCTTGCGGATAGAATCCCGAGATATCGATTCACGAAGGACTCTATCCTTCCTTTCCCTAGTCCCAATTGGCAACATGAAGTTCTACGCGATACGTGGCGTATGGACTGCGCTTACCTGTCGCGGGCGTTGCTGACAGCGGTCAGGAATCTGTGTGCTAGTTCAGCAATTCGATCTGGCTGCCGGCGTCGGATCGCTTCCCTCGGAATCAACTCTCCGCCAATACCCAGAGCGACTGCGCCGGCGGCAATGAATCCGTATGCGGTCCGCTGATTAACGCCTCCGGCAGCAATCATTGGGATCGTCGGAAACATCGCTTTGAGATCTCGGATGTAACTTTCTCCACCGATGTGCCCGCAGGGAACGACTTTAACGAAATCGGGATTGAGTTTCCAGGCGGTGATGACGCCCGTTGGCGTGAGCGTTCCGGGAATCACCACGGTATTCTGCTGCACCGCGAATGTCACCGTATCTGGATCCAGGCCGTCACTCGAAAGGAACTTGGCCCCCGCATCCAGGCAGCGCCGGGCAGTCTCGACATCATGTACGCTGCCTGCACCGACAATCACCTCGGGCGCCTTCTGCACCAAGTGCGAAATTACCTTGATGGCCTCGGGCACCGTCATGGTGACTTCGATGATCGGGATCCCTCCGTGGGCGACCGCCTCGGCAGCAAAGAGGGCATCTTCCGTCTTCGACACACGAATGGAGGGAACAATCCCGAGTTGTTCGATCCGGCTGCGTACCTCTTGCTTGTTCAAAGATCCGGTTCCTTGGACGACGGGTGATAAGTCACCCTAGATTTAAATGAACGCTGAAACCATGAAATCCGGCGGTCTATCAGGGCAGCGCCCTCGTTCCGACTGCCTGTCGCAATTGTTCCAGAGCGAGCAAGTATGAAGCTATGGCCTGCCGATACGCAAGCTGAGTCGCGCGATAGCTTCGCTCGGCATCAAGAAAGTCAATGAGACTCACCGCCCCCCGCTGGTACGCATATTCAGCGATGTCCCGATCTTTCTGGGCGACGTCAAGATAGCCCGAGCGGTAAAGCTGAACCACTCGGTCGCTCACGCGCAAGCCTTCATATGCGTCGCGTACATCGGTGAGAGCCTGGCCGTTGGTAGCCTTCTCGAGCTCTTGCGCCTGGGTGATGGCTATGCGGGTATGTTCGATCTGGCCTTGGTTGCGATTGAAGATTGGAAGCGGAATGCTGCCGTAGAACGTTATGGCATTGATGGCGTTGACGTGCGAGTAGTTAGCCTGCACCGTAACGTCCGGCTTAGCGATTGTTCTCTGCACCTCGTACTGGCTATGTGCCGCAACCACCCCTTGTTGCGCCGCTCGCAGATCCGGCCGATTTTGCATAGCCTTCAACTGGAAATCTTCCAGATTTCCGTTCACTGGCTGGTACTCGAACGGGCCCGCCACATCGTAGTCGGGGGGAACGCTTTCGTAGCCGAGTAACTGGCGCAGATCAGAGAGTGCCTGAACCTTCGCCAGTTCGGCCTGCTGGTAATCAGTCTCAAACTGCAGGAGCTGCAACTTGATCTTCAGGAAATCGTCTTCGCTGATTGCGCCTTTCTGATAGCGCAACTCGCCAAGTTCCACGGTCTTTTGAAAGCTCTTAAGATCCTTCTCGGCAAGTTCGATTGCCGACTGGGCAAGCTGCACATTCACAAATAATGAGCCGACAGTAAACGTAAGCGTGCGCTCGTTGTCGGTTACGAGCGATCGGGTCTGCGCGGTAATGTCTTTCGCAGCTTGGAGCCGGTGTTGCCGCTTCTTGCCGCGCTCGATCAGGTAACTGAGGCCAATGTCGGCTTCAGAATTATTATGGAGATAGTCGCCGAGGGACTGGCCGCCATAGACATCGGGATTCTGTTTTGCCGGCGAGCCGAGGGGAAGGTATTCCCAGTCTGCGAATAGCGACGGATTCGGCCGCATGTTCGCCGTTTTTTCATCCGCCTCGCTCTGCTGAATCGTGGTTCTTGCCGCCAGCATGTTGTGGTTGTGTTGCAGCGCCATCTGAATGGCTTCATCGAGCGTGATCATTCTCAGCTGACTGCCTTGAGCAAATGCCGAGGGAATCAGTACGCACGCGAGGAGCGCGCACGCGACCGACTCTCCAACCCTCCGGAGTGGTACAGGACTATTCAAGACAGCCCTCCAATTCCGGAAGCTGATCGCCGTCGCGTGCGATCCATACGTAGAAGGTGGGCAACAAGACGATACTCAGCAATAGATCGGAAATCAGCCCGCCCACAATCACGATCGCGAAGGGCCGCTGTGAATCGGAGCCGATGTCATGCGATAAAGCGGCAGGCAGGAGGCCAAGAGTTGCCACAAGCATGGTCATCATGATGGGCCGGAGCCTGAGCACCGCACCTTCGACCGCAGCATCCTGGATCGAGTACCCTCGCGCGCGAAGCTGATTGATGTATTCAAGCATGATGACTCCGGTCTGCACGGATACGCCGAAGAGCGCCAGCATGCCCACGCCGGAGGACACGCTCAGGTAGGTTCCGGTAACCAGCAGCGCCAGGAAGCCCCCGACACGAGCCAGACCTACGTTCAACAAGATAAGCAGCGCCCATTTGTAAGAGCGAAACATGATGTAAAGAATGATGAAAATAATGAGGACCGTCAGCGGAACGATAATCGCCAGCCGCGCCTCAGCCCGCTTCTCGCTCTCGTACTCGCCCGACCAGCCGATGCGATAGCCCGGCGGCATCTTCACTTCTTGATTGATCTCTTTGACGGCCTCTCCGACCGTCGTCCCGAGGTCCCGGCCTCTCACGTTGAAAGTCACCGCTACGTAGCGGGTATTCCCTTCGCGGTAGATATCGTAGGCGCCGTCCTTGACCTCCACATTGGTCAACTGCGCGAGGGAAACGCGCTCACCGGTCGGCGAAAGCAGGCGAACGTTGGCGATGGCCTTCGCGGTATTGCGGTACGGTTCCAGGTAACGCACCACCACGTCGTAACGCTGCTCGCCGATCAGCACCTGGCTCACCGCGTTGCCGCCTACCGCCGTCTGGATGGCGTCTTGGATGTCGGCAACGTTGATTCCGAAGCGAGCTGACTGACGGCGGTCAATGATCAGGTCGAGGTTGGGTTGACCGAAATCGCGCAGCAGTTTGATGTCATGCATGCCTGGGATGCGCGCCATAACGGCGGTCACTTCCTCACCCTTCTGCTCCAGCGTCTTCAGGTCATCCCCGAAGATCTTGAGCGCCAAAGCACCCTTGGTCCCGGTCATGGTCTCGCCGACGTTATCTTCGATGGGCTGTGAAAAGTTCCAGATCGCACCCGGATACTTTTGCACTGCGCGGTTCATGGCATCGATCAGTTCTTCTTTGTTCCGGTGAAATACCGGGCGCCATTGGTTCTTCGGCTTCAGATCGACAAAATATTCTGTATTTCCGAATCCGCCGGTGTCGGTTCCGTCGTCGGGGCGTCCGACTTCGGACACGACCGTTTTCACCTCCGGAAAAGAGGCGAATACATAGCGCTCATTGGTAGTGAATTTCTCGCCCTCCGAAAGACTCGTGCTATTCGCCAGAGTGCCACGCGCCCAGATGGCGCCTTCATCCAAATGGGGCAAGAACTCCGCCCCAATGACGCCGCTAAAACCGAGGTAAATTGTTCCGGCGAGGGCGGCGATACCAACCCCGGCCACCACCCAACGATGCTGAACCGCCCAGCGCAGCCGCTCGCGATAGCGTTCCGTAAGGTAGTCCATCACGCGGTTTCGCCGTTCTTTGACTCCCTTGCTGAAAAACGCGCCCGCTAGTACGGGCGCGATGAGAACGGAGTACGTCATGGCCCCGAGCAGAGCCAGAGCCACTGTCCAGGCCATGGGTCTGAACAGCCGTCCCTCCACCCGCTGCAGGGTGAAAATCGGCATATAGGCGGTGATGATAATGGCGATCGCGTAAAAAACCGGCCTTTGCACCTCATGCGCGGCCTCGCGAATCGCCTCCGCCGGAGTTTTCTTGTTCGCAGATCCGGAGCCATTGCCAAGGCGGCTGATGTGGCGGACGATGTTTTCCACCATGACCACGGCCCCGTCGACTACCATCCCAAAGTCGAGAGCGCCCAGAGAGAGAAGATTCGCCGGGATGTGGCTCAGGTCCAGCCAGATCGAAGCGAAGAGCAGCGAGAATGGAATCGTCAGCGCGACGATGAAAGCGGCACGAACATTCAGCAAGAACAAGAACAGAATGACGCTGACTAGAATCATGCCTTCCACGAGGTTATGCATCACCGTGTGCAGTGTGAAATGAAGCAGATCACTGCGATCCAGCATGGGAACGACTTCCACGCCGGGGGGCAGGATGCCGTGGTTGAGTTCGTACACTTTCTTGTGAATGGCATCGAGCGTGGGCTGCTCTTCCGCACCCTTACGCAGCAGCACGACACCCTGAATAACGTCAGGCTCATCGATAATGCGCGCGTCCTCCATGTGATTCGATCGAGCCATGTGGCCCAGCCGGATCTTGGGACCCTGGGTCACCTCGGCGATGTCTTTGACGCGAAGGGCGGTTCCGGATTGGGTCTTTAGGACGGTTTGCTCGATATCATTTACATTGGTGAATAACCCGAGGGTGCGGACATTCATCTGCTGAAGGCCCACCTCTACAAAGCTGCCGCCGGCGTTGATGTTGTTGTTGGCGAGTTGCTGCTCAACTTGCGCAATGCTCAAACCGTAAGATACAAGTTTGCTCGGATCGACACGCACCTGGTATTCACGCTCTGTGCCGCCGAAGTCAGAGACGTCCACAACATTGGGCACGGACTTGAACTGCTTGAGGAGGACGAAGTCCTCAATCGACCTTAGCTCCATCAGGTCATACCGGGGATTGGTGCTTCTCAATGTGTACCAATAGATCTGGCCGGTTAAACTCCAGTCCGTTCCGATCTGAGGCTGAAGACCCGGGGGCAGTGTGACTTGAGTGAGCCTCTCCAGCACCTTCTGCCGATTCCAGTCATTTACCGAGCTGTCGTCGAAGATCATGATCACGAACGACAAGCCGAAAATCGACTCCGACCGCAGAAAGCTCATGTGCGGCATACCCGACATCTGAATCTCGATCGGGATTGTGACCTGCTGTTCCACCTCTTCCGCCGAGCGCCCCGGCCATTGGGTGATGACCGTCACGTAGTTGTCGGCGATGTCGGGATAGGCTTCAACTGGCAGATTGTGGAACGAGACGGCTCCCCAGGCTGTCAGCAAGATCGCGATGGCCAACACCACAAATCGGTTGTTCAGCGCAAAGTCTACGAGGGCCCGAATCATTCCTTATTTCCTGTTTTGTTTTGCCGGTTGCGCCAACTGAAGCGCAAGTCCTAACTCAGGGCCGGCCGTCAGAGATGGGTAGCACTTTTACTTAATTACTGGCCAAGCACGTGATCCAAGACCAGGGCATTGGTCACCACCTGTTGCCCCGGTTTGAGTCCCGACTTGATCTCCTGCAGATTCGTGTTGCCGGACAGAAGATCTCCACTTACGACTTCCAGGCGCCGAAATTTCTTGTCCGGGGCGGGAATGAAGACAAAGTCGCGATCATGCATGTGCAAGACGGCGGAGGCGGGAACAATAGTGTGCGTTTCCTTGGTTTGTCCACGGAACGTAGCCTTCACGAACATGCCGAGCCGTATCATTCCCGGATTCTGCACTTCGATGCGAACCTTGGCGGTGCGAATGGTGGGATCGAGGATGGCCCCAATGTTGCTAATGGTTCCTTTGAACACTCGGCCGGGGAAAGCATTTAACACGATTTCGGCGGTATCGCCCATGCGCACATTGGCGAGATCGTTCTCATATACATCGCACACAACCCAAACGTAGCTGAGGTCAGAAATCGTAAATGGACCCGGTGTGTTAAACGCCTGCACGGCCCCTGTGTTGGCCACTTGCTGATCTGTAATCACACCGGAGATAGGCGCGACTATTTCCACCAGGTGTGCCGGTTTGTTTGGGTCGTTGCCCAACAACCGCAGATGTTCCGCTGTTGTCTCCAAGTCCACCTTGGCCTTGTCCTCGGTGTCCTGCGCCACTTGCAGATCGTTCAACGCGATAGCGCCGTGCTCGAATAGGTCCTTGGCGCGCTCTAGCTGAACACGCGCTAAGACTTCGTCAGCAACCGCCTTCCGATAATCCGAGAACCCGCCCGAAACATCATCGCTTCGAATAGTCAGCAGCAACTGATCTTTCTTGACCGTGTCGCCGAGTCGAGCGTGAATGCCCACAACGCGCCCCGAAGCGAGCGGGACGACCGGAACGTTGCGCGCGACATCGGGAGTGACAGTGCCGGTGACTACCAGTTCAGAGGCTGCCGCATGTTCCACCGCGGTTGCCAATGGAAACTGCTCCGGGTGATCCACGGCGAACAAAGTGGGATCTGGGGCCAGTACTACATTGGGAGCAGGCGGTGCCTCTGCCGCAGCGTCTGCGTGTCCCGTGCAGCCCGTCGTTGTTACCAAAGCCAGCAGGGCGAGCAGGAAGAGAGAACTCGCCCATCTTTGTAATCTGTTCATCGCAATCTCAGTCGCACTCAGAACAAACATCAAATAGATCTTTAAGCAATCAGGGAGCAAAACCGCGAATTCCCCATATTTGCTCCCTAGAACTTGACCATGATGGCGTACCTCATGCTGGGCTCATCTTTCCGTAGATCGGGGCAGAAACCCGAACCCGCCACGCAGGTGAAGCCGGGCGTGGGCGACAGAAACGGCCCCGGCGCGAACGTGGTTCCTGGCACCACAGACCCGGCAGACGGATTGGGAATCGTGCTAGGAGAGGTGTTGTCGCCAGGTGTGATCCCACCGCGGCCCGACCAGTAACCTACATTCGCGTGTCGATATCCATACTCCACGCGAAAAGTGACGTACTGTCTGGGCATGTAGTCAAAGGTGAGCGACGTATCCCAAGCTCGGAACGGATCCCCGGGATTCTGCGTGAAATAAGGCGAGCCGGTGATGGCATCCGCTCCATTGATCGGTGGAAGTAGCGTCAGGTAGCGCCCCGGATTGGACATCGCGCCACCGCCAAAAGTGATACCGTACATGTCCTTTTTGAACCACCACCGGTTGTACGCCATCCAGCCGGCGAAGCTCTGCTTGCTGCTCGTAGCCGTGTTATGGTGGCAATTCACGTTGTTATTAATGGTTCGACCCTGTGCGCTGACGAAGCTTCCGCTTCCACCGTATTCGCATCCCACGTCGGCGGTAACTGAGAACGCCATCTTGTCGAGGTACCTTTCCGGGTGGTCGTAGTACTTGACCTCGATGCTGTCATCGGTGTGGATGCGGGAGCGTCCAAATTGGCCGTTGCCGTTGCCTAGCGTATCTTCGCCCATCCCGTAGTTATTGAAGACCAGCGAGAGCCAGGGCTTTGGGCGATAGAGAATCTGCCCACCCAGACCCGGCTTGCTGCCGTATCTGGCGTAGGATTGCCAGCCATTAATGATCCAAGGCTCAATTTTAAGTTTGTCCGTGGGGAACCACTGAATGCGGACACCGTTGAAGAACCAGGGGGTGTTCGATGAGACGTAGGACGGTTGGTACGCCCAATTATCGAAATTGTAGTAGCTGAACAGACCAATGTAGGAAACGAAAATTCCAGCGTCGAAATTGAGACCGTGGTTTACGTTCCAGTGGTACCCACCATAGGCTTCGGATACGTACTTGTATGCCCCACGCAGATCCCACTGTCCGCGTCCCGGGCTGGCATCGTTGCGCGGCGTGGTGACGCCGAACATGCCATTCATGGTCAAAACCCGGCCGCGAACATTCTGCCAGTGGAAGTCGCCGCCAAAACTGATTTGCTCCACTTGAATTTCGTTAGACCGGAAGATTTCGCTCGAACCTCCCATGGAGTCATCTCTTGGGTGGTTGAAAGACGTGACGAAATGAGTATCGAACCGGACTTCCGGGGTGAAGAACGGGGAATCCCAGACCACATCTTTGTTGCGGGCCGTGCCGTTCAGCCAAGTCCAGTCAGCGTAGGCGAAGGGCTCTGTCGGCTTTGGTTTCTCTGGCAACCCAGAACGTACTTGTGCCGCATCAGCGGTCGTGCTCACGGATGCGGGCTCGACTGGTTTCGGTTCTGGAGTTGCGGCGGGTGCAGCCGATGTTGGCGCAGGGTTCGAACTGACTGCATTACCCTCCCGGCTCTTCAGTTCAGCTTTCAGTGCATCGATTTCTGCCTGCATGGCCGCGAACTGTCTGGCTACCGCTGGCGATATTTCGGGATCGGCGGGTGCTGGTGCTGTCTTCGCAGCCGTATTATCGGTTGCGCCCCCAGCACGACCCGTTTCACCAGAATCGGAATCATGCAGCGCCGCCGCGGTTGTGGCAGCAGACGCCTGCGTCTGCGCAGCGCAGCGCTGGGCGGGAACGGCAGCTAGGCTAAGAACTAGAGCAACTGGCAAAGCTGCGGATTGTAACGCTTTGCACAATTTAATATCACAGGTCATCATGTACCGGTCTCCGGCTGTTCTAGAGTTGGATTGCATTCACTGTGAGCAAGCGCTGGCTGCTCAAGCGTAAGCGGGGTTTTCCCGACACTTCCTTCACGGCCCTCTCAGATTCCATCATCAAAGTCATAAAAATTGCGTAAAGAGTTCGGCAAGAGTTCATAAAGATTCGTAGAAGCCGGACTTCTCAAATCAGATCCGGCTGTGTTTTGTAGCTGCTCCCTATGCCCAGCAATCGAATTCAGTCAATGCGCAAAAGTAAATCGAGGCATTCACTGCGTCCAATACAAAAAGTATTTCTTATTGATTTGAAAAACAGTTAGCTAGAAGTACCGATCGAGAAGGACCGCGGATTGGGAAGTGGACTCGACTGACTCCGGCGGAAGATCAAGGCAGAGGTTCTCTTAAGCCTCGATCGCTCTTGCACACGATTGGCCTCGTGCAAGAGCTGGATCTAGGCCGAAATCAACTGTTCACGCAAAGAAGTTTTTCTTCGTTCGTGCAAGACGTCACTTGCAGAATGTTCTTCAAGCAGAAGCTTTGCGAAGGCAGACCTGATTGTTTACTGAACACTGGCTCGTTTGTTTGCTGGAAATTGCTGATCGAGGTCCAAGTTAAGTTCCAGCACATTGACTCGCGCTTCGCCAAGAATTCCTAACTGCCTTCCCTCTGTGTGTTTGGCTACCAGAGCCCGTAATCGATCGACCGTTGTTCCACGTTCTTTAGCCACGCGAGATAACTGGAACTCGGCCGCCGCCGGCGTAATGTGCGGATCGAGTCCAGACCCAGACGCGGTGACCAGATCGATCGGTACCGGTACGCCAGGATTGTCCGCTCCAGCAGCGGCAACATCGCCCTTCACTCGATCGATGAGCTTCTGGTTTGTTGGGCCGAATTGAGAGCCATTGCTATTTGCAGCGTCGTAGCCATTTCCTGCACTGGAGGGCCTGGAATGAAAATAGCTTGGCCCGGAAAAGCCTTGGCCAATAATGCTGGATCCTACAATCTTGCCGTCCTTGTGAATGAGCTGACCATTCGCTTGTCTCGGAAACAAGAGCTGAGCGAGTCCGGTCACCACCAGAGGATAGATGATCCCCAACAGAATCGTGGTCGCAATTGTCATCAGTACTGCCGTAATTAGATTCCTTTTCATTGCAGCTCCTTTACGCAAGACCCATGTGGGTAATCAGAATGTCGATGATCTTGATACCGATGAAGGGCACGATGATTCCACCCACGCCGTAAATCCACAGATTGTTGCGTAACAGCAAAGCGGCCGCCATGGGCCGGTACTTGACCCCGCGTAGGGCCAGCGGGATCAACGCAACGATGATCAACGCGTTGAAGATCACTGCCGACAGGATGGCAGACTCGGGCGTCTTCAAGTGCATGATGTTCAACGCGTTCAGCACGGGAAACGTTCCGGCAAACATGGCAGGAATGATGGCGAAGTATTTCGCCACGTCATTCGCAATCGAAAATGTTGTTAGAGCACCGCGGGTCATCAGCAACTGCTTGCCGATTTCCACGATCTCGATGAGTTTTGTTGGATTCGAATCCAGGTCAACCATGTTTCCGGCCTCTTTTGCGGCCTGCGTGCCGGTATTCATTGCCACACCCACGTCAGCTTGTGCCAGCGCCGGGGCATCATTAGTGCCATCACCGGTCATCGCTACGAGCTTACCGTCGGCTTGTTCCTTCTTGATCAAGTCCATCTTGTCTTGCGGTGTCGCTTGGGCCAAAAAGTCGTCGACTCCCGCTTCCCGGGCAATCGCAGCTGCCGTCAGTGGGTTGTCGCCAGTGATCATCACGGTCCGAATTCCAATCGCTCGCAACTGGTCAAATCGCTCTCTCATTCCTCCCTTAACGATGTCCTTGAGTTCAATGACACCGAGGGCGCCACGGCTCTTCTCGGCGACGACGAGAGGTGTGCCGCCTGACCGGGAAATATCTTCTACCGTCGTTCCTACCTCGCTCGGCACCTTGAGTCCGTTCTGAGCCAGGTACTTCGCAATGGCGTCGGTCGCCCCCTTGCGGATTTCAAAGCCGTTGAGATCAACACCTGACATCCTGGTCTGTGCGCTGAATGGAACAAAGTGAGCATCGTGCGATGCTAATTCACGTCCACGCAAACCATACTTTTCCTTGGCGAGAATAACGATGGAGCGTCCTTCCGGAGTTTCGTCGGCAAGCGACGACAGTTGAGCCGCGTCTGCCAACTCCTGCTCGGTTACTCCGGGCGCAGGAATGAAGCGCGACGCCTGCCGGTTCCCAAGCGTAATGGTTCCTGTTTTGTCCAGCAGAAGTGTGTTGACGTCACCTGCAGCTTCCACTGCTCGACCCGACATCGCCAACACGTTGTGCTGTACCAAGCGATCCATGCCGGCGATGCCGATTGCTGACAGCAGTCCACCAATAGTCGTGGGGATTAAGCACACCAGCAACGACACCAGGACGAAAACAGTTTGTGGCGAGCCCGAGTAAATAGCGAAGGGTTGCAGCGTGACAACGGCAAGAAGAAAGATGATCGTCAACCCTGCAAGCAAAATGTTGAGGGCAATCTCGTTCGGCGTCTTCTGACGTTCCGCGCCTTCGACCAGCGCGATCATGCGGTCAAGAAAAGTCTCGCCCGGGTTGGAAGTAATCTTAACCTTAATCCGGTCAGACAGAACGCGTGTGCCGCCCGTAACTGCGGAGCGATCGCCTCCGGCTTCGCGAATGACAGGAGCCGATTCACCAGTGATCGCCGATTCGTCCACTGACGCGACGCCTTCGATGATTTCGCCGTCGGACGGAATGAATTCTCCGGCCGACACGAAAACCAGATCCCCCGCTCTCAGCTTCGAACTTGGAACCTGCTCAACACGATCGTCGCTGCCGACGATCCGATTTGCAATCGTCTCCGAGCGCGCCTTTCGGAGCGTATCCGCTTGCGCTTTGCCGCGGCCTTCAGCCATGGCCTCGGCGAAATTCGCAAATACAACCGTGAACCACAGCCAACACGTGATCTGTAGGTTGAATTTGAAAGCGGCGCCCCCTTCGAATAGGAGTGCAGTCGTAATCACACTGCCGATCTCAACCACAAACATGACGGGATTACCCATCATCTTGCGCGGATTGAGCTTGAGGAACGCATCGAGAATGGCGCGCCGAACGATCTTCCATTCCCAGACGGCCTTTTTTCGAGGCTTCATCGGGGAGTGTCCGAGCCTTACTGATTGAACCGGCGGGAACGTTGCTGGTTGCGTCGTCATAGCCATGTCAGATTCCTTTAGAAAGTCTTGCCGGCCGCCATGAGCAGGTGCTCAAGGATCGGGCCAAGGCTCAATGCCGGGAAAAATGTCAGTGCACCCACAATGAGAATCACGCCAATCAGAAGTACCGTGAACAGCGGCGTGGTCACCGGGAAGGTACCCAATGAGGGCGGCACATATTTCTTCTGAGCCAGGCTACCGGCAATCGCCAGCATCGGGATGATCATGAAGAACCGGCCAAGCAGCATGGTTAAACCGATGGTCGTGTCGTACCAGGGAGTATTCGCGGTTAATCCCCCGAACGCCGACCCGTTGTTTCCTGCACCTGAGGTAAACGCGTACAGGATTTCGCTAAATCCATGAGGCCCTGGATTCAAAATCCCAACCGTGCCGTACGAATGCACCACCGAAATCGCTGTGAATGTCAAGATCACAAGTGGGAAGATGAGAACGAACAACATCGCCATCTTCACGTCGTACGCCTCGATTTTCTTGCCAAGGTACTCAGGTGTCCTTCCTACCATGAGGCCTGCGATAAACACAGCCAACACGACATCGATCAGCATTCCATACAAGCCGGAGCCGACGCCGCCGAAGATTACTTCGCTCATCATGATGTTGGAGAGCGGAATCATTCCACCTAGCGGAGTATAAGAATCGTGCCAGCCATTGATTGCGCCGCAGCTTGCGTCCGTTGTCACGGTGGCGAATAACGTACTAGCGGCCATTCCAAAACGAACTTCCTTGCCTTCCATGTTCCCGCCAGGTTGCGTGGCGCTCACGTGTTGATTAGTCCCAGCCAATAGCGGATTTCCGCGAGCTTCTGCCCAATACGCAACTGTGACGCCTGCCAGAAACAGAATCGCCATTGCCGCCCACACCGCCCAACCATGGCGCTGTGACCCGGTCATCCGGCCCAGTGTGTAAGTGAGTCCGCTGCCAATGGCAAAAATCGCAAACATTTCAATCAGGTTCGTGAGCGGCGTCGGATTCTCAAAAGGATGAGCGCTGTTGGCGTTGAAAAAGCCTCCACCGTTTGTGCCGAACTCTTTGATGATCTCCTGCGAAGCGACCGGGCCCTGTGCGATGGTCTGGTCCGTCACAGTATCCATTAGCGGCTTGCCTTGGCTGTCGACCATGGGCTTGCCGTCTGGCCCGACTTTTTGCACCTGCATCGGTTCGACCAGTTTCGCTGTGTCATAGGGCCGCAGGTTCTGAACGATGCCCTGCGATACCAAAAGGAGCGCCCCAACCACGCAAAACGGCAACAGCACCCACAAAGAACAGCGGACCAGGTCGACCCAGAAATTGCCAATCGTCTGCGCCTGCCGCCGGGCGATACCGCGAATGAAGGCGATCGCCAGCGCGATGCCCGTAGCCGCGGACACAAAATTGTGGTAGGCCAGGCCCGCCATCTGGGTGAAATAGGTCATCGTCGTTTCACCCGCGTAGACCTGCCAATTCGTATTCGTGGTAAACGACGCGGCCGTGTTGAAAGCGAGGTGGGCAGGCGTGACTGCACCGAACTTCTGCGGGTTGAACGGCAGATAGCCCTGCAGCCGCTCGATGAGGTAGAGCAACACCATTGACGCCATGCTGAACAGAAGCATTGAGATCGCATACTCTGTCCAGCGCATCTCGCGATTTTCGTCGACTCTGGTGACACGATAGAGAACCCGCTCGATCGGCCGCAACACGGGGTCCATGAACGTCTTCTCGCGATTGAACACGCGAGTCATGAAGACCCCCATCGGCTTCGCGACAAGGAAGACAAGCACCAGAAACAGCAGTATTTGGAACCATCCATTTGCTGTCATATTCAGAATTTCTCCGGTCGCAGCAGTGCATAAACCAGATAGATCATCGTAAGCGCACTGACGGCAAGCATGATCATCGATTCGAGGCTCATATTCCGTTCCTCACTTCACTCGCTCACAAAAGTGGACGTAAGCAATTCCCACGGCAAAAAAAGCGATCGTGACTGCTACCCAAAGAATGTCTTGCATAACACTCTCCAAAATTGGATTCATCGATTACTACTTGGTTTTCCCTTTTCAAACCTGTGCGTCGCGTTGTCCTATTCAAAATCACACAGCGTAAAACTGGTCTAAAAAGTTCGTAAATAATTCATAAAGATGGAATCGCATCAGGAGTTGTATGTTCGGTCGGTTCCCTAGTTACGCTATGCGGTGAATGAAGAGCGAGGGTCGAACCGGTAGATGACCCATGGTTCTGTTCGGAGGTATTGCTTACCGGCGGCGATCGTTTCCAGCTTCTTTCGGAGACTCAATAGTGCCTTAAGAAACTCTGTTTGATGGAGTCCATCGCCTGTCCAACTGGTGGACAGCATCGTACGTGGAGTGACGCATCGCTGCGGATGAGTCGTGAGGAAAACCAAGACATCGAACTCCTCCGATGTCAATCTCAAGTCCTCGCCTCGCACGGTCGCGGTGCATGTGACCGTGTTGATGAGAAAATCGCCGATTTCGATCGTCTCTGTCGAGACTGCATCGACCCCGTCCTGTAATGGCTCTCTCGTACTCTCGCCAAACAGTTGCCGTAGACTCCAGCCTCCAACCATCTTGGTTTCTCCTAATGAGGAGCTCGCTTAGGGTCGAGTACAGTACTCAGCAGCCCCACTCGGCTTCTCCAGCCTTCGCAAAATATCGCCTCGACTCCTGGCGCTCGTGGGCGGTCGTTGCCAACTCCAACAGTGCCAGACGAGCAGCGGCAACCAGTCGGTTTCTTTCCGGCGCTGGCACGTCGTTCCAGGTTTCGCAAGGCGGCTTATTCGATGACCGAGACTCTGGAGCAAGCGCTTGATGATAGTGGTGAAACAATTCTGCCAGTTGTTCGGGTGCTACTTCTTGAATTGACATTAGGCTCGGTGCCTCCTGAACTCGTGAAAGTTCGTGTCTAGGCGGATTTCTGAAATTTGCAATGCGGCAAGCGAAGGGTGGGATTTCGACGGCTGCCGATCTACTTTCGGCATTTTCTCTAACAGTCGTGACTCTTTACGAATGCGAAGACGACGCGGCTTTAACTCTCGGTAGAGGGCAACGAGGAATCGCAGGTAAAAAGCGACGCCTCCCATACAAAGCATCGTGATTAACAACGGAATAAACACTCTCAGTCCCTCGCCCCGGTCGATACTTCTTAATCGCCCACGAGCATTGGATACGAAACGCCGTAAAGTTTGAATAAAAGGTTCATAAAGAGTTCATAATCGAGCGTCGTTCTCCTACACCCGGGGTTACCCGGGGTCATCGAATCGGGAACCTGCCTCACAGCATTACGGTGCCGAGATCGGTAAAGTGAAAAAAGAAAACAAGAAAAAAAAAGTGAGCAGCCCAAGGCCTCAGCGATGATAACGGCTGGTTTAAAGAAGCGGTGAGAATCTCCTTACGTCAGCGCGGAGTGAACTTAGTTGCCAGGATTAAAGCGATACCCGACCCAGGGCTCGGTCAGGATGTAGCGCGGGGCCGATTCCTCGGGTTCGAGCTTCTTCCGCAAGTGGCCGACGCATACGCGGAGATATTCAGTCTGTTCCAAACTATTGGGCCCCCAAACAGCCGCAAGTAAAGCCCGGTGCGTAACGACCTTGTCAGGGTGTCTGGCAAGGTAGACCAGGACATCGAACTCTTTCGGAGTAAGGTGGACTTCCTGATTCCGAACTTCGACTCTTCGGCCGGGAACATCGACATGGAAATCGCCAATTCCGATCACGGGAGTTTCCGTCTCCTCAGCAGCAGAGCCTCTGCGAAGGGCCGCGCGCACTCGCGCTAACAATTCGTTCACACTAAAAGGCTTCGTGACATAATCATCTGCGCCCGCATCGAGCGCTTCTACCTTGACGGACTCCTCGCCCTTAACCGACAACACGATAATTGGAACGCGCGTCTGAGCTCGGACTTTGCGACATAGCTCGAGACCATCCATGTTGGGCATTCGTAAATCGGTAATGATTAGATCCGGAGACCAAGTGTTCATCTCTTCCAACGCTTGAATGCCATCGGAGGCGGCTCGAATGCTGTAGCCTTGAGCAGACAAAGTCGTCTTGAGCACCCGAGTAATCTGGGGCTCGTCGTCCACCACTAAGATATTCCGTTTGCCATCTGAACTGGCCATAGGCTTCATTTCATTTCCTGCGTGACAATATGGACATCGACTGGAGGAGCGTCCCGCAAAAATCGGTGTATCGCCGAAAGATAAAGGTACCGCTTCCACCCTGCCTGTGCAGAACGTCCAAACACAACTTGGGTGATGTGATTTTCCTTTACGATTCTAGCCACTTCTTCGGCTACTTTCTTTCCCTTGCTTCGGATCACTTTTGCGCCGAGGTTCTCGGCAAACCGGAGGTTCTGCGCCAAGCTCCGTTGGTCTTGCGGGTCCTCATCCGCGCCCACATCAATGTACAGGACGTAAAGTTCTGCATCGATCCGCTGCGCCATCCGTCCCGCCCGCGCAATTAGGTATTGAGCCGCGGGACTAGAGCTGACACAGACTGCGATTCTCTCGCGCAAAGCGAGATTCTTGCTGATGCCCTCCCGTTCCAAGTACGTTTCGAGACTTCGATCCACAGCGCTGGCCACTTGCCGCAACGCCAGCTCACGGAGGGCGATGAGGTTTCCCGGCCGAAAAAAGTGGCCAAGGGCTCTCTCCGCACGGTCCAGGGGATAGACATCCCCGCGCCGCATTCGCGTTTGAAGCGCTTCGGGCGTCAGGTCCGCGAGTACAATCTCGTCAACTTTCTGCATCACCCAGTCCGGGACAGCTTCTCGGACCTGGACCCCTGTAATGTTCAGGACTGTCGGAATCAAGCTCTCGATGTGCTGAACATTCATGGTCGAAAGCACGTCGATGTGAGCATCGAGCAAATCCATCACATCCTGGTAGCGCTTTCCGTGCTTGGCGCCATCTATATTTGTGTGCGCCAGTTCATCCACCAGCACAACCTGGGGCTTCCGCGCAAGAATGGCATCCAAATCCATTTCGTCAAACGTAGCGCCTCTGTACTGAATGTTTTGCCGTGGAATGGTTTCCAACTTGGTAGCCAACTCGGCGATTCCAGCCCGCCCGTGAGTCTCCACTACTCCGATCACCACGTCCTCACCGCGACTATGGCGTCGAATGCCTTCACTGAGCATGTTGAAAGTCTTTCCTACGCCAGGTGCGTAGCCCAGGAAAAGTTTGAAGATCGGCTGTTTTTTGCGCGGCGCCGTCTCTTCCAGCCACTGCTCGGGTGTTTTCGGCATGCTTCTGTATTATCCTCGTAGCCGTTCGGAAGTCTAATCGACGAGACTCTCGCACGTGAAGCGACTATTTCACAATCCGATCCTACGCCTGGCCACATGTGCGTTGATCGTTGCCGGAATCGTGCTGCTCTTCTACCGCTGGCTACACCTCAACCCAACTACGGTTGGGTTCAGTTTCTTGCTCGCCGTCCTGCTGATCTCTACTACTTGGGGCCTGCGCTACGCCACCTTCACTGCCGTTCTTGCGACGGCGGCTTACAATTTTTTCTTCCTGCCACCCATCTTTAAATTCACAATTGCCGACCCGCAAAACTGGATTGCGCTGTTTGCCTTCCTGGTCACCGCAGGCATCGCCAGTCATCTTGCTGAGCGCGCCCGCCGAGGTACAGCCTATGCAGACCAGCGGAGACGGGAAGTGGAACGGTTATACGCATTCAGTCAACAGTTGTGGCTAAGCGAGAACGTCTTCGAATTGCTGAATATCATCCCGAAACACATCGCGGAGTCCTTTGAAGTCAGCGGTGCAGCCCTTTTTCTGGAAGGCAAGCAAGAGACATATTTCTTTGATGACCGCAGCCGGACTCTATTCCCAACGGACCAACTGAAATCGATCAGTGACCGGGGCGAGCCGGTTCTCGACCGCCAACAAAGGGTTTGCTTCATGCCAGTTCGAATGGGGGTGCGGTCCGTCGGTTCTCTGGGGCTGGCTGGATGTGATCTATCGCGCGAAAGCCTGGAGGCGATTGGCAGCCTGGTCGCCATCGCCATCGAACGTGCCAATACCGTGGAAAAGCTAACAAAGAGCGAAGCGGCTCGCGAGAGCGATCGCCTGCGTTCGGTCTTGTTGGACTCGGTTACTCACGAATTCCGCACTCCGTTAACTTCGATCAAGGCCTCGGCGGAGACGCTCCTCTCCGAGGCCAACCTCGACAAACCGCAACGCACTGATTTGCTGCAGGTGATCAATGAAGAAAGTGACCGGCTCAATCGTCTCGTAGGCGAGGCCGGGGAAGTCGCCCAGTTGGACGCGCATCAACTTCATTTTCGATTCGAGACACACCTGATCCGCGAAGCCGTAGACCAAGCACTTAAGAACTCACAGCCGGCACTGCGCACTCATCCGGTGCAAGTCTCCGTTCCTTCTGACCTTCCGCCTGTGCGCATAGATCTTGAACGAATCACCGAGGTCATTTCTCAGCTACTCGACAACGCGGGGAAGTATTCCCCAGCAAATGCCCCGATTCACATCAGCGTTGAATTGCAGGGTTCGGAAGTTATTACAAGTGTGGCTGATCAAGGCCCCGGTATAGACCAGATGGAACAAGAGATGATTTTCGAGAAATTCTATCGTGGGCGAGATCAACGCATGTTGATGCCTGGTACCGGCATGGGACTTCCAATCGCGAAAGCAATAGTCGAACTGCACGGAGGCAAAATCGGAGTCATCAGTCAGCTCGGCCGAGGTTCAGTTTTCCATTTTTCCTTGCCCACCGCATAGCGACTTCGCGTAATACTTATCCAGAAAAACTTCCTTACACCGCTGCATGTGGTCTAGCGGGACTTACGAACGCCTATTCTGGCGCTTCGGGAGTCATGCCTAGCGAGAGTCAGGTCCGATACCCGGATAGACCTCCTGCAAGCGAACCAGCTAACGACTCCACTTCTTTTGCCCGAATCCGTATGTCTCGCAGTTCCTGCTCCGTTAGCCTTTCGGCACAACCCGCAACCACACGCGTCGTCATCTCGGCCAGCGATTTCCGATAGTCGGGGTTTTGTGTGGTGGAAGCCACATCACCGAGAGCCCGCAAAAGCCTCAAGCTCACCGCGACATCTCCTTTTGCGTAGAGTCGGATCTGATCGAACGCTGAATTCAGCAGCCCTTCAAAGCCGATCCATGGGATGCTTACGCGGACTACCCCAGGAGGATCGAAGAGTAGCTGCTCGGCTGGTTCCCGCCCGGCAAAACGGATCAAAATGCGGCTCAACTGATCGATGCAGCTGATTGCACTTGTCGGGTCATTTACGGCGGGAGAGATCGCCCTTAGGGCGATGTCCACGATTTGCAAGACGCCAAATTCGACATCCTGCTGCAAAGTCCTGGTAGGGCCAATGTCAAAAGCCGCAAGAAATTGCTTGGGGGCTTCCCCCGAAATTCTTTCTGGCTTCGACGCAAGCAGCAATGGAGCCCCCGCCGGAACGAACTGGCCTACCCGCCGAAACGCATGCACTTGCACGTGATAGGTTTTCGTTAACTCGACCAGCCTAGCTCTGTCCACATATCGGACATAGCCGGACATCTCGTTGATGAGTGCGGGCGCCCAAGCAGTCGGGTCGACGGGATATACGCCTCCGAGGCGGGGATAGCGCTGGGGCCTGGGCATTAGATCGTCAATAATGACTTCAGTTTCGGAAGCGATCCGATCAATGATGTTATTAACGCTGATCGCTTGCGATATATGGTGGATGAAAAACAACAACAAACAGACACAAGCAAACGCGAGGATCATCGCGCCCAGAACGGTCGCCACAGGCGAGAAAGGATACGGAAAAGAGCGGGCTGCAGGCAGAGCCGCCATGCAATAGGAAAACGTCCCAAGAAATACGCCGAGTGTCCATTGCGTCACCCGATCCCGCACAAAGCCCGTGAGAATCCGCGGCGAGAATTGCATGGAAGCGAGCGTCAGTGTCATCAGCAGAATCGCGAAAACGATGGAGACGACCGTCATCGTCGAAGCGGCGATACCGCCGAGAATGACCTGTGCCACCTGCGGATCGGCATGAGAGGGAAACAACGCCTTTGGCACCCACTGGCTAAGCGTCGGAAAGACCTCCTCTGCTTCTGATAGCACTGCTCCCACAAAACCCAATACGAGTGTGATCGCTAGCGGGCGGACGAGAAAACCGCCGCGCAAGTTGTACATGACGTGGCGGACCAAAAGTGGTAAGCGCTTGATCATGGGATCTGTCGGAGTCTGCTCAGAATAGGGCAACCGCCAGGCCTAGACAAGGGAAACTGACTGCAGAGGTAGCATCTCAGTCCCTTCTACTCCGCGTCGCAGCCTAGCTGGTGGTCGTTATCGACAATCAGACAGCTAGTGGCAGTGATGGGTCGAGGATGATGCCAGAAATCATCACGCAGTAGTGACGGTAATGTTGAGAAGTGTTCATCCAGCGGACTTCAAAAAAGGGGTCGGCGAGGTGGCGCTGGGGAAATTGTTACGCGTAGAGCCAGGAAATTTGCCGCGACGACGTTCTCATGGACGCCGCCAAGCGCTATCGGGTGGATACTGAGAAGCTGCAAAAGGCCGTGGCAGAGGAACTTGCAGCCAAACGAAAGAAGAAAACGAAGGCGGAAGCCAAGCCGAAGACACGCAAGACAGTCTAGCAGCCCGTGGTGCAAGTCTGGGTACCTGAAACAAAAGAAGGTGTGATCCACAGGGATCGTTCGTAGAATGCGCGCATGGCGATGAGCAAGCGGAGTGGCAGTGAGAAGCAAGAAGACATCTGGATCGCGCACACGGAGTTGGCGGTGGCACCGGGACATCCTTTTTATAAGCGGTTGAACGAATTACTGGAGTGTTGTTGCAACGAGAAAATGTCGTATTAACTGCAACGAGACTTTGTCACCCCTTAACGTTTAAGTAACGGCCGCCAACGCGGGGCGGCCGGAGAGGTTGTAGATGCGCGGGGTTGGCGATTTTCGTTTCTGCGCAGAGGTGAGGAGCTGGGGTCGGCGCTCGGCGTGTTCTTCCAGGGGCGAGGGTCGGGCGAGCAAGAGAACATCTCCGCGAAAAACGCGCAACACGCCATCGAGTTGATGGGAGAGTTCGACTGCTTCTCCGGCGTAACCACGATGGCCGGGCAAGGGTGGCAGCGCGATCGACTGCGCCCCCAGAGTGACGGTGTGATCGGCGGCGACGACCCGCTGGTAGTGCAAGCTGAGGCAACGGGCGAGATCGAAGCGGCGGGGCAGGCGGCGGAAGTCGCAGGCAGCCTCGGCGGCGGGACGGGCGAAGCGCTGGTTGTAGTCGGCGCAGAAGCGGGCCAGCACAATGTTGGCTTGCTCGACGGTGGTGGCTTGAGCCAGACGAAGTTCGCTGACCAAGCGGTCCTGGCAGGTGCGCCAGGCGCGCTCGATGCGGCCCTTGGCTTGGGGTGAATAGGCGGGGATCTGCTGGATGCCGAGCTGCTCGAGAGCCCGTCCCAGCTGAGTGGGAGATTGTTTTCCGGCGAGCTGCTCGGCGAGACTCCAGTACGAATCGTTGCGCTGGAAGATGGAGTGACGGTCGTGGTAGAGGCTGAGGGGAAGGCCGTGCGCAAGGATCATGGCATGCAGAGCACGAAGATAGCCCAGCGTATTTTCGGCTTCGAGTTGGAAGTGAGCGGCCAGGATCTGGCCGGTGGCGTCGTCCTGAAAGCCGATGAGGGTGAGCTCGGGGCCACGGCCTTCGAGCCAATCATGGCAGCTGGCATCGGTGAGCACCATCATGCCGAAGCGCGGGCGGGGCGGGCGGCGAGAGCGATATTTGCGGGGCCGGCGCTTCTGCGGCGAGGCCAGTTTGGCGGCTCGCAAGATGCGCCGCACGGTTTCGCGGCCGACGGTGAGGTTTTCTTCGGAGTGAAGTTTTTCCGTGAGATGAGAATCGTTAAAGCCCTGATACTTGCCGCGCGCTAAGGTTAAGATCAACTGCTTCTGGGGAACGGAAATGGCCCAGGGCGCGGCGCGTCCGCGATTGCCGTGGTGTACCCAATCTGTGGAGTTGGGCTGATAACGGCGCTTGAGCCGCTGCACCTGGCGCTCGCTCAAATGCAGCAGGCAGGAGGCTTCGCGTACGCTCAGCCTCCCGCCTGCCGCATTTTCAATCACTTTCACTCGTTGGAACTCTTTCTGACTCATCGTCACCATCCTTGGAGGGTGACAGAATCTCGTTGCAGTTATGGGGTGACATTATCTTGGAGCATTTACATGAACGAATTACTGGAGAGTGCCCGGTTCGACGAGTTTGTGGAGGGATTATGTGCGCGCTTCTATCATGCGCGACTGGGGGCTTGATGAAACGTTATGCGAGGCGGGCGAGCAGGTCGCCGAACAGATCCGACGGGAGGCCGAGTTGCGGCTCCAGGACAAACCGAAGGTCCACCTGCAAGGGATCGAAGAACTGGTGACGGACAAAGGCTACCACAGCGGTGCGGTCGTGCAGCGAATGCAGAGTTATGAGGTGCGCCCTTACATTCCGGAGAAGAAGCAGAAGGGACGGCGCGACTGGCAAGACAAACGTGCCGAGCAGCAGGCGGTGTACGCGAACCGGCGACGAGTGCGAGGCGAGTACGGCATGAGCTTACTCCGACGGCGCGGGGAGCTGATCGAACGCAGCTTCGCGCACTGCTACGAGACAGGCGGGATGCGACGCTGCCATCTGCGGGGCGGGAGAACATTCTGAAACGGCAGTTGGTACATCTGGGAGCGTTCAACCTGAGCCTGATTCTGCGAAAACTGCTGGGAGCGGGTACGCCGCGCGAGCTAAAAAACCGTGCTGGATAAGTGTCTTCACGACTTTTGCGCACTCTGCTGAACCTGACGACGGTCGGTTCGTTAATTTGGCGGTTCACTCGCCCGGTTGGCCTGCGGATAGCACCCTCTTTTCGTTGCCGCACACCTCGTCCTCGCTCGCGCATTATGAGTCGTTCCGCCACGGGCTGCTAGGCCACTCCCCCTAGATTCCCGGCGGAGTGTGAGTTCGCACTCCGCCATTTCTTATCGAATTGGAGCCCGGCGCAGCGGTGTCAACGGTCCAACCCCACCCTTTGAAGCTTTCTTTTGCCAACGCACAACCGTGAACGATTGCGCTCGTGTTTGAAGGCCCATTACCCTCCCGTCCCGAGCCAGTCTGCCGACCGCAATACCCCGGAACCTCCGTCTGGAGCCGCTTTCGGATCGATGGTTTGTAATTTTATTTTGTCCTTCACGAAACTTTACAGACCTGGCCGGGTTCCAAGCCCATAACCACTCGTCGCTTCGCATGCAAATGGCAGGACGAAGCACCTGGTGTCACCCAACTCTTGAACGGGGCTTGGAGCCGTGTTTCCCAGCGTTGAAATCCGTCACCTGCTTGCAGTCATTGCCTTGGCCGATGAGCTGAACTTCCGGCGGGCCGCGGACCGACTGCATATCACCCAGCCTGCGCTCAGCAAACAGATTACGGACCTCGAAGCCGAGCATCAGTTCCACCTGTTCACTCGCAATAAGCGACGGGTTGTGGAACTCACGGATGCAGGGCGTCTCTTCGTTCAAGAGGCCCGCTCTGCGCTCTCGCATACGGAGCGAGCCGTGCATCTCGCTCGGGCTGCCCACGACGGGTCCGATAGTATCTTGACGATTGGGCGCTCACCCTATGCCAATCACGACTGGGTTTCCGCGTTGCTTGCAATCCGACTTCCTCTGTGCTCGAAATTCGACTAAAGACTCAGTTTGCAAGGGAGTCGGTCCATAGCGTACTTGTTGGAGAAGTCAACCTCGCCCTGGTGACAGCGCCACCGCAGGATGCCCAGATCACGGCTGTGCCGTTTGCTCCTGCTCCGCTTTACGCTGTACTTCCAGAGAACCACCCCGCTGCTCACAAAGAACGTCTGGTTCTCGAGGACTTGGCCAAGGACGAGTGGATTCTATTTCCGAAACGTTTTGATCCAGTGGTGTTTGAGGCAATCATGAATGCAGCACAATGTGGGTCCATCGCTCCCAAGCACGCTCACGATGTCATTGCGCCACAGCAGGCAGTGGACTTGGTATCGGAGCACTTAGGTGTCGCTATTCTTACGCAGCCTTCCACGACCGGCTTTCATGCTGATGGGGTAGTCGTAAAACCGCTTTCCGATCCGTCGTTGTGCTTCAACACATGTGTGATCCTGAGAGCCGATAACACCTCGCGGCTCGTAGAGGAATATGTGCGCATGTTCCTCCGCCGATATTCCTCCCAGCGCCTGCCACCGAACCAGGTGAAATTGTCGATCTCCGCCTAAGTCTTTGGCTTTAAGACGCCAATCTCGGGGTCGCGGACTTGAAGCACAGCAGCGCCGGAATCGATAATTCGCCATATTTAAGACACTACCGCAAGACGATTCCGGCCCTCTTCATTTGGGATACCAACAGATTTGGGATGCCAACAGCCTGCCGAACTGCTGATCCTCGATCTTGAGGCTTACGACGGTGGCAGAACAAATGATTCAGAATCAGTTGTTCGATTCGATCATGGGGGGATTCATGAGAGCCGCCAGACAGCGATAAGCAAATCAGGCACTTGCTGGATCTAATCCGGACAGCGGCGTCATTCTCGTCGCGACGAGCACCTCCAACAAAGTGGCGGTATTACGAACGCTTCCCGAGATCGTGATGAGTGCTTCTGAGACGAGAGGATGTTGCTCTGCCAGCGTGTCAAGACGGTCACTCACGTTGTAGAGTTGCTGAACTTCGTGCAGGATCTCATTCGAATGCATGGGGTACGCGGCTTTCTTCGAAAGCCTAAGAAGAGAAAACTTCAGATGGGCTGACTTAGTTCAGGAAACCTGAAAGAGGAGAAGGTGGTAACCACCCCAATTCGAGTATACACCGCGCACCTCGGAATGTTGCAATCCCCTGAGTCCGTTGGGACGCAGGCACAGTCGGCAATCAGCTCCTAGGCCCCCATTGCCGTTGTCGGAAGGTGGTCAATTTTGAACAGACAGGCGCCCTTCGGCTGCTTATTTTGCAACCATGCCTTACTGCTAGCGGAAGGCTCTTTTCGATCGCAGCGTGATATATACGTCGTGCGGATGTGTTCCGCATTGCGTGTTATCACGCCCGGCCACGGTGAGCCAAATACAGCTTGTGACTATCCAGAGGAGATGTGGCCATGGACTCCCCTACTGTGTTGTGCATAGACGACCGTCCACAAGTGCTGGAGTTTCGCAAGGCAACGCTGGAATCTCATGATTATCGCGTCGAGATAGCGTCGAGCGGCTACACGGCGATGAAGATGTTAGAGGAAACGTCGGTGGCTGCAGTTCTGCTGGAGTACAAACAGGAAGGTATGGACGCGGAAGGCGTCGCCTGCCATATCAAGCAACGGTTTCCCAACCTGCCGATCATCCTGCTTTCCGCGGACGACTTCACGTGTCTTGAGATGAAAAGACGGCTAAGCGTACACGGAAAGCGTGCGCATCTAAGCAAAGGCGCTCCATCCACCTTGTCGTGGATGCGATGGATACAATCCAAGCGCAAAGAGCGCTGGGCATGAGATTGCGTACGGTGCAATACATGTTGCTGGGGAAGACCAAACCGTCGAGGGCGCGGGAAGCTCTGGCGCAACGTCGCGCAGAGTCAAGCGACAACCAACCGTAGACTGGCACTGATTCTGGAAAGGTTCACACCCGAATACGTTGTATCCAAACTTCGCGGCATAGTCCCTGCGGGTGCCGAAGTTGCGCTGCCGCTGACTTGCGCATGGTTGTCATGTAGCTGTCCATCCGAGCAGGACAACTTCGTTGCTCGCTATGCTTGGCAGACAAATCCCTGATTCTTTTGGAGGGCACTATGTTGCCGCGTACACTTTTTCTTAGCAGGCTGATTGGCCTGTACTGTATTCTCGTCGCGCTATCCATGATCACCCACAAACAAGCGTCTTTGGAGTCGGTGACAGCAGTTCTTCGCGATCCATCAATGATGTTCGTCCTTGGCGCGATCATGTTGGTCGCTGGTCTGGCGATGGTTCTCGCGCACAATATTTGGTCGGGGGGTGCGCTGGCGGTAATCGTCACCCTCGTCGGTTGGATGACGCTGATCAAGAGCCTGTTCTTCTTGTTCCTGCCACCAGAGTTAGAAGCAGGCTTTTTTTTCAGGCAGCTTCACTACCAGGAGCTTTTCTATGTCTACGGGGCTATTTCGCTCGTCCTCGGCGTCTACCTGACCTACGGCGGATTCAAGTCAAGATCACATTAGCCAGTATCTTAGCGAGGCTCGGAACCGGGGACTGTCTCGCCTGTTCGAGTGAGCATTTGTCCCGATTCACTCCGCATACCAGAGCGAGTGCGCCGACCATCGGTTACAAGTTCACAGCACCACGTCCTGAACTGAGCGTCTAGGACTGGCAGCCGCTGGCCGTATTGGATATCCCATGTAGAACGTGAATGTCGGCTGCCACGTGGCATCTCCCGTCAACCCGGCAAGCAGTTTCTCGTGGCGAGGTTCCTGCCCCAACTTACGCTCATGATCCACCATTTCCACCGCCTCGTTCGCCGGACGTGCAGCCAACTCGTGGCTAGTAGCTAGCAGATGCGCCCGTTGCCAAACCCTCCCCGCACGCAGGCTCTGCTGCTGATCGCAGCGGTCGCGCACTGCGATTATTCCGAACATCGGTGGAGTTTGAAGCAATTTGAGGTAAAGGTCTTCCTTTTCGGACACCATCCACCGGAGGACGGACAAAGGCACGAACTTCGCCACCGCCGCTGTCATTGGTGCCAGTCCCGCAGCATCAATTGTTAGGCCGTCTCGATATTTCTGCACGGAACTCCATCTGATGCGAATCCATCGCTCACTGCCGCGTTTCACTTCCGGGTCGGCGTAGAGAACGTTGTTGGCTGCGGATATGATTTCGGCCATCCTTTTCCGATCTGCTTCCGCGGCAATGAGAAATATCTTTACGTCCGACTCCGAATCAGACAACTGACTCAACAATTCCATAAATTCAGACGAAACTAGTCTTTTCGGATCGTAAGGGTTTCGGTTCGTGTGTCGGTTCGGAATGGCGTTGTAAAGCTCATTATTCTGTCGCATGCCCGGAGCGAGCTCCACACGGGCGACCAACTGAACCTTATCGCCAGAACTTCCATCGAGCGTTCCGGAAAGCAGAGTGGCAGAAGCGTTGTAGCCATTCGCATCTGCCGCCAGCATCAGATTCTCTAAGGCACACCCCAGCGCAATGTGCTGTTCCCGGCGATAGGGGTCGAGGGCACCAGTGTTTCGTGTTGTGTCGGCATAGAGTTCAATGCTGGAACTTGAGACGCGAAATAACCACGGCTGAGTATTGTGCGGGCTTGCAGCGAGGATGGCACTTCTGACCAGTAGGAGCGGGCCTGCACTCGCGTCCTTTTGCCAATCTTTCCAAGGCGCATAAGCAGGGCCTTGCCCAACGTTGAACACACCCTGATCTTCCGCTCGCCAGACTGCACCACCCGCGACGAGAATTGTTACGATTCCAGCGCCCTTCAGAAATGACCTACGCTGCATAGACACCCTCCGATCAGTTCGCTGATGGCGGGACTTTCGTAAAGGCGTTGCTCCTGCCAGAGCCAGGCGGTCACAGAAACGCTTCGCCTCTTCAGGCGTAAGACAGCGACTCCTTGGCTCTGGAACGCTCACAAGCGGATCCTAGCGGCCTCCGCTTTCAGCAGGCCCACTATTGCTCAGGCGCCAGGTCTGGCGAACTGATTGTAGAGCCAGGCAAAGACCGCGCCACCGATGAGTCCATCTACGGTTCCGTAAATCGTCCCGATGACAACTTCTGCAATGCTGCGAGTTGCATGGTAGCCGGGGTAGACCGACGACATTGTCTGAAGGAACTGCTGACCATTGTTACCCCAGATCAAATTGGCTACGCCCATCACTAGCATCGCCAATCCCCACAGGATCGCCGAAGTCAAGGCTAGGGCTTTGGTATTGAATTTCATCGCTTTCCACCTCCAACCAGGTTGCGAGGCCGTCCACGGTGCCAGTACTATCCAACTGCTCTCCTGAAAACTGTACTTAGGACCTCCGCTTCAGCATGCAACCAGTCTTCTTCCGCATGGCCGTCCTCGCGCCCCCGTTTTTCGTACAGCTCGTAGGCACGCTGACGAATGATGTGCTCGGCGGGCCCCGGCGTCGAAAAATGGGCAGTGGCTTCATGCGAAGTGCTCGGAACGGAGGGAACGTTGGAACGCGTTTCCTTCTGAGACGTGACAGCCGGAATATCTCCTTGTGACGCTTTTTTCTTATCATGTCTAGACATGAGTAGCCTCACTTTCGTTTATCCAGTTTGATCGTGTTATCGTCCCTCGCTGGTGGCGTTGGAGGCCAATACCGCGATCCGTTCCTCCTAATAATTTTATGCCTTCAATCCGTCACCAGTCCGCTCCCGATGCGCGCCTCATTTCTCGTGTTGAGGTCCGCCCCGTACGACCAACACGGGACAGCGCGCATGAGAAACCACATCGTAGGCTGTGGGTCCAGGCAAATGAGCAGCTACTCGCGGAAAGCGAGTACCGCGCACACCCAGCACGATCAGTTCGATCTCTAACTTACCGGCGGTCTCCAAGATAAATTCGGCGGGCACGCCAAACTCAACGTGGAACTCCGGTGCGACGCCTTCTTCTAATGCCCAGTGCTTTTCCATCAGGCGCAGGCGGAAAAAGTCGGCAGCCTGCATCCTGGTTGAGAGCGGCTCTTGCCAGACATCCTCGGCGACGTGTAAGAAGAAAAGCGCGGCGTTATATTCCTTGGCTAAAGCGCACGCGTAATGCATCGCCGGCTCAGACTCCGGGGAGAAATCCGTCGCGTAAAGAATGTGCTTCAGCCGGGCCTCTGTTTCCGGGGCTACCGAACTCTCTGGCCCAACCATTAACACCGGACGTTGCGCGCACCGCAGGATTTCCTCGGCAATCGATCCCAGCAGCATCTTTTCGACGCCGCGCCGGCCGTGAGTGCCGATCACAATCAAATTGATTTCGTGCTTTTCCGCCATCGCCGAGAGCATCGGCCAAACAACCCCGTGATCGACAAGCACCTCGTGCGAAAGTCCTTTGAGAAGCGGCCTTGCTCGCACCGCGGCCATCCGTCCTTCCGCGTGAGCCCGTATATTTTCGAGGGCGGGATCTCGCTCGTCCACTGGAATCAAGTCATACGCATCGGGGGGAATCACGTACACCAGATATAGTTTTGCGCCAAAGTGGCGAGCGATGGCCGTGGCGTAGGGCAGCGCTACTATCGAGGCTGGTGAAAAATCAGTCGCAAAAAGGATACGGTCAAAGAGAATTCGAGTCACGGGTCGGCTGTCCGTTTTTATTGAGAACCGCTGTCATACAGTTCCTACATGCAGGTTGAACGTAGATTGTTTTCTGCTTTGTGGGCTCGCCAAGATGTTGGGGCAAAGATGATCCATGACGCGCAACTTGGAAGCACGCCTCGACGGTAGCACTCCAGGAGAAAGTCGTCTGAGCAAGAGTGCTCACCCATGGGAGGAAGAGACTCCGCGGATGCGAGAAGAGCTCCGGGGACTACCCTCGGCCGTATGGCCCGTATCCTTGTGGCCCTCAGGCTTCGCCGCTGAGATCGAAGGTTGCGATATCGCGGATTTTGTCTTTGCTCGCCTTGGCATCTCGCGGAGAAGTGAGAAGCGCCAGAACAGATGCATAACAATCGCCGTTGATGATCTATGCAGGAGAACCCGACAGACGAAGATTCCCACCTCTCGCAGAAAGCTAATCCTCCGTACCAGTGGCGCAAGTGTTTTGAATTCCTAAACTCAGGTACGCTTACACTCTTGCTTCCGGTGAGTCAGCAACGCCTTCCGGCGGCAAGACATCCGGCAGTTCAAGTCGTGCCACGCCGATCCGGTAGTCGGCCATCCCGTAGTAAACGTCGAAGCGGTTCGGTAAGCCGAGATCGTCGCGACGGTCGATGCCGGTGGGGAACACGACATGCGGGACCGTACCGTGGCATTCCTGCGGCAGCGCCGGCGTCAACACCGGTTCTGCCGAACGATAGCGAATCATCTGTGGATGCTCTTTCGAGAGCACCATCACCCCGGCCGAGTAGCACAGTTGGTGTGCGTCGTAGTTGGCTTTGTCGATTTCGCTGACGCCGTGATAGACGATCAGCCAGCCGTGCCGCGTCAGGATGGGCGGAGCGCCTCCGCCGATCTTGAGCCGCTCCCACGGCGATACCGGGGTGGCCAGCCGATGATGCGAATTAAACAAGCCTAGGTGACCAGGTTCGGGGCCGTCCAAGGCCATCGGGCAGTAGGAAATCCAGATGCTTTCATGATCAAGGTCCACCACCCGCGATTCAGCCTGGCACGCGGTTTCTTCGGGACGAGTGCCAGGGAAAAGGGGTCTGTGGAGGATGGCCATCTGCATTTTCCCGGCGTGATTGGGAATGGCGACGGGGAAGAGGCTGGCATCCTTGTTGTCCACGTGAACGAAATCGATGCCTTGAAACTCAGCAAAGGTCGCGAGCCCCAGTCGCTTCCAGTGAAACAAATCCTGCGATATCGCCAGGGCGATCCGTGGGCCACGGGACGAAAACGCCGTGTAAGTCATTATGTAACGCTGAAGCGGTTCCACAAACGTGATGCGGGGATCCTCGCAGCCGCCACTGCCGTCAAGGTGCAGCTCATAATCGGCTTCCGGCTCCAGTGCGATGCCGAGCCGCTCAACGCCTGCCGGATCGCCGGCTTCATTGAATCGTACTCGCGCAATGCCAATGCGCGAGTAATTCCCCCGCGCAACCAGGCGCGGGAACAGGTAAAGTTCACCGTCCGGGCCACGAGCGGCGGCCGGATTCAAGACGCCTTCGATCTCCTGCGGATTCCCCGGCTCCGGCTCCATCAACATTGCCAGGCGCCGCAACTTGAATCCGCTCATTAATGCCTCCGCGATTCTCATCACGCCGCCTGATCGCGATCTGCTAAGCAAGCGATGATGGCTTCGATAACTCGCTTCGTCTCCTCGGGACCCTTAACTGGGATAGAATCCACGCCTGCTTTTTCGGCGGGATAGTCGTTCCCTCCCACGAACAAGGCATCGCCGATGTAAATCATCTCCTTCAATGAAATGTGCAGGAGGTCTCGCAGCTTTCCGATTCCGTATGCCTTATCAATGCCAGGTTTCGTGATATCAATCGACGTCGAGCCGCCGATTCGGACAGAAAACTGGGGAATAATTTTGTCAAGAATCGCTTTGATCTTCTTCCGTTTGATGTAATCGGGGTCCCATTTGTTTTTTTCTTCTAACGGCGCCTGCTGACCTAATGCGGAAAATGTTATCTGGCTTCCCCGGTCTTCGATGACTTCTCCCCAGACCTTTGCGACTTTGTAACCAGCTTCTCCCAGCGCTTTTTTGAGAGAACTGAGTATCTTCTCTCGTTCATCCCTGGTGAAATCTTCTTCGTAGAGTTTTTTCCACTCTCCTGAGTACTGGTAGAACTTTGTTCCACAGGTAGGAAGCAGGGATAGCTCCCTCAGGTGTTCGTCATGAGGGAGTTTAGAGATAACTTGCTTTTCAAACTGCGGCCAACCTCCTCCGGAAATCACGGCTACTTTGACAATTCCGAGAAGGTCGTGCAGCAGTCCCGACATTTCAGGATCAACAGCCGATTTACTCTCGGCAAGCGTTCCGTCCAGATCAAACACGATTAGCTTTTTCACCATGTTCCCCGTTTCTGCCTCTGAATTCTCGATATTTCAATCCGGCAGCGCAATTTCCAACAGGTTCACTGCGCTGCGGGGCCGAAAAGTACACGCACCGATCATCGCCGGCAACAGAAATACATCGCCTTTTCGGACAGCGTAAGTGGCCCCTCCGTGCTCGACCTGTCCACCGCCTCCGATGCATACCAGCAAGTGCGGCACACCTGCGGCGCCGACAGTGAACGGCGACTGTCCGCGCAGGCGCCACAACCAGAAATGTTCACCGTGAAACAGTCTCTCGCGTTTCACCGGCGTCGTTGCCTCCATCACCGGGGCAACCCGGCCGACGGGTCCCTCCGCAAAATCAATGCAGGCAATCGCCTGATCGACTTGAAGTGACCGGGGCTTTCCCGTCTTCGGGTCAATATGGTCCCAGTCGTACAGGCGAAACGTAACGTCGCTATTCTGCTGAATCTCGAACACCACAAGGTCGCCGCCCAGAGAGTGCACCGTTCCTGCGCGGAGGAAAACGGCGTCGCCGGGCTTCGGAGTCAAATATGCGAGGTAGTTCGCCACCGTCCCATTCGCAAGCGCCCGCCGCAGATCGGCTTCCGTTGTCTCTGGCTTGAGGCCCGCATAGATGCGGCTTTCTGGCCCGGCTTCCAGCACGACCCAGGCTTCGGTCTTCGCGGTCTCACCCGCGGGCAACAGGTTCTTGTTCGCTTTCGTCGGATGCACTTGAACCGAGAGCATTTCATGCACATCGAGGAACTTCAGCAGCAGTGGAAATCGCCGAAAGCTTGCGGGCCAGCCTTCCCAGCATTTGTTCTGGAAACTGCTGTAGCAATTGACCGATGGTCTGCCCTTTGAGAGGCCCTTCGGCCACTTGGCTCTGATGGTCATCGCGGTCGCTGAGTATCCACGCTTCGCCGATCGGTCCACTAGGTAGAGGGGTGGTGAGCAGGTTGGCTAAATGCCGGCCGCCCCACAGCCGATACTGATAGATCGGTTCGAATCGCAGAGGATACAGAAGGGCCTGGTTCAAGGCTCCTTCCCGGTCGTCGACAGCCAGACTTACAGTGGTGTCGATCATGACTGGTCTGAGAATGTCGGCTCGCGAGGAGGCGGATCAGTCCTGTGCGTCCGTTGATCGTGCAATTTGCCGAGGGTATGCTCAATCAATCGAGCTAACTTATCTGCGGCGCCGTCGACGGCCAGTTCCAGAGTCGCTGCTTCGTCGGTGACCGCGATGGGCTGGCGGCCTTCGAGGCGCGCCTCCATCATGCAACGTTTGTTATTCTTGCGGCTCTTAGGGCCGCTCTCGTCGATCAGGTGGACTTCCACCCGCGTGATGTGATCGCTCACTCGGCTCAGAGCATTCTCCACTACGCCCCTGATTCGAGCGGCCAGCGCCTCGTGACCTTCGATTGTGTGGTCTGTATTGACTTGGATCTGCATGCTGATCTCCTGCCTAATTGTTTGATCAAGGATGTTTCTTACGCTCATACATTGCCGCTAAGCCGTTATGCACCATGAGCGCTTGAGCGTCTAAGGCGAGAGTTGCCAGGCTCAAACCTCTCGTTTACGAAGTTCATGGAACTCGGCTACCGGCCGGCATCTGCTTCTGGCGGCCAGAAGGCACCATCGACAAGTCATTGGTTCCGACGTAGATACCGATGGCTACAAGCATGGCGATAAGGCCGAACCAGAACCGCCAATCATGATGCGCACGCCTCCAGTAAGGAGTTTGGCCGTGGCTATGATGACTCTCGCCCATCGGATGCAGGTGTTCGGTGTTGTTCATCATGCTGGTCTCCAAACGTTCAAATTGAGGAAGTTGGGCGGTGGCCATTATCAAGCGAAAATCATGGGCAGCCGTTTTGCCGGATGCCCATGCCCTACTTAAGCGCCGCTTAGGGAGAAAACAGGCTTGTGTTCGCCTTCGTGCACCCAATAAGGGGGCCGGCCATAGTGACGGTAGAGCCGGTCTTCATATTCACGAGTGAGCGGCACGGAATCGACGAAGAGCGGCGCCGTCTGGATCGCATCCCGGTAGAGGCCGACATAAACCTTGGATTTTACCCAACTGACCTTTTGAATCCACGCGGGTGAAAACAGTACCTTCTTCCCCGGCCACCAATTGCGCGTTGCCACCTCAATGTAGCGGATGGCCCAGGTTTCATCGTCCATGAAAAATCCTGCAACATGGCCGATTTCGCCATCCATAGCCTCAATGTGATAGCCGGTGACGGCTCCAGTACTGCGTAGATGCGAGTCCATCGACGCTCTCCGGATCCTTTCCGCCAGCACTTCCTTGGGAGTCGCGATTCGAGTCGACAAGCTCGACGGAGAGGCCCCTGGTCCCCACAGGAAGGGTCCGCTCCAATAATTGGGATAACCGTAATAACCGAGATATTCGGTCTCATACTGCCGGGAAACTGGCCGCTGGGTATCGATGCTGGGGCTGTCCTTGACTTGCTTTTTCGTCAGCGCCACATCCAACCTCTTGGCTGGCCAATCTACGTTCGTCACAGAGAATGGTGAGATCAAAACTTCCCGGTCCTCAGCCAGCCTCCGGTTGCCGGTGAGATAACGGATGGCCCATGACTCGTCGTCGAAATATAATTGATCTACAGTTCCAATCTCGCCATCCGTGGCCTGGATCACAAGACCTCTCAAATGCTTAGCATTCTCTAACATTGTCTTTGCCCTCCGAATTCTCTGTGATTCGACCTTAGCAGCGGTGCAAGCAGGGTTCTGAGCAAGAGTGCTCACTCTCGCGTCAGCCAATCCCATGTAGTTTGCGTAAAGAGTTTGCGCACCGCGGTTTCTGAGTTTATTGACTAAGTGTCACGCGCAGCCAAGTCCAAGTTGCGCCAGACCTGCGGATGTTCTCTCCTTGAGCTAGCCCGAGGTGAATCGTGCAGACATAAAGGAACTTTGTCACGGTGCGCTGTACGGAACGCACGCGCATTTTCCACCGACACTGGTCAATAGGGAACAGTTTTCCCGGTAGCGCGGTGTCAGAGTTCCAGCGGAGACTTAGCTGGATGGG
>CAVTNF010000005.1:0-381774 GCA_963735975.1 uncultured Acidobacteriaceae bacterium
ATCGCGTGGTATGGACGAAGAAATTGAAGGGAACGTCTGAGTTTCAAGTAGGGCTGCGGGCGCTCACGCAGGACAAGGAAGCTTGGGGGATGGGCTTTGCCGAGTTTAATAGCGAGCCCATTTCGGTGGCAGTTTCCCAAGCGCCGGGCGTTCTGTAAGAGCCAACGGAGAAAGCATGCGCAACGCAAAACGCAATTATTGGGTCAACAATTTGTGGTCGGATGAGGAAGGTCAGGACGTCGCCGAGTACTCGATCATTCTGGCAGTCGTACTGGTGATCGTGGTCGGCACGGTCCGTCTGATCGGATCCAACGCAGGGAATATCTTCTCGCAGGTAGGAAGCTCGATTCAGTAGACTCCCCCTAGAAACGCATCTCGGACATCTCGCCCAGGATTTGTTGGTGCGGATGCGCACTCGCGACAGCTATCCCTGAATTACTTTTCCGCAACCTCTATTGGCTAAAAGAACCCTGCGGTTACTGCCCTCCAGTTACTTGTCAGCCGCCCCGTTTCGCAGTGCAATTGCTCGGGGGGAAAACTCATGGGTCGTCTTTTCGGCTTTATCAGCGTTGTGGTTGTGATGGCTATCGGCCTGTACCTTTATTCCAGGCAGGTGCAGAGTTCTTCCGCCCCGGCCGGAGCGAACAATCCGAAGGGCGCCATCAACATTACCGGCGTGCGGAGCGATCTCATCAGTATCGCCTCGGCGGAGCGCCGGTACTTCGCCAGCGAAGGAAAGTATGCCTCCCTCGACGAGCTGATCTCGACCAACTACATAACCGTGGCCCGGCAGCGTCCTCCTTACACCTACGAGGTACAAACCAGTGCCAGCGGCTTTCGTGTGGTGGCTACCCGTTCCGGCGAGAACACCTCGGGCACCCCCGCCCAGCTTTCCGTCGACGAGAACATGGAGTTCCAGGCGTCGGAATAGGGCCGGGCGATGCGGTCCTGGCTCTCCGACTGTTCGCGGAACCAGGTGATGACACTCGCGGCCAAGTCAGCGAGTGTAATGGGGATTTTACGCCAACTACTGTCTTGATCTCGTGCTGTTTCATTTGCAGGTACTGGGGATGAGCCTTTGTTTCCGACTATCCAAGTTTGCTGTCAAATGCGTTCGGCAAATGCCCTGTCGCAAGGAAACGTCGATCGCTAGACTGTCAGTCAGAGGCACAGTCGCAGTAGTCACCGTGAGAACATAACTCCAGCCGGAACTCAGCGGGTGGTGGTGTTCTTCTGTTGCTTGCACAACCACTGGGCGCGTTTCGTCGCCCCTCTCCCAAGAAAGTTGGAACGATGGCTTCTCCATAAGGCCAGCGGCGTAGTCAGGTGGAGTTAGCACGGTTGCGGTTCCGAGCTTTAGTGGATGTGCTTCAATGACCACCACCAGTCGGTCAGGGAAGTCGGTGTATATCTTTTTCTCTTTCTTCTTGCGAAACTCTATCCCGTGCGAGGTCTTATGCTCTTGGATGTCTTTGAAGAAGTCGTCTGAGATAAAAATCACTCGAAACCAGATGTGGGTGTTGTGGTACTGGACAAATCCGAAACCCACCTCCGCGCCCGTTCCGAATGATGTTTTCTTGATTTGAATGTCTGCGGCTCTCGCAGTGATAGAGAACAAACACATTGCGCCGATGAGACTGCTAACGAAGAACGATGCGCGTGGTGCCATCGAGAGACTTTATCCGCAGAAGCCGCCGCGAATCCAGTGGCTGGCGAAACCAGGCCATTACGCTCAGAACCCAATAAAATCCCTTCATTCGCTCAGTTGTGAGCAACTCACCTCGGACCACCCATAGCGAAGAAGAAGGCTATGAATCCAGAGTAGGCGAAGACGGGGATATTGGTCAGGAAGCAAACTGTACCCGCGATTTTGCTGCCTTTACTGCGTGCGAGGTTGTAGTCTAGGTGGGAGCCTTACTGGCCGCTCACTTTCTCGAGTTTGCTGGCCACTTTCACTCCGCTCAATCCATTCACATACTTGGCGATGCCGCGGTAGAGCGATTCGGCGATACGCTGGCGGTATTCGCTGGTCCCCAGGCGGTGTTCATCGCCAGGATTGCTGACAAAGGAAATCTCGGCCAGGATTGAAGGCATATTCGCGCCGATGAGCACGATGAACGGCGCTTTCTTCACGCCGCGGTTGCGGATGCCGGGGTTCTTCGCGGCCAGTCCGCTGTGCAGCGATTCCTGCACGTCGCCGGCGAATTCGCGCGACTCTTCGATCTTTTCCTTTAGCGCGATTTTCTTGACTAAGTCACCCAGTTCGTAGATCGACTTCTCCGACACGGCATTCTCGCGGGCGGCTACTTCCAGAGCGTCGGGTGAGGACGTGAAATTCAGGTAGTAGGTCTCGACTCCGCGCGCGTCCGGATCCTGACTGGAGTTGGCGTGAATCGAGATGAACAGGTCGGCGCGTTGCTGATTGGCGATGGCGGTGCGGGTTTCGAGCGGAATGAACGTGTCGTTCTTGCGAGTGTAGACGACCTCGGCGCCGAGGCGCGTCTCCAGTAATTTACCCAGGCGTCGGCCGACCTCGAGCACCAGGTCCTTTTCCTCCAGGCCGTTCGGTCCGATCGTCCCAGTATCGTGCCCGCCGTGGCCGGGATCAATCACAATCTTGCCAATCTTCAGCCCCAGGGCGCGAATCAGCGAGCGATCGCCGCGCGCCGTGGGGCTCGCTTCGCGGATGTCTGCGGCATCTTCGTTCCTTTTCGGCTGCGACGAAGATTTTCCGTGGGAACGGCGAGTTGCAGAGTGATCGGCCTTGTCGCTGGCCAACTTGTCGTCAGTCGGCAACTCAGCCTCTGCCGAACTGTCGCTTTTCTTGCGAGAGGCATTCGAGGTCGAAACGGTATGCCTCCGCTGCGCCGCGGTTACGGGAGGCTCCTCGTCGTCATCGTCTGCTTCGACCACGACCTTGGTTACGGCCTTAACCTCTCCGCTCTTTGCCTTTGCCGCCGCTGCAGTCTGGGCGCCATTCGTCTGCGAGGAGACCTTCGAACTCGATGGGTCACTCTTCTGGATAATGGTTACGTCGTCGCCGACATCCTCGCTGTTAACCGGAACCTTGCCCGCCTTAGCCAGCAGATCGTCTTTCCTTGATTCGCTCTTCGGCTGGACCCGGGACTCAGCCTTCGCCGAAACTGGTGGAGCCTCCTGGTTCGAGTCTTCCTTCGCAACTGTCTCGGCGTCACCGGCACCAGCTTCCGCCGGAACTTTGGGCTTACTGCGCACGTTCTTGCCCATGTCCTTCCCGTGGATATCAATAATCAACCGGTAAGGATTCGGCAGCAGGAATGCGTCATAGTCGGAAAGATCGTCCACTTCAAGCACCACCCGGGTGCGGCCGGGCTCGAATTGCGCCACGCGAATCTTCTTGAGGAACCCATCGTCGACATCGAAACTCTTGCCCACCAGCGTTGAAGCCAGCTTAGTACCGCGCAGATCGAAGAAGATGCGGTCGGGATGGTCGATCCGCGACGACCCAAACTTTACCTCGCTCTCCAGATCGATCGCCACGCGGGTGTAATCCGGCGTCGACCAATGCCGAATTCCGGTCACCCGCGGCAGGCGTCCCGGGGGACGCTCGGAGTCGTGCCCGGAGGTCTCCTGCGCGGTGTCGGCATGCGCTTCTGCGTCTTGGGCCGGGGAATCTTCGGCGTCGCGGGCGTTGTCAGCCGTTTCCTTACCGGTCTTCTTCTCAGCTTCGCTCGGCGTTTTCTGGATGGCGGAATTCTTCGCTGCCTCGGCCGCCTTGTTGTCAGCGTCAGCCTTTTGTTCAGCTTCCGCTTTCTTCTCCGCTTCAGCCTCGCGATTGAGGTCTGCGATCGCCTTCCTCGCATCTTCGACCAGGCGGTTGTGCGGATAGCGCTGCAAAAACTCCTGGAACGTGGCCCGAGCCTGTTGGGGATTATTCAGGTCGTCGCTGTAAATCTCGCCGATCGTGAACAGGGCATCGCAACGGTACTTGCTGCCAGGATACTCGCGCCGCAGGAAACGGTACTGGCTGATGGCTTCGTTCAGGATTTTGTCGTCATCGAAGCGGCGTCCCATCTCGACCAGCGTCTCGGCCACGGCCACGACGCTGGGATCGGCCTTGGCGGACGTAGGCGCGCCGTAGTAGACGTTGCGGTAGGCGTTGATGACGCGTTGATAGTCGCGCCGGCTGCGCTCGGCAAGGGGACGTCCATTGAGCGCCTCGCGCATGCGCTCCGCCGCAGCGAAGTGGTCGCGCGCCCACGCTTCACCATGATGCGATCCGCCGTGATGCGCACGGGCATAGCCCGGCGTGACGGGCAGCACCGCCAGCAACAGCAGCGCTCCCCAGCGCAAGCCGCGCTGGCTTGATGTCGTCTTCAAAGTCGTCGGCCCGTTAACTGTCTCGATCGCCGTTGCGGTTGAACTGCTCGAGGTACCTGAGAGACTCCTGTAAAACAGATGCTGCGAATTCAATCCGTGTTGCTGATGTAAAGCACACCCCGCGCATCTCGTTGAACCCGCACAGGATCGCGAGAAGCTCCTGACGGAGCAAAATCGAACCCCCCGTAGTACAGGTTGGTGATGCGCCGGACGTAGTTCTGGGTTTCGGCATAGCGCGGGATGCCGGCACTGCGCGCCACCGCTCCCGAACCCGCGTTATAGGCGGCCAGGGTCAGATTTACATCGCCGCCGTAGTTTTCGAGAAGCTGCTTGAGATGTCGGACCCCGGCGTCCACGTTCTGCTCCGGGTCAAACGGATTCTTCACGTTCAACTGCCGTGCGGTTGCGGGCATCAGCTGCATCAGGCCCATCGCGCCTTTGCGCGAAACCGCGTTGGAATTGAAATTCGACTCGACCTTTACAACCGCGCGCACCAGGTTGGGATCGACATTGTGCCGGGCAGCGGCCATGACGATAGCGGCATCGATCTCCTCGGGCGACGACTGACGCCCGCGGGCGTTGGCTGCGACGATGCGGGCATTGGCCGACTGCACCGATTCATGCACGAAGTACTGGCTGACCTCCGCCGCGGCGGAACGCGCGGCCTGCATGGAGGCCGTGCTGGCCGAAGGTACCGGCTTCCACCGGCTCTCCTTGCTGCTCCAATAGACCAGCGTCGCACGCTTGGGTTGCGGCGCGGGCGCCTGGCGGGCGTGCGCTGCCGGGACGTCGTCATTGACGTAGATTGTGCGTCCATGCTCTTCGGTGGTGGTGATGACTTGCGATGGGCCGTCTCCTTCGGCAGCCCGTACTGCTGGAGTAGAGAGAGAGAAAGAGGTCGCGAGTGCTGTAGTAGCCGTCAGCATGAATGCGTTTTTGAGGCGCTTTCGCATATCCGGGCGTTTCCCTTTCACCGAACCCTCGCCGGAAGGGCGACATTCAGACAAGCTTCACCCTCCCGCTGTTCTACCCGGAACCTGACGGAGAATCGTGAACCAGAGTAGGACGATTATAGGCTGGCCGGCAGGACGCGGCAATCTCTCCGAAGGGAGTAGAACCAGCGGAGTAATGCGGAGGAAAGCGTTGAAGAATAAGGGCGTTAGGGTGGTCTAAGAATGGAGGGTGGGAAGTCCAAGGTAACCTCGGGAAGGGTTACTGCTAGTGCTCATGTGGGGACAGCCGCCTTCCGGCTGTCCTGTGGAGCGAAGCTCCGCTGATGGGTCCCCCATTTTTCGAGTTCACTGCGAGAAACGGTCACCCGCACATGGGTCGTGGAGAGAAGTGCGCCACGCAGTATAAAAGCTCGCCCAGAGCAAGACCGAATGAACGCGCTGTGATCCGCAATTGCGTAGTGAAGCGACAAACGCACGAAGCAGACTCCTCGCGCTGCTAGCGAGGGCCCGATGCCATAGAAGAACAAAACCTCCCTGCGAGGGGTGGTGTTTTTACTTAACGTCCCCCTTTTATAGAACCCGGACGTGATTATTGCCTTAGTCCTCGCCGACGATCTTTCCGGCTGTCACGCTCTTGATTGCCTCATCAAAGTTTTCCTTCTTAACGTCAGGGGCCAGAAGGAGGGATGGCGGGTACTTCCTTTCGGGGAAGATGACATGCGCGTCGCGATACTTCAGAAGTAAACGAAGCATCCGCTTTCCACGTGCTGTGATTTGATGAAGCAAATCGTCTCCAAGAGACTCTCCGATATAAAAGTTCATCAGAACGACCAGAGCTTCGTCAGCGGTCTTAGTCTTCGTCTGAAAAAGCGCGCCGACCATTTTTCCATACTGAAAGATTTGTTTGTTCCGACGCTCCCCTTGAGCAATCTCTGTTTTTGCACAAAGATCGAGAATAGGAGTTACCTTCTCCCGTACCTCCGGGGGCGGTACAATCGACCCCGCTATATTGGCCGTCTGTGCGGCCAAGGCGATCGCAAGGACAAAGGAAAGAAACATCATTCGACACCCATCTGTCCTGAATTATCACAGGGGCCGGTGGCCCAGCCTTGATTTTCTGTGGGCACCACTCCACCGAGGGTGCCCCGTCCTTGCGTTCTTGGCAAGGGCGGGAAGCGATGTCGCCGATTGCATTTCGCTTCAAACCCCGAACACGCGGTCCCATATGCAAATTACACCAGCCACCCACCCTTCGCAAAAGTGCGCGAAGGATTTGGCACCCACGATGTTGCGGACGCGACCTTCCGAAGCGTGTCCGATCAGGACGCCTGAAACCTTCGCGGCTTGAGCGCATCGGGCTAAACTCAGGCTACAATCTCTGGCAATGCCCAGACAGCACTTTTTCTTCAAGCTCATCCCTCCGCGCCCTACATTTCCGCACGATATCAACGATGAGGAGAAGCGCTTGATGAGCGAGCACGCTCATTACTTTGACGAGCAATTTGCGGCTGGCCGACTTCTTCTTTACGGCCCGGTGATGGCGAGTAGTGGAGCTTTCGGTCTGGGCGTGCTGGAAGTGGAGGACGAGGTTGAAGCGCGACGCTTTGGAGAAGCCGACCCATCGGTAAGGGCAGGATTAAACACGTTTGAGATTCACCCTATGCATGTGTCCGCCGCACGCGCCCAACAGCCGTAGTTCGTAATCTACTTCTCCAGCGCCGCAGCAAACGCGTCCAGCGACAGCGACCGCAGCAGGTTCCTCCTCATGCCGCGTTCTACCTCAGACAGCCGGTCCGACGCCGCGGTGATCCAGTCGAAATCGGCAGACTCCGCCAGTCGAGTGAGTTCGGCCGCGATGTCTGTATTGCGGATCAATCCCGGAGAGCCCGAGTTGATGAACAGCAAATCCCGCAGCAAGGCATAGAGCGTGCGAATCAGACGCTCCGTTTTCTCGCGACCCTCGGCGCCGGGGCGGTACGACTCGGTGACCTTAAACAGTTCGCTGTGTTCGCCGCCGCGGAGGGCGGAGTCCAGAATCGAGAGCGCGTGGTCGCGAGCGGCTGTATAAGCTACGAGATCGAAGCTGCGCGCCCGTCCCACCGCTCCCTCCGACAGCCGGGCCACCAGCGCGCGCTGGGCGGGCTTCCACTCCGGCCGGTGCTGAGCCAGGTAGCGCTCAATTTCTTCCGCCGGCAAAGCACCCAGCGTAAGAACCATCGACCGCGATCGGATGGTGGGCAGCAGTTCGCCGGGATTCTCAGTCAGCAAGAAGATGGTCGCGAATTCCGGCGGTTCTTCCAACACCTTAAGCAGCGAGTTCGCCGCCTCCTTCATGAAGGCAGAATCGGTAAAGATGTAAATCCGTTCCCTGCCCTCGGCGGGGCGGTAGTAGATGGTCTCGATGACACGCCGCACCTGGTCAACCTTGATCATCATCTGCGGCGGGTCGGGCGGGATCACCAGCACGTCGGGGTGTGTCTGCACGAAGAGCCGCGTTTCTTTCTTGTCGGTCTCGCGGAGATTCTCGCGGGCCTCGACCGCCTCCGCGAAGCGAGCCTCGAGATCCGCAGCCTGGGCGATGCGCGCACAGTTAGCGCACTTCCCGCAGAAGTCGGGAAGACCGTCTGTCGTCGTAGGCGAAAGGCAGTTCATCGCTTGGGCCAGCATGAGTGCCAGGGTGTACTTACCCGACCCTTGACCACCCGCCAGCACCACCGCGTGCGGAAAGCGCTCTCGCACCAGCATGTCACGCAGGCGATGGACAATTTCAGCGTTACCGTGAAAATCGGAGAACATAAGTCCTCAGTACTCACAACTTCAACTTCCGCCGCACCACTTCGACAATCCGCTGCTGAGTTTGCGCTGGCGTCCCTCGCGCGTCTACCATGACCACCCGCCCCGGTTCCCGCTTGGCGATCGCGGCGTATCCCTCGCGCACGCGGGCAAAGAACGCACGCGTCTCCTGCTCGAAGCGGTTCTCATCGTGGCTGAGGCTGGCGCTCTTCGAAGCCCGCCGGTTGCGGCGCCGTGCGCGGCTTACGCTGGCGTGGGGATTCGAGTCCAGCAGAATCGTCAAATCCGGCTGCAGATTGCCACACAGGATGCGATGCAGTTCGCGCACTGCGTCACTGCCCAGCTTTCGTCCGCTGCCCTGGTAGGCCTCGGTCGAATCGGTGAAGCGGTCGCATAATACAACGCTGCCCGCCGACAGCGCCGGCTCAATCACCTCGGCAATGTGCTGGGAGCGCGATGCAAACATGAGTGCCATCTCGGCCCGCGGCGAGAGCCCCGCGGTACCCGAATCGAGCAGCACCTTGCGGATTTTTTCCCCCGTGGCCGTGCCGCCGGGCTCCCGCGTCTCGATGACCTTATGCCCGGACTCACGCAGGGCCGTGGCGAGCCGGCGCATTTGTGTGCTCTTGCCGGTTCCGTCGAGCCCTTCGATGGTGATGAATCTCCCGCGTCGCGACATCCTGCGGAATCATAGCAGCGCTCGCGCGTTTCTGGAGAGTGTGGAGCGGACACTCCTGTCCGCTGCCGTTGATCTTGGTCTTGGTCTTGATCTTGATCTTGATCTTGGTCTTGATCTTGATCTTGATCTTTGGTTTGGTCTTGATCTTGATCTTGATCTTGATCTTGATCTTGATCTTGATCTTGATCTTGATCTTGATCTTGATCTTGATCTTGATCTTGATCTTGATCTTCAATTATTGGATTCGCCCCAACTTCAACACCAACGTCAAAAGCGACGGACAGGAGTGTCCGTCCCACACAGACAGGACACTACGTCAGTTCACCTCGCTATACGCTCGCGCGCACGGGCTGCTATAGTCGTTAATTCTGCCGCGTCAAGTGGGATTGAACTCATCAGAATTATCAGGAGACCCGTGTCCATGAAACTCGCAAGAGTTTTGGGAGTGGTTTGTTTAGCCGTCTTGTCAGTTTCCAGTTGGTGTGCAAGTGCGCCCACCGTCACAATTTCGGTCGATGCAACGACCGCGCCGCGCAAGATCTTCCATACCTCGCTGAAAATTCCGGCCAGCCCCGGCGAACTCACACTTTATTACCCGAAGTGGATCCCTGGTGAACATGCGCCCGACGGCCCCGTCGTAGACCTGGCCGGATTGAAGTTCAGCGCCGGCGGCAAAACGCTGAAGTGGCGCCGCGACCTGCTCGATGGCTTCACGATTCACGTCGAAGTGCCCGCCGGTGAAACGGAGGTTTCCGCGGAACTTGATTTTCTTTCCCCCGCAACTTTCGAGGGCGGATTCTCCGCCGGTTCTTCAGCCACGGACAAGCTAGCCATCATCAGTTGGAACCAGGTTCTGCTCTATCCCAAAGGCTGGAAGTCGGACGACCTCAACTACACGGCCAGCCTGAAGCTTCCCGCCGGCTGGAAGTTCGGCACACCTCTGCCCGTGGCCAGTCAGAGTGGAAACGAAATCCACTTCGCAACCTGTTCTCTCACCACGCTGGTCGACTCGCCCGTCATCACCGGAGAATTCTTGAAGGTCGTTCCGCTGGCCCAGGATCCGCCCACCGAGATGGACATTGCCGCCGACAGCGCGGCCGCCCTCGATGCGCCGCGCGAAGTCTGGGATCACTACAAGGATCTGGTCGAGCAGGCGCAAAAGCTTTTTGGCGCGCATCACTACCGCGACTATCACTTCCTCTACACCCTGAGCGATCATGTAGCGCACTTCGGCCTGGAGCACCATGAATCCGACGACAGCCGCTTAGATGAGCGCAGCTTGGTCGACGAAAGGCTGCGCAAAATGTCGGCGGGGTTGCTGCCACATGAATACGTGCACTCGTGGAACGGGAAGTTTCGCCGTCCCGCCGACCTGGCCACGCCCGACTATCAGCAGCCCATGCAGGATGATCTGCTCTGGGTCTACGAGGGGCTGACGAACTATTTGGGCTTCGTGCTTACCGCCCGTAGCGGCCTGCTCACCGAGAATCAGGACCGCGATGATCTGGCTCTGACCGCCGCCGCGCTCGATCACCTTCCTGGCCGCGAGTGGCGCAACCTGCAGGACACCGCCGATGCCGCGCCACAACTTTACTTCGCTCCCCAGGCCTGGCACTCTTGGCGGCGCGGAGCGGATTTCTACGAAGAAGACACGCTGAACTGGCTCTGGGCCGATGTCATCATCCGCCAGCAGAGCCATGGCCAAAGATCTCTCGACGATTTCTGCAAGCTATTTCACGGCGCTCCCAGCACGGGCCCCACACTCAAGACCTACACTTTTGACGATGTGGTCAACGCTTTGAACCAGGTCGTGTCGTACGACTGGCGCGGCTTTTGGACTGAGAGACTCACCAATCATGGCCCTGGCGCGCCTCTGGGAGGTATCGAGGGCAGCGGATGGAAGTTGGTGTACGACGACACACAGTCGGAAATGCTGGACAATTCCGCAAGGATGAATCGCTCCGTGCCCTCCGCCTCCGCAATCGGCCTCGAATTGCGCGAGGATGGCGGCATCGAAGATACCATCGAAGGCAGTCTCGCCGCCAAAGCCGGCATCGGCCCCGGCATGAGGCTCGTCGCCGTCAATGGTCGCCGCTTCTCTGGCGAGATCATGCGAGACGAGATCAAGGCCTCCAAAAACAGTAGCGCTCCGATCGAATTGCTGGTTGAAAACACCGACTACTACAAAACCTACAAGATCGATTACCATGGCGGCGAAAGCTATCCCCACCTGGTGCGTGACGAATCAAAGCCCGACTTGCTGAGCGACATCCTGAAAGCAAAGTGAACATAGCGCCGTCGTCCCGACGGCATGTGGGACGGACACTCCTGTCCGTCGCTTTCCACTTTGGCGCTGAAGTGGCGAAGAAGCCCAGATCAAAGTCAACACCAGGATCAAGAGCAGCGGACAAGAGTGTCCGCTGCACACTCTTCGGCCATTGTGGTAGGCTTTGCGCGGACTTTATGAAGCTTTCCTGCGACGTCTCTTGGTTATCCTTAGCCCTGTTATTTCTGTTCTGCTTGAGCCTGGCTCAAGGTCAAACCTCGATCCTGGGCTTCACTCGCGCCTCCGCCGCTCGCGAAACCGAGGTCGAAACCAAATTCAAATCCATCCCGTCCCCCGACGAGGAACGACGTCAGCACCGCGTTTTCACCGCCGAGCCGCACGTGGCCGGCTCCAAACGCAATAACGAACTCGCCGACTACATCGCCGAAGAATGGCGCAAGCAAGGACTCGAAGATGTCGTCATTCGCCGCTACGACGTCTACGGTACGAATCCCAAAAGCGCATCGCTGGAAATGATCGCGCCTTCACACTATCAGGCCCTGCTGCGCGAAGCGGCACTCGACGCGGATTCTGATTCGAAGAATCCAGCCATCAGCGGGGCCTGGCTTGGCATGTCGATCTCCGGTGAAGTCACTGCGCCCGTGGTCTACGCGCACAGCGGCAATCCCGAAGACTACGATCTGCTACGCAAAAATGGCATTAGCGTGAAGGGCAAGATCGTGCTGGTGCGCTATTCGAATCCCTATAGCTATCGCGGATTCAAAGCGCTCACGGCGCAGCGCGAAGGCGCTGCCGCGATTCTGATCTACAGCGATCCCGCAGAAGACGGATACAAGAAAGGCAAGGTCGACCCCGACGGCCCCTGGGGCCCGGAATATCACATTCAGCGCGGAGCGATCACTTACGACTTCATGGTACCCGGCGACCCGCTCACACCGGGCTGGGCTTCGGTTCCGGGAGCGAAGCGAATCCCGATCGAGCAAGCCACGTCCGCCCCGAAGATCATGGCTCTGCCGCTTTCCTGGCACGACGCAAAACCGCTGCTTGAAAACATGGACGGCCCGCTCGCTCCGCCGGACTGGCAAGGCGGATTGCCGATCCAGTACCACCTCGGCGGCGAGCGCGTGAAAGTCCATCTGAAAATTGAGATGGACAACGCGACGCAGCCTTACTACGTGGTCGAAGGCCGCATCCGCGGCGCCGAGTTGCCCGACGAATGGATCGTGCTCGGCAATCATCGCGATGCCTGGGTCTTCGGCGGCGTTGATCCTTCGAGCGGCACGGCCTCGATGATGGAGATGACGCGCGCCCTCGGCAACCTCACGAAAGACGATATGCGCCCGCGACGCACCATCATTGTCTGCAGCTGGGATGGCGAAGAGATCGGCCTCACCGGTTCGACTGAATGGGGCGAGCAGTTCGCCGACGAACTGCGCGCCAAAGCCGTCGCCTACATAAACGTGGACGAAGCTACGTCTGGCCCAAACTTCCATGGCCAGGCCGTCGCTTCGCTCGCCCCCATGCTGGTCGAGACCAGCCGCAGCTTGCAAGATCCCTCAGGCAAGAGCCTGTACGAAGCCTGGAAAGCGGCGGCAGTTCGCGAGAAAGAGGAAGCCAAGCAACCGGGCGAGGTGACGGACGCAAATCTGGCCGACACCCGCATCGGCAGCGGGTCCGACCATACAGTGTTTCTCAACTTCGTCGGCATGCCGGTAATCGGCCTGGGATTCGAAGGAGACTACGGCGTCTACCACTCCGCGTACGACGATTTCTACTGGATGAACCACTTCGGCGATCCCGGCTACCGCTACCACACGCTGATGTCGCAATTGTGGGGCGCGACCGCGCTGCGCCTCGCGAATGCCGACCTGCTGCCCTTCGATTTTGCCAGCTATGCCAGCAATATCCGCCAGTTTGTCAATGAATTAGCAAAGGATAAAAACATGTGGGGACAGCCGCCCTCGCCTGCCCGGCCGGGCGAAGCCCGGCAGTCCACGCCACTGGACCTGAAGCCTGTGCTTGATGCCATCGACGCCTTCGAAACTGCAGGCAAGAACTTGAATGAATCGGTGAGTCGTAAACTGGCCTCGGGCCCACTTGATCCCAAGCTCGCGCTCCAAATGAATCACAGCATGATGCAGGTCGAACGCAACTGGCTTAACCCCGACGGTATCCCCGGCCGACCCTGGTTCAAGCACATCCTCTACGGCGCGCGTTTCACCTACGCCCACCTGGAACTGCCGGGATTGGCCGAAGCGGTCGAAAGGCAGGACTGGCCGACCGCGAAGCAACAAGCAGAAATCCTGCAGCGCGCGCTGGAAAAGAACACCAAACTTGTAGATAAACTGAATTCCGGCCTGTCGCACTAACGCGGGGGCCACACGCTTGTCGCCCCTAGACCCAGATCTGTTCCGACCCTAGGGTGGCGTCATTGCGCGAGAGGTGGGGAATTCTCAGACCCGGGCCGCCCTCATCTCCCGTTCCATCACCTTGCGAAGCGCGCTGTTGATGCGGGTCTGATAGCGCCGCCCGTCCTTCTTGAACCAGGCCAGCACGTCGGCATCGAGGCGCAGCGTGACCGGCTTCTTCAGCGGACGGTAGAAATCCGCAATCCTCATGGAGTGCAGTCTTGCTTCCTCGACGGACGCCATCAGCGTCAGCCCCTTCCGCCGTGCCGCCTTTGCCTTCACCGATTTTGAAGCCCGGCGGCTGGCTGAGCCTTCACTGTGCTTTGCCGTAAGTCTTTTTTGTCGTTTCATTTTGACGTGTATGCATGCCTCTGTACATACATGATTGTACCTTGGAATGCTCCTGCAGGAAAACTGATCTTCCGAACGGCGCCTATCCCGCCAGGCCTTCCTCTAGGGCTACAGCTTGGTCCCCTTGCTGCTCAGGGTCATCCTGCAAATCATCTTCGCTCATGAAGGCGAAGACCTCCTGCGGCACGGGATTCTGCCACACGGGCGCGAAGGATTGGCGGTGCAGCGGGCTGGGGCCATGCTCACGGAGCGCGGCCAGGTGACGGGGCGTGCTGTATCCCTTGTGCGAGGCGAGGCCGTAGGCGGGAAAGACCGCGTCCCATTCGCACATCATGCGGTCGCGCTCCACCTTGGCCAGGATGGACGCGGCCGCAATCGAGGCCGAGAGTGCGTCGCCGTGAATGATGGCGGTTTGAGACTGCTCGCAGTCGAGGCGCACGGCATCCACCAGCAAGTGGTCTGGCCGGCACGAGAGAAGGGTTACCGCCTCGCGCATGGCCACGCGTGACGCCTGATAGATGTTGATCTGATCGATTCGTGATGCATCGACGGCCGCGACGGCCCACGCTAGAGCGTGGTCTCGAATGCGCTCGGCAAGCACCTCGCGCCGCTCGGCCAACAGCAGTTTGGAATCGCGCAGGCCACGCACACGATAGGCGGGATCGAGAATTACAGCCGCCGCCACGACGGGGCCGAACAGAGACCCGCGGCCAACCTCGTCCACGCCGGCGACGTGCACCGCCCCGGATTCCCACGCCTTCTTCTCATAACCCAGCGTGCAGCGCAGTTTCTTGAGCAGGCGCAGTTTGACCGCTGAAGCTGAGAGCGGCCGCCTCGTCGCTGACTTGATCACAGAAGCCAAGGGATCTGCCCATCATCTTCGTCGAGCGGAAGAAATCCTGCAAGCGAAGATTCAGCGCAACCGCCAACCGGCCAGGTTCCTCGATTCGTTCGGAATGACAATCTTACTTGGCTGCCATTCCGCGCCGTGGTCTGTGGTGGCTCCCGCGAGTCCCCTGCGAACCATGCCCCACCTCGGTAAGGCCAATCAGTAACCATCACCGGGATTACTGCGGTACATTGCCCGGTCGGACATGTACTGGTAACTTCGCTTTAAGACGAAATCCGCGCGAGGCATTTCGTGGACAAAAACAAACATATCGAAGACGGGCTGCTGACCGGGAAGCTGGTGCATGTGGCGCTCCCGGTGCGCTGGAGCCTGTTCGGACAGGAAGGGCGCAGATCGGCTGAGACGGCATGCACCTATGACATTCATCCTCGGGGCGCGCGCCTGCTCGGTACCCGCGAGGTCAGTATCGGCGACGTTGTAGTGGTAGAACGTGGGCGCAACAAAGCCCTCTGCCAGGTGATCTGGACGGCGGACCCGGCTTCTCCGCTGCGCGGGCAATTCACCGTGCAATGTGTCGAAGAAGGCAGGACGCCGTGGGAAGAAGAACTGCGCCAGATGGAAGAACAATATCAGCCGGTGATCCTGGATGGGCGGCAGGGCAGCGCCAGGCGCGGGTCGATTCGGCCGGATGCCAACCGGCGACGGCGGCCGCGATTCTATGTCGAAGGGCAGGCGGAGGTAATCGACGGCGCGCAACGGGTCGAAGGTGAGGTGCAGCAGATCTCCGAGTTTGGCGCGCGTATCACGGCCGCAGGCCCGTTGAGCCCCGGCACCGACTTCCGGCTAATGCTGAACGTCTTCGACGTGAGCGTGGCGCTGAAAGCGCGCGTGAAGTATCTCGTCGAAAGCCTTGGCATGGGCGTGGAGTTTCAGGAAATACGCCGGGGCGACGGGCCACTGCTCAGCTACGTGCTCAGCCGGCTGCGGACTAGGAGAGTCGAGGAATTTCCACGCGTGGAAGTTGTCAGAGAACCGCTGGTAGCAGCGGGATAAGAAGACGTCCCGACGTCAACCACCAAGACCAAGAGCTCTTAACCGCAAAGTTCGCGAAGAAGAACCGCAAAGGCCGCCAAGTCGGCTGCTAATCTTGTTCTTCTTAGCGTTCTTAGCGCCCTTCTTAGCGATCTTTGCGGTTAAAAGCTTTGCGGATAAAAGCTCGCTCGGCGTGACCGAATCTGTGACCCCACACAAACTACCCCAAAGGCTACGCCTTTTCCACGTCACGCAAGCGGGCGGCTTTGCCACGCAAGGCGCGCAGGTAGTACAGCTTGGCACGGCGCACTTTCGAGGAGCGCACCAAGTCGACCTTGTCGATCACCTTGGAGTGAATGGGGAAGATACGCTCGACACCCTGGCCGAAGCTGATCTTGCGCACGGTGAAGCTGGCTTGTGGACCGTTATCTCGCTTGATGACCACGCCTTCGAAGGCCTGCACGCGCTCCTTGTCGCCTTCCTTGATCTTGACGTGGACGCGGACGGTGTCGCCCGGGCGGAATTCGGGGATGTCGGTGCGTTTGGTTTTAGCCAGCAATTTTTCGATGATTAAGTTTGACATGTGATTACCCTTCTTCGTTCGATTCCGTTGTTTCTGCCCGAGGGGCCAGCGCCTGAAGGCGCAATTCTCTTTCGCTCTTTTGCGGTATGCCTAAAGGCATACCCTGATACGAATCTAAATCCTGATACCAACCTGAATCTTCGAGCGCAGCTACTTCTCTACTCGCCGCCGCTCTTGAGACGGGCCAAGATCCTGCTGTCTTCCTCGCTCAAGGCTGCACCTTCGAGCAAGTCCGGACGGTTGCGCAGCGTCTTCTTCAAAGCCTGCTCCCGGCGCCAACGGCGGATTTCCTGATGGTTGCCGTTGATCAGTACCTCCGGTACTGCCATCCCGCGAAACTCGGCGGGGCGCGTGTAGTGCGGATAGTCCAGCAATCCTCCCGAACCGCAGGTGGAATCTGGACCCTCTGCGCCTCCCGCCTCCACATGCGCGGTGAATGATTCCTGCCGCGTTGAAGCGTCGTTGCCCACCGCTCCGGGGAGCAGCCGCGTGACTGCTTCGATCACGACTGCTGCCGCCAGTTCGCCGCCGCTCAAGACGTAGTCGCCGATCGATAACTCACGGTCGGCGAGAAAATCGGTCACGCGCTCATCGACCCCTTCGTAGCGGCCGCAGATCAGCACCACGCGATCGAGCGTGGCCAACTCCGACGCAACTTTCTGCGTGAAGCGCTCACCCTGCGCGGAAAGCAGAATTACCGATTGCCTTGCACCGCCAGCCACACGGTCGTCCATGCGAGCTTGCCGTGACGCCAGTTGCAGCAACTCCAAACATTCAAAGAGCGGTTCCGGCTTCAGGACCATGCCTTCGCCGCCGCCGAAAGGGCGGTCATCCACGGTGCGGTGCCGGTCGTGCGTAAACTGCCGCAGGTCGTGGACTTCGATTTTCGCCAGGCCCATCTCGCAGGCCCGGCGGGTAATGCCGTGATCCAGAGGTCCGCGAAAGAAGTCCGGGAAAATCGTGACGATATCGGCCTTCATCGGCGAACTCGAAAACTCTTAAACACAGAGGGCGCGGAGGGCACAGAGAAAGTCCATCCGGTCAATGCCTCTTCTTTCTTTCCGACTGCTGCTCTTGCTTCTCTTCCGCCGTCACGGGGGCATTGATTTCCAGCATGCCCTCGGGAAGATTCATGAGCACTTGCCGGCGCGCCACGTCCACGGATTCCAGATACGCTTCGGCGAAGGGCACATCGAACTTCTTGCCTGCTTCGCCGGTCACGATCAGCAGCGGCGCTTCGCCAGCCCCAAACTGAACGTCCTCTATGCGGCCGACATCGCGGCCGTGGTCGAAAACTACGCATCCGACAAGATCGCTGACATACGTCCAACCCTGCTCAAGTTCGGCGCGCTGACTGCGTGGCACCTGCAATTCCGCTCCGACCAGGGTCTCGGCGTCGGAGATCGAATCGACGCCCCCGAACTTGAGGACCAGCAGCCCCTTATGGGGCCACAGGCCTTCAACTTCGAGTTCCCGCCGCGATTCCTGCGACCTGCCCAGAGCCAGCAACTTCATCCCCGCTGCGAATCGTTCCGGGACATCGCTATGCACCTGCACCGCAACCTCGCCGTGCCGGCCTTGGGTTTTCACGACTAAGGCCAAGGTAACGAAGTCGCCGTTTGTCTCAGGACTCACGACCGATGCCGACCGAAACTCACCGGGTGCCCCACTTTTTGCGTTCTTTGCGAGAAGTGGAATTTTGCCACTACACCTCGCGGAGATCACAGGGCCGAAGCCCGTTTCTTAACCGCGCCTCACGGTGCGTTAAAAGCCGCGCCTTTTCAAAATCTTTAATGCGCTCGCTCCAATCCTTGTCGGCGGTTTCAAATCCTTACTCGAGGATTTCGAGGGTGTAACGTTTGTGGGCGCGGTAGCCGGCAGCGCTCAACAGGGCGCGCAGGGCGCGGGCCGTGCGTCCCTGGCGTCCGATGACTTTGCCCACGTCGCTCTCAGCGACTTCGAGCTCGATCACGCCATCGTCGAACAGTTCGACGAAGACCTCATCGGGCGCGTCGACCAGCGACTTCGCGATCTTTTGCACGAGGACGACCACATCTCCCGAGGGTTCAGTCATAGTCAATCGTTCTCACCGTGAATACAGATAGCGGCGATCAGGCCGGAATGCCCCGCGGCTAAAGCTGGCAGTCGTTGCAGCCTCCAGGCACGCCGGAAGCAGTGCCCGGGTACGAATCACGCTATCGAAATCGAAGCCTGTGATTTAGGCGGCGGAGCCTGCGGGGGACGGCGCCAGAGCCGGAGGCTTGGAGAACAGCTTGTTCACCCGCTCCGACATTTGCGCGCCCTTCGACACCCAGTACTCGACGCGGTCGCGCTTCAGTTCGATGCTGGCAGGATTGGTGCGGGGGTTATAGGTCCCGACCACTTCCACCGGACGGCCGTTGCGCGCGCGCGCCTTCTCAATCACCACAATGCGATAGTGCGGTTGTTTGCGCGCACCTCTGCGCGCCAGACGAATCATTAACACGAGACTTATATCCTTGTTCCGGAAGAGTCCGGCGAGATCAAGACAAACTCTTATTATGCCGGAGGTTAGGTGGAATGGCAAGGGCCTCTTATGTGCCGCGATGATATTCTGCGGGAGCACGTAAGTTGATGCGGAACTCGCTGAAGGCTACAGCGTAATAGTAGCAGAAGCGACTCTCGTGAAGTCGCCCGAATTGGTCTCTATAGGTTACGGAACAGTATGCTGCGAGATCGTCCCCTCGGCTTTGAATATCCTCGACATCACGCGTGGTCAATCCGTTGGATTTGCTTTCCTCGGTCTCGATATACGACCAAGCGTCCAAGGAACCACTCGGAGGAATGGGAGTGTCATAGAAATTGATGACCGACCCGTATGCTGGTGGTAGCGTTAGAATCTTCTCCATGCCTCTACATTTTGTGCACCGGAGTTTAACCTCGACAACGTTGGCCACCGTTCGACCTTGATTCGTCACACGCCAATCGAGTCGGTTCAGCGGCGATACGTCAAGTCTGAATCCTACGGGAGCTATAAGCAGCCACGGTCGTTCAGCGTTAATGAAGGCTTGGGCATTCAGCAAGGTGGCGTCGGCGCTGGCCTTCGAAGCCGCGGCGGCATTCTCCGTAGCCTCGGCGTTTTTGTTCGCGGCAGCCGCGTTCTCTTGGGCAGCCTTCGCTAACTGCTCCAAGCTGACCCGGTGCTCGTCCAGCGTGTTGGCTTGTCGTTTGACCTGCCGAAGGGTTTTCAGTGCAGCGACGGTTCCTGCAACGCCAACAAGCGTGAGGATGATAGTGCACCACATGATGGTGCGGTCGATGGAATCCTTGACCTGCTTTACCGCTATCTCTGGAGGAAGCGCGGTCACCTCTACTTTGTCGTTTTGGCGTGGCGCTGTCGGACGGATTGCGTTCTTGTCCGTGGCATCTGTCGCTGGCTGGCTGGGCGACGCGTTGCCGTGCGGTCCCTTTCCGTTATCAGCCTTTTGCTCGTTCGTGGACCCGACTCTCGGTTCGGGTTTCCGTTGGGCTGAGGAGTTGCCCTGTTGAAAACCGCAGAATAGAAGACATGTGGCGAGGCAGATGGTGGCGACGGCAGCGTTCTTCATACTCACCGCTTACGCGGTATCGTAACACTTCTGAAAAAGGAAAATCCCGCCGGTTGACTCCCGATGCCGTGCTAACGATGCAACTGAGATCCCGCGCTCCGCCTGAAAACCGGCTGCGCTCGGGATGACCCATCCTGGGGATGACGGCAGAGATTTCAACTGAACCACTACATTCTGCTCACCGCGCCAGACACCGCTCGCCCAACTTGAACGAATCAGGATGCACCAGATCGCCGCCCGCGAAAGCTGCGGTGAGAGAGGACACCGCAGGGGCTTGACTATCCGCAAGCGTTGATCCTACTTGGCTCCAGCGTTTAGTTTCCAATCGCCCAGCCGTTTGGTAAATTCGATAGGCCTTTGGAGGTGTATCTTGCCCACCGTGAAACGGCCTGCCGCTTTGGCGACCGCCTATGCAGCCGCGAAGAGGAAGATCGACGACCTGCCGACCCTCCTCCTCCCGGCGGACACGACTCTATATCGATCCTTCAATCCCAACGGTGCGTATACTCAACTCCCTAAGCCACAAGCGGGACAGCATGTCTCGAAGTTGCAGGCGAACAAACTTCTGGTTCCGGGCGACGGTTTGCTCGAACTCAACAACCGCTTCAGTGGTCCCTCTTACGATCCGGCCATTCCCGCCGCGGCGGGGCTGTACTGCGTCCAGCAGCAACAGGCGCTGGTGAATGAGTCGATGCACTACTCGGGAAAAGTCGGCGTATGGGCTCTTAGTGGAAAGTGCGTTATCAAGATGCGGCTGATGGGATCGATGCTGGTCGGGGATCTCTCGCCACATAATCCGCGAGGCCGCCGGTTTCTTCGCGAACTTGGAGCTGATACCTGGGATGAAATGAACGATCCCAAGGATTGCTCGGTGGCGCGCGGGATCGGATTAGCGGTAGCAGAAGTTGGCGCGCTGCGCGGCCTCTCGGTGCAGACGGTTCGAGAGTCGGAACGGTCGGCGGAAGAACGCGGAGATAACGTCGTGCTGTTCGCGTTGCCGGGACACGCAATCACGGGCGTATACATCGAAGAAGCCTATTACTATGGCAAACGCTACGATCCCGAGATCTTTCCGGTCGCGTTTCCGTAGCGGGCACGCTGACGAAAATCCCCACCCTTGCGCACAAGAACGCGTAAGGATGCGGCACCCGCAGTCTGACAATTCCAACTCGACTTCAGGCAACGGCTTTCTTCTTCGGCGCCGAGGCTTCAGTTTTGGCCGACGGTTTTGCCAGGAATGCCAGCAGCGCGTGATTGACTTCTTCCGGGTGAGTCCAGGCGACGTTGTGCGGGCCGTCCTTGATCACCACGAGTTCGCTGCCCTTGATCAACTTTGCGGTGCGATGTCCGGCAGCTGCGATGGGGACGATGCGGTCGGAGTCGCCATGAATCACTAGACTGGGCACGTCGATCTTCGCGACGTCATTGCGGAAGTCTTCATGCCAGGTCGGCACGCACGCAAGGCTTGCTGTGGCCGATGCGATAGCCGCGACATTCCAGCTGGCCTGGATGGCCTGCTCACTAACTCGCTTTCCCAGGTACACATCGGCGTTGTAGAAATTCTTGAAAAACTCGGTGAAGAAGGCGTAACGATCGGCGGCCACAGCTTTCTGAATGCCTTCGAATACGGCGCCGTCGACCCCCTCGGGGTTGTCGTCCGTCTTGAGCAAATAGGGAGGAACACCACCGATGATGACGGCCTTGCTCACGTCCTTCGATCCGTATTTTCCGATGTAACGGGCGACCTCGCCGCCGCCCATGGAGAAGCCGACGAGCGCGAAATCGCGGAGTTTCAAATGAGTGACCAGCTTGCGCAGATCTTCGGCGAAGGTGTCGTAGTTATATCCGACCGTGGGCTGGCTGGACTTTCCGAATCCGCGGCGGTCGTAGACGATGACGCGGTAGCCATTGGCGAGAAGCACGGGAACCTGCTTCTCCCAGGATGCGCTGCTGAGAGGGTATCCGTGTATCAGGACTACCGGCCGACCGGAACCGTGGTCTTCGTAGTAGAGATGGATGGAAGTGGAGTTTTCTTTTCCTACATCAACGTATGACATGGAGACCTCCTGAGGTGCTTGTGAGTTTTCGCGACGAAGAAGTTTGTGCTTTGCGGTTGCTGTTGCAATAGATTGTAGACGAGTCGTTCAGGATTCGCATTGTGGGACGGACACTCCCTTCGGCAGGCTCAGGGCAGGCTTTTTCCGTCGCTTTTGGCTAGGGTGTTGAAGTGGGGGCGGATCCCAGAAGACCAACACCAAGAGCAAGATCCACGGCAGCGGACAGAAGTGTCCGCTACACACCGAGTCGAGCTTCGCTCGACGGACAGCCGAGGGCGGCTGCCCCACATAAAGGCCTCCCTGCTAGACTCAAGCTTTTGGAGGTGACGCTTGCAGGGTGCCTATATTCTGTCGGCGGTGCGGACGCCGATTGGGAAGTTTGGCGGGACGCTGGCTTCGCTGACGGCGGCCGATATGGGCGTGGTCGCGGCGAAGGCAGCAATGGAGCGGGCTGGAGTCGAGGCTTCGCAGATTGAGGAGACGATATTTGGCAACGCGCGACAGGCGGGCGGCGGGCCCAATCCAGCGCGGCAGATTTCGGTGCGCAGCGGCGTGCCCAACGAAGTTCCGGCGTTTACGGTAAACAAGGCGTGTGCGTCGGGGATGAAGGCGATTGCGCTCGCGTATCAGGCGATTGTGCTGGGCGATTCGAGTTGCATTCTCGCGGGCGGCACCGAATCGATGTCACGGCTTCCTTATTACTTAGATGGCGCGCGCTGGGGATACCGGCTGGGCAATCAGGAGTTGGTAGACGGGATGTACCGCGACGGATTCTTCTGTCCGCTGGCCAAGATGGTGATGGGCGAAACGGCCGAAGTGCTGGCTGAACAATACAAGATCACGCGCGACGAGCAGGATGAATATGCGCTGATGTCGCAGAGCCGCGCGGCGCGGGCTATCGCGGCGGGGCGGTTCGAGGCCGAGATTGTTCCGGTGACGATCGAGGGCAAGAAAGGCACGACGACGTTCGCTCGCGACGAGCATCCGTTTCCGGATACCAGCCTGGAGAAGCTGGCGAAACTGCCTCCCGTGTTTTCGAAAACCGGAACTGTCAGTGCAGGAAATTCGTCCGGCATTACAGACGGTGCGGCGGCCGTGGTGGTGGCGAGCGAGCACTTCGTGAAGCAGAACAATCTGAAGCCGCTGGCGCGGATTGCGGCGGTCGCCTCGGCCGGGGTGGATCCGCGAACCATGGGCATCGGGCCGGTTCCGGCGCTGCAGAAACTTCAGGATAAGTACAATCTCCGGCTGCACGATTTCGGCCTGATCGAACTGAACGAGGCGTTTGCGGCACAGGTGCTGGCGTGCGACCGGGCTTTGGGCTTCAACCGGGAACGGCTGAACGTGAATGGGGGAGCGATCGCACTCGGCCATCCGATCGGGTGTACCGGAACGCGGATCACAGTGACGCTGCTGCACGAAATGATGAAGCGCAACACGAAGCGCGGCGTAGCCACGCTGTGCGTGAGCGGCGGCATGGGAATGGCGCTGGCGCTGGAAAATGTTGTATGAGCTCGGAGCCGGAGTATCGGTTGGCAGCAAAGTGCATTGGTCCCGGGGTTCGATCAGGATGACAGCCTATTCTTTCAGATTGCTTCTCTATCTCCCTTTTCGCCTGACGGCGACGAGTTCTGCTATTCTTCCAAGCGCATCGCAGCGCAAGCAGCTTTCTGCGGGGCGAAGAAGGGGACTTACCATGCTTCGATCAATGGTTCGTGTGTGTTGCTGCGCGGGAGTGTTGCTCGCGGCAAGTGCGGTTCTGGCGCAGGACTTCTCTGCTGACGTGGTGAATGCAAAAGGCAACGAGGGGATCAAAAAGGTCTATTCGACAAAGGACAAAGCGCGCTTCGACTTCGAAGGGCAAAACCAGGCGATGGGACCAATCGCAGCGATTGTGGATGACACGCAACATAAATTCGTCCTGGTGTTTACACAGCGGCGCATGTTCATGGATTCGTGGCCGGATATCATGAAGAAGCCGACCATCATACAATTCTGGCACGTGCAGGATGTAAACGATGCTTGCCCGCAGTGGAAGAAACTCGCCGAACAGATGGACACGGACAAGAACTGGGGCAGCTGCACAAAGATCGGCAGCGACACAGTCAATGGACGCAGCACGGTGGAGTACGAAGGGGTCTCAAACAAGGGTGAGAAGAGCCACATCTGGGTCGACACCAAGCTGCACTGCGTCATCAAGATGGATGGTGGTACCGGGGGCGGCATTGAACTGCGTAATATCCAGGTGGGTTCACAACCTGCCAGCTTATTCGAGATCCCAGCGGGCTACACCAAGTTCGACATGGGTGCGATGATGCAGCGGCAGTAACCATGCGATTTGAATCGCAGCTCAACCGCCGGGAAACGGGCTGCAAGGTGGTCAAATGAGCATTCAGTCTGCAAATCGCCGCATCTTTGCGGGTGTGTGCGCAGTGTTTCTTTTTGGACGTCTGGGGTCCCCTGGCGAGACCCGTGAGGTTCCCATGAGGGGCGAGCAGAATGCTCCGTCACAGGAGCAAGCGACGCGGACGACGATCGACAGCTTCAACGAGGTATTCAATCGGCACGACGCTGATGCCTTGGCAGCGCTCTTGACCGACGACACGGTCTTCGAGGATACATCCCCGGCGCCGGACGGACGGCGGGTCGAGGGGAAGGCGGCGGTGGTGGAGTTCTGGCGCGGATGGTTCGCGCGTGATCCCGACGCGCGATTCGAGGCCGAAGAGGTGATCGTTAGCGGCAATCGTGCGGTCGTGCGTTGGGTTTATCGCAAGGTGCGCAACGGCCAGCCTTGGCACCTGCGCGGCGTTGATATTTTTAGCGTGCGCGACGGAAAGGTGGCCGCGAAACTCGCCTATGTGAAAGGGTAAACATCACGCGGCTCAGCGAACGCGAATAACTGGTGCTATCACACCTGCTTTTCGCCATCCAACTGTTGCCAGGCGGGTTGACCATCGCGATTGCGGAAGCCATACCGTCGCGTTGCAGCGCCGGAACCGGCACACTATACTCAAATGCAGGGGCCTCGAAATCGCTTCCGGAGTGGCCATGTCTTTATCCGCAGTGATCGTGGACGACGAGCAGTTGGCCCGCGACGAACTGGCTTTTCTGCTGAAGAATGACGGCGATGTGAATGTCGTGGCGCAGGGCAAGAACGGACTGGAAGCGGTCAACCTCATCAAAGAGCATAACCCGGATCTGGTGTTTCTGGACGTTCAAATGCCCGGGCTCGACGGCTTCGGCGTCATCAAGAAGCTGTTGGACAGGAAAGTGCCTCTTCCCAAGATTGTCTTTGCCACGGCGTTCGACCAGTATGCGGTGAAGGCGTTCGAAGTGAATGCGATTGACTACCTGCTGAAACCATTCGACAAGAAACGGGTGGCGCAATCGATTCAGAAGGCGCGGGCCAAGCAGGAAGCCGGTGCACTGCAGACCGATAAAATCGATGCCTTGGTGAAGATGATCGAGTCGCAGAAGCAGCCAGCGACCAAGATTCTACTCAAGGCGCTGGGGCGGATGTTCCTGGTGGACCAAAAAGACATCTGCTACGCCTGGATCGAAGACGGAGTGATTACCGTAGTGACGGGGGGCCAGGCGGGCATCGAAGGCCATTCGAATTGCAGGACGCTGGAGGAACTGCTGTCCAGCCTAGACGCGAATCTTTTTTGGCGGGCGCACCGCTCCTACCTGGTGAATATCAATCGCATCCGTGAAGTCGTTCCCTGGTTCAAGAGCTCGTACCAATTGCGTATGGACGATAAGAAGCAGACCGAGATTCCCGTCAGCCGGGCTCAGACCAAGCGCCTCCGGGAACTGTTCGGTCTCTGAAGTTTTCTTCCTGCCGTGTTCGATATTCGATTCCGCTTCAGATTCCGGAGCGCGCCCATTTTCAGCATTGGACAACGAGCGTCGGGCGAAGCTCTCGGCTCTCTCCACTGCGCTGAATAAATCTCTAATCAGGGTTCCTGTATACATCCAACATCCAAGCTACGGACAAATTCAGTCTCCTAAACAACCTGGAGGACGGCTGGGCGAAGAGCCGCCCTCCAGTCCCAGGGGAACATCAAACGGCCAGAGCCTCCAACGCATTGCGGTTGCGGATGACCAGCGTGGGCCCATCCAGGCGAATTAACTGCTTTCTCTTGAGATCACTCAAGAGCCGGGTTACGGTCTCGCGTGACGCGCCGATGCGGTGCGCCATCTCTTCATGAGTCATCGAGGAGTGGATGCGGGATTCAACCTCCTCCGCCACCTCCGCGTGCGATTGCGACAGCAACAGTCGCGCCAGTTTGCCGGCTGACGAGCGGGTGAGCACGAGATCATGGATGTCGCGATAGGCAGAATGGAAATCGCGGCTCAGAGATTGCGCCGTGTGCAGACCGATCTCAGTATGCGCCTGCAGAAGATCGAGCAGATGCTTGCGGTCCACGAAGTTCAGGGTGCAGGGAACGGCGGTCTCAGCGGTGGTTTCATAGTCCAAGCCGGAAATCGCAGCACTCAGACCGAGGGCCTCGCCGACCTCTGCAGTCTTGAGAATCAGAATCTTGCCCTCGCGCGAGGTAGTGGAAAGATTCACCTTGCCCGAGCAAAGGATGAACATGCCGCGCGGGCTCTGTCCCTCGACAAACAGGATCGCGCCCGCCGGCAAAGTGCTCCGATGGCTGACCAGGTTGAGGGCGTCCAGAGCAGGGTGCGAAAGACCGCAAAAAAAGCTGGAATTAGTGTTGGTGCATTCCGCACAGTTATCGACGACTTCGAGGCCATAGGGAGCGTTCATGTCTTTCTCCGCGGATGAGGAGCGTTTTTGTTTGGCGGGGGCGGGCAGAGTTGCGGCGGCGAGACCGCCCAGATGATGTGAACTAGCCAGCAAAGCACGCGCGTAGGCGCGGGTATCGCTGTGGGAACATTGGGCAGCTGCGATCAGTTCCCAGGCGGCGCTCGGTTCTTCGTGCTGCTCCCACTCGACGTGGCAGGCGAAGAGGTAGAAAGGATCGATCTGATCCCGGTGTGGAGAGATTGCCGGCTTGACCTCGAACTGACCCGCAACGGCGGGAAGGGGCTCAGGCGGAGCCACGCTCCATCCCAAGGCAAGTTTCGAATCGCTACGCTGGCGGCAACGATGCGGCTTGGCCGGTGCCAATGAGGTTCCGGAGACTCGATCCTCTGGATTGGCGGCTAACGGTTGACAACTGTTGGTGGCTAACAAGGTTTTCCAACTCCTCACGAAACCCACGCGGGTCGGCACCACCTACAACGAGCCCACCCAACGACCGGGCACGCGCTAAACACTTGATTTTCGTGGAGACATCTGTACCTCGGACTCTGGCGAAAGGGGGAGGGACGGTTCTCGCCTGAGCCGAAGTAAGCAATGTCATGTGCACGTCTGGTTCCGCACGAGGTACGAAGTCGGAAAGGTGGAACTTCCCTGTTTGGAACAAGTTCCAAAATAGAAAAATCAGATTCTATCTCGCACCGCTGCCGACAGGTCGGCATTTGCCGTTTAAGCGTCGAGGCGTGCAGCTGCCGCTGCGCCCGACAACCTTTTAGGTTGGGGAGTGGTCGGAGTAGTCCTGGGGGCTAATCTTCAGGCGCCGCATCTTGGACTGCAATGTGGTGCGCTTTAAACCAAGGCGGGGGGCAGCGCCGTGAGGTCCGGAGAGCACCCCGCCGACTTCGCGCAGCACGCGGATGATATGGACGCGCTCGGCGTTATCCAGAGTGTGATCCGGCTGGGATGTCTGATCGGACTGAGAGGAGATAGGAGCGGGTCGCAATTCCGACAGCGACACCCGCAGAACGATGCCCTCGCTGAGAATGACGGACCGTTCCATCAAGTTTTCCAGTTCGCGGACATTACCCGGCCAAGACCAGGCCATCAGCCTCTTCATGCTCTCTCTTGGAACGGTTTCAATGTGGCGGTTCATACGCTGGGCGAACTTACGGACGAAATAACGGACCAGCAGCGGAATATCCTCGGGTCGCTCGCGTAGAGGTGGAACGCGGATGGGAAACACAAAGAGGCGGTAAAACAGATCGCTGCGAAACTGGTGCTCGGCCACACTCCTGGCAAGGTCGCGGTTTGTAGCAGCGACCAGACGAAAGTTGACTCTGATGGTTCGGGTACTGCCCAGACGCTCGAACTCCTGATCCTGAAGCACGCGCAGCAGCTTGGGTTGCAGTTCGAGAGGGATCTCGCCGACTTCGTCGAGGAAGAGGGTTCCGCCGTTGGCCAGCTCCATGCGCCCGATCTTCTGGCTGACGGCGCCGGTGAAGGCTCCTTTCTCGTGGCCGAAGAGCTCACTTTCCAGCAAGCCGGTCGGAATGGCAGCGCAGTTCACTTTGACCATGATTTCATCTCTGCGGGTGCTCATGCGGTGGATGGCGCGAGCGACCAGTTCCTTGCCCGTGCCGGTCTCGCCCAGGATCAGCACGGTCGCGTCGCTGGTGGCGACGGTTGCAATCTGATCGAGCACCTGCTTGAGAGCGACACTATCGCCCACGATTTCGTCAAACTTGCCCTCGGAGCGATTCTCGTCTTCCAGATACTTCTTCTCTTCCCCAAGGCGCCGCTTGAGGGACTCGATCTCAGCCGCAGCCTTACGGTTTTCAATGGCCACCGCGAGTTGAGTGGCGACCTGGTTCAGCAGCGTAAGATCCTCGGGCTGAAACGCGTCTTTGCGGGTGCTGCCAAGGACCAGAACGCCAAGCGGCCCTCTGGGCCGAAGCAGCGGGACGCAACACAGAGATTGAAGTCCCTCGGCCAGGACACCCCTGGCAATGTCGGCGTCAAAGTCCTGGATCTGCTCTTTGGAGAAGATCATGGGCGTGTGTTCGTACAGCGAGCGACCGGCGGGACTGTTGCTGGCGCTGACCTGAACGTTTTCAATGAACCCCTTGGCAAGAGGGAAATCCACGGCCTCGCGGACCAGCAAGCCTGTGCTGCCGTCGTATAAGGCAAACGTGGCGCATTCCTGGCGCAGGACGCGGCGAATGCGGGCTGAAACCCTGGGAAAAACCTGCTGGATGTTCCAGTTGGAGGACAAAATGCTGGTCACGTCCAGCAACATCTGCAGGCGATCCATTTCTCTGTGCAGTTTCCGGTCGGCGTCACGGAGCGATTCTTCCAGCTTCTTTTGGGTAGTGATCTCGACCACAAGCACGCCAATTCGATTGACCACTCCGGCCGCATCTTTGATGGGAAGGTAGTGCAGAATCCAGTGGCCGACTTCCGTTCTTGCTGGAAGCAGAGCGGAAACCTCGAAGTGCACAGGCTGCCCGGTCGCGAGCACGTGTTGAAGCTTGGGTTCCACGACGTCGGCGAAGTCACCGAGGATTTCCCGCGCCGATTTGCCGAAGTGGTCGGCTGCAGGTCGGCCGTTCATGGCCGCGAGCGCGTCGTTGATTGCCAGATACCGTAGTTCGGAATCCAGAATGGAAAGGCCCACGGTTGAGGAACTGAAATAAGCGGCGACCAACTGTTCTGGATCGGTCAGAGCTTCGGCGTGCGCGAACGGGATTCGTTCACCTGCTCTTGCGGCCCCAGAATCACTCGCCATAATAGAAAACCTCAGCGAGCAAGATTGGCCGGGCACCGACGCCAAACCCTTTCAAAAGGCTTGCAGGCGTACCCGGTAAGGACGACCCCTTCTTATTTTGCACCCAACGATGACTTCCTTGCGATACAGGATTCACCTGAGTCTCGGATCGGGTATTTCCCGGCGAGAAGGCTGGAGTGCACCAGAGACATTGGGAGGAGCAGTGGAATTGTTCGCAGACATGCTCACAGGGAGCATCGGAAACGGATGCCACATCGGCCACTCCCGGAACGTTGGAGTGGAATGGCAACCTGAATTCTAGGCGCACAGCGCTAGCGGGGAACACGGCAAAAAACTCCCAATTGCCGCCTCCCCCTCAAAGGCGACCCGATAACGGGCATTATAGCCAAGAAACTATCCGAGACCAGTTTTTTCTTTATCTGTCCTGTTTGTAATTCAACCCGACAGGCAGACGAAACTCGTTATTCTTCTATAAAAAGGCTGCTTTCTTCTTTTATGTCGCTCAATCAGCCGAGCGGAGGATCCCAAAAAGAGCGTGATCACGGTGGAGAACTATAATCGGAGAGTGGCCCGAGGGTGGGAAAGCAAGTCCGTGGAAGCGCAGCAGGCGGAGGCCGGAGAGCAGTCGAGCCCGCGCCGTCCAAAGATGAGTCCGGACGAGGCAGCTCGGTTCCGGGAAAGAGAGAGTCTCCGTCTCTCCCGGCAGAAAGTGCTGCAGCAGATGAAAGCCAGTTCGAACCCGCGGCACCAAAAGCTTCTGCAGGACGCGCTGGCCAGCCTGGATGAAAAGCTCAGCCAGTTGGAGAAATGAGAGGTCAGTCGCCTTGCTCAGGAGTCAGGGCCGAACTGATCTTCGGACCGAAGGCTTTTCGGGCCAGGACCGCCGGCCAGGACCTGCTGCCGTATAATGAGGTCTTTATGACCGCCTACGTTTACGTCTCTCTCAAGAAAAGCGTTCTCGATCCCCAGGGCAAGACGATTCAAGGCGCACTCAAGAAGCTGGGATACAAAGGTCTGGAGAGCGTCCGCCAGGGGAAATACTTCGAACTGACCCTTGATGGCGGACTCTCGCGCCAAGAAGCTCAAGCCGAAGTCGAGCGGATTGCCCGAGAAGTGCTGACCAACCCGGTGATTGAAGAGTTCCGTTTCTCGATGGCGGAGTAAGGCGCGCCGGTACTCCCAGAGGTTCTCCATGTGTGGCATTGTCGGTTACGTCGGCAAGAAGAGCGTGGTTCCCATCATCATCGATGGTCTGCGACGGCTTGAGTACCGCGGTTACGATTCGGCGGGAATCGCAGTCGGCGGCAATGGCGACGGGCTGCAGATCCGCCGCGCCGAGGGCAAACTCCAAAACCTTGAAGAAGCCATTCGCCAGAGGCCGCTCCACGGCACTTATGGCATCGGGCACACCCGTTGGGCCACGCACGGGCGCCCGACGGAAGAAAATGCACATCCTCACCGCGACTGCACCGGCAAGATCGTGGTCGTGCACAACGGAATTGTCGAAAACTATCTCAGCCTGAAGAAGAGTCTGATTGCAGAAGGCCATAAGTTCACGACCGAGACCGACACCGAGATCATTGCCCATCTGGTGGAGAAATATTCTCAGTCGGGAAATGGCCGGCGTCCGTCGCTGGAAGAAGCGGTTCGACAGACGGTGAAACAGCTCAGTGGCGTCTTTGCGCTGGCTGTGATCTCAACCGACGACCCCAACAAGATTGTGGCGGCACGCAATGGACCCCCGGCGGTAATCGGCCTGGGGAACGACGAATATTTTGTGGCTTCGGACGTGCCCGCAATTCTCTATCACACACGCGACATCTTCTTTCTCGCCGACGGCGACATGGCAGTGGTGACGCCTGACGGCGTGCAGTTATCCGACTTCGACGGAAAGCCCATTCAGCGCCAGATACAGCATGTGACCTGGGATCCGATCATGGCGGAAAAGGGCGGCTTCAAGCACTTCATGCTCAAGGAAATCTACGAGCAGCCGCGCGCAGTGCAGGACACGACTCTGGGCCGGGTTTCGCAGGACACGGGACAGGTATTCCTCGACGAAATGCAAGTCAGCGAGGCGGAGTTTCGGGCGGCGAACAAGATCAACATCATCGCGTGCGGGACCAGTTGGCATGCCGGGCTGGCGGGCAAGTTCATGATTGAGACGCTGGCGCGGCTGCCGGCGGAAGTGGACTACGCCAGCGAGTGGCGCTACCGCAATCCGATTGTCGATCCGGACACGATCACGCTGGTGATTTCGCAGTCGGGAGAGACAGCGGACACAATCGCGGCTCAGCGCGAGGCCAAGTCGCGCGGATCGAAGACCATCGCCATCTGCAACGTGGTGGGATCGATGATCACGCGCGAAGCCGCCGGCACGATCTACACGCATGCCGGGCCGGAGATTGGCGTGGCCTCGACCAAGGCGTTTACCGCGCAGCTCACAGCGTTGTATATCTTCGCGATGTATTTGGCGCAGATGCGTGGGACCATGACTACCGAGCAGGCCCGCACGGCGATGCAGGAACTAACCCGCATTCCTGCGAAGCTCGAAAATATTCTCACCCATGACGAAGCCTGCGACGATCTGGCCAAGCGCTATCAGAAAGTGCATGATTTCCTTTTTCTGGGCCGCGGCATTCACTATCCGATCGCTCTCGAAGGGGCGCTCAAGCTGAAGGAAATTTCCTACATTCACGCCGAGGGTTATCCGGCGGGTGAGATGAAGCACGGGCCCAATGCCCTGATCGATGAGAACTTGCCGGTGGTGATCATCGCGACCCGGGACGTGAATAATCCGGGGTCGGCGCTGCGTTACGAAAAGACGATTTCCAATCTGAAAGAAGTGAAGGCGCGCTCGGGAGTGGTGATCGCGCTCGCCACCGAAGGGGACGAAGAGATCAAGGAAGCGGCCGATCACGTTCTGTACATTCCTCACGCGCCCGAAGAGTTATCGCCGATTCTGGAGATCGTCCCCCTGCAGTTGTTGGCCTATCACATCTCGGTGAGGCGCGGCTGCGACGTGGATCAGCCGCGGAATCTGGCGAAGTCAGTGACCGTGGAGTAACAGGAATCGCACCCGCTTTCAACCTTCAACCTGGAAGAATCGCCACCCCAGATTGTTTCTGGATAGCCCGTCCCTCAGGACCACGAGGGGTTTCAGCATCGAGCTCGCAGACGCCCCTTTTCGAACCAGGAACCGCCACGCATATTGAGCAACGGGCCCACTGATTCTCCGTTGCACGGGTGCGGACTGCAGGCATACCATCTCGCCATTGGGACTTGTCTTTGCCTGGGGCAGCCGACTTACTAACTGAGCACGTGAGGGGTCTGTATGAACATCCTTCTGCTTTCAATGCCAGATTACTTCGAGCACATGCCCCCGATCGCCGTCCGCATGCCCAATGGAGCGCTGACCTCCCTCGCGGGAAATGTGGATGATCACCACCGCGTGGCGGTTGCGGATTTGATTCTGAGCAACGGTCGGGTGCGGGAGACGGTTCACCGGTTATTTCGCGAATTCGATCCTAATGTTGTGGGGCTCTCGGTGATGACCTTTCAGCGCCGGACGGCTCTCCGCATCATCGATCTGGCGCTCGAACTCAAGCCGGATGTGAAAATCGTGGTAGGAGGTTACGACCCTAGCCTTGCCCCCGAAGCCTACGAAGCATCCAGAGCGGATTACATCGTGCGCGGTGAAGGCGAACTCACCTTTCGCGAACTCCTGCGTGCATTGGAAGGCGGCGGGGGCTTCGAAAAAATTTGCGGCCTTTCATATCACGAAGGTGGCAGATGGCTGCACAATGCACCGCGGCCAGTGCGGCGACTTGAAGATGGTGAAATTCGCTTGCCCAATCGTGCTACTCGTGTGCTCCAGGGCTACACCCTGTTGGGACGGCAAGTGGATGTAGTGGAGACCTCGCGCGGCTGCACCTACGATTGCAGTTTCTGCTCCATTATCGAAATGCGAGGGCGCAACTTTCACACCTATTCTTTTGAGCGCGTGCTCCAGGACATTCGTGATGCATGCGACCGTGGCGCGCGGACCATCTTTCTCGTGGATGACAACATAACTCTGAATGTGCGACGCTTCCAGGCTTTATGCCAGGCCATCATCGACGCAGGACTCAATAAACTTGATTACTTTGTCCAGGCTATGACCTCGTCCATCGCTGACCATGGGGAAACCCTGGGGCCGCTGATGCGGCGGGCGGGGTTCCGTTACGTGTTCTTGGGAATCGAAAACATCCTGGAAGGCGACCTGCAGTTCTTGCGCGCATCGGCCAAGAATACGGGACGGCGGAAGAATGGCACTTCGTCCGGGAATGCCACGTTGAAGGCGGTTGATTGGTTACATCGAAACAAAATGTTCGTCGTGGGAGGGCTGATCGTCGGCAACCCTGAGGACACCGTTGCATCCATTGAAGCCAACCTGGCATTCGCCAGACGCTACGTGGATTGGCCGTATATCCAGCATCCCACGCCCTATCCACGCACGCCCATGGCTGAGGATTTCCGCGCACGTGGACTGATCACCAATGAACGTTTGGAGGAATATGACGGCACCACGGCGGTGGTGCGCACCGAGCACGTGCCGGCAGAAGAAATCGAGTACTTGCGTTGGAAGGCCGAGCGCTGGATGAAGATCCGCCACATGCCGGCGGCCTTCCGCCACGATCCCTGGTTCGTCCTCCGCCATGCTCCAGAGATGTGGCTTCATACTTTTCGCGGCTGCACGCTTCGTTCCGTGCTGGGGCTGGAAAACCGTCGAAAAGCTTTTGAGCGCTATAAGGCAATACGATGCCGAGAGCGGGCGTACGTGTGAGTCTAACCGCTCCATTGGAGGGGATCATTTTGGGATAGCCCGTGACGTGCCAAGGAGAAATTCTTGTGCGTAGTTCCGCCCTCCGCAACCTTTGAGTCGTTTGGGACAATTGTTTGAGACCAGCGTGAACTAGGTTCCGGATGCCGCTGGAGCGTCATTCTGAGCCACTGCAAAACCGCGGCCAGCGCCATGAGAGCGAAAGTCCACCCCACGAAAGCAGCATCTACTACCCAGCGCGGGGCAGCGCCGACCCTACGTAATAGGAACGGCAGAAAATTCCACGTTGTGATATGGACGTAGTCCCATGGGTCCTGGGTCATTTCGTCGGTGTTGAGTCCCCAGGCGTCCATTTTGCCGAGTGCGAAAGCGGCAATGTTTTTGAGACGTAGCGCGATCACGAACGTGGGATGACCGAGCGTTTCCATCTGGTAGATCTCGAGCGGAAGCCAGAACATCAGCGACGCGATCTGGATGATGAGGCTGGCGGCGATCAGGAACACGGCGCTGCGCCAGATGACCTTGCCCAAATTCCTCCGATAGCGCAGTAGCAAAGGAACCGCGAGAAACGCGACGAGTTCGACGGCGGTTGAAACGTAGCGATCTCCCCAGGCGAAGTCTCCGGCCCAGTAGGTGTAGCGTGCGTAGAAGCTGATGTAGCCGACCAGGAGGAGCAGCGAAGTCAAAGCATAGGCGCGAACTTCGACGTTCAGGCGCTTCCACATCATCACGAGCAGTATGAGGGCGAGAACGAGGAGCGGGTCGAAAAGGAAGATCGATTTCTCAGGCTTGAAGAGTGCGCCGAGAAATCCTTCATGAAAGGGCGTGCTCCACGGAAAATTCGGGGGTAGGCTTGGATCCTGCAGGCGCTGTTCTTTGGCGAACACAGAGACGTAAGTGTTGGTGAACGATCCGAAGCGGTAGAACTGGTAGAGGCGATCGGCCGCCAGGAAGAACGCGTAGACGGGTGCAGCGAACTTGCAGTAGTCGAGAAACCGGCCCCACACTTCACGTCGGTGCGAATGCTCAAACCACAGCACCGCCAGCAGAAAAATCCCCCCAGCGATCAGGTCGAGTCCAGTGGTAAGCCTTGTGAGCAGATTGAGTCCGAGCGCGGCCGAGCCGACAAACAGCGCGCGGCGGCTGCCGGTCCGCAGCCACTCGTACTGGAACGAGAATCCGATCAGGGTCAGAAGCATGATGTAGTTGTTCTCCATCATGTTCTGGGTGTAGTGCAGGTGGGTGGTGCAGAACATCAACGCCAATACGCCGGCGACGGATTCTTTCACGCTGAAGAGCATCTGGCGCAGGAGGCGGAAAGCGATAATCGCCGTCAGCACATTCAGCAGAATGTTGGTGCTGTAGCTCACCACGATGCTGCGCACGGCGGGATCGTCTTCATAATTAGAGAAGACGTGCCGGTTAGCGATCCAGGTGGCAATCAAGTCGGCCGGCAGCATCAACAGAGACTGGCCGATGCCATACCAGCTATACAGTTGGCCGCCGCGGCCGTGCAGGCCGAACTCAGGATACTCGTTAGGAAATACTTGCGGCTGAGAGGTCCAGAGCCAGTGGGTAGTCTGGAGACGATGCATGGTATCGGCGGTGCCGAGTTCGCCGGATTGCACGACGAAGGCGAGCAAGCCCGCCACGAGGCACAGGAGAAACAGAGGGTTCCGCAACCAGCGGCCCAAGCGTGAGTTCATCGGTTTGGATGGTAATACAAAGACCGCTTTGCCTTCGCCTTTCCTTGCTTCATCCAAATTCATCATCATTTAACTTGCCCTAATTCGCTCCGGGCAACAATAGACTCAATACTTGACTGAAGGCGGAAGAATTGGTTCTCATCCATCTACGTATCCCTCTTGCCCCACGAGCTCTCCGGTGCTGCCCAATCCCGGCAAGCCGCAGACGAGTCCGTGCTTCAGTTTTCTGACCGAAGCGGCTCCGCCTGCTCAGCGCCTGACTCCGATGGGTCGTTTGGCGCAGTCTGAGCTAGTGAAGGGTTGGAAAAAGCAAGAGTCATTGAGGACCAGGGTCAGGGACCAGGCCCGTGCTCGGTCGCTGACCCTTGGGTCCTGATGCCAACCCCCGCAACCTGGAAGAGTCGACAAAAGACGGATGGTTCCCCGAAGGCCGCGATAGAATTGCGGGAAACCATGGCCAAGTGCTCAACCTGCGGTACCGAATTATCGGCTGGCGTTCGTTTTTGCTCGCTCTGTGGAACGCCTGTGGCCAACACCGACGATCTGGCTACCATCGATGTTGTTCCTCCTTCGTCGCCCAAGCCGCCACGGACGCCGTCCGGGTCGCCGTCGTCACGGACGTCTGGCGCCGCCGAGTTCCTGCTCAGTGAAGGACGGTTTCTGCCCGGGCGTCTCATTGCCGGACGCTATCGCATCATCGCATTGCTGGGACGAGGTGGCATGGGCGAGGTCTACCGGGCCGACGATCTGACGCTGGGCCAGGCGGTGGCGATGAAATTCCTGCCGGACGAGGCCACGCGCGACGAAGGGCTGTTGGAGCGCTTCCGCAACGAGGTGCGCATCGCGCGGCGAGTGTCGCACCCCAATGTTTGCCGCGTGTACGACGTCGGCGACGTGGACGGTCAGACGTTTTTCACCATGGAGTACGTCGACGGCGAAGACCTGGCGTCGCTGCTGCGGCGCATCGGGCGACTGCCGCAGGATAAAGCGCTGGAGATTGCGCGCCAGCTATGCGCAGGGCTGTCCGCAGCTCATAACAAAGGCGTGCTGCATCGCGATTTGAAGCCGGCCAACATTATGCTCGACGGGCGCGGGCAGGTAGTCATAACCGATTTCGGGTTGGCAGGTCTGGCCGACAGCATTCGCGGACCCGAGGTGCGCAGCGGAACTCCGGCGTATATGGCGCCCGAGCAAATTGCCGGAAAGGAAGTCACCCAGCGCAGTGATATCTATGCGCTTGGACTCGTGTTGTACGAAGTATTCACCGGCAAGCGGGCGTTTGCGGAAAAGCCTGCAGGAGTTCTGCATGCCCAGGGCGACCGCACTCCCAGCCGTCCTTCGTCGGTGGTGAAGGATCTGGATCCGATCGTGGAGAAGGTGATCCTGCGCTGCCTGGAGACGGAACCTTCAGCCCGTCCTGCGAATGTGCTGTCAGTGGCGGCGGCGCTGCCGGGAGGCGATCCCCTAGCAGCAGCGCTGGCGGCGGGCGAAACCCCATCTCCGCAAATGGTCGCGGCGGCCGGCGAAACAGCAGGCCTGCGGCCGGGGGTTGCGTTGGTTTGCCTGATCGCGGTCCTGATCGGTCTGAGTTTAGGAACGTACCTGACGATCCGCTACAGCGCGTTGGAGAGAATACATCCCGATCAAACGCCAGAAGTGCTGGAGCAACGCTCTCGCCAGATCCTCGAGCAGGTCGGCTATCCCGGCAAACCCGCCGATCGCGCCTTTGGCTTCGATTACGACACGAGTTTCCGGGACTCCCTCGAGAGGGAGAAGACCCCGCCGAACTGGGATGAAGTCATGGCTGGGCGTCCGACCATGCTGGAGTTCTGGTACCGGCAGAGTCCCAAGCTGATGGCGGCCAGCAGGTATCAGGATTTTCTGCTCGTTCCCGGGATCATCGCCGAGGAAGATCCTCCGACCACCTTGTCCGGAATGATCAACCTGAAGATCGACGCTAAGGGCAGGCTGATTTACCTGCAGGCGATTCCGCCACAGAAAGAAAATGCATCCGCCCAGACGGTGGCGCCGGATTGGAAGCCTTTGTTTGCTGCCGCTGAACTGGACGAATCAAAACTGCAGCCCGCCCAACCGGAATGGACTTCACTGGGAGCCGCAGATGTGCGGGCCGCGTGGACTGGCATGTGGCCCGGCTCGACTCGGCCGCTCAGGGTGGAAGCAGCGGCCTGGCACGGCAAGCCCGTGTTCTTCGCGATGATTGGCGACTGGAACAAGCCGTGGCGCATGGTTGCCCCCGAAACTACGGACGACAAGAAGAACCGGGTGAGCCAGATCATCGGAGTCCTGTTGCTGACCGCCTTGCTCGCGTGCGGAGCCTGGCTCGCCCGCCGTAACTATCGCCAGGGCCGCGCCGACCGCGATGGCGCGCTCCGGCTGGCGGGATTGATGTTCGTGCTGGAAATATTGCTGTGGTTGTCCCGGTCACATTTCGTGCCTGGCCTTCAGACGTTTGGGTTCATGCTGTGGGCCATTTCTTCCGGCCTGTCTTGGGGGGCCCTTATGTGGATGGTCTACCTTGCCGTCGAGCCGTGGATTCGGCGGCGCTGGCCCCATGCCATCATTTCGTGGAGCCGGCTGATCTCAGGACAGCTACGCGATCCGCTGGTGGGGCGCGACATTCTGCTGGGGGTTACGTTCGGCGTTGTCTGGATCCTGATTTTCGAGTTTAACTACATTCCTCTCGCCCACACGGGCGCTGCCCCGCCGTTGAGCTCCACAGCATACCTTCTCGGAGGGCGTCAGGCGTTCGGCCAGTGGCTGACGCAGATTCCCTCATCCATTGTCGGAACAATGGAGTTCTTCTTCCTGCTGCTGGGCCTGAAGGTGCTGCTGCGCAAGGACTGGATCGCTGCGATTGCCTTCGTCGGGCTGTTTGTCGGGTTGAACTCGCTGCAAAGTGCGCACCTGGCAGTGGACCTTCCGGCGCTGGTACTGGTCTATGGGATCCTGGTCCTAATTGTCTTTCGCTTTGGGCTGGTACCGCTGGCGGTTGCCGCGTTCACCGTCGACATGCTATCCGGGGTGCCGTTTACTGCCGACTTCTCGGCCTGGTACATGGGCACGACCGTGCTGGCTCTGCTGAGCGTTGTAGCGCTGGCGGGATGGGGCTTCTATCACTCCCTCGGAGGAGAGCCGGTGTGGAAGGTGGAGATGGAGTGAGCACGGAATTCAGAATAGCTCCATGGTCACCCTACGGATGGAGGCAGAAGCGAGGCGGGCGTCGCTTGTAATCAGGGTGGCGCCGAGTTTTTCGGCGAGCGTAACATAGGCCGCATCGTAGGCCGACAGATTATGCCTGAGCCGCCAAATATGTGGCAGGAAAACGAAGTGAGGATAGCGGGTCACGCGCAGACTCAGTAGATCCTGAAGCGCCTGATCGGCGCGTTGCGCCGAAAGTGCAGTTTCCCGCACCAGTCGCCGCAGGACCTGTGCCACTTCAAGGTCCAGAAGGTGCGGCGCATGAAGAGATTCGCCGCGCGAGTAAATTCGATTCTCAATTTGTTGTCCCGCGGCAGTCTGAAGAAGCCAGTCAATCGCCGCCGATGCGTCCAAGACGATCACCGCGCCTCGCGCTCTTCTCTGACAAGACGCGCGGTGTCCAGCGAACGCGTAACCGCCGTGCGCGTTCGCAGACGGTCGCGCAATTCCGCCAGCGTCGGCCGCTCCGCAATCTCCTTAATCTCGGTGAGCAGATAGTCCGAGAGCGACATGCCGGCCATGGCGGCACGGGCTTTCAGGGTGCGATGCAGGGCATCCGGCACGTTGCGCAGCTGAATCATCTTGGACATGTGAATAGGATACTTTCATGTGGAGAGCATGTAAAGAGAACTGTCGCTCCGAAGGCTGTGGCCCTCGGAGCGCATGATTTCCAGGCGGCTAGTGATCGCCATCGTGATCGTTAGATTCGCTCAGCCATGGGGCGAAACGGACATCCGATCCACTGCTCGTGCTACATCCGTGGCCGCCCGGCCCGGCGTAACATCCCCAGTAATTTTCCGTGGCGTCGATTGTGCCCGTGCAGACCTTCGAAGCATCCAGCGCGCAAACGTCGCCCACACCAATCTTGCCGCCGAGCAAGTCATTCAGATGAATGTCCACGTCGGCTGGCGTGTTGACCGCGACGTCGATCGCTTCATCCCCGATCACGTTGTGCGAAATGACCGTGCCCCGAACCGGCGATCCGCCGTCGCCGCTGTTGATATTGATTCCAACCGGGCCGGGAGTCGCGGTGTCAAACGTGTCCGCCAAATTCCCGGCGATGAAGTTGCCGATGATCTTATTTCCATTCATGTTGTCGGGCGGAAGACCAAACGCCGGGCCGACGTGCGTGTGCAGAGCAACCCCTCCCAGCCCGTTGCCCGTCAGCTTGTTTCGGATGATCACATTGTTGGAGACCATTCCCTGACCGGCGCCATCGGAAAATAAGCCGGCTCCTGAGCCTCCGACCTTCACGCCGTTGCCCGAGGACACGTTCTCGGCCACGGTATTGTGGTTCACTCCATTATGGGCGGGGAGCGGCTTCGCCTGTGTTTGGCCCGCCGGCGGATGGGAGGCAAGAACAATGCCGCACTCTAACGGGTTGTCCACGATGACATTGCGAATGATCAGATTGTCCCGGCTTTCCCCGGTCTCGTCGCTGATGAGGACGCCATCGGCGTTCCCAGTGATGTAATTGCCGGACAAGGTCGAATTCACGCTTCCCACAAGGTGAACGGCGCCACCGCAATCCCCCGTTTCATCGGTCTCGTAAGTGCCACTGCCGGGCTGGTCCGGGCAGCCAGTTAGCGCTCCGGTGAAAACCGCGCCCGGGACGGCATCATTGTTCTTGATCGTGTTGTCGCGGATGGTGACGTCCGATGCGCTTACGAGCATAATGCCCTCATACAAGGCGTTCTGCACTGTGAATCCGGCGATCGTCACGTCTCGCAGGCCGCGATTGTCATAGCCATCCACAAAAATGCCGTGTGCCAGATTGGTGGCGTCGATGACAGTCGATTTGGCGCCCGCTCCGAGCAGCGAGAGTGGTCTGCCAATGACGACCTCTTCGGCATACGTTCCGGCCGCAACCTTGATCACGTCAAAGGCCTTGGCGGCGTTGACAGCGGATTGAATTGTCTTGTAACAGCCGTCCAATCCAGCGGCATTGACGCAAAAAGTCTTAGCCGCGGCAGCTTGATCCATTCCAGCAAGCAAGACCCCACAAACAACGATCAGCGCGAGACGAAACCCAGCTAAGCGCATAAACATGCACCTCCTCATTACCGAAGTAAAATGTTTCAGAGAGACACTCAGGGGAAGGGCCCAAAAAATACGGGCGAATTATCCTCCTGCCAGGGCGGCTGGTCAATGGGCAAAAGTCTGTAGCTCATCTGAGGCAATCCTCAACGGCATCTCAGGCCCCGGTATCGCAAATCCTAGCGCCGGACGCCAAGAACGGGAGAATAGCTCGCATCCTACTTTGCCTCTCGATCATCTAAAACTTGACAGTGATTCACTCAAGTCCTATCATGTGGTTGATATAAAAGCACTTCGCGGCAATAATTCGTTGCTGCTAAAGGACTTATCAAGTTTAGGAGGACGCGTTTTATGGGAAAGATTATCGGAATTGACCTCGGGACCACCAATTCCTGCGTCGCAGTGATGGAAGGCGGCGAGCCCAAGGTAATCGCCAATGAAGAAGGAGGGCGCACTACGCCTTCCGTAGTCGGCTTCACCAAGACCGGCGAGCGACTGGTGGGGCAAGTGGCAAAGCGGCAGGCCATCACCAATCCCGAGAACACCGTGTATTCGATCAAGCGGTTCATGGGACGCCGCTATAACGAAGTTACAGAAGAGATCAAGATGGTGCCTTACAAGGTCGTGCAGTCCGGCGACCATGTGGCCGTGCTGGCGCAGGGCAAGGAATATACTCCGCCGCAAATTTCAGCTCTGATTCTGCAGAAGTTGAAGAAGGCGGCGGAAGACTACCTCGGCGAGAAGGTGACCGAGGCGGTCATCACCGTACCCGCATACTTCAATGATGCCCAGCGGCAGGCGACCAAGGATGCTGGGCAGATTGCCGGCCTCGAAGTGAAGCGCATCATTAACGAGCCGACAGCAGCTGCGCTCGCTTACGGCCTGGACAAGGGGAAAGACGAGACCATCGCCGTGTACGACTTCGGCGGCGGCACGTTCGACATTTCGATTCTGGAAGTCGGCGAGGGCGTGATTGAAGTAAAAGCCACCAACGGCGACACGCACCTCGGCGGCGACAACCTCGACCAGCGCATTGTCGACTGGCTGATTGACGAGTTTAAGAAGGACGAAGGCCTCGACCTGCGCGGCAAGGGCAACGAGATGGCCTTGCAGCGTCTGCGCGACGCGGCCGAGCGGGCCAAGATCGAGCTCTCGACCACCATGGAGACCGAGATCAATCTGCCGTTCATCACGGCGGATGCCACTGGGCCGAAGCACCTGGTGAAGAAGCTGACGCGGGCGAAGCTCGAAGGGATGGTGGAGGACATCATCCAGCGCTCGGCGGGACCATGCAAGCAGTGCCTGAAAGATGCGGGGATCGAAACCAGCAAAATCAATGAAGTCGTGTTGGTCGGCGGGCAGACGCGCATGCCGCGCATCCAGGCGCTGGTGAAAGAGTTGTTCGGGCGCGAAGGCCACAAAGGTGTGAACCCGGATGAAGTGGTTGCGGTCGGCGCGGCGATTCAGGGTGGCGTGCTGGGTGGCGAGGTGAAAGATCTGCTGCTGCTCGACGTGACTCCGCTCTCGCTTTCGATTGAGACGCTGGGCGGCGTGGCAACGCCGATGATCCCACGCAACACTACCATTCCGACCAAGAAAACGGAGACGTTCTCGACCGCGGCCGACAGCCAGACCTCGGTTGAGGTACACGTGCTGCAGGGCGAGCGTCCGATGGCCGCACAGAACCGCACGCTGGGCAAGTTCCACCTGACCGGGATTCCACCGGCTCCGCGTGGTGTGCCGCAGATCGAAGTGACGTTCGACATCGACGCCAACGGCATCCTGAACGTGACCGCGAAAGATATGGCCACGCAGAAGGACCAGAAGATCACCATTACCTCGTCGTCTGGTCTTTCGAAAGAAGAGGTCGAGCGCATGGCCAAAGAAGCCGATGCGCACGCGGCTGAGGACAAGGCGCAACGCGACTCGATCGAGGCCAAAAACCAGCTCGACTCGATGGTCTACAACATCGAGAAGATGCTGCGCGAGTCCGGCGATAAGATCTCGGGCTCGGAGCGTGGCGACGTGGAAAACGCGGTCGCCGATGCCAAGAAGGCGCTGGAGTCGAACGACAAGGCGCAGATGGACAAGGCGCGCGAGAAGCTGACCCAGGCCTCGCACAAGCTGGCCGAACAGATGTACAAGGCGGCACAAGCGCAGCCGGGGCCGGGCGCTGGGCCAACGCCGGATGCGACTGCGGGCGGCGATGATCAGGCCAAGAAGAAAGATGAAGGCGTGATCGACGCCGAGTACGTAGATGTGGAAGACAAGAAGTAAGACAAGATGTGGCCACGGATTAGCGCGGATGAACACGGATTGGTTCTATCCGTGAGATCCGTGGCTAGCTTTTTGGGGGAGAATCGAAGTGGATTTTCAGGTCAATGGGGAAACGTATTTCTTGAGTCTCGCCGAGGACGAAAGGCGGTGGCTCTTTTTTGTGTCGACGCCCACCGGGGCGCGGCCGATCCCGGTGTATGAGGATGGGGATGAATCCGAGGATTTGACGGTGGTGGTAGAAGACAAACAGCGGCGGAAAATTGTTAACTAGACTCTGTTTGCCAGTTTTTCTTTTTCAGATTCTATAAATGCCCACTACGACCAAGAAGGACTACTACGAAATACTCGGCGTGAAGAAGTCCGCTTCGGCGGAGGACATCCGCAAAGCGTTCCGCAAACTGGCGCGCAAGTACCATCCCGACGTCAATCCCGGTGACAAAGGAGCGGAGGAGAAGTTCAAAGCGCTCTCCGAGGCCAACGACGTTCTCAGCGATCCCAAGAAACGCAAAATCTACGACCAGGTCGGGTTCTACTCCGACAACATTGATCCGGCGACGGCCGAAGCTTATGCGCGGGCTGGAAGCAGCGCGGGCGCAGGCGGGAGCTTTCCCGGAGGATTTCCCGGCGGGGCGGGTGGCGCACAAGGCGCTCCCTTCGATTTCGGCGGTTTTGATTTTTCCGACTTGGTCGACAGTGCCGGCCGGGGACGAAAGAGCGGCGGCAGCGGCGGCTTTCGCGACATTTTTGGGTCGATCTTTGGCGGTGGCCACGGCGGAGCGCCGGCCGAAGAAGGCCCCGAGCCGGGCACCGATCTCGAGTATCAAGTCAACGTTCCCTTCTGGACGGCGATTCGCGGCGGCGTGATGCGGCTGAACATTTCGCGGAACGATGTATGCTCCCAGTGCCATGGGCAGGGTTCGCTTGAGTCGCCGGGCAAGTGCCTGGAGTGCGGCGGCACCGGACAGATCACCCAGACGGGCGGACGGATGAAGTTCAACGTGCAGTGTCCGCGATGCCATGGGACCGGGAAGAACCTGACGACCTGCCCCACGTGTCACGGTGAAGGCACAGTGACGAAAACCGAACCGTTGGAGGTTCGCATTAAGGCCGGCACACGCGATGGACAGCGCATTCGCGTGCCCGGCAAGGGCAATGCCGGCACCCACGGCGGAGCGCCGGGCGACCTCTACGCGATCATCCGTACCGGAGAGCATCCGATCTTCCACCGCGACGGCGACGACATTTACCTGACGGTTCCAGTAAGCGCCACCGAAGCCGCACTGGGAGCAAAAATCGAAGTGCCCACCATCGACGGCCGGGCGCTGCTGAAGATTCCTCCGGGAACCCAGTCAGGCCAGAAACTGCGCCTGCGGGAAAAAGGCGTGCCCTCAGCGACCAAAGACGGCCTGCGCGGAGATGAAATCGTCGAGATCACAGTCACAGTTCCCATGCCGCGCGACGAGCGCACGAAAGAATTGCTGCGCGAACTAGCCAAGCTGAATCCGGAAGACCCGCGGGCCGATCTGTGGAAACAGGTTTAGCCCGCGGTCCCCTATTCCCCACCTTATATTTGACTCCGTCAAATATATTGGGTCGTCCCCACAAGTTTCCTCTGACCGGATCGCCGCTGTCCGCCGATTCAACCGCTTCTACACACGGCACCTCGGGCTGTTGGATGAAGCCTTCCTCAGTAGTCCCCTGTCCTTAACCCAGATGCGCGTCCTGTACGAACTGGCAAACCGCGAACAATCGACTGCGGCGGAAGTGGGCAACGCCCTGGGGCTGGATCCTGGATACCTCAGCCGCATTCTGAGCGGTTTCGAGAAAGATCAGCTGATCGACAAAAAGGAGTCGGCCAAAGACTCGCGTCAAACTCTGCTAGCGCTCACCAAGAAAGGCCGGCAGGTGTTCGATCCACTGAACGCCCGGTCCGACGAGCAAGTTAGAGACATTCTAGGCAAACTGTCTCCCGCGAAGCAGGACGATCTTCTGCACTCCATGCGGACGATCGAGTCGGTCCTGGGTCCGACCACGGCGACTCCAGCATCGTACGTGCTCAGGCACCACAGGCCAGGGGACATGGGGTGGGTGGTGTGGCGGCTGTACTTCCAGGAATATAAGTACGACGAGCGCGCCGAGGCGCTTTTCGCTGGAATCGTCGCAAGATTTATCGAGAAACTCGATCCGGCACGCGAAGCCTGCTGGATCGCCGAGAAGGATGGGGAAAATGTCGGGTCCGTATTTCTGGTGAAAAAGTCTCAGACGGTAGCCCAGCTTCGGCTGCTATTGGTCGAGCCCTCGGCCCGCGGACTGGGGATCGGCAAACGACTGGTTTCGGAGTGTGTTGGATTTGCCCGCCGGGTTGGGTACAAGAAAATCGTCCTGTGGACCCAGAGCGAGCTTATCGCCGCCCGAAATATCTACCAGAACGCGGGGTTCAAAGTGGTCGCAAGGAAAAAGCACTCCAGTTGGAGCCGCAACGATCTGGTGGCGGAAACTTGGGAACTGAAACTCTAGGACTGGGCCGGCCACGGATTAGGTCCGGACCACGACGCCCTGCTGCGCGTGCGAATCTGCATCTGGAGGGCCTGAGAACAAACTTCCGGAGTAAGTCAGAGCCCCGATCGTTTGCGCATTGTGTGGACGATGATTGCGACATGAATGGCAATGGCGGTAACCGCACCGGTCGTGTGCATCAAGAAGTTCCCGCCGCCAGCCCGATCAATGGCGGCGATACCGTATCCGCCTAGTGGAAGAAACAAGGTGATCGCGGTTCCCAGTCCTGGGTTGTAGCCTCGGGAAATGACCCCCTGGAGGACGTGAATGGTCCCATTCAGGAGAACCAGATAGACTGCCACGAGTCCAAAGCCAACATTAACCGTCGCGGCCAATGCTACAGAAATCCCAACGACGCTTCACACTCCGGGCACGTTGATGACGAAGGCAGCCAACGGTGAGAGTCCCACTCTTCCCTTCTCAATCTGCTGATTGACGAACAGTCTGAACCGGTCGTTGTCGTGCTCCTCGTATTGATGAACCATGTAAACCGGCAGGCAGAGAAACGTGGCCACGAGCGGAGCCGGCCAAGAGTGTACGAGGACAGGCGTCAGAAGTAGAAACAACAAACCGGCCAGGAACCCACCGTAGACCCAGTTGGCGATTAATCGGGCAAAAATTTGTCTCCTCCAATTGGTGCCTGCTACCGCAAGCGGGCTTCTTTCCCCACATTCGCCTCAAGCGAAGGTACTCCACTCTAGTGATGACAGCGCCGATGCCATCACCGGATCGCATCGGTCATCGGGTTGAGCGTGGGGCTCGGCCTCATTACCTCAGTACCACAACGGTTGCTTACAAAAATTCGCGAAAAAAATCAAAAAAATCTTGCATCTGCAGAGAATTCCCGTAATCTCACAAATGCGAACTAACTTCGCCGAAATGCCCGGGGAATCCGCTCGGCAACCCGGGAGCCGCGAGCAGGGCGTCTCGTTTCTGAGACCAAGGGAGACGCGGTGGCGAGAGTGAGTCGCTTGAGGAGGAAGCCATAGAAATTGGCAACTGCTAGCCCCCGACATCCACAACCCGACCATCCCCAGCCTCTCGCCGCCGTACCCAACCGGAATCCGATCGTCAAGAAACGATTCGTCCGCCTCACGCTTTGGCCCCTGGTCGCCGCCACCTTCTTTATGGTGTCAGGCGGAACCTATGGCACCGAAGACATCGTGCATGGCGCCGGCTACGGACGCGCGATCCTGATTCTGATCCTGACGCCGCTGCTCTGGAGCCTGCCGACTGCCTTCATGATCGGCGAGCTTTCGAGCGCGCTGCCTTTCGAAGGCGGCTATTACGCCTGGGTGCGCCGCGCCATGGGCAATTTCTGGGGATTTCAGGAAGCCTGGCTCTCGCTGGTCGCGTCCATTTTCGACATGGCGATCTACCCCACGCTGTTCGTGGCCTACCTGACCCGCATGTTCCCGTGGTTCCAGGAGAACAATCGCGGCTGGTGGGTGGCGTTGGCGGTGGTGATCGCGTGCGCGCTCCTCAATATCGCCGGCGTGAAGGTGGTTTCGCTCACCTCGCTGTGGCTGTTCCTGGCGCTATCGGCACCGTTCGTGGCCATCGTCCTGCTGGCGCCGTTCAAGCTCGGAGCGCTGGCCAACGCTGTGACCAAGCCGACGACTTCGACCGTCGACATTCTGGGCGGGCTACTCATCTGCATGTGGAACTACATGGGATGGGATAACGCCTCGACCATCGCCGCCGAAGTGGAGCGTCCCCAGCGGACTTATCCGCGCGCGATGCTGGTCGCCGTCTGCATCGTGGCCGTCAGCTACGTGCTGCCCTTCGCCGCCATGTGGATGACCGGCCTGAAGGCGACCGCATGGGAAACCGGCTCGTGGGCCGACATTGCCGGACTGCTGGGCGGTCCGCTGCTTCGCATTGGCGTCGTGCTGGGCGGCGTGATCAGCGCATTCGGCATGTTCAACGCGCTCGTCATGAGCTACTCGCGCCTGCCGCTGGCCATGGCGCAGGACGGCATGCTGCCCGGGATCTTCGGCAAACTGCACAAGAAATCGAAGGCTCCGTGGGTCGCCATCCTTGCCCTGGCCGCGGGATGGGCGATGTGCCTGGGCCTGGGCTTTGCCCGTCTGGTCACGCTCGACATCCTTCTTTATGGCGCGAGCCTACTGCTGGAGTTCGTGGCGCTGGCGGTGCTGCGCTTCCGCGAGCCAGAGCTGCCACGACCATTTCGCGTGCCGGGCGGCCTGTTTGGAGCAATTGCCATCGGCATTCCGCCCATGCTGCTGCTGGGCTTTTCGGTGATCCGCAGCGAGCATGAGCAGATCTGGAATATGAGCTCCTTCACCTTCGGGATGATCCTGATCGCGGCGGGCTTTGTCGCCTATTTCCTGAATCACGCGCTCAAGCCGGCGGGATGGTCGGTTCCCCGGCAGGAAAAACCCCAGCCGGCAGCCTGAGCAATCGTCCGCCGAAAATCGTTCGTTGAAAACAAGAGGACCGGGAAATCCGGTCCTCTTCTTTTTCTTTTTTGAGTTCCAGTTTGGGTTTGGCCCTACGCGGCGGCCGCCGTGTCTCGCAAAGCCCTTACCTTGTCATGCGCGTGTTGCACGCTCGTGGCCTGCCGACGCACGATCTCAGCAACATTCGACGGCAACGCTCCGCTGAGTGCCTTCTGATAGGTTTCCTTGGCGTTATCCTCGCCCTTCTCCACCGATTCCAGGATTGTCCTGTCTCCTCCACCTAAGGCAACCTTGGTATCGATCCACGCGCGCTGCATCGCCGAGGAGGCTGATCCAGAAACCTTCTTGTCCGGCTCGCCGACGGTTGGAAGCTCGCTTTGCAATTCTTGCGCGAAGCGCGCCCGCACAGCGCTCTGTTCGGTAAAGTAAGTCCTCAGGTCCGGTCGCTTCACGTGTTCGGCAGCGTCCTGGTAACCTTTCTGTCCGTCTTTGCACGTCTCGATAAGATTTTTCAGCACACTGACCGCGTTATTTTCGTCCATAATAATCCTCCGCAACTTGGATGCCCGTAGGCGATAGGGGTTTGGCAAGATTTTCCGGCGTGGTTAGGAAGAAACCTGATCGTGCACTAGAATCGAACCAGGGAGATTATGACCAAACGGAAATCGAAGGGTGCCTACATGATTTCCTCGGTGGCCGAGATGTATGGCATCCATCCGCAGACTCTGCGGCTTTATGAACGCGAAGGGCTTCTTAAGCCCTCGCGGACGGAAGGCAACACCCGCCTCTATACCGACGAAGACCTGCTGCGGCTGGAATTCATCCTCTCCTTGGCACGTGACTTGGGCGTCAACATCGCAGGCATGGCCATCATCCTGCAAATGCGCGAGCGCATGGAAGAGATGCAGCGCCAGATCCAGGAATTCGTGCAGTACATCCAGCAAGAAGTGCTCACCCGCGCCAACGCCGCGGCCGACCCGTCGAAGGGGGCAATCGTGCCGGTACGACGGTCAATCGTGACGCCGGCGGTACAGGTGAAGAAACGATAGTCCTCTCCCGCTGTCATCCTGAGCGGAGCAATGCACTGCGCGAAGCCGCAGAGCATTGCGAAGTCGAAGGGCCCCGAGTTCGTTTGCAGCGAGGTGAGCTCCAACCGGCGTTCTCACAAAGCGCCCCATCGAGCGAGGCTAATCGTCTAGTCGCTCCCATTAGGATGCAAACATGAGGGATCCTGCGACTGCGCTGCCGTCTGCTTCGCTCACGACAGCTTCGCTCAGGATGACGCTCTTGGAGGTATCATCTAGGGTCACCATGCTCCCCTTCAAGCTCGTCTACAGCGACGCCTATTATCTGCCCATCGGCGACCATGTCTTCCCAGCGGAGAAATATCGGCGCATCCGGGATCGGCTCATCGCTGGCGGCATTGCCGATGCCAAGGATTTCTTAGAGCCGCAGCGCGCGAGCGACCAAGACATCCTGCTGGTGCACACGCCGGAGTACGTACAAAAGCTGCAGACCGGCACGCTCAGTCCGCGCGAAGAAATGGAGATGGAAGTTCCCTACTCGCGCGATCTGGCGGATGCCTTCTGGCTGGCGGCGGGTGGATCGATCCTGGCAGCGCGCCGATGCCTGACCGACAAGGTTTCGATCAGTATCGGCGGCGGGTTTCATCACGCGTTTCCCGACCATGGCGAGGGATTCTGCATGATCCACGACGTGGCCGTGGCCATCCGGCGGCTGCAACGCGACGACCAGATTCGCACCGCCATGACTTTCGATTGCGACGTGCACCAGGGAAACGGCACGGCGATGATTTTCGCCGCCGCGCACAAAGCGGGTTCGCCGCATTCGGTCGCCAGTTCGACGTTGCGGCGGCCCGAAGGCGCACCGCGGGGAGGAAGGATGCGCCAGGGGCACGCCGGCGACGTCTTCACCATCTCGCTGCACCAGCACAACAACTATCCGCTGTGGAAGCCGCCGTCGTCGATCGATGTGGACTTGCCCGACCGCACCGACGACGACGACTATCTCGCTTGGGTGGATCACGCGCTCAGCACAGGTCTGCAGCAGTTCGAGCCGGATTTGCTGTGCTACGTCGCCGGCGCCGATCCCTACAAGGAAGACCAGCTTGGCGGACTCAGCTTGACGATTGAGGGATTGAAGCAGCGCGACGAGCTCGTCTTCCAAATCGCACGTGCCCGACGCATTCCCCTTATGGTCACCTTCGCCGGCGGCTACGCGCAAAATGTGGAAGACACAGTCACGATCCACAGCAATACGGTGGTAGCAGCGAAAGACGTGTTTGCATGAAATAGCGCCTTTTGATCATCGGTCGCTCAAGGATCGGCGGAGAATTCGGAACGCTTCACGGATCGTCGATTCCGCTGCGGCACTTCTTCGCGGTAATACTGACTGGACGCTATACTTCGCAACTATGAACGTCAGCCCCTCCGAGATTCCGCACAGCGAGCTTTATGGCATTTTGCTCAACTCCGTCGCCCCGCGTCCGATCGCCTGGGTCTCCACGGTGAGCGCATCGGGACATCCCAACCTCGCGCCTTTCTCCTTCTTTAACGCGGTCTGTGTCGACCCACCGTTGCTGGCCTTCGCGCCAGGGCTGCGTCAGCCGAAGCAGGCAGATGCGCCCCACAGCAAGCCCTGGGGCGAACCGAAAGACACGCTGCGCAACGTCCGCGAGACGAACGAATTCGTGGTCAATATAGTCACCTACGACCTGCTCCCGGCGATGAACGTAACGAGCGGCGAATACGCCCCTTCGATCAACGAATTCGAACTAGCAAAGGTCACGCCGACGCCCTCGAAACTGGTGCGCCCGGCACGCGTGGCAGAATCTCCCGTCAGTTTCGAATGCAAACTCCATCAGATTCTTGACTTCTCTCCTGCTCCTACAAGCAGCAGTCTTGTGATCGGGCAGATTGTCTCCATTTACATGGACGACGCCCACATCAAGAACGGCAAACTGGACCGCAACTCCCTCGACCTTATTGGACGCATGGGCGGCATCCAGTACACGCGCACCACTGAGCGAATCGAATTGGCGCGGCCCAAAGTTGGCTAAACCAACAGGAACCAAAGTCTCCCTGGACCCGTGCTTCGGGCTATCGGGATAAGAGCCATACCACAGGTTCCAGTAACCCATTGACACATAAGTATTTACGTAGGGTTATGGGTCAACCAGGCTCCTGTCGCAATCTGCGCGCTCAAAACAAAATTAACACGAACCTCCGAGGCTTCCCCGACGGAGTGAACCCGGGGGGCAGCAGATATTGAGACTTGGCGAGAGCAGGGGAATTTGGCGCAATTCCGAGGCATGCAGATTCCGACAAAGTCTGCCAAAACTGCTGATGTTTGTTGATGTTTTGCCGCTTTTAGCTGGTTGCTACTCAGGGACAGCGGTAGTACACTAGGTCCGCCGAAACGCGCGGACCGGCTTCGAGTCTGTGGGCTCGCAGGCCACAGGGAACGTGCGGCCCCGGTTTCCCCCCGCCTTCGTACAGAAATTTTCAACTTACATGGCTACGGGAGCGCCCTCCAAAATCGGTAAGTACGACGTGCTCGGAGTTATCGGGCGCGGCGGTATGGGGATCGTGTACAAAGCGATAGACCCTCGCCTTGATCGCCAGGTGGCGATCAAGATGATGACGGCGGGCTTCGTAGATGATCCGGATCTGCGGAAGCGTTTCTTCCGCGAGGCCCAGTCTCTCGCCAGCCTGCAGCACCCCAACATCGTGACCGTGTACGATCTCGGCGACTACGAGGGCAATCCCTATCTCGTCATGCAGTACCTCGAAGGCGAGACCCTCGATGTCGCCTTAGCTAATCGCAGAAAACTGAGCTTCCTGGAAAAGTTCAACATCATCATCCAGGTTTGCAATGGGCTGGCGTATGCCCACCAGCGTTTTGTAGTGCATCGCGACATCAAGCCCGCCAACATCATGCTCGAAAAAGATGGCGGGATAAAGATCTTCGATTTCGGCATTGCCTACGTTGGCGACCAGAACGTCACCAAAACGGGACAGATGATAGGCACTCCCCCGTACATGTCGCCGGAGCAGATCAACGGCAAAACGGTTGATGCCCGCAGCGATTTGTTTTCCGTAGGTGTGGTCCTTTATCAGCTTTGCGCAGACCGTTTGCCGTTTCAAGGAGACAGCCCGGCGGGAACGTTCTTAAAGATTCTGTACGATCCTTTGCCCCCCTTGAGGACCTATCTGCCGTCATACCCGCCCGAACTTGATGGCATCCTCGAGCGCGCCCTCGCCAAAGAACCGGCCGAACGATACCACTCAGCCGACGAGTTCGCGTTGGATCTCGGGCATTTACTCGCTCAGTATCGACAGGAAGTCGTCAGTCGCCAGATGCGGGAAGTAACCCTCTTGCTGGAAAAATCTGAACTGAAGAAAGCAAGAGAACTCCTGCTGCAAGTACTGAGGGTGGATCCGCAACACCACCCGGCCACACAATGCTTGCGCGATGTGGAGCGGCGAATCAAGAAGGAGGAAATCAGCGAACAGGTTCGGAGATTGCGGCAACAGGCGGACGATGCCGTATCCCAGCGCCAACTGGAGACTGCCCAGGCTTTGCTGGAACAAGCGCTCGCGATTGACAACACCGATCCAGACTTGCGTCAACATGCAGAATCGGTTCAGTCGGCCATCGTACAAGCCCGCAAGTTGCGCGAATCCCTGAAATCCGCCGAGGCCGCCCACCATGAAGGGGAACTGGACATCGCCAAACAGGCGGTGGAGGAGGCCTTGCAGCTTGCCCCCAACGACACGCAGGCCAAGGCGCTTTACCGGGTCATCCAAAGGGAGTGGCTGGAACGCTCGCGACAACGCCAGATCGAGACCTACTTGCTCCAGGCCCGCCAGCACATCTCGGCCCGCAAGTTCACTGACGCCCTGGAGACATTGAAACTCGCGCAAGCCCTGGATCCCGGTGCCCCTCAGATCCACACACTGTTAGAAACCGCGACCGCGGGTCTTGAACTGGAACGGCGGCGTAAGGAAATGGAAGCTGCCGTGCGCGAGATTGAATCCGCCCTGAACCGTGATGACTACCGCGGCGCATGTCAGAAGGCGGAGGAAGCTCTCTCGCGTTTCCCCGCAGAACGCACCATCATCAAGCTCAAAGCTCTGGCTGACCGGCAGCGCCAAATCGAAGAACGCCGGCAACTCGTAGAAGAACAGCTGGCTGTCGCCCGCGAACTTCTCCAAGTCAATCGCAATGAAGAGTTGCTTGCCTCCCTGGAAGCGACCATCGCAAAAATCGGGCCGGAACCGCGACTGCAGAGCCTCCTGGGAATTGTTACTGACAATGTGCAGCGGGAACGACAGCAGCGTCGCAAGAAGGAGTACCTGGAGAGGGCTCATGAACTTCTGCGCAACCAGCAATATGATGCGGCGATCCGCACCCTCGAAACGGCCCGGGCTGAACTGAAGAACGAACCCGAAATAGACGATCTGCTGCAATTCGTAAGAGAAGAAGCAGCAACCGAGAGGCGCCGCCGGGAAGCGGAAGCTGTGGCGCAGAAAGCCAGGGAGTTCGTAGCCGAGCAGAAGTACGACGACGCCATTCGTGTGCTGGAAATCGCCCTGCAGCAACATACCGACCCGGATTTGCGCATCGCCTTGGCGGAAACCCGCCGCGCAGCAGCCGAATACCAGGAAAAAATGGAAAACGCGCTGGTTTCAGCAGAGAAATTCCTGCAGGCGCGAAAGTTTATGGAAGCCGTCAAGCTGCTGGAATCTCAACCGCCGGCTTACTTCCGCAATCCTTCATTCGGCAAACTATTGGAGGGCGCGCGCAGCCAGGCCGAACGCATGCGCCACATCCGGGAGGTTATTGATCAGTCGCAACGCGTATGCGATGACGGAGACTACTTTGGCGCACATCGTGTGCTCGACGATTGGCGGCGGCGGAATGGTACAGACCCCGAACTGGACGCGCAAGATTCCCTAATCGAAGAGCGGCGAACCGCCGCAGCACGCCGCGCCGCAGAAAAAGCGATCAGTGATGCGCGCCGTCTTGTATCTAGCGGCGAGTACCAGGCTGGGCTCGACAGACTGCAATCCATCGCCGAATTGATTGTCGATTTACCGGAGGCGATGGCGAAAGAATACCGCTCATTGCGCCAAGTAGCGGCTACCGGTTTGGTCGACTCGCGCAAGAATCAGATCGAGGAATCGGTCGATCGGGGAGAGCTGACGCGGGCAGGAAATCTGCTGCGGCAGGCGCTTGTCCAGTTCCCGGGAGAGGGTAGCCTCTCCGAACTCGGCAAGGTGGTGGAGGGGTTGACGGCGCGCCGCGGTACCGCACAGGAAAACCTGGCGCAGGCGCTAGCTGCCTTCGATAAGGAGCAATGGAGTACCGGAACCGAACTTCTGGCTAGGGCATTTGCTTCATCGGATCGGGCGCCGGCGGTGCGGGCAAAAGTGATCGACGCATTCGTGCAGGCCGCATTTCTCGCGGTCGAGACCGATTGGCGGGCTGCCGAGGCTCTTCTCAAACGGCTCGCGGAGTTGAAGCCCGATTACGATCCTCCTTCCCTCCTGCGCCTCCAGATCCGCGAACATGAGCGAGAAGAGACGGTGCGGCGTTGTCTTGGCCACGCCAAGTCCCTGATCGCGATGGGCAAGTTCCAGGACGCACTGGTCAAGCTGGGTGAGGGACTCAATTCTCACCCCGACGATGTCACGCTGCTGGAACTGAGGAAGTCGGTTCTTGAACGGATCCGGCAGGAGGAAGAACGGGCAAGACAAGAACGGGCCCGGCTCGAAAAGGAAGCGTTTCTCCGCGACGTCAGCAACCGGGTGGAGAGGGAGCCATCCCTGGAACGCCGAATCGAGATTATTGAGGAGGCTTTGGCCCGCTTCCCACAAGAACAGCAACTACAGCAGCAATCCAGCGCGACGCGAGACCTGCTCCTGCGAGTCACCTCGATCAGCCAGGACGCCCACAAACTCGAGAATGCGGGGAAATTTGACGAGGCTCTCGCGCAATGGAATCTGCTCAGAACTCTCCATCGCTTGCAGCCCGAACTCGAGAACGATATTGCACGAGTCACACGGTTGCGGGATCAGGCACGTGCAAAAGCAAGGTCGGAATGGGTCGAGAAAATTCGGCGAGAGCTTGCAGCCTCGGATTTTCAAAAAGCTCAGGCTTTGCTGCGCGAAGCTGCTCAGAAATTCCCGCGAGAGCAGGATCTCGTTCTGCTGGAAGTGCAACTCAGCGATTCGATCAAGGCGCGCGACAAGGCGGAGAAGTATCTGGTGGACGCGAGCCGAGCATTCGAGAAACTGCGTTGGGCCAAGGGAATCGAATTCCTAAACCGGGCCCTCGAATGCGCGCCGAGCGACGCAGCCGTCAAGAATCAATCCCTGACGTCCCTGGTCAAAGCGTCCGAAGCTACGCTCATGACCGATGTCCAGACCGCGCAGATGCTTTTGGACCGGGCGGCGTTGCTGGGGCCGTCATCGCCCCTGGTGTCGGCTCTGGAACGAAAGATCAAAGATCGCGAGAGAGAGCGGGGGATTCTCGAGCGGTTGAGCAGCATACGACGCGCGCAACAGGGCGGCGATCTGGAGGGTGCCCGCCTCCAGTTGAACCTAGCGCTTGGGTCGTATCCCGAGGAGCAGCGTTTTATCCAAGCCAAGCTCGATTTCGAGCGGCAACTGCAACAGATCGAGGAGCGGAAGGTACAGGAACGTGAACGAGCGCGTCAGCTTGAATTAGAGCGAGAACGCGAACGGGAGCGGAAGCAACAGGAAGAGCTTGAACGCGAGCGTGCGCGGCAACGGGCGCGGGAACAGGAAGAAGAACTCAAACGCCAGGAAGCCGCCAGGCTCGAACGCCTGCGTGCCGAAGAGGCCGAGCGCCAACGAATCGAGGAGGAAAAGCGGGCTCACCTCCGAGCCGAGCAACTGGAACGCGAAAAGAAAGAGGCCGCCGAACGCGAGCGCATTCGCGCCGAACAGGCCGAGCTCCAACGAATCGAGGAGGAAAAGCGGGCTCGCCTTCGAGCCGAGCAACTGGAACGCGAAAAGAAAGAGGCCGCCGAACGCGAGCGCATTCGCGCCTCACAGGCCGAGCTCCAACGAATCGAGGAGGAAAAGCGGGCTCACCTCCGAGCCGAGCAACTGGAACGCGAAAAGAAAGAAACCGCCGAACGCGAGCGCATTCGCGCCGAAGAGGCACAGCGCCAACGAATCGAGGAGGAAAAGCGGGCTCGCCTTCGAGCCGAGCAACTGGAACGCGAAAAGAAAGAGGCCGCCGAACGCGAGCGCATTCGCGCCGAAGAGGCCGAGCGCAAGCGACTGGAGATTCTCGAACGGGAGAAGGCTCTTGCGCTGCAGCGGGAGCAGGAACGAAAGCGCGAGCAGGAGCGATTGAAAGCGCTCGAGCAAGAGCGGCTGGAAGCTGAAAAGCGCCAACTCGCGGAACAGCGCCGACTGCGGGAAGAAGCGCTTCGCAAGGAGGAGCAGCGCCGCAAGGAACTGGAACTCGCCAAGCAACAGGAACGGGAACACAAAGAGCGGGAGAAAGTACGCGGGCGCCAAGAACGCGAGCGGAAGGAAGCTGCGGCGGCCGAAAAGCGCAAACAAGAGAAGGAAGCGAAGCGTTTGCGTGAAGAGGAGCGCCGCAAAGAGGCGCTCAAGCAAAAGGAAGCAAAAGCTGCTCCGGCGCCGGCTCCACCCGACGAAAAGCCCGAGATGTGGGCGACCCGGGCCATGCATACGCCCGTGCCAGTCGCTCCCAAGCCCCCTGCCAAAGACGCAGATCGAGCCGTACAGGAATCGGTTCCGGCGGCGGGTTTGCTGGCCTCGACCGCTAAGAAACGCAACGCGATTTATGCGGGTGGCGGGGTTCTGCTCGTAGTGGCAGCAGTCGTGCTCTGGAGATTGCTCGTGCCGCACATAATCGCAATCAATGTGACAACCGTCCCAGACGGCGCTTCGGTCACGATCACTACTCCAAAGAACCTGAAGTTCAAGCGGGAATGCGTAACCCCAAATTGCAGTCTTGATTTGCCTACTGGAACCTACTCGCTGGATATTCGACGCGAGGGTTCGGAGCCGTCGAACCAGACAATCGAAGTCGATTCCAAGGGCACGCATTCATTTCCCGTGACCCTAGTTGCAGTATCGCCTACTCCCGGCCCGGGGCCTGGCCCCAACCCCATGCCCCACCCGGAGCAAAAATTCGCGACCCTCCAGCTGCGAGGCCTCCAGCCGGGCTCTGATTTAAAGGTGGACGGAAAATCAGTCGGACGAGTCGACCAAAACGGTGAGAAGTCGATTCAAGTTCAGGGCGGCGAGCACCGAGTGAAAGTACTTGCCAAAAACCAAAATTCGATTACACTAGTGCGCAATTTCGTCGCGGGCCAAGTCGTCTCTTTGGGGAGAGACGACCTCTATCCCCCCACACCGCCGGCGCCGGAAGACGTAGATTGGCAGAAGGTTCTAGAGTCCACCCCGACTATCGCATCATTGGATCAATTTCTCGGGAAGTACCGGTACGGCACGCATCATGCCGAGGCTGCGGACATGTTAGAAAGCTTGGACTGGGGCAAAGATTCCCACGCGAACACAGCGGACGCCTACCGGAAATATCTCGGCCGCTTCCCGCATGGTTCACACGCTGCGGCGGCTGAGGAAGAGCTTGCCTTCGTGACAGCTCGCAATCAGCGCGATCCCGCGAGCCTGGATGGTTTCATTGCTAGGTATCCGGCCAGCCGGCATCGCGCCGAAATTGATGGCCTTCGCGACGACGCCGCCTGGCAGCGCGCCAACCGCGACGACGAGAGCAGTCTGAATAGCTATGTGAGTGCCTTCCCTCGAGGGAGCCACGTTGGAGAAGCAAAGGGCAGGCTAGGCGAACTCCAAGATGAGGACGCCTGGCAGCGAACTAACCGCAGCGACGAAAATAGTCTGAATGCTTACCTGAAAGCGTTCCCCAACGGGAAGCATGGGGAAGTAGCCAGCGATTTGATCGCCAGGATGCATGTAGCCCCCAATCCCAGCGTCGGGAAAACGACGAAGTCTAATAAGGAACTCGACGAGGCCGCGATACGCGTTCTGATGAAAGGATATGAGCAGGCTTTTGATTCGAGGAACGCCGATGCTTTGCTGAAGATTTGGCCCAACATGGGGACGAAGAAATATAAAGAGTACAAGAACACCTTTTCTGCGGTGAGCGCCGTGAGAATGGAAGTGGAGATCCAGAGTATCGATTTCAGCGAAAACGGCGATACAGCTACTGCTAATTCGGTGCTATCGCAAGCGTTCAAGGTGAACGGCGGGGGAGGAAATCAGCCGGCGCCTCGTAAGGATCCGGCGGTGTTCGAACTCACTAAGTCGAGCGGGAAGTGGATCATCAACAACGTTCGATAACGACTGGAGGAGCCTTCCTCTTGAAGTGTTAGCGGAAAAGACAGGGTCATCTCTGGAGAGACCGTGTCTCACCAGAAGTAGTACTGCCGTGAAAATTTCCGGGGTGCTGTGGGCCCCCGAATGAATTGTAGGAGACTCAGCCATGAGAAAGCCGTTCGCGTTTGTTGGGTTCCTCGTTGTTGTTGTTTTCGGCGGAGTGAGCGTTTTCGCCCAGGGTCCGTGTTCGTCCCAGAGCGGCAAACTGGCATGTGTGATCCCACAGGAGTATGGGATCAATACGCCTGGCAGTACCACGTTTAATTTCGGAACTGTTCTATTCGACCCACCGAATCCTAAGGGTCGGAACTTCCATGCCGAACACTTTTCATCTGAGTTCGGGACACAGTTGGGGCCCCTGACGAGCGCGCTCGGCCGACAGGCAAACTTGTTGCCGATGGCCTCCCCATCGTCAGGCGTTCTGCTGACCTACGATCCGTCGCTGAAGACGTTTGTCGTGAGCACCAGTAGTCTCGGGCCAATCTTGGGAGAACGCGGTGACACGGTTGGGCGGCACAAACTGTTTGTTGGCTTCAGTTATCAGTTTTTTAATTTTGACAAGATTGATGGCGTAAACCTACGAAGCGTTCCTGCGATTCTTACCCACCAGGATGACAAATCTGATAATTCCAATCCGCCGGGAAGCAATCCGTGCTCCACGAATCCCTCAAACGGAAGTGATCTTACGGGCTGCGCATTTGTTCGAGATAGCATCTACTCGCAGAACTCCGTTTCCCTGAAGATCAGTCAGTACACTGGATACATAACATTTGGATTGACGAAGCACGTTGACGTATCCATGGTCATTCCTTTCGAGAGTGTCCGAATGTCCCTTTACTCGCAGGACACAATCGTCCTCGGATCGGACGGGTCCTTTACTCCGTTGCCAGGCAGTCCCGATTCGTCGATCCTTAACCAAAATGGAATCTCGAACGGTGCACCGTACTTTTTTCACCTGTTCAAAGATTGCCCGGACACGAGTCCTGCCGCAGGGGCGTCCGGCCTTGCTTCCCAATGCTTAAATCACACATTTCCAGATCCAGCCTGGATCGGTTCTGCAAGCACTCCCAACGGCAGCACCTCGGTCAACTCCGCCTCAGGGATTGGGGACCTTGTTGCGCGCGTGAAGTGGAATGCGTGGTCCGGTGAACATCTCCGCTTTGCCAGTGGATTGGACGTGCGCTTCCCCAGCGGAGACGCTCTGAATTTCCTCGGGTCCGGCTCTTACGGCGTGAAGCCGTTTGTTGTGTTGTCCTATCGAGCCCGGGTTTCTCCACACGTCATGGTCGGTTACGAGTGGAATAGCAATTCCATTCTCAGCAGCAGGGTCAATGTGATACCTCCTCCCAGTCCGTTGCTGAGTGCGCAATCCTCAATCGGATTGCTCACCGGGAAGAAAGGCTACATGCCCAGTGATTTCCTCTACTCCGCCGGATTGGACGCCTGGATCACGAAATGGCTGACCGGATCTTTCGACATCGTCGGAGCCAGATTCCTTCGCGGCGGAACTGAATCGGTGACGTCTCAGCAATTTCCGGCTCCGTGTAGCGCAGGTTGCCTGGCGGAACCGAGTCCCGCTACCGTTTCGGCAAACAATCTCGCCCCCAACTTCGATGCCTCCTACAGCGTTACCAACGCCTCAGCAGGCGTGAAGATCCGGCCGTTCCCCAAGGTGTCGAAGTTGGTCGTGACGGCCAATGTCCTGGTGCGACTTGATAACGGCGGTCTACACGCGAAGCCTGCGCCCATGGCTGGGCTTGGGTATACCTTCTGAAACGCTGCCCAGGTTTCAAATTCTCGGGCAGGTAGCCATGATCTGTAAGGAAGTCTTTGTAAGCAGCCAGCGCCCGGAGACGGGCGGCATCGTCATCCGCTCCTTGTGAAGTTTTCGCTTGCAGACATTCGCACCAGCCACGCCCAGATGAGCCAACGCCCCGATCATTGGCGCGAATCTTACGTCGGTCAAACAGGCAAACCAATGAATGCAGAGAGGTGGACGCGTTCAATGCATAGTTGACGCTAATTCCCCTATTACGCTCACTTGTGATGAGGATCACTGACAGCGAAGCCGAAAGCGCCTGCAATAATACTGGAGGAATCAAAACTGAATACCTCTGAATTGAGCCCGGCTCCGCAAAGGTGCGGTCGCATCATTCAGCCGTCGCTCGGCGGCCAGGGGCCGGGCTTCTAGCTCTCAAACGAGTTCCCCCGAACCCAAGGAGAATGGGGAAAGCGCCCGCACTTGGGGAAATCGGCCCGAGGTGGCTTATGACACTGACTGTCGTAGCGGTGGTCTTCGGAATCTTCGGAATTAGTCTGATCGTCCTACTCATCTACAAAAGCACACTCACTATGCACGAGGACGAGCAATTGTTTCTGGATGACACGAGTTCGCACATGCACGATGAGCAGACGGAACTGTTGGCCAAGGTCAACCGCCTTACTATCCCGGTGCGGGTGTCCAGCATCGGGTCTGGGTTATTTCTGTTTTTGCTCGTGGCGATGTTGATCTACCAGAAGCTGAACGAAGTGCAGTAGCATCGAAAGAGGGGGACCGCCACCCCGTCGGCATACTCGCAGTCGGAACCTGGCTGATTGGTGGCGGAATATCGCGATTTCATTCATTGGCCTGTCCTGACAGGCCTAAAGTGCACATATGGACGATGGCTCCATCCCGGGGCGGGCTGAAAGACTCCGTCGAGAAATTGAACTGATCCAGCAAGAAGAGCGCAGCTACCGCAGTCACAGGAGTCATTCACTAGCTGAGAATGCGGGGCATGACAGGCGGGAGGCTAGAGTCCTTGCGATCCGGGAAGAACTCAGAACGCTTGTCGAAAAAGAAAAGCAGCGATTGAGCCACGGATCAGTCTGGTACAGTTGACCTTCCATAGTTTATGGGCAAAGCCAAGAGGGCAGTTCACTAGAAGATGCACCCATCCCTACGGGGAAGGCCTGAGAACTGATCCGCAGCGAATAACTTTCTGAACATGGCAAGGCCGCACTGGAGCGTCTCAAGGCTGAATCTTGACTGCTGACTGCTGAATGCTCCCTTCCCGCTGATAAAATAGTTACTCATCCCTATGTTCGAGAACTTACAGGAAAAACTCCAACGCGCGTTCAAGTCCCTTCGCGGGCAGGCCAAGCTCACCGAAGAAAACATTGACGAGGCGCTGCGTGAAATTCGCCTCGCGCTCCTCGAGGCCGACGTCAATTTCAAGGTCGTCAAGCAACTCATCGACCAGATCCGCGCCAAGGCCGTCGGCCAGGAAGTGATGACCGCGCTCTCGCCGGGCGAGCAAGTCATCAAGATCGTGCGCGACGAACTGGTCGAGCTTCTCGGCAAAGACACGGCGCGCATGAAGTTCGCGTCGCAGCCGCCCACGGTCGTGCTCATGGCCGGGCTGCAGGGCTCCGGCAAGACCACCACTTCCGGCAAACTCGCGCACTGGTTCAAGAATGGCGGGCATCGCCCGCTGCTGGTTTCTGTGGACGTCTACCGTCCTGCGGCGCGCGAGCAACTAAAGATTGTGGCCCAGGCGGTCAAGGCGCAGATTTACGAGGGTCACGTAGCCGCGGACGCGTACGTCCGCGGCGGGGCGGACGAAGAGCCTGCCCTGAGCTTGTCGAAGGGCGTCCGCCCCTACGCGAACTCTGCCGATGTCGAGCGTCTTGCGAAGGAAGCCCGGCGCGAGGCCATCGTTTCCGGCTGCGACGTGCTGATCGTTGACACCGCCGGCCGTCTGCACATCGACGACCAACTCATGGAAGAGATGCAGTCGCTGAAGAAGCTGTTGAATCCGTCGGAGATTTTGTTCGTGGCCGACGCCATGACCGGACAGGACGCGGTCAACTCCGCCGACGAGTTCCACAAAAAGCTTTCGCTCACCGGCATCATCCTCACAAAAATGGACGGCGACGCCCGCGGCGGCGCGGCGCTGTCGATCCGTCAGGTCACCGGTCAGCCCATCAAGTTCATTGGCGTGGGCGAAAAGTACGATGCTCTCGAGCCCTTCCATCCCGATCGAATTGTTTCGCGCATTCTGGGTATGGGCGACATTCTGTCGCTGATCGAGCGCGCCGAGCAGCAGATCGACAAGAAGAAAGCAGCGGAGATGGCCACCAAGGCGCTGTCTGGCGATGGCTTCTCGCTGGAAGATTTTCGCGACCAGTTACGCCAAGTGAAAAAGATGGGATCGATGAAGAGCCTGATGGGAATGCTGCCCTCGATCGGTCCGTTCTCCGGCCTGCAGAAAGCCGCCGACAACGTGGACGAGAAGCAGATCAACCGCGTCGAGGCCATCATCAATTCCATGACCACGCAGGAACGCAACCATCACGAAGTGATCAATGGCAGCCGCCGCAAGCGCATCGCGCGCGGGTCGGGTACGAGCGTGCAGGAAGTGAACAACCTGCTGCGCCAGTATGCGCAAATGAAAAAGATGTTCAAGCAGATGGGCAAGCCCAGCTTCGCCAGAAGGCTGGCGGGAATGAAGCTGCCGGGGATGTAACGGCAGTTGCCATTACGCAGTTGGCAGTTCTTGGCAGGTAGTGAAAGAGCGTCGTATGGTTCTCAGGCAAATTCTGTGTTTGGCATTTCTAGCTTGCCTAGCTGGCCCGCCTTCCTTCGCACAGACTCGCGATCCCTTTAGTCCGGCGTCGAAGGGTTATGAGCTCTACAGTTGGCCAGACTCCAAAGGGAACTGGAACTTCTGCATCTTGCATGGCACCAACCGCGAGAAAGTTACGGAGGAAGTATTTAGTAAGAAGACGCTTCTGCCCGGACTGGAACCGCTCAAACGGAAGATCTCGGAACTGCCTGCCGGAGCGCAAGTGTTCTGGGCGAGTCGAATCCCGAGCGGGAGCGGACTGAGAGCAAGAGGAAGTGAGAGCTTGGCGTACCCGCCGCTGGATATCAGAGAACAGGTCATCGCATACGCCAAAAAGTACCACATCGACGTCGAGGTGACCGACAAAACACCATGAAGTGGCGCTCTCTCGAAGAATCAGCTCTCGGTCTTGATGCGCGCCCGCTGCGGGAGATATTCGCCGAGCGCAAGGAACTGATCGCGAAGTACGTTCCTCCTGAGACACACGCCATTCACGCGCAAGCTGTCGCTGACCTCAAGGGTCTACATCTCGCGGCAAACATCCTTCCCATCGGCGCGAAGGCGCCTCCGTTCGAATTACAGGATCACGACGGCAAGATCGTGTCTTCCTCCGGCCTGCTCGCCAAGGGACGGCTCGTGCTGTGCTTCATTCGCGGACGGTGGTGCCCGTTCTGCGTGGGGCAGATGGAGGCCATGAACCTCATCGTGCCGCAGATCGAGCAGGCTGGAGCGGCGCTGGTCGCCATTTCGCCGCAGACGGTGAAGCAGTCGTTCTTCATGCATGATCAGCATAAGCTGCATTTTCCGCTGGTCTCGGATGCAGGAAATCAGATCGCGCGGCAGTTTGGGCTGACCTATCGCGTCCCTCCGCTGCAGGAAGCGGTGTATCGGCGGGCGTTCGTCAATCTGCCGTTCACTAACGGCGATGAGAGTTGGGAGTTGCCGATTCCGGCGACGTACATCCTGGATCGCGACGGAACCGTGCTTTACGCTAGTGCGAACGAGGATTACACCGAGCGACCGGAACCGGCGGACATTGTGTCTCTTCTTCAGACCGACGGTCGTAGAACCGCCTTGTCATCCTGAGGTCCGCGCTTTTTGCGGATCGAAGGACCTATGCAACCTGCCTGCAGTGTGGCGCTGCCGGCGAAATGCATTAGGTCCTTCGCTACGCTCAGGATGACAACGGGTCCAAGTCCCGAGCAACGCCGCCGCGCGGTACACTGATAACTCATGCACTACATCTATGGCATTAACGCCGTGACCGAGGCGCTGAAAGCGCGCGGACGGGCGTTCGAATGGGTGGGGATGGCGAAGGAGCGGCACGACATTCGCCTGCAACGTTTGATCGAAGAGTGTCGGCGGCTGAGCGTGCCGGTGCGCTTCCTGCAGCGCACGGAGCTCGATCGCATGGCCGGGAACGCGGCGCATCAGGGAGTCGTCGCGGTCACGTCGGCCAAGCAGTACAGCGATCTCGACGACGTGGTTGGAGCCAAGCGCGGCCAGTATTCCCTGGTGCTTGTTCTCGATGGCGTTGAGGATCCGCACAACCTGGGCGCGATCCTGCGCACGGCCGACGCGGCGGGCGCCGACGGCCTCGTAATCCCGGAGCGCCGCGCCGCCAGCGTGACCGGGACCGTCACAAAAGTATCGGCCGGCGCGAGCGAACACTTGCCGATCGCCAAGGTCACCAACATCGCCCGCAGCGTGGAAGAACTGAAAGATCGCAACATTTGGACCGTGGGGCTTGACGAGCGCGGCAAGCAGACCTACGACGCGCTCGACTACAAGATGGACTGCGCGCTGGTGCTGGGCGCTGAGGGCAAGGGTTTGCATGACTTGGTGAAGCGGAAATGCGATTTCCTGGTGTCGATTCCCATGCTCGGGAAAGTGTCGTCGCTAAATGTTTCCGTGGCCGCGGGCGTCGTCTTGTATGAGATCGTGCGCCAGCGGCGCGCGGGCGAAGCCGCATCTAATACGAAATGAAGTTCCGCGAATTGCAGTCCGGCTTCAGGATTTTGGGTGTTCTCTGTATTCTCTGCGCCTCTGTGGTGAGTGGTTTTTCTCTTGACCGCGAAGCTTTCACCTTCACCAATTACGACCTCACCCTGCAGATCGAACCGGAGCAGCATCGTCTCGGCGTCCGCGGCAAGGTCACGTTGCGCAATGATTCGCCCACTCCGCAAAAGATTGTGGTGCTGCAGATTTCGTCGTCGCTTGACTGGCGATCCATCAAAGCAGGCGAGAAAGCAGTGCAGTTCGTGAAGCAGCCTTACACGTCTGACGTCGATCACACGGGCGGCATCTCAGAGGCAATCGTGACCTTGCCGGAGGCTATCGCGCCCAAGGGGACCGTCGAGTTGGAGGTCGGCTACGAAGGCGTGATCCTGCTCGATGCGACGCGACTGACACGGATTGGGACGCCTGAAGATGTAGCAAAGAGCACGGATTGGGATCAGATCGGCGTAAATTTCACGGCGGTGCGCGGTGCGGGGTACGTGGCGTGGTATCCGATTGCGACGGAGGCGGCAAATCTTTCCGAAGGCAACAGCTTGTTTGAGGCGCTGGCCCACTGGAAAAACCGCGAAGCAGGATCAAAGGTGCATTTGCGGGTTACGCTGACAAGGGCAAGCTCCGTTCTCCCTCAGATTCTCTTTGGCGGAGTCTCGTGCTCGATTTCCTCGCACGAGCAAACGGGGCTTGGGCAAGCTGTCGAGGCGGAGTGCACCTCTCAGAGCCTGAGATTAGATGTACCGGCCCTCGTGATTGCCGATTACCAGGTCCTGGAGAAACCGGGTGTTGAGGTGCGTTATCTCGCCGGCCACGACATCGCGGCGACAAATTTCGCGGACGCTGCACAAAAAGTCTTCCCCCTCATCACCGAGTGGTTCGGCCCATTGCGAGAAAGGGCGAAAACCGCCGACCTGCCCGATCCCAACGCCGCGCCCTTCGAGAGCGGCTCTTTGCTGCTCACCCCGCTTGCCGGCTCAAACTCAAAGACGGCGGGCCTGGCCGCCGCTCATCAACTCACCCACGCGGCGTTCTTGTCCTTCCGTCCGTGGATCGAAGAAGGGCTGGCCCACTTCGCGCAGGCTTTGTATCTCGAACAGCAGAACGGACGTCAGGCTGCTCTTGACTACATGGGACTGCATCGCTCGGCTTTCGGCGAGGCTGAGAAACAAACGGTCGCGCCGAGGTCTGAAGACGAAGTAAGCCGTTCGCTGGTGAATACCACCGACGAAGGCCTTTATCGCAGCAAGGCGATGTATGTCTGGTGGATGCTGCGCGACATGATTGGCGATGCGGGGCTCAAGAAGGCGCTTGCGGCTTATCGTGCCGAGCAGGATAAGGAACCGTCCTACATGCCTCGGCTGATTGCCGCGCAAACGCAGCGCGATCTAGACTGGTTCTTCGACGACTGGGTCTACCATGACCGCGGTCTGCCGGATTTCAAAGTTGAGTCCGCCTTTTCGCGGAAGGTCACCGCGAATCAGTTCCTGCTCACGATCACGGTGGACAATCTGGGTGGGGCAGCAGCGGAGGTTCCCCTCACCGTAAAGTTTGTGGGGGGAGAAGTAAGGAAACGCCTTGAAGTCCGTGCCAAAAGCAAAGGCACAATTCGCGTGGAGACTCCGGGGGCTCCGCAGGAAATCGCAGTCAATGACGGCAGCGTGCCCGAAATTAACATGACAAACAACGTCTTCAAAGTGGAGACCACCGACGCCTCCCCGTAGAGGACGTGACCCCGCCTGGTCAGTCTGCCCTGTGATTAAATCAATTCATGTTTGCCCGGAAGATTCGCGTGGAGTATGAAAATAATGGCCAGCGCCTTCCCTGCCCGCTGAAGTGGCTCGACAGCTTCTCCATGCGCAATTTCACCAACGCCAGTGTTTTCGATGACACTCTGCCAGTTTCCGACGGCCACATGGAGATTGGCTCCCATGTACCCCTAGATTCACTCCGTGACGCGATGGAGGACTGGTTCCAGCGGAAAGGATACCTACCCAAGGAGTCGAAGTTGGCACTCGCCGAAGACCGATGAGCGGTTCAAACTGTAGCGTTTCGGTCCAGAAATCTGTCGAAGATATCCCTATTTTTTTTGGCGAGTGAGGATCGGCACTTTGAGGATCGGCACATGAAGAAATGAGAGAATTTTCGCAACAATTTCGGTTGCGGGTGTAGAATTTTGACATAGTTAACAACCTGTAATCTTCCGCCAGTGGGGCATCGTTAGTGATTAAACGGTTGCGCTCACGATGGATTGGTAGTTCGCTTGCTGGCGGAAAATCGGAGATGCTTCATGAACCGAGTGTTTCGGTTGTCCCCCCATGCAAACACCCGCGGAACCGTTCGATATCCCTCGAGCACTTCGCCAGAAAATTCGACGAGAGTTCAATTCCTACAGTCTTGGTTTGAGTACGACGCCAAGCTTGACGAAACCTTACCCCCCGGACGAATCAACTGGAATGCAGTCTTAGGCATGGTGCTCGTCTGTGGAATCAGTGCCAGCTTTTGGGCCGGCGTCGGATGGATGGTTGCCGCTTTCTTCAACTAGGTTGAGCAACAAAACGGGGCCGGAGACCTCCCGGCCCCGTTTTCACGTTCGCAATCCCCTTACTTGTCGTAGTGCAGGAGCGACATCACGTCGTAGCCTTTCAGCTTCTCCCGCCCGTTGAGGAAATCGAGTTCCACGACGAAACCCAGGCCCGCGATCTGCGCCCCCAGCGAGAGCGCCAGCTTCACGGTGGCCATGGCCGTGCCTCCGGTAGCGAGCAAGTCGTCAACGATCAGGACACGCTGGCCTTTCTCGATCGCATCCTTGTGGACCTCCAGCGCGGCGGTGCCGTATTCCAAGGCATAACTTTCTTTCACGGTCTCGGCAGGAAGTTTGCCCGGCTTGCGTACGGGGACGAATCCGGCATTCAAACGATAAGCCAGTGCCGGACCGAAGATGAAACCGCGCGCTTCCATGCCCAGCACCAGGTCGACGGACCGCGGAATGTAATACTCGGAAAACTTGTCGATAAGCGTGGCGAAGCCGGTTTTGTCCTTTAACAGCGTGGTGATGTCGTAAAACAAAATCCCGGGCTTGGGAAAATCGGGGACTTCGCGAATGAGTCTCTTCAATTGGCTGGTAGTCATAGCCGAGACATGGGACATCTACCACGCTCCTTTGGTTTGAAAGTTCCAAGGTTTGAAAGTTCCAAGGTTTGAAAGTTTCAAGGTTTCAGAGTTTCAAGGTTTCAAAGTAAAAGCCTCACGCATTCGTCTTTGAAGCCTTGAAACCTTGAAACTTAGAGACCTGCTTCACCATGCTCCTTCAATACGAAATGAACTGAGACCCGTGATCGGGCTGGCTTCGGACACGTCGACGGCGTCGACGCGAGCCGCGCGCGGCCCTTCGCGCAACCGAGAGTGCAGGCCGGAGAGTTGGTCGCGGGTTCCCTGCGCCAGCACTTCCACGCTGCCATCGTGATTGTTGCGCACCCATCCCGCAATGCCCAGGATGTGCGCCTCCCGCTCCACGAACCAGCGGAAGCCGACTCCCTGGACGCGTCCGCGAACCAGGAAACGGCGGGCTTGAATTGGCTTTTCGGTGGAAGCCATGCTTCTGACAAGATTTTGGATAGCAGATTTTAGATTTCAGATTGAAATCCGCGTATAGTGTGCCGGGTGATTTCCAATCTGCAATCTAAAATCTGCAATCTGAAATCGGGGATCTCTACGCTCTAGACAGGTACGCCCCTTCCGACGTATCCACTTTGATCTTCTCGCCCTCGTTAATGAATGGCGGCACCTGCACCACCAGCCCGGTCTCGGTCTTGGCGGCCTTGGTCACGCTGGAAGCGGTCGCGCTCTTCAGTCCCGGCTCGGTCTCAATCACCGTCAGGATGACGGTCTGGGGCAGCTCAATTCCTACCGCCTTGCCGTCGAAAAACTCCACCTTGATCTCGAGGTTGGGAATCAGGTATTCCACCGCGTCGCCCAGAATTTCTTTGGTGAGGTGCGTTTGCTCGTAGTTCGAGGTGTCCATGAAGTAATAGCTGTCGCCATCGTTGTAGAGATATTGCATCTCGACCTCGTCGACGTTGATCTTCTCGATCGGGTCGGGCGAGCGGAAGCGGTGCTCAAACATGGCGCCGGTGCGCAAATTTCGCAGCTTGGCCTGGATGAAGGCGCGCAGGTTGCCGGGCGTGCGGTGTTCGACACTGAAAACGGAGTGCAGATCATTGTTGTGCTTGATGATCATGCCGGGACGAAGCTGGGTGGCAGGGATCGACATCGGTTAAGAACTCTCCTGTACGATTGCAGTTTGCCGAGCCGGCAGAAGGCGGGCGTCCCACAAGTGCCGCCGCTACGATGGCTAAATTATTATTTTACACGCAGGTGCGGGGAAAGGAAACGGCAAGGCTGGGTTCGAGCGGGAAGCGCCATCCGCGGTGACGTTGCTGACAACGTCTCTGCCGCATCACCCCGGAACTCTGGGTCCGCAACGCCGCGGCAAGAACGTGGCGAGCTACGTCTCTACTAGTTCCGTTGCTCAGCAAAGACATGCCTTCGCCAGCGAGCTCATTTCTTTACCAAGTCCAACCAGTTCGTAGTTACCGTGAAGGGCGCCGTGCTGCCCGGCCCATAGTTAGTCATGTAGATCTTCTGCCCGTCCCGGGAGGCGGCGTAATAGTTCAAAATCGGATGCGCGTCGAGATCGAAAAGAGACTGGGGCTTATCGCTCTGAAAATGGCCATCGGTGACGCTGACGCTGACAGACATCAGCGTGGCTGCTGAGCTGTTGGTAAAGAACAGCTCTTTTCCATCCCGGCGCCACGATGGTACCGTCCCACCCCCGTTCGATACCACCCATTTGCCGCCCGAGATCGATGGAGTCCCGTCCGGAGCGGTATGGAAAGGTACGACGTAAATTTCCGGCAGACCGGATTCATTTGACGAATAGGCCAGCCATTTGCTGTCGGGAGACAGTGCGACACCGTAGGTTCCCATCCTCGCAGAAAACAACGGAGTCGACTTGCCCCCGCCGTCGAGCGCAAGGGCGGTGACTTCGGTAGGACTGCGGTAAATCAGGTATTTTCCGTCTGCGGTCCAGCCGATGGGGTAGAGTTTTTGGGGATGGGACTCGCCGCCCGCGTTGCCCCTCTGGGGCGGGAGTTTGAACAAAACCTCCTCAGCGCCGCCGCCGGAGACGTCCTTGGCAATGATCGCGTCTCCGTCGGCGTCGACACGATCGAACGCCAGTTTCTTGCCATCCGGCGACCACGCGGGCGAGAAAGAGTGCTGGTCAAAGGTGAGCTTGGTTTTGGTGTTCTTACGCAGATCGAAGACCCAGATGTCATTCAACTGGCCGGAGGAGATCCCCAGCGAAGCGGCCATCTGATCCTCTTTCGGAGAAAGCATAATGGTTTGAACCATGTCCTTCTCCTCACTCAACACGGTTTGCTTCCCGCTGCGGTCATAAGAAACGAGGCGCGTGCCCGCCACGACCGCGCCGGTCTGGTAAATCAAAGTGGAGCCCGTTACCGAAAAAACTGCGAAGTTGAACTGAGGATCATTCTGCACGTGTTCGGCGACGACCACGGGCTCGCCAGTAAAGCGCAGCGTCTCCGGGTCAAAGCCGCGGATCAGCAGACTGTTGTCCAAAACGTAGAGCAGATGGTGGTTGGAAAACATCGCGCTTGAGGTCACATTTTCCAGCATAACCGGTTTGGACGAGTCTAGAGATGCGACGAACACGCGGGCGGTAGGGATCTGCGGAGCCTGCGCGACAAACAGGAAGTGCTTTTGATCAGGAAGGAACTGCGGAAAGCGATGGCTGGTCTCGTGCCGCGCCTCGTCAAGGCTGGTAAGCCGAACGGGCTTGCCGCCGGACGCGTCCACCCGGAACAGTGCGTCCGCGCGTGCTCCAAAGAGGATGACGCCGTTGGTGGACCAGGTTCCGCCGCGGCCCTCGATAGCATCACAAAGGGGAATCGCGTTGCCGCCCGACAGATCGAGCTTCTTCAGTTTTCCCCCCCGCAAAGAAGGCCAGAAACCTTCCGTCCGGCGACCAAAACGGATACATGGCTCCTTCCGTGCCGGAAAGGAAGCGGGCCTCCTTCGAATCGAGCGAGCGTAGCCACAGACCGGCGGTTCCAGTCTTACCGTGCATGAAGGCCACGAACGCGATCTTGCTGCCGTCGGGCGAAGGAACCGGCGGCCCGGAGAGACCACGAAAGTTGAAGTAGGTGTTGGGAGGCGGATTCACCTCGAACTGGCTCACGCGCGGCGGAACCTTCGACCATCGTGTCCCCAAAACAAATGCGGCGGCGATCATGCCCACAGCTAGCAGCGCCCAAAAGGGCTTCCCCCCGCGCGGAGAAACCGCCGCGGGTGTGGGGGCCTTCGCAACCCACTCCAGTTGCCGCGAAACATCGGCGCAGCTTTGCCAGCGTTGCTCCGGATCCTTCGCGATGCAGGTGGCGATCACGTGCTCCAGACCGGGCGGAGACAGCGGCTGCATTGCGCTCAGCGGCTTGGGTTCGGCTGCCAGGATCGAGGCAATCGTGCTGGCCATTGTTTTCCCTTCAAACGCGCGTTTGCCGGTGATCATCTCGTACAACACCGAGCCCAGAGCGAAAATGTCGCTGCGCTTGTCGGCCTCTTTGCCTTCCAGTTGCTCCGGCGCCATGTACTGAATCGTGCCCACGATCGTGCCTTCGGTGGTCAACGGCTGCGACATCGTGGCCAGCGAGTTCGACCCGGACAAGTTCCCCAGCGGAGCGGCTGTCGCCTTGGCCAGTCCGAAGTCCATCAGCTTCGCTCCCGACTTGGTCAGCATGATGTTGCCGGGCTTTAAGTCGCGATGGACCACGCCGCTGCGGTGCGCCTGTTCCAACCCCTGGCAGATCTCCCCTCCGACACGGAATACCTGCTCTAGCGGCAACTTTCCCTTGCGCAGACGCTCGCCTAGAGTCTCGCCTTCAAGGTATTCCATAACGAGATAGCTGATCCCGTCATGCTGGCCGACGTCATAGAGGTCGCAGATGTTGGGATGGCTTAGTGCCGAAATCGCCCGTGCCTCGCGGTCGAAGCGCTGTTTGGCCTCCGAGTTGGACGAAAGATGCGAGGGCAAGATCTTGATCGCGACCGTGCGGTCGAGACGCGTATCGCGGGCGCGATACACTTCTCCCATACCGCCCGCCAGCGGCGATTGAACCTCATACGGCCCCAGCATCTTTCCCGAAGAGAGTGCCATCCGTGGGCCGCAATTATAACTTCATTCCGCCTGCAGGCCTCTAACTTCGAGTTCTGGGACGGACCAGTCCGAACTGAAACGGCTCCCGAACTGAACTCCTCGCGCTCCGGAGGAAGACGCCCAAACGAACGGGATTCGCAGCAACCTCTTGGATAGGACTAGAATCATAATTGCCCATATCGCACCAGAGCCTCGCGCTCATGCCCAGGCAACCCGCCGGGCGGAAAAAAAAGAGGTCTTCATCTATGCGCATCGGACGTTATGAATCTTCAGAAAGCAGCAACATCGGCACCGCCATCGCTTTCCTCCTGATCGGGTTGGGAGCGGGAGCATTGGCAGGGCTTCTGCTCGCGCCCAAGAGCGGCAAGCAACTTCGCCGCGATCTGCAGCGCGGTTTGGAAGACGCGAAGGATGCAGTTGGTGATTGGGCCGATGATGCCAAGGATCGTGTGCGCGAAGCTGGCGAACACGTTCGCGAAGCAGTCAGCCGCGGCGCCGATCTGGCTGCCGACCTGCGCGACACCGCCAAGGAAAAAGCGGAACCGCTGCGCCGCGTTATCAACCGAAGCTAGATTGGAAAAGCTTGCGGTAAGACGCGGCTCGTACGAAAAAGGATTTCCCCAGGCTGCGGAAAACCGCTACCCGAAAATGGCGGCGAAGAACCCTTTAACTCGCCGAAGAAAGCCACGGTGTTCGGCCTTGGCCTTCTTTTCTTGTGGTGGAGGCTGGACCGCTGCGTCAAGATGAACTTGCCGGATCGAGGAATCCTCCACCGGCAATTCCCGCGCCGCCTCGACAGGCGCCGGCGGCGGGCTGCCGGCACGGTTCTTCGCAGTAAATACAAACGGGGCATCTACCTGGACATGGACGTCGTTGGGCTGAGAGGCCGGCAGCGGTGCAGTCTCCGGACCGTTGGAAAGCGTGGCGGGCGCGCCACCGTCGCTCGGCGATCTGCCGGCTTCAGCGGCCGTCGTCGATGTCTCCCCAAGGTGCGCCCTGGCGGGCAATTCCACCTCCGACGCCGGCGAGCGACCTGCGACCTGCAATGCCGGGCCAGGACGCGGCGGAGGACATCCGCATTCGAGCGGAACATCGGCGTCCACTTTGTCGATGCGACCCGCTCGGAATACGGCCTGCTCGGTCGGCTTCACCTGGTAGATGCGGTCTCCCATCAATTCCGAAACGATTGCCGAAGAGGTGTTCCCCTTCAATGCACGCACGCAGGTATTGCCTTGCGAGTCCACGCTGACGGCATAGTGAAACTCACCCGGCCCGGCAAACAGGATGCGAAAGTCTGGAGTCAGCACTGAGTCGGCCGAGGCTGTCAGGGAATAGTGAGTTTCCAGAGCGCCGGTGCTCATTCCGACCATGATGTCGCGTTTGTTCTGCGAGGACGTTACCGAAACGGTGGTTCGAGGACAGATGCGGATTTCCCCACCTCGGGACAACCGAAGCACCGACGTCTCAGAGCCGGCGGTCAACGAAGCTCCCGATGCCAGGTGGCTTGCGTCAACCACAACCGAGCCTGCGCCACTCCTCACTGGCGTTACGGGCGCAGCAGATCCCGCTGGCAGGCTCGCGGCTATCGGCAGCTCCGATGGCGAATTCTTGCTGGAATTGACGTCTTCCGCAGGCTTAAGCCGGACCATCAGTCGATTGCCCGCGCCATCCCACGTATAGCCATAGGGCGCGAGCAGGTCGAGGACGATACGCGTGACCGGCGGCTTCTGCTGGTATTGATCGACGCGGATAGCGAGGATGTTTTCCTGTTTGATGGAAATCCGCTTGTGCGCCACCCCCATCAGGGAGTTGGGGAGGTCGATGACGAGCCGCGGAGGACCGTCGAGCGTCTGGACTTCAGGAATGACAGGACCGCCGTGAGTGAGGATCTCGACCGCCGGGACACCGCGTTCGTGCACAATGCGCACGCTCTTGACCACCGGCGGCGGACCGAACGTCTGTGCCATGACGTCCGCTGCCAGCAAAACCAGCATCAAGCCAACCGCCTTGAGCGCAGGTCGCAATGACAAAGTCCTCTCAGGAGTACCTGGAAGGAAACATATCACCTGCGAGGGTATGGGAGAAGGAAGTCAGATCGAGACGCCCAAGCGACTACTCACTCCTGACGACTGAATTTCACGCTTCCGGCAGAAACTCGTACTCTTCAATCACCGCTGCGACGGCGAGTTTGCCGTCCGGGCGGCCATCGTCCACGCGCACGACGTGGCCTTTGCACTGCACGCGGATGCTTTCGGTCAGCGTGATCTCAGGCGGAAGGGTAAGGGTAAAACCGATGGGAGATCCTTGGGTCAACGCGGCTTCCAGGTAAAAGCAGATACCCCGCGCACTTACGTCTCGAATCTGGGCAATCTCACTTTGGCTGGCATTTTCGCCGTGAGTGACGGTGACAGGTACGCGAAGAGCGAAGCGTCGTGCACCCCGCTTCTCCTGCTGCGTTTCGGCCATGCCTTCCCTCCGAAGTGGCGACCACGAAGTGGCACTTCCAACACTCAGAATGCCCTCCGCAACGACAACGGTCAATACCACCTCTGAGTCAGCGCGTGGCCCTTTCAGGGGAGGCCGCCCGGACATCGGCTTGAACTGCAGCCTTTTGGCATCCGGTGTAAGCTGGTTTTCGGGGGTCTAGTCGTGGTTTTCGTCCTCGACAATTACGATTCGTTCACTTACAACCTGGTCCAGTACATCGGAGAACTGGGTGCTGAGGTTGAAGTCCGCCGCAATGACCAGGTGACGGTGGACGAAGTCGAAAAGATGCGGCCGGAACGCATCGTCATCTCTCCGGGGCCCTGCACGCCGCATGAGGCGGGCATCAGTATCGACCTGATCCGCCACTTCGCAGGAAAGACTCCCATTCTCGGCGTCTGCCTGGGACATCAGGCGATCGGCGAGGCGTTCGGAGGAAAGGTGGTCCGCGCGGCTCACCTCATGCACGGCAAGACCAGCGCAGTCCTGCACGACAATAAAACCATCTTTCAGGGTCTTCCCCAGCCCATGACCGCTACCCGCTACCACTCGCTTATCGTGGAAGAAAAAGATCTGCCTGCGGATCTTGAAGTGAGCGCCTGGACGACCGAGAAAGATGGGAGCCGCATCATCATGGGCTTGCGCCACCGGCAGCATGCGGTGGAAGGCGTCCAGTTCCATCCCGAGAGTGTGCTGACCGATGCCGGCAAGAAGCTGGTGGAAAATTTCCTGGCGCGCTGAGCAACCGTTCCGTCGTCTATACTTTCCTGACCACCGACAGCGAAAGGGAGACTCTGCATGGCGCCCCCACGTCGCAACGGCACAACTCCACGTCCACGTCCATCGGTCCCCACTATTCTGACGAAGGTTCTTCTGGCAGGTCTGCTCGCTATCGCTGCCGCCGCTCGGTCTGTCCCCCCTGGACCGGTGAGCATCCACCATGGAGTTGCGCCGTCCGCTGCGGTTCCTCTGCCGGAAGGATCGTGGCGCTTCATCGTCTCCGGCGACTCGCGCAACTGCGGGGACATTGTCATGCCCGCGATCGCGGCTCACAGCCGCCGGTTTAATCCCAGCTTCTATTGGCATCTCGGCGATCTGCGCGCCATTTACAAGATTGACGAAGACATCGCGTTCGCCAATGCGTACGAAGCTCGCGCCCCCAGCTGTGAAACATATCAGAGACTCGCGTGGAACGATTTCGCGGCCCACCAGATCGCCGCATTCGGCGACTTGCCGTTTTACCTCGGGATCGGCAACCACGAAGTCATCCCGCCGAAAAACGAAGACGCGTTCAAACGCCAGTTCGCCGATTGGCTGGACCAGCCCACGCTGCGGCATCAACGCGAACTCGACAACGAACCGGGGCTAGCGCAGGCCTACTACCACTGGATCCAGGGCGGGGTCGATTTTATCTATCTCGACAATGCCTCAGACTCTTTGTCGGACGAACAACTGCAGTGGCTGCGGCGCCGGCTGGCTGGAGCGAAATCTGACGCCGCGGTCAAGAGCCTGGTGGTTGCTATGCACGAGGCTTTGCCCTACAGCTTTGCCAGGGACCACAGCATGGGAGACAAGAAGGACGAACCGGAATCGCTGGCGAGCGGCCAGAAGGCTTACCAGGCTCTTGTATCCTTTCGCAATGAGAGCAACAAGCCCGTGTACGTGCTCGCCAGCCACTCTCATTTCTTTATGGAGAACATCTTCGCCACGGCGGAACTGACGGCGAATGGCGCGCAACCGTTACCAGGATGGATTGTTGGAACCGCGGGAGCGGTGCGCTACAAGCTCCCAGACAATGCTCCGCCCGGCTCGAAGACGGACGTCTACGGATACTTGCTGGGCACAGTCTCGGCGGATGGGACGATCCAATTCTCCTTCGAGGAGATTAGCGCATCCGACGTGCCGCAGTATGTCTGGCAGCGCTACCCAGGGAAGGCCGTGCTGTGGTGTTTCGAGCACAACTCGCAGAACAAAGAGCCGAATGCTCCCGACCAGGCACCGCGCTGCACGCCACCACGCTAGAAACGGAATCGGTTGTTAAGAACCGCTTCTCGCCTTCTCCACCGCTCTCAACACCGCCTGCGCTTTATTCATTGATTCCTGAAACTCCGTGGCGGGGTCGGAATCCGCGACAATGCCCCCTCCCGCCTGCAGGAAAGCTTTCTTGCCTTGCATCAGCAGGGTGCGAATGCCGATACACGAATCGAGATTGCCCGCGAAATCCGCGTACAGAATCGATCCGCCGTAGACCCCGCGGCGCGTGGGCTCCAATTCCTCGATGATCTGCATGGCGCGCACCTTCGGCGCGCCGCTGAGCGTTCCCGCAGGGAAGCAGGCGGCAAAGGCGTCGAGCGCGTCGAGATCCTTGCGCAGCGTGCCTTCCAGGGCCGACACCAGATGCATCACGTGGGAGTAGCGCTCCACATACATCAGGTCCTTCACTTTGACCGAACCATATTCACTCACGCGTCCCAGGTCATTTCGGCCTAAGTCGACCAGCATGACATGCTCGGCACGTTCTTTTTCGTCGTGGCGCATCTGCTGCTCGAGTAGGCAATCTTCAGCTTCGTCGCGGCCACGGGGACGCGTGCCCGCGATCGGTCTGTACTCCAGCTTCCGTCCCGTGACCCGCACCAGCATCTCGGGAGAAGAACCGAGGATGTGCCTGCCGTCCATTTGCAGAAAATAAAGATAGGGCGAGGGATTGACCTGGCGCAGGGCGCGGTAAAGATCGAAAGGTGGAACGTTGGGCGTGAAGTCGAGGCGCTGCGAAAACACGACCTGGAATATATCGCCCGCGGCAATGTACTCCTTGCAGCGTTCCACGGCGCGCAGGTAGTCCTCGCGCTCGGTGCGAGCATGAACTTTGAGCTTGGCCACCTTGAGCTTTGCCGACTTCCTCCAAACCGCCGGGCTCAATCCCGCGGCCAGCTTTCGCTCGAGCGCGGCAATATCGCGAAGGGCGCGATCGTAGGCGCGACGCGGGCTCTCGCGCTTCACGTCAGCCGCCGCCACGATGTGAATCTGGTGGCGGAGATGATCAAATGCCAGCAGACGGTCGAAAAACATCAGTTCTGCGTCGGGCACCGACAGGTCGTCCTTCGCGTTATCGCCGATATTTTCCAGTTGGCGCACAACGTCGTAGGCAAAGTACCCAACGGCCCCGGCGGTGAAGGGCGGCAGTCCCGGAACGCTTGCCGGGCGATGCTCGCGCAGCAACTGTTTCACCTCGTGGAAAACGTTGTCCCGCAGGGTTTCACGCTTGCGGCCGCGTTCGATCTCAACCGTTCCATGCTGGGCCTTCACCCGCATGTAAGGGCGCACGCCCAGAAACGTGTAACGCCCTATCTGCTCGCCGCGTTCGACTGATTCCAGCAGAAATGCGTAGGGTTCCCTTTCGGCAATGGCAAGAAATGCCGAGACCGGGGTCAACAGGTCGGCGCTGACCGACTTCACCACTGGCACCAGCGTAGCCTCTCGGGCGAGGCGGGAGAACTGCTTAAAGTCAGGCTGCAGCATTGTTTGGAATCCAACCGCGCGAACTGGCCAATCCAAGAATCGGAGAAATGGCCCTGGCTTGCGGGCTTTCATTATAGGGGACGGAGATCGGAGAGCGTGCTGACGAGCGCCAGCTTGGTTGGGCGGGTCCTGGACTCGGAGCGCCCGATTCCTCCGCGCAGCAAACTTTGGTCACCTTGTTGGCCTGCGCGTAACGGTTAGAATTCTGAGTATCCTGTGTATTATGAGCATTTTGCGCCGAACGCCTCGGTCGCGAATTGTTCTTATTACCGGGAACTGTGTGCCGAGTCGCGATTTCCCCAGCGTCTTTGCTCACGGATCGCCGAAGATCAAACCAGCGATCGAATGGACGGAACGATTGCGGTCGAAGGTGACTAACTAAGCAGCAGCGGAGTTTCATGCGAATCAAGTTTTGGGGCGTGCGCGGCTCCACGCCCACTCCACAGGCCGAGAACATGCGCTACGGGGGCAATACCTCGTGCGTCGAAGTGCGCCTGGGAGATCACATCTTCATCTTCGACTGTGGCACCGGCTTCCGCATGCTGGGACACGCGCTGGAGCGCGAATTCGTCGATCGGCCGTTCGCGGCGCACGTCTTTGTGTCGCACTTTCATTGGGATCACATCCAGGGCATGCCTTTCTTCCGTCCGCTGTATGACAGCCCCAACAGCCAGTTCATCTTCCACTCGTCGGGGCGCACGCGGCGTTTGGAGCAGGTCATGGCCGAGCAGATGGCTTCGCCATACTTTCCGGTCAATCTCGACATGATGAAGGCGACCCGGCGGTTTTACGATATTGAAAATGGATGCCTGCACATGGGAGACGGCATCCAGATCAAGACGGCCTATCTGAATCATCCGCAGGGTTGCATGGGATTCCGTCTTGAGACCAAAGATGGAGTGCTGGTCTACGCCACAGATAACGAGCCGGGTGATGCTGATTTTGATCAAGCGGTGCGCAAGCTGGCTGACGGCGCTGACATTCTCATCTACGACGCGCAGTATCTTCCCGAAGAATACGTCGCCCGCCGCCGCGGCTGGGGACACAGCCACTGGCGCGAGGCCGTCAACGTCGTGATGGAAAGCGGCGCCAAGGAACTCATCCTCTACCATCACGATCCCGAGCACACCGATGCGATCGTCGACAAGGTCGTAGAAAATGCGCGCAGTTACTATCCGAAGGTGCGCGCCGCCGCCGAGGGCATGGAGATAAAGCTGTAAACTGGCTGCGCCCAACAGGGCGGGTGACCCAGGCTTCCGTCTTGCTTCGGAGACCACCACGACTGCGGGTGCCCCACCCTTGCGCCCTGAGGCTGTTACGAAACTCGTGCCGTCCGCTAAAGCGGACTCGGGTTGTTCCACTTTCTGCCTCCCGGCACTTCCGTGCCGGGCTTTCTCATGCCGCCGCTGCGCGGCTGGAAATTGGTTTGTTCCACTGTGTGTATTCGACACTGAGTTTCGTAACAGCCTCGCCCTTGCAAGGGTGGGTCACGGATCTATAGTTCTTGGCGTTCAGCCTGAGAGTCGAGGTCCGTTGCTGCCCACCCTTTCGCACAAGAACGCGAAAGGCCCGCGACAATGATGATCGCATCGAAGGAATGAGTTCCGGTGGCTCGCCGCGCGTCGGACAAATAACCTATGAACTTGAAGGCTACGATGGTTCCGACTCCGGCGCCGATGCCGCTCAGGCCGCTCACCGACGCCAGGGATTCGCTGTGATAAAGGTCGGACGGCAACACCTTTGCCATGACCGTGAATCCGGCGTAGGAAAAAGTCGCAAATGCGAAGAGGAAGGAAATCAGATTCCTGGTTCCGTTCTCGGAATGCCTCTCGTCTTGTTGCTGGTCCGCAATACGCAGGCCACCAACCAGGCACCGGTGCGCCGAGTTTGAGTGGTTCGAGTTTCTCTCGTGAATACCGTCCGCGAAATTGTTTGGCCGATCTGGCTCAGTTTATTTTGATTCGCTACGACCGAGGTGCTTACCTTCACCGTCAGCGCGCCGATATTGACGCCGATGTAGGACGTCGCGGCTTGCAAGTTGTCTTTTCGTGCACCGTTCGCAGGGGGTATTGTGTGCCGGCAGTTGCCTAGCGCCAATGGTTCGCCGTCGAGCTTTGATTCCTATTCCAGACTTGAGATAGCCATCTCCTGAAATGCGCGCTCTGGGCGCTCGGAACATTCCCCATCGCACGCCACCATGAAAACGGTGATCAGATCGCGAGACGGGATGATCCATTCCTGGGTTCCGAACGCGCCTCCATGGCCGAAAGTTCCGAGGGGAAGAAAACCCCAAACTCCAGTGGGCTTACTGATGATCTCCCAAGCCATCCCGTAGTCGGCTCCGGGATACCAGCCTGCCGCCATGCCTGAGGTTTGCACTTCCCGCATGGCTTCGATGGTTGCGGGAGAAAGAAAGCGAGTGCCTTTCCAGGTTCCGTGATTCAGGATCATCTGGCAGAAATGCGAGATGTCGCCCGCGGTGGAGAAAAGGCCGTATTCAGGTCCCGGATACTTCGCGCCTTTGCGGAAGGCGCCAGGGTCGCCGCCCAGGATCTGAGTTCCGGCGCGAATCATTTTGCTGTCTTTGGGCGAATAGACGATTGTAATTCGGTCCAATTTGTCGGCGGGCGGATAGAAGAATGTATCTTTCATTTGCAGCGGCAGCAGGAGCCGGCTTTGAATGAAGCTTTCATAGGATTGAGCGGAAACAACTTCAATGATGCGGCCGAGGGTAGCGAATCCTGTGTTGCTGTAGAGCCATTTCGTGCCAGGCTCGAATTCGAGCGGTTCCTTGGCGAATGAGGCCACCGCTTCCGCCAGCGTGTGATCCATCTTCCAGTGAATGTCCTTCATGTCGCCCTGAGGCATTTGGCGCATTCCGGATGTGTGCGAAAGGAGGTCGCCGATACGGATCGGGCGGGAGGGCTTCTTCAGCCATCCATTGGCATTGACCATCTGGTCGCGAAACTCGGGTAGGTAGGTTTGAACTTCGTCGTAAAGATTGATCTTGCCTTCCTCGCAGAGCATCATGATCCCGACAGCGGTAATCGGCTTGGTCATGGACATGATCTGAAAGATCGAATCCTCGCGCATGGGACGCTTCTCTTCGATGTTCTGCATTCCGACCGCTGTCTTCTGTACGACAGCGCCGCCTCGCAAGACCATCGTCACGATTCCGGCGGCTTCTCCGGCATTTACGTACTCCTGCATTCTTTGCTGAATCTTGCCGAGTCGCTGCGGGTCGAAGCCGGCCTGAGGCTTGTCGTCCGCGGCTACCGCCGGGAGCGCAAGGAGTGCAGACAGAAGGGCGGCAGATAACGCCCGCCGCAGATTCGAACGGCGAAGAATCCCCGACTTCAGCAATAAAAGCTGACGCAGTTCCATGTTCAGCCCTTTCGGATCTATGACTGTCGGCTCTGGTGAGCGAGAATCCTTATACTCCCTTTTTCCAGTCTGGATCGCTGCCCTTTTTCAGACGAATAGTCAGGGAACCGTCGGGATTGGTTCGCTCGTGGCAAGCCCAGCGAACGGGCCTCCGCACGCCTTTGACCTCAAGTTCCGCCCGCAGATTGATCTGCTGACCGTCCATGTCCTTTGGGAGGATGAAGGAGGCCTGGCGCAATTTGCCGGCGAACGGTTGGCCCGCATCGAGATTGCCTCCTATTTTGACTCGGCCGTCGCGAGTCTCGGCGTACACTCCCAGAATTCCCGGCACGCCGGCGACGCCATCGTTGACGATGCCCAGAATCAGTTCCATCGTGTCATAGCGTTTTCTCTGCCAGATGATGGACGGACGGACACGGTACCCGAGCCGTTGCTCCATCGCGCGAAGCGAATCGGGATACTTTTCGTAGTAGTGCCGGATGTTATCGGCCTCGGTCCAGAGACCAAAATAGTTTGTTCCGATATCAAGTGCATGAAAGCTCGCGCTCTCGCGGTAGGGGCGATCGATCGGGCCGCCGGTGCGGTGCGGATAATCGTCAGTCGGCACGGCTTCGTCATCCGGTCCGACAAACGTGAGCATCGAGTCGGACAACTTGCTCAGACAAGCTTTCTCCTCGGCAGCGAACTCGGGGAGCACATAATGGCGGTTTTCACCATCTTCCATGACGATGGCGACCCAGGGTGGACGATGGCCGAGTTCTTCGATCTGGATGGGTTCATCCATAATGAGACTGTCGGAGCGCAGCCAGCATCCCGCACGAACAGCCATATCCTGGACCTGCCGGTTGCCGACATTGCTGATGTCGGGCTGAGTGTTGACCGCCAGAGGGGTCTTCTTCCAGGCGTCGATCTGAAGCTGGGTCATGTGAACAAAGGTTTTTTCAGCGGTCAAGTAGTCGGGAAACGGATTGGGCAGATCGTTCGTGTGGCCTTCTCCCCAGAATCCGTACATCATCAAGTCCATGTATTCCAACTGGGGATGACCCTCGAACTTCGCGGCGAGCAACTCATTCAACTCGGTAAAGGCTTTTTGAAATTCGGGGGAGTCATAGCGCGGCTCGCGGAAATCAAAGCCGGTGTTGTGCTCCCTCGATTTGTGGCCGATGTTGACGATCGGAACTTTGCCTTGGAGGAAGTCCGGCATTGAGAGTTTCTTGGGCTGGATATTTGGACTGGAGAGTTGGATTCGGAAAGCGACGCCTAGATTATGGCGCTTGGCGGCATCGAATGTTGCTTCCCAAACCGGAGCGAGTTGCAGCTTTCCGGGACTGGTCTGTACATCTCGCCAGTCGCAGCGGATGTACAAGACGTCGACGAATGGTTGGGACGCCATTTTTTCCACGCCTTCTTCCAGCGTCTCCTTGCCACACTGCACGGTCAGAGCCGGACCGTTTTCCTCCCAGGTGTAGCCGACCAGGCCCGTGCCGAAATTTCGGATGTGATTGCTGGACGTCTGTGTGGCGAAAATCGTGAACCAACCTTCATCCTGGGCGATGCCAAAAGGGCCCTGGTCGAGGCGGTTGGTTACGGTTGGGCAGCCGAAGTCATAGTCCTCCCATAAATGGTCGGGAACATCGGCCCACATCCGACGAGGCGCAAAACTGCTCGCCCCTGCCAGGACTGCACTTGTCTTCAAGAAGTCGCGCCTGCGCAAAATTGCACCTCCTCAGATTCAGATGGTGGTGTAGTTAAATGCCGCGATGAAGGTTGGGACGCAGCGTGAGTGAGCCATCATCGTTCAGCTTCTGGTGACAGGCCCAGCGCACTGGATAACGCATGCCCTTCACCTCGATCTCCGCTTTGAGCTTCAGTCCTTGCCATTTCGTTCCTTGGGGCAGCACAAACTGAGCCTGCCGGATCTTTCCCGGCAGAGGATATCCGGCATCCAGGCACCCGCTCTTGAGTGTTTTACCGTCTGGACTCTCGATACTCACGCGCAGAACGCCCGGAACACCGGCGATGCCGTCATTGGCGAAGCCGACGATAAGGCCAAGGTAACCGCCGTCTTCGTAGCTCCAGATGAATGACGGCCTCACGTTGTAGCCAACCCGGCGATTGATTCGATCGAACGCTGCCGGATAAGCTTGGTAGTAGCTCATCAGATTCTTCGCTCTGATCTGGTGGAAGTTCCAAAGCGACCAGTAGTTCGCTCCAATATCCATCACATGAGCGATCATGTTCTCTGCCGGCGAGATTCCGTCCTGCGCGGCCGCCGCGTCGGGAGGCTTTCCCGGGAGTCCCTGTTCCAGCAACGCAGCGATCCAGGGCGGGCGATTGCTGAGCGCCTCAATCTGTTCGTTCTCAATGAAGATGGTGTCGCTGCGAATCCAGTTATTGCTGCGCACCGTGCGATCGAGAACTTCCGAATTTCCAACCCGGCTGTAGTCTGGCTGTGTATTGGTCAATAAAGGAGTTTTTGTGAAGTGCTCGAGCTGAACTTCGAGCATGTTGATCCAGGTACGCTCGGCGGTCTGGTAGTCGGGGAAGGGATTGTTGGCGAAGGGCCAGGTGTGACCCTCGCCCCAGAAGCCGTACATAAAGGTATCGATGAACTCGACCTGAGGATTTCCGTTGAATTCCGCGGCTAATGCTCCAACCAAATCCTTAAAGGCCTGCTGAAAGAATGGATCGTCGAAACGCGGCTGATACTTCCCGTGTGGATTCCGCAGATACCTTTCCGCCTCCCGGCTGCTCTCCTTGTCGCTCAACACCAAATCGACCTTCGGTACTTTGTCGAGAACAAAATCGGGGAGGGCAGCTTCGTGGGTATAGTCGGGCGCGCTCATTTGCACCCGCAATCCGATGCGCTTGTTATTTTTTTTTGCCAGATCGAAAACGAGCTTTATGTAATCGGGCAATTCCAGGCGTCCCGGGCGCGGCTGGACTTCCCGCCAGGTCGGCCGTATGTAGAGTTGCTGGCCTATAGGAAATCGAACCAGATCCTCAATCGCCTGATTGACATTGTCCGATTTGATTTCCTCGGTGCCCATATCGGCAGTGATATAGGTGATCAGCCCTTTGCCGTAGTTAGGCACAACTTCTTCGGACGGCGTCGTCGTCATCACTACATCATCGGTGGGAATGACGGCATCGGGTGGATACTGTGAGAAGGGTCCTTGGTTGAGGCGATCGGTAACCGGAGGGCCAGAACCGAAATCGTATTTTCCCCAATTGTGAGCGGGGACGAATGCATGCGCTTTGCCAGTTCCGAGTTCGGCTGCGACGGCCAGTGCAACACTGCTTTTGAGAAAGTCTCTGCGCTGCATCGAAGTCATGTCCTCCTTAGGTTAGGAATTCTTGTCCCGATGCCGCTACAGAAGCGCTCATCGCAGTCCCGAAAACAGCAATTCGGCACGCCTGTTAGCAAGAGAGTTCCCGCTTCCCTGCCAGCTCAAGCCACTGCGCTGGGAAGCGAGAGACTAGAATGCCAGCTTCAGAGCAAACTGAATCTGCCGCTGCGGAATCACCGTGGACGTGATCACGCCGGTAGCTCCCGGGCCATCGGTGATGTAGTTATCGGGTTGAGAAAAGACCGGATGGTTGAAGGCGTTGAAGAACTCGGCTCGAAACTCAAGAGTGAACCGTTCTGTGACATTGAACATTTTTCGCGCCGACAAGTCTGCTGTTTTTTCTCCCGGTCCTTCCAGAATGTTTTTGTGCGCATTGCCGAAACAACCGTTGGGGCAGTTGGGAATCGGAAAGTCGTTCGGGTTGAACCACAGGTTCGGACTGGGATGCGGGAGCGCTCCACTACCGGTCTGGTTGGAGCGCTGCAACCCCGGAGAACCCGTGTTGCTTGGGTCGAATCCGATCGCCGGCGAGAAGGGGAAGCCCGAGCGGAACGTAATAATTCCACCTACGTGCCACCCACCAAGGATCGAATTGGCCACGCCACCCCGATTCAGGAACGCTTGGCCTTTTCCCACAGGCAACAGGTAATCGACGCTATTCACCCAGCGCTTGCGATTATCGTAGTCCGCCAGCCCTTTTTCTGCCGGGATATTGTAGCTGTCCTGGGGCCAGGGAGCGTTGCAGCAGATTTCCGGCTGGTCGTTAATGGCTTTGCTGAAAGTGAACGCACTGAGGAAATACAACCCATGGCTGGTCCGCTTTTCAGCCTTGATTTGAAATGCGTGATAAGTGGAGTTTCCGTGATTCGTGATCGACGTGAAAGTCCCATATTGGCATTGGAGGGTGGCGGTCGGGTCGCAGTAGGGCGCCAAGGTCGGGTCGTACGTCGACTGGGGCGTGGGAATCTGGTTGTAGTCGCGCAGGACCTGCAGGTGAGTGCCTTTCGTCCCGACATAGCCCGGGCTGATTACAATCTGGCCCGGCAGTTGGTATTCGAGATTCAGATTCCACTGGTCATAAACCGGCGTGTGAGGATTCCAGTCCTGGCTGGTCACATTCGCGAATGGTGCTTCGCTCGGATTGAGGGCCGGGAATCCAGACGTGAGGGTAACTTGCGAAGGCGTTATGCCATCGCTATTGAATGTAGGCTCGAAGAAGAACGGGAGATTGTAGTCGACCTGCAGCGGGTCGCCCGTGCGAATTTCATAGAAGACAAAAAAGCGCCCATAACCTCCCCGAATCACAAATGGCTTGGACGGAAAAGGGCTGTAGGACAGGCCAATGCGTGGGGCAAAGTCGTCTTTGTCCGTGGTCTCCAGGTTCTTCGGATAACCGGCAGTTCCGGAAGGAACGAGGATGCCTTTCGTGTAATCCCAATTGCTCTGGCGATGCTGGGATTCGTAAACAGGCGTTGCATAGTCCCAGCGCAGCCCCAGGTCCAGCGTCAGCTTCGGGGTTGCTCGGTACGTATCCTCAACGAACGCCCCGAACGTGTGCTGGCGATTGCCGAAATACACCTCGCTCGAAATGATGGATGTGATGGGCAGCCCCACCAGCATGTCAGCCAGGCCGTCGCCGCTGCCATCTCCCAGCGTGCCGGAATCGGAGGTGAATTGGCCGCTAAACGACAGGTTGCCGCGCGGCTGGCCAATCTGCAGAAGGTTGAATTGGTCAAAGCGAAACTGCGGCCCAAACTTGAGCAAGTGCTTCCCGTGCACAATACTTAACGTGTCGTTGATCTGGATGTCCTGGGTGGTGCTGCGGGTCGGCGTAAACAGCGGCTCGCCCAGCCCGGCGTATGCGCCGGGAGCAAACCAGGTCAGTCCATTGATGAGGGGATCGTTTGGCACACCGGGCACCTGCAGGTCAGCAGGCGGGAATTGCTGCCCATAGGAAGGAGAGTTGGAGACGTAGTGGACGCGGTTAAATCCAGCGCGGAAGGCGTTCACCATGTTCGACTTGATGGCATAATTCAAGCCGAATACGGCCCCCTCGGTGTTCAAAGGCCGCCCTCCGGTGTTGTAACCGCCTCCGTCCGCAATGCCGGAGAACACCGGCGCCTGAAAACGTGTGTCCTTGATATACGAAAATCTTTGGAAGAGCTGAATTTTGTCCGTGACAGTCTCATCCGCCCGCACGTCCATCTGATCGACCTGGTCAGTTCCGGGGGCATTCACCGCATAGTTGAGGGTGGAATAGTCCCCGTTCGGTCCCGGCTGGTTGGGCGAAGGGTAAAGAGCGGCATAGTTCAGTCCGAGGCGGTTTAGGCTGCCCGCGGGAATGATATTTGCCTGTGCGGTGGGCATCCCGGTAGCGGGATCAAATCCAAAACCGTTGCGCACAACAGCACCGCCGGGAAGGGTTAGCGTAGTCGACGGATCGTAGATCTCGTTGGTGTAGACCGGCCGATTCAGAGCATCGAAGCAAGGCTGATCACCGGTGGCGCCGCAGATCGATGACTGAGTCGGCGTTGAACCCAGAATGCCGCTGAAATCTCCGGCCCGCTCGTTGGAGGTGCCGTTTGTGCCGTCGGTCGGCACAGTGACAATATCGCTTTGCGCTTGGTGGATGCGGGTTCCTTCGTAATCGACGAAGAAAAATGCTTTGTCTTTTTTGATCGGACCGCCAAAGGTCACCCCAAACTGGTTTTGCTTGTAAGGCGCTTTGGTCAGGACGGAGCCAAAACCGTATTGCGCGGCATCGAAGGCGTCATTGCGCAGGAAGTCCCAGGCGCTGCCGTGGAATTTGTTTGTGCCCGACTTGGTAGTGGCGTTGATGACCGCGCCGCCGCTGCGGCCGAACTCCGGGGAGTAGTTCGAGGTCTCTATCTTGAATTCGGCGATGGCGTCAACGCTGCTCAGTACAGCCACATCTCCGTTGTCGTTGGAGTTGTTGTCGATGCCGTCGAGAATAAAGTTGTTCTGATCTCCGCGCGTGCCATTGACCGCGAAGCTTCCTCCGGCGTTCCCGTTCGTCGGTGTGCTGCCGCCGTTGACCGGTCCTTCGATAACCTTGGCCACCCCCGAGGTGAGTTCTGCGAGGTCCGTGTAACGCCGCCCGTTTAAGGGCAACTCCTCAACCGTTTCGGCGGTAACAACGTTGCCCAGGGATGCGCTCTCGGTTTCGAGTAGCGGAGGGGCTCCGCTTACCTCCATCGTTTCCGACACCGAGCCCACCTTGAGAGTGAAGTCGAGCCGGAGGGTCTGTTGCACGTCGAGCACGATGTCCTTGCGAATCTCCCGTTGGAAGCCGGTGGCTTCGACGGAAACAGAGTATCGGCCGATATGGAGCGGAGTAATCACGTAATCGCCGTTCTGCTCCGTTTTTGTTGGAGTGGCAATGCCTGTGTCCGTGTTGGTAGCTGTGACGGTGACGTCTGGGAAGGGGTGCTCCGCTGGCGTCCTTGACGGTCCCAACCAGGCTGCCAGTATCGACTTGTGCGAACCCAACCACAGCCACACTGATCAGAAAAACGACAACTGCTATGGTCTTTCTCATAAGTGATTCTCCTTCCGCGGACGTGATGCAGTGTCGGCTCTCGTCTTCCGCCGTTTGCGGCACAGAAACTTCTTCGATGACTAACGGAACGTTTCTTTTTATATCGTTTTGTTGTCTTTTGTCCAGAAAAAACCTTCGCTTCGATAGCAACCGAAAATCCGGAGGAATAACGGCAGTTGGGGCTATGGCCACGCAAGTCATCAGACTTGGCTGGGGGCGGGCTGGCGCTGGCGGCTCTACTTGGGTTCTTCTGCTACCAGGCGAAGCAAGCCAAATTTCTCTGGAGTGTGGAAGGTATGACTCATCGTGGGTTGCCAGACAACTTCAATCCGGTTCGGCGGCGGCCCCTGACTACGAAACAAATTGATTCGAAACCTGTCTCCAACTGCCGGAGCGTGGCTCTGTAAAGCCGAGAATGGAATGCGCATGGCTCCGTACCAAATCTTCGCGACCGGATCGATGCGAGCGGCTACCGTGAAGCCAGAGTTCCAGGTCCAGCCATCTTCGTGATGCGGCTTGGACAGATCAATGTCGAGATCGACCCACTCCCCTTGCGGCGAGATTTCGAACTCTTTGTATCTGCGGATGTTTTGAAAATCAGAACCAATGAAGACCTCGGCAACATCCCAATCCCAAAGCTGATTGGTCTCGGTTGAAGTGCTGGGTGAGGGCTTGAGATGCAGCGCTTCGTAAGGACAAACGAATAAGAAATACAGATTCTTCTCGGTCCAGCGGGAGCGGACTTCGGTACGGTAGCGCGGTTGGTTCTGGCCGTAAGGAGCCTTATCCGCATAGACGACGTGGGCTCCGCGCCAGAACGGGCTAGTCGCGTCCGTGCTTGGCGTCACGTCTTCACGAGCTTTTGTACTTTCCATTACCGCGGGATCGGCCGCCATGAGTACCGGTATTGCGATGAAAGCGAGGGAGCAGGCGATCATGCCATGCCGTATGCGAATTTGCAGGGATCGATGCATCAGACTGTCACTTTCAGTTGACGAGCGGCATTCTCAAAATACACTTTGCGAAGAACCGTCTCCGGCAGATGGATACCGTAAATTCGCCAGCGCCCCTGAGGCGGAATTTTGGCCGGAGCGTAGTCGAAGTATTCGTCGTCAGTCTCCAGAAACCGGTAGTAGATTTCATACAACTGGTCGTTGAATACCTGTTGGGGAAACTCGTCACCGTGCGGGGTGGCGTCGGTGCCGAACAGGATGCGGTCCTGATACTTATCGAAAAATTTCCGTGCCGTGCGTGGCTGCCTGCCCAACTCTCCAATGCGGGCGGCGATGTCGACTGTCATGTTCGGGAAGCGGTCGAGGTTCTGCGCAACATTCGCCAGGTTCTCGCCGAAGTTTCCCACGTGCAACACGACGAATTGCGTTCTGGGATGTCTGGAAAAAACCCGGTTGCGAGCCTCCAGTAATTCCGCGTTGCTGGGAAAGTCGCCTCCGTAAAAGGACCAGTCCGGATGATTATTGAGCTCCTCATAGCGCTCGTTGAATCTATCTGTAGGAGTAAAAAACGCGACCGGGTCGGATACGTGAATCGCTACGGGCAGGTTGAGTTGGCCACAGGCGTCCCACATGGGATCGAATCTCGGATCATCGATTTTTACGAGTTCGCCCGAAGTAATATTCTCGCGAAGATAGAGACCCAGAGTCTTCAGAATTTTCAAGCCCCTCGCGCCCTGCCGATGGGCTTGCTCGATGGCTTGCGCCTGAAGTTCGGGATAGTTCGGGTCCTTCCAGCGTTCGTAGCAGGGCTCGGTAAACGTGTAGAAGCGAGCGGGAAACGATCGGTCGTATTTGTTGATCACGTCGCCCAAGCCCTTGCCATAGCCGCCGGTGAGGTTCACCATAGCCCGGATGTTTTTGCGATCCATGACGGCCAGAAGCTCTTCCGGCGTGCCCAGATATTTACGTTCCGAGGCCAATTCCACACCGTTTTCGGACCGGGCCGATGTTGTGATGTGGGTGTGAAAATCGAGGACAGGAAATTTCGCACGCTCGATTCGCGACTCTTGCACCTGCAGCATGCTTTTGGGCTCGAAGTCTTGGAGATCCAAAGGGCGATGCTGTGCTTTCGGTGACTCTTGATTGTCCTTGCCGAAGCTGCTGCTGGGCTGGGCAGTAGCGCCGGCCATGACTCCCACTCCATACAACCACTGCCGCCGATTGATCATATTTGCCCCATTGCTTGTTTGCTCCCATTGCTTGCGACCGACCTGCGAGCCGATGTCAAATCCCATACAACGGGAACCGTTGGACGACTCGATTGATCACGTTATCGCGGGAAGGTGAGTCTGGTTGTAAGCCTTCCTGCATGCATCGGAAAAAAGCCAGCAATTGCGTCACCCCGGCATCCACCAACACCGCATTGCGATCGCCTAACTGTTTGAGGCCACGACATTCGACCACCACATCGCCCTGTCGAATAAAGTCTGTCGGGATCGCTTCTCCCACAATCAGTTTCCGCAGGCCAAGGCGCTTCCGGGTGAGTTCGCGAACAAGATCCGTTTCGTAGCCTCGCCTGAGCACGGTTCTTGCTTGCATCCGCTTCCCCAAGTAGCTTTATTCCACTAGGTCTGCTTCGTACGGGTTTCAGCCGTATCACGCCTGCGTACGATGTGCCGCTTATGACCCCGCGCTTGGGACACATCGAATTTTCGGGGTCTGCAGTCACTCCACACTCCGCACAGGGTGTCAAACCATTCATCCAAAAAACAAGTGAGCTATTACCAAGTGTTAGCCAAACGATGATAATCGAAGCGGCGGTCCGGCCGTTACCGCCCCAAGCTACAACGAATGCGAGAAGCGAGACTCGAGAAACTCCCCCACTTTCGCTGTCGCCTTAAATTGCGGAATCGGATTCAGTTCCTTGAAGGCCGAAGTAAATGCTTTTGAAAGGCTCCGCATCTCTGGGGCGAAGATCACGACTTCAGAAGCCTCGTTGAATGTTGAGTTCCCACGAACACGCATGGCTTGCTTGAGCCCGAATCTGGAAACACCTCTCAGGCGTGTTCGCTCCGTCGCTGGCGAAACACTCGAACCGAACGCGTGTCACTGGCCTGCCCGTTTCTTCGGCAATGGGGAGTCGCTGGTAAGCTCAAGCGGAATCAGCAAATGCCAAATCGCTTGTCGCACCTCATTGCCTACTGAACACGTAGGACAAGAAGTTGGCAAAGATACGAAAAGGATGCAGACCTAGAATTCTGTTCTCGTGCGGAGGACGCTACGCGCAAAATGTATTTGTAAGTTATTCGGTGACAAGGAGTTAGGCAGCCGGACCTGTAAGCCGAATTCTTCCGGGCCACTTTTCGCAACCCACAAAAAAATTTGGACTTACGCTGTAAGAGCCTGTCCGGCCAGCGGTTTGCTACATTCCCTATAGTCTGTATAGTCGCTTCAAATCTCGTTGGGCCCTTACAGACCGGACACCAAATGGACACCAAGCACCAGACAATGGGGCCTCGAAACCTGCCGCGGAGAAGCACGATTCTGTACTTTCTGAGCGGTTCCCTTAGAATGCCGAATCGTCAAACCCGGAATGAACTGCAACCTTTCAGGGATCGAGGCGTGTCACGATGTTACGAAACCGTATTCAGGAGTGGCTATCAAGTCGATGGACACGAAGCGCGTTTGTCGTTAGTGAGTCGACACAAATTCATGATTTCCGGCTCGCCCGCATGATCGCGGAGTAGCTGCCGGAGATGCCTTCCCCTTTGAAGATCATCTGTCGTATTTCGACCCGTTGCGAAAATTCTGTACTCGAAGTGATTCCGAACCGCTTACCAGCCGACGATTGTGACTTGTCTGATGGTTTGACTCATTTCTGAACGTAGAACTGTAAACGTTTCTTTCAAAAGCAGCTCGCTCATCCTGTTGAGACTCGGCCAGACACTCCAATTGATCGGACACTTTATTGCGACTGGGACCGGCTCAAGCGCTTCGCCTAATGGTTTGCTAATTGGAAGCCGGGGCTCGTCGTAACCGTCCCGTCTTCGCAGTTACTGCATAACTCCCAGCGGTTCCGTTGGCCGTGAAAACCGTCGAAGTGACCACGCCACCGAGTTGGTTTTGGCGGTATTCACGCCTCCGGCAAAGGTCCCGCTCGCACCGCTGGTCGGGGCCGTAAACGTCACCGTCGCCCCAGTTACAGGATTCCCGAAGGAGTCATTCACTGTGGCCTGCAACGGCTTTGCGAAAGCTGTACTGATGGCCGTGGTCTGCGGCGTGCCACCGGTCGCGGTGATTGACGCCCCAGGTCCGGCCAGATTGGTCAGAGCAAAACCGGGATTAGTAGTGAACGTCCCGACGCTGGCTGTGACTGTGTAGCTGCCTGGTGTGCTGTTCGCAGTAAAAACTGCGGCGGTACCGACGCCCGCCGCATTGGTTGTCGCCGTATTCACGGATCCCGCGAAGGTCCCGCTCGCGCCGCTGCCCGGGGCCTTAAACGTCACCGTCGCCCCCGGTACAGGATTGCCAAAGGAGTCCTTCACGGTCGCTGCGAGTTTCGAGGCGAAAGGTTTGTTGACGATTGCGGATTGTGGCGTTCCAGCCGTGGCCGCGATCGAAGCTGCTGGTCCCGCTTTGTTGGTCATCACAAAACCCGGGGCAGTCACATGGGCATTCGCCGTCGCGGTTACCGTGTATTTGCCCGCGATGGTGTTGGCCCTAAAGACCTGGGAAGTTGCGATGCCACTTGCATTGGTGACGGCAGTGTTCCCGCAGGCAAAGGTGCCGCTGGCCCCACTGGCTGGGGGATTGAATGTCACCAGTACACCGGACACCGGGTTCGAGGCGGCGTCACGCACGGTCGCCACCAAAGGGTTGGCGAAATTCAGGTTGACGGTAGCAGTCTGCGGAGTCCCGCCGCTCGCCGTGATGCTCGCTGGCACGTGCGGGTCGGCTACTGTCAAGGTCACCGGCACTACCATCTGCATCGTATTGCTGGGATACTCGAAAAAGATGATCTCCCCGCTGTAGATTCCCGCCTGTAGCGCCGTTCCATGGATGGTGGTGGTGATCGTGGTGGGCGTCGCGTGTGCGCCAGTTGAGGGAGAGGTCGTTAGCCAATTGCCGCCTTTGCCGGTGGCTACGGCCCCTGTGTAGAAGTTAAACGCTGTTCCGGCGCTTGCCACAGAGAAAGTTTTCGAAGCCGGGTTGGCCCCACCGAGGGACATGTTGAAGGTCAAAGGAGTGAGTTGGCGGAACCCATTAGGCCCGACCACAACCGTTACAGGAATGGTGACATTGCCTCCGGACGACTGGAACCGCAACTGGCCATTGAAACTTCCAGCCACCAACCCATTTCCGGGCAGCGCCGAGCTCACTACATTTACCGTCACAGTCGACGGTGCTGTCCCGCTCTTTACTGATGCGCTGAGCCACGCGCCGCCATCCGATGTGGTGGTCACGAGGGTCCACGGCAGCGCGCCCGATCCGGCACCGCGAATTTGCACCGTCTGAGACGGAGGATTGGTGCTGCTGGGCACGAAGGAGTAACTCATCAGGCCCGGCAGTGTGTCAAACAATGGCCCGCACGATGTAATAGTTAAAGTCACGGGTATCGTCATCGCCATGGTGTTGCTGGGATATTCGGAGAGGATGATCTCCCCGGTATAGGTTCCCGCTGGAAGAGCAGAAGCGTTTATGACGCTCACCGTAAAAGCAGTGGGCGTGGCATGCGCGCCTGTGGCTGGACTAAACTGTAGCCAATTCCCGCCTTTAGAGGTGGACACGGATGCATTGTAGAAGTTGAAACTAGTGCCGGTGCTCGTTACGCTAAGTACCTGCGGCTGTGGATTCGCACCGCCAAGTGGCATGTTGAAGCTCAGCGGATTCATCTGGTTGAAAACATTCGCTCCCACTGTGGCGCAGACCGGGACGGTAGCCGAGCTTCCTGTGGTCAGGAACACCGCCTGGCCACAGTAGGTGCCAGGGACCAGTCCTCCACCGGGCAGATTGGCAGGCGTGATCCCCACACTTACCGTTGTAGGTGCGGTCCCACTTGTCGCAGAAAGAGTCAGCCAGTTACCGCCATCGGCCGTGCTCGCCGAGCCAGTCCATTTCAGTGTCCCGGTTCCCGCGTTTCTGATCTGCACCGGCTGGCTGGGCGGTTTGCCGCCAGGCTTGAGGAAGAAGCTCAGCTCGCCGGGAAGATTATCGAAGTAGGCAGTCGATGCTGGAGCAACTGTTAGGGTTACCGGCACCGTCATCGACATGGTGTTGCTGGGATATTCGGAGAGGATGATCTCCCCAGTATAGGTTCCCGCTAGAAGAGCAGAAGCGTTTACCACGCTCACCATAAAAGCACTGGGCGTGGCATGTGCGCCTGTGGCAGGACTAAGTTGTAGCCAGTTCCCACCTTGAGAGGTGGACACGGATGCATTGTAAAAGTTGAAACTGGAACCGGTGCTGGCGACAGTGATCTCCTGGGGTAGCGGATTTGCGCCACCTTTGGTCATGGTAAAGCTGAGCGGGTTTACCTGCGCAAATACATTGGGCCCTACGACGGCACATACCCGGACCGAGCCTACGTCACCGGTTGTCTGGAACGTCAGTTGGCCGCAGTATGTACCCGGAACCAGGCCCGAGCCGGGCAGAGATCCTGGAACGATCGACACCGTCACCGTCGCCGGCGCTGTTCCACTGAGCGGCGATGCCTTCAACCAGCTGCCGCCATCGGAAGTAGTCACCGTTGCGGTCCAACTCAATGTGCCAATGCCGGCGTTTCTGACTTGAAGGGTCTGAGATGGCGGAGTGCCGCCCGCTGTGAAGAAACTCAGGCTACCAGGAAAGTTGTCGAAGTACGGGGCGCTGCCCGGAGCCACAATGGTCAGGTTCACCGGCACCGTCAGCGCAAAAGTGTTGCTCGGGTATTCGAAGTAGACGATTTCCCCGGTGTAGCTTCCCGGCGGCAGCGTCGTGGCATTCACGCTCACGGTTGCGGCTGCGGGTGTGGTGAATGCACCGGAGGCGGGATTGGTCGACAGCCAGTTGCCGCCCTTCCCGGTCGCCAGGGCAGCCCTGTAGAAGTTGAAGTTGGCATTGTTGCTTGCGTGGTTCAGCACCTGCGGCAACGGATTTGCGCCGCCTTCTGTCATGGTAAAGCTGATGGGATTTTCCTGACGGAATACGCTTTCGCCCGCGACCACGCACACGGGCACGGTGCCCACGTCGCCAGTCGTCTGAAATACCACCTGGCCACAGTAGGTACCGGCTACGAGACCTCCGCCTGGCAAGTTTGCGCGCGTGATGCCTACGTTGACCATGGAAGGCGCGGTACCACTCGAGGCAGACAGGGTCAGCCAGTTGCCGCCGTCGGAGGTGCTCTTCGATCCCGTCCATTTCAATGTCCCACTACCGCCGTTGCGTATCTGCACGGACTGGGACGGCACGACACCTCCCGGGGCCATGAAATAACTGAGGCCCCCGGGAAGGTTGTCGAAAAAGGCGCTGCTCGCTCCCGCTATAGTCAAGGTCACTGGTACCGTCATCGTCAAGCTGTTGTCTGGGTAGTAAGAGAAAATGATTTCCCCTATATAGGTTCCAGCCGGCAGTGCGGAAGCGTTGGCCACGCTCACCGTAAACGCACTGGGCGTGGCATGTGCGCCTGAAGCAGGACTAAGCTGCAGCCAGTTGCCGCCCTTCCCGGTAGCTACGAACTCGGTATAGAAGTTAAAAGCGGCACCGGTACCGGCGATGGTCAACACCTGTGGAAGCGGGCTCAATCCCGCAAACGGCATGGTGAAGTTGAGCGGATTGACTTGTCTGAAGACATCGGCTCCCACGGTCGCTCTCACGGGCACAGTGACCACACCGCTCGCGGAATGGAACATAATCAGTCCGACCCACGTTCCCGCAGTTTTTCCGCCGCCGGGCAGAGCTGAGGGCACCAGTCCTACCGAAACCGTCGAGGGCGACGTCCCGGATATCGAGCTGAGCGTCAGCCATGCTCCGCCGTCTGCGGTGGCCGCCGTCGCGGTCCAGTTCAACGTTCCGGTTCCCCCATTTCTGATCTGTATTGCCTGAACTGGCGAAGCGCCGCCGGTGACGAGAGAGAAGCTGAGCTGGCCAGCTACATCGTCGAAGAATGGCGTGCCGGCTGCAGTAATTATGAGACTCACCGGCACGGTCATCGTCGGAATCCCGCTGGGATACTCCTTGATTACGACTTGTCCCATGTAGGTGCCGGCGGCCAGCGAGACCGCGGGATTCACACTGACCACCCAGGCCGCGGGTGTGGCATGGGCGCCGCTGGCGGGAGAGATCTGCAGCCAGGAACCGCCCGTAGTAGTTGACGCTGTGGCTGTGGTGTTGAACTGCGCACCCTTGCTGGCTGCGGTCAAAACTTGCGGCAACGGATTCGCTCCCGCGAATGTCTTGGTGAAAGACATCCCGGGCACACTGTAGAAAGTCTGCGCGTGAAGCGCCGGAACAACGGCCACCATCATAAGAATGAGAAGCGACAAAATCCGCGCTTGCGATCCGCGAACCTTCTTCATAAGAATTCTCCTGATTTTCTTAGTGACTGATTTTCATTTCAGCTCGCCGGCTGCTCATCAGACCTAGCGACGGCGCGGATGGCAATGAGCTTCCCATCCCGGTTGAACACCGCTTCTACGATCGTGCCGTTCTTCGGTGGCTGGGGGGACTGCCACAGATCGGTTAAAGAAAAGAGAAATTGCTGCCCTTCAACGATCATCAATCCCGGTCCGGCACCAGGCTCACGGAGAACCTTGCCGCGTTTCCTGGTTTCCGCCGCCGGCCACCGGAATAGCGCCAGAGCCAGCATCGATGATGCAAGAATTCCCATATTGCTTTGTGTTGCATCGGTGGGGCATCACTGGTAGCATCGCAGGGTTCGGGCTTCAGTGATCCGTCCCTCCCCTCCCCAGCGGAGGCCGCCCACAGCGGTCTTCACTACACATTGCGCAAACGTTCAAGGAAAACCGTCATGGCGCTGCGAAATTTACATAAGGTCGCCGCTTTCGAACTCAGTGCGTCTCCCGATACAACAGCAGAGGAAAGGCGGTCACTGGATCAGCTCTTCAGCCTGACCTACGAGGAATTGCGCCGCTTAGCCTGCAGCGTGAAGCGCGGCGACCCCAGCGTCACGCTCAGTCCCACCGCTCTGGTCAATGAAGCTTGGGTAAAACTGGCGAACTCTCTGCCACCCGAGGCAACTTCTCAGTTGCACTTCAAACGCATCGCAGCCAGGGCCATGCGGCAAGTATTGATTGAGGCCGCTCGACGCCGGAACAGCCACAAGCGGGGCGGTGAGGGAGAAGCCATTTTCGTTGCTTTTGACGACTCGCTGCACGGCTCTACGAGCGGCGAGGCGGATCTGTTGTCGCTTGATATCGCCCTCAACGAACTGGCTCGGCTTGAGCCTCGCCAGGCTGCGATCGTGGAAACACGTTTCTTCGGAGGGCTCCAAGTCAGCGAAATTTCAACCCTGCTGGGCGTATCGGAGGCCACGATCTTGCGTGACTGGCGGGCGGCGAAAGCGTGGCTTGGGCAAGCGCTTCGTCGGACCGCATGAGGGCACGCTCTGCAACGCTAAGTTAGGACTCAAGCCATGGACTGTGCGCGCTGGCACCGAATCCAGAGTATTTTTCATGACGCGGCAGACACGCCCCTGACCCAACGAAGAGCGTTCGTGGAGGCGGCATGCGGCGACGACGAGAAACTCATTGTTGAGGTTTTGGCAATGCTTGATCAGGACGCAAGCGGCCACTCGTTGCTGGATCGCAGCATGGCCGACATTGCGCAGGAGACGCTTGCCAAATCTGTTTCCCAGTCCCTGATCCTCAAAGAAGTCGGGCCATACCGAATTCTAAGGTTGTTGGGTGAAGGAGGAATGGCAGTCGTTTATCTTGCAGAACGTAGCGACCTTGGTACTCAAGTTGCGGTCAAAATCCTACGAGACGCCTGGCTTTCCCCGGCCCGTCGCGAACGCTTTGCCACCGAGCAGCGTACGCTGGCACAACTGAACCATCCGTCGATTGCGAGGCTATACGACGCTGACGTACTAGATGACGGAACTCCTTGGTTTGTGATGGAGTACGTTGACGGGTCTCCGCTTACTTACTATTGCCGAAAGCTCGACTGCTCGGTTGAGCAGTGCCTTCAGCTTTTTCGGTCAGTGTGTGAGGCAGTGCAGTACGCCCACAGTCACGCGGTCATTCACCGTGACCTTAAGCCGTCTAACATCCTGGTCAAGAACGACGGAACGGTCCGCCTGCTCGATTTCGGCATTGCCAAGCAACTGGAAAGCCTGGACCTGCAAGTGGACCAAACCATGACTGGGTTGAGAATGATGACGCCGGCATATGCGTCGCCGGAGCAGGTTCGCGGTGATCGTGTCGGAATCAGTACCGATGTTTATTCCCTTGGCGTCATCCTCTACGAGTTGTTGACGGGTCGGCTTCCCTTCGACTTATCAGGTCTGACGCCTGCAGAAGCCGCTACGGTCATCGCAGAGCATGAGCCGGGCAAGCCATCTGCAGCAGTTAGGCCGAATGCCGACTCTCGGGTAAGTTCGCCCTTTTTATCGTTGAGCCCAACCGCCTGGGCTGATCTCGATGGGCTATGTCTCAGCGCTATGCATAAGGATCCCTTGCGGCGGTACCGATCGGTGGAAGCTCTTATCCGCGACGTTGACCATTACCTGAACGGTGAGCCCTTGGAGGCACGGCCCGACTCGTGGCAGTACCGGATAGGCAAGTTTGTCCTGAGGAATCGACGCGCGGTTGCGGCAACCGCTATGAGCGTCATCCTGATCGTCGGATTGGTCATCTTCTTCACCCTGCGGCTGGCTAAGGCGCGCGATGCCGCGCTCGCCGCAGCGGCACGCACGCAGCGCATTCAGCAATTCATGACCAGTCTCTTCCAAGGGGGAGATGCGGCGGTCGGACCCTCTGAGTCTTTGCGCGTGATCACCGTCGTTGACCGGGGTGTACAGGAAGCAAGGAACCTTAACAATGACCCCAAAGTGCAAGCTGAACTTTACCAGAATTTTGGGAGTATCTACCAGAAACTCGGCAAGTTCGAAGAAGCAGATGCGTTACTGCGTTCGGCCCTCGATCGACGCAAGTCGTTGTTCGGAGCAGATAGTCCGGAAGTAGCCGAGAGCCTTACTGCACTAGGTTTGCTGCGGTCCGATCAGGCGCGTTTGGGGGAGGCCGAGCAACTGGTTGGGGACGGTCTGGCAATGACCCGGCGGCACTTGCCGCCGAATCATCCGGCGCTGGCTAAAGCCAATCTCGCCTTCGGGAAAGTGCTGGCGCAGCGCGGTTCCTATGATCGAGCTATTGATGCTCTGAATGAGGCCGTGCGCCTGCAGTCGGCTCCAGGCGTGGCACCCGCCGACTTGGCCGCCAGCCTCTCCATCCTGGCGGACGCACATTACTCCGCCGGCCACTACGATGTCTGCCGTTCCTTGTACACTCGCGTCCTCGAGATGCACCGCCAAATCTATGATCCGCGCCACCCACTGGTCGCAGATGATCTTGGGAGTCTCGCCGCAGTCCAGCGCGATTTGGGTTATTACCGTGAGGCCGAACAGTTGGACCGGCAAGCGCTTGATATTGTTCAGTCATACTATGGCCATGACCACCCCCAGACAGCCGGCCGTTTGACCGCACTTGCCGAGTCTCTGACGTACCAGAAAAAATATGACGAAGCTGTCTCTGCACTTGAGCAGGCTCTTGCCATTCAGGAACGAGTTTATGGTCCGGTGCATCCGTCCGTGGCTGAAACCCTCAACGAATTGGGAAACGTGGCTTCCATGCGCGATAAGCTCGATGAAGCGGAGGCACGATTCCGCCGCGCGGTTGACATCTATCGTGCCGTCTACGGCGATCACCACTATCTGGTCGCAATAGCCCTCTCCAATCTGGCGGGCATCGCTATGGACAAGAAGCACTATCCCCGTGCGGAACAACTTTTTCGGGATGTGATCCGCCGCTATGCCGAAACGCTCCCCGCTGACAATGTCAACACCGCCATCGCGCACATCAAGTTGGGTCGGACGCTGCTTCGCCAAAATCGATATAAGGATGCAGAGCCCGAGACTCGGGCCGGTTACGAAATCTTGATCAGGCAGAGCAGCCCGTCCACGAGTTTCACGCGTGCCGCGCGAAAGGACCTCGCCGCCGAATACGAAGCTTTGAATCAACCGCAGAAAGCCGCGCGATTTCGCGGTGAGCTGGCGGATGTCACAGCAAAATCCTCCAACACGACCCAATCGAAACGAGATTGAACGGATTAGTAAGGGGGAGTCTTAGTGCTGTACCTGAAGCGCACGTGGAGACTAACCCGTAGCTGCAACTCTCCGCTCTTGTGCGCTTCAGATACCGCGACTTGAAGGAGGCTGCCGCTCGGGTCTATAGGGTGTGCACGTAATTGGAGGAGTTATTCGGTTTGTATTTGTTGCTATTGCGGTCTGTGCGGTGCGGATGTAGCGCGACAGAGTTACGGCCCCTCAACTGCTCAAGCATGATCTGGCGTAAATGTGTCACAGAGATATCCCACCTCTACGACAGAATGTAGTTCAGATCACCTGGCGCCTACCCAACGACACGCGAATGCGTCCGCCGCGCCAGCGGCTTCGTTCAAGTTGTCTTCAGGGACGTAGCATCGTAGCATCGCCGAAGTTCGCCGCTGATAACAAGAGCGACGCCAACACCTAGTCGCCTGCAGTGGCACGAGAGTAATGTCGGTGTACGGGGAAAAAACTACAGCGAACATCGGGACATAGAATTCTATTCTCGTTTGGTGGACACCAAATGTTTGGGATCGCCGCAAATAACTGAAACGAAAAGGCTTAGGCAGCCGGACCTGTAAGCCGAATTCTGTCCGCCGGATTGCTCCGGTGGGACGGTCATTCCTCTGGGCCGCTCATTGCTGGGCGGCTCTAGCGACCTACCCGAAGGTTTGACGCACCGAGCCGGCACGTGTCAGCAACCCTGATTCAAAGAACCAAAGCCGCGGACTTCCTCCCTATTTGGTCTTGCTCCGTGTGGGGTTTGCCCTGCCCGCGGCATTACTGCCGCGGCGGTGCGCTCTTACCGCACCTTTTCACCCTTACCCCGGCGTTGTCGCCGGGGCGGTATGTTCTCTGTGGCACTTTCCGTCCATCAGGCTTGAACCTGACGTCCCGGACGTTATCCGGCACACTGCTCTGCGGAGTTCGGACTTTCCTCTCCCCGCGCTCAATAGCTCGGAAAGCGACCGTCCGGTCCGGCTGCCTACGGAATGATTATATGCGAAGCACGCGGGCTTCAGACCTCAGCCGTGGACGGCGAACGGTGCGACCACGGTGAATTCGCGCTAGACTGATAAGTCAGGGCCTCACCTCTGATGCCTCACACCCGATGTCTGCCCTATGAACATCGCAGAATCCATCCGCATCGCTCTGCGCTCGCTGTGGGCGAACAAACTGCGCTCGGTACTCACGTTGCTTGGGGTCGTCATCGGCGTGGCTGCGGTGATCGCTGTAGTCACGTTCGTGTCGGGGATCAACGACTACGTCGCGAAGAAAATTTTTAACCTGGGCGCCGACGTGTTCATCGTCTCCAAAATGTCTCCGGTTGAGACGAACGTCGATCATTTCCTGGCGGCTGAAAAGCGCAAGAACATTGTTCTGGAGGACTACGAGGCTGTGCGTGAAGCCTGCCGCCACTGCGAATATGTGGGTGCACTGATGCGGGGCACCGGCAAGGTGAAGCATAACGAGCAATCGATCAGCGATACCACCATTCAGGGCATTACGCCTTCGGTGGCGACCATCCTTGATACCGACTTGACCTCGGGGCGCATGCTGAACGACACCGATCTGGACAACCACTCGCAGGTGGCGGTCGTGGGTACGGACATCGTGGAACACCTGCTGGGCGCCGTCGACCCACTGGGCCAGGAGATTCGCATCGATGGCTGGACGTACCAGGTAATTGGCGTCGGGAAAAAGAAGGGGAAGACGCTGGGGCAGAGCGCCGACAATTATGTACTGATCCCGGTTACGGTGTATCTGAAGCAGTACGGCTCGCACAACAGCAGCATCGCAATTTGGGGCAAGGCCTCGGCCACTGGGGTTCCACTCAACCAGGCCATCGACGAGGCGCGGGCAGCGCTGCGGGTGCGGCGCCATGACCGTCCGGGGGCGGATGACAGCTTTGAGATCGAGACCAACGCCAGCTTGCTCGGGATTTGGTCTGGGCTGAGCAATACATTCTTCATGGCGACCATCGGCATCGCCGCGGTTTCGTTGATCGTTGGCGGGATCGTCATCATGAACATCATGCTGGTCTCGGTGACGGAGCGAACCCGCGAGATTGGCATTCGCAAGGCGCTGGGCGCGCGGCGCGACGATGTTCTATTGCAGTTTCTGATCGAGGCGGTGATTCTGGCATTGATTGGCGGTGTGCTGGGTGTGCTTTCGGGGGTGGGATTCGCGGAAGTCGTGACCGCCCTGATCGGAATGCCATCGTCGATCAAGCTATGGGCGGCGGCGGCCGGATTAACGGTTGCGGCCAGTGTGGGTGTGTTTTTCGGAGTCTATCCCGCGCGGAAGGCCGCGCGACTGGACCCGATCGTGGCGCTGCGGTTCGAGATGTAGAGCGTGATTGTCATCCCGAGTGACAGCAAGGGATCTGGGTTCTTGCTGGCGCGGGCAGAAACCGAGGTTCCTCGCTATCGCTCGGAATGACAAGCGGAGAGCTTGCTGATTTCAAAGAGATTCCTGATTCCCATGATGCGCAGGGAAGAATTCGGTGAAATCGTCCAGATGGCGACGGACACGATCCGCAGCAACAAACTCCGCTCGGGGCTCACCGTACTGGGCATCGTGATTGGCGTCGGAGTAGTCATTGGCGTGTCGTCGATAGGCCGTGGGCTCGACGATAACGTTCGCGATCGCTTCTCCACTGTCGGAGCCAACGTTATATTCGTGTTTCATCTGGAGCCGTTCACCTTCGGGCGAATGTCGGAAGAGATGAGGGCTCGCAAGGAGTTGACGGCAGCGGACGCTGAAGCGCTAAAGGACTTGCCTCACGTCAAAGCAGTATCGGCGCTGCTTCGTTTACTTCGCCCCGAAATCGGGAGCGGCACGTACGCAGTCAAGTACCGGGAGCGGAAGGCCAAGAACACCATCCTTGAGGGAAACACAGCCTCCATGAAAGATGTAGAGGATCTTCCGATCGCCAGCGGCAGGTGGTTCAGTGAGTTCGACGACGAGCATCGCTCTCCGGTCGTTATTCTCTGCCATGACACCGCCGAGGAATTGTTCGGGAACCAAGATCCTCTAGGTGACGAGGTCAACATCGAAGGACGATTGTTTCGGGTCATAGGCACGGTAGGAAAAATCAAATCGGTGTTCAACCAGGGAAGGGATCCGATCGACAACAGGGTCTTTTTTCCTTTGAGTACGTTTAAGACGATGCATCCGGAGTTGAAGCAGCACTGGATCATTGCCAAAGCTACTTCGCACGACGATGTGCCCAGAGCCATGGACGAGATCCGGGAGTTGCTGCGGCGCAGACGAAGGGTCCCTTTTGACAAGCCGGACAACTTTGCGATCTTCACCACCGACTCGCTGTTCGAGGTTTGGAACCAGGTTACCGGGGGCTTGTTTATCGGGATGTTCGCGATTTCCAGCGTGGCATTGATTGTGGGCGGCGTGGGCGTAATGAACATTATGCTGGTCAGCGTGACCGAGCGAACGCGCGAGATTGGGGTGCGAAAGGCGATCGGCGCGCGCAAGCAGGACATTCTTTTGCAATTCACCCTTGAGGCCGTCATGCTGACCGCGGTGGGAGGCGGGATAGGCATCGCGCTCGGAGCGATCCTGGTCTGGGTGGTTCCGGCGGTGTGGCCATCCTTGCCGGCCCATATGTCCATGTTCTGGGTTTCGTTTGGTTTCAGCTCTGCCGCTGCGGTCGGCCTGATCTTCGGGATCTATCCGGCATGGAAGGCGGCGAGCCTCGATCCTATTGAGTCACTGCGGTACGAGTAGACTGGCCAGGCTCGTCGCGGTCTGGATTCCTTACTTCGGGCTGGGAGGCGGAGCCGAACTCATGATGCGCAAAGAAGAATTCGGCGAAATCGTTCAGATGGCGACGGACACAATCCGCAGCAACAAGTTGCGTTCGGCGCTGACCGTGCTGGGCGTGGTGATCGGAGTCGCGGTGGTCATCGGCGTGTCGTCCATCGGGCGGGGGCTCGACGACAACGTTCGCGACATGGTCGCCAGCATGGGTTCCAATCTCATCTTTGCTTACCATCTGGAGCCGTTTATCTTCGGGCGGATGTCGGAAGAAATGCGGATGCGCAGGAAATTGACTCTCGATGACGCCGACGCAATCAACGAATTGCCCCATGTGAAGGCCGAATCTGCCAGCCTTCGTTTTCAACGTCCGGAATTCGGAGTGGGCACCTACGCGGTGAAGTATCAGGATCGCAAGGTCAAGAACACAATTATCGAGGGGGATACATCTTCCGGCAAACTCGTTTGGGACATGCAGATGACCACGGGAAGGTGGTTCACTGACTCCGACGATGAGCGGCGCGCTACGGTCATCGTTCTGGGCTATGACACAGCGGAAGAACTCTTCCCGATGGAGAATCCTCTGGGCAAGGAAATCACGATCGACGGGCGGTTGTTCACCGTGGTCGGAGTTTTGGCTAAGCTCAAGTCGGCTTTTGGGGGCGGCAAAGATCCTAACGACAACCGGGTAATTTTTCCCCTTTCTACTTTCAAAACGTTGCACCCCGAAATAAAAGATCACTGGATCACGATCAAGGCGACGTCGCATGACGACGTGCCCAAGGCGATCGATGAGATCCGCGAGTTGCTCCGACGGCGACGAAAAGTTCCTTTCGACAAGCCCGACGACTTTGCGGTCTTAACTTCCGAGTCGATTTCGGATGTGTGGAATCAGCTGACCGGCGCGCTGTTCATTGGGATGTTCGCGATCTCCAGTGTGGCGCTGATTGTCGGCGGCGTCGGGGTTATGAATATTATGCTGGTGAGCGTGACCGAAAGGACACGCGAGATCGGCGTGCGCAAGGCGATTGGCGCGCGCAAGCGCGACATTCTGTTGCAATTCACGCTGGAGGCGATCATGCTGACAGCGGCCGGCGGAATAATTGGTATTTTAGGGGGCGCGCTGGTTATCTGGGTGATCCCTGCATTGTGGCCTTCGCTTCCGGCGCATATGTCGATGTTCTGGACGGCGTTCGGCTTCAGCGCCGCTGCGGGAGTCGGGCTCGTGTTCGGCATTTATCCGGCGTGGAAGGCAGCGAACCTCGATCCTATTGAGTCGCTGCGGTACGAGTAGGCTGGCCCGCGTTGGCGCATGATTCACTACACCGGTAGGATCATCCAGTTCGTCGCGATTCTCGGTTGTATCTCCAGTTCCCTCTACTATCTTTTCTGTTTGTGGAGTACGGCTTCATTTCTGCGTGGACGGAAGGCGGGCAAAAGTGCCCGCCCCACACAAGACCGGCCACCGGTTTCGATCCTCAAGCCATTGAAGGGAACGGATCCTGACATCTACGAGAGCTTCCGCAGCCATTGTCTGCAGGACTATCCGGAGTACGAGATCGTTTTCGGGGTTAGCGACGCTATGGATCCGGCCGTTGCGGCCGTCCACCAGCTGCAGCAGGAATTCCCAACCCGCGCGATTCTACTGGTTGTTTGTCCGAATATCCTTGGCGCGAATGTAAAGGTCAACAATCTCGTGCAGATGCTCGAGGCTGCTCGCTATGAGTATCTGATCGTCAACGACAGCGACATTCAGGTAGAAGCTGACTACCTTCGGCGCGTGATGGCGCCGCTCGCGGACAAAGGCGTCGGGATGGTCACGTGTCTTTATCGGGGCGTCGCCTCCCCGACGCTCGGCTCGCGGTTGGAGTCGCTCGGCATCAGTACGGATTTCTGCGCGGGCGTGCTGGTCGCGCGGCAACTGGAGGGCGGCGTCCGGTTCGGATTGGGCTCAACCCTGGCTTTCCGGCGCGGCGACCTGGAGAGCATCGGTGGATTCCACCCCCTGGTGGACTTCCTGGCTGACGACTACGAACTGGGGCGGCGGATCGCGGGATTGGGGTTGCAGGTTGTGCTTTCCGATGTCGTCGTTGAGACGCATCTTCCAAAGTATGACCTGAGCGGGTTCCTGGCGCACCAGATGCGCTGGGCCCGGGGTGTGCGCGATTCGCGCAAGGGAGGATATGTCGGCCTGGTTTCCACCTTCGGCCTGATGTGGGCGCTGCTCAATTTGATTGTGTCGCATGCGGAGCCATGGTCGTGGGCAGTGCTCGGAGGCGTTGCGTTGTTGCGGTTAGCCGTGGCACTGGCGGTGGGTAGAGGCGCGTTACAAGACCGGACGCTGCTGAAGAATTTGTGGCTGCTTCCGGTGCGCGACCTGGTTGCGGTCTTAGTTTGGCTCGCGAGTTTTGCCGGGCACACCGTGACTTGGCGCGGGGACCGCTTCGAGCTGAAGAATGGGAGGCTGGTGCGAGTTCCCGGGTAGCGTCGCCAGAGATTCGGACGGGCACGCCTTCTGGGGGCCCCGATTTGCGCGTGACTGGGAAGGGCACGAGTTCTACTCGTGCCATGAGTCGCGCACAATCAATGCTGGTTTTAGCCCCAGAGGTTTGCACTTGCGGTTCTTTTTTAGCGTGTGAAGCCGCGATAGCTCTCTTCCCTCCAGCGGCGCGGCTTAAAGTGCTGCGTGAGCGCTTGTGTCGTCCCTTCGGGACTTGTTCTATCTGTCCAAGCCTACCCCGGACTTACGTCCGGGGCCACATTATGCCGCCGCTCCGCGGCTGGATTGGGGGGCCGATTCGGGTCCACTGCTTTCCCAGAACCTACGGTCTCGCGCACACATTTAACGGCGCACTCTATCAACAGACGGCGGGCGGGACGGCGGCGCTACTTTGAACTCTGGGCTGGTCTTTCCAGCGGGGCGATTCTTCCTCCCTTGCCGAAGCGATAGGTCTCGCCACGCCAGTAGAATTTCCTGCTGGTGTAGCTCAACGCCCAGGCTACGAAGCCGAAGAAATCGCGCATGGGATAGAGCCAGCACAGCCAGATAGCGCGCGGGTCGCGCACCACGGACCATCCGACCGCGATCGACTGAATCATACGGTTCACGCACGCCAAAGCAAACAGATCGATCCCCAGTTGCCAGCGGCCCAGGGCGCCGGCGGCGATGAATCCCAGAATGCCGAAGGGCATGGCGTAGGTCAGACTCGTGCCAGCATGTCCAGCGGGGCGAGAATAGCGGGTACTCTTCATCCAGCGTAGTTGATCGCCGAGTGTCCGTAGAGCCGAACGATGAGTCAGTACATTGCGGACGACATGGTGCGAGAGAACAACTTTGTATCCCTTCGCCCAGATGCGGTTGCCCAACTCGAAGTCGTCGGAATAGTAGTCGGCTACGGCGGCGATGCCACCGATCGCGTCGATCGCATCGCGACGCACAGCCATGGCGGGCCCCAGGGCAAACCGCATGCCCTCCATCATGTCGGCGACCATCACGCCGGAAGACATCTCCACCGATAAGCCGAGAGCCTCGAGCCACGACCAGAAGTCCGAGGCAGGAATTCCGCGGTACATGCAGGTGACCAGCCCTACCTTGGGATCGAGAAGCGGAGGGATGGTGTTGCGTAGAAAATCTGGCGCGACGCGAACGTCGCTGTCGCTGATGATGAAATAGGAACGCAACGAGGCAGCGATCATCTTGTCGAGGGCGAATACCTTGGCGTTGGGCCGGGTCGGCAGACCGGACACGATCAGGCGGCTCGGCACGTGTGGATAGCGCGAGCGGATATCTTCGGCGATCTTTGCCGCGGGATTCTCAAGGTCGCGGACACCGAGAATTACTTCATAGTCGGGGTAATCCTGCTGGAAGAAACTCTCCAGATTCACGGCCAGTTGCTGTTCCATGCCATGCACGGGTTTGAAAATTGTGACAGGAGGCAGCGAAGAGACCGGGGTTGCACGCACGGCGGACTGCGCGACGCCGGCCCGGCCGAGATGACGGGAGGTTGCCACCAGCGTCATTGCCAGAAAAATGGTGGAGGTGAACGACCCGGCCAGCGCCAAAAGCAGGAGCGCCCGCCAAACGAAATCGACTCCATGAGCGCTAAGCACGCCTGGGATCATCCGGAAGGCACAGCGAAGAACGATTATAGCGTTGTTCGCGGAACGTTTGTTTACCCCGAAACCATAGACTCGAGGCTCATGGCTGACGGTTGGTGAAGATTGCTTTCCCGCCGCTGCGCGCCAGCAGGAAGTGCGGCATTCCTGCCAGTTCCTTGGGATCTTCCTGATCGGTCCAGAGAAACACACGCGCCGGGCCTGACCAGAGGATGGCAAACGACTGTTGAGTTTCGAACACATGGGGCGCGTCCGGAAATTTCTCGCCGTACCAGAGATTACCGCTGGGCTCATGCAAGATGCGCAGCGGAATGTGGGTATAGAAATTAAGAGTGGACGCTTGGTGGTATTGTCCGTCTACTACGATGAGATCGCCCGGCCGATACTCTTTCTCGATCGCAACGGCCAGATCGTGCGACGAGAGGATCGGCGAGAACTTCACGAAGGATACGTGTACGCAGGTCAGCAGGCCAACCATCATCAACGACAGAATTGCATTTCCCCACACCGGGCGCCCGCGGCGCCGCATCCACCAGTTCAGGATTGTCCCAAATAATAAGGACAAAGACGCGCCGAGCAAGGGACCGCGGAACATCCCCAGCGCTTGCGGAGTAAAATCGAGGACGTGGCCTAGAGAGAAATCGTAGTCCTGGGGGTTTTTCTTCAATAAGTCTGCAAGATCTGCTCCTGCTGGGGGAGGATGCGTTAGGAAGAGGAGCGCCAAACCCACGGCTGCGGCGACTACGCACACTATCATCAGGACCAGCGAGGATCTGCGCCCAGCACGCCGGTCGGCTTCGTTCGCATCGGCTCGCGATTCGCGCGAGATCCACGCTCCTGTCAGCAGCGCAACACCCGGCAATGCAGGAATCGTGTAATACTCCTGCCGTGTGGAGAAGCTGAAGAACAGCAGGATTACCAGCGCCCACAGGAAAAACAACAGGTTCGCTCTCTGCCGGCGGTCCATGGGCGCTCGCAACGAATGCCAGCGGAGCGGGACGCGGCGCAACGCCTGTGGCAGAAATACCGCCCACGGCACCAGCCATAGAACCAGAAAGGCCCAGAATAATACGAGTGGCACCGTGTCGTATCCCGGGGGCACACGCTTATTGAGAAACCGCATAATGTGTTCGTTGATGAAATAGAACCACAGAAATCCACGCGCCTGCCCCTGAGCTGGATTGCGTATGGCTGCTAGGATGTGCCACGGCGCTGCCAGAACGAAGAAGACGAGTGTGCTCGAAATCAGTCGCAGCCTCAGAAGGTGGCGCAGGTTCCCGGTCAGCACAAGATAGAGACCGATCGTGCCGATGGGGAACACAAGCCCGATCAGGCCTTTGGTGAGGACATTCATCGCGCAGGCGCCGGCAAATCCCCAGCAGGTCAGACGCGACGGCGTTTCTTCTTCCAATGAGCGCAGGAAAAAGTAGTATGAGATCGTTAGCCACAGCGCGACCAGCACGTCAGGAATCAGGAAGCGCGTAAAGATGTAGGGGCCGATCGAGCTCACCAAAACCACGCCAGACCAGAATCCTGCGCGCTCACTGAACGCATAACCGCCGAGCCAATATGTCGCCAGAACCAGGGCCAGCACGCCCAGGACGAGCGGCAACCGTGTGCTCCAGTCACTGATGCCGAAGAATTTGTAGCTTGTAGCCAGTTCCCAGTACATCAGCGGCGCTTTTTCCAGGTAGCGGAGACCGTTGGTATACAGCGTCACCCAATCGTGGCGAAGGAGCATCTCGCGTGCGGCTTCGGCGTGAATCGTATCAACATCGTCGAGCAACGGCGGCGTAAACATGCTCGCGACGTAGATCGCCAACCACAATCCGACGAGAATGATCAGGGATGCAGGAGCCGCGCGGAATAATCGAGTTCGATTCAGTGGTGGCGCCGGGGAGTCTGCGTTCGGTTCCTGGGGAGCTACTGAAGGATTCATGCGGAGTCGCGCAACTTGATTATAGGATTTCGAAACAGGCTGATCAAACCGACCTCACCAGGACGGGGAGTTCGTCGTGGTGCCTGCGCCGCGAGTCAGGGTTTGGCGAATCTTGGTTGAGAGCTGTTTCAGCGTGTAGGGTTTTTGCAGGAAATTGATTTCGAGGTCGAATACTTTGTGGTCGAGCACGGTCTTTCCGGCGTAGCCGGAGACGAACAAGAGCCGGGCTTCCGGGCGCAGGCGCGCGAGTTCTTTGGCCATCTCTCCTCCGCTCATATTGGGCATGACCACGTCGGTGACCGCAAGGTTAATCTGGGAACCGTGGTTTCGCGCGACTGCGAGGGCATCGAGGCCGTCCTTGGCTTCGAGTACGTTGTAGCCGCGAAGCCGGAGGAATTCTGCCGCCGCTTTTCGAACCGCCGGCTCGTCCTCTACCAGGAGAATTGTCTCTGAACCGCCAAGAACCGCCTCGGACTTCACAGTTTCAGTCTCGGAGGCGAGGCCGTTCCCGGATGTGCAAGGCAGGTAAATCTTAAAGACAGTCCCCATGTTGGGTTCGCTGTAGGCCCATAGGAATCCCTTGTTCTGCTTCACGATTCCATACACTGTGGCCAAACCTAACCCTGTGCCCTGAGCCGAGGGCTTCGTAGTGTAGAAGGGTTCGAAGATATGCGGCAGGTGCTCGGGCGGAATTCCTGCGCCGTCGTCGCTGACCGTAATGAGCACATAGCGTCCCAAAGGGATGACAGCCTGTTTGCGATCTACGTAGTGCTCATCGAGGGCTACATTGGAGGTTTCAATGCGGAGGTGCCCGCCCTGCGGCATGGCATCGCGCGCATTGGAGGCGAGATTCATCAGGACTTGTTCGATCTGGAGGGGATCCAGCCGGACCCCGCCCAACCCCTGGCCGGGTACGAAACTGAACTCGATGTCCTCACCGATGAGACGAGGGAGGGTCTTGGCGATATCGGTGATCACCTGATTGATGTCGGCCACGCGCAGGGCACGTGGCTGTTTCCGGCTGAATGCCAGCAATTGGCGAGTCAACTCCGCGGCCCGCCGGGCTGCCAGGAGAATCTCCTGAATCTTGGCGGTGATCGACGTATTGCCCGGCACCTCGTCCAACGCGAGTTCCGAGTAGCTGGTGATGATGGTGAGCAAGTTGTTGAAGTCGTGTGCTACGCCGCCAGCCAGACGGCCGATGGCATCCATTTTTTGTGCTTGGACCAGTTGGGCTTCGAGGCGCAGGCGCTCGGTAAGGTCTCGCCCGTTCGCGATGAAATGAGTGATGCGACCCTGGCCATCGCGCACCGGGCAGATGCTCTCTTCGACGTAATAAAGGTCGCCATTCCTTTTACGATTGACCAGAATTCCGCGGAAGACACCCCCGCCGAGAATCGTCTTCCAGAGTTCCTGGTAAACCTCCGGGCCCTGCTCGCCGGATCGGAGAATGCGGGGAGTATTTCCGCAGGCCTCGTCGCGGCTGTAGCCGGTCAGGGCCTCAAAGGCGGGATTGACGTATTCAATGACCCCGCGGCAGTCGGTCATCATTACAGAGTCGGCGGAGTGCTCGACCGCTTGTGATAGTTTGCGCAGGGACTCCTCCGCGATATGTTGTCCCTTCTGCACGGAGTGCAGGGCCAGCGTGCCTCGAATGGCACGGATCAGAGTCGCTCCGTCCAGTTGCGACTTGGTCAGACAGTTCCAGGTTCCCCCTTGGATGATCTCTGCGATGGTCTGCTCGTCAGCGTGCTCGGTCAAGACGATATAAGGGATTGAGATCCCTGCGTGAAGGAAGTCGGCCAGCAGCTGAACGGCCCTCGCATCTCCGGTTTCATGCTCGAAGAGAACCAAGCCATAGGGCCTTTCTTGCAGCATGGCTTTGGCGTCGTCGAGCGAGTGCGCGTGTTCCAACTCGGCCGGAAGCGTGCTGCGCATACGATCCAGAATTTCGCGGATCAGGAAAAAGTCTTCCTCTTTCTTGCCTACCAGCAAAACTCGCAGCGGAGCCAGGGCGGATTTTGCGGCCGTCACCATTGAAGTTGTCCTCACTGGTTACTATCGGAACGTGGTGCGATTTGCTTCAGCCGACCAAGGTGCCTATCATCCGGAAACTTTGATCTTCCGAAAACGAACATTCGAATCTACTCGGACGGCCGCACGTTCCTTCATCTCCGTCCTTGCGGGTCAGTCCGACTTGCCATGCAGGCGCCGGATTGGGGGATAATTAGCAGAGACTAATAAGGACCGACCTGCTTGGAGCACTCTATGGTTAGACCATCGATTCTGTTGCTTTCTATTCTTGTGCCTTGCGTCGGTCTTGAGGCGCAGGTCAATTCTTCTGCTCAAGATTTCAGTTACCAGATTTCATCCGCGCGGTCATGGACGGATACGGGCCTGGATCTGCAAGCCGGAGACGTGCTGCAAATCTCGGCAGGCGCCGCAGCTTCGCCCAATGGCACGACGCCTTGCGATTCGAAGACCGCCAGCGGAGCGTCGCCCCAAACCGCAGCTCTGCCTTTGCCCTCCGCGCCGGCTGGTGCGCTGATTGCACGGCTGCACGCCCAGGGAGCCGTCCCTATCCTCATCGGGGCGAGCAAGGAGTTAAGTATCGAAGAGGCGTCGCATCTTTTTCTCGGGCTGAACCTGGCGGGTACGCCAACTTGCCAGACGAGCTTAACCGTCAAGGTGCACCGGGTTCCCGCAGGCTCAAGCGCGACGGGCACCGCAGGAACGTCCAGCGAGCAGCAGAAGACGCGTGGCGAGCAGCTCAAGTCTCAGCTATCAACGGCAGCGCAGATCTTTATGTCCGGACAGTTTGGGATCGGCAAATCAGAAACGGCGTCGAACTCAGCTTCTTCTAATGCCGTTTCCTCCGGAAACGAATCCGGGGCTGACGCCGTGGCAGTCGCATCTCCGCCCAAGGTCTCCGATGCGCCTCTTGACGCGGACCTGCGCAAGAGCCTCGACAGTCTTCCGCGGCGCGTTAACGATCAGTTTCAGAATCAGGGCGACATGGTGAATTTCGTGATTCTCGGCTCGCAAAAGGAGGTGCAAGCCGCCCTCGACGCGGCTAGCTGGCACATTGCCGATACCAGCAATCAAAAAGCTGTGCTCAGCGCCATCATGGAAAGCTACGACAGCAAAGACTACCTGCAGATGCCCATGAGCACGCTATATCTGTTTGGGCGGAAGCAGGACTTTGGTTACGAAATGGCGGAACCGATCGCCATGGTCGCCAGCCGCCACCACTTTCGCATCTGGAAGGCTCCCTTTTCCTGGAAAGGACAGGAAGTGTGGGTGGGCGCCGGAACCCACGACATCGGCTTCGCCAAGGATAAACGTAACGGGAACGTCACTCACAAAATCGACCCCGCGGTTGACGGCGAGCGCGACAATATCGGCAGCAGCCTGCAAAAGACCAACAAAACAAAGACGATGAGCTATTATCTTCCGCCGAATCCGGTGCAAGAGGCCAAAAACGCCACTGGCGACGGCTACCACTCCGATGGCAGGCTGCTGGTCATCATTCTCCAATGACTCGGACTGATTCGCCGTTACCTCATCCTGCCCTGGCGCGTGTTGGTCCCCTTATGACGACGCTTGTTAACCAATCTGCAATCGCAGCGTCTAACATCAAGACGTGAGATGTTTTTGAGACGCATACCTTCACAACAATTGATGGAACGCCCCGAAGACATTCTGCGTATAGGACTCTGAGTGGGGTTCTGCCCCCTGCTTGAGGACTGCGGGAGAAGTTTGTTCATTAAGAATCTTGCCCCTGCGCGCTTGCATCTTTGGAATTAAAGCCGGTTTCAATAGTGGCGCTGAAACGACTGGGCGCCTCGATCAACGCATGTCAAAACCTTGGGGGGATGTATGGAAAACGGGCAGAACGGGAACGGCTCAATCGGGCTCGCTGAGCGGTACGACGTGGGCCATGTGCAGGAAGTAATCCGGCAGGCGCACGGCGAACTGCGTCAACTCATGCAACAGCGAGCGGATGTGATGAAGCGCATCGGCACGGTCAAGCAGACCATCGCCGGGCTCGCCAATCTGTTTGGCGATGAAGTCCTAAGCGAAGAGCTTATGGAACTGGTCGACCGCAAGAGCAGCGGCCGACAGCCGGGCTTTACCAAAGCATGCAGAATGATCTTGATGGAGGCGGGTCGGGCCATGAGCGCCCGCGACATCTGCGAATACTTCCAGGAAAAAATGCCCCTGCTGCTGGCTCGCCACAAGGACCCGATGGCCTCGATCACGACGGTTCTCAACCGGCTCGTTGAATACGGCGAAGCGCAGGCTGTATTCCTGGGCAACGGGAGACGGGCATGGCTGTGGGTTGCTGAGACTCCTCCGCGGTCCCACGAAGAGTCTGCGGATCCGAGCGCTGGGGAATTGCGCTGCTAAATCCGAATGCAGGCGGGCGTCGGGAATCTTCCCGCCCCGCCTGCATGTTTTTGTTCGCGAGTCCTACCCGGGAGGTAGCAACATTCCCTTCTCCAGGTGCCGGGTCACGTGGGCGTACGATGCTGCGTGCGGATCGTGCGTGACCATCACGATCGTCTTGTGGAAATCCTCGTTCAATCGCTTCAAAATCTCCAACACTTCCGTCGCCGAGTGGCTGTCCAGATCGCCGGTCGGCTCGTCGGCGAGTAATAAGGTCGGATCGCTTACGATCGCCCGCGCGATGGCTACGCGCTGCTCCTGGCCGCCTGAAAGTTGCTTGGGCAGATGGTTCACGCGATCCTCCAGCCCGACCAGTTTCAGTGCGGTCATGACGTGATCGCGGCGCTGCTGTGCGTTCAGCTTGGTCAACAGCAAGGGCAGCTCTACGTTTTCAAACGCGGTGAGCACCGGGATCAGGTTAAATGTCTGGAAGACGTAGCCGATATGCTCATTGCGCCAGTGGGCAATCTTCGCGTCACTAAAGCGGAAAATATCCTGCCCCTGCACCAGCAGTTCACCAGACGTGGGCCGATCGATAGCCGCGATCATATTCAGCAATGTCGTCTTGCCCGATCCCGAAGGCCCCATCAGCGCGAGGAATTCACCTTTAGCGATGTCGATTGACACGTCGTCGAGCGCGGTGACCTGGAAGGCGTCGCGCTTGAAAACTTTGCTGACGCCCTGGACCTGCACAACTTTAGTGCTCGTGGCAACGTTGTTTTGCGTAGCAGTGCTCATGATTACCCCTTAATTTTGATTTTGTCCCCATCTTTCAAAGTCGTTGGCGCCGTGGTGATGACGCTCTCGCCTCCAACCAAGCCATCGACCAGCGCCCCGTCTGCCCGCTGGCCGAGGATGTGAACTTCGCGCGCGACGGCCTTTCCATTGTAGGCGATCAACACAATCTTCTTGCCATCGCGGTCGCGGATACCCGTCGACGGCACGAATACGCCCGCCGGCTCTTTCGTGTTCTTCGGCACGTCGTTGGCCAGGAACCGCACCGTCGCGTTCATTTCCGGCCGCAATTGAACGTCTGGATACTTACCCGGGTTTAGCACTTGCACCTTGACCTGCACGGTTGCCTTCTGGCGGTTGGCTTCAGGCGAAATTTGCGCGATGACGCCGTCGTACTGCTTGTCGGGATAGGCGTCGGTGGTTACGATGCCTTTCTGGTTCGGACCAAGGCGAGCGAAGTCCGCCTGGGCGATGTCGAGTTCGACCTGAAGATCGTTCAGGTCGGCGAGCGATACGACCGATCCCTGCGGACCACCGGCGGCGGCGCTGGCAAACTGCGCGGTGATGAGCTCACCTTTCTCCGCCGTGCGGTCGAGAATCGTGCCCGTTACGGGTGCGTGAATCACGGTAGCATCGAGTTGTGACTTAGCGTAATCAGCAGCGCCCTGGGCTTGCGCCAGCGCGCCTTGTGCGCGGGCGATCTCTTCCGGCCGCGGGCCAATCTTGGCCAGCTCGAACGCTTTTTGCAGCGAGTCGGCACGCTCCTGATCGGCTTCGAACTTGGCGGTGGCGTCGTCTAGTTGCTGCCGCGAAACCACGCCGTTACTGGCCAGCTCCTTCGTACGGTCGAGCGTCAACTTGTCGTTCGCCAGCGTAGCGCGGGCTTCGTCGAGGTTGTGTTGTGCCTGCTGGATCTCTTCCGGCCGCGAACCGTGCTGCAATTCATCGAGATAAGCGCGAGCGTTCGCGACTGCGCCCTTGGCCTGTTCATACGATGCGCGGAACTCCTCGTCTTCCAGGCGCACTAATACCTGGCCCTCCTTCACTTTATCGCCCTTCTCTACACCGATCCAGGCGAGGCGGCCCGTAACCTTGGAGTTCACATTGATGGTGTGATGGGCCACGATGTAGCCCGTGGCTGAGAGCACGGTTCCGCCAACGTCATTGCCGGTCGTCTGCGCCGATGCCCGGACGACCTCGACCTCGGGGGTGTCCGACGAGAACGCGCGGTAGACCAAAGCGGACAACCCGAGTATCACGACGAGCGCGATGCCGCCCAGGATGTAGCGTCGCGCCCAGGTCGGAGGTTCTCCGCTGTTATCGCCGCGCTGCGAACGATCAATACGCAGGCTCTGCAGATCTTCGTGTTTTGTGTCTATCGCCATAAGAAGAATTACGTTCTATATCGCCCAATAGTTTCCGCTAACCTGAACTAGCCGCGCAGTGCGTTTAAAATGTTCTGCCGCGCGGCGTGCCACGCGGGAGCAAGTCCACCCACGAATCCCATAACCAACGCGAAGAGAATGGCATATGCCGCAACTTGCGGCGTAATGCGCAAGGCGAATACCACCTCGCTGAATGTGACCGCGTTGGATGTACCGGTTTGCATGCCGTTGAACGGAAGCATGAGCACAATTCCTGCAGCCGCGCCCAACAACGCCAGCAGCAGAGACTCCAGCACGAACGATGTCAGAATCGCGGGACGCGAGAAGCCGATCACGCGTAGCGTCGCGATCTCACGGCCGCGATAAGCCACGGCCGCATACATGGTATTCATGGCTGCGAAAATCGATCCAATCGCCATGATGAATCCCACCACGAACCCAATTACTTTGATCGGACCGCCTGAACTGGTCTGCTTGGCGTAGTAATCGGTCTCAATGAGTCCTTCCAGTTTCAGGCGCTGATCGTCGCTGACGCGGTTTTTCAGGGCCTCGGCGGCAATGGGATCCGTTGCCCGGAGATAGGCCGACGCGAAGCCACCCTGACGATCGAAGTCCGAAGCCATCTGGTTCACGTCGCCCCAGACTTCAGACTCGTAGGCTGAGCCTCCAGCGTCGAACACGCCCACAACCTTCCACGAGCCTTTGCCGAACTCCATCGTGTCGCCGATATTGGCATGGGCAAATCGGCTCTGAATCGACTTGCTGACAACGACCTCGCGCTGTCCCGTCTGGAACCAGCGTCCCGCCACCAGCTTCACGCCTGGATGGCCGGACGTGGACAACTGACGCATCTCCAGTCCATCGGGCATCATGCCGCGCACCGTCACGTTCACTTCGCCGGTGCCATCTTTGCGGGGCAGGATGATCACGACTACCCATTCGCCCGAGGTCATCGGCTCGCCTTTACTGTCTTTCGCGATACCTGGGAGAGTTTTCAGCGTCGGGTAGAGCGAGGCATCGAAGCCGCCCGACAACTCCGCCTCCGAACCTTTGCGCAACACCAGCACATTGAGCGGACTGCCGCTGCTCACAAAGGCGCGGTTGAGTCCTGCGATGAGTGCCATTAGAAAGATTGCGGTCGTCACCGTGAGCGCGATGCCCAGGGCCGTCATGATGGTGAGGCCCTTGCGGAGCCGTAAGTTACGGACGTTGTAGCTGATCGGTATCGCCATATAGTTAGACTCGACTCGATAAATTCGAGGACTCAGCCGATGTGGCGGAGTCCGTCCACGATATTCATATGCGAGGCTCTGTAAGCCGGCACGTAACCGCTCACTACTCCCAGAAGCAAAGCCACCAGCAACGACAATGCGGCCGTAACCCCATTCACTTTCATGTAGAGCGGGATGCCAAGCCCGATGAAGCGGTGCGTGAGCCCGGCAATCACAGGGATCGCCACCAGAACTCCCAACACTCCGCCTGCCAGAGCTAAGGCTACGGCTTCGCTGACGAAGATCGAGAGCACGCGCCGACGGGTGAAACCAAGCGTTTTTAGCACTGCCACTTCACGCGTCCGGCCGCGCACTGACATCGCCATGGTGTTGGCCGAAACCAACATGATGGCAAATACCACGGCACCGCAGATACTGAGAATGAATGCCTTCACGTTGCCCAGCGAAGCGACGAAACCCAACTGAAAGGCCTTTTCGCTTTCCGTCTTCGTCTGCAGCGGCGAATTGTGGAACATGGCATCGATTTCTCGCGAAGCGCGCGCGACATCATCGGCCGAGTCGATCTGTGCGGCATACCATCCCGCCGATCCCTTGAACCAGGGCACCGCTTCTTCCAGGTACTTGGCGTTGAAATACAGCGCGTTTTGTGGCGGATCGCGATGGTAAATTCCTCGAATTGTCAGATCGAGGTTCGTCGGGAAAATGTTTGCCTGCAGAGTTACGCGATCGCCGATTCTCCAGCCGTACTTGTTCGCCAAGGTGGCATCCACGATCGCGCCGGCACGATCCTGCTGCCAGGCTTTGACCTGATCCGGGGGAATGATTTTGTCCGAAGCGACTTTCAAGTACTCGTCCGGGTCGGTTCCCATTTGGGCGAAAAAATGCTCCGGCCGATCATCGATATAGCGGCCTCCGAACCAGGTCAACGGCACCACTGCCGTCACTCCCTGGACAGCGCGAATCTTCTCGCGGTAGTACGCCGGCAAGAAAAACGCCAGCGATACTCGGTCGCGGATGATCAACCGGCGGGCCGCCTCCGGCGCAACCTGGTCTATGTAAAATGAGCGCCAGATACAAATCATGAGGGTCAGCAGCAGCAGCGAGAAGCTAATGCTGATCATGGTCAGCAGGCTGCGCCGCTTGTTGCGAAACGTATTGCGCACGACAAAACTGCCCAGCGTCATAAACTTCACCCGATGTGGCGTAATCCGTCGACGATGTTCACTTGCGAAGCGTGATAGGAAGGAAGGGCCGAACTCACCAGTCCAACGAACCCAGCAATGAGCATGGAGACGACCCACATTCCCGCTGTCACCTGCATGTTGTAAAAGCTGAAGAACTGCGGCGAATGCGTTGCCAAATACACCAAGCCCTTCGCCAGAAAGAATCCGATCAGTCCGCCGGCCAAAGAAAGGGCAACCGCTTCGCTAACAAACAAACCAAGCACGCCCTGGCGAGTGAAGCCCAGTGTCTTGAGCACGGCCACTTCGCGGGTCCGCTCGCGGATCGACATCGCCATAGTATTCGCGGAAACCAGCAACGTCGCGAACACGACCGCCGAACAGATACTGAGAATGAACGCCTTGACGTTGCCGAGCATGGCGACAAACTCCAGCCCGAACGCCTTTTCGCTCTCCGCTTTGGTAGGCTGCGGAGAGTTGCGGAACATATCATCGATGGCGCTGGCGATCTTGCTCACGTCCCCGGGTGAATCAGCCAAAACGCTGAAAGTGCCGGCTCGCCCCTTGAAGAAATCAACAGATTCTTCCACGTACTTGGTGTTGAAGTAGACCGACTTGTTGTCAGGGTTGGAGTGAAAAATGCCGCGGATGTTCAATTCGAGATTGACGGGATAAATCGTGCCCTGCAGGACAATCCGGTCGCCCAGCTTCCAGCCATATTTTTTCGCGAGGGTGTCATCGACAATCACACCCTGCCGGTCGCGCTGCCACGCCGTAATTTGGTCTGGGGGCATTTCTATATCACGGAACGTCTTGAAGAACTCCTCTGGGTCTGTGCCGAATTGCGCGAAGAAGTTCTCGGGTTTGTCGTCTTTGTATAACCCGCCGAACCACGAAACCGGAACCACGGACACGACCCCGGGGATCGCCCGAATCTTCTCGCGGTAGAAGCCGGGCAGATTAAAAGTGAGAGACACGCGGTGCCGGACCACCAGCCTCTCGGCCGATTCGGCGCTGCCCTGGTCGAGATAGAACGCCCGCCAGATGGTCATCATCAAGGTCAGCAAGAGCAGCGAGAAAGCGATGCTCAATACCGTCAGAATGCTGCGGCGCTTGTTGCGGAACGCGTTCTTGGTTACAAACCGGGTCAACGTCATAAACGAACTCCAAGGAGAGGGACGAGCCGGGCGCGGGAGGCGGGCACCTCCCACGCCGACCAGAATAGACGAAGGAGTACCGGCTCGACAACTGCGCCGGATTGAATTCTTGTCATGCTCAAGGGGCCTCGCTTCGTCGCCATTGTTGCATTTCTATGGTTCCCCACTTGAGCCGGCGTAGCAAGTGGAGATCGTCATCAGGGCGAGATGACAAATGTCATCCAAACTACACATAACAAGTAAAACCGCTGCGCGACTGGCAAAGTTACGCCGCAATCTGGGCCCAAACCGCGATGCCAGAACTGAGGCCGGCGCGCTGGCAGTCTGTACTAGTCGAAGCCGCCTTCGTCCGCCGATGGCCCATAAATCGCCGGCACAGAGGCCTCGTTGAGCCGCAAATAGACGGTTAACTGCCCCCGATGATGGGCGAGGTGGCTAAAAACGGAGTCCGCAATCATGACATGTCGAGGATTCTCGCTGACGACGTGGTCGCCAACCTTGAACTTCCAAGTCGTCATGAGATGTTCATCGGTCGTGCCCCGCAGGGCCTCGCGCGCCTCGGCGACGGCGGCGTCGAGTGTGGCGACCAGTTCGGCGCGCTTGCCCCATTCCAGCGGCTTGAATTTCGCCGCCGCGGGTGACTTCAGATCCAGTTCATCGTGCTTCACCATCGAGACTACCCACGAAGGCATGGTTGCGACCAGCGAAGCCAAGTAGCCAAGCGGCATGGATTTCGGATGCGGCTTCCAATCATTGTGTCCTTCAGGCAGACGTTCAAGCGTGAGGCGCGAGCTGGCAGCTTCCCGTTCGAGTTCCGCCAAAAACACATCGGTGAGCTTCATGATCTTTCTCCAATCGTGCGATTTGCCTTAAACCCGGCTGAATCGACAACCGGAACGGTAGCAAGCATTGAGGACAGATTCGGTCCTCGATCTATGACACAATAGCGACCGTGCTTAACACCTCGGCTCGATTGCTTCGGCTCCTGTCTTTGTTTCAGGCACGGCGGTACTGGTCCGGAGCTGATCTGGCGGGGCGGCTCGATGTTACTGCGCGAACTCTGCGGCGCGATGTCGACCGCCTGCGCAGCCTGGGATATCCGGTGCATTCGACGTCAGGAACCGCCGGGGGCTACCAACTGGGCGCGGGCGCAAACCTGCCGCCGCTGCTGCTCGACGATGATGAAGCCGTGGCGGTGGCGCTCGGACTGCGGACTTCCGCGAGCGGCAGCGTCGGAGGCATCGAAGAAGCCTCGGTGCGCGCGCTCTTGAAACTGGAGCAGGTGTTGCCACCGCGGTTGCGCCAGCGCGTCGCGGCTTTGCACGGATTCATCGTACCCCTGAGCAGCCGAGGTCCGAGGGTTGACGCGGAACGTTTGTCGGCCATCGCGGGTGCGTGCCGTGATCACGAAGGGATTCGCTTTCTCTACCACGACCGTTCCGGCGCGCCCAGCGGGCGAGTCGTGGAGCCGCACCGGCTCGTGCACACGGGATATCGATGGTATCTCGTGGCCTGGGATCTGACTCGCAAAGATTGGAGAACGTTCCGCGTCGATCGCATCGCAGGCAAGTTGAAGACTTCTACACGATTCAAAGCGCGAAAGCCGCCGGAGGGAGACTTCGCTGCGTTCGTTTCAAAATCGCTGGCCAGCGTACCTTATCCTTATCGCGCGCGGGTGACTCTGCACGCTCCGGTCGAAGCCATCACCAAGCGCGTGCCACCATCTGCGGGCACGCTGGAGGCCATCGACCAGCACTCCTGCATGCTGCATACTGGGTCTCATTCGCTGGAAGGTTTGATGATCCACTTGATGTTGCTCGGCGTCGATTTCCAGGTGCACGAACCTCCAGAATTCATCGATCACTTACGCCAGTTGGCGGGGCGTTTGGAGCGCGCCAGCGGCTAGTGCCATGTGGGACAACCCCCTTCGACAAGCTCAGGGCAGGCTCTCGGCTGTCCACGGGGCGAAGCTCCGCCGTCGCAGCAAGCCCCAAAACTGCAATGGCGTCCTTACTTTGGTAACTCGAAAGCCTGCCGCGCAGAGCGATATCCTACGCACACCCGATCCCCAGGGTCTCCGCTGGCCGAGCCTCGTTCGAGGGGATGCGAATGGCTCGCGGTGTATGGAGTTGCAAAGAAAATGTCTACGAAAATCGGCCACTTCGAAATTCTGAGTGAGTTAGCGAAATCACCAACAAGCGTGGTTTATAAGGCCAACGATCCGGAGAGCGGGCAGACGGTCGCGCTGAAAGCCATCAAGTTGAGCGCCTTTGGCGAAGGCGCGGCCGGACTGGAGCAGGCCTTGCTGGCCGAGGCGGAAAAGACGAAGGTTTTGAGCAGCCCCAACATTACGCCGGTTTTTGGCGCAGGCGAAATCGAAGGCCAGTTCTGCGCCACCATGGAGTACGTGCAAGGCAACAGTATTGCCACGATGCTGGCGCGCAAAGAAGGATTTTCCATCTGGGACCTGCTCGACATCGGCCGGCAATTATGCAGCGGCCTGGACCACGCTGCCTCTCACAACATTGTTCACTACAGTCTGGAACCGGCCAAGATTATGTGCGGCTGGGATGGGACGGTTAAGATCCTGAGCTTCGGCGTATCGAGCGTGGGCAATTTCGTGCAGCACGTGACCGAAGGACTGCCGACCGTTCTTCACTACATGTCGCCGGAGCAGGTGCAGGGCCAGGCGATGGACGCGCGCTCGAATCTGTTCAGCCTGGGCGCCATGTTCTACGAGATGGTGACGGAACGCAAAGCCTTCGACCGTGACGACATCGAATCGCTGAGGCAGAGCATTGCGGAGAGCACGCCGGTGCCGCCGATTCATGTCAATCCGAAGGTGCACCCACTGCTTAGCGATCTGATCATGAAGGCGATGTCGAAGGATCCGGCAGAGCGCTACCAGAGCGGCCGCGAGTTACTTGACGATCTGGAGAAGTGCAAGGAGTCGAAGACTCTGGCGGCCAAGAAACCTGAGCCGCCCAAAGGCGCTGCGATTCCTGACAAGGCGAGGGCTGCGGCGCAATCGAAATTTGTGACCTCGGCCTCGGCCAAACCTGTGGCCAGGCCATCCGCTCCAGCAACTTCGGGAGTGACACGTCCGGCAGCAGCATCTGCGGCTTCTGCCAAGCCCGGTGTTGCGCGGCCTTCTGGGCTTGCGGCTCCCGCCTCGCGTCCGGCAGAGAGCAGATCCGGACTGGCGAAGCCCGTCTCCACCCTGGCCGCTCCGAAGGCGGCTGCAGCCGCGGCGGGAGTTGGCGGCACCGACACTGCGCCACGTTCCTCTGAGGTTCAGGAAATTGACCTGTCAGATCAATTCAATACCGCCAGCGTGAAGGCAACCATGGCGGCGGCCGAACCGCCGTCTACCTCAATGTCTTCGGCTGTGACCGATGAGCCTGAAGTTGAGACCTTCAGGCCGCAGGTCGAAACATTCGAACCACAGGACGATGATCGACCGAAGATCGCCGTCGATCCGATGATGGCCGAAGGTGCGCAGACGGGAGGCAGCAGCATGAGTTTCTCCGAGATCGCCGAACTGCCGCCTCTTAAAGAGTACGTAGCACCTCCGCCACCGGCGCCGTCGTCCTACCAACCGGTGCCGGAGCCAGCAGCCGTGCCCACCGCGTTTTCCGGCGTCAAGAAGCACGATGAAAAGCCCAAGGTACAACCGCGCGAGGTTGCCGAAAAAGCAATTAAAGAAATCAAGAGCGTTCCTCCCAAGCTGCTGGGCTATGCTTTGGGCGGAGCCGCCGTGTTGATTTTGGCCATCGGCATCGGTGTAACGATCTACATCCACAGTCAGAACAGTGACGACGACTCTGGCTCCGGACGTCCGGCGGCCGTGGCGGAAGCTCCGGCACAGCCCACTGCCAGCCAACCGGCACAGCCCGTACTTCCGCCTTCGGCGAACAGCGAACCCGCACCGGCGGCAACAGAGCCCGAGGCTGAAGAAAACGAGACTCCCACCGCGCCGCACGCGGTAAATGCAAAGTCACGAAACGCCAGAAAGAAGGCGCCGCCGGCGGCGCCGATGATCATCCCCGGACAGATGGCTGTCGATTCCACGCCACAAGGCGCGCAGGCGCAAGTGGACGGCCGAACCGATTCGAGTTACGTTACGCCGTTTGCGCTCACGAACCTGCAGCCCGGGCAGCATACGATCACCGTCAGCAAGCCAGGCTATTCGACGGACACACGCACAGTGACGGTCATATCCGGCAATCGGGCCACGGTTGTCGTCCACCTGTCTCAGTTGATGGCGACGTTGGTGGTCTCGAGCGACCCTGCGGGCGCCAACGTGTATGTCGACGGTCGCGACACGGGCACGAAAACACCGTCCCAAGTCAGCGTGGACAAAGGCCAGCACGTGGTTCTGGTCCGGAAGATGGGATATATCGACGAGACCATGAATGCGCAATTCGTGCTGGGGCAGACTTTCAACTTTGCTCCCACGCTGCGGCCGCTCGGCAACGTGGATAACATCCGGACCGTCGGAAAAATGTCGAGGCTGTTTGGCGGCAAAGGGGCACAGCCGGGACAGACAGTTGTTAGCATCCGTACGCAGCCGAAGGGCGCACAAGTAGCAATCAATCAGCACATCGTGGAGAAGAGTTCTCCGTTCGAGGTCGCGCTCGATCCCGGCAACTACGTGATCGACATTACGCTCACGGGATACGCGCCGGTGCACAAAATCATCACCGCAGACAAGGGCGGCAAGATTGTAGTGGATGAAGTGCTGCAGCCGCAGTAGCATGCCGGGCCGGGCCGCAGGGCCGCGAGCTTCACAGGACTTGCGCAGCATTACACCCGCGGACAATCTCCGAACTAGACAGAACTGAATCCTTCAGTGAAGGCTTGTCGCGTGTCTTACCGCGTCACAAGGCAAAACATTTCTGCTGAAAAACTTTTGGCCGGGCAGGCATGAGATGCCAGCCCGGCCAAATTGCAGCGATCAATTGGGATTCGTTTTGGGTCGAGGATTGAAGTCGCCGGGAACTACATTCTGAATTCCCTGCTGGCGATCAGTGGTCGTGATTCCCAGGTACTGACAGCCGCCAAAACCCCACGCCTGGGGTAGGGTTTGGATAAGGGCTTCAGAAACCGTGACGTAGTAGGAAGGGAGTGGTTCCGCCTTTCCGGTCAAGCGCGCCGGACTAAAGGCACTGAGCAGATCGGTGATGCCGGGTGTGAGGGCATCTTCCGGTCCCAGGTCTTTCTGCCCGAATTCCTTCTCGCCCTTCTGGCGCGCGGTGAACTCATCTGGCAGCAGCGCCAGCGGCGGCAGGTTGAACACCGCATCGATGAATTTCACTACCGAGGACTGGCTTCCCTGGGCTCGCGCAACGTAGTTGGTGCGAGCGTAGGGCGAAATCAGCACTAAGGGAACCCGAGGGCCATTGCTGATCAAGCTGCCATCCGGGCCAAAAGTGCGTACCGGAGGTGGAACGTGGTCATAGTCGCCCTCGGAGTCGTCCCAGGTGATGATGATCGCGCTCTGTGACCAATATGGACTCTCGGCGATCTTGTTGATGGCTTCCGCGACCATGGCCTCGCTGATCTGAGCATCCGAATAGGCTGGATGGTCATCGTCACCGAGGAAGTTTTTTTGCACGGTCGGGTCCGGATTGACCGGCTTCAGATTGAAGATGTTCTGATAGCCACCCTTGACGAAAAACACGCCGCCCTGCTTGGGAAGCGTCTTCTTTTCCAAGGCGTTGAAGAAGTCTCCAAGCCCATGAAGCTGCCTGCGCATCTTTGGGTTGTTGGAAATATATCCAAAATACTGGGGCCCATTGTGGTGAGTGATGTAGGACGCGTGCGTGCCATTCGCGTCCACCGGACCGGGATCGGTGGACTCCTTGTCGTAACCTTCCTCATACCAACCGAACGGCACTGTTGCCTCCTTAAGAGACGAGATGAAGTTCACATCGTCTTCCACGTCATCCAAGTCGGCAGCGTTAGCATCCGCCTTTACGATCTTCTGCAGGTTCCCGCCAGCAAGCGTCAAGGGAATCGTTGCGAACGTCAGGTTGATTTGCGTGCCGTAGCCGGGAAAGTCGGTGGGATTCACCGGCATCTTGTTCGCCGGCGGCGTGGGGTCGGATGGCGATCCCCAAAAGGGATCGTTGTCATTGAGTACCGGCACGCCCGGAACAGAGCCTCCGTTATCCGTATACCCTTGGTCAGGGTGACGCACCCACTGTGTCTGGCCGCTCTGGGCGCCGATAATCGAGAGGTTTCCGGGGGTTGAAGGTCCCGTCATCGCCTCGAAAATGTGGTCAAATAGTACGAACTTGTCCGCGTAGCCCCAGAGCAGCGGGACGGTGTCGCAATCCTCATAAGCCATCGCCAATTCGCCCATTTGTTTCGCTTGGAGGCTGGGATTGCCCGTTGGACTGTACTTGAGTTCCTCGGTGACGGCAAACTGGTCCATTTGAGGGCCGCTACTCTGGATGTCCATTTTCGCAACCATGCGCGGGTGAGAATGATCGATGTCATCGGTATCGGATGCATAGCACGTAGCCGAACTGACCACCCCGTTGACGGTGGAATGCGGGCATTGGTCCCGGGGCCCGATCCGGAAGGGATGAACGGTGGTCATACTGCCGTCAGTGTTGACCAATTTCTGGTTGAAGCCCAAAGTTTGCGACGCCGGGTGGCTGAACAGCCCCTCAGCCCCGGGGAAGGTCCCGAAGTATGAATCGAAGGAGCGGTTCTCCTGATAGAGGACGAAAACGTACTTAACCTTCTTCTGAAGCTGAGCAACCAGATCTTTTTGCGACATCTTGGGCTCGCGGTCGGCGGAGATGTAATATTTCTTCACCAAATCTCGATGATTGTAGGCTTTGTCTTGCGCCAGCAAGAATGCGGACGGTTGTGTCAATAACAGCACGAGCAACCAGGCGGAGAACTTCTGCAGCATTTTGAATCGCATGAGTCACCTTTCCTGTGGGTTGAAGGTTTATGTCTCTTGCAAGTCGTTACGGTCCTCCCCCGCAGCGGGGGGCGCGACATGAACCGATGAAGCGACGGAACACAAACGCCTCTCGAAGCCAGGGGCCGAGCCAGTGCGCAGCAACGTCGTGGAACACTAGAACTGAGCAGGGTGGATCATCGCCGTGCTGCTCGCGGACAGACTAGCCGGGCGTCATTGCAGCTATGTGAACGAACCGTGAACAGTTCGTGAATCGGCCAGTCTGAGCACCCCAAGGCCTCTGCAGAATCACGGCTTTACATAGCATTAGTTCGTTTCATTCCCGTTAAACCGTCGTAAAACATTTGGCGGTTAAGGTTCCTCCATCCGAGTCAGGTACCAGGCAACGGTTCGTTTGACGGATTCGGTAATTCCATCACCCAAATGTTCACCTTCAGTTCTGAGGGAGGGAGAAGCCGCCGTCTGTATCTGGATCCGGGTACGGGCGAGCCGCTGTTCTGATCAGGCAGGGAGGTTCGCTGGACAAAACGAAAAGGGGCCTGCGAAGTATCTCGCATGCCCCTTTGATCTTGGTCCGTTTGCTTAGTGCGGCAGCTTGAAGCTGATCGTAACCTCGGTGGTGATCTCGACTGGTTCGCCGTTTAGCAGGTACGGCTTGTACTTCCATTGTCTGACCGCGTCAGTGGCGGCACGTGTGAGCTGGGGATCACCCTTTACAACTTTCACGCTGGTAATGTCGCCGGTCTTGGAGATGGTCGCTGCCAATTCGACGACGCCCTCAATATGCATGGTCAGAGCGGTCCTGGGATAGACCGGCTGAACTTTCTTCATCAGCAATCCTTGCGAAACCCCTTGGGAAACATTCACCTTCTGAAGGATTGGTTGGGGGGCGGTGTCGGACGTGTCGACCAGGTTCGATAGCGCCCCGCCAGAACCGGTTGCAGGCATCCCAATGACATTGGGAGCGGGCGCATCCGGAAGCGCAGGGGCCGGCTTAACCGCTGGCACGGCACCACCTTTCACAATGAGGGGAGTTTCCGCAGGCTTGGCCGGAGCCGCAGACTTGCTCACCGCCGACGCCGAATTTGTAGGCGGCGTAGAGGTCCGTGCGGTTGGGGCGCTCACTTCGGCAGCGGTTTCGCCATCCACTGAAGTCGTTGTCGGTTTGGCATCGATTGCCGCGGGCGGCGTCGCAGGACGTGAACTGGTCACGGCCGCGGCAGGCTTCTGGGGGGTGGGCTGGGCGCTGCTCGGTGTCGCGGTCGACTGAGTGGAGACGGCTGGCACATGAGTTGCGGGTTGGCTTGCGCGTCCTTGGAAATAATTCCATCCGGCATAGAGACCCGCGGCCACCAAAGCGGCGGCTATGATCCCCAGCACAATCTTCTTTTTTCCACCGCCTGATTCCTCGGCAGTATTGACTCCGCCAAAGGTGAATGACGGTACGGCCAATGGTTCGGCCTGAGTCGTGGCAGAGGCAGTGGTCGAAAGGGATGGTTGGCTCGGTGTTGGAGCTGCAGGCTTCTCAAAGAGTTCCTCGGCTTTATGGGGAACACTGGGCGGAACCACCTCGGGAGCCTGGACAATTGGAGTTTCTCGCGCGGGCGCGGGTGCGCTGGCACTTCCTGCGCTGAAACTGCCCGCTGGACCTTCCGGTGCACCCGCAAAGACAGGCCGGCTGGCCGAAACAGCAGGAGGAATGGTTGGCGGCTTCGGCTCCGCAGGTGCTGGCGGAGTAATCTTGTTGACCGCGGGTGGTGTCGCGGGTGCTTTCGCGGGAGCAGTCGCCAAGATGCGCGCGGCATCATCGATTTCGCTCTGCGGAGCCAGGCCCGAACTCGCTGCGGCCTGCGCTTCTGCGACGCTTATCGTGGGTTTTGGCGCTGGAGTAGGTACCGCGCGCCCAGGCACCGGAACCGCGGCCGCAACTGTTGCCCCTGGTTTTGCGGGCGGAAGAGGTCGAGTGAGCGCGGGCTTCGCGGGCGGTGCTGGAGCAGCGGCAGGTACTGCGGGCACGGGCGCCGCCGATTTTCCGGGCTCGCCCTTGCGCAAGAGTCCGCGAGCCACGCGCAAAGTTCCCTTGGATTGCTCGACATTAATGGGTTTGGTCAGGACGAGGTTGGCTCCGATGCGAAACGCCTTCGCCACCCCGGCCTGACCTTCCACTATGGCTACGGCAAGTGACGCCTGGTTTGACGTCGAATTGCGCGCGCTTTTGAACAACAATGTGGCGTTTTGCTCGTTATCGCAGTCCACCACGAGAGCGTCGAAATGCTGGCTCATCAACTTCTTTACTGCAGCGAAGGGTTCTGTGCAGGCCTCGACGCTGAACTCCAACTCGCCTAAGACCTGCGTCACGGTGCGAGCGGTTTTGTCATCGGGACAGAAGAGAAGAGCTTGGAAAGCCATACCACAACCATCGTAGGTAACAGGCGTAAGGCCCAGCAAGTTACGCTGGTAATTCGAGTTATGTTGATTTTTTGCGGGACTGCGGGTGCCCCGAGAGGCATTCTGCACTCGCCGTCGCTTACAATAGCGCTCCATGCGGGTGCCGCTGTGGCTCAAGATTGCGTGGACGTCGTGGCTCGTTGTCTGGGCGCCGGTCTACTGGAGACAGTATGGACCGCAGAATTTTCTGTTCTTCTGCGACATTGGGAATGTACTGATCGGTGTCGGCCTTTCGCTGGAGAACGCGCTGATCTTCTCCTGGGTAGCCTGCGGGTTGTTGCTGTTCCAGATGCTCTACACCATCGACTTCGCGGGCGCGCTGCTGACCGGCCACCACATCATCGGTGGCACCGAATATATGTTCGACCCCGGCTTGCCGCTGTTCATTCGTCTTTTGAGCCTGTTTCACGTGGTCATGCCGCCGCTGCTGGTGTGGGCGATCTGGCGCCTCGGTTACGATCCGCGGGGATGGAAGCTGCAGACGTTGACCGCGTGGATTGTAGTACCGATCAATTACCTCTGGCATCCCGAGATGGATGTGAACTGGGCTCGTGGACTGTTCTTTCACGAGCAGCACCTGATAGCAGGATGGGCATACGTGGCCGTCTATTTGATCACTGTACCGCTGTGTGTTTACTTCCCGACGCACTTATTTCTGACCTGGCTCAGCCGCCGCTGGAAGCTTCGAGACTAGTTTTTCTTTCTCCACTTGACTTCTGACGTGAGCGGGTACAATATGGCGTTACACGACATGTCGTTGGTGGCCATAATGGAGACATTCCCCCTCACTGAGCCCGTCCTTCTTATTCTTCTCAGTCTCGCCGGGCAACCCCGGCATGGATACTCCATCCTGAAAGATGTCGAAGGGATGAGCGATGGCCGCGTCGTTCTGAGCACGGGCACGCTCTACGGGGCGCTGCGCCGACTACTTGATGACAACTGGATTGAACGTTTGGAGGAGAAAAATAGCTCGCGCGGACGCCAGGCATATCGCTTAACATCTCGGGGACGCAAGAACCTGCAGTTCGAAGTGAGCCGCCTGAAGCACCTCACCCGACTGGCCAGTCTGCGCGCCGTGACCAAGGAGGCCTGAGGATGCTCACTCTCTTCCGCTTCCTGTTGCGTTTCTACCCGACGGCTTACCAGGACTGCTTTCGCGAGGAAATGGCCGCTGTCTTTCGAGAGGCTCAGAGGGAGACGGCGAAGAAGGGTTTGGCCGCACAGATCACGTTCCACATCCGCGAAGCTACGGGCGTGCTTCGCGGGGCTCTGCAAGAACATCTGCAGGAATTTTCCACGAGGAGGTTTGCAATGCACGCCGAATTCCGTTTTCCGAAACCCACCGCCGTGCTGATGATGATCATTCTGGCCGGCGTCGTCCTCGCGATTGAGAAGGGCAAGGCGATCCAGGCTTCGCTTCCTGCTGTCAACCCCAGCATCGGTCCGATCCAGCCGGCTCAGCACACTTTCTTGCCGGCCATCGCGATGGTGTTCCTGTTCTTTTACGCGGCTGGGCTGGTCGGTTGGGCGATCCTGTTCGCCCTGCGCCGCTCCGGAATCCACCGGTTGGCGGAACTCGCTTCGGAGCAGAAGTAACACGTGCCCCGGATGCATTCGTCCGGGGTCGACCGGAGTCTGGCCCGTGTCGCTTGCAAGCCCGGACGAACGCATCCGGTGCTACGTGGGAAACTGCTCGACTAGTGCGATTTCCCCTGTTCATCCGGGGGCTTGCGCAGCGCCGATTCTTGCGGCGGATAATCGATCGATCCACGAAACGATGAGATGTCTTTTTCATGGAAGTCAGGAAACGGCAACTGCTTCCCTTCCCGTAGTTCCCCAATCTTCTTCACAGCGCTCTCCGCCTTCTCTTTCGCCAGACCTGCGTCGCGACCGATATATAGAGTTTGTGATGGAAGGGCAAGGCTGCCGCCGGAGTCTTCGACGATGTCCAGCATGCGCAGCAGCAAATCCTCACGAACAGCGGCGTATTCGTTGTAATCGCGAGTGAGGATGTAGGAAAAAACTTCCAAGGTCAGAGCAGTGCCCGCGATATCGATGAGGCGCACGCGGACGCTGGCGCTTTCGACTTTGGGATGGCTGTAAAGCAGGCGGCGAATCTCGGCGAGCACGTAGCGGACGTGGTCGGATTTGCTTTCGGAGCGCAGGCCAAGCTTCGTCGTGAACAGGATCTTGTCACGGCGGCTGAGGTTTTCAACGTTTATGGTCGCGACGGTACCGTTGGGAATCGCCAGCAGAGTGCGCTCGTCGGTGCGAACCCGCGTCGACCGCAATCCGATGTCTTCGACAACTCCGGTGCGATCACCGAAGCGGCAAACATCGCCGACACGAATGACTTCGTCGCCGAGAACGGAAACTCCGCCGAACAGATTCGCAATCGTCTGTTGTGCGCCGAAGCCGATCGCCAGGCCGCCGATACCAAGGCCGGCGAGCGCCGTGCTCATGTTGAAACCGAGCCTTCCCAGCACCAACAGCACGCCGGCGACAAAGATAGTCGCTTTTATGATGCGCTCCCCCAGCACCATGAGCGATCCGGTGCCAGTGTGGCCGCGGGAGAGCGCCTGGTTTCGCACGCGGCGCAACAACCAGCGAACTACTCGCCAGAAGATCCAGGTTGCGCTAACGATCAGCGCGACCGAGGTGACTTCAAAGTAATAATGCCGCGGCAAGAGCGGCATGCGGAGGTTGTAGGCGATGGCCTGGTGGACGAAGGTTCCCGCCAAGAGCCACGCCGGACCCGAAACTGCGCGCCAGTTGGCGACATCCGTATGACCCCGTCTCCGTGCCCACCAGCGCAGGGGAATTTCCAGCACCACGAGAACGATCCAGCCGACACCAGCCGCGATCGGCGCTGCCACCAGCAGGGCGAGCCACTGCCACAAAGGCATCCCGGCGAGCTGATGCTTGACCAGCACGCTGGGAAGTTTGTGCTCGACCTGCCGCGCTTCAACCTGGTCGTAGAGTTCGGGAATTTTGGCCAGGGTATCGGAAGAGATCAACCAGATCTTGCCTGCGCTTGGATCGGAGACTCGCACCAAATCGAGGTCAACTTCCACGTCGCCCGACGACATGATGCCCAGCCTCTGCCGGCCCAGCGGAACGCCTTCCTGCGGAACTCCTTCGGGCTGGGAGCTCACGTTTTTCAGACTTCCGGCGAAGGCATTGTCCATCACGTATTTCAGCTTCTCGGCGAGCTGCTCGCCTTCGCTCTGACGGCGCGCCGCACTCATCTGCAGATATTGTGCGGCGATGCTGTTGTTGCCATTCTGCGCGGCTTGCAGAAATCCAAGCACCGTCCCCGACGGAGTGGTGCGGTTCAGCGGATCGGTCGGGGTACTGGGTGAGCTGGTTGTCGTGGATGCGGGTTGCAGGAGCTGGCCGAAAGAAGCTTGGGCCAGCGCCGGCAAGGCGATTCCGAGGCACAGAACAAAAATCGATACCGCTCGAGGAAAGGAAGGCATCGTCTTCTCTCAGGTTCGATTCTGCGGGGGCTTCGGCCTGAAGGCGCGCGAGTCGAAAGAGTGAGACATCATCTTATCGGAATCGGACCGGCGGCAACACCTCGCATACATCAGCCCCGCCCTGCTCTTCATCCGCGCTTGGGGCGGTAGATGTGTGTGCTCGTGCCAAAGAAAACTTCGGCGGATTCCATGATGGTTTCGGAGAGAGTCGGGTGGGGGTGAATGGTCGAAGCCACATCGCGAGCAAGCGCCGCCATTTCGATGGCCAGAACGCCTTCGGCGATTAACTCGCCGGCTCCGGCGCCGACGATGCCCACGCCCAGCAAACGTTCGGTTTGGGGATCGAAGATCAGCTTGGTCATGCCATCGGGGCGATCAAGCGTGATGGCGCGTCCGGAGGCAGCCCATGGAAACCTGGTGACTTTGATCTCGCGGTTTTGCCTTTGCGCCTCGGTTTCGGTCAAGCCGCACCACGCGATCTCGGGATCGGTGAAAACTACCGCTGGGATCGCGTTGGGTTCGAAGGCGACCTTGTGTCCGGCGATGGCCTCGACGGCAACCCGACCTTCGTGTGAGGCCTTGTGCGCGAGCATGGGTTCGCCGACGACATCGCCGATCGCATAGATTTCGGGATCGTCGGTTTGCAGTTGCTTGTTCACCTGGATAAAGCCGCGCGGGCCGACTTGCACGCGCGTCTTTTCGAGACCGGAAATTTCTGAATTCGGCTTGCGTCCAACCGACACCAACACGCGATCGAACACTTTCTCGCGCTCTTTGACCTCGGGGCCATCAAACGTCGCACGGATGCTTCTGCCTTCGTCTTTGACCGCGGCGACAGTGGTGTTGAGCAGAATTCCGTCGAACATCTTTTCCAGGCGCTTGTGCAATGGCGTAACCAGGTCACGATCTGCCCCCGGCAGAAGACCGGGCAACATTTCAACCACCGTGACCCGTGTGCCCAGCGCGGCGTAAACCGAGCCCAGTTCCAGGCCGATGTATCCGCCGCCCACGACCAGGAGAGTGCCGGGAATGTCTTCGAGGTTGAGCGCGCCGGTGGAATCCATCATGTGCGGCGAATCGAGCTTCAGCGTTGGAACAATGGCTGGACGAGAACCGGTTGCGAGGATGATGCGGTCAAAGATGAGTGACCCCTCGGTGCCTTCAGAGTTGGTGACGCGCAACGTGGTTGAGTTCTCAAGCGCAGCGCGCCCTTGCACGTAGTGCACTTTGCGTTGCTTGGAAAGCACGCCGAGCCCTCCAGTCAACTTCTTGACCACGCTTTCTTTCCACGATCGCAGGCGTGCCAGGTCGATTTTCGGCGCGGCGAATTCAATTCCCCAATCTTTAGCCTGGTGCGACTCTTCAACCAACTTAGCGACGTGCAGTAACGCCTTCGAGGGGATGCACCCACGGTAAAGGCAGACTCCGCCAGGGTTCACCTCGGGATCAATCAGTGTGACGGCCATGCCGAGATCGGCGGCCAGGAATGCTGCGGCGTATCCTCCGGGACCGCCGCCGACTACGGCGATGTGTAGGTTTGTAGTTTCAGACATGGGGCGTTCAACCATAAGACGTCAACCACGAAGAACACAAAGGTTCACGAAGGAAAGCCGACCAAACTTCCTTCGTGAAACTTCGTGTCCTTCGTGGTTTATGGTTTTGGTATTCATCCTTGCACCGACAGCAGGAACGGCTGCTCAAAGGCTTCAGCGATCCAGCGCAGGAAGCGGGCTGCATCGGCTCCGTCGATCAGACGGTGATCGTAGGAAAGCGATAGCGGCAGAATCAGGCGCGGCTCGAACTTTCCCCCATCCTTAGCTTGGATCCACTCCGGTTCGATGCGCGAGCGCGAGAGGCCGAGGATTGCGACCTCCGGGTGATTTACGATCGGCGTGAAGCCGACGCCACCGATTCCGCCCAGATTCGTGATGGTGAAAGTCCCGCCCTCCATTTCTGCGGGCGTGAGTTTCTTATCGCGTGCCTTCTTTGAGAGTTGCGACAATTCGACCGCCAACTCGACGATATTCTTTTTATCTACATCGCGGATCACCGGAACCAGCAAGCCGCGGTCGGTGTCGGCGGCAACGCCGATGTGGATGTACTGCTTGTAGACGATTTCTTCTTTCTCGATGTCGATGCTGGCATTGAACTGCGGGAAAACTTTGAGCGCAGCGGCACAAACTTTGAGGGCGATTGCCGTGACCGTCATTTTGCCGCCGGCCTCTTCGGCCTTGGGAGCGAAGCGGGCGCGCAGTTGCTCGAGTTCGGTAATGTCGGCGCGATCATGCTGTGTGACGTGCGGAATCGTGTTCCACGATTCAGCCAGGTGCTCGGCTGTCTTGCGACGAACGCCGCGCATGGACACGCGCTCGATCTTGCCCCACTTGGCGAAGTCAGGCAGCTGCGGTGTGGCGAAGTGGCCGGCCCGCGGTGGCGCCTGCGCAGCCGCCGCAACCGCGGCCAGCAGCGCCTTGGCGTAAGCCTTGACGTCGTCTTCGCTGATTCGGCCTCCGGGGCCGGTGCCTTTCACTTCGTAGATGTCGATCCCAACTTCGCGGGCCAGGCGCCGCACATGTGGCGCGGCCGGAATCGGTTGGCGGTGCTCGGTTCCCGCTACCTTGCCCAGTTGCGCCGGCATGCTGAACACGGGCGGCGGCGCAGGCTGTGGTTGGTCAGGAGGGAGTGCCTGTTCTTCGGTTTTGCCCTCAGCGCGGATCGCCGCTTGAAATGCCAGGCGCGCTCCGTGCTGTCCGGATACGTGCTCGACCGGCGCGTTGCGGACGCGCGAGGGTTCGCGTTGCGGGGACGCTCCGCCTTCCAGTGTGAAGATCACTTGCCCGACTTTGACCGTCTCGCCTTCTTTGACTTTCACGTCTTTGACGACGCCGCTCACCGACGACGGCACTTCGACCACGGCCTTGTCGGTTTCGAGTTCCATGACCGGCTGTCCCTCGGAGACCTTGGTCCCAGGGGAGATCATGAGCCGAACCAAATCACCTTGGGAAATGTTCTCGCCCAGTTCGGGGAGCTTAAACTCGCTAGCACTGGCGGACGGTGCGGAAGCTGTGGCGGCGGCCGCAGGTTTTTCGGGAACTGGCGTTGGGGTAGCCATAGGCCGGTCCTGCGGAACAGGACCTGCGACAGCCGCAGCGGCTTGCTTCGCTGGCGCAGAAGACTTCGCCTCCGCACCGTCCACGGTGAAAATCACCTGGCCGACTTTAATTTTGTCGCCTTCCTTGACGCGAATCTCGTGCACCGTTCCGCTCACTGACGACGGCACTTCGACGACCGCCTTGTCGGTCTCGAGTTCCATGACCGATTGGCCAGCGCTGACGGCGGCGCCGGGCGCAACCATCAGGCGCACCAAGTCACCTTGTTCGATGTTCTCGCCTAATTCCGGGAGTTTGAATTCAATCACCGCGTTTCTATCCTTTTCTCGAATCCGAATGTCTGACCGCGTGGCACCGGTACCAGACATGAGAAACTTGTCCCATTCCCTTCGGAGTTTGTGTTGTAGCCCTTCTTGCGCCCCTTCGGGGCTTGTTCATTTCCCCATTGGTGACCCACGGCTTTCGCCGTGGGCTTTATTCTTCCGCCGCTTCGCGGCTAGAGTCCTAGCTGATCGCCGGGTTTGCCTTTTCCGGATTGATCCCCAGTTCTTGAATTGCACGCTTCACAACGTCCGTGCTGACTTTCTTCTCGCGCGCCAGCGCTCCCAGAGTGGCGAGCACGATATGCTTGGCGTCGACTTCGAAAAAGTCACGCAAAGCGACACGGCTCTCGCTGCGCCCGAAACCATCTGTCCCTAGAGAAACGAGTTGCCCGGGCACCCACTTTGCCAGGCTCTCGGGCAGAACTTTCATGTAATCGGAGGCTGCAATGAAGGGCCCCTGTGCATCCTTCAAAGTCTCGGTGACATAGGGAACCTTCGCCGTCTCGGCCGGATGCAGCAGGTTCCAGCGCTCGCAATCGTTGGCGTTGCGATACAGTTCCTTGTAGCTGGTAACGCTCCAAACGTCGGCGGCGACGCCGTATTTCTCTTCCAGAATCTGCTGCGCCTTGAGCACTTCGAACATGATTGCGCCGCTGCCCAGCAATTGCGCACGTAATTTCGCGTCACGCTTGGCCGAGACGTTAAAGCGGTACAGCCCCTTTAGGACTCCTTCGCGGACGTTGCCCTCTGTCGGCATTTCCGGCATCGCCAAAGGTTCGTTGCCAACGGTCAGATAGTAGAAGATGGATTCCTGATCGATGTACATCCGCTTGATGCCGTCCTGAATGATGATGGCAATCTCGTAGGCGAACGCAGGATCGTAAGCCAGCAGATTCGGCACGGGAAGCGCCAGCACATGGCTGTGACCATCCTGGTGCTGCAAGCCCTCGCCAGCGAGAGTGGTGCGGCCTGCGGTGCCACCAACCAGGAATCCGTGACAGCGCATGTCTGCCGCTGCCCAGATCAGATCGCCGATACGCTGGAAGCCAAACATGGAGTAATAGATGAAAAACGGAATGGTATTGATGCCGTGGTTCGAATACGCCGTGCCCGCCGCGATGAACGAACACATCGAACCCGACTCGGTGATGCCTTCCTCGAGAATCTGGCCGTTCTTGGCTTCTTTATAGTAAAGCAGCGTGTCCATGTCGACGGGCTCGTAATTCTGGCCGACGCTGGAGTAGATCCCAACCTGGCGGAACAAAGCTTCCATACCAAACGTACGTGCTTCGTCGGGGACGATGGGGACGATGTACTTTCCCAGGTCGGGGTCGCGCAGCAGCTTCGCCAGCAGCCGCACGAACACCATGGTGGTCGACACTTCGCGGCCTTCTGTACCTTTGTGGAACTCCTCGAAATGCGCATCGGGGAACGGCTTCAGCGGCGTGGCGCGAACCTTGCGTTGCGGCATGTATCCGCCGAGTTGCTGGCGGCGTGCCTGCATGTACTTGATTTCGGGGCTGTCATCAGACGGGCGATAGAACGGAGCGTTGTGCAGTTCATCGTCGGGAATGGGAATTCCGAAGCGCGAGCGGAACATTTCCAGCTCTTCGTCGTTTAGTTTCTTCTGCTGGTGGGTGATGTTCTTGCCTTCTCCCGCTTCGCCAAGTCCATAGCCCTTGATGGTCTTGGCCAGAACGATGGTGGGCTGGCCAGTGTGGTCGACCGCAGCCCGGAAGGCAGCGTGCACCTTGATGGGATCATGTCCGCCCAGCCGCATGCGCGCCAGTTGCTCGTCGGATAGATGTTCGACCATTTTCAGCAGGCGTGGATCGCTGCCGAACAAGTTCTGCCGGAAGTACGCTCCACTCTCGACGAAATATTTCTGGTATTGTCCGTCGCTGATCTCGCCCAGCCGCCGTACCAGCAGGCCGTCGCGATCGTTCTGAATAAGGGTGTCCCAATCGGAACCCCAGATGCACTTAATGACGTTCCATCCCGCACCCCGGAAAATTGCCTCCAGTTCTTGAATGATTTTTCCGTTGCCGCGCACCGGGCCGTCGAGGCGCTGCAGGTTGCAGTTCACCACGAAGATCAGGTTGTCGAGCCGTTCGCGCGAGGCCAGCGTGATCGAGCCGAGCGACTCGGGCTCGTCCATTTCGCCGTCGCCCAGAAAGGCCCAGACCTTGCCGCCGGTGCTTTGCTTCAGTCCACGATTCTCCAGGTACTTGATGAAACGAGCATGGTAAATCGCCTGAATCGGACCCAACCCCATCGAAACCGTTGGGAACTCCCAGAAGTCGGGCATGAGCCAGGGATGGGGATACGAACTCAATCCTCCACCAGGCTTCAGTTCGCGGCGGAAGTTTTGCAGCTTCTCCTTCGGAATACGGCCTTCCAGATACGCGCGGGAATACATGCCGGGCGCGGCATGTCCCTGGAAGTAGACCACGTCGCGATCGCCGGTTTCGGTCTGGGCCCGCAAGAAATGATTGAATGCGACTTCGTAAAGGGTGGCTGCCGAGGCGAACGTCGAAATATGTCCGCCAATGCCTTCCTGAATTTTGTTGGCGCGCACCACCATGGCCAGCGCGTTCCATCGAACCAGGCTCTTGATGCGCCGTTCCATCTCCTGGCTCCCGGGAAACGGCGCCTGATGCCGAGAGGGAATCGTGTTCTGGTAGGGAGTCGTCGCCGAGAAAGGCAGGTTGATGCCGGCCTCACGCCGGGCGTGCAGAGCCAACTGCTGCAGCAGGCGGCCAGCCCGGTTGGGACCGCCCTTGGACAGGACATAATCCAGAGAGTCGACCCATTCCCTGGTTTCTAAAACTTCTGAGCCGTCAGTTTCCGTCTGAGCCACGTCTGGTTTCTCCGTCGTAAAATGCGCAATACTTCATCATAGTGCAAGCGCGGGATTTTTTGCTGGCGGAAAGACCGATGTTCACAAAGGAAACCGGCAAGAACGTCGTGGGCCTTGGTGTCCTTCGTGGTTTACGCCTTTGTTCGCCCGCCGGAGCCGCGGCTGGTTTAGAATCGCGGGCGTCGACGGTCGATGAGCCGTGGGAGAACGCATGTTACGGATCTTGCTGCTGTTGGTTGTGGTTGTGGTGCTGATCATACTGGTTCCGCGCCTTTTGTCGCACTCGGTGGCTCCGGCGGAAGGGAGCAGTGCTCCCGACTTCACGCTGCCTTCGCAGGAAGGCTCGTCCGTGAGCCTGAAGGACTACCGCGGTAAGTGGGTGGTTCTTTACTTCTATCCCAAAGACCAGACACCGGGCTGTACGCGCGAAGCGCACAACTTTCAGGTCGATCAGCCGAAATATGCCGAGCGCAACGCGGTCGTGTTGGGCGTCAGCGTCGACAGCGTAGACTCGCACAAGAAGTTCTGTGCCAAGGAAGGCTTGAACTTTAAATTGCTGGCCGACACCGACCACAAAGTCAGCGACGCCTACGGTTCGCTGACGAATCTCGGCCTGGTGAAATTCGCCGCCCGGCACACCTTTCTCATTGATCCAAACGGTAAGGTCGCCAAGGCCTACACCAGCGTCGATCCCCTCAAGCACAGTGCGGAAGTTTTGGCTGAACTGGACGTGCTGGAGAAGATGGGAACGACACCCTAGAACGACTCCGCAGCCGAGTCGGTTCGGCTTGTCATGCCTCGATTCCCACAGAAACCCGTAGCCGAGTCAGGAAATTAACATACTGTTAACATTTGTGTGATCTCCTCGTAACGCGTTGCGGAGGATACTACCTCCGGTCGTTTTTCCTACCGCTGCTGTGGATATGTGTTGGCTTGATCCCGGGAGAGCTACATGACCAGATCTTTGTACTCCGTCGTTATCCTGTGCATTCTTCTGACGTTATCGGTGTCAGCTTACGCGAATTCGGGAGTACTTCTAAGTTTCCAGGGACTCGGCGATCAGCAAGCTGTCGGTAACTTCTATAACGGCGGAGGCCTGCCGAGCACTCCCAACTACGGGGTTATCTTCTCCTCGAACTTCCTTGGATTGCGGTCCACCTCTAGCGGTGGAGCAGGGTTCTTCGACAGCACTCCAGCCGGTACGCCGGCAATTTTCGTTACTGGACCCAGCAACGGCGCTGCCATAACAGGCACGATGAACGTGTTAAACGGCTTCCAGAGCGGGCTGAACTTCTACTATTCGTTCAATCTGCCAGACAACTTCTCAGGCCTCTCAAACGTTAGAGTGACGATCTGGAGCGGTGCGAATGGTTCGGGGAACGTGCTCGCAACGATCTCGCTCAGTGCGAATGGTTGCGCGAACTCGTCGCCCGTACATCGCGGTTGGCTGGTTCTGGTATCTCGGAACTGCGGTGCCCATCATCGGACTCATGCAGGTGGGAGCGCAGGTAATTGCTGACCGCTACGCGTATATTCCGCTCCTCGGACTGTTCGTCATCGTGGCGTGGAGCGTGTTCCCTTCCCCGGGCCGCGCGAGTTCAGGGCCGAGTCAGATTTTTCGAGGTCTTGCGGCCGTCCTGGTCTCGGCAGTGCTCGGATTCCTAACGTGGCGGCAGGTGGGTTTCTGGGAAAGCAGTGTCGACCTCTGGAGTCACACTCTCGACGTCACGACCAAGAATTCCATGGCGGAGAATTTTTTTGCCAATACCCTGTTCGGGCTTGGACGTTATCAAGAAGGGATGACGCACCTGCGGAATTACGCCGCCATGGAGCCCTTGGATCCGCGAGCCCACGCCAGGGTCGGCGCCGACGACCAGGACCACGGGCGGCTGGCTGATGCGGCAGAGGAGTTCGAAGCGGCGATCCACGCGTCCACCGTGCTGAGCGGATATGGTGTGATGGGAATGGATTCCCGGACGCTGGCCCTTACTTATGCCAATCTTGGGGTGACCTATACGCAGTTGGGAGACGCGGCGAAGGCCGCGGACAACGGCAGAAAGGGATTGGATACGGACCGTCAGGCCATCGAGCAGATGCTCCAGCAACTGAGCCAGGCGGTCGGGGTGCACCCTACCGCCGCCGGCTATGTCCGCCTGGGATTGCTTCTCCAGCTTTTTGGCCGCGTCCCGGAGGCGCAAGAAGTTTTTGCGCGCGCGCGGCAACTCGATCCTTACCCGCCCGGGCTTTCAAGTGCAGATCAAACGACCAACTCGGCACAAGCCGGGAGATAGACTCGGTCATCATTCAACAACGGGGTTTGAAACGTGCTCCTGGCCGAGCGATTTGCGGACAATATAATACTCATTGATCGGCCGGTCGTCGGTCAGAGCCGGAGTCTTCGGGGATCCGGCTATCAATGGATCCAAGGTCAACTCTCCCCTGAGCAGGTCGCCAAACCGATCCTCTGCCTTCGCGATGAGTCCGTCCCCAGACGGCGGATCCCACTCCGTGAAGTCGCGCACGGCAGTGCCGGGCATTCGGCGCACCAATTCCTCTGGAGTGCGCTGGGGAATTGGCTGATCGCTGCATAGAAAGTGGATGCCAAACTCCTCGGGGAAGGCCCGCACGTATGTAAAAGAATTGCGCAGCGAACGCGCCACGGCCGCAACATCGACGGCATCGTCGTCACGCGTGGCGGGCAACCACTGCTGCAGGATACCTCCGGGACGGAGCCGCCGCCGCGCCACCCGATAAAACTCCTCGGAGTAAAGCAAGCTTGAAGCGGCCGCTCGCAAAGGCGGCGGCGGATCAATCGTGATGACGTCGAATAGATGCTCGGTGCGTTCGAGGTAGCGGCGGCCATCATCGATCACCACGTGAGATAGCGGCGATTCCAAAATCGCGTCTCCGTCGCTGTGGTAATAGCTGAACAGACGTGGAACGCTGGGCACGAGTTCTACGGCAGTCACTGGAATTCCCCACGAGTGTAGTGATCGGAAGGTAGTGCCCATGCCAAAGCAAACCACGAGAGCGTCCTGCGGTGGCCGGTCGAGGAAGGCCAAGGGAAGATGCGCCATCACTTTCGTGATTACCGTTAGCTTGGTCATGCCTTGACCATTCACCAGCAGCATTCTGTCCATGCCCGTGCCGCTCGCAATTACGGTTGCCGTAGAGTCTCGAAGCACCTTCCCTTCCCCGTAAGCATCCTCGTAGCTTCTGCTTGTCGCTATGAACACGCCGGCTACCGCCAGCGCCGCGTAGATCGCCACACGCATCCCGAATCGGAGCTTCGCGACGGGACGCAGCGGGGCCAGTCCCACAAGGAGCCAGGGAATGGTCAAAAGTACCAGAGCCCACTTCTCGCTGAGGTAGGGCAAAAATACGAACCCGCTCACCAGCGGCCCCAGGATGCAGCCTGCGACGTTGACCGCATATGCTTTACCGGCCCGCGCGGGGTCGCCTGCCGAAAAACGATCCACCAGCATTGGAGTGATGAAACCGAGCAACCCCGTGAAGAGGGGGATACCTAAGAGCAGCCGAGCCACCCGCCCCATGTACCACTCCGGATTCGTCGCGATGAGCGGAAGCAAAGCGCTCACCGCCAGCGCGCTCCACATCACCGGATTCTCGTGCTCCGACCGCGTGCTCCAAAACCGGTAGACGATCGCTCCTACAAAAGTCGCTAACAGGTAGACTCCGAGGATCGATGCGAAGGTGTAGACCACCGTCCCGAAAAAGGGCGTGTAGGAGCGAACCCAGACTACTTCCATTGCCATGCACGTCAGCCCGCTTAGAAACAGAAGCGCCAGGTCGGTGCCGCCTCCGGAACCAGAGACTGTCGACGGTCCTGCCTGGGAAGAGACGGCTTTGGCAGTCAGCGGCGCCCGTCGCGACAAGGCAAATGCCGAAAGAGCGATCAATGCGTTGCACGCCACCCCGACTTTCAGAGTTGCTCGAAATCCCAGCAGTTCGATCAGGAACAATGGAATCGTCGTACCAACAACCGCGCCGGCTACGTTGGCAGTGTAGAGATAGCTGAACGAGCGCCGTGCTTCCGCCGGCTGTGTTTGCCCGATTGCCTGCATCGCGACCGGGACCGTAGCTCCCATCAGCGTGCACCAGGGTAGCAGCGTAATCGTCACCCATAGGCCGGCCAGCCAGTAGTAGCCCACCGAAGAAGACAGACCCGAATGTTCCAGGATGCGGCGACCGAGCAGCAGTTCGTAAGGCACTATGATGCCCGAGACACCGATCATCAGTTCAATGAAGCCATAAACGCGCAACCCGGAGAAGCGGGCGGCTCCACTTGAGCGACCGAGCCATCGCCCGCTTGTCCACGAGCCCAGGCCAAGACCTGCCATAAACACAGAAAGAACAATCGAGACCATGGCGGTGGTTACCCCGAACTGCGCCATGGAAGATCGCAACCAGACTAGTTCGTACAAAACGCTGCAAAACCCTGAGAAAAAAAAGAAGAGGAAATACTTGGTCAAGAGTGAGATCTCCGATCGGCCCTGGGTCGCGGTGTGTAATCGAGTTCGGGAAGAGTGTAGAGAGATTGGCGGAAGCAAGCAAGTTCGCACCGGCACCCACGTCACCTGCGTTTCTATCGTTCCCCAAGATTCCACGAAGTGCTATGCTTCGGCTCATGGATAACCGTTCTGTCAGCGACGTCGGCGGAACACCAGGCGGTCTCGGCCTGTTCCTGCTCGGCTTTGCGATGGCTTGCGTCGGAGGCTTCCTCATCACTCATCAAGTCGCGATCGTGGGATCGTACTGGAGCTTTTGGGGCGGGAGCACGTTCGGCGTGACCCTCCTGCCCATGCTTTTCGGCGTCGGCATTCTCTTCTGGAACGGCAAGAGCACATCCGGATGGCTGCTCACCGTAGCGGGAGCGCTGTTCATCTTCGCCGGCATCATCGCCAACACGCACATCTATTTCCAGCCGACAAGTCTGTTCAATACCATGGTGATGCTGATCCTGCTGGTCGGCGGGCTGGTATTGATCGCGCGTTCGCTCCGGCCGCATAGCGCGAAGCCAAGCCAGTAGATTTCTGCAAACCGCACTTCGCGAAGTGCAATATTTCGCCTCTCTCGCACCGTTGACATCACCCCCTGCAGGACATAGCATCCTCTCTTACCGGGTGCCGGGGATCACCTTGCGGCCTGGTAGCGGTTATTTGCAGGGGCAGGCACCCACCCCACGCAAAGCTATGCCAAGGCGCTCAGTTTCAGTACCATACCGACAAAAGAAGAATCATGGTCCGTTTGTCGGGAAACTGTTGGGCGCACGTGTACGTATCTGAACACTAGGGAGCGCCAGGTATGAGCAATAAATTCATCGATAGCATTAAACACGTCATCATCGAGGACGACGACCCCAAAACGGAAACCAAGCCTCAGGCGAATCCCCAGGCTCCGGCCGAAAGCGCGCCGACGACCTCGCCAGTCGCGGCTTCTCCCGATATTGCTTTGCGACCGGCGATGAACTCTCAGCCGATGAGCGAAGAAGTCGAGCACGTCTACCAGAAGATTCTAGCGAAGACGAATTTCGAATCGACTCAGGTCGCGGCAACCATTCACAAATATCTCGATCCGCTCTCGGCAATTCCTTCGCTCGATGAGCGCACCCGCTTCAAGACGGCGGTGATTCAGGCCAAGGCTCAGGAAGGGCTCACGCAGGAGAAGATCCTCGCCACATTCGACGGCCTGAAAGTCGCGCTGCAAAATGAGCAGGAGTCGTTCGCGGCTTCTGCGGAGGCGACCAAACAGCGGGAAGTGAACGACCGCCAGAAGCACGTGCAGGAAGTCACCGATGCGATCGCCCAGAAGCAGAAAGAGATCGCACAACTCCAGCAACGGCTGTCAGAAATGACGACCGATCTGGTAGGCGCGCAGGGGAAGATTCAGCGCGCCGAATCGCATTTCACCATCGCGGCCCAGCGCCGCGCGCTCGAGATCGATCAGGAGAAAGCCAAGTACCTCAGTCTTCTCCAGGGATAAAACACCATGAGCATCACACCGTCTGCTCCGAATCTTGGTCAAGACCTGAAGTCTTTCTGGTCGCGGCCGGAAGGCAAGACCGGAATGATCTTCATCGGTCTCGCCGCTGCAGCGTTGGTCTACGGCTGGGCCCAGATTGTGCCCTTCATCGTTTCGATGCTGGCTGACACGTTGCACATGGTCTATCTGGCGGCGATCCTGGCCGCGGTTCTGTTCGTCATCTTCAGCAGCCGCACTCACCTGCTGTTCCGACTGCTGATGCGCGCCATCACCGGGATGATCATCAACATTGATCCCATCGGCATCCTGAAGGATCACCTCTCGCAGATGCGCAAGCGCCGCGACGTGATGTCGCAGCAGATCTCGAACGTCAGCGGGCAGATTCAGTACCTGAAGGACGTCATCAACAAAAATCAGGCTCTGGCCAACGAGAACATGCGCTTAGCGGCTCACGCCAAGAGGATCGCGACCAGCACGGCGGACCAGAACGAACAACTCCGCATGGCGCTGCAGATGAAGGCCAAGGCCAACCAGGCGGGGCGGTTGCAGAAGTCGAATTTAAGCTACCAGCAACTTCTGAACAAGCTGCAGAACATTTATGACCTGCTCAGCAAGTGGGCGGTTCACATTGACTTCTATATCGAAGACACCGACAACGAAGTCAAGCAGGCGGAGATCGAGTACAAGACCATTAACACCGCCTACCGCGCGTATCGCACGGCGCTGGCGGTGATCAAGGGCACGGGCGACGAGAAAGAACTCTATAACCAGACCATGGAGAAGCTGGCCGAAGAAGCCGGCCGCAAACTGGGCGAGATGGAAGACTTCCAGCGCCTGGCGCAGAACTTCATGGACACGATCGATCTGGAAAATGGCGCAGTCGAAACCGAGGCTCTGGAAAAACTCGACGCCTACGAACAGAAACTGCTGACTTCTGGCGCTACCGACACGCCGTTCCTGCTGCCGGGGGCAACGGCCGCGCCGGTTCCGGTTCCGGTCAAGAAGCCTGGCGAAGCTCCGTCTCCCGCGAGGAGCGCGAGCGACTACGGCGACATGTTTAAGTAGGTTGATTTGAGAATTGAAGAACTCGTGACGTGGACCAGATCTCCTTCGTGATCCTTAGTGTCCTTCGTGGTTAATCGCCTCTTTTCAACCACGAAGGACACGAAGGTGCACGAAGGAAGGCTGTGCGCATTGTGTGTTACTGAATAGGCGAAGTTTGTATCCGGGGGAGGAAACGCTACTATGGCTCGTCTAAAGACTGGCCCCAAAATCATTCTCATCATTGTGCTCGTGGTTGGTTTCGTATATGGACTGCGCAAGGCTGCCGAACTTGGCTGGATTCCTACGCCCGGCGTGATGAAGGCGCTAGTGCCGGAGAAAGCAGCTCTGCCTGACGTCAAGGAAGCGCTGGTGCAAAACGTGGAGCCCGCGCCACTACCCGCTTCGACCGCGGCGAATGTGCGAGCTACGCTGATTCGCGGCGAGATCTGGGAGTGGAACGCGCAAATCAACATGATCTACGCCAACGGCGGGGCCAATACGACCAAGGGCTCGCTGATGGAGAAACACGACGTCAACTTGTCGCTCATCCGCCAGGATGACACCGGCAAGATGCAGGAAGACCTGATTGCCTGCGCCCGCGAAATCTCGAATGGCTCGGCGCAGTGCTCCAACGGCGCAAACTTCGTGGTCATCATGGGCGACGGCTCAGGCCAGTTTCTGGCCGCCGTCAACCCGCAACTGAAAAAGCTCGGCCCCGAGTTCCAGGCCAAGGTGATCGGCGCCACCGGCTACAGCCGCGGCGAAGACTCGCTCATGGCGCCTCCCGAAGTGAAAAGCAATCCCCAAGCGGCGAAAGGATTGTTGGTCGAAGGCGTGCTGCGCGACGGCGACTGGAATATCGCTCAGAAGTGGGAGGGCGACAACGGCATCAAGAACAATCCCGACGAAAAGACGTGGGACCCGGACGCCGTCAACTGGATCAATGCCTCCGACTACAACGTGGCGGCCGCCGACTATGTAGCTGGCAAGTGCGATGACCGCAAGGTCGTCAAAGACGGACACCTTACCGGAGAGACAAAGCATGTCTGTGTGAATGCCGTGGTGACCTGGACTCCCGGCGACGTGACCATCGCCAAGGGCAAGGGCGGCCTGGTGAAGGTGGTCAGTTCGAAACAATATCGTTCCCAGATGCCGGCCGTGATTCTCGGTCCGAAGAACTTTTTTGAACGTAATCGCCCCGAATTCGAGGGATTGCTGGCCGCGACGTTTGAATCCGGCGACCAGGTCAAGGCATTTGATCAGGTGCTGCACAAGGCAGCGGCCATCAGCGCCAAGGTTTACAACGATCAGGACGAAGCCTACTGGTACAAGTACTACAAAGGAGTCACCGAAACTGATGCTCAGGGCCTGAGAGTCGATCTTGGCGGGTCAACCGTCAACAACCTCGCCGACAATCTCATCCTGTTCGGCCTCGAACCGGGGACCAACGACAACTTCCGCTCCACCTACACGGTCTTCGCTAACATCGCAACCCAGCAATATCCCGCGCTATTCAAAGACACGCCGATCCCTGACGTGAAGGACATTGAAGACAAGTCGTTCATCACCGGCGCGCAGGCGCGCATGAGCAGTGGCGGAGCGGAGGGCGAAGCGCCGCAGTACGCCGCCAACGAGAGCGGCCCAGTCGTTTCGAAGCGTTCGTATTCCATCAACTTCGACACCGGCAAGGCGACCTTCACCTCAGAAGGTGTTCGCACCATGCAGGAACTGAAAGACTCCCTGGCCATCACCGGGTTGTTCATTCAGGTCGACGGCTACACCGACAACACTGGAAGTGAGCAGGTGAACCAGGCGCTATCGGACGCGCGCGCCGGGGCGGTGAAAGAGTGGCTGCAGAAGCATGCCCCGCGCAACTTCCCCGATAATCGCTTCAAGATTACCGGGCACGGCTCGCAGAATCCGGTGGCGACCAATGAAACGGTCGCCGGAAAGGCCGCCAACCGCCGCGTGGAGATCACGCTGCTCGGCAGCTAATCCGGCAGATCGCCACTAGCTCTCGGCTTGTCATTCCGAGGACAACCGAAGGTTGTCATTCCGAGGAGCGCAGCGACGAGGAATCTTGGTGTCTGCTGGCAGCCTAGGAAGGCAGATTTCTCGCTGCGCTGGAAATGACAAGGTAAAACATGAACCAGGCGATTGAAGTACTCTCACCCAACCGGGTGATCTCGAAGCAAACGGTACGGTGGCTGGTCGGACTCCAGTTGCTGATGCTGTTTTTCATCTGGGTCTTTTCGCCGAGCGTTTTCCTTCCCAGGCCGAAAGAAGTTTTCCAGGCGCTCAGCGAAATGTGGACGCAGGGCCTGGGCGGCGAGCTGATCACCAGCTTCTACCTGAACCTGCAGGCAATCGCGCTGTCGACCGTGCTGTCGCTGTTGATGGCGTACCTCACCGTCATTCCATTTTTTCGCCCGATCGTAAACCTGCTCAGCAAGCTGCGTTTCCTCTCCATGGTCGGCCTGACATTTTTCTTCACCCTCATGGCCAGCACGGGACACGAACTCAAATTGTTCCTGCTGGTTTTCTCGGTATCGGTGTTCTTCGTCACTGGCATGGCCGAAGTCGTCGCCAGCATTCCCAAGGAAAAGTTCGATCTGGCGCGCACTTTGCGTATGGGCGAGTGGCGCGTAGTCTACGAAGTTGTTGTGCTTGGCCAGGCGGACAAGGCCTTTGAAGTGCTCCGCCAGAATGCGGCCATGGGATGGATGATGCTGACCATGGTCGAGGGCATCTCGCGCTCGGAAGGTGGTGTGGGCGCGATGCTGCTCAACCAGAACAAACATTTTCACCTGAGCGCGGTATTCGCTATTCAGCTGACCATCCTCGTGCTGGGCCTGGGGCAGGACTACGCCATCGGGCTGCTGCGAAAAATCTTCTGCCCGTACGCAGACCTGACCCTAGAGCGAACGTAGAACCGCATGGCTGATTACACCTACGGAAAAACGCTGCTGAGAGTGGAGGACGTCTCTCTCGAATACGACGGCCGTCCTATCCTCAAGCACGTCAGCGCGGAGATTAAAGACATCGTCCGCCCGGACCGGGTGCAGGGCCAGGTGGTCGGATTTCTCGGCCCCAGCGGCATCGGCAAGACGCAGTTGTTCCGTATTATTGCCGGGCTGAACAAACCAACGTCGGGCCGCGTCGCCATCAACGGCCAGGACCGGCCCGTGCAGGCTGGCGAAGTCGGAGTCGTCTCCCAGAACTATCCTTTGTTCGAGCACCGGACGGTGATGTCGAACCTTGTGCTCGCCGCGGGGCAGAAAGAAAAAGACGACAAGGCCGCCCACGACAAAGTGGTCGACTATCTGACCGAATTCGACCTGATCGACAAAGCGCGGCTCTACCCGGCTCAGCTATCCGGCGGACAACGCCAGCGCTGCGCCATCATCCAGCAAATCCTCTGCTCGGACCACTTCTTGTTGATGGACGAACCGTTCAGCGGCCTCGACCTGCTCATGCTGGAAAAAACCAGCGAACTGATCCAGAAAGTCGCCAACATGGACGAACTCAATACCATCATCGTGGTCACGCACGATATCACGGCCGCAGCCGCTGTCGCCGACCATCTCTGGTTGATGGGCCGCGATCATGACGCCAGCGGCAGACCGCTGCCCGGCTCGCATATCGTGGAGACATACGACTTGATCGAACGCGATCTCTGCTGGCATCCCCAGATCATCACCCAGCCGCGCTTCATGGACTTCGTTCGCGAAGTGAAAGAGCGCTTCCGCAGCCTCTAACGCCGATCCCCTCCAGAAACGACAGCGTCACGGAAACCTTCTTAGTTTTAAAAGCCGCCAGTGATTTTGCTGTGCTCTCGACGCGGCTGAAAAGCCGCGCCCTTTCAAAGCAGTTTGTTGTTCAAAACAGTTTGTTTGACGGGGCTGGAGCGAGGTCACTATAATGTTGGTGATCCACGCCATGATGAGAAGACTGTGAGGGTGGATGGCACGCCCGCAGGCTCGGCGTGCGACGCTGGCAAATCTAGAACGCCTTGTCCGACGGCGACCGCTACCGCGGCGGAGACCTCATTCAACGCGGCCCAGCGCAGATTGGCAAAAGCGACTGAGAGCGAAGTTCATACCCGGAACCCATGTTCTGACAAGCATGTTCCAAGGAGTTCAAGCGACCCGATGACAAGCAAGCACTTGCGACTTTTCCTGGCTATTGCGGTTTTCCTGGCGATTTCCGCACTGGCCCAAACCGGCAGCGCCGCCACACCCTCCGGTGAGACCGCTGCGCCGACCAGTCCGGCTTCTCCGCTGCCTACGACGACGGGCGGCCCTGGCACCAAGGTCGGGACCATCAACATCAACGAAGCCATTTTCGGCAGCAACGAAGGCCGCCGGGACATGGAAGCGCTGAGCAAGAAGTTCGAGCCCAAACAGTCCGAGCTGAAAAACCAGAATGACGAGCTCGAGGGCCTGAAGAAGCAGCTCAGCACGCAGCAGGACAAGTTGAACGAGGACGCGCTTGCCAACCTGAAGAGTCAGATCGACGGCAAGCAGAAGAGTTTCGATCGTGCGGTGCAGGACGCGCAGGAAGATTTTGGCAACCAGCAGCAGGAGATCGCGAGCCGCATCCTGAAGAAGATGGCGCCGATGATCGTGAAGTATTCGCAGGAAAACGGCTTCGGCCTGATCGTGGACACGTCCAAGCCCTGGCCGCAGAGCAACGTCTTGTGGTGGGGCGAAGCCGTCGACATCACCAAGCCAGTGGTCGACGCTTACAACGTGCAGTCCGGGGTACCGGCACCGGCACCGGCCGCGACCGGCACGGCCAAGCCGGCTGCTCCCAGACCCGCCGGCACTGCGCCTAAGGCGACTCCGAAGCCAACTGAGCCTCCGAAGTAGTTCGGGCGGACACCTCCGGTGTCCGAAAAGTTCCAAAGGGCCGCGTGAAAGCGCGGCCTTTTTTCTTTGCGTGGCGCGACCGGCATGAGCGTTCGTGGTGTCCATAGCAGCAAACAGATTTCACGCTGGAGGACATCTTGTTGGAGCAATCCATGTTTGCCGACGCCATGCTGGAAACGTCATGGGCCCAACGTTCACGCCGCAGCTTGACCACGCTCACTTCCGTCGGGCTGGAGGCGGTGGTGATTGGTTTGTTGCTTCTGTTGCCGCTGTGGAAGACGGTGGGACTGCCGTCAGCGCGCAGTCTTCCAACGCCAGTATCGTGGGGAGCTCCGCCGGCTGCCGCCCGGCCTGTCTCGCGTCAACAGGTCACTGCCGTCGTTAGTAATCTTGCTGACAATGTCCTGATCGCGCCTCGGGAAGTTCCCAGGGTGGTGGCGATGATTCAGGAAGCGGTGCCGCCGCCGCAGGTTAGCTTCAACACTGGTGCGGGAGTGGAAGGCGGAACCGGAGACGGCTCGCGAGACGGAGTCTGGAGATCGCTCAGTGACTCTCTGAGTCGTGTAGCTCCGCTGCCTGCGCCGGCGCCCACCCCTAACGCGCCAGTGTTCCGTCCCTCGCACCTACTGGAGGGAAGCCTGATACGGCGGGTTACGCCCACCTATCCGCCATTGGCCAGGAGCGCTCGAATCCAAGGACCGGTGGTCCTGTTCGCGATCATCAGCAAGGCGGGGACTATCGAGAATCTGCGGGCGATCTCTGGCCACCCGATGCTGGTACCGGCGGCGATCGAAGCGGTCAGTCAGTGGCGCTACCGGCCCTACATTCTCAACAACGAACCGATTGAAGTGGAGACGCAGATTACGGTGAACTTCTTGCTGTCGGGGGATTAGCGCCAGTATTCTCCGAGGATGAGCCTAGGAATCCCTTAGGGGCGAAAGAAAGAGAGTGGGTGAGAACCAGAACTTACCCAGGACTTACGTCCTGGGCTAAATTACGCCGCCGCTCTCCGCGGAATCTAGTTGTCACGCACACTCTGAAGCCCAGTCTCATTCCAATCTCTTGCGCGGCCCTTGGGCAAGCTGAGGGCAGGCTCTAGGCAGGCTCTGGTGGGGCCGCTCTCCCACGGTGGTGCACGCGTGGCTTCTTAAGAATCCATAAAGCCGTGCCGTTCCCCAAACAACCCGGGCTCTCCGCGTTTCTCGGGAGTAGCCCCAGCGTAACCTCGGGGCTGGCGTCGCTCCCGCTATAATCGCGACAGTGGCAACTACAGCAGAAATTCTGAGCCGTGTGGCAACGCGTCCGACCTGGGCGGAGGTTTCTCTTGCAACCCTGCGACAAAACTTTCGCACCGTCCAGAAGCATGTGGGACCGAAGGTGACGGTGTGCGCGGTGGTGAAGGCAGATGCCTACGGCCACGGAGCGCTCGAGTGCTCGCGCGCCCTTGAGGCCGAAGGCACACGGTGGCTGGGCGTGACTTCGCTCGACGAGGCCATTCCGCTCCGCGAGGCCGATATCGGATCGAGCATTCTGTTGATGACCGGCTTCTGGCGCGGCGAAGAAACTGAGATCGTGCGTCTGCACCTGACCCCAACGCTTTGGGAGCCGTGGCACATCGAATCACTGGAAGCGGCTGCAGCGGCGCTGGGTGTGGCGCGGCATCCGGTGCACTTGAAGGTGGATACCGGTATGGGGCGACTGGGTGTGGTGGTCGATGAGCTTCCGCGAGTGCTCGCAGTGTTGAAGGCGGCCAGGCATCTCACGCTGGACGGGCTCTCGACGCATCTGGCAGATTCGGAAATCATGGACGCGCCTTCCGTGGCCGCGCAGGAGCGCAACTTCGACATAGCTCGCCGCATGGTGCGTGAAGCCGGCCTTGAGCCAATGTTTGTTCATATAGCCAATACTGGAGCTGTGATTTCGCGGCGGGAAACGTGGAACTCGATGGTGCGTCCCGGCGTCGCGCTTTACGGATACTATTTGCCGTTTCAGCGCGCGGGGCGCGAGGTGAGCGGCGGAACGCTGCGGTTGCCGGTCAAGCCCATTCTCACCTGGAAGACGCGCATCCTCTCCTTGCGCGACTTCGCGGCCAATCAGGCGCTGGGTTACGGCGGAACTTACGTGACTAAGGCTCCGGCGCACGTTGCGGTGCTGCCTGTGGGCTACGCCGACGGCTACAACCGGCAGCTTTCGAATCGTGGCCGCGTCATTGTGCGCGAACATTATGCGCCGATCGTGGGCCGCATATCGATGGACCTTACTCTGGTAGACGTAACCGGCATCCCGGGTGTTGCGGTGGGGGATGAGGTTATCCTGCTCGGCGCAGGTGATGGTTTGAGCGTCGACGCGCTTGAGCATGCCGAACTGGCCAACAGCACTCCGTATGAAATTCTCTGCAATATCTCGAAGCGCGTTCCGCGGCGATATGTGAGCTAGGAGCTTAGGTGCGGCGCTCCCGCGCTTCCATGTATTTGCGCAGGACGGCGTTGATGGTGGTCTGATAGCCTCGCCCGTGTTTGCGGAAGAATGCCAGCACATCGGGATCAAGGCGCAGCGTGATCTGTTGCTTCGGGCCGGGCCAGAGGATGGCGTTGGCGAAGAAATCCGGACCGAGTTCGGGCGCAGCGGAAAAGTCGATGTCCTCATCCCGCAGGGCATCAACTCTCTTCCAATCTGTTCTGGAGCGCTTTTTCGAATTCTTTGCGTTCACGCGTTGTCGCCTTTCTCAACGAAATGATACGAACGGTCTCCGGCTCACGCTCAGAGAAGACCACCTGCACGGTACGCGCGCCGATTAATCCGAGTCCTCTCCAGCGCTTTTCTCCATAGTCGTCCCGAGTGTCCGGTTCCGCCAGAATCGCCCCTCGGAAAATCTCTTCGGCGTCTCGGAAGTCGAGCCATGCTTTCGGATGTTCGCGCGATTCTTGGCTTCATCCCACTCGATTTTCACTGTAACTCCATATGTAGCTACATGTCAAACACGTCTCTTCATAGGTGCACGACGGTCTCGTTAATTCCATACTCTTCCTCGACGCAAACGGATTTCGGTGATAGATGTCACATAGAAAGTAGATTGTTCTGTGGATGTGTAAACGAGGGAATAGCTTCCTAAAGGTTGACGGCGGACGGTCTACGGTGCCACTCGGACGCCAAATGCCCGGCATCAACTGCGGAGTGCGACCGTTGACTGCATCCTGTCTGACCCGGACATGCGCGCTTGTTAAACTATTCAGTTAACCATGGCTTCTCGCTACGCACAGTGGATGTACGACTGGGAACACCGGCTGACGTCGGTGGACAACAACCGCGTGGTGCGTCCGCTGGAATGGGGCGTGGAGTGGACACGGGACTGGCCTTGCCGCAATGGGTACCGGCCTGGGCAGGTGGCGGAAAATCCCGAGAAATTCATTTTGGATTACAACCGTCGGATCGTGGCGGCGAGCGACGAGTTTTATTCCTACAAGCGGCCTACTGACTTTCGACTGGAGCGGCGCGAGGTGCAGGTTTTTTCCACGCGCGAAGTTCCCGATCCCAAACTCGAGGCCAAGGTGAAGGGCACCTTCGGGGAGTTCCTGAGATTCACTTCGCCGGTTCGCACACCCTATCCTAAAAACGATGTAGTGAATGCGCGATGGTTTCCGGTGCATGGGCGGCGGGCTGTTGTGCTTTTGCCGCACTGGAATTCGGACGCGATCGCCTACACGAGCCTTTGCCGTGTGCTCAACATGCTGGGCATTTCCGTGCTGCGCTTGAGTATGCCGTACCACGACATTCGCATGCCGGCGGAGATCCGGCGGGCTGACTATGCCGTTTCCGCTAACATCGGGCGCACCCTCGATGCCGTGCGCCAGGGCGTGGTCGACATTCGGAGCTGCTTCGACTGGCTGGAAGAGCGCGGCTACACCCGGTTCGGAATCGTCGGGACGAGTCTGGGTTCGTGCTATGCATTCATCGCGACGGCGCATGAGCCGCGCATTAGAGTGGCGGCGTTCAATCACGCGTCGACCTACTTTGCCGATGTGGTGTGGCACGGGCAGTCGACACGGCACATCCGGCAGGGGATCGAGCAGCAGATCGACCTCGACCGACTGCGGCATGCCTGGCTGGCGGTGAGTCCCATGGCGTACTTCAACCAGTACTCGCGCTGGCCGCGGAAGTCGCTCATCGTTTATGCGAAGTATGATCTGACGTTCTTGCCCGAATTCTCGGAACAGGTCGTCCGGGAATTCCAGCGGCACGGACTTGATCACAAAGTCGTGGTGCTGCCGTGCGGGCACTACACCACGGGCGAGACTCCTTACAAATATATGGACGGGTGGCAGCTGGCGTCGTTTTTGCGGACGGCGTTTTGAAGGGCGGCACTCACGCCGTCGGCGAGCTCGACTTTGAGCCGTTATGCCTTCGAAGCGAACCCCAGCGGCTGAAGCCGGACCTTTGCAGGCTGGTTGCGGCACGACTGGAAGTCGTGCCCTTCCGATTGGGCCGACGCTAAGTCCCACGACGATTTACACGGTTTAGAATGTGGACTTGAGGCCTGTTGCCAATCCCGACATCGTGGTCGAGTTCCGCCGTGGCGAGTTCCTGATCAGCACCGACGAAGTTCGGCTCGACTTGGATGTGATTCACGACTTCCTGACGAATTGCTATTGGGCTAAGGGGATTCCACGGGACGTCGTGCAGCGATCGATTGAGCACTCGTTGTGCTTTGGCGTTTATGATGGTAGCGGGGCGCAGGTTGGGTTCGCCCGAGTGGTGAGCGACTTCGCTACGGTGGCATATATCGGCGATGTATTTGTGCTGGAATCGCATCGCGGGTGCGGACTGAGCAAGTGGCTAATGGAATGCATCATGCAGCATCCTGCGCTGCAAGGTTTACGGCGATGGATTCTTCTTACCCGCGACGCGCACGGGCTTTACCAGCAATTCGGATTCACGCCGGTGAAGTCGCCAGAACGGTATATGGAGCTTCACCGCGCTGACGTTTACGAAACCAGGAAAATTACATGACACCTTCAAAGATGTATCGCCCGCTGTACGAGATCGATCCGCAGATTGCCGCGGCCATTGACAACGAGACCCGGCGCCAGCACGAGGGGCTTGAACTGATTGCTTCGGAGAACTTCGTCAGCGAGGCGGTATTGGAAGCCGCGGGATCAGTGTTCACGAACAAGTATGCTGAGGGATATCCCGGCAAGCGCTATTACGGCGGGTGCGAGTTTACTGATGTCGTTGAGAACCTGGCGCGCGATCGCGCGAAGCAATTGTTTGGGGCCGAACATGCGAACGTTCAGCCACATGCCGGATCGCAGGCCAACATGGAGGCCTACGCCGCAGTGTTGCAGCCCGGCGACACGATTCTCGGGTTGAACCTGGCGCATGGCGGACACCTTACGCACGGCCATCATCTGAATTTTTCGGGGAAGACCTACAAGATTGTTCCCTATGGTGTCACCAAAGAAACTGAAACTATCGACTACGACGAACTGGAAAAGCTTGCCGAGAAAGAACGGCCGAAGCTGATTATCGGCGGAGGCAGCGCTTATCCGCGCATCATCGATTTTGTCCGCATGCGGCAGATCGCCGACAAAGTCGGGGCGCTGTATCTCGTCGACATGGCGCACTTCGCCGGACTTGTGGCCGGAGGCGCGCATCCTTCGCCGGTGCCGCACGCGCACATCGTGACGTCGACTACCCACAAGACACTGCGCGGGCCACGTTCGGGAATGATTCTTTCCAAAGCCGAATTCGCACAGGCCATCGACAAAGTGGTATTCCCAGGAATGCAGGGCGGGCCGCTGGTGCACATCATCGCGGCCAAGGCCGTTTGTTTCCACGAAGCGATGCAGCCGGAGTTCCGCGACTATGCGCGGCAGGTCGTGGCCAATGCCAAGGTGCTGGCGCAGTCGCTGGCAGACGAAGGATTCCGCATCATCTCTGGCGGTACCGACACGCATCTTATGCTCGTCGACGTCTTCTCGAAGGGTATGCTGGGCAGCGACGCGGAAAAAGCGCTGGGCGAGGCTGGAATTACAGTCAACAAGAACGCGATTCCGTTCGATACTAATCCGCCATTGAAGCCGAGTGGAATTCGCATCGGCTCTCCCGCGATGACCACGCGGGGGATGAAGGAAGGGGAGATGCGCCATATCGGGCGCTGGATCGCCGAGGGGCTGCTGCATCGCACGGACGCGGCGGCGCTCGCCAAGGTCCGCAAGCAGGTGCTGGATCTGTGCGAGGCGTTTCCGCTGTATGCGGAGCGGCGGGCGAAGGCGCAGGCGGAAGTAAGAGCGTGATTCCAGAGTGTGCCGAATTCTGGCTCGCGGCTAAAGATCAGCTTCCTGCCGTAGAGACGTAGCTGGCTACGTCTTGCTGGCAGCATTCGAAATGCTGGCGACAGAGACGTTGCGAGCGACGTCTCTACGGTCAAGCGCGTTCCCATGGAGCGTGTCCTGAGTCCTAGCCGAAGTGCGCCCTCTGTGATTAAATGCCAGCGGTGAAGATCGCCATCGACATCCGGCGGATGACGGAGTTTGGCGTAGGCACTTACATCCGCAACGTGGTTCGTACGCTGGGGCGGCTCGATCACGAGAATGAATACTTTCTCATCGGAACTCCTGCCCGAGTGCAGGAAATTGGGGCACTGCCACCGAACTTCCACTCCGTTCCGCTGACCGCTCCAGAGCAGTCACTGCAGGGATATCGCGAATTCCGCACGGCTCTTAAGCGGCTGGAGTGCGACCTGGTGCATGTGCCGAATCTTTTTTCGGTGCCGCGCGCCCTGCCTTGCCCCTATGTCATGACCGTGCACGACATGCTCGAGCATATGGCGCGAGCGCGAGAGCAGAACGGCTTCTGGCGTTCTTTGCATTTTCAGTTGACCCGGCGCGTGCTGCGCGGCGCGGCCCGCATTTTCGCGGTTTCGAATTTCACCAAGACAGAAATCGAGAAGCTGTTTGAGATTCCCGCCGACCGCATCGAAGTGGTCTACAACGCCATCGACGAACGCTTCCTCCACGGGCATGCCAGTGCTGCCGATCGCGAACTGATCGCGCAACGGTACCAGGTGACTTATCCTTTTTTGCTGTATGCGGGGCGGATTAGTCCGCACAAGAACGTGGTGCGCATGATCGAAGCTTTTTCGGCGCTGAAAACCGCGCTGGAGCGCGACCAGATCTATCCCGATCTCAAGCTCATCATTATTGGAGACGATCTCTCGGGCAATCCCGATCTGCGGCGCACGGTGGTTCGCAGCGGAGTGCAGAACGATGTGCGCTTCCTGGGATTCGTCCCGATCGAGGTGCTGCGAATTTTCTATGACGAAGCGAAGGTCTTCGTTTTCCCGTCGCTGTACGAAGGCTTTGGATTGCCACCGCTGGAAGCCATGGCGCATGGAACGCCGGTCGTCACTTCCAATGTTACGTCTCTGCCGGAAGTGGTGGGCAGCGCAGCGGTGCTGGTGAATCCGGAAAACGTTTTCGAGATCATGCGCGCCCTGCATCGCGTTCTTACGGACCAGGCTTTGCGCAACCGCCTAAAAGAACGCGGATATCAGCAGACGGCAAAATTTTCCTGGGAATCCTCGGTACGCCGGATTCTTGATACGTACCGTCAGATCGCGGACGATGGAAAAGCCCATGCCAGTCAGCCCGCCGCCGACTAACCGGCTGTTGAGAAGATTATTCTTGGTCGTGGGAATAGTCCCTCAGAGGCTGAAGCCGGGTTGGTTTTGCGGCACTTAACGGCACGGCTGTAGGCCGTGCCTTTTCAAATCAGCCTCGCTCCAGCGTTTCCCCCGGCCCGTGCTGAGATTACTTCACTAAGGGCTGGCCAGGCGATCCAATGGCGAGTTTGTGGAGTTTTGCGGTGATGCGGGTGCGGTCGGCATCGGTTTTGGCGCCGGCCAGGCGCTTGCGCAACTGGACAATTTTTTCTTTGCGGGTACGGCGCCGGCGAATCTCGGGCCGGCGGCTGGGTGCTGACATTCGGTGCTCCTGAAGTGAATTTGAAATCGGCCGCCGAACCGTAAACCAAGTCGCAGGGTCGCGTTGCAGCCTACTTTTATTCAATAGGAGACTGCGGGAACTGTCAATGAAGGCCTCTGCGTTGGTCCGGGCGAGATCCGTCGCTAGGAGATCCTTCGCTCCGCCTGGAGAACGACTGCGCTCAGGATGACGCCGCTTTGAAGTAAGTACACTGCTTACTGCGGGTCTACTACGCAACGAAATCCGACTGCGCCGGAGCGGTCCATGCTGGGGGACATCAGGAGGAGCTTGCCGTGCTCGTTCAATTTGTAGGCCTGGGGGAAGTACCAGATCGAGCCCTGCGGCTGATAGTAGCTGCCGCCGCGGAGAATGCCGCCGCGGGTGTGGTCGTCGACAAACTCCTCGGTCCATTGCCATACATTTCCAACCAGATCCATTACACCAAACGGACTGACTCCCTTCGAATGCGCGTCGACTCGCTCGGGACCTCGCATGGTGCGGGATTTATCAGGCGCGGGCACAGCGCTATCGTCCCATGCGTTCCCCCAAGGATAAAGGCGGCCGTCAGTGCCCTGGGCGGCATATTGCCACTCCCATTCGTGGGGCAGGCGCTTTCCGGCCCAGCTCGCGTAGGCACGCGCGTCCTCCAGGGAAATCCATGTCACCGGATTGTTTCCCCATCCCTTCGGATAGCTTCCGTCTTTCCAATCACGGAGAAAATTCAGGTCGTCTTTGGGGTGATAGTGGCTGGCGTCCATGAACTTCTTGAATTCCGCATTCGTGACCGGGTACTTATCGATGTCAAAAGACTCCACGTGCATGAGATGCTCGTGAAAACGACGGGGTGAGTCTTCCCAGGGATACTGCACGTCGACGCCAATATCGTTGAATCCCTCGATTTCGATTCCGGAAACCTTGAAAAGGAAATCAGATGCCGGAATCTTGACCATGCCCGCGGGCGCGGTGATCGCAGCCTTCGTCGCTGGAATCGGAATGATCTGTTGAGGGAGGACCTTCCATTCGTGCGAATAACTCGACAAAGGGAATGCGGTCATGGACTTCATCTTGGCCATCAAGGCCACGATTCCCTGCTCTGGAGCGGCGTTGGTTGCAAGGATGGCACCGTATCCTTTGGCCTCGATGGAGAAGACGAGTGCAGCCCTTCCGCTCGGTCGAATCTCGGCCTTGAGTTCTACTCCGTGGTAAAGATCGAAATAGCGACGATTTTTGATGACTGGAACCTCTATCTGGTCTCCTTCGACGTCGTACTCGTTTCGGTTGACGATCGTCCAGGCGGTTTGTGCCTCCAGCGGCCAGCGGCTGGCGTACACGCCATATCGGAGCATCGGTGACATCGGTTCCCAATCTTTGCTCACCAAGAACGGCGCTATTCCGCGCTCGATGGTGGCAACGCGTCGGGTGGCTTCCGCGTCGCGCGGCGTGATTCCGTTCCAGATGCCCCAGATGTTCTCCCAACTCTCCCAGCCAACTCCGTTGAAGAACACGAACTGCAAGTCGTCGGTTTTCTCATGAGCCCAGCGGTGCGAGATGTTCACCATGTGCCGCGGTTCAAGCCATTTGTATTTGTCGACGAGCGGAGTAAACGGAAACTGGTATTGGCCCCAGGTCATGACATTCCACGCTAAGGCTTCGTCCGCGGGGCTTTCCTCGGGTTCAAACGCGAGGAGGTGGCCGGTTTTATCAGCGGCCAGTGAGAAGGCCAACGGGACGCCGTCCTGCGTGTCGCCGTTGATGCCGTCGCCGCCGATCTCGGCCATCAGGCTGGCGATCGCATCTGGCCACGGCATTCCGGGATCGCGCGTTCCCTGGTCCCACATCATCATCGGAAACAACACGCGCACTCCGCGGCGATGGAAGTCGGCAATCATCTGCTTTACGCCGGCAACGCCGCCGGGCATGCTGCGAATCAGATCGTGCTGATTCCGATTATCGATTCCCATGTTTGGGTAAGTGGGCCAGATCAGGACGGCATCGATTCCACCGTAGCGCTTTTCCAGATCGTCGAGATAACGGTCCACCGTGTACTTGCCAGCTACTGGATCGTAAAAGTAGCGATCGTGGACCATCATCTGGGGCTGCATGAAACTCGACTGCGTCCATTTCAGGGCGGGCAAATCGTATCTAGCACCGTTGTAGCCGATGCGGATGCGCCGTTCCGTTCTCCAGTGCGTGATATCGGCAAGCCACGCTTCGTGTTCTGCCTGGCTGCAGCGCTTCGATCCGCCCTCCCACAGGCCCTTCATCGTCAGGCATTCGGGAACTGGAATCTGCTGGGCCTCGGGTGAAAAGTGCGAGTCCTGGGCAGAGCAAGCCGCGGCAAGCAGGATGAGGGCTGAGATTTGCGCGACCGGAAACCTCATGGGTTGATTCTAGTAGAGGGCAAACGATCTAACCCAAGCAATATTTACCATCGCTTCATACAAGGCCAAGATGCGCCACGCTTGCGTCACACCTGAAGGTGGTTTTCTATTGATTAAAAACAGATACGTTGTGGCAGCCGGACCGGAGACGGAGCACAACGTCACCAACACGGGGTCAGGCAACTTGCGTTACGTATACGTAGTGTCTAACGCTAGATAAAGTTGGCCTCGTCCGTTTCCTCAGTGGGAATGCGGGTGATCGTGAGTTTCCAACTTCCGTTTCAGGTCGCTGACTTCTTTCTCTAGTCTCTTGATCTGCTCTTCAACTGCTTTGATTCGCTGATCGTAATCTGGATGGTGGTGGCTCTGCGTTGCTTCGGTCATGTCCCCTCCTCTAAAGCCGGACATGATCGTAATACAGGCGGGGCCTTCTGGCGAAACCGACTCCAGTTTGCGCCTTTTCATGGGGTAGTCCGAAAGGGTCTCGCCAGCGTGCCTGCAAGTTGTTGAGCGACGAATGACGAGATTGGCGGAATCGGGTGGTCAGCCGGTAAAGGTTCGAACCAGTGGCAGGTGGTAACTCACCAACGTTGGGGATTTGTTCCCGCACGCCAATGCCGATATGGACTACTTCCGTGAACGGTCAAAACTGATAAATGACTTGGATCAGGGCGGCTCGGGCGTTGGCATTACCAAATAAAGGTCTTGAGAAGAGCGTGAATCTAGCCGAACGCTTCGCAAAATGGTGGCTCTGGCAAAGCAGTCACTCGACCGCGTGTTGGCGAAGCTAGAATTCGAGGCGCAGTTGAAACGCGATCATTCGTGGGCTGCTGTCGCCGCCGAGCCCAACTCCTAATAACCCAGTCGGGGGCGATGTTGTATACGTGAGAGCGCCAAAGCCCGTTTGTGTTGAAGGTTTGCCGGGGATGCCAGCTAGCACCATGCTCGGCAAACCGAAGTTCGGATGATTGAAGAGACTAAAGAATTGGGCATCGAAGCGCACCTTCAGGTGCTCGGTCACCGGGAACCATTTCGTCAGATAGAAGTCGCTCCACACAAAATCAGGGCCGCGCAAAGCATTGCGAGCGAGATTTCCAAATTGACAGTTCTGCGGAGTATCCCCGCACGCTCCCGTGCTCGGATCGACCGCAGAAATAAAAGCATTTGGATTGAGCCACTGGATGGTTCCGGGCTGCGTGATCCCCGGAATTGGACGATGCTCATACAGGGGCACGCCGGGAACAATACTGGCGAACTGCGGGCCGCTGCCTTGAACGATTCCCTGTCCGCTCGCCGAATACGGCGCGCTCAGAACTGAGAATGGGACTCCGCTGTGCCAGAAGACTGTACCAGATAACTGCCAGCCGTTCAGGACATATCCAAATACGCTGTGAACTTTCAGGGGAAGCTGATAGACGTACTGCCCGGTGAGATTCTGCCTGATGTCGTAATCGCAAGAGCCGTAATCTCGGTGAAGCTCACCGGGCAGGGGCGAGAGAATTCCTCCCGCCGAGAACTGAAGGAAACCGCCGTTCGAGACCGTGTCCAAGCAATGGCTCCACGTGTAGTTGACCTGTCCTTGGAGCCCGTGTCCCATTCGCTTATTGGCAGTCAGTTGCAGGCCGTTGTAGTGACTGTTCGCTCCGGTCGAGAACTGAGTGACCGCGCCGAAGCGCGGATCGGTGGGCTGCATGTAAGGAAAGGGCGCAAAACAGCCCTGACACGCGGTTTGGTAGCCGTTGACCTGGGTGAGGTACGGTTGGTTCACGGCGCGGGTGCCCACATACTGAGCTTGAACGCTCGCAGTCGTCCCGATTTGATGTTCGATGCCGAGGCTCCACTGCATGAAGTACGGTGCGTGCAGTTCTCCGTTCGGTACGGCTGTGATGGCAACGGGAGGAAGACACGTAGAGGAATCGGCGAGGGCAGACGCACATGAGAGTTGCTGCTGCGCGAAACCGGAAGTGAACCTCTGGTTTGCGGCAACGGTTGCATCCACCGCGCTGTTCGGGACTCCCGGCGCAATCGCAGTTCCACCGACACTGCCAAGAAGACCGCCTTGAAATGTCTGCGCATAAGGCGGGTTCATCCCCACAAGGTCAGCAACGGTTCCGGGCAAAAGATCGCTGAACAGTCCGAATCCGGTTCTGAGCACAGTTTTCGGCTCGATCTGCCAGGCAATTGCTGTCCTCGGTTGCAGGATGGCGAGGGGCGTAGATGAGAACAGGTTCCCAAGGTGCGTCTGAATGGCATCGCTGAGGGGCTGGTTCAAATCGTGTGAAATCGAATCGAATGATCCCCGAAGCCGGCCTACTTCGTCGTGCGGGTTGAGAGGATTCGAATTGAAGGTGCTGCGGACTCCAATCGTCCACGTCAGCTTTTTCGTGACCTTCCATGTGTCCTGTGCGTACAAATCGAGATTCAAGAAGTTGAACGGTTCGTTGGCATACGTTGGGAAGGTCTTCGACGCGGTGGATGCCACCCCATAGATGAACTGCGGCAAGTCCGTATACGTGACGAGAGGCACCGTGCCCTCGCCAAAGTCGAAATCATTCAGGCGGAATATTCGAATGTTCGTCCCAACCCTGATCTCATGCGATCCCCGGCTCCAAGCCAAATTGTCGTTGATGAAGAAACGGGAAGCCCGCCGTCCCTGAAGCCAAGTATTGTCGAGGCCTCCCACCGTTGTGAAAGGGGCATTTGCTCCGCTCCCTTGTAGCACGATGGGAAAAGCAGCCACCGTTTTCTGGAAATTGCTTGGTGCGAACAGGCTGGAATACCAGGAGAATGCGGGATTGAAGTAGTTAACGAGATTCTGCGAAAAGACGCGCGTGTAGCCCGATGCGAAGGAATAGAGCGGCTGCGGCGAAATGGAATTGAACAACGGATTTATCGGGTCTGTGTACGCAGCCTGCACACCCGTATCCGCCTGAAAGCGGAACCACGCGGTATTGTTCGTGTTGATGTTGTAGTCCACTCTTGCCGTCTGCACCTGCTCGTGGTCGTCGCTGGAATGCGAAACACTTTGTCGATTGGCACAGCCGTTGCCGTTCGGTATTGCGCCGGAAGACTGAGAGCCGTCCGAATTGAATGGGCATCCCAGCACCGCAAGAGGGACACCGGATGTATTCCCGTAAAGTGAGAACAGCTTCTGGTAAAAAGGCGCCTGTTCCGGGGCGGGCGCGTACGTCGATCCGGTTATGGCATCGGTTCCGCCGAGCGGAAGTTGTTGCAAAACGTAATTCTGAAATGCGGGAGTTGGAACGGTAGCGGGCGTGACGATGGGCAGCGCGATACGCACCCACTCACTATCGAAGAAGAAGAATAGCTTGTTATGAACAATTGGCCCGCCTAAGCTGCCGCCGAAATGGTTCACATTCGAGCCTGGTTTGTGGTTTCCCGGCGTGGCGTTGGTGAAATAGTCCGCTGCATTGAGAATTGAACCATTCCAGAGTTCGTAAAGATTGCCATGGAACTGGTTTGTGCCCGATTTCGTGACGTAGTTGACCTGAGATGCACCATACCTGCCCTGATCGACGGAGTATGAGAGCGTATTCACAGTCACTTCCGAGATCGAATTCAGTCCCAACACCAGATTGGTCGAGAGCCCACTGTTGAGATTAGTCAGGGGATCATTTGTCTCCAGCCCGTCAACGATGTAGCCATTGGAGAGGGCGGGCAACCCGTTAAACTCCACATTCCCGTACCCGTTCGTGCCGCCGACGAAGTCGTTACCACTTCCTGCCGTGTTGATGAGCGCACCGGGAGCGAACTGCAATGGGTACGTCAAATCGCCACCCGGATTAGGGAGGTCTTCGAGTGCGGGAGCAGCCAGAGTCGTGGATGTGTTTGAGTTGCTGGGATTGATGATGGGAGCTTCCGAGCTTACCTCGACGACCTGATTTGCGTGAGCGACTTTCAGGTTGAAATTGACCGTCTGTTTCTGACCCAGACCTGAGAAGACATGGGCCGCCGTTTGCGACTCGAAGCCCTGCGTCTCGATCTCGACCTTGTATGCGCCGGGCTTTAGCTGTGGGAAATTGAATCGACCTGCCTCGTCCGTCCTCGCGCTACGCTTCGAACCTGTGTCGAGGCTTGTGATTGTCACCGTCGCACCGGAAACCGCAGCTCCGCTGGGGTCCGTCGCCTGCCCTTGAATCGCGCTCGTAGTCTCGCCCTGAGCTAGTGCCTGCATGGAGAACAGGCAGAAAACGGCGATACCTAGAAAAGAACGGCAAACTTGCATTTCGAACCCCACAACAGTCCACCACTCAACAGGCAGGTGCGTTAAGTATGGCTGATGCTCAATAGTTAATCACAGTTAACATGGAGAAGTCGAGCGCCTTAAAATGTTCTATCCAGTGCAGAGGTTTGTTTTCCGTCGATTCTGCTAGAGGGGGGACAGCACAGTAGGATCCTGATATAGAGAAAGTGAAAGATTGAGCATGGGTTGATCTGTGGATGCGGGGCAATGTGGACGATCTATGGCTTGCGGAGTATGCGACAGATCGCCAATGACTGCCCAGCCTTTGCGCAGGCCGTGTTGAGGCCATGACCTCGGTGGTATTGTGGGGCATGGCCGCGCCTTCGACCCCTTACTCCCGCTCAGCAACGGATCTTGCGCCATTTTGCGCCAATTCCCGGCCCCATGCGTGAGACGCGGCCGGGCGAGAGTAACCGCCATGGCAAGCCGGTTGGCCGCCGTTAGCTAAGCAAATTCCAGTTCGATTTTCTTCGCCGCCCGGTCTAGCTTTACGATGCGGAAACTGCGCACCTGTCCGGCGCGCGCCGGCTCGGTCTTGGGAGGGCCGCCGGAGCCGGTCTTCCACCGTGCCTGCAGCATCGAACTGAGCGATGACAGGTCCGCTTTGGATGACTTCCCTGCCTCGCTCTGTGGCACAGGGGCCGCTGCGACTTTGCAGGTCGCGTGAATACCATCACCCAATTCCACGCGGGTGCGGTCGCCCGCATCATCCATAAGCCGGCCCGTGACCACGTCGCCTTCGCTGTGCTCGGCGATGTACTCATCGAGGCCGGTCGGCACCAACTGCTTCATGCCCAGCCGCATCTGCCGCTTATCGAGGTCAACAGCCAGCACTTGCGCCTTGACGACCTGTCCAACCCGTAGCACGTCTCCCGGCTGGTTGATTCTCTTTTCGGCGCTGATATCGCTGACGTGAATCATGCCTTCGATTCCTTCCGCCACCTGCACGAAGGCGCCGAATTTTGTGACATTGGTGACCGGGCCCTCGACCACCGAACCAGCCGCGAACCGTTGCGGCACGTCAGCCCATGGATCGCCCAACGCTTGTTTGAGTCCGAGCGAAATGCGACGCTCGGCCGCGTTGACTCCCAGAATTACCGCCTCGACGGTTTCGCCTTGCTTCACAACGTCACTCGGCTTCCTGACTTTGCCCTTCGACCACGACATCTCCGAAATGTGAATCAATCCTTCGATGCCGGGCTCCAGTTCGACGAACGCGCCGAATTCGGCCAGGCGGGTGACGGTCCCCCGCACCCGATCGGCGGCCTTATACTTTTGCGCCACCGCGTCCCATGGGTGCGGCTGCAGTTGCTTCAGGCCCACCGAAATGCGCCGCTTGTCCGCGTCGGTCCCGAGTTTGAGCACCTTCACTTCGATCTGTTGACCCACGGAAAGCACGTCCGACGGCTTGTTGACGCGCCCCCAGGCGATCTCTCCCACGTGGAGCAGAGCGTCGACTCCTCCGATATCCACGAACGCGCCGTAATCGGTCAGGCTGCGCACCGTGCCACTCACGATCTCGCCCTCTTTGATCTGCGAGTAGAGGCGATCTTTAGCGGAGCGCTCTTCCTCCTCCGCGATCGCGCGACGGTCGACGACCACATCTTCATCCGTCACGTCGAGCTTGATGATGCGGCAGCGAATCTCCTGGCCCACCAGATTTTCCATCTCGGCCGCATCGCGCACGCCGCTGCGCGAGGCCGGCATGAACGCGCGCACCCCCACATCGACGCTGAATCCGCCTTTCACCACCGCAGTCACCGTTCCCAGCACGGCCGCCTTGTCGGCGAAGGACCTTTCGAGCGCCGTCCAATCCATGGGCCGCTCGACTTTGAAGCGCGAAAGCTCGTAATAGCCGTCCGGATCTCGGCCCTTGACGGTCACCAGAAACTTGTCGCCCGGCTTCGCGGTCTCACCTTGAAGCGCCGCCAACGGCAGGATGCCTTCCGACTTGTATCCGATATCGAAAAACACGGATTCGGCTGTTACCGCGATCACCGTGGCCTGGATCTGCTTGCTGCCCTCGGCCTTGCGCGCATGGCTTTTCTGATATTGAGAGAGAATGTCGCCGAACGACTCCGTGGTTTCGGGGACAGGCTGGTTTTCAGGGGTTTCTGGGTTGGACATGGAAGGTTGCAGCCCTCATCGGCAGATAAGATTCTCTAGGATAACATCGCGACTGGCGCTGCCGTCTCGGTCACCGTCCGGAGCCGATGTCTAATGTGCCACCCACTGCGGATCGTCCTCCGGCTTCACAATCTGTCCGTCGCGCATGTGAATGATGCGGTCGCCATACTTCGCCGCTTCCGGATTGTGCGTGATCATCAGCACAGTCTGGCCAAGTTCCTGATTCGATCGTCGCAGCATACTGAGCACAATTTCGGAGTTCTTAGAATCGAGATTCCCCGTCGGTTCGTCGGCGAGAACCACAGCAGGCTTGTTAATGAGAGCCCGCGCTAAGGCGACGCGTTGCTGCTCGCCTCCGGAAAGTTCCGCCGGCCGATGCCGCAGGCGTTGGGTCAGACCCAGCAAATCAGTGATGCGGTTGAAATGCGCCGGATCGCGATCGCCGTTGCCCGAAATTTCCTGCGCTATAAGGATGTTCGAGCGAGCATCGAGGGTCGGAAGCAGGTTGAATTTCTGAAAGACGAATCCGATCTTGTGCTTGCGCATGCGGGTGCGATCGGCATCCGAGAGCTTGGCCAGATCGTCGCCGTCAAGCACCACGCTGCCCCCGTCGGCCCGCGTAAGTCCGCCCAGCAGATAGAAGAGCGTTGACTTCCCGCTCCCCGACGGGCCGACTACGCTGACAAACTCGCCCTTTTGCACGCTGAAAGAGATGCCGCGCAGCGCTTCGACCTCGATCTTGCCGACGTGGTAGGTCTTGCGCAGATCTCTGGCTTCGATGAATGCTCCGGCCATGCCTGATAGGAATCTTACATGAACGATGAAAAGAAATGAGCGATCTGCGCTTGGGGAAGAAATTTCAGGCGACGCCGACGTGGTGCGCCATCGCGGCCGGCCTCTGCTGCATCCGCTTGGGCCCGCGTTTCCGCACCAGCAACTGGCGCACGCGCTCCAGCAGATCCACCGGAGCGTACATTCCCTTGGTCAGGAAGACGTCCGCTTGCGAATCGTGGTCGTAAATGCGGAATTTGCTTGAAATCAGGATCGCGGGAGTATGTGGCGACATCTCCTTGATCTTCGCAATCAGTTGCGGGCCGTCAATTCCAGGCATGGCCATGTCGGCGATCACCAGGTCGATGTCCCCGCGAAGAAAGCGCTCCAGCGCCTCTTCCCCGCGGGAAAAACTGGCCACTCGGTAGCCGCGCGTCTCCAGCATGATCTTGCGATGGGACAGAGACTGTTCGTTATCGTCTACACACAGAATCGTGCGCTTTGGTTTCATCAGACTCTCGCAATCTGCCGGGAGCGACCGCTGAGATCGCAAGCCTGCAGAGGCTTTTCTCAATATGAAGAATGTCGGAGCGAGTTGGATGCTATCTGGAAACGTGATCGCTGTAAAGTGCCGCCGATGCAAATGGGACTTTTTGGCCATTGCTTTTTTCGCGCGCGTGAGTAGCGCGGTGTTTTCTGCACTTTGTGAGTAACTTCAGATGAAAACATCAGCACGAACAAGCTCGATGAAACCGCTGCCGGCGCAGAACGTTAACTACACGGTTATCGGCTTCGGCATCGTACCCAAAATCCTGGCCGCGATTCAGTAGAGCTTGCATCAGCTACAGCCTTTTGCTTTTATGACCGTGGCCCCAAGCCACAGGTCGAACTCCTGCAGAGCCTTCTGGCACTGCATACGATGCCGCTCTTTCCGGTCGCGAATTTTCTTCTCCAATGGAGGCAGCAAGTCGAAGGTGATATTGGCCGGCTGGAAATTTCCAGCGTCCGCGTGCGTGATGTAATGGGTTAGAGACCCGAACGCCGAGGCCCGCGGCGGCGGCACGACCTCGTCGCCCGTCACCAGCGCCGAAGCGTGGACGCCCGCCAGCAACCCGGTCGCGATCGACTCGACATAGCCCTCAACGCCGCAGATTTGACCCGCGAACAATACGCCGGGATGTGCCTTCATCTGCAGCGTTTCCCGCAGCAAAGCCGGCGCATTGATGTAGGTATTACGATGAATCTGCCCGTAGCGCAGGAAGCGCGCGCGCTCCAGTCCCGGGATCAGGCGCAACACCTGCCCCTGATCGCCGAACTTCAAATGATTCTGAAACCCAACCAGGTTGTAGGAATCGGCCCGCAGATTTTCCTGCCGCAGTTGTACCACTGCGTAAGGCATCTTGCCCGTCCGCGGATCCTTCAGCCCCACTGGCTTCATTGGTCCGAAGCGCAGCGTGTCGCGCCCGCGCCGCGCAATCTCTTCGATCGGCAAGCAGCTCTCGAAATAGTTTAGGTTCTCCCAATCGCGTTCTTCGACCGATTTCGCCGCGACCAGCGCATCATAGAACCCGTCATACTCCTCCCGCGTCATCGGGCAGTTGATGTAGTCCGCCGAGCCCTTGTCGTAGCGGGCCGCTAAATACACGCGGGACATGTCGATCGAGTCCGCCTCCACGATTGGGCTGATCGAATCGTAAAAGTAGAGATGGCTGTTATGCGGCGCGGGCGCACGTGAGATGTCGCTTTCCCCAGAACTCTCGCTCAGTCTGGAAATCTCGCAAGCCAGTCCCTCCGAAGTCAGCGGCCCCGTGGCAATGATGGTCACGCTCCCCTTTTCATCGATCTCGGTCACTTCCTCCCGCCGCACTGTAATCCGCGGCTGTAGTGAGATAGCCTCAGTGACCTGCGCAGCGAATGTGACTCGATCCACCGCGAGCGCGTGTCCAGCCGGAACCGCACACTCCCGAGCAATCTCCATCAGCAACGAACCCGCGCGCCGCATCTCTTCCTTCAACAGCCAGGGAGCCGTGTTCTCGCTGTCCGACTTCAGCGAATTCGAGCACACCAGTTCGGCAAAATTCGCAGTCTGATGCGCAGGCGTCTGCCGCACCGGGCGCATCTCGAACAATTCCACGTCAACGCCCCGCCGCGCACACTGCCACGCCGCCTCGGAACCCGCCAATCCCGCTCCAATGATTCGTACCCTCCCCGTCATACAGCCTTCTCCGACAGTCGCCGCAGTGCTTCGCCCCTCAGCAGAACCCCGCGCCACTGGTCACGGAAGTCCGCTCTCAGCGCCTTGCACAACGCAATCGCCCGCTGATTCCAGTGCCGTAACAGTGCTCTTCGACCTGATGCGCGCGACCGAGCCCTCCACGGACTCTAAAAGCTCGCCCACCACGGTGGCAAGTGCCTGCGTCCATGCAATGTCGGAGGAAAGGAGAATTTTCCAGTCTGACCGCGCAAGCGGCAGCTCACTCTGCAGCGAAGGTCTTTCAATTACACAATTACCCGATTCCCCAATTATTCAATTCCTAAAGGATCTCCCTCACATCCCCAACCCGCCGGGTAACACGCTCCCGATCGAGATACTCCAAAAGCGGAATGGCATATTTGCGGCTCACACCGGTCAACTCCTTGAACTGCGCTACATCCATCTTCGGCGACTTCGCCTTCTGCCCGGCAATCTGCCGCCGCAACTGCTCCAGAGCACTGCGGTGAAACACCAGTTCGTCTGAAATCTTGACCAGTTCCTTTTCCCGCAACAGCAGGGTGATAATCTTCTGCGCCCGCAGCTTATCCACCTTCAGCCCGGCGATCACCTCGTGCAGCGCCGGAACCTTCAACCCGGCCACGGCAAATGCCTCTTCGATTTTCTTTTTCGATTCTGCCTCCTCGTCCTTCATCACCACGCCCCGGCCCGGCAAGCGAACCAAATCGCCGGCCACTTCAATTTTCTTTTCGCGTGCGAGAGAATCAATCACCGCCGCAAAGACTTCCGGGCTCAAATCGAACGTCTCCCGCAGCGCCTCTTTGCTCATCCCACCGACCAGCGGATTTTTTTGGTGGAACTCGGAGAGCGTCTCCGGCAACAGCCTGCTTAGAGCCATTTTGGCCGCGGAATCCAGCCAGAGATCGCCAAAGCGGAGCACTGTCTTCTCTGCCAGCGGCGCGGCCAAGCGAGATGTAATCAACTCCTTACGCCATCCGGTCTCGGTCACCGCCTGCGCCATGGTCAACCCGCTGTACCCGCGCCTGGCTATTCGAGCCGTGAGCATTGCCACCGGATCGTCTGCAGCCGATGCTCGCAAGAGGGTGTCGACAGTCGCCAGCTTAAATCCCGGAATCGGTGCCGCATCAAGAACGACCCCGCCACCAATCGTCACCACTGGAGAAAACTGACGCATGATGAATCGGTCTCCCGGCAACAGCAGCGCAGCCTCGGGAAACTTGATGCGCGCGAAGGCTTCCGAGCCCGGCGCCATTTGCGGCGTCGCGGACCTTCCAACCTTTTCGAGGCTGGGATTCAGTTGTGTGGACCGATGGAACACGATTTCCGTAACGGTCTCCATCGAATTGGAGTGAAAATGCACTCGCGTCCGGCTTTTCAGCACCCGCGGCGCAGAAGACAACAGCCACAACTGCACATCGACCGAACGCGTTGCTGCAAATGTCGATGGCGGCGCCAAGGTCATGCCTCGGGCCAGATCTTCGGTGCTAGCTCCAGTCAGATTCAGTGCGGTGCGTTGCCCTGCTATGGCGGCGTCAGACGTCTGCCCGTGCACCTGTACTCCGCGCACCCGTACCCGCTGCCCGGTGGGAAAAATCTCCAACTCTTCTTCGCGGCGGATCGTCCCCGAAATTAGAGTCCCGGTCACCACGGTGCCGAACCCCTTCATCGTGAATACGCGGTCGACTGGTAACCGCGCCAGAGCCGCGGAATCCCGCGCCGTGACCTCAGCCGCCGCCGCGATGATCGCCTTCTTCAGTTCATCGAGTCCCGCCCCGGTCAGCGCGCTCACCGCGACGATCGGAGCCTTCGGCGGCTCCAGAAAGGTCCCGCGCAGAAACTCTTCCACTTCCAACCGTACGACATCGAGCGTCTCGGCATCCACGGCGTCCGACTTGGTGAGCACCGTAATCCCCCGTTTCACGCCGACTAACTGCAGGATGTCGAAATGCTCCCTCGTCTGAGGTTTGATCGACTCATCGGCGGCGATGACCAGCAGTACCAGGTCGATTCCGCCCACACCGGCCAGCATATTTCGCACAAAGCGCTCGTGCCCCGGCACGTCCACAAATCCCAGCCGCAGCGTCTCGCCGTTCTCCCCGGGCAAGTCCATGTGGGCAAAGCCCAGGTCGATGGTGATGCCGCGCCGCTTCTCCTCGATCAACCGGTCAGCGTCGATCCCGGTCAGCGTCTTCACCAGCGCCGTCTTCCCATGGTCGATGTGCCCAGCGGTTCCGACAATGATCGATTTCATGGCAGAAGAATCGTAGCAGGAGAAGGCCAAACCGCGACGCGACGGCCCCTCAACACAACCCTATCTCTGGCGCCGCCAAAATGCGACAATAGAACTTCCTTCCATGGCCACCTCTTTGACCACTGCCTTTTCTCCGGAGACTCTCCGGCAGCACGGACTCGCGCCTGATGAGTACAACAAGATCAAGCAACTTCTCGGCGGGCGTGAGCCCACCCTCACCGAACTCGGTATCTTCAGCGTGATGTGGAGCGAACACTGCTCCTACAAATCGTCGCGCGTGCACCTGAAACGTCTTCCCACGCGCAGCAAGCGCGTTCTGCAGGGTCCGGGCGAGAATGCCGGCATCATCGACATCGGCGAGGGTTGGGCCTGCGCCTTCAAGATCGAGTCGCACAATCACCCGTCATTCATCGAGCCGTTTCAAGGCGCGACCACCGGCGTCGGGGGGATTCTGCGCGACATCTTCACCATGGGAGCCCGGCCGGTTGCGGTGATGGATTCGCTGCGCTTCGGGCCGATCACAAACCGGGCAAGTGTGGAGCGGGCACTCCTGCCCGCTACTGCCGGCGGTGTACAAGAAGCGGGCAAAGCGTGCCCTGAGCCTGTCGAAGGAAGTGTCCGCTCCACACAGCCTTCTTCCACAAAAACCGAAATTCACCGGAACCATTCCATTCTCGATGGCGTCGTCAGCGGCGTTGCCTCCTACGGCAACTGCTTCGGCGTGCCGAACCTCGGCGGGGAGACGAAATTTGAGCCCTGTTATTCCGGCAATCCGCTGGTGAACGCCTTCGCGCTGGGCTTGGTGCGCAAAGATCAGATCTTCTACGCGCGTGCCGCCGGCGAAGGCAACCCAGTGATTTATGTCGGTGCCAAGACCGGCCGCGATGGCATCCACGGCGCCACCATGGCCAGCGAAGAGTTTAGCGAGGCCTCGGAAGCCAAACGTCCCAACGTCCAAGTCGGCGATCCCTTTCTCGAGAAACTTCTGCTGGAAGCGTGTCTCGAAGCCATGCAAACCGGCGCCATCGTCGGCATTCAGGACATGGGCGCTGCTGGCCTGACTTGCTCCACCTGCGAGATGGGCGGGCGGGGCGGCGTCGGCATTGAAATCGAACTCGATCGTGTGCCCCAGCGTGAAACTGGCATGACTCCTTACGAGATCATGCTCAGCGAGTCGCAGGAACGCATGCTGCTCGTCGCCCAAAAAGGCCGCGAGCTAGAGGTCTTCCGCGTCTTCGAGAAGTGGGGACTCGACGCCGTCGAAGTCGGGCAGGTGACTACCGACCACAAACTGCGCGTGCTGGAGCACGGCACAGTCGTGGCGGAAATCCCCAATGAGGCTCTGACCGACGACGCTCCGGTGTACAAGCGACCGCTTGCCCGGTGGGAACCTGCGGTGCCCCGTGAAATCCCCGAGCACATCAGCCTGGGCGAAATCAGCGACTTTACTGCGAATCTCACTCGCCTTCTGGCCAGCTCCAACATCTGCAGCAAGCGCTGGGTGTGGCAGCAATACGACCACATGGTGCAGACCAATACCGTTGAAGCGCCGGGCGCCGGTGACGCGGGAGTGATCCGCATTAAGGGCTCGCAGCGCGGCCTTGCGATGGCGCTCGACGGCAAGGGACGCTGGTGCTATCTCGATCCCCGGCTGGGCGCCATGCACGCCGTTGCCGAGGCGGCGCGCAAAGTGGCCTGCTCGGGCGCGACCCCGGTCGGCGCCACCAACTGCCTCAACTTTGGCAATCCTGAAAAGCCACACATCATGTGGCAGTTCTCGCAAACTATTGACGGCATCACCAAGGCTTGCGAAGAATTGGAAGTCCCCATCACGGGCGGCAACGTCAGCTTTTACAACGAGACGCTGGGCGAAGGTATTTATCCCACGCCGGTTCTGGGCGTTGTGGGTATTCTCGAAGACGTCCACAAGACTGCGAAGATGCACTTCGCCGCGCCCGGACGCACCATCGTGCTATTGCGCGCCGGCGCGCCGGGCGATATCACCGATGCACGGAGTGAGTTCGGTTCTTCTGAGTATGCCAAAGAAATTCTAGGCACGCTGTGGGGATACCCGCCGGAACTCGATCTGGAGAACGAAGCCGCGTTGCAGAAAGCGATCATTGAATTGATTCAAAACGGACTCGTGGATTCCGCACACGATTGCTCCGATGGCGGTTTGGCGGTCGCGTTGGCCGAAAAGGCGTTTCCGAAGGGTGTGGGCGCAAGGGTGAATGTGGCATCGGGCGGACTGCCCGCGGAGTTCGCGCTTTTTGGAGAAGATGCCAGCCGGATCGTGGTCTCCTGCGACCCGGCTCAGCTTTCGCGAATCAAAGAAGTAGCGGAGAAGTATGGCATCGCGGCGGATGTGATCGGAGAGACCATTCCAGATCGGCTTGAAGTCTCTTTCGATGGCAAGGTGGTCATTTCGGCGATGATTTCGGCGCTGAGCGAGGCATATGAATCAGCTCTGGAGTCGGCGCTGCGGACCGATCCGGAGTTGGTAGCTGCAGATTGATGCAAGACAAACCAGGAATCGGTGAGGAAAGATTCGTATCAGGGCACGCCTTCAAGGCGTGCCGAAAGCACATTGGTTCCAACTCGCCTTCAAGCGGTGCGTTTTGGCGTCGAGTTTGACCATGGACCTACTAGAGGCAGCACAGATGCAGCCGAGCTTTGCTCGGCCGGACAGCCGAAGGCGCCTATCCCACATGGTTCAGTGGGTGTTTAGAGCTAAGAGCCAAGAGCTAAAGGCCAACTACCAAATGCCAATTCCCGATAAATTTCATGACGAGTGCGGCGTGGTCGCCATCTTTGCCCACCCAGAAGCCGAGAAGCTGGCTTACCTGGGGCTGCATGCGCTGCAGCATCGCGGGCAGGAGTCGGCCGGGATCGTTAGCTCTGACGGCCTGACCCTGCGCCAGCACAAGGCGATGGGCTTGGTCGCTGACATCTTTACCGAACAGGTGCTCTCGCCGCTGCGAGGTTCGCTCGCCATCGGACACACGCGATACTCGACCGCCGGCGATTCGGCCCTCTTGAACGCTCAGCCGATTCTGGTGCAGTCCAACAAGGGCGCGATCGCCCTGGCGCACAACGGCAACCTGGTAAACGCCCATCTCGTGCGCTCGCGGCTCGAAGCCCAGGGATCGATTTTTCAGACCAATAGCGACACAGAAGTCATCGTTCACCTGATCGCGCTGTCCCGCGAGCATACCCTGCCCGAGGCGATGGCCGACGCTCTGCGGAGGGTGGATGGCGCGTTTTCGCTGGTGATGATGAGCGCCGACCGCGTCTTCGCTGCCCGCGACCCGCGCGGCTTCCGGCCCCTGGCCATGGGCCGCGTCCCGGCCACCGATGGTCACGCCCGCGACACAATTGTCTTCGCCTCGGAAACCTGCGCCTTCGACCTGATCGGCGCCGAATACGTGCGCGACGTCAAGCCTGGCGAACTGATCGTCGTTGGACCAGACGAAATCACTTCGCGCTTCTATTCCACCAGCGCCCCGCAGTCCAGTTGCATCTTCGAGCATGTTTATTTCTCGCGTCCCGACAGCATCGTGTTTGGCCGCGCCGTGCAGACCAGCCGCGAAAACCTCGGACGCCAGTTAGCCCAGGAATCTCCGGTCGACGCTGACCTGGTCGTGCCCGTGCCCGATTCCGGCGTCACTGCCGCTGTGGGATACGCAGCTGAAAGCGGTATCCCGTTCCGCTTCGCGCTGATTCGCAACCATTACGTCGGTCGCACTTTTATCGAGCCCAGCCAGAGCGTGCGCGACTTCGGAGTCAAGCTGAAGCTCAACCCAGTGCGCTCCCTGCTGAAGGGCAAGCGCATCGTGCTGATTGACGATTCCATCGTACGGGGCACAACCAGCCGCAAGATCGTTCGTATGATCCGCAACGCGGGCGCGACCGAAGTCCACATGCGCATTTCCTGTCCGCCCACAATTTCGCCCTGCTATTACGGAGTGGACACACCCTCCAAGAAACAGCTCATCGCCGCCAACAAATCGGTGAACGAGATCCGCGACTACATCGGCGCCGATTCTCTGGCCTATCTTTCCCTCGGCGGCTTAAAGAAGGCCTGCGGCGAAGGCGACCAGATGTCCTACTGCTCAGCCTGCTACACCGGCACTTACCCAACCGACATCGTCGATGTCGAGGAGATCCTGCCAGCCGCAGTGCGCCGGTGAGGCCGATTCGCGACCTCACCTCGGATCCAAAAGAATCCGGCGGCTCCCTAGCTTTTGGGTCTCCGCGCCTGCACGACTCGCGGAATCGACTGCAGGTCTGAGTTGATGCGAACATCTTCCCAGGAATGGAGCAGTTGCTGTACCGGACTTACAACGGTGCCGCTGATCTCGAACACCAGCCAGCCTCCGGGACGGAGAACGGCGCGAGCCTGCGGTATCAGCCGGGCAATCACCTCGACTCCCGTCGGCCCGGCAAATACAGCAGAGCGAGGCTCGAATCGGCGGACTTCCAGCTGCACCTGATCCTCTTCGGATTCACCTACATAGGGTGGATTAGAGACTACGAAATCGAAGTCGGAGGTGAGTTTCGCCAGCAGGTCCGTTTGACGAAACTCAATCCGCCCACTGAAACCGAGGCGGGCGGCATTGGCACGCGCGATTTCCAAGGCGGGGGCGGAAACGTCGGTGGCGTAGATTACCGCTCCTGGCAGCTCTTTCGCCAGCGCCAGCGCGATGCAACCGGAACCGGTGCCAACGTCCGCGATCCGAAGCGGAATTGTGTGCGGCGAGCGCTCCCGCCCGCCAGCCCTTTCCACGACGGCTTCACCGTCATGATCGTTCTTGGAAAGGGCACGACGGTCAGCAGTTTTGGGAAAGGCAGGCCGATCAGGGGCTTTAGCAACGGAGGAGCGATCCCCGATTTCGCGAAGGGCACCGTGATCGGCGATTTCGGGAAGGGCACGGCTTCCAGCCGTGGCGCTACCAGCTGACAAGAATGAGGGCTTTAGCCCCTGAGGGCCCCCGGCGTCAGGAGCATCCTTAGAGGCTCCGGCGAGTGCCAGGACAGCCCCGACAACATGCTCGGTTTCCGGCCGCGGAATCAGCACGGCAGGAGTCACGATGAAGTCCATGCCCCAGAATTCCTGATGTCCGGTGATGTACTGGGCCGGGACGCCGCGGGCGCGTTCCCCCAGTGCCAGGTCGTAGCGCCCCTGTTCGTCCGCGGTGAGTTCGCGCTCGGGATGCGCGTAGAGATAGGCGCGGTCGCAGTCGAGGGTGAACATCAGCAGCAACTCGGCGTTCATCCGCGCAGAGGGAACCTGCTCCGCGGTGAGGCGGCTGATCGCCGAGGCGAGGACAGCTTTCAATTGCACAAATCTATTTCACCACGGGGCAACGAGAACGGAGGCAACAAAAGATTCGATTCCAGAAGGCGCGACTTCGGGTCGCTGAAAAGTGCAGGAGCGGTGCTGATCTGGAACGCACGGCGCTCGAGCGTTAACTTAAGAATTAGATTCAGGGAGTGCGGTGGAGCAAACTCCTCCAAACTCCAGCCGCAGAGCGGCGGCATAATTTAGCCCAGGACGTAAGTCCTGGGTACGCGACCGAAAAAGGTAACAGCCCCGTAGGGGCGGCACGGGTTTCCTCCGAACACCCGGTTCGGAAGTCCGAGGTGGCAACGTCACTCTCCCCCGTCGACGCACCCACAAATGAGATAGATCATCTGTCCGATATGGTGCTGCATGTGCCCGTCGCACTGCATGATCATAGCCAAGCGATTGGGAGCTTTCGTGCCGACGGCAGAGTATTCTTTCGCCCAGTCTTCCGAAGATTGCATGCGGATGGCTTTCACCACCATGCCAACCGCGTCCTCGAAGCACCGGAGAGCTTCTTCTTTTGACGGCGGATTCGGGTCCGTAAATTCCCGCGGACGCTCCCGCACGTATCCCGTCTGCGCGATCTGCGCTCCGATGTAGTAGTTCAAGTTGCCGGTCAGATGCAGCACGAGATGGCCGAAGCTGTTTCCGAAAGTGAAAGGCTTCTGCCAGAATTGAGCCTCGCTGAGCGGCGCAGCCAGTTCCCGGACCCGCGACGCGTTGGATGCATAGCGGTCGCAAAATATCCCTGCCAATGTCGTATGCAAGTCGGTCATGTTTACCGTGCCAAATTGTGGGATGGATGCATCACACCACGCTGGCGGATTCCGCCTTCAGCTTCTCCGCTTGGTAGTGCGTGACCAGCGCCTCGATCAGCGGCTGAATCTTGCCATCCATCACTGCGTCGAGCTGGTGGATGGTGAACCCGATGCGGTGATCCGTAAGCCGGTTTTGCGGGAAGTTGTAGGTGCGGATTTTTTCGCTGCGATCGCCTGTGCCCACCATGGCCTTGCGCTCTTTGGCCAGCGCCGCCTGCTGCTTTTCCATTTCGATTTCGTAGAGGCGGGAGCGCAGCACTCGCATGCCTTTCTCCCGATTCTTGATCTGCGATTTCTCGTCCTGGCAACTCACCACCGTATTGGTCGGGATGTGCGTTATCCGCACCGCCGAGTACGTCGTGTTCACCGACTGTCCGCCCGGACCGGACGAACAGAACGTGTCGATGCGCAGATCTTTGGCTTCGATCTTGATGTCCACGTCCTCGGCCTCCGGGAGGACTGCCACGGTGACGGCCGAGGTATGCACGCGCCCCTGCTGCTCGGTCGCGGGCACGCGCTGCACCCGATGAACGCCGCTTTCATACTTGAGCTGCGAGTACACGCGGTTGCCTTCAATAATCGCAATCACTTCTTTCAATCCGCCGACCGAAGATTCCGACGTCGACAGCACCTCCACCTTCCAGCGCTGCGTTTCGGCGTACCGGGTGTACATGCGGAAAAGTTCCGCGGCAAACAGCGTAGCTTCGTCGCCGCCGGTTCCCGCGCGAATTTCGAGAATGACGTTCTTCTCGTCATTCGGATCTTTGGGTAGAAGCAGAACTTTCAGTTCTTCCTCAACCGCTCCCACGCGCGACTGCAGTTGGTTGAGTTCTTCCTGAGCGTAAGCGCGCATTTCAGGATCTTTCTCGTCGGCCAGCAGCGCTTTGCTCTCCGCGATGCCCTTGGTCAGATCCTTGTATTCGCGATACTTCTCAACCACCGGCGTGATTTCGCTATGCGCCTTGGCAGTCTTCTGGTATTTCGCCGAGTCGTTCATGATCTCCGGCGACGCCAGCGCCTGTGTCAGCTCTTCGTAGCGGGCTTCGATTTGGTCCAATCGTTCAAACATGGTCAGCCTTCGTAGAAACGTAGCTTGCTACGTCTCGGCCAGCCGCAGGAACCCGTGGTCGTGGACGGGCGAGACGTAACAAGTTACGTCTCTACGGCAATTGTAGTGATATCTGGATGGCGAGAGGAAGTATTCGCGGCGGAGCCGCTAGGCAATCACCAATTCCCCGCCACGCTCTTTCTCCAGCGACATGGCGTGGTTCAGGGCCACAATTGCGCACTCAGCTTCATCGTCCGAAGGAGGCTTGGTGGTGATGCGTTGCAGCCACAGGCCGGGAGCGGTCATCAGCGCGAACAGCGAACCGCGGTGCTTCGCCGCGAAGCGAATGATTTCGTAAGACACGCCGGCAATCACCGGCAGCAATACAATGCGCGACGCAAACCGTGCCCAGAACGTGGTGAACGGGATAAGCATGTAGAACGCGATCGAGATCAGCATGACCGTCATCAGGAAACTGGTGCCGCACCGCGGATGGAACGTCGAATACTTCTGCACCGAAGGGATGGTCAGCGGATCTCCATTCTCGAACGCAAATACCGTCTTGTGCTCGGCCCCGTGGTATTCGTACACCCGGCGAATGTCCTTCCACAGCGACACTCCCCAGATAAACAAAAGGAACAGCCCCAGCCGGATCGCGCCGTCGACCAGGTTGAAGACAATCTGTCCCCCTAACGCGGGATCGATCTTTTTCAGTTCCGTCGCGGCCAGCAGCGGAATGTACTTGTACATGAAGATAAAGAAGGCCAGAGAGATAACGATATTCACGGCGGCCAGCCAGGTGCTGAGAGTCGCCGCTTTTTCACGGGTCTGAGAAGATGGCCGCGACTGGGACGACTCCGCCGCGCTTCGCGCTGGCGGGACGGGCGAGGCGCCCGTCTCCACACGGGTCGCTGTCTCTGCAGCATCTTCGGAATGCATCGCATCTTCGATCGCCACATTCGCCGAGAATCGCAACGCGCGGTAGCCGAGATTCATCGCATAGCCCAGCGTCATCACCCCCCGCACGATCGGCCATGCCATCCACTTATGCTTCTCCGACGGACGCTCCAGCGGCTCGCTCATGGTGACAACTTCGCCCGAAGGCTTGCGGCAGGCGATGGCCCACGCATGCGGAGAGCGCATCATGACGCCCTCGAGCACAGCCTGTCCGCCAACCAGAGTCTCTTCCCCGCTCTCCAGAGCTGGCAGAAGCTGCACGGCGGCAAGAAATCGCAAGTAATTTCGCACAAAACGCACGTTGATTAGATGATCCTTCCGGGGGACACGAACCAATTGATAGGGTATCACAGGTGTTGGCTGAGTCCGACACAGGTTACCCTGTCAAATGTATGCCCTGAAGGGGCTTAGCCCGGTCACCGAGGACGGTATGCAGCATCTGGCCGAAGCCTGTGAGGCCTGGTCGAAGAGGCGATTGCAAGCGCTTTTGGCGTGTCCCCGAAAGAGGTCCAGCGGGCAAACATGCTCGTAGGCGACATTGGCGAGACCGTGCGCCTCGCCGCCGAGAGCAAGCTGTCCGAAGCCAGGATGCGCCTGTTCCATCCTCTGGGATTTATGCTCGCCAGTCCGATCGAGTCCCCGGAAGAGGGCTTGAGCTACTTCGCTGAGGCCGCTGTCGAAGACAAGTACGACGGCATCCGCGCGCAGGCGCATGTTTCCGGAGGCGAAGTTAAGTTTTTCTCTCGCACTCGTGACGAGATCACCGAATCATTCCCCGAACTCCCCAACGCCTTAGCCGGCCTCCCGCAAGACGCCATCCTCGACGGAGAGATCGTCGCCTGGGACTATGAACGTGCGGAGCCTGAACGTATGGAACTTGAAGATGTGGAGCGGGCACTCCTGCCCGCTACGGCCGCGCAAGCGGCCGGCTTTCCTGTCCAGAGTTCCGAAGTGGCCGTTCCCGCGCAGACTCCGCACGCTCCAACCGCCGGCCACGCCCGCCCCTTCAGCGTTCTGCAACAGCGCCTGGGCAGGAAAAAGGTCACCGACAAAATGCTGCGCGAGATTCCCGTCGCTTTCCTCGTGTTTGATGTCTTGTATGCAGCAGGCGAGCTAGTCCTCGACCGTCCGCTGCGGGAGCGCGCGCAAATTCTGGACGAATTGCTGGCCGCAAAGCGGGCTCACCACGGAGGCGCACAGAGAAAGACGGGACAACGGCAGCTTCTATTTCGAGAAGAAGCGGAATTCGCCCACGCCAGCATCATCCGCGCGCCTGTGTTCCGCGCCGCATCGTCCGACGAACTGGAGGAACTGTTCGCCGCCGCGCAGGCGCGCGGCAACGAGGGCCTGATGATCAAGGACCTCAACTCGCCGTACGCGCCGGGCAAGCGCGGCAAGTCCTGGTTGAAGATGAAGCGTGAACTGGCCACGCTCGATGTCGTCGTCACCGCCGTCGAGTACGGTCACGGCAAACGCATCGGCGTGCTCAGCGACTACACCTTCGCCGTCTGGGACACGAATAAAGACCGCCTGCTCAACATCGGCAAAGCGTATTCCGGCCTGACCGACGCCGAGATCGCCGAGATGACCGAGTGGTTCCTCGCACACACAGTGGAAGATCAAGGATTCCGCCGCGTCGTCGAGCCGAAGATTGTCCTGGAAGTGGCCTTCAACAACATGATGAAGTCCGACCGCCACGACAGCGGTTACGCCCTGCGCTTCCCCAGGATCGTCCGCCTAAGGCCGGACAAGTCGCCGGAAGACGCCGACACGATTCAGCGGGTGAAGGAAATCTACGACAAACAGAAAGGATAGCCGACCTTTAGAGCTCTTTATATTTTGCTGTAATCCATAGCAATGTCATCCTGAGCCGCGCCTTTTGCGGCGAAGGACCTATGCAATTCACTGGCAGCCCCGGCGCAGCGTGGGAGTTCATAGTCCTTCGCGGCAAAGAACGCCGCTCAGGATGACACCGTAAGAGGACTACACAATTTCCTAAACGGCTCAACGACTGTGGTGGTGATGGTGCTCTTCGCTTTCCACCACCGGAATCACGCACCCGTGCGCCACTTCGCACACCTCGTGCTCGAACTGAATCGTGGTGTGGTCGATGCGGAAGTCGTGCAGCAGGCACTCCTTCACGTCGCGCAGAATGCGCTCGCTGACCGATGGCGGAATGTCGGCAATCGAAATGTGGCATGACAGCGCATGCGTTTCCGAACCGATGCTCCACACATGCAGATCGTGCACGTCATTGACGCCCTCGATGGCGCGCATCGCGGCCTCGATCTTTTCCAGCTTCATCCCGCGCGGCGTGCCTTCGAGCAGAATGTTGAGCGTCTCGCGCACAATGCCGAAGCCAGACCACAGGATCAAGGTGCCAATTCCGACCGACAGCGCCGAGTCGATCCAGTAGTTGCCCGTGACCAAAATCGCCCAGCCTCCGGCAATGACGGCCGCGGTCGAAAGCGTGTCTCCGACCTCGTGCAGCAGCGCGCTGCGAATGTTCACGTCGCCCCCGGAGCGATAAAGCAACAGCGCAATCGCTCCGTTCATCACCACTCCCGCCCCAGCCACCCACATCATCACGCCGGCCTGCACCTGCTCAGGATGCTGCAGGCGCCGGAAGGCCTCGTAGAAAATGAAGAACGAGACCGCTACCAGAGAACTCGCGTTCACCAGCGCGGCCAGCACTCCGGCGCGCTGGTACCCGTAAGTCTTGGTGGAATTTGCTGGACGCGACTGAAAATACAGCGCGACCAGCGAGAGCAGTAGCGCGAGAAAATCGGAGAGATTGTGACCCGCCTCCGAGAGCAACGCCAGAGAATGCGCCCGCACCCCGGCCACCACCAGCAACACAATGTAAGCCAGGGTGACCGCGAGTGAAATCTTCAGCACTCGCGTGGGACTGCCCGCGCCATGGGCGTGCACATGCATGACTCAAGTTTACGGGCCAACCGAAAGCGCTTCAAGCGCAGGTGCGCGGATGGCTAGTGCTTCAGTCTTACCTCTCTGGGAAGGGGTCATCCCGACGCCCCGCGCTTTGACCAGCGGGGCGAGGGATCTCACAGGAGGCTTGGCCTAGTACAGTTCGAGATCCTTCGCTCCGCCTGAAAACCGGCTCCGCACAGGATGACGCCTACGCAAAGAAGAGCCGTTTGGAATTTCAGCTTCGCGCAGAGACCTTACCCGCCCGCACTTCCTCAGGCGTCCACCCCAACTCGCGCAGCTTGCGGATGCTCAACGCATCCTGCCGCTTCGCCAGCCGCACTCCGCCAGCGTGGCGCACCAGATCGCAATGATAATAGTCCGGCACCGCCAGTCCCAGTGCCCGGAACAGCAGAATCTGCCGCGCCGTCGACTTCAGCAGATCCGCCCCCCGCACCACCTCCGTAATCTGCATAGCGGCATCGTCGACCATAACCGCCAGCTGATACGCAGGCACATCGTCGCGCCGCCACACGATGAAGTCCCCAAAATCGCGCCCCGCAACCATCCGCTGCGGCCCAAGATGCAAATCGGTGAAGCTGACCTCTTCGCCGTCCGGCACCCGAAATCGCCAATTCACACCCGCGGGTCCGGAAGCAGACGCCTGCACTGCACATGTGGCGACGGCCGCCTCGGCCGTCCTGCGAAGGCGAAGCCGAGCGGCCCCAGACACGACCCCAGGCCGGCAGGTTCCCGGATACACCGGCTCATCATCCCCCTCATTCGGCGCTCCCGCCGCCTGTGCCACATCTTTCCGGGAGCAGGTACACGGATAAATCCTCCCGAGATCGCGCAGGTTCCTCCACGCCTCCAGATAAACCGCGCGCCGCTGGCTCTGCGCATTCGGACCAAACGGCCCGCCGCAATCCGGCCCCTCGCTCCATTCGATTCCCAGCCAGCGCAAATCCTCGATCATCTTCTCGACAAACTCCTCCCGGGAGCGCTGCTGATCCAGATCTTCATTCCGCAGAATCAACTGCCCTCCGCGTTCGGCCGCCCGCTGCGCCGCGATCCAAAACGTCCGCGCATGTCCGAGATGGAGCAGTCCAGTCGGCGAAGGGGCAAGCCGCCCGCGGTAAGAATTGAAATTGTCTTTGAAGGGCATAACTGGTGACGAACAACCCGCTTGCAGAAGAACTCCCAATTCGCCTTGAACCGGGAAGGGCACGAGTTCTACTCCTGCCGTAAGACACGCAGATTCAATGCGGCTTTCAAGCCGCTGGGGTTCGCCCTTGCGCTGCGGAGCTTCGCTCCGCGGACAGCCGAGGGCGGCTGTCCCCACATGGCACCGGCGGTTAACTTATCGCCCCGCGCGCGGAACCGAATCCACCATGACCTTCTCCGGCGTGATCTGCAGCATCGACCGTCCACTCACGTGCACGAAGCTCAGTTCCCGCGCCGCCAGCAGCGCGTTGACGGCGTCTTTCACCTTCGAGCGCGCGATGAAGTTCCCGAAAAATACCTCTAGTTCCGCCGGTTCAACCGCGACCACGCAATCGAGATATTTCGAGAGCAGCGCCGTGAGCGCCTCTGGCACCGACAGTCCCACGCCCTCTTTCACCGCCTCGGGCGCCCAACGATACAGCAGGTCCCACACCGACCCCTCGCTCGCCCGGTAGTCCACGCGCGTAATACGCAGCTTCGACCACAACTCCGCCAGAGCCTTGTCCAGCGCGGCGACCGAAAGGCCGCCTCCCAGGCGCTCCAGCAGCTTTTGCTTTGAGATGGGGCCCTCCTGCTGAATCACCGCAAACGCATCGCAGGCCAGTTGCGAATAGGGCGACCGCGTCCCCGCATTGGGCGCCTGCTTGGGATTGCGCTCTCCCATGAGCGCGTAAAAATAAGGAAACACCGACGCCGCCACCAGAAACCCGTTGTTCTCTTCAAACAAATTAGCCTCGAACGCCGAACGGTCGCGCAACAGGCGCACCATCAACTCGGTCGCCTCGGCCGCCCGCGGATCGGCAAACGCATGCTGCCACCCCGGCAACCGGTCCTCCGCCCCCACAAACGCGCCAATGAACGTCGGCACCAGCAGCGGCGGACGATGCGGATACATCAGGCAAAATCCAACATCCTCCAGAAACGCGCGCGCTTGCTCGATCGTCCGGATGGGCTTGCCATCCAGCCGCCATCTCTCGCGCCGCAGTTGGTGGAGTTCAAGATCAGTCATGAGAACAGCTGTCAGCTATCAGCTCTCAGCTTTCAGTAAATGCAAAAACAATCTGAGCGACCGCTTAATTATCCAGCAACCCAGGATCCGTTTGGCTGAGAGCTGAAAGCTGACAGCTGAAAGCTAGATCCTTTTAAACGCCTTCTGAATATCCCTCACAGAATACCGCAGCACCACCGGCCTGCCATGCGGGCAAGCCATGGGATGATCCGTCTTCGCCAACTCGGCCAGCAGCCATTCCATTTTGTTCTGCTCCAGGGGCATGTTCACTTTGATCGCGGCGTGGCACGCAATCGAGGCGGCGATGCGGGCGCGGATTTTTTCCAGGTTGAGCGATTGCTCCTCGCGCGAGAACTGGTCTAGCAACTCGTGCAGCATGTGCTCGACCGCAGCAGCTTCCACTCCTGCGGGCGCCACCTTGACGGCCACGCTGCGCGCGCCAAAGGGCTCGGCCTCGAATCCGTTGCGTTGGAGTTCGTCGGAAATCTCGGCGAACACCGCCTGCTGCGCCGGAGACAACTCCAGCACGATCGGCATCAGCAACCGCTGGCTCTCCACTTTTTGCTCCGCACGCTGCTTCAGCACACGCTCGAACAACACGCGCTCGTGGGCAACGTGCTGATCGATAATCCAGAGTCCGTCTTCATTTACCGCCAGGATGAACGAATTCCGAATCTGTCCTAGTGGCCTCAGCGTGCCTAAAGACGAAAGCGTCGGCTCTTCCTCGCCGACATCCGGAGCCGGAACGCAATTATCGCCCGGAACCACATCCCGGCTTCCGGCAATTGGAAGCGACTCAAGCCCTCGGGCCACGGGGATCGCGGCATTCGCCTCTACTGCGATTCCACCTTCAAACTGAAATCGCTGGGAAATCGGCGGTGGAAAAGCAGCCTGCAAAACGAATCCGCCGTCGAACACAGAGCTGGGTGCCCCATTTCTCGCGTCTTGTGCGAGAAGTGGGGCCTTCGACTCGTCTCCTCCAGAGGCCGGATCCCAAGACGTTGCTCCTGCAGTCAGCGCAGGCGTCAGCGCCCCCGGAGTGAGCGCCTGGCTGGCGGTCGCATGCGCCCGCATTTCCGTCACAAACTGCGGCACCGGCCGCGCCTTCATCAGCGCTGCCCGCACCGAGTCGCGCACAAAGTCGTGCATCACCGTTTGCTGGCGGAAGCGTACTTCGGTCTTCGAAGGATGCACGTTCACGTCGACCTCGCCCGCCGGCAACTCCAGAAACAGCAGCACCACCGGATACACCGTCGGCGGAATGATGTTTCGGTAAGCCTCGGTGAGCGCGTGCTGCACCAGCCGATCGCGGATCAGCCGCCCATTCACGAAAACAAAAATCGAATTCCGGTTCAGCTTCTGAATCTCAGGCTTCGAGACGAACCCGTGAACCCGCATCTCCCCGGGATCCGCGGGCGAAGCGTCCTCTCCGTCCTCCTCGATTTCCTTCCGCCGCCACGGAGGAGGTTGAGGCAACCCCACGCGCTCCAGCGCCTGATGCGCCGCCACCGAGATCAACTGATCGAGCGTCTCCTTGCCAAACACCTGGTAGACGCGCTCGCTGTATCCCGTCACCGGAGGCGCGACCAGCATGGAATTCGTAGCCGAATGCAATTCGAAGTGCTTCTCTGGATGCGCCAGCGCATAATGCGTGACCAGCGAAGCAATGTGCGACAACTCGGTCGACTCCGCCTTCAGGAATTTCTTCCGCGCCGGGGTATTGAAGAAAAGATCACGCACCGTGACCGAGGTTCCCAGCGGCAGCCCAGCCTCCTCGACGCGGGCGATCTTTCCGCCGTTGATCTCGATGACGGTGCCCGTCGCTTCGTCCTCGGCCCGCGTTTCCAGCCGCAGCCGCGACACCGATGCAATCGAGGGCAGCGCCTCCCCGCGGAATCCCAGCGTAGCTACGCTCAACAGGTCTTCGGCATCCTTGATCTTCGAGGTGGCATGGCGCTCAAACGCCAGCATGGCATCGTCTCGCACCATGCCACATCCGTTGTCGACGATCTGGATGAGCTTTTTCCCGCCCGCCTCCACGCTGATTTTGATCCGAGTGGCCCCGGCGTCGAGCGAGTTCTCCAGCATCTCCTTTACCACGGATGCAGGGCGCTCCACCACCTCGCCGGCGGCGATTTGGTTGGCAACTTTCTCGGAAAGGACGTGGATCCTGCCCATATGCGGTGGTTAGTGATCAGTGGTCAGTTTCGCAGATGAGATGAGAAAAGCAAAGGAGGCAGACAGTCGGCACATGATTGTGGGGACGAGAAATCGGGAAGGGCACGAGTTCCACTCGTGCCGATAGGAGATCCCAGAAACGAGCGGCTTTGAGCCGCTGAGGTGTGCTCTTCGAAGCGATGATTTGTCGGCTCGGTGCGGCACGACTGGAAGTCGTGCCCTTCCCGGGACGGTTGGTGCGCGACCGCAAGGCATTTTGGCGGGCGCGGCCTCCGAATCAAAACCAAAGTCAAGAGCGGCGGACAGGAGTGTCCGCCCCACATAATCCTCACTTCACATCTTGTACCTGCTCGCGCGCTTCGTTGTACACTCCAAACTTCTTCGCCACCGGCTTCAGCGTGGGATAGAACTGCACGAACGTGTGCTCCACCGCCGCATGGGCATCGTGGCAGGCATAACACGCGTTTCCTTTCGGCATCGCGTCTGCAGTTTTGCCGTCGGCATCGAAGGCGTAGTAGGCCCACTTGTCCGGGTTGTGGGCGGAATCCTTTACCTCGACGGCCAAGCCCATCAGATCGGTCTGAAAGTGGCCGGTCTTGTTGATCGAACCCTTGCTCTGCGCGTCGCGCTCGTCGATGACGAACATGCTCTGCTCCGGCCACTTTCCCGAACTCACGAACTCCTGGTACGCCCAGCGCTGCACGAAGGCGTTGGTGAACATTTCGTGGCTGCCTGGCGCAGGGCTGTAATTCATGCCATAACCGGCGGATAGAAACATCCATTCGCGGTAGTCAGCCGGCCGGACCAACTGACCCTTCTCGTCATACTGCGGCTTGGGCGTCTTTTCCTCCGGAGCGGCGGCCAGCAGCGCAAAACATGCTGCCAGAACCACCACCAAAGCGACAATCATTTTCATAAAGCCTCCCACGTTTTTCGATAGCTTAGCTGCGCTCGCAAGCAATGTCTTGAACGAATTAAACATTACCGGGCGTCATCCTGACCGGAGCCGTTTTTCAGGCGGAGGGAAGGACCTCCTGCAAAAGGCCCACTTCTCGCGCACAGAACGCGCGAGAAATGGGGCACCCACGACTGTCGTCCCTTTCGGCGGATGCCAAGATATCCCTTTCGCAAGCCGACCGGTCAAGCTGGTGACAATTCCCGCCGGCCACCGTCTGACCAATCGTGCCTGCAGCTGCAGATCCGGGAAAAGTTCTGCGCGGAGGAGAATTCTACTCCCCAGTCCAGGCACGCCTGCAGACCGGCGACGTCCTGCTCTCGGAACTTCGGCAGCCATGTCCGCGCTCCGTGCCCCGGCACGAGCACGAACTGGCGTATGTCACCGTCGTTCTTCACGGCGACTACCTCGAAGGCGATCGCGGCAGGCTCGACGAATTGCGGCCTCTGACCGCCGTCTTCAACCCGGCAGGCGTGACTCACTCCACCGAGATCGGACCTGCAGGGGCATCGTTCTTTACGATTGAATTTCGCAATGAGGCGATCCGGGCCCTGGACCTGCGTCTGCCCGATCGCACCACCTTCGACTGCGGTGCCGGCTGGATGCTATGGCCCGGCCTGAGCCTGTACTCCGGGTTCAAAACGCAAATCTCGGACCCCCTGGTGCTTGAGGCGCTCGTCTTCGAAATGCTCGCAGCGATTACTGCCCTTCGACCATCCGGAAATCAGTCGTCGGAAAAGGCCGTCCCTGGCTGGTTCGGCCGGGTCAAGGACCGGCTGCATGAAGGATTCCGGGACCGCCTCCGCATGCGCGACCTGGCCCGCGAAGCGGGAGTTCATCCGGTGCACCTGGCCCGTGTCTTTCGCCAGATCGAGAGACGAACTCCGGGCGATTACCAGCATCGGCTCCAGGTACGCGCCGCGTGTGAGCTATTGCGCGATCCCGAGTGGCCGCTGGCGGCCATCGCTGCTGAGTGCGGCTTCGCCGATCAAAGCCACTTCACGCGCGTCTTCCGCCGCATTACGGGCACGACTCCCGCCCGCTTCCAGCACGCCGTATACTGCCGAGGCCTGCTCTCGAGCCCATGCCAGTCCAACCCACGCGGCCGCCCGACGCCTCGAAATCCCGTCTCGCCTATATCGACTGGATGCGCGGGCTAGCCTGCATTCTGATGTTCCAGACGCACTGCTACGACTCGTGGCTGGGCGGCGCCGCACGGCAGAGCCGCTTTTTCATGTACTCGCAGTTGGGCGGAACGTTCCCTGCTCCGCTGTTTCTCTTCCTGGCGGGAATCTCTTTCGCCCTGGTCACGGAAAAACTGTGGCGGAAAAATTTGCCGCCGAACCAGATTGCAAGCACGACTATCCGCCGCGGGGCAGAAATTTTTGCTTATGGCCTGCTGTTCCGCCTGCAGGAGTTTCTCATCTCCTGGGGATGGGCGCCCAAAAGCGATCTCCTGCGAGTCGACATCCTCAACACCATCGGCGTGTCGATGATGCTGATGGGCGTGATGTGCTGGCTGGTGCTGACCAACAACATGTGGGGACAGCCGCCATCGGCTGTCCGGCCGGGCGCAGCCCGGCAGCGCAGTCCTGTCGTGCTGAACGTCGTTCTGATGGCCACCGCCGCGGCCACCGCGTTGCTGATCTCTCTGCTGACGCCCATGCTCTGGACGGTGTGGCGCCCACGCTGGCTTCCCTGGCCACTCGAGTCCTATATCAATGGCGTTCACAATCTTGGGACGCCGCAAGCCTGGCTGTTTCCCATCTTCCCCTGGAGCGCCTTCGCATTCGCCGGACTGGCCGTGGGATTTCTGCTGCAGAGTCAATGGACGCGCACGCGCGAGGCGCAGGTATTCTGTTCTCTCGGTGTGGCGGGAGTGATGTTGGCAGTGCTCGCCCGCTGGCTCGATGCGCTGCCGCGCCAGCTTTATCCCATCTACGATTTCTGGCACACCAGCCCGAACTTTTTCCTGATCCGCCTGGGAATGTTGCTGGTGATTCTGACCGCGAGCTACGTTTGGTGCCGCTGGGGTGCGGCGCAGTGGAGATTCAGCCCGGTCATCCAGTTAGGCCAAGCCTCGCTGCTGGTGTATTGGGTGCACATCGAGTTTGTGTATGGACGGGTCTCGATTTTGCCCAAGCGTGCCGTCGGCATCGGGACCGCTTCTGCCGGGCTGCTGGTGATCACGCTGGCGATGGTCGCCTTGGCCTACGTGCGCACTCGGATGAAGGGACGAGGGGCGGAAGTCCTTTCTTTTTGGCGCACAAAGAAGGGATTGGGGGGATCTGCACCATTAACGGTGAACAACCGAGTTTTCTTACACCTGCAGGGTCTATTGCCTGTGTAAAACATGGGCGCTAACCCGCTGAAAACACTGTAGTTAATTCCGCAAGATAAATTGATTTAACTTGCCCGTAGAGCGCGGTTCTGGCTGCGCGATCCCCCTGACTCGACCCTACCTGTCCGCTGCCCACAGCGACGGTCAGAAGCATCGTGAGGGCTACTCTCTGGAGCCAGCAGGCCGGTATGCGAGGGGTCGATTGGTTGCCTTACACAATGACTCCGGGCGGCAGTGAAGCCTGAAAAGGACACGGTGTCGCTTCAGATTTGCACCATATTGGTGTATGATGGTGCCGTGGCGACCGGCAAACAAGTTCGAAGGAGCGTGACCCTGCCTGCGCGGCTGGCTGAGCAGATCGAGCGCATTGCCAAGAAGCGGCGTCTCAGCGACAATCGCGTGCTCGTCGAACTCGTCGAGCAAGGCCTCGAGGCCCAGAAGGAAAAAGAGAAAGCGTTCTTCGCCCTCGCGGAGCGCTTTCGAGCATCCGCCGACCCAGAAGAGGTTAAACGACTAGGCGACCAGATGGGGCGCTTCGTTTTCGGCGAGTAATGCCGCAGATCGAATCGTGATCAAGCGATGCCAAAGTCTCAAGCTAATTCGCGAGTCATGTACATCGAGTCGAAGGCCGAAAGCGTAAATGGGCCTGCTCGGATCGGTCGAGTGACTTTCTCAAAGACGGGCAAAACCGTTTATTACAGGGGGCTTTCGTTCTACAGCCTCAAGGGTTCCGGATTCAAGGCGAACTATCGCAGCGCAGAGACGCGAGAGGAGTATTGGATCTCCGGTCCGCACCGCGACGGCCAGGATCGCCTGTATGTGAGCAATATTCCGGTGGAGATTGACGAAGACGTCCGCGAAGAGTACTGGACTGAGATTCGCAAGCAGCCAGATCTCAAGAAAAGATCCACAACTTAGGCAATAGAGCACGAACGCTCCTTGCGGCGTCTGAAAAACAAATCCACCACATAAACCACCGGCCCCACCACCATCGCGATCGCGCCGCCGATCAGGGCGAACCGGTCACTGCCGAGCAGCGCCACCACCGCCATGACAACTGGCGCCCCGACTACGTAGAGCAACCCGACGCGGCCGCCGGGAATCGTGAATGATCGTTCCAGTTCCGGTTGGGTGCGCCGCAGTCTCCAGGCTGACAGCACCGTCAGCACGGTCGTCGCCGAGCGCAGCCAGATGTAGATCGAAATCAGTTGCGCCAGGCTTTGCCACGCCACCAGGCTATAGATCAGCGCCGAAACTACAATCGCCAGCCACGGCGTTCCGTAGCGCGTGTGTTTGCGGGTCAATGCGTCGGGAAGATATCCGTCTTCGGCCATGGCAAAGGGCATGCGGGTGGTGGTCAGGATGGTGCTGTTGAGCAGGGCTACGTTGCCAACCATCGCGGCGAGAGTCATCCAGGTGCCAAGCCACGGCCCTCCGATTATGTGGGCGGCGTCGGAAAAAAATCCCGTGTGCCACTGCTCCCAATGGCCCGCCGATGCCAGGCCGGCCAGCGTCGGCAAGAAATACGCCGCCATCGACAGCGGCACCACCAGCGCCAGCGCCCGCGGATAGGCGCGCTGCGGATCTTCCACTTCTTCGGCAACCGTGGAGAGCTGCTCGTAGCCCGAGTACAGCCACAGCCCCAGCGCCAGCCCAACACCGAAAACCTTGAACGTCGCCTGATGCGGCACCATCCACGGCGTGAACGGATTATGATGCCAGTGCGCCAGCGCGACGACGATCATTGTCATCACCGGCACAAAAATGAAAATCTCCAGAGCGGTCGCGAGTTGCCCCACCATCTGAATCCCACGCACGTTGACCCAGGTCAGCACGACGATCAGCGCCACCGAGATGAGGTAGTGCTCCCACCACGTCATCTTCGGTAGGTAGTAGACCAGGTAATCGGTGAATAGCACCGCATAGGCCCCGCCCAGCAGGAACGACGCCGACCAGTTCCACCATCCGGCGAGGAATCCCCAGAAGTCGCCAAAGGCCGCGCGTGTCCAGCGGTAGAAACCGCCCTCGACGGGCATGGCAGTGGTCAGTTCCGCCGACACCAGCGACACCGGGATGCACCAGAAAAACGGCAGGATCAGAAGATAGAGCAAGGTCATCCCGGGCCCCGAAGTGGTGACCATGTCTTCGAGACCGAAGGGGCCGCCGGTGGTGTAGGAGAACATCACGAAGACGAGGTAGAACAGGCCCGCCTTGCGGAGGGAGGAGCGCTTGGAGGCCGGCGGTTTGTCCGTTGTGCTCACCAGGGTTTCGGTGGATCGAATTGTAGATGGTCGATCGCGGATTTAGTTCGTTGAATCGCGCGGGGGGTCGACGAGTGATATCGCGACGTTTCTTCAGCTGCTGATATTTGTTCTTGCGTCGAAGCCGATGCCGCGTCAGTCCCCAATCATTCCGATAGTCCGCAGCCAAGTCTCCACCAGCTGAGGCCAGCCTGTCACCGGAAAGTTCGTGCGCCGCAGCCCAAACGCGTGCCCACCTTGCGCATAGAGATGCATCTCCACGGAGACCCCAGCTTTCTTCAGCGCAAAATAATAGCTGAGCGAGTCCTCCACGCGATCCACACGGTCATCCTCATCTTGAACCAAGAACGTCGGCGGGGTCTGGTGAGTGATGTGAGTACGAATATCCGGATTCAGTGCAATCGTATTTTCGGCGAGCGAGAGGTGTCCCGGATAAAGAGCCACCGCAAAATCAGGACGGCAGCTCTCTTTGTCGGCCGCATCTACAGCCGGATACAATCGCTTGGCAAAGTGCGTACTAATTGCAGCTACCAGATGCCCACCAGCGGAAAACCCAAGGACTCCTATCTTGTGCGGATCGATATGCCATTCTGCGGCGTGAAAGCGCACGAGTCCTACCGTTCTCTGCGCATCTTCTAACGCCGTAGGCGCCTTTGGTTGGCGGTGGCAATTACATTCAGCATCCCAATATGGCCCCGAAAACGGCACGCGGTATTTCAGCAAAACACAAGTGATTCCCTTGGCGGTTAGCCAATCACATACTTCGGTGCCTTCAAGGTCGATGGCCAGGCCCTTGTAGCCACCACCGGGAAACACAATAGCCGCAATACCGGTATTGGTTCCGCGTGGCGCGTAGACTGTCATCGTGGGCTGCGAGACTCGTTCCACATAGACCCATGGCCTTCCAGCTACAAGCGGATCCTCGACAGTTGTCGTCGCCTCCGAGCCTGCGAGAGGGTGCTGGTCAGGAGCCGTTCGCGGCCATATCGGCACCTGCATGTGTCCCGGAGAGGGCTGCCAAACGTGCGTCTGCGCGGGGACGCCTCCAAACGCAAGAGAGAGAGCAAAGATCAAGGGCTTAATCACGATCCCCTCAGATTAAACCAAGGGGCTTTGCTTTCCCTGCGATAGATAGTGGGCAGTCGGCCTCAAGCGTTGTAAGCAGGCGTTAACACGCGTTGATCCCGACCAATTCGAGCGCTGTCCCGGGGGGATTTTCCATCGACAAGAACGAACTTCTACGCGGCCAGCGTCCCGCTGAGCGCGCCTTCCAGTTCCAGCAGCTTGCGTTTCACGTCGAGTCCGCCGCCGTAGCCGCACAGCGTTCCGTCGGAGGCGATCACGCGATGGCATGGGACCACGATCGCCACCGGGTTGCGATTGTTGGCCATGCCGACGGCGCGAAATCCAGTGGGCTTGCCGACCGCGCGCGCGATGTCGGCATAGGTGCGAGTTTCGCCGTAGGGAATCTGGAGCAGCGCTCGCCAGCAGGCCAGTTGAAAATCCGTCCCGCGCAGATCGAGCGCGAAGCTGAACTGGCGGCGGCGGCCGGCAAAGTATTCTTCCAGTTCGCGCAGGTAAGGCCGCATCGCGCTCTCACACTTTTCGAAGCACAGGGCTTTCTCCCGCGCGCGCTCGCCGGTAGCGCGCTCGCTTTCCGAACCGCGCTCGCCTTCCGAACGAAGATCGCGAGGATTGGGCCGAATGGTCTGCTGCCGAGGGAGCCGCGCGTCAAACTCCAGGGCCACCAGGCCCTGGCGTGAGGCGGCCAAAAACAACGGCCCTACTGGCGTGCTAAACGTCGTGCAGTGAAGTGTTTCCATGGGAACCCTCGCGACCCCGACTGTCGACTCGCGCCCATAACCATAGCACGGAGGGGCGCTATCCATCAGTGATTGACAGAATCGCGCTTTTGCCCCACAGTGTGTGCTATCGAATTGCTTGGGATGCTCGGCATTTGAAAAAAGCCCTCCTCATTCTTGCCGCGGTCGCGCTGGCGCCAATGCTTGTGGTGAGCCTTGTTGTGCTGGCAGCCGGAGACTGGCGCAGCATCGGTCAGACCGAAGCCGGAGACAAGGTTTCGGTCAGTTCCGTTCACGTGCTCAAAGGGAATCAGCGCGTCGCATTGGTTCGCGTGGAATACAAGGAACCGGCGCAACTTCCCCAGGGTGGACCGTTCATCGAGATGCGTGCCCGCGTGCGCTTCAACTGCACGACCGGAGCTGTCACCCCCACCACCGAATGGTTTTACACGCGTGACCGCAGTGGACGCTCCGTCGTGGGCAAGAAAGCCTCGCACGACGACAAATTCGGCGGCGGCGCAGAAGGCGCTTTCGCCGACATGGTCAGCAAGAGCGTTTGCAGCCAAACCAAGTAGAGTGACGCCTCACGTGTGGAGCGGGCACTCTTGCCCGCTGCTTTTGGGATGCCGGGAAAGAAGCGGGCAGGAGTGCCCGCTCCACACGTGCTCGCAAACTATTGACACGAACTAATGGGACACCACATTAGCAAGCCACGTCTCTACGACTAGAAACCTTGGCGCGGGGGGCGGAACGGAATCTTGAACGTCGCCTCGACATCTACTGGCACTCCATCTTTCGTCGCGGGCCGGAACTTCCATTGCGCCACCGCATCTGCGGCGAACTTATCCAGGCGGTTGTCGACGCCGCGCAGGACAAGCACGTTGCCGACGGTGCCGTCGGCGTGAATGATCGCAAAGAGAATCACCGTGCCCGCGACGTTCTCGCGCATCAGTTGCGACGGGTAACCGGGATCCACTTTGCGCGTGGCCACGGGCTGGGTGAGGTCTGCGAGCTGCGCCTTGGGATCCCCTTTCAGCTCGGCGAAACGGACGACCCAACTGCCGCCGGCCGAATTGAGGTTCGGCATATTCATGGTAAGGGAGTAAAACCTGCGACCGTTAAAGACGACGCGTTCCGCGTCAGTGAGTTTCGACGTGGTGTCGGGCGACGTGGTTCGCGCCGGAACGCTGGTTACGCGCGGCGGGGGGACACTCGCGGGACTCGGAACGGCTGCGGCGCTCGCCAGCTTGCTGCCGGACGCCGGATCACCGGCAATGGCCGACGTCTTTGCCGACGCCGGGGCTCCTACATAGAGACCAGCGGGCAGGTCACTCTTCCCCTTCGATCCGCTTCCCGCGGCAGAACCAGAGGAAGACCCGGGAGATCCCGACGCCCCCGGATGGCCTTCGGGCGTGGCCGCGAAGGCACCACGGCGGTTGCCCGACGGCGCGACCGGCGGAGCGCCCACCGCAGGATGCAGGTTCAGCGCGATCACCCGGCCCGGCGCGCCAAACTGGCCGGCCGATCCCGAAGCCGAGACCGACGGAGGTGGAGGAACCACCTGCGGCGCGATGCCCGCGACCGAGGATGATCTTCCACCAGGAACAGCCCGCTGTTCGGTGACGCGCAATTGGGGAGCAGGCGCGATCACATCGCTGTGGCCGATATTCAACTCTCCGAGCTGGCGAGTGGGAGCATTCGCGAGCGCAGGCGGAGGCGCGACCACAGCTGGCTGGGGAGCCTCAAAAGCAGGGGCGTTGCGCGAGGTGCGAAGATCCGGCGGAGGAGCCACCACCGATGCCTGCAAGCTCAGCTGTTCTGAGCGATGCGAGATATGGGCTGCATCGGGCGGCGGGGCAACGACCGAATTCTCGATCTGGGGCGCGAGCCGCGTAAGCTCAGCCGCCGGAGTCACCGGGGCGGGCGGGATCGCCAGGCGAGGCTTCTCCATCTTGTCCGCCCACGCGACAATGTTTGGCATGGCAACATCGTGCTTCAGCTTGACGTTGGGCGGAGTGACGATTGTCTGGGAGCGGTTGTCGCCCTCAGGCGGGAGAGAGATGATCGGCTGGCGCGCAAACTCCGGATCAGCTTTCACTGGCGCGGCCTCTGGCTTAGTCCGGGTATCGATCGGAGGAAGGTATTCCGAGGGTTCGTAGTAAATCACCTGGCTGTGGTCGAATTTCGGCTGTGGCACCACCTGAGGCTGCAACGCCAGGAAGCGGGTGAGCGCGACCAGCATGGCGCAGGCGATCAGGTGGTAGGCGCCAGACTCGACAAAACTGAACCAGGGGAGTCTCCGATTCACGAAGACGTCGGGCCAAAAAGGCGCCGGGGCCGAATGGAGCTCAAGCTGCGGCAGGCAGCGCGGAAAAATCGCATCGCGCAGGTTTCCGAAGAACACCCCAGGCCACGAAGGCAACTCGACCAGAAGTCGGGGACCCGGTTCGGTCTGCGGGATCTGGTGGAGTTCCAATACTTCCGGCATCTTCCTATGGTAGATGGCAAACGCGGCTTTGGGGTAGCTGGTAGGACATCTTTTCTGTAGTGATTTTCTGGACCAGGGTCGACTGAGTAGGAGGGCTGGCACGACAGGACAGAGGCGGTAGGCTTTCGGGCTGATGGTGGAGTACGATTGTTGCAGGGCCAGTAAAACAATGCGCAGATGGGCTGTTATCTCTCTAATCTCCTTTGGGATCGCGATCGCTGTTGGCTGCCTCGGTATAACTGCCGCAGCTCAAGACAGCAAGGCCGACACGCCCAAGTCCGGCCAGCCGGCTACTCCGAACGATGCCAAAGACGGACGAGCCTACTCCGGGATGTACAGCTTCCGGAAAGAGGGCGAATTTGTCCAGGTAACCGTGGAAGACGAGGGCCGGGTCACAGGTTTCATCTCGCGATTCGGCGATGGTGAAAGCGATAAGGGAGCATTCCTGGATCAGTTCTTCAAAACCGGCAAGCTCGATGGCAACAAGTTAAACTTCACGACGGAAGTCTTGCACGGGGTGTCGTTCGATTTCAAAGGCACCATCGAGCGAGGTGAAGGAAAGAATCCGGGGGACGAGGCTTACTACGTCCTGAAAGGCTCGCTCACCGAGAATTCCACGGATCTGAACAAGAAAGTAACGTCGCACGCCCAAGAAGTAGCCTTCAAGATATTTCCTCAGGACGCCTCGCCAACCCCGGCGACGAGGCAGTAGATCGAGTCCGGAGTCGCGAATCCCGAGTCCCGAGTCCCGAGTCAACGCCGCTCCGACACTCAGTGTGACGTGCGCTCCACAAGTTCACGAGTAAACACAGCCGCTGGATTTAGGAGATTGAGGTTTGGGGGGATCTCTCGGTACTCGGTACCCGCAACTCGGGACTCGCAACTCGATACTGAGTTACTGCCCCGCCCGGATGGGAGACAGGTTCAGCCGACCGGCAGCCGCCTTCTTGATGGCCTGCTTTTCCTGGCCGTAGACGAGATCGGGACCGCCGTCGGAACGCGACGATGCCTCGGCCAGAGTCTCGGCGAGGGCACGGAAGGCACGGCTGATCTCGAGGCCTTCCTGCAGAACTACGGGGGTGCCGTGGTCAATCGCAGGTGAGACGGAATGGAACGCATTAGGCAGCTTCCCCAGAACTTTGCAGTTGGTAACCTGCTCGACGTCCGCATCGGTGAATCCGGGAATTTTCTTGTAGCGATTGAGAATGATGCGCAGCCGGTCGCGGCCTGATCCTTCTTCCAGGAACGCATAGATGCGTCCCGTGCTCCACAGAGACACGACGTCGGTCTGGGCGACGACGAGCAGGGCGTTGGAGAGATCGGAGAGCATGCGCGTGGTCGGGTCAAGGCGGCTGGAAGCATCGACGACAACGAAGCGATAGTGATTTACCAGCAGATCAAATAGACGAGCCAGTTCACCCGGCGCCGGTTCAGCGGGATAAGGCTGCTGCGATCCGGCGAGAAGGTGCAGGCCTTCTTTGGTGGGCGTCATCAAGCCATCGAGCAAGGAGACGTCGAGGCGATGCAGGTTCTGCAGCGCGTCCAGCACGCCGAATTGCGGCCGCAGGTTGAGATGAAGGGCAGCATGACCGATCGGCGCGAAGTCCACCAGAACCACATCGCCGTGCGCTTGCTGCAGAGCCACAGCCGTATTGACCGCGGTCGTGGTGCAGCCCGCTCCGCCTTTGGCGCTGAGGAAAGTAAGAACCCGGGCTTTCCCTCCGGTACCGGGAGCGCGGGTGAGCGTTGCACTGAAGCGGGTCAGGGCATCGAGCAGCGCCTCCGAGCCCGCCGAGTGATCGACATACTCTCCGGCGCCGGCTCGCATGCTGGCCACAATGTTGGCGGGCTGCGTCATCTCGCCATTGGCGAAGATGCCGATCTGCAGGGTGGTGGCGCGAATCAATTCAATAGCGCGGATGGCGCGCTGGGCGTCCTGTGCGGGAATGTCGACGATCACTACTTCCGCGCGCGAATCCTGAAGCTGCCTTAGGATCGAATCGGTTGGGCCTGCCGGAAATCCGAGATGACTGAATACCATCCTTCCCAGCCGCGTGGTCTCCAAACGGGCTTCGAGGGCAGATAAGTGTTCCCGGTCCTCGGTCAGGAGGGCTACGGCGATCCCATGCATAGCGCGGTTCTCGCTGATTTCTCTCGGTGTCTGCATGTTAGAAAGAGAACCGGAACCTCGCCAAGTGACCTAGGTAACCCATGGCAACCGCACAAGCGAGCCATTCGGACTCCGCACATCTGGGTTGCACGACGAACGGCTGGGGGAGCGCACGACGTAAGGGCAACCGTGAGGCAGTCACTTCGGTACGAAGTATTGTATGCCAAGATGGGAAGGTTGCAAGTCTAAAAAAAGATTAGTGTTCAGTTTGGATTGAACTCGCTTCCGGCGTTATCCCGAAGGCCCGCATTTTCTCCAGCGGATCCCTCGCTCCGCTAAAAACGGCTGCGCTGGGGATGACCCATCATCGATGACGGCCGAATTCAAACTGAACCACTCCATCCAAAAAAAGCCAGGTATCCACCGCGATCAGCGGCTGGCTAGAGGTTCTTCCTTGTCGTCGCTGGGATGAAGGGTTGAAACTCTGGCTAAGCCAGAGGCTGGCTCCGTTTCCGGCAAGTACTCGTAGCCCTCCAGACGAACGGCGACGCCAATCTTGGTTTCGGCGCAAGTCTTGTTTAACGAGTGTTGGGGGGAGCTGCCATCCGGCCTGACGATCCGAAGAATTCTGCCCCGGCAGCGCACGCGCATGCTCTCTCCCAACGTGATCTCCGAGGGCATCTTTAATGTGAGCTCGATTTCGGCGCCTGCCCGCAAGGGCGCGTCGGTGAGGAAGAAAGCGCCACGCGAGCTAAGGTCCTGCGTGAATCCAAGACCTTCGAGACCCGTCGCTATCTCGCGAAACGAGACTGAAAGAAGGAAAGGAAATCTTTGTCCAACACGGCGTTCAACCCCAACTGAAGGAGCGGTCATAGTTTTACACGTCCTTAGGTACGGAGTCGCCGGGGGGAGCGCACCGCCTACTTTAGCCTACGCCGGGCTGCAGGAGAAGTTATTAATTAGTTATGGGCGCTGGAATTTGTCCCATAGTGGTCGCCGGCTTGCACTTGCCGATTCGCGGGAAGTCGAAAACCGCTTTTCGGGCGACCGGCCTGTGGAAAAAGAGCTGGGTCAGCAACTGCTCCAGCGTGTTGCGTCGGCTCAGATATAGTGATCTGTGGACGCGCCGCGTCATCCAGGACTCTCCAGCGTGGCTGATTCGAAGACTTCTCTGCAGGAAAATTCTGTGCCGGCATCCGAGAACCGCGGATTGCGCTGGCAAGCCGCGTTGCGCGCACTCCGGCATCGCAACTTCCAGCTCTTCTTCAGCGGGCAATTGATTTCGCTGATTGGCACCTGGATGCAGACGGTCGCGCAATCCTGGCTGGTGTACCGCTTGACCGGATCGGGACTGCTGCTTGGATCAGTCGGATTCGCCAGCCAGATTCCGGTCTTTCTGTTCGCTCCCCTGGGAGGAATCGCTGCTGACCGCGGCAACCGTCAGCGCATTGTAATTGGCACGCAGACGGCTTCTATGATTCTGGCGTTTGTGCTGGCCGCGCTGACGCTTTCTCACAAAGTGCAGGTCTGGCACATCTTCGTTCTGGCGGCCTCGCTGGGCGTGGTAAATGCATTCGACATCCCCGGTCGGCAATCGTTTCTTGTGGACATGGTGGGCAAAGATGATTTGATGAACGCAATCGCGCTGAATTCTTCGATGTTCAACGGCGCCCGCGTGATTGGCCCGGCCGTGGCTGGAGTCTTGGTAGCAAGACTGGGAGAAGGCTGGTGCTTCTTCGCGAACGCGGTGAGCTACATCGCCGTCATCGCTGGATTGATGATGATGAATGTGCACGCACCGGCAAGAGCATCCGCACAGACCTCGCCCTGGGTACACATCATTGAGGGATTCCAATTCGTACGGCGCACCGCGCCCATTCGCACTCTGCTTCTGCTGCTGGGTTTGGTGAGCGTGGTGGGGATGCCATATGCGGTGCTGATGCCGATTTTCGCCGACAAGATTCTGCGCAACGGCGGTCAGGAGTTCGCGTCGCTGATCGGATCGCACGACTTGGGGGCGGTGCGGCTGGGAATTCTCATGGGCGCCGCCGGCGTTGGGGCCCTGCTCGGGGCGCTCACCCTGGCCATGCGATCGGGCGTGAAGGGTTTAGGGAGATGGGTTGCGGTGTGTTGCGGAGGCTTTGGCGTGAGCCTGATCCTGTTTGCCTTCTCGAAATCATTCTGGCTATCAGTGTTGCTGTTGATGCCGGTGGGATATTTCATCATGTTGCAGATGGCTTCGTCGAACACGCTGATCCAGGTCATGGTGCCCGATGCGCTCCGCGGGCGCACCATGGCGCTGTATTCCATGATGTTCATGGGCATGGCTCCAGTAGGAGCGCTGCTCGGCGGCGCGTTGTCAGACCGCCTGGGCGCGCCGCTGACGGTAGCCATGGGAGGCCTGGCAGCACTAGCGGGCGCGTGGTGGTTCGGCATGCAATTGCCGAAGATTCGCGCCGAAGCCCGGCAGTTGATCGTTGCGCAAGCCATGGCCGGCGGGGCGCCAGCGGAGGAAATGAGCACGCCGTTAGGCGACGAGTAGTGGAAACAACCCGTTAGCGCGCCTGCCAGTCTACCGAGTAAACATCCTCGCTGCCCGTATCGCGGAGCAGCAGAGGAGAATCGTCTGGCGTAAGGGACAGACAGCCTCCGTATCGTCCGGTAGTCACGAAGTTCTTCAGGTCGACTACTTGTTCTTGCTTACGATCGCTGACTCGAATCCGGACTACGGCATTTTTTCCCTGAAAATCCAAAACGTAGATGTACTGTGCGTCATGCGACCAGTTCAGCCAGCTTAGAGAGCCGTTGGCCAACGCTGTCCAGTTCTTGGTCTGGAAGTCAAACAGGAGAAGAGTCTTTGAGTCGGCCGAAAATGCGGTGATGTATCGCCCATCGGGCGACCATCGCGGCGAGTAAAGCCCTTGCGAGCCGGGCAGGTCGGAGATTTGGTGGCTCGCGACGTCCAAGATTTGAATCGCAGAGGAAGGATCGTTGGATTCGCCGGCAAAGATGATCTTGCTTCCATCCGGCGACCAGTTCGGATCGAGTTGCTGACTATGATCGTCCGGCAGCAGTTGCTGCGGACTTCCGCCGTCGGGGGAAACTTCGTAGATTCTGGCCGGCTTGTTTCCGCTTAATGCGAACTCGAAGAAGATAATCTTCTTTCCATCCGGCGACCAGCGTGGCAGCACGGGATACATCGGCGGATATGTCAGTTGCAGGCGCTCGCTGCCGTCCAGCCTGCTGCGCCACAAGGTGCCCAGGCGATACGAGACATAGCTCACCCACTGCCCGTCTTTTGAAAACGCAATGTATTCCGCTGATATTCCCCCGAGAAACGGTGCAAACTGGCCGGACTTCGCATCGTAGCGCGTCAACTCGCCGCGGTAGGTCTGGCCAATCATGAATAGTTTCTTGCCGTCCTTGCTGGGAAGCGGCGAGGACAACGTCAGCGGACTCGACGTCAAAGCAATAGGCGTGGACTCGCGATGAAGGAAGCTCCCCGTTCTCGGAAGGGCCCAGATCTGGGCACCCGACTGGAATACCCAATAATTGGCGTCGGGAGTCCACCGGCCGCAGCATTCGTCCGGAGGCTCGTGCCAGCCTTCCAGCAAGCGATGCAGATCCGATCCGTCAGCAGATACTTCCCAGACGAGTTGGCGGCCAACCGTGCCGGCGGTCTCAGAAGAGTCAAATCGCAAGTGGCGGCCGTCGGGCGCCCACACAATATTGAGGATGTCGCCTTTTACGCCAAGCAACTTTCGCGACTGCGTCCCGTCCGCCTTTGCGAGGAACACGTCTCCCAGGCTGGTGTAAACCAGCATCTTGCCATTGGGAGACCAGGCAGCGGATTCACCGACCGCGTCGCCGAGCCGGCGCGGCGAACCGCCTAGAATTGGCAGACTCCACAGCGGACCCTTGGGAGGCGCGCCCTGCCCGTCCACGACGAGAAGCTCGGAGCCGTCGGCGGACAGGTCGACGGGAACCATGTTGGGAGACGGAGCAATGGAAAGCTTTCTCGGCTCGCCACCTGACACTGACATTTCGGCGATGCCATACGATACGAAGCTTCCCGCCCGTCCCTCGCCCAAGTCGAGATAGAGTCTTGCCCCGTCGGTTGCGATGAGCGACTTCTGCTGACCGTCATGCGTCAGCTGAATGTAGTTTGCGACCTTGGGCGGCGCGGCAGGCTGCATCCAAAAATAAAAAATCACCACAACGCAAATGACTGCCAGCAGCGCGATCACGGCTGGCGCAGTTTTCACGCGGTGGTCTTCGTCTTTCCGAATTTCATGCGCGCCGCTCGGCTCGGAAATAGCTGGATCCGATAACGCCTGCAGTGCGAAAGCCAGATCGGACGCCGACTGAAAACGCTGCTCCGCGTTCTTCTCCAGACAGCGCCGCACAACTCTCTCCAACCCAACCGGCGTGTCCGGAGAGAGCTGCGAGATGGCCGGAGGTTCCTCGTTCAGGATCGCACTCATCGTATCAGCCGACGTGGGCCGCTGAAACGTTCGCGCTCCGGTCACCATTTCGTAGAGGATTGCTCCCAGGGCGAAAATGTCGGAACGGTGGTCGGTGGCCAGTCCGCGCACCTGCTCGGGAGACATGTAACCCACCGTTCCCATGGCCACGCCAGGCAGCGTAACCGTGGGCGCGAGGTTCGCCGGTGATTCTTTCGATCGCGTCACTTTGGCCAGGCCGAAGTCGAGAATCTTGACGCGTCCATCTTTGGTGACGAACAGGTTGTCCGGCTTGAGATCGCGGTGGACAATACCTTTCTCGTGCGCCGCCGCCAGACCGTTCGCGACCTGTACGCCGTAATCGATTGCCCTGCGCAAGGGCAGCGGCCCGCGCCGGATGGTCTCGGTCAGCGTCTTGCCTTCCAAAAGCTCCGACACCAGATAGGGCACGCCCTCGTACGTCCCCATCTGATAAACCGCAAGAATGTTGGGATGGTTCAGCGCAGCGGCGGCTCTCGCTTCGGTCTCGAAGCGAATCAAGCGGCCACGGTCCGAGGAAACCAACTCCGCCAGAACCTTGATCGCTACCTCACGGTCGAGGGCGGTATCGCGGGCGCGATACACTTCGCCCATGCTGCCGGCTCCAAGGGGCGAGATAATCTCATACTGCCCAAGCTTCGTGCCAGAGGTCAGGGGCATGCGTGCGCCATTATAGCCTTACCCGGATGCTGGTCGGCCGAAGGCCATCGCAAGTAACCGGATACTCAACCTCCAACCGCACGACCAGCCGGTCAGGCAGGGGCAAACCCAGAACGGGTCGGAGATGAGACCGAAGACAAGTCAGGGGTCCCCGCGGACCCCTTGATGCTAGCGGTACGCCGCGGGTGGCAATCCGGTGACGCGGATGCCCGCGTGGCCTTTATGGCGGATGTTCATTCCGATCAGTAGCGCAGTGATCTGCTCGATGATGCGGGCGTTCTCGAGTTTGCCGCCGTCGATGGCGCGGACGCCCGGGATCTTCGCCGCCAGGTCGCGCGTGAGTTGCGCCGCGTCGCGGTCGTCGCTGCAAACAATCACGTCACAGTCCAGTGGTTCGTCTCCGCCCAGCAGTTCCGCGGAAACATTGTGAAAAGCCGCCACCACGCTGACTTCCTCGGGCACAAGTTCGGCGGCTTGCTGGGCTGCTGATCCTTGCCAGACTCCCAGCGTGCGGGAGGCGCGTCCGCCAACCCCGGCGGCCAGCGGGACGGTGGCATCAATGAGGATGCTGCCGGCGGTGATTGCCGGCTTGAGTTGCCGGAGCAAAGACGCCTGGCTCTCGAATGGCACCGTCAACATCAGGATATCGGCGGCCGCGCAAGCGTGACCGTTGTCCATGCCGGACACGTTTGCCTGGCTTCCAACTCTATCCTGGATGGCGGCGGCCGCCTGTCGGGCACGTTGCTCGTCTCGAGATCCGATGATGATGGTTTCCCCGGAGCGTGCCCAGCGTAGCCCGAGCCCCATCCCTAACGGGCCCGTGCCGCCGATGATAGCGATGGGCCGGATCGGAACGGCATCCGCAGAACCGGCGCTCATGCGAACTCGGCCTCATGGGCCTGTTCGGCGGTAAATTCGTCTTCATTCAGCGCAGGCTTGACCTGGATGCGGGAATACGTCGTGTTGCGCTCAGCGGGGATGCGGCCCATCTCCAGAATCAGCGCCTGAAAATCTTCCGGACTGGTGTACTGCCCGGCAGTCGCGCCCGCCTCGCGCGAAATATTTTCTTCCATCAATGTGCCGCCGTAATCGTTGGCGCCCGCATGCAGGCAGAGTTGCGACAAGCGGCGGTTCAGCTTCACCCACGATACCTGAAGGTTGTTGATGGAGCCTGCCAGGAGCACGCGCGCCAAGGCGTGAACCTTGAGATGCTCCGCCAATGATGGGCCGCTGCGCGCCAGTCCCTGCTGGAAGAGCAACGTGTTCTGATGCACGAAGCCGAGCGGCACGAACTCGGTGAAGCCTCCGGTTTCCGACTGAATGTCGCGCAGCAGGAGCATCTGCCGCACCCAGTGGGCCGGAGTCTCCGTATGGCCGTACATGAGCGTAGAAGTCGTGCGAATGCCGCAGCGATGCGCCGTGCGAATGACTTCGACCCACTGCGCGGTGGAAAGCTTGTTGGCGGAGAGAATATGGCGAATCTCGTCGTCGAGGATTTCGGCGGCCGTTCCCGGCAGCGTGCCGAGACCGTTGTCCCGCAACATCGCGAGATAGTCCGCGAGCGGCATGCCCGTGAGTTCGACGCCATAGACAATTTCCATGGGCGAGAAGGCATGAATATGCATGCGCGGAGTGGCGTTTTTCACGGCGCGCAGAATGTCGCGGTAATAGAACTTCGGGAGATCGCGCGGCAGCCCGCCCTGGATGCACACTTCGGTCGCGCCCAGTCGCCAGGCCTCCACGGCTTTCTGCCCGACCTGCTCCGGACTGAGGAAATAGGTATCCGCCTCGCGCGGCCCGCGGCTGAAGGCGCAGAACTTGCATCCCACAAAACAAATGTTGGTGAAATTGATATTGCGGTTGACCACGTAGGTGACGATGTTGCCGGCAAGCTCGGAGCGGAGCATGTTTGCGGCCACCAGCAAACCGAGCAGGTCGTCGCCTTCGGAGTTGGCCAGCGAGTACGACTCCTCGAGCGACAACGCAGCCCCATTCTGCGTTTCGAGAATCTTCTCGAGCGAAGCCCGCACCGCCGGAGTCACACGCGGGGCAATCTCCAGCCAGTCGAGCGAGGGAAAGCTTTCAAGTTCCGAGGAAGCCAATTCGCGAGCCATGTTTCACCCCGTAGAGACGTAGCTTGCTACGTCTCTGCCGACGCCGGCAAGCCATCGCAAGCAACATGCGTACAGTGTAGCGGAATCTAGAGCCAGTGTATGCGCGCTTTGATTTGAAAGGGCGCAGCTTCAGCTGCGCCGACAAGAGCCAGAACGAGCTGGCCTTTAGGCCCTCGGGGGGGATTCCCCCAGCGGCTGAAGCCGGCCTTGTCAACTCCCCCTTACGGCAGGGCTGAAAAGCCCTGCCCTTTCAAAACTGGAACAGTTACGGCGAAACCGTTCTAGCGGAACAAGTCGGTTGATGCCGGGCGCAGCAACTCGCGAACCCGCCCCGAGCCGGCTTCATAGCGAAATCCACGAACAATACAGGCCGGCGCCCGGTTGAGCTTCCCGCAAACCAGTCCCGCGGCGCACGCGAGTTCGTCAGCCACCGCTTCCACGCTGGCGCGCAGCTTATAGCCGTGGGGATCGCGGCGGCCGCGTTCGTCGCGCAGCGGCTTCATGCCCGCGATTCCGATGGCAAATTCCGTCAGGCCCTCACGCCAAGGGCGGCCGAAACTGTCGGTAATGATGACCGGGATGGCAAGGCCAGTGCGCCTTTTCAGTTCGCGGCGAAGATGGGCCGCCGAGCGGTCGGGATCTTCTGGGAGCAGCAGCGCATGTCCGCCGCCGTTCACATTGGAAACGTCCACGCCGCTATTCGCGCAAAGAAAGCCGTGGTGCGTCTCAGTAATCAGAACTCCATTCTTGCGGCGAATGACGGAGCGGCTCTCACGCAGCGCCAACTCAATGACCCGCGCGTCGAGTGCGTACTGCCTCGCCCAAGCCACAGATTCGGCGGACGGCTCTATGGTGGCAAGGTCAACCACCCGGCCCTCGGATTTGGAGACGATTTTGTGTTTTACGACGAGGATGTCTCCGAATTGGAGCTTGATGCGGTGCCTGCCGAGGGCTGCGAGTATTTTGTCGGAGAGCGAGTCACCCGGCTGGATCTCATCTGCAAATGCGATAGGGATAAGGTGAAGTTGGTCAAGCGACGCCGGTGGCAGGTCCTTTCGCCGGTTCGCAGCTGATTCCGTTTTGGCGGGCCTCGCCTGGCTCATGAATTTACATGTTACCTGTCAAGCTTGCCGCCCAGACGTTGCAAGCAACGTCTCTACGATGCGGTGCTCTTAATCTGAACGCGGGCATATTCACGCACGAGCCTCTGGGCACGGGTTTCGCCTGGGAGGGCCAGCAACTGTTCCAGATCAGCGGGATTGTCGACGTCGACCGCAATGCCCGGCAGATTCAGAATGACGCATGGCTTGCCGGTGGCCTGCGCCGCGGCGTGGTGCGGTTTGAAACTATCATTGCCGAAGCGCAGCGGGAATAGATCTGCGGGACGCCGAAATGCAGCGTTCGTGCCGCGTCCATCGGCTGCGGGGACCAGCACGCTGCCCGCGGCCGGCGCGTTCTTCATGATTTCTTCCAGTTCCCAAGCCTGAATCAGGGGAATGTCGCCGGGAATGACAAGCGTGCTATCCACGCCGCGTTCCGCACACAAGCGGGTGGCCATCTCGATGGCGCCGGTTTCTCCGGGATTGTCCGGGTCGTCGATGACCTCGAATCCGTACTCCTTCGCCAGCGTCACCGCGTAGGGATCGCCGGTGACCACCGCGACCAGCGGACGGTTTTGCCAACCATGCAGAGTGGTCAGCACGTCGTGGAGCATGGCCTGCGCCAGCTTGGTGCGCGACGGTTGATCCAAAACGGCCGCCAAGCGCTGCTTTGCCGCCGAAAGATTCTTGAGCGGAATCAGGATCACGGCTGCCCGAAGCGCGGCAAGGTGCCGTCCGCCGCGGGTTCGTCCTTGAGCAGGCCGCCAGAGACGAAGGTGAGCGCTTCCCGAGCCAGTGCGGCTTTGTCGTCGGCGCTGCGCATGATCGTCTGGGCGCACTGCACGCGCAAGCCGCCTTTGCGGATGGCATCGGCGGCCCGGGCATCTCGCGCATCGCAGATCAGAACGTCGAGAAAATCTTCATAGGCCTGCGCGACGCCGGCGATCGAGCAAGGCAGTCCCAGTGCCGCCATGAGAATCCCCGCCGGACCTGCGACTGGAGCATTGCCTACGATGGGGCTGACGGCGCCGATCTTGCCGCGAGCGCGGATCAATGCGTCGCGGACTCCCGGCACGGCCAGAATCGGCCCGATGCTGGTGACCGGATTACTAGGCGCAATCAAGACGGCGTCGGCGGAAGTGATTGCCTCAATCACGCCAGGCGCGGGCTCCGCGTCGGAAGCTCCCGCGAAGCGCACCGAGTTGACCGGATCCTGATACCAGCGCTGGACGAAATATTCTTCAAAGCTCAATTCGCCAATGGGAGTATCCACGCGGGTTTCGACGCGCGAATTGCTCATGGGCAGAATGCGCGCCCGAACTCCCAGCTTGCCGCAGACGATCGACGTGGCCTCCGACAGCGTCTTGCCCTCCGCCAGCAGGCGTGAACGCAGCAGGTGCACCGCCAGATCGCGGTCGCCGGTGTGAAACCACGTGGGCTCACCGAGTTGTCCCATGGCCTGCAGGCAAAGGAATGTGTCGCCCTTTACTCCCCACCCGCGCTCGCGGCTCAGCATGCCGGAGAGCACGTAGGTGATCGAGTCGATATCGGGCGAGACGTAAAGTCCCCACCACAGCAGGTCATCGCCCGTGTTGACGATGATCGTAATTTCTTCAGCAGGCATGACCTGCCGCAGCCCGTCCACAAATTTCGCTCCACCTGTGCCGCCGCTGAGAACGCAGATCATGCCGCCCTCTTTCTTGCCAGCCCGTGATCATCGGCGGCCGCGCGCAATCTCTCTGACAGGAGTCCGGGTTCAGAGGCGACGCTGGGCAGAAACTCTGGATACACCGGTAGGCGCTGGAGCAACGCCGAGCCCTTGGCTTCCGTGCGAAGGCGAAGCTGCTCGAGGTGGGGCCAGGGCTTTTCAGGATTGATGTAGTCGGGCGTCAGCGGCGAAATTCCTCCCCAATCGTTGATTCCGGCATCCACTAAATCCTCATAGTAAGGCGCGGAGAGATTAGGCGGAGCCTGAATATTCATCTTGGGGAGTAACAATCGAGCTACCGCCACTGCCCGCAGCATTTCTCCGTGCGACGGTTCGGGCCACTGCGACATGGGAATCGCCGGCTTGACGCGGAAGTTCTGCACGATCACTTCCTGGATGTGGCCGTAACGCTCATGCAAGTCGCGGATCGCGAGCAGCGTCTCGACCCGATCCTCCGGCGATTCCCCAATGCCAATCAGCAGCCCGGTCGTGAAGGGGACGCCTTGCTTGCAGGCGTCCTCGATCGTGCGCAGCCGTTTGGCCGGAACTTTATCCGGAGCGTTATCGTGTGCCGCGCCCGGAGCGAGCAGCGCGGTGTTAGTAGTTTCGAGCATAAGACCCATGCTTGGGGAAACCGCGGCCAGACGTGCGATCCACTCAGCGCTGAGCAGCCCGGGGTTCGGATGGGGCAGTAAACTGGTCTCGCGCAGCACCAGCTCGCACATAGCTTCGAGATAGTGCAGCGTGGACTTGTAGCCGAGGCGACGCAATGCCTCCCGCATTTCGGGGAACAGCAGTTCCGGCTTGTCTCCCAGACTGAACAGCGCCTCGGTGCATCCGAGCTTCTCCCCCGCGCGGGCCACGGCCACCACCTCGTCGGGCGTCATGGTGTGTGCGCCCGGATCACCCGGATCACGGCGGAAGGTGCAGTATCCGCAATAGTCGCGGCAAAGATTGGTGAGCGGGATGAATACCTTCCGCGAGTAGGTGATGACTCCGGGCTTGAACCGCTCTTTTGCAGCACGCGCGGCGGCGAGAAGCTCCGGCAGTTCGTCGTCGGAGCAGCGAATCAGTCGCAAAGCTACTTCGCGTGAGATTGCTGCGCCCGGGCGCACCGACGTTGCAGGCGTAATTGCGGTCACGGTCACGGTTGAATCGAATGATACAACGGCGGAGCGTGGTAATGTAGCCGGTTGCGCAAACGGTTCGTAGAGACGTAGCTTGCTACGTCTCTCTGGCGGCGCCGCGAAAGATGGTAAGACAGACGTTGCAAGCAACGTCTCTACGATATGACCCTGAATCCCGACGAATTCCGCAAAGCCATGGGCTGTTTCGCCACCGGGGTGACCATCATCACCGTCGACCTGGATGGCGAAGTCCACGGCATGACCGCGAATGCCTTCGCCTCGGTGTCGCTCGATCCCCTGCTGGTGCTGGTCTGCGTCGACCAGGAAACGCGCACTCATGCCCATCTGCACGCGAAGAAGCGCTTCGGCGTCAACGTGCTCGGCGAGGACCAGCGGACGATTTCGGAGTACTACGCACGCCCCGATCGCACCCACGAGCACGCCGAAACCGAGGCCGGCGCCCGTTTTGACCGAACCAGGCACGGCACGCCGATGCTGCATGGATCGCTGGCGTATCTGGAATGCCGCCTGCACTCGTCGGAAGTGGCCGGCGATCACACCATCTTCATTGCGGAAGTCGAAGACGTGGTCGTCCGCGAAGGCGAGCCGCTGCTGTTCTTTCGGGGGAAGTACCGCACGGTGGGGGAGGATGTCGGGAGCTGACAAGCGGATTGAAATGCCACTTTTCGCACTCCCAAACATCCAATCATTGGCAAAATAAATCATGGAAATGGAGTTGATTCATGGCTGAGAAGATTGCAGAGAAGGTTACGAAGACGGAAGCCGAGTGGAAGAAGCAGTTGACCGACGAGCAGTATCACGTGACTCGCGAGGCGGGCACCGAGTGCGCCTTTACCGGCAAATACTGGAACACGAAAGATGCAGGGATGTATCACTGCGTCTGCTGCGGCGCTCCGCTGTTCGACTCGCAGACGAAGTTCCATTCCGGCACCGGCTGGCCGAGTTTCTACAAGCCGACCGAAGGCGGCGGAGTGGTCGAGCACCGCGACAGCAGCTACGGCATGGTGAGAACCGAAGTTCGCTGCGCCACGTGCGACGCGCACCTGGGACATGTGTTCGAGGACGGTCCGGCGCCCACGGGCCTGCGTTATTGCATGAATTCGGCAGCTCTGGATTTCAGACCGTCAGAGAAGAAGTAATCGTGGTCGTAGAGACGTAGCTTGCTACGTCTTGCCGACAGCGCCGCGAACGATGGTCAGAGAGACGTTGCAAGCAACGTCTCTACAAAAACAAGGGCACGCGCAAGCGTGCCCTTTGTTTATCCTTAGAGAACCGTCTGTCGAACTACGCGCTGGCCGTCGCCGCCAGAGCCTTGGGAGGCTCAGGCTTTGCCTGATTCTGTGACTGCGCCGCCTGGTTCGGCTTCGGTTCGGCGTGCACCTGGATGCCGCCCTTCAGCGCGGCGCCATCTTCCACACTGATGCGCACCGTCGAGATATCTCCGCTGACCGAGCCTTCGCTGCGAATATCCACGCGATCACTGCAGTCGATGTTGCCATTCACCTTGCCCATCACCACGACCTCGCGGGCCTGGATGCTGGCATCGACCTTGCCGTTGCGCCCGATGGTGACGCGGCTCTCAGGCATGGTGATCTTGCCTTCGATGCGGCCATCGATGTAGAGCGCCTCGGAGCCGCTGATTTCGCCCTTGATGAAGAGCGTGCGGCCGATGGTGGCCTGATCCACGGGGGCGGTGACGGTCTTAACGGGGTTGTAAGCGTTGGGGTTGGGAGCCGGTGTGTTGGACTTGAAGCTGAATTGATTCTCCGACGACTGAAGCATGCGACCTTCCTTGGGATTCCCGCTTGGCGCCTCGCCTGGCTCGCGCCCGGCGCTTGATTCATGCGGTTGGTCTTGAAATTTGCGGCCTTCGGCGGTTGCTGGCCACTTGGCCAAGCTGACTATCGCACAGGGGTAAGCATTTACTTAGATTACGGAAGGCGGTGTACGGGCGCCGGAATGCGGATGGCGGGAGGACCGACGATTCCTAAGACTCTTGTATGGCCTCGGAGAGCTCTTCCCACTCCAGGATCAGGGCCGCGTGGGCCGCTTTGTGCCGGTCGAGCTCCTGCGCCTGACGCTGGGTGTCTTCGGCGCTGACGTAATTCTGCATCGCGATCTCGCAGTTGGCGATTGCTGCTTCCACGTGGCCAATCTCCTCTTCTAACTCGCCGACGCGATCTTCCATCTGTTTGCGCTTGATCGGATTGAGGCGCTTTTTCGCTGCCTCCGCCGCGGCCGCATCGCTGCTTCGATTTCCGTTCGCTGGTTCGGTTGAAGCGGCAGGCTTGTGGTCTGCGGGCACCCGTGGCGCACTCGCTCCCGGCACATCGTCGAGCGTGGGCGCAAGGTGCTGTCCGCCCACTTTGCGCCACAAATAGTCTTCGTAGTTTCCGGGGAAGATTTCGACTTTCCCGCCGCCGATTTCGAACACCCGCGTGGCCAGCTTGTCGATGAAATACCGGTCGTGCGAAACGAAGACCACGGTGCCGGTGTACTCCATCAGCGCGGTCAGCAAGACATCTTTTGCCCGCAGATCGAGGTGGTTGGTCGGCTCGTCCAGTAGCAGGAAATTCGCGGGATGTAGCAACAGGCGCAGCAAAGCGTAGCGCCCGCGTTCGCCGCCCGAGAGCACTCCGATTTTTTTGAAGACGTCTTCGTCCGAGAAGAGAAAACAGCCGAGCAGGCTGCGCAATTCCGTCTCAGTCGAGCGCGGGGAACACTCACCCAGATCGTCGAGGATGCGCGCCCCGGGATCGAGTTCTTTGTACTGATCCTGCGCAAAGTAGTCCGCCTGCACATTGTGGCCCAGGCGGTATTCGCCGTGCGTCACGGGTTCGGTGCCGGCCAGCAGTTTGATCAGAGTCGACTTGCCCGCGCCGTTCACACCGACCAGTGCAATGCGGTCGCCGCGCTCGATCATGAAGTCGACGTTGCGGAAGACTTCTTTCTCGGCGCCCCCGTTCTTTCCGGGATAACTCTTCGCCACGCCTTCGAACTCGGCCACGATGCGCCCGCTCGGCTTCGGCTGTGGGAACGTGAAATGGATCGTCTTTTCCTCGGGAGGAACCTCGATCCGCTCCATCCGTTCAAGTTCCTTGATGCGGCTTTGCACCTGCTTCGCCTTCGTGGCCTGGTAGCGGAAGCGGTTGATGAACATCTCCAGTTGCTCGATGCGCTCGCGCTGGTTGCGATAGGCGGCCTGCAGTTGCTCGTTCCGCTGCGTCTTCTGGGCCAGAAACTTGTCGTAGTTGCCGGTGTAGAACCAGAAACGCTTGTTCCAGATTTCGGCAATCTTGTTGACGGTGACGTCCAGAAAATAGCGGTCGTGGGAGATCAGCACGAACGCGTTCGGGTAGTTCTGCAGATACTCCTCGAGCCAGTTGCGGGCTTCGAGATCAAGATGGTTTGTCGGCTCGTCGAGCAGCAGCAGGTTCGGCTTCTGCAGCAGCAACTTGGCAAGCGCTAGCCGCATCTGCCATCCGCCGGAGAATTCGTCGGTCTGCCGCTGCCAGTCGTCCTTGGTAAAACCCAAACCCATCAGGACCCGGCCGACTTCGGCTTCGATCGAGTAGCCGTCGCGGGTGCGGAACTCATGTTCGACGCGGTGGTAGCGATCGGCCACAGCCGAGTATTCCGGGCTGGTGTGGTTCAGTTCTGCCATGCTGTGCGTCAGAGATTCCAGTTCTACTTCCATCGCACGCAGATCGTCGAATACCGACAGGCACTCGGCAAAAACGCTGCGCCCGGAAAGCGTCAGCCCGTCCTGCGGCAGATATCCGGCGGAGGTGCCTTTCGCGACGGTGAGCGCGCCGTAATCAAATGTGTCCATGCCCGCGAGAATCTTCATCAGCGTGGACTTGCCGGTGCCGTTCGCGCCCACCAGGCCGATGCGGTCGCGAGACATGATCAGCCAGTCAGCATTTTCGAAGAGAAGTTTGTGACCGAAGCGTTTGCCGGCGCCGGAAAGCTGGATCATAGGCTGGGTTTATCGTAGCAGGGATGGTGATCAGTGGCCGGGAGGGTTCGGGGTAATTCAGGGGAGATTGTGAACAGAACAACCTTGGCGTGAAGTTCCTCGGCAACATCGGTCACATTCATCACGTATTGCCAATAAACGTCTATGTCCGCCTGGACGTACGTGATCGCACCCGCCGGACGAACCCTCAGCTCACTTTGTAGTTTGCTCTTTAGTCCGTCCCTACGCCGTTGTCTTTGAGTTCACATAGAAAATCGGTGCCGCGTTCGTTTTCGTACCGACAACCGTAGCGAGGAACGGCTCGACCGAGGGACCTTTCGTCTCCAATGCGCCGATCGCCATGAGGCGAACGGGTAAACCCTTCGGCGGCTGCAGCGAGGGGAAGGTCGTGAACGCCGCTATCGACATAGCTAGAACGGGCACCGCGATCAGCGGGAATGGAAATGTCGAGAGTCGTGGCCGGAGTGGGAACCTTCTTTTCTCAAGGCGGTCACTGGGCATCTTGCTTTCACTCGCAGCTTGAGGTGCCGTTCAGCAGCCAATTCATTCCGAGTGCTGCTGGTGGTATCAGTTGATCCGCCTCGTTGAGCTAGGAGGTAGGAGACGCGGATGACGATGAGAGCGACACGCGCGAGCATGAGCCTTGGCAATCTGACGTTGGTGTCCGACTGTAAACTCCCCTTTTTCCGGCAAAGAGGTACTCTCCGAAGCAATCCATCCTGAAAATGAATTTGCTTGACACTGTTTCGTCGATAGTGGTATGGCTGTCGGACCAGCTTCAACGGAGGGGTTCACAATGCTAATCAGCACGGTCGGTGCCTTCGCATACCGCGGGGGCAGGATGACTGCTTTTTGGCTGTCGCTTGCCACGTTTATGCTCCTGGCGCTTCCAGTTTCCAGCCCGGCACAGTCTACCTCGGGACGGATTCTCGGGACAGTAACGGACCAGAGCGGGGCCGCCGTTGCCGGAGCAAGCGTAGTGATTATGGACGTCCAACGTGGCACCTCGCGTACGGTGAAAACTGACGACTCCGGCGGCTACGTCGCTCCCGGCCTGCAGCCGGGTATCTACAAGATCCATGTTGAAATGACGGGTTTTAAGACGACAGAGCGGACGAATATTGGTATTGAGGTCGCAACCGACGTGCGGGTCGATGTTGCCCTGCAACCTGGGACAGTGTCGGAGACCGTGATCGTGGAAGAAGAAGTTCCTCTACTTAATAGCACCTCCGCAACGCTGGGAGGCACGCTCAGCAACAAGGAAATCAACGACCTGCCATTGAGCGGCCGAAACTACGAGAATCTCCTGCAACTGCGCCCGGGCATCATGCGGTATCCCGGCGGCGGTTTCTCCACTACCAGTTCCAACGGGCTGCGGGCCGAAGACAACGCCTATTTGGTCGAAGGTCTCTTCAACAGCGAGCCCTATTCCGGGCAAGCGATCATCAACGGAGCGGGGATCGCGGGAGACTCGGCGACTATTCTGCCTATCGACTCGATTCAGGAGTTCAACGTCCAACAAAACCCACCCGCGGAATATGGATGGAAACCAGGAACGGTGGTTAACGTGGGCTTGAAATCCGGCACGAACAACCTGCACGGAACGGCCTTCGGCTTCGGCCGGGACGGGGTCATGGACGCCCGCAACTACTTCAACGCCGATCCGGCTGCAAAATTGACGCGGACGCTGGAACAGTTCGGCGGCAGTTTGGGCGGCGCCATCATCAAGGACAAAGCGTTTTTCTTTGGCGCCTACGAGGGCCAGCGCTACAACGTGGGCAATTCCTTTGGTGGCATCACCAGTCCCTCGATGGTGTCGATGCCGACTAACAGCACGTGCTCGTTCCTTTCCACGGGGGATTGCGCCGACAGCATTCCTGATGTGATTGCCGACATCACGTCTCCGCAAGCCAAAGCTGCGGGAGTCATCGTAAGCCCCGCCAGCTTGACGATTGCGGGATGTGCGCTGTCAGGCAACTCAGTCACCTGCAATGGCTCAGGGTTTCCCCTGAACAACGCTCAGAGCATCAACATCACGAACGGGTTTAACAACGTCGTACATCAGGACAACGTGGTTGGCAAGCTGGACTACCGGCTGAACGACCGCCACACCATCAGCGGCATGTACTTTTTTGGAAACAACTCCGGCACGGTCGAAGACTTTCCCGAGCTGCAGCAGAAATGGCTCTCGAATATTCACACCCGTGCGCAGGTGGTGGGCGGAAGCTGGGTTTGGACGCCCAGCGCGCGCTGGATCAACGAAGCCCGCGTCGGCTACAACCGTCTCTACCAGCCGACGCTGCCCGGTGATCTGAACACGCCGGCCTCGGCGTTCGGTCTGAATACGGGCGTCAGCGGACCGCTTACCGGCGGCCTGCCGCGCATCGGTTTCGGCGGTTACTTCTTCCCCGGGTTGGGAGGCTTCAAGTGGCCGAAGTTCCAGGGGCCGGACTCAATCACTCAGTTTGTGGATCACATCTCCTACACTACGGGCAAGCACGCGATAAAACTCGGTGGCGAGCTGCACTACAACAAAGTGAGGAATGCCGCCTATGGGAATGCACGCGGGAGCATCACGTTCCTGGGCGGCGTTGTGAGCCCGGGTCCCCCTCCGGCGAGCGCCCCTCCGGCTTCAAGTCCCTTGGAGGATTTTTTCGCCGGCGCGCCATTTAAGTCATCAGCAGAAGTGGGAAATCCCACCTTGCAACTGCACAACTGGGCATACTCGGGGTTTTTCCAGGATGACTGGCGGGCCACCAGGAATCTAACGATCAACTTTGGCGTTCGTTACGAGTTCAGCAGCGTTCCTCAGGAAGCGAATAACCTGCTGGGAAATTTCGACCCCAACAAAGGCCTGGTGCAAGTGGGCCATGGAATCAGCAGCCTCTATAACTCCGATCACAAGAACTTCGGTCCTCGCATGGGCTTCGCCTGGGACATCGGCGGTAACGGGCGCACCGTGCTGCGCGGCGGCGGAGGGTTAATCTACGAGACCGTGAACTGGCAGTCGTTCATCGCCTTCAACAACGCCTTCGGTCCGGGCAGCGTGCCAACGGGGGCGCCCATTGATGCCGCTGGCGACGTCTCGGTTCAAGGCGGAATCACAACCGGAAACGTCACCGTGAAGAACTTCCTGAACTACCCGGCCACCTGGGACGCAGCGAACGGCCCGCTCTACGCCCCCTCGGTCAATTGCGCTCCAGTCCTGGCAAGTGGCAACCCAGGGAGCCCATGCCCGATCATGTCGGTGGATCGCAACCTCACCACGCCCTACGTTTGGACTTGGACCTTGAACCTGCAGCACGCCTTCACCCGAAACTTAACGATGGAAGCTGCCTACGTGGGTAACCGAGGGACGAATTTGACGGGGATACGGGACATCAACCAGCCGCCGGTGGGATCGGGTTGGGGTACCGGGCCCGGGGGGAGCTTACCTTGTGTCTGGCCAGTGCTCCCGCGTACGACAACTGCGTCGTCAACAATAACGGTGGCGAGACGACCAATCAGCCCTTTAATGCGAAGTTCCCTTTCCTGGCCAACATCTTCCAGATGGGAAACGTCTATCGCTCAAACTACAACGGACTGCAAGTTACGTTGAACGCGCGCAACTATCATGGCCTGAGCATGGTCGCGGGCTACACCTATTCGCACGCGTCGGATGATGTAGGCGCGAACTGGGACTTTGGCTACGGCTCTGGCTTGCCTCAGAATGCGCACAACGTGGCTGCCGAGTACGCCAACAGCGATTTCGACATTCGGCACCGGCTGACACTCTCGCTTACCTACGCCATTCCAGGCCGCAAGGGCTACGGCCAGATGCTGGATGGCTGGGAGATTAATACCATCACCACTCTAGAAAGCCCACAGTACTGGGGGCCGATTGATCTGGGAACGGACGCTGCTGGTACGGGGGCCTTGCCAGTGAGTCCGCCAGCCACGGCGCCGATTCGTTGGAGCTTCTACGGCAAGACTTCGGACTTCAAGTCTCGAGGGGGAGTTGGAATCCCATACTTCTCTGGCGCTACAAATGCGTCTTGCGCGGCGAAAGCACAAGCAGTGGATGGCGGCCCTGTCGGCCCTGCCTCGGCGTCTCTGAATCTGTTTGGCTGCTACGCCCAAGGCAACTCGGTGATGATTCCGCCTCCGCTCGGTCAATTCGGAAATATGGGACGGAATATGTTTCAGGACTCCGGTTTCAAGAACTTTGATTTCTCCGTGGGGAAGAACTTCCATTTCGGCGAGCGATACCGTCTTCAGTTTCGCGCCGAGTTCTTCAACATTCTCAATCATCCGAACTTCGCCAATCCGTATGGCGGACAAAACGGATATGGTCTGAACGATCCTTCGGTCCAACCGTTCGGCTGCGGCTGCGCTACACCGGATATCGCGGCCGCCAACCCTGCCATAGGCTCCGGCGGGCCGCGTTCGATTCAACTCGGGGCGAAGTTCGTTTTCTAGTCGAGCCACAACTGCGAATTCCAGGGCCGGACTCATTTCCGCCCGGCCTTTTTCATCGACTCCGCTGCTTCCGCAGCGAGCTAGATAAAAATGGGACCCGAATCATGAAGAATAGAGCTCAATTCATTTTTGCCGTGTTGCTGATGGGAGGTGCCGTCAACGTGTCAGCCGCTCAACAACCGGAGCGCCGGGAGCGCACCATCGACGAAATCAAGACCGAAGCCATCCATCGCGCCGAGATTGGGCGCTATCCGCTGATTGGGCTTGATCCCGGCGACGTCAAAGAGGCGTTCGAGAGCATTCACACGGCCGACAAGGACGAGTGGGCCGCGGGCTTTATGCGCGTCGCGGACCGGCACTTCAACCAGGCGAAGTCGCTCGAGAAATCTGATCCCAAGAAGGCCGATGCGGATTACGTCCGTGCCTGGCGGCTGTATTCGTTCGGGCGGTGGCCGATTCCAGCGTCGCCAGGAAAGCAGCGGTCTTACGAGAAGGCGCTCGAGGCGTTTCTCGATCATGCGAAGTTTTACGATCCGCCGCTCGAAGTGGTTCGGATTCCGTTTGAGGGCAAAGAAATCATCGCCTATTTGCGGTTGCCGAAGAATGCCAAGGGGCGGGTGCCGCTGGTGATTGCGGTCAACGGCCTCGACAGCCGCAAGGAGGACTTGACCGAGAGCTTTGGCGCGATTCTCCCCTTCGGCATCGGATACCTCGCCGTGGATGGCCCCGGCACCGGGCAGTCGCCGATCAAGGTCACGGAGACCTCCGAGCGCCTTCTTTCGAAGGTGCTCGATTATGCCCAGTCGCGACCGGAGATCGACAAGAACCGCATCGCGATGCATGGCGTGAGCTGGGGAGCCTATTGGGCCACCAAGATGGCGATCGTCGAGCGCACGCGGCTGCGTGGGGCGAGCGCCCAGTCGCCTCCGGTCGACAAGTTCTTTCAGAAAGATTTCCTCATGAACTCGCTCCTGGGCAATCGCGAATATCTTTTCGACCAGGTCCCGGCGCTGATGAACATTCTCGAAGGCGTCCACACGCTCGACGAAATGGGCGAGTATCTGCCGAAGTTGTCGCTGGTTCACCAGGGCCTGCTGGGCAAGCCGATGGCCCCCATGCTCATCCTGGCAGGTGTACTCGACACGCAAGTGCCGATCGACGACGAATACCTGCTGCTGAGCAAAGGGGACGTGCCGAAAGAGGCGTGGATCAACCCGCAAGGCGGCCATCTGGGAAGACAAGTCGGTGTCTGGCCCGATCCCCGGATCTTCAAGGAAGTGATCATTCCATGGCTGGTCAAGACGCTGCAGGCGCCCGCGAACTAGTAATACCCCGTGTCGCCAGCAACGCCCGTGTGGAGACGGACGCATTCGTCCGTCCCGCCCGGGCGAAGTCCGGCGGGCCCGTTCCACGCATTGGAATCGCGCCGATCTCTGGGTACGATATGTCCGCGTGGCGAAGCTCCGTAACGGGACGAGTAACTCTTTCGTAACCATCCCGACTGCACATTTTTTGCTGCATTTAACATTCTTGAAATATCTTCCGAGTAACATGGTCAGTTAGGAGGCCGCGCTCATGGGTTCAGCCAGGGTCGATAAGTCCTTGCCGCTACAGGTCGCAGCGATCTGCTATCGCCGGCGCGGCGCGGCGGTCGAGTTCCTGCTGGTGAACACCAACGGCGGTAACAAATGGACTTTTCCCAAGGGCTCAACCGAGGCGCGCTTGTCGCACAGTCAGGCCGCCGAACGCGAAGCGGCGGAAGAAGCCGGCGCCATCGGCACCATTGAGCCGCGGCACTTTCATCTATACCTGCATTCCAAGGGCGTGTTCTGGCAGCCTGGCGGAGTGCAGGAATTTGTAGTCAAGGCCTTCCTGATGGAAGTCCACCAGATGCGCCGCCCCGACGAAGCCAACCGGCGTCCGACGTGGGTCAGCTCCGCAGAAGCCAAGCGGCGGCTGGCCAAGGGCCGCGAAGTGAAGTATTTTCACGAACTGGAGACGGTGATCGACCGCGCCCTCGAACGCATCCAGTTTCACCACGAACTCTGGGGTGCCTATCCCGGAGCGCGCAACGCCCGCCCCGCCTCCGCCAAAGACCCGATCGCCAGTGTAGTCTGGCCCTAGAGCCTCATATTCTCGGCGCGCATAATCGAACGAATGGAAGCTGCTGGTGAGTTCTGAAATACGCCCTGACGCTATCCGATAAAGAGCGTGCCGAACTCGCGTCCAACCTGATCGACGGCCTAGATCCTACAGTCGAACCCGACGCCGAGCTAGCCTGGTAGGAGGAGATTGCTCGGCGGCTTTGCGGAAATCGAGAGCGGACGCGTGAAAACCGTTCCGTGGGACGACGTCCGGCGCAATGGCCGAGCACTTCTAAATGGCTGGTAAGCCGGTCAGGCCTCACCCGGAAGCGGATCAAGAATATCTCAACACTCGCCTGGCACAAGGAACGAAGCCCGGCCGCCGCATTCGATTTCGAACTTAGTTCGAGCGGGCTATATCCGCCCTGCACCCGAGCGCTGGCCGATCTATCTCTCGTCTTGCCGCCGATGCGTCAGGGCGTCCGCGATAGTAGGATTTTTGGTCATACCACCATATCTATATACCGACCGTGCCGATTATCGAACAAATACGCCCATCAGCTTGTGGATATGCGGTATAGTAGCCAGACCATAGCCGATGCCTCGGTTAGCTCGGCACCACACCGTGCGGGGGGGGCAGCATAGTGTACAAGCTAGTTCGTACGTCTCGGCTCTACGAGCAAATTGTTCAGCAAATTGAAGAATCCATTGTCAAAGGCACTCTTAAACCTGGCGATCAGTTGCCGGCTGAGCGCGAACTGGCGCAGCGTTTTGGGGTGAGCCGGACCGCCGTCCGTGAGGCCGTTAAGGCCCTGCGCGAGAAGGGTTTGGTCGAAGCCTATTCCGGCCGCGGCACTTTCATCACCGACGGCACCACCCAGGCCGTGCGCCAATCGCTCGACCTGATGGTCAAGATCGGTCAGCCCGAAGGCTCGACTCATCTCGCCGAAGTAAGGGCCATTCTTGAGCCCGAAATCGCCGCCTTGGCCGCGACTCGCATTCAGGAGTCAGAACTGGCGACCATGCGCGAGGCTGTCGCCATCATGGATCGGGCCGGTCAGGATCCCGACGCTTACATTGAAGCGGATCTCGACTTTCATCTCGCGCTGGCCGAAGGCGCGGCCAATCCGCTGATCCTTTCTCTGCTCGACTCGATCGTCGGACTTCTACGCGAACAGCGGCTGCGAATCTTCAAAGTCCCCGGTGGCCCTGAGCGCGGCCAGGTTCATCACAAGAGAATTCTCGAAACGGTAGAGCGGCGCGATGCCGAAGCCGCCCGCGACGCCATGCGGGCTCACCTCGGCCAGGTACGCCATGACAGTCAAGCGCCGGGCGCGAAGCCGCCAGCCGGCAAGCACCCGACACACTAAGTTCATTGAAGGCGCGATTAATTTCTAAGGCAGGTGCGGATGGCAAAAATCGGATTCGTCGGCTTAGGAGTGATGGGCAGCCAGATGGTGAATCGGCTGCTGAGCAAGGGACACAGCGTCATCGGCTACAACCGCACGCGCACCAAGGCGCAGTGGCTGGTGGAGAAAGGCATGCACTGGGCTGACTCACCTCGCGCGGTGGCCAGCGCCTCGGACTACACCTTCGCCATGGTCACCAACGCCGCCGCGATCCACGCCATCACCGAAGGTCCAGATGGCCTGCTCGCCGGACTGAGCGCGGGCAAGATTTTCATCGACATGAGCACGGTGAGCCCCACAGTCAGCCGTGCCCTGGCCTCCAAGGTGCGCGACCTCGGCGCTGATATGGTCGACTCCCCTGTTTCCGGCAGCGTCATTACGTTGCAAGAAGGCAAATTGTCGGTCATGGTCGGCGGCCGCAAAGAAACTTTCGACAAGATCAAGCCACTGCTGCTCGATATCGGTCCTAAAGTTACGCACGTCGGCGATAACGGTCTGGCGCTCTCCATGAAGATCGCGACCAACCTCAGTTTAGCCGTGCAGATGCTGGCCTTTTCCGAAGGCGTGCTGCTCGCCGAAAAAAGCGGCATCGCGCGCGAAGTTGCGGTCGACGTTCTTACGCACAGCGCCATCGCTTCGCCAATGATTCAATACCGCGGCCCTTTCGTTCTGCAGCAACCCGAAGAGGCTTGGTTCGACGTCAACATGATGCAGAAAGACATGGTCCTCGCGATGGAGCTGGGCCGCCAACTCGACGTGCCCTTGCCAACCACGGCTGTGAGCAACGAATTTCTAACCGCCGCCCGCGGCATGGGTTGGACCAAGTACGACTTCGCCTGCATGTTCGATGTGCTGGCCGCTATGTCGGGTGTAACGACGCCCGTGACCGCTGGAGGCCGGAAGTGACCACTGCTACCTCCAAGCCCGAAGCCGGCCGCGAATTCACCACCGAGAAAGACAAGTGGCTCCACGCCTATCGCCAGATGGTGAGAATCCGCCTGTTCGAAGAGCAGGTCAACGAACTCTACACCCGCGCTCTCATGCCCGGCCTCGCGCATCTCTACAGCGGGGAAGAGGCCGTCGCGGTCGGCATCTGCGAGGCGCTCCGCATCGACGACTACATCACCAGCACACACCGCGGCCACGGACACTGTCTCGCCAAAGGTGCTTCTCCCGACCGCATGTTCGCCGAATTGCTCGGGAAAGAAGCCGGCTACTGCCGCGGCAAGGGTGGATCGATGCACATCGCCGACCCCGCCACCGGCAACCTGGGCGCCAACGCGATTGTAGGCGGCAGCGTCGGAATCGCCACCGGCGCCGCTTTCGCCGCGAAAAGGTTGGGCAACGGACGTGTCGCGATCTGCTTCTTTGGTGAGGGCGCGCTCGGCCAGGGATCTCTTTACGAAGTCATGAACCTGGCGCAGCTCTGGAAGCTCCCCGTCGTCTACGTCTGCGAAAACAATCTCTACAACGAGTACACGCACTATACCGAGACCACCGCGGGGACCATTCTCGCCCGCGCCGGCGCCTTCGGGCTAGAAGCAGCTTCGGTCGACGGACAAGATGTACGCGCCGTGAACGAAGTCGCGTCGCGCCTGATCAAGCGGGCCCGCGCCGGCGGAGGCCCTGGATTCCTCCAGGCCGACACCTACCGTTACAGCGGCCACCATGTTGGCGACATCAATCGCGAATACTATCGCTCCAAGCAGGAGGAGCAGCACTGGAAGACGGAACGCGATCCTATCCAACTGCATGGGAAGTGGCTGATCGCGCAAGGCTACGCCACTCAGGGGTCGCTCGATCAAATCACCGCTGAAGCCCGCGCCGAGATGGAAGCTGCAGTGAAGTTTGCAGTCGCCGCACCGTATCCCAGTGTCGACCAGGTCGATCAGGACGTCTATGCCTGAACGTGAACTCACATTCGCGCAAGCGGTTCGCGAGGCGCTGGCCGAGGAAATGCGCCGCGATTCGCGCGTGTGCATTTTCGGCGAAGACGTGGCCGAGGCGGGCACTCCGTTCAAAGTGCTCTCAGGACTGGTAGAGGAATTCGGCTCAGATCGGGTAGTCGACACGCCCATTTCTGAAGCCGGGTTTACAGGAATCGGCGTTGGTGCCGCCATGACCGGTTTGCGCCCAGTCGTCGATATCATGTTCGGCGACTTCATCACTCTGACCATGGATCAGATGGTCAACCAGGCCGCCAAAGCGCATTACATGTCGGGCGGCCACTGGCGGGTACCCATGGTGATGCGCACCACCCTGGGCGCGACCCGGCGTTCCGCCGCGCAGCATTCGCAGTCGCTGCACGCGTGGTTCAGCCACGTGCCCGGCCTGAAAGTCGTGTTGCCTTCGACGCCCTATGACGCCAAAGGCCTGCTGAAGACCGCGATCCGCGATGAGAACCCGGTCGTCTTCTTCGAAGACAAAATGATGTACAAGATGAAAGGTCCTGTGCCCGCCGAAGACTACACGATTCCGCTGGGCGTTGCCGACGTGAAGCGCGCCGGGGACGACATTACGCTCGTCGCCACCAGCAGCATGGTGCAGGTCGCGCTGGGCGCGGCGACGCTGCTGGAAAAAGAGGGCGTCAGCGCCGAGGTTGTCGATCCGCGCACGACCTGGCCGCTCGACGAAAAGACGATCATCGATTCGGCAAAGAAGACGTCGCGCGCCATCGTCCTCGACGAAGGCTACGGGCGTTACGGAGTCACCGCCGAACTCGCAGCCGTAATTGCCGAAGGCGCCTTCTACGATCTGGACGCGCCAGTCAAGCGCATGGGCGCCATGCACGTCCCGATCCCATTCTCTCCGCCGTTAGAGGATGTGACCGTCCCGACGGAAGAAACCGTATTCGAAGCCGCGCGCCAGATGTGCAACAAGGTGTAGAGACGTAGCTTGCTACGTCTCTCTCGCCATCATTGGTAACGCTGCCAGCAAGACGTTGCAAGCAACGTCTCTACGGCAAGGAGGATTTATGGGACTCAAAACTCACGGAACGATGGCAGTGGACTGGGAGAACCGGATCGATTTCGACCGTCTGCGCCGCGAGCGTCTGCAAAAAGCGAAGGACCTGCTCGCCAAATCGTCGATGGGTTCGCTGCTCTGCTTCGACATGAACAATGTCCGCTACCTCACGGCGACCCACATCGGCACCTGGGCGCAGGACAAAGCCAACCGCTTCACCCTGCTGCCGCAAAATGATGAGCCCATCCTGTGGGACTTCGGCTCTGCCGCCAAGCATCATCAACTGAATTGCCCCTGGCTCGGCGAGCGCTCGCGCCCCGGCATCTCAATGCTCCGCGGTGCGATGACGCCAGAGATGGGTCGCGCCGAAGACGTAGCCAAGAAAATCCGTATCGAACTCGAAATGCGCGGCCTGCACAAAGAGCCGGTCGGCATCGACATCATCGAATTGCCAGTTCTCTTCGCGCTGCAAAAAGAAGGACTCGAGATAGTCGACGGGCAGCAACTAATGTCCGAAGCCCGCGTCATTAAGACGCAAGATGAAATCTCGCTGCTCAACACTTCGGCCATGATGGTCGACGCCGCCTACGACGAACTTTACCGCGCCATGAAGCCCGGCCTGCGCGAGAACGAAGCCGTCGGCCTGGTCAACAAGGTGCTCTACGATCTCGGTTCCGAATACGTTGAGGCCGTCAACGCAATTTCAGGAGAGCGCTGCAATCCGCACCCGCACGTCTTTTCCGATCGCGTGCTGCGCCCCGGCGATCCCGTCTACTACGACATTCTTCACTCCTACATGGGATACCGCACCTGCTACTACCGCTGTTTCACCGTAGGGTACGCGTCGCACGCCATGGTCGACGCCTACAAGCGTTGCCGCGATTATCTCGACGCCGCGATCGAATTAGTGCGCCCCGGTCGCACCACTGCTGAAATTGCCGCCGTCTGGCCGAAGGCCCAAGAATTCGGATTCCCCAACGAAGAAGCGTGCTTTGCTCTGCAGTACGGCCATGGCATCGGCCTCGCCATCTGGGAGAAACCCGTAATCAGCCGCCTGGTCTCCTTCGAGCATCCGGTCGAGATCAAGCCGGGCATGGTCTTTGCCCTGGAAACATTCTGGCCCTCGACCGACGGCTGGAGCGCGGCACGCATCGAAGAAGAAATCGTGGTCACGCCGACCGGACACGAAGTCATCACCAAATTCCCGGCGGAAGAACTACTGGTTGCAGGAGCCCATTACTACACCGTGAATGGCCCGCTTCCCACAATTAGAGAGAGTGAAGCTCCGCCCAGTGGGCACGTCCTCGAAATGATCGAGGCCAGTGCCAAAACCGAGCGGGTAGGAGTTTCCAGCTGAAGGCCATGGTCGTCAAAAAATGAAAGCCTTCCCCCGATAGGACGATTATGGCCTTCAGCGTTGTAATGCCCGCACTCGAAATGGCGCAGGAGACCGGCAAGCTCATCGCTTGGCGGAAGAAGGAGGGCGACCCCGTCTCCAAAGGCGAGCCGCTCCTCGAAATCGAAACCGACAAAGCGGTTGTCGAAGTCGAGGCCCCCGCCGACGGCATCCTGGCCGGCATCACGGCGTCCGAGGGCGCCGAAATCCCTGTCGGCCAAACCATCGCCTGGATCGTAGCCCCCGGCGAACAGCCTCCAACCGACGGCGCGTCATCAGTGTCCGCGCCTGCCGCCCGGGCCGTATCTCACGCCAGAGCTGACCAGACTCACGCAGCCGCCCCCGCTGCGAGCGCCCCTACCCCCGCATCAGGCGCGAAGATTTCCCCCAAAGCTCGCCGCCTCGCGAAAGAACTGGGAGTCGACATCGCCGCAATTCACGGCTCCGGCCCCGGCGGAGAAATTCTCGCCTCGGATGTGCAAGCGGCCGCGTCAGCCCCAGCTGCATCCGGGACGACCGTCGTCGCGAAAAAACCAGCCAAGCTCGAAGTCCCCAGCTCGCTCGGCCGCATCATGGCCGAACGCACCACACAAAGCTGGACCACCGTCCCTCACTTCTTTGTCACCCGCGAAATCGATGCGACACCGCTCAATCAATATCGCGAAACCATCGTTGCCGAAATTGAGCGCGCGAGCCATATCCGCGTCACTCACACCGATCTGCTGGTGGCCCTGGTCGCCCGCGTCCTTCTGAAGCATCCGCGCCTGAACGCCAGTTGGACCTCCGAAGGCATCGGTCTGCACGATCACGTCCACATGGGCGTGGCCATCGCCGTAAACGACGGCGTAGTCGCCGCCGTCATTCCGAACGCTCACACGGCCACCCTGGCCGAAATCGCCCTCCAGCGCCGCGACGTCACCGAGCGCGCCCGCGCCGGCAGGTTGCGTCCCGCCGACATCGCCGACGCCACCTTCACCATCAGCAATCTCGGCATGTATCAGGTCGATCAATTCAGCGCAATCATCACCCCGCCGCAAGCCGCAATTCTCGCCGTGGGCAGCATCACGGACCGTGTCGTCCCAGTCGAGGGAAAGCCCACAGTCCGCCCCATGATGACCCTCACGATCTCCTGCGACCACCGCGTCGCCGACGGCGCCCGCGCGGCGATGTTCCTAGCCGGCCTGGCGGAAGCCGCCCGCGAACCCGCGAAACACCTCGGGTAGAAGAGGCCGGTCACCTGTTCCTATGATCGATGCAGAATCGCGTCGAACCGCGACGTAGACTAGCTGAAGGCTGAGCGCTGAATTTGGTCGGCCTGAGCAGACGATTTTAGAACTTTCTTCTGCTCGGTCCAGACAGGGTCAGATTGAGACGCGCCATAGCGCGCCTCGATCTCCCATTTGAGACTGTGGCCTGTCTGTGCTTAAATATCGGCCATCTCACCTCGGGGGCGTGCCATGAAGATTGGTTTTTCCCTGCCTAACATTGGACCCATCGGCACCGCAGAAGCTGTCACGAAAGTTGCTCAACGCGCCGAGGCTCTCGGATACAGCAGTTTGTGGACGATCGAACGGCTACTGTATCCATTGAAACTGCAGAGGCCCTATCCTGGCACGCCGGACGGACACCTGCCTGAAATTTACAAGCAAGTGCTGGATCCGCTCGACGCGCTGACTTTCGTCGCCGCGAAGACGAAGAAAATCAAGCTGGGCACCAGTGTGCTCGACATGCCATACCACAACCCGGTCGTGCTGGCTCGCCGGCTTACCACCCTTGACGTCCTATCCGACGGACGGCTGTGCGTGGGTTTGGGTCTTGGCTGGAACAAAGACGAAATGGATGCAACCGGCGCTGACATGACGAAACGAGGCGCTCTGGCCGATGAGTTTCTGCCATTACTTAAGGCCATCTGGACCACGAATCCAGTCGAATTTCACGGCAAGTTTTTCCACGTGCCCGAGTCTTATATCGATCTCAAGCCGCTTCAGAAGCCGCATCCTCCGGTTATCTTAGGAGCGTTCGTGCCGGCTGCGCTTAAGCGTCTTGCGAAATTGGCGGACGGATGGAACCCGGTCTTCCTTCCCGTGCCTGTCATGGCGGAGATGTTCGGCAGCATCAAGCAAATGGCGAAGGAAGCGGGTCGCGATCCATCCGCCATGGTCATGGTGGTTCATGCGGTCCTGGAGATCACCGAAAAACCGTTGGACAAGGAGAGGCCGATATTCTCAGGTTCTCTTGAACAGATCAGCGACGACGTCAGAGGCTGCGCCAAAATCGGGGCGGACGAAGTTTTCTTTGATCCGGCGTTTGCTCCCGGAGGGCAGTCGCTCGACCACTGGTTGTCTCTGCTGGAACAACTGCGTGGAATGATGACTTTGTAAGCTTGCTGCGATTGGTTCGCAGCAGCCCTAGATTCTGCCCCATGCGGTGATACGGACTGGAGTAATTCGCAGAACAGGAGCATCGTCGACCAGCATATCAGCGCTGTATTGCGGGTACTTCGCTCTCAAGCGCTGAATGGCCCGCTCGTGTTCCGCGGAGGCAGAGACCAGCTCTGCTTCTCCTCGCACCAGCACGTACCAGAGGCGTGTCCAGTCTTCATCGTATTGGTCCACGAGCAATGCTACCTGCGGCGTCTCTCGAATGTTCTTCAGCCGCGCCAAGCCGCTCGGAGCGACCTGCTTCGGCTTGCGATCAATTGCGGAGTAGAAAACCGATCCGTCGCAAGCAAAACATACGGGAACCAAGTGTGGTCTTCGCTCGGCGTCCACCGTGGCCAGCCGCGCGACCCGCGCTGTGTCTAGTTTTGCGCGAATTTCAGGAGAGATCAGCGGGTGTTTGTTGGTCACGGGTATAAGGCAAATCTCCAATCCATTCTAGTCTTCTACGGGTCTTCTGCTTCTCATGTGAGGGATCCGCTTTGCTTTGTGGGTTCCGTTAAGTATGGTTGGATCGGCTTGTTCGCAAGTACTTGATTGCAGGTCGAGCTTATTGGGTCGGGACGGGCAGATTTGAACTGCCGACCCCTCGCACCCCAAGTTGAGCCGACTTGCGGGCGTGACCCTGAGCGCAGGCAAAAGGGGGAAGCCCGCAGGCGAAATCCCGAGCGCAATTGGCGAGGGACCTGAAGTGATATTGGCCGGCACTAGCAGACGATCTTCGAACTCTTTGCTCTGCGCCGATCGTTCTCATCTACGCTTTGAGTGATTTCAGGCGCGAGCTAAATCGAATACCCAGACCTCACATGCCTTTTTTTCGAACCGCACCTGGTTCTTCAACCTCCGTTACGGATTGTTGCGGATGTATTGGGTAATCTGAGCATTGTCTGAATTGACTTGCTTCAGGAATGCAACCATAGCAGTCACGTACTCAGCGGCGTGACCTTGAATGCTGCTCTGAGACTCCGGACGGTTGAGATAAACGAGAAAGCGCCGGATGATGTCCCCCTTTGCCTGGGACAGGATGGTTTGGTCCCGTATCGGAGTTAGATTCACGATTGCCGTGACCAGTTCCGGGTGATGGTGTGGATCACTCTCAAACGAGGTGATTCGTCTCGCCAATTTCACAAAGTCTTTACGCGTGTCGCCAATTCCGCTTCCGGTGGCGCCGGTGGCAAAATATGCGACGGCTGTGCCGACAACGAGCTTCCCATTCTTCATCACCATTCCAGAGGGCGATCCATAAGCGGTCAACAACGTAACTTCGCCAAGGTCAATCTCCCAAGGATGCTGGTTCGCGACGAGATTCACCATGATGTGACGCTCCAATTCAGCGGTGTAGATCGTTACGAAATCGGTCGCAGTCACCTGGCCAGCAGCAGCTAGACCAGCAAGGTCCGAAGAGTCACAGTTGGTGAGGACCTTCAGGATAGCGGTATAAAACGGGCTCGCATCAGGGGTCGTGGCCGGTCTCAGATAGTCTGCCAGTTCGCTGAGGTAGTTCGTGTCAGAAGGGTCAAGGAGCGAACGGCCTGTCGCCACCGCATAACTCCGGCCTGACTTGACGTTAGGTTTCTGGTATCCGACATTGTAAAAGTAGTTCGCAGAATCAATCTTTACCAACGTTCCCGAACCGCTGGCCAGAAGCGCCATATCTGCGCTGGCATCAACCGCGATATTGCGGTTTGCGCTTGGCTTCAGGTTGGCCTGAGGAATGAACGGTTGCAGACCACCGCGAATCGTCCGTGGTGAGAAGGATTTTCCCTGGATGTTCGTCATCAACTTCTGGAAGTCAGCTTGGCCAGTCTGGAACATTCCAAATACCTGCTGACTCACTTTCGAGTCGAATTGACTTACGTCCTGTGCGATCACGTCTGCGTTCGCGATTTCGACCGATGCGCCGTCGTCGGCGTCACTCTTGTCGAAGATGCCGCTGCCAGGCGCCTGCGTAGCCTGGAGAAACGTCTGTCCAGCCAAAGTTGAAAGATCGATGGTGCGATCAGCGCCCCGAGGCAGCAGAATCGCTCCGGTGGCGTCGGCCACACGGATGGGCCCAATTAGCAGAAACGCCATCATCGCGGACCCGAAGGCGATGGACAAACGCAATATACCGTTGCGTGGTTTTCGGCGCTGGATTGCTTCTTTCATTTGTGATCTCCCGAGCTCTCCCGGAGCGGTTTTCTCTCGGGCAAGATGTATACCACAGGTTTTGCGCGCTAAGTCGCGGAGTCTCCGGACGCTCCGGAAAACGTAACACCGGTATGACTGAGAGGAAATCGACGAGAACTGATGCTTGCACTGAGAATGCGTTGCGGTATGTCGAGCTAATTTGGTCGGGACGGGCAGATTTGAACTGCCGACCCCTCGCACCCCAAGCGAGTGCTCTACCAGGCTGAGCCACGTCCCGACGAGGAAGGATTCCGCCGATTCCAACTAGCCTTTAAGCCCGTCATCTTCCAGCGGAGGGGTTCGCCACAATTCTACACCACGGCCGCGGCCTTTTCGCGCCTACTCCAAGTCGCGCCAGTTCGGTCCCACCCCCAACTCCACCAGCAGCGGCACCACCAACTCGTGAGCCTTCTCCATGTGATCCCGCACCAGCGACCGCATGACCTCGACTTCATTCTCGGGAACCTCAAACACAAGCTCGTCGTGCACCTGCAGCGTCATTCTCGACTTCAACCCGCCCTCCCGCAGCGCCGCGTCGATGCGGATCATAGCAATCTTGATCAGATCCGCCGCCGTGCCCTGTAGTGGCGTGTTCACCGCGGTGCGCTCGGCGAATCCGCGCTGGTTTACGTTCTTGCTGTTGATGTCCGGAATCGGCCGCACCCGTCCAAACAAGGTCTTCACTCTCAATTCGCGGCGCGCCTCTTCCAACGTCTTGTCGATAAAGGCGCGCACCCCAGCGTACTTCCCGAAATAGTTTGCGATGAACTGCTTGGCCTCACTCGGCTCGATGCCCAGTTGCTGCGACAGCCCAAAGGCCGAGAGTCCATAGACGATGCCGAAGTTCACGACTTTGGCCTGGCGACGGTGATCCGGCGTTACCATCAGCGGCGGCACACCGAAGACCTGCGACGCAGTCAGCGTGTGGATATCGTCGCCGCGCCGGTAGGCTTCGACCAGCAGCGGATCGCGCGAGAAGTGCGCCAGCAGCCGCAACTCAATCTGCGAATAGTCTGCGGTCAGCAGCACATGTCCCGGCTCGGCAATAAACGCCGCGCGAATTCCCCGCCCCAGTTCGGTGCGGATGGGAATGTTCTGCAAATTAGGATTCGCTGAGGAAAGCCTTCCGGTTGCCGTCCCGGTCTGACCAAAGGTTGTGTGCACGCGCCCGGTCGCGGGATTGATCAGCGCCGGCAGCGTGTCGACATAGGTCGACTTGAGCTTGGTGAGTTGGCGGTAGTCCAGCACCATCCGCGCAATCGGATGGTTCTCGGCCAACTCCTCGAGCACATCGACGGCCGTTGAAATCGTTCGTCCCTTGCCGTATTTCACCGGCTTGGGCAAGTTCATGCGATTGAACAGCACGTCCCCCAATTGCTTGGGCGATCCGACATTGAACTCCATCCCCGCGGCTTCGTAGATTTCCTTTTCCTTGCCGGCAACCTCGCGCTCCAGCGCCGCGGACATCTGTGAGAGCGCGCCGGTATCGATTTTCACTCCCGCCTGTTCCATGCGCGCCAGAACCGGCACCAGCGGCAGATCAATTTCTTCGTACAGCTTCAACAGTCCCGCCTGCTCGACTTCGTGGCGCAGCGCCGCTGCCAGCCTGCCGGCGATGTCCGCCGACTCCGCCAGTCCTCCCGACAGCTTCAGATTGAAGCGCCTCAGCCCAACGTCCGCCAGCCGATGCGACGAATACGTCGGATCGAGCAGGTACGAGTACAGCATCGAATCATGTTGCAAGCCAGCAAGGGCCATCCCGAGCGGCGTTAACGCGTGAATCGCTGCCTTGTAATCGTGAACGGCTTTCGGCAGCGCCGCATTCGCCAGAGCATCCCGCAATCGTTCCGCCGCATCGCCGGAGTCAAGTCTCACGATGGTGGCCGATCCTGCCACAGCAGATACCGCAACACGACGAACTGCCGGCGCCGGAGTCGATCCTGCCACGGTTGATCCGATCATCAAAGAAAGTTGGGCATCGGCCGGCTCGTCATGGCTCTCTTCCTCCTCGACAGCAGCTGGTTCTACCGCATCCGACGACGCCTCCTGCTCGACCGCAACCGCGAGTGCGCCTGCGGTGCCGACCGCTTTGAGCACGCTGTCCACATCTTCTGCTGACTTTGCCTCGCTGTATCGCGCTTCGGTCACTTCGACGACCGGCAGCAGTTCCTTGAGCAGCGAGGTAAATTCCAACTCGGTAAACAGCGCCCGCAGAGCGTCAACGTCGGGCGCGCCGGCGCGCATCGACTCGACGTCTAGCTCGACTGGAACATTTGTGTCGATGGTAGCCATGCTCTTGCTGAACAGGATCGTCTCGCGATTGTTCAGTAACGACTCACGGTAAGTCTTCCTTTCGACTTCGGCCGCGCGCTCCAGCGCCTGCTCGACCGTGCCGAACCGCTTGATAATTTCGACCGAACCTTTGTCGCCGATCCCCGGCGCGCCAGGAATGTTGTCGATTGAGTCGCCGCGAAGCGCCATCACATCCACCACCCGCTCCGGAGGCACGCCCAGAATCTCTTCCACCTTGGCCGCATCGCAAATCAAGTTATCCTTCGGCGGATTCAAAATGTGCACTTTGTCATTGACCAGTTGCATCATGTCCTTGTCGCTGGAAACCACATAGACCGGATGCGCAGCCTCTGCCGCCTGGCGCGCCAGCGTGCCGATCACGTCATCGGCCTCGAATCGTGCCAACTCCAGAATTGGAATCCGGTAAGCCTCGAGCGCGCGGCGAATGTAAGGCACCTGCTGCGCCAAGTCCTCCGGCATGGCTGCTCGATTGGCTTTGTAACCCTTGTACTCGACCTCGGTAAATGTCTGCGTCTTGATGTCGAACTTGCGGATCCTGGTGACCGCCTCCGCCTGCTCGTCGCGAAACGTACGCCCGGCTACGTCGAATACCGCCGCCAGGTACTGGGGCGAAAAATCGTCGCGCAACTTACGCAGCATGTTCACGAACACATAGATCGCAGCCGTAGGCAGCCCCGTCTTGGTCGACATCGGACGCTGCCGCGCCATCGCGTGGTACGCCCGGAAAATGAACGACATCGTATCGATCAGGAAAATGCGCCCGCGCGAGCCTCCGTCGGAGCGACTGCGGGTAGAAGAAGGTGCCGACGCCTTGCCGGCAGCCGTGTCCGGGGCGGCCGCTCGGGCCGAAGAGTCCGAGGATTTTTTTCGCGGTGGCACTTCGGTTAGTTTAGCAGCCGGCCGAGACGCTAAAAATCCACCCGGAAAGTCGCTTTTACGACCTTGCTGTTTTTGCTGTTGTCTGGGTTGCGGAAGACCAGGTAGTACTTTACTGGCTGGTTCATCGAAGCGGGGAGAATGAAGTTCACGGCCTGGTTGTCCGAGTCTTCCACCGTGAACAGAGCTTCACTGGGTCGGTTCCCCGCAAAATCGGCGTGCTGTTCCTCGTTCAGCACCAGGAAGTCGATGTTAGCATTGGCGTCCGAAGTTCGATGTGCATCGCCGGGAAACGACGCGAAAAGCCCGTGCAGCTGCGGTTGCGCGGCGTGAGCGGGAATTTCGAAGGCAAATTCCGCCGACTTCTTCAGAGTGAATGTTTTCTCTAGAACGTTCTGACTCGTCCCCACAGGTGAAGGCGCAACGCGATCCGACGGCACGATCGTGCTCACGGCTTTCGGCTGTTCTTTCGTGCACCCTGCCCCAACCACCAGCAAAGCCCCCAGCAGCATGGCCAGATGTCTGTGCTGAGGCATAGCCGGATTCAGCGCTCCACCGTCTTCCCAAACTTGGTGTTGAAGTGCAGCTGAATCTCCCCGCACGTGCCTTGTTCAGGAGAGTAGACAACACAGGTATCGAATGGGCGCGAATATACATGCAAGCTCACCGCGCGCTGGTTGAACTCCCGCAGATTCACCACGCGATGGACCGGATCGGCGGGATCCACCGCGCACGGTTGGGAGATGTTCATCTCCACCGTGTTGAGCGGCTCGAGCCGGCAATGACCGCCCTGCAAATCTTGATGAACCAGGTGAAAGTTTTCCACCAGCAACCGCCCCACCGGCACCGCCATCCAGCAATTCTGGTCGCGATGATTGTGCACCGAACTCGCCTGCCCGACCTCCCAGCAGATAGCCATCAATTCGTAAAGCGGCGTCCGGTCGATGAGATTGCGGGTGTAGTGCTGCCGGTCCCAGTTGAGATACGGTGCGAGGGAATCCGCGTCGACCGGCGTGTCTTGCAGAAAACGCCGCACCGGTTCAGTCTGGTCGAACGCGGAGTCGGGCAAATGATGAAGCCCTTCGACGAGAGTTTGAACGGAGACAGGTTTTACCGCGGTGGTCATGCAGCACTCCGGGATTCGAGTATAGCGCAGGGTTGGTCTCCTGATACTCCGACCTCAACTGTAGTGCTGTGACTTCTTGAAATTCAGGCCCTAAATAGGGGAATCCCGGCAGCTTTTGCGGCCCGCTGTAGTCGCAAGTCAAGACTGGCGATCGGCAAGCCCAGGCGCAGCGCGAGTTCTAGATAGGCAGCGTCATACTCAGTCAGCTTTGTTTGGCGGGCCACGGGCAGAACTTGCTGGAATATGTGATCAATCTGCGCGGGGTGCACGGTAATCGGGAGATCGGCAATGCGTCGCAGTATCGAGGTCACCTGCGTCACCGTCACCCGTTGGCGCCTTTCCCCGGCGAGTAGGGCGTTTGCCACTTCGAACGGCCAAATGGCGGGAGCAACCGCTTCCGCGCCATTCGCTAATGCATCGAGCACAGATTCTGCGTAAGTCGACCTTTCGTCCGGAAAGCACCAGGCCAGCGTTAGAGATGCGTCAAGGACCAGTCGTTTAGTAGCGGCGGCCTTCATCTATTAACTCGCGGATCGTGGACCCCTTTAAGCTTGCACCCTTGCGGAGCTCACGAATTTCTCTGACCGTTCGCCTTAGATCCTTTGGTTGGTTTTCTCCAGAGGGAACTAACTTAGCCACGGGAATTCCGCGCAGTGTGATCTGTATCGTCTCCCCTTTCGAAACCTGCTTGAGTAATTTGTTCAGGTGCGTCTTCGCCTCAAATGCTCCGACTATTTTCATAGAACTAGTCTATCAACTAGTCTGTTGTAAAACAAACAACCCAACCTGGCTCCCGGGCGATACGGTTGGTCCCCGTCCAACATCTCAAAGCCGGGTGCCCCATTTCTCGCGCGTAGTTTGCGCGAGAAAGCCTGCCCTGAGCGTAGTCGAAGGGTGGGGATTTTCGCCTTCACGGCTCCCTGCCCGACCCCAGAATCTCCTTGCTCCCGCCCTGCGCCACCGCCGGATATACCGCCCCCTTGCGCCGCCGCAAATCTCCGGGCAACTCGGATCGCAGCAGCCACAGTCCCGCCGCCACCGCCGCCGCCCACGTGAGCGATACCAGTGCCAGTTGAGCCAGATCAGCGACACGGTTCCCGCGCCCGGAAGTCGCCAGCGGCACGACCTTGGCCACTTCAAAGCTGATCCCTCCCGCCACCACCGCCACCACCGCCGCCTTCCCCAACTCTCCCCAGCGCAACTCACCCAGCGGAACAAATTTCTTGTGGTGCAGGAGCAAAGCCAATGCCAGCAAATTCGCCCCAATTCCGATATCCGACGCCCACGCCAGCCCCACCACCCCAAACGTATGAAACAGGATTGAATACACCGGCAGCGACGCCGCCGTAATGATGCTGACCGCCGCCATCGGCGTCAGCGTGTCTCCGGCCGCATAAAACGCACGCGCATACAGTCCCTGCGCCGACCACAAAGCCAACGACAGCGAAAACCAGAAGAAATAGACCGCTGTCGTCTGCGTGTCCACAAAGAGAAATTTGCCTCGCCGGTACACCAGATCAATCAGCGGAAGCGCTGCCGCCATCATCCATCCCGCCGCCAGAAACGATGCCGCCGCCACCCGGTACACCGAATCATTCACGGTAGCGGCGAATTCTTTCAGCTTTTTCTCGTTGAACAGCCGTGCAAAGAACGGCAATGACGCCTGTCCCGTCGCCTGCCCCAGCACCGCAATCGGCACCGCAAACAACCGCTTCGCATAGTTCAGTCGCGCAATGTCGCCCACTCCACCTGCTGCATAGTGCCGCAGGATCCAATCATCGGCGGTGACCAGCGAGACCCCCAGCATCAGCGGCACCGACAGTCGCACCCACTCGCGAAACGCCGGATTCATCACGTCAAACGACGGCCGGTATCCGGTCCCAATTTTCGCCGCGCCAATCACGCTGGCTAAGAACGGCCCCGCAATACTTCCGATCAGCGCCCCGTAAGCCAGCGAAGCGATGCCGAGGTGCCGCCCGCCCACCACGCCGCCAACAATGATGAACACGTTGTAGATCAGCGGCCCGAATGCCGGGAACAGAAACAGCCGGTGCGACAGCAATACCGCCGAAACCACTCCGCCCACATAAAAGAAAATCTGCGCCGGCAACAGAATCCGCGTCAGAAAAACGCACAGGGCGATCTGATCCGGCGAAAAGCCCTTCACAAACCAGCGCACAAACTGCGGCGCAAAAATCTCCGTGAGGATCGTCCCCACGATCAGCACCGCGGTCATGACCGTAATGATGATCGAGAACGTCTTCTGCGCGTCGGCCTCGCGCTTCTCCGCCAGAAACCGCGTGTAGATGGAGATAAACGTGATCGACGCGGCGCCCCCGGCCACGATGTAGTTGAGAAAATCCGGCAGCGTGAACGCCGCGACGTATGCGTCGGTCTGCGACCCCGCGCCGAACGCGTAGGCAATGTAGGCCTCGCGCGCGTATCCAATCACGCGCGACAGCATCACCGTGCCCATCAGCAGCAGGGTCGCCGAAAACGCGGTGTGCTGGTGCGACGGCCGGAAGAAGCGCAGCAGTTTCGTCATTGAGATCCGATTGGAATGTCCAATCTTATCGGAATCTCAAATCACCAGTGTTGACCGACTCGTATCCGGCCCCGGCCACGTACCGAAAGAGGAAAAACAGCTAGTGCTCCGCTGAAACGTAAACCCTGTGCGCTGAAACCAGGTCCACGTTGGGAACCTCGCAAGCGAGCCGCACATGCTGCCATCCCGCTTTCTTTGGCGGCTTAGCCAGAAATGTCAGCCAGTACTGATGCGTAAGCCGGTGTTGCAGCTCATCCAGGTAGGGCGAGAACGACACTGGCGCGCCGGTAAACCCGATGTAATACGCCTCGCCTCCTGTCATTTCCGCCAATTGCGACAGATAAATCTGACCCCAATACGTCTGCCAGTAGCTGTGTCCGAAATGGCCAACCCCAGGCATATAGATCGCAGAAACCACGATGCCGGCACGCACTGCGTTATCGATGGCCTCGGTCAGATAAGGATCCTCCAAATCCCCGCTGCCGTAGTAACGATCGATCCCGTCGCTGACCATGAGCACCTCACGCCTTGCCTCGCTCGCCGGCCAACGTTTGACCAGATCGCTCAGTGAGAAATAAGGGCTGGCATTGATGCCGCCAATTCCCTTTGGAAGCCGCAACGCCTTGGTCGCCTGGGCATGATCGCTGGTCAGATTCTGTTCGACGTGCGCAGTGCCGTCCTCCATATATGCCACGCCAATTTTCGTGGAGGCCGGCTGAGCGCTCATGAACTGCCGAATATCTTCCAGTTGCGAACCAAGACTGGCGTTGGATCCGTCGTCTAGCAAAATGAACAACTCCAGCGCGGCGCGATCGCCCTGCGCCGGACTCCATTCGGTCACCGTATCCCGGTCGTGCCCTTCGAACACTATGACATCCTCGCGATTGATCACCGGAACGTTCGAGCCGTGACGCGGTTCGACTGTGACTAACAAGTGCGCGGGAACTCCGCTACCTGCGGGCTCTTGTGCCCTTGCGATTCCAACCGCACAAAGGCACAGCATCAACCCAATAACTGCTGCAGTTATCATCCGATCCTTCTTCATTGAAATCCCCTTCCAGGAACTGCCGCCACCCCAACCCCCGCCGGGGAGCCGCCGCGGCACTTCCTAAGCCTTTAGATGTGCCGATCATACAAAAAGTTAAGCCGGCCAATTTTGGCACTGCTCGGCCGACAGTCCGCACTCCTTCGACAGTACCTTTGATCGGGGTTGATCCGTGCCTTTAATGGCCGCATTTTCAATTACTTGCCGCCTGATCTTCTCTTGATCCGGGATTGAGCAGCAGTGCATTGCCGCCCTCCGCCCTCTCGGCGAAAGTGGCTGCCGGGAAGCTTCTCAACAGGCGGCGGAGGCAAATATGGCCACTACAGGTTCCCAAACCATGACCGAGTTCTGTGAGCAGGTCAACCCGCACGTACTATTGGAGATGCGCCGGACACGACCATTTCCCGACATGTTGCGGGTCCAGGAAAGCTGGGTTGCGGCGGTCGAAAAGCGCTCTCTTCTCTGGCTGGCCGCTCGTACTCCAGAGCGTATCAATCCCGACCACCTGACCGCCCTGGGTCTGGCCGCACAAATCGGCGCCGGAGCGTGTTACGCCCTGGCATTGAGAAACCGCTACGCGCTCCTGGGCGTCATCGCCTGCCTCGCGCTGAACTGGCTCGGCGACTCCCTGGACGGTACCCTCGCGCGTGTGCGCCAGCGTCTGCGCCCGCGCTATGGATTTTACGTCGACCACATGGTGGACAGCTTCGGCGCCCTCGCCCTCATGGGCGGCCTCGCCCTCTCCGGATACATGCATCCGGCGATCGCAATCGGCCTGCTCATCGCCTTTCTGATGCTTTCCATCCAGTCCTACCTCGCAACCCATGCACTCGGCGAATTCCGCATCTCGTTCTGGCGCTTTGGCCCCACCGAACTTCGTATCCTGCTGGCGGTCGGAAGCCTGGCCCTGTTGTGGAAACCGATGGTTCATCTCTTCGGCGGGCAATATCGCTTGTTCGACGTCGGCGGCGCGATTGGACTCGCAGGCATGGCTCTGATGGTCCTCGTCTTCACCCTACAGAACACCCTCCGCCTCTATCGCGAAGAAAGGATCCCGCAATGACAACGTCTGCTAACACCGGTCTTCGCGAGTTTGAAGCGCCGCCGCGCAATCAGTCCTCCGCCGCAAAATTCGGCAAGTCGGGCGCGCCCTCCCTATCAGTCCGATGGCTGAAGTTCAACTTCGTTGGCGCAATCGGCATTGTGGTGCAGTTCGCCGCCTTATTTCTGCTCAAAGGACTGCTGCACTTCCACTACCTGGTCGCGACCGCTATCGCGGTGGAAGCCGCCGTAGAGCACAACTTCGTTTGGCACGAACAGTTCACCTGGGTTGATAGAACGAGGCCTGATAGAACGAGGTCTGGTAGAACAAGGCCTGACCGAGACGGAGCCAGCAACAGCGGGCAATCGTCATGGCGTCCGTTGCTGTCTCGACTCCTTCGCTTCCACCTCGCCAACGGCGCCGTCTCCATCCTCGGCAACCTGGCCCTGATGAAAGTGATGGTCGGTCTAGGCCACATGAACTATTTGCTGGCCAATGCGATCGCCATCGCCCTGTGCTCGCTGCTGAATTTCTTGGTGAGCGAAGAGTGGGTATTCGAGCAACGATGCGCGGCGGACACTCCTGTCCGCCGCCGTTGACGTCGATCTATCTCTTCTGGAGCAAGTAACCTGAAACCGAATCTCAAATCTTCACCACCACTTTGCCGTAGTTCTTGCCCTGTTCCAGCAGTTGGTACGCCTCCACGGCGCGCTCCAGCGGGAAGACATGCCCGATCTGCGGCGTCAGCTTCCCCTCCGCAATCCATTCCGAAAGCCGCTGCCATGCCGACTCCATGATCTCGCGTTTCTGTGACAGATACGTCAGCCACAATCCCTGCACGCTGGCCGACTTCGCATACAGGGCCCGCACATCGAGTTGCGGAGTTCGGCCAGTGGCCGTGCCGTACTGGATGACGCGCCCAAAATCACGCAGGCAGCGCAGACTCTTGGCCGTATGCTCTCCGCCCAGCATTTCGAAAACCGCATCGACGCCTTCCCCGTGCGTGAGGTTCTTCACCACTTCCTCATAGTCGTGATGCTTATAGTTGATCCCATGTTGCAGGCCGAGTTCCTTCACCCGCGCCAGCTTGTCTTCCGATGACGACGTGCCGTACATTTCGACGCCAAGCAGCCGTCCGATCTGCACCGCTGCCGTGCCAACGCCGCCCGCCACCGCGTGAACCAGAACACGATGCGTCCGCCCCGCCGCCGGCGCCTGCGTCATCCCCGCCTGCCAGTATCCGAGATACGCCGTGAAGTAGTTCACCGGAAAGGCGGCGGCTTGTTCGTCGCTCCAGCGATCGGGAATCGTCCACAGCATGTTGGTATAGGCCGCCGTCTTTTCCGCAAAAGCGCCCCACTGCGCGTATCCCATGACGCGCCGTCCGCTGTTCTCTTCCACACCGGCAAACTCTCGGCCGGCGATCAGCGGCGGAGCCGGCGTGCCGGGATAGCCGCCTTTCGTGGTCATGAAGTCGGCAAAGTTCAGACCTCCCGCAGCCACGCGGACCATCGTCTGTCCCGCCTTCACAGCGGGCTCGGCAACATTTTGAATGGCGAGCGATTGCGGACCGGAGAGGCTGGTGATGACGAGTGCTTTCATCCCAGCAAGTTTAAATCACCCAAAGGTTCAAACGGCAGAACCCTTTCCCCGAGGTCGAAACGTTAATATGGGCGCCTCAGGAATATGGGCGCCTCACACGGCTCTATCAGGCTTCTCCCGGGCGCTCTCGCCCGGCCTTTTCGGGCGGGTATATACTTCTGGCGTGGAATCCTGATCACCCGGCCGAGCCCCTTCAGGTCGGGACGGGACGCACCTTTTATCCCCTAATTCACGCGTCCCGCATATGCAGGGCCGATCCCGCCGGGGGCGGTGTGGAGAAGGCACGGGTGCATTGCCTACGATCCGTTGTGACGGTGCATCCGCGGGGAGGTTTACCGTGGATATCATCCTTGTACGTCTTCTTTTTGTAATCGTTGTCGCAATTACCTGCTTCGTTATTGCGCCCTTTGGATTGACCCGCGGCGTGGACGCAGGTGTGGGCGCGCTGATCGGCGCTGCCATCGTCCTGTTCGAATGGAAGCTGCGCACCGTCAGCCTGAAACGGCTCATCGGCGCCGCCATCGGCAGCACCCTCGGCATCGCGGGTGCTTACCTGTTCGCCCTGGTCATCCGCAATAGTATCCCCGAGGGCCATACTCAGAGTTTCCTGCAGATCTTAATCATGCTGCTGATGGCTTACGTCGGCCTGATCGTCGGCGCCAACAAGGGCGATCTGCTCAACCTGGCCGCCCTCGGAGGCATCTTCGGCGGCGAAAAGCAGTCGAAGAAGAGTTATAAGATTCTCGACACCAGCGTCATCATCGACGGCCGTATCGCCGACATCGCCGAGACCGGGTTCTTAGACGGCGTCATCGTGACCCCACAGTTCGTCCTGCGCGAACTGCAACTCGTCGCCGACTCGGCCGACTCGCTCAAGCGCAACCGCGGACGCCGCGGCCTCGACATCCTGCAGCGCCTGCAGAAAGTCGCCACCCTGCAGATTCAAATCGTGGAAGACGATTTTCCTGCCATCCGCGAAGTCGACCTCAAGCTCATCGAGCTGGCCAAGCTGTACGAGGGCAAGATCATCACCAACGATTTCAACCTGAACAAGGTCGCCCAGTTGCAGGGCGTGGAAGTCCTGAACATCAACGAACTGGCCAATTCCCTGAAGCCGATCGTGCTTCCAGGCGAGACCATGCGCGTCTTCATCCTGAAGGAAGGCAAGGAATACAACCAGGGTGTGGCCTACCTCGACGACGGCACCATGGTCGTAGTCGACAACGCGCGCAAAATGATCGGCAAGACGATCGATGTTTCGGTTACGTCCGTATTGCAGACCACCGCCGGAAAAATGATCTTCGGCAAGTGGGATGAGCGCGCCGCCTACTCGCGTCAGGCGACGTCCGTTACCGTCGCCCCGTCGGTGCCAGTCTCCGTGCCTTCGTCGGCCACACCCGTACCCGGCGCAACTGTGGAAACCAAGCCGGCACCTTGATGTCTGCTGAGTGGAATTGAAGTGAATGGCAGTGAAGCGCGAATCAGTTTGGCACGGGCTGTCGGTTCAGTCTGTGATCGATGACACGGTAATAGCGTCGCCGCGCATCACGCCCACCACTCGCGCCCGTTGCCCCGCATGTCGCTTCAGAACACTCAGGTCGCCGTCGAGTTGATACAGCTTGTCCCCGTCGACCAGGGCAAACTTGGCTCCTCCATGCACACACGCGAGCGTGCAGTTGGTGGCCGATCTGGCCAACTTGGCGGAATGTTTCGCCCCACACCGGTTGCAGGTCACCATACCTTCATATGTTCGCTGCTGGACTGAACCAGATTCGGTCGTCGCCTGCGCTGACCGGTCCCGTCCTGCAAGCGCTGCCGTTCCCGCCGCCAAAACCGCAATCAGCAGCGCCAATGCACACGCCATCGCAGTGCCGAGCACGACGCTCTCAATCCACGGCCCTTTGGTTTTCATGGGTGACCCCTGCCAGCTAAGGTGCAACTGGCTTGCCATCGGGAGAGTGCCAGCGGCTCAATGCCAAGTCTTTGATGGGACTCGACATAGCCCCACCCACCCACCTCGCATCCGAATCCGCAGACAGCCGCCACGGAAGAATTTTCCCGGAGCCCCATCCCGCTCCACTCTATAGCTGTCTCGATGGAAGGGGACGGGAACTGTGGGAACCGCCGAAACAGAAGTGATCAGTGAACCGATTTGCCTACGAGGCCGATGTGCCCGCGCCACCTGAACGCCGCGAACTGCGCCGAGGGCGAGCATACCGCCCGCTTCGTACAGGCTGCGCCCGTCGCGTGTCTCCGTTGTAGACGTAAACCCAGCAACGCAAGCGCGTGCCGTCGTCCATGACGACCGGCCAAGTCCGGCGCACAAACAGGCTTGTGCCTGGCTTCGTCGGCTCAAAGCCTTCGTAATTGTCCAGAGAGCTCAGCGTCTGCGCATCGCTCGGAAGCTCAAACACTTCCCCGCGAATCACCGACCGTGAACTCTTGCTCAGGATGGCGCCCGGATACTCGCCCAAATCATAGAGCCGCCCCCGCACCGACGCCGAACCGACAGGCCGTAAGCGCCGCACTGTGGCGGCGATCTCCGGCGGCGCGTGCCGCGGCGACAATGTACCGTAGACAAAAAGATGGTGCGTCACTGGCGCCATGCGTCCCTCACTTAAACTGCGGTAACAAACCCTTCAGATAGCCGTATCCGTTCCGGTCGTCCTGCACATATTTTCGCACGTCTTCGTGTTCGTTGAGCACGCGCAAGTAATAGTCAAACAACGCCGCCACATCTTTCCTGGAAAGCTGCCCGCACGCCCGCAGATAAGCCACGAACTCAAAGAAGTTGAGGTAATCGGTAAACCGCGCATCCTGATCCTCCACCAACTTTCGCACCTCGGCCGCGTTGGGCGGACTGCAGTCCAAGGTTTCCCGAATCATCTTGAGATCGAGCGCCTCATAGAACTTGGAATATAGATTCGCCAGCCACCGCGCCCGCTCCAGCCTGGAATTGCGCCAATACGCCAGCGCCCCAATCGCCACCGACATCGCTGCCAGCAACTGAAAGATCGGTTGCGTGTTCCCCCAAAGCCAGTGAAATGCGCGGGCTGCGACGTCCATGGAACCGCTCCTCAACAAAGAATTTGGAAGAAGCTATGTTGATCATAATGAGGGAAGCCCGGTCCGGGACGCCAGCCCATTTGAACTTCTCACTCTCCCGCTCGTATACTGACAGCCCGCCATGAAGGTGATCGTCATCATTCCCGCGGCCGGGCTGGGCACGCGCATGGCCCCCATGCCCAGCGCAAAAGATGTAAGAGAAAAGAAGTCCCATTCCTCCAAGCAGTTCACGGAACTGGCAGGCACGCCGATCCTGATCCACACCCTGCGCAAATTCGCCGCCGTCGATTCCGTAACCGAAATCTGGGTCGCCCTGCGCGAAAATGAAATCGCAGGCTTCCGCGAGCGCCTGGCCACAGAAGCAAAAGACGTGCTGCGTAAAAAGATCGAATTCGTGACCGGCGGCGAGCACCGCCAGCAATCCGTCGAGCACGCCCTCAACGCCATTAACGCCGCGCCCGACGATATCGTCCTCGTCCACGATGCCGTCCGCCCGCTGGTGACGCCAGAAGTCATTCACGAAGTAATCGAGGCCGCCAGAAAATATGGCGCGGCCATCGCCGGACTGCCCGCGGTCGACACCGTAAAGCAAGTGGAACGCACCTCGGAAGGCGCCATCATCAAGGCGACCATTCCCCGCGCCGCTGTAGTACTGGCCCAAACCCCGCAAGGATTCCGCTACAGCGTGATCAAGAAAGCCTTCGACGAAGCCGCAGCCGACGGCTTCATGGGCACCGACGAAGCCTCGCTCGCCGAGCGCTCCGGCCAGGAAGTCGCGGTAGTGATGGGCTCCCCGAAGAACCTAAAGATCACCACCCCAGGCGACATGGACCTGGCCGAGTTCTATTTACGGAAATGAGCCACGGATTCACACGGATTTTCACGGATCAACCCTTTTTCAGCGGCGTAAACTCGCTTGTCATGGACACTCTCCCAACCCTCAAGCATTCCGAGGTGACCGAAAAAATCATCGGAGTCTTTTACGACGTTTACAACGAACTTGGATACGGATTTCTCGAATCCACCTACGCCGAGACAATGGTCATAGCGCTGGCACAGTCGGGACTTTCGGCCGTGCGGGAAGTTCCGGTGCCTGTATGGTTCCGCGGCCAGAAGGTCGGTCAGTATTTTGCGGACTTGCTCGTTGACAACGCGGTTTTACTCGAACTGAAAGCCGCTCGAACCCTGGAAGCGGCGCACGAAGCCCAACTCCTGCACTACCTGCGGGCCACCGAAATAGAAGTGGGCCTGCTTCTGAACTTCGGCCTGCGTACCCAATTCCGCCGTCTCCTGTTCGACAACAAGAGAAAAAAAATCCGTGAAAATCCGCGCAAATCCGTGGCCAAGGTTCTCGCATGAGAATCGGCTACGGTTTCGACTCCCACGAATTCCACACCGGCATTCCGCTCAAGATCGGCGGCGTCATGCTGCCCCATGACAAGGGCCTGGGCGGCCACTCCGACGGAGATGTCCTGCTACACGCCATCACCGACGCGCTGCTCGGCGCGATGGCCGCGCCCGATATTGGCGCGCTCTTCTCACCGTCCGATCCCAGATGGAAAGGCGCGGATTCGGTGATCTTCCTACGCGAAGCCATGAAGCGCGTGCACGATGCCGGTTACGCCGTTGCCAACCTGGACGCCAGCCTCATCCTGGCCGCCCCGAAAATCGGCCCTCACGCCGCGGCGATTCGCACCCGCGTCGCCGAACTGCTTAGCGTGCACGCCGATCGCGTTGGCTTGAAAGCCAAAACCCCCGAGGGCCTGAATCTCGACAACGCCGCCATTGCTCACGTGGTGGTGTTGCTGGAACAAGCGGAGCAGCGAAAGAGCGCGCCTCGACGAAAGCCAAAAGCCAAGCGATAGTTGGATTTCGGCGATCATCTTCAGCCGGGAACGGAATCGGACGCCTGCGCTCCGCGCCGCTCCCTCGCCGCTTCCACCAAGGCCCGAAAAATCGCCCGCGAGGCCGCATCCTCCTCCACCGACCGCTCCGGATGCCACTGCAGCGCCAGCACGAAGTGATCAGCCGCCGTCCCCTCAAGCGCTTCGATAATGCCATCCTCGCGGCAACGGGCCACGATGCGCAGCCCGTCTCCGACCACGTCCGCCGATTGATGGTGCGAAGAATTCACGGGCATAATGAATTTCGGGCCCGCGGGGGCTAAGGCCCGATCCTGTGCGGGCACAGCAACGGCACGACTGAAGTCGTGCCCTTCCCGATACTCTCCTGTGACTGGAGTCGAAAGTGCACTAGCCACGATTTCCGCCAGCTTTGATCCCGGCTCGATCTCCACCGTGTGCGCTACCGCAACTTTCTTCCCCGCTTCGTGGTTCACCTTCGCCCGCATCTCCTCCGGCAAATACTCCGGAATATGCTGCACTAGCGACCCTGCCCGATACACATTCAAACTCTGCAATCCATAACAAATCCCCAACACCGGCTTCCGGTACCGATAAGCATTGTCAAGCAAAAGGTCATCCACCGCGTCGCGCTGCGGATCGGCCGCCGCAGTGTGCGGCGACCGCGAAGCCTCAAACCGCGCCGGGTCCACATCCGCCTTGCTGCCGGGCAGCAACACGCCATCGCAGCCCTCGATGATTGGGATCACTTCGGAAGGCGCTCGGTCCAGCGTGATACGCACCGCCTCCCCGCCCGCCAGTTCGACCGCGCGCTCGTACTGCGGAATCGCCCGCTCGGCATACTCCGGGTCCAACGAGTGCGGCATCGGGATCGCGATCCTGGGCCTGGGGCTCATCCCGTCTTCCTCATCCCAACTTCTCGATCGCCGATAAAGTCTTGGCCTGCCGGTAGTGCCGAATCTCCATCACCAGCGCCAGCACCAGAATAATGCTCCCCGCCACTACCGCCGCCGGCAGTGCGATGTGGCGATAAGCCACCCGCATGTCCGGATGCACGCCCCGCAACGCCCCCACGATTACCGTCCCCACGATCGCCAAAAGCAAGCTAACCGCAAAGCAAGTCAGCGTCCCAATGAACGTCACCACAAACACCCGCACAGGGATCCCATACCAGCGGGGCGATCGAGTTGCATCTGCCATGATCTTATTTTACCGATTCGTGCCCTAAGCAGCGGCCCGATACACCCGGCCGCCGGACAGCCCCTTCGACTTCGCTCAGGGCAGGCTAGGGCGGCTGCTCCCACATGGCCGATTCCTCGCTATGCCGGGAATGACAAACATGTTGGGAAGAGCGGGTGGCGGGCACAAAAAAACGCCGGTCAACCCGCGAGTTTCGCGTGACCGGCGCTTGAGGAGACCTTAATTCCAGAACGGATTTTTGAGACCCGCGGGCCTGAGGGCGCTATCAGAGTTGGTCTCGGTTCCCGACTCGTCCGAGATCTTCTCGTCGATGAACCGGGATGGGGGCGGCGCACTCACTTCGTTTTCTTTTTCGCTCTTGTTCGGAGCAAAGGGATAATCGGATTTCATGAGGGAGTCCTCCATCTTTTATGATCTAGGTCTATTGAAACACCTCGGGCCTTGCAATGGCAGCGAAAAATTGAATGACTCCCATCGAAAAACCAGCAAGCCCGAAATCCCCACCCTGACAAGCTCAGGCAGGCTCTCTCGCGCAAGAACCCGCGAGAAATGGGGCACCCAATCAATAGATCGATCTGCCCTCCGACAAGACTCAAATCTGCGCTTCGATATATCCTGATGGTTCCGCATTTGAATCGCTTTCCAAATGCGGACACTTTCTCCGTATAAGGACGCCCTCATGCGATACCGTAAGCTCGGCCGTACCGGTTTCGAAGTCAGCGAGATGGCCCATGGACTGTGGGGCATGAGTGGGTGGAGCGGCTCCGACGATCAGGAGTCTCTAGGCTCGTTGCAACTGGCCATCGACCTGGGCTGCAACTTCTTCGACACGGCTTGGGCCTACGGCGAAGGCAAAAGCGACGGCCTGCTGGGCGAGATCATATCCCGCAACCCCGGCAAGCGACTTTATGCGGCCTCAAAGATTCCGCCTGCCAACGATCGGTGGCCCGCGTTGCCGGAATACAAGTATGGCGAGGTCTTCTCCGCGAAACACCTATTCAAATATACCGACCGCATTCGCAAGCAGCTGCGAGTCGACAGCATCGACCTGCTGCAATTTCACGTCTGGGACGATAGTTGGACCGACGAACCTGAGTTCCGCACGACCGTCGAAAAGCTCAAGCACGACCAGTGGATTCGGTTTTTCGGATTGAGCCTGAACCGATGGCAACCGGAAAACGGCCTCAAAGCCATGCGCACCGGACTCGTCGACGTGGTGCAGGTTATCTACAACGTTTTCGACCAGGCGCCCGAGGACGAACTCCTTCCCGCGTGCCAGGAACTCAACATTGGAGTGATCGCGCGCGTGCCGCTCGATGAAGGCAGCCTTGGCGGCAAGATGACCCGCGAGACGCGCTTTCCCAAAGGCGACTGGCGCGCCGGATACTTCGGCCCCGAAAATCTGGAGAAGACAATCAAGCGGGTCGATAAGCTCAAGGCAATCGTACCCGCCGGCATGACGCTGCCGGAAATGGCAATGCGATTCATCCTCTCGCACCCGGCAATCAGCACGACCATCGCTGGCATGCGTAAGGCAGAGCACGTCCGCGAGAACATCGCAGCCAGCGACGCCGGCCCGCTCGAAAAGGCGTTACTTGCGGAGCTGAAAAAACACCGCTGGGACCGCGCTCCGCAGCATTGGTCCGATTAGCCGGCGTGCCTGCCGCACGTTGTCGCTACGAGTGCTGGTAGTAGCGCGATGCCGCAATCTAACCTTCCTGACTTAGGCATCGGCGCGAACCACGTTTCTCGTTAAGGTCAGCGTGTTCAAGAGAATCTCCGTTATCAGCGCGTTCCTGGTTTTCTTCGCCTTCACCGTGCAGGCACAAAACCCGCGCGGATCTCTGCGCGGCACCGTGCAGGATGCCACCGGAGCGCGGATACCGTCGGCAAAGATCGTGGTGCGCTCCCTCGATTCCGCGATCGAGCGCCAGGCCACCAGCGAAGACCGCGGAGAATTTCGCGTCGACGATCTGCTCCCCGGCTCCTACCACGTCGCCGTGAACGCAACGGGCTTCGCCGAGGCGCAGGCTGAGGTTTCGGTGGAAGTGAGTTCGGTGCGCGAAGTCACAGTTACGTTGAAGGCTGCCGCTCCATCAGAAACGGTCAGGGTTCTGGGGCAAACCTCCTCTATCACGACCCAGCCCATCGATCTGGTCAGCGTCGTGCATCAGGGAATTGTCAGCAGCCATGATTTGCAGACGCTGCCGTTGGCGGCTCGCAGCTTCGCCAACATCGCCTATCTCGCACCCGGCACTGAGCCGGTAGAACCGTCGGATCCGACCAAGGCGCGAATCACCGCGGTCTCAACCGGAGGAAGTTCGGGGCTGAATAACGATCTCTCGGTCGACGGCGGCGACAATTCGGACGACTGGATTGGCGGATTCCTGCAGAACTTTTCGCCGGACGTGATCCAGGAACTTGCCGTGCGCACGGCGAACGAGGACGCCGACACCGGCGGGACAACCGCCGGATCAGTGGTTATCACGACCAAGCGCGGCAGCAACGAATGGCACGGCAGCGGATCGTTCTACGATCGCGCGGCGTCGCTGAACGCGAGATTCCCGATCGAAAATCCCGCGCCGAATCCGAAGCAACCGTTTTCACGCCAGAACTATGTCGGAACCCTGGGCGGCCCGCTGGCTAAGAACAAGGCCTGGTTCTTCTCCTCGCTAGAGTACGTGCACGAAAATGCGAGCATCGCGTACAGTCCCGCCAGCACAGCCCAGTTCGACGCGCTGGCGCAACTCGCATCGGAGGGACTGATACCCGGCGTGCCATCGATCAGCGTTCCCCAGAATGTTCCGATTCCGTTCCGCGACTACATTGGCTCCCTGCGGTTCGATTGGGCGCAATCGACCAAATCGCAATGGTTCCTGCGCACCTCAGCCGACAGCTACCTCACGCACAACAACCTGGTGCAGCAAGCCACGCTGCCCTCAACCGGACTGACCACGCACAACAACTACTGGAACACAGTCATCAGCAACACAGATTCGTTCAGCCCGACATGGCTGGGCACCATTGTTTTTGATGCCAGCGAATTGCATCTCACGCAAACGCGCAACTCGACGCTGGGTTTTGCTCTGGCATTTCCGTTCAGCGCTACGTCGCTGACCGTTTCCGGCTTCGAGACCTATGGCGACAATCAGTTCGCCACGCCGATTACGCTCTTCCCGTCGCTGCGCAACCAGGAAAAATACCAGTTCCGCTACGACGTTGGCCATGCCAGCGGCGATCATTCTCTCAAGATCGGGGTGAATTTCATTCACGAGCCTGTGCTCGGCGGAGCGTTTCCCGGGAACCAGGAGACACTCTACACGTTCCCCGAAGACCCGAGTTTCTATGTCGCGAATCCCAGCCAGTTTCCGATCGATTATGCGGCCGGGGCGTCAAGAACTCCTGCCAGCGACGGCAGCTTCTCGCAGAGCGTGCAGCGCCTTGCTCTTTACGCGCAGGATTCGTGGCGGGCATCACGCCATCTGACAATCAACTACGGGTTGCGCTGGCAGACGACGTTCGGATTGTTCACGGGTTCGGGACATAGCCAGACGCTGAATCCCGCGTTTGTGACGCTGCAGGCTTTGCAGATCCCGCTGGCGCCACGCATTCCGCACGACTACCGCAAGCAGTTCGGGCCGCGACTGGGACTGGCTTACTCTCCAGGCGACAGCGGGCACACGGTGTTCCGCGCCGGATTTGGGCTGTACTACAACGACCTCGCGCAGAACGGATGGGCCACAGCGTTCCAGGGTGTCAACCCGAGCAACGTGGCGACTGGACCGTGCTCCCTGACAGGAACGAGCGGAGCCTATTCGCTGACGGGCGCGGGATGTGTGCAGGGCGGCGCTGCGGCGGTCGGGAACCTGATCGATTCGAACTACAAAACGCCGTACGCGCTTCATGTCACCGGCGGCATGCAGCACGCATTGAACCGCAATTGGACGGTGAGCGCTGACTTCACGCACGAACAGGGCAATCACGGATATCGCGGATACAGTTTCACTAGCGACAGCAATCTCTTCACGCCACTGATTCCGACATCGGATCCTACCTATGACGCCGATCAACAGAGCGTGGTGCCCAATCTGAATCTCTTCAAATCCGACAACCGTTCCAGCTACAACGCACTGATGATCGTGGCGCGAGGAAATGTAAGCGGCCGCTTCAACCTGATCGCGCACTACACACTGTCGAGCGCGAAGACGTGGGGATGTCTGCTCGGCGAACTCTTTGACTACGTGAACGGCGTCTGCAACCCACTCAACCCGTTTGGCCCAGGCGACTACGGGCCTTCGGGAGAAGATGTGCTGCATCGCTTCGTGCTGGCCGGGACGCTCCACCTACCGGGGGGAATCGAACTGACGACCCTGACCCAGGCGGAGTCAGCCCGTCCCATTACCCTGACAACGCCGGCGGGAGATCGCGCTGTCGTCAACGGAGTGAAGACGACGCTCGACCAGTTCCGAGGCACACCCTTCATTCAGGCCGATTTTCGCGTGAGCCGCCCGATTCGGATCGGCGATCGCGGGGAAATCCGGCCCTTTGCGGAGCTTTTTAACATTTTTAACCGCAACAATCCTGGCGCGAACTATGTGACGGATATCTCTGCGCTGCCCAACCCGGTCAACGACTTAAGCAATGCCACGATGATCTGCACCGATCCAAGTTGTACTGCGATGGTGCCGATCACCAATCCACAGAAACAGCTGCTTTTCCCCTCCGGCGGGCTGGGTGACTTCTTTGGGCCAGGAACAACCGTTGGGATCCCGTTCGCGGCGCAACTGGGTGTGCGGGTGAGTTTCTAATCTTTCTCGTGCGCCACCTCGCGGGAAGCGCCGTCGAGCTTCGCTCGACCGGACAGCCCCTTCGACTACGCTCAGGGCAGTCTGGGGCGGCTATCCCCACATGGTTCTCCGGAGTTCTACCTTACGAGCCATTCCGTTGCCGTGTGAACGTGGACCAGCAACTGGGTGTAGGTGACAGCAAACATCGTGATTGTGGCCAAAGCGGCAGTCGCGCCATACCAGGGAGAATATTTCGGCGGCGGCACGCGGCGGGACTCGCTCCAGGCGACGAGGCGCTCCACTCGGGCATTCACGGTTGACGCGGCGCTGTGCAGCAAGGCTGCCGTAAGGTCTACCGGCGGTTCGGCCGGGAGTTGGGAGAGTTTAATCAGCGCTGCTGCCAGATCAAGCGCCTGGCCAGCGGTGGAGACAGCCGCGTCATCGGCGGCCATTTCTGTGGCCTCGAGCCATGTGGCTTCCAGACAAGACATCCCGGGAAAAGCCAGGAAGCGTAACAAAAGCTTTTTGAAATTGTCGCGGCGGAGCACGTGCGCCACTTCATGGTTCAGCGCCATCTGAAGTTCATTCGCCGTCAGCGCAGCTTCGGCCGCACCTGACAAAAGGACTCTAGGACGGGCAATCCCGGCGGCGATCATGGCGGGTACGGGACGCGTAATCCGCAAAACCGGCACCGGGGCGGAGGCTGCGATTGGCTGAGCGCCGCGGGTCCATCCGGTGATAGCGCGGGAAGCGCGTCTTATCGCCGAGGCCGCGTTCAGCAGACCGAAGATCCCAAGGGCAGCACCGCAGAGGCCGAGTACCAGGGGAATCTCGCCAATGGGCTCGTCGATGGCCCGCGGCTCGAGCAGCAGAAAGGAAGGCACGGTGAAGGCGGCGGTGATAACTGCTGCCGTTGCGAGCGGGAGAATTCGCAAGGCAAACAACAGGTCGGCGATTCGCCCGACGGGATAGTGCCGGGCGTGCAGCAGGAGCGAGCGCCAGACGAAGCACACGGCGATCGACAGCGCGCAGTAGACCAGCACAAACACCGAGAACGAAACGGCAATCCCGCGCGCGGCAAACATTATTCTCTGTCCTTACCTTTCAAAGCCCCGTTGCGCGACTCGGCAGCGCGCAATTCGCGACGCTTGTTTTCGACCAGTTGGCGCAACTCATCGAGCAACTGCGCGTCCCGCTGGCTGAGGATCTCGACCAGATATGACAGGGGCAACGACGATGCGGAGCTGGCATCGAGCATCTGGCGCACAGCTTGGCCGGCAGCTTCGCAATGCAGTTCTTCGCGCGTGAATCGCGGAGTGTAGCGGAAGGCGCGCCCTTCGGCGGCGCGGGTCAGCACACCTTTCTTGAAGAGACGGTCGAGAGTGGTCATCACCGTCGTGTAAGCAAGGTCGCCATAACCGTATTCCATCAACTCGCGCACAGTCGCCGGACCGCGCTGCCATAAGGTTTCGAGCAGACGCTCCTCGAGCGGGCCAAGCTGGGATGAAGACGCGTGGAGGTGGAAGATGCGTTTCACGCTGCGGAAAATCGAACTGGCATTTTATCGCGGCCGAAAGGCCAGCGCCACAAGGGACTTCGAGCTTCCGATGAATTCCGCGACGCGATCCATTGGCGACCCCGGAGGGAGTCGAACCCCCAACCCTCAGATCCGAAGTCTGATGCTCTATCCAGTTGAGCTACGGGGCCGCGAGAACAAACGCACTTGCGTTGACTGATGTTGCACGTGGCGCCGGGCTTCGCCCCTTCGGCTCGCTGCGCTCGCTCAGGGCAGGCTCGGGCTTAGACGACCGAGGCGGCCGTCGCCACATGAACTCTGCGAAACTTGGGGTGGGAAACGGGAATCGAACCCGCAACCGTCGGAGCCACAGTCCGGTGCTCTGCCAGTTGAGCTATTCCCACCACTGGTGTTGATTATAGCAACTGCGGTGCGCGGTGTCAGACCAGAACTCAAAAGTGGCTAGTCGTGGGCAGGACTTGGGTTGGTGCGCCGCGCTTCGCGCTGGCTTGGACAGCCGAAGGCGGCTGTCCCCACATGAGTTATGACCTTAGCCGCGGCCTACGCCGACGTATTCGAATCCGAGGGCGCGCAGACGGGTGGAGTCGAGCAGGTTCTTGGTGTCGACGATGACGGGCTTTCTCAGCAAATGTTTGATGCGATCGAAATCGAGGGCGCGGAATTCGGGCCAGCCCGTGCCGACGACGAGAGCATCCGAGCCTTCGGCGACGGCATAAGCAGATTCGCAATAACGCACGGAGCCGTTGAGCCGCGTCTTGGCTTCAGGAATGGCGACCGGATCATAAGCGCGGACGTGCGCGCCTTTCGAGATCAGGTTCTCAGCCAGCCGCAGTGACGACGATCCGGCGACGGAATTCGTGTTCGGCTTGAACGCCAGACCGAGGATGCCGACTTCCTTGTTCTCGACCGAATTCAGCGCGACGGCAATCTTTTCCACCAGACGGTCAGCCAGGCTGTGATTCACATCGCGGGCCGCGCCCAACACTTTCAGCGAGACGCCGTGCGATTGGGCTAATTCGGCCAGAGAATCCATGTCCGACTCGGCGAACACGCCGCCCATGCCCGCGCCGGGCTGCAGACAGCGAGGGGCGATCTTTTTGTCCAAGCCCAGCGCGAGCGCCAGGTTCACGGCGTCGGCATTCACTCGTTCGCAGAGGGTTGCGACTTCGTTGATGAAGGAAATCTTGGTCGCCACGAAAGCGGTGGCGGCTTCGCGCACCAGCTCGGCGGTCGACTGGTTGGTCACGATCACCGGCACGCCACGCATGACGAGAGGATGAAAGATCTGCTTCAGAATCTGCACCGCTTCGTTCGAATTCGATCCCAGAATCAGGCGGTCGGGCCAGTTGAAATCCTCGACCGCGCAGCCATCGGTAAAGAACATCGGCTGGGACACGATCGAAGCTTGCAGGCCCGCGGCGCTGATGGTTTTTTCGAGCGTCTTCGCCGTCCCAACGGGAACCGGAGTGACGATGGTGAGAATCGGAGGCTTTGCGGCAAGCCGCGCGATGCGCAACGCCACATCGTGCAGGCCGTCAGCCTTGTCTTCGGCGAGGAAAATCACTTGTGTCTTGCGGGCAAACGATTCGATGTCGGTAGAGTAGGCGAGCCGGCCGGCGCGAACGTTGCGGCGGATGATCTCTTTGAGATTCTTTTCGAAGAAGGGGATGTTGCCCTGCGCCATCTCGACCATGCGCGAACGGTCGGGATGACAGCAGGAGACGGGCGTTCCAAAGTCCGCCAGGCAGGCCGAAATCACTGTTCCGAGGTAGCCCGAACCGTAAACTCCGATCTGCATGTGGTCTCCCGTTATTCTCGAAAACCCGCGCCAGAAGGGGCGTTTGGCGGATCTTCCGGATACGTTCCCTGTTCCTTATCTACAGTGCCGAACGGGGCTTTTCAATGCACGGGAGTGAGATGTACCTAGGGCCATGGGCGCTCGGCTGGAGTAACTGGAAATGAGTAACTGGAAATCGATTACTACGAGTCTAGCGGGGCACCAGGGTGCGGCCTAGCGGAACCGGCGCCAGATCGACCCAACAGTTCTGCTCGTCTTCGCGGACAAACGTCAGCTTTTCCAGCAGGATGCGGCGGCTCCCGGTGTAGCGGTCCCAACGGTCGCGGGCGAACTCGAAGGCACTCTTAGCGGGCGGCTCGGCGCTCATCTTCACGATGGTGAGGTGAGGAATGTAGGGCCACTCTTCGCGGAAGGCGAGGGAGCCGGTGTTCAGCCGGTTGTGCAGATCGCACAAGCGGGAAGCTTCCTCCACGCGGATGTACACGGTCGGGGTGACCGGGACAAAAGTCTCCATGCTACCCAGGGTCACGGAGAAGGGCTCTTCCTGGCCGCAAAGCTGATCCAGAAGCTGCAACGCGGTGTTTTCGGTCCCCTGCAACGGACGCGGGGGCAAGATCGTCAGATGGGCAGGCATGTGAGGGAGATCGGGATGCAACTCGCGACGGAGGTTCTCAACGAACTCTCCCGCCGAGTTCTTGACATACGCCACCAACGCATAACGCGGGTTCTGCATACCGGATGGAAAATTATACCTTGCCAGGCAGAGACCGAGCGGGGCATTCTCCCGTCGGGGCGGTCTCTGTAATCGGGGCGGTTGTAGTGGCCGTAGGCGCAGCGGTAACAACCAGAATCCCGTGAGCCCCATGGCTCCCTGAATCGATGGGTGCGTGCCGGACTCAAGCAGATACGTGCCGGGCTTGCACGTCAACAAAATTGTAAGTTTTTGCAAAATGAAACAAATCTGTAAATTCGGTGCAAAGTGATAAAGATTCGGAGGTGATGGGCTTTGCGAGGCGGGTTCGTGATCTAGAGGCCGACGCGGATCGTTCGGAAAGAAAAGTGCGGGTGGGTTCGGCTATTTGCTCCAGGTCAAATACCAATCGGCCCCTTTAGGTTATCAGTAAGGTTCGCTGCGTCCGACCGGTGATGCTCGCTCGCCGATAGCGGTCGATTGTTCCCCCCAATTGTTTTGGCGGACGCGATGTCTCAAGGAGGCAACGCTGGCAGGACCGGCCCTCATTCACATCAACCTGGATCTGGGTAAAAATACCGTGAAAAAGTGTCGGCACATCTTGTGGGCTCTATGGTTGGTTCTGGCGGTCAGCCTGCCGGGGTACGCGGATCAGGCGAGCGCGGCGTACAAGCGCGGCGTGCAAGCCGAAGCTGCAAACAAGTACGATGAAGCGTTTCAGGCGTACAACCAGGCTCACTTGCTAAAGCCTAAGGACGCGAGATACTTTACCGCGTATACCCGCCTGCGTTTCTACGCCGCGCTTGAGCACATACGGCAAGGCCAACTGCTGCGCGATAGCGGCAAACTGCAAGAGGCACTGATTGAGTTTCAGCACGGAGCCGACACGGACCACACAAATTTCGTTGCCAAGGAAGAAGCGCGGCGGACCGAAGATATGATCCGGAAGCAGTCGCGCAAGAAGGAAGAAGCTCCGCCTCCGTCGCAGCTTGACCAGATGGCGGAAGAAGCGGCTGGGCCAGTGGAATTAGCGCCCATCTCCAACACCCTGATTAACCTGCGTTTGAGCGAGACGGCGACGATGGTATACAAGACCATCGCCAAACTTGCCGGCATTAACGTGTTGTTCGATCAGGACTACAAGCCGCAGAAAATCACGATCGAATTGAATGATGTAACGTTGCGCGAGGCGCTCAACGTCGTCGCGCTGCAGACCAAGACCTTCTGGCAGGCGACTTCGAGCAACACGATCCTGGTCGCGGCGGACACGCCCACGAAGCGGAAAGAGATGCAGGACACAGTAATGAAGACGTTCTACCTGAAGAACGTTTCCACCGCAAATGAACTGCAGGAAGCGGCCAACACGTTGAAGGGGATTCTGGACCTCACCAGGTTGCAGCTAATCCCCAACCAAAACGCACTGATTCTGCGGGGTACGCGCGACCAGATGGTGGTGGCCCAGAAACTACTCAGCGATATCGACAAGCCCAAGCCGGAAGTTGTCATTGATATCGCGGTTCTACAGGTCAGCCGTGACCGCATCCGCACCATCGGCGTCAATCCGCCGACTTCGGCCAACGTCGCGCTGGTGCCGAATAGCAGCGGAAGCGGCAGTACGGGTTCGGGCAGCGGCGGCGCGTGGACCATAAACTCGCTTGGGACAATGGTCAATGCCACGAACTTCCAGGTAAGCATTCCCGGCGCTTCGCTGTCGATGCTGATGAGCGACAGCGATACGAAGCTCATTCAGAATCCCGAGATCCGCGCGCTGGATAACGAAAAGGCAACACTGAAAATCGGCGACCGCGTGCCGGTGGCGACGGGATCGTTCGGCGCGGCGGCGGGAGGCGGCGGGGTCAGCGCATTAGTCAATACTCAATTCCAGTATCTCGACGTGGGCGTGAACATTGACATCACTCCGCATATTCACTCGGAAAACGAAGTCACGCTAAAGATGACCCTGGAAGTCTCTTCGGTGAGCGGAACGCAAAATATTGGCGGCATCAGTCAGCCGGTAATCGGACAGCGCCGCATCGAGCACGAAACGCGATTGGAAGATGGGGAAGTCAATCTGGTCGGCGGAATTCTGGAAGATACCGAGACCCACTCGCTGGCCGGATATCCGTGGCTTACAAAGATTCCGATCCTGAAATATCTGTTTGGACAGGAGGACAGGGAGCGGCAAGAGAACGAGATTGTCTTTGCCATCACGCCGCATATCGTTCGTGCGCAAAACGTGACCGACGAGAATTTGCGGCTGGTCGATCTGGGACCGGGCACCGGAGTGTCCGTACGGTACAAGGACCCGAGGAAGGATAGCGCGAGCGTACCGCAAGTGCAGGCGTCATCGCCGAGAGGGCAAGGACGGACGCCAGATCAGCGCGCCGTGACGCCGACGCCAGTCTCTCCGATGCGAGCTCCGGAACCGCAGAGGGTTCCCGCGGCGGCGATTCCTGGAGCAGCAACCACGAGCAATCTGGTGGCACCGGCCCAGTCCCCTCCGCAGAACAATCCGGTTCGGCCCCCCAACCAGCGCACGGCGCCTCCGGCCGCTGCGCAGGCGGCGGCGGATCCCTGTCCGTATGGACAGCATTCGATCGGGCAGGAGAATGGAGTCGTGAGCTGCGCATTTAACTGACAACACACGAAGCGCGCGTAGTTCAAGCCTAGGAAGATCAACAGAGCCGCCCCCCGGAAGGGCGGCTTCGTATTTCAAGTCGAAACTGATGTCCGTTTTGCGTGCGGAAATGCCGGGCGGAAGGGTCACGTCGAGAAGCGAGCACACAGACGACTGCAATCCACACGGTGGAGCAGTGATTGAAAGTCTTGGCGCAGCGGAGAATTATTCAGCCTGCGAGAGCTGCGTGAGTGCAGCGAAGTCACGGACCATAACAGCTTCGCGACGGATACTCACAATCCCTTGCGTTTGCCACCGGCACAGAAGGCGGCTGACGGTGAATAACGTCGTGCCCGTCAACTGAGCGAGTTCCGCGCGTGAAAGACTGATCTCAAGTTGACCGTTGGTGACGCGTCCCAAGCGGTTGGACAGACGCAGGAGTTCGCTGCTTAGGCGTGAGCCCACCTTTTCGGTGGAGACTTCGCGGAAACGCTGCTCCATCTCCTGCAAGCGCTCCTCGAGAGCGCGGACGGTGTTCCGGCGAAACGTGGGGAAGCGCTCCTGCAGCCTTTCGAAGGTTGCGGAATCCCAGACCAGGGCGGTGCAAGGTTGCACCGCCTGGGCCGCCGAGCAATGGGTGCAGCCGGCGCACAATCGAAAGGCCCCTACGACTTCTCCCGCGCCATTCAATCGTAGTATCACTTCGTTGCCGCTGAGACCGAGTTGGGTGATCTTGACGCAACCCGATAGCAGCAGGATGACCTGTTGAACGGAGTCGCCCTCGGAGAAGATGGTCTGGCGGCGCGCGAAGCGTTTCTCACGGGCAGCCGCAATGATGACGGAGCAGTCGGCCGGGGCCACATCGGAGAATAGCGTGAATCCCTGGACAACAATTGTCTTTTGACTGAGCAAACTAGCCGTTTCCAAAAGGACAGCTCCTTGTGCCTAAAATGGGCCCGCAGCCACGAATGGCCGCTTCGTGCATTTATCTGAACCCAAGTTCTCTTTTCACCTGAGAGTGGGACGGGGAGCAACTACTTCTGACTGTATCTGCCTTCGTAACGTGCGATTGCCGCTATTCCCGGCTTTTTCGCCGTTCGTAACTAAGGTCCGCATGATCGCCCGATGCTAATGCGGCCATAAGAGAATGAGGCCTGCCCCAGTGGCGGTCAATACCACCATTGGGGAGTGGATGGCACTTTTGGGTAGGTATAAATGGCTAATTCCAATGTTTCGCAATCCGAGTCCAGGGCACGACTCCTCGACGGAATTATGAAGATAGGGTCAAAACTCCGTTACATGGGAAGGAGTGGAAGGTGGAAGTTCTGATTTATCTGGTGAGCTTCGACTAGGGCACAAGAAGTTCAGTCAGGCGATGCGTCAGGACCAATGTTGCGCTGTAGTTGCTGGCAATGCCGATGAATATTGTGAACAGAACTAAAAGGCTCCAAGACCAGGTGCGTTGGGCGTGTCGGCCAGCCGTACGCCATTGGAGCAAACGCCTTACGCGGAAGCTAATCGAACACCAGCCGCTGACCAGTCCAGTCGCGAGTAGGGGTTTAGGCCATTGCTGAGAAAATCTGGAAAGTTTGATCAATGCCGCCGCCAGATCTAGCGCCTCCTGGCGATTCGCCACTGCCGCTTCGTCTGCGGCTAGTTCGGCCGTCTCCTGCCATGCATGCTCGATGCCGTTCATTCCAGGGAAAGGTGTCGAACTGACCATAGCTCTCTTCAGATTATCCCAGGACCGTGCGTGCCCAAGTTCGTGCCGGACTGCTACCCGTAGCTCGTCGTCAGTGAGCACTGCGGTTGCCAAGTCGGAAATCATCACCCTCGCTTTCCAAAATCCTACGAGAATCAGTGGCGGTGCGCCCTCCGAAGCCCTGAGCCTGGGCATCCGCCCATCGGCTCCGACGGTCGTCGCTCCCATCAACCACTGAGTGACGGCGCGCGTCGTTCGCGATTGAACTTTCAGCACGCGGAATAACCCCGCGCCCAGGATGAGCAGCGAGCACAGGGCAAGAATGAACGTTCCGGTATCCTCGTCGGGCGATTTCCTCTCCAGCAACCAGAACGACGGAACCGTGAAGCACACGGTAATCACGGTGGAAACGACAAACGGAAAAATCCGCAGCCCGAACAACAGATTGGCGGTGTTCGCGGAGGTCCCGTGGCTAAAGTGTTTCGCGCCACGCCACACGAACACGACCAGCAAAGACAGCGGGCAGTACACGGTTGCGAAGAAGGCAAGGGAAACAAGGAGGCCCCGCGCAGCAAATATCACTTCTGTTCTCCCTTCTTGAGGTGGGCGCGCTGACGCTCCACGAGCGACTGCAACTCATCCAGTAACTTCACGTCCTGCGTGCTGGCCGCTTCGACCAGATATGAAAGGTGCAGTGAAGCATACTCCGAGCACAAGAGCTGGCGGATGCCCTTTTCCGCGGTCACGAGCTCCAGTTCTTCCGGGCTATATCGCGCAGAATAGCGAAACGCCCGTCCGTCAGGAACACGGTCGAGGAGTCCCTTCTTGAAGAGACGGTCCATCGTCGTCATGATCGTGGGATAGGTTTGCCAAATCGTGCCATCCTCGCGCACTTCGCGCACGGTGGCAGTTCCTCGCGTCCACACTGCCTGCAGGACTTTTCTCTCTAGCGGTCCAAGCTGGGCCGAAGGGGCAGAACCCGAGAAAGATGGAGGAAGCGGACTCATTGTCGACCTTGAGATCAATCAGGACGTATCCGAGCAAGAAAACTCTAGAATTGCAATCTCGAGGAGTCAACCCCCCGCCTGCAAATTCACCATGTCTTAACAATTGTGTGCAAAGCAGTGCCACAGTCGGATCTATTATCGGCGGTAATAGATTGATTTGATTGACTTTATTCTTCAAACATTAATTTATCTGCTAACCTTCCTTAACAATGCGCGATTAAACTCCTTAATTTCGCGATGCGATGGAGTTCTCTTTAGAGGTTGCAGCTGGTGTCAACTGCGTTGCTCCCTTGGTTTGACGTTCGGTCGCAATCACCATTTCGGGGCGACGATCTGATTCGTTAGCGAAGGACAACATCTATGAATCCACGCAACTACTCTTGCCTTCTGCTTTGCGGGAATTGCTTTGCAAATACTACCTCCAGCCTGCGAGCCCGGAAATATATTCAAGGAGCTAGTCAAGTCTTCGGTCTTGTTTGCATCATCCTGTGTCTTGTGTCTTCGTCGCCGGCACAGGTGGACCGCGCAGGATTGAACGGGACCGTGACTGACCCCTCAGGGCGCGTTTTGCCGCAGGTCCATATCGCTGCGGTGCAGGACGCTACGGGACTGCGACGGGAAACGACATCCTCTTCCACCGGAACCTATGACATTCCCGAGCTGCCGATCGGCGCCTACACCATCACCTTTAGCCACGGAGGCTTCAAGTCTTTGACCTTCTTGAATGTCGTCCAGGTTGTCGGGCAGACACGCACGCTCGACGCCACCCTGCCCATATCAGGCGGCGAGCAGCGAGTCCAGGTGTCGGCCAGTTCCGAGCAGTTTAACCGAACCTCCGACGCGCTCGGCTCTCCCATCGAGAGGGTACAAGCCGAGGAACTGCCCTTGAATGGCCGCAACTGGGCCACGCTTACCGCGCTGGTGCCGGGCGCAGTCGATACCGGAGGCAGCAACCAACGTTCGGTTCGATTTGCGGGCCGCGGCCGTGACGACAACAACTTCACCTATGACGGCATCGATGCGACCAACATCATCAACCAAGGGCAGCAGGCCTATGTTCGGCTGGCGATTCCACTGCAGACCATCCAGGAAATTAGCATCGACTCGGCGCTGGCAACGGCAGAAGGGGGGGGCACGGGAGGAGGCCAGTTATCCGTAACCTCAACCTCCGGCACGAATGCATTTCACGGCAACGCTTTCGAATTTCTTCGCAATAACGCCTTCGATGCCCTGCAACCTGTTCCCGTTGGCACGGAGCAACAGCCCCTTCGTTTGAACCAGTTCGGGGGAGCGTTCGGCGGACCCATCGTGCACGACAAGACCTTTTTCTATCTCGCCTATGAAGGATACCGGCAACACTGGGGTTTCCCGCTGAGCGGCAGCGTCCCCAGCGACTCTTTCCGTGCGCAGGTGGCGGCGCAGTCCCCGGTCCTCATTCCGATTCTCAACGCGTACCCAGATAAGGGGCTGATCCCGACCAGCAATCCCAACATCGACACCTTTAACAGCGAAGGCAGGCAGGTCGTTACTGAGGATTCCGGGATGTTCCGGCTCGACCATCGTTTCTCGGACAAGACGACTGCGTTCGTTCGGGCCAACATTGACTATGCGGTAAACACGCAACCGCTCGCCAGCTCCGGGAATTATCTCCTGGATCAACAGCAGCTCACTTCCGACCCGGTCAACGCCGGAATCGAACTGCTGCATATCTTCTCTCCAACGCTGGTGAACGAGGCCAAGTTCGGCTTCAATCGCAGCACTGCGAACACTAACAACATCAATCAAACGGGACAGCTTTACGCAATCTCAGTCACTGGTTTCACCACTCTGAACAATAACAAGATCAGCATCGGCGCGGGCAACTCATTTGCCGAGATTGATAACTTGACCTGGATCAAGGGAAGGCATGTGGTGAAAGCCGGAGTCGAGATTCGCCGCGTGCAAATGAACCAGGGAAGCACGGAAAACGGTACCGTTAAGTACACCGGCTCAGGCGCTTTGGCCGCCTTCGAGGCCAATCAAGTGACTACGGCCACACTCACTGGCGCGCAGCCTGTGAACGGTCTGCGCAAGACGCAGTATTTTGGCTACGTTCAGGATGAATTCAAGTGGCGCCCGAACTTTACCCTGAACCTCGGCGTGCGCTACAGCTTTTTCAACATTTTTCATGAAGTGCAAGGACGTTCCAATCCCTTCGATTTCGCTACTTGTGGACCACAAGGCTTTTGCGGAGTTGGCGCCAGCTTCGGCCACCCGAATTATGGAGACGTCGATCCGCGCATAGCCTTTGCCTGGGCACCGCGCAGCGACAGCCGCACTGTCATACGCGCCGGCTTTGGGATCTACCACGAAGACGGCCAACTGGACGATCAGAACCTTCCTAATTCCAACGAAGTCTATGCCTACTCGTTGTCCAATAGCACGATCCCAAACCTGAACTATCCGATTACCCCCTTTCTGTCTGACACAACAGGGATTATCTCCCCGCGCGACGACGACCGCCGGCGCAAGGACACTTACGTCATGCAGTGGGGTCTCTCCGTGCAGCAAGCGTTGCCGGCGGATTTTGTGAGCACTGTTTCTTACATCGGCACGAAAGGGACCAATCTGCTCACTCTGTCCGAAGTGAACGTCATCAATCCACTTACCGGCACCCGTCCTTACCCGGCATTTGGAGAAGTGAGCTGGCGAGGCAACAAGAACAACAGCAGCTATGAGGGCCTCTCCGTCGCGCTGAAGCGTTCCTTCTCGCGCGGCTTACTGCTCTCAGCCAACTACATGTGGTCGCACGAAATTGACGACGGCTCCAACGGCAGCGGCGACGGCGACTCATTGGTGGCTGAAAATGTTGCCTGCCAGCATTGTGAACGGGCCGACGGTATCTGGGATGCACGCCACGTCTTCAATGCCAACGCCGTTTATCAACTTCCTTTCGGGCGGGGCAAGCAATATTTGAACCAACCAGGAGCGCTGAGAAGCATCTTGGGCTCCTGGGAACTGACGTCGACGGTCGTGGCGCGCACGGGATTCCCTATAAACGTCACGGTCGATCGCTCGGCTTCCGATGTGCCGGATGGCAACAACACGGATCAGCGTCCCGATCTCGTACGGGGTGTTTCGCTCACTCCCCCGAGGGGCGCTACGATCGGCGAATGGATCAATCCGGCGGCATTCGCTGTGCCGGCGGCGGGCACATTCGGCAACGCTCCGCGGGATGTCGCCCGCGGGCCAGGCGCCTGGCAGATCGACATGGGGGTAGGGAAACACCTTGTGTTGACCGAGCGGGCACGGCTTGAGTTTCGTGCCGAATTCTTCAACATTTTCAACCATCCCCAGTACGGTCTGCCGCTATCCGATTTCTCGGTTGCCCCGGGACAAAACGGCTTCGGGAATATCATCAGCACGGTAAGCACGACGACTCCGGTTAGCCCGGTGGGGACCGGAACCCCGCGCGAGATGCAATTCTCGCTGAGGTTTGCGTTCTGATTGTGCGGCCGTTTGAGCTTCTTCGAACCCCGACGGGTCTTGAATCATCGGGCCTGCCAAACGAGCAATCAGGCTAGGCGGAAAGTCTGAAGTAAAGATAGTCGCTACGCCTCCCGGTGAGTCCACTCCAAGAACTTCGGAACATACGACGGGTGTCGCATGGGAAACCGCACGGTAGCTTGGGGTTGACGCTACTTCTGCTTGACGCTTTGCCCCGGCAGCCGCCGGTGACCAGGAAACTCCAGATCACCTCGTTCGCATTCATATCCTTGCTCGTCTTCCCGATCGTATCCTCAACCTCGTACTGTTCACCGCCGGGCCTCGTGTCTCCCGCGCCCTTCACGCTGTAAAGCACAACCTGCGCGTTCTGCAGGCATCCGGTGTAGGTATCGACTTTCGTCTCCATGCCGCCTTTCCCATAGGGGGTAATTTGAGTGCTATCCCCGCGCACTTCGCAAGCGGTGGCGGTGCGCTTTATCGTGGGGAAGTTGCGGTGGTCTCGGGACGAATGAGAAGCGCGACTCTAGGGAAAAGAAAATGACCGGCAGCGTCGTCAATGACATTGACCTGGCAAGTGTAAAACCCGGACTTGAGCCCGTTAAGCGGCAAATCCAGCTGGAAGATTCCGGCCTTACGGTCGCGCGCGTTCAATTCGTTTAGCTCAATCGGCGAGCTTTGAAACACCTGTGTCTTTCCCCGGAAGAACGCGACATTCGTGAGCAGATGAACACCACCCTGAGCTGCTTTGCCCGCTGAACCTTCCTCGGTAGGCGGTCGGCCTGGGTCGTAAACCTCGTAGTAAAGCAGTAAATGTTGTCCCGCGGAGAAGACATGAGTCACATTCGGAATGATCTCTCTGCCGTCGCGAATGAGTGGGTTGGGACCTGCGCCCTTTTTGGCATCCTGCAGCTGACTGGCCAGCACGATCGAACTCATCTTGAGGGGTTGAGATTTCAAATCTGGCACTTCTAAATCGGTTTCAAAAGACCCCATGCGACCGGTCTGATTTTCCCTTACGACAAATTTGAAGTGGTACCTGCCGGGAGGCAGACTGACGGAGGTGTCGTACTGCACATTTTTCTTTCGCACTTCCGACGCTGTATCGATCGCGAGCTTCACCGTGTCGCGAATTCTTGTAATGGGGTGATGTTCGCTATCGAGCACGACTCCGACCACGTCGAGGGTGGCCTTGTCGCGATCGCTGCTGTGCACAAAGGGGATCTCCGATCCGGGTACAACCAGCGAGATCGGAATTAAGAACTTATTCGCTTCCATTCGAAAGTAGGCGGTGCTCAAATAGAGGGGCAGATCCGTAGTCGGCAGATCCGAGGCGAGTTCTTCTTGAAGTTGAAGTTCTTTGTCTTCCTTCGTCGCGTGCTGGTAGTCCGCGGGCGCATAGTACCCTTTGCGATAATCAATCTTCACGCCCGGCACATTCACTTTCACCGTAATGCGGCGGTAGTGACCGTCTCGCGCCGCATTCGTACTGCGATAACCGAGTAAGTAATAAGTCGATGTATCCTGCTGCACTCCTTTGAACACCTGGCTGAAATCGTTCGAGTCGAGAAAAGCGCGGCCGCCAGTATCGCTGGCGAGGGTAACCAGAGTCTCCTGAGTCGTGAAATTAGAATTCAAGGCGTTCATCGTCGATTGGCCGGAATAAACAGACGTGCCACGCAGACTTGCGGTCTGTGCCTCGCCGCCAGCCACGATCGCCTGCAGCCCACGCAAGTCCATGGTGTAAATTGCCATGTTCGACCGTACCGCTGCATTGGTGGCTGCCCGCAGTTCTGATTCATTCTCGATTCCAGTTCGATCCATGCCGCTGGAGAAATAAATAAGCGACTTTTTCTGTTGCAGGTGAGAGAGTTTCTCAGCGACGGAACGCAGCGCCACGAGCCGGCGATCCGTGTTAAAGATGTTGTACTCGGTATCGTCGGCGGTAAATGGCTGCCCCGTATCGGGCGTGCCCTCTGTCGTGCCCGTTGTTCCTTCTTCATAGCCCTGGCCTGTTCCCACGCCGAACGCCTGCAGTTGCTTCTTCAGCACATCGGGATCGGATGTGAAGTCCTGGTTCACCATCAACGAACTTCCCAGGGACACGATGGAAACCAAATCCGCTGGCGCCATCTGCGTGTCGACGTAGTGTTCTGCTGCGGCGATCGCGTGGTCGATTTCGTCGGGCTCCATGGCCGACAAGTCAAAGAACAAAATGATGAGACGGCGATCCTTAAACTGGTTCGCAGCATCCTGAGCGGAAGCCGCCTGCCTCGCCGGAATTGGCTGCGGAACGGACTCGGGCAATGGCTTCGTCTGTGCCAGGTTTTGATTCGGCACTGCATCGACATTTTCCAGATCGAATGACACGACTTTTTGCGGCTTGTTGTCTTCGAGAACCGTAAAATCAGCGGGCTGGAGGTTGCGGATGAAATTTCCCTGCTTGTCTCGGACGGTAACGTTCACCAGCACCATCTCGCTTTTCACTCGGAAGCGGTATTCCGGTTCCTGCTGCGCCGGCACGGAGGAGGACAGCAGCGCGATCGCACAGATCGCCGCCAGTGTTTGGAATGCCGGCCGATTTCGATGCAAGATCATAATGGGTTTCCTCAAAAACGAAACCTCGCCGTCATCGTAATCTGCCGCATCGCACCGACCGCTGTTACCCTGCCGCTCGTTCGCGAGGTGAGAGACGTATCGATTGAGGTGAAATTGGGTAGGTTGAACACGTTGGTAGACTGCGCTCGAAACTCCAGAGTGCGCGACTCCTTCAGGGGAATCGCTTTGGTCAAAGCCATATCAAAGATGTGGGTTGGCGGGCCGATGATGCTGTTGCGGCGCGCATTGCCATATTGGCAATTTGGCGCCGCGGCAAATGCTGCTGTGTTGAACCACTCTCCGATCGAAGGATGCGACAGTTGGATTGATTCCCCGGGAATTAAGTCGGGGCGCAGGGTTCCGTTTGTTCCGCCATTCACCTCGCAAGCCGTGCCCACAAACCGCGGCGTGAATGGAAGTCCTGAGGCAATCGTCCAATCTCCGCTCCATTGCCAGTCGCCCAAAACCGCTCGCAGTGGAGTATTGCCTTTAAGCCAGCGTCTGTCATGCCCCAGAGGCAACTCCCATAAGTAATCCGCAGTGAATCGATGCGTCTGGTTGAAGCTGGAAAGCCCTCGTTCCGCGGAAATATTAAAGGGATTCTGGGCGACGCTACTTACTCCGCTGCCGGCCGAGGCGCTGGCGCCACCAGCGCCCGCACCGGCAGCCCCGGTACCACCGGCTCCCAGTCCCGGTGTGCTCGCTGCGGAGGTCGCCCCGGCTCCGATGGAAGATGCGTCGTCGATCGCTTTGGAAAAAGTATAAATCCCGCCGATTGAGAATCCGCTCGACAGGCGCTTGCGCAGACGTACCGATCCAGCATTCGCCTCCGAGTCGCCAATCGAATTTTCATAGGTGAAGGGCTGCACGCCTTGAATCCGGATCTGAATGGACGGCGGGGTTGACGCGATCGTCCGGTTGGGAGCTTCCAGAATGTCGAGGTCTGTGCCCTTGGTCCCCGTGTAATCGATATTTAGCAGCAGTGTCGGACGAATCTGCTGCTGAATGTCGAGATTGCGAATCTGAACATATCCCAAGCGGTAATTCGGATTCACCGCGAAGCTGTTGGTAATTTCGCCGCTGGAAGGGGCAGGAAAACCGTTATGCAGCGTGAGCTCTCCTGGCGCGCTCTGGACGTTGGTCTGCGCCATGGAAAACGGCGGCTGGAATGCCAATTGCTGCGCGATGGTCTGATACGCCCCGGTGTTGTAGTTGATTCCGTATCCACCGCGCACGACGGTTTTTGACAACGGCTTCCAGGCAAATCCAATGCGTGGAGCAAAATTGTTACGATCCGGCCGCACGAGACTGTCTGGCAGCCTGCCGCTGTACGGCCCCATTTGCCCGGGTATGACCACGCCAATGGCCGGTCTTCCCGCCGTCAGACTCAACACTCCGGGCGAGAGATCGAGGTTTGCGATCTGATTACGCAACTCTGTGAACGGCGAAACGTATTCGTAGCGCACTCCAAGATTGAGTGTGAAATTGCCGCGAAGCTTCCATTCGTCTTGTACATACAAATCCCAGTAATTGCCATGAAAGTGATAGTTATCCTGCCCAAACTCAACGGATGTCGACTGAGGCAAACCGAAGGCGGTCTGCCCTGCCAACGTTCCTTCGTAGAGAAAATCGGCGAAATCAAAACCCGTGTTCACCCCCGTAAACGTGAACGACCCGCGAGCATTGCTGCTGGCTTCAGTATTGAGCTGCACGCGCCGGAAGTCCCCGCCCCATCTCACGTTGTGCTTGCCATGGATCCAGACTACATAGTCTGAAAATGTGTAGGTTTGGTTCCGCACGAGCTGTGGATTTGTATCCTCGAGATTGGTGAAGTCAGCAAAGTTAAGATTCGGCAGCCCCCAATCAAATGGATTGCTCGAGACGCCATCGATTCCAGCCGTAGCAGCGATGTTGTCGTTGTAAGCATAGAGATTCTGCGTGCGCGTCCGCCTGCGGTTGAAATCGAAGCGAAGACTGTTGGTCAGCTTGCCGAAGCTGCGTATGTAGCCAATGGGCACGTCCCAGCTGGCAATGCTCGTATTGCCGCCAACGCTGGGGAAAGGATTCGTGATATTCGAACTCGATCGGTGATAGTGAAGACCCAACGTCAGATTGTTGCGCGACCTGTTTCGTCCTCCTCCGCCACCACCGCGCGATCCGCGCATGGGCGCTGCGCCAAAAGTATGGTTGAGGCGCGCGTTCAAATCGTCGCTGCTGTTGTTGGTTGAGGTTACGAACTGGAAATTCTGATAATTCCCAGGGAGATTGGGCACGGGAATGTACTGCAGCAAAGAATTCGCAATCGGATTGATCCGAGGAAGCCTATCTCCGGGAAAAGGGGTGGTGGTTGCAGGATCTGCAATTTGCACCGTCTGCCCCATCAACGGGCCTGACGTGTACGTAGTCTGGGAAAAATTGCCCTGCCGTTCTAAAAGAGTAGGCACCGTAGAAAACTGCTCGAAGGGATTCTCCCCACGCCTGCCGTTGTAATTGACGAAGAAAAATGTCTTGGCGCCTCCGTGATAGATCTTCGGAATGTTAAGCGGCCCGCCGACGGAACCGCCAAAGCTGTTCTGCTGATACGCGGGATTTGGCATGGGCTCGCCGACCAGCGCATATGGAGCGGCATTGAGCATCGAATCTCCGATTCCGTAGTAGATCGATCCATGCGGGTGGTTAATGTCAAACCCGCGGCGCCCGATCACAAAGCCTCGACCGCCACCGCCATCACCGAATCCTCCTGGTCCACCGAAGCCGCCCCCACCTCCAAAGCCGCCTCCTTGGGCGCGCGCATCATTAATGCGCTGTTGCAATTCATCTCCGCTCATCGCGTTGAGCTGGTTCGAATTGTTGCCCGAGACCGCGACCGACTCGGTTGCGCTGTTGGGATCGATGCCAGGAACCGGCAAGCCGGAAGGTACAATATCGCTGAGCGCGCCGCTCTGATCCTGGCCACTCATGTTTTCCAGTGTCGTGAGCGTCTGGAATCCCCTGCGGCCGTTCTGGGTAATGGGACGCGCAGGCTGGCGATTTGTCTGGTGTGTACGCGAAACCAGAGTCAATTCAAAATTCGCAGACACATTCTGATGGGACGCATCGATGACCAGCCGTTGCGTGCTGTTGGCGAACGCTAACATTTGAACTGCAATCGTGTAGGAACCGTATGACCCGACGCCGGCAGAGTAGTTCCCATTCACATCCGTCCAGGTGACGATTTTCTGAGGGACGGCGTTCTGTGGAGAAGGCACGAGTGAGATGTCGACGGCGGCGCCGGGGATCGGCATGTCGCCCGACTTCACTATTCCGTAGATCGTTCCTGCCGCTGTGGTCGCGAATTGAGCCGCTGGAGTTGGCGCAGGCTGGACCTGCGGAGGCTGGACCTGCGGAGGCTGGGTCTGAGCCGGCTCATTCTGGGCGCAAACAGGATTGCTGGACGAAATGAGAGCCAACCATAGAAACAGGCATTTCCAATCGAGCCGAGTCGTAACGACCATCCATGCTCCCGTGCAATCGCCCCGATAACCCGATTATGATAGCCTGCGAGCTTCGGACAAACCGTAAAGAGTTGTCTAGGGTTTTCGTTCCATGCCACCGTTTGCGTAAAAATTCGTAAAACCTACTGCGCTCCCACAACCAAAAGTCCATAATTTGGGTCACAGGATTAGATGAACCCTGGTTCTTCGGAGGAAACATGTTGAAACGTAGCTTACTCGCACTCGTGCTGGCGACCCTTACTAGCATCCTCCCGCTGTCTGCAATTGCGCAGGACAATGGAAATACTAAAGATCAGCAGGCTGCTCCGGCAGGTGCACCGCCCGAGCATGGGCAACGGCACTTCGATCCGCAGCAGCGCACGGAGATGTTGACCAAGCACCTGAAGCTCACCTCAGACCAACAGTCCAAGGTGCTCGATATCTTGAAGTCGCAACAGTCGCAGATGGAAGGCTTGCGCTCCGATTCATCCCTTTCTCAGGACGATCGCCACTCCAAAATGATGGAGATCCGTAAAGCATCGGATGACCAGATCCGTGCGCTTCTTGATTCCAACCAGCAGAAGAAATGGGATCAGATGCAGGCCCGGCACGAACAGTGGCAGGGACACCACCAGGGGGAAAAGGGCGCGCCACCCGATTCCTCGGAACAGAAATAGATCAGCAACCGCCGCGCCTCGCGAACACTGGCAAAGGGGCGTTCCTTCCGCTGGGTACCGCTGAAAACGCCCGCTCCGGGGTAGTGGAGTCGAACCCCTCTTCTGCTCTTCGACGGAAATTCGGGTGGCGGGCAGTCAGTTGTTACCCAGTTGTGACCCAAAGGTGAGTGTGCAGTGAGAATTTGTCAACCATTGCGGGTTTGGTGGGCCCACCAGGATTTGAACCTGGAACCAACAGATTATGAGTCTGCTGCTCTAACCGTTGAGCTATGGGCCCGCGAACCTCAATCTAGCATATTCGCGGACCCACAGGTCAGCACGGTAGTTTCAGTGAAGCGGCTTCTCGACCTCTACTCCTCGGTCCCGAAGCGCTTGATGTCATCGGCGGCTTCCCGAATCGTGACCGGCTCCTTGCCTTGCACCAATTCCCGGACTTTCTCAACCACGTCGGGATTGGCCAAGGTTGTGATGTCCCCGGTATTCATCCGGTTCGAGATCGAAGCGAGGATGCGCCGCATCAGTTTGCCAGAGCGCGTCTTCGGCATGTCCGGAACGATGTGGATCTGTTTCGGCCGCGCAATCTTTCCAATGATGGTTTCGATCGCTTTATTGACCTTGTCCAGGATCTCCTGGCTGGGCTGAAGTCCGGGCTGCAAAGCGATGTAGACCTCCGGCACGCGGCCCTTGATCTCATCCACCACCGGCACCACCGCCGCTTCAGCCACCTCAGAAACCGTCAGACACGCGGACTCGATTTCCTTCGTGCCCAGGCGGTGCCCGGCCACGTTGATCACGTCATCCACGCGTCCCAGAATCCGGAAATATCCATCCACAGCTTCCACCGCTCCATCCGCCGCGAAATACGGCCAGTCTTGCCAGTTCTTGCTGCTGGCGTTCTTGCAGTATTTCCGGTAGTACTGGTTGACGAACCGCTCGCGATCGCCCCAGATCGTCTGCATGATGCCCGGCCAGGGATTGCGAATACAGATGTTTCCCGCTTTGCCCGATCCCGCGGGCACGATCTCTCCCATCTCGTCCCGGATCTCCGGGAAAATTCCCGGCATCCCGGGGCCTGCGCTCCCCGGCTTCATCGGATCCATTGCAGGTTTCGTGCTGCAGAGGAAGCCGCCGTTTTCCGTCTGCCACCACGTGTCCACAATGACAGCTTCCCGCTTGCCCACTGTTTCGTAGTACCACCGCCAGACCTCCGGTTCGATCGGCTCTCCCACCGTGGTCATGTGCTTGAAGTGATAGTTGTACTTGGTGGGCTCATCGGGCCCAGCCTTGCGCAACATGCGAATCGCAGTCGGCGATGTGTGGAAGATATTCACGCCCAGCCGCTCCGCAATCCGCCACACTCTGCCCGCATCCGGATACGTTGGAACGCCTTCGTAGATGACGCTGGTCGCCGCCAACGCCAGCGGCCCGTACACAATGTAGGAGTGGCCGGTGATCCAGCCGATGTCGGCCATGCACCAATAAACATCTTCAGGGTGGATATCTTGAATGTATTTCGAAGTCCCGGTCACATAGGCCAGGTAGCCGCCCGTGCGATGCTGGCATCCTTTGGGTTTGCCGGTGCTGCCGCTGGTGTACATCAGGAACAGCGGCGCTTCCGCATCCATGGAGATGGGCGCCACGATTTCACCCGAGTAGTTCGGCAGGATTTCGTCCACCCAGAAATCGCGGCCTTTCACGAAGGGCGAAGCCGAGGCGTTCTGTCCAGCTTGCCGCCTCCACACCAGGACCTTATCCAGCTTGTGCCCTTCTTTGTTGGAAACCTCGAGCGCGATATCGGCCGCCGCCTTGTGATCGAGCAATTTGCCATTGCGGTAATAGCCGTCCATCGTGATCAGGATGTGGCTGCTGGAATCGGCAACGCGCAGGCCGCAAGCTTCGCCGCTGAAGCCGCCAAATACCACGGAGTGAATCACTCCCAGACGCGCGCAGGCCAGCATGGTGATCGGCAACTCGGGAACCATGGGCATGTGAATCGTGACCCGATCGCCCGCCTTCAACCCGCAAAAATCCCGCAACAGCGCCGCAAACTCATTCACCCGTACATACAGTTCGCGATACGTCACCGATACCGGCGCTTCGGTTTCCGGCTCGGGAACAAAAATCAACGCCGCCTTGTTCTTGTGTTTGGCGAGATGCCGGTCGATGCAGTTGTAAGACGCATTAATCTTGCCGCCGACAAACCACTTCCAGAACGGCGGATCATTGGTGTCGAGCGTGGTGTGCCAATACTGATCCCAGTTCAACAGATCGGCGTATTCCCGGAAGCATTCCGGAAACTTGTCCTCGGCGAACCGGTTGAGGACGTCGGGATCGGTCAGGTTCGCCTGGCCGATAAATTTCGCGCTGGGATAGTAGTATTCTTCTTCCCGCCAATGAACTGCGATTTGCGCTTCGCTGGTCTCAATCACCGCTTGCGGTTTCTGACGAATCTCAGCCATATCAGTTGACCCTCACATGAGTGAATTTGTGCTGCACTGCAGGCAGTTCTCCGCTGTGCGTCCATCCGTGACGGAGTGCATCAGAGTCCTGCGCTCCTGAATAAACCCCTTGCCGCTGTGCCTCACGCTCCCGCCCTTCTGCTTTTCCGCGATATCGAGCGAGACGCGAGGTCCTGGGTCTTGCTAACTCAGTCATCGCGCGGGGACGATGGGCGCTCGTACTTGAGAGCGCCCATGAAACCTTTTCAAGCCTTCGTATGATCGAACATCCCCTGCCGAAACTGCAACGTCTCTTTGCCGAGCTCTACGCGGCGGTAGCTGGTACGTTCCCGGCCGCCAGGCCACCTTCAGGGACCGTTGGCCGCTTGGCTATCAGTTCGCAGACCAACGCAACTGCCGCGAGAACCGCTGCCGTATAGAACGCCATCTGGTAATTGTGGTACTTGTCATACAACATCCCGCCGATGCGGCCGCCCAGCAGACCAGCCACGCCCCAGGCCGTGAATAGCATTCCGTAGTTGATGCCCACGTTCTTGGTGCCCCAGAAGTCGGCTGCGGTTGCCGCGTTGACCGAAAGCTGGGTGCCATAACACCAGTAAACGATGAACAGCATCACGAACAGACCCACCACGTTGCCCCCCACGTAGTACAGAATGGGCATGGCCACCATCGAGATGCCAATCATGAGACGCAATACGTTGATGCGACCGAGGTGGTCCGACATCCAGCCGGAAAGAATGCGTCCGGAAGCGTTCCCCACGGCTCCCACAACCAGGCCAAACGAAGCCAGCGTGATACTGGGTATGCCCACACTCTTAGCGAAGGGCACCAACTGGCTGATGACCATCAGACCCGCCGCGCAGCCTAAAGCATACGCCACCCAGAGCAGGTAGAACGAAGGTGTGCGCAGCACTTCGCTGGGCGTGAAGTCATAGGTGCTGGCCACAGCCTTGGACGCCGGAGCCGGCACCCAACCGGCAGGCCGGTAGCCCACGGGTGGATTCTTCAGCAGGAACGCGCCAAACACAGTCATCGCAAAAAAGACCACGCCCAGCACTTGAAAGGTGGCGCGCCAGCCGAAGTGGGGGATCAGGTAGCTGGCGGCCAGCGGGCCGAAAACCGCCGACCCTGCGCCGTATCCGCCCACCGCCAGTCCGACCGCCAGTCCGCGTTTATCCGGGAACCACTTGGACATGACGGGAATCGGGGTGGCGTAACCAAAACCGTTGCCCAACCCTCCAAGCACGCCGAAGAAAATGAAAAACTTGGTGATGCTGTCGGCGTAAGCGCACAGGAAAAATCCCAGGCTCACCAGGATCGCCCCGACCAGTGAAATTTTGAAAGGGCCAAGTTTATCCTGCAACCGCCCAGCCACAATGAACGTCAGCGCGAAAACCACTACCGCGATGATGAACACATTCGAAGTATCCGCCCGCTTCCAGTGAAATTCCTTTTCCAACGGCGCCACAAACACACTCCAGCCATACAGCGAGCCCAACGCCAGGTTCATGGCGAGGCCGCCGACCACGTGCCACCAGCGATTTATACCGAGACTCGACGAAGCATCTGCAGTAGCCACAGTTCTTCTCCTTTTACTGAAAATGTATTGAGCACCGGGAGCCCGGTCTCGTTCCGTGACCGACTGAGGGCTCCCGCACGACTCCGCGTGCCGACTCGTCAAACTGTCTACGACTCGAACCGCACCGGCATTTCAAAACGCCGGTGTCGTTCAACTAACTCGCTACGACGAAAAATAAGAATTGCCCCGACTTCCTTACATACTGATCGTTCCGCTTACTCGACCGTTGTCCCACCTTCATGTATCGCACTTACGACCGCGCTCACTGCGCTTTCTCCAAAACTGCGTTGACCGATAGTTCTGAATCCGGCAACACCGTCAGCTCCCGCTTCCACTGCGCAAAGCCCGGCATCGAAACCACTACCACGTGCTTGCCGGTGCTAACGCTGACTGCCGAGGGAGTGCTGCCGACGTATTGCCCGTCGACTGTGATGTCAGCCCCCGAGGGTGTCGAACGAAAATTGCACTTCACGGATTCACTAGTACCCGCGGCCGGCGCCGTAGCCTGTCCGCTGCTTCCCGCTGCACCCGAAACCGGCGCAGCCGAAACGGGAGCCGCGCTCGTCGCCGCACTGGGCGCTGTGCCGCCCGCCTCCGGAGTAATCAGCGTGTACAGTTGCTTCCGCGCCTTGCCGTTGTCATCCGCGTAATACACGAGAAGGCCGCGTTTCTCTCGCTTCGCGTCGAAACTCGCGCCCTTCGGCAACGGCACACACCTCGACCACTTCGTATCGACGGCGCAACTGATGCGGAACGGCGGCTGGTTTCCTTCTTGCACCAGCAAGGTGTTCGTCACTTCGGTCGTCTTGCTGTTGTGGCAATAGGCGTCGTAATTGACCGCGTCGCAATTCTTGGGCACGCCGTTGTCACCAAGACTCACCGAGTGAGTCTCCGAATCAAGGACCGTGATGCGGACGTTGTTGTTCTTGACCGCTGCGCTGGCGCACACGGCTGCGAGCAACAAGCCCACAGCCACCGCCGCGATCCGGGCTCTACTCATCACTGCAACTCCTGACGATCGATTATGCAATCAGCCGGCTTTCAAAGGCCTGTGGCCGGCGTTGACAGACGGGCTACATTGTGAACCCGAAACTGGGGTAGGGCAAGGATTCTCGTCTGCCCCGGGTGCCGGGTGCCCCATTTCTCGCGCGTTTTATGCGCGAGAAGTGGGGCTTTTCATCCGGGCGCTAGAACGTAAAAATCGGTCCGAACTCTGTGCGGAGATCCTGCCATTCGTTGCTGGGTTTGCCGGCGATCGTATACGTCAGCCCAGGCTTGAGCCGCGTCGCATAGATCGATTCCTCAAACCCAAAGGTGACGTAGGGGTTTAATTTGTAGTACAGGGTGGCCGCGGTCAGCTTGCCCATCAACAGCGGCAATGGCGCCAGGATATTGGCGTTGCCGGTATAGCCGCCATAGTTCAGGTCTGACTTGGGCACCTGGTCCTTACCCATGTGCAGGTAGAGTTGCCAGCCCGCGTTGCGTCCTTTCGGATCGGCATTGAACCACCGGGACAAAGGCAGTCCGAGATTCACGAATCCGCCAAACGTCCGGATGGCCCTCTGCGGAGCGACCACCACTTGTCCGGAAGCATTCGTCCCAAGAACCGCACAACCTGCGGCAGCCAGACAACCGCCGTCGAGCGTTGGGAACGGCCCTTGGATGTTCGTTAGCCCGCTGGTATCGGTGGCATAGGAGTTAACCTGGCCGCCAAAGAAGAATCGCAGGTCACCGCCGCGATAGGCGCTTGCCACCAGAGTGAACCATCGCGTCGGCAGTTGCACCGCGCCTTGCACGCCATAGATGTTGCTGGAGGCGGTAAAACCGTTGGGGAATGCCGCGAGATAGTTTGCGGGCAACGCGGCGTAGGCGGCGGACGAATTAGGGACGATCGACGTGCGCTTTCCCTCAACACCGGAAAAGATAATTTGCGCCGGTGCCACGCCTGCAGCTTTGTCGAGTTGGAACTGCAAGGCCAGTCTTCCTTCCAACTCCGGTCGGCCCGAGTCCGCGCCTTCACGCTCGGCCTGCGCCAGTTGTGCCGTCACACCCAGCGATCCCAGTTTTTCGATTTGGCTGCTTGTTGGCATCATGATGGCAAAGGTCGGTGAGATTTTGAAATTCGCCGAACCACCTACCTTCTGCACCAATCCGAACTGGAATTGTGGAGACCGCTCGTAGATGTCGCCATACCAGTAACCCAGGGCTGTGGTTTCCAGAAGGTTGGGCAGCGCGCTCGATCCGAACAGCGTCCAGTCCTGCCCGCCCTCGAAGTAGATATCTGTGTTCTCGCTGGCCGCATAGTCCAAGCGGACCCAAGCCTGGCGGAATGAGAACTGGCTGCTGCGAATCGACGAAACGTCGCGGTTGTCCACTTCGGTGAAGTTGCCCTCGAAGTCGCCTTCGATCCGGCCGGTCACGGTGAGCTTCGGAGAAAGGTCGGGGAATTCAAAGTTTGCCCCGATACGCGCTTGCCGCGCTTTCACGTGAAAATTCGGGATCCTTTGTGGGACCGGTGGTTGTAGCAAACGCCGTGTTGTTGAGGAAGAGGCCGGGAAACGGCATGTCATCGCCATTAGGATTGCTGGTGTCGTACACTCCGGTCGCCTTCAAGAATCCGTAGGGCGTCATCTTGACCGGGCCCATGGTAAAGGCGGCTTTCAGTCGGTCCTTGACCGGTGGATCGACTGGCAATACTCGCAGTGGAGCAACCGCCGCTATGACCGCTGGTGCAGGCGGCTTCGTCTCCTTCGGTGCTGCAGCCTGCGCTGGGGTGGCAACTGGCACGGCGACCGGAGCCGCTGGCTGTGCCGCCGCCTCGGCCGCTGACAGGTCCTCGGCGCTCACTACTCCCTTGCGCGCCAACGCCTCCACTAGCAACCGAAACTCGGCCTCCGGAGCCGCGTTGCGAATCGCATTGGCTTCACTCGGCGCGAGCACTCCCTTCATGACAAGTACGCCCAGCAGCGCCGTCACATTGGCGTTTCCTGCGGCTGGGGTTATGTTCGGATTGGCAGCAGCTGGATCCGGCTGCGCGGTGGAGTTGGCTGAGGCGTCTGTGGTTGCTTTTGCGTCGCTTGCGTTGGCTAGCAGCGGCGCGACCGATACGACTGCGAGTAGTGCGCTACAAATCCATCCTGTCCACTTCTGCATAAACGAAATCTCCTCTTCGACCGGGAGTCGTTCCCGTGAGCCGTCTCCAGCTTTTTTCGTTCAGCAACCGGATCGCGTGGGCTTGCATTCCGTGTTTCGCGCGACCGTGGTCCCAGTTTGGGACCCGAGGGGCCTCGTCCGATTTGGACGCAATGGGAACACACACTAGGACGGACTGCCTGCGAAAGATGTGAGAACGCTCACCCGTTATTGTGATCTGAATCACACTTTGCCTTGGCGAAAGCCGAGAGCTACTCCCCGGCGCGGCGTCCATGATCAGCAAGAAAATCGTTTCTGCACCCGATGTTTACTGGGCTCCGTCACCATCACTCCCACCCGTGTTGCTTGCGATCCACTTCGGTGAGTTTGTCTATTGCTTGGTTTCAGAACGCGCATGAACACACCCAGTTGTGATCCTAGTCACTGCCCGTCTATGCGGTTCGAATCAGAATCCACCTCGCCTTTGCACGCGAGAATGCGGAGACGAGGAGGAGTGCGATGCAGCTCTTGAATCCGATGGTGGAGAAGTGGATCAACGATGCGAAGCAAGACCCAGAGGGCTTTTGGGGGCGAGCGGCTGAGCAGTTGCCATGGTTCCGCAAGTGGGACCGCGTATTGGATTGGAATCGTCCAACGTTCCAGTGGTTCGTTGGAGGCAAGACCAATCTGGCGTACAACGCACTCGACTATCACGTCAAACGCGGTTGGGGAGGCCACGCGGCCCTGGTATATCTCAACGAGCGTGGCGAGCGCCGCGTCTTCACTTACGCGAGCCTGCTGGCGGAAGTTGAGCGCGCCGCCGCAGCCCTGCGCGGACTGGGCATCAAGAAGGGCGATCGCATCACGCTCTACATGCCCACTTGTCCGGAAGCCATTATCTTGATGCTCGCCACCGTACGCATCGGCGCCATTCACTCTGTCGTCTTTGCCGGCTTTGGCGCCAAGGCACTGGGAGATCGCATTCAGGCGAGCGGTTCACGCCTCGTCTTCACTGCCGACGCCACCTACCGCAAAGGCAAAGAGACCCGTCTCAAGGAAATTGTCGACGACGCCTTGGCAAATACCAACACGGTTGTCGAGAGAGTGATCCTGCTGAAACGCAACAGCGCGCCGCCTGCTATGAAGGAGCGCGACATCTCCTGGGACGAGTTTCTGGCCCTCGCTGCAGGCCACAGCAGCGACTATGTGGAGATGGAATCCAACGAGCCGGCATTCATTCTGGCTACCTCGGGCACAACCGCAAAACCGAAGCTGGCCATCCACACTCACGGCGGTTACCAGGTGCACATCCACAGCATGGGCAAGTGGCTTTTCGCGCTGCGGCCCACGGATGTGTGGTGGTCGACTTCCGATATCGGCTGGATCGTTGGCCACAGTTACATCGTGTACGCGCCGCTGATCGCCGGCGCGACTACGATCGCCTTCGAAGGCGCACTGGACTATCCCAGGCCCGACAGCAACTGGAAAGCGCTCATAGAAGACTTCCGCGTGACTGGCATCTTCACTTCGCCCACTGCGGTCCGGCTGCTCATGCGCTACGGCGATTCACTCTCCAAGGTGGATCACAGCTACCTGGAGCGCGTGTTTTGCGCCGGTGAAGTCCTGAACGCGCCCGCCTGGGAATGGTTGCAGCAGAAGATGTTCAAAGGCAAGATTCCCGTCATCGATCACATGTGGCAGACCGAGACCAGCGGCCCCATGTTCGGCAATCCCTATGGTCTGGGAATGCTGCCCATCAAGCCGGGATCAGCGACGATTCCCATGCCGGGGATCGAAGCCGAGGTGGTCTCGTTGGACGGCAAACCTTGCGCGGCGAATGAGAAAGGCATCATGGTCATCAAGCGGCCCTTCCCCGGCTTGACCCCGGCGCTGTGGGGAGAACCTGAACGTTATGGCCGCGACTACTGGGAGATTATTCGCGGTGTTTATTACACCGGAGATTCGGCACACGTCGACGATGACGGCTACATCTGGTTCGCCGGCCGCGCCGACGAGATCATCAAGATTGCCGGGCACCGCATCGGCACCATCGAAGTGGAGACCGCTTTGCTGACCCACAAGGCGGTGGCTGAGTCGGCCGTAATTGGCCGCCCCGACGACTTGCGCGGCGAGGTGATTTCAGCATTTGTGGTGCTTCGCCAGGGATTCGTGGCCTCCGATGGATTGAAAAAGGAGTTGCTGGATACGGTGCGCCACGAGTTAGGCCCGGTGGCGGTGATCGGCGAATTGAACTTTGTGGACATGGTTCCCAAGACGCGCAGCGGCAAGATCATGCGGCGCGTGCTCAAGGCCGTGATTCAGGACCGCAATCCCGGCGACATCACCACTATCGAGGATGAAGGGTCAGTGGATGAAGCGCGCCAGGCATGGCAGCAAATGAGAGAGGAACTCAAGACCGTCGGATAGCTTGGGCCGCCAGCCGAAAAAGAGAGCAAGGCCTCGAAGAAGGGGCGAAAGAAAGCCTGCGAAACAGAGTCCGCAGGACGGTCAGAATTTCCTACGATTCTCCGGCGTGAACTCTACGCGCCCGCGCCGAGCTGCATCTTGCTGCCTGCTTTGGCCAGGTCAGCGAGCGATGGCACCGACTCCGGTTCCGTCACCTTCTGGTCGGGCAACGCCGCACCATTCTTGATCGCCTCGACCAGCATCTCGATCGCCAGGTCCGTATTTGGACGAATGTAGATCGTCGCCGCCAGATGCCCGCCGCGTACCCATGCCTGGCCTGTCTTCGGCATCCCGTCGCATCCGGTGAACGGCAGCTTCAGCCAGCGCTCGCGGTCGGCGCCGGACGTCTCTCCAAACGCCTTTCGCGCACCCATCGCCATACTGTCATCCTGCGCACCCACCAGGTCGATGTGCGTTTCCTGCGAGGTCCGCAAGCGCAGCCACGAACTCACTGCGCGGTATGCGCTCTCCTCGGTCCAGTTCGCCCGCATCGACTTCACTTGAATATTCGAAGGCTTAGTCCCATTCATTCCCCGCGTGCGTTCCTTCGCGGCCGAACTGTTGGCCGGACCTTCGATGTACAAAATGGATCCACCCTTGGGCAGCAGCGCGGCGAATTGTTTACCCTGGATCTTGCCCACTTCTTTATGATCAGAACTGATGGCAAACACCGGAACCTTGGTCCCTCGCCGCAATTCCAGAATGTAATCCACCTCGTGATTGAGCACCACCCAGCCAATCCCCGCTGCCACCGCGGCGCGTGCTACCTGCGGAAATGCTGTTCCTCCCGCCGGTTCAAATAGAATCGCGTCCGGCCGCACCACCGACGAGTCCTGCACGTAGTGCAGTAATTGCTGGCTCTGCGCCACAGCATCGTTATCGGCGTGAATGATCTTCACATCCACACCCAACATTCGCGCGGCTTTCTCCGCCGCCGCTGCCTGCTCCTGCTGATAGTCGTTATCGTTATTGGTGAGCGAGACTAGAAAGCTGAGTCTTTTCATGACAAGGTTCCTATTTCCGGATCATAGTCCAACCCTACAGATCACCAACGTAACTGGAGTAACTTGTGCGCTTGAGCCGTCGCCGTTCTGGCCCCCCAAAGATGCTTGTCATTCCGGCGCCTGAGCGGAGCGAAGGAGAGCAACCTACATCCTGCGTCATGTGCCACGACGGTGCGTGCGTAGAGATAAGCCTGTGAGGGGGGAATGCAGTAGCGGCTGTGTTCAGGCACCGCTCGCCGCGCCCTTGGCTGCTTCGCCGATGACGGACTTGAGATGCGCGTCCAGAGTCTCACGGCTGGCGTCAGTCAACTTTACAAAGCGGAAGGGCTGCATCCACCCTTGCGTCGCCCACATGGGAAACAGCATCTGCGCCTTCTCTCGAATGGTCGCACCTTTGAGATGGAAGATTAGCTGCACTTCGATCTTCTCATCGAGTGGCTTTTCCAGATGCACGACACCGCCCGTCACCGACAGCTGATGGATCGCTCCGCGCACGTCGCGACGGTTAGGCAGCCGCAGCAGCACCAGCACCGAGCCGCGCAGCTTCACACGAAACGGCCGCGTTGTGATCTTGATCTCTTCGCCAGACACCTCAGGCGCCGTCGATTCGGGCTGTTCCGCCATACGCCCATGAGTATGACAGCGTGAGGTAATCCGGTGAAGTTACGAAAGAACAAGACCGGAATTTCTGCTCCGTGGGCTACGGAAAAATCGCGCTCTTGTCGAACCGGGAAGGGCATGAGTTTTACAGGATGCGGAAGAACCCAAACTTACTTGCGCCCAGGGTGGGCTTCCGCACTTTCAGAGAAAAGATTGTAAGGCCACTCCTTCTTGCTGAGCTTCAGTGTGGGAGAGTTGATCTCGCTGCTGCTGGAGGGATCTGCCACCGGCGTGCTCTGCGCCGCAATCTTCCAGTCTTCCGGAGGATCAACGATCCCCCAAACATTTCCATGCGTGTACAGCGCGGCGCCGATCAGAAAATATTTGCCGTCCGCGCCGAGCGGCAGGCAATTCGCCACCCGCGCCGTCACGCTGCCTCCGCCGGGAAGCCCGCTCAAAAGGAGCGGGGTTTCCAGTTGCAGCGCCTCTGAACTGCGAAAGCCGCATCCCTGTGCGCTGACGACCAGCAACATACATTTCTCGCCAAACGGCCTCTTCCGGTCAAGGCTGATCACACTGACCGGAATCTCTACCCGCAGTCGCGTGCTGCGGCGCATCGCTTTAGCTGTCAGTACTTCCATAAAAGGTGCTTCTGCCGGTTAATAATTCGAACGGTTGGGGGGATGGGCCATACTCTCTATTGTGGCAGATTCAGCTTCGTCAGGATGGTGACGAAAGTAATCCGCCGTCGCAGTACAACCAAGGCTTGTCAGCCCGAGACGTACGCAGCTTGCTCGAAGAGCCTGCCCCAATCCGGCCGAGGGGACCTCTCTAATCCGCGCGCTCTGAGCCCTTTCACCGGCTCGCCAGCCCCCCCGCCGTCTCCCCGCCGTCCATCGTGAACACATGCCCCGTCACATATGCCGCGTCATCCGAGGCCAGATAAGCAAACAGCCCCGCAATCTCCTCCGGCCGTGCGTGCCGCCGCAGCGGAACTTTCTGGTTCACTTCCTCCAGCATCGCGTCGCTATACTCGGCCCGCTGCATCGGCGTCAGTACATATCCCGGAGCCACCGCGCACACCCGCACCTTCGGCGCCAACTCCAGCGCCATCGTCCGAGTCAGCTCGATCACGCCGGCTTTGGTCGCATTGTAGTCGGCGTAGTAAGGCTGGCCCACGACACCATTCGTCGATGCCGTCTGCAGAATCACGCCGCCGCCGTTCTCCCACATATGCCGCGCCGCTGTCTGGGCCACATAAAACACGCCCGTAAGGTTCACAGCGATCACCCGCTCCCACTCTTCGGGAGTGATGTCAAGAAACTTATGGCGGATGCTGATGCCCGCATTGTTCACCAGCACGTCGACGCCATCCATCAGCCGGATCGCCTCCGCAAACGCGGCCTCCACCTGCATCAGGTCGGTCACATCGGCGATAATCGCCTCGCCTAGCCCCTGCAGCTGATGCCGAACCCGCTCGCAGGCGGTCGCATCGCGATCCAGCACGCACACCCGGGCCCCCTCCTCCAGAAACCGCACCGCCGTAGCCGCCCCAATCCCACTAGCCCCACCGGTTATCAAAACTCGCTTGTCCTTCAACCCACGCATGCCCTCTCCTTAACGCGCCCGTATGGGGAACGTACTTGTGTGGGGACGGGCGCCTTCGCCCGTCCGGGCCGAGCGCGAACTCGGCTGGCTTTTTCGCTGGCCATCACCACGGCTCTCTTCTAGCACCCCGCGGTCCTAACCGCAATGGTATGCGGCACCGCCCGCAGCAGCCGCGTCAACTCCTCATCGCATTCCCGGTTGATGTCATAAATCGCATACCCCAAAGTCCCGCGCGTACTCAGCACCTGACGCTCAATATTGATTCCGAGATCGCCTAAGATGTCGTTAATCGCCCGCAGAATTCCCGGCACATTGTGATGCACATGCATTAGCCGATACGATCCCTCCTCGTACTCCAGATGACACTGCGGCAGATTCACGCTTAGTGTGGAATCGCCGGTCTTCACATAATCGAGCAATTTCGCCGAGACGAACTGCCCAATATTCTGCTGCGCCTCTTCCGTCGAACCCCCGATATGCGGCGTCAGGATCACATTCGGCAACCCCTGCAGCACGCTCGTGAAACTCGCGCCCAACTCCGGCTCTTTCGGGAACACATCAACCGCTGCCCCTGCCACCTTGCCGCTCTTCAAATGCTTCGCCAGCGCCTCATGATCGACCACAAACCCACGGCTCAGATTAAGGAAGCACGCCCCATCTTTCATTGCGCGGAATTCTTCTTCGCCAAACAGATTCTGATTCTGCGGCTTCCCATCCACGTGCAGCGTGACCACGTCCGATATCTCCAGCAGTTCGCGGAAGCCGACACCGCGCGCATTTCCCCGCGCCAGCACATGCGCCAGGTCATAGAACACGACCCGCATCCCCATCGCCTCGGCCAGGTCCGAAAGCTGCGACCCGATTTTGCCATAGCCCACGATGCCGAGAGTGAGCCCGCGCACCTCATGCGCGCCCGCCGCCGACTTGTTCCACACCCCCGAGTGCATTTGGGTTGACGCCGTAAACGTCCGCCGCAGCAGCAGGATGATCTCCCCCATCGCCAACTCCGCCACCGACCGCGAGTTCGAGTGCGGATCGTTAAACACGGCAATCCCCCGCTCGCTAGCTGCCTCCCGATCAATCTTGTCGACGCCAATACAGAACGCCCCCACGGCCAACAGCCTGGGCGCTGCTTCGAGCACGGCCGCGGTGATCCGCGTCTTCGACCGGACGCCTAAGATCGATGTTCCGTGCACCTTCTCGACGAGCTCGCGCTCGTCCAGCGCCGCCTTCAGCGACTCGACCTCATACCCCACCTCGCGAAAGACCTTCACCGCCAGCGCGCTGATGTTCTCCAGCAACAGTACTTTCAAGCATCCTCCGTGAGTGTGTGGATCAACAATGGATTATCTCAAACTGGATAAGCGGAACGCAGAAGGGTGTGGAGCGGACACTCCTGTCCGCTGCCTTTGATCTTGATGTTGTTCGACCGACCTGATCCCAATCACCGATTCGGTGTGGATGGAGAATCTCGCTCCGCCTGAAGAACGGCTCCGCTCGGGATGACGCCCATCAAGAAAAAGAGTATGGAGGCAGCCGCCGAGGTGCTGTCCAAACGCGGAGCTAGGCGCGGGCTGCATTTTTACGCTGCTTCGGGGGTGCGGGAGCGCTGAGTGGAGGCTTGCGCCGGGTGGGGTCTACGCGATCCCCGGACCCGATCTGATCTGCGGCGGTTTCGATGGCGGCGACCGTGAGTGTTGTTTCTGGCATGGCCGGCGTTTGTGGGGCGGGGTAGTCGGGGACCTGGTGGACCATGCGGCTTGGCACGGTGTCGAAGCGGACGCGGTGGGCGTTTTTCACGGCGATGTGGAGGGCCTTGAGCATGAGGTCGGCGCGACGGAGGTCGATGGTGTTGCGGGCGATGGCGTTGATGACTTCCATGAGCGAGGCCTGGATGGCCTCCTCGTTCTCGATGAGAGCGACGGGGTGGAGGCGGGCGTTGGGTGGCACCTGGACGCCGCGCATCATGCGTTGATGGAAGTAGCAGAACTGCTCTCCGCGGAGAGCGGGGGAGCCGCAGCGGACTCCGGTGACCTTGATGTGAGTGCAAACTTTGACGTTGGGATGAATCGGCATATTGATACCTCGAAAAATTGGATACCTTTCAGCTAAATACTTTGCGGCTGCGGACTTAGGCTCGTGGGATATGACGACATTGGCGCAAAATCTTGCAAACGCAGGGTTTGTGTGGAAAATATTGCGGATAAAGGACTTAACGTCGAAGGGCTGGGTGGTGCTGGGGCTCTTGGTGGAGCGCTGGTGCATAGTCCCAAAATGGGGCTTTGAAATTTCTCAGTAAAGGTCGTTCGTCACAGGAAGTGGATTTATTTCTGTGGACGGCTGTGGAAAACGGCGGGATTTAGGGATTCTTGTTTTTTTGTGGTCTTCGGACGTTGGGGTGACTGGACAGAGTAAGTCGTTTGCGGCCGAACCGCGGGCGCAGATCAGCCGCCGGAGGGATCTCGGGTGAAATGGTCGGTTTCGGTGGTGGGGAGATCCATCGCTCCGCGGCCAGAATGACTTGCGGGCGATATATTGGATAGAAGGACTTAGCCCGTTATTCGAGTTGGGAATGGGAAAGAACTGTACAGCGGATTTCGCGGATGGAGGAGGAAGTCAATGAAAAAGCGACAGAAGGCTGGAGGAGTATTCCGGTTTTGGATGGTGAAAGTCGTCCCCCTTGAAAAGCCGCTGTCCTCTGTTATTGAACAAATCAGGGAGGCCGCTTAGACTCAGTCTTCCAAGAAATCGAGAGTCGTCGTTACTCGGAGTGCCCCAAACTATGGAACTGCAGCAAGAGATCGACAAGACCCGCGCTGAAATCCGCACAGACGGGTATCCCATCTCGATCGGTGAGTGGATAAGCATTTACGAAAAAGGAGAACTCGACATACATCCTGAATTCCAGAGATTCTTCCGATGGTCTCTCCGTCAGAAATCTCGGCTAATCGAATCCCTTCTACTTGGAATTCCTATTCCCCAGATCTTTGTCGCTCAGCGTGCAGACGGGGTATGGGACGTGGTGGACGGCCTACAGCGTTTGTCGACGGTTTTCCAGTTTGTCGGAATCTTGTTGGATGAAAAGAGACAGAAGCTGCCTCCTCTGACGCTCGAGGCCACACCTTACCTACCGAGTTTGGGAGGCCGACGATGGGAGGACAATGACCACCCCGATCAATCACTTACCTCTGCGCAGCGGCTCTTGATAAAGCGGGCGAAGATCAGCGTGAGCATCATCCTCAAAGAGAGCGACGACATGGCGAAGTTCGAGTTGTTCCAACGCCTCAATACTGGCGGCTCGATGCTTTCGGACCAGGAGGTGCGCAACAGCATTCTCGTGATGATGAATGCCGATTTCTACAGATGGCTCCGGCAGCTTTCCAATGACGAGAACTTCTCCGCCTGTGTGGCTCTGTCGGATCGAGCTGTTGAGGAACAGTACGACATGGAACTCGTTTTGAGGTTCATAGTCTTTCGCACGATGGTGCCTTCGTCGTTTGCCAATCTTGGCGATCTGGGAGAATTCCTTACTGACAAGGCGAAAGCCCTCGCCCAAGATAAGACTTTTGACTTCAGGAAGGAGGAGACGGCTTTCCGCGAGACCTTTGGCCTGCTTGCGGAGGTCCTGGCGGACGACGCCTTCAGGAGGTTCGACAAGAAGAAGGACCGATTCGTGGGGGATTTTCAGTCTCCGCCTTTGAAGCTGTTGGCGTGGGGCTCGGGTATAGCCCGAAAAAAGCTAAGGCCAACCCGGCGGCTATCGAGCAGAAAGTTAAGCGGATGTGGTCTGACAACGAGTTCGTAGACAACTCAGGCTCCGGGATCCGCGCCTCCTCCAGGGTCCCAAAGATTATTCCGTATGGCCGTAAACTGTTTACCGCATGAGCATTCGGACTATCGACGACGTCAATAGGGTACTGAGCGAGGACTTAATATGGCGTAAGAAGGAACTCACGGCGCTAAGGCTGGCGTTCGAGCGGCAAGCGGGCGCCGCTTTCCTGCGGAGCTGGGTCGCGCTCCTATATGCGCACTGGGAGGGTTTCGTTAAGGCGACAAGCCGTGCATATTTGGAGTTTATTCGTTTTCAACGCCTGCGGTACAACGAACTCTCGCCGAACCTGGTTGCGCTTGCTGTCCGTGGCAAGCTGCGGTCCGCATCCGATAGCGACCGGATTCGCGTTTATCTCGACGTAACTAGGGCCTGTTCACACTATCGCAGAGCCTCGATGATGAATGCAAAGTAGATGAAGGCCAGAAAGACAACGTCGAGTTTCTCGAAACGCGAGAAGATGCGGCGGAACCCTTTCAGTCGTCGAAACAGGCGCTCTATCTGGTTCCGTTTCTTGTAAAGTTCGCGATCGTAATCCCAAGGTTCGCGCCGGTTCGATTTGGGCGGCACCACCGGGATCATATTCAATTCCAGCACTAATTGACGGGTTTCGTCGCTTTCGTAGGCACGGTCCATCACTAGCGGAACTTCGACCGGCAGCGGACCGAGTTCCAGCAGCAGTTGCCGGCCCACCGGAGCATCGTGCGCTTCTCCGGGCGACAAGCAGAAAATTATTGCCGTTCGAGCATTCGCGGCAACCAGATGAATTTTGGTGTTCCATCCGCCGCGCGACTTTCCGATGGCCTGCGGTCCGTGTTTTTTAAAGCCCCAGTGCCGTCGGGGTGCACCTTCACCGAAGTCGAGTCCAAACTGAAGGCTTCGATCTTGAGCCGCAGAATCTGCTCTTGCTGCAACTTGGCGAATACCTGATCCAACACACCCTTCTTGGCCCAGCGATTCATGCGTACGTAGATGCTGTGCCAATTGCCAAACCGGCGGGGCAATCCGCGCCACTTGCACCCATGCTCGGCCACATAGAGGATGGCGTTGAGCAAGACCAAATTCTCGTGACGCACATTGCCGCGTTGCACCGGCAAGCACTCTTGAATTCGCTCATACTGTTGTTGAGTAAGTTCCATGCCACTCATCTTACTCGTCAATTATTGATGTAGTGTGAACACGCCCTAAGTTCTTCTTGGACGGGATGGATGAGCGGTCGGCTGTTCCACGCGAGGCGATCACGACGCAGGGTAATTTGTCCTCCCGCATATTGCGGGACATCGTGGATAGTTTGGGATTGGACTTCGGTCCCTACGAGACGAAGATTCAACTGATTGATGAACGGCTCGTCGAGGCACGGAATAACATCGCTCACGGGGAGTATTTAGAACTGGACGCGGATGACGTTCTCAACTTGCACTCTGAGGTACTGGTGTTGATCGAGCTGTTCAGAACTCAAGTTGACAATGCGGCAAGTACTGGCGCCTATCGCTCGTAATTGCTGCGGTGGGCTGGCCTTCCGTGCTTTTTCTGCCGTCCCTACGGGACTTATTCCAACTTATAGGTCGGGGACCCAGGACTTACGTTCCTTCGACTCCGCTCAGGGCAGGCTCTGGGCTAAATTATGTCGCCCCTTCGGGGCTGGGGCGGGTCAGTTCATGTGGGGACAGCCGCCCCCGGCTGTCCAGGCGGCCCAGAAGTACCGGGCCGCTGCGCAGTTGCACATGCCCCCGCGGTCAAGCCAGTCGTCTCAGTCCAAATGTCACCTGCGGCACGAGAGCCCAAATTCGAATCGCCCGCCATCGATCCCACCCGCCCTAAACGACCACTAGGCGTGAAAGAAGTAGTAGCTCCAAAGGAGCGGAAGATTGCAGCCCACCGCGCAAGGGGTGGGTGAGCTCACAACATGAGGAACAAGCCCCGCTCGGTGCGAAAGAAACCGAGCGGCCCGATACACCTGGGCCGCATGGACGGACGAAGGCGTCCGTCCCCACATGTTCCACATGTTCCACACATGGTTCTTTGTCAATCCGCTAGATTGGCTTTCCCTTGAAGAAGTAGATGAGCTCGATGATCAGGATGACGACCACCATCAGTTCCAGCACGAAGGCGCGGCTCTGGTTGAACTGCTCCACCATGAAGCGGTAAAGATCTTCGGCGGTTTGCAGCTTTTCTTTGACCAGGTCTTTGTAGTCGGGCACTCCGACCTTGGAGGCAGCCAGCTTGTAGAGGCGGGCGGAGAACATGTCGCTCAAGAACTTGATGGCGTTGTCGGCTCGCTCGGTCAGTTCGTTGACGTCGAGCAGGACGGTGTGCAGCTTGGAGGCGGCGTTCGCCGTCCGCCAGCGCGACCACCATCCGGTGCCGCCCACTTCGAGGAAGTCGTAGACGTTGGCCAGTTCGCGGGTGAGCAGTTCGTCGTAGTGGCGGAACTCGAGGAGCTGCGAGTTGGCATACTGCAGCAGCTGGATCGCGGTCTCGGCGCCGGCGGGCGTGTCGTAGATGAAGGCCGCGTTCCATCCGATCACGGCCAGATCGTGAGGATAGTAGGAAATGCGCGACTGCAGAATCTCCTGGCGCTCGCCTTCGGAGAGCATCGACACCTCGCCGCGGACGACCTGGGCAATCTTGTCTCCGTGGGCGGCCAGCAGGTCGTTGGCCGAGGGAGCGCCCTCGATCTCGCGCAGGTGGAAGATGAAGTAGTCCTCTTGCAGCCAGTCGTTGCCCTGAACCTCGACACCACTCCGGGCGTCGACGTGGTAGGGCTTGATCATGGCGGGGGCGGCGCGCTCCAGCTTTTGGCGGGCGATGCGCGTGGCGACGGTCTCAAAGTTCGTGTCGGATGTCCAGCGGCAGGAGACCTGGATCAGGTCGTCCCAGGTGCCGGAGAATGGAAGCTCGAAGACGAGGCTGACTACTCCGTAGTCGTAATACTTGATCTGGCCTTCGAGACGCTCGCCGTTGTCGAGGATGACGGGGTCGAGCGTTTCTTCGACTGGAGTGCGCTGGTAGCGGACGTAGGCTGGGGCCTTCTTGAAGCTGGCTTCGGCGGTGCGGGCTCCGAAGATCTTGCGCAGCTCGTCGAGGCGGATTTCTTCGCAGACGTCGAACTGGATCAGGACCAGGACGGAGCCGCGGAGCGGGGCGGGAGTGGATTGGGTCGGATGGGGCGACGTCGCTGGCGCGACTTCGTGGGCCAGCATCGTGGTTGTAAGTTTGGCGTCCATAAGACTGAACTGTGGCTGGTTAGAGCCGAAACCGGGAGTCGCGAGAAGGAGCGACGGAGACTGGGTCTATTGTCCCAGAAACGGGGGAATCAGGCTAGAGGGCAGAGGCAGTCGAGCTGCGCTCGACCGGACAGCCGGGGGCGGCTGTCCCCACATAATCGCCGCAAAGGTTTATTTATCAACGACTTCTGGAGTATTGCCAGAGGAGTAAGCTGCCAGCGGCTAGGGCTCCCAGGCCCAAGCCGGCCTGCTTGATGGAGGACTGGATTTCGGCTTCGCGCTGGCGGACTGAGGCTGATTCGGGGAAGGGGACGGGGGCTGACTGAGAATCGGGGCTCAGTGCCATCTGAAGGACTTCAGCCAGGTGGAGGGCGTGGCGGCCGGTGCCCTGGGCGATCTGTTCGCGGCAACTGAAGCCGTCGGCGATGATGAGCCAGTCGGGCGGAGCTTTGCGGACCGCGGGGAGAAGCTCGAGTTCGCCGATGGCGGCGGAGATGTCGTATTTGTCGTGCTCGAACCCGAAAGAGCCGGCCATGCCGCAGCATCCCGGGGCGGGGGATTGGAAGTCGATACCGAGGCGCCGCAACAGCGACTCTTCGGCGGTCATCTTCATGATCGATTTGTGATGGCAGTGGCCGTGCAGCAGCGCCTTGCGCTCAAAGCGGGGCAGCGGGGCGTTGCCGGAGTTGTGGTCCAATTCTTGTTCCAGAAATTCGCTGAGCAGGAAGGTTTGGCGGGAGAGCGCTTGGGCGCGCTCGTCGTTGGGGAAGAGGTTGACCAGTTCGTCGCGGAAGACGGCGACGCAACTGGGTTCGAGGCCGACGATGGGGATTCCGGCTTCGATTTCGGGGGAGAGTTCGTCGAGGATTTCCAGCAGCAGGCGCTCGGCGCGGTCGAGCATGCCCCAGTCGTAGAGGGGGCGTCCGCAGCAGAGATTGGCTTGGGGAACGACGACGCGGAATCCGGCGGCCTCGAGGACTTCGACGGCAGCGCGGGCGGTCGAGGGGAGGAAGTAGTTGTTGAAGGTGTCGGCCCAGAGGAGAACGGGCGGGCCCTCGGGGGCTAAAGCCCGAGTCTCTTCGGGCGGGCTTATCGCAGCGCTAGAAGCGCTGCGCCACCCAAAAGCGTTTCTGTTCCGTGTGTTGAAGAACCAGCTCTTGAAAGTTTCGGGGGCGAAGGCTGGGATGCTGCGCTGGGCGGGGATTCCCGCGACCAACTTCGCGATGTCGCTTAGAAACGGGAGCTGCGTGGTCAGGTTCACCAAGCCCGGGACCTTCGACGCTACGCGTGCCCAGAGATCGATGTTGCCGAAAGCGTAGGCACTTACTGGACGCACGCGGCCTTCGTAGTAGTGCGAGAGGAATTCGGCTTTGTAGGTGGCGACGTCGACGCTGACCGGGCAGTCACTCTTGCATCCCTTGCAGGCCAGGCAGAGGTCGAGAGAGTGCTTGACTTCTTCGCTGCGCCAGCCATCGCGAATGACTTCGCCCTGAGTCATCTCCCAGAGCAGGTGAGCGCGACCGCGGGTGGAGTGTTCTTCTTCACGCGTGGCGCGATAGCTGGGACACATTACGCCGCCTTCGTCGCGGCGGCACTTGCCCACGCCTACGCAGCGCAGAGTTGCTTCGGAGAGGCTGCCGTGATCGGCGGGAAAGTGGAAGTGAGTTTCGGGCTCCCACGGAGCGTAGTTCGCGCCCAGGCGCAGGTTTTCGTCGAGCTTATTCGGATTAATTACCTTGCCCGGGTTCATCTTCCAGTCCGGATCCCAGGCGGACTTGAACTGGCGGAATGCCTCCATCAGTTCGGGGCCGAACATTTTCGGGTACAGTTCGGCGCGGGCTTGTCCGTCGCCGTGTTCGCCGGAGAGGGAGCCGCCGTAGCTGATTACCAGGTCGGCGGCTTCTTCGACGAAGCGGCGGAATTTGGCGATGCCGTCTTTCGAGCGCAGGTCGAAGTTGAGGCGGGTGTGGACGCAGGCGTGGCCGAAGTGGCCATAGAGCGAGCCTTTGTATCCGAAGGCGGACATCATCTTGCGCAGGTCGCGCAGGTAGCCGCCTAGTTTTTCGGGAGAGACGGCGGCGTCTTCCCAGCCTTCCCAGTTCATTGGTTCGCCGGGCACGTGGGAAGTGACGCCGAGACTCGACTCGCGAACTTCCCAGACGCGCTTGGACTGTGCTCCGGAATAGAGCTGTACTTTTGGCGGGTTCGCACCGCGGGTGAGCGAATCGATCAGGTGTAAGGCTCGCGATTCAGCTTCAGATAAGGTCTGGCCGCCGAATTCGACCAAGAGCCAGCCGTTGCCTTCGGGCAGGAGGGCGAGTCCTTCGGAGTTGATCCCCTTCTTGCGCGTGTAGCCGACCAGGAGATCGTCGAAGCCTTCGAGGCCGATGGGCTTGTGCTCCATGATTTCGGGCACTCGGTCGGCACATTGATAGATGTCGGGGTAGGCGAGGACCAGGAGAACTCGCTCCGGAGGACTCTCCACCAGGCGACAAGTCGCTTCGAGGATTGTGACGCATGTTCCTTCCGAACCGACAAGAGCGCGGGCGACATGGAAGCCGTTTTCGGGGAGGAGGTAGTTCAGGTTGTATCCGGAGACGCGGCGGGGGATGTTGGGGAATTTCTGGCGGATGAGATCGGCGTATTGATCGGCGATTTGCTGGAGCGAGCTGTAGATCTGAGTTTCGCGTCCGGAGTCGCCGCGGCCCGATGAACCTGGGCCGCCTGAACAGCCGGGGGCGGCTGTTCCTACATAACCTTCAATCAGGTTCCGGCCGACCTGCAGGCGGACGCCGTCGTAGGTGACGACGTCGAGTTGCTCGATGTTATCGTCGGTTTTTCCGGCCATTACTGAGTGCACGCCGCATGAGTTGTTGCCGATCATTCCGCCGATGGTGCAGCGGTCGTGAGTGGCGGGATCGGGGGCGAAGGTCAGGTGATGCTTTTCGGCGGCGTTGCGGAGGGTATCCAGTACGACTCCGGGCTGCACTCGCGCGATGCGGCGTGCGGGATCGATCGAGAGGATTTTGGCCATGTACTTGGAGAAATCCAGCACGACGGCCACGTTGCAGCACTGGCCCGCTAGAGATGTGCCGCCTCCGCGGCAGAGCAGCGGTGCGCCGAATTCGCGGCAGAGAGAAATGGCGGCCAGGACATCGTCGGCATGGCGGGGGAGGACGACGCCGATAGGAACCTGGCGGTAGTTGGAGCCGTCGGTGGCGTAGAGGGCGCGGCTGCCGGCATCGAAGCGGACTTCCCCGCGGACATTTTTGCGCAAAGCCTCCGCCAGGCCCGAAGCATCGGTAGATGGCGCTGGGGCTGGCGGGGAATCTGGGACTCGATCTGGCATGGGGCGATGTTCTTAGCTTGGAGATGAGGATTTTTTGGTGATGCTGGCGATGTGAATCTTCGTGGTGCCTCCGCCGGCCTCGATGTTAATGGTCACGGAATTACCAGGGCCACCCGAAACGATCGAGCAATGGTTCTCCTGCGAACTTGTGACGTTAGCACCGGGGAACTTTGATTTGTAGAAGTCGCAGACTTTATCCAGTGGATCGCTGGTTTCAAAGTTCGCCGCGACGGTGTGGACAGGGCCGAAGGTGGCGGTGGCGGTTCCTTCTTTCTGCACTTCCGCACCGGGGTAGACCTCAACTCCTAATTCTTTGACGGTTTGGTCGGGATCGTTGGCGCTGAACGAGCCGATGGGAGTGTCGACTTTCACGCGGTCGCCTTGCGTGGTGACGTGAGCGTGCTTGGCGATGCGATGGCCAACGATGCCCACCGTAGCTACACCGATTGCTGCGCCGAGGATTCCGATGCCGACGATCACAGCGACCACGATCAGGATGATTTTTAGAGCGCTGCTGCTCCCAGCAGGAGGGGTAGAGGGTGTCGTTGCTGCGGCGGGAGCGGTCGGCCCTCCCGATACAACTGCGCCGCATTTATTGCAGAACTTTGTTCCTGGACTCAGAGTTGCACCGCAGGAATTGCAGAATGCCATAAATCACCTCCCGAGCAAGTGGTGATGAAGCGACGGCGGGAGTATACCGCAGAACGGAAAAGGACGCAGTGTTGCAGGAGTACCTTAAAGAACTGCGGTGTAAAGCCGTATGGATTTCTACTGCATTTACGGCATGACTAAGAGTCTTGCCCTTCCCGTTCGTGCACGACTTCAGAGTCCGCAGGTCCGAAGGCGGTTCTGATTTAGCGGAACTTACGGCGCGGCAGGAAGCCGCGCCCTCTCAAATCCATCCAATTTGGAGTTCCTAGCTCCAGAGGCGGGTGCCGTAGTCGGCCATGGAGAGCGCCAGGAGGATCAAGAGGAAGAAGATGGTGGAGATGACTACCAGCTTGAGCAGCTTTTCGTGAGCGCCCTTGATGTGCATGAAGAAGAGGGCGACAAGAAGCGCTTTGACCGTGGCGATGGTGAGAGCGACGGCGGCGTTGAAGCGGCCGAGGTCGATGAATGCGGCCTTGTAGGTCAGGAAGGTTCCGACCAGCAGAGCGATCCAGACGGCGAAGTAGGTTTTTAGCGGCGAGGATTTTGAGTGGTCAGACATAGCATGCCTCAGATAATGTGCGAGGGATAAAACTCGTTTCCCTCAGGGGCTAGAGCCCGCGTCTTTACTGGCCCGAGATGGCACTGCTGGGTAGTGGCTCAGTTTGGGTTGAACTCGCTTGTGGCGTCATCCCGAAGGCCCGCGTTCTCTCCAGAGGGCCGAGGGATCTCCCGCCACAGTCTGCTGAGGGAGATCCCTCGCTCCGCCTGAAAACCGGCTGCGCTCGGGATGACCCATCCTCGATGACGACCAATTCAAACTGAACCACTACCCACGGCTGAAAGCCGCGCCCTTCCCAAAACCGTTTATGAGTTAGCTTCTCGGTAATCATAAAATTCCAATCGTATTTTCCAATCGTACTTTCGAACCTGCGCCGCGGCTCAGGGATGCCGGTCGATCAAGTAGAGCAGCGGGAACAGATAAATCCAGATGATGTCGACGAAGTGCCAGTAGAGACCGCCGATTTCCAGGGGCGTGTGATATTCCGGCGTGAAGCGGCCCTTCCAGGCCATCCACAAAAGCCAGGTAAAGATGCCCAGCCCCACAATCATGTGCAGGGCATGCAATCCGGTCATGATGAAGTAGAGAGCGAAGAAAATTTCAGCATGGCGCGGGTTGGCGTATTGATCTGGATGACTGGGAATGGGCACGTGCTCGAAGCTAAAGGAGGCTCCGGGAACGTGGTGTTCGTCGAATTTGTCTTTGTATTCGACGCCTTTGATGCCGAGGAAGGCGAGACCGAAAAGCATCGTCAGCACGAGCATGCCGATCAAAAGCGCCCGGCGGGAGGTCTGCGCCGCCCAGATTGCGAGGACAACGGTTAAGCTGCTGCAGATCAGCACTGCCGTATTGGTCGCGCCCAATGTGGCATTGATGGATTTGCTGGCTGCCCCGAAGTCTGCGAAGTACCAGAGGCGGTAGATCAGATAGGCGCAGAACAGTCCGCCGAAAAACATGACTTCGGTGCCGAGGAAGATCCACATGCCGAGGCTGGAGGCGTCGCGCTGTTGCTCCTCGGTGGCGAAGTGGTGCAGCAAGGCCGGATTGTGAGTATCGGCGTGGGCCTCGCTGTGACCGGCGGCCAGGGCTGGGCTCCCTATTGTTTGGCTATCCGGCAACGGGGACCTCCTGTTTGTGCCCGGCGTCGATCTCGTCGTAGTTGTAGGCTTCCCAGGTCACGACTGGCTCTTCGTCAAAATTGTAGGTCGGCGGAGGAGAAGCGGTTTTCCACTCCAGGCCGGCGGCATTCCAGGGATTGTCGGGCGCGGGCTTGCCGTAGCGCATCGACCACAGGAAGTAGATCATGGGCAGCAAGTAGCCGATGCCGAGCACCGTGGCGCCTGCGGTCGAGAGCACGTTCAGTATCTGGAACTCAGGCGGGTACTGGTAATAACGCCGCGGCATGCCTAAGTAGCCTAGGATGAACTGCGGAAAGAACGTGAGGTTGAAGCCCAGGAAGACGATCAGCGCGGCGAGTCGCGCCCAGCCTTCGGGGTAGAGTTTGCCGGAGATCTTTGGCCACCAGAAATGCATCCCGCCGAGATATCCCATGAGCGCGCCGCCGACCATGATGTAGTGAAAGTGGGCGATGACGAAATAAGTGTCGTGGACATGAACATCGATGCCGAGCGCGGACAGAAAAAGTCCCGTCAATCCACCCATGGTGAACAAGCCTACGAAGCCGAAGGCATAAAGCATGGGCGCGTCGTAATGGATGGAGCCCTTATAGAGAGTCGCGGTCCAGTTGAAAACTTTCACCGCAGAAGGAACGGCTACGGCATAGCTGAGCAGAGAAAACACGAGTGCGGCATAGACTGAGATTCCGGCGACGAACATGTGGTGCGCCCACACCAGGAATCCGAAGACGGCGATGGCGATCGAGGATAGAGCGACGAAACTGTAACCGAAGATGCGCTTGCGCGAGAAGCAGGCGATGATCTCGGTGACGACGCCCATCGAGGGGAGAATCATGATGTAGACGGCGGGATGCGAGTAGAACCAGAACAGGTGCTGAAACAAGAGCGGATCGCCACCCAGCTTGGGATCGAAGATGCCCAGATGTAAGGCGCGTTCGGCGACCACCAGGACGAGTGTGATCGCGATAACCGGGGTTCCCAGAATCTGGATGATGCTGGTGGCGTAGTGCGCCCAGATGAACAAGGGGAGGCGGGACCAGGTCATGCCCGGGGCGCGCATGCGATGGATGGTCACGACGAAATTCAGGCCGGTAAGGATGGAGGAGAATCCGACGACAAAAATGGCCAGTCCGGCTTCGATCACCTTGGTGTTGCTGAAGGCAGTGCTGAAGGGCACATAGAAGGTCCAGCCGGTATCGACGCCGCCAGTGAGCATGCAGTGCAGCATCATGACGCCGCCGATGATATAGAGATACCAGCTGAGGAGATTAACCCGTGGGAAGGCCAGGTCCTTGGCGCCGACCATCATGGGGACGAGGAAGTTGCCGAGCACGGCAGGAATCGAAGGGATGAGGAAAAAGAAAACCATCACCTGACCGTGCATGGTGAAGAGCTTGTTATAGGTATCGGCCTGGACGAGATCGCCGGCGGGAGTGAGCAACTCCAGACGGATGAGCAGGGCGAAGAAGCCGCCGATGAAAAAGAAGAACGTGATCGAAAGCAAATAGAGGAGCGCAATGCGCTTGTGGTCGGTGGTCAGCAGCCACGACCAGACACCGTATTCCTTGTTCAGATAATTGGTGCGCTCAACCGGTTGAGCCGTTGCTGTAGCCATACTCATTCCACCTGACTTCCTTTGGCTGGGGCCTTGCCTGGCGCGGCCTGTGCTGTTTTCGGCCCGGGGGCGCCGGGCTTGGACAACGATTTCACGTAGGCGACCAGGGCGTTCAATTGCTCTTCACTCACGATTCCCTGGAACGTGGGCATGATGGGCTGGAATCCCTTGACGCGTTTGGCACCGGGATCGAGGATGCACTCGCGGATGTAATTCTCATCTGCCATGACGGTGCGCCCGTCCTCGAGTTGCACGGGCTTGCCGAAGACTTCCTGCAGGTTGGGGCCGCGGCCCTGCGTGTCGGTGCGATGGCAGGTAACGCAGCCGAGTTCAGAGAAAATCTTTTCTCCTGTCGCCGAGAGCGGGCCGCCCGTGCCGCCGCTCATCCAGGCTTCGTACTGGGCGGGCTCCATGACCACAATGGAACCGATCATGCCGGAGTGCTGCGTGCCGCAATATTGGGTGCAGAACAGGTGATAGGTGCCGGGTTTGGTGGCACGGAACCAAGCCACGGTGTAGCGGCCGGGAACCACGTCCTGCTTCATGCGGAAGGCGGGCACGAAGAAGCTGTGGATGACGTCTTGCGAGGTCATGATCAGCTTGATGTCGCGGTCCACGGGCACGTGCAGTTCGTTGATCTCGCGCTGGCCTTCGGCGTGTTCCAGTTTCCACATCCACTGTTTGGCGACGACGTAGACCTCGGTCGAATCGCGGGGAGGAGTACGGCTTTTGAAGTAAACGACGGCTCCCCAGAAAAAGATGGCCAGGAATACGCCGAGCGGGATGATCGACCAGGTCAACTCCAGCGGGATGGATCCTTCGATCTGCTCGGCAGGGACGCCTTGCTGGTGGCGGTAGCGCGCGGCGAAATAGAGGATGGCGGTGAAGATGAGCAGGCTCATCAGCCCGGACACGATAAGCAGGAAGATGAAGAGGGCATCGACGTTGCCCGCCGCGGTGGAGGCCCGTTGTGGCCATAATGGAAAATTATCGAACATAGCGCGTTAGTCGTTGGTCGTTAGTCGTTGGTCGTTGGTCATTTCGCTTCAGTCGAGTCACTCTACCGTTCTTAGGTCGCGCTGCGCTGCGACGTCCGGCGCGGCGGGGCGGCCCTTTCGAGGCGGAAGAGAATCAAGAGAAATCCGCCAAGCAAAACGATGGTCACGGCGGCGCCCAGCCGCAACATGTTGCTTACGACGGCGCCGTATTTTCCGGTCGCGGGATCGTAGTGATAGCAGTAGAGCAGCACCTGATCGACGGCGTTGCCGATCTTGCCCTGCGAGGCCTCGACTAATCCCATGCGCAGATCTTTCGGCGGGAAATCCACACCGTAGAAGTAGCGTGAGATGTGGCCTTGCGGCGTCAGCACCATGATGGCGGTGGCGTGCGCGTACTGATTGTTTTTGGGATCGTACTGATATTGAAAGCCGACAGCCTTGGTGAGCGCGTTGATCGACTCCGGTGGTCCGGTCAGGAAGTGCCAACCGGAGGCGGCGCCGGGACGGCCGTAGCGCGCGAGATAGTCTTTCTTTTTGGCGGCGGCGATTGCGGGCGTCTCCTGCGGATTGAAGCTGACGGTGACGACTTCGAATTCCTTGCCGACGTCGAACTTCACCATCTTCAAGGCTCCGGTCAGGCCGGCGAGTGCTTCTCCGCAGAGCATGGTGCAGTTGTAGTAGACCAGGTTGAGGATCAGCGGCCTCTTGCCGAAGTAGTCGCCGAGCTTTACGGTGCGTCCGGTGTCGTCGACGAACGTCAGGTCGGGAGGCACTTCGCCGTCAAGATGCTGTTCGATGCCGACGTTCTCGAGATATGGGGGACGAACGTTGGCCGGAGGAGACATGATGCCCTTCGACATGGCTTGGCCCGAGGCCATCGAGGCAAACAACAGGAGCAGCACCAGAACTTCGCTGTGACGCGGTCTGCCAGCGCTGACTGAGGGCGCCGTCGAGCTTCGCTCGGCTGGACAGCCCCTTCGACTTCGCTCAGGGCAGGCTTGGGCGGCTGTCCCCACATGGCCACTCGAGGCTCGCAGCATAGATCTCGAATTGTGATTCTGACTGCTCACTGACTGGTTTCCTTTGGCTTGCTTTTCACAGTTGTCTTTGCCGTCATGGTCGTTTCTGCGGCTTGCGCGCGCACCGGGAGACCGCGCTCGGCGATGAGATCCATGGCGCGTTCGATCGGGATACGGACGGTCCCGGCGTTCTGGTCGACGTAGCCATAGGTGCTCAGCGTTTGCTCTTCGGCCAGCCGGATTTTATCCAGTTGATTGCGCTCGTTGACTTCCAACTGCGGCGACGGGAAATTCTCCTTGAGATATTTCTCGTAATCGCCGGTGTATTGCTTCGGGATGTGGCGCGTGTCCGCGGGCGCGTTCGTGACCAGCGGACTCACCGGCGCCTGCTGGGCTTCAGTCCGCTTGTCGAGATAGGAGAACAGGCCGGTCACGATGAAGTGAATGATCACGCCGGCGAAGGCCAGGCCTGCGAGGAAATAGAGCACTCCTGCGACGCCGATGTCGCGGCGCTCGAAGCCGTCGTGGCTGGCCGAACTCTCGGGTTGGGTCTCGTCAGTCATATCTTGTCAACCAATCTTGTCAACCAATCTTTTTATGTGCCCCCATGGTGATGGGCTGGTTGCAGAACTTCGCCCACTGCCGGGTCGTAGACCGGCAGCAGCGGCAGCGCGCCCAGGTTACGGAAGAAGTAGGCCAGCCACAAACCGCCAATGGCGATCGGCACGACCACGTCTGCCACCGTTACTTTGAAAGTCTGCGAAAAATTCGGCTCGATGATCCAGAACAGGTCCACAAAGCGCATCAGAATCAGCCAGATTGCCAGCCAGACCAGCTTGCGAATGTCGCGCTTGAAGGGGCGTGAGAGCAAGATTGTGAATGGCACAGCGAAGTGGAAGATCACGAGGAACAGGCCGATATATCCCCAGCCACCGCTCAGGCGCCTGAGATAGAAAGTGATTTCTGCCGGCAGGTTGCCGGCCCAAATGATGAGCCACTGCGAGAAGCTGAAGTATGCCCAGACCATGATGAAAGTGAGCATCCATTTGCCGTGGTCGTGGACGAAGTCGGGCTTCAGCATGTCCGACATTGGCTTGTAGTTAAAGAGGATGCGCTCCACTACTACCGCGAAGCACATGGCCGACAGGACTTCGCCGATCAGGATGATCAAGCCGAAGATGGTGGAGATCCAGCTGGGATCGAGCGACATGACCCAGTCGATGGCGGCGAACGAGATGGTGAAGCCGTAGAGGATGAGGCCGGGGCCGGCGACTGCTTTGAATTTCTCGGTGTTATCGGGAGCGCCGGCGTGGTCGGCCTGCTTCGACCAGCGCGAAAGTAGGAACGAGAGAAGATTCCAGATGGCGAAGTAGAAAACTGCGCGGAAAATGAATCCGCTCGGGGTGAGATATGTCTTGGTGATGTCTTCAAGATGCTCGCGCAGGTGCTTGTCGGTGACCTCACTGAGGGGCCGCGCCCAGATGTAGAGATGCTTCATCCCGAGAATTACCGGGATGAACAGAAGCGCGAGCAGCGGGACGGTGCGCATCGCGGCTCCGAGGATTCGGCGAATCACCATGCCCCAACCGCCGCCGGTCAAGTGGCGGATCATGAGGATCGCCATTGATCCCAAGGCGAGACCCAGCCAGCACATGAAGCCGAGCAGGTAGGCGTGATAAAACTCATTGGGGCGGGTGAAGGCTAGAGCGGCGGAGGCAAGGCCGAAGACGACGCCGACAACCAGCGACCGCTGCCCGATGGTCTTCACCACCTGCGGGGCCGTCAGATCGAGTTGGTTCGCGGTCGACGCGGTCATTTCTGGTCTTCCTTCTTTTGCGCTTCCGGCTTTGTCTCTTCAGAGGTTGGCTCGGGTGCGAGCACGGGTAACGTCGCTCCTGATCCGGGTTCGCGAAAATTCGGCGGTTCCGAGGGAACCTTCTGGCCTGCGGGCACATCGTCCATGGTGGCGTCCTGGCTCAACTGCAGCGCGCGAACGTAGGCCACGATGTCCCAGCGGTCGCGCGGGGGAATCTGCGAGGAGTAATCGGGCATGATGCCGAAGCCTTCGGTGATGGCGTCGTAGAAATATCCCACGGGCGCCTTTTGCAGCCGGGCGATGTGGAACGATGGCGGCTTGCGGGCGAATCCGCGAGAGGGAACGAAGCCGTTGCCGTCTCCGAGGCGCGAGTGGCAGGGAGCGCAGAAGATGTTGAAGCGCTCGCGGCCGCGCTCGAGAGTTTCTTTGGTCACGGGGAATGGCATTACGTCGCCGGGATTATTGCCGATCTTGCCGGTGTAGAAATAAGTGTCTTCGCGCAACTGGCCGCGAGCGACTGTGCCTTCGACGAGTGGACGGGCGGAGCGCTGGTCGGTAAAGAAGTCGCTGCGCGACAGCGGGTTCTGGCGGGGCTGGACGTGCATGTCGAGGCGGCAGGCGGAGAAGAGCGCGATTGTCATTGACAGTGTCATCAGGGAAAGGGCCTTCCCCCTGCAAAAACCAAAACTCCATTGCTCAGGCCTTTGTGGAATCCCACCCTTGCGCAAAAAACGCGCAAGGATGGGGCACCCGGCGATCAGCACCAGTAGCGCCACAAAGGAAAGCGCTGTCGAGCTTCGCTCGACCGGACGGGCGAGGGCGCCCGTCCCCACATGGGCACAACCACTCCCCACATGGGCATTGCCACTCCAAACGTGGGCACCGCCATTCCCGACATGGCCGTTGCCACTGCGCAGATTCATTTGGCGGAAGAGCCGCATTAGCTGGGCACCTCCGAAACTGAACGCGGCGCCAGGCCTTCGAGGAATTTGCGGGTGCCTGCGGGGTCGTACTTTTTATCGGACGAGAACACGATCAGGAAGAAGCGGTCTTTTGACGCCGAACTGAAGCGCGCGACGTTGAATACCGGGTGATAGGGCATGGGCAGGCCGTTCAAGGCCAGCATGCCGAAGACTGCCGAGATTCCGGCGAAGAGGATCGTCATCTCGAAGGTGATGACGATGAACGCAGGCCACGAGTGATAGGGCTTGCCGCCGATGTTTAGCGGGTAGTCGACGGCGGACATCCAGTACTGCATCAGGTAGCCCGACAGGCCGCCGATGATACCGCCGATCAGCACGACCAGCGGAACTTCGTCGTGGTGGAACCCGATCTCTTCCGCCAAGCCTTCGACTGGGAAGGGACTGTAGGCGTCGATCTTCTTGTAGCCGGCCTGGTGCGTGGCGTGCGCGGCATCGATCAGCGCTTGAGCTGAGTCGAATTCCGCCATGATGCCGTAGATGGGGTCGCGCTTCGCCATTACTCTTTCACCTCCGCTTCGGGCAGGAGGGTGCGCATTTCGAAGATCGAGATGGCCGGCAGCACGCGCAGGAACAGGAACATGAGCATGAGGAACATCCCGAGGGTGCCGATGTAGGTCATCCAGTCCCAGCGGGTGGGGTAGTACATGCCCCAGGAGGATGTCAGGAAGTCGCGGTGCAAGCTGACGACGACGATGATGAAACGCTCCAGCCACATGCCAACGAGAATCACGCCGGAGATAAAGAATAGGGCGATGGGACTGGTGCGCAGCTTGCGGATCCAGAGCACCTGCGGGATGAAGATGTTGCAGAGGAGAAGCGACCAGTACGGTATGGCATACGGACCGTGCAAACGGTTCCACAGGGTGAAGGCGTCGTAGCGATCGCCACTGTACCAGCCCATGAAGGCTTCAATTCCGTAACCGTAGGCGACGATCAATCCTGTGGCGAGCATCACTTTGGCGGAGTTTTGCAGATGGCGGTCGGTGATGAAGCCTTCGAGGCCGTAGATCTTGCGGATGGGGATGGCCAGCATCAACACCATGGCGAAACCCGAGTAGATGGCGCCAGCGACGAAATAGGGCGGGAAGATAGTGGTGTGCCATCCGGGTACGATGCCAATGGCGAAGTCGAAACTTACCACCGTGTGGACGGACAGCACGAGCGGCGTGGCCAGTCCGGCAAGCAGCAGATACATGGTTTCGTAGCGATGCCAGTGGCGCGCCGACCCACGCCAGCCCATGCAAAGGATGCCGTAGATGAGTTTCAGCCAGGGCTTCTCGGTGCGGTCGCGCAACGTGGCGAGGTCGGGGATGAGGCCGGTGAACCAGAACAGCGCCGAGATCGTGGCGTAAGTGGAGACCGCGAATACGTCCCACATGAGCGGGCTGCGGAATTGCGGCCAGACCCCCATGGTGCTGGGATAGGGAAACAACCAATAGGCCAGCCACGGACGGCCGACGTGAATGGCCGGGAAAACTCCGGCGCAGGCGACGGCGAACAGCGTCATGGCCTCGGCGAACCGGTTGATGGAGTTGCGCCACGACTGGCGCAGCAAGAGAAGAATAGCCGAGATCAGCGTGCCGGCGTGGCCGATTCCGATCCACCAGACAAAGTTGACGATGGCGAAGCCCCAGCCGATGGGGATGGTTACGCCCCAGATGCCGACGCCTTTGAGGAAGAGGTAGCCGAGGGCGTAGAGCAGCATCATGGTGAGCATGAAGCAGATGCCGAAACCGACGAACCATCCGTTCGAGGCCGGGCGGGTCAGGACGATGGCGCTGATCTTTTCGGTGACTGTGCCGAAGGTGTGGCCGGGTTCAATGACCGGGGCGCGGTCGGCATCGATCGTCGATTTGTATTGCTCAGCCATTATTTAATCTCTATCCCGTCATCCTGCCCGACTTGTCATCCTGAGCGAGGCCCTTCTTCAGGCGTAGCGAAGGATCTCAGTCTCTACCGCTCTATCCCCGGTCCAACTCGGGATTCGGATTGCGAACTTCTGCCAAGTATGTCGTGCGGGGCCGGGTGTTTAACTCGCCCAGCAGGCTGTAGTTGCGGGCCTGCGCTTTCAGTTTTGAAACCTTGCTGTTCGGGTCGTTGATGTTGCCGAAAATTATGGCGCCCGCGGGACAGGACTGCTGGCAGGCGGTCTGCAGTTCGGTGTCGTTGATCTTGCGATCTTCGCGTTCGGCGTCAATGCGGTGTTCGCTGATGCGCTGCACGCAGTACGTACATTTTTCCATGACGCCGCGGCTGCGCACGCTGACGTCGGGATTGCGCATCATTTTGTATTGCGGCGTGTCCCAGTCCTGGAACAACAGGAAGTTGAAGCGGCGCACTTTATAAGGACAGTTGTTCGAGCAATAGCGCGTGCCCACGCAGCGGTTGTAGACCATGTCGTTCAGGCCTTCGGTCGAGTGGTTGGTGGCGCCAACGGGGCAGACCACTTCGCACGGCGCGTTCTCGCATTGCATGCAGGGCACAGGCTGGAAAAACGCGCGGGGATTGTCGCGGTCGCCCTGGTAGTAGGCGTCGACGCGAATCCAGTGCATGTGGCGGCCGATGACGCATTGTTCCTTCCCGACAACCGCAATGTTGTTCTCCGACTGGCAGGCCAGCATGCAGTTGTTGCATCCCACGCAGGAGTTCAGATCGATCGCCATGCCCCAGGCGTAGTCTTCTTTGCCGTACGGGTACGGCGTGTAGAGCGTGAGTTCTTTCGGTGTTTCTTCTTCTTGGGCGAAAGTTGGTTCTTTGCGATATTCCTCGAGCGTGGTTTCGCGGACCAGCGGGCGATGGCCGCCGTCGGGCGTGTCCATCGACTGCATGCCTTGCGTGGAGGCGAGCTTGTAGGTTTCGCCGGTCTTATTAATTTTGACCCCTGAAACAATCCAGGGCGCGGTGGTCGTGCGGAGGGCGTAGGCGTTGAAACCCTGCGCCGTGCCGACGCGGCCGGCGCGGGTGCGTCCGTAGCCGAGCGTGATGGTGACGGAGTTGTCGGGATGGCCGGCCTGAATCCAGACCGGGCCTTTGATCTTTTTGCCGTTTAGTTCTAATTCGACGACATCTTCCGTTTTGATGCCCTGCTCTTGCGCCATCTTGGGGCCGATGAGGATGGCGTTGTCCCAGGTGAGCTTGGTCATCGGCTTGGGCAGTTCCTGCAGCCAGCCGTTGTTGGAGAATTGGCCGTCGTAGATGGTGGGGTCGCGGCGGATGTTGAGCTCGATGGATTTATCGGTTGCCCAATTCCACCCAAAGCTATCATTCTTTACGACAGCCGGCTTCGGTTGGAAGGTAGTGCCCTCGACCCATCCATCGTGCAACGACTTGCGCCAGAAAGTTTCAAACTCCGCGCCAGCGTGTTGCTTCTGCCAATAAGCGCGGACGAGATCGTAACCCGCGGCATCGGCCTGGCCGGAGAGCAGCGCGACGAATTCCAATGCGCTCTTCCCGTTGTAAAGAGGGGCAATGAGCGGCTGGATGAGGCTGACAGTGCCATCGTAAGCGCGGGCATCGCCCCAGGCTTCGAGTTCATGGGCCGCGCTGATGTGCCACTGGCAAAGCTCGGCGGTTTCGTTTTGATAGAGGCCGTGGTGAACGCGCAGCGGAATCTTGCTGTTCTTCAGTGCGTCGGCGAAGTTGAGATCGGCGGGGGCATCGTAGGCGGGATTTCCGCCGAGAATGATCAGCAGGTCGACTTTGCCGCCACGCATGTCGGCGGCGAGATCCTTAATCGAGTCATTTTGATTGACGGGATTCGTATCGGTAGGGTCAGTGTAGAGCACCGTTTTGCCGACGTTCCCCAGCACTTGGTTCACGGCGTGAGCGAAGGCGTGAACAACCGGAGGCTGATGATCGCCCACAATAACAACGCTGGATCCGCGATGGGCGAGAAGATCTTGAATGATTGACCCCGAAAACCCAGGGTTGTCTCCAACTACGCCCCCAGTTGGCGGATTGACGGGCAAGTGGCTTGAGAGGGTATGCGCAAATTTCTCGATTTCACTCGCGCGCATCGGGAAGCGATGGTCTGCCTTTGCTCCGGTGGAACTCGGCGTGCTCTCGATCGCGTACAGGCGATTCATGGGCGCGTCGGGATTGCGTCGGCTGGCGAAGTCGCGGATGTAGCGGACGTTGCCGGGGAATCCGGCGTAGAGGAAATCGGCGTCGAGGGAGACGATTACGTCGGCCTTCGAGAGGTCGTAGCGGGTCTCGACCGGCTGTCCAAAGGCCATCTTCGCGCCTTCGAGGACGTTGTCGCGATTGACCGGTTCGTAGACGTGCCACTTAGCTTGCGGATACAGCTTCAGGAAATTGCGCAGTTGATCGGCCAGCGCGGGCGAAGAGATTGTCGGCGTCAGGATGCGGATGCCTGCGCCCTGCAACGCTTTTTGTGCGCTGAGCGGGCCGCGGACGGCGGCGAGGAATGCTTGCCACGAGCGCACGTCGCCCATCGACGTGACCGTCTGGGAACGGTCGGGGTCGTACAGGCCGAGAATCGACGCCTGCGTGAAAATGTCGGTGCCGCCTAGCGACGCCGGATGTTGATCGTTGCCTTCGATTTTCGTCGGACGGCCGAGATGGCTTTCGACTAGCACTGGACTCGCGTATCCGCCCAGCGTGACCGCCGTGGCGTAGTACATGGGGCGGCCGGGGACGACATTTTCCGGTTGGCGTACGTAGGGGACGATGGGCTCAAGCGGCAGGCGCACGCAGCCGGTCATGCCGGCCAGGCCGAGAGATGCGCCCATGACTTTGAGGAACCCGCGACGGGAGACGGAATCGACCCATTCCGAGGCACCTTTGGGGAATTCGCGGTGCAGGGCTTGCTGGAATTCCTCGCTGCCTGCGAGTTCTTCGAGGCTGCGCCAGTATTCGGGGCCGGTTTTTTCTTTCTCATTCAACCCGGCGTCGTGTGCGGTGGCGGCGTCAATCTTTTCGCGGACCGCGTTCAGGTTCAGCGTGCCCTTTTTGCCGGGGCAGACGTCCTCGCGGTTCTTGATCTGGGTCAGTCCGCCGTTGTTCTTTTCGTCGTTCGTCATTGGTGCACAAAACCGCGGGGCTAAAGCCACCATCCTTATTGAAACTCGTTGACGGCGCGGCTAAAGCCGCGCCCTTTCAAAACCGGGCGCCACATTTCTCGCGTCTTTTGCGAGAAGTGGGGCCTTTGTCTCGCTACCTATGGCATGTGCTGCAACTCGTAATGTCCTTCACGCTGCGCACGTTGTACTTCTTCACCAAATCCCTGCCCAGCTCGATCTGGTCGGTGTAGCTGTGTCCATCGACTACCACCGGATTTGCGCCGGTGGGCTGCTGGTAACGCATATTGAATACCTGGTCGCGCGGGCGCAGATTTTGTTCTGGCGCGCGATGGCAGCCGAGGCACCACTCCATTTGCAGACTCTCTTGTTGATACATCAGCGGCATTTGGTCGACTGGACCGTGACAAGTATTGCAGCCGACTCCTTTATTGATATGAATGCTGTGATTGAAGAAAACGAAGTCGGGGAGTTGGTTGACCCGCGTCCACTGCAGCGATTCGCCGGAGCGGTAGCTGGCGCGCACGGGCTCGAGCAATTGCGCGTTGGTCCAGATCTGCGAATGGCAGTTCATGCAGGTTTTCGTCGGGGGAATGCCGGCGAAACTCGAAGTCTCGACCGAAGTATGGCAGTAGCGGCAGTCGATACCGAGGCCGGAGACGTGATGCTGGTGGCTGAACGGGACGGGCTGCGGCTTGCGGACACCGGCATAAGTAATGTACGGCGAACGCTGTATTTCCATCGCCACCCAGGACAGCGCGGCAACCACAAACACCGCGCCAAAAATGGTGGCTCGGGACAGGGTATTCGTACTGCGATGAAATATCTGCGCCATTCTCGTGCGTACGTGAGATCTGGTTGAGGAGACCCCGCGGATCGTCCGCTCTTAGTTGCTAATGCTGATTCAGTTCAAGTACGGCGAAAGGAAAACGACCCACAGGTTTTCCGAGTTGGTTGTGAAACCCGAAATTATAAATAGTTTGGGATAATTTTGTCGCGGTTTTTTGGAATTCGTAAAAGAAAAAGGATTCAGACGGGACATTCCAGAAAAAAGTTGGATTTCTCAACGTGAGATCGAGTGAGGCTTCCACAGTCCGAACCCGAACTTCTGCACGCTCGGGTCTCAGCGCAGGTTCATGACCAGTAGCTTGGGTTCCGTCATCTCTTCGATCGCGTAGCGCAGGCCCTCGCGGCCCAGGCCGGAATCCTTTACGCCGCCGTAGGGCATGTGATCGATGCGGAAGGAGGGAACGTCTCCGGCGATGACGCCGCCGACCTCCAGTTCGTCGTAGGCCTGAAACAGCAGCTTGGCATCGCGGGTGAAGACCCCGGCTTGCATACCGTAGGCGGAGTTGTTGACCAGGCGCAGGGCTTGGTCGAAATCCTTGTAGGGCTCGACGGTGACGACCGGGCCGAAAACTTCCTGGCAGTTCACTTTCATATCGGGCTTGGTGCCGGTTAATACGGTTGGCTCGACGATAAGACCCTTTCGGCCGCCACCGCAGAGCAGGCGGGCTCCGGCGTGGACGGCTTCTTCGATCCAGGTGCTGGTGCGGACTGCGTCACTCTCGCGGATGAGCGGGCCGACGTCGGTCGAATCGTCGAGCGGATCGCCAACCTTTAGTTTCTTCACGCCCTCAATCAGAAGATCGGCAAACTTTCCGTAGACGGAATGCTCCACCAAAATGCGCTGCACGGAGATGCAGGTCTGACCGGCATAGGCGAAGCCTCCGGTGAGGCAGCGGTCGGCGGCATATGCCAGGTCGGCATCGCTGTGGACGATGACGGCCGCGTTTCCGCCCAACTCGAGGACGACTTTCTTTTTTCCAGCGCGGCGTTTGATGTCCCAGCCAACGGGTACGCTGCCGGTGAAGCTGATGAGCTTGAGGCGGTCGTCGGCGACGAGCAGACCGGCGTCCTCGTTGGAGAGTGGAAGAACGTTAAGGCCGCCGTCGGGCCACCCGGCCTGCTGCACGCACTCGGCCAGAAGCAGCGAGCAGAGTGGAGTTTGCGGGGCTGGCTTCAGGACCATGGGGCAACCGGCCGCGATTGCCGGAGCGACTTTGTGCGCGACCAGGTTGATTGGAAAATTGAAGGGCGTGATGCCAGCGATGGGGCCAAGCGGGAAGCGGCGGACGATGGCCCAGCGACCGGCGGTGAATTCCTGCCAATCGAGAGGAAGATATTCGCCATAGATGCGCGTGCTCTCTTCGGCGGCTATGTTGAAGGTGAAGATGGCGCGCTCGACTTCTATGCGCGCGCCTTTGATGGGCTTGCCGGCCTCCTGGGCCAGAGTGCGGGCGAATTCTTCTTTGCGTTCCGCGATCGAGGCGGAGATGCGGCGCAGAACCCGCTGGCGTTCGAATGCGGGAAGCCGACGCGTCGTGCCAAAAGCCTTGACCGCGGCGCCGATGGCGGCTTCGGCGTGCTGGCGGCGTCCCTGCATGACGCGGGCGATTAGGCTGCCGTCGTACGGTGCGCGAATGTCGACGATATCGCCCTCATCCCACCACCTGCCGTCTACGAAGAAACCGTGTGTGGCAACCGGCGCGATCGTCATTTCTGCCATGATTTTTTCTTGCCCCCAGGTAAACCGACTGCGAATGATTATAGGACTTTTCGGGCAGGCTAAAAGAGAGAAACCACAAAGGGGCACGAAGGATCACGAAGGAAATTGCAACTCTACCTCTACAATGGGCTTGCCATGACGATGAGTGGCTCCGCTTCGGTTTATGAACTATCGCAGCGCTTGCGTCGGAAAGAAACTTCTCCCATTGAAGTTACTCGCGCCTGCCTGGAGCGGATCGAGCGGCTGAGTCCCGCTCTCAATGCGTTCATTACGGTCACGGCTGAGTCGGCGCTCGCCCAGGCGCGGGTGGCGGAAGCCGAAATGGGGCGCGGGGAATGGCGGGGGCCGCTGCACGGCGTGCCGGTAGCGCTGAAGGATCTGATCGACACGGCTGGGGTGCGCACTACGTCAGCCAGTGGGCTGCATAAGGATCGAGTTCCGGAACGCGATGCGGAGGTGGTCCGCAGGTTGCGGCAGGCGGGCGCGGTGATTATTGGGAAGAATAATTTGCACGAGTTTGCTTATGGCGGCAGTTCGCTGGTCAGTTACTTCGGCGAGGTGCACAATCCATGGGACGTGGACCGCATTGCGGGAGGATCGTCGGGAGGATCGGCTGCTGCCGTCGTGGCCGGACTTGCGTGCGCCACCATAGGGACGGATACGGCAGGCTCGATTCGCGAACCGGCCGCATTGTGTGGGTGCGTGGGACTGAAACCGACCTATGGACGCGTTTCGAGCCGGGGAGTGATTCCGCTTTCGACTTCGCTCGATCATGTGGGCCCGCTGGCGGCGACGGTCGCCGATGCGGCCATCGTGCTGCAGGCGGTCGCGGGATACGATGCGGCTGACATCACTTCGTTTGATGTTCCTGTGGCGGACTATGTGGGTGCTTTGCGTGAGGACGTGAAGAAGATGCGCGTGGGCGTGGCGCGCGATTATTTCTTTGACGATCTTGACCCGGAAGTGGCAGCGGCCATGGAACACGCGGTACAGGGAATCGCAACTCTGGTCGCAGAGATGAAAGAGGTGCGGCTGGAGGTTCCCACCGACCGGACGCTGCAAGCTGCCGAGTCGTACGCATATCACGCGGCGAACGTGGCTGCGAGCCCGGAGTTGTACCAGCCGGAGACGGTGCGGCGTATTCGGTCGGGAGAGAGAGTCACAGCGGCGGAGTACATCGAGCGGCGGCGCGAGTTGGAGGCGGCTCGTCGCGGCATCGGGGCGGTGTTTGCCGACGTAGATGTGCTCGTGACGCCGACGACGCCTTTGCCTGCACCGTCGATTGCGGAGTTGAAGGCGAATCCGGATGCGCTGCGTCCAGCAGAACTCAAACTGCTGCGTAACACGCGGCCGTTTAATGTGTGGGGATTGCCGGCGATCTCGGTTCCTTGCGGCTTCACGAAAAGCGGGCTGCCGATTGGTTTGCAGATCGCGGGACCACACTGGCGGGAGGATCTGGTGCTGCGGCTGGCTTATGCCTACGAGCAGGCTACTGCGTGGCACAAACGGCGGTGCGGAATCGAGGAAAGTTGAAACGTGTGCTCACTTATGACACAATCAGTATGTGCCTATGGATAACACACATCGTGCTCACCTCCTGATACCCGCAGACCTGTTACGGGAGATTGACGCCCTGGTTGGCCCGCGCGGTCGAAGTGCATTCCTGCTGGAGACGGCGAGAGAAGAATTGCGGCGGCGCAAGCTATTGCGGTTTCTTGAAAATGACAGTGCGGCGTGGCGCGACCGAGACCATCCCGAGTTGGGCCAAGACTCGGCGAACTGGGTGCGTCGATTGCGCGCCGAAAGCGAAACGCGCATGGCCCGATCAACCGGTCGGAAGCGGCCGAAGCAACGAACGCCAAAATCCCGGTAGGCGGGCGAGGATCGGACTGCTGTATGCGGCTGCTTCTGGATACGTCGGTGCTGATTGACGCGCTGCGTGGCAGGCGAGCGCGCCGGGCTTGGTTGGCGGGACTCGTACGTCAGGGCCACAGCCTGGAGACTTCGTCATTGAATGTCGCCGAGGTCTACGCGGGTATGCGTGCGGAGGAAGAAGCTCGGACGGAGGAATTTCTTGGGGCATTGCGCTGTCTCTCGGTCGACTTGAGCGCGGCCAAACGTGCGGGCAGGCTCAAAAGCCAGTGGGCGAAAAAAGGCCGGACACTTTCCCTGGCGGATACGATTGTGGCCGCGGTTGCGGTAGAGCACGACTGTACCTTGGTGACGGATAACCGCAAAGATTTTCCGATGCCGGAGGTGCAGTTATCTGACGTGCCGGAGTGAACTCGCTCGGAGGCCAGTCCCACTGTAAAGTTTTTCCGACTATTTTCCGGTGAGTGAGTTTTTCAACAGTCCCCCGATTTCACTCATCGGGCACGCTCGTCATTCCTCGCAAGAGGCGGCCGGACTTCGTCCGGCGGACAGCCGGGGGCGGCTGTCCCTACATTCGACATCACAACTCTAGTCCACGGTTCTCACGTCATCCGGCAGCATCAGGGAGAATTCGCATTTGCCGGTCGTTACCGAGCACGAGAGCGTGCCGCGGCGGAGGACTTTTAGAGGGGTGGCGTCGGGGAAGGTTAGGTGGTAATCGGCGGTGCGCAGGGCTTCGGTGTAGGACTGCAGCTTCTCGTCTCCGCTGACGAACTTTACGGCGTCGACTCTGGACTGCGAACCGGCGCCGCCGCTCAACAGGATGAAGAAGTCGGCGTTGCCGGTTTGCGTGGACTTGCCCAGGTCAATCGTGCTGAGATGCTGGAGTTCTGCTTTGTAGCGGGCGACGGCGGCGTCTGCTTTAGTGTCGCCTCCCGCCAGCGAGGCTAAGCGGTCGCGAGTTTCGGGAGTGGGTCGCAGGCCGTTCATCGAGAGCGCGTAGGTGCGCAGGGCGCGGTCTTTGTCGCCCCGTTTTTCGTAGATCTGTCCAAGGTGGTCGCCGACTTCGCCATGGTGTCCCAGATCCCAGGCGGCGCCGACATATTTTTCGGCGGTGGCCAGATCGCCTTCGGCGAAGTGAACCCAGCCGAGGGTGTCCCAGTAAGCGATCAGCGATGAGACCAGCGGCAACTCCTGTTGCGTGAGGCGGTCTAACGAGACATTACGGAGGGCCGCCGCTGTGGCCGATACCGCGGACTCCGCGTATTGCTGCGCACGATCGAGGTGAGACTTCTTGAGCGAGAGCTGGTAGGCGATGTTGTTCCACACCAGCGGAGTGGCCGAGAGTTCGACGGCGTGATCGAATGCGGCCAGCGCTTTGTCGTCTTGGCCAAGGTTGAGGTAGGCGTCTCCCAGACTTACCTGTAACTCGGCGTTGTCGGGACTAAGCGAGGCGGCTTTCTCCAACTCGGGAACGGCAAGATCGTATTTGTGCCACTCGGCGTACATCGAGCCCAGGTTGCTGTGGGCGAACTTGTCGAGAGGATTGTTCTCCAGTTGCTTGTTGAAGGCTTTGACGGCGTCGTCGTACTTGCGCTCGTTCCAATACACCCGGCCGAGGTTGTTGTAAGCGAAGTCGTCGTAGGGATTGACTTCGATCTGCTTCTGGAAGGCGGCGATGGCGTTCGCGTCGTCGCGCATGCCGAAATAAGCCAGGCCCAGGTTGTTCCAGGCGAATTTGTTTTTGGGATCGACTTCGGTGGCGCGCTTGAGCAGGGCGATCCCGACGGGCAGGTTGCCATTTTGAATAGCTGCGCGACCGCTTTCGACCAGATCGTCGGCCTTCATGTCGGCAGGAGGAACCGGAGCACCGGCCGCGCTGCTTTCGACCGACAACTGCTGCGCGAGGTCGGCACCGACGGCGCGGCGGAACGATTGATAGTCGGAGGCGCGAGCCGGAGGAAGCTCATCCTGACGGAGGGTCAGCTTGCGGGAAGCGGTGAAGACGTCACCCTCGATCTTGTAGGCGGCTTCATAGGCCGCGTAGTCGCGCTTCAGCGAAAACGCCAGAGGGGCGTGAGCGGTGTACTTGGACGGCAGCTCGAGCTTGATGCTGTAAGAGTATTCGGCCTTCGGTCCCAGCTTCAGAGGCTCGGAATCTGCGTCGGTGTCGTCGTCATCGACCTCGGGCAGACTGAACTGAACCAGGGGCAGAATAATGTCCGTCTTCTTCTTCGACCAGTCGAGGAAGTTCACCTTGGAGACGTCGTAGGACAGGGTGAACGGCTCGCGCGTCGCCGCCGGATCGCTAACTTTGAGATTGGTGACGTCGCCGCCCAGGCTGGCGTTTACGTTCTCGACTACGCGCTGCCAGTTGGCCTGGGGCACGCGGCGGAAAACGGAACGCAGCAGCAATTCCTCGTCGCCACGAAACTGGTAGTGCACGTGGGCTTCGAGCTTGCCAATGTCGTTGACCTTGCCGTCGATCTCGGAGACTTCCGTGTCGGGCATGGGCGTGTCGGCCGGAGTCTCCTCGAGATGGGGTGCGATGCTGGAGGGCGGCTCGGCGGGGGGAATCACCAGCGCCTGCTTCTTGCGCAAGGTGAAGGCCAGAAGGCGGAAGGGCGCTACTTCCGCCGTGGTATCCATCCAGACTTCTTCTTTCTTGTCCCCTGTGCCCAGCGGCAGCATGGTGATCACATGATCGAACTGCGAGGGAGAGGGGACGTCGGGATCGAGCTTGCGGCTCGAGTTGATCAGCACAGAGGACGCGTGAAAGCCTTCGGCCTCAAGCATGGAGGCCAGCAGCGTGTGTTTGTCCTTGCAGTCGCCATACTGGTTGTGGAGGACGTCGGCGGCGGAGTGCGGCTGGTAGCGGCCGACTCCGAGAGAGAGACTCACGTAACGGAAATTTTTGGCGACGAAATCGTACAGCGCTTCCACTCTGTCTATGTCACTGTTGAGACCATTGGTCAGCTCTTGCGCCTTGGCCTTGACCTCGGGCGACGGGGCACGGCGGTCTTTCTCAAGACTGGCGTACCAGCGGCCGAGCTGCTCCCAACTTCCGAAGGTCGTAAGTTGAATGTCGGGGCGATCGTCGTCGGGATGTCTCTTTTTCTTCTTGTCTTTATCCTTGTCCTTGGCTTTGTCGTCGTCTTCGCGCTCCAGATGAGAGCTGGCCCAGTGATAGAGGCGGCGGCCCTTCTCCTCGGTGATGGTCGGGTCCTTCCCCGGTTTGTTCTTCAGCTTTACCGGGCGATCGGCGGGAACGTCGACGTCCACCGTCTCATCAAGCACGATGTTGTTGTTGTCGAATTCGTATTCGGTCCAGAACTGTCCGGGGGCAAGCGGAGTGTGGATGATCGTAACCAGGTCGTACTCGAGGACTTCGCCGGGGCGCAGGCCCGGGACGGTAATGTGTTTCTGGCGGTAGTCGGTGTAGACGGGAGCTTCGCGTTCGACAGGGGCGCTGAGGTCCTGCACGGCATCGTCGCCCGCTTTGACGACCGTGCCATCTTCTTTGAGCACGCGCACGTAAGGGATTTCGACACGTTCGTTGGCCGAGTTATAGCCGATCTGCAACTGACCCCACTGCTGAACTCCGGCTTCGCTCTGCACGCGGACGCGAGCAATGAGCTCTTTGCGGCCGGTGCCGTCGGCCTCGAAACGATAGCGGGAGTGCATCTGCTCGATGACGAAGGATTCCTGGGAGTAGTCTCGAGCTTTTTCGGGGACCTTGGAGGCGACGTCAGGTTTTTGGGCGGGACCCTCGATCGGGTTCTTATCCGCGTTCTTTCCCTGGGGTGCCGACTCGGAAGGCTTGTTGGGCGAAGAGTTTGACGGAGCGGGACTGGGCTGCTGCGCGGACGCGGTCGGCAGCAGGAGCGATGACAAGAGCAAAGTGAGGAAGAGATTCCGCATAGTGAAAAGCTGGGCCATCGGTCATTATCCCACGGGTTGTGGGGATGGGAAGGGGATCGTAAAAGGAAGCGTAGAGTCGCCGGGCGTTGCCCGGCTGGACAGCCGAGGGCGGCTGTCCCCACATGTTCCTTTTCTTCCTCATGATGCTCTTCCTCATGCTGCGGGGCTGTCCCTGTGACTTCTGTCGAAAAAGGGCTTTTTCTTGTCATGCTAAGACATTTGCATATAAATCCAGTGATGCCGATCACATTTTTCTCTGCCAGGGGCGTAAATCCGGGGTAAAATCGCCGGCAGATAGTCCTGCTTCGCCGCGATGCGAAGCAGGCGTGACGCATAACGTACGTGCGCCACGATCTTTCCGTCGGAGGTTTTTGGCATGGAAGATCGGGCCCCTGTCGTTTCTCCTACCGAGCAGTCCTCAGCTACCACCAGGCAACATGAAGGCCGTGGAGCGTGGGTTCTAACTTGCTACGGCATTTGCGGCCTGGCGCTGTTCGGGGTTTTCGCCTACTTTTTCGCGGAATACTTCGCTCATTAGTCTGGCCCTGTCGTGCTGAACGGGCGTGCGCGTCCGCGGACTATGTTGACGTGTATCTGGCCTGTTCGGCCATCCAAAATCCTCTCTGTTCGGCTCCCAAACACCTCAGTTGAACGTGTTACAATGAGCGGCCTTAGCAGCCCGTGGTTTAAGTATGATCCGGGAATCCAGCGCCTGAAGGCGACCTGATCATGCAGTAGTAGGGGCACGCATGAATGCGCGCGCTGATACGAATCTCAGTCACACCACGGACTGTTAAGAGGACCCCACGCAGGACTGCGAGTATTCACGGAAGAGAAATCTGTGGCCAAGACTCCCCCGTCCAGCCCGACACCGATCACCTACGCCGACGCCGGCGTAGACATCAGCCGCGCTAACCGCACCAAGCAGCGCATCAAGTACCTCGCGCACAAGACTTTCACCCGCGGCGTGCTGAGCGAGATTGGCGGCTTTGGCGGGTTGTTCGCTGTGGATAAGACGAAGTACGCGGATCCGGTGCTGGTATCGAGCGTCGACGGAGTTGGCACCAAGCTGAAGATCGCGTTTGAGATGGACTTGCACTCCACGGTGGGCGCCGACCTGGTGAATCACTGCGTGAATGATATTGCGGTGCAGGGAGCGGCACCGTTGTTTTTCATGGACTACCTCGCGACGGGAACGCTGGATCCCGCGATTGCCGAAAAAGTGGTGGAAGGTATCGCCGATGCCTGCAAGCACAATGGCTGCGCGCTGATCGGCGGGGAGACGGCGGAGATGCCGGGCTTTTACCCGGACGGCGAATACGATTTGGCGGGCTTCATCGTCGGAGTGGTGGACCGCGAACGCATTATTACCGGCAAGGACGCACAGATTGGCGACATCATCCTGGGGCTGGCTTCGAACGGGCTGCACACCAACGGATATTCTCTCGCGCGCAAACTGCTGTTTGAAGTCGCGCACTACTCGCCCGAGACCTACGTCAACGAAATCAAAAACAAGGTCGGCAATGAACTGATGCGGACCCATAGGAGCTACTGGCCCGTGCTGAAGAAACTGATTGATGCGCGATGCGTGGTTGCTCTGGCTCACATTACCGGTGGAGGTATAACGGAGAACCTGCCGCGCGTGCTGCCGCGCGGGACGGCGGCGGCCATCGAATTGGGCTCGTGGCCTGTGCTTCCCATCTTCGAGCACTTGCAGCAGTTGGGAAATGTTCCTCAGGACGAAATGCTGCGCACGTTCAACATGGGGCTGGGCATGCTGCTGGTGGTTCCGGCGGCGCAGTTCAAGAAGGCCCAGTCCGTGCTAGAACGCGTGGGCGAAAAGGGCTACACGATCGGCCGAATCGTGAAGGGCGAGCGCAAAGTCACTTACAGCTAAATAGTTGCATCAGTTCGACGGCGAGTTGTACGCTCTCGATTTTCACACTCCTTTAACAACGCTATGGCTCAGGACTTTCATCATATAGGGTGACTTCCAATGAGGAGAGCACCCCTATGTCTAGAATTCGTCGCTCCCTATTCGGAACCTGTGGGCTGATTCTGGCCGGGCTCCTGACAGTCGCCTGCAACTCTAACAACCAATCCTCACAAAGCAAAACCATCATTGGCGCCGGTTCTACGTTCATCAATCCAGCGATGTCGCACTGGATTCCGGCGTTTCAAAGCAGCCATGCCGGTGTTCAGATCAATTACCAATCGATCGGCAGCGGCGGCGGAATCCAGCAGCTGAAGAAGGGACTGGTGGATTTCGGCGCCAGCGATGCCGCGCTCGACGATCAGACGTTGCAAGGAATGCCCGCGCTGGTGCAGATTCCCGAGAGCGCGGGTCCGGTCTGCGTCACCTACAACCTTCCGGAGTTGAAAGCTCCCCTGAAGCTCAGCGCTACGACGCTGGCCCGCATCTATCTGGGACAGATCAAGAGTTGGCGCGATCCGGAGATCAGGAAGGACAACCCCGGAGTTACCCTGCCCAACGAAGCAATTGATGTGGCGCACCGCTCGGATGGCAGTGGCACGACCAACATCTTCACCACTTATCTGGCGAAGGTGAGTCCCGAGTGGGAGAAGAAGGTCGGCAAGGGGATTTCGGTGAGCTGGCCGGTTGGCGTCGGGGGCAAAGGCAGTGAAGGCGTGACGGGGGCCGTAAAGCAAACGCCGGGCGCCATCGGCTACGTGGAGTTATCGTATGCCACGGAGAACAAGTTGCCAGTGGCCCCGATCCGCAACCAAGCCGGCGAATGGGTCGCGCCCACTGCGGCAGGGGCAACGGCGGCCATCGACGCGTTTCATGATGAGTTGGCCAAAGACGTACGAACCCCGGTGGTTGATCCCCCAGCCTCGGCTAAGGACGCATACCCGATTTCGGGGCTGACGTACTTGCTGGTGCCGAAGCAGGGTCGGGATCAAGCAAAAGTGCAGATCCTAAAAGAATTCGTTCAGTACATCATCACGGAAGGCCAAGCCTCGGCCGAGAGTTTGCAGTATGCCAAGCTGCCGACGAGTCTGGAGGAGCAGGATCAAAAGCTGCTAGATGAGATACAAGCGGGGGGACAGCGGGCGGAGAATAGTCCGCCGCCAAAATAAGCGGATTTGCTGTGGCCGCTTTGAAAGGCGGGTGCTTCAGCCGCGCTGATGAGAAAGACGCCGACCTTTAGGCTCTGAGGGCACGTTCCAGCAGCAGCTGGAGCCGGTCCAGTCGGATTGTCCTTCCGGCACGGCTGAAGAGGCTGCGGAAAAGGTCCGTTAACACGCTAAAGACGACCACCGGGGCTGAAGAGTGTGCGTGAGAACCAGGCAACATTGTACGAGGGAGGGAATTTCCGCCTGAGAATCGGCTGGCTGGGCTGAGCCCATCCGTGCCAGCCGGGTCAGGTTGAAGGAAATGGCCGCCAAGGTGAACTCCAGCGCCACCTGCTTCAATCCCCGCAACCGAAACCGCCTCATGCCACGCTGTTCTTTCAAGCTCCCCAGTACCGGTTCGACTAGCGCCTTGCGTTTCCCGTAGAGTGCTCGTCCCGCTGGAGAGCGCAGCTTCTGCCGCATGCGCCGCTGTCGGGGACTCAGCCGAGTCCGTGCACAGCGTTGTCCGGTGTTCAGTTCGCGCGCTAAATTCGAATCCGGCAGGTACACATCCAATCCCCGGGCTTCCAGTTGCTCCAGGTTGTCTAACGAGAAAAATCCCGCATCCGCCAAAACTTTCTCCGCTTTCGTTCCCATCTGCCGTTCCGCTTCTTCCACCAGCGGAATCAGACTGTCGTTATCGGCGGCGTTCTGCGTCACTCTTTGCCCCACGATCAGATGATCTTCATTGACCGCGATTTCCGCCGTGTAGCCCAGCGCAAAGCCGCCGCGCTCCCGCAAGAAGCGCGCCTCCGGGTCGGTGCGCGACATCTTTTTCAGCCCGCTCTTGCGCAGCTTCTCCAGCCGTCGCGGCATCTCCGCCAGGTGTTGCTGCAAGCCTTCCAACTTCAGATCCGTCCCCGCCCCTTCGTTCGGGTCCTCCCCATCACATTGCTTCTGCCACTTGCGGATCGCCCGCCGCAGCCGCGATCGCTCTTGCCGCAGCCGCCGTTCGGTCTCCAGCCGGTTACGCGACGCCGCCGCTTGAATCCGCGTCGAGTCAATCGCCACCTGCCCCAACCGTCCCAGCTTCAGCGTCCGCGCCATCTCCAGCACCTGCGTGAACACATCGTTCAACCCCCGCGCGTGCCGCCGCCGAAATGCGCTCAACGCCCAGTTGTCCGGCCGCGCCCCGCCCGCCAGATAGCGCAGCGCCAAATCTTCCCCGATCCGCTGCTCCAGCCGTCGCGCCGACGTGATCCCGACCGCATAGGCATACAGCCAGACCTTCAACATCAGGGCCGGATGGTACAGCACCCCGCCTTCCTCGCTGTACTCCTGCTCGAAACCGTTCAAGTCCAGATGCTCCACCGTGTGGTGAATGAAAAAGCAGAGATGATCTTCCCCCAGCTCCTGCTTCACGCTCGGCGGCAATAAATACGCTTGCTCGGGTGCATACGGCAGAAATCGTCCCATACTTCTCTTTCTGCACCATCTACCCCATAATTACAAGTCAGTTCTCACGCACCCTCTTTAGCCCGGATTGATTCCATGCGCTTTACGCGGCCCTGAAGAGACGGGAACGCGAGTACTCCGCGTTTTTCCGCAACCTGTGAAGCCGCGCCCTTTCAAAACAGGCCACACCCATTACGAAACCACTCTAGCCGCGCTCGGCGAGGTCGCGGATGGTGCGGAGCATTCTCTGTTCCATGACGAAGTGAGCCGGCTCCCAGAACAATCTGCCGGCCAGGCGAGAAGCGAGCGAAGGCGGCGTTGTACTGCGCACGCGGGCGATCAGGCGTGTCTGACCGTCGGCCAGGGGCTCCAGTGTGAAGCTCCAGATTCCTTCGCGGGCGCGGCCACCCGTTTGCAGACTCTGCCAGTCGTTGAGGGAGACCATAGTGAAGGCACGGTCCGGTTCGACGATTGCGGCGATCATCAGACCCTGTCCGTTGAAGTGTTTCGGATTGCAGAACCAGACGGTTTCTCCGGGCGCTCGCGGCTTCCAGTCTGGGACGAGGCGCTCCACCTTCGGCATGTCGCAGGCGAAAGCATTTTCCAGGAAGGTGTAGCTGTAGAAGCCGCTGCGGTCCTGACCGATCTGCATCAGCCAGGGCCAGATCTGTTGGGGCGAGGCGTGGATCGTAATGGCATGCGTGGCCTCACCGGTGTAATCGGGGAAGAGGGCATCGCCGGGCAGGGTCGCATGCGCCTCGGCGGCAGTCGTGCCCCATTGCAGGCACCAGTGGCGGAGGCCGAGATGATAGACGAGACCGGCGACGACAAGAACGGTCACGAGCGCGAGAGCGGAGCGCAGGATCCACTTTTTCATGACACTTACCTCGCGACGAATTTATCGCACACGGGCGGTTTGCGTCTGTGACTGCGGATACAGTTTTCGGTGACTCTCTGTGAGTGCGCGGTGAATTATGATGGGTTGCTGAAAGCTGAAGGCTCTGATGAAATCCATCGGTATTCTTCTATCCGGACGTGGCTCGAACTTCGTTGCGATTGCGGACAGCATCGACGCGGGCCGCATTCCCGACGCGCGGATCGCGGTAGTCATCTCGAATAGCGCTGACGCGCCGGGAATCGCGACCGCGCGCCAGCGCGGACTCGAGGCGGTGGTTGTTTCTTCTAAGGGCCGTGCACGCGAGGAGCATGACCGTGAAGTGGTTGCCGGGCTGAAAGAGCATGGGGTGGAACTGATCTGCCTGGCGGGTTACATGCGGCTGCTCTCGCCATGGTTTGTGCAGCAATTTCCACATCGGATATTGAACATCCATCCATCGCTGCTGCCGGCATTTCCGGGGCTGGAAGCGCAGGAGCAGGCGTTCGCCTACGGCGTGAAAGTTTCCGGCTGCACCGTGCATTTTGTGGACGAGGAACTGGACCATGGCGCGATCATTGTGCAGAGAGCCGTGCCGGTGCTCGAGGACGATGATGAGCACACCTTGGCGGCGCGCATCCTGGAGCAGGAGCACTTGGCCTACACCGAGGCGATCAAGATCGTGCTCGGAGGGAAATTTGAATTTGTCGGTCGAAGGCTCGTGCGCAAGTCACCGCTATAATCAAAAGGCATGCCGAACTTCGCTCCTGACTTCGCTCCTGTAGACGAGCAACTCACATACCTTAAGAAGGGCGCGGCGGAAATTATCCGCGAAGCTGATTTGCGCGCCAAGCTGGAGAAGTCGCGCGCCACGGGAAAGCCATTGCGGGTCAAGCTGGGCATGGACCCGACTGCGCCTGACCTGCATCTGGGACATACCGTTGTGCTGCGCAAGCTCAAGCACTTTCAGGATCTCGGCCACACCGCCATTTTTCTGATCGGCGACTTCACGGGGATGATTGGCGATCCGACTGGTCGGTCGGCGACACGGCCTCCACTTAGCCCAGAGCAGATTGCGCAGAATGCGGAAACGTATAAGGCGCAGGTCTTCAAGATTCTCGATCCGGAGAAGACGGTCATTGATTTCAACCGGCGCTGGATGGGAGCGTTCACTTCCGACGACTTCGTGCGCCTGACGGCGAAGTACACGGTGTCGCAGTTGCTCGAGCGTGAAGATTTCCATAAGCGCTTCCAGGAGGAGAAGCCGATTTCGGTGCACGAACTGCTGTACCCGCTTGTGCAGGGCTACGACTCGGTGGCGCTCGAAGCCGATGTCGAACTGGGCGGCACCGATCAGAAGTTCAATTTGCTGGTCGGGCGCGAGTTGCAGCGGGCGTACGGGCAGGAGTCGCAGGTGGTGCTGACGACGCCGATTCTGGAAGGGCTTGACGGCGTGCAGAAGATGTCGAAGTCGCTGGGGAACGCGATCGGCATTCATGAGCCGCCGCTGGAGATGTACGGGAAGATCATGAGCATCTCGGACGAGATGATGTGGCGCTACTACGAGCTGCTGACGGATGTGCAGGTGGCTGAGATCGAGAAGATGAAGCGTGAAGTGCATCCCATGCAGGCGAAGAAAGAGCTGGCGCGGAAGATTGTGGGAGATTTTCATTCGGCCGAGGCGGCGGGGAAGGCAGGCGAGGATTGGGCGAAGCAGTTTCAGAAGGATCAAGTACCGGAGGAACTGGAAAGCGTTTCCATTTCGCTAGAAAAAGTCAACGCCGCCTCAAAGGACCTCTCGGGCACTGTCGAAACCTCGTACTTCCCGCTCGACGATCCGAGCCTGCCGGACATCCGACTAGTATGGTTCAGCAAGGTCTTGGTGGAAGCTGGCCTTGCTGCGTCGCGTAGAGAGGCGGCTCGCAAAATTGAGGAAAATGCAGTTCGCGCTAATGACAAGACCGTCACCCGAGACTTGGTTACGATTCAGCTCAGAAGCGAAAAGGTGGTTCGACTTGGAAGGAAGTTAAAGAGGCTGTTGATCACGGGTTAGTCACCGTGAAGTTCATGTGGGGACAGCCGCCCCCGGCTGTCCGGGCGAACGAAGCTCGCCTGGGTTTCTGCTGCAACAATTCCCAACTTGGCATTCCTACTTATCCTCGGGAGCCAAAAACATCAGCACTACACTGCCCTTGCTCCAGCATGAAAAGCAGCGGAGCTTCGCTCCGCCGGACAGCCGAGGGCGGCTGTCCCTACATGGTCTATGCCACAGGCTTTTTATCGCAGACGACTGCCGCACTTGCAGTGCGATGACAGGGCGCATTTCGTGACATTTTGCACGTACCAGCGGTGGGTTTTGCCTGAGCGGGTTCGGTTCCTCGTGTTGGAGTCCTGCTTACATGACAACGGAAGGAAGTTCGATCTGCGGGTGGCTGTCGTGATGGCGGATCACGTGCACATGATTTTCACGCCCGTGGTGAACAGGCAGGCAATGGAAATCTACTCGCTGGCTGAGATTATGGATGCGGTGAAAGGCGCCTCGGCACACAAGGTGAACAAGGTGCTTCGCCGCAAGGGAACTATGTGGCAGGCTGAGTCGTTTGATCATGTGCTGCGGTCGTCGGAGAGTCTGGATGCGAAGGTCCAGTATTTGCTGGAAAATCCGGTGCGGCGAGGGTTGGTTACCGAGTGGACTGGTTATCCCTGGCTCTGGAAGAAAGCTCATGCGAACCCGTTCGCTCCTAACTCCTGACCATACACCCCAATGCAGCGGAGCTTCGCTCCGCGGACAGCCGGGGGCGGCTGTCCCCACATAAACATCCCTAGCTTTCCCGCAGATTCTGCTAACCTCATCGGCGCGCATGCGGGCGGCGGTCATTCTCGGGCTGGGATGTTCTGCTAGAGACCTGAAGCCATTTCAGGCCGACAAGGCGGTCGAATGGCGCATGGGGATGCCGGCGGCTTCTGATCACGCCGACGTGATCCTGCTGTTTGGCGGGGACGGGACGATTCACCGCCATCTCGGCCCGTTGGTTCGGCTCGGGCTTCCGGTGCTGGTTGTGCCGGCGGGCAGCGGGAACGACTTCGCTCGGGCATTGGGGCCCAGGCGGGTGCACGATTCGATCGCTGCGTGGCAGAAGTTCTGCGCTGGCGTGGGTAACGTTCGCACCATCGATCTGGGGATGATCTCCACGACAGAGCACGCGGGCGAGTCACCCGCTCCACAAGGTCCTCGGTACTTCTGCTGCGTGGCTGGCGTTGGGCTTGATGCCGAAGTGTCCCGGCGCGCGAACCAGCTGCCGCGCTGGCTGCGCGGACGTGGCGGATATGCGCTGACTCTGATTCCGACGATCTTCCGTTTTACTCCGCTGCCGATGAGGATACTGATGCCCGCCGAGAGCTTAGGTCAGAGCACAGACGACAACTCCGCTTGGACCGTTCTCAGCGATCAGCCGACCACGCTGGCGGCTTTCGCCAACACACCCTTTTACGGCGGAGGGATGAAGATCGCGCCGCAAGCGAAAATGGACGATGGGTTGCTCGACATCTGCGTAGTCCGCGGGGTTGATTCCTTTAAGCTATTTTGTATGTTTTCCACCGTGTATGCCGGGCGGCATCTGAATATCCGCGAGGTCGGCTACTCTCATGCGGCCAGAGTGCGGGTCGAGACCGAGCATCCACTCGACGTTTACGCGGATGGAGAGTATGTGTGCCAGACCCCGGTGGAAGTGGCGATCCAGCCCGCCGGGCTGAAGATCGTCACGCCTGACAGCGGCCGTTCCTGAGAAGCTGGATCGGCCCCACTGCGGAGCTTCGCTCCGCCGGACAGCCGAGGCGGCTGTCCCCACATGGTGCAGAGTGCTAAACTTTCTGCATGGCTGAAGGACGTTCGCGCACCCTGCTCTGGGTTCTGATTGGCGGAGGAGCGTTTTTCCTCTTTGTGCTGGCTGTGTTTTCGGTGGTCTATCTGACGCTGCACGCGGCCGGTGGCGAGACGGTGGGATTTTCGGGTTTTGGCGACCGCATCGGAGTGGTCGATCTCGACGGCGTGATTCTTTCGCCGCAGCCGGTGGTGAGCGAACTCAAGAAATTTGGCGACGATTCTTCGATTAAGGCCATTATTCTGCACGTGAATTCGCCGGGTGGAGGAGTGGCGGCTTCGGAGGAGATTTATCGCGAAGTTAAGCGCATCCGCAACGAGAAGAAGAAAAAGATTGTTGTTTCGATCGAGACGGTGGGCGCCAGCGGCGCCTATTACGTGGCTTCGGCATCGGACAAGATTTTTGCCGACCAGGGCAGCATCGTCGGGTCGATTGGCGTGATCGCGCAATGGGTGAACTACGGCGACCTGCTGAAGTGGGCCAAGCTGAAAGATGTCGTGATCAAGACCGGCGAGTTCAAAGACACCGGCAATCCGGCCCGCGATCTGACTCCTGCGGAGCAGGCCTACATGCAGTCGCTGATCGACAACATGTTCGGGCAGTTCATCCAGGCGGTGGCCGATGGGCGTGGCTTGAAATATGACGATGTGAAGTCGTTTGCTAACGGCAAGGTGTGGACGGGTGAGCAGGCCAAGTCAATGAAATTGGTGGACAGCGTGGGCGACTTTGAGTCGGCTGTGTCAGATACCGCAAAGTCGGTCGGGATTAAGGGCGAGCCCACGCTGGTCCGGCCGGAAAAAGACCGCAAGACTCTGATGGATTTGCTGCTGGGCGACGTTTCCCAGTACCTTCCTTCGCGCGAAAAGATGCTGGAGCAGCAGGTCGGGTTCTACTACCTGTGGAAGTAGGACTCAGGTCTTGGGTGTTATGTCTTAGAGCGTGGTCCCAAACCCGTAACTTGCATTAAACCCCTGAAATTTGAGAAGGTTATGGAGGTGCTACGGTAGAATCCCGTTAGCGGGAGATACCGCAAGCGGAGTTCCGCGGCGGAATTCTCAATTTGAATTCCGGGCTCGCGAAGACCAAAAGGGGTTTTATGACCAAAGCCGATCTGATTGACGAAGTCTCGCGTTTGGCAGAACTTACGCGGAAAGACAGTGAAGTGATCGTGGAAACGATCTTCGACAGCGTGGTGCGGTCGCTGCGCGCGGGCGACAAGATCGAAATCCGCGGCTTTGGCAGTTTTCGAACCCGCCAACGCAAGCCCCGCGTCGGGCGTAATCCCAAGACCGGCGAGCGCGTGGACGTGCCGGCCAAGAAGATTCCGTTCTTCAAGCCCAGCAAGGAACTGAAAGACCTGGTGAACGAAACCACGGCTGTAGCCGCGCCAACTCCTGCAGCGCCAGCAAGTTCGGCGCCTCCCACGGCTTGAGTAGCGCTTTCTTCCCGAATGAAACCCCGGGTCCGGCGAGCCGCGCTTCGCGCGGCGGACAGCCGGGGGCGGCTGTCCCCACATAACCCGGCTAAGACTCACTCGCGGATTCCTGCCACTCCCATCATGCGGCCGGTCTTGCCTTTCTCGGCGCGGTACGAAAACAGCAAGTCGGGGTGACAGTTGGTGCAAGGTGGGGAGGCCTCGATATTCTTCTTCCGGACACCGGTGGCGAGTAGTTGTTGGCGGTTGGCTTCGACCAGATCGAGAAAGATTTTGGTCGGAAGCTCGCTATGGCCGGGGGCGCGGGCGGTCAAGAATAGCAGCGGATACTTTTCACGCACGGGATCGGATTCTTTGACTTCTCGAAACAGACTCGTTCCGTAGGCGAACTGCGACTCGAACTTGGTTCGTACTTCTTCGCCCACTTCATAGCAGCAGCCATGAATTCCAGGTCCAATCGCGGCTTTCAGATCGCGGGGGCGGCTGCCGAAGCAGCGATGCATCTCGCCCACGCCTTTTTCGACGATGCGTTTCACGGTGCCGCGCCATCCGGCATGAAAGACGCCGACGGCGTGGTGTTTGGGATCGACCAGGATCACTGGCAGGCAATCCGCCGTCTGGATGGCGAGGAGCAGGCCGGGAGTTGCGGTGATCAGGCCATCTCCGGTAAGGGGTTCGCCGGGAATCGAATCGACGAAGCGAATGATGTCGGAATGGATCTGGCGAAGTGTGATCAGAGGCCAGGGTGATCCGCCAGCGTTGCTCAGACCACGGCGCTTGTGGGTGATGGCTCCGACTTCACGGAGAAACGCGGCACGGTTGTGCTCGACTGTGGCTCTGGCATCGTCCCTGGTGAGACCGAGATTGAGATCGCCTTTCCTGTAGATCCTGGAGAATCCCCCAATCCGCGTGGAAAAGCCGTGAACGAGCCAGGGAAGCCGCAGATGATTGGCGCGAAGGACAGTGAGTTTGGTTTTGTTCGAGGCCCGGGATGGCACGCATCCATCATAAAGGAAGCGCCGATCGCAGTTTGCTCCGGTTGCAATCTCTCCGCTATAGTTCTAGGCATGTTTGAGAACTTTACCGCGACTGACCGTTGGACGAAGAAGCAAGTCCATTGCGTTTATCAGGCCATGATCGTGGCCATCGCCACGCGGCATGCCGACGCGGTCGACATCAAGTTTTTGGTGGATGGGCGGAAGGTCTGGGTCGCGTTGCCGCATCCGGCGTGGGTGGAGTACAAGAAGCGCACCGGCAAGGCCATCACCGATTCACTAGCGGTAGAGATTGCTGGACACTATCTGAAAACTGCCCTGGAAGCTGGTGAAGGCGTGGGCCGCGAGATGTACTCGCTTACAGTCGAGGAAACGCTCGCTCATCTGGAAGCGGCTGTCGCAGAGATGCAGGCGCAACCGGCCTGAATGTGGGGACAGCCACCCTCGGCTGTCCGGCGAGCGCAGCTCGCCTTTATTTTTGGCTGCTACCTGCGGCCACTGAGAGACCGCATCAGCCTCTACTGAGGAGCTTCGCTCCGCTGGACAGCCGATGGCGGCTGTCCCACATGCTCTTAGATCACAACCGCTTCCTTATACTCTCCGAACACGCGGCGCATCGCATCGGAAATCTCTCCCACTGTCGCATAGGCGTCCACCGCCGCCACGATGCGGGGCATAACGTTGGCTCCTGAACGCGCGGCATCCTCCACGGCTTTGAGCGCCGCCTGGCAAGGCGCGGCGTCTCGTTTTGCCCGTAAGGCCCGCACCCGCTCGATCTGCTTTGGTTCGAGCGCGGGATCGATCCGCTGAATCGGGATTGGCTTCTCCTCTTCTACTTCGAAGCGGTTCACGCCTACGACGATCGCTTCCTGGCGGTCCACCTGCCGCTGGTATTCGTAGGCGGCGTTTTGAATTTCCTGTTGCACGAAGCCGCGCTCGATGGCCTTGAGCATGCCGCCGAGAACTTCGATCTTGCCCAGATATTCGGCGGCGCGCTTCTCGATTTCGTTGGTAAGGGTCTCGACGTAATACGATCCGGCGAGGGGATCGATGGTTTGCGGCGCCCCGGATTCGTAGGCGATGACCTGCTGCGTGCGCAAGGCGATGCGGGCCGCCTGCTCAGTGGGTAGAGCGAGCGCTTCGTCGTAGGAATTGGTGTGCAGCGATTGTGTCCCGCCAAGGACGGCAGCCAGCGCCTGGATTGCGGTGCGCACGATATTGTTTTCCGGTTGCTGGGCAGTGAGGGTTGATCCGGCGGTTTGCGTGTGGAAGCGCAGCATCCACGAACGGGGATTCTTGGCCTTGAAATGTTCGCGCATGATGCGCGCCCACATGCGGCGCGCGGCGCGGAACTTGGCCACTTCTTCCAGAAAATTGTTGTGCGAGTTGAAAAAGAACGAGAGCCGAGGTGCGAACTTGTCAACGTCGAGACCAGCCTTGATTGCCGCTTCTACGTAGGCCATGCCGTTGCCGAGGGTGAACGCCACCTCCTGGACGGCGGTCGATCCGGCTTCGCGCATGTGATAGCCGGAGATCGAAATGGTGTTCCAGTCAGGCATATGCTCGTTGGCCCAGGAAAACATGTCGGTGATGACGCGCATGGCCTGGTGCGGGGGGTAAATGTAGGTGCCGCGCGCGATGTATTCCTTGAGCACGTCGTTCTGCACCGTGCCTGACAGCTTGCGGATGTCGGCGCCCTGCCGCCGCGCCACCGCCACGTATAAGGCCAGCAGGATGGACGCGGTAGCATTGATGGTCATCGATGTAGAAATCTTAGTTAGTTCGATGCCATCGAACAGACGCTGCATGTCCTCGATCGAGTCGATCGCGACGCCTACTTTGCCGACCTCGCCTGCTGCTAGGGGATGGTCCGAATCCATGCCAATTTGGGTGGGCAGGTCAAACGCCACAGACAAGCCAGTCGTCCCGTTCGCCAGCAGATACTTGTAGCGCTTGTTCGATTCTTCGGCGTCGCCCATGCCCGCATACTGGCGCATGGTCCAGAGCCGGCCGCGATACATGGTCGCCTGGACGCCGCGGGTGAAGGGATATTCGCCGGGATATCCGACTTCGCTCTCGTAATCCGAGCCTTTGAGATCGGCTGGGGTGTAGAGCGGATTTACGGGGATGTGGGAGGAAGTTTCGATTTCTTGAGCGGCGCTGGAGCTGGTCTTCGACTTTTCCGTGATTAGTTTTTCCGTCATCGGGTTGCCCCCGCAGCAACAAATTCCAGGCAATTAGAAGCGAGCGGTTACTGACGCTGGCTCCTCCTTCGCACCCTCCAGAACGAACTCAGGCCGAACCAGGCAAACGTCACTGTGAAGGCAAAGGCCACAGCGAGGCGGCTCAGGGTCGTGTGGCCAGCCTGATATTTCATGTACTCGCGAACCAGCGCGGCGGCGCCGAAGGCTGCAATTGATAGAAACAGCGTGCCGGTCACCTCAAGCCACAATGAATGCACGGCATGGCCGAACGAGCGAAGCGTCGCGCGTACACCTTTCACAATGGCACTGAGCGTACGGCTGCGTCCGGCCTGCTTGCCGGCGACCCGCGCGACCACGCCCAATTTTCGCATCGTCGAGACTTTGCTCACGGCCTCGATTTTAACAGCCTGCGGCGCTACAATGACCGAACCGTGAACGGGCGGCGAACCGTTCCGCTGCCCGACGCATCAAAAATTATGACGACGGTGCAGACGATTGCGCCGGATCTGGCCTGCCTGACGTCAACCGGAATCGTCGGCGATCTCGGTTCGGCGGCGAGTCGCACATAAGGGCGGATCGTGGTAACTTGGTCTTAACAAGGGGGACGCAGTGGATCCGCAACTCAAACAACTCATGAAGGAGCTGGGCGACGCGATCAACGAATCTCTTTCCGATTCGGAGCAGATCTCCGAAGTTGTCGCCCGCATCAAAGACGGCGGATACGATATTTTCCTGGTTCTTGAAGCGACCATTGGCGTGAGCAAGCAGGGGGAAAAGCCGGCCGACAAGACGTCGCTCATCACGACCTTGTCTACGAACCCTGAATTCAAAGTCAGCGACCAGGATCTAAAGTTCCTGAAGTCGCTCCGCATCAAAATCGACGAGGAAAAAAGGGATAAGGACAACTAGGGTCGGACATTAATCTCTTATCTCTTCAACCTGTCTCTTCAACCTGCGGTTACCCGCCAGCACCTGATCCAGCAACTGCCCTACGGCGCGGTCTGCCTCGATGATGGAAGACCGGTGGTCAGCTACTCCGGAAAGATCGGTATTGGCAAACGCAATTCTGCCGAAGGGCGCGGCACGGAGCACGTCGCTGGGCGCAGGCTTGTCGTCTTTGCCGAAGAAGAATCCGGGGGCGGGGCTGAGATAGGCATGCCCCCAACGGTTCAGAATGATGCCGGCAATGTCGCGGGCGGCGTCGAATCCTGTGCGGGCAAACATTTCGGTGAATTGCTGGCGAATTTGGCGTTCGTAGTCACGGAAAGAAGTCGAAATCATCTCCGCACGCCCCGCATGGCCTTGCTGCTCGGTGGACTGTCCAGGGTAGGAATACAGAACTTTGAGGGTGAGGACGGTCGGCGAGTCGGGGGAAATCGTGGGCGCGTCGGCGCCGCAGGTCGCTAGTTTGCGCACCTGCGTGTAATTCCCCAGGCCTTCAAACCATTGGCAGCCGGAGATTCCCATCTTGTATAGGAAGCGCCAGTTGCGCACGGCGACGTTGGCCATCATGCACGGGGCGCGATAGAACTGACTGTAGGCGGCTCCATGATCTGCGGGGAGATCGCGGACAATGTGGCGCGTGGTCCAGCTTCCTCCTGCCATTACCACCGAGCGCGCCCGGACACGATACGTTTTTCCGTCGCGCGTGTAGGCGATTGTGACGAGCTCGGACTTCGACGCATCGCCATCGTGTTTGACCCACACCACAGTCGAATCTAACCGGATGCGCGCTGCGGCGCCGGCGTGGTCGAGTGCGGCGAAATTCACGGCGTTGCGGCACACGTCTTCCAGCGAATGCTTGCCCGCGATCGATTCCGGAATTAACGTTTTGGTGATCAGCCTGGCCAGACCGCCGTTGCCGTCGGGAAACATCTGCTGGCCGGTCTCGTCGCTGATGTCGAGCGGATGCAGCATGTCGGCCGCATAGGCGGTGTAGCCGGAGAGTGCGTCGGGGCCCAGGCCGTATCCACCGCCCTCGACCGGGGAAAGAAATGTACGAATCGTATCGCGGCTGATGCCGTGGCGCTCCATCATGTGAGCTTCGAGCGTGATTGTGTCGAGCCGCCGCGAAATGGCGTCGCCAGGATATTTCGGCGCCTGTGCTCCCGCATCGCCTGCGGACTGAAATTTCAGAAGTTCGTCCCGCGCCTTCGCGGAGATCGGGGCGCCCTCAAGCTTCTTGCCCCAGGGATCGGTGAGCCACAGTCCTTGCGGCTGGCCGAACTTGGCGCCGAAGTACAGGCCGTATGGCGCCGAGCCCAGGTACGGGGTGCAGCTGAGCGACATCTCCGGCGCGGGGCCGCTCCACTTCTGATATTCGAGGCGGGGCGTCTTCAGTCCAATCGATTCGTAGAACCGTCCGATGAAACTATGCGGGTAAGGAACGGGGAAGAATGCTGATCCCTGATGCGTGATCAAGCGGTGGCCGTCCACGAGAAACTCGTTACGTTTGGCCTCGCCGCCAAAAATGGGATGGTTGTCGAGTACGAGGCAAGTCTTGCCCGGTCCCACCTGCCGCTGAAAAAGCAGCGCGGCCGCCAAGCCGCTGATGCCGCCGCCCACGACAGCGCAGTCGTACGTCTCGCCGGTTTCGATCAGATTCGCGGGAAGGCTCTCAAACATTCCGTCGCGAATCTGGTGGCCGGCTTCGAGGACGGCGGTGGTGTTGCCGTTGGAATTCGCGTAGTCGCCGGTGCCACCGTAGCCGGTCCAATCGTCATCGATTTTTGAAGCCCTGGCTTGCAGTAAGTCCAAGGGCGAGGCCGGAGTCAGCAATAGACCGCCGGAAGCCAGCAGGGTCGCGTTCAGAAAATCGCGCCGGGTGATGTCCCGCTCCATGCCAAGCTGTTTAGAGCCAGACTCGGCGATCGTCGTTTGCATCTTAGGTTGCGTCTTAGCCTTACCACCCATGGCGGGTTCCGCTCCGTCTTGCACGACTGCTTCGCGCAGCATTATAAGTGGTCCGGGCGGCAGGCAGTTGCGGTCTTGCTGCCTGTGCTACCATCTACTGTTTTCTTTTCGCATCTGCCGTGCGGGAAGGCTGATTCCGGCTGGGGAGTTGGGGACGGGATCTGAGAGGTGAGTCATGAAAGATACTCTCGGGGTTCTATTGGCAGGCGGCGCCGGCGAGCGCCTTTATCCTCTCACTCGCGACCGGGCCAAGCCGGCAGTTACCTTCGGCGGCATCTATCGCATCATCGACATCACTCTCTCCAACTGTCTGAACTCCGATCTGCGCCGCGTCTATATCTTGACGCAATACAAGGCGCTCTCGCTCAACCGGCACATTCGCGAAGGCTGGAACATCCTGGGGCGCGAGGTGGGGGAGTTCATCGAGGTGCTGCCGCCGATGCAGCGGGTGAGTGATCAGTGGTATCAGGGAACGGCCGACGCTGTGTATCAGAATATTTATTCCATCGGGTCAGAGCAACCCAAGCACGTGTTGATTCTCGCCGGGGACCACATCTACAAGATGGACTACGGCAAGATGATGAAGCAGCATCTCGATTCGGCTGCCGATATCACGCTGGCCACGATTCAGATCGATCCCGAGCAGACTTACCAATTTGGCGTGGTCGACATAGACAAGGACGGGCGCATCAACGGCTTTGAGGAGAAGCCGAAGGTGACGAAGTTGCGGTACCCGGCTAATCCCGCCAAAGTCGCGGGATCGATGGGGGTTTATCTGTTTAATGCCGATGTGCTGATTCCCGTGTTACTCAAAGACGCGGAGAACCCGCAGTCCAGTCACGACTTCGGCAAGAATATTCTGCCCAAGATGGTGGACGATTACCGGGTGTTCGCCTACGACTTCGTCGACGAGAACAAAAAGGAAGCTCTGTACTGGCGCGACGTGGGAACGCTCGAGGCCTACTACGAAGCCAATATGGACATCGTCTCGGTGTCGCCGGTGTTCAATCTGTACGACGAGCGGTGGCCGATTCGCACGCACCAGCGGCAGTATCCGCCGGCGAAGTTCGTCTTCGCGGAAGCGGGACGCACCGGGACGGCGCTCGACTCAATCGTGTCGAACGGCTGCATCGTGTCTGGTGGAATGGTCAAGAACTCGGTGCTTTCCCCAGACGTGCGGGTTAACTCTTATTCGGAAGTGGACCAGTGCATTCTGTTTTCCCACGTCAGCGTGGGACGCCGCTGCCGCGTGCGCCGCGCCATCATTGACCGCGACGTGCATCTGCCGGAGGGCACCACCATCGGCTATGACGCCGAGGCGGATCGCCAGCGTTACTTCGTGACCGATAGCGGCATCACGGTGGTGACGCGCGATTACTCGCTGTTTGAGAGTCCTGTAACGGTGGATTACTTTACGCCCGAGTAAGCCTACCACCCGCGGCGAGAGAGCGGGTATAAACCTCTGCCGTCCCTCCGGGACTCGACTGCTTATCGCCCACTCTACCCGGCATTTCCGTGCCGACTTTCCCATGCCGGCGCTGCGCGGCTGGGTTCTGGCTTTTGCAACCGTCACGCGCGGGGCGAAGGCTGAACCTCCAGGAATCTACGACTATCGGTGGCTCACGCCGCCTGCCCCAGCTGGCGTGCCGGAGAACAATTCGTCGCCGGTGGAAGAGTTGATTTTGCGGGGCTGACCTACACCGATGAACAGAAATCGGAGATTGACAAGATTCGCCGGGATACGAAGTCGCGTAAGGATGTGGTAGCTCAGGACGCAAAGTTATCCGGGGACCAGAAAGACGCCATGATCATGGGGTACACGCGTATGGAGTACGGCCGCATTTATAGGGTACTGGCGCCTGAACAGCAAAGACAAGTTCGACAGAGGATCCGTGCTCGTCGGGCATCAGGACAAGCGGCAAAAGGCAAGCTGTCCCTGCAAAATCAAAATGCGTCGGCTAAGTAAGTAGGAAACATATAGTTATAGTGTTATTATCCGCCATGTTAGTGTCATGTTACTAGATGTTGATGTAAGGTAGATCAGTGGTACTTACCTTCTCCAAGCCAATCTTTCCCCCGGTTAGTAATAAAAAACCGACCAGGCTATAGCTGCTGGTGACGGACGATTTAGCTTTCGGTCGCTTTTGTGCGCACACTCCTTTAACACCCAAAAGCTATGCGTCCGTGAGCTCACTGCTCAGGAAGAGGAACGACTATGATTCGATGCAGATTTTTGCTTTGGCTCGCGGTTCTGCCGCTGCTTGCCGCTCAACCGCTGCTGCAAACAATGGCCAGGTTGGAACTTGCAAGAAAGGACTACCGTGCTATCCGATAATTTCGGATGCCGTAAGCAACGGCGAGCATTGGGTCGAACAGCTTCGCCGACACCTCAACTACCATCACGAATAGTTGCACGGGCTCTGTGGCTGCTGCCGCGCGGCCGCTGAGGTTGCGAAGCAAGTCGCAGCAACAATGGCACACACCGGCTACTCCTTTTGGTACCCGCAAGAAATAGCAGCACGAAGTAGCAGGATGACGGGAAGCCGGTGCCTGCCGGTGCCGGCTTCCGCTTTACGGTCCCAGCGAGGCGAAAGCGTTGTGTTCTGTATGTGTCTGGATACATGAGGCTTAGCTTGTTTCCGCAGAGGCTTTTCGGGGAGGCTCTCATGGGGCGCCGCAATCAGATCGAAGCGTTCGCTCCTTGCTCCAGATCAAAAAGCCTGCGCAGCAATTGAGGTATTAACTGGAGTTGGGGAGCATGCAGAATCCGGAGAAGGCCGGCTGGTAGATCGGCGAGTGGGGACGTCAAATCGCTCGTCCTGACAATCGAAGAGGTGGAGTTGGTACCCCGACGCAGCATCCTTGAAACATGCAAGGCGTAGTAGACCGCGGTGGCAAGGTTCGATATTTGAAAACGTGGAGACTAAGTCGGTGCTGTGCTGAAACTGCGCACTGACCGACTCGGGGCCGAGTCCTTTGCCTGCTCCGGATGGGATCCAGTTTGACTAGTCAAGGAGAGGCTTTCAATGAAAAGTATGAATCTGTTTTGTGCAACTCTGTTGTTCACGATTCTTCCGTTGTCGATGGCAGCCTCTGAGGCGACGAAGACTACGGCAGACCAGATGACCGCCGCAACGATCGTCGACAGGAACGTGGCTGCGCGCGGGGGATTGGCAGCGTGGCGGGCAGTCCAGTCGATGGAGATGAAGGGCAAATTGGAGGCCGGCGGAAACCAGCGGTCAACGTTTCCTGTTCCCGACGCTACCGAGGGAATGAGGCAAGGGGCGAAGGTCGTGCCTCAGCGGAAGAAAGACCAGGCCCTGTTACCGTTTGTCCTGGACCTGGAACGTGGGCGGAAGAAGCGACTTGAGCTTCAGTTCAACGGCCAGACCGCCGTTCAAGTCTACAACGGCTCGCAAGGGTGGAAGTTGCGCCCCTTCCTCAACCGCCACGAAGTGGAGAACTTCACTCCCGATGAGTTAAAAATAGCCTCCAAGGAGTCCGACCTAGATGGCTTCCTCATCGACTACGCGGCGAAGGGTTCCACCGTGGAACTCGAAGGCACAGAGAAGGTAGACGGCCGCAACTCTTACGAGCTCAAAGTGACCGACAAGAAGGGCAACGCTCGTCACATCTGGATCGATGCGGAAACGTTTCTGGAAACGAAAATCGAAGGTGCGCCACGGCGCCTCGACGGTAAGTATCACCCGGTCGCAACTTACTTCCGCGACTACCGGACAATAAATGGAATCGTGATGCCTTACCTGCTTGAGACGACAGTGGAAGGGATACGGGACACAGAAAAAATAATGGTCGAAACCATAGTCTCGAATCCGAAGTTGGACGATTCACGATTCGCAATGCCGCGTTAGGCTTTGGTTCCTCCCCCCCAGTTGCTCTGAAAAGGTTGTGCTTTGGTCAGTAACCCACGCGAGCCGCCAAGAGACGGCGGCGTGATCGAAGTTCGGTTGCCGACCCATGTTTTCAGAGGAGACTCAACATGAAATTCAGAAGTGCAGCCGCAGCGCTGATCGCTCTCGCGGTGACGACCGCGTGGGGCCAGACTGCAGCTCCCTCCACCTCGGCCCCGGGAGCAGCGCTCCCACCGACGGCCCAGCGGCGCCCCTTCCGAAGAGGAATATCTCCGTTGGCCACCGGAACCACAAGAGCGACCATTACGCCGCGTCAGCGTTTGCAGGACATGGAAAGCACGGTCTCGAGTATGCGTGCGCAGTTGAAGCAGATGCGCGCCAAAGCAGGGACGAAAGACGCGCTCGCCAAGGCGAACGTTGATATGTGGGAGCTGCTGGTCCGGCATCTTGACACGCAGCTGCAGGAGCTGCGGATCGCGACGGCGCGTGAAGATATGGAATCTCGTCGCGCCGCCATGTACAAGCAGGCAGATTCCCAGGCGGAGGCAGCCGCGCAGGTGGCGCGCGGCCGGATGGCTGCTCAACCGGGAGTAGTATCTGCCACTTCCGGTGCGACGCCGCCGAGCACAGCCGGTCAGACCCCGGCCGTCCCGAGTCCGGCGGCTTCGGCTCCGACCGCTCCGACTCCTTCTACGCCGGCACCAACCGCCGCCCCGTCTCCGAACTAACTATGGTTCGTTCAGGCGGGGGCGTTTTTTTTGTAGTGAGGCAGCAATTTAATGAAAAAAGTTCTCAGTACATTCGCAATCGGCCTGCTGATGTTGCTGTGCTATGTGGTGGGTTCGCACCGTACACCGCGACCAGCGACGGCAACACCGAGCGCCCGCCACGTCCTTTACTGGGTGGACCCCATGCACCCCGACTACAAATCGGACCACCCAGGCATTGCTCCCGACTGCGGCATGCAACTTGAGCCGGTCTATGCCGAGCCGGTCGCATCCGCGGTCGCTCCCGCCGCTCCGATGCCCATGGGCACGGTCGGCATCGATCTTGAAAAACAGCAGTTGTTCGGCATTCGCGTCGCCCCGGTAGCGAAGACTTCCGCAAATGAGAAGGTACGCGTACTGGGTCGAGTGGTCCCGGAAGAGACGCGAGTCTATAAGGTCGACTCCGGCACCGATGGATTTGTGCGCGAAACTTACAACGACTCAGTGGGAGAGTTCGTCAAGAAAGACCAAAAGCTCGCAACCTCCTATGTTGGCGATACGTTGGCAATCGCTTCCGGATACCTGGCCGCAATCGCGGGTGTGCAGGGCACCGAGCGCAAGGATGGGTCGCGGACAGTTCCATTTCCCGGCGCTGTGAGCAGACAAGGGGTGAGCAGTATTCAGGGCTACACCGACCGCTTGCGCAATCTGGGCATGAGCGATGAACAGATTAGGGCCTGTTCACACTATCTCAGAGCCTCGATGATGAATGCAAAGTAGATGAAGGCCAGAAAGACAACGTCGAGTTTCTCGAAACGCGAGAAGATGCGGCGGAACCCTTTCAGTCGTCGAAACAGGCGCTCTATCTGGTTCCGTTTCTTGTAAAGTTCGCGATCGTAATCCCAAGGTTCGCGCCGGTTCGATTTGGGCGGCACCACCGGGATCATATTCAATTCCAGCACCAATTGACGGGTTTCGTCGCTTTCGTAGGCACGGTCCATCACTAGCGGAACTTCGACCGGCAGCGGACCGAGTTCCAGCAGCAGTTGCCGGCCCACCGGAGCATCGTGCGCTTCTCCGGGCGACAAGCAGAAAATTATTGCCGTTCGAGCATTCGCGGCAACCAGATGAATTTTGGTGTTCCATCCGCCGCGCGACTTTCCGATGGCCTGCGGTCCGTGTTTTTTAAAGCCCCAGTGCCGTCGGGGTGCACCTTCACCGAAGTCGAGTCCAAACTGAAGGCTTCGATCTTGAGCCGCAGAATCTGCTCTTGCTGCAACTTGGCGAATACCTGATCCAACACACCCTTCTTGGCCCAGCGATTCATGCGTACGTAGATGCTGTGCCAATTGCCAAACCGGCAGGGCAATCCGCGCCACTTGCACCCATGCTCGGCCACATAGAGGATGGCGTTGAGCAAGACCAAATTCTCGTGACGCACATTGCCGCGTTGCACCGGCAAGCACTCTTGAATTTGCTCATACTGTTGTTGAGTAAGTTCCATGCCACTCATCTTACTCGTCAATTATTGATGTAGTGTGAACACGCCCTAATCAGATGTCGGAAAACCGCCTGCTTCCCGAGACTGTTGATTTGGTCGCGCCTGCCGACGGATTCATCCTCTCCCGCAATATTATGGCCGGCCAGCATTTCGAGCGCTCGATGGAGTTTTATCGTATCGCTGACCTGAGCAAGGTGTGGATCCTTGCCGACGTCTTCGGCACGGAGGCCGAGAACCTTCGCCCCGGAACCGTCGCGCGCGTAACTTTGTCGAATACCGGGAAGACTTTTACGGCCCGCGTGACCAACGTTCTGCCGCAAGTCGATCCCGCCACAAGGACTTTGAAGCTTCGCCTGGAGGCCGACAATCCCAACTTCGCCCTCCGCCCCGACATGTTTGTGGATGTCGAGTTGCCGGTCTCAGTTCCCTCCGGCCTGACGGTTCCAGTCGATGCTCTGATTGACTCGGGACGCGAGCAGCGAGTTTTCGTCGAGAGCGGCAATGGAGTATTTGAACCGCGCCAGGTGCAAGTGGGTTGGCGCGCGGGCGAGCGCGTGGAGATCCTGCACGGCCTTGCAGAAGGCGAGCGCGTGGTGACGGCGGGAACTTTCCTGGTGGACTCGGAGAGCCGTCTGAAATCCGTCGCCCAGCAGCCTTCGCAGCCTACGAAGCTACCGTCGCGTGCGCCGGAGAATGGTGCTCCCAAATCCAACACCGAGCCCGGCATTGCGGCCAACTCCACCAAGGTCAAAGATGCCGCTTGCGGCATGATGATTGACGCCGACAAGGCCGTCGCCCAAGGTCACACCCTCACGCGCGATGGGGTCACCTACTATTTCTGCTCCGATCGGTGCAAGCGAAACTTCAGCGCACAACCCGAGCATTATCTGGCCTTGAATCGATCCGGGCGCCGGCCATGATCAACCGCATTATCGACTTTTCGGTGAAGCACAAGCTGGTCGTTTTGGCCGGCATTGCCCTCGGCTGCGTCTTCGGCTGGTGGGCCATGATGTCGCTGCCGCTCGACGCCACGCCAGACCTGAGCGAGACCCAGGTCATCATCTATTCGCGCTGGGATCGCAGCCCCGATATCATCGAAGACCAAGTCACGTATCCCATTGTCACCGCCATGGTGGGAGCGCCGAAAGTCAAGACAGTGCGCGGCGTCTCCGACTTCGGCTACTCCTACGTGTATGTGATCTTCGAAGATGGAACCGATCTCTACTGGGCGCGCTCGCGAGCTTTGGAGTACTTGTCCAGCGTGCAGTCCCGGCTGCCCGAGGGCGTGAAGACTGAGTTGGGCCCCGATGCGACCGCTCTGGGCTGGGTCTATCAATACGCGCTGGTCGACACCTCGGGTAAACACAGCCTCGCCGACTTGCGTTCCTATCAGGACTGGAACCTGCGTTACTACCTGCGCGCTGTGCCGGGCGTGGCCGAAGTGGCGCCTGTCGGCGGATACACGCGTCAGTACCAGGTCAACGTTGATCCCAACCGGCTTCAGGCGTACGGGATTCCCATCCGCCGCGTGCTCGACGCGGTGCGCAGCGGCAACGAGGAAGTCGGCGGACGCCTGCTCGAGTTTGGCGGCACCGAATATATGGTCCGCGGCCGCGGCTACGCGACTTCGATCGACGAATTCAAGAACATCGTGCTCGACGCCAGCGCCGACGGCACTCCCATCCGAATCAAGGACATCGGCCAGGTGGTGGAAGGGCCGGACCTGCGCCGCGGCGTGGCCGATCTCGACGGCAAGGGCGAAGTGGTTTCCGGCATTGTCGTGATGCGCAGCGGTGAAAACGCTGTCGCCGTCATCGATCGGGTCAAACAAAAGATCGCTGAGATCACTCCCGGGCTGCCCGAAGGCGTCAAGATCGTTCCCATCTATGACCGCGCGCAACTGATCCACCGCGCCATCAGCAACGTCAAAACCACCATCTTCGAGGTAGTCCTCACCGTAGCTCTCATCATCCTCGTCTTCCTGTGGCATTTCCCCAGCGCGGCGATTCCCATCGTCACCATGCCGGTCGTGGTGCTGTTGTCGTTCATCCCGTTTCGCCTGCTCGGCATCAGCGCCAACATCATGTCGCTGGCCGGGGTGGCGATTGCGTTCAGCGAACTGGTCGACGCCTCGATCGTGGTGGCCGAGCAAACGCACAAGAAACTGGAGCAGTGGCAAAAGGACGGCCGTTCTGGCGACTATCGCGCCGTCATCCTCTCTGCGATCCGGGAAGTCGCTCCTCCCACCTTCTTCGCCCTGCTGGTCATCGCGATTGCCTTCCTGCCCGTGCTCACTCTCGAAGCACAGGAAGGCCGCATGTTCAAGCCCCTGGCCTACACCAAGACATTGGCCATGCTCATCGCCGCCGGAATGGCGATCACGCTTGATCCGGCGTTGCGCCTCCTGCTCACGCGCGTCGAGCCGTTGACCTTCCGTCCACGCTGGCTCGCCCGGGCAGTGAACGCGCTACTGGTAGGAAAAATTCGCTCCGAAGAGAATCACCCTCTCAGCCGCGCGATGATGCGCTTGTACGAACCAGTAGTTCGCTGGACGCTGCGTTGGAAGTGGGCTGTAATCGGCGGAGCCGCGGCGATGGTCGCGCTTGCGATTCCGATCTTCATGCATCTGGGATCGGAATTCATGCCGCCGCTCGACGAAGGCGCCATCCTCTACATGCCATCGACCATGCCGGGAATTTCCATCGCCCAGGCCCAGACGCTGCTGCAGACCACCGACCGCATCCTCACTCGGTTCCCGGAAGTGGATCAGGTGTTAGGGAAAGCCGGCCGAGCCGAAACGTCGACTGACCCGGCGCCGCTGTCCATGCTCGAAACCGTGGTCATCCTCAAGCCGCGCTCGGAGTGGCGTCATGTCCGCACCTGGTACTCTTCGTGGGCGCCACAGTTCGCCCTACCGGCTTTGCGCCATCTCACCCCCGACACGATCTCTTCCGAAGAGCTCATTCATCTGATGGATGAGACCCTCAAAGTCCCCGGCGTGACCAATAGTTGGACCATGCCGATCAAGGGCCGCATCGATATGCTCACGACCGGCATGCGGACTCCTGTGGGTCTAAAAATCTCAGGCGCAGATCTGGCGACGATTGAGCAGATCGGAACAGGCATCGAGACCCTCTTACCTCGCGTCAGAGGAACGCGCGGCGTGTTTGCCGAGCGCACCGGCACCGGCTATTTCCTGAACTTCAATTGGAACCGCGAGAAGCTGGCACGGTACGGGTTGAGCATCGAAGACGCCCAACTCGCGGTCGAAAACGCAATTGGCGGCGAAGACGTGACCACCGCAGTCGAGGGCCGGGAGCGCTATCCAGTCAACGTGCGCTACATGCGCGACTTCCGCAGTGACCTCGGAGCGTTGCAGCGTGTGCTGGTTCCGGCCGGCGGACAGCGGCAGATTGCGCTGGGCGAACTCGCCGAGATCCGCACCAGCAGCGGCCCCGCGATGATTCGCGACGAGAACGGAATGCTGACCGGCTATGTCTACGTCGATGTGGCCGACCGCGATCCGGAAAGCTATGTCACCGAAGCCCGCTCACTGTTGCGCGACCAGGTAAAGCTCCCCGCGGGATACGCCATCTCGTGGAGCGGCCAATACGAGGCCATGGAGCGAGTCAAGCACCGCCTGACCCAGGTTGTCCCGCTCACTCTCTGCATCGTCTTGCTGCTGCTGTACGCGAACACGCGTTCCCTTACCAAGACGATGATCATCCTCTTGGCGGTTCCGTTTTCGGCCGTCGGCGCCGTCTGTTTCCTGTATCTCGCCGGCTACAACATGAGCGTCGGCGTCTGGGTAGGACTGATTGCCTTGCTGGGCGTCGATGCCGAAACCGGCGTGTACATGCTCCTCTACCTGGACCTCGCTTACGAGGATGCGCGCCGGCAGGGCCGCCTGCAGAACCTGGCTGACCTTCGCGAGGCCATCGTGCAGGGCGCGGCCAAGCGCCTTCGTCCCAAGTTTATGACCTTCGCCACCATGTGCAGCGGTCTATTGCCGATCATGTGGGGTTCGGGCACCGGTTCCGACGTCATGAAGCGCATCGCCGCTCCCATGGTCGGTGGAATCTTGGCGTCCTTCATTCTCGAACTGCTGGTGTACCCCGCCATTTACGCTGTCTGGCGTCAGCGCGCTCTCAATCGCGAATCCTGTCCCGAGCAAGACCTCATGGCCGGATATGCCGACGACGCCGCGGTCGGACAAACCCAGTTGGTTACACTGCAACTGCAGCGATCCTCGGACTGACCCTTAGATTAGTCGGCTGCGGAAGAACTCGGATTTCGTCTATGTTTTGAAAGGGTGCGGCTTCGAGTGGCTGCTGTTCTTCAGTCGCGGGCTGAGCTTCGGTGGTGGGCTGCGCTTCGATCGTTGGCTGGAGAACTCGCGCTTGCCTGGGCTAGCGCGGATCCGGCGCACAACAGCAGCAGGCTACAAGTTCCGACCAGTTTCCTCAACATCCTTCGTTCTTCCGTTTACAAACCCTCAAGCGCGCTTTAGTTTGATCGCAGTGATGAAATCTATTCCCTGTGCGACAGGTCAACCAACGCCGGCACGTCTCGAACCAGCACCGCTTCTCTTCGAGCGCTCAGAATTCCTTGCTGCTCCCATTGGCAAAGCAGCCGGCTTACCGTGAACAGGGTTGTACCGGTTAATTGCGCCAACTCCCGCCGGGAGAGCGCGATTTCTATGTGGCCATCCGTCGGCTTGCCCACCTGGTCCAGCAGGCGCACCAACTGGCTGCTGAGCCGCGGGGCCACTTTCTCTGTCGAGATTTCCCGGAAGCGTACTTCCAGTTCATTAAGGCGACGCTCGAGCACGTGCGCGATGTTGCGCCGGAGAGTTGGATAACGCTCCGAAATCGCTTCGAATTGTGCTGTCTCCCAGACCAGGGCCATGGACGTTTGTACGGTCCGTGCCGTCGAGCAATGCTCACAGCCTGAGCAGCGTCCAACACCGCCGAGCACGTCGCCAGGTCCGTTGAGCCGTAAGATGACTTCGCTCCCGTTCGCACCCAGCTGCATAATCTTGACGCAGCCCGAAACCAGCAGTACCACCTGCCGAACCGGGTCACCTTCGAAAAAAAGAGTATGCCGTCGTGAGAACTGCCGTTCCGTCGCGCTCGATACAATCGCAATACAATCGGCCGGGGAAAGGTCCGCAAATGCCGCAAAAGGCTGGACAGAAGCGGCCCGCCGCCTCAGCGCGCTTCCGGCATCCATAGGGAGCAAGCGTTCAAGCATCGGTTGGGAACTCATATAGGGCCTACTTGATCCTCAGCGCATTGACGTGACGTGCGTGAATAGAGCAGACCGGTTCGAAGGCCTCGGCGCAGCGTGCGAGCCACAGGAGCGACGCGGGAAGGTCTGTTCTTGGAGGGGCCAGTACCTCAGTCGTTCTTAAACGGGCGGGCTGGGATTGAGCAACAGCGAGGAGGTATTCCTCTGAGCCAATCGAGTCCCACTGAGGCGCCGAAGCGCCTCCCAAACAATCTGAATCTGCCATTACTTTCCCCACCACAGGACTCCTGGAATTGGTCCCTGTGCTTTGTTACGATCGCCATCTCAAGTCAATCGGAGTGTTGCAGGGCAGGGAACGCATTCCCCTCTCATTCCGCTAACATCCGGTGACCGTTTGCGTTTGCATCGGCCCGAGCGCAGGGGGGGAGTACCCGCAAGAAGGGCAACTGAACGTTGATATCTAAGCCTCTGATCCCAACTGAAAGTTGAGACCACACAGTTTGATAGCGCAAGGCAGGGTGCTCCTATTTGCTCTAGCGCAAAGACGGCAAGATTTTGACAGCTATGTTCAAGGCTTAACTGAATTTGCCTCTCCTTGCTCTGGAGCAAACACCGAACGGATGCGCCGGTGCTAGAAAAACAGAAGTCAGCTATGCAGGAGAAGTGCAAGAACCTGCACATTTTCTGTTTGTACCGGAGCCTTTTTGCCGGTATCTTCCCCAGCCACGCCAACGATACGTTTCATCAGGCTGCATCATCGCGGGCACATTGTGCGCTGGACATAAGTGAGAGAAAGGGGTGAGGGTCGTGACGCAAATCCTTTCAGGGTTCGCGAGACACCCATTTCCCAGGTCCGGCCGAGTCCAGCAGGGTCTTGCCTGGCGCCTTGAAGTCCTGATGGGACTAGCGATTTGGGTTTTCGCTTCTTCTGCCTCCGCTCAGGCAACTCCAGGTCCGCCCCGCATCAAGGAGAGAAAAGAGAACCAAGCGATGCCCGCAGTTGTCGCTCCTGTCCAGCAAGTGCCGCATCCGGTGGTGCCGATTTACGGATCGGCTACTCCAGAGCAGACTCTTCCTCAACCGCCGGAAGTAGCCTGGGACGGAAAACTGCTCACCATCGACGCGGAGAACTCCAGATTATCCGATATCCTGCTGGCGGTTCGCGCCAAGACTGGGGCTTCGGTCGACTTCCCCGGAGGCGCTTCCACGGAACGGGTGGCCGTGCACCTCGGTCCGGTGCCAGTGCGCGAGGTCCTATCCTCGCTGCTATATGGCACCGATTTTGACTACGTCATCCAGGCTTCCGACAACGACGAAGATGGCCTTCGGAGTGTGATCGTGACCGCGCGTGGCGACAAAATTGACGATGCTGTCGTCGCCGACACCCCGCAACGCCCAGGAATGCGGCTGATGCCCGGCTATTCTGCACCTGGGAAGCGCACCTTCCAGACGGCTGCAGAAGCGGCGGCTGCTGAAGCAGCCGACCAGCCGACCCCTGAAAATTCTGCTGCAGCCGCTGAATCCGCGATCGCTGATGGCGAAGCTCAACCACCGGCCTCGGAGTCGGGCTCCGCACCCGACGGGGCCGAATCGGCTAACTCGCAGCCAGCAAGCACGGACCCTCAGGCACCTTCTACGGCAGATGCAGGCCTGTCTGGTGGCGAGCCCACCGCGAGGTCCACAATCTCGTCGACTGCCACTCCAGCTTCAAGCCCCAGTGGATCCCCGCTTCCACAAATGATTCAGGACATGACGCGCCTTTTTCAGCAGCGACAGCAGATTCAAGCCCAGCAGAACCAGGCCGCCGCCAAGCCCCCGGCAAACTAGGGGCTTCTCAGATTTGTGAGGTTCGGATCGATCGGTAGGAAGGCTGCCAGTTCGCAGCTGTGGTGAACGGGAGAGCTTTGTGTTGGCAAAATCGGGGAGAACAATTGTGTCTTTATTGGTCAGGCGCTTGCTTTGCTGATGCGACCGATAGTGGAATCTCCAGTCCCCCGAACGCAACACGCGAGGTCGAGGAATATCACGTTGAACTTTCGGATGTCACCATTCTTGAATTAATCATTGTGCCCGACATCAGTCGGGGGTCGGCTCGAGCCTCGCTCAAGAGTCTGCGCCTGTCTTAACTCGCTGCGACCCGCTATCTACTTACAAACTGGAATAGTGAATCACCGCAGGCCACTACTGCTGAAATGGGGAATCAGACCGGGAAATGTTCACTGCATAGAATGATTGCCGCCCCCAGATGCGGGCTTCATGAGCATCCGCAAATAGGATATCTACGACCGGGCGAGTTTCAGTTTGTGCCGTGCGGTCCACGAAGCGTGCGAGGTGCTCCCGGGCACGATTTCGGGACATCAGCACAATTGTGTCGTTGAGATTGGCATGCAGCTTCCGCTCTGCCGTGGGTGAGAGTGCTACATTCAAGATTTTCTCGGCCGGAAGAGTGTGCTTGGGCACCGCATAGGCACTCCTTGCGGGAGCGCTGTTCGAAAAGGCCGGATTGGGGCCGAAATCATCGGTCAGAGCATAGGCTGTCACCTGAACACGGGCTTTAGAGGATTCGAGGAATCCGAGTTTTTTGTTTGCCTCTGATAGTCGAACCGTAGCATCAGCAAGTTCGGATTTGGCCTGCGCCAGTTGATCAGTGAGTTGGCGCACCACGAGTACGTTCAGAGCGTTTTCATGACTGCGAAACGCCACGCCCGCTCCGAGTACAAAGGTAATCAGGAGTGCCATCATCAAATTTCGCGTTGTCATAGAGACCTCGCTTCTGATGACATGTTCCCAGTGCTCGCGATATGCCATTCCTAACGAAGAGACGCCGATGCGAATCAATCGGGGTGAAGGACAGTCCTAACCTGCGGTGCGCATGGGAGTTGGAAGTCTGGCTGGCGGCCAAATTCGCTTGCATCAAGAGTGGCAGGGACTCCAATCTTTCGTGGTCACCTGAAAAGTAACATTGCATAATGTTGCGCAGAAATCCAAATCGCTGGGACATGGCGGTCAGACGGGTAACTTTCACAATGATTACCGACAATCCGTCGTCCTCGGCATCTACTTGATCTATGACGGATTCAAATCAATTTCAAAGTAGCTCCGCGGGGCTCGGCAGCGGTACCGTGTTTAGCATGCGAGGACTAAAGGATCGAATCGCTCTTGTTACTGGAGGGAGTCGCGGAATCGGGGCCGCAGTTGCAATCGCACTGGCCAAGGCTGGTGCCGATGTCGCTGTGAACTACCGCGAACGAGCGGCCGCTGCCAATGCCGTCTGTAGCGAGATCACTGGGACAGGGCGGAAGGCAATCGCGATTCAAGCCGATGTGTCAGTCTCAGCTGACGTGAGGCGGATGATCGCAGAGGTCGAGGCGCAGCTTGGTGGCATCGACATTCTCATCAACAACGCGGGTATCGCTCATCCGCGCAAATTGGAGGAGATTACCGAGGTGGAATGGGACGAAGTGCTCACCGTCAATCTAAAGTCGATGTTCTTGGTGACGCAGGCTGTGATTGGCGGCATGCGACAAAGGAAGTGGGGACGAATCATCAACCTGTCTTCAGTCGCCGCACAGACGGGCGGGGCAGTGGGAGCGCACTATGCGGCCTCCAAGGCGGGGATCATAGGACTGACGCACTCCTGCGCCTCGTCATTCGTTCGAGACGGAATCACTGTGAACGCTATTGCTCCCGCGCTGATCGAGACCGATATGGTGACCAGCAACCCCAACGCCAACCCGAATCTTATTCCAATGGGACACTTTGGCTCGGTGGATGACATCGCTTCGGTGGCAGTGATGCTGGCAATGAATGACTACATGACCGGGCAGACAATTTCGGTCAATGGTGGCTGGTATATGAGCTAGTCCTGCCAACCCTGCGGTCGCAGTCACGAATCTCGTCTTCGCCTTGTTCTCCATCTTCGGCTAAAGTATTAGCCGATGAAATTGACTGTCTGCGCCGTGTTCCTGCTCTTCACAATGAGTGCTGCCGCCCAAAACAAAGGTGAGTTCGACACCAAAGCGGCTGGGCGGTTTGCAAATCTCGCACTCGCTTGCGTGCACAAAGAGTACCCAAATCACATTAGCCACACGTTGAATAGCGATGCAGATGCGGCCCCGCCACGGAAACTGACGCCTGCCTTCTATGGCTGCTATGACTGGCATTCGTCTGTGCACGGGCATTGGCTCCTCGTTCGCTTGGTCAGGACGTTTCCGGACGCGCCGTTTATTCCGGCTGCTCGCGAAGCACTGCGGCAAAGCCTCACCACAGAAAACATCGTGCAGGAGGCTGCATATCTCCGAGGAGAAGGACGATCCAGTTTTGAGCGCCCGTATGGGCTGGCATGGCTTCTTCAACTCGTTGCGGAACTTCGCGAATGGGACGATCCGCAGGCTAAAGAGATGGCGGCTAATCTGCGTCCGCTTGAGGAAGCCGCGCTAGAGCGGCTGAAGAACTGGCTGCCCAAACTCTCCAACCCAGTGCGGATCGGCGAACACGACCAGACCGCTTTCGCGCTCGGTCTGATTCTCGATTATGCGCACAGCAATGGCGATCAGAAATTCGCCGAACTAGTTGTGTCCAAAGCCAAGCAGTTCTACCTCAGTGACAAGGACTGCCCGCTGGCCTATGAGCCCTCCGGTGAGGATTTCCTATCACCATGCATCGGCGAAGCAGACCTGATGCGTCGTCTGCTGTCGAGCCAAGAGTTTGCACGCTGGCTCCGAACATTCATGCCCCAAATCTCCACGTCGGGCGGCGATAACTGGTTGCAGCCCGTTGTGTCGCCTGATCCAAGCGATCCAAAGCTGGCGCACTTGGATGGGCTTAATCTCAGCCGGGCATGGATGCTAGAGGGAACCGCCGCTGGTTTACCGAAAACCGACAAGCGGCTACCGTCGATCATGGCAAGTGCCGAGGCGCACAAGAGTGCTGGTTTGGCGGCTGTCACAGGGGAGCACTACGAGGGTGGTCACTGGCTGGGTAGCTTTGCCGTCTATCTGGTCACAAAACGAGGGATTCCACGCTAGTTGTCGCTTCAGATTGACCGCTCCGCGCTTTCTCCTAGATGATGTGACGCATGCACGTTGAACGCATCATTGACGACATCGAGCAGCTACAGGAAATGTTCGAAGCGCCGGATATTAGGCCACTCAGCGCAAGCGACATATCTGCTACCAATCGAAGGCACGATGAAATGCTCGCACATAGCCCGTGGTTCCGAATTTGGCAACGGTATGGCCTCTGTTGCCGCCCGGTGGCGTACTGCACGTGACCAAACGAAGCATCTAGCGCCAGTTTGGTGCAAAAACTTCAAGAACACGGTTACAAGAACGTCTGGGCGCTTCGTGGTGGGTTCCAAGCCTGGCAGAACACCGGATTGCCAGTTGAGACAAAACGGCAGGCAGCCTAGTCCTAATCGTGCGCATAGCAGTCCGAATGCGGCGACCATCGGCTGCACGATAGGCACTGCGTCGAGGTCCACTGTCGAGGTCCCCTGATGAGGCATGATGGGCAGGCTCCCCCAGTATCGAACGTGTTCCATACATTCCCGCGAGTGCAAGATCAAACACCAGACTGTATCCGGCGTGATCGCAAAGTGCGGGTGCAGTGATTTGGCCGAAACGTGCAAGTGCTGTAGAATGAGAGAACGAGCGGGAGTAACTCAGTGGTAGAGTGCGACCTTGCCAATTCTCCCATATCTAATACATTCAACAACTTAACTAGGCTACGGGGAACTGCCAAATCCTTGTAAATACACGGTAGACATGTGCCTGCACGGGAAATTCATGCGGGAGTGCTCGAAAAGTGGAAGTCGCACTCTGAGGTTCCAATCTCCTTTCGCAGCAATGCTTTCCGAACCTCATCTCCTCCAGTTGTCAATAACCGCAAATGCCCTCGGAATGGTGCAAAATCCTGAGAGTGCGAAACGGAATAAATCGTCATTCCAACCAGAGATTCTCAGTTTGCGTGACTCTTTACGTAAGTTGTCGGCATCGATGTGATGGGAGTCACAGACACGGAGTCAATCGAGGCGTGAGAATGAGCAGGCATTCATCCTCCCCCCAAATTCCCCCGTCGCAATTAGCCCGCCGCATGGCGGGCTTTTTTTGCCGCGCCAAACGCAGTGCAACAACTCGTATGTCCGTGCTCTGGTGCTACAATCCGGTGCAATGCCCGGTCTCTAGAGGAGGTTGCCGATGAGCCGGAAGCGGAAAAAGCTGCAAGGTACCGTCCAGAAGGTCATCAAGCCCGCCATTCCAAGCGAACCGGAGAAGGCACAGATCGACATTCACGATGCTGACGACCTGTATCGGGAGATTCGCATTGAAAACGTGGTAACTGACGAGAAAGGTGAGAAAGCTCAACTCAAACCCGGAGCAAAGGTGGATGTCATCGTTGAAGCAGATTCGAGTGCTACGATTAAGAAACCGGAGAACCTTTAGGACATGGGACCATCACTGACCGACAGTTTTAGAGCAGAACCAACCCAAGTCATCCTTCAAGGCTGATAGAAAATCGACGGAGACTTGGCGGCATCGTTCTTGAGTTTCAACGCTTCCCAATGGACGGCGAAATCTCTGGTTTTAGGCTGAATACGATGAATGGCTTTCTGGAGGATAAGTGCACTCGCACCTAGATTCCACAGTCGCCCAAAGCCCGTCGATCCCCCTCCCCCGAGTCGAACGACGGGTCATCTGGGCAAACGTGGCGGGTTTGGAGTCCGCTCTCCCGTTACTTGCAACTCCCTTCCTCCTCGGACGGTGCTGCCAAGTAGCGGGAATTTAGCCATTTAGTGGCAGGGTGAAAATAGAGTAGACACTGTATGGCTAAGACATTGAACCAGTAGCCGTCGCAAAATCGCGATGATTCCCAAAGATTTGCAGAGTAAAAGAAGGCAATTCCGCTCTCGACGGTCCCGCAAAGAAGATACAGGACGGGGGGAGGGCTCTTCCTTGGTGGGACCGGAGCCGAGTGTGCGCACGCCTCAGAAATCGGGCAGGCTGCGATTCCTTTCAATCGCACTGCAAATAATCGTTGGCGAGAAGTAATTCAGCGTGTTACCAACCGACTATTTCGTGGGGTTACGGGGCTCTGCGCCAGTTTGCGACTGCTCTCCGGATCGCAAAGTCCGTAAGAACGCGCCGACCTCCGGCGCGGGCTTCATCTGACGAATGTCTGGGTAGTTCGGGAAGATCGCATGGAGCAGAGCCGCGCTTTCCTCGACACTGAAGTGGTCATGGCTCACCCGTTCATCGTGCCAGTGTGATTTTCCACGAGCGTATCTTTTTTGGTTGGGCTTGGGACATCGCAAGAATGAGATTCAAACTGTTTGGCAACGGTGTCGTAGGGCGCACCATCGGGAAACTTGAAGGACAGTCTACAGTTTACGCATTCCAGAAAACGGCCCTTCGGGGACATGAGGATACCGATGTGGTGACCGGAGGGCGTCGAACTGTTTGCTGACATTGCATATTTCAACTTTCTTACGTGCAAGGCCATCATACGCTTCTATTCTCGGTAAGTCGTCAATTAGGGCTTGGACGCAAAAAAGGCTGAACCCTCGGGGCCCGGCCTGAAAGCTACATTGACACAATAGGTAACGTGAAGCGGTCTTAGGTCGAATGCCGTGTGCTTCGCCACTAACCCATGGCCACGTGTTTAACTGAGACAAGATCCCCAGTAACAATCTCAATAACTGTTCAATTCTATACATTTTCCAGAGTACACCTCAGTCACACTGTCACTACGTAGGATGGGGGTAGTGTCGCTATGACTCCGACCGAACAATCCATTGTTCCATTTCCGAGTGCGGTTTCGACCGAAAGGGCCGCTAAGCACAGAGTCCTGCTCGTGGACGATGATGATGCCGTTCGCGACATGATGACGTTGACCCTCGAAGGCTATGGATTCGAAGTAATCGCAGCCACCAACGTCACAGACGCTCTGAGACGTATCGCTACGGAGAGTTTCGACGTACTCGTGACCGACCTGCACATGCCGAACCCCGGAGACGGTTTCACCGTGGTTACCGCGATGCGCCGCTCCCAGCCGAATGCTCTTACGCTGCTGGTCAGTGGCTATCCGGACGTGCAGAGCGCGATGGGCGCTATCCTGCTAGAAGCTGACGAAATCATGGTGAAGCCCTTCGACGTTAGGAAACTTGTCGATCTCATCCGTGAAAAGATGCTCAACCGCAAACCCGTTGTTCGGGTGGAAAAGCAGAGGGTGGCCGCGATACTGGACCGCTGCATTGGCCCCCTCGTCGCTGACTGGTTGGCACGGGCAAAAGAGAGCAGTCAACTCAACCACCTATCGCTCAGTGACGACGAACGGACTGGACATCTGCCGAAGCTGGTTCGAGACTTGGTGGTACGCCTGAGTAAACCCAGCGCCACGGCCAAGGACAGCGATGCGGCGTTCTCCGAGGCCGCCGTCGCCCATGGCAAGCTGCGATATCAGCAAAACTACACTCCAGCGATGTTGGTGCACGAATCACGCATCCTCCAAGTGACTCTGTTCGGGACGTTGCAGAGCAATCTGAGACTATTGGATTTCAGCTTGCTCTTACCCGATGTCATGACCATCGCGGACGAGGTGGATGCGCAGTTAACACAGACGATGGACAGCTACATGAACGCCATGCGGAAGGCAGCGGCGGCGTAGCGGCTGCTAGCCCCTCAATGATGTGGCGAGCGCCCCACAGTCCGCGAAGACCCGCGACCACTGAGAACATGACGACGAGACGTTCATCGGGGATTCGCCACACGGCAAGTAGTGGTGACCCTCCGGTCAGCGGATCAAACTAACTTTTTGTGTTGGGTTCTGAGTGATAGGGCCGGATTACATCGACTATGCGATGTCGTTGCACTGTTACTCCCGGACATGCGTACAATAGATTATGCCGATCGACGCAGACAAAATAGATCGTCTAGACAAACAAAGTGAGTTGCTACTCAGGACGTACCAGCTAGAACTTGCTAAAGACCCTAGCAGCCACGCCACCGCGTCCTCCCGCAGCAATATGATTGCTTTGCGGCACACCATTGACCAGATTTACGGACAGGCCGCTTCATTGACCCGGTCGTGAGTGTCAGGTCTCCTACCCTCACCGCATTTCTTCGAGGCGCTTGCGCATGTCCTCACCCCGGCAACTTCCGCTAGGATTGCAATTTTCGCAGTCTAGTCTGTGGAGTCTCAGCAGGGACAACAGGCGACAGATCATCCAACGTCTCAAGTTCACACCCCATCTCCATTGCGGTCATTGGCCGATATTCCGTAGACGGCACTCAATCCGCTGCAATCAGGCGTCGGTCACGATGCGGCTCTGTACGGGCCTGTCCCGTGCTGAGTTCGCACCTCTCGCCCGGAGCCGCGCCACAAGTCGGGCAACGGACCGCTTGAACTTGTTCGAGAGTAGGCTTCTTGGCCTTCACGGTTGTAATGATGCGGCAATCCGCAGAAGAAGAATGGTCAATTTTGCACGAAAACTTGGAATAGTTGTCGCAAAATCCCCAATATACTCAATGAACAGCGGTCAAAACGTGTAATCGCCTGCATCAGCTAAGGAAAACGAAACGCTCCTTCTTCAGGACAATGTCCCCGACTGGAGATAAAGGTTTAAATATAGGTGGCTGACCAAGGCGGATCGGAATTTTGCCCAATCAAGCCGAGTCGCCAATGTTCTTTGACAATTAAGGTAAGGGCTTTTTGGGGATGGGCAGAGTGAGTTTGCGCCGGGAAACGATCTTCAAGGATTGGGCGACAGGCTCAAGTTCCTCCAGAGACCTCTGGATTGCGTGCAGTTCTTCCCGAGTGGCCTCAAGTCTGTCGATTAGGCGGCTAATCGTTTGCGGTAATTGATTGGACCGCCGCATGGTTTGGGATGATAGGCTTTTAAGCGCAGATAGTCGGTACGCTGGCGGTCATACTCGCAATGAAATTTTCCGGCGTCAACGGCATATTCCGGATTGCTTCTGACCGGCCAAGGGCCTGCGGACTTTCAACAGCCTCTCAATTACGGAAGCATTCCTCTGAGCTTTAACCAACCGCCGCGCCATCCCGGTACCCGGTGGGACGCGGAAAGGGCAAATCCCGCGATTTCAGGCTTTCCCAAGCCAATCAGGTGGTTCGAAAGGGTGTCTGCGGCGACTTCATTTTATGCGGCCTTTCGCCCCCTGTTTTGCCTCGGCAGCAGATGGTCAGCCAGTATACCTTCGGACTAGCGATTACTCAGGAAACCCGATCCGGCGCAGCAGGTCGGCATAGCGTGGGTCCGAGCGTAGATTGTCGAGTCTCGGATCAACATAGGTGTCTACAACTCCGGCCCGCCTGACAAATGCCTTGTCCAGAGCCGCGAATGCGGCATCCTTCTCGCCCAGCATCGCGTACTCAGCAGCCGCGCTGCGGGTTAGCCCGCCGCCGTAATAGTTGGATTCAGCTTCATTGTCCTTGGCATCTTTGCTTAGATACCCTTTATACCCTGCCTTCTCAAAGGTTCGCATGAGTTCCTTGGCTCGCGCTTCGTGACCCTCTAACCGTTGGATTTTCGCCCATTGCTCCATCGCCTGCGTGTAGTTCCCAACTTGCTCGTATGCGAGTCCAAGAACTGAAAAAGCGTCGATGTCGTTCGGGTCGATCTCCAGTGTTTTGTTCGCTTGCTCAATGGCATGTTTGTAATCACGAGCGAAGTCGTACTCCCACGCGAGAATCATGTTGTTCAACACGGAGAGCGGATCGAGTTCCACCGCTCGGCGGCATTCGGCGAGACCCTCCTGAGTCTTGCCCGTGCCCACTTTGATCCAGCAAGAGACCTCATGAGCATAGGCAGAATTGGGATCAAGAGCGAGAGCCTTCTGAATCTCCGCTTCCGCTTCAGGGAAGTTCCAAAAATAGTTGAAATCGAGATTCGCCAAAGCAGTGTGGGATTCGGGAATCTGGTTGTCGAGCGCCAGTGCCCGCCGTGCGACAGATCGCGCTCTCTCCAGTAGCTCTGGGTCAGAGACATAGCCCATGTAACCCTGTATCGCGTAAACATCTGCCAGCCCAGCATATGCGGCGGCATAGTTCGGGTCTCGAACCACTGCTTTGTCGAAGAACTCGGCAGCCGACTTTAAGTCTGATGGAGTCCAAGTCTTTTCGTAATAGTGCCGTCCTTTCAAGTAGAGACGATACGCCTCAGCGTCTCTTGTTCCCACTTTCGCTACGCTCTCACGCTCACTCCCCGATAGCTGCGGGCGCAATTGACTGGCGACATCACGGGTGATTGCAGCTTGTAGAAGCGAAGCATCGTTCGCATTTCGTGTGTATCGCTCACCCCAGAGTTGCGCTCCTGTGCCGACATCCACCAACTCACTTTCGACATCGAGTTCACTCCCATGCTCCAACACGCGCCCCGTCAGCACTGCATCCACGTGCAGGTCGTGCCCAACCCCTTGCGGATCGTCTTGCCGCGATTTGTAGTGAGACACCGTGCTACGAGCCATCACTTGAAGATTCGGAAGCCGGGAAAGAGAGTTGGTGATCTCCTCGGAGATACCTTCACCGAGGTAGTCCATTTCGGGGTCTTTGCTCGCATTCGCAAACGGCAGGACCGCTATCGAATGGATCGGTGTCTGATCTGAAGAGCGGGAGTGCAGAGTGCGCCACGCCAGAAACGCAGCAGCAACAATTAGGGTTGCCGCCGCACTTGCAACGAAGCGCCAAAGCACTCGGCGTGAATATCTGCTGGCTCCCGCTTCTGCGAGTGTAGCTGCGCTCTTGCCGCTCTCAGTATCGCGCTTCAGCCGTTGCAGGTCGGTGCGAATGTCCGAAGCGTGCTGGTAGCGTAGATTTCGATCCTTCTCCAGACACTTATTGATGATCTCTTCCAGCTTCGGCGATATGTCCGGATTCATTCGGAGTGCTGGCGCTGGCGGTCGATTCAGAATGGACTCGAACATCACACCGCTGGTCTCACCTCGAAACGGCAAGGTGCCTGTCGCCATTTCGTACAACATAGCCCCGAACGAGAACAAGTCGGTGCGGGCATCGAGTTCCTTCCCTCGCACCTGCTCCGGCGACATGTAGGCGACGGTTCCGAGCGCACTGCCGGGGCTTGTGAGATGTTCCTCGGACTCAATGGTCGCGCCACTCAGGGCAACGTTGTCGAGCTTCACGGTGACCTTCGCTAGTCCGAAATCAAGAACCTTCGCCTGACCTCGATTCGTTACGAAAATGTTCGCAGGCTTGATGTCACGGTGAATGATTGCTTTGGAGTGTGCCGCATCGAGGGCGTCGGCGATCTGGATACCTACATCGAGAACCGTTTCGATCTCCAGCGGCTTACCAGCGATCTGGTGCCGGAGCGTCTGCCCTTCCAGCAATTCCATCGCGATGAAGCTTCGCCCGTCAGACTCATCAATTTCGTAGATCGTACAGATGTTCGGGTGGTTCAGAGAGGACGCGGCCTTGGCTTCCCGCTGGAAACGGCTAAGAGCTTGGGCGTCGTGGGCGAGTTCGTCAGGGAGGAACTTCAGGGCAACGTGGCGACCGAGCTTCACGTCTTCCGCCTCGTAGACCACACCCATCCCGCCACCGCCGATCTTGCGGAGGATGCGGTAATGGGAAACCGTCTGCCCTACGGGTTGGGAGGGCGTTGCCATTGAGGGGAATGTTAGGTGGGATAGAGGGGAAGGTCAACGTCGGGGCGGCTTGCGAGCGCGTTGTGGGTCAGATCAGCAGCAACCGCAAGGCTTCCCGCGCATGGCTTCCTGACCCTCCCAAACAATGAGCGGCAGAATCGCGACCGAGTCCGCCCACGCCACGCGCCAAACAGCATTCACAACCAAACCCACCAAGGCGATTAGGGAAAGGTATCCGCACAGTGCCGACTCCGTTGCGTCCGCTCTGAGGGCTGCACTGCCCGTCACGTTTGAGAGCCACCGCTTCTCCCTTGCAAGCAGAGGCATGCACACGGCTGCGGCAACCAGAATGGCGATCCCCAGAAGTGTTGGCTTGGGTTCGCTGTATCCGAGCAACGCCGTGATGGAAGCGGTGACGACACATACAGCGAGGGCGAACAGCAACACTCCCGCGATTCGGGCTGCTCGGCGCTCAGCGTGCTCTTGTTCAGGATGGGCGCGGAATCGCCAAAGCACAACGACCGCTGACATGAGTTCAACGGCACTGTCTCCACCAAACGCGAGCAGTGCAGGACTCCGTGCCCGCCATGCAGCAAAGAGTGATACCGCAGCCTCGACACTCATCCAAGCGATTGTGATTACCTGAACTCGCTGGATGCGCCGGACAGTGGCTTGAGTTGTGATCTGCGGCATGCTAATTCTCTGCCGAGTTCTCCATTTTATGTGCCGAGGCTACAAGTACCTCGGAAGTGATGCCCCAACTTGTCACCTTGTTCTGGTGGTTAGGTTTAAACACCCCGGACGGAAGATAATCCGAGAGTTCGATAGGATGGCAGCCGCCCACGATGCCCGGACTGAACCGCCACAAGCGTTGCCAGCCCCAACAGACGGCACGCGAAAGGGGAGACATCCCGAACGTCATGCTTACTAGACAGAGCTTTCCTCCGGGGACGAGCACGCGGTGAGCTTCTGACAGGAGTCGCTCGATGAAGTCGGGTGCAAGCAGATCGAGCACGTAACTGGACACGAAGCGGTCGAAGCTGTCATCTGGCTCAGGTATACGCGGGGAACCGTCACTCTGATATACGCGTGCGCGATCTGACCACGGCTTCAAACGCTCCCGCGCAAGCGCAACCATCGTGCTGCTGATGTCCAGCCCAACGTAGCGAGCATCCGCTGGCAACTTGTGCTGTAACAGGCGAGCAGCTAATGCCCCCGTGCCGCACCCGAACTCGAACACGGATTGTGCCGAGCCGAAGGCGACATGCGCGATCATTTCATTGATCGCGAGATTCTCGAAGAAGCCTTGCCAGTCCTGCCTAGAGCCAAGGCGGTCATAAAAACGCTTCGCCTCTGCGGGAGAGAGGTAATGATCTGTTGGCTCGCGAACGCTCACAGACAGAATCTTAGCAGCGGCAGTGTTAGGGCAGGCTTTTGCTCAGGCAACCGACTTAGCAAACTGGTTGTACAGCCATGCGAAAACCGCCCCGGCAATAAGCCCGTCAACGAATCCGTAGAGAGTCCCAACGATGACTTCTGCGATGCTGCGAGTCGCATGGTAGCCAAAGTAGACGGACGCCATTGTCTGGAGAAATTGCTGACCATAGCCGCTCCAGATCAGGTTCGCCAGTCCCATGCCCAGCATCGCCAATCCCCATAGGATTCCCGACGCCAAAGCCAGACCCTTAATGCTCAATTTCATGGCTTGCTCCTCTCCTTCATTTTAGGACTGTCTGCCGAATTCGCTCTGTTTGGTCGGTAACAGAACGTAGTGCCACTCCCGCAGTTCAGCGAAAGCCACTGACACGCTCCGCTGCGTCCCTAGTCAAGGGGAAGTAGGTACCCCGGCGTTTCATAGCGCCTCCAAATAATGCCTCGTCAAGTATCCGCATGTCCCATCCATACCAGCCTTTGGGCATCAGTTTCAGTGTGACATCGTCCATCGCTGCCATCGTACCGCCTGCACGCGGATCGGCTATCGCAGCTTCGCTCATATAACGGCGGTGAATGCGAGCATTGATCTCCTTTGAGCGTTCGCCTGTGATTACTTCTGTGGTACACACCGCCACCAGACCTCGCTCCGAGGCGGGCGTTCTGGTGTCCACCATGAGAGAGGCTTTCGGTTTGGACAGCACATTGCGAGCCTTGCGGCTTCGAGATGAAGTTGCTACATACAAACAGCCATCTTCGAAGAGATACCACACAGCAGTGAGATGCACGGAGCCGTCCTCGTTTTGTGTGCCCAAGCTGGCGATGAAACGTCCCGCTACAATTTCATGCCCCCCCGAAGGCATAGCATTCTGCATAGGTAGCGCAACCTCCCACGCGCAAGCGAAAAAGAGAGCGGGAGCAAGCCCGCTCTCGTATAGACGATGTAACTGCCGGAACCTACCGCTTCAACTCGACTTGAATGACTTCGAACGGCTTCTTGCTGGTGTTCTCCGGCAGATGAGTAAAGGCGTCCATGTGCTGCACCGACCCAGCCTTAGCTTTGATGTCCTCACTCTTTCCATCCGGGTAGGTAAACTTGGAGTGAGCGTCCGTGAGAAACACTGCAACGGACTCCGGATGGCTGTGCATCACTGATTTCTCACCCGGTTTGTACTTGATCCGAACCACTCGCACTCGATCATTCTCGAACTCGACTGTGTAGTGCTTGGGATCAACTTTCACCGGGTCGTCGGCGGTTGGTTGAGGCATTCTTGCGGTTGCCATGTCCCCTCCAATCGATTTTGTGGGATGCGGAGCAGTCTAGTACGTGGAGCAAGGAAAGTACACCGGGCAGAACACGCACCGCAGCACGATAGATTCGTGTGGATTCCGGAACACGATTGCGTTATGCTTTGCGGCGATTTCACAAAGGAGGAATTTGCCTGATGAAAAAGTTCCTGACCAACTGGGGTTGTGTTGCCGTTTTGTTTTTCGGGGTGGTGCTGATGGCGAGCCCCGCTCTCGCACAGCAAGAAACACAACAGTATTACACCTACGTATCACAATGGGCTGTTCCCCGTGACCAATGGAATGCCTTTGACAAGCAGGAAACGTCAGACATTCCGAGGATGCAAAAGCTCGTGAGCGACGGGATACTGGTGGACTGGGGAAATCTCTCCACGAGAGTTCATACTCCAGACGGGTATACCCATGTGGAGTTCTTCACTGCAACCAGCCGTGCCAATCTCCTGAAGGCGCTAGAGCAGGCATGGACGACCGCGACGAATGCCAGCTTCATTGCTGCCACGAAGCACGAAGACTTGTTCCTGCGCACTTTCGCGCACGGAGGCAAAACGGTTTCAAACGCGACGGGCTATCTCCTCGTCGGCTTCTATCAGGCCAAACCCGGCGAGGGGCAGGCGTTTGAGAGTCTGTTGCTGAAAGATGTCAAGCCCTTCCTTGATACCCACATCGCGGACGGAACACTTCTCGCGTACAATCTCGATACTGAGGACATTCACACCAGTGCGCCGGGCAGATACAACATCGCCCTGTTTTTTCCCGATGGTGCAGCCATAGACAAATTTTATGAGGAATTATCGGCGGCACAAAAGCAAGACCCGGCAGTTGGGCGGATGTTCAATGCCTTGGAAGTGGTCGAGGATCACCGCGACGGTCTGAGCCGAGTTACGGCTTTTCAGCACAAGTAGTTCTGAGCATTTCAGCAGGCACACAGACTCGCCGATTGTCGCGCTGACTAAGTCAGCGGGTCTGTGACCTGCTCTCCGAGCGGCACTCCGGGACTGCCTCTCTCAGTCCAGAAGGTTTACCCTCCTGACCAGCCCCGACCGCTAATCCCCTTGCTTACTCTCAACAGTTTGCAGAGGTACTGGCAAGACCCCTTTTGAAACACCTCCGAAAAGTGAGGTAAACCAACCCCGAGCAATCGAGAGCCAGTCGAAGGACGGCTGATCAAGCCGTATCATACGAACCAGTGACATCCTTTATCTCAATGCTGCGACACTTGGGTGGAGTTGGGGTGTTTATTCTTGCCGCCCTCGATAGCTCGGTGCTACCCACTTTCGGGGCGGTTGACGCGCTCACGATAGTCTTGGCAGCCCGGCACCCAGAGCTATGGCCGTATTACGCCTTGTGCAGCGCGGCAGGTTCGGCCTGTGGTGCCTCAGTCGCTTACCGCCTATCGCGTCTTGGAATCCTCCATCGACGTATTAAGGGAGCGGTATTCGACAGAGTCACGGCATTCTTACATCGTTTCGGAAGCCTTTCTCTGTCGCTCGCCGCACTCCTTCCACCGCCATTTCCCACTTCCGCTTTTGTAGTTGGTGCTGCCGTAACACGCTATCCCTTCATTCCATTTGTGCTGTCTTTCGCCACGGGACGGGTGTGCCGCTTTGCCCTACTGGCTTACCTTGCGTCTGTGTTCGGTAGACGGCTCGTGACAAGCATGTGGTCGGCGCACACGCTGGCACTTTCAGCGGCTATGGGCGGCGTGCTGGTGTGTGTCGGTCTGCTGGCGTGGCTCATCTTCAGGAAATCTGAACCGCATTCACCTTTCGGTTTGTGACTCTATTTAGCTCCCAAAAGCGTGATTGCACCGGAATCGCTTGACCTCCCATTTTCACAGTTTCCGCTCGCGCAATCGACGTTGCTCGGACGCCTCCCTCTGCGATCCGCGATGCCCTACTCGCTCGTCCTACATACTCGCTCGCCTAGATGGGAGATGGTCAACTGTTTCTGCGTCCAAGGGGGAACTACTGGAAAACAATCGAGGAGGACTTCCATTGGCATATAGAAATCCTGCCCCAAATGTCTCGTATTACAGGATTCGAGTGGGCTTCAGGATTCTTCTACAATCCAATGCCGCCAGAAGTCGCCGGCCGCTGCCTCTTGCGTGGAGGCCAAATCTGAACGGCGTCCTTCTGGTGTTATCATCCCCTGCGGGTGTGGTGACTGCGAGGTCCGAAAATGTCGCTTACAGGCGTGTGGGTGAATAAAAGCAGGTCTATTCTGTTATTGCATGAGCATGAGGACGGAGCACTCGCGGGGAACTTCCGCTCGATTGTTGGCCGTGATCCGAGTGTTCGGATTCTGGCGGGAAGAACGAGTCCTGTAGAAGACGGAAAGCAAATGGTGGGCTTTGCGGTACAGTTCCAAATTGAAGAGCCGGGTCCGGGCTACGGTCACTATTCGGTTTGCACTTGGTCCGGTTGGGCAAAGGACAAAACGCCACACCAAGCCATCACAACCCACTGGCTTTTGACCGTCAGTCGCCTCAGCGAGGAAGACGAATGGTCGAGCACGACAACCGGGTGCGCCACTTTCAAAAAGGTTTTGAATAGCCCCGAAGAGAAATATCTCTCGGCGGATCGTCAAACGCTGGAGCAACTGCTCGCGAAATCCCGAATCAGGGTGGATTAAGGATTGTTCATCAAGTTGACGGGAAGGATTGCCACTCCGTTGAAGTCCTTCCATCTCGATCCGCTGCCCTACGCGGCACGCTCCGCTGTCCTTTGATTGTCGCGATACTCCCGCAAGAACTCCTTGAGGTTTGGCGGCAGTTTCATCTCGTGAACATCGGGATACGCTGGGAAGATGGCTCGTAAGAGCGCGGAGCTTTCTTCAACGCTGACAAAATCCGTCGATTTGCGGTCATCGCTCATGAATGCCAGAACAGAAACCATGCGAACAAGCCGCCTAGCGCCATCAGCAAAGCTTGGAGGGCAAAGTGCCGGAATTGGTCAAGTCTGATCTGGCGACATCTCGCACATCGCAGCTTGGTGAGCACGGCATCGATGCACATCTGAGCCCGGCAGCTATTGCAGTTCACGTTCTACTCTCCACCGTAACCGGGAGGTGCCCGGTGGACGGCCCCGCGTTCATCTCCTAAGGTGGGGAACCGGAGAGTCCACGTTTCAAGGTGATCGGGGCGCTGACCAGTAAACGAGCGGCCCCGACGTTTCTTGGCAACAACGTGTTAGGAAAACATCAACCTGAAAATCTGGGGGAGGTAATTTTACGGCTGCAAAACTAGTCTTGTACACAATCGCTGTCGATGATGGGAGTCACCATCGACGGTGATCGAGGGCACACGGAGACAGTAAGTGCGATGCTGCCGGGATTGCAGAACGACTTCGGAATATCAGACCGAAAGCTGGGGTTCGGTGACTTCGATTTTGGGCTCGAATCTCAAAGGTACGTCGATGGCACGGGAGACGAGGCAGAGCCTTTCCGCTTTGTTCAGCAGGTCGAGAGCACGTCCCCGCTCCTCGGAGCAGGCAATCTTGAGGGTTGGGTGGATCACAATTTCGCTGAAACCATAACCGGGCTGAGCCTTGCTCACTGTGCCGCAGGCCTCAACCTGAAAGTCGGTGAAGTCAAAATGAGCACCGCCCGAGATGCTTCGTAGAGTAGTCGTAAAGCACCCGGCCAGCGCCGCCAACAGCAGTTCTTCTGGCGTCCAGCGGCCTTCGAGTCCGCCAAACTCCTTCGGAGCCGCGAAGTGAATGGCGTTGGGCGCGGAATCCGACTTGGCTAGCCCAGACCGACCAGAAGTCCACCACGCCGATACTCGGTACTCTTGCCCTCCACTCTGAGGGGACATAAGACACCTCTGATTCGAGCAGGATGCCAGAGGCGCGAGGAAAACTCTGTGCATAGGGGTACGGGATCAGGTGACTGGGGTCACGAAGACAGCGGCACTTCCTTGTTATGTTTGAGCGGTATTTATATGTACTCATGGTGTGGATTGAGCAGACTCACGATTCGCAAGCGGCGATGAAACACACTACGTATTGGTCTGTGATCAATCATCGCTGGCACGGAGGCGCTTCATGCACGCCCCTTATGGTCTAAATGTTCTCGATACCTGCCTCACCTGTCCGGGGCGGGAAGAACATCTCTTCTGTAATTCTTCCACTCATGGCGGAAAACGCCTGAACGAAATTAAATCAACCGCCGTCTATCCCAAGGGAGCGATGCTCTTCATCGAAGGGCAGCAACCACGTGGCGTGTTTGTGCTCTGCGTGGGAAAGGCGAAACTTTCTACCTCTTCCCATAAAGGCAAAACCATTATCATCAAGATCGCCGAACCCGGAGACGTTCTCGGCTTGAACGCGGTCGTGTCCAATCGCCCGTTTGAAGTCACGGCCGAGATGATGGAGCCGGGACAGGTCAATTTCATTCCCCGCGATTCTTTGCTGCAATTCCTGAAGCGCGATTCCGAAGTCATCTTGCATGTCGCCGAAGAGTTGAGCCGCAGCTATTACGCTGCCCACGAGGAAATTCGCACTCTAGGACTCACCTCTTCACTGTCTGAGAGACTTGCGAAGCTCCTGCTCTCATGGTCAGTCAATCCCGTTCTGGACGACGGTTCCACGCAAGTAAAGCTCAGGCTCTCTCAAGAAGAAATTGCAGAAAGCATCGGGACTAGCCGCCAAGTTCTCAGCCGCCTATTTTTCGAGTTTAAGCAGAAACAATTGATACAGGGAAACGGAACAACGTTTCTGATCTGGAACGCTGCATTGGAAAAGATCATCCAGTCCTGATTTGGCAGCCCCAGATCAGCGTTGCCAGTCACGGCACAAGCTACCTTTTTGGACTCAGTTTTTGGGGTTCGTCATCGATACGGGCATTCGGCGTCGGCTGGTCGCGCTGCCCGGTTTCATGGAGCAATCCTCGGTTCCGCGTTTACCAGCACTGTCTCAGGAACCAAGCATGCGCCGCTGTGACGGCATCACACACAAGCATATTCTTTCGCTGATTCGAATTCATCACGGCTGTGAGGTCGTTCGGGAAGCGGTACCTAACAACTTCTAAATCGTGCGAAACGCCCGATCCGCGCCCGATTTCGACCATTTGACACTCGAAGGACCATGATAGACTACCCTTGTATCAGGTTCTCCCGCCTCCCTTGTGCCCAATGGATGAAAGCTCATTATGCAGGAGGCTATCAATGGATGATCCCAATTCTCCATCTTCCAAAATTCTCTATCCCGAATGGCAGATCGAGTACCAAGCTGCGCTGTTAGAGCTTGACCCGAAGAGCCTCTTTGAGCGTGTTACAGCAGCGGAAACCGCTATCTTCAATCGCCTTCAGGCTATCTCCCACAACTCGGACGGACATGCTGAACGGCAGGCCATTGAAGATGCTCTGGCCGCACTCCGCGTGCTCAAGAGGGACAATCTTGGATTCCCCGACTGGGAAAAGAAGTAAGAATCACGCGGCAGCGGGGTAGAGCAAATCGCGGGCCTTGTCGATCAGAACAGACACATGCTCAGACTTTGAGACCAAAGCGGATATGCCTGCGGACCGAGCTTCCTTCTCAGAGAACACATCGCTGTACTCGCTGAAGATGATCACTGGCACCATGGGCATCAACGTTTTCAAAGCACGGGTGGCGTCTATGCCGTTCATCACAGGCATTGACAAGTCCATCAAAATCAAGTCAGGGTGCAAGGCCTGAGCCTTTTCAATCGCGTCTTGTCCGTTTCCTGCCTCCCCGCATACGTCAAAGCCCGCCTCCGACGCTAATACCCGGCAGAGCACCTGACGGATAAACGCATTGTCATCAACTACTAACACAGACTTCGGCACAGGGGTGGACCTCAAGTCAACACAGACAATGCGGCATCGTTCAGATGCGAAAAGCGGCCAAAGTGTTTTCCCTACCCAACAAAAGACCCCAATGGGTTCGGCGGTGCTGGGAGATCGGTACCCTATGGATATTCAAACTGTCGCTCCAGCGTTTCCAGCCGCAATTTGACAACGGTTGCGCAGAAGCCTAGCGTTGTAGTTGAGCAAGCTACCTCTCCTTACTCTTTCAGGTCCCCTGAACTAAGTCAGCCCATCTGAAGTTTTTCCTCTTAGATCACCTCCAAGGAGGAACTACGTTATGACCCTATTGACCCGTTGGGAGCCTTTCCGTGACTTGGCTACCATGCAAGACCGCATGAATCGCATGAACCGTCTTTTCCGTGAGGCGTATAGCCCCGAAGAGCCGGAAGAGGCGCTAACAACCACCAGCTTCGCACCGCCCGTGGACATCTACGAAGACGAGCACAACATTACTCTGAAGCTTGAGGTCCCCGGCATCGACGAAAAGGACATTGATGTCCGCGTCGAGAACACCAGCCTCACCATCCATGGCGAGCGCAAGATCGAGAAGGAAGAGAAAGAGGAGAACTTCCGTCGCGTCGAGCGGCAATACGGAAGCTTCACCCGGTCGTTCACACTGCCGAGTTCCGTGGACCCGGGGCAAGTGAGCGCCCACTATGACAAGGGTGTGTTGAAGATCAAACTCGCAAAGAAGGCGGAAGCCAAGCCCAAGCAGATCAAGGTGAATGTTGGCAGCGAGAAGACCCTCGAAGCCAAGGTTCAGGGCAAGGCCGCGTAAGACCAGTAGTCAGTGAGAGAAATGGGAGGCGGCTTATGTCGCCTCCCGTTTGTTTCTCGCCCCCGAGCCTACCCGGTAGACGCGGAACGCGCCAAGAAGGGTCGCTCTATGAACGCACCTAGCATTTTCATCGGTTTGCTGATCGTGCTGTTTGTAATCCTGCTGCTCCGCTGGATGCGCAGGCTGAAACCGCAGTTGGCCGGATTTCAATCACAACGGATGTGCCCATCCTGTGGATTGATTACATCTCGACTGAAAGCCCGCTGCTTGGAATGCGGCAAGCCCTTTACAGCGGTGGTGTACTCGACTTCAAAGAAATGAACGGCACCTCATTCGTCCCTGAGAATTTTTCCATCAAGGAGATCATGGTATGCAAAACATCAAATTTCTCGTGAAGGTGAACCGTGGTGCTCGCGCTCCTGCATACGTCCAGCGCGTTGATCCGACTCCCATCCACATGACAACCAACCGTAAGCTGGCGTTGGTCATGGGCAGACTCACGGCCGAAGACGCTGCCAAGTCCCTTCAAAACTCGCATTGCATCCCCGAGTTGGAGTCGGTGCAGGTTCGTGCCTAGCGTGCGTGCAGAGGATGGTTAATCCGGCTCTCTGCGAATCTTCTTTCGAGCACGTTTTCGCGCTAGAGCTTGCTTCACTCGCCGTTTCTCGCCCGGCTTCAGGTAGTAGGAGTGACGCTTTACTTCTCCAATGATGTTTTCCGTCTGAACCTTGCGCTTGAAGCGACGGAGGGCGTTGTCTATTGACTCGCCTTCTTGCAGTCGAACTTCTGCCACACGCATCACCTCCAGACCAGTTCCGATCAGACACATTAAAGCTTACTCCCTTTATGGTCCCACTCGGTCGAACTGATTGCGGAATGACACGCTGGTCACAGAGTAAGGGCACGCTCACTCGGAGTAACCCTCGTTATTGTCGCCATCATCGTCATCTTCTTTGCGGTCATCTTCCTCTTCCTCGTCTTCTTCTTCGTCCGGCTCTTCCCGAAGAAGGACATCGGCTCGTGACGAGCGATCCTGAGAGTCTGCGTCGAGGCGTATCCTGCACATGTCGTCATGGTACTCTGTGCCCGTTGGCGAGAGCAGCGAGGGTTAGTGCGGGCGCTGGCGAATAGACTGGCCGAGAACGAATCGGAGAATGAAGCGATGAAAGATTTGAAGAATCGAATCGCCCTTGTAACGGGCGGCAGTCGCGGAATCGGAGCCGCAGTCGCCATCGCACTCGCCGAGGCTGGTGCCCATGTCGCTGTGAACTACCGTGAACGATCTGATGCCGCGAATGCGGTCTGTGGCGAAATCACTGGCATGGGCAGGAAGGCAATCGCGGTTCAGGCGGACGTGTCAGTCGCCGACAACGTGAGGCGTATGGTCGCGGAGGTCGAGGCGAAGATCGGAGGGATCGACATCCTCGTCAACAACGCTGCAATCGCCCGTCCGCGCAAATTGGACGAGATTACGGAAACGGAATGGGACGAAGTGCTCACGGTCAACCTGAAGTCGGTGTTCTTGGTGACGCAGGCAGTGATCGGCGGAATGCGGCGAAGAACGTGGGGGCGCATCATCAACCTATCCTCGGTCGCCGCCCAGACGGGCGGGGCTGTGGGGGCGCACTACGCCGCGTCCAAGGCTGGGATCATAGGGCTGACCCACTCCTGCGCCTCATCATTCGTTCGAGAAGGGATCACAGTGAACGCCATCGCACCCGCATTGATCGAGACGGACATGGTGACCAGCAACCCGAACGCAAATCCCAACCTGATTCCAATGGGGCACTTCGGGGCGGTGGAAGATGTAGCTTCGGTAGCCGTCATGCTGGCGATGAATAAGTACATGACCGGGCAAACGGTTTCGGTGAATGGCGGTTGGTATATGAGCTAGTCCCTGATTGTGGCAGATCGGATAGCGTGGACGTTGAACGCATCATTGGCGAAATCGAGCAACTACAGGAAATGTTCGAAGCGCCGGACAGTCAGGCCACTCAGCGCAAGCGACATCTCTGCTGCGAATCGAAGGCACGATGAGTCATTAGCCCACAGCCCGTGGTTTCGGCTCTGGCAGCATTTTGGCCGTGTGTTGCCGACCCGACTCTCCCGAATTCCGGCTAGGCAAAATCGAGAACTAGACCATCCGGGACATTTCACCAGATAAGCGATTACCGTGGCTGCCCTGTTACAGATGGTGAGCTTTTGAAAACTTCTAGGGTTTTTTCATTGTGGCACTTGAGTCTGCTTCAATGATGACATCCACTTCTGCTCCCGGCTTAAGACTAGCCTTCTCGCCACTCTCATCAGTCAAAACGTTTTCTACGCGAACCTCTCGATATAGATCGTCAGCCTCAGGAATGGTGATCTGCGCTTTCTCAGGCTCCATTGGACTAACAGGCTTGATGATCTTCTCGACTGTACCCCGCACCTTTTTCCTCTTCTTGCCCATTAGAGACCTCTCCCCAGTGGCACAGCAGACCGCTGCGAAAATCTTGACCCCACCCTCGTGTGAGGCACGCCCAATCGGGCGGTAAATCTGCTCCCGGCGAGCAATTTTAGCACTGCTTCGCGGACTCTGTGGGTCGTTTTCTCACTTCGCATACCAATCCGAATGCGGCGACCATCGGCTGCATGAGAGGCACTGGGTTGAAGTCCACTGGTGAAGGCACGCTGGGCCGACCCCGCCCGTATCGAACGTGTTCCATTCATTCCCGCAGGTGCAAGAGCAGAGTTCCTTGCGGGGCGACCAGCCGCAGAGCGGGCAGCGGACGCGCGGGCCGGAGGTATCGCGACTCTTTTCTTGCTCAGGCTTGCGATCTGGAACGATGACGGGAGCAATGGGAGTCATCTCCGGCTATTATGGCTTAAATTAACGTTCGCACGCCGTTGGAGCAGTGCCTATTTGCCGAGCGCACCTGCCGGACACGTGTACAGAACTCTGACAGGTCATTGAGACGCAGTCCTCGACTTAGCCAGAGGTCGTCCAGACGTATGTGGAACCTTCGCAGGCGGTCGATGCTTGGCATGACATGGAAGTCGAGGACGGATCGGTTTTCCTTGTCCAGCCGCGCCAGCAGCATCACATACTTGCGCTCGTGCCGGACAGGGTCAATCTGCCAGCAGAAGGTGTTTTTCCAAGCCCTCACTGATCGTGCCACGAGAACAGAAACGATCAGTCCGCCACGTAGTCGCAATCGGCTGCGCCATCGACCGCCATGACGCACAATCGAGACCTGTCCGGGAAACATCGTGGCGATCTTTGCCATAACCTCCTCGCGCAGGGCTTGCGTTCGACGGCGCAGATCAATGGGACCGAACTGATCGGCACGACCATACCCGATCAATTCGTAGGCTTTCCGCAGACTTCCGAAGCGGAGCCGATAGGTCGAAGGGGAGGGCATATCCGGCGATTCCTTCACGAGCCTTAGCGACAGTCTTCCCTTTCGAGCAAGCAATGCCCTCAGAGATTCGAGCAGTTCTTCATTCGATTTGTTGAACGTGCGCCCGACGAGGATTTGCTGTGCCGCCAAAAAGGTGGATTCACCCACAACTGGCTCGAAGGCACCATGCGTGAGAATCCAATCCGACTTCGGCAGCTTGATGCTCGGTGTGTAGAGTCGGCAGGAGGTTCGGCCATAGACGTGGCATCCCACGTATTTCGGATGCGTCAGGATGCCGCAAACTGCCTGATAATCCCACGTGGAATGCCCCGTGTACGGAACGCCTCTTTGGTTCAGTCTGGTCGCAATTCCGTAGACCGTCAGTCCATCAGCAATCAGCATCCGATAAATGTCTCGGACAACTTGCACTTCATGCGTCGGGCCGGGGACGAGGATCACTCGGTCGGTTGCAATGCTTTTTCGCTCGCCGTCTGACAAGTGCTGTTTGGGATACCTATCCGGCGAGATGAGCATTCGTCTCAGACCGTAACCCGGTCTCCCACCCTGCTTGAAACCCAGACTGGCCAAGCGCCGCTGTCCGTCGAGAACTTTCACACCTAGTTCCCGGCTGTACTCACCCGCCATCGTTCGTTTCAGGGCTTTCATGATGAGGCTAGGAAGACTGCCATCGTTTGCGAAAGTCTCAGCGCAGTAGTGCACAGGAACCCCTGCGGACTTGCAGACGAATTCGTAATGGGCGGATTCATCCGTATCCTGAAAACGTCCCCACCGGCTAACATCGTAGACGAGGATCGCCCGGTAGGGAGCAGTCCCAGCTACGACATCTTGCAGCAGTTGGCGCAGCCCCGTTCTGCGCTTGAGTGCGACACCGCTTTTGGCGGCGTCGGAATAAGTCTGGACGATCTGGAAGCCGTGGGATTCTCCGTATTTCTTTATCGCTGAGGACTGATTTTCGAGAGAATACTGCTGGTGCTCGGTGGACATGCGAAGGTACTGTGCGGCAGGAACCTGTTGGCTGGTGGTCATTGTGCCCTCCTACGGGGCACATCGGCGAAACTGGACGGGACTTTAGTCAAAAAGCAATAGTCGGAGGGCGGGGTTCACTCTCGTGACGAGGGCAAGCGTCACCAGCCAGCCGAGAGACCATCTTGCGTGCCATTTCAAACATTGTGGTCAGGTGCTTTCTCTGCACAGAATCCGTTGGGATCAACTCCCCCAATAGCTCACAACGACCGATCAGCACCCCCAAATAATTGTTCAGATCGTGCCTGAGGATGCACTGCGGTGAACTCGTTAGCTTTTTGCCGATAGCGTGGTCTGTCATGGAGACTCGGAATACTTTCTGCACCCCACGGTGAGTTCCACACAATTCCGAGTAAAGGCGCTGCCGGATTTGTTCCAATTCATCCTGTCTCCTGTAGTAGTTGGAGCGTTCAGCGAGACTGGGTGCGGGGTTTAGATAGTACTCTCGATCAAGATCGGCTATCGCCTCTAATTCGGCTGCGTAGCGCGTCAATATTGAGTTCTCGGTCTTCTGGCTGGAGGCGGTATTGGTGAATTCAAAAGGCATCACATAGCAAGGCCTAGCATTCAGACCTCCAGAAACTAAAACTGCCCAAGTGCATCAAAATGTGATGATCAGGATGGCCTCATATAATGTTGTCGCCGACATTTCGGCGGGTATGCCGAACTGTCGGCATCTAGCCCAGCGGTTCAACCACCCGTGCTGTGTTCCGATATGCTGATCGCGTAACGTGAGTGCACACAACCGTCAGGTTGAGGTTCGTTACGAGTGCGGAAGGTGAAGTTCGTTCTTCAGCGGGAGGCTTAGAGCTTGAATAGTGATCGCAAAGAATCGTCGTCAATATGGCTGTCAGGTGCTAGCCAATGAACAAACTCTCTGGCGCTAATATGCGGCGGCTTTTGAACCGCCTTTTTCTCAAGGCCGGATTCAAGGTCTGCTTGTTTGCCCGTGTTGGCGATCACCGTCCATGTCTTCGTCTTCATTGTCTTCATCCGCGACGGTCATGAAAAGTATGGCGAGGTTTCAGTTCTGAGACTGTGCCGAAGTGACCAGTTCTCGGGATTGTGTGTGGCAAACGGAACAGGTCGAGATTTGATCGAAACGGCCTAAACCACCTTCAGGACTCGTTTGGACTGCGGAACGCATACAGACTCAAACCAACGGCTGATATACACCTGAGCGTGGGCTTCACCACAGAAATGCCGGGCCGGTCATTGGCTAGGGAGCTTTGCTGTCTACCTCGTCACGAGGCGGGGCATTGCCCTGAAATGAGTGGCAGCAATTACGTGCTTTGAGGGAGCGCCCTCTGAGATTCACTCAGCTTCGCTGCTTCCGAGTGTTGTTTGATAACTGCCATCGTTCGTGCGGTGTAGTCCACACGCTTGTCCGACTTGGGGCGTCTTTTCCGTTTGGTTACCGAATCGTGTTTTGACATTGGCTTCTCCTGTTACTGACTGAGCGGAAGAATCCACTCTAGCCTCGAAGCCCTGTTAGAAATGGTCACTATTGCACAGGGTTCCTGAGGCTTCACTGATCCTAGAATCGGTCTCTTGTTGGAAAAACGGTCGGGCTAATGATTTAAGACTTCTTCAGCAGGAAATCGCGAAAGCAATCCCTTCTTGTAATCCGTCAGCCAGATCGAACCGAACCCATACCGCAGTGAATCCCCTCCGTTGCCAACCCACTGTCGGACGACTTTGTTTGTACTGGCATCGATACGGGTAAGCGGCACGTCGAAAACGGTTGCCCACACCGAGTCGGCTCCATATCCGATGTCACCACCTGCACCGGGAATGCCAACTTGAATCGTGGCGATCACTTTCCTGCTCTTCTCGTCAACCCGGCTGATGGTTCCGTCGCCTTGGTTGAGCGTCCAAACAGAACCCCCGCCAGCAGTCAGGAACCGAGGCTTCGGCCCCACAGGTACCGACTCTATTATTTTGCCCACGACCACGCTTGAACGCCGATGAGCCACCGAACAGATATTGCCAGACCTCGCACTCTTCAGAGCATGTTCAGCGGAGCCAGATTCTAAGTATTGAATTGTCTTCGACACTAACGCTTCCGCCTTATCGAGCGCCTCTTGAGCGCCGATGGGTTTGGGCCAAGATCGATCTACACACCACTCATGAACCGGGAGCGATTCGAAATCTGCACCCGCATGCTCCCCACAATATCTCACCCAGACGTTGATTGCGAGGGAACCGTAAGGATCGTCCTTCTGAAGCTCTTTTCCGAGCCGGGGATCGGTTAAGGGAATGGTGAACCTTGGGTCCATGCAAAACACAGTAGCATGCCAGCGTTGTCGTGACTGTTATGCCGAATCGCAACGAGTAGCGCGTGCCAGCGACAGGCATTCTCATTCTCTAGCAGAGTGCCCAACAACACGATGCTGAAAAGACTGGCGCGCGCCCCACGCCCGGCCGAATTTTCGGGCCCCCAAACGGCGTTGGGTAGCATCAAATAGGTGACCAAAATAGATCGTACTGCCGCTGCGACAAACAGCAGCACCTAATACTCGGGTCAGGTGGTTCCCTATCGGCGAAAAGCTCCACATGGAGCAGCAACCATAATCAGATGTAGAGAGGGTTGCGTCGGTAAATCCTAGAGGGTCCGAGGGGCGCGATCTTGGTGATTTCCATTGCCAAGGTGTGCCCCATGTCTTCAGCCAAATTTCATTACAACAATTCATTCCCCGAGGACCAGCCGTCCCGATCTGATTCTGACGACAACCCAGCTTTCCGGCATACGCAGCAAGAGCATTTTGTCGATCCAAATGCGCTCGCAGAGCACCTAAGTGTGACGCGCCGCCAAATCTTAGCGATGACCCGCCGAGGCGTGATACCGGGACATCCATTAGGAATTGGTACGAGCCGAAGGGTCTGGCGTTACAAGATCAGTGAAGTGGAAGCCGCGCTAGCCTCCCGTGTTCGCAAGCCTGAGGCCCCCAACAAGGCTGTCGGCTTGGCCGATCACTCTGCGCGACGTACAATGCCTGTCGGCAGTCCCCGTAGCCAAAAGGAGAAATCCAATGGCTAAGGGATGGTTTCGCAGGAAGAAGGGCAAACTGGTGTACTTCTGGTACAACGCAATCGGCGAGGAACGTTCAAAGACCTTGGGGCCAGCCGAAATGACTGACGATGAGGGTTGGGTCAAGGTCGGAGAGCTTGGCTTAGGTCAAAGGGTCGGCAAAGCAGACCCAGTCAATGCCACCTTTGGTGAAGTGCTCGATCACTGGCTCGCTTATGGCAAGACCAAAACTGGCGAGGAGAAGGACGACAGCACCAAGAAAACGGATGAGCGCAATGCGCGGAACTACCTGTCGCATTGGGCTGACCGTGTGGCGAAGGGCATGCAACCGCTCGAAGTCCAGCATTGGCTGGATAAGCAAAGCTATGGCCTTCGTTCTAAGCTGCGGAGCATGATGAGCGCGATATACAGGCACGGTCAGAAATGGGGTCAGATTCCTCGTGGCGAGGAGCACAACCCCATGAAGCTCGTGTCCGCGCCGTGCAAGTCGGATTTCGAAGCGGTGGAACTGAGCGGCACTGAAGCCGCTGCGGTGATCCACCTTATATCCGACCCACTGGTGAAGGTGCTCGTGATTCTCATTGCTGTCACTGGAATGAGAATCAGCGAGGCACTGGCGCTCACGTGGGATGCTGTTGACTGGATCAAGGGGAAAATCCGCATCCGGCGCAAGTGGAACGGCAAAGGGTACGGCCCGCCAAAGTCCCGCATGAGCCGGAAGCCCGTTGTAATGACCAATGGACTCGCGACAGTGCTGGAGGTCTGGCGGCAGGAAACCATGTTTGCTAAGGATGCTGATTTGCTTTTTCCGTCATATAGGAAAAAAGGTAAGCAGCCTCGGCTTGGCAGCATGATCGTGGAGGATTATATTCGTCCTGCGGCCATTGCTGCTGGGGTTTTGGAAGAACGGGACGGAAAATGCTACTACGATGGTGAAGCGGTAGACCGTTTCGGATTTCATAGCCTCAGGCACGGACTGGCGACTTGGCTGGCTGAACACGGCACCGATCCTGCGGTCATCCAGCGCATGTTGCGACACAGTAGCAAGGACATGACGATGCACTACATCCACGCGAAAGCACGCGAGGCTCAGGAGCAGTACATTGCTGAGTTGGGAATCGTGCCGAGCGGGAGCGCAGTGCGGGTGCAGTAATTTTGCTGAAACACGCAAGTGCAGTAGAATGAGAGGACGAGCGGGAGTAACTCAGTGGTAGAGTGCGACCTTGCCAAGGTCGAAGTCGCGGGTTCAAACCCCGTCTCCCGCTCCAATGATTTTTCCAGAGACAATTCCGTCCAGCATCTCTTCGTAGGCCTTCATTAGCAATTCGTTACCTGGTTCAACGTATAAAGTATTTGGTTTCTCGGCTGAAGACCAAACCGTCTGGATAGAGACTCCACGCCAGTTCTTGGCGCTGTTGAACAGTCCCGTTGCGCCACGCCTTTACCAAATCCACGATGTTGTGCTGCGTCTCTTCAAGCAGTCCCTGCATTGTCGTGGTTTCCGCATCCAGCACATTTTGCTGGGCTTCCACGTCGGCCTTCTGTTGGGCCACGCTTTCCTTCAGCATAGCGAAGTCCTCCGCCGACAGTTCACCATCACCTTCTGGAGCAACACGCGCTGGTTCACAGTCTTGATCTCTGCAAGACGGTTGGAAAGCCGTCTGCGTTCAGTTGCGATGTGCTCCAAGCGGTTCGTCCAGTACCCTCGAAGACCCACGCAATGGCCGCGGGTTCGAGTCCTGTCGCTCCCGCCATTTTGATCTCGCCTTTCACGCAACCAAGGTTCGAATTTCCTCGGTTATGGCTGGTTTGGCACCCGATGCGCTAGCGCGATGCGTAGCTTCGCAGCCATTTTCACCAAGTCAGCAAGCGAACCCGCTTTCATCTTCTCCATCACTTTGCCACGGTGTGCCTTGACCGTGATCTCGCTGATGCCGAGCTCGCCACCAACTTGTTTATTCAGCAGGCCGGAAACGACTAGCGCCATGACCTGCCGTTCACGAGAAGTCAGAGCCCCGTAGCACTTTCGGAGTTCCTGCTATTTGCGGCTTCCTCGCGAGAGCGATGCGGCTACGTTCGAGCGATTGGCGAATGGCGTTCAGTAGCACTTCATCACTGAAAGGCTTCGTTAAGAATTCAAACGCGCCAGCCTTCATGGCTCGGACTGTCGTCGGGATATCGCCGTGGCCCGTGATGAAGATGATCGGCATGTCGGTTCGTTCGGCGCTTACGCGTTGCTGCAGGTCGAGGCCGTTGAGACCTGGAAGAGAAATATCAAGGATGAGGCAGCTTGGAAGTAAATGCGCGGGGTCGATCAAGGAATTCGTGCGCGGATGCGAAAGTCTCGACCTGCCAGCCTTCGTTTCTGAATTAACAGTTGCAGCGACTCGCGGACTGAAACATCGTCATCAACGACGAAACGATATGGCTGATGCGGTCGCCATGGCTATGACCCCAATTCACGACTGAACGCGTGCGCGAGGCTCATAGTATATCCCCAGCAGCTGAAAGGAGGCGAGCCATTCAGTTGGCGGGAAGTGCGGCATTCAGCGCCGTCAAGCAAAGCGGTGTCGCTGAATGGCTTGTACAGGAAGTTCACGGCTCCTTGTTTGAGCGCTTGCTCCCGGATGGCTTCGTCCTTCTGAGCGGTGATGAAGATGACCGGAATTTCCTGCCCGCGACGCCTCAATTCGCTGTTGAAGATCAAGTCCGGTCATTCCCGGCATCGCTACGTCGAGGATCAGACATTTGGTTTCGGCCGACGCTGTCGGATGAAAGGAATTCTTCTGCAGAAGAAAACGCGCGAGCAGCAAAGCCAAACTCCCTGAAGCAGGTCGGGCAGTGACTCGCGTACCGATCTCATCGTCATCAACCACGGATAAGAGCGGACGTTCCGTAGCGCTCTTTTCGGCTGGCTCCATGACAGAACAATGCACCACTCCTAAAGGCTCGTCTATTGACTTTGGTATTGCTTTCGCTTGATTCGGTACCGAGAGGGCAGATCAGCCTGCGTCTCTAGATCAGTCCGATACGGGTTTCTGTCTCCGCCGAACCCTCGATCGACAAGGGATCGGAAAACGAAAATGTAGCTCCGGGTCCATCATTGGCTGTCGCCCAGAGGCGTCCATGATGAGCCTCGATGATGGATCGGCTAATCGATCAGCCCGATTCCCATTCCGTCGTTTTTGGTGGTATAAAATGCATCGAAGAGTTTGTCCGCAGCTTGAGCTGTGAAGCCGCGACCCCACATCCTTCACGCTAAGGCGTACCTGGTCCCCCTCGTCCCGTTCGGTTCTAATCAGCAATTCTCTCGGGTGATCGTCAACTGTGCTCATCGCCTCAGAAGCATTGCGAAGCAGGTTCAGGATGACCTGCTGAAGCTGAATTCGGTCGCCTGTAATGAGCGGGAGGTTTTCCGCGAGTTCATGGCGCACAATTACTTGGTTCTGCTGAAGGTCACTCATCGATAAGAAATCACCTCTCGGACAGCCTCATTCAGGTCCATCATTTCCGGTTGGGGATCCTTCTTGCTATTTCTTGCTATAAAGCATGCGTAGTCCGGTGATTACGTCAGAGACACGGTTGCCGTCGCGAATCGTGCGCCGAGCGGTTTCGCGGGCCCCATCAACGTTCGGGGGATCGGCAGAGAGCATCCGGAG
>CAVTNF010000006.1:0-126485 GCA_963735975.1 uncultured Acidobacteriaceae bacterium
CAGGCCAAGGTGGCCGGCGACGATTGCTGCGAGCACGATTTGGAAGAGAGCGGCCGCCGTGCCGTCGTTCAGAAGACTCTCGCCTTCAATGATGATGGAGAGTCGCTTGTCCATTCGCAGGTCCTTGAAAATGGCAAGCACGGAGATTGGATCGGTGGCCGAGATGACCGCGCTGAACAGCAGCGCAATCAGGATTGGCAGTCCGATGACCCAGTGCACGAGGTAGCCGGTAACGGAGTAGCCACCAGGACACCCACGTTGGCAAGCAGCAGAAGTGGCGCGGAGTCGCGCAGCAGATCGCGCACATTAAGTTTGACGCTGCCTTCGAACACCAGCGCGGGAAGGAAGAGAATCAATATGACATCGGGAGTCAACCAATTAGGACGCTGGCTGGGCTCAAGCGGAGAGAGATGCGGCAAGCGAAGCAGACTGAGCACTAATCCGCCCAGAACCAGCGCCACCGTGTACGGAATGCGCAGATACTTGGCCAGCACCGCGATGACAGAGGCGGCGACCAGAAGCAATATCAAGAATTGGACCGTCGCACTGGGAGTCATGTCTCTGCTGCCAAGTAAAGAGATTACACTCCCGATTTCCTCTTCGTGAGACCAAGATCAGAAAGTGGATTATGGATCGATCGGAAGTGAATGGGGGCAATGAGGGATCGGGAGTTCAAACGCTGTCTCAGGCGGCATTTTGGGGGCGTCGCAGGAACGCTCACTCGTAAGCCTGCGCGGGCGGGCCGCACTCCCCTCTGGGCGACAGAGGGGAGTGCAGATCTGACGATTAGGAGCCTTCAGTCGAGTGCAGCACTCGGAAGGTGTTCCCGCCATTGGACCAGACCAACAGCAACGCATCTTGTCCTTTGGGAACATTGGAGAGCGCTTGCTGAACCTCGGCCGCGGTTTGAACCTTATGCCGGTTCACTTCCAGGATGATGTCTCCCTGTTGGAGCCCCGCGTTGTCGGCAGAGCTCCCGGGCTGCACCTGCTCCACCACCGCTCCGTGGATATCGTGCGGCACCTGAAGTTGCTCCCGAAGTTCGGGAGTAAGGTCGTTGAGACCAATGCCCCAACGCATCTTGCCCTGGCCGTCATCCTTGCCTCCGCCGCTTTCGCCCGCGCGGTTGCCCATTTCTTCCAGCGTGACCGGAAGCGTCATGCTCTTGCCGTTACGAATCACATCGAGGGTGATCTTCGTCCCAGGCTGCTTCTGTCCCACCGTCACCTGCAGTTCGCCGGCATCGCTCACTTTTTGTCCATCGATCTGAGTGATCACGTCACCGATCTGCAGTCCCGCCTTGGCTCCCGGAGAGTCCGGCTCGACTTGCGTAACCACGGCTCCGGTTGCATTCGCCTGCTCAAAGAACTTAGCGTTCTCGGGAGTCACATCTGAGACTCCGATACCGATGCGGCCGTGACTGACTTTTCCGTAGCGGATCAGGGTTTCGACCGTCGGCTTCGCGATCTGCGACGGTATCGCAAATCCCATGCCTGAGAAGGTCCCGGAAGGCGAGACGAGGAAGGTGTTGATGCCAATCACTTCACCGCGAGCGTCGACCAGCGGCCCACCCGAATTGCCGGGGTTGATGGCCGCATCCGTCTGGATGAACTCGCCCGGCTTGCGGGCATCGTCGGAGTCCGGGTTTGGCCGATTCACCGCACTGACGATTCCACGCGTTACCGTGAAACGAAATCCATAAGGATTGCCGAACGCCAGCACGGTCTCTCCCGGCCGGACTTCCTTTGAGTCTCCCCAGGGCACGCTGGCCAGATCGGTCGCGTCCACTTTGAGGACTGCCAAGTCGGTCATCGCATCGGTGCCCACCAGTTTCGCTTTCAGAATCCGACGATCGCTGGTCGCAACGCGAATGTCGACGGCTCCGTCGACGACGTGGTTGTTGGTCACGATGTATCCATCGGGCGAGATCACCACTCCGCTTCCGATGCCATGTTCGATCTGCGGTTGCATGTGGCGCGGTCCAAAGAACTGGAATCCGCCGAAGGGGGAGGATTGACCGAAGAACCGTTGAATGTCCGGCGGTACCTGGTCGCTACTCATATTGGGTTTGGTGCGCGAAGTCACAGTGACGTTGACCACGGCCGGAGTTACACGAGCGGCCAGGGTTTCCATCGCGTGATCGAGGGCAAGCAGGGCGCTCACGCTGTTTGTGTCGAGCGGCGCGGCAGAGGGCGCAGCAGCCGAGGCACTCGCCGCTGCCGGTCTCGCAACTTCATAGGTGGTGAAAGAAACGGCAAGGGCCAATGCCAGAACCGGCCCGGCTAGCCGCCGCGTCCATTTGTTCAGGTTGTGCTTCTGGTACCACATTTTCACATTCATAATCGTGTATCCTCTCGAAAAGTTATTTACAACTAATTCCTTAGTTACTAACGGTGGTAACTTCCCTGCTTCCTAGCTCTCATGTTTAAGTCTCCTTGCGGGGAATTTGCTTGCTCGCAGAATGGACAGCCGGGTGCAGTATCGTCAGGTGCCAGACTTGGATCTCATACATCTGGCCGAAAGATCCGCGCTTACCATCCGCGACAAGCAGAAAAAACGCCTCCGACGACGTCATCGACCCGGAGTCCGTGAAATGAACTAGCGTCGGCTCGGCGACCGGGGCCGCGACAACGAACGTAGTCTCAACCACGCCTTCGAACTCACTGCGGACTGCGCCTGCGTTCGTCCCTTTGTCCTTCGCCATCACTACACGAGGCGGCCGGGACATGGCTCGTACCGTCCGCGCCGCTGTCCTCCTCGCCACGGGCACGGGCGCGATCGCGGGCTTGACGAACGACGCGATTGCCGGACCGACTGGGTCCGGACGAACGTCCCGGAACGCAATTAACCGCGGTTCCTTTGAGGCGAGGAAGGAACAGGCAATCACAAATCCTGCGCCCAAGGATAGGGCAAATCTCCACCCGGGTTTCGCCCCTCGAGGGCGATTCGCATCGAGGATCTGCGCCACCCGCAGTGATGTGTGGCGAACGCGTCCCAGAGCCGCTTGCGCCAGCGCGAGGCTGCGCCGCACTAGCGTTTTTTCGGCCATGTGCGCCAGACAGGCGGCGTAGGCGTGAGGCCGTGCGGTCTCCGCCAGCACGGCATCGTCGCAAGCCATTTCGCGTTCCAAAGAGATATTCTTTTCGATCCACCACACTGCGGGATGAAAGAAGAACAGGGCCTTCACCACTTTCTGAGCGAGATTCGTCCAGTCGTCCCAGCGGCGCAGATGCGCGAGTTCATGCAGCAGGATTTGGTTCAGCTCGTCCAGCGAGAGCTCTTCCATCACCCAACCAGGCACGACCACGGCAGGTGTGATCAATCCGATCGCCGTGGGGACCTGAAGTCGATCCGAGGTACAGAGTGAGACGAGCCTGGTTCCCCGGTTGTGTTCCAGGGTTGCGCGCAAGCGAGCATGCAGATGAGCCGGATCGATCGGGATACAGCTCTTGCGGAGTACGTGCAGATGCCAGAGGCCGGCGCCGACCCGTAGCAAACACCACATCGCTATCACTGCCCACACACTGAATAGATAGAGCGCCCACGAACTCGGAAGCGTGATCGCAGGCCGGTTGGTCCCCGCGGCCAGGTCGACGCCGTGCCACCGCGCCACATTGGTTAAGAACGGAAAGGCTGCAATGGCCATCAGCGCCGAGAACCAGACTACGAATCTGGTACCGGAACTCTGCCGCTGCGAAAAACGCAGGATAAGAGCGGCGATGAGAGCGATGAACGTGCCTTCCAGCAAGCAACCCACGATCTGGGTGGCGGACATCTGAGCGATCGCTTGCAGTTCGAACATTCCTGTCATCGGTCGCTCACTCGCTCCCTTCCAGCATTTGGCGCATCCGATCCAATTCCTCGGCGTCAATGCTTTTGTCTTCCAAAATATTCAGCACGAGCAATTCGTGGGAGTTCCCGAAAAACCGGCTGACCAGCCTCCGCACCTCGGAACGCGTCGCATCTTTCCGATCGACTTGCGGGATGAAGACATGAGCACGCTTGTCTTTGACGTGCTTGACGTACCCTTTCTTCTCCAGGATGCGAATGATAGTGAGGACGGAGTTGTAAGCCAAAGCCGGTTTCGGAGGCAACCCCTCCAGTACCTCATGCACTGTCGCCGAACCCTTCTGCCAGAGCACGTTCATGATGCGCAGTTCGGCTTCAGTCAGAGTTGCGGACGTGCGTCGCGCCAATTTCGCTCCCTACCTCTTACGCCACAGTTTGCTCCAAGCATTAAGACGTGGCGGCAGAGAAAACGTCAACTAATTTCTTAGTTGCCAGAGCAAGGCCTTGGGTTGCCCGCCCCAGTCCTCTAAGTAAAAGACTTCCCAGAAAAACTCCTGGTGCAGGTTGTCGGGCACTGCGGCTACTGCTTTGCTGAACTACTCGATTCGCCGTCTTCAGATGTGGACCGGAGACCAGTCATCGAATCAACGTGGATACGGAAGAAAAGTGGCGTAATCAGGTCGTCGCCTGATCTGAGTTGCCGCTCAGCCAACGCGGCCTGCCACCAGCGATGGCGCTTTTCCAATAGCTTCCGCGCGTGAAGACGTTCGTCCGTAAACTGAGGTTCGCGCAATTCCTGGTACCGGCCATTGGCAATGACGCTCACCCAGTCGGTCTCACCCAGCATCTCATCAACCTGGACACAGACTTTTGGATTCGCCCGCATCCACTCGATCTTCTGGCCCAAAGTCGACATGACAAACAGGTTGCCATCGTCGTACGCGAAGTAAATCGGCACGACGTAGGGTTGGTTATCGAGTGCACAGGCGAGTCGTCCCAGCGAAGCTCGTGAGAGAGTCTCGGTACACTCCTTTGCGGTCATTTCATTGATCACCATGACCTTCCTATTTTAATCCAGCGGTAACCGGTGTGGTGGTACTACGCAAGCCTGCGCTGAAACGGGCCGAGATCACGTCAAGATGGCCGATTTATTGTGACCATTCTGTGACCAGTGCCGATGTTCGCCAATCGCTGGCCCAGCGATACGCACAAAAAGTAGCAACTGGACTGGATGTGTTCCCTGATCAAAAGCAGTGTCCTGTAACAGAGGTTCGCGACATAAGTCAGAGCGCTTTGAAAGGGCGCGGCTTCGAGTGTGTGCGTGAGAACTAAGGTGACGGCGTACTTATTCCAATGAAGCCGCGTGCCAAAGCGAGCACCGGAGTCAGGTCCGGGGCGGGCGTCCCTGAGTCGGTGCAGGCGCGTCAGGTTGTAAGCCAATGCCGCCCACGCCAACTCCGTTCCTACCTTGACCAAACCTCGTAGCCGGAACTGCCGCATCCCGCGTTGTTGTTTCAGCACTCCCCAAACCGGTTCCACCAGAGCCTTGCGTCGTGCATACAGACGCCGACCGGTCGGACTTCGCAACTTCTGCCGTATCCGTTTCAGTTCCCGGTGACGCGGCACCATATTGCCGTTACGCAATCGCTGTCCGGTGTTGAGTTCTCGGGCCAGTTGGGAATCCGGAACGTAAGCCTCTACTCCACGAGCGGTCAAAGCCGCGATGTTCTCATTGGTATAGAATCCGCTGTCCGCCAACACGATTTCCGGCAGAGAACCGCAACGTTGCTCGGCTTGCTCGACCAGCGGCAGCAAGGATTGATAGTCGGTCGTGTTCTGCGTCACCCGTTGCGCCACAATCAAGTGATCGTCGCTCACCGCCACCTCGGCCGTATATCCCAGTACGAACCCACCCGGTGCCCGCAAAAACCGCGCTTCCTCATCGCTGCGCGACAGCTTGGCCTGGCCGGATTTGCGCAGTCGCTGTAACCGTTCCGGCATCTCCGCCAGTTGTCGTGCTATTTCTGCTCGCTTCACCTGCATCCCCGTCGGCTCGCTGTCGTCCTCATCGCAGGCTTTCTGCCAGCGCCGTACTTGCCGTCGTAACCGCACCCGCTCTTGCCGCAGTTTCTGTTCCGTATCGATCCGATTCCGACTGGCGGCCGCTGCCATGCGGGTCGAATCGATCGCCACTCGCCCCAACCTTCTCCAGCCTGCCTCCCGCGCCAGTTCCAGCACCTGGGTGATGGCGTCATTGATACCGCGCGCCTGCCGCCGCCGAAACGCGCTAAGCGCCCAGTTATCCGGACGCGCTCCTCCCGCTAAAAATCGCAACCCCAGATCCTCACCGATCCGTTGCTCCAGTCGGCGCGCGCTGGTCATTCCCATCGCGTACCCGTACAGCCATACCTTCAGCATCAGTGCCGGATGATACAGTTCCCCGCCTTCGCTGGCTATAAGCCTCTTCGAACACCCTCAGATCCATGCGCTCCACTACATCGTGCATAAAGAAGCACAGGTGGTCGGCCTCCCAGTTCGTCCTTCACACTCGGCGGCAGCAGATACGCTTGCTCGGGAGAGTACGGCAAAAATCGTGACATGCCCCTTTTCTGCACCATCTCCCCTGTGTTAAACAAGTGAGTTCTCACGCACACACTCCAAGCCGCGCCGAAAGCGCAACGTCGATAATTCGGGCTTTAGAGTGTGCGTGAGAACTGACTTGTAATTATGGGGTAGATGGTGGAGAAAGAGAAGTATGGGACGATTTCTGCCGTATGCACCCGAGCGAGCGTATTTATTGCCGCCGAGCGTGAAGCAGGAGCTGGGGGAAGATCATCTCTGCTTTTTCATTCACCACACGGTGGAGCATCTGGACTTGAACGGTTTCGAGCAGGAGTACAGCGCGGAAGGCGGGGTGCTGTACCATCCGGCCCTGATGTTGAAGGTGTGGCTGTATGCCTATGCGGTCGGGATCACGTCGGCGCGACGGCTGGAGCAGCGGATCGGGGAAGATTTGGCGCTGCGCTATCTGGCGGGCGGGGCGCGGCCGGACAACTGGGCGTTGAGTGCGTTTCGGCGGCGGCACGGGCGGGGGCTGAACGATGTGTTCACGCAAGTGCTGGAGATGGCGCGGAAGCTGAAGCTGGGACGGTTGGGGCAGGTGGCGATCGATTCGACCCGCATTCATGCGGCGGCCTCGCGCAACCGACTGGAGACCGAACGGCGGCTGCGGCAAGAGCGATCGCGGCTGCGGCGGGCGATCCGCAAGTGGCAGAAGCAATGTGATGGGGAGGACCCGAACGAAGGGGCGGGGACGGATCTGAAGTTGGAAGGCTTGCAGCAACACCTGGCGGAGATGCCGCGACGGCTGGAGAAACTGCGCAAGAGCGGGCTGAAAAAGATGTCGCGCACCGACCCGGAGGCGCGCTTCTTGCGGGAGCGCGGCGGCTTTGCGCTGGGCTACACGGCGGAAATCGCGGTCAATGAAGATCATCTGATCGTGGGGCAAAGAGTGACGCAGAACGCCGCCGATAACGACAGTCTGATTCCGCTGGTGGAAGAAGCGGAACGGCAGATGGGAACGAAAGCGGAGAAAGTTTTGGCGGATGCGGGATTTTTCTCGTTAGACAACCTGGAGCAACTGGAAGCACGGGGATTAGATGTGTACCTGCCGGATTCGAATTTAGCGCGCGAACTGAACACCGGACAACGCTGCGCACGGACTCGGCTGAGTCCCCGACAGCGGCGCATGCGGCAGAAGCTGCGCTCTCCAGCGGGACGAGCACTCTACGGGAAACGCAAGGCGCTAGTCGAACCGGTACTGGGGAGCTTGAAAGAACAGCGTGGCATGAGGCGGTTTCGGTTGCGGAGATTGAAGCAGGTGGCGCTGGAGTTCACCTTGGCGGCCATTTCCTTCAACCTGACCCGACTGGCACGGATGGGCTCAGCCCAGCCAGCCGATTCTCAGGCGCAAATTCCCTTCCTCGTACACTGTTGCCTCGTTCTCACGCACACTCTTTAGATGGGATGAGACGGCTGGTCTCGCGGAAAGCTAAGATGCTGTCCGCAGCGCACTCGAGGTGCAAAAGGAGACCAGCCGATGAAGAAGATTATCAGAAGGAAGCAATCGATGGAGTGGAAACAGAAGCCCGACGATGACCGTCGGATTGGACCTGGGCGACCGGTACAGCCACTACTGCATGTTGAATACGGACGGAGAAGTGATCGAGGAAGGTCGCATCGCGAACCACGAATCGGCTCTGCGGCGACAGTTCGAGGGCGAAGCGCGGCAGCGCATTGCCATGGAATGCGGCACGCATTCGCCCTGGATCAGCCGCTGCTTGAAGCAGCTTGGGGCACCAGGTGATCGTGGCCAACGCGCGCAAGATGCGGACCATCAGCGAAAACGAATCCAAAAATGATCGCCACGATGCGGAGAAGCTGGCCCGGTTCGCCGCACAGCGATCCGCAGCTTGCTGTCGCCGATTCGGCATCGCAGCGTAGAGCGCCAGCGGGATCTGGATCTGATCCACGTGCGCGATGTCTTGGTGCGGGCGCGCACCATGATCGTCAACGCCGTGCGCGGCGCTGGTCAAGAGCGCCGGCGGCCGTTTGCCGCCTGTTCGACCGAATAGCTTCCTGCCGGCGCAGTCGGCGCCGGTTCCCCCCGCCGCTAAAAACAGTGATCGCAGCCGTTGTTCGAGCAGATCGCGCTACTGAACCGCGCAGATCCGCGGCATGGACCAGCAGATCGAAAAGCTGGCCGCCAAGTTATCCGGAGATCGTGCTGCTGCGCACCGCCCCGGGCGTGGGGCCGGTGATCGCCGCCGCCTATGTGCTGACGCTGGACCGGCGCCGAGGCGGTCGGCAGCAGCCGCTCGGCGGGCGCGTTTCTCGGCTTGCGTCCCGGACAGAGCCAGTCGGGCGATTCCGATCCCGAGCGCCGCATCACCAAGACCGGCAATATTTATCTGCGCAGTCTGCTGGTGCAAGTCGGCGCAATACATTCTGGGCCGCTTCGGGCCCGACTCGGCGTTGCGCCGTTGGGGCCTGAAGCTGGCCGCCTCCGGCGGCAAGCGAGGCAAGAAACGAGCCCTCGTGGCCGTGGCCCGCAAGCTGGCGGTCATCTTGCACGGCATGTGGCGCCGGGGACAGAGTTATCAGCCGTTCCCCCAGCCGGCTTCACTAGCGGCTTAGAAGTTCACTAACGCAAGAGCAATAAGGAGTTTCGCATTTGCAAAGTTCCAGGTTCATCTCGCGTTCGGGCGACTGCGCTTCAGGCGCTTGGCCCTGTTTTCGAGGCCGCTCTTTAGAGAGCAGCGCCCCTTCCTCGGTATCGGACACCATAATGCACCGAGCCCCACGATGGCTCACCAGAGTGCGGATAGAAGCACCGAGAGGAAGGAACCTGCCGAACCAGGCAAAATCAACCCCAACCCCAAAAGCAAAACCGCCAACGAAGAGAAAAATCAAAACCCTTGACTCAATCAGCCGTCTCATAGAAGCCCCTGAGGGCGCTTACCGTTGTTCCAGGAAAAAATCTTGCAATTACTCGATGAACCTCTGTTACAGGACACTGGCTCCTCAAATGTGCACCAACCGAAGAATGGCAACCTCAGAAATGGAAGTTGGTCTCAAGGAAAATGAGTTGGGCATTCTGATCTTTTGGATAGATGCTGGCAATCACACCCTTGCCCCAGGCATGACCATAGTAGAGGGTGGCGGCGAAGCTCCGGGTAATCTGGTAGTCGGCGCTCAAGTCGCAGACATTGGCCAAGCCTCGATTGCCACTCCCTGGTCGGCCCGTGTACCCAAACGTTTGCGACTGAAAGGCGCCGCCACCCAAATACCAGAGATCCGACGCACTGGCGAGCCGGAGCGCATGCACTTCAGTGCGCAGGGCCAACTTCGAAATCGGACGCACATTGAGGGTGCCGTAGACGTCCTCGTTATTCATCATGTTGTAAAAAGGAAAGCGCGCATACTGACGCGGCGTGGTCAGCACTTGAAAGAATGTGCCGTGGCGCGAATCGCTGGGATTGCCGTCTCCGCTCCCGTATGAGTAGCCCACACTTATCCACGGCTTGAGAATTTTCACCGTTGGTTGCCACCCCACCTCGCCGACGAACGCGCCGGCACGTTGTGCCAGGGAACCCCAGGATCCATTCTGCAAGACACCCCAGATCAAAAAATCGAACTGGCCGGCATTCGTGGTGTTGATCACGTGCGCATAATCTGCCCCGTAGGTCGCCAATTCAACCTTCCCCTGATCCGCAGCGCGCGCCGCCTGCGGACGGTTATCAGTCTTGAGAACGAGCCGCCGGTGGTCGATGTAGCCCAAACCGAACACCCGCAATTCTCCGGCGCTCTTGCCGCTGGTGACGGACCGGGTATACGCCCCGTAGTAAACGTCCACATTGAGTTCGTCCATCCCTTTCACCTGAAAGATTCCTTCGGTTGGCCGCGCACCGAAGAAGGTGAAGTTGTTCTGTCCGGAGTTTGCAGATAGTTGGACCCCATCGAAGGTGCGCTGAACTGCAGTAAACCCGAAATTCGAGATCAGGCGGTGCGCGATACGTGTTTGAATCACGGTTGCCAGCAAGGGATCTTTGGGCTTGACTTCAAGCCCATCAAAATACTCGAACCGCCCCAGTTTTAGTCCCACCGGCCCAAGATTCTTGAAGTTCACAAAGGCTTGTTTCACGAATCCGTTGGCCTCATCGGTGTGATTGTGGTTTGCCGCGTAGTAGGTTCCTCCAAGCCCAAGCTGGCCTTGGGGAGCAGCGACCACAGCATCGTTCGGGAGCCCCAGGATCGAAGGCTGTTCACCTTCCACAAACCAATCGAAGCGCTCCCTTGTTTGCCCAATCCCGATCCGCAGAAGCGAATGCCAGAAAGGATAATCGCTGTTGCCGCTCTTGCCCTCGAACCAGTTCCAGCCCTCGACTCGGGTGCGCCAGTTGATGGAAAGATCGAGTGGCCCAAGCTTGTGCTTGGGCGTCTGCGGAGGTGCCGGTGCCGGACGGGACGTTGTTTGCTGCGAGTCCAGGCGAGCAACTTCTTGAGATGATGAGGAGTCGGTTTCCGACGCAACCCTCGGAGTTTCCTGGGCCAATGCCATGCCGTGAACTAAAAAGAACGTTCCGACGACCAGCCACTGCGCATATCCAATTTTCATGTCAACTCCCGATTGCTCATGTTTTCTTCTGAAGACCAGTCTGTGCGATGCCTCCACAATGTGCGGATCCGGGCTCGCCCTTCTCGACTGTTCCGGCGCAGGCTTCCGCCAAAGTGCCTCGTATAGACAGAAACCGCGCCAGAATCAGAATTTGTTTTTTTGACAACTACCCCAATCGATCACCGGTGCCCACACACCCGAGAGGCAAGTCAATTTGTCTGAGGAGTCTTTCGAAACCCAGAGGCTGGGTCAATAATCCATTTCCACTACATTGAACCCGTCTGGTTAGTAAATGCAGTCTTGCTTAACCTTCAAGAACCAGAACGGCCCCTGACGTGTTGGCCGCGAGTACGGCCGGTCTCAACTCATAAGCAGCAGGGCCGCGTAGCTAGTCCACGGTGAAGTTCGTTGTACTTGTGGCGGCTCCGCCTGGCCCTGTAACCCTGATCCTCCCCGTCGTCACTCCCGTGGGCACAGTCGCGGTCACCGTCCCGTCGTCAACCACCGTGAAGTTCGCATGCACTCCGCGAGTTGCCCTGTCAGTGACTGCGGTCACGCTTGCAGGTGACTCCGGGATACGAGAGCCTCAGTTGCACGCCGCTTCGTGAGCGATCCCAACTGCCGTGGATAAAAACGTGTCCTGGTTGCGCCCCGCTTTTGGGACGGGCGCGAGTTTATTCATGGCGCTTGTAACAGAGATCTGCTGAACAATTATAGGACCCCTGTTCCGGGAGGACAGCCATACGTCAGGGGTTTAAAAGCTCGGTTCTTTCCTTGACGCCCGTGCGGTGCGGCTGAAACGTTGGGAAAAACTCGCTTGGGGGAAAGAGCAAACCGCAGCGGCTGAAGCCGCGATCGATTTTGCGGCACTTACGGCACGAGTGGAACTCGTGCCCTTCCCAGACTCGTTTCCGTTGCGAGTTTTTTCCGCAACTAGCGTAGCCAAACAACCCTGCCACAAACAAGAGCCGCCTGTCGTAGGCGGCTCTTCTGTTACGTTGCGGGCAGGTTGGTTGGCTAAGGTAGTTGGCGAAATCCCCATTTCACTCATTGGCTGGAATCCGCAGGTTAGAGCTGGGGCGCGAAACCGAGCAGCGGTTTAGGAAATTGGGGCTTGCCACTCCAGCTTAACTGGCTCAGCAACTTGCGAGTCGGATTCACCACGCGGAAACGGGAGAAATCAGGTCAAACGGCAGTTATCTGGCAACGCATCTGGCAACGCAAAAGCGACAGAACGAGCCGTGAGCTGCTCGAATAGGAGTGACCCTGTGGCGTTTTGATTTCCCTTTGAAAACGTTTGATTATTTATTGATGCTTTCGCTTCAGATTCTTAAACTTACGGGCATTGAAAAACCGAAGCTCGGGTTCAAGCCACAGTTGAAAGTTGGAGGGGGTCTCGACCTGACCCTTAGTAAAGATCGAACCCTAATCATTGTCAGGCGCCTCGGCCGGCCGCTCGTCGTTCAGGAAAAACTCCGCAGGAACGTTGGTCGGAATATGGAACCGCTTTGCCGATTGGCGAAAGTCGTAAAAGACGCTCAAATCGGTTGCAGACCGCACATCAGCAAATCCGAGCGAACCCTCAGTAATGCCGAAGTTTTGTTCTGCGAAGCGTAGGATACTGCCAAAGTCGTACCGGTTTGTGCTGTCGACAATGCGGTTAGTGTAAGCAGAGACGAACAGCAGGGGCACGCGGAATCCCATCTGGTAGTCGCCTTGGCCTTGCTCGGGCGCAGACAGGAACGGAGGTAAGACGTGGTCGTAGAAGCCTCCCCAATCGTCCCAGGTCACGACGATCGCTGTGTCCTCCCAATAGGGCACCCGACGGCTATTGATCAGGTCCACGCAGGAACTGCTACCGACCCCGTTAATGACGTTCGCCACCCAGGCAGGGCCGCCGTCGCTTGTGTAGTTCGGGGAGGGATGGTCAGAATTTTGCCCAGTCGGAATGACCCAGACCATATTCTTGAGGTTGCAGTTTTGCAGATCCTTCAACACGTCGGACGGGTTAAGGTCGACATTATTGATCCAGTCTGCCCCTGTACATAGCGTGAAGGTGCTGTTGGGCTGGCAGATTTCTTGAATCGCATTCGGCGCGGTCCAAATGTTGGCAGAACGGTCGGTCCAGTGGTCGCCTACGGTGTAATACCGCCAGGTGTGCCGACTGTTCTTGAGCAGGGTAGCCATCGTTTTATGCGTGAAGCACAGGGTACCCAAGGGATTATTGACCATGTCATACAGCAATGGTGCGTGGGCGGGGTCGATCATTTTGTAAGGCGCGTTCAGTGCCGCCAGACATCCTAGGTCTTGGCTTCCGTCAATAAATATGGCATTAGCGTCGGCGGCCGCGCTGGGCGCCGACGTTCCTCCAAACAGGAATTGATGAGCGGGCGCGCTGGATCCCTGGTTCGTCTGGAACATTCGGTTCGCCCAACCAAAATTCTGCGCGATGTACAAGTAGGAATAAACGCTGGGTGATGTTATGGGATCGACGTATTCAAAGGAACAATTGTTGTTGGGGTATGGCAGGCATCCGCTGGTTGACAGGTCCGTATTCCGCATGCAGGGGTAGTGGGTTGTTGGGTTGGGATTGCACATCGCTTCGAAACCTTCGTGGTTATGCCACGGGTCATATGGATTGCCTAGGGGCACCGGGAGGAGTGGGATCCTCGTTCCATTCCTGTCGAAGCCATAGCTTTGGACGTCGTACTGTAAAGGCCCGACTCCGCAGGCCCCTGTGCTGCCATACGGAGGAAGGCATAGTCCCTGGAATAGATTGTCTGGTGTACGGTTTTCCTGCACGATCACGACGATATGTTCGAAGCTTGAAATCACGTTCTGAGTCAGCACGATGAAGTCTGTGGCGCTGGTGGCACTTCCGCCAGGAGTGATCACAGTAATTCTTCCCGTGGTCGCGGCAGGAGGTACGGTGGCCGTGATCTGCGCACTGCTCCCGATCGTGAACACCGAAGTCTCGCCGCCGAACATCACGTTGGTTGCGCCGCTGAGGGTGGTTCCGGTGATGGTGACAATTGTTCCTATAGGACCGCTGGTCGGACTGAAATTCGTGATGGCAGGAGCGACGGTGAAGTCTTCTGAACTTGTTGCCCCGCCAGGCGTGCTGACGACGATCGGCCCTGTTTCTGCGCCGCTTGGCACCGTGGCTGTTACCTGAGTATCGGAATCGACTGTGAAATTCGTCCCGACGCCTCCGATTGTTACCTTGGAGGTTTGTTTGAGGCTCATTCCGGTAATCTTGACTTCCGCTCCCACGGGAGCGCTGGTCGGACTAAACGCCGTAATTTGCGGCGCCACACGAAATATCTGATTGCTGCGCACTCTGATACTCGGAAGCGTTACGGTCACGAATCCCGTGCTGGCACCGCTAGGTACTGTGGCTTGAATTTCGGTGCTGGAAAGCATGGTGAAGGCGGCTGCAGTGCCATTAAACATCACCGCGATAGCGCCTGTGAGATTCGTTCCCAGAATGCGAATAGTGTTTCCCACCTTGCCATAACTCGGCAGTGTGTCTACGAACCAATCCAACCCCATATCCAGTTTGAACGCGGTGCCCAAACCGAGGATTCCGCCTCCGGACGTCGTGCCATAGAGAGCACCATTCGTAGCTTGCACGAGTTCGAAGTGAGGACCCCTGCCATCCGTGCCGGCGAAGCTATTAAAGCGTGCTCAGCGTCCCTGTCGGAGTGATTTTGAAGATAGTGCCACAGAAAAGGCCATTGCCACAATTTAGTCCATCGTTCTTCGCGCTGCATGTTCCATAAAAGTTTCCGTCCGTGGCTTGGACCAATCCTGCATGAGGGAACCCGCCGTCCGGACAATTAGGGCCTGTTCACACTATCGAGAGCCTCGACGATGAATGCAAAGTAGATGAAGGCTAGAAAGACAACATCGAGTTTCTCGAAACGGGAAAAGATGCGGCGGAACCCTTTCAGCCGTCGAAACAGCCGCTCTACTTCATTCCGTTTCTTGTATAGTTCGCGATCGTATTCCCAAGGTTCGCGCCGGTTCGATTTGGGCGGGACCACCGGAATCATATTCAATTCCAGCACCAATTGCCGGGTTTCGTCGCCTTCGTAGGCACGGTCCATCACTAGCGGAACTTCGACGGGCATCGGGCCGAGTTCCAGCAGCAGTTGCCGGCCCACCGGAGCATCGTGCGCTTCTCCGGGCGACAAGCAGAAAATTATGGCCGTTCGAGCATTCGCGGCAACCAGATGAATCTTGGTGTTCCATCCGCCGCGAGACTTTCCGATGGCTTGCGGTCCGTTTTTTTTAAAGCCCCAGTGCCGTCGGGATGCACCTTCACCGAAGTCGAGTCCAGACTGAAGGCTTCGATCTTGATGCGCACAATCTGCTCTTGCTGCAACTTGTCGAATACCCGATCCAACACACCGTTCTTGGCCCAGCGATTCATACGTACATAAATGCTGTGCCAATTGCCAAACCGGCTTGGGAAACCCGCGCCACTTGCATCCCTGCTCGGCCACATACAGGATCGCGTTGAGCAAGACGAAATTCTCATGCCGCACATTGCCGCGTTGCACCGGCAAGCACTCTTGAATTCGCTCATACTGTTCGTTGCCGTAAGTTCCATGCCACTCATCTTAGTCACAATTATTGATGTAGTGTGAACACGCCCTAGTTTGGGAACAAAAACTATAGAGCCTGCTGAACTGGCCTCTTGGAGTGAGTTTGAATACCGTGCCACCCCCGCTGGCACCACCCTGCTGCGTCGTCCCGTAGAAGTTTCCATCGCTCGCTTGCATGACCTTGTTGGGCAAAGAGCCATCAGTGCAGTTGGCTTGAGCGCAAAAGCTATAGAGTTTAGTGAACTGCCCAGCTAAGGTTATCTTGAACAACGTCCCACCCGATCCCGTGGGACCCGCCCTTCCGCGTTGTTCCATAGAGACTCCTGTCGTTAGCTTGTATCAGCACTGCACCAGGATTGCCTCCGTCGGCGCAGTTAGTTTGAGCGCAGAAGTTATATAGGGTAGTAAGCGCGCCTGCCGGCGCCATTTCGAAAATCGTGCCAGCACCGTGGGCTCCCCCGCGTGTCGTGGTCCCATAGAAATATCCGTTGGTTGCACGGACCAGTCCTGCTGCGGGATTGGCTCCATCGGGACAATTGCTCTGGGCACAAAAGCTATAAAGAGTCGTGAGCTTCCCCGTTGGGGCAATCATGAACACAGAGCCCTGACCATGGCTGCCTGCATTGGCGGTCGTTCCATAGAAAGTTCCATTGGCGCTCTGCACCAGCCCAAAAGACCCCGATGTATTAGTGCCGGACGGCGTGAGTGTGCCCCATAGCGCAATTTTGAAGAAGACACCGCTCGTCCCATACAGGTTTCCATCGAAACCTTGAACAAGAGGACCAGCCGCGCTACCACCATTGCCGCCACCGAAATTAACTAACGTTTTAACGGTCTGTGCGGGTGACTCGATCGCGGTCACGACGCAAAGCAAGAAGAGAGCGCATGCCAGTTTCAAATCAGAATAAACACCTGATGTAGTCATTGAAATCCTCCCTTGATCCTCTCGGAGGATAGGGCCAGATTGGCTTGCGAGATTGCGTTACTGCGGAGAGGTCTGCTTCAACCGCAGAGTCTTGTCTCCGAGGGAGACAGAAAAATATGAGGGCCCGCTCGTGCGCTTCCTTTCTATCGCTGCAACGCTAGCTCGTCAGTGACTGCGGTCACGCTTGCAAGTGACTTCGGGATACGCGAGCCTCAGTTGCACGCCGCTTCGTGAGCGATCCCAACTGCCGTGGATAAAAACGTGTCCTGGTTGCGCCCCGCTTTTGGGACGAGCGCGAGTTTACTCATGGCGCTGAAGCACCCGTAACAGAGATTTGATGAACAATTATAGGACCCTTGTTCCGGGAGGACAGCCATACATCAGGGGTTTAAAAGCTCGGTTCTTTCATTGACGCACCGTGCCGTGCGGCTGAAACGTTGGGAAAAACTCGCTTGGGGGAAAGAGCAAACCTCAGCGGCTGAAGCCGCGATCGATTTTGCGGCACTTGCGGCACGAGTGGAACTCGTGCCCTTCCCAGACTCGTTTCCGTTGCGAGTTTTTTCCGCAACTAGCTTAGCCAAACAACCTGCGACAAACAAGAGCCGCCCACGGTAGGCGGCTCAAAGTCTTTTCCGAAACGCTCAGAGAGGCTAATCCACGGTGAAGTTCGTGGTACTTGTAGCGGCTCCGCCTGGGCCTGCAATTCTGATCCTCCCCGTCGTTGCTCCCGTGGGCACAGTCGCAGTCACCGTCCCATCGTCCACCACCGTGAAGCTCGCATGCACTCCGCGAATGGTGACTTCCCATGTCTGCGTGAGGCTCACTCCCGTGATGGTCACCAGCGTTCCCGCCGGTCCGCTGGCGGGAGTGAAGCTGGTGATCTGCGGCGTCACGCGGAACTTCTTGTTGCTGGGGATTTTGCCGCCGGGGAGCATCACTCGCACATATCCGGTGGTCGCGCCGGGTGGGACGGTGGCCTGGATCAGGTGGGGAGAGACGACGGTGAAAGGAGCCGGAGTCCCGCCAAAGGTGACGTAGCTCGCGCCCGTCAGATTCGTCCCCAGGATGTCGATGGTTGCTCCCACGTTGCCGTAGTTGGGCAGTTCTTCCGTGAACCAGCCCAGCCCCACACACAGGCTGAAGATGGTGCCGTAGCCGTGGGCCCCGCCAACGTTAGTTGTCCCGTAGAAGGTCCCGTTTGTGGCCTGAACGAGCCCAGCGCCAGGGGCCGCGCCGTCAGGTCCGTTGAAGCTGTGCAACGTGGTCAGCGTGCCGCTAGGCGTTATTTTGAAGATTGTGCCCAACCCGTCGGGCAGCCCGTAGGAGGAAGTTGTTCCGTAGAAGCTCCCGTCGCTAGCTTGTACCAATGCCCCTAGAGGGTCGAAACCCTCAGTGGAGTTGAGGTTGTGTAGGACGGTAAACGTGCCGCTTGGCGTGATATCGAAGACCTCGGATCCGCTCCCGTTGTTCCCATCTTCCGCTGTCCCGTAGAAGTTCCCGTTGGTGGCCTGAACCAGCCCTGCCTGAGGGTATCCGCCCAATGCAGGGACGAAGTAGAATAGTGTAGTCAGCGTTCCCCCCGGGGTAATCTTGAAGATCGTGCCGTCGGGCCCGCATCTGGCCGTCCCATAGAAGTTCCCATCGGTGGCTAGCACCAGCGTTCCGGGCGGCGCGCAACCGTCGTAGCCTTCGAATCTGTGTAGCGTGGTCAGCGTCCCCCCGGGGTAATCTTGAAGACCGTGCCCCAAAAATTGGCCGTTGGCCCCGCCCCCCTCGGTTGTCCCGTAGAAGTTCCCGTCGGTGCCCTGAACCAGCCCTGCGTAAGGCCAGGCGCCGTCAGTGCAGTTTGGTTTGGGCGCAGAAGCTGTAGAGCGTCGTCAGCACGCCACCTGGGGTAATCATGAAGACCGTGCCGCCGCCGACACGTTGGCCCCGCCAAGCCGACGTCGTTCCATAGAAGTTCCCGTCGGGAGATTGCACCAGCTCGGCCATTGGGACAGCCCCATCAATTGCGTCATAGTTATTCTGACTGCGGAAAGCGTAAAGCGTGGTCAGCTTGCCGCTTCGGGTCACTTTGAAAACCGTGCCGCAGCCATTAGGCGGGTAGCATGTCAGATCCCCGCCCATAACTGTTGTCCCGTAGAAGTTCCCATCCAGGCCCTGGACGAGAGAACTCTGTGGGTAACTACCGTTCGCCCCGTTGAAATTTACCAGAGTCCTGAAGGTCTGTGCAGGCGACGCAATCGCGGTCGCGGCGCAGAGCAGCAAGAGAGCACACGCCACTTTCCACCCGCTTGTTATGCCCGCGCTCCCGTGCTTCCGCCTTTGCGGCGGCGCGAATCGAAACAGCTCACAAATACCTGATGTCGTCATTGAAATCCTCCCTTGATCCTCTCGGAGGATGGGACCAGATTGGCTTGCGAGATTGCGGCACTGCGGAGAGGTCAGCTTCAACCGCAGGGTCTACTCTCCGAGAAGAAAAGAAATATGAGGGGCCGTTCGTGCGCCTCACTTCTATCACCACAAAGCTGGCCTGTCAGTGACTGCGCTCACGCTTGCGAAGAACGATGGCACACTCGGGCCTCAGTTCCACATCGCTGGCCGGAGCGGCCTCAACTCATAAGCAGTCAGGGGCCGCGTAGCTAGTCCACGGTGAAGTTCGTTGTACTTGTGGCGCCTCCGCCTGGGCCTGTAACCCTGATCGTCCCCGTTGTTGCTCCCGTAGGCACAGTTGCGGTCACGGTGTCATCGTCCACCACCGTGAAGCTGGCATGCACTCCGCGAATGGTGACTTCCCAGGTCTGCGTGAGGCTGACTCCCGTGATGGTCACCAGCGTTCCCGCCGGTCCGCTGGCGGGAGTGAAGCTGGTAATCTGCGGCGTCACGCGGAACTTCTTGTTGCTGGGGATTCTGCCGCTGGGCAGCATCACTCGCACATATCCGGTGGTGGCGCCGGGTGGGACGGTGGCCTGGATCAGAGTGGGAGAGACAACGGTGAAAGGAGCCGCAATGCCGTTGAAGGTGACATAGCTCGCGCCCGTCAGCTTCGTGCCCAGTATGTCGATGGTAGCTCCGACAGTGCCGTAGTTGGGCAGTTCTTCCGTGAACCAGCCCAGCCCCACACACAGGCTGAAGATCGTGCCATAGTTTTCGACCCCTTTGCCACCATAGGCTCCGCCTTCGTACGTTGCTCCATAGAAGGTCCCGTCGGTGCCTTGCACCAGTCCGCTCTGTGGGCCTGTGCCGTCAGTCGGGATCGCGGGAAAGCTGTGCAGCACAGTCAGAGTGCCGCCCGGTGTGATTTTGAAGATCGTGCCACAACCGGAGTATTCCAGACTGCAACCTGTGTTGGACCCGCCAGCCCAGGTTGTTCCATAGAAGTTCCCATCGGTCGCTTGAACCAGCCCTGCCCGAGGATATGAGCCGTCAGTGCCGCGGAAGGTGTGCAATTTCGTCAGCGTGCCGCTTGGCGTGACTTTGAAGACGGTGCCCCGGTCGTAGCCCCCGCCTCCGACCGTTGTCCCGTAGAAGTTCCCGTCTGAGCCCTGAACCAGCCCTGTCCAAGGTGCTACGCCGTCCTCGCCGTTGAAGTCGTGGAGCGTGGTCAACGCGCCTGCCGGGGTGATTTCGAAAACCGTGCCATTGTAGGCTTGGGCTCCGCCTGCGGCTGTAGTCCCATAGAAGTTCCCGTCGGTGCCCTGAACCAGCCCTGCCCAAGGTGCTCCGCCGTCAGTACACGGCCCGCCAGCCTTGCAGAAGATCCAGAGCGTGGTAAGCGTGCCCGCCGGCGTGATTTTGAAAACCGTGCCAGCGCCGTAGGCCCCGCCACTAGTTGTCCCGTAGAAGTTCCCGTCGGTAGCTTGAACCAGCACCGCGAGGGGGTTGGCGCCGTCAGTGCCGTTGAAGTCGTGGAGCGTGGTCAACGCGCCTGCCGGGGTGATTTCGAAAACCGTGCCATTGCCGTAGGCGCCGCCTTCGTACGTTGTCCCGTAGAAGTTCCCGTCTGAGCCCTGAACCAGCCCTGCCCAAGGATGGTCGCCGTCGGTGCAGGACCCTTGGGCGTTTGTTTGGGCGCAAAAGCTGTAAAGCGTCATCAGCATGCCGCCTCGGGTGATTTTGAAGACAGTGCCATTGCCATAGACCCCGCCACCCGCTGTTGTTCCGTAGAAATCTCCGTCGAGGCCCTGGGCGAGAGAGGCAGCCGGATTATCACCATTGGTTAGGTTGAAACTTACCAGAGTCCTATAGGTCTGTGCGGGAGAGATCGTGGTCGCAGCGCAGAGCACTAGGAGGGCGCACGCCATCTTCCACCCGCTTGCCGTGCTCGCGCTGCCGTCCTTCCGGCTTCTCGGCTGTGCGAAACCAAACAACTCACAAATGCTTGATGTCGTCATTGGAATCCTCCCTTGATCCTCTCGGAGGATGGGACCAGATTGGCTTGCGAGATTGCGTTACTGCGGAGAGGTCAGCTTCAACCGCAGAGTCTATTCTCCGAGGATGAAAAGAAAAATGCGAGGGTCCGTTCGTGCGCCTCATTTCTATCGCTGCCCCGCTGGCGTGTCAGTGACTCCAGTCACGCTCGCAAGTGACTACGGGATACGCGAGCCTTCACTTACACGTGACCGCCGTCACTGCAACATCGCGGGAGAAGATTTCAAATATGGTGAGTCCCCAGAATTGCAACTTTGCACCCGAGGCGACCTGCCCCGGCAAGCAAGTGCGAGTCCTGGGGTTGTGGTTACACTCCGAGGACCCCTGCCTGCCCAAACAGGTAGGGGTTTTTTATGCCCGAAGATCGCGCAGAGATGAGCCGTGGGAAAAAAGAATCCATCTAAACAAGAACCTTGTCATTCCCTACACAGTAGTGTCCTGTAACAGAGGTTCATCGAATAATTGCAAGCGATTTCGGCGCGGCTCCAAGTGTGTGCGTGAGAACTAAGGTGACGGCGTACTTCCAATGAAGCCGCGTGCCAAAGCGAGCACCGGAGTGGTCCCTGAGTCGGTGCAGGCGCGTCAGGTTGTAGGCCAATGCCGCCCACGCCAACTCCGTTCCTACCTTGACCAAACCTCGTAGCCGGAACTGCCGCATCCCGCGTTGTTGTTTCAGCACTCCCCAAACCGGTTCCACCAGAGCCTTGCGTCGTGCATACAGACGCCGACCGGTCGGACTTCGCAACTTCTGCCGCATCCGTTTCAGTTCCCGGTGACGCGGCACCATATTGCCGTTACGCAATCGCTGTCCGGTGTTGAGTTCTCGGGCCAGTTGGGAATCCGGAACGTAAGCCTCTACTCCACGAGCGGTCAAAGCCGCGATGTTCTCATTGGTATAGAATCCGCTGTCCGCCAACACGATTTCCGGCAGAGAACCGCAACGTTGCTCGGCTTGCTCGACCAGCGGCAGCAAGGATTGATAGTCGGTCGTGTTCTGCGTCACCCGTTGCGCCACAATCAAGTGATCGTCGCTCACCGCCACCTCGGCCGTATATCCCAGTACGAACCCACCCGGTGCCCGCAAAAACCGCGTTTCCTCATCGCTGCGCGACAGCTTGGCCTGGCCGGATTTGCGCAGTCGCTGTAACCGTTCCGGCATCTCCGCCAGTTGTCGTGCTATTTCTGCTCGCTTCACCTGCATCCCCGTCGGCTCGCTGTCGTCCTCATCGCAGGCTTTCTGCCAGCGCCGTACTTGCCGTCGTAACCGCACCCGCTCTTGCCGCAGTTTCTGTTCCGTATCGATCCGATTCCGACTGGCGGCCGCTGCCATGCGGGTCGAATCGATCGCCACTCGCCCCAACCTTCTCCAGCCTGCCTCCCGCGCCAGTTCCAGCACCTGGGTGATGGCGTCGTTGATACCGCGCGCCTGCCGCCGCCGAAACGCGCTAAGCGCCCAGTTATCCGGACGCGCTCCTCCCGCTAAAAATCGCAGCCCCAGATCCTCACCGATCCGTTGCTCCAGTCGGCGCGCGCTGGTCATTCCCATCGCGTACCCATACAGCCATACCTTCAGCATCAGTGCCGGATGATACAGTTCCCCGCCTTCGCTGCTGTAGGCCTCTTCGAACACCCTCAGATCCATGCGCTCCACTACATCGTGCATAAAGAAGCACAGGTGGTCGGCCCCCAGTTCGTCCTTCACACTCGGCGGCAGCAGATACGCTTGCTCGGGAGAGTACGGCAAAAATCGTGACATGCCCCTTTTTGCACCATCTCCCCTGTGCTAAACAAGTGAGTTCTCACGCACACACTCCAAGCCGCGCCCTTTCAAAGCTCTTTGACTTATGTCACGAACCTCTGTTACAGGACAGTAGCGGGGACTCTGAAATCGCGTTTGAAATCGCGCCTAGTCGGTGGCAGACGGTTGAACCGTGCGGATCAGCTTCATTCGCAGGAGAACCCGGCGAAACGCGTCCGTTTGCGTGAGCATGGCACCGAGAGCAGCACCCAGAGTGTTCGTGATGATGTCGGTCGTTCCAGAACCTCGTCGAGGAATGTAGTATTGCAAGACCTCAATCCCCAAACTCAGAATTCCGCAGGCGACAGTGGTGATGAGAATTGCCTTCCAGCGGCTTCTTGTCCACGCCAGATACGCACAGAAAATTAACCCCAGCGGAACGAAACCGCCGATGTTCGTCAGCACGTCAAACAGGTACGCCCAGTTGGCCTTGAATTCCTTCGCCGCAGACAGCAGCATGCTTTTGTGCGGAACTGAAAAGGTCGCTGGTATCTCCAGATCCGGTCCGAAACCTACTTCGTTCCGAACCTGATCTCGCCGATCTCGAAACCGGTCGCTTCAAGGCTGAAGTCCAGTTCAACTTCCGAAAGGGCCTTGAGCTGTTGGGCCAGTAAACACTCGTCCCACGTCGCCGTCTCACTCAGACGATTGTCTGCGATCAGGAAAGCGCGGACTTGAGGTTCGCTAAGGTGATTTAAACAATTGTCGGGACACGCTGCACACGCACCAAAGCGACATCCCGCATCGTCCATGCCCCGCGATCAATCGATGCTGGCCAGAATGGCACGTTAAAGCCGAAGGCCTTGATGCTGGAAGCAATTTGTCGAATCTTGCCTCCTCGAATGCTGGCGCGGATTCAGTGGATCTGCTTGTAGTTGCCCGATGTCCCGGTAGACGATGGAGAGCGGTGGGCCTGGTCTCACCTGTGGATCTTTGTCGGACTTTCGACGTGGTACGATCATTTAAGTCTGCTCCCTGTTGCCATGACTAGGCGGAACTGCACTACACGTCGGAAAATGGCGCATGGCCATTTTGCCTGTTCTGATTGGGCTGGCAGCGAACTGATAAATTTAGCTTTTACTTCGCCCACTCATGCGCATCGTCCACGTAGTTGGTGCTCGCCCTAACCTGATGAAGCTGGCCCCAGTTTACAGGGCCATCGCCAAGTTTCCGGAGATCGAGCAGTTGGTAGTACACACCGGCCAACATTACGACTTCAACATGTCCGACGTCTTCTTCCAGCAGCTCGGTACTGGAGCCCCGGATATCAATCTGCAGGTTGGTTCAGCCAGTCATGCGAAGCAGACGGCTGAGGTCATGGTGCGCTTTGAGAGTGTTGTGCTGGAACGCCGGCCGGACTCGGTGCTTGTGTATGGAGATGTGAACTCAACCGTAGCCGCTGCGTTGGTCTGCGCAAAACTAGCGGTTCGGGTGGGCCATGTGGAGGCTGGCCTGCGCTCGTTCGATCGCCTCATGCCAGAGGAGATCAACCGCCTGGTTACGGACCAGCTCGCAGACCTGTTATTCACGCCCTCAGAAGACGGAGACCGGAACCTTAACCGCGAAGGAATTCCTAGCGAAAAGGTTTTCCTGGTTGGCAACGTGATGATTGACACGTTGGTCCGCATGCTGCCCGCTTGCGAGACTCATCTGCCGGCAGAGGTCCCGTCTCGTTTCGCGCTGGTGACATTGCATCGCCCTTCGAACGTGGACGATCTCGATTGGCTGAAGGGCCTGCTGCAGACCTTGGAGCAGATCAGCTCGGATCTGTCCATCGTGTTTCCAGTTCATCCACGCACCAGGCAGAGAGTGAATGACATTGGGCTGAATGGGTCGACCTCGCGCCTGCGGCTCATGGAACCGCAGCCTTACCTGGCTTTTCTCGCACTGCAAAAACGAGCGGCTGTGGTGATCACTGATTCTGGAGGAATCCAGGAAGAGACGACCTATCTCCGGGTCCCATGCTTAACTGTGCGAGAGAACACCGAGCGTCCCATCACGGTTGAGATGGGGACCAACGTTCTTGTGGGACGCGATCCAGAACGGATTCGAAGAGAGCTAGAGCTGATCTTGACCGGGCAGACGAAACAAGGTCAAGTTCCTCCACTCTGGGACGGACACGCAGCCGAGCGAATCGCAGAAATAATTGCACGACTTTAGGGAAATAATTGCCGGACTTTAGGTCTCATACTAACGGCAGCGGAAGTTGCCCTGGGCTTCGCGCCGCCTGCCGGCCACTATTACTGCCGGAGCAAGAAAAGCAGCAATGCATGCGGAGACAAAGCGCAGACAAAGTTCTTTAGCGAACGACCAGCGCATATGACGTTCGCGCCATGCAACTCTGGTTTGCCCATGGGAAGCGGGTGCCCCACCCTTGTTGACCTTGGTAGAGAGTCTCGGCGGAGGGAGCGGTGCACCCTCATCTGTGCCGGTGTCAAGGCAAGGGTGGGTGTGATCTATCAAGACGTTGTACCCATCGGAGACGCGCGGCTGATGGGCGGAGCGTAACCGAGACTACCATGCGGGCGGTGGAAGTTGTAATGCTCGAGCCAGGGCGAGAGTTGGAGATCTCGTTCTTCTGAGTTGAGGTAGTGGCGAACGTAAGCCCACTCCCGCAAGGCAGTTTGGATGAAGCGTTCCGCCTTACCGTTGGTGCGGGGAGTGTAGGGGCGGGTGAAGCGGTGCTGGATGCCGAGTTGAAGGCAAGCGGCGCGGAACTGGCGGGAGCGATAGCAGGAGCCGTTGTCGGTAAGGAGGCGGCGGATGGAGATGTCCGTGCTGGGCGTAGAAGGCAACGGCGGCGTGCAGAAAGGCGATGGCAGTTTCGCTTTGCTGGTTGGGCAGCATGCGGGAGAAGGCGAGGCGGGAGTGATCGTCGATGGCGACGTGCAGAGCCTGCCAGCCGGCGAACTGGGGGCGGCCGCGGCGGCGGCCATCGCCACGAATGGAGACCTGCTGATAGCGGGTCATGCCCTTGATGTCGAGATGGAGCAGATCGCCGGGAGCGGGATGCTCGTAGCGCATGACGGGAGGAGCGGGATGGAGGTGGCGCCAGCGATTGAGATGAGCCCGCTGCAGAATGCGGCTGATGGTGGCGGGGCTGAGGCGGGTGGCTTGGGCGATCTGATAGGCGGGGTGCAACTCGCGCCGCAGGGCAACGACCTGGGCGATCAACTCCGACGAAGTTCGGCGCGGGCTATGGAGCGGTCGCGAGGAACGATCCCGCAAGGCGGGCAACCCTAGGGTGCGGTAGCGGCCGACCCACTTGGCCGCGGTTTTTCGGCTAACGTTGAACGCGGCTGCAGCCGCGTTCAACGTCAGCCGATCGATCAGGATTCTTTTGGCTAAAGCCTCTCGACTACGAAAGGTAAGTCGGGCATTCTGGTGAAGGTCCATTCCATCTACTCCTGAGAAGCGGATTGGTCAGCACCATCAGCTTCTCCGGTTTGGAGCGAATGGACTATTCACTTGATGGGAACAACGTGTTGAAAGATCACAGGTGGCCCACCCCGCCCGATCGAGTTTCTGCAACTCGCTGACAGAGCCCAGCAGGCAATCGCCACTCTTGAACGATGTAAAGCACGATGTTGAATCTTGGCGTGCAATACAGCGGGTTCCGCAGCCATGCGGGAGCCAACTCAGAAGAGACTCAGTCACGCTCTGCGCGTCATGCCACGCCAGAGTGCATCGCCGCTAAAAACTGGAACGGATAGTGGCGGCGCAAACCAAAACCTAGGAGATGCAGGATTGAATCTAGGCTTCCAAGCGAGAATAAACGCCCTCGACGGCCACCGTCGCACGGTAGCCATTGATGACACTGAGGTCAGCCAGAAACCACTGTTTGCGAGCCTCAGTGTTCCCTCGGATTTCTTCAATCGCGGGATCGAGATCGGGGTGCGTCGTGACCGAAAAATCTGCCAGCGGAAACGAAAACCCTTCACCGGTCGCTTTCAGGAAGGACTCCTTGCGCGTCCAGCAGGCAAAGAAGCCCGACACGCGGAGATGATCTGGCAAAGCCCGAAGGCCAGCGCGCTCGCGAGTGGAAAAAAATCGTTCTGCTAAGGTGGTGATATCGACATCAGCACGAGTTTTTTCAATATCGATACCGAGCCTGTGGTCGGTGCTCACCGCAATTAACGCCAGCCCAGCGGAGTGCGAAACGTTGAACCGCAACTGGCGCGCGTTTTGTTGTTCAGCCAGTTCCGGCTTGCCGCCGGGCCCATAGTCGAAGCGTATTTCCGCGGCTGGAATTCCGATGTATCGGCTAAGCACAAAGCGCAGCGCCGAGCGGCATCGAGTGAAGTGCAGACGATCCTTCGCGAAGTGAAACCGGCCCGCACGATTGAGTTCGTCGGGCGAAAGAACACCAGAAGTGGAAAAGGTTAACGATGGCTCATCCAGATGGACTCGCCAGACATCAACGCGGTCACTCGAGAGATCTTGGCTCGGCGGTCCTTCTGACCATGACTGCGATTTGCCAGGGCGGTGCCTCATATCGACGGCGACGACGCTCATCCATCCTTCTTTTTGATCCATGCTAATCGGTGCGGGCGCTGGCCGGAGAGTTTCGACCGGCTCTGGGCGCCGCGTTCTTGGATTGGAGCGCCTGATCATCCCTCCCCAAAACCAGCTCAAGAACGGGGAAAATGGTGTGACCTCGAACGGCATCTTCTCCCTCGGAGATAAAGGGCAACCGGGTTCGCCTTCATCATCGTCAGTTGATTGCTCCACGGATCCAACTTGATCCGGCTACCGATCGGAAGAGCGGAGATCTGATCGAGGGGCCGCTTCTCCAAAGGCGGCGCGGAAGTGAAGAGCGCGGCCATTCGAGTAGTGTTGCCATTCGCCATTCTGCTGCCCAGCTGCGCTCAGGCGCGGACTTATTTCAACGACCTAACGGCACGAGTAAACTCGTGCCCTTCCCGTTTCGTCACGAAGATCGAGTTTTTCCGCAGCCTGTTCGGGCCTAATCGTCTCAGACGCTGAGGGGTTGACGCGCCTCATCAATCGTCATCCGGATCCGTCGCTGGCCGGTGGTCGTTCAGAAAGTGCTCCGCGCTCAAGGCCGCCGGGATGGTCTGAAACTGGATGGGCGTCTGGTTGAAGTCGAAGCAATCGGAGAGGTCGTCCAGGGCGGCAGCATCGGCATAGCCGAGCGAAGACAGGCCGAACTTCTCTTCGATAAACTTCAGGATGCTGCCGAAATCGTGGTCCACGTGGGAAATGTAGCTTGCTCTGGCATACGGCGAGACCACGATCAGCGGCACGCGGAAACCGTAGATGTATCCACAGCCCCACTGCGAACAGTTCGCCAGCACCTTGGGTGGGGGCACGTGATCGTACCAACCGCCCCAATCGTCCCAAGTGATGAATATGGCGGTACTCGACCAGTATGGACTCGTGCCGATGGCGTTGACGATAGAAGCGACCCAGGAGGGACCGGAACCATCGTTGACTTGGGCATGATCGGAGGCCTCTCCGGTGGGAATCACCCACGCCACCTGGGCCAGTTGGCCCGCGGCGATGTCGGTGAGCACCTGGGTCTTGCTGATGAAGACTTTGGGATCGCTGCCGGTCCAATCTGGTCCCACGCATGCGGTAGCATTAGGCGGCGTGGCATCGGGTCCGCACATGTGCTCGATGGCGTTGGGAGCAGTCCAGATGAAGCCTTCCGTGGGGGAATAGTAGCGCCAAGTGATGCCCTTGACATCGAGCAAGTCGGTCAGGGTGGGGTGCTCGAAACAAGGGTATTGAGAAGAAGATGCGTTGCCGGAAGGGTCGATCAGTGACACCGTTCCGGTCGGGGGAGCGAGGCATCCAATGGGAGACTGGGGAGCGGGGTTGTCGGCGAAGAGATTGCTGCTCGCGGTCGGCGCGGAAGTGCCGGAAATGATGAATTGGTGCGCCGGGAAGCTGGAGCCCTGATTGGTCTGGAACATGCGATCGGCGAAGGTGTACTGCTCGGCGAGGGCGAAATAGGGCTGGACGTCGGACGGATTCACGTACTTGAACTGGGGGTTGGGCGGCGCGCAGTTGGTGCCTGTGGGGCACTTGACCTCGATCCTGTCGGCTCCATCCATTTTGCCCTGGTCGTACATTAACTTAAAGTCCCACTGCCCGTGGCCGAGGTCATAGTTGCTTGGGTTGGCCCCGGCCGTGCCAAGATCAATTAACCCCAGCGGGATCGTCTGACCTTGGGAGTTCAAGCCGCTGGTGGCGATATCGGCCCCGGCGTTGATAAGAGCTTGATCGTGAAACAAGTTGTCGGGAGTTCGGTTCTCCTGAAAGATGATGACAACATGCTGGATCTTTCCGGAAGTGCTGGTCGTCGGCGAGGAGATCCCACTGCAGCCGTTCAAGCTCAGCAGGACAGCGCCGGCAGAGAACAGCAGTACTGACAGACACAGGAATGCGGTTCGGTCCATGGGCAATCATCTCCTGGGTGGCGGCGCAACCCACTATGATGCCCTAACCCAGATACCTGGTTTTCCACTCGTCGACGCGAAAGTATTTCTGGAAGCCTGGTCTTCGCTCGCCTTCACTCGGTCGAATTGCTGACGCGAACAGGCGTCTCTGACAATGTCGGGATATTCTTCTGCTTCCGACTAATCAGCGGCGCTATCGGGCCGGGAATGACACAGGACGCGCTCACCGTTCGTGCTGAGCGGCTGTAGAACCTTGCGGAGTCTGTTATGTCCCTGAGCCTCACCGATCACCCAAAAGCACATCGAGTTTCGAAGCCATGGCGGTGAAGATTCGGAAGATAATCTGATCAGATTGTGTATCGTATGTCATATTGCCACTCATCTTTGATAGGCATCGCACGTTAGGTACCGATCGCAAGTCTAAAGACCTCCCGCCTGCTTCATGAAGTTGGGCACTACTCGGCCGTCGTTCAGGTGCATGCGCGGGCTGTCGGTGTTGAAGATGCGAGCGATGCGCGTGTCCACGTTGTGGTAGCGGCGGTAGGCCATGGTTACGGCTTCGCTAAAGCGCTTTGCTTCGTCATAGACCGAACGCGGGCCGATAGGGTTCATGTCCCCAGTAAGTTTCCTTCTGCGGATGTTCGAGCGAATCGCCATAGCACTTGGCGCGCGAATCCGCGGCCCCGATAACCTGCCCGGTTAGGCGGTGAATTCGCCCAAGCAGATAGGAACGGCCTCGAAAGATCGAGGCCGTTTAAGTTACACAAAGTTCAAAAAAGCAAGCAAGGTCACTTTAACTGGTGTTCCTCAGCATTACTGGAGCTCCAACCGGCCGTTGATGAGCGACTTGGAGTTAAGAACGATGAGGCCCTTGGAGCCGACATTGTATCCCGTAAGCGAGGATGTTATACCGTTAAACGGGCTGATAGTTCCCAGTCCATTGCCGCCATTAGTGGTATCAGTCGTGGGAGTGAAAACACCGCTGACTGGCACTGCAGACAATGTTCCGTTGTTGTTGATGTAACTGATCCCGGTCGCATTCCCACTGCTATCGAAAGTAACCAGACCCAACTGCAGCAGGTTTGAATTGCCGATGTTAGTTGCCGAGAAGACGTACGTGCCGGCGGCAGGCATGGGGTTTGTGGTCACGTTCCCCAGATCCACGTCGATGAAGTCCGCGGTGCCCACACCAGGTGAAGTGGTGTCAGTGTCCATCATGTAAAGCCTGGACGCAGCTTGCGTGGTCACCTCCGATACGGTGCGGCTGACCGGGTAGACGATCGCGTAGCGCGGTACCCCGCCCGGGTTTGCGCTGTTGGCAACGGTGTAATGGAGCACGCCTCGGCCAGGCGCGCTCGTGTCGAACGGTCGCGTCCCGGCGGTAACGGTCCACGTCGTGCCGTCCGAGTCATCCTCATGGGCATATTCAATTCCGCCATTGGTAGAGCACTTGCAGAAGTTAAGCTGGCCCGCCCTTTCGAAGGTTCCATTATCTGCGCTCGCCGCATGATTGAGCAGGAACGCATAATTGCAGGTTGGTTCGTCGCCAAGGGAATCGCAGGGCGATATGGGGTTCTCAGCCGATAGAGGCTGGACCGTTGTCTGCTGCTCAGCGACCCCAGCCAAAGCTGTAGAGCCAGCGACAGAGTCGGTCTCGATGAAATAAGCCTTGCTGGCGCTGATGGTATAAAAAGCGTAATTCGCAGTACCCAGCGTTGCCGTCCCACGATTGCCCGTACTGACGGCACTTATCGTCACTGGGCTCAAGGTCTGGTCCGCAGCCGGAGGAGGATTGGTACCACCGTCAATCACTCCGTTATCGTTGACGTCGGAAAACCCGGAACTTGAGGTCGTGCTGAACCATCCGATCTGCGCCTCAGGCTTGTTGCTGGCATCGAGGCCATTGAAACCGAACACATAACTGGCGTTCAGGTTCGCTCCCGCCGTTTGCAGCTCAAACTCGCCGGAGGCAATGTTGTTGTCGAACGAAATCATCTTGCCTTTGGTGGCAACTCCTCCAACGAAATCAGAGAGAACAAAAGCAACATGGAACGTTGTGGAGTTAAGCTTAATGTCTGCTTCACCACGCCCGTCCGGCAAGACGTTGTAGTTGCTGACGGTCAGGCTTGCCGCTGTGGTACTGACTCCGCTCGCCAAATTGTAATCGGCCATGCCGCCAGTTATGTTGCCGCTGCCGTCGCTCGTGAAGCTGCCTACGATAACTCCTTGGCCTCGGGAGTCAATGGTCTTTAGGAAAAACGCATACGAGTTCTTCAGACTGCCTGGCCCCGCGCTTTGACTCGTCACACTCACGGGGGTGGAAGCGGTGATCTTTCCCAAAGTGGCAGTGATGGTCGCTATCCCAGCGGCCGCACCGGTAACGCTGCCCGTCCCGCTGACGCTGGCTACACCGCTGGCGCTCGAAGTCCAGCTCACGAGACTCGTGAGGTCAATAGCGGCGCTATCGCTGAAGTTGCCGGTCGCTTTAAGGGGCAGGACCGCGCCTACGCTTACTGTGGGACCAATCGGAGTCACGGTGAGGGAAGACGGACCATTCACTGTCAGGGATGCCGTGCCGGTCACCGAACCGGAAGTGGCAGTAATATTGGTAGTGCCGGCCGCGACCGCTGTAGCCAAGCCGGAACTACTGATGCTGGCAGTCGAACTCGCAGAGGACGCCCAGGTGACTGTGGAACTCAGGTCCTTTGTGCTGCTGTCGCTGTAATGACCGGTCGCTGTGAATTGATCAGTCTTGGCGAGATCCACAGATGCAGTGGCGCCGGCAACACTGATGGATGACAGGGTCGCGCTTCCTCCCCCTCCCTTAACGGAATTACCTCCTCCGCAGGCAACCAAACTGCCTATCGCTAGAATAGCTATCGTCAGTCTTACAGCGTGAAATCGCATGTATACTCGCTCCTCGTTTGGATTTTAGGGGGAGTTACGGCTAGCCAGTGCCCAGGAAGTGGACAGACCATCACCATTCGGTTCCTTGGAAGCAACTTGGTCTCCATCTGGTCCAATCCGCAAGATGTTGAGACTGTTGGCTTTGCATGCCCTATTGGCAACCCACTGTGCAAGAAATTGCAGTATTAGAACACCTTTTACGGCTGGACCTGATCCCCTGCGGCCGAACGGACTAGCAATACGTTGGGCCGTTGGGAAGATGAATCTGAGGATGAGGGGACGCGCCCGTCGTGGTCATGAGGGCGCTAGAGTCCTGAAATTATTTCTGCGATTCGTTCGGCTGCATGTCCGTCCCAGAGCGGAGGAACTTGACCCCGTTTCGTCTGCCCAGCCAGGATCATCTCTAGTTCCTTTCGAATCCGTTCTGGATCGCGTCCCACAAGAATGTTGGTCCCGATCTCAACCGTGATGGGACGCTCGGTATTTTCTCGCACGGTCAAACATGGCACCCGAAGAAAGGTTGTCTCTTCCTGGATGCCGCCAGAATCCGTGATCACAACGGCCGCTCGCTGTTGCAGTGCGAGAAAAGCCAGGTATGGTTGCGGTTCCATGAGGCGCAGCCCCGAGCTCGACCCATTCAGCCCAATGTCATTCATCCTCTGCCTGGTGCGTGGATGAACTGGAAACAGGACGGTCAGATCCGAGCTGATCTGCTCCAAGCTCTGCAGCAGGCCCTTTAGCCAATCGAGATCGTCCACGTTCGAGGGGCGATGCAGCGTCACCAGTGCGAAACGAGACGGGACATCTGCCGGCAGATGACTCTCGCAAGCGGGCAGCATGCGGACCAACGTGTCGATCATCACGTTGCCGACCAGATGAATCTTTTCCCTCGGAATTCCTTCGCGGTGGAGATTCCGATCTCCGTCCTCTGAGGGCGTGAATAATAGGTCTGCCAGCTGGTCCGTTACGAGGCGGTTAATCTCCTCCCGCATGGAACGATCAAACGAGCGCAGCCCGGCCTCCACATGGCCGACCCGAACCCCCAGTTTTGCGCAGAGCAACGCCGCGGCTACGGTTGAGTTCACATCTCCATACACGAGCACCAAGTCCGGCCGGCGTTCCAGCACAACACTTTTAAACCGCACCATGACCTCAGCCGTTTGCTGGGCATGACTAGCCGAACCAACCTGGAGATTGATGTCAGGCTCTCCCACCCCAAGTTGCTGAAAGAAGACGTCGGACATGTTGAAGTCATAATGTTGGCCGGTGTGTACGATCAGCTGTTCGAGTTTCTGAAGCTTTATGATGGCCCGATACACTGGAGCCAGCTTCATTAGATTCGGACGAGCACCCACTACATGGACAATGCGCATAGTGGAATTTCGATTGTTTAATGTTGAGCCTCTTCGCGTACCGCGACTCCGGGCTGCTGCGGGCGAAAATCGCTCCCCAATAACATTCACCTGCAGCAGAGTGATGTTGCAGGTCCCTAAATTCGGGTTAATTTCTGGTGCCTGGTGGCGGTTGCGCCTAGCGCTGCATTCCCGAAGTTGATGTGGTTAGGGCTGTTTGCGAGTTTGCCGCTGGTCAGGCCGTGGCCGTTCACGTTTATGCCAATCACAGCATCGGCGGCATTACTGCGAAGAACTCATGGGCGATCAACGGCCATGATCTGTCGTTCATCTCTGGATTCCTTGACCACCTCCAGATTCGCGTGAAAGCTCTCTGGCGGAATGGGTTTCATCATGATCCCCTCAAAGAAGCCCTCCGCCAGGACAAGCCAATTGAACGCTGCAACCAGGCTGGCACGCAGGCTGCGCTTTCGCAAAGCACCGCGCGCAATGAGCAGGCAGAGCCCGAGCATCCATACAAGGAACCACCTAAGGTCACGCATTATGAGACTCATTAAAATCGTGGCAACGCAGGAAACCAGCAACAATACCGCTCCTGTTCCGAACCAGCGCTCCCCCAAATATATCCAGAACAACTTGGTACCCAAGTGGTAGCGAGCGGCTTGACCCATGCCGACATGAAAATTCCGCCTGCGCCGGCTCAGAACTGAGGAAATGGCCACTGGCGCATCGTTGTAGTGGTACGCCATGGGATAGTCCAACTCCAACATGCGATAGCCAGCTTGGCGAATGCGCAGACCGAGTTCAGGCTCCTCATCAGAAAATAGGTTAGGATTGAAGGAACCAGCCCGCTCCAAGGTTGAGCGTCGATACATCGCTGCGCCACCGCCCGCGTAGTTGCAGTAGCGCACTTCTTTCGGGGGTGCGGGATGCCCTTTCTGTACCGGCGCAGCAGGCGGTTGGGCCGCTGCGGCTGTTGGGAGGTTATAGACGCGGCCGGTAACTCCGCCGGCATCGGGTGTCTCGCGCATCAGATGAAAAGCAGGTGACAGCCACCCCGGGATAAGTTCAGTGTCGCCGTCCAAGAAAAGAACGTATTCGCCCTTGGTCTGTTTGTATCCAACGTACCGCCCAATTGCGGGAGAGAGCCGCTGACCGGGTTTCAAACGAAAGATGTTGATAGGATAGAGGCTTGCCAGAGCGAGAGTTTTGTCCACTGACGCTGAATCAATGAGTATGATTTCCTTCGAGGAAACACTTGAAGTTGCCCGTAGGACCGATTCGATCAAGCGAGAAATATTCCACGCCTGGTTCTTAGCGATCAAAACAACGGACAGTTCCATCGTGGCTTCTTTTGGGCGAAGGAGTCGCTTCAATCCGGAGATTCTAGAGCAAGTGAGATTCCATTTTCCAGGCCCGCAACTCTCTCCGTATAGCCTCAGGCAGGCGTGACTCCCCCCAGTGTAACGCAAAAACCTGCGCACCATAAGAATGGTTTTACCCGGATTGGAAGCACAGATGGGGAGGTAATGGCTCAATTTAAATTGAGCACGGTATCGCCTTCGGGCTGAGTCCGCGATAAAACGAGACTTAGCTTCTTGAGCAGGCTGATCTTTCAAATTGAGCCACTACCGATGGGAAAGATGGGGTGCCAAGGCAGCGAGATGGGTGTATAATTATTCCCGTTTTTGAAGTCAGAAAGGAGATTCCGGCTTATATTGTTGTGAAGGCAAATGGATCTTAGAGTCCCCAGCCAAAAATTATCCATACGAAGGATCGATACAATCCTGAGGCGGCATGGTATCCGTGGCACCGTCAAGCTTTGTATCCAGAAAGCCGGGAAAGCCTGGTTTTTTTTCGCGTATCAGGGTTTCGGGCGACAATGCCCTGTGTGTCATATGACCTTCCGTCGCTTCATTGCAAAACCTGGTCGACCCTCGCCGCTTTTCACGCAGGAGCACATTGTCGGTGGCGGTCCTTTCCATGATTCGGTCTGTCCTTTGTGCAGTTCCAACGAACGAGAACGTCATGTCTACCTTTTCCTGAAGACCTGCACCTCAGTATTTAGAAATCCGCTTCGCATGCTGCACCTCGCGCCCGAAAAGAATCTGCAGCGCATTTTTCAGCGTTGCAAAAACATCCAATACGTCAGTGCCGACCTGGATTCGTTTCGCGCCTCGGTGCGAACGGATATCACAGCGCTGTGCTTCGGGGACAAGAGCTTCGATGTGGTTATTTGTAATCACGTTTTGGAGCACATTCCGGATGACCGTCGAGCAATACGCGAAATCATTCGTGTTCTCAAGCCCGGTGGTTGGGCCATACTTCAGGTTCCGATCGCGGCGTCGCGGATTGCAACTGTGGATGGGCCCTCGGTTTCCACCCCCGACGAACGCCTCCGCCTCTTCGGGGGGGAGTATCACGTCCGGCTGTACGGTGGGGATTACGCGCGCAGACTCGAAGCTGCAGGGTTCTTCGTAGAACTGCACAGCCTCCCGAAAGAGAATGGCGATTCCTATGCACGTCGTTTCGGTCTGTTGCGAGACGAGAATATCTATTTAGCCAGAAAACTGACCTCAACGATCCAGCATTCGCCATCCCCGAAAGAGCGCCGCGACGATGCAACTACCGAATACTCGAGTATTTGACGAAACGGCCGTCGGGTGGGGAGCTGCAATAGACAAGAGTATCCAGAAAGAGCGCTACCTTCGGGGCAAGCGTTTGTTAACGCAGCTGTCGACCACCTTCAACCTTAAATGCCTGACTCGGTGTTTTCCCGCTCAGTTGCTTCCAGAAGAACTACATTGTCCGTCATAACGATTAGCTCGCCAAGCAACTGAAATACCTGCCCCTACAGCCTAATCTGGTTTCCTTTGTGAAACCCAATCCCTTTAACCGTGCGCAAGGCCGGATCGGTTCGTCACCGGCGTACCGTGGATCGAGACTAGCACCTGACTGCTTCGGAGTTTCAATGCTTTGGTCGCATTTCTCGTAATCCCCGACCACCTGAGTCTCGCGTACAGTTGATGGAGAAGTCACATTTCCAATGGACTAGTTTCTGGGGACAGGTCAAGGACTGCTCCAGCGCCTCTAACGGACCGTCGCGGTCAATCCTGTTGGTGGGTTCGGCGCTTTGCCGCTCCCGGAATACGCGTAGGCTCCAAGGTCAAAGTGAGAGCCGGGAGTCCGGGCGTGGCCTTCGATGTCGGTATACACATATTGCTTAAGTCCGCTGATGATCTCCGAGGAGATGCCTGGGATGGTAGTCGGATCAATACCAGCCCCGATCGCGGGGCTGCCCGACTGCAAGTGAAACTGATCGGTGATCTGATCGGGGGGCACGGCATTGTTGTACTGCCCGGAGCCGGTGGGCGAGACATAGGGCGGATTGACGAACAGCGGGTCTGCCTGCTTGAGCTGGGCAGGATCAATTAACGCGCCAGAAGGAATGACCGAAGGCGTTCCCGTGCCACTGGAGATCCACTGGTTGTAATGGTAGTGCGTGTCCACCAGCGGTGTGACGTCGAGGTAAGGATTGTTGGTGCTCCAGGAGTAGGAAATGTTATTCACCTCGTAAATGCCCGAAGCGCCAGTGTTCTGAAGCTCTCCCGCGGGTTTATCGAGATCGTTTTTGTAGCAAGTGTTGTTCACTACCCAAGCGTTGCTCGCGTGGAAGGCAGAGATGCAACGTCGCCCGTTCTGATAAACAACGTTGTTGGCGATCAACTCCGGGGGCGTGACGTCCCCTGGCAGATTATCCGAGATGATGCCATTGCCGTCGGTGCGGTAGGAGGAGTTGTCATACATGCCGGAGATGATGTTATTGGTCACAAAGCTGTGGAAACCTGAGAAGCTATCGAACCAGGCATGCTCAAGGTAGCTAATGGCGCTGCTCCAGCCCTGGTTGTAGCCACAATGATAGATCTCGTTGTGATCCACCGTGATGTAATCAGGAGCTTTTCCCGTACCCGAATCGGGGAGGGTGGCGATGCCCGCCGAACCCATGTGGCTGATTTTATTACCGATGACGCGCAAGTGATCGCAGCCTTGACAGGCGATCGCTCCATTGGCGGTGTTGTATCCTTCAAATTGCAGCCCGTTGATTTCAACGTAGCGAACGCCCGAGCCCAATCGCATAAGACTCGAAGTGCCGGAGTTGGGGACGATCACAGCAACGGCGCCGTTGTAGTTGGTGTAAACGATCCAACTCGAGGAGGTGCCAGACTTATAGATCTCAAATGGCGTGTTGACCTGATAGGTTCCCGCTAACAGGCAGACGACGCTGCCGGATTGAGTACGGCGTACAGCCGTTGACAATGGTATCGGGCTGGTAGGAGATGTGCCTGAATTGGTAGAAATGCCCGAGGGGGATGCGTACAAGGTGCAAGCTCCCAGGGCGCTAGAGGTCATCAGCATGACCCCAATCGCGCACAACATTATGCGAACCAGGCTCAGGCGCGGCCACAAGACGCTTCCCATGATATCCTCCGAAAAGTTAGATCTCGGGCCAGAAACTCAAACGTGAAACGCCCTTCACGGAGCACCGCGCCGAGTCTCCCGTTACGTCTTCAGGACGTTCCGGCACGATTCCTATTTCCAGTCCCTTCTTGCCACTCGGAGTGGCAGCGCTCTGCACTCCTCACTCCTCGAGGCCTGGCGCTTGCAGAGACCCCAAGGCAACGTATTTACGATTGCTCCAGCCTATGAGGTGAGGAATTGGAATTACAGGTCACGGAAGTGACCCGAGAAAGGGACGCTAGTACATAGCCCTCTGATTTTCGCTACTCTCATTTGGCCGGTTTTTGCCATCTCCTAAGGAGCACATTCGTTGGGTGTTAACTGGAAGCCGAAGGCAGGGGCCTCTGTCTGCAGATGAGTGGCTTTCCGTTGGCGAGCGCGTTGTTCACCGGTCGCGAAAACGCTCTTGCCGTATGGCTCGCGGGTGGGGATCAGTGGAGATCAAGATAGAGGACCCTGGCGAGTTTGTGTGCGGGCAGCCGTGACTGTGACCCAGCCCCCGAAAACTGGACCACGTAGAAGGTGAGTTCTCCCCAACACCGCGGCACTGCTTCTTGCTGCCAAGATCGGAAGCGGGCGCCCCACAGATCCATGCTCTGAGTGGTTAAATCCGATCCCTTGTCACGGAACAATACTTCGGAACATCTCGCGTTCCCCAGCTTTGGTTAAGACATTTATCACATCCCCACCCTCGGCCAAACGCTCCGCCGAATCATCCAGGACGGTCAAGCCCGGAATCGCCGCCAGTCCGCCAACTGGTTCAACCAAGAAGTCCAGACTCCCCTGAATTGGGGTGGCGCCAAACCCACATCGGGCATAGCCAGCGGCGAGTTTCGCCGGAGCTCGCAGAATAGCGCGGGGTTGTGGCTGTCCCTGCGAAGTAGAACCTAGGAAGTCAACTGAGCCAGACAGTTCCTAATCTTTGGGGCGTGCCGCGCCCATGTACCGATGCCTCCCGCTCGCTGCTGAAGGGCGGTCCCAGAATGGGTGATTTCACATCGAGCCATGCACTTGTGGGACGTTGACGTCGTAATTAGGCTAGCGGAAACTAACCTCGCGCGAAGTCAGAGAATTGCATTCGCGGTGTCTAGCAGACTGATTTGGCCTGAGGAGTTGGCACTTTTCCCAGAGGTGTGGTTGGCACTTTTCCTCTTCTCGGGCTTGGAAAATAACTAAAGGCGTCGCGCGCACGTCCTGCGAAGGAGTCCTTGTGCGGCAGAGTGTCTTTCCGCAGGCTTCGCTCGCCTAATGTAAGAAAAATAAAAATTGGGAGGATCCCCCACCGTGAAGTCGATCTTGTTCCCCCGCATACGTCTCATGCTGCGAATCGTGTTGTCCGCCATTCTTTGTGGCCTAGTGAGCATGGTGATGACATCCAGCGCCCTGGCTTGCACCTTGTATGCATCCCCTTCGGGCATTTCTACCAATTCAGGCACATCTCCTACCAGCCCGATACCATTGTCAACGGCTGTACGCCGTACTCAACCCGGCAGCGTCGTCTGCCTGTTAGCGGGGACCTATCACGTCAACACGCCATTTGAGATCTATAAGTCTGGCACCTCCTCGAGTTGGATCGTTTACACCAACTACAACGGCGCCGTTGCTGTGATCGTCCCCAACTCCGGCACTTCGAGTCTTATGCGATTGGGCTCGGGCGTTCGCTACGTTGAAATCAACGGGCTGCAATTTGAGGGATACAACACCGCCGGTGGAGCGATCGCCTGTCAAGGCTGCGATCACTTGCGCGTCATCGGTAATAAAATCAGCCACATGGGTTCGGGGGGCATCGCCACCTTCCCCGATTCGGGTACGGGAAAAGCTCCTGATTACATCACGGTGGATCACAACCAGATCTATCATTGTGGCTACAACCAGGGCTGGAGCAGCGCCGTTAGCTACCTTAGGCATGCCTGGTTCGATAGCTTCTCAGGTTTCCACAGCTTTGTGACCAATAACATCATCTCCGGCATGTATGACAACTCCTCCACCCACACCGACGGCAATGGCATCATCTCGGATAATCTGCCAGGGGACGTCACGCCCCCGGAGTTGATCGCCAACAACGTTGTTTATCAGAACGGGCGACGTTGCATCTCTGCCTTCCACGCGAGCAACGCTTGGGTAGTGAACAACACTTGCTACAAAAACGATCTCTATAAACCCGCGGGAGAGTTTCAGAACACTTACGCTTCGGGCATTTACGAGGTGAATAACATTTCCTACTCCTGGAGCACCAACAGTCCTTACCTCGACGTCGCACCGCTGGTGGACACGCACTACCATTACAACCAGTGGATCTCCAATGGCACGGGAACGCCTTCGGTCATTCCTTCTGGCGCGTTAACTGATCCCGCCCAGCTCAAGCAGGCACACCCGCAGTTCGTCAATCCGCCCTATGTCTCTGCCACCGGTTCCGGGCAGTACAACAATGCCGTGCCCCCCGATCAGATCACCGATCAGTTTCACTTGCAGTCGGGCAGCCCCGCGATCGGGGCTGGTATTGATCCGACTACCATCCCAGGCATCTCCTCGGAGATCATCAGCGGACTTAAGCAATATGTGTATACCGACATCGAAGGCCACGCCCGGACTCCCGGCTCTCACTTTGACCTTGGAGCCTACGCGTATTCCGCGGGGTCAATCTTGGCAACCTTGACTCCCGTAGCAGATACTTATGTGGACAGCGCCACTCCGGGAAGCAACTATGGATCGAGCACCCCATTGAAAGTTGGCGGCTCGGGACGCGTCCAAGCCGCGTATCTGAAGTTTGATCTGCTTTCACTCGCTGGAAAAACTGTGTCTTCTGCCAAGCTACGCCTCTGGGTTTACAACGGCGCAAGCGGCACCTACTCCGTGGACTCTGTGTCAGATACTTCCTGGACGGAGTCTGGAACTACCTATGTAAACCGGTCGAGTGTGGGATCGGACATTGCCAGTGTGACCAACCCGGCGACTGACACATGGATGGAGATCGACGTTACGGCAAAGGTACAAGCGAGCTTAGGGAAACTGATCTCGTTTGTAGCAACCAGCACCTCGTCTCATACGCTGTTGCTGGACTCGAGAGAAGTAAAGTACTTGAAGCCGCAGCTAGTAATTAAATAGCGGTCGCGGGCTCGGGATTCAGGCACACCGGAGCGGTCGGCGCTTTGTGCAGGATGGCATCGCAGAAAGCGCCGACGCCTTTCATCATACTCAGCTCTATGCGGAGATAACCGGACAGGTCAGTCGACGTGTAGGCCACTGTCCCGCAGCTGTCCGCGGGCTGGTCAAGCAGCTCTTCGCTCAGGATGGGCGCAGATGGCTCGCCGATCCTATCGTCGCCACCGGTCGCCACTTGGAGCTTCGCCACAGCCCGAAGTCCAGAATCTGGGCGCGTCCTCGTTTATGCTCAACGACGGCCGGGGGCGGCGCGACACCAACTCCGGTGGCACAATCCATGGCGAGGGATGCAATAAGCAATTCGCTGAAACGCTGCTGAAGGCTGGGGGCGCGGGGCGGAATCGAGCCACCGAAAGGGGCTTTGCAGGCCTCTGCCTTGTCCACTTGGCTACCGCGCCTTGGGTTCAATAGTTCCGGGCCTCGCAGTTTGCGTCTAGCACACCGATTACCCGCCGTAGTGCGCCCTGCGCTTAACTCTTACACAGGCATCTTCCGCCATCGGGTTCAAACATAGGTAGCCTGCGATCGCCGAAGCGCAACCCGAGGCCCTGTTTTCGGTCAGTATATACTACAGCCGTGACCCGCTTCTCTGCGGGGAAAGAGCGTGCGCACGATAATGCCCTTCTGAGGCCTCTAGGGCCTTTTAAGGCGGCTCCAGATTCCATTCGTAGCTCCTCGGGATTGCGCTCCTGGCGAGCGAAGGCCGAGGTCAGTCATCAAAATTCACGCACCACTCGCCGTCAAGACGCGAGAGGGAGGCATCCCCGCGCTCAAGAATCTCCAGCAACTCCGGCTGGCGCGAATGTGCAACTGTCCAGCCGCCGCGGCACGTAAAGAAGCAGTTCTTCTCCGAGAAGTCGGCCATTAAGTGGCTCGGCACGGTTCCATGAAGGGCAATGGCTCCGCGACTCCAGGCATCAAAGAAAAGATGATCGAGGATGTCCTTAGTGAATTTCCGCTGACCGCCGATCTGCACCACTTGACCAATAGCGCCCGGCTTCAGGTAGTACAAATACCAGCCAAGGATCTTCTGGTTGTCGTCGCGAAGAACAACCTTCCGGAGATCTGCGCGGGGGTGCATCCGCTCCATGAAAGTGAGAAGCCATTTCAGCGAATCGCCGTCATATTCGGGCCACAGCGAATAATCCTCACGAAATTCGGCTAGGCAGTGAACCAGCGTTTCAGCATCAAGCTTCGCGGCGTGGAGAGGAGACTGGGTCTGACAGAATGGACTGAAGGAGAGTCGCGCGGCCATGCTGTCCACGATGCCACAAAAGGGCTTTGCCGCAATCTTTAGGGCGGCTGAAAGTGCGGGCCTTGCAGAGCTGGACATGCCATGAACGGCATAGCGACACGGCCGCAGCGGGTGCGCCCAATGAATGCTCAAGGGCACTATTGTGCGGAAGCCCAGTCGTTCCAGTAGACTGCGAGATATGTCGTTTGCTGAATCCGTCTGCGAAACGTCTTGGCTTCCTGCCATATAGGCTGTCAGCAGCCCCAAGCCTGCCAAGGGAGATCGCGCCTCCGGGTGAACTACAAAATTGCCGCCAAAGGCAACGCGAATAGGATGGCCGCGGAAAGACATTTTCCTTCGTATCACGCCCAAGAAGCCGGCAATCCTGTTGCCCTTGCCCTCGTAAACAAGGGAAGGGAGGGCGCTGTCAACCAAAGGATTCGCGAAATAGAGCTCTTGGAAATAGGTTAGAAGGGCAGGCGGAGCAGAGCCCTTGCCGTGGCGTAGAAATCTCCACCACAGCTCCGCCACTTTTGGGATATCTTCTCCAACAAACGGCCGTACGCCCAAGTCGTTCCGCCCGATCAATAACCAACCGCACCGAAATTCAGCTTCGGGCAATTCCTTTCGTGCAGAGGTATTGAACCGCTCCATTCTCTGACACAACCGAAACTAGAAACACAAAGTCTAGAGCAACTGGAATAAGAAATCAAACCTGTCTGATAGTCGGGTAGTGTCTGAAATGTGCGTTGGTGGAAAACTGCGGACGATTGCTTTCAGCGTCCGCCCGCAGTATCGTTGGGCATGGCATCGAATCGGCAAGAATTGACCGCTCTCAAGAATGTCCTCTCCGAAACCGACCGAATCCTAGAGACCACAGACCTGCCACAGAACCGCACCGCCCGAGGCCGCGAATTGCTCAAAGCCGCCCTTGCTCTCACCGATGACGTGATCTCCCAATCTAAGCTATCAGCCGCCAGCGTCATGGGGCGCAAAACCGGCTCCGTGATTGCCAAGCGCGGCAGCGACTACTTCCGCAGCTGGCCGCCCGGCGCAAGACCCACGGCGGGGGCAGGCCGCCGGTACGCTGACTCGTGCCGAGACCGTATACCAGGTGACGGCTTCAGGCAATAGAAGTTTCAGCCCAACGGTAAGTTTGACAGGAACGGGCGCGACGGACACAGCGGTTGGGGGGCTGCACGAAATGAAGCGAATCACATTACTTCCACTTCTCCTGCTTGCCAGTCTGGCGGCAAATGCCGCCACACTAGCCGGGGATTGCACGATCTACGCCTCCCCGAGTGGTGGCGGAAACGGCCGTGGTCGGTCTACTCCGACCACGCTGAGCGGGGCGAATACGGCATCGAGTGCCGGGTCAGTGATCTGTATAGAAGGCGGCACCTACAATCTGGACCACACTTTTCTTATACGCAAGAGTGGCACATCGGGTTCACACATCAAGTGGGAGGCATACGGGGACTCTAATGTCTATTTCGTTTGGACGGGAACATTCGCGGGCAGTCCTCACCAGATGTTCAATCTCACGGGGACTTGGCCAAACGGCCCCAGTTTCCTTGATTTTGTGGGTCGGAACATTTGGTCATGGAATGGCTCTAGCTATGCTAATTCGGGACTGACTTTCATCGGTGGCCATCATATCTCCGTGACCGGGATGTACGTGTACAACACCATCGGAGCCGCGCTGGCGGCGGCGGCCACCGACTACGTGGACTGGAGCCACAACGTCTCCTACCACAACGGCGAGAACCCCAACGGCGGAATCGGCACGGTGAACACGCAAAACGGGGCGTCGGGAGCGTGTCCGTCCAACTGCGTGATCCTGGTCTCGGGGACCGCGTTCAACACGGGCTGGCCTGGGACAATCTCGATCAAGAATACGACCTTCACCATAGGCACAGTGTTCAGCACCACGTTGATGAGCGTGACTACCGCTCCGGGGACGCAAACCGCAGTTTCCTACGCGTTCCCTTCTTATGCAGGTTTCACCAGCGCCTTCACCATTCTCAATGCTAATAACTGCGACACGGGCGCTCCGACAACGTGCGGAGTCGCGGCTTATGCTGGCATTCATAACTTCATTGATGACAACATCGCCGCAGGAGAGTTCGACAGTTCCGCCCACCGCACGGACGGCAATGGAATCATCCTCGATACGGCAACGAACGGTACTTGGCCCGCTACGCTGATAATGAACAATATCCTATACGGAAATGGTGGACGCTGCATCGAGACCTTCGCCATCGGACAAGCAAATACACTGATTTTTAGCAACACTTGCTATCTTAACGGACTTGATCCTCAAGCCAGGTCTGGTTCTGCCTTCCCCGAAGTTGGAATCGGTTCCAACGGCGTCTATATCGCAAACAACATCTCCTATGCGCTGGGGGCTGATGGCTGTAGGTCATTAAGCTGCACGTGCGGCCACAACTATGCTTATCAAAATGGAACTCCAACGGGGCTGACCTGGACTGATGATATGTATTATGGCGGGCATGGGAATGGCTTAACTAGCGCGGGTTTTATTCATGGCAATCCTTTATTCATCAACCCGCCGTCGCTTTCCTCGGGAGACTATGGCGTGTCGCGCACAGACCCCGGAATAGGCGGTTCTTTGTTAGGTAACGAGTTGCAACTTCAAGCTAGAAGTCCGGCAAAGGGAGCGGGTGTCGATCCAAGAAGACTCACTGGCTTAAACGCCAACATCATTTCCGATCTAGCACTTGTTACTTCCGACATCAATGGCGTTACTCGGGGTCCTTCCTGGGACTTAGGGGCATACCAGATTCCGCATGGTTCGACGACGGTTCCCCATCTATAGTTGAAGGTTGAGGGCCGTTCCTCGACCCGACCTCTTGGTAGAGTCGGGTTGGAAAACTTTCTGGGCGAAAGGAGAACTGCCTTGAGGCGAAGATATCTGCTGCCATAGTAGCCGCGGGAAAATTGCAAAATGAACGTGACGATCTTTGGCGCCTCGGGCCTATTGGACAAAGCGCTCATAAGGGAGTGGGACGGAGACGAAGTCGTGGATCTCACTTCACGCGATGCGGAGCTGCGCGACGCGGACCAGGTGCGTGGCACGGTGGACCAAACGCGACCGGACTGGATTGTTCTGGCGGCGGCTTATGCCGATGTGGATGGCTGCGAGAGCAATTAGGAATTGGCGTTTGCGGTTTGACACATGTTGGTAGCAAATTAAGATGTCCGGTTTTAGTAGCAAGTGAAATGTCCGGTTTAGGTTAATCTCCAGCAGCCGTCGGGGCTGTGGGAAAGTGAAAATCCCGCGGTGTTTGCGGGATTTCCAAGCAAGGCGGGAAAGTCGGTTTTTGGACTTTTCCGCCTGGCGGCTTTTCCACAGCCCGTCGCGCGCCGATTTTTGTTCTCTCCAAAGACACTCCTTCCGCACTGTAACGTCCCAGACGCTGGGGCCCGTGAGTAATCGTGAAAGTTCCGTCGAGGTGTTGGTGCACCGTCACCGTGCAGGCCGCCAGGGTCGCTCGCCAGCGCACCGGTTCGATCTGCAACTGCAGGTTCTGCATACTCACCGTGTTGTCCCGGTTGACCGTACGCTGGTATTGCAGGGCGAAAATCAGGTCCAGATCTTTGCAGGAGCGGCGCACAAAGGCGTTGCCGCGTTCTCGAGCCGGAACCCGGAAGCATCGATTGAACTCGGCGATGTAGTGTTCGCGCAAGAAGCGGTTGGCGGCTGCCAAGCTATGGATGCCGTGCAATCGTAGTTCCTGCGGCAAGCGTCCTTGCCAGGTGCCGAAATTGCGTTCGCTCCGGCCTCGGGCCTGGGGCGAATAGGCCGGGATCATCTGCACGCCCAACTCGCGCAGCGCACGACCGACTTGGGTCAGACGATGGGCATCGACTTGGCCTCCGCTTTTCGGCGTCCGCCAGAAATGGCTGCCCCGGTCGCTATACAAGGCACAGAACACTCCCCGGCCCGCGATCACTTCTTTCAACCCCGCCATGACGGTGAAGGTGGACTCTTCCTCGACCAACTGGGCGTAGTAGATCTCGCTGGTGGCATCATCCAAAATCACGATCAGGTCGTACCAGCGCTCGTCCTGAAACCACTGATGCCGGCTGCCATCGATGTGCAACAGCATGCCCGGCAGCGGACGCCGCTCCCTCCGTCGGCGGTGCACCCCGCGTTTTTTCGCTCGCGCCACCAACCCCGCTCCCTGCAGCGCGGCTTTCACCCAGGTGTAGCTCAAATCGATCTGGTGTTCGGCCTTCAACTTCTGGTGAAAATGGCGAACGTTCAGATCGAAATACTTCTCTCGATAGAGTCCTAGAACCTCCTCTACCATCGCCAACGGAACGCGTTTCGGCGAGGGTTGGCCCCGCCGCCGGTCGAACAGCCCGTCATAGCCAAACTCCTGGTAACGCTCCCGGATGCGCCGCACATGCCGATCCGTAAAACCCAGAATCTCGACCGCTTGAAACCATGTGATTTTCCCCGCCATCGCCCGCAACAACACTTCCTGAATTTTCATTGTCCGCTCCATGGCGGCCTTCCAGTAAGAGTCCATGCTCCGCATGGTCTCCTACTCTCACCGCCGGAAAAGCGGACATATCACGTGCTATTTCGACCGGACATTTGATGTGCTAACGACATTTGCGGTTTTGACACATTGCGAACAAGCCGGGATGATTGTACACTGGTCTGGTTTCTTGAGGTCAAAAGGAGATTCCGGCTTGCCTACGATGAACGCTAGTGTAGTGCGCCGAAAATAACGACTCTTATATATCGTGGCGATGGCGCTGGGAAAGCAAAGAGTTTGACCGCAAAGTGATGAAGAATTAACCAGATGAGGCGGCAAAGGCGCTGAGCAATGGCTCCGATAGTTTGATGGTGTCCCAAGCGCGGCACCAGCCGACGATACACGATCTGGAAAATACTCCCTTTCAACCGGACCGCTGCGTTGGCGGCTTGATTGAGAATGCGTCGCATATGACGGCTTCCCTTGGGAGAGCGATGACTGTAAGACACTTCCGCGCTCTCCTGATCTCCGGGACAAGCGCCCACCCAGGATGCCGGGTTCTTGGCCGAAGCAAAGGTGGCGGCTGTGGCCCCTACTTCCGCGACGATCTGTTGCGCGGAATCGACTCCCAGACCTGGTACTTTAGCCAAACGCTTGACGGCATCTTCATGTTGCCGGAGCAGGTCCGCGGTCTCCTGATCCAGTTTGTCCATCGGCTGCTCGATCAGTTGCAACTCCTCCAGGGCCATCTTTACCAACCGGCGGTAAACAGGGCTCAATTCTGTGCAGGCGCCGAGGGCATCACACAACTGTGCCTCGGTCGCACGTAAGCGACGATCGGCCAGAGCGGCGAGTGCCAACGGGTCGGTTTCCCCCGCCGCCAGCGCGTTCAGCATGCGACGGGCGCTGACTCCTAACAGATCCGACACCAGGCTAGACAGCTTCTAATTATCTGGTTGCTTCAGCAGGCCCCAATAGGTAGTGTAGAGGGGTGCCCCGACCGGCGTTTCCCAAGACGCTTCGCCAGTTTCAGTCTGACTTTGCCACCGAGGAGGCCTGCCAGAAGTATCTGGCGGCTTGTCGCTGGCCAGATGGGTTCATTTGCCCTCGATGCGGGCACGAAAGATTCTACGAATTGGTGAAGCAACGGCGCTACCAATGCGCCAAGTGTCGGTACCAGATTTCGCTGACATCTGGGACCATTCTCCACCGGACGAAAATTCCGCTGACCTATTGGTTCTGGGCGGCGTATCTGATGACCACGGACAAGCGTGGCGTACCTGCCCTGCTTCTGCAGCGCCAACTCGGACTGTCTTGTTACGAGACCGCGTGGATGATGCTTCACAAACTCCGCCGCGCGATGGTGAATGCGGCTCGGGAACCCCTGCGCGGCGAGGTAGAGGTTGATGACACGTGGGTTGGCGGCGAACAAGCCGGACTGCGGGGGAGCCGACAACTTAAGGAACGGCGAGCGGCTCTCGTCCTGGTGGCCGTGGAAAAGCGCGGCCAAGCTTCCGGTCGAGTCCGCATGAGCGTGATTCCCGACTTCAAGGCCGCCACGATAATGCCGTTCCTCGCCCAGAACGTCGCGCTCGGTTCCACCATCTATACGGACGGCCTCAAGAGCTTCTCCGGTCTGTCGGAGGCCGGCTTTCAACATGTCGCTCGCAACCAACCCCTCCGATCGGAGTTGCGCCGAGGCGCGAAGTCCGCTGTACCACTTGCCGATCGGGCGATTGGGAACCTCCAACAGTGGCTGATTGGCACCTACCACGGAGTGAGCAAGGCCCAACTCCAGGTTTACCTCAACGAATTCGCGTTTCGACGCAACCGTCGCAAGACGCCCGCAGCCGCATTTCAGACACTCCTTGGTCTCGGAACCAGCCGCAGATCAACCGAGTACGAGCAGATTCGGGGAGCGAGGGATCTCAACCCCAACCTATTGGGGATTGCTGAAGCAACCAGATAATTACTGGCAACCGGTGTGGGGATCGCTGGAGTGCTACTGGAAACCGACTCGCCAAAGTCAGGAAGGTACAGGAGTGATGTCGGGAACGCTGCATTTGGAAGCCCAATCCAATCGTGGGCGCAAAGGACGGAAGAAAGATTTTCCGGACGCCGAACGCCTGGTAAAACGGCTCGTAGCACAGGAACTGGTCGTGAGTTTTGTGCCGGATGCGGAACAGCGTCTTTGGCGCACCGTGACACGCCGCAAGCACCAGCTGACGCGGAACCGCGTACAGTTGCACAACCGGATGGAGAGTCTGCTGGAAAAAGTTCACATCAAGCTGTCTTCTACTGCGCCGTCGATTCCATCACTACTTCCTCCACCGGCTGCTCCCTCAACCATGTCGACAGTCGTCGCAGTTCCTCCGGGTTACTGCCAAACCGCCGTCGCTCGAACTCATACTCGCCTTCGACTTCCACGTCGGCCACGACCACGGCGAGCATCTTCTTATGCACATCGATTCCCGCTATCATGTAAGCCATCGAATCTCCTGGCGGGAGCGGAGAGCGCTCTGCGTCTCACATTAAGCAGGGTCGCGGGCTATCGCCGCTCCCACAAGGGAACGCCAACGCCCATTTACTCGTGCAATCACGCACGCTCCAGATCAGAAAGCTGAACAGCCTCGACTGCTCCATTCCTGTTTCGATCTTGCCACTCCGCGCCGCTGCTATTCTGCCGACAACCCGACTCATTTTCATGAGTTCTCGCGGGCCGCTGGCCCTGGATGACAGCTGAAAAACTACTCCCACTCCACAAGCTTCTATGTTACGAGAAGGCATGCGGGTAGACGATCAGCAGCAGAATCACATCTTCAGTTATTTGTCACCGGAGGAGCGGGTACGGAAAGATCATCCGCTGCGTGCCATCCGAGCGATGGTGGACGAAGGGCTCCAGCAGTTGTCGCGGCGGTTTGACGCAATGTACTCCCACACCGGCCGTCCGTCGATTCCGCCGGAACGACCCTTGCGAGCGCAGTTGCTGCAAAATGCTGTCTTCCATCCGCAGTGAGCGCCTGCTGATGGAAGAGATGGACTACAACCTGCTGTTTCGCTGGTTCGTGGGGCTGAACGCGGACGATGAAGTGTGGGACGCGACCGTGTTCACCAAGAATCGCGACCGGTTGCTGCAGGCCGAGGTGGCCAGGAGTTTCTGGCGCGCGTGGTCGAGCAAGCGCGGGCAAAGGAGCTGACCAGGGATGAACATTTCACGGTGGACGGCACGTTGCTGGAAGCCTGGGCGGGGGCGAAGAGTTTTCAAGCCAAGGACAAGAAGCAAGCCCCGCCGGACGACCGGACGACCCCAGCAATCCCACGGCAAGCTTTCACTGCGAGCAGCGGTCGAACCAAACCCATGCCTCGAAGACCGACCCGGAGGCGCTGCTGGCGCGCCACGGAGCGGGCAAGGAGTCGAAGTTGAGTTACAGTGGGAATCCGCTGGTGGAGAATCGCAACGGACTGATCGTGGATGCAGAAGTATTTCAGGCCAACGGCACGGCCGAGCGCGACGCCGCGCTGGTGATGCTGGAAAAGATTCCGGGAACCAAGCCGGCGACGGCGGGGGGCGACAAAGGATTCGACACGCGGGATTTTGTGAAAGAGTGCCGAAACCTGCGGGTGACGCCGCACGTGGCGCAGAACGACAAGCGGCGCGGCGGCAGAGCGATCGATGGCCGCACCACCCGGCACGCGGGATACACCGTCAGCCAGGGGAAGGGCAAGCGAATCGAAGAGTGCTTCAGCTGGCTGAAGACGATTGCGCTGATGCACGGGGGCACTTCAGGTTAGCCTCCGCTGCATGAGCGTAAGCGTCTGCCCGTGGCCGTCCGTGGCCGTCTGGACAGGCGTGTAATCGCCAGTCATGCTCGCGAAGTGGACAGCAACGATAGTGTCCACTTGGAGCGATGATGGACACTTACACGCAAGCCGTCCCAACTAAGCGACGTATCGGCGCTGGAAGAGAAGCAGCGGATTGTGGGAGAGGCGTTGGCCGAGGGGGCATCGGTGGCGCGGGTGGCACAGGCGCACGGGGTCAACGCCAATCTGGTCTTCAACTGGTGCAGGCTGTATCGGGCGGGGCGACTGAGACGGCGGAGGGAGGCGAAACTGTTGCCGGTGCGAGTCGCTGAGGAGAGTTCCACTGTAGCCGCCAGCTTCATGGACTGAACCTGGTGGCTTGCCGCGCCTCCTCGGCGGGCACGATTCACATCCAACTGCAGCATGCGCAAGTGCGGGTCGAAAGCGACGCCAATCCAGTGTTGTTGCGTGTGTTGTTGGAGTGTCTGCAGGCGATGATCGCGCCGCCAGGCAATACGCAAATTTGGATTGCCGCCGGGGTAACCGATCTGCGCCGAGGTTTCGCTGGGCTCAGCGCGCTGGTCCAAACCAAGCTGGAAAAGAGCCCGATGTCAGGCCAAGTATTCATCTTCCGAGGCCGCAGAGGCGATCTGGTGAAGCTGATCTGGTTTGATGGGGATGGGCTATGTCTGTTCCAGAAGCGATTAGAACGGGGGAGTTTTATCTGGCCGCAAGCGACGGAAGGAAGCGTTTCTCTAACCCGCGCGCAGTTGTCGATGCTGTTGGAAGGCATTGATTGGCGGCGACCGGAGCGCACGTGGGATCCGCAGTTGGCGGTGTAGATACGCATTTGGATTTGCACAGATTTTTGTGCGCACAAGTGTTGACGGGATGCGGGTTCATGGCATACTGCGGCTCATGTTGGCGCCGACACTTCCGGATCTGAGTAAGTTAGATCGAGAAGCGTTGCGGGCGCTGCTGTTGGCCGAACACCAGGAACGCATTGCCACTCACCAGCAGTTACTCCAGCGGGAGCAGCAGTTGCTGCGGCGGGAGAGTGAGATTGAGCATCTGAAGCTGCTGCTGAGCCAGCTCCGGCGGATGCAGTTCGGGCGCAAGTCCGAGAAATTGGAGCGGCAGATCGAACAGCTGGAACTGCGGCTGGAAGATTTGCAACAAGTACAAGTCGGCGAGGAGACGTCGCCCTGCGGCGAGCGTCCTGCTATCGAAGCTTCCCCAGCCCACGGTCAAAGCAAAACCGGCCCGCCGTCCGTTGCCGGAACACCTGCCACGGCAAACCCAGACGCATGTGCCGAAACCCTCGGTCTGTCCCGATTGCGGGGGAAAGTTACGCAAGCTGAGCGAAGATGTTTCGGAGATGTTGGAGTACGTGCGGGCCTGCTTTCAGGTGATTCGCCATGTACGGCCGAAGCTGAGCTGCCAGCAATGCGAACGGATCGTGCAAGCACCGGCGCCGAGCCGGCCGATCGCGCGCGGCCTGGCGGGCCCGGGTCTGCTGGCGCATGTGCTGGTTTCCAAGTATGCCGATCATCTTCCCCTCTACCGGCAATGCGAGATCTATGAGCGGCACGGCATCGAACTGGAGAGATCGACCCTGGCGGACTGGGTCGGTGGAACCAGTGCGTTGCTCGACCCGCTGGTGGAAGCGTTGCGGCGGTATGTGATGGCGGCGGGTAAGCTGCATGCCGATGATACGCGGGTACCGGTGCTGGCTCCGGGCACGGGCAAGACCAAGACGGGGCGTTTGTGGACCTACGTGCGCGACGACCGCCCAGCAGGCGATCAGGCCGCTCCGGCGGTGTGGTTTGCTTACTCGGCCGATCGTGGCGGGGAGCACCCCGCGCAACATCTGAAGACGTTTCAGGGTGCTTTGCAGGCGGATGCGTATGCCGGCTTCAATCAGCTATATAAGGATGGTCGGATTCAGGAGGCGGCGTGTTGGGCGCACGTGCGTCGCAAGTTCTACGATCTGGAACAAGCTCATGCCTTGCCTCTGGCCCGGGAAGCTCTGGAACGGATCGCGGCTTTATATGCCATCGAGGATGAGATTCGTGGACGGCCACCGGAGGAACGACAGCAAGTTCGCCAAGCCCGCGCTCGACCCTTGCTCCAGTCCTTGCACGACTGGTTCGAAGTCTCACTGACGAAACTCTCGCGCAAGTCGGACACGACGGTGGCGATCCGCTATGCGCTGACGCTGTGGCCGGCACTGACCCGTTACTGCGACGATGGTCGCTTGGAGGCAGACAACAATGCTGCCGAACGTGCCTTGCGCGCCGTTACGCTGGGCCGAAAGAACTATCTTTTCGCGGGCTCCGATGCGGGCGGAGAACGGGCTGCCGTCATCTATAGTTTGATCGGCACCGCGAAACTCAACGGTCTCGACCCAGAAGCATACCTACACGAGGTGCTGACTCGCATCGCCGATCATCCCATCAACCGCATCGAGGAACTCCTCCCTTGGAATCTTGCCCTGGTCGGACGACCACAATGACGGCAGAGGGAAAGATCGGTGCGAATGCTCAACTGATACTCGACCGATGAAGCGACCCTATACTGATAAGCAAGGCCAGTACCTGGCGTTCATTTACTACTATGGCAAAATCCACGGCTCCCCACCTTCGGAGGCCGAAATGCAACGCTACTTCCAAGTCTCCCCGCCTTCCGTACACCAAATGATCTTGACGCTCGAAACTCATGGCCTTATCGAGCGAACACCGGGCCAGGCTCGATCCATCCGCCTGCTGATTCCGCGCGCCGAGCTACCGGACTTGGTCTTGCGTGACTATCTGGACTACTGAAATGCCCTGTACCGATCGTCAGTGCGGTCCACTCCGGACGCTTACGCATGAGCAGTGTCTTGAGCGAAGATAAACAACAACAAGTCATCGCCCTGGGAAGATTAGGGTGGTCGCTGCGGCGCATCGAACGGGAAACCGGCGGGCGGCGAGAGACTGCAGGTGGCTGTTTGCGGGCGGCGGGGATTGCTGTGCGTCCGCCGGGCGGTTGGGCACGGGGTGAACCGGCAAAACCCGCCATAGGGTGACCACCGGGTCTGGGTCGGTCCCGCCGGCGCTACCGGCTAGTGCAGGCAGCAGTTGCGAGCCTTTTCGCGATGCGATCGAGTGGGGGCTATCGCGCCGGCGCAATGCCATGGCTATCTGGCAGGATCTGGTTGCCGCTTCCAGTTTTACCGGTAACTATCAAGCGGTCAAGCGCTACGTGCGCAAGCTGCGCGGCAGCCAAACTCCTGAAGCTCGGGTGGTGATCCAGACTGCGCCCGGTGAGGAAGCGCAAGTCGATGACGGCACCGGGCCGATGGTACGCGATCCGCGCGGATGCCAGCGGTAGTGGACGGTTACGGCGTCGAAATGATGTGTACTATCTTTCTGGTTCGCCCGGCACCGGCAAGAGCCACTGGGCTCAAGCCATTGGTCAAGCCGCCATCCAACAAGGCTATCGCGTCTTATACCGCGAGGCCCATCACCTACTGGAGGAGCTAGCCGATGCTGCCATCGATGACACGCGCCAACAGTGCATGGAGTTCCTGGCTACCGTACCGCTGCTCATCCTCGATGATCTGGGGATGCGCAAGCTCGCGCTCACCGCGGCGGAGGACTTGCTGGAGATCATCATGCGTCGTTATGAACGCGCCAGCACTCTGGTGACTTCCAACCGTCCGGTCGAGGACTGGGGCAAACTGCTGGGCGACACCGCTGCCGTCAGTGCCATGCTGGACCGGCTACTCCATCACGGTCATGTGCTCAAGTGCGGTCCCCGCAACTGGCGCACCAAAACCAACTCGAACGCAGCAGCCTCCGGAGAGAAATCATGAATCGTCTTGCCGGCCCCCGAGAGCGTCGAAAACCGATGCACTGGCGTTTTCTCAGGCATGGGAAATCTATCCTCCCGATGCATGCTCGGACTCACGGGAGAGAAACCTCGCGGCTCCTCTCCCCATGCTTCGGTCGGATGAGTGTCGAACGGCTATTCCTCAGCAGGTTGCTCGCCAGCATGACCTGCCTCTGCTTCACCGTCCGCCGGCAATGCTGAATCGCAAGATCGTCGTTGTCAAGTAGACAGCTTGCCTGGAACCGCTTCGGAAGGGTAAAAACTAACGTTGTCTTGGCCCAATCCCGATGGCCGGTTTTCAAGTGACCACGTATGGCCGGTTTTGCGGTGACCACTGAGGATGGAATAAGCATGACAATTTCCAGAGTCTTAGTGGTGATGAAAGGCCGCCCCGGACTATGGTACCGTGCGCCATGAGCCCGGCACCATTTCGGATCGTCGAAAGCTACTGCGGCTGTTAGGATTCGATCAGTTCGACAAGCAGGAGATTAGGAAACATGAGAAAGGCGATCTTGCGACCGCCAAATGCAACTGCGGGTTTGGCGGGAGAAACGACCACCGCATGGCCAGCGGCGAGAGCCGTGACGGCTGCTTCGATGGATTCGACTTCGTAAGCCTGGTGGTACATTTTGACGCCTTTTTGTAGCCAAGACATCACTGGAGAAGTGTCGTCCATGGGCGCCAGCAACTCAATGCGGGGCCCAGGCCCCACCAGAAAACAGCCGTGGATCTTCTGCAGTGGATCGGAAAAGCGCTCACCTTCAAGCCCATACCCAACCATCGCGAACGAACGGATTTCCTTCTCGATGTGCCGGCAGGCGATGCCAATATGGTGGAATTGGAGTCCCGCAATCATTAGCTAGCCACCACCCTCACGATCTCATCCATTTTTCGGAAGACCAATGCCGCCGATTGCTGGCATGGCACGAATGGAGTCATGACGCATCCAGTGGAGGAATCTGCGGCGAACAATCCGATACTTGGGCAAAAAACCTTGGCGCTCGAGTTCCGCTCGCAGCAGGGGCTGGGTTGCAGAACAGCAGACGAGCAGATCCCTGTTCTGACCCGTTGCTTCAGAGGCCAAAAACAAAAGCAGTTGCCGGCAAGAATGAGCCAGATTAAGACATGGCACAGCCTGGTATTCGTACATGGTTATGGTTGGACCACTAACTACAAGCGTGCGATCCTGCCTGAGGGCCAAGAGCTCAGGTAGATCACGCGTTCCAGTCCAGGCGACAGCCGTGATAAGGCCTTTCTCCCGGATGAGGTTTACGTGATCGCATTTCTTCAGTCGACGTCGGCACTCGTCAAGGCCCACCCCTAATACGCCCGGGTGCTTAAGAGACAAATCCACCAGGTCGCAGAACCTGCCAGCTATAATCTCCACTTTGGGATCGGAAGGTTGGCCTGCAGGTTGTTGTTCGAGCATAGTGCCGTTTCCCATCTGGAATAGAGCTGCTTCCTCGTGGCTCCAGACCGTGGCGCGGAACAAATTCACGCCGCTATCGAGCAAGTACTTAAATAGGCTTGCGTTCTCCTTAGCTCGCCCGATCCGGCTCAATGTCCTTCGCTTCCACACTCGCACGGAGTGGAGGTAGCGAAATACAGGCTCATGCCTTCGGATCAGCCCTCTGATCCGCCGGTGTAACCGACCTTGTCCTGCCCACCAGAGGCGGCGAACTCGACCCCCGATGCCCCGGCCTTCGAAGTAGAGGTTCCAGCTCTGCAGGGTGTGGGTGGCAAAACGCGCCTTGTAGAACTCGTCCCCGCGACCGAAATCGAACTCCCTTTCAACTTTCTCCCTCGCGTACAGCAGCAGGTAGTGTAACAGCACTTCCCCCGGGGCATAATCCTGTGCGTCCACATCAAAGGTTTGTTGGTAGAAGGTGAATTTCCCGTTTACTTCGAAACCCAAACTCCACGCTAGCGGCCGGCCATCCAGCTCTAGGACACCGAAGCGCAACTCGTTACGCAGATCAAATTGTTCCACCAGGGCTTGGAAGAAACGGCGCCTCTCCGGTGCTTCAAAGGAGCTCGTTTTCGCCAACAAAGCGTAGCGTCTCTTCTGGCATTGGAAAAAGTACGTGAGATGCTCCTGGGCTTCCCCTTTTGTTTCTATGTGACGGAAGGTGAGGAGACCGGCCTTGCTCAGCTTCTTCTGCCGGCGCTGCATGTGCTTCTTTCTCAGCAGACGGTCGATGATCTCGTTCCGTTTTCCCTCGAAGAGAATCGTGGGACAGTCGTCGGCCGGTGCCAATCGCAGCAAACTACGCAGCTCCGATGGCAGTTCCTGCCAGTGACTGATGATTCGGCTGCGCACCGGCACGTTCTCCAGGAGGCACTCCTTCCATCCAGGAACCGACTGAAAAAGCGTGTTCAGTGCGAGGGCCAGCAGATTGGCGGTCCGCCACTCCGAACATAGGACATCACAGTAGTCGGCCTCGCGCGGAGCACCGAGGAACCTAATCGTGCCTTTCTGTTGCACCAGCGGTAGGATGAGAACAACCCGATCGCCTTCGTAGACCACCGGCGTGCACAGCTCCTGTCCGCTACCGAAGCAATGCCACCAGGTCCGGGCCCAAGTGAGGCTCTGAAATATCTCCGCTGTGGGGTCCGTTTGCCACAAGCGCTCCCACTCTGCTGAAAGCTCCTCCAGCCGATCAAAATGGGTGACTACTTCGCAGCGTAGCGGGGCCCCTGTTGTGGAAAGGGCATCGACAGAGGAGCTAACCACGAACATGCATGTTACCTTCTGCAGCCTTTCTTTTAGCTGCCTTTAGACCCAATGCGTCGTGAATCCCGCAGTGCAGCACGGGCTAAGTCTGAGCCAAATTCCCCTTAATGTCTCCATTGTCCCCATCGGGATGGTGGAAACCCCTCGCCTTCATGCGAATCAAGATTTGGTGTAACGTCGTCGCGTTCGACACTGTTCGAGCCGTCGGTTGGCGTTGCGGTCCGAGCCGTTGAGGCAACCTTATTTGTTGCGCGTTCTGTGCCTAGAGACACGCATCGCCGTCGAAACAGGACGGGTCCCACGCCTGAGGATCCTTCAGGTCCTCCACCAACTGAGGGTTGGTGGCCTTGTAAAAATAACACCACGAATCAAGTTTTCGCCAGTTGGGCGAGAGACTTTCGATAATCCGCTGCTTCTCGGGAGGAAAGCCAATGGCCTCCAGCATGTGAATGCCTTCGCGTCGGCAGCGTGCCAACGCGTGGCAAAGCAGTGGACGCAGCAATTCCGTGTTTCCCCCGAGCGTCTGGAAATCGACCAAGCACATTCGCCTAAGAAAGAACTCTGCTCTGTCCTGCCGAAAGAAGATGGCGTATGCAGCCAGTGACCCGCCTTTGCTTATGGTCAGCACCCATGCCTTGTCTCTTGCCAGTGCATACTTGAAATGCCATTCCAGCATCTCGCGGGATCGGTTGGCCAGCAGACGGCGTGGGGAAGTCTGCCGCAACTGCTGCCAGAAATTCTCGAAGCCGTCATTAATTCCGTTGCAAAAACTAGCCTCCATACCGTTGTGGCGGGTCTTGAACCACCTGCCTTGAAGGATGTCGAGGAGACACAGGCCAGCTGAAAGCGGATAACTAATGCTTTTCGCGCTGCGGAATCCTTTCCTCGTGGCGAGGCTTGCACTGAAACCTCGATAGTTTGTAATCCAAAAGGCCGCTTGGTTCCACGCTCCCGTCGGTACCCGCAAGGCACGGAAAATCTCGTATCCCGCCGATGCGCTAGCATTCACCGTGGTAGCGAGGAGCAGAGTAGGTTGTTTCTGCTTGAAGAAACAGCTTAAGAGCGGAATCGAGTAGCTCCGATAATCGGCATCCACAACAAAGGCGCGACTGGCGGCGGCAACCAGCCTCTGGTTCCTGAATTCGTATAGCAAGGGAACGTTACCGACATGACCCACGATCCGGTTATGTTCGTTCTCGACCACCCAGCCAATCGGCCAACTGGGCAACTCGCGGTAAAGAGGATTGTTGACCCACAAGTGGACCCACTCCGTATACGTTTTGGTTCCCAGGCCGTAGCGAGACTCTAACGCCGCGATTTGCGCATGGTCTTGAAAAGTGGCCTCACGGATCGCAACGGCCGACTTGGTAACATCGATCTCGTTTTTTTTGATCACCAGGAGCGTGTTGGCAAAAATCTGTTTTCAGTCGTTACTGAATGAGCGTCGTTCAGCCGTTGCGGCATATTTAGTCGGGATTGTAGTTCGTCCATCTTTAAACTACTCCAAATCAGCCAGCCTAGGCCAGCTTGGCCTGGTTGCCCCAATCGGCTGGCCGCTCCTGCAACTATCTGTGGGAGCTGACGCCCGATTCAAAAACCTGATCTCCCGCAGCGCAGCCAGGAGTCAATCAGCGCGCGGAGGCTGGGACAGAGCTAACTGACTGTCGGGCAGAGAATTGCTTTGCGGAGCGACTGAACCGGCGCCCGCCCCAGGCAGCGGGTGGATATTGATCCCGCGCGGGTATGGGTAACGCTGACTGAGCAGCCAAGCAAACCAGTTCTGTTTCTCGTCGTGCAAGAAACCCGAGGACATCCAGAACTCCAAACAGGGCTTGTTCTTAAGGGTAGGAAGGTAGTGGGCGCGCAGTTCCCGCAGCCCCAATGAGGCGCAGTACTGGGAAGCGAACGCCAACATCGCACGTTCTATGTTCCGTCCCATGACCCTGCAGCTCAACACGAAGTCCACGATACAAGCGACTTCAGATTCAACTTCCAGACTCAAGATGCCGGTCAGTCCCGAGTCGCCAAATTTGTCCTTTACTCTAAATGCCCACAACTTTCTCTTGTCCGATTGCAGCCAGGTGTGCAGCTCCTGTTCTGATAGGCGCCGAGTGGTGAGGTTCATCTGGTTCGTCTTATTAAGCAGTTGAACTACCCGGACGCGGTTGGCGTCACTCAGTTCCTCGATTGTGACTTCTGTACCGATCGAAAGTAGCCATTCTTCAGCGGAGCCAACTGCCTTTTTCGACAGCTCGCGTTGTTTCTCAGTGGTGTACATCTCCTGCCGGGAGCCGTCCTCAGCGGTGGCGTAGGCAGAATCGAAGCAGTCCAGTTGCAGGAAATTGCTGGCAAAGAGTGTTGCATCATCTGGCCACTCGGGAACGTAAACCTCGGGCAGGGATTCCCGGACACGAGCCCGCTCCATGGGATTGTCGTCAATGAAGACGACCGACTGCAGACCGAGGCGCAATTCCGCAGCCAGTTCGGCGATATTAGCGGCCTTATCTTTCCAGTTAATTCGCCAGGCGGCGAAGTCCGCGGGCCGCAGCACCATCTCGGGATGCTTGGCAAGAGCTTCCAAAGCGATCCTTTCCTCGTTCTTGCTGGCGATGGCCAGCAGAATCCCCCGGTTTCGCAGGCTCTTCAATGTCTTTTGGAAGTCGACGAAAGCCTCACCCACATAGTCATGGCCTCCAAGCCTCAGCTTCTCCCATCCCAGATCGCCCACCACACCTCCCCAGAGTGTGTTGTCCAGGTCAATGATCACCAGCTTCTTGGAGGCCCCGAGAACAGCGGCAATAGCTGCCTTCAGATCGCGCGCGGCTCGGACGAACACTTCGGCATGGAAGGGCGTCTTGGTTAGGTACCACAACTTGGGGCTGTAAGAATTCTTTCCGACAGCGCCAATCCATTGCTGTCCATCAAGCAGGTAAATGCTGCCGCAGTTCTCCAGTTCCTCGGCCAGAGTGAGGTTCATTTTGAGCAAAAGCTTCCGCGGGCCTTGTCCCTTGAGGTTCAGTATGCCAGTTCCGCGATAGTAAGGCGGCAAGGTCCAGGAGACAACGAAAATGGCGCGGAAATGCTCCTGCGCCTTACGGAGACAGTCGGCGAACTCGCGAACCTCGGAAACCAGCTGCTCTTCGGTGATGGCGGCGTAATCTAGGGCCTCCGCGAATGTCGGAGATACCTTGTCGGGTGATGTCCACGCCAAGGCAAAACTCGAGGGCCCCACAGGAGGGGGCTGCAGCAAGACCGGGAATACTTGCCCGAACGGCGCAGAAGTAACGGAAACCGGCAGCGGCGAAGTGTCGTCCCTAAGGTACTGTCCGAGCGTTTCGAGATTGAAATCGGAGATGAGATGCAGGTTCGAGACCGCGCTCTCAGTAATTGCAGGATTCATCACGACTGCGGTTGTACCCCTCCCTGTTTTCTGGCCGCCGATTGTGAGATATAACCCGCCAGAGACTGTACCGTTCTAAAATGGCCGGTGGTCGGCGAAAACGGATCGTCTTCCGTGAGATCAATGGAGAAACCAAAGAATTCCTCGAGTTTCTGTTCGGTGATCACGATGAAGTTGGCCAGACCGAGGGAGTCGAGCTTACCACCTTCGCCGAAGAGAACTGCAGTCGGAGACTTTTCGATTTGTTGTCCCTGCGGCCGTTGCAGGTTAAGGTCAGAAATGGCCTCGTAGATAGCCTTGAACGCGCCATCGAAACAGCTCGAGCCGCTTGCCGGTGTCTCCTTCGAGAGGTCAACGGACTTAATCCCTTCCATGGCTATGTTTCCCCTTCCAGAGCCGAAAACGCTCCCCGTCTGTCACTTTACTAAAGCCCTCATGCCGCCCGATCGCAGAGAACATGTTCTCCAGCCGATGCCGCTGGCCACCCTCCAAAACCGTGCATAGCTCCGCCCTCTCAGCCACACTCCGCGCATCGCCATGATAACTGACGGCGACCAACGACAAGTTCAATGGCGGGCTGCTGGGGCCGGGTCCAAACAGCACATCAGCAGCAACCTAGTATATCAACGCAACATAACGCTTGGGGCAGTTATCGCCATCCGTCACTAAGAGACCAACTCGGTTTCCATGCGGCTAGCCTCGCCAGTGGTACTTTTGCACATTTTGCGCGTCTAGGCTTCTGTCGAATCACGGCTTAGCCAAAAAGAATTGCCTTAGAGCCTGTGACAAAACCCTACGGTAACAGAAAAAGCCGCCTTCGTGAAAGGCGGCTTCTTACTCTTGTTTCGAGCGGTTTCAAAGTATCACGGTGTCACCGTGAAACTTGTGGCACTGGTCGCGGACCCGCCCAAAGTGTTGACGACGATTTTGCCGGTCGTTGCCCCGATGGGCACGGTTGCTGTCACCTGCGTGTCCGAGTTCACTGTGAAGGTGGTTGCGTTCACGCCACCAAAGGTGATCCCACCGGTCTGCGTGAGGCTGACCCCGGTGATCTGCACCGGCGTTCCCACCGCGCCACTCGTTGGCGTGAAGCTCAGAATCTGCGGTGTCAGGTGGAAGACCACCCGGGTTTTGAGCGTGCCGCTGCTGGGCGTCGTCACCTGGACTTTTCCGGTGGTGGCGCCAGCGGGTACCGTGGCCGTGATTTCGGAATTCGAGACGACCTTGAACGTCGCTGCGCTGCCGTTAAAGCTGACGCCGGTAGCGCCTGTCAGATTGGTTCCTAGGATTATGACGGTCGCTCCCACCTTGCCGAAGGTGGCCAGCGTTTTCACGAACGGGCCCAGCCCAACCCCCAGTCTGAAGACCGTGCCATGGCCGGCCCCGCCCTCTGTCGCTGTCCCGTAGAAGTTCCCGTCGGTGCCTTGCACCAGCCCGCTGTCAGGGAGTTCGCCGTCAGGGCACCCGGTTTGAGCACAGAAGCTGTAGAGCGTGGTCAGCGTGCCCGGTGGGGTGATTTTGAAGATCGTACCACAGCCAGACGTGCCGCAGTTGGCCCCGCCCTCGGCTGTTGTACCGTAGAAGCTCGCGTCGGTGCCTTGCACCAGCCCGGCCCTAGGGAAGCCGCCGTCGGTCGGGTAGCCCGCAAAACTGTGCAGCGCGGTGAATGTGTGGGGTGCCAAGACGAATTTAAAGACCGTGCCACAGCCAGGCGCGCCGCAGTTGGCCCCGCCCTCGTCTGTTGTGCCGTAGAAGTTTCCGTCGCTGCCTTGCACCATCTCTGCGTAAGGGAAGGCGCCGTCAGTTCCGTCGAAGCTGTGCAGAAACCAGAACTGCCCGCCAGGGGTGATTTTGAAGGCCGTGCCATCGCTATTGGCCCCGCCGCCGGACGTCGTCCCGTAGATATAATACCCGGTGGTGGCTTCTACCAACCCGTTAGGACTGGTGCCTTCCGAGATCTCGAAGCTATGCAGCATGGTCAGCGTGCCTGCCGGGGTGATTTTGAAGATCGTGCCTTTGTCATTTGCTCCGCCCTGAGGGGTTGTCCCGTAGAAGCTTCCGTTGGTGCTGCTCTGCACCAGCCCTGCCTTAGGGAAACCACCGTCGGTCGGGTGTCCTGCAAAGCTATGCAGCGTGGTCAGCGTGCCCCCGGGGGTAATTTTAAAGACCGTGCCACAGCCATTGCCGCCATTGCAGGTCGGGTTTCCGCCATAAGTGGTAGTCCCGTAGAAGTTCCCGTCGGTGCCCAGCAACAGCTCTCCGTTCGGGAGTTCGCCGTCAGCGCAGCCAGTTTTAGAGCAGAAACTGTAAAGCGTGGTCAGCGTGCCCGCCGGGGTGACTTTGAAAATCGTGCCGCAGCCGCCGGTACAGTTGTTGTGAGCCCCGCCATAGGTCGTCGTCCCATAGAAGTTTCCGTCGATGCCTTGCACCAGCCCTGCGTTAGGACTAGCGCCGTTGGTCACGTCGAACGTTACGAGAGTGGTGAAGGTGTTTTTTGCAGGCGAGGCAATCGCCGCCGCGAGGCAAAACACAAAGACGCCACTAGCCATTCTCGATAAGCTAAGTTTCTCCACACTGCCCCCTTTCCGGCTTCGCGCCGGTGCGAAAATAAACCGCCCAAAAGTTTGTAGTTTCGTCATTGGAAAATCCTTTCGCGGGGCGAGACTCGGCGAGTCGCTTACACAGAGAGGCTCGCCTGAGAGACCGGGCCGGCCTCGGGTCCGAGAGAGGAACCTACGGTGAAATGACGGGACCGTCATCTGATACTCCCTCTGAGACCAGTTCTCAAAGCCTCATGCGCAGACCTGCTAGGTGGAAGTCTTTGAAAAAAGCAGCCTGGGCACCGCTTTCGCCAACGACATCAGGGTTGGACTCTTGCTCAGGTAGTTGTCTCGCGCCTCCGACAACCGGCGCCGGGCGTGGACCTTTATTTTGTGTCTGAATGACGGCTCAACCATAGCTACACCGTTCAAACTATTCTGGTAGCACAACCCAACCGTTCGTGAAACACCCGGCGCAAGCTCAAACGAAACGCGAACCCCAGATTCATCCCGCACAGCGTGAGCAGCTGGAATTCCATCAACCAGCACAGCCGGCAGAGAGGGTTCCGTTAATTCCGGCCACTCGGCTACACAGCAAAGCGGAGACTCCAGCGCGTTCGCGATTCTCCCGGTCGTGAAAAAGCCCGAACGTGTAGCGATCCCTCTGCGGTTTTTCGCACCCAACAGGCGTTCTCCAGCGAAGTTTGCAAGTTGCGCCAACGGACTTTCGGAACAACTTTGTTTATCAGCGACACAAGTTCAAGCAGGGACGACGGATCCTTGAAGATTTCATGATGCTCCACGATCAGAATCGGTCGGCCAAAGAAAGCGTCGAAGGCCACGTACTCTGGTGCAAACTCTCGCGGATACCTTCGCAAAAACAACGGGAAGCCACCGTAGCTGAGAATCGATGGCCGCATCAGCTTCATAATGGTGAGTGGCATCTGCTCATTGTTGGGTGACGGTCCGCTGTTTACCGCCGCAACGAAATTGTGCTCTTTCAAGGATTGGAGCGCGTTTCTGGAAAAACGACCTTGCGGAAAAACCATCACCTTCTCACACGGAATTCCGGTGAGGTCGTGATGTGCCTGCATTCTCGATTGCGCTGTCTGCAGGATGTACTTGAGTCTTCCGGGATCTTGGGCAGCGAACTCTGCTCCTGTGTGATCATTGCCGTGGAAACAAAGAGAGAAGCGATCGGCCCGCTGGCGAAAGAGACGAACGGTGTTGGGAGAGTTTCTTTTCCAATAATAGGGAATGAATGCAATGGTAGTGTGAAAATCAAAATGGTCCATGAGCGAGAGCAAACGCTCGAAGTTGAGGAACCCATACCGCTTCCACAAAGGAGGATCATCGATGATCAAAGTGGCATGCGGTACTCCCGCGGGACGCCAGCATTCGTCGGCAAATACATACCGGAGAAACATGGCGAGCGGAAGCAGTTGTGAGAAGTATTCGCTGAGTTTCCTCCCCGCAACATCGCTGTCGAGATCGATCACAGCCGACGCCGCCAAGAAGAAAACCTCCGCTGCGTCGCGCTTCACCACAGCGAACAGCGGTTCTCCGCCGACAGAGATGAGCACTTTGATCTCTTCCGCACCCGGCTTCCTCCCAAGAACTCGATCTCGACCAGAATGAGCTGGACCGAAATTTAAATTGGCGAATACGTCGCACAGTTCGTGGTCAGCGACCTGGTATCTGGCAGAGGCGTCTGCTATCTCGCGAACACAGGACAATCGTTCCTGTGACAAAACCTGCACCATGCTCTGCGAGATTGAGCTGGTGTCCAGCTCATAAACCAGAACAAACGGGAATTTCGCCACCAAACACGAAGCCAGAGCAGAAGGAAAGTCGACGACTCCTAACCATTGTCGTATGAGCGCTGGGTTGATCGCAATGCACGCCCCTCCTTCAAGGAGCGCATGGTGCGCCATTGCATTCTCGAGGTCACTGGTGGGATTGGCCGTTCCGGCGGTCAGTTGCAACGGCACATACTCAGCCCCTAGCGCTTGCGCCATCCGCAGCAAACCCGACTGACACGAATCCAACCCGTCCACAAATGGCAGGACTAGCTTCATTCTCTTTTTCTAGAGCCGGCAGAAGTGAATGTCGGGACAGTCAACGGGCTAAGCTTTCGAGAGAATTCCTTGACTCTCGGTCCCAAGTTGAGCGCCAAGCTGGAGCCTCTCCGGAATTGTGAGGACTTCTGGACAACCGGTTTCGATCCAACTCGCGTTCGACGGGATGGTCGTCTCCTCGAAAACAATTCTCCCAGCGTCCGAACAATTGAATTTGATCCACTGCATTCAGGAACGCGCCGTTGCAGAGAACAATTTCCTAGCCGGAAGAACCGCCGGTTCCAGGATAACCTGGAGAAGAGGATTTCATGGCAACCCACGCTTTGGACGCCAGCTTGTGCAAGGCTTCGACCTTGTTGGGGTTGGCCTTTAGTTCTCGGCCGATCTTCTGGTAGAACCAGACTGCTCCTTCAATGGGTAATGTGTCCAACAGCCAATTCCAGGTAGTCCACAACCAGCGGCTGGTTGGATACACTTTTTTTTCATAGCCCAGTGCTTCCAAGGAGTCTCCGGCAATCCAATTGAAGCGCTCGTGTTGCGCTCGCTTCCAATGACTCCAGCGCGCAAGCGGATTGAAGTCAGCAGACTTGGGTATCGGCTGCCAGTGGATTCCCGGCGCTACCCCGCGTGCAGTGGAGCTTGTCGGTACGGAACCCTCCCGGCGCAGCGATGAGGATCCTCGCACCGGCAAGTTTGTTGCCGCATCGAAGTTGTACCGCGTCTCGTCCAAACGCAAGAAGGAGAGAATTCTTCGGATTTCCTGGTCACTGTGGCCGTACAGATCTTCGTATTTGACCAGCAAATATCTTCGCTCGCGATTGGAGTCGTTCCTGACAAAATGGACAACCTCTTCAGCTCGATCGGCCCATTGCCGTGAGGCTTTGTCAAAGCGTCGATAGAACGTTCGTAACGCTGATTCCACCACTGCCCTGCCGTCGCGAATCAGAATGATCAAATCAGCGTCTGGGAATATGCGGAAGAATAGCTCGACGTTTTGGGTGCTAGGGCTCTTGGTGACCAGCACCTTGAGCTCTTTATCAGGATCGATCCCGTTGAGCAGTCTTCGGTTCACCACCTGCATTTTCAAGTACGAGACCAATCCATCTCCAAGACAGCGACAAACCAACTCGCGCTCTCTTTGGAGTTCCTCCGCACCCCACCAGGCCTTCCAAGCTTTACTAGCGGACTGGACAAATCTGACTAGCAAGTGGGAATAATCGACAAAATGATCTTCTTCCAGTTCCATCCCGTCGACATCGCAATCCGGGTGCAAGCGAAGGAGATCCTGTAAAAAGTTTGTACCGCTTCGTTCGGCAATACCGAGAATAAAGACAAGCCTGGCGTTTTGAGGGCCACCGTTGACACGGCTCGGATCACAAATCAGTTTATCCATTGCCACGAGACACTCCCTAGATCGTCCGAGTGCGCTGCTGAGCTATGTCGTGCGAAACCAAAAAATAGGCTGGCGGGACCCTGTCCAGTCGAAACGTTCGAAGTGGCTAGTCCAATGGGTGAGGAGCTTGCCATGGCCGAAACCAGAGCTGACGTGCAGACCAACAGACGCAGAGATAACACGAATCATCGTCCTATGTATCGCTTCAACAGGCTGTGGAAGCCGCTGACTCGGTTATGGAAAGCAGTTGGACTCAGGTTCCCCGGGATGGAGATGCGCCCAAGCTCTAACGAGCTCTCGTGCCTAGAACAAAACTTGCCGATGGTGGTGAAAGCAAAATCATAACCAGCTCGCTTCACGCGCTCGGTGATATCCTTCGAAATGTCTGCCTCTCCGCCGTTAGGGTAGGCGAAGCATCGGCAATTAGCCCCGACTTGCTCTTCGATGGCGCGCTTACTGGTCAGCAGTTCCTGGTCAACGCGCTCCCCCGGTATGCGTGTCAGAATTGGGTGCTCGACGGTATGCGACCCGATTTCAAATCCTCGGTTCCTCAATGTCCGGACTTCGTCCCACGAGAGGAAACCAAAGACTTCCTGCTCGCGCTCGTCAGGTTCCGCAGTCGAAACCTCGCGGAGCCGATTCAAATAGCGTTCACATTCCTCATGCGGGAGTCTCTTGCACGCTTGTCGCAGCCAGTTTGCTACCAGCGAGCGTTGACGCGGGTCTTCAAGCTTTCTCTCACCTTCTGAACCTGGCATAGGAATTGTGGTTTTCGGCCACCGCAGCACACGCCGGTAGATTTCGAGTATCCAAAGGATTCGTTCCTGACTGATGTAGCCGGTAGAGATGTGAATGACAGCGGGAATACCGTAGTGAAGCAGCACGGGTACCGCATTGGTCAAGTTAGTCCGATAGCCGTCATCGAACGTGACCAGCACCGGATTCCGGGGCAAAGCCACCTTTCCCGCCCGCCAGGCTGCCAAGTCCGACACTGTAATCGGTTGGAAATAGCGAGCCAGGATCTCCATTTGCTCACGGAATCTCTTCAGACGAACCGTGTAGTCGGAATGAACCGGAGTGTAATGCTGATCCGACACCACTCCGTGATAGCAAAGTACCAGCAGCCGTTTTTGCTGTGCCGCTCTAAATGCGGTGTTCACTCCTAGGTATTTGCACAAATACGGAAGCACATGATCTGCGACAACGGTTTCTGCTGATCGAGCCGAAATCATTTGCGGAGATACGCAGATCCTAGCTTTTAACGCGAGCCGGCTGAGTGATTATGAAAGCGCATCCATCTGTCCAGTTCAAACCTGTTTATCACGACATGTACTAGATAATAACTGCCTGTATCAATCCATGCCGTGGCGCGAAACGAAACGGTTGGGCATTTGGGAAAGCACCGAGTCAGGTATCTAAGGCGCCTGAAGGCCAGTGCCGTCCGAGTGCAGCCCATGTCTGATCTCTAGTCAGCAGCGACGAACCTTCTCGTAAAGCTCCTCGATCGAGTCTCTAGCCCTTTCGGGATTAAATCGCTCCTCGATTCGTCGGAGTGCTCCCGCGCTCAACGCTTCGTAGTCTGAACGGTGATCCCAGCACTTTACCAGTATTTCAACCATTTCGGCCGCCATTGATTCAATCAGGGCACAATATGCCTCTGTATAGCCGGGCTCGTTTCGCCGGTAAAGCCAGATCCACTTTCCAACACTCTGTTCGTTTGGAAATTCCAGCAGATAACCGGACTTGCCGGGTTCGATGACCTCCGGGAGGGCGCATGTCCGTGTGGCTATCACGGGAGTTCCCCACGCCATCGACTCCAATGATACATATCCAAAGGTGTCAGAAAGCGTTGGGAACAGTAAATAGTCTGCCTCAGCCATGAATCGCTGAAGTTGATCGTTCGGCAACCCGGGATAATATCGTATGCCCTCTTGCGAAACCAGCTGCTCCACCCCGACAAGATGAACTGGCGAAGGCGGCTCAATATGGACCGACCGTTTCAGCAACGAGACAATCGTTGTCTCTACTGGTATGCCTTGCTTCCTGAGGCGCTGGTGCGCCTGAACAACAGCGGGCCCACCTTTTGCCCTCCATGTCCTTCCGACGAATAGTAAACGGAGCCGATCGCCTGCTTTCTTAGGAGCCGATCGACGTATTGGCAGTGCGGGATAGATAACTTCCAACTTCTCTTCGAGGTCCTGCAGACCATCGAAGTGCCGATGCTGATAACGGAACTGCCGGCGTCCATACTCCGACATTGCGACCAATGCAATGCAGCGCTCGCTCAGCAAGCGCGTCCGAAGGAATCTCTCAAGCCAGCCAATATAGCGATCTTCCGGAACTCGCGGACAATAGTCTTCGAAGGTTATGATGTATGGGGACTGGGTCAATAAGGGGACGGCATTGAATGTGTGAATAAGGTCTCTGCCCGGAGGGAGAAGTGTAATACTATCCAGCCGCCTATCCAATCGCGTCAAGAGACCCAAGGGCCAACCCTTTAGCTGTGCGTTCCGTTGACCGTGGTAGTGGTTGAGCCGAGCAGCGTGGCCTCGTCCAACCCAGACTTTGAGCGGAGGCTTGCAATGAATCGCCGGCTGGGCGACTAGAGTGTCTTCAGTCAGCATATCGCTCATCTCTTACTTCTGCCAGGCAGGGACGTGCCGGGATAAATGGGAGCAGTGGAGATGACCATGTCATCGAAATAAATCACCGCCGGGTCCGGAATGGCACCGTCGCTATAGTTATTGAAGGAAAATGCGTTAACACCGTGCTTCTTCTTTGTGCCATCCACGTCATCCCCGTATTTCGTCCAAATTTCTCCATCGGGATCATCGGGGCCGCCGGAGTCAACCAGAAGCTTGTCATCCTGCCAGACTACGACTCGGCCATGATGCGGTTTCACTTCTCTCGGCCACTGCTTCACATAAACCTGAATATGGAACCACTTACCTGTCGGAATGATGGGACTGGAGTTTTCCAGATCAAACCTGTGGTTAATACTGGTGCTGTTGGCGTGCGGACCCATAAAAGGGTGCTCCGCCGGCCCGTGCCCATTGAATGACACAACCAGTCGCATGGGGCTGATTGTAAGTGGAGTCTGGTTTACCACATCGATCGCCCAGACGGGGTCATTCGCTCCGCCCTCTACCGCCGCCTTCATTTGCACAAGATTCCAGAACCTGCCATTGTCCGACGTATGGTTCATCGCATAGTTCTGCGGGAAATAAACCCAGATTCCATAGTAGAGCCCGCTGTCAAAGTACTTCGGATCTTGGGATTCGAGCCAGCGAAACAATCTTGTGCCTGCGGAATTCGTCCTCCTCGACCTCGGATCTTGACCGCGCGCGCTGCACTTACACCCCGGGTCCCCGGAAAAACATCCGGGGCCACCTACTCCCTTGGAATCGTGCACGCCGTTGTTGCAATAATTGTGGTGGATAGCCTTTATGACGTACTTGCCGCCATGTGCGGAGATTCCCTCCGAGGACGCCAGCACTGCCGTCATGGTCGTTTGAACGTGGCTGTGCTCGCGTTTTTCAAAGCACTGGTAATCCGTTATCTGTCCGTTGTAGGGATAGTGTGGAGACGGTTGAGAATCGTCAAACAAACCGCCTCCATTGCACTTTTGCGAGCAGCCCCAAGTTGTGTTGGGAGCATAGAACTCTCTTAAGTCGCCTGGCTCCGCGGTCCCGTGAAACACCACTTGTGCCCGCCCTTGCAAAGTGGAGAAAATGAACACTGCCACCACCAAGAGTCTCATTTGAGGGGAGAATATCATTGTTTACCCCTTGCTGTGCACGGCAATTCATTGCCGACACTGGCCGACCTGAATGATAATTTTGTCGAGGGTGTCCTTAGGTTTGGCTTTGAGCCGGAAGGCACGGTAAAGATAGCCAAACGCATGCCGCGCGTATACGAGGTGGGCATCAGCTACTGGGGTCAGACGTACCAGGAAGGCAAGAAGATTGGCTGGACGGACGGCTTCCGCGCCTTGTGGTGTTTGGTGAAGTATTCCTTGAATGAGTCGAAAGCCGCAGCCAGCACGGCGGTCTCCGAGGTGCAGTCATGAAGTTGCCTTCCCGGCAATAGGTTCTTTTCGAGACGTATCGCTTGAATGACCTCTCGACGGAACGCTTTGTAGCACGTCTCCATGTCCGTCATGTTGAGGTTGGTGAGCATGTTCGACAGCAGCGTCAGCATCCAGTTACCCACCGAGTGCCAGAAATAGAGCACGCGGTGTGGGCCGCTCCCTAGTCTAGGCCGAGCCACCCTTTACACCATTGTTTGGAGAACTGTGCCTGAGGAACGCCCATCCTCTTGAGGCCAAGCTCTGCAGGCCTGCAAAGTCGCGAGGGCTGGCCTTCAATTCGCGGCCAATCCTCTGGACCAACCACACTATGTCTTCGATCGGTACAATGTCGAACAGCCAACTCCATGCTTGCGGAGCAGACGTCCCATACCGCTTTTCAACTTCTGCTTTCAGGACACGGCCCTTTTCTCCGAGCCTCTTCCATACAAGGTCTTCCTGCCCAGCAAAAGGAGAAACGGCGAAGCGTGGCCAGTGTTTGTCTTTTCGATTTACCTTCACGGCCGTGATCTTGCGGTGCTCCTCGGCAGCCCTGTCGGCAAGGGAGAGCCCGAGTTCTTCGCAAAGAGATTTAAACCGTGTCCAATCTTTAACTTCCTCCATAGATATTTCAAAAACAGGGATCCCTATTCTCTTGCATTCTTGTGTGTACGCAGACTTGCGGCGTTCTACTTCAAGACAGTACCAAAAACAGAGCTGATAATCCGACATGCGTTGCCAGCCGGGCAGCGGGATGACCCCCGGCTGATCTGGATGTAGCAGAAACTTATTGCCACCGGCTGTTCTTCCCGGCACTGTCTTCAGGCGCCAATAGCTTTTGGCAACCTGCCGAGGGTGACGATTGAGGACGATCAGCCGGAATGGGATCCCCAGGGCGATAAAAGCCTCAAAAAAGCCCTTGCCGAACAAGTGGCTTGTTTCCACGTAGTGAGCTCCAGGCCGAGCCATAATGGCAGGCAGCTTGATATCTCTGACAAACGAGATGGCCGCCATTGGATCTTGCCGGACCTTCTCCAGAACGTCCTGAAACGCCGGTTCGGGCTCGTGTTCTGAGCAAATGTCTTGTGCCAGCGCTAGCAGCTCTTGCAGCAGGTTTGTCCCGCTACGGCCTGTCGTAAGGCACATAATAATATTCTTCTCGATCGGCTTCTGTACGAGTCGATCACACATTGGGTTATCTATCGCCACAAATCCCCCCCACACGCTGTAAGGTCACGGCCTTTATCTGTGAAATCAACAAAGAGTGTCTTTCCCGAGAACTGCGATCCTCACCACATTGTGTACCGCTTCAACAGGCCATCAAAGCCCGCCGACTCGGTTATGGAAGGCAGTTGGACCGAGCTTCCCCGGAATGGAGACGCGCCCAAGCTCGAATGAGCTCTCGTGCCTAGAACAAAACTTGCCGATGGTGGTGAAAGCGAAATCATAACCAGCTCGCTTCACGCGCTCGGTGATATCCTTCGAAATGTCTGCTTCTCCGCCGTTAGGGTAGGCGAAGCATCGGCAATTAGCCCCGACTTGCTCTTCGATAGCACACGCTTACTAAATGCGGCATTCACTCTTAGGGAATCTCTGAGCAACCTGCCGGTTCTGAGTACACGTCCGGTGGCAGAGTGCACCATGCCGCAGATTTTCTCCGAATTTCCTGCGATCTTGCTGAACCCCGCCATGCACGCAGGTTTCAGACACACTTCCGCCTACGCGACCGCCAGACGTTTCCGGTGCAGATACAAGTTCACCAGCGCGAAGCAGGCGCACAGCCGCTCGTGGTTCTTTTTCAGTCCTCGGTATCTCACCTTCTCGAAGCCGAAGATGCGCTTCAATATCCGAAACGGATGTTCTACTTTCGCTCGCACTCGCGCCTTCACCCGATTCTTCCTCTTTTGTAACTCATCCACAAAGTTCTTGTACTTCACTCTGCGGCTGGTCATATCTTGCGCCTGCGACGCTGCCTGTCGGATCGCTTCCCCCTGCCCCTGATATGCGCCGTCGCCCCACACCTTGCGTTCGTCTCCGTGCAGCAGGTCCGGCAGCATGTGCTTGTCGGCTACCGAAGCCGCCGACGTGCACACCGAATGCACGTGGCCCTGCTTGGAATCCACGCCGACGTGCGCCTTCAGCCCGAAGTACCACTGCTTGCCCTTGCGTGTTTGATGCATCTCCGGATCACGCTCCCCGCTGCGGTTCTTGGTCGACGACGGCGCATGCAGAATGGTCGCGTCTACAATCGTGCCCCGGCTAATGCGGATGCCCCGGCTCTCCAGATATTCGTTCACCGCGTTCAGCATCGCCCCGCCCAGATCATGTTTCTCCAGCAGATGACGGAACTGTAAGATCGTGCTCTCGTCCGGCGCCGGCGCACGCCCCAAGTCCACGCCCACAAAGCGCCGCAGCACCGGCGATTCGTACAGCGCCTCCTCCGCGCCCGGGTCGCTCAGGTTGAACCACTGCTGCAAAAAGTACACCCGCAACATGATCGACAATCCCACCGGCGGACGTCCGTTCTCCCCTTTCGGATAATGCCCCTCCACCAAGGCCTGTAACTCCGCCCAGGGCACCACTTGCTCCATCTGGTCGAGAAACTGTTCTCGCTTGGACTTCCGTCCATACCTCTCGAAGATTGCCTGCGCCGCCAGCGTCTGTTGTCGCACTCGTGTTTTCCCTCCGACTTACACAGTACCCGCCCAGCCTGTGGATCGGCGAGCATTTCAGAGGTTCCTTAGGTATTCGTACAAATACGGGAGTGCATGATCTGCTACGATCGTTCTTGCTAACAGGGCTGGAATCATTTGCGAAGTCGCGCAGAATCAGCGCGCAACTCAGGCTGGTTCGTCGCGTATAGATATCAGCTGCTTTGAACGCGCCAGATTTTTCGGAAAGTCGAGAAATCATCGGCAGAGAAAGCCTTGAACAGAAGCGTCATGGCAACGTAGCTGGCCAGGCTTACAGGTACCAGCAGCCAAAAATTGACATGGCTCTGGAGAATGGCCGTTACGATTGCCATACCAGCGGCCGCCAAAGTCAGCTTTCCAGTAAGGCGGAAGAAATTGAGACGAGTGCCGTCGCTCCGCAGTTGGTGTACAACGAGGATTACAATCAGCACCGTGCTGGCCGAGCTAGAGATCGCTGCGCCCAAGGAAGCGAACCACCGTATAAGTACATAGCCTCCACCGAAGCGAGCCAATAAGCTAATGACCTGAATATTAAAGACATCTCCGTGTTCCCCTCGCGCGGAGACGACCCGCCACATAATAGTCCACAAAGTGGCCAACGGTATGGTCCATACGAGGACCCGCAAGACCGGCACCGATGGGCTGAAACCCGAACCGTACAATAACTGCAGCAAGGGGCGAGCCAGCACGAACATGCCGACTGTCACGGGGAGGGACCACGCCAGCAGATACTTGATCGATTTCGACCGCACGCTGTGCGCCCTGGCATCCCGTTCATGGTGGTACTTGGAGAGAACGGGGTACACATTGTACATATACACGCGAGGGATGAGCTGCCATATGTCCACCAGGCGCACAGCTGCACTGTAAAACCCGATCTGAGCATCATTCTTGGCAAGGGAAAGCAGAATTATTTCCGGGCGGGACAAAAAGCCTTGCAGCAAGGATGACCCGGTAAACGTCCTCATCTCACGCACTATTTTCCACAAAAATGCGGGAGAAAATTCCCAGCGCAGCCGGGTTATGCGACGATTGATGGAAACGAAATAAAACGTCGTTACGACAAACTGCACCAGCACAAAAGCAGCCACAAGGCTGACGACGCCAAAGCCTTGTCGGAGAAGAAGCATCGTAGTCGTGATGTTCACGATCGCGGCGATGACGGCAGAATACGTCAGGAATTCGGCCCGTTGATAAGCGATAAAAACACCTTCCTGAATGGCTTTCCAAACCGCAGGGATGATCGCCCAGATAATGACGTACAGACACCTTTGCAGCTCTTGGGAGTAGCCCAACCACGGCATAACAGTTCGGGCTATGGTCGCAAAGCTCACGGCCGCCACCCCGCTCAGCATAGCCAAGTGAACAACGTACCGGCTGGTCTGTGTGCGATCCTTGGAAATTTCTCGTATGAGGTATATGGTGGCCCCGAACTCCCCCGCCAGGAACAGCAAAGAATAGTAGACCATGGCCGCGGAATACACACCCAAGCCGCGCGCTCCCAGTGTGCGGGCGACAAAAATTCCAAGAAACATCGTGGTGGCCCGCTCGATCATCTGGGCAAGGCCTTGTGCGAACGTGTTCTTGAAGATTGTACGTGGCTGATTCACAATCCGACTGCACTGCGTTCGCTTATTTGTAGGATCACCTGGTCATCGCCCTTCTTGTGGTACTTCGCACTGCACTCCGAGCACTTTGCCTGTCCTTGTTCCCAGACCAGCCGATGGCCACATTGGCAAACCCAGCCAATCACACGAGCGGGAGTTCCAACCACCAGAGCATGGGGAAGTATATCTTTGGTGACCACCGCACCGGCGCCCACCATGGCAAAGGATCCCACAGTGATTCCAGCAACGAGGACGGCCCCCGCTCCGATGGAGGCACCGTGCTTCACCAAGGTCGGCACTCGCCAGCCGATTCCTTGATACCGCGCTCGCGCCTGTGGCAGGCGTGGCGACCTGGGATAAAGATCATTCGTAAAGAAGACCCCAGGACCAACAAATGTCCCGTCCTCTAAGGTGACGCCGTCCCAGATCATGTTTCCATTCTTGACGGTGACGTTGTTTCCGACGTTTGCTCCGGTTTCCAGGAAGCAGTGCTCCCCTACGTTGCAGTTTTCTCCGATCGAGACATCCCGCATGACGTGAGTGAAAGCCCAAATGCGGGTGCCGTTTCCGATCTGTTTAGACTCGACCATGGCCTGTGGATGGACGTACACGTTATCGTTCATCTCTTAGTTTGCACCTTTGGTTTGCTTATGTGTTTTGGGCTTGCGCAGATGCCTGGGCCAAACCTCCAGGTAACACGCGGCGGTAAACTTCCAGGAGTTTGGGAACCGAGTGTGACCAAGCAAGCTCAGTCTCAATTCTGCTGCGCCCGTACGAGCCCATGGTCTGCCGCCGCAGCGGATCCGCCATCAGCTCCGCGATGGCTCGCGCCAGATCGCGTTCGTCATTCGGCTTAGCGTAAAGCGCTGCCGATTGAGCACTGTAGCGATGCTCGGGCAAATTAAAAGCCACGATCGGCTTTCCCAGCGCCATGTACTCCATGATTTTGATGGTCGTTGATGCGTCGTTGTAGCCGTTGGAAGGAGTCGGCTCGACGCAAATATCTGCAGTCGAAATATAGCGGATGTACGCGGCTGGATCATCCACCCAGCCAGCAAACCAGACGTAGTCATCAAGCTCGAGTTCACGTGCAAGGCTTTTCAATTCCGGCAATACGTCACCGTCACCCAAAATCACGCAAAGAACGTCTTGCTTGCCCAGATCATTGACCAGAAAACGCAGACATCTTAAAAGGAGATCGACGCCATCGTGGCCCCCAATGCTGCCCGCGAAAACGATGATCGTGCCAGCCTTCCTCCGGAGCGCAGTATCAATATCTCCGACCACCAATCTACTTGGATCCGGTCCATTACGAACCACCGTGATGCGTTCCTCAGGTATGTGGTGCCGTTCCATCTCAATGTTCTTATAGGACCGATTGGTGGCAATGACCTGGTCGGCCAGTTGGCATGAGACCATCTCACACCACCTTAGCACCCGGTAGACGAACCTATTGCCATGGCCGGCGAAGCGAGCGTAGTACATCTCGGATGCCAGGTCATGGTGGTCAAAGACAAACCGTTTCCCCAGCAGCTTGTAAAATATGGCGATAAACACCAGTGTGTCAGGCGGGTTGGCGGCATGAATCACGTCGAATCCATGGCGCAGAAACACCCAGAATGACAAGATAAAAATTGCTGCCATCGAGTATGCATACTCGAAGGCGTACATCAGAAAGCCGTTGGCTGGCGGTGGTGCAGGATATCGGTAGATCGCTATTTCACCGAAGGTTTCGTGCCAGGCCTGTCCCGGCAGCGCTGGACTGATGACGCAAACTGAATAACCCGCCGCCGCAAGCACCTCCGCCTCTCTCCGCACTCGGGGATCCCGCGGGTAGGAGTTATTCTCCACCATCATCAGTACTCGTCCCGGCGCATCCACCGCAGGTTTCATCGTGCTAACCTTCTCGAACTTCTTGCGAGGCTCGCCTCGCAAGCGTCTCTTCGTAGACACGGATAAGCTTCTGGGCCATTGCCGTCCCTGAAAACTGCCGGACCTGTTCACGGCCGTTGGTCCGATTACGAGAACGCAGAATCTCGGTAAGCCGTTCCGCGAAACCGGCTACCTCAGGCCGGCAGATATAGCAGCCGGGAGTGTGGCTGATGATTTGGCGAACGTCGCCCACATCGGTGGCCACAATCGGCAAATTACAGGCCATGGCTTGCTTAACTATGTTGGGCGACCCCTCTTGATACGAGGGAAACACTAAGGCATCACAAGCGCTCATAAAAAGAGCAAGCCGAACTTGAGGTTCCCGACAAGCGACGATGAGTTCCACCGTCGGATCCTTCTGTCGCAGATGATCGACTACCTGTTTCGCAAGAGGAAAACGCTTCACCGCAATGCTTGGGTTAGCCGCGAACAGCAGATACTTCTTATTGGGATCCAGATCGAGCGCTGCCCGCGCATCCTCCCGCGGTGTCGGTCGGAACACGTCAAAGTCTACTTCACAGGGGATGATGTAGACACCCTTCTTCCGCTTGAGTTTGCTGGCCATCTCTTCATTTTGCACGATGACCGCATCCACACATTGCGCAAGAATCTGGCCAGCGGCAACCACCAACTTGCTGAAGGCAGTTTTCTTTCCATCTTCGTTTATCACGCCCAGGAGGTCGCTGCCATGGTAAGTGACGACTACTGGCAACTTGAATTGCGTCCGCGAAACCATTCCAACAAGGCTGATGTGGGCGTGAATCAGCTGGCTCGCGGATCCCGAAGAAAGGCGTTTTCGCAATTGAAAAACCCCTTTAGGGTAGATGAGCTTGCGAAATCTGCCGTTGAGCACAAGCAGCTCGACGTCGACTCCAGCTTTCTGGAGCGCCTCGGCCTGGGTACGGACAAAGGAACCGTATGCGGGATTTTCTGCTGTCGGATATATCGCGGTTGCGACCAATACATTCATAAAGCAACGGGAAGGCAGCGTCTACGTGGAAGCTGCTATTCTCGGCGTCGACTGGCCGAGGGCGCAGCGATATACCTCCAGCGTGCTCGTGACGATCATAGCCGGTGAGCACTCGCTGTTAATCATTCGATTCCCATTTGCGCCGAGTTCACCCTGCGGCTTCATAAATTAACTAAACGGTTAGTGTTATCTGATCCGGAACCAAAAAGAGTTTCCGGCTGGAATTATCTGCTGCATCGTGCTCTCTTTCCAGAGCCAGTCCATTTCGCTCAACAATGGCGAGTCGCATGATAGGAGATTGTTGGGCATCAGGATTTCAAGCCGTTCCTCGTTCGCCAGTAGCCAACAGGCAAGAAGATATTGTTCCGAATAAAGCCGCGCTCCAAAGTCAGGGGGATAATCGTAGGGTAACGTGATGTCGTGCAGGTGGACGACAACACCCGACCTGAGTCGTGGGAGAATCTCAAGGAAAAACACAGTTACATCGGAGTTCTCAAAACAGCAGTGCGAGTTGTCGATGAACACCACGTCGCCAGGTTCAACATCGCTAATCCACCGCAAATCAGAATCCTCAAGCCGCTGTCGAATGACAGTGTCGCAAATCTCATCTACGTCGGCGCGAGGCTGAGGGTCAATTGAAGTCACCCGTGTGCGCAGATGGCCATCCCTGATTGCACGCACCGCCACTTTGGTAGAGTAACCCGAACCCACTTCGAAGTAATGCGCTGGTTTCAGGTAACGCAGGAAACAGTAGAGCATCGCGCAATCGAGAGCCGGCAGCATGGGCATCTGCCACGCAACCCCGGAGTCCTCTGTCATACGAGGAATTCTCAATAGGTCCTTCGCGTACGTCCTAAACTCGTGTAGGAAGCGTTCGTACGTACTCCGGTGGGCATCGATGATGCGATAAAGCTCGGGGTGTGGGGACTGACCGAATCCGTAACGAGGCCGTGCATGGAAAGGATACCCAATCTCCACCAGCCAAAAACCGCGAATAGCTCGCTCCGCATAATACAAGCGTGGCATCTTGCGCCTAAACCAATGTCTCAATTGGTCCGTGGAAATTGGGTTCATTATGTTGCGGCGGTTCGCTCCGTTGGGGATCCGTCGTTCTTGACTACCGACTTTTGTCATTTCCGATTCCCTAGATTGAAAATTCTATATCTTCTATTTTGGCACGAAGAATACCCGAAAAGCGACGCAAAGGGGGGGAAGTAACTGCAGGATCAAGCAAGGAGGAGTATGGGTAGGCTTTTTCCTCGGCCAATATCAGCAGAACTGCTGCTCGTTGTGCCAAAGCGCTAGCCAGCCGAACACAGTACTCGCCGTGGTCGAAGGCAACGAAAGCGACTCTCATGCTTCCGAACTCGCAGCTCGTTGCCGGACCTGGGCTCAACCTTGACGAGGAGCTAACTAGCATATCTTGTAGGCTGCGCCGCCGGTCTTTATATCCGCTACGTCTACGGTCATCAGCTGACGAGTCTACGGCTCACCCTAATAACTCGTTGCCGACGCGAGCATTCCTGGTTTTGCGGATGCTTCTATGACCCAGCCGTGCATGGCGGTGATGAGGCTGGCCGTAATCAATAACATACTCATTATTCCGCTACCGCGCATGGGGTCAAGCATGAGGCACATGGAAAATCCCACCAGACCTGCGGTCAGCCCCAGGGCGAGGGGCGAGAAAAAGGGATCCTTGAACTTCCAGGATTTCCATCCTCTCCTTAACGTCGCCACTATAAACCACACGAATGCAATCAGGGCCCCAGGACCGGTTTCAGCCCAAATGAGCAGATACTTGTTGTGTACCGCGTACATCCACTCGCCACTGAGTTCCCCTGTCGCATACTTGTCCATGTTAAGCGTGTAGTTGTTTGCGCCAACGCCGATCAGGGGATTATCTGCGATCATTCGCAGTGCCATTAACGCCAAAGGAATGCGTGAGGATGCCGCTTGTTTGTCAAGCAAGCGGTCAGAACTTGCCTTTTGGATCAGTATTCCGGACGCGACCATGACAACTGCTAGCAGACAGAGTGCTTTGTGGCCGGGCCGAAGCAGGCGCCGGGCGCTTAGCGCCACAATTGCCAGTGCCGTCGCGCAAGACAGCCAACCGCCTCTTGAGAACGTGATGACCAGGGCGCCCCCCCCAACGCAGAACGCCACCGCCGCCAGAATCTTGTACCAGTACCCGACTCCGCGTGTAATCAACAGGCTAAGTGCCGGCGCGAGTAACAAGGCAAAGTAGGTTCCCGCTGAATTAGGGTCCCCTAGAGTACCGCCGACGCGCGGCACCGAGGTGGGATCTGTTTCCACTTGAGCTTTGAAAGCTGACGGTAGCAGACCACTACCGCCGACGCGCAACGCCATCATCAGCACGCTTTCTAAGACCATGCCGATCAGGAGAAGGGAGAAGACAAACATTACGTCCTGGCGAGTTCTTACCCAATTGATTAGATAAATGTACAGGAAGACCATCTGCACCATGATGCAGAACTCAAAGGCAAATAATGTCCGATCTTCGGCCGCGAAAATGGAAATGGTAAAAAACAACAGATAAAAGATCATGGGCAGACTCGTGCGAAATATGGGCCGATGATGCAACTCCCGTCTCGACGCGTAGCCTACGATCCAAGCAATGTACAAAAGGACCAGAGCAATCAAGGATACCGAAATCTCCAGCCCGGCAATCGCTCCCAATTTGGCTCTCTCGTCGTCCCAAAACAGATGCGTACTTATCTGTAGCGGAAGATCCAGGATAACTACTCCCAACAGGATCCTGCGGCCCTTGGCAGCCAGAACTGCGAAGGGGAGGAGCACGACAGTGACGAATGCAGAACCAGCTGCCGAAAGCGTTCTTCCAGCAACAGCTCCGGCAGAGCTGTACCATTGCGCATTGGTCACTTCAGGTGAGCGCTGGCCGGCGGGTATGGCGAAGTTATCTGGCATGGCTGTTAAGGCATCCGCTGTGGGCTTGGGAAATTAAAGCTCAGGAGTTAAGCTCCCGAATGGTATCGGCCACGTATTGAACCGCATCAGCGGACAGTTCTGCATACATGGGGAGCGAGAGGACTTCCTCAGCGTAGGCCTCGGTAACCGGAAAATCGCCTTCCTTGTAACCCAGATCAGAATATGCGGGCTGCAGGTGGATAGGAATCGGATAGTGAATTCCGGTCATGATGCCCTGGCTGGCAAGATGCGCCTGAAGCGCAGCGCGGTTCCTGGTTCGTATGACGTACAGATGCCAGACCGACTCGGCGTACGACGCCACAGTTGGAGTAATGACACCCGTGCCGTTGAGAGATTCATTATACAAACGTGCAAGGTGCCGGCGGGAGCTGTTCCAAGAATCCAGGTGACGCAGCTTAACACCCAGTATGGCGGCTTGGAGTGTATCTAGGCGACGATTGTAACCTTTCGATACATGCTTGTATTTCTGCTCTTGTCCATAGTTGCGAAGTTTCTGTAGGGCTTTGGCAATGTGCGGGTCCTTGGTCACGACCATTCCGCCATCGCCATAGGCGCCGAGGTTCTTGCCCGGATAAAAACTGAAAGCGGCGGCATGGCCGAGAGAACCCGCGCGTTTTCCCTTATAGGTAGCGCCATGCGCTTGGCAGGCGTCCTCAATGACTACGAGGTTATTCCTCTTCCCGATCTCGAGGATGGGATCCATGTCCGCGGGCTGACCATAAAGATGTACTGGAATAATGGCACGGGTACGCGGTGTGATTGCCTGTTCCAGGCGCGAGACGTCCATCGTGTAGTCTTCGGGATTACAATCCACGAGCACCGGCCTCGCACCAGCATGCGAAACAGCTAAAGCTGAGGCGATAAAACTGTTGGCAACTGTAATCACTTCGTCGCCCGGACCGATATCGAAGGCGCGGAGTGAAAGTTCGAGGGCCGAAGTGCCAGAGTCGACGCCCACGGCGTAAGAACTCTCGCAGAAGACGGCAAATTCTTCTTCCAGTTGGTTTACAGCGCGCCCCAGGATGAAATCGGTATCACGCAACACCGCGGCCATCGCTTGATCGACTTCTGTTGCGATGGCACGATACTGTGCCCCCAGGTCAACGAAACGCACTTCGTTAAGCAACGATTTGGCAGGAATAACGGCCATTCTGCGCTACCTCCGTTTGTGTGCCACCGTTTCGAATTGAACGATCAATCGCTTCCAAAACTCGGAGTACGTCCCCGCCTGCCGCGCCGTCGGTAATGGGGCGTTCCCCCGTCGTGACGCAGTGGAGGAAGTGACGGCACTGCTCCTTCAGGGGTTCGGTGGCTTCTATTTTCGGGCTCAAGATGTTGCCATCACGAAGGTGCAAGCGATATTCCCCGAAATTGGAGGGCTCATTACTCTCCATCAACTGGACTCCTTTTTCAAATACTCGAACTTGTTCTAGAGAGTTGAGATCATTGAACACGATTCGTTTATCGCTACAAACTACGACGGTTTCACGCGTCTTGTTTGGATCTGCCCAGCTAACGTGCAGATGGCCTACCACACCATTGCTGTACCCAAGAATGACGAAGCCGACATCCTCACGACAGTTTCGCAGCACTTTTGCTCCTACCGCATTTACCCAGGTCGGAACCTCGTCCAGCAGATAGTTGAAAATGGCGATATCATGCGTGGCCAAATCCCATACCGCATTAACATCGCGCCGAATCGGACCGAGGTTCGTGCGCCGGGCATACAAGTAATACACGTGATCGCTTTGGTCGATATACTCTTTAACCTTCCTGACTCCTGCGTTGTAAATGAAGGTGTGTCCGACCATTAAAGTCACGGAATTCGCTTCGGCGATAATGGACAACTCCTCCGCCTGAGCGAGCGAGGTCGTAAGCGGCTTTTCCACTAAGGCGTGTTTGCCGGCCGCCATGCAGGCCTGAGCCACACTGTAATGACTGGCTGGCTCAGTGCACACCACAACTGCATCCAGGCCCTCGAGCGCCAGGACCTCGTCAAGGCTTGATGATAAGTGCAGGCCCGGATAGCGCTTGCCCATCTCTTGGAGGCGATCCGGCTGCTGATCACATATCGCGACCAGCCTCGACTCGGGCAGTTCGCCGAACACCCGGACATAGTTCTTTCCCCAGTAGCCGCAACCAATTACAGCAACTCCCAACCGCCCATCTCCGTCGTGCATGGACTCCTCCTTTTGGAGTGTTTATTCGGCGCCTCGTGCAAACATAACCGCCGGTATGGTCAAGAAAAGGATCCTGATGTCGAGCCATAGTGAGGCGTTTCGAGCGTAATGAATATCCATTCGCACCATTTCCTCGAATGGCACTCGGCATCGTCCGCTGGCCTGCCAAATCCCGGTAATTCCCGGCATGGCGGCCAGCCGCTTGTATTGGGGCTCCTGGTATAACGCGACCTCGTACAAAGGCACAGGCCTCGGTCCTATCAGGCTCATGTCTCCCTTGAGCACATTAATCAGTTGAGGCAACTCGTCCAGGCTTGTCTTCCGCAGGAATCGCCCCAGCGGCGTCACTCTTGTGTCATGGACTTTCGATCGGGTACCGCGCCCTGGCGTTTCCGTTGCGCCTAAGCAGAACTCGCGAACTGACGCTTGATGCCAGGCAGGATCGGCATTTTTCACCATGGAACGAAACTTGAAAAATGCAAAGCTGCGTAGCTTCCATCGGATGTGTTTTCCCCTGATGTAAGGCTTCACTCCCACCCTCTGCTGGACAAAGATCACCGGGCCGACAGAATCGAGCTTGATGAGAATGGCGACGAGCAACAGGACGGGAGAGAAGGCTACTAAGAGGAAAACGGACAGAACAATGTCCAACGCGCGCTTACTCCAGAAATACAGGGGCCGGTATTGCTGTCCTTCGAGCACTACCGAATCAATGGGCAGGCCCACAACTTCTACAGGCGCGCAGCGTCCGTCGGTTTCCACCGTCGTTGATACGATTTTCGATAGACCCATAGAAAGCCACAGGAATGAGTGTTGGATGGTTTCTGGGTGGGGGGATGTCGGTGGGGCAGTTCACATATCGCCCACTAAAGGCGACGGTAGATTGCATCGGGTACAGAAAACGTCCGTTGGTTCAGGGTAACACCGAGCACATTGACATTAGCCGTTTTGAGATCGGCTACTGCCTTAATCGCCGCATCGCGACGCGATGAGTTGGCTCGCACGTACCAGAATAATTCCGTCACAGGCACCGCCGAACACGATCGCATCGGCATACTTGTTCAACGGAGGCAGATCCAGCAAAACGTACCCAAACTGGTTGCGCAAGCCAGCAATCTGTGAACACATACGCTCCGAGATGGCGCCTGCGTCAAGCCCTGAGTTGCGGTCCCCCGAACTGACCAGCCACAGTTTCTTGCCGAAGATGGGCTGGGCGTAGTCCGCCAGCGGCCCGGTCTGGAGCAGTGCATCGTTCACTCCTGCGCGATTTGTGGCCTCAAATTGCGTGTGCAAACCTGGGGTCCGCAGGTTCGCATCGACAACGCAGACCGATCCGGCCACGTGCGCCGCCAAAATCTTACTTACGCGCGCACAGACCCAGCTACATCCCGCCCCCGTTTCCACTGCCGCAAACCCCACCATCCGCGGCGCCTCTGCCCCAGCGCGCAGGAAAACCCGCTGCACCAGATTCGTCAGTTGCGGTTCCTCCGGGCCTTGGGGCAGCGACTCTGCAGAGTTCACTGGGTTGTTCAGCTAACGAGCCTGACTCTACCTCCACCTGTTCCTGAGGGCTGGACTCCACTTGCAGCAGATCTTCCTGAAGCGCTTTGCTCAGAACTTCAAAGTTTCTGCTCATTCTGATTTTACTCTGGGCCGGGACGCTTTGTCGGGTTCCAGGCTCAGCCCCTTGTTTGATCGGTTGGTTATTTATTCGGAAAGTCGCAATGGTCGATCACGAGCGGATACTGGGTTCAGTTTATATCCGCGTATGGCCGACCGTTGCCATTCTCTTTCCAGCCGTTCTGGTTGTCGTGACAGGTACGGCAGCCAGAACAGGCAGATTCAGAGCGCTTCAATTTCTCGCGGCGTGCGGAAAGACGAGTCCACGAAGTCGAGCGTGAACACTAAACCAAGCGCTCACCGTGACCGACGCCGCAAACGTACCGATAAGGGCAAGCAAGAATGGTGAGTGCTTGGGCAGGACAGGGGCCGTTGGGTGGTTCGGCGATGGCGACGTTCAAGATGTGGCTTTTGTCGAGAGCATCAGCAATACGCGCTTCTTCGCGCTTTTGGAGATACAGCAGGTAGTTTTCCTCAGCCGCTTTGACTTCGCGCTGTAGATCTTCCGACAGTAATCTCCTTGTTTTGGAGATCATGAGTGACTGCCTGGTATTCGCGAATGTTCTCTTCGGTGGCGGTGTTCCGCGCCTCCAATCCTTTCAAATCTGCTTTTGCTTTGGCTAGTTCGGTCTCGATCCACTCATGAGCGGGATCCACATCGGTGGTCTCGTCCCTTAACAGGGACGCTGTTCTCAGCTGCAATGGCAGCTTTTGTCTTGCTGATCTCCTCTTCGACTTCTTGTACGGGCCGGTAATCGGGCTGGAACTTGCTCAACAAATCCGTGCGCTTCAATTCCAGAGTGAGCAATGCGTTCTTCATCTGCATCATCAACTCCGGATTGTCGAGCCGACGACTGGCTGTGGTCACGCGCGAGGGAACGCTTGCCTCTTCCTTCTCGAGCATGCGAATGCGATCTTGGGTGTCGGCAATGAGGGCGCGAGTGTCATGCAGGGTGGCGCTGAATTGGCTCAGTTTTTGCAGCGCAATGTCTCTCGCGAGGCCGGGTTGGACCGCGCCCGGCGCCTGGGAAAATTTCAGGAGTTGGTCTTCCGCGGCGGCCAGCTTATTCCGGTAATCGTTGGTTTTCTGCTCAAAGAACTCGTACTGCCCCGATGGCCGGTGTACTTGCATATTCTTTTCGAGGTACGCGTCATCCAACGCGCGCAAGACCTTTGTGACCAGCGTTGGACTCCGCTTGTCAAAGGTTATGGTGATGATGTTGCTCTTCTTCACCGGTTCCACATCGAGCTTATGCTGGAGGTCGTCGACCTCTTCGGCTATCTTCTTCTGCGGGTCGTTGCCCTCAATCAGTGCCGTCAGCCAACTGATTGGGTTGGGGATGCCGGGCGCTTTCATGTTGTCAGCGCCCAGAGTGGCCACAACTTTATGGAGCACATCGTCGCTGAGGATGACCTCAACTTCCGAATTTATTTCCTCCTCAGTGACCTCGTTACGCGCCGACATCGGGATTTGCTGTTCGGCAAGAGTGGACACCATCGGATCGAGGCGAGTGTCTTTTTGAATCAGGATCTTGGTCTCTGATTCGTACTTCGGCGGCAAGACAAAGCAGTACAGTATGGTGGCCACAAACAGCGCGCTGAAACAAATGATCACCGCTCGCTTGTGGCGAAAAACTGCCTGTACGATGTCTCGCAACGTAAGCGGATGTTGCTCATCGGTGTTTGAGGCAAATAAATTGTCTTCGTGTGTCGTCATAGTAGACCTCGCCTGTGATACGTCGCGCTCGAAGCGCTAGAAAGGGGTGGCGTACGCTGATATTGCCGACCTGGGAATAAACGGTTCGATCTTGGAAATGGCATTCTTTCTCACAAACAACATGTCACCCGGCTGCAGGTACATGTCCTCTTTTAGGTCGCCCTTCTTGAACATCCTCTTCACGTTGATGATCCTCGCCTCGACCCATTCGTCGGACACGTGCCGAAACAGAAGTACCTGGGAGTGCTTCGCGCTGGGCAAGAAACCACCCGCTATGGCGATGCCCTCGGTGACGGTGGTATCGGATCGCAGTTCGTACTTTCCGGGTTTTCCGACCTCGCCGTTCGCCGTGAAATACGGCCGGTTAAAGTCCTTAAGGACAATGCTGATGCTGGGATTGGACAGAATCTTCTCGTAGGCCGTTCGCAGGTGTTGGGTTACAGACGGCACCGTTTCTCCTGCAACGTGCACATCTCCGATGTCTTTTAACGTAATGAAACCGTCCGGTTGGACGATTACAGATTGATTGAATTCGGGGCTGAATTCAAACGCGATATCGAACGCATCACCCGGCGCTATCTTGTAGCGTGGATAGCGCTCAGCAAGATGCGGAGTATTTGAGCTCTGTTGTTCGGATTGAACTGCGGCCTGTACCGTTGCATTCTGGGGCGCGGGAGCTGCGGAACCACCCTGTTGAGCCGCACAAAACGCTACACCCAAGAGAACGCTAAAGATACAAGCTATGATCCATGGTGCAGTATGCTTGGACATTTTTGCTTCACCCAATCATTGGAAAGATTGCTGTTAACCGACTTGCGTGAGGAAGATCTACGCGAAATGCGTGTGTCGAAAATGATAGCACGGCGCGTATCGGCAACACGAGAATTTCGACTTCAGTTTGACGACCACCAATGCGCCATAGGTTGGTTGCGAGCCTTCAAGTCTAGGTCTCACAGCTTCATCGCACATAACTGACACTCACACATAACAAGGCAAAGGCCACCCTAATTTCGCTTCGAATCTCTCAGTTGTACTACCAGTTGCTGGAGATAGGCCTTGGCCTCGAGTGGAGTGAGTGTGTCGGGGTCAGCGCTTCCCGCAATGTGCGGCGTGTCGACCACGTGGAGGGACTTCCGGTCTGAGGGCAGAGGGAGAGGCAACTCCGTCGTGTGTTGGCTGATGTCTAGATCGTTGATGACCTCTTCCACCACCTTCAAATCGACCACCCGCTGGCCCTGCGCATAACTCAACGAAAGCAGATTGAAGCAGAAATTGTTGATGTTGCGTGGAATCCCTTCGCTGAAGCGCGCGATTGCGAAGAGTGCCTCTTTAGAGAACGGCGACGGACCCGAATGTCCAGCAACGGTCAAACGGTGCTCAATGTAGGCGCGCGTCTCGTCGATCGAAAGCGGCGTCAGCCGGATGAGCAAAGAAACGCGCTGCCGAAGTTGCGCCAAATGATGGCTTGCCAGCTTGTCGGCCAGTTCTGGTTGCCCGGACAGAATGATCTGCAGCAGTTTCGCCCGCGGCGTTTCGAAGTCTGAAAGCAGGCGGACCGTTTCCATCACGGTTGGGTCCAGGTTCTGGGCCTCGTCGATAACCACGATGAAGCGCTTCTTGGCACGCGCCTCCTGCAGCAGCAGGTTGTTGAACTGTTCGTGCATGCGCACGAAATCCTGTTCATGGCTCTCCAACCCAAGTTCCCCCAGCAGGAAACGCATGAATTCGCGGGAATTGCACTGGGTCTGGAACAGGAACGCCGTGCGAGCGCTGTGGCGGAACCTTTCGAGCAACTGAAACAGCAGCGTCGTCTTTCCCATTCCCGGCTTGGCAATCAACGCCATAAAACCGCGACCGGACTCGATTCCGTAATACAGAGACGCCAATGCCTCGCGATGTCCAGGACTGAGATACAAGAACCTTGGATCGGGGGTAACCCCGAATGGCTGTTCGCGGAATCCGAAGAATTCTAGAAACATTTCTCGTCTTTCCCTAGTCTTACCCGCCCTAGTCTTAACTTGGAAAAACCCTTCGTGGCAACACCTTTGAGCTAACGGTCGGCGACGCGAAACCCGCTAGCTGGCCTTGGCCCTAGGGGTAAGATTATGTTGGCGAATCTTATACAGCAATCCACGGTAGCTGATCTTCAGCAAACGAGCGGCCTGCTTCCGATTCCACCCTGTGCGTTTGAGCGCCTCGAGTATGGCTTTGATTTCTACTTGCGCTCGGACGCTACGCAGCGAAGCGATGGGTTCATCGTCAGCACAGCTCGGGCCAGGAGCAGATTTTGCGGCATCGATCGGCTTCGGCCGTTGCCGCGCATCGTCTGTTCTCGGCTGTTCAGGAATTTCACTTGGACGGGGGCTCATGTTGTCATTGCCCTTCGCGAAATCTGTAGACAGATACTAACCGATGCACAGACTCCCATGAGAAATGTTGACTCAAGCTCATACCGCTTCAACTTGGTACCCTTGGATGCAAATGGAAAGAGAACGCTGGATCGGCTCCACCGAGATGACCAGATTCCGGTTTCCATTGTGCGCGACGAGGATGCCTTCCACACCGTCCAACGAACCTCCGCGCACACGAACGCGCTGGCCTACTTTCAAGAACACATGCTGTGTCAAGGGAAGATTCCCTGCGACCGCGGCCCGGACGGCTTCAATTTGTTCCGCAGGAATCGGAATTCCCTGGCCTTGCCCACCCACGAGCTCAACTACGCCCTGGGTCTTCAAAACTCTGATTCGCTCTTCCAGTGAGGAAGCGATGCGCACGAAGGCGTAGCCGGCAAACAACGGAGACTCGACTACCTTGCGCCGATCACTCCATTGGCGAATCTGGTTGGTGAAAGGCGAAAAAGCATCGATCCCCTGGCCCTGGAGTTGCCGTTCAACCACCCTTTCGTGTCGCGATCGGGTCCGGATGGCATACCAGTTCAGCCGCTCCGCAGCCACAGGGCTAACTGGCAGGTACTGCGCGATGATTAGGCTACTGGTACTCATAGCTTCGCCCTTTGAGTCACATTTCGCGACTCTGGAAAAACCTTGCGTCCGCGGTCGGCTCAGCGCAACTGCGCAAAGACGCTCTATTCATCGGGGGGATAAATCACAGCGTAGCGTCGGTCAATAGCCACGCATCGGGCAACCAAATTGGGTTAGAGATTACCGACCATCGCAATTTTGTGCAAGTGGCAAAAAGTCTTGCTAACTAAAGTCTCTACTGGCCAGAAAGCCCTCCCAGCAAGGCTGTTGGGCGCTTGGATGAGTGGTGCCATGAAATAGGTTGTCCTTGACTCTCCCGAGGGCCTGACTCCCTCCTGTTATCATGGACCCTGGCCGCCAGGTTTTTGGAGCGGAGGGACGCGGTCACGTTTTTAAGCCCTTAGATTTGTGATCCCCTGCGACATGGCAGTCGAGCGCTGACAGGCCGGGCGTGAGAAATCTGCCGACCCAGATCTCCAGGCACGACCGTTCGGAGGTGCCGAATCTTCGCTTTGGCCGCCAGGAAAAAGGCGCTCTGCCGTGACGCAGCGCATTGGTATAGGCGAGCGCGAATTTGGCGGCATCAAGGGAACCGCATGAGGCCCAGAAACAGCGCAATACAAGAAAACGCATGGTGTCTTTCAGGATCGGATGGCGATCACCTTGGGAACCGCCGGAGTGGGTCCGGGTCCTAAAAGCCCCCACGCGGTCATTGCAGTGGTTTCCGCCGCCCTGTTGTCAAGGTTGTTTCTTCGATACAACCTGCCTTACAACTTCATTGATCAGAGTAGGAAACAAGCCGTATAAGCATCTTTGAACACGTGTCGCCCCGGGAGCATTCATGTCGAATCGCGGTTTTGCGTCTGTATTGTTGAGCGCGTTTGTCCTCTCCAGCCTGGTTTATGCCATCACACCGGACCGCATTTCTAACACCCTGAGCGGAAATCAAACCGTGGCCATCCGTGGATATGTTCGTCACCAGGCTGTGCCCGAGTACGACGAAGGTCCGGCGGACCCGGCGCTGCGTTTTGGGAGCATCATGCTGCTGACGACGCCCACCCCGAATCAGCAAAAAGCGCTGACCCGCCTGCTGGCGGAGCAACAGGATCGCAAGTCGCCGAACTACCACAAGTGGCTGACTCCCGAGCAGTGGGCCGACCGCTTCGGATTGAGCCCCAACGATGTAACGCAGATTACGGCCTGGCTCAAGGCACAGGGGTTCGGCGCGATCCACGTGGCTCGCGGGCGGAACTGGATCCAGTTCAGTGGAACTGCGGCCCAAGTGCAGAGTGCGTTCGGGACAGAAATTCACCGCTTCAACGTCAACGGCGAGTTGCACGTCGCGAATGCCAAATCGCCAAGAATTCCCGCAGCGCTGGCGGGCGTTGTCACCGGCATCCGCGGGCTGGACGATTTTCATCTACGGCCGAGGAACAAGGTACGGACGCGCCCGTATTACAGCAGTTCGAACTTCGGGGACCTGGTGGCTCCGAGCGATGTCGCCACGATCTACGATCTCAAGGCGCTCTACAATGCCGGTATCGATGGCACCGGGCAGACGCTGGCCGTTATTGGTCAGACCGACGTTTATCAGGCAGACCTGAACGACTTCCGTACGGGCTTTGGACTCTCGTCGATCAACTGCACCACCAACTCCAGTGATGTCATCACCACTTGCAGCGATGCGCACTTCCAATACTCGGTGGTGGCCGGCCTCACGGATCCCCAAATGCCTTTAACAACCGGCGACTTATCCGAAGCTGACCTTGACCTTGAGTGGTCGGGCGCGGTCGCGCCCAACGCGCAGATCGTCTATGTCAATGCGCCAGCCACTTTTAGCGGCAACAACCTGGTCGGTGGCGGAGTATGGGTCGCATGGTACGACGCTGTGGACAATAACCGGGCTGCGGTAATCAGCATGAGCTATGGTGTTTGTGAATTCGGCGATAACGGTATTGCGGCGGACGAGACCGAACTGCAGAAGGCGAACTCGGAGGGAATCACGTTCCTGAACGCCACCGGGGACGCCGGCGCGGCAGAATGCGACTCGAATGGCAGCACCGGCACTTTAACCAGCACTGGGCTGGCCACGCAGGGGCTTGCCGTGGGTTACCCCGCGAGCAGCCCTGAGGTGACCGGTGTTGGCGGAACGGCCATACCTCTCGCAAACTTCACCAGCGCATACTGGGGAACGTCCAACGGCACTGATGGCGGCACGGCTCTCTCGTACATCCCGGAGCAAGCTTGGAATGACGACGAAGAATTCGCTCAATCCTGCCTGGCAAACAATACCCCGTTCTGCAAGCAAGGTGGCAATACACCGGTGACGGGTTGGGTCCCGATAACCTCCGCTCAGACCGCGCAGCAGGACTTAGGAATCTCCTCTAGCGGCGGAGGCGCGAGCAACTGCGCGGTTGAAAACAGCGTCTTTACGGCGTGTGTGTCTGGTTTCGCGCAGCCCTCATGGCAGACGGTGACCATTTCCGGCCAGCCGAGTGCGCGTTTCACGCCGGATGTCTCGCTGATCGCGTCGGCGAATTTCCCGGGCTATATTTTCTGTACCCAGTTGTCGGAACTGGGCATTGCTGGCACGGGCAGCAGCTGCGCGAGCGGAATTTCCAATGCTGTCGAAAACGACGTGTCGATCATTGGAGGAACCTCCGTCTCGGCGCCGATTTTTGCCGGCATGGTCGCGTTGCTCGATCAAGATCTGGGCGGCCCGGGCTTCGTCGGCCTGGGCAATATCAACCCGATCCTCTATAGCTTGGCGGCGACTCCGTCCAACAAGGCTTTCAACCCAGTCACTACCGCCGACAACATGGTCTACTGTCAGGTAGGCATGCCTGGCAGTCCTCAACCGTCCACCTTATGGTGTCCGAGCACTGGCCTCTTCGGTTTCAGTTCCTCGAACAAGGACGCGACCACTAGCTATAACCTTGTCACCGGCCTCGGTTCGGTGGATGCCAACAACCTTGCCCTGGCATGGACCGCTACGCGGGCTCCGACTGTGACCTCGCTCGCCACCTCAGCGACGCAGACCTTCCAAGGGGAAAGCGTGACCCTGACCGCTACGGTTACGCCCTCAACCGGCGGCAGCGGGAACGTAGTCTTCAACAACAGCGGATCGACGACCCTCGGGATAATCGCACTTCAGGCGGGAACTGCGGTTCTGAAAACTTCTTCTTTGCAGCTTGGGACGAACAGCATCACTGCCAGCTATAGCGGCGACGGCGCGCTGGCGAACTCGACCTCCACTGCTGCTACGGTCACGGTCACTCAGCCCTTTACGTTGACCGAGAGCACTCCAAGCTTCGTAGTGGCGCAAGGGTCACCCGTTGACGTGCCCGTCACTTTGGCCCTGGAAAACGGCTTTACCGGGACGGTCCATTTCACCTGCAGTGACCTGGCCCCGGAGTCGACTTGTATAACGCCGCCAGATACGAATAAGTCCGGGAGCGTCAGCTTTCGCATCACCACCACCGCTCCAACCGCGTCGCTACGCCGGCCTTTTGACCGCGGTTCGCAAATCCTCTACGCCGTGCTGTTGCCGGGTCTGTTCGGCATCCTGTTGACGGCGGGATCCCTCAAGCCCTCGCAGCGCGGCTTGCGGATGCTGGGGGCGATTATCGTCTTGGGAGTATCGACGATGGGGCTGGGATCTTGCGGCGGGAGCAACAATAGCAGCACCAGCAATCCGGGGACGCCTAAAGGTACGTATACGATTAAAGCAACCGGCACGTCGGGCGCGGCGACTAGTTCGGCCTCATTCACCCTGATAGTGCAGTAACTCTGCCAGCCTAAACCAGCGGTGCTAGTGTAGTCGTCAAGCACGTTTATAGTTCGGGTTGCATGGCCCTTCTTCGCGATCTTCGCGGATGTTCTTTGCGAACTTTGCGGTCAAAGGCTTTGCTTTCCCAGCGCTATTGCCACGACATATAAGAGTGGTTATTTTCGGCGCACTACACTAGAGAGATTAAATCTTGGAGGCGCGGGACGGAATTGAACCGCCGAATAGGGCTTTGCAGGCCCTTCCCTTAGCCGTCTTGGGTACCGCGCCTCTGTCGTACGACCCGGAACACACTCTGACAGGTCCGGAGCCATTACACAACAGGGGGGACGATGCGGGTAAGTCGGAACTCTCTCGTGCAGAATCCCGGAATGAAATCAGTATATACACCTTTCCGCCGGATGCACGGATTTTTCTGAACTCCCGAATTCTGACAGGCTCTTCCGCCCCATGACAAGGAACGCCGGGTCATGGGCTAGTGTACTCCTCACGATGCTGGCGGCCGTGTTTCGAGACCGCGTCGGGCGAAACCCATTTTTCCCCTGGCCACATCGGTACCTTCCACCGTCGCTACCGCCTCCACCACTGCAAAATCCTCGATGAATTTCAAAACCTTTACGTCCATTTCCATTCGGTCGCCGGGAACCACGGGCCTCAAGAATCTCATTTCATTGATAGTGCCCAAGACCAGAAACTCCCCCGGCCGCGTCCCGCTTCCCATCGTCTTGGAGAACAGAATGGAAGCCGCTTGCCCAATCGCCTCTACAATCAGCGTGCCCGGCATCACGGCGTGCTCGGGAAAATGCCCCAGAAACTGGATCTCATTCCCCGTAACATTCTTGGTTGCCTGTATCCTTTTCCCCGGTTCCAGCAAGGTGACGCTGTCAACCATGATCATGGGAAATCGCTGCTTAAGAGCGGCTCGCACTTCTTCAAATGTCATCACCGGCGCGGTCATCGCTGCACCATCCTCTCCAGCCACGTCCTTCATCGGGAACGCAGAATCATCGCGGTGGCACGCGGCAAAAATCGCGATCCCTTCGGGACCGCGGCCGCATCCGACGCCATCCGCGACACTCGCAACCCGGCCGCCTCGGCCATCTGCAGAGGCCGGCTCTCCCAGTTGTATTCAAAAACGTGATCGCGCTGCGGCGACTCCAGTGCGGTGCTGAAAAACACCAGCCCATCCGGCGTGACTCGCCGGGCCATGGCCGCAAAGAGCGGAGTCGGATCCGGCAGGTGCTCGGCCAGCATCCCCGAGATCACGCCCTGATATCGTCCGTCGGCGCTTTCGGCGCCCACCTTCAACGCATCCTTCACTTCAAACCGCACCCGGCCCTTATGCCCAGACGCGGCCAGCAGCCGGTTCGCCACCGCCACCGCCGGCGGACTAATGTCCGACCCTTCAATCTGCAAATCCGGACGCTCCTCCGCCGCCAGCAGACTCAACACGCCATGACCTGCGGCCAGCTCCAGCACAGTCGCATTTCGAGGCAATCGCCGCACAAACTCGTCGCGAAACATCGCGATGTGGCTGATCATCGACGGCCAGAACGGATAGATCAGAATCGCCGCCCACATATACGGGATCATGTAGCCTTCGTGCTCGTACACTCCCGACATAATTTCCGGCATGCGTTCCGGCGTGTAGCGCCCCTCGCGCTCATAAATCGCCTTGGCCTTGGCCACCCCGACGCAGTACTCCGCATATCCGCGCGCCGCCGCGTCAAACACCTCGTCTCCGTACGCCGCCTCGGCCCAGCGCGCCAGCGGATTCAACAGCCACGAACACAGTTCCCGATTGGCTTCAAATGTCGCCCGCGCACTCGGGGCAAACATCTTCGCCTTGCGATCCATCGCTTCCAGAAACGCTTCCGCAGTCTTCATCGTCTCACTCTCTCAGAGAATCTCATCCCGGCCGATCTTCTCTGCGTCCTCAGCGGCCTTTCTTCGCGCCCTTTGCGGTTCAAAGCTCTTGACTTCGCTCGTGCCGGAACGACCTTTAATCCTGAGAACGCACATGCCGCACCATCCGCACCATCGGACGCACCAGGTCCGTCCCATCCCACGGCGAACCAAAAACATGCATCTGCCCGAGCCGCACCACTCGATCCACTCCGTGCCGCCCAGCAGCCTCGGCTAACATCTCTTCCCTGCGCGCATCCTTCACCGCCAGCCCCAGAGTCTGCACCGTTCCGTCAAACTTCGAGATCGCCTCCATCAGATCATCCGCCACAAGAACGCTAAGCGTCCGGCCCTGCGTCGGCTCCGGGATATCCGTGCCCTTACCCTGCAAGATGGTCCAGTCCGTCGATTGCGGAAAGCAGGCACGGTTCGCCACGTCGTCTAACAGCCATGAGGCCCGCGCCTGGCAGATTGCCGAAGTCAACGCTGGCTCGATTGCAAGCCGCGGATGCGCCCGGTTCTCTTCCTGAAATGCAGCCTTCAAATCTTCGACGAACTCAGCCGCGTCACACCCGGCGCCGTGCTCAAGAAACAATGTTTGCGGCGAGGAGCACGCCTGCTGCTCGAACTGCCAAACATCGCGCGCCATGCGCCGGCACCACGACGCGCGTTCCCTTCGCTCGCCCCACACGCCCGCGTCCATGGCCGCCACCGAGAGCCGCGGGCCAAAGACTAACACGCGCGCCCAGTGCGGAAAAGGTAACGCCCGTACCTGCGAGACCGCCTCTTCCCCGCCCCAAATCATCGCGCCATCCACGGACTCCGCCATGGCCTGCTGCAAATCAGCCCGCGAATGATCAAAGGTCGCCAGAAAAATTCGGCCCGTCAACGCGCCGTTGCGATCTATCTCGTGCAATCTCTCCATGACCAGCCGCGTAGGCTCAATCAACCCGCTCGGCACGCGGACCACGCAACTGTTCCCTCCGAGCAAAGCGCACGTCAGAGACAGCATCGGCTGGATTTCGATGTTGCCCGCCGGCCAGTGTCCCACGACTCCCAGCGGAAACGCCCGCAGCCGCGCGCGTCCATCATCACGCCACCCGCCAGCCAGCGATTCCGGGCCCAACTCGCGCAGCAAAACTCGGCTCCAACGTCCCACGCCGCAGCCACAACCGGAGAAAGGCCACGCCCGGAATTTCACGCACGCCCGGAGCGTCCAGCGCAGCCGCCCACTGCTCAAAAACTTCGAGCACCGCCTTTGGAGAGAGATCCTTCTCCAGGGCAGTCTTGCGCAACCGCTGCGCCGCGCCTGTGATCTCCTCGGCAGAGGCGATCCTCTGAATCAGCTCGCTCATGCGCCGCTGCTCCGCCGCAGGCGCGTAGTTTCCAGGTTCCCGCAACCCCGCATTTCGACCTTGGGCACGCGCCGCAAAAATCGAAAGTGAGTGCCGCGTCGCCCGCACCGGCAGCCATCGTGGGCAATGATCTCGCCCATGTCGTCGGTCAGCAGCAGAAATCCGGGAAAGCTCGTGGGCAAGACGCTGCACACCTGCACCAACCCTTGCTGCCCAGACAGTCGACTGGCGCGAGCGTTAGCGGATCCCGGATGATCACGTCGGCAAACGCGGGCACATGTTTGTAGCCGCGGGCGCAATCCGGATAAACCACGCCCACATTTTCCACCATGCCGTAATAGTCAATGACGCGGTCCGCCGAACAGCCGAATACCGACGCCACATCACGGACGAATACATCTTTCGTGACGGCCTGCTGCTCCAGGCGTTTCCATCCGCCGCTGTGCAGCACGTGAACGTTCGGCATGTCCAACTTGATGCCCTTGCGCCGGAGTGGCTGCACCAGTTGCGTCCAGATCACGTAGGTAAAGCCATACACCAGGACCGCGTTCTCTTTCCACTTCGCGGCGCACGCCTGCAGTTTTTCTAAATCGAGGTCAAGCTCTCCCTGAGGATCAATCCGCAAGCACGGCACGATCTCCGTGGCGAACGATCCCAGCGCTTGAATGGCCGCTCCGCGTGCTCCCAATTCAGACTGGCGTCCGAGATTTTCCGGCGTGTCGACGACCAGATAAGGCCGTCGCGCCGCGCCCACGAAATCGCGAATAATCGCGATGACGCCCTTCGTCATCCGTCTCGAAGTAGCCGCATCAAGAACCACGCGGCTAGGCACTTGCCCGCTGGTGGAACTCGACGTAAGAGTTCGCTTCACCTCGCTCGTCGGCACCAGGCTCAGCGGCGGATTCGCCTTGAACACGCTGACCGGCAGATACGGGAGATCGGCGATATTCTCCGCCGAAGCCACGCTCACCGGCCAGTGCCGCACATAATTCGCAAACTGCGGACTGCGCTCGCACGCATACTCGATCTCTCGCTTGAGCAGCGCAAGCAAGGCATGGTGCCGCTGCTCCGCAGCCATCGCATAGGGAGGCGTATCCAGCAACATCCCGATGGACTGCTCCAATTCCGCCAGCCGCAGTTGAGGGTCTGCCACGTGGCTCATATCAAGGCCGCCAACTGCGAGCGGGCGATTTTGCCGTTAGCCGTTCTCGGCAATTCCGCGACGATCTTCACCGCAACGCAGGTCCAATGCGAAGGCAGCGCCCGCCGCACTCTCTCCCCGAAGTCGTCGCTTGGATTTTCCCCAATGATGCCGCCTGCCACGCCGCGATCTGCAACTACCAGCAGCGCCAGCGCCTCTCCGGCCTCCGGATGTTTCACTCCCACCGCCGCACACTCGCTCACGCCAGCCATCGCGCCCACCTTGGCCTCGACTTCACCGACGCTCACGCGGACGCCCCGAATCTTGATGAAATCATCCGTGCGTCCCTTGATCCACAGATACCCGTCCTCGTCCCGGCAGGCAAAATCGCCCGTCTTGAGCCACCCCTCGCCGAACTTTCGTTCTGTCGATTCCGGATCATTCAGATATCCCAGGCAGACCGATGGCCCGCGCACCTGAATCTCGCCGGTTTCTCCCTGTGGCAGTTCCCTTCCCTGCTGCGTCGACGATGCGGACGTGAAGATTGTCCAGCGGAAGGCCCGCGCTGCCCAGTTTGTCGGCTAATCGATCCGCCGGCAAACACGAAATTCGCGCCGTGGCTTCGGTCTGACCGTACATGACGAAGAAGTCAGCGGTAGGCACGACCTCGCTCATCTCCCGTGCACTCTCAACAGCGAGCGCGCCGCCCGCCTGAAGAAAGCGCCGGAGCCCCGGCAGGGGAATCGACTTGAGATTCGAGCGCCGCAGCAGAATGTTGTAAATGATCGGAACCCCTGCAAACGTGGTGCATCCGTGCGCGTTGATGGCGTGCAGCACCCGGTCGGGAAACATGAAGCGTGAGTCAAACACCACTCCGCCGCCGTGATACAGGTGAGTATGCATCACGCTCGCGCCGAAGCAGTAGCTGATGGGCATGATCAACATCGCCCGTTCCGCCGTGCCCAGATTCTGGCTGCGGATAATGGCTTCCGTGTTCGCGATCAAGTTGCCCTGGCTCACCATAACCAACCGCGGCAGGCCGGTAGAGCCCGACGTCGGCATCAAGGCCGCAAGATCATTTTCCGCACAGGAATTTGGGGGCAGGGATTCGGGAGGATGAGCGGCAAAGTTTCCTTGGATGGCCAGAGCACTGTTACCTCTGGCCCAGTCGCTGCTCACACCCTTGGCGGTCCACACGGCTTTCGCCTGCGACGTGGCCAGCAGCGAATCACCGGAAGTTGCAAGCAGCCGTTCTTCGATCGGCACCGGAACCACTCCGGCGTACATCGCGCCAAGATATGCCAGCGTGCTGGCCGGACTCACGCTGCATCCCATCAATACACGGTCGCCCGGCCGCAGCCCGGCCGAGAGAAATCCAGCGGCGAAACCAACGATCAGCCCAGGCAGTTCCCTCCCGGAAATCGTCTGTCCCTTCGCGGCGTCGATCAGGCACGAGGCTTCGCCTAGGCGCTGGACCAGGCGGCCCGCGAAGTTCGTTGCACTGCTGTTAGGCACCTTGAACCTGGCCCAGCTTCGATTGCACGATCCGGCAGATTTCCTTGACGTTTTCCATCGCCATCAGGTCATCCACGTCGAACGTCAGCCCGAAGGCCTGCTCCAGGCTGCTGGCCAGCGTGACATGTCCCATCGAGTCCCAGGCCGAAACATCGCTTGGCACCGTGTCGATGGTGATAGTCTGCGGGTCAATATCGAACGCGGACTTAAATGCGGCGCGCACCTTGCCCAACAATTCTTCCGTGGTCACAGTTGCCATTGTCCTCTCACTCTAAGAAATCCCTCAATGTCGTTGGTCCAGACGCTAGTCGTTCGAAATTCGTCACTGGCCGTCGGCATCCGTGCCACGAAAGACCGAACGACAGCCTACCAGCGATCGGCATCATCCTCCAAGGCCCACACCACTCGCCATCGAGACGCGACAGGAAAAACTGAACTGCAGGAGGGGGGAGGACCCTTGCGTTCACGCATGACCGCCCAGTAAAGGTCCGCGACTTGCGGGATATCGTCTTTAGCAAGAGGGCGTACGGGCATGTTTTTTGGCCCGCGAAAGAGTCTCACTCCGGACAGCCATAGCTGTTCCCCTCGGGCTAGCGTCCTCTGCTGGAGGAGTTTAACAGTCTAAAGCACTCCGGAGCAATGGAATGTACAACCCGAGTTCACCACAGGTAATGAGATTTACCCGTCGCATCGGCCCTTTAGTGCTATTTACTCCTGGACGAAATTCTCCTAGAGTGTTCTGAACTGGAGAAGCTAACTTGCCATGGCTTCGCTCGTTTCGGGTGTGCCCCTAGTCGGGTATTCCCCAGCAGCACTTTTTGGTTGGGGCGTACCTGTTCAATGCATTAAGTTTGGGTCTAAATACCCGATCATATGGCGCACTTGACCAATCTCCCTGATCAGCCTGGTCCAGATAAGCTGCGCGTTCTCGCCGCCGACAGCACCTCCATGAGCACGCAATTGCTGGCGGAAGCACTCGCCAGAAATGCTCAATTCCAGGTCATCGAAGCGCCCTCGTCTGAGTCCGAGATCCTCGCCATGGTGAAGCGCGAGCGTCCCGACGTCGCCCTGATCTGTTCCAAGTTGGGTGAGAACAGCCAGTCGGCTTTCGATCTGGTCCGCAAAATCCGTGCCGAACAACCCGGTCCGCGCGTGGTCGTCCTGCTCGACAACTCCGAACCCGCCGCGGTCGTGGAGGCCTTTCGTGCCGGTGCTCACGGGATTTTCTGCCGCACCCAACCGCTCCGCTTGCTGACTAAGTGCATCGAATGCGTCCATTCGGGGCAAGTGTGGGCCAACAGCAACGAGTTGCACTTTTTGCTCCAAGCCCTGGCCCAACCTACTGGCGCCAACCTTATCCACCTGGCCGACTCGCCGCTCTCCGCCCGCGAAGCGGACGTCGTTCGATGTGTCGCCGAAGGGCTCACCAATCGGGAAATTGCGCGGCGTTTGAAGCTCACCGAGCACACAGTCAAGAATTATCTGTTCCGCATCTTCGACAAGCTGGGAGTTTCCAGCCGCGTGGAAGTCGTGCTCTACGCCCTCAATGGCGAGGCCCGCACCATTGCCCACCAGCATGGCCGCAAGTCGCAGGCGGTCGCTGCTCGCAAGTCCGCCGGGAACGGTTCAGTCACGGTTAGCAAGACCGCCCCATAATTTCCCGCATCGCCGTGACATTTGAAATTGCCCGCCCGAGCGCCTGCAGAAACACTCCGATCCAACTCTGAGGAAAATGGATCTGAGGAAAAATGATGTTTTGGAAAGGACGCGGCTTAGGCGCGCCGTTGAGTACTCAACATCGACCGCGCCTTTAGGCGCTAAACGACGACGAAGCCTGAAAGATCATCTCTTCTCGAAAGCGTCTCAGCCGCCCCGTTACTCAGGCAGTCGGAAGTTCAGATTAACCCTCGTCTGCATCTCTACTGGACTCCCGTTGACCAGATGGGGCTTGAATTTCCACTGTTTCACGGCATCGGAAGCGGCCTGCGCCAGCAGCGGAGGCCCACTCGCCACCCGAACGTCCTGCACCGCGCCGTCGGCGCCGATGTGAACTTCCAGTACGACACTGCCCTGAATATTCTGCTGACGCGCCGCTTCCGGGTAGTCGGGTTCGACGCGGTGAAGTAAGCTGCTGTCCGCACTGTCGGCAGACATGGCTACCGGGCTCTGCGTTTTCAGCGAAGCAGCATGCTGGGTTTCCGCTTTCCAGTCCTTCGCGGGACTCTCATTCGGCGGCAAACGGAATACTTCCGCCCCGTTTTGCAGCACTAGCAAACCTCCGGGAGGAACTCGCCGGCTGATTGGCTTGGCGGGCACCGAGGCGAGCGCGTTCGGCTCGGCGCCTTTACTAGACGGTAGTGTATGGGCCGGCGGGGTTGGCTGAGTCGGTGCTGCTACGACGCTCGAAGCCGTCGAGGATGGCTGTGCCAGAAAATTGGCGTGGCGCGCTCCCCATTCTCGCCCCATCACCAGGCCCAACAGAGCCGCGCAAACCAACGCCGCGGCAACCAGCGCCGATCTGGCCACGTCACGTCGATGGCGAGGAGCATCCCCGGCGTCCTTGGCTGGAAGTTCAAGCGGTGGAATTTCCGACTCGGAAACATTTGAAAAAATATCCTGTGATGCGGGGACTTCCGGCGGTTGCGCTTCTTGTGGCCGATCTTCTTGTGGCCGATCTTCTTGTGGCCGATCTTCTTGTGGCCGATCTTCTTGTGGCCGATCTTCTTGTGGCCGATCTTCGACTGCCGTTGGCGGCACCGCAGAGTCGCGGCACAGATCGAGCGGGTGCTGGGCATGGTCCAGGTTATTCAACGTGCGGTCCGCCAGGACCTCGAGCGGTACGCTCGTCCCGGATGCCAAAGGCGTAGGGCCGGGCGGAAAACAATTCGATCACTCCGACCAAATCCGCCCCACGGAGCAGCGGCATGACCACCACCGAGCGCACGCCCAACCGCCCCGAGGCGTCGACATCCACACGCTGATCCAACAACACGTCGTCGCACCACTGGGTGTGGCGCGTCTTAAAGCACTCTCCGGACAGACCCGTGGCAGTGTCCAGCCTCGATCCCAACTCAGGCGCCGTGGGACCGCTGGTGGCGCGGCACACCATTTCCCCGTCGCGCTCCAAAACCACCGCGGCGCCGGTCGCTCCGGTTGCCAGGCACGCTTGCTCCACGATTTCGTTGAGCACAATCTCCAGGGCCAGGTCGGCTGACAGCTCCGGCGGCAACCCGCCGCCGCCCTGAGCAGAAAAGCGCGCTGCCAGATCGGCAAGATCATTTTCAAACTTGGTTTCGTCCGGCGGTTCCCGAAGCAATCCGGCAGAGGACGGAAGAAGAGGTTGCGACGACTCGGGTCCCGACATCGAATATTCCGGCATCTGCGACTAACCCGCGAACTGAATGGAGTGGCCTACGCGGAGTTTCCCCCCCAAACCGGGCCAATGTCAATGCGCCTTTAGTGCCATCTGAATCTGCCCTGCAATCAAGCGAACAATCGAAGCTTCTTTTTTCTTCCACACAGTCAGGAATAACGATTCGTAGGAGTCACCGCTCGTATCACAGCACGCCTTCACAGCTTGCGGAGAAACTCCTGATCGTGCAGGTCTTGGGAAGGGCACGACTTCCAGTCTTGCGCCTGCCCTGAGCAAGCGAAGCGCGTCGAAGGGTGCCGTTAAGTCACTGAAAATGAGTGCGCGCTTTTGCTTTTAAGCCGCCGCTGCTGTGGAATCCGCAGCCCCATGCCGTAATACGATTCCTTGTTCAACTAAAATCATGGCGATGAAAATCGTCTTCTTCCAGACGCCGTCGCATTTTCAGAATTGGCTCGAAGAGTCGCACCAGAATTCCGAGGAACTCTGGGTCGGCTTCTACCAGAAGTCCTCCGGCAAGCCGAGCATCACCTATTCCGAGGCGGTCGAAGAAGCGCTATGCTTCGGCTGGATTGACGGCGTCCGCAAAAAAGTCAGCGCCGACGCCTACACCATTCGCTTTACTCCCCGCAAGCCGAAAAGCCAGTGGAGCGCCGTGAACATCAAGAAAGTCGAAAAACTTTCCCGTGCAGGCCGCATGCGCCCTGCCGGGTTGAAGGCATTCGAAGGAGCCACGGACCAGTCGCGCAAGTATTCGTACGAACAGCGGCACAACTCTACCTTCAGCAAAGAAGACGATCGCCGTTTCCGGGCAAACCGCAAAGCCTGGGACTTCTTGCAATCTCAGGCGCCCTGGTATCGCCGCACCGCGACCTTCTGGGTAGTGAGTGCCAAACAGGAAGAGACCCAGCAACGCAGGCTGGCCACCTTGATCGCCGACTCGGAGCGAGGCCAGCCGATCAGGCCCCTGCGAAGGTCTCCAGTTCCAAAACGGCAGAAATAAATGCAATAGAACCACAGTAGTGGGGACTTTTCTCCCCTCGCCAATGGTAGGCTCTCCTGTTAGAATGACTGCAATTTTGGGCGTGAGATGGATCCCCCGTTGTTTTCCAGATTTCTCCCCCGAGCTACATCGTGCGCAACCGTTGGAAACAAAAGCTGTTTCAGGTTATCTCATCACAGGAGTCTGAACCATGCGGATCGCTGTCGTAGGTTCGGGATACGTGGGATTGGTAGCGGGGGCGTGTTTTGCCGATCTCGGTCATGAGGTCATCCTGGTCGACAATGACCAGAGCAAACTGGCGGCGCTGCGCAACGGCGAAGTCCCCATCCATGAGAATTTTCTGCCTGAATTGTTGAGCCGCCACCGCGGCCATCGACTCACCTTTTCCGATGACTTGCAGGAGGCCGTTCGCCTCAGTGCGGCTATCTTCGTGGCCGTGGGCACTCCGCCCACGCAGAGCGGTGAAGCCGACCTGTCTTACGTGGAATCGGTAGCCCGGGAAATTTCCGGTGGCATCGACGCATACAAGGTCATCGTCGAGAAAAGTACGGTTCCCGTCTACACCAGCGAATGGGTGCGCAAGATCATCCTGCGCTGCGGCACGGAACCGGAGTTGTTCGATGTCGCATCGAACCCTGAATTTCTGCGCGAAGGCACGGCGGTCACGGACTTCCTGTTCCCCGACCGCATTGTGATCGGTTGCAACAGTGAGCGCTCCGCGGACATCTTGCGTCAAATTTATGCTCCGCTAACCGACGGCAGCTACTACGAACGCGCTGACGCCATCCCGCAGCCCGATCGTACTTCCATCCCCGCTCCCATCATCGTGACCAGCGCCAAGAGCGCGGAACTCATCAAGCATGCCTCCAACGCTTTTCTCGCGATGAAGATTTCTTTCATCAACGCCGTCGCGTCGGTTTGCGAATCGGTGGGCGCCAACGTGAATCAGGTGGTGCACGGGATCGGCACCGATACCCGCATCGGGCCCCGCTTCCTGAATCCGGGCATCGGCTACGGCGGTTCCTGCTTTCCCAAAGATGTGATGGCCTTTCGCGCCGTCGCGCGCGAATCCGGCTACGACTTCCGCCTGCTCGATGAAGTCATGCGCATCAACGAAGAGCAGCGCCAGCGCTTCCTGCGGAAAATCCGCAGCGCGCTGTGGACGCTGCGCGGCAAGAATCTCGGCGTCCTCGGCCTGGCCTTCAAGGGCGGTACCGACGACATCCGCGAATCGCCTGCCATTTTTCTGGTGCAGGCTCTCCTCCAGGAAGGCAGCAAGATCACAGCCTACGATCCCGCCGCCATGGAGCGCACCCAGGAACTGATGAGTTCCGGCATTAGTTTCGTCAATTCGGCCTACGAAGCCGCCCAGGGTGCCGACGCTCTGCTTATCCTCACGGAGTGGGAGGAGTTCGCCAATCTCGATCTCGCGCGCCTCCGCCACGAACTCAAATACCCAATCGTGATCGACGGCCGCAACCTGTATGATCCGGAAGTAATGGCTGCCCAGGGCTTCACCTACTACAGCGTAGGCCGGGCCGCCTCGCATCCCGACGGCGTCCCCGCCGCCGTTTTGAGGAACGGCAAGAAGGCATGAGTCCACAGCAACGCGCGGTCGTCACCGGTGGCGCTGGATTTCTCGGGTCCCACCTCTGCGATGCCCTGCTGGCCGAAGGCTGGAACGTGGTTGCCGTCGACAACCTGCTCACCGGCCGCCGGGCCAATCTCGCGCATCTTAAGAATGATCTACGCTTCGAGTTCGTGGAAAAAGATATCTGCGAACCGTTCGACGTGGGCAAAGTCGACTACGTCTTTCACTTCGCCAGTCCGGCCAGCCCCGTCGACTACAGCAATCACGGCATCGAAACCCTGCAGGTGGGATCGCTCGGCACGTTTCACGCGCTCGACGTCGCCCGCAAGTACGGCGCCAAGTATCTGGTCTCGTCCACTTCGGAGTGCTACGGCGATCCACTCGAGCATCCCCAGAAGGAAACGTACTGGGGCCACGTCAATCCCATTGGGCCGCGTTCGGTCTACGACGAAGCCAAGCGCTTCGCCGAGGCCGTGACCATGGCCTACCGCCGCTACCACAACGTCGACACTCGCATCGTGCGCATCTTCAATACCTACGGCCCGCGCCTGCAGTTGAACGACGGCCGCGTGGTTTCCAACTTCATGAAGCAGGCGCTGCGTGGCGAAGATCTCACTGTCTACGGCGATGGCAATCAGACTCGCAGCTTCTGCTACGTCAGCGACGAGATCGACGGCTTTATCCGCCTGTCGAAATCGAACGAGCACCTGCCCGTCAACATCGGGAATCCCAACGAGTTCACCATCCTGGAATGCGCGCAGCTGGTTCTGAAAGTGACTGGATCGAAAAGCAAGATTCGATACGAAGCGCTCCCCCAGGACGACCCCAAGCAGCGCCAGCCCGACATCACCAAGGCGCGCCAGTTGCTGGGATGGGATCCAAAAGTGGAGCTCGAAACCGGCCTGCGTCTCTCGCTCGACTACTTCAAGAAAGCCGTGGCGGAAGAAGTGGCAGTCAGCTGAGATGATACGCATATAATTGTACGTACTTATTTGTGCTTGGTTCGAACCGTCCGAAAATCAGGTGGGGCTTGTCGCCTACGATGCCCTTTCCTGAGGCGGAAACGCCCCTGGCAGCGACGATCGGTTCGAGGGACAGGGAAAGCATCCGCCGCCGCAAAGTCGCTCGTCCTTGAGCCCGCCTGGCCCTTCTACGACTTCTCAATGACTTACACGAAGGCTCAATAGCTTACGAAGTTTGACCGGGCTGAGTGATTGGGTAATTGAAGATGGGCAACTGTGCCTTTCAATTACGCAATTACCCGATTACTCAATGACACAATCGGAGCATCGATCTATTTGGAGGGTTCCGTCGTGGCCGCGACGAAGTCGGTCAGCTTCTTCACGTTGTCGCGCTCTTCTTTGGTCTTCAGTTCGAACGCGACTCCCATCCCGTAGCCCGGATGCGAAGCCAGTACCTGCCCGCGCAACCGCAATTTCATCTCGTAGGTGCGTACCAGTATCTCGACTGATGAGCCGGCGGGAAACGGCAAGGGTACTTCCAGATAGCAACCACCCGAACTCAGATCCGTCAGGCAGCAGTGATTGGGGACCGATGTGCCGGTGCGATAAACTTCCGCGCCCAGCCGGCAGGCATAGCGTTTCTGGGCGCGACGATTGTCCGCGTCCGGATGCCCGGTGGCCGAATCCGATGGCGCGGCGGAACCTTTTTCGCGAGACGCCGTGGTTTGCTGCGACGGCTTCTCGCTGCGGTGCGTCTCCTGTTCACTTATGGCAACCGTTCCCACCAGCAACGGCTCTTCCATCTCCACCGTGACATCCGAAACCCGCTCGTGCTGCGATTCCGTGGTCAGATTCGCACTGAGGAACTCGGTCAACATCCGGCGCGAAGCCTTGGGCACGTCCACATACTGGATTCCGGCCCGGCCATTCCAATCTTGCCAAACCACCTGCCCGGAGAGGCGAACGCTTGAAGACTGGCCCGGCAGTTGGAACTGAAAGTACACTTTGCCGACCGGTGGAAGCTTTTTGCCGAAGCGCACCGACATGCCATCCTGCGCCACGTCCACCAGGGTAGCTTTCTCTTGCAGCACGTCGGCGTAATCCACCGTGGCATGGGCATGCACGGTAGCCCTGGCGTTTTTGCGTTTTTCCTTGCGCATCACCGCGCGCGCGGCGCGCAGGCTGCTCATGGCCCGGTCGTGTGCCACTGGCTTGTAAAGCACGAAATTAACGCCCAGGGAAAACATTTCGCGAATACTCTCTTGCCCGGAGACCAGGGCGATGGCCAGCGTCGCGTCGTTCATGCGCGACAGGCGGGTGTCGCGCAACAGCGTGATCACTTCGGCGTTCGACTCCCCATCCACGATTACGGCGTCAAAGCGGTCTTGCGCCAGCCGCAACGCGGCGCGGCCAAAATCTGGACAGGATTCGACTCGAATGCTGAGTTCATCGAGCACGCGGCGGAGCACTTGGGCCGCAGCTTCGTCCACGCACACCAGCAGGGCTGTGAGAGTCATACTTGCCCATCATGGTAGGTTCCCGCGGTTTCCCCGACAAGTTACCAGGGTCATGGACAAAACCAGGGGAACACCCCTAAGTGTTCTGCCATCAATCCCACCATTGGTAACCACTGCAGATAACAAAAGGCCAACGTCCGGGCGTTGGACTGTCGTGCTTTGACGCCACTCCCACCCCTTCCTAGGATGAAACGTGACGCGATGAAGGATCGCTCTTCCCCTGTACTGTTCGTCGGAGGGTATGCGAAGTATTGGTCCTTCCCCGGGTTGGTTCACGGGCTCCGTCGGAGCGAGAGCGCGTGCAACACACGCCTTCCTCCTCCTCGAAAGAGTTTTATGACATCAGGAAAGAATCGCGGGTACTCGTTGCTGGAAATGATGATCGTCCTCGCCGTGATCATCATCCTCTCCAGCTTTGCCGTTTTTCGGATGCAGACCGTTCTGAACCAGGCACATTTGGACACCGCCTACGACACGACGTTGTCTACGTTGCGCAACACGCGCAACCTGGCGATCGCGCAGAGCTACCAGTACCTGGTGACCTTCAACGCCGGCGCCGGAACCATCCAGGTGCTGTGGCAGCCGCCTATGCCTTCACCTCCCGCGGCCCAGGTGTGTCCGGCAACTCAAGTCACCCACACCTACACCATACCGGCAGATATCACTTACGCCGTGCGCGCGGGCTTTCCGACAGCCGCGGTGAGTGTACCGGATGGTTTTGGCACCGGGGCAGCGGCGGTAGATTTCGGCTATCTGACGAGCGGAGCCGGAGGGGGTGCGGCCACGATCGTCTTTATGCCCGATGGCAGCGTGCGTGACAACACGGGCGGTTGCGCCGGCTTAGGAAACTACAGTAGCGGCGTCATTTATATGACTCGTGCCTCCGACACCATCTACGCGTCGCGCGCGATTACGCTCTGGGGCACAACCGGACGGGTACGGGGATGGCGGCTTAACCAGCCGGGAGGGTTATGGACTCAGCAATGATCATAACAGCAAAGGGAACAAGAACCCGTAGAAAGCAGAGCGGCTTCACTTTACTCGAAGCCTTGATTGCCATGGTGGTGATGACCGTCGGTCTGCTGTCGGTGATCGCAAGTCTCACCTATGCGCTGGCCGCGGTGCAGAACGGCGAATACGACCTGATCGCCCGGCAAAAAGCCCTGGAGGCGATGGAGAGCATCTACACGGCGCGCAACAGCCAGCAGATCCCGTTCGGCTCCATCAACAACACGGTGAACGGAGGCATCTTCAAGAGTGGGGCCCAGCCCTTGTTGTGCGCCGGTCCGGACGGCATGGTCGGGACCACGGACGATGTGGGCTGCACATCAACGGCGGGAGCCTGCCCTAACGCGGGCGCGGAGTGCATGGTGCTGCCCGGTCCGGATGGCGTGCTGGGAACCGCCGACGATGTAACCATGAGCCTGGCCAACTTTACCCGCACCATCACCATCAGCCAGGTGCTCCTGCCCAGCGGCACGGTCAACCAAAACCTGGTCGCGGTAACCGTAACGGTCGCTTACACGGCGAGCGGGGCGACTCGCAGCTACACCACAAATGGATTGATCTCGAGTTACTTCTAGATGAGGACGATCATGCGCATGGCAAAGTCCCAACACGGGTTCACGCTGCTGGAGTTGATGATCGGTTCCTTCATCGGCGTATTGGTAGTGCTGGCCATCTCGAGTCTGTTCAAGGCCGGCATGGACGTGAGCTTCACCATCACGCAACGGGCCGAGACGCAGGCCAATATGCGAGCAGCGGTCGAGTTGATGAGCCGCGACATCAGCCAGGCGGGCGCAGGCCTGCCCTCTGGCGGGCTGCAACTGGTCTCGGGAGGCACAAAATCGAGATACGCCTGCGACAAGAATGGGATCTGCTACGTACCGAATCATAACTATCCCAATAACCCCACCGGGGGTGCGAACTACATGTATGGCATCATCCCCGGCCCCAATAATGGAGTGCAGAACGGCGCGGTGATCCCCGCCGCCCCCGGCGTGCCGGACGCCAGCATCACTACAATCTCCTGCGACTACAGCTTTCCTCTCACCAATTTCGTGTATACGTTTACGACCGCGAATGCTTCGCAGGTGGGGGTAGCGCTGAATGTCATCGATCCTAATGCGCCGACCGACATTCAACCCGGCACTGGCGGCGGGCTCAACAGCGGCGATCTCATTCTGTTCACCGTGGTGGGGCAAGGACCCGCGGCCAATGGCAATACTCCAGTGCAAAAAGCCGTGGCCGTTGGCGAGATCACCGGTGGTACGAACCCGACCATGGCGAGCGGAATTGCGTTTGCTAACGGAGATCAACTTAACCTCAACCAGACTACTGGCGCCAGCGACCTTTCGCAGGTGGTCACCGCTGCCGGCGGGACCGGCGTAGCGATACCGCAAACCACTCTGTCCGCCTGCCGGTTGAATGTGGTCACCTATTTCCTGCAGGTGCCGGTGGCAGGCGGAACGGTGCAGACGCCGCGCCTGATGCGCCAGGCGAACGGACTTCTGCCCGTCCCGGTGGCTGATAACATCATCAACCTGCAAATCACCTACGATCTCATCGATTCGCTGACGGGTTACCTTGCGGCGAATCTTGCCGACCCGATCGGCGCCGGGCAAAGCCCCAGTCTGATTCAGAAAGTGAATATTTGGATTATGGGCGAGAGCCTCACCCCCATGGGCAACAAGTCCAAGAGCATGTACTTGGCCACCTCGGTGGCCGCACGGGATATGAGCTTCTGCAATAACTACAGTAATACCTCGGTTGCTTGTGGCAACTGAGGAATCGCCAGAAAAGGCGTTTGAAGGGGAGAACTATGGGAATGGTTAAGCAAAGCGAACGCGGCTTTACTCTGATCGCGGCGTTGATGATGACCATCTTGTTGTCGGGAGTGGCCGTAGGCATCTTGTACCTGACCACCAGCGAAGCCGGCATGGGCCGCAACGACCTGGAAGGCAATCTCGCCTTCTACGCCGCCGAAGCCCAGATGGAGAATCTGACCGGCCAACTCGACATTCTCTATCAGACGAATCCCGCCCCCAAGGCGTCCGATATCAATGCGATTTGGCAGAATCAGACCAACTGGGCGAACGCGATCGCTGGATCCAACATCACCAATATCCAGTACGGGTCCAATGCCATGATTTCGTGGCCGGCGACGAATGTCGTGAACGGGGCAGTCTGTACGGCGGTTCCCAATAACTGTGCGACGACCGCCGTGGTCCAGGCGGGTGAAAACAGCGGAATGTTCGCCAGTATCGTTCCCTACACCCTGAATGTCACGGCCACGCGTACCAACGCCTTGAGTGCGGTGGGCGGGACGGGCGCTTCCGTTTCTCTGACCCGCACGGTGGAAGTAGCGCTGGTTCCGGCTTTTGAATACGGAATCTTTTGCGATGGCGATTGCGATTATTTCGCGGGCCCGGCTTTCAATTTCGGCGGGCGTGTCCACACCAACGGGAACCTCTTTCTGGCTTCCGGCAGCACCCTGACCTTTACTGACAAGATCGCCGCGTACGACCAGATCGTTCTCGATCAGTTGGAAAATGGTCACTCTACTGCGGCGGGTTACGGCGGCGCGGTTTACATTCCTGCCGCTGCCAACGCCTGTCCTCCGGCGCCGGGAGCCGGTCCAGCCGCGAACTGTAATCAATTGAACCAGGGTAGCTGGACTGGCGGTTTCCCGAAGCCGCCCAGCCCGGCAACACCGGGCCCAGCCGATGCCGGAGCGAGCCAATGGGGCGTGGAAGGGCATCGCCACTTCCTTCGGAGGATACGTTGACAACGGTCTGACCGGAGCCAAGAAGCTGCAGTTACCCTTTGTGCAATCGTCACCACAAATCGGCGCGGTGGATATTATCCGCCGGCCCCAGCTCGCCGGGGCAAACGCCGACTCGACGCTGTTGTTTCAGTCGCGGCTGTACAGTGAAGCGACCATCCGAATTCTGCTGGCGGATACGATTGGCGATTTGCACCCCGAACGCAGTGCGGCTCGCGCTCGACGGACAGGACGTTCACATCCTTCTGCCCACGGCGGGCGGAAGTCAAAAGCTGAGTTGGGCTGCATACAATGGCCAACTCGCTTCGCCGGCGAACACCTACATGTACTTTGCGACGGCCGATACCACGAAGGGGAACGGTTGGGTTAAGCCCGCGACGGCTGCGCCGCCAACCCTTACCCCTTGCTGGGTGAAATCAGCTCCGGCTGTCAAGGTGCATGGTTGAGAGTCGAGTATCTGAATGCGGCCGGCAATTGGATCGGCGTCACCACAGAATGGTTGGGCTACGGCTTCGCCCGTCAGTATAATGTGCCGCCCACCGCTCCGTGGGGGACTGACTGGTCTTCTGGCCTGCCCTGACTACGGACAGGCAGCCAATACACTGGCTCGAACCGCCACGCCACCTGGGCAGTGTTTCAACAGTATCAGTCCGGCGATCCTGATCCTGCAGCAGTTGCAGCAAAGCCTATCGTCGGCGACTGCAGCCAACCTCTACGCAGCAGACGGCGGAAGCACGGGCGCAACTGCGGCCTATACCTGGATTCCAATTAACTTCTACGATTCCCGTGAAGGCGAGCCCCGAGACAACGGCGCGCGCGCCAACAATACGACAGCCAGCACAACGACTCCGGTTTACACCGCGTGCAGTCCCGCCGGGGTTATGAATGCGGTTGAGCTTGACGCGGGCAACCTGTGGTTGTGGCTGCAAAAAGCGGGCCCTTACACCGGCGGCAGCGGGAACCTGGTGAGCCGACCAACCAGTTTGGCGTGAACGAAAACGGCTACATCCTTTATTTTTCGGATCACCGCGGAATGGTGGCCGATGCCCATGCCCCTTTCAACACGTTCTATAACAGCATGGCCGGCTCCTCAGGCCTGGAGGATACGATCAATTCCGGCTCCACGCCGGGCTCGATTGATAACGCCCTCGAGCAAAACCAGTACTACACGTTCTCACCCGAAGACGTAAACCAGGACGGCTTCCTCGATAAGCAGGGCGAGAACAACCTGGGAGCGGGATTTAACCTTACCGGGGCGTTCATAACCCAGCCCTACTTTCCCATTCCAGCGAATGGGGCGACTGTCGTCGGCCAACCAGGTCGATTGCAACACGGATATCAAGAAGGTCATCGCTGGGGTGACTACGGATCTGTTAACCGTGTACGCCGGCGCGGGTTCCCCCCAGAACAACATGGTCACCGGACCGCGCCACGTGCTGCGGTTGGTGGATGGAGGCATGAAGGGTACCACCAGCTATCTGCCCCATCCCGCTGCGTTAGGCGGCAATGGAAACGGCTTCACCGTCGCTTCCGAAGAGCCGGTTTACATTTGGGGAGATTACAATACGGGCCTTGCGGATCCAATGTGGACGGTCAGCCCCCCCAACTACGCGGGGGCCCTGCACTCGGCAACGGCCATCATCGCCGACGCCGTCACGCTGCTGTCGAACCCACCGGCGGGCAATACACTGCCCACCCCAAATGTGGGCTGGACGGATGCCGAGAGCTTCCTCAGCCCCGGCAACGTTAATAACCGCCCGGGCAACACCAGCTACTACCGCGTAGCCATAGCCGCCGGCAAGAGCATTCCCTTCCCGCAACCCGCCTGGGGCGCGCAGGACTTCGGTACTGACGGCGGCATGCATAACTTCCTGCGCTACCTGGAGAACCGGGGCGCCGCCGGGGCCACTGTCAACTACACCGGCTCACTGGTCAGCATGTACTATTCGCAGTACGCGACCGGCACCTTCAAGTGTTGTAACGTGGTGTACGGAGCGCCGACGCGAAACTATTTCTTCGACACGCAATTCCTGAACCCGAACAACCTGCCGCCGGGCACGCCCATGTTCCAGGACGTGGTCAGCCTCAGCTATCACCAGAACTTCACGCCGCAGTAGACACACTGCATTCGATCCCTGCCCCGGCCTCGCGGCCGGGGCATTTTCTTTCCGCGCAAGTTGGATACAATCGAAGCGTTGCCCACTCCAATGCGTTCTCAGGACATGAGACCGTGGTCTGTTCGTAGGACTCTTTCGTGGCTAATCTTTCTGGCTGCGGCGCTCACCGCGATCGGACTGTTTTTCATCCCGGCCTACGTCATCCGGCCCTTCCACCATCAGACTGCAGCGGCCCTCACTTTGGCCATGGATCTCCGCCAGCGCGCTCCACGAGGAACTTTGACGGCGGCCGTCATTTGTGGAGTCTTCGGGTTTATCCTGTGGCCGCCCAGCGATCGATGGCGCAAGATCGTCCTGTCGGCGATGCTGCTGCTGGTCGCCTTCTCCACCGTCATGGCCCGCTTGAATTACTTCGAGTGGATGTTCCATCCGGTCGGCAGCGCAAAATTCGACGCCGAGGCCACCAGCAAACTCGATAAAGATGAAATGATTCTCGCTCTCCGTTTCGGCGACGACGCGCGCGCGTATCCCATCAGCGAAATGGCCTACCACCACGTTCTCAACGACGTCGTGGACGGCGTGCCGGTGGCCGTCACCTATTGAACGCTCTGTCACACCGGTCTGGTGTGGAAGCGAACCGTGAAGGGCAGGGTGCTGCACTTTTATCTGGCGGGCATTAACAACCAGAACTTTCTGATGCGCGACCAGGAGACCGGCTCCTGGTGGCAGCAAATCACCGGTAAAGCTATCTTCGGCCCGATGCAGGGAGCATGGCTCGAACTCGTGCCGAGCGACGAACTCACATTTGGCGAGTGGAAGTCGGAGGTCTCCGGCGGTAAGGTGCTCGCACCCGTGCCCAAGTACACAAAGGAATACGACAGCAAATGGGAGCCCGAGGTGGCGAAGCTCCCGGTGGTCATCATCTTCCCGGGAACGGAATTGAAATCCCGTGACGTGGTAGTGGGCGTGGCGCTCGACGGCGGCAGCCGCGCCTATCCCTGGGATACGCTGGTTAAGCAATCCCCGGTCGTTGACCAGCTCCACGGCACACCTCTGCTGGTGGTGGTTGGACCCGACGGCAAATCCTTCCGCGTGTTCATCCGCCGCATCGATGGCAAAGAAGCCGAGTTCTTCCTGAAAGGCGAGGCCGGAGGCGAAACGCCTGCGGTCGCGAAGTCGGATACGTCAGCCGCTCCCAAGCCTGCAGCGCTAGCCACCTCCACGGCCACCGTTTCGCCAGCCAGCGCAACCACTGCATCGACCATCCGCAAAGAGTGGTCCTTGCTTGACACAGCTACCGCCAGCGAATGGAATTTTCAGGGCTGCGCGGTTGCCGGTGCCGCGCAAGGAAAATGCCTGGATCGCGTCCCAGCCCTCAAAGACTACTGGTTCGACTGGCGGAACTATCATCCCGACACCAGCATTTACAAGCGCTAGCCATCGAAGTGCGTGTGATCATTGACTAGTGGCGGCGGAGCGTCCAGAATGCTGTTGTCGAGTTGGACCGTCAACCTGCCCTCCCTGAATTAGATCGCAGGAGTTTGAGCCGATGACAAGGAATCTGCACCATTCCGGGCTCGTTCTGCATTTGTGCAAGGGCGTGGCACGGCTACTCGCTTGCGCGCTTGCCTTCTGGCCGTGTGGTAGAGCTCTTGCCCAGCAGGAAGGCCCACAATTCTCTCAGCCGTTAGGCGGACTGCCCTTTATGAACGCAGGGCCTGATTCAGGGTTTGCGCAAATGGACTTCGCGCAAATGTACCTTGACCAGCAAAACCGCCATACCAAGTTCCTGGAGGAACAAAGGAAAAAGAATCAACAACTGATTGAGTCCGGCACAGTCTCGGCGCTTGATCTGGAAGCCCCCAACAAAGCTGTAGAGGAGTTCAACCGCGCGAGCTCATTATTGAAAGCGCAAAACTCTAAAGAAGCGATTGGACATCTGCGAAAAGCGATCGCGGCCTACCCCAAGTTTGTTACGGCCCATAACACGCTCGGCCTGGCCTACCTTGATCAGGACGACAGTCGCGCCAAAGACGAATTCGAAACGGCGGTGAAGCTGGATGAGAAATTTCCCGGCTCTTTCCTGAACCTGGGCTGGCTGGCGCTCTCGGCGAAAGACTTTGCCTCCGCGCAAGTTAACTTGCAGAAAGCTGCATCACTCAAGCCCAAGGATGCGAAGGTTCTTTCAGCCCTGGCGTTTGCCGAAAATGGAAATCACCAGTACGAACAGACTCTAAAGACGGTGCAATTGGTGCACGCTCTCGATCATCGCGGGATGGCAAATGTGCACTATATCGCCGCGGCAGCGGCCCTGTCTCTCAACGATCTCGACACCGTGCAGAGCGAGTTGAAGCTGTTTCTGGCCGAGGATCCCAGCAATCCCCTGGCTCCAGTTGCGCGTCGGAATCTCGATACTCTGGCCAACCGCACGAGCGGCGCAAGTCCAGCAGCGGGCGGTCCACAGCAGTTAGCGACCGGACCCGATTTTCAGCGCCCTAAGACCTTCGCCAACAGCGAACGGTTGGCGGCGCAAGTGCGAGCAGTCGGAGAGGAAGCCAGCGCCGCGAACTGCGAGACCTGCAAGAAAACGGCTGAGCCAAACACAGTCGCAGAAAACGCGAGCCCGACACCTCCGAGGGCTCCGTTGGTAGCCAGAAGTGCCAGCGGGGCGTGGACCATCCATAAGGTCGTCGACGAAACGGCCTTGTTTTTTGCCGTCAGCAGCCACGGACGCATGGTGAGCGACCTGGATCTCTCCAACATCCAGATCCGGGACGACGACAAGCCGCCGGAGAGGGTATTGCAGTTCGTTCCGCAGTCGAAGCTTCCGCTGCGATTGGGTCTGTTGATCGATACCAGCGGATCGGTGCAGACCCGGTTTGGTTTTGAAAAGCGAGCGGCGAGTAAGTTCCTCGAAAAAGTGTTGAACGGCACCTCCGACCTTGGGTTCGTAGCGGGCTTCTCAACCGACACCAACATTACTCAGGATTTCACTGCGGATCCTGGGGCACTGGGCAAGGGAGTTGAGGCGCTCACCAACGGCGGAGGAACGGCTTTGTTTGATGCCGTTTCACTGGCCTGCTGGAAGCTCGCTGCGTACCCGGAGGAGGGGCGGGTGGCCAGAGTCCTGGTAGTACTGAGCGATGGCGAAGATAATTCCAGCCATCGCAGTCTCAAACAGGTCATCGAAGATGCCGAAACCAAGGGCGTGACAATTTACACCCTCAGCACGTCGGAGGATGCCAACGTTAAAACAGATGCCGACCGGGTGTTGCAGTTGCTGGCGGAGCGCAGCGGAGGCGAATCCATGTTTCCCGGCGACATAATGGCACTGGATAAATCGCTGGGCAGGCTTCGCGATTTGATCCGCAGTCGCTACCTAATCGCCTACAAGGCCGCCGGGTTCAAGCCCAATGGAAAGTACCGCACCATCCATATCGTCGCCGAAAAAGACGGCAAGCATTTGCAGGTGCACGCGCGCAAGGGCTACTACGCCCGCATCGAGACCCCCAACAACTGAGCAGCCGGGCGGGTGAACTTGTCACGTCTGTTCGACTCAACGCCTTTCCCAAGTCACTTCTAATTCCGGCAGTCCGGTGACGTCGAAACGGGCATAGCAGTACCTATCTACTGCCTTGCCGCCAGGAAGCAAATTGGCCCTCCTCTGTATCCCTTCCAGAGCGAAACCAAGCCTCTCGGCGATGCGGCGGCTAGTTTCGTTTCCGTGCGAGTGGGTAAGCCCAACTCGCTGAATTCTGAGCGCACCGAACGCATAGCGCACCATCGCATTGGCAGTCTCCGTCGCGATACCCCGACCTTGAGCACTCTTGCGGACCCAAAACCCAGTGTCGCAGTGAAGAGCCTGCCAGTCGATATCATGAAGCCCTCACCAAACGACGGCTTCACCAGTTTGAGTTTCCATTCCGATCAACTCGATGCTTTCACGCAGCAGAAAGCTGGCCATGACATGGCGGTTACGGATTTCCATTGACTCAGCTGTAAACGCATCTCGATTCTAGGCCCACCGCATCCATTGGTTAAGCTCTTGCCACGTCTCCATGACCGCAGAGAATGCGATTGCACCATCACCGATTTGTTTCGGCCGGATCGTCAAGCGCGGCGTGCGGATAGGCATCGGCAGATCGATCAGAACTGGGTCGGTCGTTACCATGCTCCATGATACAAGGCCATAAACATTCTGATCGATACTTGCACAAAACGTCCTGGCGGCCATTAGGTCAAGATTGTCGGCAATGCGGACATTGGCCCGAAACGCTAGTGCTGTATCGGACGCGCCCCATATGGAGTGGCAGGTAGATTTCTGGAGGCGTGCGGGGCGCGTTCGATACAGCTGTTTGAAGGAAGTCGCCGGCGAGGAATCGTCTATGCAAATTCAATGGTGTTGCGGTGATGAGAAAGACTCGGAGAAACGGTGATGGAGCTACCCGGAGTGCAGGCCGGATTGGTTTGATGGTAGTTTGCGAGCAAAGCGCGAAGCCAGGAGCTTGGTGGATGGACAAGGAAAGCGCACGAGGCCTGTAGGTGCTGGGAGGCACCGAGTGAGAGAGATTGTAATTGGAGTGTCATGCAGCGGCTCCTGCGAGCCAGGGGGGAGAGCGGAGTTGGATCTGGGCCGCAGTAAGTCTTTCGAGGACCACCATGGAGCCGCCACATTTGGGACAACGCCAAAGTGGATTCGGCTGCTTACGTGGCGACGCTTTTGGTTCGGATTGCGACGGTGGTTCTGCGTCGAGTAGTCGAAAACAAAGCGGCAGGAGCGTGGCGCGCCGCCGGTTGGCGAGGAAACCGAAGTGGCGGATGCGGACGAAGCCTTTGGGCAGTGTGTGCAACAGAAAGCGGCGTAGGAACTCATCGAGCGCCAGGGGCATCAACTTGTGTTCATTTTGGTGAGCGGAGTCGCGCCAGCGAAAGGTGACCTGGTCATCGACCAGGGAGACGAGTCGATGGTTGGAGATAGCAACGCGATGGGTGTAGTGGCCTAAATAGCGCACTGCCTGCTCCGCGTCTCTGAAGGGGCGTTTGGAGTAGACGTGCCAGTGGTGTCGGTATAGGGTTCGCAACCAAGCGGAGAAGGCTTTGGGGTGAGCGAGCGGCTTCAGAGTTCCATGGAAGCCAAGCTTGCCCTGACGGAAGTTGTGTTTTAGAGCGCTGACAAACTTGCGGCGAAAAACTTTTCGTAGCACCGGGATGGGAAGAAAGAAGCGAGAGTGCGATGAAACCCAACGAGAGTGATCGAGCGACAATCCGCCGGCGGGCACCACACAATGGGCATGCGGGTGATGTTCGAGTTTTTGATTCCAGGTGTGCAGCACGCTAAAGAAGCCGATTTCGGCGCCGAGATGTTGGGGATCACGAGCGACTTCGAGGAGGGTTTCGGCACTGGTTTGCAGCAGGAGATGGTAGAGGATTTTCTTGTTTTGCAAAGCGAGTGGAGCCAGCTCATGGGGTAGGGTGAAGACAACATGGACGTAGCGCGTTGGGAGAAGTTCTTGGCGACGCGCTTCGAGCCAGCGCTCGCGGGCGTTGGCTTGACACTTCGAGCAGTGCCGGTTGCGGCAGCTGTTGTAAGAGATGGCCGGACGATAGCCACAGTCGATGCACTCATCGAGATGCCCGCCTAGGGCAGCGGTGCGACAGCGCGCGATGGCGCGCAGCACTTTGACGTGTTGCCAGGTGATCCACCGGCGACTGCGTTCGATGAAGGTGTGTCCCGCGGCGCGAACCAGATCGGCCACCTCAAGCGGCGGCCGGTTCATCTACGGGTTCGGCTGTGACTTATCTTTCAGCTTGAGCGAGTCCAGAGGACTGGCAGTGGCGTTGAGATGGCGTCGCGAGAGATGAAGATAGATCGTGGTTTCCTTCAGATCGTGATGTCCCAGGAGCAGTTGAATGGTGCGCAGGTCGGCGCCGTTTTCCAGCAAGTGCGTAGCGAAACAATGGCGCAGCGTGTGGGGATGAACCCGGTTCTGAAGTCCCGCCCGCTGGGCAGCACGTTGGCACGCATACCACACGGCTCGGGGAGTGATGGGACGATTGGAGGTGTGCCGGGATCCGCCCGGAAATAACCACTCCGTGGGTTTGCGCTTCAGGCTACGCCAGTAGTCGCGCAATGCTTCGAGCAGCCTGGGACTGAGCATGACATCGCGGTCCTGGCGCCCTTTGCCGCGGCGGATGTGGATCACCATGCGTCGGCTGTCGATATCGGAAATTTGCAAGCGAGCCAACTCAGCGCGCCGTAGCCCCGTGCCATAGAGCGTCATCAATACCATGCGATGAAACTGAGTCTGGGACGAGTCGATGAGGTGGGCCACTTCTTCCGGGCTCAAGATGCTGGGTAGGGGTCGCGCCTTCTTCGGGTAAGGTGTATCGGCTACGCTCCAGGCTTTCCGGATCGTCTGCGTGTAGAAGAACCGCAGAGCCGCGAGCCGTTGCGTCACGGTGGACGCGGCTAGCTTTCTCTCGCGGAAGAGATACGCTTGGTACTCGCGGATGTGCTCAGGAGTGAGCTGATCCGGAGGGCGCCGAAAGTGACGCGCAAAATCCTCGATCGTTTGGATGTAGCAGTCTATGGTAGTCTGAGCGTAATTACGACGCTCGAGTTCTTCGAGCATCATTTTGCGAAGGTGGGTCATAGGTGATCTCCTTATCACCCAACCTTATCCCTTCACAAGCACACTGCTGACACCGAGCACGCGAAAGCGTCTGCCGCTAAGGCTTCGTTCAAACGGGCTTCCGGGAGATTTCCTCGACGCCGACTTCGGGCCCGGCATAACTAATGGAACGGTCCGCCGCCTTTGGCCTGCAGCGCCGCAGTATAAGAGATCAACGGAGGAGCGTCCGAGAGGAGGGCGTTCTTGCTAGCCTTGATACAAGCGAATCACTTGTGTCTCCGAAGGCGTCGGACCTCCTCTAGACCCAACACACGGCTCAGCTCGGAGGCTGCTTCCGGATCTAGATAGAGGGTAGCATTGGCGTGTTTTCGAAGGATGGTAGCCGGACAGGCAGTCGTGATCGGTTCCTCTAGCGTTCGCCTGACGATTCGAGCCTTGCGGCTCCCGGGAACTGAAACAATGAGCCTGGGTACTCTGAACAATGTGGGAATGGTTAGAGTAAGAGCGTACTCTGGCACTTCCTGAAAGTTGGCAAACCATCCTTCCTCCACTTGCTGTTGCCGACACACAGAGTCCAGCTTAACAATCTTCATATCCTTAGGGTCGTCGAAGTTGGCCTCGGCGGGATCGTTGAAAGCCAAGTGACCATTTTCGCCGATTCCAAGCAGGCACAAACCCGGGTGGCAGGAGCGCAGATTCTGAGCATATTCCCGGCACACTGAATCGGGATCCGCATCACTTCCATCGATTTCGTAAAACTCTTGCATATGGACCCGTTCGCTCAAATGCTCGCGCATGTAGCGGCGAAACGAGGCCCGATGGTCAGCGGAAATGCCTTTATACTCATCCATATGAAACCCATTCACGCGGTTCCACGGAAGGCTGGGTAGAGATGTCAGCACATTTAGAGTATCGAGTTGCGATGCTCCGGTAGCAAAAATGATCCCGAAGGTCGCAGCTCGGCTCTCTAGCTCTCGCATGGCCTCCGCGGCAGCTTGGGCGGCAGCCTCAGCCGCGGCCCGGCGGCCAACGTGAACCTCTACTCTCAAGGTTCCCGCGCTGAAGCAGCACGCTCCTGTCTTTTGTGGGCCCATTAAGGTCCTTTCTTGAATGGCCTCGCACAAAGCCGCCTAGCAGAATAGCACTGTTATTTCCGCATTTAGCGGATGTGGCGTTGTCGGCAAAAGCAGCGATGCCGGGGTGGAATCGCGCTTCCCAGAAGCCGACTTCGGGACAACGTCGCGTTCGGTGGCCGAAAACGCCCGTTCGATCCAGTGTCCGTCTTCGCATAACTTCCGCATAGCTCGTTAGAACGAAGCCGCTGGCGCGGCGGACGCTGCCGCGTAGGTGATATCGGCAGTCCTGATTTTCGGCTCAGATAATTGTGGGTCACAAGGAGGTCCCTGTGACCCATCTACGCAAAATGATGCTGGAGGAACTCCAGCGACGTCATTACTCTGAAGCTACCACACGACGTTACATTCGTTTCATCGAGCGGTTCGCCCAGCACTTCCACTCCTCGCCCGATCGCCTGGGACCGCGACACATCCGCGAGTACCAAGCGCAACTCTTTACCGTGCACAAACTGACTCCCGGTTCGGTAACCAACCATCTCTGCGCCCTGCGCTTCCTCTACATCCAGACGCTCAAGAGGCCCTGGAGCATTGCCGATACTCCCTATCCCAAGAAGCGCTATCGCCTGCCCACCATTCTCAGTCAGGAAGAAGTAGCACAGCTCATCGATGCCGCGCCAACTCCCTTCTATCGCACCATTTTGATGACCCTCTACGGCACCGGCGTGCGCCGCACCGAGCTCACGCGCCTGAAGGTCAGCGACATCGATAGCCGACGCATGGTCGTGCACATTCAGGACGGCAAAGGCGGGCAAGACCGCGACGTGATGCTCAGCCCCGTCCTGCTCGAGGAACTACGCGCTCACTGGCGACGCTTGCGCAAAAAATCCGTCTGGTTATTTCCCGGTAATCGCTGGCACAGTGGTGATCACCCCATGGATGACAAGACGCCCTACCACGCCTGCGTCGAAGCCGCCCGCCGCGCCGGGATTAAGAAACGGATCTATCCCCACATGCTCCGCCATTGCTTCGCCACCCACTTGCTCGAAGCCGGTGCCGACCTGCACACCATCCAGATCCTGTTAGGCCATCACGATCTGAAAGAAACTGCTCGCTATCTCCACCTCTCGCAACGGCACCTGCATGCCACCCCCAGTCCGCTGGACGCGCTGATGCTGAAGAAAGGCAGGTCATTCGAGGAGGAGTAAATGAGTCGGCCACGGTTAGAGGTGGCCGACATCATTCGCAGCGCAGGTGCAGACTTCATCGAGAGGAATCGTTCGTGGCTCCGCTGGACCCACCTTAAAGTCCTGCTGGCCATCGCGCGCTGTCGCACCGCCGCTCTCGGCGGCCATATCGATGAGTGCGCCAGTTGCGGACACCGTGCCACCATCTCCTACAACTCGTGTCGCAACCGGCACTGCCCGAAGTGTCAGACCGGGGCGCGGGAACGCTGGATCGCGGCGCGTCGCCGTGAACTGCTGCCCACGCCCTACGTGCACGTCGTCTTCACGCTGCCGCCGCAACTGGCTGCATTGGCTCTCCAGAACAGGAAACTCATCTACGGTTTGCTGCTCCGGGCCAGCGCCGAAACCCTGATGGAGGTCGCGCGCCATCCCGCCCATCTCGGAGCCGAGATCGGCTTCTTCAGCGTGCTTCACACCTGGAACCAGAAACTCCAATTGAACCCTCACTCATGATGCCCGGCATTATCATCTCCTTCCTTTTCAATAAACAAAGTTGGCTGGTTTTCCGAACAACCCCCTTGCAGAACCAGCTTGCCTGTGCGGAGGAGCCTTTCGATAACACTCCGAACTGGCTCATCATCCAAATCTGTACGACGAATCCCCCAGGGTGCGCGAGGAGTGACCTGCTCACGCTTCAACAGGCCTGCCTCCACTAACCGTTCGATTGTGCGATGACTCACTCCGCATATCCGAGCAGCTTCGTTCAGACTTACTCTTTCCGGATCGGGTAGCGCTCGCCTTTGCCCTGTAATCGAATGGTTGCGCCTCGCGGTGGCCACACGGGTTTGATTCCACCGCTTGCCTTTGCCTGTCGAATATCCGAGCCGGTTCAACACGGAGGCTATCTGATCATCGCCGTGGCGTGCCGCCATCCGGCGGATGATCTCCAGCGCCTCCATCGGCGTCGCGGTTTCAGTCGCCGAACGCGGTCGCTCCATCGTGAGTTGTGTATGCGTACCGCCCTTCCAATGAATCGTGAACTGCAGAGTCTTTTTCTCCAGATCTGTGCGTACGATGATCTCCTCCACGACGGTGCGGAAGATCATCTTCTTGAGTGCTGAAGGGCAGTGATCGTTTTGCCAGATTTCGGCAAAGTTCTCGCCCATCGCCAAAATTTGAGCTTCTTCGTCAGCGGTCAACGAATGGCGCCTCGTGTTAAGACTGGCCAGTCGCTGTTTGGTTGTTGCTATCTCCTCCAGCTTCTCATTCCAGCGACGCTCCAACTCGCTGGCCGCGAGACGATTCCTGGCATCTACGGCATCGTATTGCTCAAAAGCCTTTCTGGCCTCGTATTCCAGCTGTTCGAGTTTGCTGGACAAGGCGATGCGCTGCGCCGCATCCCCGGCGCTTAACTCCTCAAGTGCGCGCAGGCTGGCTTCCAACCCGAGCGGCGAAATCACCTTGAGCAGTTCCTGACTCAACCGCCGATCCACCGAGGCCCCACCAAAGCCCAGGCAGTACTGTCCACCGTCGTCGTAATCTCCCCTGCAGAGATAACGTGCGTGGGTGCCTCGGCCTCCCCAGTAACGTACGTGCAGCTTGCGGCCACAGTGGCCGCAACGGAGCAGCCCTACCAGCAGGCCTTGTCCGGCACGAATCGCCGCCATGGATTCATCCCCCTGCCAGTTTACGGAATTACGCCGCGTCGTTCGTTGATTCTCTTTATAGGTGGCCCAGTCAATATATCCCTCATGGTGATCAGGGATGAAGACCCGGCATTCTTCGGCTCGACGCGTAGAACTCTGATGTTTCTCCAACCTGCCGTTCACCAGCAGCGTCGTGAGCGGACGGCGACCCCACACGTAGGCGCCCGCATAGAATGGGTTGATCAGAATATCGCGGACCAGGCTCTGGGTGGGGACCTTCCAGATCAGTTTTGTCCCATGGATCGGATTCGCAGGTAGCTCTATATCGTGATCCCGAAACCACTGGAAGGTTTGACGTATGCTCCAACGTTCTCGAAATTTCATAAACACTAGTCGAATGGCCTCGCAAATCCGCTGATCAGGATGCAAGCCAATCTTACCTGTGAGATCGCGGGCGTAGCCGACCGGCAACCGCTTGAACAACTCGCCGCGGCGCGCTTTCGATTCCTGGCCTGCTTGCATCCGCTGCCGAAGGACCTTCAGTTCGACAACGCTGAGTGTCCCTTTGATTCCCAGCACCAGTTGGTCATCAAGGTAATTCAGATCGTAGATCTGTTGCTCGTCGGCGATCAGCGTTCCAAAAATCTGACACACCTCCAACAACCGACACCAGTCCTTGTCCGTGCGAGACAAGCGTGAGACCTCCCGGCTACCCACGATTCCAACCTCTCCCAGAGCTACCGAGCTGAGGACGCGCTCGAATCCTTCCCGACGGTCCGCCGCCATGCCCGCACTGCAACCGAGATCACTGTCGATGATCTCCACATGCCTCCAGCCTAAGTTTCGTATCCGATCGGCTACCTCATACTGAAGGCGCTGACTCTCCAGGTTGTAGCGCACCTGTTTCTCGCTCGATTGTCGTAAGTAAACGATCGCCTTACGCGTCAAATGGTCCGGCTTGATCTTGGGACTGTAGAGAAGCTCTGTCATCAACCCTTCCTCCTTCCGCTTGAAAAACCGCCACCAGAATGCGAGCCATTAGATCGACAAGATCGCCGCGCACCGTCGCATCCACGGGCACGATTCCGCTTTCTTTCCGGATCATCAGGCACAGTAGTTCCAGTTGCTCCACGATGACCTCCCTTGCATTCATCAACAGCAGCTGGCAGAAGGTTATCGCGGCCGCGATCTTCACCGGCGCGTAGAGAAAGTAACGAGGTTAGAGAGAGGAGAGCTTCCTTACTGAGATGAACCCTTTCACTGATCATTATCTCGGCGGCTTCCGGCGACAGCATCCATACGGGAATCTTCAGCCGCTTCCCGGTCCGGTCAATGACAGACACCGCGCCATCTCCTCGCTCCGGTCTGCGAAGGATCTGAACGGTAGCACTGTGGAGCGGGTGGAAAGGATAAAAGACCTGGACTTTAGTGTCTTCTGCACTCAGGGTACTGTGGGCGTGGGTGTCTTCATCCCCATGTCCATTGCGTCGTTCCCGCCGGCGGACTCTCCCGCGATCACGCCCGCTGGATTCGGTCTCGTCCACGCTTCTTTCTCCCTATCGCTGTACTGCGGCGCGTATTTCGTGGCAAGTTCGTCGCCGGCCTGAAGTCTGCCTTTGAACGCCGTCAACTGCACCTGGCTGGAAAGCTCGCGCCGCTCACCCATCCCAAGTTCTTCGCTGCCTGGCTGCGTCCGCTCTTCCGCAAAGACTGGATCGTCTACTCCAAACCACCTTTCGGCGGACCCGAGTACGTCCTGCAGTATCTCGGCCGCTATACCCACCGCGTCGCCATCTCCAACCATCGATTGGTTACACTGGCGGACGGCCAAGTCACCTTCCGCTGGCGCGACTCCGCCAACCACAATCAGCAGAAAGTGATGACCGTCTCGCGCGATGAGTTTCTGCGTCGCTTCCTACTTCACCTGCTCCCCAAGGGCTTCGTCCGCATCCGCCACTTCGGCTTCCTCGCCAACTGCCGGCGCTCCGCACTACTGCCACGGTGCTTCGCTGCTCTTCACGCCACTCCACCGAAAAACGAATCGGAAACGTCGACCGCTCCTACAGCGCACCCGCTGTGGCGCTGTCCCAAGTGTGGCGGACCGATGGCCGTCGTCGAACGATTCACCGCAGCACAACTCCAACTTCGTTCGCCACCGCTCCTGGTCACAGCTGCATGAAATCACTCGCCCACAACCCCAACTGCTGGCGCGGTTCAGCGCGCTCCGCCGAAGTGTGTCTCCGTCGCCGCTCGACACCTTCTTCATGCCCCAGAGTAGGCTTCGCTTCAAGCGCCACTTCGGCCCTTGCCCATGCGCGTCGGCTCCTCCGCCACGGACCTCGACCACCCGACAACTTCTACAAACCTTTCTGGCTCCATTCAATTTGCATAAGTACCGCGTCCGCCGCGCCAGCGGCTTCCTTCTGACGGCTTTTTCGAACGCGACGCCTCACACCTTCTTTCAGCCTTGAGCACTCATCCCGGCGTCGCGTCCGAAAAAGCACTAGCG